>NZ_JAEDAI010000009.1:0-525 GCF_016093175.1 Novosphingopyxis sp. YJ-S2-01 | reverse complement strand
CCCAATGCGACGAGGCGACGACGCAGGCCAGGCCAAGCCGTCATCTGCCAGGACAGGGCGCCCGCCGCGACCATCACAGCGCCAACGTTGTGCTCCCGCACGAGCGTGAAAGGTATGCCAAAGGGCTCCCAACCGAGCAGCCCCGCACCGCCGATCAACAGCAGCGGCACCCCCACGGCAAGCGGCGGCGCCCTGTGGGCCTGGTACAGCGCGGATAAAACCATCCCCGCGACGAACAGCAAATTCAACTCGCTGATGCAGACAAAAGCCCATGCGGCCTGCGGCGGGCATACGAACCCCAGTGCATACATGCTCACAAACACCACGGTGCTGAAAATGAAAGGGGACACACGCAGTATCATGCCGATCGTGAAGATGTAAGAGAACATCATTTCATGAAGCAGCGTCCAACCCACGCCATGCATGGGCCTGATCTCCCCTTCTGGATTGAACATGGGAAACAAGACGTACGACGCCAGAATCCGAATAGGTTCGGGGGAGGTGTGCAAGACCACCGCGGGCACC
>NZ_JAEDAI010000008.1:0-528 GCF_016093175.1 Novosphingopyxis sp. YJ-S2-01 | reverse complement strand
CATGCAGAAGTTTGGTGCCAGCATCGAGCTCAAGGGCTATACCGACGAACGCGTCGCTTCTGAAGACTTCCGCACCGGCCAATGCGATGGCGTGATCGCCACCGCCTTCCGCACCCGCCAGTTCAACCCCGTGGCCGGCTCGATCGACACGCTTGGTGCCACCACCATCGTCAAGGACGGCAAGATCGACATCGCCGCCAGCTACGACGTGGTCCGCAAGATCATCCAGACCTATGCCTCGCCTGCCGCCTCCAAGCTGATGGTCGACGGCAACTATGAAATCGGTGGCATCACGCCGCTGGGCGCCGCCTATCCCGTGGTCAACGACCGCAAGATCAACACCGTTGAAGCCCTGGCCGGCAAGCGCATCGCTTCGTTCGATTACGACAAAGCCCAGGCCGTGATGATCCAGCGCATCGGCGCGCAGCCCGTGTCGGCCGACATCACCAACTTCTCGACCAAGTTCAACAACGGCTCGGTCGACATGATCGCCGCGCCCACCCTGGCCTACAAGCCCCTTGAGCTCTA
>NZ_JAEDAI010000007.1:0-528 GCF_016093175.1 Novosphingopyxis sp. YJ-S2-01 | reverse complement strand
CGCGCAGCGGCCAGCATTTCCATCGCTTTTGGTTTGCCCTCGACAGTTAAAGTGGAGGCAAAGTCTTGCCCGATCCAGCTGTCGAATTCCGGGTAGCGATCAGGATTGGCGCTGCCATCAATGATGCACACCGCGCTCCAGAAGCCGGCATTGAGAGCCAGCAGCAAGCCGACCCGGTGAATTCCAAGAGTACCTACCGAATATCCGACAAAGTCCCGGAAGAACGTGTCTTCATATTCCGGCGTTTTGACTTCTCCGCCCTTCTGCGGATTGACCGCTGAAAGGACCAGCGCGCCGTGTAAGGCGAGCGCCAGTGTGGTGGTGAAGAAGAATGTCACCGCCAGCATATGTGCCGGGTTGTAGTGGAAATGCAGGTATTGATAGCCAGTGTTCGAGACCCAGTCCAAATGGCTCCAGATCCCGTAAGGAAAGCCGAAATGCCAGCCGCCTAGAAGGACAGGCCGGATCACAACCAGCGTGATGTATGCGAAGATCGCCATGCCGAAAGCGAACGGGACGTGATAACCC
>NZ_JAEDAI010000006.1:0-530 GCF_016093175.1 Novosphingopyxis sp. YJ-S2-01 | reverse complement strand
CTTGGCGGAGTGGGCGTGGTCCGGGTCGGGAGCTTCCATGTCGAGGACCATGTCGCTGCCGGGCGGCTGGTCGCGCTGCTCGAGCCGTTCAATCCCGGCGACCGCGAGGACATCCACGCACTCTATGTCGGCGGCGCTACCCGCCCGGCGCGGGTGCGCGTCTTCGTCGATTTTCTGGTGGAGCAACTGGGGCGGTCCTGAGCGGTATCGCATCCGCCTCTCCTGTCCCCGGCCGGGGCCACGACCGCCGGTCTTCCTTAATTGCGAGCCGTTATGGCAAACGGGATATGGTTTTTATAACCCATATGGTTCGCTATGTCAAGTTCCATTCGTCGTCCCGGCCTTTGTCGGGATGACGGTTCATGGCGGGAGGTACGGGCAGCGGGGAAGGCCCGGTTCCAGCGGCAAGAATGGGTCCCGGCCTGCGCGGGGACGGCGCTCGAGGGAGTTACTCCTCCGCCAGCGCCTTTTCCGCCGGCGGATGCAGCCGCAGTCTGGTGACTCGCTTGGGATCGGCTTCGACGATCTCC
>NZ_JAEDAI010000005.1:0-531 GCF_016093175.1 Novosphingopyxis sp. YJ-S2-01 | reverse complement strand
CTTCATTCAAACGGTTGCGCAATTTTAAGGCTCAATCAGTTCAAGCCTGCTTTCCAGCTCTATCTGAAAGAACTGGTTCTTCTGTTTCAGCTCTTCGCCGCGTGTGAGGAGTTGCAACATGATCTCCATGGCCTTCTCACCTTGTTCACGGGGAAATTGTTCTACCGAGGCGAGCGGCGGCGTATCCATATAATGGGTAATGGGCAGATTGGCGCAACTTACAAATGAAAGGTCTTTGTTGATCTTTTTGTTCTGTTTGCGTGCATAACGGATGGCGTCAAGGGCTACATAGTCATTGAATGCAATGATGGCCGTAGGCGGATTTTTCAATCCCAGTAATTGCTGCATGGCATCTTCCGTACCAGCCGTGGAAAGATCGGTAGACACAACAAGACTCATGTCTATTTTGATCTTTTTACCGTGCAAACCATCGGTATATCCTTCCATGCGCTCTTTGGTAGCCAGCAGGGAAACAGGGCCATTGATGAGTCCAATGCGTTTATGTCCTTTTTTTATGAGAAAATGCACGGC
>NZ_JAEDAI010000004.1:0-548 GCF_016093175.1 Novosphingopyxis sp. YJ-S2-01 | reverse complement strand
CCCGTGGATGCCAGCGAGCTCGTCCTGCGCGTGCGCAACACACTGGCCTTCAAGCGCTACCAGGATCGCCTCGCCTACGAAGACACCGCCACCGGCCTGCCCAACCGCCCAGGCTTCATCCGCAGCCTCGACGAGGCCCTGCCCAAGCTCCTGGCACGCCACACCACCACCGCCTTGATGCACCTGACCTGCGGTCAGTTCGGCCTGGCACGCGAGACCCTGGGTTCACGCGCCGCCGACAGCCTGCTGCGCCAGGCCGGTCAGCGCTTGCAGACCCTGCACAGCGAAAAGGCCGACCGCGGTCTGGGCAACAGCCTCTCCGACGGCCCGCGCATCGGTCGCATCGGCGACCAGGACTTCGCCCTGATCTTCCCCAACCTGCTGCACGCCGAAGACGCCGCCGCGCTGTGCAAGGACATGCTGGCCACCTTCGACGCCCCATTCGAAGCCGACGGTCACGCCATCTTCCTGAACCCCAGCATCGGCGTGGCGCTCACGCCCGGCGACGGCCAACGCGCCGAAGCCCTGCTCAACTGCGCCAACGTCGC
>NZ_JAEDAI010000003.1:0-557 GCF_016093175.1 Novosphingopyxis sp. YJ-S2-01 | reverse complement strand
GCTTTGCCCGGTCAACCGCTCATCAATATTGTCGACGCGAGCAGTGACGAAACCAAGCTTCTGATCATCGCGTCGAGCGACACAGATCCGGGCATGGTTTACTTGCTCGATCGCACGGCTGGACAGCTTGAGCCGCTGCTTCCCGTGCGCAGCTATATGAATGACAGGCAATTGGCGACGATGACGCCAGTCTCATTTCCTGCTGCGGACGGCACTTCAATCCCTGGTTATCTGACGCTACCTGCTGGATCAGATGGTAAGAATATTCCCGCTGTCGTGCTGCCTCATGGAGGTCCTTCCTCTCGCGATGAGTGGGGCTTTGACTGGATGGTGCAGTTCTTTGCTGCACGTGGACATGCGGTTCTTCAACCCAACTTCCGCGGCTCATCCGGCTACGGTCAAGCGTGGTTCGGTCGCAACGGTTTTCAAGCATGGGAGACCGCGATTGGCGACGTCAATGATGCTGGACGCTGGCTCGTTTCCCAGGGGATCGCTGATCCGGATCAGCTTGCAATCGTAGGGTGGTCCTATGGCGGCTATGCAGAGCTCTGGGTAGG
>NZ_JAEDAI010000002.1:0-560 GCF_016093175.1 Novosphingopyxis sp. YJ-S2-01 | reverse complement strand
ACTTTATCCAGCAAATGGTCCACCACAAATTGTATCATCTGCCAAAGCGAACGCGCCGAGCAGTCAACCGAATTGGTACAAAGTTTCAAGGAGCCGGTATGCTGTCCGCAGAATGATTTGTCGAACAATACTCCGCCCAATTCAGCCAGCACATCTTTGATAGCAATTTTATCGGCAGGCCTGGCAAGTACATAACCTCCTTTATGTCCCGGGGTACTGTTAATGAAACCTCCTATGCGCCAAATGCGGGTAAGCTTGGCCACATAATGACTTGTCAGGCCTTCAGCCTCGCTCAGTTGGGGGATGCTCATACCTCCTTCCTCTTTACAGGCAGCGATGCGTATCAGTATCCTTAAACCGTATTCTTCCTGTGCGGTGATTTTCATTTAATTGTAATTAATTGTGATCGTTTGTTTATAACATTCCCAATTCAAGCTGGGCAGCTTCAGACATCATACTCCTGTTCCAGGCAGGCGTCCAGGTCACCGATACATGTACATCATTCACACCTTCTATTTCCCTGATTTTCTGATCTACTTCCAACGGCAGCGATTGTGCAG
>NZ_JAEDAI010000025.1:0-436 GCF_016093175.1 Novosphingopyxis sp. YJ-S2-01 | reverse complement strand
GCCCAATAGGCGCCCATCGCCATGCTCGGCCCCATCAGCCCGATGGGATACATCGACATGCTGCGCACGAAGGTGGGCCGATAGGCGTCCACCGGAACCCGCGGATCGTCATAGATGTCGGGAATGTGGATCGGCCGCGCCTCGAGGATGGCGAGGCCCGATATGCAATTCTCGATCGGAAAGCGCTCGCCCGCCCAGAGCGGAGTCATCGCATCCTCGGCGACATAGGCGACCTGGTCGCCCTCGCGGCGGATGACGGTGACGCCGTCGCAGCGTGCGATCGTCCGCGCGCATTCCCGCAGCACGTTGACCAACTCGTCGATCGAGGTCGCATGCGACAACCGGGCCATCGCTTCGGTCAACAATCGGCGTTGCTCGAAACTGTCCGGCTCCCTCAAGCCTCGCTCCTCACGAGCGGACCCGTTCAGGGTCTCGC
>NZ_JAEDAI010000024.1:0-438 GCF_016093175.1 Novosphingopyxis sp. YJ-S2-01 | reverse complement strand
GCCTGGAACATGCGTTCGTCGATGAGTCGCAAAGGCAATTGCTGGGACAACGCGCCCACCGAGAGCCTGTGGGGCAAGCTCAAGACAGCCCGCCTGCATGGTCACAGGTTCGCCACCCGCCGAGATGCCATGGACGCCGTCATCGACTGGCTGGGTTTTTACAATCACAAGCGGCTACATTCGACACTGGGCTATCTCAGTCCGATGCAGTACGAGCAACGCTGGCACGCGGCACAGCACAAGAAGGCCGCGTAATCGATGAGTTAAGAACTCCGGCAATCAAGGGCAACCTCAATGCGATATTTGCGGAAACTGCATCAAACAGTTTGCTGACAAAACCAGTAGCCCGCACATTGAATTTCATGAGGCCCGCCATCGTCTGGTTATAGGTAGCCTCCTTCTGGCGGCTCATCGAAGCCCTGAATAGCGCGGTCAGCA
>NZ_JAEDAI010000023.1:0-439 GCF_016093175.1 Novosphingopyxis sp. YJ-S2-01 | reverse complement strand
CCACCTTCCCTTGCCATATCTGCGCTCGACATATCGTTTCCGCAGGCCTGAAGGATGTCTTCTTTATTGAGCCATATGAAAAAAGCAGGACTGGTGAACTATTTGCTGATTCAATTTCAATTGAGCCCAGCGAACCCTCAGCAAAGCTCGTGAATTTTCACGCTTTCGTAGGGGTAGCTCCTCGCCGCTACATGGACTTTTTCCAGGCCACTTCTCCACGGAAGAACGGCGATGGCACAATCATCGGAGAAGAAAAGATTGCGAAGTTCCATAAGGTCAAACGCATTGTCCTTGCGTACACTCTCGCAGAAGAACAGAGCGTGAAAGAAATCCCGCCGTCAATTTTTGAACCTAGGCAAGGAGATCAAGCATGAAAGTTCATTCCGCCGAATGGTTCCAACACAAGGTCGCAGAAGCCGCTCATCGCATTGATCACGAG
>NZ_JAEDAI010000022.1:0-450 GCF_016093175.1 Novosphingopyxis sp. YJ-S2-01 | reverse complement strand
CCTTGCTCGATGCAGAAAACCGCTCGGCGTAAGGCATGTGCTTCCCGACGCTCCCAGGCTTCAGAAGCGCGTTTGACACGAAACTCGACCGGCGTGAAGGTGGTCGGCAGTTCGGCAAAGGTCAAGGCGTTCATGGTCGGTTTCCTCATCAAGCCAGCACAGGTGAGGGCAATGAAGCGCTGGCGCCACTGTCCTCGTACACCGACAAGGATGAGCACGCGCCGCATTTACCGCAGCCTGCCTTGATGTCCTTGGCGCGCATGCCGGCGGCGCTCACCATGTCGCCCAGAGGCGCCAGCACCGAACGCATGAAGGCCGGGTCGGGCGCGGGATGGCCTTCCAGGGGCGTACCGCTGATCGGCACAAAGGGCACGACGAAGGGGTAGACCCCCATGTTCACGAGGTGCCGGCTCATCTCCAGGATCGCTTCGCGGCTGTCGCCCAAGCCGG
>NZ_JAEDAI010000021.1:0-451 GCF_016093175.1 Novosphingopyxis sp. YJ-S2-01 | reverse complement strand
AGCTCAAGGAAGCGCTGCTGGGCGGGAAGTAAGCAATTGTTACCAACCTCGTGACGAATTGGACAACTTCAGGGGCAAGCACCGCTTGCCAAACTGCCCAAACACGCCGATAAGAGGATCATGCGTACCGGGAAAACCCGTCCATGATCGAAGTTGCCCTGCCCTCACTGCGCGCCTGGATCGATGCCATGAGCCGCGTCGAGATACCGGTCCTCCCCGGGTCGGTGGCGGAGCTGACCCAGTTGCGCACGATCGAAGACGCCAAGGGCACGGTCGACGCCCATACCCTGGCCGAGAGCTTCGCCAGTGACCCATTGATGACGCTGAAGGTGCTCACGCATGTGTCACGCTATTGCATGCGCCTGAGCATCGAGCCGCCAGAGACCCTGACCGGCGCCATCCTGATGCAAGGCATCGGCCCCTTCTTCAAGGCCTTTGACCAGGTCCCGAC
>NZ_JAEDAI010000020.1:0-452 GCF_016093175.1 Novosphingopyxis sp. YJ-S2-01 | reverse complement strand
CTGGCGTCATCCCGCTTCTCTACCGTCATCCCCACCTGCGCGGGGATGACGGACATAGTTTCAAGGGCCCGCTTGGGCCTTTTCCTGGCTGGGCATCATATTCCGTCCCTCGCCATCTTCGTCCGGACGGAGATGGCGGGGCTGGCGACCGGGCCGTGGCGCTGGGCAGCTGGCCGATCGGGCAGGCTTGCGCGCCGGTCCAGGCTCCGGATACGGCTGTCGCGCCGAGAAGCGGCATGGGAGGTGCGCGATGGACATTCGGCAAGTCGACATCCGACGAGTCGCGTGTCTCGACGGCCTGCGCGGGCTGGCGGCGCTCTGGGTGCTGTTCGGGCACCTGGTGATCCTGACCGGCTTCCGCCTGCCGGTGCTGAGCAAGCCGGATCTGGGCGTCGACCTGTTCATCCTGCTCTCCGGCTTCCTGATGGTGTTCCAGTATCGGCTGCGTGCCG
>NZ_JAEDAI010000001.1:1342500-2930923 GCF_016093175.1 Novosphingopyxis sp. YJ-S2-01 | reverse complement strand
GGGGGGGGGGGGGGGGGGGGGGGGGGGGGGGGGGGGGGGGGGGGGGGGGGGGGGGGGGGGGGGGGGGGGGGGGGGGGAGGGGGGGGGGGGGGGGGGGGTGGGGGGGGGGGGGGGGGGGGGGGGGGGGGGGGGGTGGGGGGGGGGGGGGGGGGGGGGGGGAGGGGGGGGGGGGGGGGGGAGGGGCGGGGGGGGGGGGGGGGGGGGTGGGGGGGGGGGGGGGGGGGGGAGGGGGGGGGGGGGGGGGGAGAGATTGTTGTGGATCAGCTCCTAATAACGCGCTTGGCCAATTCCGCTCTCGCGTGATCGCAGAGAACGAGGTGCCGGTATGGCATCAATGTCAAAGAGCGTTTCACGAGTGCGCAAATTGCACTTGCCTCTTCCCTGCGCGTTCCTGGCATAAAATTAGTCATTCTTGGCGTGGTTGAACGCTGACCATGGGCTAGGGGTCAAAATGAATGCGGTTATCCAGCCACAAGAGATGATAATCGTTAAAACACAGATTTGCCGTATAGCGTCGAATACGTACTAGCAGTCAAGGTAAACTCCAATACCCATAAATTAATCATGCGCGCTGTTGTTTCCGCGACCAGAGTTTTTTTCAAGACGCGCATCTGACGTAATTTTGCAACAGTGCAGTTTAATTCACTCGATCAGAAAGCTCAGGGGTTTACTCTCGCTCTCACACAGTGGAGTTTGAGGGCTGTGATCGGCAGAACCGGTCTGTCTGGAATCCTTATGGTGGGAAGAGGAAAATTCGTTGAAGAATAGCTATCTCAAAGCCTCGTCTTTGGCGGGGTCGGCGTTGCGAGCATTGGCGCTAGTCAGCGTGTCTGCCGGGGCGACGGTGCTTGCGGCAGCGCCGGCTGTCGCGCAGGACTATACAAATATTAACGCATCAGGCCGCGTCACTGGTCCAAATGGTCAAAACATTGCAGGCGCTACGGTTACGGTTGTCTCGGAGGCTCAAGGTTCGAGCCGCACGGTCACGACGAATTCCTCGGGTGCTTATCGCGTAACCCAAATTCCGCCTGGCTCCTACACTTTCACGGTTAGCGCGCCGGGTTACGATACCTACAGCGAGCGTGGCGTGGTGCTCGATCAGAGCGGTGCAGCCAACAACTTTGCACTAGTGCCCGAAGGGCAGGCAGTGTCGGACGCCGGCGATGTCATCGTCGTTCAAGGAACGCGAACTGCAGTCGTGGATTTCGATCAGACGACAACCGGGGCTGTCATCAATGTAGCCGAAATATCGGATCGCATCCCTGTGGCTCGCGATCTGACCTCGATCATTAGGCTGGCTCCGGGTACCGATCAAGGGGATAGCGCATTCGGTAATCTCGCTTCTGCAGTCGGATCGTCGGTTTCCGAAAATGTGTTCTACATTAACGGCTTGAACATCACCGATTTTCGACAGGGTCTGGGTGCTGCTACCGTGCCTTATGATTTCTACGAGTCGGTGGAAGTCAAAAATGGCGGGTACCAGGCCGAATTCGGTCGTGCCACGGGCGCCTTCGTAAATGCTACTACCAAGTCGGGATCGAATGAATTTCACGGTAGTGTCAAGTTCAACTGGGAACCCGATGATCTGCGGAGCGATTCGCCGAACACCTTGTTCCGCGACAATGACTTTGCATCGGTGGAAAATACCGATATGATCGCTCAGCTTTCGGGGCCGATTATCAAAGATCATCTGTTCTTCTACGGTCTGTACAACGCGCGCGATCGGCGATCCCAATTTGCAACGACCACTCCGAATTTCGACGGCAGTGGTAATTTAACCAGCGTTTCGCCAATCGCGGTTTTTCAAGATAGTACGACAAACCCATTCTATGCCGGTAAACTAGATGCCGTCATAGTAGACGGTCAGCGTCTTGAATTTACGTATTTCAATACGAGCGGGGAGTCCCTCCGCAGGATTTTCAATTACTCTGACTTGGACTCCAACACCATTGGTAGTCTGAGTGGAACTTCGGTGAACCAATACGGCGGAGAAAACTACGTTGGTCGTTATACTGGCAATATAACTGACTTTCTGACCATTTCTGCTGCTTACGGCAAAAATAAAGCGCGCGACAATACGTTGCCAAGCGATATCGTAACTCCGTTTATTTCGGATCAGCGCTTCGGAACCAGCACCCCTCTCGGCAATCAAACCAACGCCATCCAAACGCAAGAGGACGAGCGCGAGTTTTACCGAGCGGACGCCGACGTCTACTTCGAATTGCTGGGAAGCCATCATGTGAAATTCGGGTATGATCGAGAGGATCTGACTTCGGTAAATACCACAACTTACACGGGCGGCGTTGCGTATACCTACGTGCGAGCACCGGCTTCCAACTCATACGGTTTGCCTGCCGGAACGGACTATGTGCAAGCGCGAACGTTCATCAATGGCGGAACTTTCGAATCGCGGAACGAAGCTTATTACATCCAAGACAACTGGTCGCTCTTCAATGACCGTCTAACCCTCAATCTTGGGCTGCGTAATGACCGGTTCGAAAACAAGAACATCAACGGTGATGTTTATTACAACTCTGGGGACAATTTTCAGCCTAGGCTCGGCTTCACCTTTGACGTATTTGGTGATGCTCGGGCGAAGCTGTACGGTTCCTTTGGCCGTTACTACCTCCCCATCGCTACCAATACGAACATTCGCTTGGGCGGAGCCGAACTGGATTACGACAAGCTGTTCCTGCTGAACGGCCTCAATCCCGATAACACTCCGATCCTTGGTGCGGCCATTCCGAACGCAGATTGTCCTCCTGGCGTTTCCGGGAACAACTGCGTGCTGCGTAATGACGGGACGGTTTCCCCGCTGGACTCGGTTGTCGCGCAAAATCTCGAAAATCAGTCTGTCGATGAATATATTGTTGGTTACGAACAGCGTATCGGGCAGCGTTGGAGGCTGGGTCTTTACGGTACCTACCGCAATCTTAATGCATCGCTGGAAGATTCCGCGATCGATCAAGGAATCTTGAACTACTGTCGTGATAACAACATCGTTGATTGCGGTGGCGGGAACTTCTTTGGGGCCGCACAGTATGCTCTTAACAACCCCGGACAGCCGATTACCATCACTCCTGTGTATGCACTGGACGGCAGCTTCGATCCCATCACGCTTACACCCGATCAACTGGGTTACCCCGCAGCGCGACGGGACTACAAAGGCGTTACCTTCACCTTCGAACGCGAATATGACGGCACTTGGTTCCTGCAAGGGTCTTATACCTACTCGTTTAACGAGGGTAATATCGAAGGTGGCGTGAAGTCGGATAACGGCCAGACTGATACCGGATTGGCAACCGACTTCGACTTCCCCAGTTTGACGCTCGGTTCGTTTGGTTACCTGCCGAACGATCGGCGGCATAATTTCAAGATCTACGGATCTTATTCGCCATTCGATTGGCTGTCGTTGGGTGCCAATATGATCGTGGTGTCTCCGCGTAAGTTTGGCTGCATCGGAAGAGTTGCGGACTCGATCTCCAGTCGTGATCTCATCATTTCTGGTCAAAGCCTCGATTATGGCTATGCCTATGGTGCAGAAGGCAAGTTCTGCGTGGTTGGTGGTGACGGGGAAATCGTTACGGACCCATCTGTGACCAACATCGATCGTTCCGTGGTCGACCGCGGGTCGGTCTTCGAAAGCGACTGGAATACCTCGATCGATCTTGATGCTAATATTAGAGTGCCAAGCGACTGGTTTGAAGGTTCACTTCGTGTATCAGTGCTGAATGTGCTGAATTCGGCTAGCAAGCTGGATTTTCTCGAAGTCGGTACAAGCGACTCCGGTACTCCGGCGGCTGACTACCGCTCGGTGACACGCTATCAGGCACCGCGTACTGTACGGATACAGCTCCAAGTTGGTTTTTGATTGGTCTCAAATCGACGGAAGGGGGCCAAATCTGGCCCCCTTTATTTACTCGTCGTCAGTTTAACATGTTTAAAGGCGGGCCTTCTCACCCCAGCGGGGGTTGGCCGTTGCTGGCGCTGAGGCCGCCGTCGACGGGCAGGTTCACGCCGTTCACCCAGACCGCGTCCTTGCTGGCCAGGAAGGCGATGACGGCGGCGATTTCTTCCGGTTCGCCGGGGCGGCCGGAGGGGATGCGCTCGCGGAATTTGTCGAGCAGCTCGTCATTATCCATCATACCCTCGGTCATGCCGGTTTTGGTCATGCTGGGGCAGACGGCGTTCACTCGGATGCCTTCGCCCGCATGGTCCAGCGCCATCGCGCGCACCATATTGGTAATCGCGCCCTTGGATGCGTTGTAGCCGACGAAGCTCCAGTCCCCGCCCAGGCCCGAGACCGAGCTCGTCATCACGATGGCGCCCTTGGTCTTGCGGATTTCGGGCATCGCGGCCTTGGCCATCAGGAAATAGCCGGTGACGTTCACCGCCATCTGCCGGTTCCAGTCCTCCAGGCTGATGTCCTCCACCGTGCCGCCCGTGCCCATGCCGGCATTGTTGACGAGCACGTCCACGCCGCCGAAACGATCCACCGCGGCGGCGATGACCTTCGGTGCCAGATCCGGATCGGACACGTCGCCGTCCAGCAGTTGCAGCCGCTCCTTGTCCGCACCGTCGAACGCATCCTCCAGCTTTTCGCGATGATGGCCGAGCGCCGTGACGTTCGCGCCTTCGGACAGGAAGCGCTCCACGGTCGCCTTGCCGATGCCGGACGCCGCGCCGGTCACGATGATGCTCATGCCGCCGAAGCGGTTCAGATTGCTTTCCATGGGGGAGGGGCCTTTTCGTTTGCGTGTTCCCCCAGCCAACGGCGGCGGGCCGTCATGGTTGCGCGCACGAAAAAGGGCCGGGCGATCGCGCGCCCGGCCCTTCGGAAGCTCCGTATCTGTACGGCTTATTCGGCGGCGAGATTCCGCAGCACGTAATGGAGAATGCCGCCATTGCGGTAATATTCCATCTCGTTCGCGGTATCGATGCGGCACAGCGCCTCGAACGTCTCGGTCGATCCGTCCGCGCGGGTCATCTCCACCTCGACCATCTGACGGGGCGAAAGGTTCGCCAGCCCCTTGATGGTGAAGGTTTCATCGCCCGTCATCTTGTGGCTCTCGCGGCTCTCGCCTTCCGCAAACTGCAGCGGCAGCACGCCCATGCCGACAAGGTTGGAGCGGTGGATACGCTCATAGCTTTCCACGATCACCGCCTTGACGCCGAGCAGGATGGTGCCCTTCGCCGCCCAGTCGCGGCTGGAGCCGGTGCCATATTCCTTGCCGCCGACGACGACGAGCGGCGTGCCCTCGTCCTTGTACTTCATCGCGGCGTCGTAGATCGGCATCTGCTCGCCCTGATAGGTGGTGTAACCACCCTCCACACCCGGAACCATCTGGTTCTTGATGCGGATGTTGGCGAAAGTGCCGCGCATCATCACCTCATGGTTGCCGCGGCGGCTGCCGTAGGAGTTGAAGTCCGTCTTCGACACCTGATGGTCCCGCAGATATTCGCCCGCGGGGCTGTCCACCTTGATCGAACCGGCCGGCGAGATGTGATCGGTGGTGATCGAATCGCCGAACAGCGCCAGCACCTTGGCATCGCGGATGTCCTGAATGGCATCCGGCGTCATGCCCATGCCTTCGAAATAAGGCGGGTTCTGGATGTAGGTGGAGGCGGCGGGCCAATCATAGGTATCGCCGCCGGTGATGTCGATCGCGCGCCAGCGCTCGTCACCCTCGTACACCTCGGCATAGCGGCTGGCGAACATATCGGGGCCGACATGTTGCTGCACCATCTCCTGGATCTCTTCGTTGGTCGGCCACACATCGCGCAGGTAAACCGGGCCGTCCGTACCGGTGCCGAGCGGCGTTTCATAGATATCCTCGCGCACCGTACCCTTCAGGGCATAGGCCACCACCAGCGGCGGGCTGGCGAGATAGTTCGCGCGCACATCCGGGCTCACGCGGCCTTCGAAGTTGCGGTTGCCCGAGAGGACCGAGGTCGCCACCAGATCGTTGTCGTTGATCGCGGCGCTGATCGGCGCGGGCAGGGGGCCGCTGTTGCCGATGCAGGTGGTGCAGCCATAGCCGACCAGGTTGAAGCCCATCGCGTTCAGATCGTCCTGCAGGCCGCTCGCCACCAGATAATCGGTGACGACCTGCGAACCCGGCGCGAGCGAGGTCTTCACCCACGGACGGCGGCTGAGGCCCTTTTCGCGCGCCTTCTTGGCGACAAGGCCGGCGGCGATCAGGATGTTGGGGTTGGACGTGTTGGTGCAGCTGGTGATCGCGGCGATCGCCACGTCGCCATCGGCGAACTCGTAATCCTCGCCGTCCACCGCAACGCTCTCGCCTTCCTTGGGGCGCGAGAAGACATCGACCAGATCCTTGTTGAACTGATCGTCCATCTGGTCGAGCCGCACGCGGTCCTGCGGGCGCTTCGGCCCGGCGAGCGAGGGTACAACCTCGCCCATGTCGAGCGACAGCGTGCTCGTGAACACCGGCTCCACGTCCGGGTCCAGCCACAGGCCTTGTGCCTTGGCATAGGCCTCCGTCACCGCGATCGTCTGATCGTCGCGGCCGGTCAGGCGCATATATTCCAGTGTCTTGTCGTCGATCGCGAAGAAGCCGCAGGTCGCGCCATATTCCGGCGCCATGTTGGCGATGGTCGCGCGGTCGGCGAGGGTCAGTGCGCCCACGCCGGGGCCGTAGAACTCCACGAAGCGGCCAACGACGCCCTTTTCGCGCAGCATCTGCACCACGGTCAGCACCAGATCGGTCGCGGTGATGCCCTCGGCCAGCTTGCCGGTGAGGCGGAAGCCCACGACTTCGGGGATCAGCATGGAGACCGGCTGGCCCAGCATGGCCGCTTCCGCCTCGATCCCGCCGACGCCCCAGCCCAGCACGCCCAGGCCGTTGATCATCGTGGTGTGGCTGTCCGTGCCGACCAGCGTGTCCGGATAGACATAGGTCTTGCCGTCCTTGCCTTCGCTCGTCCACGCACCCTTGCCGATATATTCCAGGTTCACCTGGTGGCAGATGCCGGTGCCGGGCGGCACCACCTGGAAGTTGTCGAACGCGCGGCTGCCCCATTTCAGGAACTGGTAGCGCTCCAGATTGCGCTCATATTCGCGCTCCACATTCGCCTCGAAGCTCTGCGGCGTGCCGAATTCGTCCACCATGACGGAGTGGTCGATGACGAGGTGCACGGGCACCTGCGGATTGATCTTCTCCGCGTCGCCGCCCAGCGCCTTGATGCCGTCGCGCATCGCGGCCAGATCGACCACGGCGGGCACGCCGGTGAAATCCTGCATCAGCACGCGCGCGGGGCGATACTGGATTTCATGGTCGCTGCGCTGTTCCTTCTGCCAGTCGACCACGGCCTGCGCGTCCTCGGTGGAGACGGAAGCGCCGCCGTCTTCGAAGCGCAGCATGTTTTCCAGAAGCACCTTCAACGTGAAGGGCAGGCGCGAGACGTCGCCGAGCTTCGCCGCCCTGGCGAGCGAGAAATAGGTATAATCCTGCCCGTTCACGCTCAGCGTGTCGCGGGTATCCAGGCTGTCTTGGCCGATCTGGGTCATGTGCGGGAATGCTCCGGTTGGTCTGTGGGGGTGCAGCACCCGAAAGGGCGCGCACGGGAGAGGCGCGCGAAGCGCTACTCGTTACGGGGCCAACGCGCAAGGGAGGGGAGGGTTGCGCGCGGGGTATGGACGGGGGGATGCTTTCAACCGGGTTAGGCGCCGTACTTCCGGCCTCGTAAGGCGAAAGCTTCGGCCCCGCCCTCCATCGTTTCTGTTATTAATTCACGCACCTTTAACGTCTCAATTGCACCATCGGCTTCAATTTCGATTCTTGCCGACTTGCTTTCGACATTTTCAGAATGTCCCGGTTTCAGAACTAGGACTTTGTCAGCATCTCCGTTTACGACGAAGTTTGGATTGTGAGTAGCGAACAGAATCTGCCGCCCGCGCTTAGCAACGTGAATTAGTTCTGTTGCCTTCATAATAACTTTGTTATCCAAATCATCCTCAGGTTGATCAATTATGAGTGAGCCAGCCTCTTGGTTGAGCAGCAGTTGAAGAAGTGCCGCGGCCTGCTGTCCGGGAGAAGCGCGATCAAACGGAATCATGTTTCCACTGTCATTATATTCAAATCTAATCTTGATAGTTGGAACTGCAGACACAAGACTAGCGATCTTGTTTTCAGTGAAGTTATCGTAAACGCTCTGAGCCTGTCCCACTGTAAGGCTATCGCCGAGAACTGCTTCAAATTCACGCTTCGTTAAATCGTCAATAACCGACTGTTCGCTTTCCAAATCCACCTTCTGCTGATAGGCCGCAACGAGTTTTTGAACTATCTCTTCCCACTCGAGCGGTGTTTCAGTCATCTTCTTGACGGCACGCGTGCACTTTTCCTCAAGTTCGCGAACCCGACAATTTTCAAATATCGCAGTTAAAGCCTTCAGGTACTCGTGTGGAACTGCTTCTCTTGCAACTGACGCCTGCAAAAAATTGCTAGACATTTTTGCTACATCAGATGCTGCTTCGCTCAAGAGGCTCTCAAGTTCTAACACGTGTTTATCTAGCTTCGAACGGCTTTCATTGAAGGTCGCTAAACTAGTTGCGCTTTCTTCAAGCCGAGCTCCGATCCGAGCTTCATTTAATTCAGATTGTTGAAGCTCCTTTGATAACTCTGCCACAATATCCGATAACGTGGACAAGGTCTCTTGACTAGATTTAGCATCATATAACTTCTTTTGGAAGATCGAATTAGCAGAATTGAAGTCTCTCATAATCGAATTCTCAAGCAGCTCAAAATCCGCCAATGCGCTATGAATTTCCATGTATTTCGTCGCAACAAACTCTGCTAAAGAATTACGTTCTTCGAGCAACTTCCGCGCTTGCGGTAGAATCTCGACAAGTTGAGAAATTCCGGCCAAGGCAGGGAAATGAACGGTGGAACTCTTTGCTTCGAGATCAACTCTAAGACGGGTTATCTCCGCACGAAATTCTTGAGCAATTAAAGTGAAGTTGGCGAAGGCGGGCGCTGTTTCCAGAACATTTTGGTCTTCCGCACTTACCCCAGAATAGCTGATCAGTTCCTTCGTTTGGGCGAGCCTCCTTCGTATATCTTCAGTCTGGCTAACGGCTTTTCTTAGGTCACTTTCCATTATCCAGTGTGAGATTAGCTCTCTAAATGAATCGTTCACTTCTCGCTGAGAATTGCGAATTTGCCGTTCAAGCTCTCGCCGCATATCGAGTTTTTCGGCTGCGGCAATTCCAGTAATCTGATCGACCATTTGTGATGAGCTGGTCATCAAGCTCGATAACTGCTTTTGTGAGTAGGCTCGTGCTTTGAAACGTTGTTGAGCCTGCTCAACTGTGAGCCACTCAAGTGAGCCTCCGGGCAGAGTCACCTCGATTTTGCTCTGATTGCTGCCCCTACGCGTCCAAATCTCACGAAGTCCGTTACGCTCGATCGTGACTCGGACGTAGCCTTCATTTAGGGTTTCGGAGATTAGGGTGCGTTCCCGGCTATCCTCGATTCCTGAAGACCTAAAGTCAGTCGCTGCTCTGCCCAATCCGTATTTTATGTATTCTAATATAGAAGATTTTCCCGACCCCCGTCCGCCGATAAGCGCAGTAAAACCATCGTTAACGGTGAACTGAAACTTCGCTCCAGTTAATCCCGAGGATATTTCTACAAGCACGATACGATGTTTTGGTACGGTCGGTTTCTGATATTCTATTCTTGCTTCGTCAGCGAGAAACGCTTGTCGCAAAGACTCAGTGCTAGGCTCACCGAGACGAACCCAGCATTCATTGGTTCCCAACGACTGGAAGTCAGCGGTCCGATTATCTCCGGTGGGCAAAATCGCTCGTCGACGCGACCCCCATTCAGAAATTTGGCCCCTAATCTTTTTTAGCGCAGACGAATCAAATCGTTCAATTCCCTGGTCCGAGTAAACTGCGTCAGCATCCAGGTTTGCAAATCTTGCATGCATGCCCTGACGGATTATCGATTTATGTCCGCCTTGTCTTCCATGGGGAATGACTACTGTACTCGAAGATAGCTTCTTATCTGCACAAATCTTTTCGATTATCTGTTCAATGGTACTCCCGCAGAGTTCTGCTTGGGGATTTGTCGCATCGTTATCGTCGGGCCAGTCGAGGTCATTGATAATTCCGCCGAACAGGCGCGCCCAAGTATCCCGTTTTGAGCTAGGCTCAAACAAGATAAGGCATTGCACAGAATCGTTTCCCGTAATTTCCACGCCCGGAAAGAGCCAAAGTGTATTCTCCGCACCTGCTCTGGCGATGGCATCCTTTACATAAGGTACGAAACAAAAATCATGATGGTCCGTCACCGCTATAGCGCCGATCTCCCGGGCTAAACACTCCTGAACGAATTTGTCCGCCCACTTATTTCGCAACGCCTCACTTTCTGGGGTTCCGCCAGCCAGATGTGGACCACCGGCCCATTGCGGATCACGGGGAGTATGGATCTGGAAGTCAGTTTTCTTCCAAACAGCCCCAGGGTGCATCCCGAGTTCGTAAGTCATCTATCCTCCCCGACTAATCATTCGACGCTTCAGTTTTCTCTGTCCTACAGAATGGCGAATGGTGTAAACCCCTCACGATCGGATCATCATTATCTCAGAATTACACCCGGTTCATTGGAGTTTTTCGGAATGGTGATGGAAATAGGAGTGCACTGTTCGGTGAAGTTGGCCTGAAAAGCTGAAGGGACTGAGCGCGAGTTTCCCCCTCTGGACAGTGTGAAGCAGTGTGAAGCTAGGCCGGGCGGCTCATGGGGCTTAGGGTTTGCGGGGCATCCGTCCCGCCGTGGCACGATCCACGCGGATCGCGTCTCGCGGGGCCGCTTCGGGGCGGCGTTAACCGCCTTTCGGGCTTCCCGCGCGGCGTGTCCTCCGCAAGGATCGCGCCCAAACCGATGGAGCCCGATGCCCAATGACCGATGACCTGCAGACCGCCCCTGCCCACCACGCGATGGCCGCCGCCACCCGATCCGGCCTGCGCGCCGTCCTGCTCGCCGCCGCAGCGCTCGGCCTGCCGCTCACGCTCGCCGCCTGCGGCGATCAGGAGGCGAACGAGCAGCAGGTGGCCCAGCTCGACGACAAGCTGTCGGGGGCCGATGCCGATCCGGCGGTGAACGAGGCGATGAACTCCCCCATCCTGGTCGATCCGAACCTCACCGATCAGTCGAACCGCAACGCGCTGCGCGATCCGAATGCGGGCGGCACCGGCGCGGTGCCTCCGGACAACGGCTATCAGGGGGACAAGGCCACCGCCGCGGACCTCGACGGGCTGAAGCTCCTCCATGCGCCCGAACCGCGCGTGATGAAGGAGGAGGAGTGCAAGGACTGCGCGAAGCCCCGCACGCTCGGCACCATGGCCGCGCGGCAGGCGGGGCGCACCGGGGCCTGCGACGGCAAGCTCAGCTATGGTGCTGGCTGGGCGAACCGCATGCCCGCCGCCTTCCCCGTCTACCCCAAGGGCCGCGTGCAGGAAGCCGCCGGCGCATCGGGCAACGCATGCGAGATTCGCGTGGTCAGCTTCGTCAGCGCCAACCCGATGCGCGAGGTGGTGGACTACTACTACACCCGCGCGAAGGGCGCAGGCTATGACGCGGAGTACGTCATCCGGCAGGGGGACCATGCGCTCGGCGGCACGCGCGGGAATGATGCCTACTACATCACCTTTGCAGAGCGGCCCGGCGGCGGCACCGCGGTGGATATCGTCGCGAACGGCGGCAGCTGAGGCGCGCGCCGCGATGCGCGAAGGGCTCGGCGGCTTGCTAAGGGGGGCGCGGGGCGCGTAAGGCGCTGCCCCATGAACACCCTCCTCGTCATGATCGGCGGCGCCGTGGGCGCGGCCCTGCGTTACCAGCTCGGCCGGCTCACCTTCCAGCTGACCGGCTCCGGCTGGCCCTGGGGCACCTTCGCCGCCAACGTGATCGGCGGGCTCGCCATGGGCCTGCTCGTCGGCGCGATGGCGCGGATGAACGCGGGGGAGAACGCACGGCTGCTCCTGGGCGTCGGCCTGCTCGGCGGGTTCACCACCTTCTCCAGCTTCAGCCTGGAGGTGGTGCAGATGGTAGAGCGCGGCGCGCTGATGGGTGCGGCGGGCTATGCGCTGGCATCGGTGCTGGTGTCAGTCGGCGCGCTGTTCGCGGGCCTCCTCCTGGTACGCGGAGTGGCGGCATGAAGCAGGGATCGGAAGAGGTGCGCGTGTTCACCGTGCAGGCTGACGATGACGGCATCCGGCTGGACCGCTGGTTCAAGCGGCACATGCCGGACATCCCCTTCGGCCTGGTCTCGCGCTGGGTGCGTACCGGCCAGGTCCGCGTCGACGGCGGGCGCGCGAAGGTGGGCGATCACATCGCCGAGGGGCAGGAGCTGCGCGTGCCGCCCGCCGAAGCGCCGAGCGACACGCCCACCCGCCGCGGCCGCGAACCGCTGAGCCCGGAGGAGGAGGCCTATGCGCAAGGCCTCGTGATCCACAAGGACGCGCACGCCATCCTGGTGAACAAGCCGCCGGGCCTCGCCACGCAAGGCGGCACGAAGACAACGCGCCATCTCGACGGCATGCTCGATGCGCTGATGGAGGAGGGGAGCGAACAGCGGCCCAAGCTGGTCCACCGGCTGGATAAGGACACCTCCGGCGTCGTGCTGCTCGCCCGCACGCCTGGGAGCGCGGCCTATTTCAGCAAGCACTTCGCCACGCGCAAGGCGCGCAAGATCTACTGGGCGCTGGTGATCGGCGTGCCGGACATCGCCGACGGCATCATCGAACTGCCGCTCGCCAAGCAGCCTGGCACGGGCGGCGAGAAAATGCATGTGGATGAGGAGAACGGCCAACCCTCCAAGACGCGCTACCGCGTGATCGAACGCGCCGGCAACCGCGCCGCCTGGGTGGAGCTGCAGCCCTATACCGGCCGTACCCACCAGCTGCGCGTCCACATGGCTGCGATCGGCCATCCCATTGTGGGTGACGGGAAATATGGCAGCAAGGAAGCATTCTTGACCGGCTCGATCAGCCGCAAGATGCACCTGCATGCGCGGCGGCTGAAGATCGGCGGGCCGCAGGGCAGCAAGATCGACGTCACCGCCGAGCTGCCGGAGCACTTTGCCGAGAGCATGGAGCAGCTGGGCTTCGATCAGGCGCTCGGCGATTTGCCGTTCGACGATGGTCCGCCTGAGACGCCGCCCGAGATTAAGAAGCAGAAGGCGCGCCAGCACGCCAAGCAGATCCGCAAGGAACGGCGCGGGGAGCGCCGTCAGCGCGGCAGCTCCCGCAACGCGCGTAAGTAAGGGGAGCGCGCCATCGCCAACCGCCTTGCCCTGTTCGATTGCGACGGCACGTTGGCCGATAGCCAGGCCGCGATCTGCGCATCGATGGAAGGCGCGTTCGAGGACGTAGGGCGCAGGGCTCCGGCGCGCGGCGATATTCGCCGGATCGTCGGCCTCAGCCTGTTCGAGGCGATGCGCGTGCTTGTGCCAGAGGGCGACGAGGCGCTGCATATGGGGCTGGTCGAGCGGTATAAGGATCGCTTCCGCACCATGCGGCAGAACGGCTTGCTGGAGGAGCCACTGTTCGACGGGATCGCGGGCGTGCTGACGCAGCTGGACGAAGCGGGCTGGTTGCTGGGCGTTGCCACCGGCAAATCGAAACGCGGGCTTGATGGTCTGCTGCACACTCACGGAATGAGCGCGCTGTTCGTGACCCTTCAGACGGCGGACGGCCACCCGTCCAAGCCGCATCCGGCGATGGTCGAGGCGGCTATGGCGGAAGCCGGGGCGGCGCCGGAGACAACCATTGTGATCGGCGACACCAGTTTCGATATGGTCATGGCGCGTTCTGCCGCCGCGCATGCGCTGGGCGTTGCCTGGGGCTATCACGATCCGGCGGAGCTGCTGCGCGCCGGCGCGCAGGCGGTGGCCGATCGCCCACAGGACATCCCGACGATCTTGGAGAGCATGATATGAGCGACGATCCCGCCAAGGCCCGCTTCTTCATCATATCGATCGCCCGCCTGCTGGGGGCGGTCACCGTGATCGTGGGGCTGTTCATCTTCCTGGAGCTGATCCCCGCGCCGCGGCCGATCGGGATCGCTTTGATTGTGCTGGGCTTTGCCGATTTCGTGTTCGTGCCACGCTTTTTATCCGCGCAATGGCGTACGCCGGGCGAATGAGCGCGCAGGATCGATGACGAAGCGGTTTTACAAGGATGTCGCGGTAGAGGTTCGGGGCGTAGGCCGAGCAATCCTGCTGGACGGGAGGCCCGTCAACACGCCGGCGCGCAAAGCCTTGCTCCTACCCACCGATGCACTGGCCGAGGCGGTGGCAGAGGAATGGCGTGCGCAAGCCGAGATGATCGACCCGGCCGCCATGCCGCTCACCGGTCTCGCCAATGCGGCGATCGACCGGATCGGACCGGGCAGGGCGGATTTCGAGCGCGAACTTTCCGGCTATGGCGATACGGATTTGCTCTATTACCGCGCGGCCGATCCGGAGGAGCTGGTGCAGCATCAGGCTGCGCGCTGGGATCCCGTGCTCGCCTGGGCGCGCCAGCGTTTCGACATCGATTTCCATCTGGCTAGCGGCGTGATGCATCAGCCGCAGCCGCCGCAAACGCTCGAACGGCTGGCCGCAGCGCTGGCAGCGCGGGACGATTGGGCGCTGGCCAGTCTCGCGCGCACCATACCCATTAGCGGTTCGCTGGTGCTGATGCTGGCAGTGGACGAAGGCGCGATTACGCCGGACGAGGCATGGCAAGCCTCCGTGCTGGATGAGCTTTGGCAGGAGCAGCTTTGGGGGGCAGACGCCTTGGCGGTTCAGGCCCGCGAAGCGCGCGGGGCTGACTTCGCCTCCGCTTGGCGCTTCCGCGAATTGGCCCTGACCCAAGGTTGACACGGCCGTAAAAGCGCGGTTCATCTCCCTGCGGCTATACCAGAACAGGAAAGCGGCCCTTTGGCCGAGCCGAAAAATCACCCCATCCCGCGTGCTTTTGCGATTGCGAAGCCGTGTGGCCAGATAACCACCAGAGGAGAAGACCCATTACCAAGACCCGTATCCTTGCCGCAGCCCTGCTCGCATCGTCCGCGATTGCTGCGCCCGCGCTGGCGCAGGACCAGGCCGAACAGATGGATCACAGCAAGATGGACCATGGCCAGATGGACCATGGCGATATGTCCGCTGAAGCAGGTGCCGACGTTCAGGCTGGTACCGATGCTGAACTGATGTCCGGTGACGGCGCTGCGCAGGCCGGCGTGACGGCTGAGGCTGATGCCGCCGTTGCAGTGGACGATGCCGGCGTGCCGGTTGAAATGCGCAATGCCGCGATCGAAGGTTTCACCAAGGCGCAGGCAGCACAGGCTTCAGGCGATTTCGCCGGTGCCGTGGCCGCGTTGCAGCCGCATCTCGACACCATCCGCAAGATGGCCGCATCGGGCGATGCGCAGAGCCAGGGCTTCCTTGCCGATGCGCTCACCACCGTCGCCGTCAGCAAGGCGCAGACCGGTGACATGTCCAATGTCGGTGCGCTTCTTGAAGAGGCCGTGCCTGCCCGCCGCGCGATCTTCGAGATGAACCCGAACGATGTGAACGCGCGTTTGGCGCTGATCGGTGCGCTCAACAACACCGGCAACATCATCCTGCAGGGCGGCGACAAGCCGGCTGCCGGACCGTACTTCAAGGAAGCCGCGGAAGTTGCAAAGGCGGGTTATGATGCCAATCCGGCGAACGGCCAGCTGGGCAATGCCTATCTGACCGCCGCGATCGGCATGAACAACGTCACCGCCGATCCGGAATGGTACGCGAAGGTTAAGTCGATTGCGACTGCGCTGAATACGGCCGGCACGCTCGATCCCTCGCTTGCCCCGGTGGTGCAGCCGCTGATCGGCGGCTGATCCGGCTCACTGGATTGGAAAACAGAAGGGGCCTCGCAGCGATGCGGGGCCCTTTTTCGTTCAGTCCGTCATCAATTCGCGGGCGAATTCGATCAGGCCGGTCTGGCGGCGGCGGCGCATGCGTTCGGCGCGCAGTATCGTCTGCACGTCGGTGAAGCAGCGCTCCACATCGTCGTTCACCACGACATAGTCATAGCCGTCCCAGTGGCTGATTTCGGCGCGCGCACGGGCCATGCGTCCCGCGATCACTTCGTCGCTGTCGCTGGCGCGTTTTTTCAGGCGGCTGCGCAGCTCTTCGATAGAGGGCGGCAGAATGAAGACCTGCGCCACTTGGCTGCCCGCGCGCTGGTGAAGCTGCTGCGCGCCCTGCCAGTCGATATCGAAGAGCACGTCTTTACCGTCCTCGAGCAGCTTTTCCACCGAAGCCTTGAGCGTGCCGTAGCGATGGTCGAACACATGCGCCCATTCCAGAAACGCATCGTCGGACACCAGCTGATCGAACTCTTCGTCGCTTACGAAGTGGTAATCGACGCCGTTCTTCTCGTTCGGACGCGGTTTACGGGTGGTTGCGGACACGGACAGCGCGATCTGCGGATCGGATTTCATCAGCATGCGCGCGATGGTCGATTTGCCCGCGCCCGAAGGGGAGGACAGAACAAAGAGCACGCCGTAGCGCTGGAGGGGAATTCGGTCGGCCATGCGGGTTCATGGCCGCGCACCCCGCACGCCGTCAAGGGCATGCGGGGTGTGGGCAGGTCAGCTGGTGACGGGGCGCGGGGGAATGGGATCTAGTTGCTGGGCGTCGCGCGGATCGTCCACGGCGCTGTCGCTATATTCGCCGTCGACGATTTCGGTCTCGCCCTCGGCACGGGCCATCGCCATGTCGGTGTCCTCATCGCTGAGCCCGGTGGAATTAGCCGCTTGGGCGCGCCGATCCGCCTTTCGCTTATCGTACAGCTTCTTGGCGAGGTAACCGCCCCCCACCAATGCCGCGCCGGGCAGGGAACGGGTCGCAACTTTGGTGACGAGAAAGCCGACACCCGCGCCAAGCAGGCCGCGGCCCGCGGTTTTCTCGCCGACTTTCCTGCCGATCAGTGTCCCTGCGAGCGATTTGAGAAAAGCCATTTTCAGTCTCCGGTTGAAGGAGCTTCGGCGTCGTTGTCCGCGTTGCGGGCGAGCGGCACCGGCTCCTTGAAGGTGTGGGTGATGTAAGGGAACGGGATTTCGATGCCCGCATTGTCGAGCGCGCGCTTGACCGAACGGACGACCGTGTCACGGGTCTGGTGCATGGCGAGCGGCTTGGAACCGGCCCACCAGCGCACGCGGAAATTGATGCTGCTGTCGCCAAATTCGAAGGCGAAGATGTCGATCCGCTTTTCGGTGTTGACGCCTTCGGCATCTTCCACGGCTTTCAGGATCACCTCACGCGCTTCTTCCAGATCGGTGTCGTAGCTGACGCCGACGACCACCTCGTGACGCCGTTCGGCATCGTCCGTCAGGATTTGCACCGGATTTTTGAAGAGCATCGAATTGGGCACGATCGTGACCTCATTCGACAGGCGGCGGACATGGGTTTCGCGCAGCGTGATGTGCTCCACGCGGCCTTCAATTCCTTCGCAGCTAATCACATCGCCGATACGCATTTTTTTGCGGATCATGATCAGGACGCCGGCGAGGAAATTCTCAAAAATATCCTGAAACGCAAAGCCGATCGCCACCGCGCCGATACCGAGGCCTGCGAGCAGGCTGGCGGGCGTCAGGCCGGGCAGAATGATGGTCGCCGCGATCATCAGACCCACCACCCAGACGAAGATGGTCACCAGGGTATCGACCAGCGCCTTCAGCGACGGACGAATTTCAGTCTTGGCGGTGACCCGGTCCGCGATCTTGCGGGCGCCTTTCGCCACCATCCAGGTGATGAAAACAACGATTAGGGCAATGGCGAGGAGCGGGAGCAGCTTGAAAAAGCCATCGGCCATCGATGACAGTTGCTCCAAGAGCGACTGGACCGGTCCCTGAAATTGATCGGTGGCTTTGCCCATATCGCACGCGTCTCCCTGTTCTGACGAACCTCGTTTCGGTTGGAATATGAACGGGATGGGCGGCGGGGAGTTCCGGGGCGATGATCGCGCGTCTGGTTTGACGACTATAGGTCACGTAAAAACCCCGGGCTTGCGCGGCGGAGCGCAGGCCCGGGATCAATCATTTTCAACCAGTTTCGGCTGCCGTCACAGCCGATGAAAGGAAGCGTCGCTCAGCGGCCGACCATATTCTCCGGCTTCACATGTTCGTCGAAGGTCTTCTCATCGACGAGGCCAAGTTCCAGACCCGCTTCTTTCAGCGTCTGGCCGTTCGCGTGAGCATGCTTGGCGATCTTGGCGGCGTTGTCATAGCCGATGACGGGCGCGAGCGCGGTGACCAGCATCAGCGAGCGATCGACCAGATCCTTGATCCGCTCCTCGTTCGCCTCGATGCCATCGACCAGGCGCGTGGCGAAGCTGTCCATGCCGACCGAGAGCAGGTCGATCGAGCGCAGGACGTTGGAGCCGATCAGCGGCATGAACACGTTGAGTTCGAACTGCCCCTGCATGCCGCCCACGGTGACGGCCTGTTGGTTGCCGATCACCTGCGCGGCGACCATCGTCAGCATCTCGCACTGAGTGGGGTTCACCTTGCCCGGCATGATCGAGCTGCCCGGCTCGTTGGCGGGCAGGTTAAGTTCGCCAAGGCCCGAGCGCGGGCCGGAGCCGAGATAGCGGATATCGTTGGCGATCTTGTTGAGGCCCGCGGCAAGCGCGTTCAGCGCGCCGTGGAAGAACACTAGCGCGTCCTTGGCGGCGAGTTCGGTGAACTTGTTGGGTGCGGGCGTGAAGGTCTCACCCGTGATGTCCGAAATCGCGGCGCACATGTCCTCGGCCCAACCCTGCGGCGCGTTGAGGCCGGTGCCGACCGCGGTGCCGCCGATGGCGAGCTGCGTCAGGTTCGATTCCGCTACGCGCTCAATCCGCGTGCGCGCCGCGATCAGCTGACCGACATAGCCGGAAAACTCCTGGCCCAGCGTCAGAGGGGTGGCGTCCTGCGTGTGCGTGCGGCCGATCTTCACGATGTCGTCCCACGCATCGACCTTCTGCTTCAGTGAGGTGATGAGCACGTCCATCGCGGGCAGCAGCTGTTCGCGGGTCGCCAGAACGGCGGCGATGTGCAGCGCGGTGGGGAAGCTGTCGTTGGAGCTTTGCGACTTGTTGACGTGATCATTGGGGTGCACCGGCTCCTTGCCGCCGCGCGTGCCCGCCAGCTTCTCATTGGCGATGCCGGCGATCACCTCGTTCACATTCATGTTGGTCTGCGTGCCCGAACCCGTCTGCCAGATGGTGAGCGGGAACTGATCGTCATGCTCGCCGGATGTGATGGCGGTCGCCGCTTCCTCGATCGCATCGGCGGTTTTGTCGTCCAGCCCGTGCTTGCGGTTTACCCGCGCGGCCGCCTGCTTCACGATCGCCTGCGCATGGACCAGGCGGATCGGCATCTGCTCGCGCTCCGCGAACGGGAAGTTCTGCAAGCTGCGCTGCGTCTGCGCGCCCCAATAGGCATCTGCGGGAACGTCGATCGGGCCGATCGAATCGGTTTCGGTGCGGGTGTCGGTCATGATGGTCTCTTTCGTTCCCCGGGCGAAAAGCCGGGGCTTTATCGGGTTACGTCAGAGACTGCGCTCCGGCGGTGCCGAAGAGCAGCCGTGCGAAAGGTCGGGATTATTTCTTTCTGCCGAAGTCCACATTGACGACGTTGCTGCCGTCTTCGCGCTCGACCGTCGGGCCGTCATTTTCGGCGGCGTCGTCATGGTCCATCGCGGCAAGTTCGCCATCCACCTGGAATTGCAGCGCGAAGTCGACCGCGGGGTCGACGAACGCGGTGATTGCGGAGAAAGGCACGACCAGATGGCTGGGGATCTGATTAAAGCTGAGGCCGACTTCGAAATGGCCGTCTTCCACCTTCAGATCCCAATATTTGTGCTGCAGCACGATCGTCATCTCGTCGGGAAAACGCTCGACCAGATGAGAAGGGATGGAGACGCCCTTCGCATGCGTCTTGAAGGTGATGTAGAAATGATGCTCGCCGGGCAGGCCGCCGGCTTCCACTTCGCTCAGCACCCGGCCGACCACTGCGCGCAGGGCCTCCTGCACGATTTCGTCATAGGGAATCAGGCTGTCGGGCATATCCTCGCTCATGGCGCGGACTCGTGGACCGGATGCGTCCTTGAATCAAGACGGTTAAGACGTGCGCGGGCTTCCATTGGCGCAAAGGACACCTATACAGCCCCCATGCGCACCGGAACCATCGAACGCTCGACCAAGGAAACCGCGATCCGCGTCCATTTGAATCTGGACGGGACAGGGCAATATGATGTCTCTACCGGCATCGGCTTTCTCGATCACATGATCGAGCAGTTTTCGCGCCATTCGCTGATCGA
Source organism: Novosphingopyxis sp. YJ-S2-01 (assembly GCF_016093175.1). NCBI lineage: Bacteria > Pseudomonadati > Pseudomonadota > Alphaproteobacteria > Sphingomonadales > Sphingorhabdaceae > Novosphingopyxis > Novosphingopyxis sp. YJ-S2-01. The sequence continues at coordinate 2,910,574 of NZ_JAEDAI010000001.1, read as the reverse complement.
TCTGGAACTGAAGGTGGACGGTGATCTGCATGTCGACCAGCATCACACGACCGAAGATAGTGCGATCGCGCTGGGCCAGGCGATCCTCAATGCGCTGGGCGACAAGGCAGGCATCCAGCGTTATGGCGAATGCCATTCTCCGATGGACGAGACGTTGAGCCGCGTGGCGCTCGACATATCGGGCCGCAGCTGGCTCGCCTGGAAAGCCGGGTTCACGCAGGAAAAGCTGGGCGAGCTCGATACCGAACTGATCGAGCACTGGTTTCACTCGGTCGCCGATGCTGCCGGCATCACGCTCCACATCGAGCTGCTGTACGGCAAGAACAACCACCATATCTGCGAAAGCATCTTCAAGGGCTTCGCGCGCGCCATGCGCCAGGCAGTGGAGATCGATCCGCGCAAGGGTGGCGCGGTGCCGAGCACCAAGGGGCAGCTGGGTGGCTAATATCTTTATAGCATCGCTGAGCTACACCGTGCCGATCGAACAGATCGACGATCTACTGAAGCCGCATCTCGAATGGTTGCAGGCAGGGCACAAGGCGGGCCATTTCCTTGCTTGGGGGCCGAAGGAACCGCGCGATGGCGGGGTGATCTTCGTCAGAGCGAAGGATCGCGCGGAAGCCGAACGCCTGTTGTCCAGCGATCCCTTCATGACCAATGGCGTCGCAACCAGCGAGATCATCGAATGGAACCCGCGCTTTCTCGGCACCGGGCTGGAGGCCTTTGGTGGCTGAAACAATAGCGCTGATCGATTTCGGCGCGGGCAATCTCTATTCCGTCCACAATGCCTTGAAGGCGGCGGGGGCGGAGGCGACGATCACCGCCGATCCGGAGCTGGTCGCGCGCGCGGACCGCATCGTGCTGCCCGGTGTCGGCGCCTTTGCCGCCTGCCGCGCCGCGCTGTTCGCGATCGATGGCATGGTGGAAGCGCTGAACGCCCGCGTGCGAAAGGACGGCGTGCCGTTCCTCGGCATCTGCGTCGGTATGCAGATGATGGCAGGCACTGGTCACGAACATGGCAAGCATCACGGCCTCGGCTGGATCGCTGGGTCGGTGACCGCACTCGATCCCGCCGTGCGCGAGGTGCGCGTGCCGCATATGGGCTGGAACGCCGTCTCAACCGATCGGAGGCATGATGTGGTGAAGGACGGCGAGGCCTATTTCCTGCACAGCTACGCGTTCGAACCGACCCGGACCGAGGATGTGATCGCCGTCACCGATCATGGCGGCCCGGTTGTCGCGGCGGTGGGCCGGGACAATATGCTCGGCGTGCAATTTCATCCGGAAAAGAGCCAGGGCTATGGCATCGCGATGCTGGAAAGGTTTTTGACATGGGCGCCGTGAACGGTTTTTCTGCGCATCAGCGCGAAGGCATCACGTCATGATCGTCTTCCCGGCCATCGATCTGAAGGGCGGCGAAGTGGTGCGCCTTGCCGAGGGCGATATGGACCGCGCCACCGTATATGCCGACGATCCCGCCGCGCAGGCGCTGCTGTTTGCCGAGGCGGGCGCGCAGCATCTGCACGTCGTGGATCTCGACGGTGCGTTTGCCGGCGAGGCGCGCAATGCGGAGGCGGTGGAGCGGATCGTCGAAGCGTTTCCGGGTCACGTCCAGCTTGGCGGCGGCATCCGCAACCGGGCGTCGGTCGATGGCTGGTTCGAACGCGGTGTGGCACGGCTCGTCATCGGCACCGCGGCGCTGAAGGACCCCGATTTCGTGAAAGCCGCCGCGCGAGACTGGGAGGGCGGCATCGTCGTTGCCGTTGATGCGCGCGACGGCATGGTGGCCACCGATGGCTGGGCCGAGAAGAGCGACATTACCGTCGTCGATCTCGCGCGCCGTTTTGAAGATGCGGGCGTCGCTGCGCTGCTGTTCACCGATGTTGGGCGCGACGGTCTGCTCAAAGGCTGCAATATCGAGGCGACGGTCGATCTGGCGCGCTCGGTCGATATTCCGGTGATCGCCAGTGGCGGAGTGAAGGGCATTGCGGACATCCGCATGCTGGCGCTGCAAGCCGATCAGGGCATAGAAGGCGTCATCACGGGCCGCGCGATCTACGACGGCACGCTGGATCTGGCGACCGCGATCGCGATCGGGAACGGCGCGTGAAGAGAGATTGTGCCATCCAGGAATTCGTAAGTGCTGAGCTTGTCGAAGGACGTCTATCGATCATGCGCTGTGCGCAAATGAGAGGCGCCCTTCGACAAGCTCAGGGCTACGGTTTTTTTGGCGAGGGGAACAAGTGACCGTTCGCGTTCGCGTGATCCCCTGTCTCGACGTGGCGGACGGCCGCGTGGTGAAAGGCGTGAACTTCGTCGATCTGGTCGATGCAGGCGATCCGGTCGAGCAGGCGCGCGCGTATGACGCGGCAGGCGCGGACGAACTGTGCTTCCTGGACATTGGCGCAAGCCACGAGGGACGCGATACCATCGTCGATGTGGTGCGGCGCACCGCGGAGGTGTGCTTCATGCCGGTCACCGTCGGCGGTGGGATCCGCACCGCGGACGATGCGCGCGCGCTCCTGATGGCGGGTGCGGACAAGGTGGCGGTGAACAGCGCTGCAGTCTCGCGCCCCGAAGTGGTCAGCGACATCGCCGCGCGCTTCGGAAGCCAGTGCGTGGTCGCATCGATCGACGCCCGGAGGCGCGAGGACGGTAGCGGCTGGGAAATCTTCACGCATGGCGGACGCAAACCGACCGGCATCGACGCGCTGGACCATGCGCGGCGATTGGTGGACCTTGGCGCGGGCGAACTGCTCATTACTTCAATGGACCGTGACGGCACACGCGAGGGCTTCGATCTTGCGCTCACGCGGGCGATGGCCGATGCGGTGTCGGTGCCGGTGATCGCCAGCGGCGGCGTCGGCTCGCTCGATCATCTGGTGGAAGGCGTAACCAAGGGCCGCGCCAGCGCGGTGCTTGCCGCCTCGATTTTCCACTTCGGCGAAGCGACGATCGGCGAGGCCCATGCCGCGCTGCGGGCGGCAGGATTGCCCGCCCGCGGCTAGCATAAAAATTTGCGCCGCCGCGCACGAAAATACCGCCGAACCCCCTTGATCTGTCGCGCAAGCGGTCCATATGCGATCCGCGTTAGCACTCACCCTTTGAGAGTGCTAACAGACACCCATTCTCCCGCTCGGGTGCCGATCCGGCACCGGGCGGAAGCCGCTTTTGCCAGATACAGAAGGAAAGGGACAATCATATGAACTTTCGTCCGCTCCACGACCGCGTGCTCGTACGCCGCGTCGAAGCCGAACAGAAGACCGCCGGCGGGATCATCATCCCCGATAGCGTTCAGGAAAAGCCGCAGGAAGGCGAAGTCGTCGCCGTCGGCACCGGCGCGAAGGCCGATGATGGCACCGTGACCCCGCTCGACGTGAAGTCGGGTGACCGCATCCTGTTCGGCAAATGGTCCGGTACCGAAGTGAAGGTCGACGGCGAAGAGCTGATCATCATGAAGGAAAGCGACATCCTCGGCATCATCGGCTGAGCGACAGGCGCTTTTCTTACTTCTCCAAATTCCAGAAAGGATAACATCACATGGCATCCAAGGACGTAAAATTCGGCCGCGACGCGCGTGAGCGCATCATGAAGGGCGTGGACATCCTCGCCGACGCGGTGAAGGTCACGCTCGGCCCCAAGGGCCGTAACGTCGTGCTCGACAAGAGCTTCGGCGCTCCGCGCATCACCAAGGACGGCGTTTCCGTCGCCAAGGAAATCGAACTGAAGGACAAGTTCGAGAACATGGGCGCGCAGATGCTGCGCGAAGTCGCCAGCAAGACCAATGACGCGGCAGGCGACGGCACCACCACCGCCACCGTGCTCGCTCAGGCGATTGTGCGCGAAGGCATGAAGTCGGTTTCCGCCGGCATGAATCCGATGGACCTGAAGCGCGGCATCGACATCGCCGTCGCCAAGGTGGTTGAAGACCTGAAGAGCCGTTCGAAGACCATTTCGGGCTCCAAGGAAATCGCCCAGGTCGGCACGATCTCTGCCAATGGCGATAAGGAAATCGGCGAGAAGCTGGCCGAAGCGATGGATAAGGTCGGCCACAATGCGCCGATCACCGTCGAAGAAGCCAAGGGCCTCGAGTTCGAGATCGACGTCGTCGAAGGCATGCAGTTCGACCGCGGTTACCTCTCGCCCTACTTCATCACGAACAGTGAGAAGATGACGGTCGAGCTCGACAATCCGTACATCCTCATCTTCGAAAAGAAGCTGTCGAACCTCCAGTCCATGCTCCCGATCCTGGAAGCCGTGGTACAGGCGGGCCGTCCGCTCCTGATCATTGCCGAGGATATCGAAGGCGAAGCGCTGGCCACCCTCGTGGTCAACAAGCTGCGCGGCGGCCTCAAGGTTGCTGCCGTGAAGGCTCCGGGCTTCGGCGATCGCCGCAAGGCCATGCTGCAGGACATCGCGATCCTGACCAACGGCGAAATGGTCAGCGAAGATCTTGGCATCAAGCTGGAGAACGTCTCGCTGAACATGCTGGGCGAAGCCAAGCGCGTCACCATCGACAAGGACAACACGACCATCGTCGATGGCGCTGGCGACCAGCAGGCGATCAAGGACCGCGTCGACGCGATCAACGCGCAGATCGAGAACACCACCTCCGACTATGACCGCGAGAAGCTCGAAGAGCGTCGCGCCAAGCTGTCAGGCGGTGTTGCCGTGATCAAGGTCGGCGGTGCCACCGAGGTCGAGGTGAAGGAAAAGAAGGACCGCGTGGAAGACGCGCGTCACGCCACCAAGGCTGCTATCGAAGAGGGCATCGTTCCCGGTGGCGGCACGGCGCTTCTTTACGCCACCCGCGCCCTGGAAGGTCTGGAAGGCCACAATGCCGATCAGACTCGCGGTATCGACATCGTGCGCAAGGCGCTGACCGCTCCGGTGCGTCAGATCGCTCAGAACGCCGGTTTCGACGGTGCCGTCGTGTCGGGCAAGCTGCTCGATCAGGACAACACCGATTACGGCTTCAACGCATTCAGCGACGAATATGAGAACCTGGTTGAGGCCGGCGTGATCGACCCGACCAAGGTCGTGCGCACCGCGCTGCAGGACGCCGGTTCGGTCGCCGGTCTGCTCATCACCACCGAAGCAACGGTGGCCGAGCTTCCGGAAGACAAGAGCAGCGGCGGCGGCATGCCGGGCGGCATGGGTGGAATGGGCGGCATGGGCGGCATGGACTTCTAAGTCCGCCGATCCAGTCGTCCGGCCTGGCCGGATACTATCGGGGCCGGAGGAGCGATCCTCCGGCCCTTTTTTCATGCCGGAAGCCCTCGGCTCGGCGTGCCAACAGGATGGGCGCGCAACCACCGTCCCCCGCCGCCGTTGATGACGCGGAAAGGAATTTCGCGATGACAGAGAGAAAAGACGAGGACATGCGCCCTACGAAGACGCAGGACCGGCCGAACACATCGACCGAACATCAGGCAGAAGGCGACGCCAGGCGACCAAGCGACACGCTGGACCGCGATGTCACGAAGCGTGGCCCTGCAGGCCAGCCCGTGCCGGAGGATAGCGACCAGGCCTGATTTACACGCCCGGTCGCCTGATCGGGTTTAGCGGCGGCGCTTCTTCTTTTTGCCGTTCGCATCTTCGGGTGCCTTGGGCACCATCACCATGTCGGTGGTGTGGATCAGGCCATTGAAAGCGCCCTGATCGTAATTGGTGATCGTCGCGACATGGCCTTCGGGGTCGGTCAGCGTGACCTTGCCCTCGGGCGAAAGCGCGGCAACCAGCGTTTGCCCCTGCAATGTGGGCAGGCTGCCCTTGCCGCCATTTTTCTTGAGCTGCTTCACCAGTTCCGACGACGCGAGATAGCCCTTGATCACATGATATTGCAGCAGCCGATCGAGAGCGGCCTTGTTCTCGGGCTTCAGCAGATCATTGAGCGTTGCCTGGTCCATTGCCATGAAGGCCGCGTCATTGGGCGCGAAGATCGTGAACGGGCCGGTGGCTTCCAGTGCATCGACCAGCCCGCCCTGGCGCAGCAATTGCGCAAGACGCGTATTGGTAGGCGACTGGCTGATCACGTCCACGACCGTGACAAAATCGGCGGCCTTGGCCTGCGGCGCGGCGGGGGCTGCGTAGCTGGTTGCCGGCTGCTGATAGGCAGGCTGCGTGGTCGTATCGGTCTGCTCATAAGGCAGCTGTGCGTTTTGCTGACCGCTCTGGGTCGTCGTCGCGGGGTAGGGCTTGGGCGCTGCCTGTCCGGGCAGCGGGGGCTGCGTCGTCTGATCGGGCTGCGCGGTCGGCGTCGGAGTCGGCGTTGCCTGACCTTGCGGAGGCAGCGGCGCGACGTTTTGCGCGGCCAGCGGCGCGGCAAGGATGGTGGCCAGGCCTGATAAAATTATGGCGGACTTCATGGTGCTCGATACTCCCGCATTCGGTTTGCGCCCTTTTGCGGGGCGCCAGAAAGACAGGCAAGCGCTATCGCAAAGCGTCGATGAACCCAAGCGATATGGAGGGGGGCGACCGCGCGTGTGCGGCGCTTCAGCGCGCGTCGGCGCCCAGCTCCTCGGCATAGAGCGAACGCAGTTCCTGGGCGAGCATGCGGAACTCCTCTTCGCGCGGGCTCGCCTTACGCCAGACCAGCGCGATGCTGCGCGAGGCACGGTCCGCTTCCAGCGGACGGCCCTGCACCTCGGTGCCTTCCAGCAGGCCTGCCTTCAATGCCATCTCAGGCAGCAGCGTGAGACCAAGCCCATTGTCGACCATCTGCACCAGCGTATGCAGCGATGTGCCCAGCATCGTTGCCGAAGCGCGCAGCTCCGGCCGGTTGCAGGCGGCCAACGCATGGTCCTTCAGGCAGTGGCCGTCGACCAGCAGCAAAAGCCGCGTTTCGTCGATGAACTCCGGCGGGACGTTCGCGGGCAATTCGCGCGGATCGTCTTTCGGGAAAGCGACGAACAGCCGGTCCTCGAACAACAGTTCCTGGTCGCTGTCTCCGCAGGGGAAGGGCAAGGCCAGCAGCACGCAGTCCACCTGCCCATGGTGCAGCGCCTCGCACGCATCAGCGCTGGTTTCCTCACGCAAATAGAGTTTCAGTTCGGGATAGCTGCGACGAAGATCCGGGAGGAGACGCGGGAGAAGAAAGGGCGCGATCGTGGGTATCACGCTCATCCGCAGATCGCCGGTCAGCGGTTTGCCGGCCGAGCGGGCGAGCTCCGTCAGCTCCTCCGCCCCGCGCAGGATGCGATGAGATTTCTCGACCATCGAATCGCCCAGCGGGGTGAAGCGCACCACGCGGCGCGTCCGCTCGACCAGCGTCACGCCAAGCAGCGATTCTAGTTCACGCAGGCCGGCGGAGAGGGTGGACTGCGTGACGAAACAGCTCTCGGCCGCGCGGCCGAAATGGCCATGCTCCTTCAACGCAACCAGATATTGCAGCTGCTTCAAGGTGGGCAGATAGCTGTTCACAAAGTCACTCCGTCGATATTTATTGCGATAAATATAGTAAAATTCCGATTAGTCCAGCGTTTACGGCGTTTCGCATGGCATTCCTCCTACCATCCCTTGATCTTCCCTTCTCATCGCGGGCCTGCTTTCCTATCTTCGCCGCTCAACCGTGAAGGAGCGCCCCCCTATGTTTCGGGACCTCATCGCCTATCTCGATTCGATCAAGGCCCGCGATCCCGCGCCACGCTCGCGCTGGGAAATCCTGCTTTATCCGGGGCTATGGGCGCTTGGATTCCACCGCGTTGCGCACTGGTTGTTCATTGGAGAGATTTATTTCCTCGCCCGGCTGGTGAATCATTTTTCGCGTATGCTGACGGGCATCGACATCCATCCGGGGGCAAAGATCGGCCGTCATTTTTTCCTCGATCACGGATTCACGGTGATCGGCGAAACCGCGGAGATCGGCGATAATGTTACCATCTACCAATGTGTAACGCTGGGCGGGACCAACCCCGCCAATGGCGAACCCGGCAAGCGGCATCCAACGATCGAGGATGATTGCATCATCGGCTCCGGTGCGCAGATCCTGGGGCCGATCACCGTGGGCAAACGCGCGCGCGTTGGCGCTAATGCCGTTGTGACTGGCGATGTGCCCGAAGGCGCGACGATGGTGGGGCAAAAGGCGCGCTCCACGCTGGTGGCGGCAGAAAATTACGCGCGTGACTTTGTCCCATATGGCACGCCCTGTTCGCAAATAACCGATCCGCTGACACAGAAGCTGGAGGCGATGCAGGCGAAGATCGATGCGCTTGAAGCGCGGCTTGGCGAGAAAAGCGACGATGGCGGCGAGCCGGAGCGCCGCGACCGCGCCTGATGAGCAATATCGTACCCTTCCCCGGTGCAGCAGGCGCAGCGCAGGTCGGTTTCGACCGTGAGGAATTGACCCGCATTCTGGATCTATATGGTCGGATGGTCGCGGCCGGAAACTGGAAGGATTATGCGATCGATCTCGGCAAGGAAGCGGCGGTCTTCAGTTGTTTTCGCCGGTCTGCCGAGCGACCCGAATATCGTATCGAGAAGCGCCCGGCCCTGCGCAATCGGCAGGGCATGTGGGCGCTGGTGGGTGAGGGCGGCGCAATCCTGAAACGCGGGCATGAGTTGAAGCCCGTCCTGGCGCCCGTAGAACGAAAACTGATGAAGCTGGTCGGTGGCTGAGAGCCGCCGACCAGTCTTGTCGGTGCGCCTCAGGCCATCGCTAGATGCGAGAGGGGTAGGCGCGCTTGCAGCGTTCCGGGCAATCGGTTGACCACTGCGTTGCGGATCGGCGTCCAGAAGGCTGAAAGCGTCAGCAGCGCAGAGCCGATTACGAAGGCAGTCAGCGCAATGTTAAGTTCAACCACGCCGAATTCCTGAAACAGCTGCGTCACGGCATAGAGCACATAAGCCAGTGCCGAGACGAGAAGCGCGCGCCGATCGACTGCGAGCGCGACGACCGCGAAGGCCAGGTAGACGCCGATTACTCCGAGCGCGCCCGGCACGCCAGCCAATTGCCCGTCGGTGACGCCGGTGAGCGAAAAGAGCGGATGAGCGATCATCGGCGCGGCCAGAAGGTGCAGCCAGAACGCCACATCGCTACGCCGCGTTTCACGCGCGCGGTCCGACATGTCCCACCACATGGCAAAAGCGAAAACGCCGAGGCCGAGGACGAACACGATGGCCAGCATGATGTCCGGAATGTTCGCATTTTCCGGACCGATGGCCGAAGCGATTAGGGCGACGATCGTCGCGGCAACTGCAGCCGCCCCGCCTGCAACGGTGATGGGCACCTTGAAACGACGCCAGTGGAGCCAGGCACCGAAGGCCGTCAGCACCGCGCTACCTGCCACCCAGAGTGCTGCGGCAGTATCATTCAAGCCGCCGTCTCCGCCATCGAAAACATTGCTTAGAAAGCCGAAACCCAAGAGGGCTTCGAACAGGCCGCCGAGGAACGCGATAAGCAAAATGATGCTGGGCAGCGCCATGCGGCGGCGACGGGTGAAGAACTCGGCGAGTCCCCACGCGGCGCCTGCTACGAACAGTCCGGCAAAGGGCGGCGGGCCGTCCATTATCGGTGTGATCGCCTGCCCGATGCCGCCGACCGCCACCAGCATGATGACGATCGCGATGGCGACGAAGATATCGTTGAAGCCGGTGATCAGCCGGAACTGCTCTTCGTCCACCATCGGTGATTGCCGGACGATGCTGACATGCGCGCGCAGCGCGTCAGCAGCCTCCGGGCTGATCGCACCCGCCGACACGGCGGATTGCAGGTCGGTCTCACTATACATAGCCCAATTCTCCCACTGTTCAGGCGGAAGCTAGGCTTGCCGTATTACTGTGTCAATACAGCACGGCTTCAACCGATCGTCAGGAGCCGAGCGCCTGCAAGGCCTTCATGATCGCCATCGACTGCTCGGCACCGTTCTGCGGTACCGTCTCGCCTTTGCGGTCGATGATCTTGTCGAATGCTTCGGCCACGCCCTCTACGGTGCGTTTTTCTGGCGGCAGTGCGACGCCGGGCGTCAGCGTGACATAGCTCGCCTGATAGACGCCCGCGCCCGCGCCGATGATCATGTTGGTGGGTGCGTCGTCGCTGACGAGGAAGAGCGCGGCGGGCACCACATTCACGGGATCGAACGCCTCGAATGCCTGCTCGGGGAAGATATCCTCGGTCATGCGCGTGCCCGCGACCGGCGCCAGCGTGTTCACCTTGATGTCGTATTTCGCGCCTTCGAGGTAGAGCGTCTTGGTCAGCCCTGCGAGGCCCAGCTTGGCGGCGCCGTAATTGGCCTGTCCGAAATTGCCGAACAGCCCGGTCGAGCTCGCCGTCATCAGGATGCGGCCATAGCCTTGCTCGCGCATCGTCTCCCACACCGCCTTGGTGACGTTGGCGGAGCCGATGAGGTGGACCTTCACCACGAGATCGAAATCCTCGGGCTCCATCTTGGCGAAGCTCTTGTCGCGCAGGATGCCGGCATTGTTGATCACGATGTCGACGCGGCCCCATTTCTCCTTGGCCGCTTCGACCATCTGAACCATCTGGTCATATTCAGTGACCGAGCCGCCATTGGCCATGGCGCTGCCGCCCGCCTCGACGATCTCCGCGACCACCTTTTCTGCAGCGTCAGAGGTGCCGGTGCCATCACGCGATCCGCCGAGATCGTTTACAACGACATTAGCGCCCCGCCGGCCGAGCTCGAGCGCATATTCACGCCCCAGGCCGCCGCCCGCACCGGTAACGATGGCGGTCTTTCCGGAAAAATCGATGGTCATGGTTCAGGTTCCTCGTTCGTTTGCACCGGGTCTGCGCATCCTGGAACGCGCTGTCCAGAGGTGATTTTACGTTTACGTAAGGTGAGGGGGCGAGCTTGGGCGATAGGCATCGCCGTGCAATCAGCTAAAACGAGGTTTTCCGCCCCGTCCCCGGAGTCATGCCGCCATGCCCACCATCGCGCTCCTGATCATATCCAACCTGTTCATGACCGTCGCCTGGTACTGGCACCTGAAAGGCGGAATGAACAAACCGATCCTGGCAGTGATCCTGATCAGCTGGAGCATCGCATTGGTCGAATATTGTTTCGCCGTGCCCGCCAACCGCATCGGCTTCGCGAGCGGGTGGACGCCCGCGCAGCTGAAGATCGTGCAGGAGGTTATCGCGCTCACCGTCTTCGGCGGCTTCATGGTGCTCTATCTGGGCGAGCCGCTCCATTGGCGCCACGCGGGCGCGGCGCTCTGCATGGTGGGCGCGGTGCTGTTCCTGTTCGGGGGGAAGTGAGCGCTCAGCCAGCGCCCACCAGCTCTCGCCCGATCAGCATGCGGCGGATTTCATTGGTGCCCGCGCCGATATCGAGCAGTTTGGCATCGCGCATATATCGCTCGACCGGCCAATCGGTGGTGTAACCCGCACCGCCCAGCGCCTGAACGCTTTCCGCCGCGACCTTGAACGCGTTTTCGCTGGCAAGCAGGATCGCGCCGGCAGCGTCGAAGCGCGTGGTCTTGTCGTTATCGCACGCCCGCGCGACGGCATAGGTGTAGGCCCGGGCGGATTGCAGCGCGACGTACATGTCCGCGATTTTCGCCTGCATCAACTGGAAGCTGCCGATCGGTTTGCCGAACTGCTCGCGCTCGCGAACATAGGGGATTACGGTGTCGAGGCAGGCCTGCATCACGCCGAGCTGCAAGCCGGAGAGCACGACGCGCTCATAATCCAGCCCGCTCATCAGCACGCCCACGCCGCCGCCGACGGGGCCCATCACATTCTCTTCCGGAACATGGCAGTCGTCGAACACCAGCTCGGCGGTGGGCGAGCCGCGCATGCCGACCTTTTCGATCTTCTGGCCGATCGAGAAGCCGGGCATGTCCTTTTCGATCAGAAAGGCGGTGATGCCGCGCGAGCCCTTGTCCGGATCGGTCTTGGCATAGACCACCAGCACATCCGCATAGGGTGCGTTGGTGATCCAGAACTTCGTGCCGTTCAGCAGATAGCCGCCCTGCACGCCGTCCGCGCGCAACTTCATCGAGACGACGTCGGAGCCCGCATTGCTTTCGCTCATGGCGAGGCTGCCGACATGTTCGCCGCTGATCAGGCCGGGCAGATATTTCGCCTTCTGCTCCGCATTCGCCCAGCGCGCGATCTGGTTGATGCACAGGTTGGAATGCGCGCCGTAGCTGAGGCCGATCGAGGCACTGGCGCGGCTGATTTCCTCCACCGCGATGACATGTTCCAGATAGCCGAGCCCCAGGCCGCCGTCGTCTTCGCTCACAGTAATACCGTGCAGGCCGAGCTCGCCCATCTGCTGCCAGAGTTCTTCCTTCGGGAACCAGTCCTCGCGGTCCACCTTGGCGGCGATCGGTTCGATCTGTTCGTCGGCGAAGCGGCGGACGGTTTCGCGGATCTGGTTCGCCATTTCGGTCAGGCCGAAATCGAAATCGGGGGTCGCTACGGTCACGGATTGTCCTCGCCTGTAAGATTGTTGCGTGCGGATATATGGGGAGGCGGTGGACGGGGCAAGCGGAGGAACGCGCTCACCGATCCCGGTCGCGCCCCAGCCACCAGCGCTGTTCCCATCCGGCAATATCCGCGACGGGACGCCCGTCCGTGCCGCGCGCCGGTTCATAGCGAAAGCGCTGCGTGATCAAGCGGCAGGTGGTATCGTCCAGCGCCTGGTTTCCGCTCGAAATCTTGACGACGCAGCGCGTCACCCGTCCGTTCGCGCCGATATAAACGTTCGCGCCAACGATTCCTTCGACATTCGCGTCTGCCGCCGATCGCGGATAATCCTTCGGTGTGATGCGACCGCTAACCAGCCGCGCCGGGACAGGGGGATAACCGCCCGATCCGGCACCGGTGCCGTTGTTCCCGCTGCCGGTTCCGTTGCCGATGCCTCCTGCTCCGGTCCCGGTCCCCTCGATATCCGCATTGCCGGTGGTGCTGGCAGCGCCGAGATCGGGCAGCTTGGCAGTGTCGATCACGGGTTCGGGGATCGGAACCTGCACGATCGGTTCCGGCGCCTTGATCGGCGATGCCTTGGCCTTGAGGCTCGGCGGAGCGGCAGCACCTTCTTCCTTGGCGTCCGGCTTGGGCGTGACTTCAGGCGGTGGCGGGGGAGGCGGGGCCGGTGGGGGTACCGGATCAGTCTGGACGGTAAAGGTTTTCAAACTTTCGGTTGCCTGGTTCACCACGTTGGCGCCAAGCCCGCTGATCAGCGCATATCCCAGGGCGAGGTGAATCGCAATCGCCGCAGCAATCGATGGCGCACGCTCGCGCGGGGAAGTGTGCCCGAAACTCATGGGGATATAATAGCGTGAGCGCCTGAATATATCCTTGGACGGCAGTTAGGGCATGGAAAGATATCGAACCGGATGTGGAGCCGAAGAAACTTTTTTGACGGGCCCTGTGTGGTCGTTTCGTAGAAATCGCCAACATAGTCTGAAAAGCATCGCCACTCTGGAAAAGGGGGGGCGGCTATTCACCCTCCATCAGCTTGGGGCGATGCTGCAGTCTCCATTATGTCGATGTTATCAAGCGGTTACTTCTTCCTCCGCGATGCGCCGTAGCGCGCGTTCGAAGGCTTCCGGCGGCTGTCCGCCGTTGATGACATAGCGGTCATCGATCACGATCGTGGGCACGGAGCTGACGCCGCCGCGTCGCCAGGTCTCTTCTTCGGTGCTTACTTCTGCGGCAAAACGATCGCTTTCGAGAATGGCGCGGGCCTTCTCTGGGTCGAGGCCTGCATCGGCTGCGCAGCGAATCAGGACATCATGATCTTCAGGCGCCTCGCCATCGGTGAAATAGGCGCTGAACAGGCGATGCTTGAGTTCAAGCTGACAGCCCTCGGACTTGGCCCAGTGGAGTAAGCGGTGCGCATCGAAGGTGTTGTAGATGCGGCCGTCCGAACGGTCCGCCATGGTGAAACCGACATCGGCGGCGCGCTGGCGGATCATCGCACCGTTCGCCTTCCGTTGCTGAGGGCTGGCTCCATATTTCTGCGCGATATGCTCGCCAATATCCTGTCCGCCCGGCGGCATGTCAGGGTTAAGCTCGAACGGATGAAAGATGATCTGCGCCTCGATTGCCCCGCCGATCCGATCGAGCGCGATTTCCATCCCCCGCAGCCCGATGATGCACCAGGGGCAGGATATGTCGGAAACAAAATCGATCTTCATCGGGCGGGGCATGACGGGCGTCCTTTTGCTCTATCGGATCAGCTGTCTTTGCTGCCGCGCGGTGCGGGGTTCAGCAGGTCACGGCGATATTCGCCCTGACGCTCGAACATCCATCCGGGATATTCGGCCGGTAGCTTGCTGACCTCATTGAGCTGGGCCAGTTCCTCGTCACTGAGCGCGACGTCCGGTGCGCCAAGATTGTCTTCCAGCTGCGACAGCTTTTTGGCACCCAGGATCACGCTTGTTACCGCTTTCTGGTGCAGCAGCCAGGACAGCGCGATCTGTGCCATCGACGCATCATGCGCTTCGGCGATCGGGCGCATCGCCTCGATCACCTTCTCGCCGCGACTTTTGTCCACCGGCGGGAAATCGAAATCCGCGCGGCGTCCGCCATCTCCGTCCTGATCGCCGGAATATTTGCCGGTCAGATAACCGCCGGCAAGCGGGCTCCAGACGAGCAGGCCGACGCCCTCGTCTTCCATCATCGGCACATGTTCGCGCTCCAGATCGCGCCCGGCGAGCGTATAATAGGCCTGGAGGGATTCGAAGCGGGCGAGACCGCGATTGTAGCTGATGCCAAGCGCCTTGCTGATCTGCCAGGCAGCCCAGTTGGAGACACCGATATAGCGCACATGACCATGCTGAACGAGCGTGTCGAGCGCATGCATCGTCTCCCCGATCGGCGTCGCGGGATCGAAGCCGTGGATCTGATACAGGTCGATATGGTCGAGTTGAAGGCGCTCAAGGCTGGCCTTGCATGCGTCGATGATATGGTAGCGCGAATTGCCGCGGCCATTGGGGCCTTCGCCCATCTGGCCATAGCCCTTGGTGGCGACGACAATTTCGTCGCGCGGAATGCCAAGGTTCTTGATCGCGGTGCCCGTAATCTCCTCCGACTTGCCGCCATGATAGACATTGGCGGTATCGATGAAGTTCACGCCCGCGTCGAACGCGGTTTTGACCAGCTCGTCCGCATCATTTTGCCCAAGCGATCCGATCTTGCCCCACATGCCGTCGGCTTCACCAAAAGTCATGGTGCCAAGGCACAGTTCGGAAACGAAAAGGCCGGTTGAGCCGAGACGGTTGTAACGCATGGGAGGTATCCTCGTGACAAATGGGAAGGGCGGCGATCCAGTGGCCGCCGCCGTCACGAGTTCAATGCTTGCAACGCCCCTTCGGTTGCGAAGCGCCACCGATCGCAGGGCTCAGTTCGTCTTGGCCTCGCGCTGATCGGCGAGCCACTTCTCCAGCCATTTGATCGTGTAGTCGCCGGCGCGGAATTCCTCGTCCGTCAGCAGCTTCTGATGCAGCGGGATGGTGGTCTTCATTCCCTCGATCACAAACTCCTCGAGCGCGCGGTTAAGGCGCATCAGACAGCCTTCGCGGCTGTGGCCGAAGACGATCAGCTTGGCGATCATGCTGTCATAATAAGGCGGCACCGAATAGCCCTGATAAAGACCGCTATCGACGCGCACGAACAGGCCTCCGGGGGCGTGGTAGGCGGTCACCTTGCCCGGCGACGGAGTGAAGTTTTCCGGGTCCTCGGCATTGATCCGGCATTCGATGGCGTGGCCGTTGAATTGAATTTCGTCCTGCGTCTTGGACAGTGGCTCGCCGCACGCGATGCGGATCTGTTCGCGCACGAGGTCCATGCCGGTGATCATCTCGGTCACCGGATGTTCGACCTGCAGGCGCGTGTTCATCTCGATGAAGAAGAACTCGCCATTTTCGTAAAGAAACTCGATCGTGCCGGCACCGCGATAGCCCATGTCGGCCATCGCCTTGACCACGGTGGCACCCATGCGCTCACGCTCTTCGGCAGTGATGACGGGGGAGGGGGCTTCCTCCAACACCTTCTGATGGCGCCGCTGCAGCGAGCAGTCGCGCTCCCCAAGGTGGATCGCATTGCCCTTGCCGTCGCCGAAGACCTGAAATTCGATATGGCGCGGGTCGGCGAGATATTTTTCCATGTAGACCGTGGCATCGCCAAACGCGGCCTTTGCCTCGCTGCGCGCCTGGCCCATCTGGGCTTCAAGCTCCTGCTCGTCGTTCACCACCTTCATGCCGCGGCCGCCGCCGCCGGACGCCGCCTTGATGATCACCGGATATCCGATGTCCGCGGCCAGCGCCTTGGCCTCGTCCAGATCCTCGATCGCACCGGCAGAGCCGGGAACCAGCGGCAGACCCAGCGCGCCCGCGGTCTTCTTGGCCGCGACCTTGTCGCCCATCGTCTCGATATGCTCGGGCTTGGGGCCAACCCAGATGATGCCGTGGCTCTCTACGATCTCGGCAAACTTCGCATTCTCGGACAGGAAGCCGTAACCGGGGTGAATGGCGTCCGCCTGGCTGATTTCGGCAGCGCTGATGATCGCGGGGATGTTGAGATAACTGTCGGTTGCCGGCGGCGGGCCGATGCAGATTGCCTCGTCCGCCAGGCGCACATGCATGGCGTCGGCGTCCGCAGTGCTGTGCACGGCGATGGTCTTGATGCCCATCTCGTGGGCGGCGCGGTGAATACGCAGCGCAATCTCGCCGCGGTTCGCGATCAGCAGTTTATTGATGGGCATGGGTTTCGTTGACCCTTCTCGGTTCTACGCTGCCAAAAAATTTCCGTTCAGGCTGAGCTTGTCGAAGCCCTGCCTTCCCCGCACCCTAACAGAAGCAGTACCACCCTTCGACAGGCTCAGGGCGAACGGAGTGCGGGACGAGAGATTCTATTCGATAATCACCAGCGGCTGATCGAACTCGACCGGCTGGCCGTTGGAGACCATGATCTTCTTCACCGTCCCGGCGCTCGGTGCGCTGATCGGGTTCATCACCTTCATCGCCTCCACGATCACCAGCGTATCGCCCGCTTCCACCTTCTGCCCCTCGCTGATGAACGGCTTGGCGCCCGGCTCGCTGGCGAGATAGCAAGTGCCGACCATGGGCGAACGGATGGCGTTGGCATCATCATCTGCGCTGTCGGTTTGCGGCGCGGCGGCTTGAGCTGGTGCGGCGCTCGGCGCAGCTGCTGTCGCCGGAGCGGGCGCGGCAACCGGTGCCGCTGCGGCCTGAATGTTGCGCGAGACGCGGATACGGCGCGGGCCGTCTTCCACCTCGATATCGCTGAGGCCGGTATCGCCGAGCATCTCGGCCAGTTCGCGCACCATCGATACGTCGATGTTCATTGGTCCCTCGCTGGGTTTTTCATGTTCGTCGGACATAGGCTTTCAAACCCTTGTTATGATATTTCACGTTGCGGCTGCTTAATCAGAGCCGGGCCGCCGCGTCCAGCGCGAGTTCGTAGGACAGCGCGCCGAAGCCACTGACGGTTCCCTTGGCCGCGCGGGCAATCCAGCTGCGGTGGCGAAAGCTTTCGCGCGCATGGGGGTTGGACAGATGAACCTCGATCACCGGCACATCGATCGCGCGGATGGCATCGTAAAGCGCGATCGAGGTGTGTGTGAACGCGCCTGCATTCAGCAGCACCGCCTTGGCCTGGCTCGCCGCTGCCTCGTGTAGCCAGTCGATCAGATGACCCTCATGGTTGGATTGGCGCAGGTCAATGTCGAAGCCGAGGTCAGCCGCGCGGTCTTCCAGTCGCCCCGCGATATCATCCAACGTTTCGGCACCGTAGACATCGGGCTCACGCATGCCGAGCAGGTTGAGATTGGGTCCGTTGAGGACGAAGATGGTCTGCCGGTCGGCCATGTCTGCCCCCTTTTTTTGCCGTGAGTGCTCTTGCCCCCCCTTTAAACTCCGTGTGCGGGCGAAGTCGAGCGCCCCTCGACTTCCTGGCCTCCCGCGCGCTACAGCAGGGCTATGCTGAACGTCACGATCAACGGCGATGCGAAACGCGTGGAAAGCGGCACCGTCGCCGACATGGTGCGCGCGCTCGGGCTTCATCCGGAAAAGCTGGCGGTGGAACGCAACCGCGCGATCGTGCCGCGCGGCTCGCTGGACCAAGTGATGGTGGAAGAGGGCGATGTGTTCGAGATTGTCCACTTCGTCGGCGGAGGCTGATCGGGCGCGCCGCCACGTGATGCCGACGGTTGATGCGTTCGTCGGGACACTTCGTAGCGGTCGTTCACGGGGAGGGTTTATTCACCGCCCGCGCGCTCCTAAGTCCGGTGCATGACCGATTCTCCTACCGATATCTGGACCGTTGCCGGCCAGACTTTCACCTCGCGTCTCATCGTCGGCACGGGGAAATATAAGGATTTCGAACAGAACGCCGCCGCGTTGAAGGCGAGCGGCGCCGAAATCATCACCGTGGCGGTGCGGCGCGTGAACGTGTCGGACCCCACTCAGCCTATGCTGACCGATCATATCAGCCCGAAGGACTACACCTTTCTGCCCAACACGGCGGGCTGCTTCACCGCCGATGAAGCTGTTCGCACGCTGCGCCTGGCGCGCGAGGCGGGCGGCTGGGATCTCGTGAAGCTGGAAGTACTGGGGGAGGCGAAGACGCTCTATCCCGACATGCGCGAGACGTTGAAGGCCACGGAAACGCTGGTGGCCGAAGGCTTCAAGCCGATGGTCTATTGCGTCGATGATCCGATCGCAGCGAAGCAGCTGGAGGAGGCTGGCGCCGTCGCGATCATGCCGCTGGGCGCGCCGATCGGCTCCGGCCTCGGTATCCAGAACCGCGTGACCATTCGCTTGATTGTCGAGGGCGCGAATGTGCCGGTCCTGGTCGATGCGGGCGTCGGCACGGCATCGGACGCGGCAATCGCGATGGAACTTGGCTGCGACGGCGTTCTGATGAACACCGCCATCGCCGAGGCGAAGGACCCGATCCGCATGGCCGAGGCGATGAAGCTGGCGGTCCAGGCCGGGCGGCACAGCTATCTGTCGGGTCGCATGGCGCAGCGCCGCTATGCCGATCCGTCGAGCCCGTTGGCGGGGCTGATCTGAACGGAGAGCTGGGCACTCATCGCCCAGCTATTTCCTTCGCCTGGTTCAGATATTTCCGGCCTATCCGCAGGGATTCGCCGTCCGCAAGCTGTGCATGCCAGACGCCGCCGCCCTCATGGCGCAGGCCGGTAACAAAATCCCGCCGCACGATGTGGCTGCGGTGAATGCGCAGGAATTTTGCTTCGTCCAGCCGCTCTTCCAGTGCGCCGATGGTCTCGTGCAGTAGATAGCTGCGGTCGCCCAGATGCAGCCGCATATAGTCGCGCTCTGCCTCGATCCGGTCGATGTCTTCAGCGGCCACGCGGATCAGTTCGGATCGGTGCGGCACCCAGAATTCCTGTGCGCCCACCGGTTCCGCCCTCTTTTCGCTTCGGGCTGCCAGAACGCGTGCGACGGCCTTTTCAAGGCGGTCCTGCGCCACCGGCTTCAGCACATAGTCCGCCACGCCCAGCTCGAACGCCTCGACCGCAAATCCATCGAATGCGGTGCAGAAAATGATCGCGGGCGGGGACCGCATACCGCTAAGCGCGCGCGCCACGGCGATCCCGTCGCGGCCCGGCATCGCGATGTCCAGGAGCAGCAGATCGATGCCGCCCGCGCGCACGGCTTTAAGCGCTGCGTCGCCATCGCTGGCGGTGGCGGCAAGTTCCAGCCTGTCGATGCCTGCCACCAATCGTTCCAGCCGCTCCACGGCAAGCGGCTCGTCGTCAACGATCAGCGTGTTCAACGTATCAGCGGACATCCAGCGGTATCTCCAGTCGGTTGACGAACCCGCCTTCCGCATCCGGCGAAGCGGAGAAGCGTGCGCGGCTTCCATAGCGCGCTTCCAGTCGATCGCGAACATTGACGAGGCCGATGCCGCCCGGCTCGCCGCGCATCGTGGAGCCTCCGGCGCCGTCATCCGTCACGCTGATGAACAGCGTCGCTTCGTCCACCCGTGCGCGGATCGTGATCGTGACGGGCATGCGCGCCCGCGACACGCCGTGCTTGATCGCGTTTTCGACAAGCGGCTGGAGAATCAGTGCGGGAACCTTGGCCCGTGCAGCCGCCTCGCTCACCTCGATCCGGCTGCGCAGGCGCTCGGGATAGCGCACCGACTCGATCGCGAGGTAGAGCGACTGCGCCTCCACTTCTTCGGCCAGTGTGACATCGGCCAGCGGATCGCTGGTAAGGCTGGTGCGGTAGAAGGTGGCAAGGTTCATGATCATTGCTTCGGCGCGGTCGGCATCGCCGCGCATCACCAGGGAACTCAGTGAATTGAGCGTGTTGAACAGGAAGTGCGGGTTCACCTGATAACGCAGCGCGCGCAGCTCGGCCTCGTGCGCGGCCTGGCTGAGCCGCGCTGCCTGTCGCTCCGCCGCGCGCACCTCGCGGGCGTAGCTCAGCGCCAGAAACAACATCCCCCAGGCGGCAAGGAAGAAATAGCGGTTGAGCGCCAACTCCGCGAGCGTCTGGACCATGCTGAGGGGTTGCTGGATGCCGATATCGGGCGCGCCGGCAAAGATCCGCTCCGGATCGTAGACATTGAACAGCCAGTAATTGAACAGGCTCATCAAGATCGCGGTCGGTGCGGCGCCGATGAAGGCTGCGGTAATGCGCTGGCCGAACGGCCGGTCGTCGAACAGGCGCAGCAGCAGGCAGAAGCAGAATGTCAGGCCGATGCCGACGAGGGTGACGGCGATGCGACGCCAGATCAGCTCGTCCTGAGCCGGAAAGCCCATGACGGCGGCACGCGCGGTGTTGACCACGGCATAAACCGCCCAGAAGCCGACGATGGACAGGAACGCCAGGCGCAGGGAAATCGTTCTGCGGGGCATCGGGGCGAGGGCCATGGCGGCGGGATTAGCGGCTTGGCGGCGGCTTGTCTGCATCGGCGCACCGTTACGTCATCGCATCGTTTCGTGCGGGAATGTCACAGCGAAATTTCAATTCCAGGCCATCGGCGCAATAACCTTACTGCAATGCGTCAATTTGCGCTTTAAGATAACATTCACCATGTCCATGATATGACGATCCTCTGTCGAACACGGGTTGGGAGCCTGACATTATGACCGATCAGACCAGCGAAGCGCCGGGAATGGTTACCCTGGCAGAAATGAAGGAATTTGCAGGCTTCACCGCCGCGACGCAGCGCTACATCCGGCGCTCGCTCGACGTGGCGTTTGAGCGTGAAGACGCCGTTAAGCGCTGGAGCCGTGATGTCGGCGAAGTCGCCAGCATCCGCGCCCAATATCGCCTGTATGAACGGCTCGAAGCGCTGCGCGGCCTCATTCCTACGTCGAGCGACATCGATGCGGCGGAGCCGTTCATGTCACCGCTCATCACGGTCTCGGCGTTCGATCTTGGGCAGGGGCGGATCGAAAGCTTCGCCTCCTATCGTTTCCTCTATGAGCGCTTGCTCGGTGCCGACGCGCGGCCTTGGCTGCCCGGTGCCTTCTGCGCCGCGGCGACCCTCCCGCAGCTGCAGCCTGAACAGCGCAAGAAATTGCTGCAGTCGATCACCGAAGCCGCAGCGACGGCGACCGGCTGGTCCAAGCGCGCACCAAGCTTTTTCCCCGAATGGGTTGAAAAGGTGGATGCCGGAAAAGCGAACTGACTCGCTCCAGGTCCCGGCTCGATTAAACAGGGGTGCTCCGTGAGGGGCGCCCTTTTTTCTTGTCGGCAGATGGCGTGCGGTTGTGACCTCTATAAGCATGCAGCCTCGCGGAACTCCGGCGCGCCAGCGTTGTTGATCCTTCCGAACAGCTTCAAAGGAAGGAGTTTCTCCCATGGCTATCGAACAGGATCTTACGGGTCTCAACATCCTCATCATTGCAACCGACGGGTTCGAGCAATCCGAGCTTCTGGAGCCGCGCGATCAGCTCTCCGGTGCAGGCGCGACGGTCCATATCGCTTCGCTTGCAGAGGGCGAGATCAAGGCCTGGGATGAGGACGACTGGGGCGATAGCGTAGAAGTCGACAAGCTGGTCGCCGACGTTTCAGTCGACGATTATGACGCGCTGGTGCTTCCGGGCGGGCAGATCAACCCTGATCTTCTTCGCGTCGAAGACTCGGTGCTCGACCTGATCCGCGAATTCGATAGCTCGGGCAAAACGGTGGCGGCTATCTGCCACGCACCGTGGCTGCTGATCGAAGCGGAGATCATCAACGGGCGCAAGGCCACCAGCTACAAGTCGATCCGTACGGACCTCTCCAATGCCGGAGCGGAAGTGGTCGATGAAAGCGTGGTCGTGGATGATAATCTTATCACCAGCCGAAATCCGGATGATCTCGACAACTTCTGTGCAGCGATCGCAAGCGCCGTGCTGGAGGGCGCAGACGCCTAAACTTAGCGTCAAAGATAATCATCTCAGGGCGGGCCGATGACGGCTCGCCCTTTCTTTTTCAGGGCCGATCGACTCTGCGGCGCCCATTCGCCAGGACTTGGCAATGGGCCCCCGCGGCTTGCCATCGCGCCTTCCTTTGCTAAGCCTGCTGGCTGAACGAGGGCAAGGGAGCGGCAATAGCCGCCGAGGGAAAGCATATCATGGCAAGCGGAGGCGGCATGGCCGCGGCGTTCGAGCGTTGGACCGATCCGGTCATCAACGTATCGGACTTCATTTGGGGCGGCACCTGGAACGGCACGGAGGTAATTCCCTTCCCGCCGATGGTGATCATCCTGCTGGGCGGCGGCCTGTGGATCATGATCGGTCTGCGCGGCTATCCGATCCGCAACCTCATCCCCGCCTTCCGCAAGCTTTTCGTGAAATCGGACAAGGGCGCTGCTGGTGAAATCAGCCCGTTCGCGGCGCTTTCCACCGCGCTCTCGGGCCAGGTGGGCACCGGCAATCTGGCCGGTGTCGCCACGGCCATCGCGCTGGGCGGGCCCGGCGCGATCTTCTGGATGTGGATCACCGCGTTGATCGGCATGGCGCTGGGTTTTGCCGAAGGCGCGCTGGCGGTGCGCTTTCGCGAACGCACGCCCGACGGCGAATATCGCGGCGGACCGATGAGCTACATCACCTACGGCCTTGGCCCCAAATGGAAGTGGCTCGCGATCCTGTTCTGCATCGGCACGTTGTTTTCCGCGCTGGTGACCGGCAACGGCATCCAGGCCAATTCGGTGGCGGATTCCATCAACGAGCTGACCGGTCTGGAAGACTGGATCGGCGGTATCATCACCGCGATCGCCGTTTTCGTGGTCATCATCGGCGGCATCAAATCGATCGGCGCGGTGGCCGAAAAGGTCGTGCCGTTCATGGCGAGCGCTTACATCATCATGGCGATCATCGCGATCCTGCTCAACATCGCAGACATTCCGGAAACATTTGGCCGCATTTTCAGCGGCGCGTTCAATGCGCAGTCCGCAAGCGGCGGTTTCGTGGGCGCTGGGTTGATGCTGGCGATACGTGCCGGTGTAGCCCGTGGCCTGTTTTCCAACGAAGCAGGACAAGGCTCCACCCCGATCGCGCATGCCGTGGCGCAGACCAACGATCCGGCAGCGCAGGGCAATTTCGCCATGCTGGGCACGTTCATCGATACCATCGTCATCTGCACCATGACGGCGTTGGTGATCCTGACCGTGGAGGGGCCGTTCATGGCGACCGATCCGGTCACCGGCCTGAGCGAGCCGGTGAGGCACGCCTGGCAAGCCTCCAATCTGGAAGGTTTCGGGATGACATCCGGCGCTTTCGCCGCGGCATTCCCGCTGGACGTCGCAGGTATCCCGATCGGCACGCTGATCGCATCGGTTGCGCTGATCCTGTTCGTGTTCACCACGCTCCTGACATGGAGCTATTATGGTGAGCGCGCGATCACCTATCTCTACGATCAGCTGCCTGGCTCCAACGAGCGGGGCGAGCGCCGCCTGCACATGATCTGGCGCGTGCTGTGGTGCATCTTCATCTATATCGGCGCATCCGCCCCGCTCGATTTCATCTGGCGGCTGGGTGATATTTCCAATGCGGCGATGGTGATCCCGAACATGATCGCGCTGCTGGCGCTGTCGGGCGTGGTGTTCGCGCTGGCCCGCGGCGTGCGCAACGCCGGCAAGGACCATGGCCGCGAGACGCCTGCCGAACTCAGCGAAGAGGTGACGGGCGCGCCGGGGCATTGAGATCGGCTGATTTTTGATCGGCAACCGTAGTGCTGAGCTTGTCGAAGCACGTTTCTCGGCTAAGGAGAAACGCCCTGCGACAGGCTCAGGGCTGACGGATTTCTGCGTGGCTGGCAAGACAGGGTGCGGCTCGTATTTTTAGGAGAGCGAGTTGCTCAGACGCCTCTACGAATGGACGCTGGATAAGGCCGGGCATCGCACCGCGCCGCGCTGGTTGGCCGCTATTTCCTTTGCCGAATCGAGCTTCTTCCCCATCCCGCCGGACGTGCTGCTGGCACCGATGTGCCTTGCCAAGCCGCAGCGCAGCTGGTGGTATGCGCTGGTCTGCACCATCGCATCGGTGCTCGGTTCGCTGCTGGGCTATGCGATCGGCTTTTTCCTGTTCGACAAGATCGGCCAGCCGATCTTGGAATTTTATGGAATGTCCAAAGAATTCTCAGATTTCAGTGTCAAATTCAACTCTCAAGGTTGGATTTGGGTTATGGGGGCTGGCTTCACTCCATTGCCTTTTAAAGTAATAACCATCGCAGCCGGTGCGACCGCGATGCCATTACACATACTGTTGATTGCTGCACTCATTTCGCGTGCAGCACGATTCTTTCTAGTCGCGGGCCTGCTGCGCTTCTTCGGCCCGCCGATGAAGCTGTGGATCGACAAGCATTTTGCCCTCGCGACCACGCTGCTGGGCGTGCTGGCGGTGCTGGGCTTTATCGCGGTCAAATATATCGTGCATTGAAAAGGGCGCGCGAACCCGGTTCGCGCGCCCCTTCATTTGATCCGTTCAATGCGATCAGCCGAGCGGTTCTTCGATCGTACGGAAAACCTCGTCGCGGCGGATCGGCGGCACGATCATCGGGCTGTTATAGCTGGCAAGCTCATGATTGCCGACACCGTTCCAGCGCCGTTCGGTGACCCACGCATCCAGCCGTTGGATCGTCTCCTGCCATTTGGCATCGCTCGGCGCGCCGCTGACCAGCGCGGTGGCGACGAGCCTCTCAGGCATTTCGCGCAGTGCGATGGAAAGCGGCGGGGCAGGCAGGCTGGCCTTGGTCTTGCCGCGCGGGATGACGAAGCGCACGGCCCAACGGCCGCCCTCATCGTCGAAATCATGTTCGGCATCGCCTTCGATCGAGGCGGTGACAGGTACCGTCATGTCCAGCTTTTCGCCGTCGCGGGACTTGGCGAAATAATAGTCGGACAGGATCTTGAAGCCTTCCTTCTCGGCCTGCTTGCGCGTTCCCGTCACCACCGTTTCGGCCACCAGATAGGGGGCATAGCGGCGCAGCTCGAAATCACCCTCGGTGCGCACCGGGCGGTATGCAGGGCTCTCGGTCTGCTTTTCTGAGCGGGCGTAGAGACCATAGCCGATCGCGCCGGCCGCAAGGGCCGCGCCGCCGCCGATTATCGCTTTCTTGGTGGTCGGGTTCATTCTTCAATCTCCATGCATCGAGCACCGGAAATGGCGGTGCGGTCCATGCTGGGAGAATGAATGAAAGCGCTTCCGGTTTCGCTTTCGTAACGGTTCAGCTTGCGAACAGTGCACTATCGTCGGCGAACGCCTTGAACTCCAGCGCGTTGCCGCTGGGATCGGTCAGGAACATCGTAGCTTGTTCGCCGGGCTGCCCCTTGAAGCGGATGGTAGGCTCGATGATGAAGGCGGTGCCGGCTGCTCGGAAGCGCTCTGCCAGCGCCTGCCAATCGGGCATGGTCAGCACCAGGCCGAAATGCGGCACCGGCACATCATGACCGTCCACCGGATTGTGGTGGGCCACTCGCTGTTCGCCGCCCAGATGCGCGACGATCTGATGTCCGTAGAAATCGAAATCGACCCATTGCTCGCTACTCCGCCCCTCGGGGCAGCCCATCAATTCTCCGTAAAAGGCGCGCGCGGCGGCAAGATCATGGACCGGAAAGGCGAGGTGGAAGGGGCGCAGGCTCATCGGATCAGCGCTGCGGCTCTGGCAGCGGTTCGTCCGCGCCCGCTGCGATCTCGGCATCGAGCAGTGGCTCGCAGCGTTCGTAGCGGGTGGTGAGGAAGCGCATGACATCGCCCTCCGCGATAGCGGCATTGGCCTGCGAGCGCGCGGATTCCGCAATCGCCGCGGCAATGATTTCACGCGGCAAGCCGCTTTCCTCCATGACGCGCGAGCCGACGAGACCCGCATAAACCTTGCCCGGCTCCGCCATAGCGCGCAGCCGATCCGCGCCTTGCGCATCCTGCGATTGCTGAAAAGCGATCAGCCCGAAGGTTGCGACGCAATCGATATCGCGCTGCTGCATATCGGTCAGCACGGAGACAGGAGCCGCAGATTGCAGAAGCATGGCGAGGAACAGGGTCATGAAAATTCCGTCAAGTGATGTGGGATGCGTCTAGCGGCTCCGGCAATCCGGTGGAAGCGCACAGCGACGTCTTGAGAGGCAAAAAACCCGGCCGCGCTTGGCGGACCGGGCTTCCTGGTGATGCCGATCTCAATAGAAGAAATCGTAGATCACGTCGACCGTGCGGCCGTTCCGGACATCGACGAGTACCGCATCGCCGAAATAGCGGACCCAGCGATAGGGGCCGTACACCGGGGGGAGGCGATAGCGGTAGGGATCGTTGATCCGGTAGCGGTTCGAGTAGAACAACGATCCCAGGATCCCCCCGACCGAGAGGCGGCGATAGCCATAGTTCCGGTAGGGCGCGTAATAGCGCGAGGTGAACAGGCCGCGATTGGCACGGCGATAGCGGCGCCAGTCGTAACGGCGATCGTTCCGCCAATTGTTGTTCCAGCGATTATACTGGCGTCCGTTATAGGCGAAACGGGCATTGTTATACCGGTCTCGCCGATAGTCCGCGCGTCGATCGCGCCGATAGTCACGATAGGCTTCCCGCCTGTCCTGGCGATAATCGCGATAGGCCTCGCGCCGCTGTTCGCGGCGATAATCCCTGCGCCGCTCCGCGCGGCGTTCTGCCCGGCGCTGGTCCTGGCGAGCATCCTGCCGTCGATCGCGACGCGCTTCGCGGCGTCGCTCGGCGCGCCGCTCAAACTGGCGGGCATCCTGGCGGCGATCCCGGCGCGCCTCCTGCCGACGCTCGGCACGCCGGTCTGCCCGGCGTTCGCTGCGGCGCTCCTGCCGAGCCTCGCCGCGACGTTCTCCGCGTTCCCGCTGCGCAACCGCTGAGGCTGAAATTTCGGTGGAGGCGATGCCGGAACGGTCGATCGCGTGGATGTTGGCCTGGGCGGCATCGGCCGCAGCGGGGGTGAGTATGGTGGCGGCCATCAAGGCGCCAAAATACAGGGTGCGCATCGGGTTTCTCCTCTGACGCAGCAGCGGACCGCTCCGCCGCAATGGGCAACTCCTGTAGCGCCCTCCTGTTTTTCTTCTGGACCGGCCCGTCTGACCTCCCGCTGAACCGTGAAGAAATATTCAGCTAAGATACCGGTTACATGAACAAAGGCGCTCGGAGCACCGGCGATACCCGCCGATGCTCCAGCCCTGCGCTTTTTTCGAATACTTCGCTTATTGTGAGGGACCGGCCAGGATTTGCTCGCTCATCGCCTGCGCCATCGGGTGATAGCCAGGCTTCGCTTGCGCAAAGGCATCGACGGCAATGGCGTGGCCCCAGTCGCCCTGGGCTTCCAGCGCCTGATAGAGCGGCCGGATCAGCAGCATGCGCCCGACGCTGTTCAGATAATTCTTCAGCGAAGGCACCGCGGGTTCGTAGCGGTTCGGGATCGCAATCTCATACCACGCCGAACGGACATAGGGGTTGGTGCTGTTCGAAAGGTTCAGCCCTTTATCCATCTCCTTCAGCCGCGCTGCCGTCTGCTGCTTCGGCACGCCGCGCAGGAAGCGCAGCCATTGCTGCGTGCTCCAGCCGTCGGTGTCGACCGCCGAAGCGGGGCCCCCGGCGTTGAACGCCGCGAGTTCCCGGTCAACCTCGGCCAGCGTGCTGGAGCGGACATGTACGGCATTGTCGGGCAGGCCCGGCTGATAGGCCCACTGGTCGAGTTGGAGCTGGTTTTCCAGCTGCGTATCGCCCTTGATCAGGTTCGCGCGCAGATCGCTCAAGAAGCCCGCGGTCGTCTGCGGCCGGAAGGCATGGCGGTCAAAATAGCCGCGCAGATATTCGTCGAACCGCTCGCGCCCGACCGCTTTCTCGATCGTGCGTAGGAAGGTCGATCCCTTAAAGTAGTCGAGCTGACCCGCCGTAGCCCCCGGCTCGCCGTGAAGGCGCGTGGAGGGTGCATCCATACCGCCGGCATTCTCGATGTCCTTGAGCATCTGCGCATAATCGAGATCGGCGTACATGGCGGCGCGTTCCGGCCCGTACACTGCTTCCATGATGCGGTTTTCGAAATAGGTGGTGAAGCCTTCGTTCAGCCAGCTGTCCGACCAGGTGGCGTTGGTGACGAGATTGCCCGACCAGCTATGCGCCAGCTCATGCGCGACGACATCGGTGTTGGAGCGGTCTCCGGTAATGATGGTGGGGGTGAGGAAGGTGAGCGTCGGGTTCTCCATCCCGCCATAGGGAAAGCTCGGCGGCAGGACGAGCATGTCGTACCGGCCCCAGCGATAGGGGCCGTAGAGGTCTTCCGCCGCGGAAATCATCTTCTCCACGTCCTGAAACTCGCTGGCTGCGGCGTCGATCAGTTCGGGCTCGCTATAGACGCCGCTGTTGGGGCCGAGCTGCTGAAACGCCAAATTACCGACCGCGAGCGCGATCAGATAGGGCGGCACCGGATTGTCCATTTTGAACCGGTAGCTCACGCGGCCATCGGCGGTGGGCACGCCGTCCGGGGTCAGCTTGTCGCCGCTCATCACCGCGACCAAGCCCTTGGGTACGGTAATCCGCGCGTCCCAGGTCTGGCGGATGCCGGGGCTGTCCTGTGTCGGGATCCAGCTGCGGTTGTTGATCGGCTGGCCTTGGCTGAAAAGATAGGGCTTCTGGCCTCCTGCGGTCGCCTCCCTCGGCAACCATTGCAGCGCGTCCGCACCCGGTGCGCTGGCGTAGGTGATCTTGATCTTGTCGTTTCCGTCCAGCTCAACCGTCAGCGGGCTGCCGAGCTGATCGTCCGATTTGCCCACGGTGTAGGGCAGGGCGTTGCCGTCCATATCGGTGATCGATTGGATTTGAAGGCCGTTGTCGTCCAGCACCACGCTTTTGGCGCCGGGCTCAGCCACCACATCAAGAACTGCCGTGCCGTACAGGCGCTTGTTATCGAAATCGGTGACGAGATCGAGATCGACGTGCGAAACGCGCGCCGTCTCCGGCTCGGCATAAGTCCACACATCTTCGGCGAAGCTGGCCGGTGCCGCCGTCGCGGCCGCGACGGGCGCATCCTGCGCGAGAGCAGCGCCGCTGACGCTGGTCATGAGAAGAAGGGCGGCGGAGGTAGCAAGGCGCATGGAAGTTCCTGTTCGTCTAATCGCTTGTAGGCGGCGTAGCCCGGACATAGGCACGCCGCCCGATCAGATGAACAGGTAAATCGATCGGCCTTTACTGGAACTGAAGCGGCCGGGCACGGAGGTGGTTCAGGCGCGGCGGGCCTCGGCGCGTGAGACCAAGCCTTCATCGTTCTCGAACTCGCTGAACAGCCACAGCTCCGCCTCCTCCAGCGTCTCGAAGACGGCGGCATGGCCGCGAACGCTGAGGATGCGCCGGGTCTGCAACTTGGTAAGCGAGCCTTGCCGGGCCACCGCAATCCGCTTGGCCTTATAGGTGGCGGTCAGGACCAGATGCTGAAGAGCCGCGACGACCTCCTGGGGCTGGATCTTCGCTTCCGGTGTGTCGATCAATAGATAAAATTCGCCCGACCTGAGACCCATGGATTCCACGGCGGCGCGTTCGTCCTCTGCGAAGCTGGCGACATCGGCGTTCGTCCTCTGCGAAGCTGGCGACATCGGACAGCGAAAGGAAGCCGAGCATGCTCGCCTTGACGAGTTTGCGGCTCGGATCGGTGCTGACCGTTATCATGATGGACTCCCTGCCTGAGCGAATCCCACTGGCACGGCTTAGCCTTTGCAGACCTAAAATTCCTTTAAGACAATGAGATGCGGATCAGGCGAGGATGGTCTCCAGCTTCTCGCTAGCCTCCAGCCAGACGGTTTCGGCCTCCTCAATCCTTTCCTCCACGCCGGCCCGAAGTTTCATCAGTTCGGTCATGGTAAGGTCTGCCAGCTTACCCTCCGCGCTCGCAGGATCGAACATGGCGCGGTCGATCGCGCTGCGCTCGGCGGTGAGCTTGGCGAGCTGCGCTTCCGCCTTCTTCGCCGCATCGCGCAGGCCCTTGTTCTGCTCGCGCAGTTGTGCGGCGGCCTGGCGCGCTTCCTTCTTACTGAGCTTGGGCTCGGACGATTTCTTGCCCTCGGAGGCCGGCTCCTTGGCCAGCACGAAGGCGATGTAATCGTCGATCGAGCCGTCATATTCCCGCGCGGTGCCGTCATCGACCAGCACCAGCCGGTCGGCGGTCATCTCCAGCATGTGCCGATCATGGCTGACGATCAGCACCGCGCCTGAAAAGGCGGTAAGCGCCTGGATCAGCGCCTCGCGCGCATCGACGTCGAGATGGTTGGTCGGCTCGTCGAGGATCAGGAGGTGCGGTGCGTCGCGGGTGATCAGCGCCAGCGCCAGCCGTGCGCGCTCACCGCCCGACAACTTCCCGACCAGCGTCGTCGCCTTATCCGGACCGAAGCCGAAGCGGCCGAGCTGCGCGCGCACCTTGGACGGCGTCTCGCCCTTCATCAGCCGCGTCATATGGGTGAGCGGCGTTTCGTCGCGGTCCAGCTCCTCCACCTGATATTGCGTGAAATAGCCGACGCGCATCTTGCCGCTGGCGTTCATCTCGCCATCCAGCGGGGCGAGCTGCGCAGCGAGCAGCCGGGCGAGCGTGGTCTTGCCGTTGCCGTTGCGGCCCAGCAGGGCGATGCGATCGTCCGGATCCATCCGCAGGTTCAATCGCTGCAACACCGGCTCGCCATTATAACCGACCGCGGCCTGATCGAGCGTGATCAGCGGTGGCCGGAGTTCGCCCGGATCGGGGAAGTCGAAGCTGAGCGAGGGATCGTCGACCAACTCGGCAATCGGCTGCATCCGCGCCAGCGCCTTGGCGCGCGACTGCGCCTGCTTGGCGGTGGAAGCGCGCGCGCTGTTGCGGGCGATATAGTCCTTCAGCCGGTCGGCCTGCGCTTCCTGCTTGGCCTTGGCCGACGCCAGCTGCGCCTGCCGCTCGGCCCGCTGCCGCTCGAACGCGTCATAGCCGCCAGGGTACAGCGTCAGGCCGCCGCGCTCCAGATGCAAGATATGGTCGACGACATTGTTCAGGAAGTCGCGCTCATGGCTGACCAGCAGGATCGTACCCGGATAGGAGAGGAGGAAGTCCTCCAGCCATAGCACCGCTTCCAGATCGAGATGGTTGGACGGTTCGTCGAGCAGCAGTACATCGGGCGCGGAAAACAGAAGCGCGGCGAGCGCGACGCGCATGCGCCAACCGCCCGAAAAGCTGTCGAGCGGGCGGTGCTGCGCGTCTTCGTCGAAGCCTAGACCGGCCAGAATGCGCGCGGCGCGCGAGGGCGCGGAATGTGCATCGATGGCGATCAACCGCTCATGGACTTCGGCCAGGCGTTCGGCGTCGAGCTCGCCCTCGCTCTCCGCCATCAGTGCGGCACGTTCGATATCCGCGGCCAGCACTTCCTCGAACGGTGTGGTCTGCCCGCCTGGCGCTTCCTGCGCGATATAGCCGAGGCGCGTGCCTTTAGGCATTTCCGCGCCGCCGCTGTCCGGCTCCAGCGATCCGGCCACAACACGAACGAGCGTGGTTTTCCCCGCGCCGTTACGTCCGACGAGCCCGACGCGCGATCCGGGAGGCAGCGCGGCTTTGGCACCGTCGAGGATCAGCCGCCCACCGAGACGGACCGTTATGGCGTTGAGATTCAGCATGACCGCGCGGTTAGCAAAGTGGGGCGGGCGGGGGAAGTCTGCGGCGCATTCCGGTAGCCCCAAGGTCCGTAGCCCTGAGCTTGTCGAAGGGCGCATCTCGTTTATGCGCGGCGCTTGTGTGATGGACGTCCTTCGACGGGCTCAGGACTTACGGATTTGATTTCGCAGACGGTGCTTCGACAGGCTCAGGACTTAAGGTTTTGAATTAGGCCTTACCGCTCCCCGATCGCGACACCTGCCGCCCAGCCGCTGGCCCAGGCCCATTGGAAATTATAGCCGCCGAGCCAGCCGGTCACATCCACGGCCTCGCCGATCGCATAAAGGCCGCGCACCGATTTCGCCTCCATTGTTTGGGAGGAAAGCCCCGTGGTGGCGATGCCCCCCGCGGTCACTTCCGCCTTGGCGAAGCCTTCGCTGCCATTGGGAACGAAAGTCCAGGCGGCCAGCTGCCGCGCGGCGGATTCCAACTTGCGGTCGGGCAGATTGGCCAGCTCTCCAGGCAGATCGAGCCGTTCGGCTAGCGTTTCGGCGAGCCGGGCGGGAAGTGCGCCGCCAAGCACGCCTTTGACGGTCGCGCGGGGCGTTTCGCGCTTGGCCGTGATCAGCCAGTCCGGTGAATGGTCCGGCAGCAAATCGATCGTGACTGCATCGCCCGGCCGCCAGTAGCTGGATACCTGCAAGATCGCGGGGCCGGACAGGCCGCGATGCGTAAACAGCGCCGCCTCCCTGAACGCCGCTTTGTTCGCGCGTGCCTCTACCGGCGCGGCGACACCGGAGAGCGCGCGGAACAGCACATCCTCTCCGCCCAGCGTCAGCGGAACCAGGGCCGGGCGCGGCTCCACGATCTTGAGACCGAAGCGGCGGGCGAGGTCATAGGCAAAGCCGGTCGCGCCCATTTTCGGAATCGATGGTCCACCGGTGGCGATCACCAGCGCGGGTGCGCTCAATTTGCGGTCACCGACCCGCAGCGAGAAGGCGCCGTCGGCATGGGAAACGTCCTGCGGCCCCTCGCCCAGGGCCAGTTCCACGCCGCCTTTCGCGCATTCCTCCAGCAGCATGTCGACGATCTGCTTGGCCGATCCGTCGCAGAACAGCTGACCCAAGGTCTTCTCGTGCCAGGCGATGCCATAGGCCTCGACCAAATCCAAAAAATCGCGCGCGGTGTAACGGGCGAGGGCGGACTTGGCGAAGTGGCGATTGGCCGAAAGATAGCGATCGGGCGCGGTCCCCAAATTGGTGAAATTGCAGCGGCCGCCGCCGGAAATCAGGATTTTTTTGCCCGGCCGGTCTGCATGGTCGATCAGTAGCACGCGCTTGCCCCGCTGGCCCGCCACGGCGGCGGCCATCAGTCCCGCCGCGCCCGCGCCCAGCACAATGGCATCGAAACACTCCACGCCCGTCAGCGCTTCTTGGCGATTTTGATCTTGTCCTGCTTGGCGCGCGCCTTGGTCGATTCCTCGCTGCGGCTCATGGCCTTGGCAATCGCCTTCAGCCCCATGCCCTTGCCCGCCAGCCGGTGCAGCGTCTGCAGTTCGTCCGCCGTCCAGGGTTGTTTGTGCCGTTCGAATTTGTCGCTCATGCCGCGCGCTTTCCCACGGCCCAAGCGGCAAGGCAAGCGCGGGGGCGGAACTGACAGGCCGCTTCGCGCGTATAGTTTCAAGACGGAGGCGAAACGAATGCCTCCCAAAAAAGGGGAAAGCCACTGTTCGACGAAATGCTGGGAGATGGCGACGCCACGCGTGAGCCCTATGGCGACTATCGCCGCTGGTTCGATTCCGAAGATGCAGAGCGTCTTTTGCGGAAATCCGAACAGGCCGAGAATTTCTTCCGGCGAACGGGCATCACCTTTAATGTTTACGGACGCGAGGAAGCCGAAGAGCGGCTGATCCCATTTGATATCATTCCCCGCATTCTGTCCGCCCGCGAATGGCGCAAGCTCTCACGCGGGATCGAACAGCGCGTGCGTGCCCTCAACGCTTTCCTCCATGACATCTATCACCGTCAGGAAATCCTGCGCGCCGGCAAGGTGCCGTGGCAATTGGTTGCCAATAATGAGGCCTATCTCGCCAAGATGATCGGCGTTTCGCCGCCGGGCGATATCTATACGCACATCGTCGGCACGGACATCGTACGGACCGGAGATGACGACTTCTTCGTGCTTGAAGACAATGCGCGAACGCCCTCGGGCGTCAGCTATATGCTGGAAAACCGCGAATCCATGCTTCAGATGTTTCCGGAGCTGTTCGCGAAAATTCCGGTTCAGCGCGTCTCCGACTACCCACAGGCGCTGCGTCGATCGCTGGCAGCCTGCGCGCCGCCGCGTTGCGAGGGCAAGCCGACCGTCGCGGTGTTGACGCCCGGCATTCACAACAGCGCCTATTTCGAACACAGCTTTCTGGCCGATCAGATGGGCGTGGAACTGGTCGAAGGCCATGATCTGCGGGTTACGAACGGCAAGATCGCCATGCGCACGACGCGCGGATATGAGCCGGTGGACGTCCTTTATCGCCGGATCGACGACGATTTCCTTGATCCGCTGAACTTCAATCCGGAATCGCTTCTGGGCGTGCCGGGCATCCTCGATGTCTATCGGTCGGGCGGCATCACGATCGCCAATGCGCCGGGCACCGGTATCGCCGACGACAAGGCGATCTACAGTTATATGCCGGATATCGTGCGCTTCTATACGGGCGAGGCACCAATCCTGAAGAACGTCGAGACATGGCGCTGTTCCGATCCGGAAAGCCTGCAATATGTGCTCGATAACCTTGCAGAACTCGTCGTGAAGGAAGTGCACGGATCGGGCGGCTACGGCATGCTGGTCGGCCCCGCCGCCACCAAGGATGAGGTAGAGGAATTTCGGAAGAAGCTGGAGGCGAAGCCAAACGGCTATATCGCACAGCCCACGCTGGCGCTCTCCACAGTTCCGATTTTCGCCGACAGCGGACTTGCCCCGCGCCATGTCGATTTGCGTCCCTTTGCGCTGGTATCGCCGGCAGGCATCGACATCACGCCCGGCGGACTGACCCGCGTGGCGATGACCGAGGGATCGTTGGTGGTCAATTCCAGTCAGGGAGGCGGCACCAAGGACACTTGGGTGCTGGAGGAATAAGCGATGCTAGGAAAGACCGCAGGGGGCCTCTACTGGATGGCCCGATATATGGAGCGCAGCGAAAACTATGCGCGGCTGTTGGAAGCAGGTCTGCGCATTGCGATGACGCGCAATTCCTCCGCCAATGATGAGTGGGCCTCCATTCTCACTACCGCTGCCAGCCGCGATGCTTTTGCCGCGAAGTTCGAGGAATTCCACC
The DNA here is from genome assembly GCF_016093175.1 of Novosphingopyxis sp. YJ-S2-01. Classification (NCBI taxonomy): domain Bacteria; kingdom Pseudomonadati; phylum Pseudomonadota; class Alphaproteobacteria; order Sphingomonadales; family Sphingorhabdaceae; genus Novosphingopyxis; species Novosphingopyxis sp. YJ-S2-01. The sequence continues at coordinate 2,875,239 of NZ_JAEDAI010000001.1, read as the reverse complement.
AGTCCGACGTGATCGACTGGTTGCTGCGAGACCGCGACAATCCGTCCAGCGTGCTCAATGTCGTCAAGGCCGCGCGCGACAACGCCCGGCTGGTGCGCACCGCGCTGACCCGCGAGGTGTGGGAATCGGTCAACGAATGCTGGATGGAGATGAAGCGCGCGCTGGCCGAGCCGGTGGCCGATCGCGATCTGCCCGACATGATCGACATGATCCGCCGCTACAGCGCGCTGGTCCGCGGCGCGATCTTAGGGACGCAGCTTCGCAATGAAGGCTTTCACTTTGCCAGGCTCGGTACCTTCATCGAGCGGGCAGACAGCACCGCGCGCATTATCGACGTGAAATATTTCGTGTTGCTGCCGTCCAGCATCGGCGTGGGCTCCAGCATGGACAATGTTCAGTGGGAGACAATCCTGCGCTCCTGCTCTGCGCACAGCGCCTATCGCTGGGCAGTCGGCAGCGACATGAGCGCTCGATCGATCACGGATTTCCTGATCTTCAACCGGCAACTGCCCCGTAGCCTCGCCTTTTGTTACGACACCATTGCCAAATGTTCCGATTTCATCGCGGGTGAGCATGGCGAGGAAATGGATAGCTGCATCCGTGCCCGCACGATCGCGGCAAAGCTGAACAACAGCACGATTCAATCGGTCTTTGAAGAAGGATTGCACGAGTTTCTCGGCAACTTCCTGGATGAGAATGCCGGCGTCGCCGCCGCGATCGAACAAGATTATCGTTTTCTGGATTGACCCCTATGCGTCTCACCATCTTTCACCGGACCACCTATGGCTATGACGCCGGTGTCCCTTACGGCCTGCAACAGGTCCGCCTCACGCCGAAGGCCCGCGCCGGCCAGCGTATCATCGATTGGTCGATCGAGGTGTCCGGAGGCACCAAGGAACTGACCTTTGACGACGAGCACAACAACGCGGTCGACCTCATTCGGATCGAACCGGGGGCGACCGAACTTTCGATCATTTGTCGCGGCGAGGTGGAGACACCGCAAACCGATGGCATCATCGGCGGTCATGGTGGTTACGCGCCGCTCTGGCTGTTCCGCCGCCAGACATCGCTGACCCAGGTGGGCGAGGGCGTTCGCGGCATTCTGGCAGACCTGAAATCGGACGATGCCGATATTTCCCGGCTGCATGCGCTGTCTGCGCTGATCCGCGACCGGGTCGATTATCAGGTCGGCACATCCGATGTCGAAACATCCGCCGAGGATGCGATCCGGAACAAGCAGGGGGTGTGTCAGGACCATGCGCATGTCTTCATCGCCGCCGCGCGCGAACTCGGCTATCCGGCACGCTATGTGTCCGGCTATCTCAAGATCGATGACGTGATCGATCAAGACGCCACGCATGCTTGGGCGGAAGCCTATGTGGACGGCGTCGGCTGGATCGGTTTCGATATCTCCAATGTCATCTCGCCGGATGAACGCTATGTCCGCGTTGCAACAGGGCTGGACTATCGCGGGGCCGCTCCGATATCGGGGATGCGCTATGGCTCCGCGCAGGAAGAGCTACACGTCGACCTGAGGGTTCAGACGCAGGGTCAGCAGCAACAGCAAAGCCAGGGTTCGACGTCCGGCCCTTCCTAGGGATTTGAAATTTATGACCTATTGCGTGGGCCTCAAACTCGACCGGGGCCTCGTTTTCATGTCCGACACCCGTACCAATGCGGGCGTGGACGATATTTCCACCGTGAAGAAACTGACCTGCTGGGAAGTGCCCGGTGACCGGGTGATCGTGGTGCTAAGCGCGGGCAATCTTGCCACGACGCAGGCCGTCATCAGCCTGATCGATGAGCGTTCGAAGGCTCCGGCCGATCGCACGCCCACGATCATGGGCGCGCCGTCCATGTTTCAGGTCGCGACCATCATCGGCGATACCCTGCGCGAGGTGATCCGCAAGCAGGTGAAAGAAACGGGCGGCAAGCCAGGCACCTTCAACGGCACGCTGATTGTCGGCGGGCAGGTGGGCGATGGCGATCCCACGCTTTTCTACATCTATCCCGAAGGCAATTTCATCGAGGCGGGGCAGGACAATCCCTTCTTCCAGTCCGGTGAAACCAAATATGGCCGCCCGATCCTGGTGCGCGCCTATGATCCCAAGATGAGTTTTGAAGAGGCGGTGAAGCTGCTTCTCGTCTCGTTCGACTCGACCATTCGTGCCAATGCCGGCGTCGATCCGCCAATCGATCTCATGGTGGTGGACCCGCAGAGCAAAAGCGTGCTCCACAAGAAGCGCTTCGGTCCGCACGATCCTTATTTCGCGCAGGTTTCGACCGGCTGGGGCGATGCGTTGAAGAACGCCTTTAACTCGCTGCCGGACTTCAGCTTCGACGATTGAGCGCAAGGCGAACGCGCCGTTTGATCGCAGCGCCCGGCGCGCCTATGTCGGTGCGATGGAAATACAGGAAAGCGATATCGCGATGACCGAAGTCGAATGGTGGGAGTTCGAGGATAAGGACGAACTGGCCGATGCCGTCGCCGGTGACATCGGCTTCATCATCGAAAGCGCGCTGGAGGCGCGCGGCCAGGCCCTGGTCGCGTTTCCGGGCCATGCCGCACTGGTGCCGCTGTTCGAGAAACTCGCCGAACGCGACATCCGCTGGAAGAATGTGACGATCGTGCCGACGGACGACCGGCTGGTGCCGGTGGACGATCCGCGGTCCAACATCGCGAATATCGCGCGCACTTTCCTGCCGCTGGGCGCGCGGGTGCTGCCGATCACCAGTGAGGCGGAGGATTACAAGCTGGCCGGCAGTGCGGCGGATGCGCGTCTGAAAGATCTGCATTGGCCGCCGGATCTCGTCTGGCTCAGCGTCGGGGCGAACGGAAGCACGGCCTCGATCTATCCGGGGCCGGACATGGATGAGGCGGTTGCCGGGCCGAGCGAGCGGCGTGCCGTGGGCGTGCGCCCCGATCCGATGCCGGAGGATGCGGCGGTGGACCGTGTGACGCTGACGGTCCCCGCGATCCGCGAATCGCGCACCGTGCTTTTCACGATCGAAGGGGACGACGAAAAGGCATTGCTGGAAAAGGCGATCGCCGATGGTGCGTCTTCCAGTGTGCCGGTCGGCCGGCTATTTGGAGAGCTGAAAGTGCCGGTCGATATCTATTGGCTTGAGACCTGAGCGGGCAGCCGCGCCCGCTTGCTCGTCAGTAGGATTTAGGGCCGATCGGACGGCCCATAATGTCCAGCTTCCGGATGAAATTGGGGCGGGTGTCGGCGGACCCTACGGGTTTGCGCACCTGCTTTGGGTCGATCGGATGGTCGAAGGCGACGCCGAATCGGCCCTCCGCCGTCCAGGCAACCTTGCCGCTAACATCCCCCACATTGCGCAGATCGACATGCACCACATCACCGCGTTCCACGTCTACCGGTGCTTCGGCCATCAGGCCGCCGGCGGATAGATTGCGGATGCGCACGCGGGTGGCATTGCACTTGCCGGGAATCCGCACGTCAGCCTGAAGAAACAGGCTGTCGCGATCCTTGTCGCGCGGAAGCTGGCCCTCGGTCTCGCTTTCATATGGTGGCAGGAACGGCTTGGTCATCGTCGCTTCGCTCGCCTCAGTCGTAAATTCACGAACGCGATATTAGCGCGGTGAACCTCAGCAAAGCGTTAACGCGCGCGCGCCGGCGTCAACATTTTTGCGGCAGACGTCCTCAAGGGCACGACCTTTGCTCAGTCGTCGCGAGAAATCTTTTCGCGGCGTTCGTGGCGCTCCTGCGCTTCCACCGTCATCGTGGCGATGGGACGGGCGCGCAGGCGGCCGAGCGAGATGGGATCGCCCGTCACTTCGCAATAGCCATATTCGCCGTCCTTGATGCGGCGCAGCGCGGCGTCGATCTTGCCGATCAGCTTGCGCTGGCGATCGCGGGTGCGCAGTTCGATGCCCCAGTCGGTCTCGCTGGAGGCGCGATCGTTCTGGTCCGCCTCGCGGATCGGGCCCTCCTGCAGATTGTTGAGTGTGCCGCTCGCCTCGTTCAGGATCGAGCGTTTCCAGTCCAGCAGAAGCTCTTCGAAATAGCGCAGTTGGCGCTCGTTCATGAACTCTTCGCTGTCCGACGGGATATAGGCGTTTTCGCCATCGTCCATGGCCGGCGGCTGCGCCGCACCATTTTCTTCACCGCGATCAAAGGCTTGATCCATCTCGACTCTCCGACGCGCGGAAGCAGACCCCCGAATGGCCGGGGTAGCTACCACCGGTGTTCCTCTTCGCCGGGCCTATAGACAGGGGGTGGGGCGCAAACAAGCATAGAGAATTGCCGAAAATGGGATCGACAGGCGCGGTGATGCCAATTCGCCACGCTATCGACGCCGGGGCCGTGCCACAGGGCGCGATATGGAAGATTTCAGCCCAACCGAGTGCCAGTTCGGGACAGAAACCAGATCGTCCCCCGATTTGTTCGTTTCGGGACAGCAAAGCGTTAGGATTTGCGGTTAATCGCGTTGAGCTTAACCCAATCTTCTGGCTTGCCTGACATATCGAGAGGCGGAAATGGGTGGATCGACCGCTCTTACCCTCCGCGCAACGAGAGAGAGATATCATGTCGGTACGGATGGCCCTTGCGAAACTTTGTGCATGCACCTGCGGGGGTGCGATCATTGGCGGCGGAGCCATGCAGATCACGGATAGCCCCGCAACCGCGCAGGAGCAGCATGAGCAGCAGGTGGCGAAGGAAAGCTATCCCACCAAGCTGGTGAAGCGCAGCCGCACCATCTCTAAGCATGGCGCCGCGCGGAAGGTAAAACGCACCAAGGTGACGAAGACCACGACCACCACCAGCTGTGCGGCCACGCCCACGGTGGTGACGGTCGCATCGCAGGGCGCGCAGCCGCTCCCGCCAGTGCCGGTCCCCTACGCCCCGCTCCCCCCTGCGTTTGAAGGCGGCGGCGAGTTCATCGGCGGCGGTGGCGGCATTCCCGTTGCGGTCGGTGGATCGGGCGGCGTCGGCGGCGGCTTCGGCGGTGGAGGCTTCTTCGGCGGGTTCTTTGGCGGCGGCGGCGGTGGTGGCGGCGGTATCGTCGTCAGCTCCACCGGCGGCACGAAGGTGGAGCTCTCCAGCACCAGCTCGACGAGCAGCTCGACCGGCGGTGCCAAGGTCGACGTCGATGTCGATAACAGCAACAAGAATGAGAATAACGTCGATAACGGCAATAATATCGATATCGACAACAAGAACGAAGGCTCGATCGAGAATAATAACGAAAACAACAACGATAATAGCAGCAAAAACAATAACGAAAACAAAAACGGCAACTACAACAACAACGAAAACGAGAACAATAACAAGAACGAGCAAAGCCAGCATCAGGGTCAAAATCAGGACCAGGATCAGAAGCAAGGCCAGGCTCAAGGACAGCAGCAGGGCCAGGGGCAGGCTCAAGGGCAGGGCCAAGGTCAGGGTCAGGGTCAAGGCCAGGGGCAGAACACCTCGTCCGGCTCCACCGATGATTGGGGTGACAATAGCGGTAACCCGCAAGACCCCGGCGATCCCAGCTCGACGGGTGGATCGACCGGTGGTTCGACGGGCGGTACCGACGTTCCCGCTCCGCCGATGGTTCTTCTGTTCGGCGCAGGCGCTGCGGCTCTCTTTGCTCGCCGCAAGTTCGCGAAAAAGGGAGGACAGGCGCGCGCCGCCTGATCCTTTTTCTACCGGTTACGCACATGAAAAGGGCGGCCTCGAAGGGCCGCCCTTTCTTGTTCGGCAGTCAAGCTAGCGGGTTGGAACTCAGCTCGCCTTGATGATCTTCTCGATCTCGTCGAGCGGATGGCCGGTCAATTCCTTGTCCACTTCGCCGATCAGGCGCTGTTCCACCTCGACATGATAATGCTTGCGCATTTCTCCAAGAGTGCGCGGCGGGGCGACGACGATCAGCTTCTCATATTCGTTCTTGAGCGCCCGGCTCTTCAGCATTTCGGCAGCGTCCGCGGCAAAGCGATCTTCGGCTAGCTGATGGAAGTCCGTTTCCTCATAGGCGCTGCGGCCATGTCCGGCGCTTTCCTGTACGCGGCCACGGCGATTGGCGGTCAGTTCGCGGTCCGGCGGATTATCTTCCTTGCGCTTTCCCTCAACCTCAAGGTTGGGATAATCCGCATCGCCCTCGTTACGCAGCCAGAGCAGCTTTTCTCCGTCGCAGACCAGAACGGCGGCATCATGGGGTATTTGCATTTTTTGTTTCTCCTTCTGCCGTATCAACGGCGCAGGGCCGGGGCGGTTTCAAAAACGGCGCCGGAAGCTTGCCTTGCCAGGCCAATCGCCGGGCGGCATAGGCCGTGTCCATGCGGATACTTCTGACCAATGACGACGGCATCCATGCCCCCGGCCTCAAGGTGCTGGAGGAAATCGCGGCAGAGCTTTCGGACGACATCTGGGTGGTCGCCCCATCCGAGGAGCAGTCCGGCGCGGGCCATTCGCTCACGCTGACGCGGCCGGTGCGCCTGCGCAAACATGGTGAGCGGCGCTTCTCTGTTAGCGGTACGCCCACCGACTCGGTGATGATGGGGCTGAGCCAGGTTCTGGGGGCGGATCGCCGCCCGGACCTTATCCTGTCGGGCGTCAATCGCGGCGCCAACCTTGGCGATGACGTTACCTATTCAGGCACCGTCTCCGCCGCCGTGGAGGGCGCGCTGGCCGGTATCCGGTCGATCGCGCTCAGCCAGGTCTATTCCAAGGAAGGCATGGGCGATGAAGTGCCCTTCGCCGCGGCGCGCAACTGGGGTGCCAAGGTTATCCGTCCGCTGCTGAACATGGACTTCGCGCGCCGTACATTGGTCAACGTCAATTTCCCCCCGGTCGCCGCCGATGCGGTTCAGGGCGTGCGCATCGTCCGGCAGGGGTTTCACGATTATCGCCGCTCCAGCATCGTCAAGGGCACCGATCCGCGCGGCTATGACTATTACTGGTTCGGCCTGCAGGGCGTCGAGCATACGCCAGGCAAGGAAACCGATCTGGAGGCGATTGGCGATGGTTTCGTATCGATCACGCCGTTGCAGCTGGATCTGACGCACGACGCCTCGCTCGGGCGTCTCGCGGACGCCTATTCGGGTCTCTAGGCCATTGGCAAAAGGGCGCGATCAAGCCTAGAAGCTGTGTCGATGAGGGGAATGAGCGCGATAAGGGGAGCGATGGGCGCGGGAGTGGCGGCTGCCATGCTGTCCGCCTGCATTCCGTCCGTTCAGGCCCCCGCACGCCGCGCTGCCGCACCGCCGGCGTCCACCCCTTTCAAGCCCGGTCCGCTTCTGGAAACCAATGACGGCGCGCTCGTCGCCCCGCCGCGTCCCACATGGGACGGCGGCCAGGTGGTGAAGCGGGACAGCGCCGTGAAGCCTGGCGAATATGTCGTGCGCGCGGGCGATACGCTGCGCGGGATCGGCAACCGCACCGGCGCGGGATCGGAGGCGATTGCTGCCGCCAACAATCTGCCGCCGCCGTTCACTATCTATCCGGGACAGCGCCTCATCATTCCCGGCGGGCGCTATCACAGCGTTGCCGCTGGAGAGACTGGCATTGCCATTGCGCAGGCCTATGGCGTGCGCTGGGCGGATATGGTTGCGCTGAACGGGCTGGAGGAACCTTACATTTTGCGCATCGGGCAGAAGCTGCAGGTGCCCGACAGCGCTACCGCGATGCAGCCTATCCGCACCGCCGCCGCACCCATCCCGTCTGGAGCGCCCGCCGCTGTTACTTCCGATCAGGCCAGCGCTCTGGAGCGCCGCGCCGCTGCCTTCAGCATCGGGATCGACGATATCGTCACCGGCAGCCAGCCTGCGCTGGCGGAAGGACGGCGCGCTACCGCCGCCGTCGCCAAGCCGCAGCAGGCCGTGGCCACCGCGATCGCGCAGCCTGCCGTTTTCAATGGACGCTTTGCCTGGCCGGTGCGCGGGCGGCTGCTCTCCAGCTTCGGTTCGAACAAGGATGGGCGCATCAATGACGGCATCAATATCGCGGCCAAGGCGGGTACGCCGGTGCTATCCGCAGGCAGCGGTGTGGTGGCCTATTCAGGCGATGAAATCGGCGTGTTCGGCGGGCTTGTGCTGATCGATCATGGCGGCGGCTGGATTACCGCTTACGGTCATCTGGGCCGGCTGGACGTGGTGCGCGGCGAAAAGGTCGGCGCCGGCCAGCCGATCGGCACCGTTGGCCAGACCGGTTATGTCAGTGAGCCCCAATTGCATTTCGAGATCCGCCAGAAGCGCAAACCCATCGATCCCGCCAGCAAGTTGCCGAGCAGCTGATGGTTGATGGATCAAGAGAAAGCAGCGTCCGTTCGCGCCAGCGCAGCCGCACCGCGATGCTGACGCGCAAGAGCTCTCTGCCCGTCTGGGCGGATGCAATGCTGCGCGTGCTGTTCGTTTTCTTCCTGATCGGACTGGCCGTGGCCGTGCACTGGTTCGACCGGACCGGCCTTCAGGATAATTATGATGGCGAGGTGAGTTTCCTCGATGTCGTCTATTTCACGATGATATCGATCACCACCACCGGCTATGGCGATATCGCGCCCGTCACGGAGCGCGCGCGGTTGTTCGATGCATTGATCGTGACACCGATCCGCGTCTTCGTGGTGCTGATTTTCGTCGGCACGGCCTATAATTTCGTGCTCAAGCGTACCTGGGACAAATGGCGTATGAAACTTCTGCAGGGTAATCTGAGCGGCCATATCGTGGTCGCGGGCTTCGGGGTCAGCGGGCAGGAGGCGACCAAGGAGTTGCTGGAGCGCGGGCAGGATCCGAAGTCGATCGTGGTGGTCGACAAGAGTCCCGATGCAACCGCCGCGGCGGAAAGCATGGGCTGTACCGTCCTTTCCGCGGACGCGACGCGCGACCAGACATTGACCGACGTGCGCGTGAGCACGGCGGCCTCGGTCATTGTATCGGCGGGCAGCGACGATACCTCGATCCTGATCGTGCTGACCGTTCGCCATCTGGCACCGGACGTGCCAATCAGCGTGGTCGTGCGCGCATCGGACAACGAGCTGCTCGCGCGGCAGGCAGGCGCGAACAACGTCATCAACCCGGTGAACTTTGCCGGTTTGCTGTTGGCGGGAAGCTGCCACGGCGAACATATCGCCGACTATATCTCGGACCTCGCCTCCGTAACGGGCCGCGTGGCGCTGGCCGAACGCGCGATCCAGCCGGAGGAATATGGCCAGCCGATGACGGCGCTGAAAACCGGCGTCGGCGTGCGGCTCTACCGGGACGGACAGCCTTTCGGTTTCTGGCAGGAAGAAGCCCAGTCCATGCAGGCGGGCGATACGGTTGTGGAGATCGTCGCCGGAACCGGGACAAGCGCAGAAAAATAAAAGCGCATTAACGGGCTATCGAAAGTCACTGACCTGATTACACCAAAGTCCAGCAGAATTGACATCCCGTGATTACTGTTGTCTCATGATGGCATGGACTGGCTTATCGCGCTGATCGCTTTCGTGGCGTGCATGTTTGCCATGCCGATGGTCTTGCGGCGCTTCAAATCTAGTCGGAAAAGCGGGATGGGAGCTGCAACTCTGGCCTTCGGCATCGCCTTTTCGATCTTCTTTGATCCGGCTAAAAAGGTGTCGATCGAGCATGTCGAGAAGCAAAAGAAGCAGCGTGCCGAGGCGTCCCAGGGGGATGTAAACGAGCCGCTCTGATCGCCGCTAGCGGTCCGTCGACGAGGATTTCACCCCAATAGTGCGAACACAAGCCCCATCGCGGCGTAGAAGGCGAGCCAGTATCCGGCATCGATAAAGAACAGCTTCCCCGGTTCGCGCCGGAACAGATAGTTCGTGCCGATCGCCGGGATCACGAAGCCCAGTGCCAGACCGCAGGAAATCATCATTACGATATGGAAGGGTGGATCGCCCAGCCGATCGAACATATGCGCGAGCATCGTCGCCTGAAGCAGCGCAAACAGGAAGGCGAGGCCGTAGATCTTCAACATGTTTCCCGCCGGCAGACCGTCCGCCGCCTTGCCGATCAGCCGGATCCACGCCTTGCCGAAGACAGGCCCGTACCACAGCCCGCCCACCAGAAACGCGGCCAGCGCGGCGAGCAGGATGATGAGAATGTTCATGGCGGCGGCCCTGTTCCTTGATAGCTGCATCGCTCCGGCGGAAGCAGAAGCGATGAACCTTCTATCAGGAGAACGGTGACATTTCACCTGTTCGCGCCTATCTGCGCCCGCATCATGGCAACGAAAATCGAAACGCCGCCCAAGGTGGGCATGGTCTCGCTGGGATGTCCCAAGGCGCTGGTGGACAGCGAACGCATCCTCACGCGCCTGCGCGCAGACGGTTACGACATGGCGCCCGACTATGAAGGCGCGGACGTGGTGCTGGTGAACACCTGCGGCTTCCTCGATTCCGCCAAGGAGGAAAGTCTGGAGGCGATCGGCGAGGCGATGAACGCCAATGGCCGCGTGATCGTGACCGGCTGCATGGGCAATGAAGCCGACGCTATTCGCGCGCGCTTTCCGGACGTGCTCGCCATCACCGGGGCGCATCAATATGAGGATGTGGTCGGCGCGGTGCACGAAGCGGCGCCGCCTGCGCGCGGGGCGTATGTCGATCTGATCCCGAACCTGGACACCATCGGCGGGCTCAAGCTGACGCCGCGCCACTACAGTTATCTGAAGATTTCGGAGGGCTGCAATCACCGCTGCAGCTTCTGCATCATTCCGTCCTTGCGCGGCGATCTAGCCAGCCGCCGAATCGACGCGGTGCTGCGCGAGGCGGAAAAGCTGGTGGCGGCGGGCACGAAGGAGCTGCTCGTCATCAGCCAGGATACGTCGGCCTATGGCGTCGACACCCGGCACGAGCCCCGCGCCTGGAAGGGCCGCGAAGTGCGCGCGCATATGACCGATCTGGCGCGCGAACTGGGTCAGCTTCGCACCATCGACGGCGCGCCGCCATGGGTGCGGCTGCACTATGTCTACCCGTACCCCCATGTCGACCAAGTCATCCCGCTGATGGCCGAGGGTTATCTGACGCCCTATCTCGACATCCCGTTCCAGCATGCCGCGCCGTCCGTGCTCAAGCGGATGAAGCGCCCCGCGAACGAGGCAAAAGTGCTCGGCCGCCTCAAGGCCTGGCGCGAGGTTTGCCCGGACATTGCGGTCCGCTCCAGCTTCGTGATCGGCTTCCCCGGCGAGACGGAGGAAGACTTCCAGTATCTGCTCGACTGGCTGGACGAGGCGCAGCTGGACCGCGTCGGCGCGTTCCGCTTCGAACCGGTGGAGGGCGCTGCAGCCAATGCGCTGCCCGATCCGGTGCCGGAAGAGGTGAAGGAAGAACGCTTTGCCCGCATCATGGAAAAGACCGCGGCGATCTCGGCCGCGAAGCTGCAGGCCAAGGTCGGCCGCACGCTGCCCGTGATCGTGGACGAAGTCGGTGAGGCGGATGAAGACGGCGATATCGGCGCCACCGCCCGCAGCCAGGCCGACGCGCCGGAAATCGACGGACATGTCTATTTGCGCAACGTTTCGGGCGAGATGAAGCCGGGGGATATCCTCGACGTGGAAATCGAAGAGGCGGACGAGCACGATCTGTTCGGGGTGCCTGCCTAACCTCCGCACCCTGTCATTGCGAGGAGCCGCAGGCGACGCGGCAATCCAGGGCGTATGCAGCGCTGCGAAGACCCTGGATTGCCTCGCTTCGCTCGCAATGACGTTTCCTTTTTCCGTGGCCGAATCAGGCCTCCGTTCTCCCTGAGCTTTTCGAAGGGCTGTCCTTCTTCGTACCCTCCGCATAGAAGAACGGTGCTTCGACAAGCTCAGCACGAACGATCGAGAGAAGGGGGCAATATCAGATGACCGACGAAACCACGCTGCCGACGGGCTACGCCCTGTCCGCGATCGACCCGACCTATCGCGAAACGCCTTGGGTGACACTTGATCGCCTGCGCGCGGCGGAGCCGGTGCATCACGATCAGCAGCTCGGCCGCTATTTCGTCACCGGCGGGCATGAGGTGGAGCGGCTGGTGAAGGATCGCAGCCTGGTGGTCGATCCGGCCAAGGCCAATGAAGGGACGTTCACTAAGACGCTCTACGGCGCGAACAGCAAGGAGCTGTCGCTGCTGATGCTCGACGATCCGGACCATGCGCGCCAGCGGCGGCTGGTGCTGAAGGCGTTCAACAAGCGCGCCGTCGATGCGCTGCTGCCGCGGATCGAGGCGATCGCGGCTACGCTGGCCGACGATATCGAAGCGGCCGACGATCCGTTCGATTTCGTCGCCGTCTTCGGCTCTCCGCTGCCCACCACGGTGATGGCCGAATTGCTCGGCATCGATCCGGCGGACCGCAAGGATTTCCGCCGCTGGTCTTTGGGCTGCATGCAGGCGCTCAATCCCTTCCGCACCGCCGAACAGACGGCGCTTTACGAAGAAGGCACCACGTCGCTTGCCGATTATCTGGCACGCGAAGTGGAGAAGCGCCGCGGCGGCGATGGGGACGATCTGATCTCCGGCCTCGCCCGCGCCGAGGAAGAAGGCGACACGCTGACCACGCGCGATATCGTGCTGCTGATCCGCCTGCTCCTGATTGCTGGCAACAGTACGACAACGGACATGATCGGCAGCGGCGTGGTGAAGCTGCTGCAGAACCCGGATCAGCTCGCCAAGCTGAAAGGCGATCCCGCGCTGATTGACAAGGCGCTGGACGAGGTGCTGCGCGTCGAGCCGCCGGTGGCCCAGTGCCTGCGCACCGCGCCGGAGGACATGGAGGTGAACGGCCAGTGCATCGCCAAGGGGGAGACCATCCACCTCTCGCTATTCGGCGCACATTACGATCCGGCGCTGAACGAAAATCCGCAGGCCTTCGACATTGGCCGGGACGAGATCACGCATTTCGCCTTCGGCGGCGGCGCGCATTATTGTCTGGGGGCGCAACTGGGGCTCGCGCAGGGCCGCATCGCGCTGCCGATGCTGTTCGATCGCTTCCCGAACCTGGCCTTTTCGGACGCTCACGAATTGAAGCACAAGATCGCGCCCGCATTCAACGGCTATGGCGAAATCTGGCTGACGAAATAGGCGCGGGCAGGGGGCGCTGTCCTACCGCGCCACGAGGGCGTAAAACGGCAGGATGACCTTCTATCGCCCGCGCCGCTTGCCCATTCGCAACAAGCGGCCGAGCGGAGCTGAACAGGCCTATCCGTATAGGGACCCTCGCGACTTTCCATTCGCAATAAGCGTCGCTTCCTGCGAATCGCCCGCTGCGACTTGCGTCCTGCAATGCAACCTATACACTCCGCCATCGAGGAGAGTGTGACATGAGCCAACAGCAATTCGACGTCCTGATCGTGGGCGCGGGTTTATCGGGAATCGGCATGGCAGTGCATCTGCAGCGCGACTGTCCGGGCAAGACCTTCGCCATCCTCGAGCAGCGCGACGATCTGGGCGGCACTTGGGACCTGTTCCAATATCCCGGCATCCGATCGGACAGCGACATGCACACGCTGGGCTTCGATTTCGAACCCTGGACAGAGCAGAAGGCGATCGCCGACGGCCCTTCGATCTGGAATTATATCCATCGGATCGCCAAAGAGCGCGACATCGAGCAGCATATCCGCTTCGGCCAGAAGGTGTCGACTGCCGAATGGTCGAGCGAGAGCGCTTTATGGACGCTGGAATCCGTCGATGGGGAGGGGAAACGCACACGGCTCAGCGCGCGGTATCTTTACCTGGCCTCCGGCTATTATGATTACGACAAAGGCCACGAACCGCATTTCGAAGGGCGCGAGGAATTTGGCGGGCAAATCGTCCACCCGCAATTCTGGCCCGACGATCTCGACTATTTGGGCAAGCGAGTGGTGGTGATTGGATCGGGCGCCACGGCGGTTACGCTGGTGCCCTCGATCGCGAAGAAAGCGGCGCATGTCACGATGCTCCAGCGCACACCGACCTGGTATGCGATCCGCCCGTCCGAGGACGCGATCGCCAATGGTCTGCGCAAGGTCCTGCCCGACAACACGGCCTACAAGTTGATCCGCAAGCGCAACGTGCTGTTGCAGCGCTTCTTCTTCAACCGTGCGCGGTCCAAGCCCGGCAAGGTCGGCGAGTTTCTGCACGGCAAGATTCGCGAGGCGCTGGGCGGGCAGATGGACGAGAAGGATTTCACGCCGCCCTATAATCCGTGGGAGCAGCGGCTCTGCCTGGTGCCCGATGCGGACATGTTCGAGGCGTTGAAGGCGGGCGATGCCAGTATCGTGACCGACCATATCGATCATTTCGACGAGACCGGGATCCAGTTGAAATCGGGCGAACATCTAGATGCGGACATCATCGTTACCGCCACCGGCCTGAAGCTGGCGGTGGCCGGCAAGATCGCTTTCGATATTGATGGGGAGCCGGTGAATTTCGCCGATCGGATCTATTACAAGGGATCGATGTTCAGCGGGATTCCGAATCTTGCGGCCGTGTTCGGTTACGTCAATGCCAGCTGGACGCTGAAGGCGGACATCGTGGCGCGCTATTTCTGCCGGTTCATCAACACCGTCGAGGCGCGTGTAGGCGATTATGCGGTCCCGACGTTGCCCGCAAACGGATCGGTGGAAGCCGAGGCGGCGTTCGATTTCTCCTCCGGCTATTTCCAGCGATCGATGGATATCCTGCCCAAGAGCGGATCGCGCCAACCGTGGAAGCTCAATCAGGACTATCTGCTGGACCGGAAAATCCTGCTGAAGGACCCGATCGACGATGGCGAGCTGGTGTTCCACCAGGCCGGACAGGCGGAGCACGCCCCGCCCATCATGGCCGCAGCGGAGTAAGGATCAACGCATCACGGAAAAGGCGGATCGATATTCGGGCTTCACCTGATCGAGAATGGTCTGCGTCACCGGCAGAGTGACATCGTAACTGCCCTCGGCATAGGGGCCGGCGGCATAGGGCCCGGCGATGATCCCCAGCCGATTGAAGCTTTTGCCGTTGGACGAGCCCAGCAGCAGCGTCTGTTCCATCGGATCGATGCATTCGTTGAACATGCCGTTGGGATCGCCCGGATCGCCTTCGCGTTTCTTGCGGCGCTCGGCATCCAGTTTCTTGCAATAGGTCTGGCGAATTTGGGCGCCCAGGGCGGATGAGGAAGTGAAGAAATCAATCGGCTTAAGCTCCCGGCCAGCCGCCTTATCCCATACCAGGCTGTCATAAGCGGTGTTACCGTGCGCACCGCCGGAGAAGCTGTAGATTTGCGCCGAAAGGCTTTGGAAAGCGGGGATATCGGCCACCTGCTGCCAGACGTACATCAGGTCATAGGGGCGATAGGGAAAGTCGCTATTGTTCGCGTCGATACTGGCCTGCTTCGTATCGGCCTTCAGCTGTGCCTCCGCACTTTCGGCTTCCTTCTTCAAAATGGCGGCCAGCTTTGGCGCCACGGCGGGGAATTTATATTCGAATTCGTAAAGGTCGTTTTTCTGTTTGTAGTCCCAGGCCGACCCCTGCGCGCCGTTGGTGTCGCTTTCAGCCTTAGCGACGGCACCGGCTTCCTTGGCAGACGCTTCAGCGCGAGCGCTTGCCTTCGGGCTGGTCTGCTCATCCTGTTGCACGGCATCGCCGGAGGAACAGGCTGCAACGCCAAGCGTAACCACCAGGGCAAGGGACAAACTTCGCATCGATTTTCTCCGGTGGACGGGGCTGGGCATCGGGCTCGGTCCGGGTTTAAGGATTCTGCATGACACAATACAGCCAGCTCATTCGCCCCGACAACGGCCAGGACGCCGTGCCGATCCATTGCGTTTCGACGAACGGTTTCGAACAATGGTCCAAGAGCCGCAGCGCGCGGGAACGTACCGCGATGGCTGCACACCGCTTCAAGGCAGAGCCCGCCACTTTCGCGATCCTTCCAGGCGAAGGCGATAGCTGGTCCGTAGTCGCAGGGGTGGAAGACGGCGATGCGCTTTCGACCTGGTGTCTCGCCAAGCTGTCGGAGACGCTGCCTGCGGGCACTTACAAGCTTGCTAACGGACATCCCGGCGCTGCCGTGTTCGGCTGGCTGATGGGCCAGTACAAATTCACGCGCTATCTCGAGGACCCTTCTGAAGGGCCGCGCGTGCTGCTCACCGATGAGCCTGCGAAGATCGACGAGATGGTCATGTTGGCCGAGGCGACCGCGCTGGTGCGCGATCTGGTCAACACGCCGCCAGTCGATTGCGGACCGCCCGCGCTTGAAGCGGAAGCCGAACGCATTGCCAAGGCGCATGGCGGCAGCGTGGAGGTGACACGCGGCGATGCGCTGGAGACCGGTTATCCGTTGATCCACGCGGTCGGTCAGGCTGCGATGCGCGAGCACGCGCCCCGGCTGATCGAGCTGCGCTGGGGGCGGGAGGATCATCCCAAATTGGCGATCATCGGTAAGGGCGTCGTGTTCGATTCGGGCGGCCTCGACGTCAAATCGTCCACCGGTATGCGGCTGATGAAAAAGGATATGGGCGGCTCCGCCCACGCCCTCGCGCTCGCCGAACTGGTGATGAAAGCGAACCTTCCGGTGCGCCTCCATATGCTGGTACCCGCCGTCGAAAATGCCATTTCGGGCAACGCCCTGCGACCTGGCGACATCATCACCGCGCGCAGCGGCACCACGGTGGAGATCGACAATACCGATGCAGAAGGACGGCTGATCTTGGCCGACGCGCTCACCAAGGCTGGCGAGGACAATCCGGAACTGGTGATCGACTTCGCCACCCTTACCGGCGCGGCGCGGGTTGCGCTCGGCCCCGATCTGCCGGCGATGTTCGCCAATGGCGACGCTCTTGCGACAGGCCTCACCGAAGGCGGCGAGGCGGAGGGCGATCCGCTATGGCGGCTGCCATTGTGGGACGGCTATATGGAGATGCTCTCCAGCGACATCGCCGACTGCGTGAACAGCGCCAGCGGCGGGTTCGCCGGATCGATCACGGCTGCGCTGTTTCTGAAGAAGTTTGCACCGGAAAAAGCGGACTGGGCGCATTTTGACACCTTTGCGTGGCGTCCATCGGCCAAGCCCGGACGGCCCAAGGGCGGGGAAGCACTCGGTCTGCGTGCCAGCTTCCGTTATCTGAAAAACCGTTACGGATAAGCAGCGGTCGCAAGCCGCGAACGAATATAACGGCAAGGAAACCATTTCCCGCACAAGCCGTTCTTTGCGATATGTTGATGGACCAGAATCCGCTTTCCACCACGGACTCTATGTTGGACTGGATGGATACCCTGATTGCCTATGTGCGCTCGGGTGATCCTGACCTCACCAATCGCCAAATGGCCATCATATTCACCGTCTATACCCGTCGCGGACCGCACACGGTTCGCGGACTGGCGGAGAAGCTCAAGGTCTCGAAGCCTGTCATCACGCGTGCGCTCAACAAGCTGGGGCAGCTTGGCTATCTGCGTCGGCAGCGAGACGAGGCGGATGGGCGCAATGTCTTTGTGGTGGGGACCGACAAGGGCGCAAGCTTCCTCGATCGGTTTGAGCGGTTCATCAAGTCCGATGCCGAAAAGCGCGACAAGGGCTTCCCGGCCCGCGGCGAAGCACCAAGCTTCGCGAACCACTAGTCGCGCCGCGGCGGGGGCGTTGCCAGTAGGCCCGCTCCTCCGCTAACGGCGCACCATCGCGTTATTCGCTCGCGCTGGATGGGGCAGTACTATGAACACCGTTTTCATCGATGGAGCCGCCGGTACGACCGGACTTGAAATCCGCGAGCGCTTGAGCGGTCGCGCGGCGTTCGAGGTGATCGTGCTGGAAGATGAGCGCAGAAAGGACGTCGCGGCCCGCCGCGACGCTATCGCCTCGGCCGACGTCACCATATTGTGCCTGCCCGATGATGCGGCGCGTGACGCTGTGGCGCTCGGCAACCCGGACAGCCGCTTTATCGACGCATCGAGCGTGCACCGGACTGATCCGGCGTGGATCTATGGCTTTGCTGAATTGAACTCAGGCCAGCGCGCGGCGATCGAGAATGGGCGGCTGGTATCTAACCCCGGCTGCTACCCCACCGGTTTTCTCGCTCTTGTTGCGCCGCTGGTCGCGCGCGGATTATTGCCGGCCCACTGGCCCTACAGCGTGAACGCGGTTTCCGGCTATTCCGGCGGTGGCAAGGCGTTGATCGAGCGCTATGAGCAGGCCGAGGCG
This sequence comes from Novosphingopyxis sp. YJ-S2-01, assembly GCF_016093175.1. Lineage (NCBI taxonomy): Bacteria > Pseudomonadati > Pseudomonadota > Alphaproteobacteria > Sphingomonadales > Sphingorhabdaceae > Novosphingopyxis > Novosphingopyxis sp. YJ-S2-01. The sequence continues at coordinate 2,857,162 of NZ_JAEDAI010000001.1, read as the reverse complement.
CCTGCTTTTCGCGCCTATGGTTTGACGCTGGAGCACAAGCATCTGCCGGAGATGAAAGCCCATGCGGGCCTTGCTGAAACGCCGATTTTTGCGCCTGCCGTGGTGCCGGGCTTTCGCGGAATGCTCGTCGAGGTGCCGTTGCCGCTCGCGGCAATGGGCGCCAAGGGGCGTGCGGAGGACCTCGCAGAAGCACTTGCCGAACATTATGACGGTGAGCGCCTTGTCGCCGTCAAGCAAACCGATGGCGTCGGCGAAATGCTGATCGCGAAGGATCAGGAACCCTCCGACCGGCTCGACCTCTATGTGTTTTCAAGCGGTGACGGCGGCCAGGCCCGTATGATCGCTATGCTTGATAATCTCGGTAAGGGGGCAAGCGGCGCGGCCGTGCAGAACCTCAACCTGATGACCGGGCAGCCGGAAACAGAGGGTTTGAGGCTCTAAGGCGCGTGTTCTCTCCTCAGTGCACGGTGCCGGTCACCTGCGGTGCGGAAAGAAACAGGATCAGCCGCTCGATTTGACGCCACCGGCAGAATTGCAGGGCATTTCCGATATTGCGGCTACTTTCCGCGCGCTCGGCTGCTTCCAGTCCTGCCGCGCGTCCGAAACTGCGCATCAGCAGTTCCGCTTCGGCCACGTCGTCGCGCTTCAGGAAAGTGGGTGCCTGCATGAATACTCCATCGATGTGTAAAAGGATCGGTCCGACCGACAGACAACGGCTCTAGCGGTCAGCCGTGCAAGAACCGTGGAGCAGTTTGGTTGACGACTTCTTCATAGCAGGCCTTGTCCGCCCGGGCCCGGCATGCCAAGCGGTTCGGTATGGCCAATCCTCCTTCCAAAAATCCCGTTGCGGGCGGTTTCTTCATCGCCGCCGGGCTGCTGATCGGTGCGATCATCGGGATATTCCGCGGACAATCATCGCTGTACATGATCGGCGGGCTGCTGATTGGCGGTGCCATCGCGCTTGCCATCTGGCTGGTCGACCGCTCGAAGCGCTGAGCGATTTTCCCGGCACGATGAGGCCGGGCGCTGCTTGCCAGCCACGCCCGCGCAGCGTAATTCCATACTATGCGCAAACATATCCGAAATCTCACCATCATTGCTGTCATCCTGGCGATCGGCGTCGCCTTCTGGCTGACCCGGCCTGACAAGGCGCAGGTACCGATGGATCAGATGGTGGGGCGCGATCCCGTGCTTGGTGAACCCCGGCCCCAGACGGTGCCGACGGTGAATATTGCCGAAGTCGCGCGCTGGGGGGCGGATCAGAAGCCGACCGCAGCGCAAGGGCTCCAGGTGGAGCGCTACGCCGTCGATCTCGATCATCCGCGCAATCTCTACACGCTGCCCAATGGCGATATTCTGGTCGCTGAAACCAACAGTCCTCCGCGTGAGAACGGCGGCATCGAGGGTTGGGTGATGAAGCATTTGCTCGGCAAAGCGGGCGCGGCCACGCCGTCTGCAAACCGCATCACGCTGCTGCGCGATAGCGACGGGGACGGGGAGGTGGATCTGCGATCGACGTTCCTCAAAGGATTGAACTCCCCCTTCGGCATGGCGCTGGTGGGCGACCGTTTTTTCGTGGCCGATACCGATGCGCTTCTTGAGTTTCCTTATGCGCAGGGTGATACGCAGATTTCCGCGAAGGGCCGCAAAATCTATGCCCTGAATGCCAAGGCACCCAACAATCACTGGACCCGCAATCTCGCGGTCTCGCCGGACGAGACCAAGCTGTATATCGCGGTCGGCTCCAACAGCAATATCGGCGAGAATGGCATGGATACCGAAAAGGGCCGCGCGATGGTGATCCAGTATGATCTGGCCACCGGAAAGGCGATTCCCTACGCCATCGGCCTTCGCAACCCGGTGGGTCTGGCGTTCCATCCCGGCACTGATCAACTCTGGACCACGGTGAACGAGCGCGACATGCTGGGCTCTGACCTGGTGCCCGACTATCTCGCGCTGGTGGACTTCGGTTCGGACTATGGCTGGCCCTATCATTATTGGGGCGGATATACCGACCCCCGGCTGGATGACCCCGCTCCGGACAAGCGGCAATATGAGCGGCGTCCGGATTATTCCCTCGGCGTGCATGTCGCGCCTTTGGGTTTGCTGTTCGCCGGCCAGGCAAAGCTTGGCGGCCCCTTCGGCAATGGTGCCTTCGTGGCGCGTCACGGCAGCTGGAACCGCGTGCCCGCAGCGGGTTACGATGTGATCTTCGTGCCGTTTCAGGGGAACGAACCGCAAGGCAAGCCCATCGAGGTGCTGACCGGCTTCCTGGATGCGGAGGGTAATGCGCACGGGCGGCCCACAATGCTAGCCGCGGACAAGACCGGTGCGCTGCTCGTCAGCGACGATGTCGGCAATGTCATCTGGCGCGTGACGCCCGCGGGTAAGCCAAGCGCAGCGGCAGCGGGCAATACGCCCGCCGCCCGATAAGCCGAGGGGCCATTCCGGCTCTGCCACGCTTGACTTTGGCTGGTACGATCCCTACCTGCGGCCAGTCAAAAATCCCGTATATCCCAGATTATAGGAGCCGTCATGGCGCGCGTTACCGTTGAAGATTGTGTCGACAAGGTCTCGAACCGGTTCGATCTCGTACTCTTCGCCGCAGAACGCGCGCGGGAGATTTCCGGCGGCGCCGACCTCACCGTCGACCGCGATCGTGACAAGAACCCCGTCGTGGCGCTGCGCGAAATCGCCGAACAGACGGTGAAGCCGAAGCATCTCGAAGAAGGCCTCGTCCAGTCGCTGCAGAAGGTGCAGGTCGACGATGATGATGAGATCGAGGAAGTCGGCTCGCTCAGCCAGTCCGCCGAGGCGCTGCGCGTCACGGCTGCCGCTCCCGCGCGTTCTGCGGGTGTTGCGCGGGACTGATCCCGCCAGCAACGGGGCCGAGCCCCGTCACTGTTTCAGACCATGTTCGGGGCCTTGCCGGGATCAGTCGGCGAGGCCCCAATTTTTTAGTTCCAGCGGAAGCTCTTCGTCCATGAGGATCGCTTCCCTTTGCATCTGCGCGCCAGCCTTACCGCCTTGGGCGAGGCCAAGCAGCCAGCGTGCATGCGGTGCATCGGGGTTGGTAAGGAGCGCCGAGCGCCAGTCCTCGATCGCAGCGTCTTTCCGGTCCATGCGCCAATAAGCGAGGCCGCGGTCTTCCAGCGCGCTGGAGCTGTTCTCGCTAAGCTCCGTCGCCCGTGTGCAGTCCTTCAGCGCACTTTCCAGCTGAAGGCCATATTGCGCCTTGAGCGAACAGCGTGCGCGATACAGCGCGGCGTTGCCCGGCTTCTCCTCGAATGCGGCATCGAGCAGCGCAACCGCCTCTCCCTCCCGGCCGGCCAAGGCCATTGCGGTGGCGCGGACCATGTCCACATCCGTTTTTTCGACGCCCAGCGATTCGAACTCGTCTGCAGCCAGAAGAATCTCGTCCGGCCGGTTGTTCAGCCATAGGACTTTCGCAAGCCCGTTCATGACGTTCGCGGAAGCGGGCTCCAGCTCGCGCGCTTTGGCAATCGATCGCAGCGCGGCTTCGGGATCGTCCACCTCGGTCAGCTGTGCATGCCAGATATAGTCTGCAACGCTCGGTTCCTGCTGAAGCACCTTGGTAAGATCGTCCGCAGCACCCGCATGCTCACCGATACCCGTCAGAAAGGAAGCCCTGTTGCGATAGGCCTGCAAATCGTCGTCATCGGCTTGGGCAATGGCGGCGGCATAGGCGTCGCGAAGCCGCTTGACCGCAGGTGATTTCACATTCTGACGGATGGCGAGCGTCTTGCTGGTCAGGCTGGCGGGGACGAGCAGGCGAAGCTTGTCCGCCTTGGCCTTTGCAATCCGCGTGCGGACATCAGGAAGCTCCGATGCCGCAATCTCGGCCGCGACCGAGCGATACATCATGTCGCCCGTCAATATCTGCCCGGCAAGCTCATAGTCGTGATGAAACTGATATCCCGCGATCCGGCCATCGAACTTTGCCGCGCCGCGCAGTTCGAACGGTTCGGCCATCTCCGGCAGCAACAGCCTGACCGTGGTCGCCTGATAAAGCGGATGGTTGACCATTACCGGAATGTGAGACCAGGCGGCGCGCCCGCGATCGGCGTCGAACGTGAAATTCTCTACAGGCGGATTGAGCTGCGTCTGATATCGGCGATCCTCCCATTGCCAGTAATAGCTTTCGAGAGCCTTTCCGCTTACAATGGCAGTCTGGCCGTCATCCTCGAAATGAAGCGAGCGTTCGAAGACTGCGCCGTCATTGCCTGCCGAACTAAGTATCCCGTCGAGCACGTCGTCGAAGCTCTTCTTGTCGAGGCTGGACTGTGCGGCAAGCAGCTGCGTGGCGGTCGGCCCCCGGAACCGCATCGTGATGCTGTCGATGCCCGGGAACCCGACTCCTGCACTCAGGTCCAGCTCGCGTTCCAGAACTTGGGTCGGTTCGCTCATCGGACGAACCGGCACGTCGATGAGGTCGCTTCCGGCTTCGGTCAGTGGAAGTGCCTTGGCGAAGTTGGCGACGTCGGCAATATTGGCGCGGGTGGTGCCTTGCATCGTGCCGTCGAGCCAATAGTCGGTCCCGTCCACCTTTGCGCGAACCACCACATGGTTGAAAGCGTATAGCCCAGGCAGCAGTTCGCCCACGATATCGCCATCCTCGGCGCGCACGAGCATCGCATCCGCTTCGATGCCGAGTTCGCGTAGCAGGCCGAGGAGCATCAGCGATTTCGCCTTGCAGTCGCCATACCGCTTTTCCCAGGTGACTGCCGGATCTTGCGGGGTGTAATTGCCGAACTCCATCCCCTCGTACAGATAGCGCACCTCATCCTGCACGAGCTCCACAGCGGCAGCCATGCGATCCAGTTGGTTGTCATGCGCGGCAGCGATCGCTGCGGCCCGCTGGGATAGTGGGCCGCCGGGAACTAGCTTCGCATGATCGTTGTAGAGCGGGGCAACCGAAAGGCTGACGCTCTGCCAGTCCGGAAAGGTGGTATAGTTGACCTTGGGCGGCTGGACAAAACGGGCGGGCGCGTTTTCGGGCTGGTCCTTGAGTTTGGGCAGCATCCCGTCGAAACGGATCTGGCGCACCGATCCGTTGCTCTCTTCACTCAGCTCCGTGTCGGCCGTCCAGCGCAGTGCCTTCGCTTCGGGCCAGAGCAGGCGAAAATGATACTGGCCGACCTGGATCGGTGCGACGGGCAGGCTCTCCAGACCCTCCGCATTACCTCCAAGCGCCGGATCGGAAGAAACGACGCTATAGGTTACGCGAACGACGTCCCCAAGCTGCAGGCCGGTCAGTTGCATTGTCGCGGTCAGTTTGCCGTCCAATGACTGTTTTTCCAGGTCTGCCTCGCGGCGGATCACTTCGACCGATTTGCCGCCGTTCAACGCGTCGACGGTCTCTCCACCGCGAACGATCGAAACGGCGTGGATCAGCGCGTCCTGAACGTCGGGCTGCCATTCCACTTTCACATTGCCGAGCCGGGAAAGCATTTCCGGCGAGACGACCTGATAGGCGAGATCGCGATATTCGACGGAGCGATCGTCCTCGACGCGAATCTGGCTGTCGACCAGCAGCAGCACGGTCTTGTCGCCCTCACCGACGGGGTCTAGCTGGCGCGCTTCTACCCAGCTTGGTGCCGGTTCATAGCGCGGCTGCTCCAGCGTGGCTGCGTGAGCTGCGATCGATGTGCTTGCAAACATGCCCGCAACGAATGCGCGGCTGACCCACTTCAAAGTCATTCAATCCCCCCTGAATTTCTGTCAGCACCCTAGCTTTGAGAGACGTAAAAAAAAGGGGCCTGCAGGCCCCTTTTCTTTATTTTCTTCAGCTGTGGCGATCAGGCCCCTTGCGGCCTGGCATCTCCGAATGGGTTCTTCGGTTTGCCGCGCCCGGCAGACGGGATGAGCGTACCCAGTTGCGGGGTTTCCGACGGTTTTACGACTTCTCCGTCCTCGCGCTCGAATTTGCCGGTTTCCAGCAACTCGCGGATTTCGTCGCCCGAGAGCGTCTCATATTCCAGCATCGCATTGGCCAGCTGATGCAGTTGATCGCTATGCTCGTTGAGAAGCGACTTCGCCCGCTCATAGCCTTCTTCGACGATCCGACGAATTTCCTTATCGATCTTCTTCGCAGTCTCGTCCGACATGTGGCTGCGCTGCGACTGCGAATAGCCCAAGAAGGTTTCACCCTGCGGCTCTTCATATTGCAGCGGGCCCATCTCATCCGACATACCCCACTGCGTCACCATGTCGCGGGCGAGCTTGGTGGCATATTGAATGTCGCTCGAAGCACCGGAACTCACCTTGTTGTAGCCGAAGATGATTTCCTCGGCCACGCGTCCGCCCATGGAAACGGCCAGGTTCGCGTGCATCTTGTCACGGTGATAGCTGTAGCTGTCCCGCTCCGGCAGGCGCATGACCATACCGAGCGCGCGGCCACGGGGAATGATCGTCGCCTTGTGGATCGGGTCAGACGCGGGCTCATGGATCGCGACGATGGCATGGCCGGCCTCATGATAGGCGGTCATCTTCTTCTCGTCATCGGTCATGACCATGGAGCGGCGCTCCGATCCCATCATGACCTTGTCCTTGGCATCCTCGAACTCCTGCATGGCAACAAGGCGCTTGGAGCGGCGTGCGGCCATCAGCGCCGCCTCGTTCACAAGGTTGGCAAGATCTGCACCGGAGAAGCCGGGCGTACCGCGCGCGATGGTACGCGCGTCCACGTCGGGGGCCAGCGGCACCTTCTTCATGTGTACCGCAAGAATCTTCTCGCGGCCCTCGATGTCCGGACGCGGCACCACCACCTGACGGTCGAAGCGGCCCGGACGCAGCAGCGCGGGGTCAAGCACATCGGGACGATTGGTCGCCGCGATGATGATGATACCTTCGTTCGCCTCGAAACCGTCCATTTCGACGAGCAGCTGGTTCAGCGTCTGCTCGCGCTCGTCATTACCATTGCCGAGGCCGGCGCCGCGATGGCGGCCGACGGCGTCGATTTCGTCGATGAACAGGATGCACGGTGCGTTCTTCTTCGCCTGCTCGAACATGTCGCGCACACGGCTGGCGCCGACACCGACGAACATCTCGACGAAGTCAGAGCCGGAGATGGTGAAGAACGGCACGCCCGCTTCGCCTGCAATCGCGCGGGCGAGTAGCGTCTTGCCGGTGCCGGGCGAACCGACCAGCAGCGCGCCCTTGGGAATCTTGCCGCCGAGCTTGGAAAATTTGGTGGGATCGCGCAGAAACTCGACGATCTCCTGCAATTCCTCGCGCGCCTCATCGATGCCGGCAACGTCATCGAACGTCACCTTGCCATGCTTCTCCGTCAGCAGCTTGGCCTTGGACTTGCCGAAGCCCATGGCGCCGCTGGCACCGCCGCCCTTCTGCATCTGTCGCAGCACGAAGAAGGCGATGCCGATGATCAGGAGGAAGGGCAGGGCCTGCACCAGCATATACTGCCAGATGCTCGGCTGCTCCTGCGCCATGCCGCTTGCCTCGACACCATTGGCTTCCAGCAGCTGGTTCAGGCTGCTGTCGTTCGGCACGGGAATCGTCTGGAACTTGTCGCCATCGGTGTAGGTGCCGATGATGCGATCCGGGCCGATCTGCACACTCTTCACAGAGCCAGAGGCCACCTTTTCACGGAACGTAGTATAGCTGACGCCCTGCGCATCGGCGGCCTGGTTGCCGTCGAACACCGAGAATACGAGCAGGACCGCGAGGATCGCGCCCGCCCAGATCATCATGCTTTTCATCCAGGGATTGCCTTTCGGCTCCTGATCGTCGTTCATGCTTTGCTCCAATCCAACCCGTGCAATGTAAGGCGGCGATGGTGAATGGCAATATAATGCGGCCGGCGGTAATCACGATTTGACCGGGCCGTTTGCCCGAGACCTCCCGCCGCTTGCGAGAAACCTATCGATAGGCATGGCGGGGCGGCAAAGGTCTGCGGCCATTAAAGCAGTATAGCATCGGCGCGGGGCTCTGGACAGCGCGGCGCATCAGCCGGTGCGGCGAGGCGGGGCGGGGCAGATAAGCCAGCCATCATCGCGCGGATCGCATAGAGCCGCGCCGACGCTGCTTTTCTGGCCCGCCCGCAACGAATCGAGCGCGCGGCTCAGCACGTCTCCGCGCGGCGATTCGCCCATCCTAGCAAGGGTGAGGTAGAGGAGGCGGCGCTGAATTTCGCGCGGATAAGGCGCGGCACGGAGAAGCCAGCCCTCGCCCTGCGCGGTGATTGCCTCGGACGCCGCGCGATCGGTGACCCAGCACAAGGCTTCCTGCGCGTCGAAAAGCGCATCGGCGGTGCGCTGTGTTGCGCCGGGTGAAAAGGCGTTCGAGCTTTGGTTCAGCAGGGCGCGCATACGCACTCTATCAAAGGCTGGATCGCGGTTGCTGGGATCGTCGACAGGCGTAAGGCCCGCCTCCGCGCAGATGGCGAGCAGCCGATCCTTGGTGAACTCCAGAAGCGGCCGCACGATCTTGCCGTTGCGCCGACGGATGCCGGAGAGGCCGGCCACGCCGCTGCCGCGCGCAAGCCGCATCAGCAATGTTTCCAGCTGATCATCCGCATGATGCGCCGTCGCGATGAAAGGGAGGGCCTGCTCCTCGGCCCATTGAACGAGCAGCCTATAGCGCGCGGCGCGGGCGGCGGACTGAATGTTGCCGGCAATCGGCTGCGGGGGGCGCAGCGTTGTGTGCGGGATGCCGCGCTGGCTGCAGAGCGCGCCGACGAAGGCGGCCTCATCCGCCGCTTCCGGGCGCAGACCATGATCGACCGTGGCCGCGGCGATCCGTCCCGGCAGGGCGTTTTGCGCCAGCAGCAACAATGCGAGACTGTCCGGCCCGCCTGAAACAGCAAGGCCCAGCCGGCCCGGCATTTCGCCCACGGCCCGCAACAGGCCGGAGGCGAAGCGCTCGGTCAGATCATTTGCAATTGGCCTTCGCCTTGCCAGACGTGACGCGGCTGGCCAGACGGCCGCTGGCGATATCCGGATAGACGTCCGCCAGTTCGGCATAGGCCTGGCAGGCCTCGCTCTTCTTATTCAGGTCGGTCAGCGCGACGCCCAGGAAATACAGGCTGTCGGGTGCCCGGTCCCCGCGCGGGTCCTTCTGGTAATTTTCCAGAAAATATTGTGCGGAGGTGGCCGGCTTCTTGTCGTCCAGCCACGCCCGGCCCAAAAGATTGCGGGCATAGCTCATCTTCGAATATTTCGGATAGTCCTTCACCGTCTTGGCAAGCTGTGCTTGCGCTTCGGGATAGAAACCTGCTTCCCAGAGGCGATAGCCATAGATGTAGCTGTCTTCCGCGCCATCGCCGGTCGAAGGCTTCTCTATGGCGGCCACGGCCTGCGCGCGGCCAGTGTTGGTGACGGCGGACGGCTTGGTTGCAGCGGCGGGTTTGGAAGCCGCCGAGGGAGCGGGGGCCGGGTTCGCCTCTTCTTCCACCGCGGGAGCGGCAGCGGGCGGGGCGCTTTCCAGACGCGCGATCCGGTCCTGCAGCGCGCTCAGCTTCGTTTCCATCTGGCGCATCTGATAGCCGCGCTCCTCGACCTGTCCGGTAAGGCTCGCCAGCTGCGCTTCCAAGGCATCGACGCGCGTCATGAGGTTGGTCACGGCGCTGGCATCGGTGCTGGTGCCGGGCACGCGAGAAGGCTGCTGCTGCGCCTGGATTTCCGGTTCGAAATAGCGGTCGGATCCGCCGGGGAAGACCTTGCGCTGCAGGGCGCGAACTTCCTGTTCCAGCCGGTCGATGCGACCATTTACACTCGTGTCCTGCGCGCTGGCCGCCGTCGGCATCAGCGCCAGCGGTGCGAGGGCGGACGGCACGAGTACGCTCGCCAGGATCATCGATTTCAGGCGCATGTTTTTCCTCCCGTTCCGGCGCTCCTTCCAAAATCCCAAGCGCCGGTATGTCGCTGTCACCGCTTTTGCCTGTGCCATGTCGGACGGCTGCGGGAAACCGCTTTAACCTGTCGGCTGCTGACGCGGCGCTGAATGGGCCGCGATCAGGTGGTGCCTGGAGCGCTCGCGGCGTTGGTGGCGGCGCCGCCCGTGTCGCGCGCCAGCAGCGCGCGGGCGCTGATGCCGATATCCTTGATCGCGCGTTCCGGCGGGCCGAGCGGGGCAACCTCGCGGCCACCCACGGTCACCGTCAGTGCCTCGGGACGGCCGATGTTGATCATGGGATTTTCGGCCTGCGCGGGCACTTCGAATTTCTCGCCTGGCGCCATCGTCTTCATGAGCAGCGTGTCGTCGGCACCATTGTAAATGCGCACCCAGACTTCCTTTGTGGCAGTCAGCACCACCGGATCGGACGCGCTTGGCCCGGCGGGCGCAATCGGCGCTTTGGCGACGGGCGTTGCGGAAGCGACCTGCTGCTGATTGGCCGTACCCAGATACGGATCGGCAGGATCGCTGGTCCAGAAAAAGCCGCGCCAGATGCCATATCCGGCCACCAGCAGGATGCCGATCAGCGCCGCGGTCCACACCATCAGGCGCGGCGGGGTACGTGCGGGGTCGGCGGGCTGAAAATTGTCGCGATCGCGCGTGCGATCATAGCTCGGGCGGTGGCCGATCTCATCGCGCAGCTCGTTCGCGATATGCTCTTCGTCCAGGCCGAGCGCGCGGCCATAGGCCTTGGCAAATCCAATCTCATAGGTGCTGGCGGGCAGGGCGTCGTGATCCGATGCCTCAAGCGCCTTCAGGTGCCGCATCGGGATGCGCGTCTTGTCCGCAATATCGGTCAGCGTGAGAGACTGTTTCTCCCGCTCAAGCCGCAACATTTCTCCCACCGAACCATAGGTGTCGGCCTCTGCGGCGGGCTGTTCTCGCTCGTCGTCCACTATCCCTCGGCTTCCCTACCGTTCTGCTGGAAAGACTTGCCCCTGGGCCAAGCAAATGCGGCGGGCGAGGGGGCATTGTCAATGCCGTTCACCCCCGCGGCGCACCGGTCAGCCGATATCCACAGCCTTCTCGTTTGCCCAGGCGGTGAGTGTCGCGCGCAAGTCTGCGGGCGGACGCGCAAGAAGCTCCTCCATCAGCGTGCTGACCGCGCCGAGATCGAGCGAGCGGACCATCGCCTTGATCGGCCCCACCGCGGCCGGCGTGATCGACAGGCGGCGATAGCCCAGGCCCAGGAGTGCCATGGCCTCGAGCGGGCGACCACCCATCTCACCGCAAACGCCAAGCTGCACCGGCGTATCTTCGAGATTGCGGGCGACGCGGCGCAGGAAGCGAAGGATCGCGGGGCTCAGCCAGTCGTAACGCTCGGCCAGCCGCGGGTGCGAACGATCGGCCGCGAACAGGAACTGGGTCAGGTCATTGGTGCCGACCGAGAGGAAATCCAGTTCGCCGGTCAGTTGGTCGAGTGCATCGGCAAGGGCCGGCACCTCCAGCATCGCGCCGTAGCGGATATGGACTGGCAACTGCTTCTTGCGCGTTCGCAAGAACTCCACCTGCTCGTAAAACAAATCGCGCGCTTCCAGAAATTCCCAAGGCTCGGCGATCAGTGGGAACATCACGTGCAAAGTGCGGCCAGACGCCGCTTCGATCAGCGCGCGTGCCTGCGCTTTCATCAGGCCGCTGCGGTCGAGCGCGACGCGCAGCGCGCGCCAGCCCATGGCCGGGTTTTCCTCGTCCATCCCGGCGTCCTTGATATAAGGCAGCGCCTTGTCTCCGCCGATATCGAGCGTGCGGAAGATCACTGGCTTCTCGCCCGCGGCATCTAGCACGTCGCGATAGAAGCGCATCTGGCGCTCGCGCTGCGGCAAAGTGGAACTGACCAGGAACTGGAACTCGGTGCGAAACAGACCCACGCCGTCCGCGCCCGTCATCGCCACCGCGCCGACATCGTCGCGAAGGCCGGCGTTCACCATCACCGATATGTGCGTGCCGTCCATCGTCACCGGCTCAGCATCACGCAAGGCAGCGTAGCGCGCGCGCCGTTCTTGCCGCTGCGCCAGCTTGGTCTCGTAACTTTCGACGATCTCCGTGTCGGGGCGGATAAAGATGCTGTTGCTGTCAGCATCGAGCAGCAGTTCATCGCCCTCGCGCAGATGGCTGCGGATGCCACGCGCCCGCCCGATCATCGGGATGCCCATCGCGCGCGCCACGATGGTGACATGCGCGGTGAGCGAGCCTTCTTCCAGGATCACACCCTTCAACCGGCGCCGGTCATATTCCAGCAGTTCCGCCGGACCCAGATTGCGCGCGATGAGGATCGAATCCTTGCGCAGCCCGAATTGCGCGGCGGTGCCCATCTGACCGGAGACGATGCGCAGCAGGCGGTTGGAGAGATCCTCCAGATCGTGCATTCGCTCAGCAAGCAGGGGATCGTCGATCTGGCGCATGCGCATGCGGGTGCGCTGCTGGACGCGCTCGATCGCCGCTTCGGCGGTCAGGCCGCTGTCGATCGCCTCGTTGATGCGGCGGCTCCAGCCCTCGTCATAGGCGAACATCTTGTAGGTCTCGAGGACCTCTTCATGCTCGCCGCCCACGCCGAAATCGGCCTGGCTCGCCATGCGATCGATCTGGTCGCGCATCTTGTCGAACGCTGAGTATACGCGCGCGCGCTCGGCCTCGATATCCTCGGCCACGACATGCTCGATCTCGATGCGCGGCTGATGGAAGATCGCCGCGCCCGCCGCCATGCCCTTGACGAGCGGCAGGCCGGACAGGCGTGTAGCGCCGGTGTCCGCCACCATCTGCGTGCGTTGATCATCGATCAGTTCGGCATTGGTGATCAGCTCTGCCAGCACCATCGCGACCGTCTGCAGCGCCTCGATCTCCACCTCTTCATATTTTCGCGGATCGCGATGCTGGACGCAGACCACGCCCACTGCACGCTCGGACCGGACGATCGGCACACCCGCGAAGCTGTGGAACTTCTCCTCGCCGGTTTCGGGCATGTAGAGGAAGTTCGGATGCGTCGCCGCCTCGGCCAGGTTCAGCGTGTCGTTATTCTCGGCGATCGTGCCGACCAAGCCTTCTCCGCGGGCGAGACGGGTGACGTGAACCGCTTCGGGGTTGAGGCCGCGCGTCGCATAAAGCTCCAGCGCACCTTCGCGCAGCAGATAGATCGAGCAGACTTCGCTATCCAGCGCCTCGCCGATGATATCGACGACATGGTTCAGCTTGCCCTGCGCATGGGTGCGGCTGGCCATCACTTCGTGGAGGCCGGTCAAAATCTGTCTGGCGGAGATGGCGGCGGTCTGCGTCATGCCATCGGCCTATCAGCTTGCGGGGTATCGCGCGAGTTTGGATATGGGGTCGTCGCACTTTTCAGCCGGTGTCAACGATGCGGCTTTCCCGGGGAAGACACTGCCGGATGCGCGCGAGAGCGGTGGCCAGGTGCCGCCGCCCCCGCGCTATGCGGTTTGATTACAAGTCGATCAGTGGGCTCTCGCTACGCTAATCTCGTCCTTGAGGGCGAGCTTCTGCTTTTTAAGGGCGTGAATCCTCACTGGATCGGGAGAGGGACGGTTAGCCTCATTAGCGATCTGCGACTCAAGCTTGGCATGCTTGTTTTCGAGTGCGGACAGATGGCCGTTGTGCATGGCGTTCTCCTTCATATTTGCCGGCGGGAGGATCCTGCCGGTGATTCGAAGTGAAGCATAAAAACCTTCCAAAGTCCTATGATCTCGCCGGTCGGGGTGCGAAATGCGACGATCTGATGACACTTCGCCAAGGACTGGCGGCCTGTGCGTGCTGTTGCTAGCGATGAACGGGATAGCGGGCGCAGGTGAAGGGGCAGGCAATGAATGATGAAGGTTACCGTCAGGTCCTGCATGGGCTGCGCATCGAGCATCGCGATCTCGACGATGCGATTGCCGCACTCACGGCACAGCAGGTGCCGGACCAGTTGCAGATCGCCCGGCTGAAACGGCGGAAACTCGCGCTGAAAGACCGCATCGGGCGGATCGAGGATGAGATTACGCCGGACATTATTGCCTGACCGGTTCCCCAGCTTTCACGCCTGATAATCTCCCGTGCCGAAACGGCACAATATTGCGTTAACCATCTGAATTATCGTTAATAAGCTGTTCGACGACGAATCGCTCTGCCATATGATCGGCATGTTCCAAACTTCCCGACCCGACGCGTGTCTCACTACCAAGCTCATCGATTCGCTGTATTGCGAAGCGCTGGTTTTGGCGGATGAGGCACGCTCGGCGTTCGAAGAGACGGACATCACATTGTCGCCGCGTGAGACGCTGGCGCTTTCCTGCGAATCCCTGAAGGTGACGACCCGGCTGATGCAGGTCATTGCCTGGCTGTTGAACCAGAAGGCTTATCGCGCCGGCGAGCTGACGCTGGATGAACTCCATACCGAAGAGCGCAGCCTGGGCTATGCCGTGGCGAGCGACGAAGAACTGGTAGCGTTGCTGCGGGCCGGCCCCGCCTATCTCGCGCGTCAGAGCGAGGATCTTTATTACCGCGTCCATCGCATGGCCGCGCGCCTGAAAGGTACCTATCGTGAGCAGCAGCCTGTTCACGATCTGCACGACCGGCTCGAACGCGCTTTCTAGATAAAGTTGCCCGGTCAGGGCTCGAAATCCCGCTGCAAGGCTGGCTCAATGGTTTGCGGCGTTCGCACCGCCGAATGGCGCAAATCTCAGCGCGTTGTTGCCGGTTCAGACCGATTTTCCTAAGGCCGCGGCTGGGCTATGCCATGGACCGGGTTGGGAGAGTTGGGATTGGGTCGCCGCCGCGCCGTCTTCGTGCCACTGGCCGCCATGTTGTGCGCTTGTCCCGCCGCGGCCCTCGCCCAGCAGGACGGGCAGGCCGACGACGATTTTCTTGATGCACCGCTCGATCCCGACGCCCCGCTGGCGCCGCTCCCTGATCTCGGCGTCGACTGGCCCGATCTGGGCACACCGCTGGCCGAGGATCCCTTGGCCGACGAAGGTGCTTTCGACGATCCGCCGTCCGCCGAACCGCTGGCGGAAGAGACGGTGCCCGCCAATCTTAGCGATGCCTCGCCCGATTTTGACGCCGATTTCGGGCCGGACCTCGCCCTGCCGTCCGACGCGCTGGCGGCGCAGGAGGCGACAGAGCCAGCTGCGCCCGTCATCGGCGACGGCCCGTTTGCTTATGATGTGAACCTCACCGGCCTGCCCGATGCGGTTACCGGAAAGCTGCGTGAGCGCTTCGATGCGCTGTCCACTCTGAAAGCCAGCGACGGCGATCGCTCCTTCGCCGGGCAAATCGCGCGGCGGGCGACCGATGATGCCGAACTGCTGGAGCGTCTGCTGCGCATCGATGGCTATTATGACGCGCTCGTCTATTCACAGCTGAACGGCGCGGGCGAAAACAGCGTTTCGGTTGAGCTCGATGTCGAACCAGGTTCGCTCTATCATTTCCAGCGCATTACGCTGCCGGGCATCAACGCGGCGGGCAGCGATACCGAGCGGTTGCGCTCCGCCTTCACGCTGAATGTCGGCGATCCGGTCAATCAGGATCTGGTGGTCGCTGCGCGCACCAACCTCACCAGCACGGCAGAGGAAAGCGGCTATCCTTTTTTTCAGACGGGCGAACCGGAAATCGTGGTGGACCGATCGGCGGATAGCGGCACGCTCGATATGACGGTGACGCCGGGCGGGCGCTTTGTGTTCGGGCGGATCGTGCCGCGCCGCAACGATCTGTTCGGCGCGCGCCACCTGTCGCGCATCGCCCGGTTCGATGAAGGCGATATCTTTCGCCGCTCGGACGTGCAGGATCTCAACAGCGCACTGATTGCCACCGGGCTGGTCTCCAAGGTGGATATCGAGCCGGTGGCATCGGACCGGCCGGGCGAGGTGGACCTTGCCGTCGATATCGATCCCGCGCCGCCGCGCACCATCGCCGGGGAAATCGGCTACGGCACCGGTGAAGGCTTCCGGGTGGAGGCAAGCTGGGAGCACCGCAATTTCTTCCCGCCCGAGGGGGCGCTGCGCGTTAACGGCGTATTGGGCACGCGCGAGCAGTTGGCAGGGCTCACCTATCGCCGCAATAATTTCTACGGGCGGGACAGGGTGCTCACCGCGCGCGTGCTCGCCCGCAACGCCCGGCTGGACGCGTTCGACGCGCGCACCATTTCGATTTCCGCCAATTATGAGCGGCTGACGACGCTGATCTTCCAGAAGCGCTGGACGTGGTTCGCGGGGCCGGAAATCCTCTACACGCAGGAAAAGGCGTATAATCTGGCGCTAGGCGCGCAGGACCGGCAGACCTTTTATATCGGCGCTTTCCCGTCCGGGCTGTTTTACGATGGCACCGACAATCTGCTCGATCCGACGCGTGGTTTCCGGCTCGGCGGAACGCTGTCTCCCGAGATTTCCTTTCTCGGTGCCGCGGATGGTTATGCGCGCATGCAGCTGGACGCCAGCGTCTATCAGCCCATACGCGACGATGTCGTCATTGCAGGGCGTGCGCGGTTCGGCGCTATCAGCGGAACCGAACTTGGCCTGATCGCGCCCTCGCGCCGCAATTATGCGGGCGGCGGCGGATCGGTCCGTGGCTACGGGTTTCAACGGATCGGCCCGCGCGATCCCAGCGGCAATCCGATCGGCGGGCGCGGCCTCGCCGAATTCTCGCTGGAAGCGCGCTACCGCTTCGGCAATTTCGGCGTGGTGCCATTCATCGACGCGGGCAGCGTCACCACCGCGCAGTTCCCGGACCTTTCCAACCTGCAATATGGCGTGGGGCTGGGCCTGCGATATTATAGCGATTTCGGGCCGATCCGCATCGATGTCGGCACGCCGCTGAACCCCGGCCCCGGCGACGGGCCGATCGCGGTGGCGGTGTCTTTGGGACAGGCCTTTTGAGCGAGCAGCAGCCCGCAACCGATCAGGTCCGCGCGGAGGAAGAAGACGCGCGCCCGCGCCGCCGCAGCAGGCGCTGGCAGGCCGGCATTCTGGCGGTGGTTGTTCTTTTGCTCACCGCCCTCGCCAGCGCGATGATCTGGCTCGACACGCCATCGGGGCACCGTTTTATCGTCGCGAAAATCGAGGAGCAGCAGCCGAGAAGCGGCCTGCGCATCGGGATCGACCGGATCGAGGGTTCGATCTACGAAAATACCATCGTGCGCGGCCTGACGCTGAGCGACCCGCAAGGCACGTTCTTCCGCGCGGAGCGAGTGGCGCTGGACTGGTTCCCGTTCGCGCTGCTCGGCCAGCGGCTCTCGATCGACCGGCTGGAAGCGAACGGCGCGCAGCTGCTTCGCAAACCCGCGCTCGTGCCGACAGGCGGTCCGCTGCTGCCGCAATTCGACATCTATATCGGGAGCTTTTCGCTGCCCGATATCCGGATCGACAAAGCGGTGGGCGGCCGCGCACAGACCGCCAAGCTGTTCGGCAATGGGGAGATACGCGACAATCGCCTGCGCGCGCAGCTGACCGGTCTCGCCAGTGCAGGCGACAGCATTGAGCTCGATATCGATATTGCGCCGGATGACGAGCGTTTCGCGCTCGACGGTGACGTGTTGGCACCGCAAGGCGGGCTGATCGCGGCGCTGATCGGCGTAGAGGAGGGCCTTTCCGCACAGGTGGAAGGAAAAGGGAACTGGAAGCGCTGGAACGGGCGGCTGACGGCGAACAGCGGCGGAAACATGTTGGCGGACCTGACGCTGGGTGCGCGGGCAGGATATTATACCGCGATGGGCACCCTGGATGCGGACCGGTTCCTGCGCGGCGCGCTGGCACGGCTGACCGCTCCGCAACTTGCGGTCGATCTGGCAGGCCGTGTCGAGGACGGCATCTGGTCAGGGCGCGGCACGCTGCGTTCGAACAGCGCGCTTCTGGCGCTCGATGGTGGATATGATGCCCGCGAAGGCGGCTTCGATGCGATGCGGGCGGACCTGCGCATACTCGATCCGCGCATGCTTTCGAAGGACCTGAAGGCCGGCAATCTGCGGGTGCTGGCGCGGCTCAACGGTCCGCCGAAACGCCTTCGCTTCGATTACCGTGCGAGCGCGGACAGCCTGATGCTGGGCAAGGCGGAGCTGTATAATATGCGCGCGGCGGGCGATGGGCGGTTGGTGAACGGCGTCGGCACCTTGCCGATCCGTCTGCAGGCAGGCCTGGTGGCCGGCCTCGGCCCGCTGGGTGAAAGGCTGTTTTCCGATCTGACGGCGGACGGGCGCCTGCGCATCGCCGGATCGCGGATCACCGGGGAGGAGCTTGCCGTGCGGACCCGCAGCTTTTCCGGACGCGCGAATGTGGATGTGGCGCTGGACAAGCGCGACTGGCGCGTACGCATCATTGGTAAGGCACCCAATTTTCCGGTGAACGGCCTCGGCCTCGTCGATATCGGCGCAGACCTGCTTCTGGCACCCGGCGCAGCTGGCAGGCTGACCATTGCGGGCGATGTCGATGCCGTCACCACCCGGTTCGACAATGCGTTTCTGCGCGATCTGGCGGGCGGTCAGCCCCGGCTGCGCACCCGGCTCGTGCGCGGAGAGGACGGGCTGTTCCGCTTCCCCGACTTCACCGTCACTGCGCCGCTGCTCCGTTTCACAGGTGGCGGGCTGCGCAATCGCGACGGCACTTTCGACATCGACGGCGTGGGCGAACATCAACGGTGGGGGCGCTTCGATATGGCGCTGGTCGGGCGGCTGGAGCGGCCGCGGCTGGTACTGAACCTCGCCAATCCGTTCGACGCGGCGGGCCTGTCGGATGTGCGGCTCGTGCTTGATCCCACGCAGAGCGGTTTCGCCTATGAAGCGGCAGGCGGATCGCTGCTGGGTCCGTTCATCAGCAATGGCGCGATCCTGCTGCCCAAAGGTGGCGGCGCGACCTTCGATGTCGAGCGGCTGCTGGTGGCCGATACCCTCGCGCGCGGGCGAGTGCGTCCGGAAAATGGCGGGCTGACAGGTACGCTGGCGCTCAGCGGGGGCGGGGTGGACGGCAATCTGCGGCTGATGGGTCAGCCCGGCGGGCAGCGCGTGCAGGGCAGCTTTACGGCGCGCAACGCGCGTTTCGGAAATGCCGGTGACATTCGCATACGCACCGCCGATGGCAGCATCGACGCCTTCTTCAGTGAGGGGCGTTCCGATATCGATGCCACCCTGCGCGCGCAGGGAATAAGCCAGGGCAAGTTCGTGCTCGGTACGCTGGATGCGCGGGCCAAGATCGTGAACGGGAGCGGCAATGTCGCGGCCAAGCTGGCGGGCACGCGCGGCAGCCGCTTCGCCTTTGATGCGCGCGCCGCCGTCGCGCCGAACCGGATCGCGGTGAGTGGATCGGGCAGCTTTCGCCGCCAGCCGATCCGCCTCACCAAGCCTGCCATTTTCGTGCGCGATGATGCGGGCTGGCGCCTGCGCCCCACGGCGATCAGCTATGGCGGGGGTACGCTGCGCGCTGCGGGAAAGTTCGGCGGCTCGGCCGAATTGGAGCTGCGCTTTGCGGACATGCCTTTGGCCCTGCTGGATCTGGCCTATTCCGATTTGGGCCTTGGCGGGCGGGCAACCGGTACGGTCAATTATCGCGGTGGGCTGCAGCCGACGGGCGATGCGAAGCTTCGGATCAAGGGCCTCAGCCGCTCCGGCCTGTTCGTCAGCTCTCGTCCGCTCGATATCGGCTTGAACGCGGCGCTTTCGGCCGATGCGATGGCGATGCGCGCGGTGATCGCGAACGACGGCAAGATCGTCGGCCGTGTCCAGGCGCGCATTTCCGATCTTGCACCGACCGGAGACCTGATCGGACGTCTTTATGATGGCCGCCTGTTCGCGCAGGCGCGCTATTCCGGTGAGGCGGGCACGCTCTGGCGCCTGACGGGGTTTGAGCTGTTCGACCTGTCCGGTCCGGTCGGGCTGGGCGCGGACATCGGCGGCAGTCTGACCGATCCGGTCATCCGCGGCGTTGTCCGCGCGCAAGGTGCCCGGCTGGAAAGCGGCGCTTCCGGAACCGTCGTCACCGATATCGCTGCGCAGGGCCGGTTCAACGGCTCGCGGCTTCTGTTTCAGCAGGTCAGTGGCAAGGTTGGACGCGGGAAAGTGACCGGATCGGGCGCGTTCGATTTCTCCGGTGGCCGCGGCGTTGCGATCGATTTCAACCTGTCAGCGGACAGCGCGGAGCTGATCGACCGTAAGGATTTCGCCGCGACCGTGACCGGGCCGCTGCACATCCAGTCAAGCGGGCAGGGTGGCACAATTTCGGGCAAGGTGCTGGTGAACGAGGGACGCTTCACGCTCGGCAATGCAGAGGCTAGCGAGCAGTTGCCGGACCTTGTGGTGCGCGAGATCAATCGCCCGGCGGATGACGGGGTGCAGCGTCGGCGCGGCGGCGAATGGCGGTTCGCGCTGGAGGCCCGCGCACCCGATGAGATCGTGGTAACAGGCCTCGGCCTCGACAGCGAATGGCGGGGCAATTTCCAGGTCGGCGGCCTTGTCAACGCCCCTCAGATAGAGGGGCAGGCGGAACTGATCCGCGGCGATTACGAATTTGCAGGCCGCGAATTCCGCCTCTCGCGCGGGTTCATCCGCTTCCGCGGCGAAAGCCCGCCCGATCCCGCGCTCGATATCGTCGCGCTCGCCGATGCGGGGGATGTCGATGCGACCATCAATGTCACCGGTACCGGACAGAAGCCCGAAATCCGCTTTTCCAGCACGCCCGCTTTGCCGGAAGAGGAACTGCTCGCCCGGCTGTTGTTCGGATCATCCGTGACCGATCTCAGCGCGCCGGAGGCCGTTCAGTTGGCGAGCGCGGTGGCGGGGCTGCGCAGCGGCGGCGGGCTCGACCCGATCAACGCTGTACGGCGCGCCGCCGGGCTCGATCGGCTCCGCTTCCTGCCCGCCGACGCGGAAACCGGGCAGGGTACCAGCATCGCGGCAGGCAAATATCTCACGCGCCGCACCTATGTTGAGCTGATCACCGATGGGCGCGGCTATTCGGCGACGCGGGTGGAGTTCCAGATCACGCGCTGGCTATCGATCCTGTCGAGCATCTCGACCATCGGCCGCCAGAGCGTGAACGCGCGGGTTTCGCGGGATTATTGAGCCGGCGATGCCCGCTCAGCGTGGGGCGATCATCGCGAAAAAGGTGGTGTTGTCCGCGCTGTCCTGCACATCACGCGCCAGGAATTCGAGACCGTAGATCTCTGCCGAGCGGGAGGAGGCGAGCACGGCCACCGTGGCATCACCCGTTTCGGTAAGACGATGCGCGGCCATCGCGGTGTTGCGCGATTCCTCGGTTGCCGCCCCCAAATCACAGAGAAACCGGCGGGACTCTTTGATCGCCATAGGATGACTGCGCACGAGACGGATATCCTCCAGCCGGGCGCCCGGCAGTCCAAGACAGTGCATCGCAACCGGCAGCGCATGGCGCGAAAGGATGGTGACGTTCTTGGATGCGATCATTTCCAGATTGCCGGGCACCGGCCCGGCATTGCTGTTTTCGACCGGGATCATCCCTCTTTGGAAACGTCCGGCGGCGACAGCGTCGGCCACCGCTTCGAAACTTTCATGGGCAACCGGTTTCCAGTCCGGAAGGGCGGCGAGACAGGCCATCTCGCCGAACGCGCCGGGCTCGCCTTGATAGGCGACTTCACTGGTCATGATGCGGCCTCTTCAGGCGGCGTCGGAAAGCGTGTGCGCCGATGCCAGATCGGTAAGGCACAACCGCCAATCGCCTGCGCTGGCGAGCGGACAGATCGGCTCCCCCTTCACCACGCGCGACAACAGCTCGCTCGCGCTCACGACGCAGTAGCGGCGGTCTTCGGGCACATGCGAGCTGTCCAGCCGGCCGACCACAATGGCCGTAACCCAGCCGCCTTCCTCCCGCAGCGCATCGAAAATGACAAGATCGTCGTCCTCGGCCAGCACCGTCCACCAGTCCGCCTTCGGATTGAGTTCGATGATCGCAATGGTTTCACGCGTGCGGGCGCGTTCCAGTGCAGCGGCGGGCTCTGCCACCTCCACCATGGGGGCGACCGTGCCGAAGCGGCGGCGCGCCTGATCGGCGACGTGCATGCGGCGCTCATCCGCGCATAGCGCCAGTTCGGTGCTGCGCTGCGATTGCAGATTGAGGCTCATCAGTTCCCGCCAGATCGCCGAAACGCTGGCGCGCGGGATGGCGCGGGTGTTGCCGGCGAGGCGCTCGATCAGCTGCCGCTCGCGCTTGGGGCGGATCATCAGATGACGGTCGTCCTCCGCGCTCTTGGCGGCGGCGATGGACTTGGATAGCGCCAAGCGCTTTTCAACGAGATCGAGCAGCGCATCGTCGAGCGCGTCGATTTCTTCACGCAGATTATCGATCGGACGCGAGGCGGATTTCGGATTCTGGGTCATGGAATAACTCTCGGATGGATATGCGGCATAGAATGGCCGCCGTCAGCAAATGCGCCGGTTCTCCGGCGGTGATTTTCGGTCCGATACGCCTCAGTAGACGTACCGGCTGCTAAACGAGCCGAGATAATAATAGAAGAAGCGCGCGCCCGGTGTGGGAAATAGGGTGTCCCGTCCGTTGGTCATGGCAAAAGCTCCTTCGCCCGCACCATTGCAGGCGGCGCTTGGGTGGCAGGAGCCTCTGTGTATGTCAAGTGTGCGCACGCGACTATTTTTCAGCAATTTTGTTTCAATAGAAACTTTCCAGAGACCACCCGCCGCCACTGACTGGCGGCGGCGGGCGATATTCGCTCAGGCTCCGACGAGGGTTTTGACCTCCATGAAGTCGCGCAAGCCGTACGCGCCGAATTCACGGCCATTGCCCGATTGCTTGTAGCCGCCGAAGGGTGCGCCGCTGTCCGGCCCCCAGCTGTTCACGGTGACCAGTCCCGCGCGCAGCTTGGCCGCGACGGGCCGGGCCGCTTCCGGATCGCCGGAGATGGTGGCGGAAAGGCCATATGCGGTGTCATTGGCCAGCCGCACGGCTTCCTCACTGCTCGCATAGCTCGTGATCGTCGCGACGGGGCCGAAGGTTTCCTCGCGAAAAAGGCGCATATCGGGCGTCACGTCGGCGAATATGGTGGGGCGCACATAATAGCCGCGGTTGACGCCTTCGGGCAGGCCGGGGCCGCCCTCCAGCAATGTCGCCCCTTCCTCGATCCCGCTCTCGATCAGCTCCTGGATCTTGTCATACTGCGTCTTGTTCACGACGGGGCCGATGTGCATGCCCTGTTCGTCCGGGCTGCCCACCTTGGTCTGTGCGAACATGGCTTTCGCGAATTGCTCGGCCTCTTCCTTCTGGCTTTCGTGAACGAGCAGGCGCGTGGGCGCGATGCAGCTCTGCCCGCTATTGGCGAGCACGCCTTGCAGCGTGGGCGGAAGCACCTCGTCCAGCTTGGCGCCTTCCAGCACCAGATTGGGCGCTTTGCCGCCCAGTTCCTGGTGAACGCGCTTCACCGTCGGCGCGGCGGCCTGCGCCACAGCGATGCCCGCGCGCGTCGATCCGGTGAAGCTCACCATGTCGATATTCTCATGGCCCGCGATCGCCGCGCCGACGGTCGGCCCGTCGCCCTGCACGAGATTGAACACGCCCGCGGGAACACCGGCGGCTTCCATGATCTCGGCGAGGATCACCGCATTGGACGGGCACTCCTCGGACGGCTTCAGCACCATCGTATTGCCTGCGGCGATGCAGGGCGCGACCTTGGCGTTGATCTGGTTGACCGGCCAGTTCCACGGCGTGATCAGGCCGACGACACCGATCGGCTCATGCAGCACCGTGGCCTTGCCGATCTGTTCCTCGAACGCGAAATCTTTCAGCGCCTTTGCGGTAGCGAGGAAATGGCCGAGGCCGGCGGGTGCCTGCGCGGCGCTGGCGAAGCTGATCGGCGCGCCCATCTCCTCGCTGATCGCCTTGGCCATGTCGCCCATGCGCGCTTTATATTCGTCGGCAATGCGCTGTAGCAGAGCGAGGCGATCCTGGACGCTGGTTTGCGAAAAGCTTTCATAGGCTTCGCGCGCAGCGGCAACGGCCTTGTCGACATCGGCTGCGGTACCCAGCGTAATCGCGGTGACCGGCTCTTCAGTCGCCGGGTTGATCACCTCATGCCGCTCACCGCCCTCGCTCTCCACCCATCGGCCGCCGATATAATGTTTCAGATGTTCGCGCATGCCTTGCTCCTCTCGAATGATCGTGATCTTTCATATGCGCGGTATGGCGTAACGTACAACCGCGATGCGCCGCAAATGCGCAGCGGCCCGTCTCGCGCGGAACGAAAGCCATGACGGGTGCGTAATGGATGTGGCGGTAACAAACCGGCCGAGCCAAGGAAGAGAGGGTTCCATGCACTTCGTCAGCAAATTTGCCGCGCTGATTGCGCGCATCCTGATATCGCCGCTGTTCATCCTGGCGGGATTGGGCAAGTTTCTCGATCTGGCGGGCACGGATCGGTATATTCAATCTGTCGGACTGCCGGCTGGCCTTGCCGTGCCCGCGGCCACGTTCGAGGTGGTGCTGGGGCTTTTGTTGCTGCTCGGCCTGTTCACGCGTCTGACGGCCATTTTGCTGGCAGGCTTCTGCATTCTCACCGGCCTGGTTTTTCACAATGACTGGGGCGATCCGATTCAGCAGGCAATGTTCCTCAAAAACCTTGCCGTTGCGGGCGGCCTGGTCATGGTGTTCTCCTATGGCAATGTCAGCCACGGGCTCGATCGGATGCGTTCAAAACGGGACCGCGAGCACGAGCTACGCGAGCGGGAGCTGGAAGAGCATCGTGAGCGTGAGGTGGCGCGCAAACGCGGCGATTTCGACGTAGCAACCAAGCCGGGAGGGAAGGCATGACCAATCGCGAATTCGATGTCGTTATCTATGGGGCAACAGGCTTCACGGGACAGCTGGTCGCCGAATATGTCGCGCAGGCCCATGGTGGCAGCGAGCTGAAATGGGCGATGGCCGGGCGCAATCTCACCAAGCTCGAGCAGGTGCGCAGCGCGATTGGCGCGCCGAGCGATACGCCGCTGATTGTCGCCGACGCATCCGATCCCGCCTCGCTCGAAGCGATGTGCGCGCGCACCAAGGTAGTCCTCACCACTGTTGGGCCTTACCAGCTGCACGGCAACGAACTGGTCGCCGCCTGCGCCAAGACGGGCACGGATTATTGCGATCTGTGCGGAGAGCCCGCCTGGATGCGTCAGCAGATCGATCTGCATCAGGCCGAGGCGGCGCGCACGGGCGCGCGGATCGTCTTTTCCTGCGGCTTCGACTCGATCCCCTTCGATCTTGGCGTGCTTCTTCTGCAAAAGCACGCCCGCGCGACCAACGGCACTCCAGCGCCGCGCGTGAAAGGACGGGTGAGGGCGATGGAAGGCGGTTTCTCCGGCGGTACGGCGGCCAGCCTTAAGGCCACCATGGCCGCGGCGGCGAAAGACCCGAAGGTGATCGGTTATCTCACCGATCCCTTTTCGCTGACGCCAGGTTTCGAGGGGCCGGACCAGCCCAAGGGTCTTGTCCCGCATGTCGATGATGCGCTGGACAGTTGGGTGGCGCCGTTCATCATGGCGACGATCAACACCAAGAACGTCCACCGCACCAACCATCTGCTCGGCCATCCCTATGGGGAAGATTTTCGATATGACGAGATGGTGGTCACGAGCCCCGGCGAAATGGGCCAGAAGGCCGCCGAAATGCTCGCTAAGGCCAATCCGTTGGCCGGCGACAAGGGGCCGAAACCGGGCGAGGGGCCGAGCAAGGCGGAGCGCGATGCCGGCTTCTACGACCTCCTGTTTATCGGCGAGTGGCCGGACGGTCGTGCCGCGCGCTTTGGCGTGAAGGGGGATCGCGATCCGGGTTACGGCTCCACCAGTCGCATGATCGCGGAAACGGCGATTCTCTTGTCCGAACGCGCGCATGACGGCGATGGAGGGGTATGGACGCCCGGCGCGCTTTTCGGCGAGGAACTGGCAAAGCGGCTCGAGGAACGCGCGGGGCTGACTTTCGCATCCGAATGACGCGATCAAGCTTGAGTTCAGCGAGGCAGGCTATAAGCGCGCGTTTTTCGGCAATCTGTTTGGCCTTATGGTACTGAGACTTCTCAAACGCAAAAAAGACGTGGTCGGCCCGCGCGGCCGCAAGGCGAGCATCCCGGAGGGGGAGCGCGTCTATGCGATCGGCGATATCCACGGCCGCGCGGACCTGTTCGATGCGCTGCTGGCGAAGATCGAGGCGGACGATACGGCGCGAGGCACTGCGGAGACCACACTGATCCTGCTCGGCGATCTGGTTGATCGCGGGCCCGATTCGCGCGGCGTGGTCGAACGCGCGATGAAACTGGGCGCAAGGCGCGGCAATGTGCGCTTTCTCGCCGGCAATCATGAAGAGGTGTTCCTGGAGGCAGTGCGCTCTCCCTCCAAGGAAGTCGCGCGCTTTTTCTACAGGATCGGTGGACGTGAGACGGTGATGAGCTATGGCCTGTCCGAAGAGGAAATGAACGCACTCGATCATGCCGAACTGGCCCAGCGCATCCCGCAGGTTGTGCCGGAAGAACATGCCGCCTTCATCGAAGCGTTCGAGGATAGCATCGCGATCGGTGATTATCTGTTCGTGCATGCGGGCGTGAAGCCGGACGTGCCGCTCGATTCGCAGAAATCCCGGCATCTGCGCTGGATTCGCGAGGAGTTTCTCGAGCATAAGGGGCGGCTCGACAAGCTGGTGGTGCACGGACACACGATCAGCGAAGAGGTGGAAGAACGCGGCCACCGCATCGGCATCGATACCGGTGCATGGGAAAGCGGCAAGCTGACAGCGATCGGGCTGGAAGGCACCGAACGCTGGTTCATCGATACGGCGGAATGAAAAAAGGCGGCGCCGCGGCACCGCCTTCATTCGATCCTTGATGAAGGTTTTCGCGCGGCAGCTCAGGCGGCGCGGGTGCGTTCCGTTCCGTCTTCGTCGATGTCACGCAGCACATAGCCGCGGCCCCAGACGGTTTCGATATAGTTTTCGCCTTCGCAGGCCAGGCTGAGCTTCTTGCGCAGCTTACAGATGAAGACGTCGATGATCTTCAGTTCCGGCTCGTCCATCCCGCCATAGAGATGGTTGAGGAACATTTCCTTGGTGAGCGTGGTGCCCTTGCGCAAGCTGAGCAGCTCCAGCATCGCATATTCCTTGCCGGTGAGGTGCACGCGGTTGCCGTCCACCTCTACGGTCTTGGCATCGAGGTTCACGGCAAGCTTGCCGGTGCGGATGACCGACTGGGAATGGCCCTTGGAACGGCGCACAACGGCGTGAATACGCGCGATCAACTCTTCGCGGTGGAAGGGCTTGGTGACGTAATCGTCGGCACCGAAGCCAAAACTGCGCACCTTGGAATCCATTTCACCGACGCCCGAAAGGATCAGCACCGGCGTCTGCACCTTGGCGACG
Source organism: Novosphingopyxis sp. YJ-S2-01 (assembly GCF_016093175.1). Lineage (NCBI taxonomy): Bacteria > Pseudomonadati > Pseudomonadota > Alphaproteobacteria > Sphingomonadales > Sphingorhabdaceae > Novosphingopyxis > Novosphingopyxis sp. YJ-S2-01. Next base: position 2,829,896 of record NZ_JAEDAI010000001.1, on the reverse strand, counting down.
CGCAGTTTTTTGAGGACGTCGTAGCCGTGCATGTCCGGCAGGTTCAGGTCCAAGCAGATGATGTCGTAATCATACAGCTTGCCCAGATCGAGGCCTTCTTCGCCCAGATCCGTGGTATAGACGTTGAAGCCTTCAGCGGCGAGCATCATCTCGATCGCTTTCGCGGTGGTCGGCTCGTCTTCGATCAGAAGTACACGCATGAGGTCGCCCCTTTGTGACTCATTCGGTCCGCACGTTCCGATCCCTGAAACGGATACGCGCCAGCATTATTAACCATCCGACAAATGAATGCAAAAGGTTAATAAGACGTAAACCCAGAGAAACCGGCGAGTCGCGAGCGATCAGAGCTTACCGAATCGCTAATGCCGCCCCCTGATCTTTACAATTTCGGCAGGGTGACACCGCGTTGGCCCATATATTTTCCGGCGCGATCGGCATAGCTCGTCTCGCAAGGCTGATCGCCCTTCAGGAACAGGAACTGGCAGGCGCCTTCATTGGCGTAGACCTTCGCCGGCAAGGGTGTGGTGTTGGAAAATTCCAGCGTGACATGCCCCTCCCAGCCCGGCTCCAGCGGCGTGACGTTCACGATGATACCGCAACGCGCATAGGTCGATTTGCCAAGGCAAATGACCAGCACGTCGCGCGGCACACGGAAATATTCCACCGTGCGGGCGAGGGCGAAGCTGTTGGGGGGAATGATGCAACAATCGGTTTTGCGATCGACGAAGCTATTCGAATCGAAGTTCTTTGGGTCCACCACCGCGCTGTCGACATTGGTGAAGATCTTGAACTCGTCCGCCACGCGCGCGTCATAGCCATAGGAGCTGAGGCCATAGCTGATGCAATTGTCCCGCCGCTGCGCCTCGACGAACGGCTCGATCATGGCATGGCTCTGCGCCTGCTCACGGATCCAGATGTCGGAAAGAATGCTCATGCGGTCCCCTGGCTCAAATTGCTCGGCCCGAACGCATCAGGCAGCAGGTCATCGATCCCGTAGACCCGCATCGTTTCCCCGTGCGCGCCTGCGCAGATGATGCGGATTTCCGCGGCGCCTACATCGCGCGCTTCGCGGATCATCTGGCGGCAGCGTCCGCAGGGGGTGACGACGGCGCTGGGTGCGCCCGGATCGGCGTCCATCGGGCCGCCGGCGATGGCAATGCGGCGCACGCGGGCAAAACCGCCATGCGCGTTCACTGTGGCGAGCGCGGTGGCTTCGGCACATAGCGCCAGGCCGTAGCTCGCATTTTCCAGATTGCAGCCGCGCACGATGGTGCCGTTGTCCAACTCCACCGCCGCGCCCACCGCGAAGCGACTATAGGGCGCATAGGCGTTCGCCATCGCCTTGCGCGCCTCGACCACCAGCGCCAAGTCCAGTCCGGAAAAATCACCGCTCATGGCTGTACCACCACCCAGTTGCCGGGGCCTTCCAGCCCCTCCACGTCCCGCTTTTCGTTCGCCGTCCACATGACGAAGGGTCTTGCCGCATAATCCGGCGGAAAGAAATCACGTTGCAGCCAGACGGTGCGGTTCACCGCCGTGCTGATATCGTACATTGCCTCAAAATCCTTGCCCAGCTTGATAACCGCGGGCTTGCCCGAATGGTTTTCGATCTGCGCAATCAGCGCTGCGATCTCGGAAAGGACCAGCGCACGGCCCGGTCTGTCCTTGCAACTGTCGAGGAAACGCATCTCGATCACCGGGGGCAGCATGTCCCGCCCACGCGGCACGTTGGTGATGAAATTGCCTGCCTGATCGCCTGCCAGCCGGCACAGATCGAAGCGGTGTACCGCGCCCACGCGCACTCCTGCAGCCTTTGCCTCAGCCAGTCGCCGCTGGAAATCCTGATCGCGCCCATCGCTGCCGATGGTGGCGAGCAGATAGGCGAAATCGACGCCGGTCGCTTTCATCGTAGGCCAGGTCGCGCGCTCCTCATGCGTATCGAGATAGACGCCCTGTACCGGATATTGCGCGCGCGAAGGGGCCCAGCGCGCCGCGAACAGCCACGCGCCCGCCGCCAGTCCGCCGAGAACCAGCAGCACCAGAACGATGCCAAGCAGCTTGCCACGCCGTCGCGCCACCTTGTGAATTCCCCTGTCATTCGGATTGGATGAGAGCGCGGGCCGGTGAATCGGCCACCGCAGTTCTAACCCCTGATATGCAGAACGCAGATCAATGTGAACAGCCGCCGTGCAGTGGCGAAATCCACGTCGACCTTGCCCTCCAGCCGCTCCTTCAGCAGCTCGGCCGCGTCATTGTGGACGCCGCGCCGGGCCATATCGATCGTCTCGATTTCCTGCGCGGTGGCCTTGCGGATCGCCTGATAATAGCTGTCGCAGATCGCGAAATAATCGCGGATCGGGCGGCGGAAGCGGCCCAGGCCCAGGATCAGCGTCTCCAGCGCTCCGCCATCCTCGCGCTTGATGTCGAGTACCAGCCGCCCTTCATTCACCGAGAGATAAAGCTGATAGGGGCCCGCATAGCCGTCCGGATAATCGCGGCACGGCGCGAAATGGTTCTCCTCGATCAGATCGAAGATCGCGATCCGGCGCTCCTGCTCAATATCGGCATTGCGCCAGAGGATCGTCGCCTCGTCCAGCTCTACCTTGATGATGCGCGGGTTCGCCATGTCGCCATCGATAGGCGATGAGCGCGCAGGGACAAGCAGTAATGTTTTATCCACAGCGATCCACAGATCGTTCCCCAGCGATAATCGCCGCCACACTTGCCAGCATTGCTGCCGAGGGTTCATCAGGCGCCCCATGGCGGAAGCAATCAGACTGGTGAGCGATGGCGGGGAGGGCGAGGAGACCACCCGCCTGCCGCACAATATCGAGGCGGAGGCCGCGCTGTTGGGCGCGCTGCTGCTGGACAACCGTATCGCGGAAGACGTGCAGACCAAGCTGCAATCACAGCACTTCTTCGAGCCGCTGCACGGGCGAATCTACGATCAGGTGCTGAAGCTGCTCGATCGCAACATGGTGGTGACGCCGGTCACGCTGAAACCCTTTTTCGAGCATGATGAGGCGCTGAAGGAAGTGGGCGGCACCGGCTATCTGGTGCGCCTGACCGAGAGCAATATCGGCCTGATCGGCGCGCGCAATTTCGCCGAGCAGATCTATGACCTGGCGCTTCTCCGCGAGCTGGTCTCGGTCGGCCGGCACCTCGTCGAGGCGGCGCTGGACACCAGCGAATCGATCGATCCCAAACAACAGATCGAGGACGCGGAAAGCGCGCTTTATAAGGTAGCCGAAGGCGAAGGGGAAAGCGGACAGGCGACCGACTTCCTCACCGCCTCGACCGAGGCGATCCGCATGGTCGAGCGGGCCTTGCAGGCGGGCGGCAACCTCTCCGGCACCACCACGGGTCTCGACAGCGTGAACCGCAAGATCGGCGGCTTGCATGCGAGCGACCTTACCATCCTTGCGGGGCGTCCGGGCATGGGCAAGACCGCGCTCGCCACCAACTTCGCGTTCAACGCGGCGAGCCGATACATGCGCGACATGGCCGACGGAATCGATCCGGCGCAGTCTGTCGGTGCCAAGACCGCCTTCTTCAGCCTGGAAATGTCCGCCGACCAGCTGGCGACGCGTATTCTGGCCGAACAGTCGGGTATCTCGTCCGAGCATTTGCGCATGGGCAAGATCAGCCGCGAAGAGTTTCGCGAGCTGTCGCGTGCCAGCCGGGAATTGCAGGATCTGCCGCTCTATATCGACGATACCGCCGGTCTCACCATCGCGGCGCTTCGCGCCCGCGCCCGCCGCCTGCAGCGCCGCCACGGCATCGGCCTCATCATCGTCGACTATCTGCAGCTGCTGCAGGGCACGGGCCGCGCGAACGACAACCGCGTAAATGAAATCTCGGAAATCAGCCGCGGCCTCAAGATGTTGGCCAAGGAACTCAGCGTCCCAGTGCTTGCGCTATCGCAGCTCAGCCGCGCGGTGGAGCAGCGCGAGGACAAGCGCCCGCAGCTCTCGGACCTTCGCGAATCGGGCTCGATCGAGCAGGACGCGGATATCGTGCTCTTCATCTACCGCGCCGAATATTATCACGACGCGCTGCGCCCCGATGCGCCCAATCAGGACGGATCGAGTCCGCCCGACGTGGTCGAGAAATGGGCACAATGGGAAGAACGCCATCAGCAGCTCGTCAATCGCGCCACCCTGATCGTCGCCAAACAGCGCCACGGTTCCACCGGCAACGTGCCCCTGCAGTTCCAGAGCGAGATCACCAAGTTCAGCGATCTGGCAGGCGACTATTATCAGGACGACGATTACGAATAGAGGGTAGGGCAAAGCCTCATGAAGATCTGCGTCATCAACAGCGGCGGGACTATCGCCTGCGTCGGCGACCCGCTGGCACCGATGAGCGCGCAAGACTTCGCGGCCAATTCGCGGCGGCTGATCGAGCCGGTGCTGACCGCGATGTACCCGGAGCTGGAGCTGACATTGGACACCGGGCTTGCCTTTCCGAACGCTGCGACGGGCACGCTGGACAGCACCAATTTGCAGCCGCGCGACTGGTGCCGCATCGCGGACTACATTCTGGAGCAGTATGATCGGTTCGACGGGTTTGTGCTGCTGCATGGCACCGATTCGATGGACTATACCGCGGCCGCGCTGCCGTTCCTGCTGAACCGCGTCGGCTGCGGCGGGGCGGGGGGGGCGCTCTTGTCCAAACCCGTCATCGTCACCGGCAGCCAAGTACCCATGTACGCACGCGGGGAGCCGGACGTGCTGCGTTTCAACACCGACGCCTTCCAGAACCTATGCGGCGCGGTGGCCTGCGCGCGGCTGGGGCTGCCGGAGGTCTGCGTCTACTTTGACGCACGGTTGTTCCGCGGATCGCGCGTGCTGAAGGTGGACGCCAGCGACTTCCGCGCGTTCGATTCGCCCAACTACCCGCCGCTGGGCGACTATGGCATCACGCTGGACGTGGACCGCGCCCGCGTGCTGCCCGGCCCCGCCGACCGATCCGTCAGCTTGGATGACCCCAGCGTGCGCGAAGGCGTGCGCGATCGGCTGGCGGCCATCGCCGAGACCATCGACGCCTGCGCCGTCATGCCGCTCAGCGCCTTCCCCGCCGCCTTCGATGCCGCCGCCGGCACCGCGCAGATGGCGCGGCTGATCGACGCCTGCGTCTCCACCGGCCTCAAGGGCCTCGTGCTGCTGGGCTATGGCGAGGGCAACTTCCCCTCCGGCAATCCCGATGCCCCGGCCGAGGGCGCCGTCTACCGCGCGCTCCAGGCGGCGAGCGAGGCGGGCGTAATCGTGGTCGACAGCACGCAGGTGATCGCCGGGCGGCAGGCGTCGAGCGCCTATGCCGCGGGCGCCTGGCTGCCGCAGGTGGGCGCGATTACTTCGGGCGACATGACGCCCGTCGCCGCGCTCGCCAAGCTGATGGTGCTGCTCGCCGCGGCGGAGCATGAGGGCTGGGCGCGCAAGGACGTGGAGCGCCTGTTCGCGTGCAACCTCGTGGGCGAAGTCTCCGAAGCGGACTGACCTTTCCACCATTTCGGCGCTTGTCAGACGGGCGCGGACGCGACACTATCGCGGCCAAGGCGTCCGCTCCGGCCGCCCGCTTCTTGGGGGGGAGGCACGCATATGGTCGCGACGGTCGCCACGACCGCCTATCTCGGGCTGGAGGCGCGCGCCGTGGAGGTGCAGTGCCAGATCGCGCCGGGCATGCCCAAATTCACCATCGTCGGCCTTGCCGACAAGGCGGTGGCCGAGAGCCGGGAGCGGGTGCACAGCGCGCTCACCGCCATCGGCCTGTCGCTTCCCCCGAAGCGAATCACCGTGAACCTCTCGCCCGCCGATCTGCCCAAGGAAGGCTCGCATTACGATCTGCCGATCGCGCTCGCGCTGCTCGGCGCAATGGGCGTGGCGGACGCCGAGACGTTGAGCGAGTATGTCGTGGTGGGCGAGCTGGGCCTGGACGGGCGCGTCGCCGCCTCGCCCGGCGTGCTGCTGGCCGCGCTCCACGCTTCGGAGAGCGACCGCGGCCTCATCTGCCCGGCATCGCAGGGCGCGGAGGCTGCCTGGGCGGGCGAGCTCAACCTGCTGGCGACGCCCGACCTCCTCGCGCTGCTCAACCATTTGAACGGCAGCTCCGTCCTCACCCCGCCCGCGCCGGGCGAGGCGAGCGAGCGCGTGGCCGGACCGGACCTGCGCCAGGTGAAGGGGCAGGAGACCGCCAAGCGCGCGCTGGAGATCGCCGCGGCGGGCGGGCACAACCTGCTGATGATCGGGCCGCCCGGCGCGGGCAAGTCGCTGCTGGCGAGCTGCCTGCCCGGCATCCTGCCCGATCTGACACCGGCCGAGGCGCTGGAGGTCTCCATGGTCGCCTCCGTCGCGGGCACGCTGATCGATGGCCGCATCACCCGCGCGCGGCCCTATCGCGATCCGCACCACAGCGCCTCGATGGCCGCTTTGGTGGGCGGCGGGCTGAAGGTGAAGCCGGGCGAGGTGAGCCTGGCGCATCTGGGCGTCCTGTTCCTCGACGAGCTGCCTGAGTTCCAGCGGCCCGTGCTGGACAGCCTGCGCCAACCGCTGGAGACGGGCGAGGTCAGCGTCGCGCGCGCCAACAGCCACGTCACCTTCCCCGCGCGGGTGCAGCTGATCGCCGCCATGAACCCGTGCCGCTGCGGCCACCTCGGCGATGCCGCGCTGGCGTGCAGCCGCGCGCCGCGCTGCGCCGCCGACTATCAGAGCAAGGTGAGCGGCCCGCTGCTCGACCGGATCGACTTGCATGTGGAGGTGGAGGCGGTGACCGCCGCGGACCTCGTCCTGCCGCCGCCCGCCGAAGGCTCCGCAGAGGTCGCCGCCAGAGTGGCTGCCGCGCGGGCGCGCCAGACCGCGCGCTACGAAGGCGTCGCGGCGCGCACAAACTGCGAGATCGACGGCGAAGTGCTGGAAGCCCACGCCACGCCGGACGAGGCGGGCCGCAAGCTGCTCGCACAGGCGGCCGAGGCGATGCGCCTCAGCGCGCGCGGCTACACCCGCGTGCTGCGCGTCGCGCGCACCATCGCCGATCTGGCCGAGGCCGATGAGGTGAGCCGCATCCACATCGCCGAAGCCCTCAGCTATCGCCGCCAACCCCCGCGCGCCTGAGCTTGGCTTGTCACCCTTGTCGCGGAAGGCGGGTTTCGCGCGAAGTCGTTCGCAACAAGCGCGTCCCCCGCGCCCGCCGTCGAGAGAGGGGCGGAGGCGGGAGGTGTGCATGGGGCGATCATAGCGCCGGCGGGGCGGTGTAGGACAGCGATTTTAGGCGGAAGTTATGCTTTGCGCGGGGCCTTTGCAGACTGTGACCTCGAGAAAGACTGCTTTCGACAAAAGCGTTGATTGGTCGAATCAAGGTAGTCAGCTGCCGCTCGAAGCGGCTGCGAAAGGGGCCATTTTGCGTCCTAGTATCAGTCACTCCGCGAAACGGGAGAGTATCCTATGAGCGGACATTTCTAAGCCTCTGCGCGCAGAAACCTTCAATGTTAGCCATTGGACGCGCTTGGGGCTCAATTACATGGCTGCGCAGCGAAGGATGTCAGCTTTTTTGCGAGGCCACCTGCTGGCAACGACGGCAAGTGCTCCAAGTCGGGGGGAGGGTGTCTTCTGCTCCGCGGCGATCACTCAGCAAGCCCTCTTTACTTCCTCTACGGCTCGTAAACTCTATCGGCCGCAGCACTTTTTGGACTTCAAACCGGACCCACAGACGCATAGTTCGTTTCTTCCCACTTTGCCGCGCGCTTTGGATTTTGCAGTTGCCGTCGGAAACTCCGAGATCGTCTGTTTGCACTCCTCCATTTGTGGTGTCCGGAAAAATCTCAGTTTCTCGTTAGCGTCCTCATAGTAGGCCCGTCGCTGTGCGTTCCAGTCCTCAAATTCCATCAAAAGCAAATCTTCAGAATTTGTTTTGCCCGCGAACTTCGGCGCGTCAGTCGCTATGCCGATCACTCTCTTAAGGGTCGGCATTCTAAGCTTTGCAGCGGCACACGCTATCTCAAGCATGCCGGAACGTACCTCCCGACAGGTCTCTGAATTTCGGAGATCATCTGAAACTTTGAGTTGGAGGAACACGTACACCACGCCTTCGTAGAATGAAGGCATCAGCGAGACATTACGAACCACAGGCTCATCGGATTCGGGAAAGTTTCGTATCGACTTCAACATGAAGTCCGAAAGGCCTCGCCGAGAAAAGCGCGGTTCCATGGCCATGAAATGCAACGCGCTCTTGCCGTGGAAAGGCTTGCTGTTTCCGCCGAGCACACCCTTCAGGGCATTGTTGGACGTTATCTGTAGCAAGCGATCCCAGAAATACGAAGTTTGGTTTGCCTCTTTTCGCCGCCCATATAGCTCGCTGCGCTCAAAATCGAACCACTCGCCTTCACCGATATGAACCATATCGAACGCGTCGAGCGTACCGATCATGTGGCGATTTTTCTTCTCGTCAAAATTGAGAAAGTAGTGCGCGATGACATCTTCCTCTCCGCAGTACGATAGGGCGTGACGCTGAATCGCTTCGAGTTTTGCATCCAGATAAGCCGTGAAGTCGAAAATCGTATCGAGTTCGGACAAGGCGATTTGCAAATTCTCGGTGTCGAGAATGTGGACCGGATGTTTCCGATCAATCTGCACGAAAAACGGGCGATCGGATCGCTCGTCTTTCTCCTCGTAGGAGATTGCCAAGCTACCTAAAACGTTAGCCGAAGAAGCTCGCTTGCAAGCCTCTTTCACGCCATGCGCAACAACGATCTTATGACACCGAATCTGGCTTGGATCGATCGGAATAGGAAATGGCTGTTTCTTCTGAGGATCCAGATAGATCGATCGCCCGGAGCGAATGTACCTTTCCGCGCCGTGGGCGGTGGCAACCTGCTTGTCGATGACTTCCTTGCGCCAGCGCTTCCAAGCTAGATCAACGTCTTCTGGATTTTGGTCAAATCTCCGATTTTCTCGGTCGAAGAAAATCAGAACGTCATTCTGAAAGACGACGAGCAGGTCGCACAGTTCTTTTCCGTCGTCGCGGCACGGATTAGGATAACTCCATAGGCGCAAAAAAGTACGGTCGCATAATTCCGCTAATAGCCGCTCAGTGGGCGATACCCCTTGGGATTTTAAGATGGCCATGGCGGATGATATCACGGCCGGAACGGCACGTTCCAACAATTACGACCTTCGGATTTTTAGATGCTCACGGAACCCGAAATCGGACATTCCGCAACCGTTCCAAATGTAGACTTTGAATGTCCAGGTTTGGGAAGGGAAATAATTCGAGTAATTGCCGACAGGTCGTTTTCAAATGTCTTCGACACAAAATGCCGCTGCCCCTGCCTTCGCAGGGGCGACGAGGCGCTATCGGTAAAGTCTTGCGCTGAATTTTCGGCGCTTGGCTTTACGCCCGCAGAGCGCCGATGTCCTTTGCGGGCGTGATCGGCTCGACGTTGCTGGCCGGTTTGTCCGCCGCGCTGCTTTTGTGGCGGAAGGCGCCTTCGACCTTGCTGCCGTTGGCGACGGTGAGGTTGGTGTAGGTCACGTCGCCGTGGATTTCCGCGCCCGCTTCGATGACGAGGTCAACCGCGTCGATCGAGCCTTCCACGCGGCCGCCGAGCTTGGCGCTTTGCGCCACCACGCCGCCGGTGATCACGCTGCCCGCGCCTTGCACGAGCGCGGCGCAGTGCACGTCGCCTTCCACCTGGCCGTCGATATGCAGATCGACGCTCGCCTCGATATCGCCTCTGACACGGACATCCGCGCCGATGATCGAGAAGGTGGTGCCGTGGCCGCCCGCGGCATCGCGGTTACGCATCGGCGTCGGTGCGGTTTCGGGCGTCTGCTTGGGCTTGGAAAACATCCGGATTGGCCTCCAGGAATTTGGCGGGATTGACGGCGCGGCCGTTCACGCGGACCTCGAAATGCAGATGCGGGCCTGTGGAGCGGCCGGTGGAGCCCATCTGGGCGATCTGCTGGCCGCGATCGACCGTCTGGCCGACATGCGCGGTGAATTTGCGCAAATGGGCATAGCGGGTGACGATGCCGCCGCGGTGCGTGATTTCGATGCAGTTGCCGTAGCCGCCCTTGACGCCGGCGAAGGTTACCTTGCCCTCCGACGCGGCGAGGATCGGCGTGCCGCGGGGGCCGCGGAAATCGATGCCGCTGTGGAACGCGCCTTCGCCGGTGAACGGATCGTGACGGAAGCCGAAATTGCTGGTCATCGCGGTGATCGCCGCGGGCTTCGACGTCGGGATGGCGGCGAGCAGGCGCTCCAGCGCGTCCATCCGGCCCAGCTTGCCGGCCAGGCTGGCGAAGCGCGGATCGGCATAATCCTGTTTGGTGTTGCCGGCCTTGATCAGCGGACCACCGCTCGCCTCGTTCGATTTCAGGAAGCGGCGCGGATCGATACCGAACTTGCGGATGGCCGCCTCGGCGCGCTTGGAGCGCTGATCGGCAAGGCCGGAAAGCTGCGAAACGAAGGCCAGCTGACGCGCTTCGAGGCGGGCCAGCGGCGCGGCCTCGGGGATCATCGCGCTGACTTTCCTGGTGGTTTCGTCCACCTCTGCCTCAGGCGCGGCCGCATCGTTCAGCGGGCCGAAATGGCCTTTGTACAAGCGGTCCAGCTTGTCCTGCCGCGCCGCCAGATCCTTCGCGACTTCATCGATCGAGCCGCGATAGGCCGCGACGCGTTCCTGCGCGGTGGCGATGCGCTGCTGCTTGGCGGCGAGCTGGTTCTGCTCCATGCCCGTGGCGATCAGGCCGAACAGCGCCGCGCCGGAAATCGCGATCATCGCGATCAGCACCAGCGCGCCAAGCGTCACCAGCCGCTTCTGTAATTTCGCGCTGATCTTGATGAAGCGCACCTCACCCTGGGCACGCATGAAGAATTCGCGATCGACAAATAGTTCCGTCAGCCGGTTGCGTAAACCGGCTGCCTTCGCTTGAAAGCTCAAGAGACCCACCCTTTGTTCGTTTCGGGTCCGGAGTTAGCGGCGCGATCCATCGAATGCGAATCAATGTCCGCCGAAATACGGACGAGTCGAGGCGACGGTGCGATGAAATGACCCATTTTAGAGGGAACCTTGATATGCATCAGCTCGATAAATGGGTCGATCGCCGCTTGAATCGCGTTTTGTTCCTGTCCTGTTCGATTCGTTTCGGGTTCTGGGCGTGAGCCGCATCGGTCTGTTGGGCGGATCGTTCAATCCGGCGCATGGCGGGCATCGTTCGATCAGCCTGTTCGCGATCGACGCGCTGGAACTGGACGCGATGTGGTGGCTCGTTTCGCCCGGCAATGTGCTGAAGCCGCAAAAGGGCATGGCGCCGTATAAAGCACGGCTGGGATCGGCGAAGCGGCAAGCCCGCCGATCGCGCATCGTCGCCAGCGACATCGAGCGGCGGATGGGCACGCGCTACACCGTCGATACGCTGCGCGCGCTGAAACGGCGTTATCCGAAACACCGCTTCATCTGGGTGATGGGGGCGGACAATCTGGCGCAATTTCACCGCTGGCGGGACTGGCGCCGGATCGCGCGGACGATGCCGATTGCGGTCATTGCCCGTCCGGGCTATATGGAGGATGCCCTTGCGTCACCCGCAATGGCCTGGTTCCGGCGGTTCGTCCATCGCCCGGACCGGCGAAGAAACTGGACGGACTGGAGTACGCCGGCGCTCGTGTTACTGCGCTTTCGTCCCGATCCCCGCTCGGCCACCGCCATCCGCATGGCCGATCCCGACTGGTATCGCGAATTTCTGACGGACGGCGATGGCCCCGCAAATGGGAAATCGCCGGACGCGAGTTCGTCCGTTCAACACACCGAGGAGTCGAATTGACCGGAAACGTCACGCCTGCGCCGGGCCGCCCCACGGCGCCAACCGCCCCCATCCCAACGGGACACGGGCTGCTCGATATCGTACTGGCTTCGCTCGACGACGATCAGGCGCAGGAAGTCGTCTCGATCGATCTGAAAGGCAAAAGCTCGATCGCCGATCATATGGTCATCGCCAGCGGTCGTTCCACGCGGCAGGTCGCCTCGATGGCGCAGAAGCTGGCCGAGAAGATCAAGCATTCCGGCGGCCGCGCGCGGATCGAGGGGCTTCCCAATGCCGATTGGGTGCTGCTGGATGCCGACGATGTGATCGTCCACCTGTTCCGCCCCGAAGTGCGCAGCTTCTACAATCTGGAGCGGATGTGGGCGTTCGAGGGCGGAGAAACCGCAAACGCCTGACGGCAACCGCGCCGCGCGCGGAAGACTGAATCGGGGAGGGGCCGCGTGCTGCTTCACATCGTTGCACGCGGCAAGATCGGGCGCTCGCCCGAGGCGGAGCTGGTCGAGCGCTATGTGAAGCGCATCCAGTGGCCCACAAAGCTGACCGAGCTGCCCGATCGCGGCGGGAAAGTGCCCGAGCCGGCGGCACAGCAGCGCACCATCCTGCTGGATGAGACGGGCCGCACCCTCAATTCGTTGGAATTTGCCGACATGCTGGGCGGCTGGCGCGACGACGGGGTGCGCGAGGCGCGCTTCATGATTGGTGCGGCCGACGGATTTGACGATGCCCAGCGGGCGGAGGCGGACCTGCTGTTCAGCTTCGGGCGCGCCACCTGGCCGCACATGCTGGCCCGCGCCATGCTGGCCGAACAACTTTATCGCGCCACATCGATCCTTGCAGGCCACCCCTATCATCGCGAAGGATAACGCGATGCGCCAAGCCCTTCCCATCCTCGCTCTACTGCCGCTGCTGGCCGCGGCTGGTCCCGCGGCGCAGCGCACGGTGGCGGACGCGCAGAACGATGCCGTGGCGGCGGAGGAGCGCAGCGAGGCGCTTCGGGTGAAGGCCGAGGAAGCGGAGCGCGCCGTGCGCGGAACCGCCGCCCGGCGCAACGCGCTGGAACGCGATATCGCCGCGCAGGAAGCGCGGATCGCAGAAGCCCGCGCGGCGCTTGCCATCATCGGCGGACGGCTGGCGGAGGAAGAGCGCGCGCTAGCCATCGCCCGCGCACCGCTGATGCGGCTGACCGGCGCTCTGGAACGCTTTTCGCGCCAGCCGCCTGCCTTTGCATTGCTGCGCCCCGGATCGACCAAGGATCTGGTTCATGTCCGCGCGATTCTGGACAGCACCGTCCCGCGTATCGAGGCACGGACCGCCGAAACGCGCGCCGCGATCCGCCGGGTGGAGAAGCTTCGCGCCGCCGAACGCGCCGAGCTGGACGATCTGGCGGGCGCACGCGCCGCGCTCGCCGAACGGCGTCAGGCGCTGGCCGAGGCGGAGGTGGCGGAACGCCGCGCGCTCGCCGCACTCCAGAGCGGTGCGGTGCGCGAACGCTCCCGCGCGCTGGCGCTGGGTGAAGAAGCGCGCGATATCGTGGCGAACGAGGAACGGAACCGGGCGGCAGGCGAGGTGCTGGCCGTATTGCAAGATCTGCCGCCACCGCCGGTGAAGCCGCGCGGCGATACCGCCGAACGAAGCTCAGCCGCCTATCGCTTGCCGGTGGCGGGCAAGGTCGTGAACGGTTTCGGAGAGGAAAGCGCCTCGGGCTATCGCCAGCGGGGTATCACCATTGCAGCAAGCCCGGGCGCGTCCGTGGTTGCCCCGGCGGCGGGCACCGTGCGCTATGCCGGGCGCTACCGCAGCTTCGGCGATATCGTGATTATCGATCACGGCGCGGGCTGGACGAGCCTCGTCACCGGCCTCGGGCGCCTCTCGGTTGCCAAGGACGCGGTGGTGCGCGCCGGTGAACCGCTTGGCAGTGCGGGGGGCCGTGTGACGCTGGAGCTGCGCCGCAAGGGAAAGCCGGTGGACGTCGCGGCGATGCTGTAAAAGCTTCCCTTCGCAGTCGCAAAAATTCGTAAGTGCTGAGCCTGTCGAAGCACGTCTATCGGCAGCAGCGCTCGGTCGAAAGACGCCCTTGGCTCAAGAGCCGTCTGCGACTCCGACAGGCTCAGGGCTACGGATGCCGATCGAACGCCGCGCCTTCGCCCCTTATTCACGCCCATGAAAGTCATGCGTGTTTAATGCGATTGGAAAGCGGGCGCGCATCGCCTTATAGCGGTGCCATGCCTGCATCCCATCACCCGAAGGCCTGCACATCGATATGAACACCCGTCTTTTCCGCGCGCTCGCTCTGGCCGGAGCCGCCGCACTGCTTCCCATTTCCACCGCCGCCATGTCGCAGGTCGATGCCGGGTCGGCGCGGGAGATGAGCGAGCTGATCGGCGTGATGCAGCGGATCAAGGCGTTTTATGTAGACGATGTGGATGACGACAAGCTGATCGAGGGCGCCATTTCTGGCATGCTCTCCAGCCTCGATCCGCACAGCTCCTATTTGAACGAGCGCGCTTATTCGGACCTCATGACGCAGACCGAGGGCGAATATGGGGGGCTGGGCCTTACCGTCACCATGGAGGATGAGGCGGTGAAGGTGATCGCGCCCACCGCCGATACCCCCGCCGACAAGGCCGGGATCAAGGCGGGCGATTTCATTACGCATTTGAACGGCAAGCTGATCTACGGCGGCACGCTGGACGAAGCGGTGGAGCAGATGCGCGGGGAGCCGGGCACGGATATCACGCTCACCATTTTCCGTCCCGGCCGCGACAAGCCGTTCGACGTTACCATCACCCGTGCGATCATCGATCTGGAGCCGGTGAAGTGGGAAACGAAGGATGATGTCGGCATCATCACCATCAGCTCTTTCACCGACGGCGCGGGCGCGGACGTGCGGGCGGCGATGAAGGCGATCGACCAGAGGCTGGGCCACAAGCCCTTGGGCTATATCCTCGATCTGCGCTCGAACCCCGGCGGTTTGCTGGACGAGGCGGTGAACGTCTCCGATGATTTCCTGAACGATGGCGAGATCGTCTCCCAGCGCGGCCGCCGCCGGGCCGATACGCTGAAATTCTTCGCCAAGCCCGGCGATGCGGCGAGCGGCCTGCCGGTGATCGTGCTGATCGACGCGGGTTCGGCGTCGGCGTCCGAAATCGTGGCGGGCGCGCTTCAGGATCGTCACCGCGCGCTGGTGATGGGCGAGCGTAGCTTCGGCAAGGGATCGGTGCAGACCATCGTGCCGCTGACGAACGATACGGGGCTTCGGCTTACCACCGCGCGCTATTATACGCCCTCCGGCCGGTCGGTGCAGGAAGGCGGGATCGATCCCGATATACGCGTGCCGCAGCTCAGCGATCCCGATTATGCCTCGCGAACCAATATCCGCGAATCCGATCTTCGCCGCCATCTGATCAACGAGCTGGCCGCCGACGACAAGGCGCTGGAGGAAGACCAGAAGGACGATCCGCGCTTTTCCATGACCGCGGATGAGCTGAAGGCGCAGGGCATCGAGGACTTCCAGCTCCATTATGCGCTGGAGACGATCGGGCGCCTTGGCAAGAATGGCCAGCTCGGCGCGGCAGCGGCCAAGACCGCTCCGGCCAAGAAGAAGGCGGCGACAAACTGACATGGCGGCGCGGCGAACCCGGGCGCTGTTTACCGCGCGCTGGCTGGCGCTGCTGATCCCGGCCGCGCTGCTGGGCGGCGCCTATCTCGGCCAATATGCCTATGGCCTGTATCCATGCGAGATGTGCTGGTGGCAGCGCTACCCGCATTTCGCTGCGCTCGCGCTGGCGCTGCTGGCGTTCGCGGTGAAAGGCGGCGCGGCTCGCGCCTGCGTCATCCTGGCGGGCCTTGCCATCCTGATCTCCGGCCTTATCGGCGGTTTTCATGCCGGGGTGGAATATGGCTGGTGGGAAGGCATCACCAGCTGCTCCTCCACTATTCAGGCGAGCGGCGGTGGCGATTTTCTGGACGCGATCATGAAGGCGCCCATCGTGCGCTGCGATCAGGTGCAATGGTCGCTGTTCGGCATCTCTCTGGCCGGATATAATTTCCTCATTTCGGTGGTCGGCGCTGCCGCCATCTTCTTTTACGCCAGCAGGAGGCCCGCATGAGCCAGCCGCGAAAAGCATCGATCGAAAGCATGATCCGCGTGGATCAGGCGGGCGAATTCGGGGCCACGCGCATCTATGCCGGTCAGCTGGCGGTGATGGGCGATCGCTCGCCCGCGGCCCGCTCCATCGCGCATATGGCGGCGCAGGAGGAACGGCATTGCAGCGAGTTCGACCGGCTGATGATAGAGCGCGGGGTGCGGCCGACGGCGCTGCGTCCGTTCTGGGACCGCGCAGGCTTTGCGCTGGGCGCGGTGACGGCCGCCATCTCTCCGCAGGCGGCGATGGCCTGCACCGCCGCGGTCGAGACCGAGATCGACCGGCATTATAGCGAACAGCTGGACGAGCTGGGCGATAGCGACCCGGAACTATCGGCCATGATCGCGGATTTCAGGGAGGAGGAGCTGGAACATCGCGACACGGCGCTCGCCTCCGGTGCGGAGGACGCCCCGGGCTATCCGCTAATGAGCGGATTGATCCGGCTGGGTTGCCGCGTGGCGATTGCGGTTTCGAAACGAATTTAAGGCGGCGTTCACGCGGCCGCTGGGATGAGGATGGATATGACCTTCGCAAAACTCTCTTTCGCTCTGGCCGCCGGCGGTTTCGCCCTTGCCGCCGCAACCCCCGCCGCTGCTCAGGACAATGCGGGTGACCGGGTGCAGGTGCTTGCCATCTACGGTGACGATGCCTGCCCGCCCAGCACCGCCGACGAAATCGTGGTCTGCAAGCGCTTCGACGAGAGCGAGCGCTATCGCATCCCCAAGGGCCTGCGTTCCAGCGACAGCCCGGAGAATGAATCGTGGAGCGAGCGGGTGCGTTCGCTCGAGACGATCGGCCAGGGCGGCATTGGCAGCTGTACGCCGACGGGGCCAGGCGGCGTCACCGGCTGTACGCAGCAGCTGATCCAGCGCGCTTATGCCGAGCGTGATGGCGGCGCCGAGATGCAGGCCGGTCTGCTGGTCGAGGAAGAGCGGGCAAAGCGCCTTGCGCGGATCGACGAGGAAGCGGCCGAGACCGAACGTCTGGTGCAGGAAGAGCTGGCCCGCCGCGATGCACGCGAAAAGGCGCAGGCGGCAGCGGCTGCCGGCGAAACGCCTGCGGACGATGTGCCCGAGAGCGAGGCCGATCCGGTGGCGACAACGCCGCTGCCCGAACCGCAGAATTGAGCCTTAGATTTAACTAAAATCCGTTAGGGCTGAGCTTGTCGAAGCCCCCGTTCACCTCACTGGGCTTCGCTCCCGGTGAGAACGGCACTTCGACAGGCTCAGTGCGAACGGGTGACGGTTGAAAGGCGGGCCGCTCAGCCCGCCTTTTCCGCAATCCACGCATCGACGCGCCGTTCGAGCAGATCCAGCGGCACCGCGCCCTGACCGAGCACGACGTCGTGGAAGCCGCGGATGTCGAAATTCTCGCCGAGCTCGTCCTCGGCCCGCTGCCGGAGTTCGCGGATCTTCAGCTCGCCGATCTTGTAGGCGAGCGCTTGGCCCGGCCATGAGATATAGCGGTTCACCTCGGCATCGATATTCGCCGCGCTGAGCGCGCTGTTCTCGGTCATGAAGGCCACCGCCTTTTCCTTGGACCAGCCTTTGGAATGGATGCCGGTGTCGACGACGAGGCGGCAGGCGCGCCACATCTCGTAGCTCAGCCGTCCCATATCCTTTTCGGGCGTGTCGTAGATGCCCATCTCGATGCCGAGCCGTTCCGAATAGAGCCCCCAGCCTTCGACGAAGGCCGTGAAGAAGGCGAGCTGCTTGCGGAATTCCGGCATCTCCAGCTCCTGCTGTAGCGCGATCTGGAGGTGATGACCTGGCACCGCTTCATGCGATGTCAGCGCCGGAATTTCCCAGAAGGGCCGCTGGTCGAGCTTCGATGTGTTCACGAAATAGGTGCCCGCCACGCCGATCTCCGGCGAGCCGGGGCCGTAATAAGCGGTGGTGGTGCCCTCCGCGGTTTCGGCGGGGATCGCTTTCAAACCATAGGGCAGGCGGGGCAGGCGGCCGAACAGGCCGGGCAGCTTGCCGTCATTGCTCTTCGCCTGCAGCGCGCTTTTGGCAAGCAGCTCTTCCGGCGTCTTCGCATAATAAGACGGATCGGTGCGCAGATGCTCGATAAACGCCTCGCGGCTGTCATAGCCCGCCTTCGCCGCGACCTTCTCCATTTCCGCCCGGATGCGCGCGACTTCGCTGAGGCCAAGCTGATGGATTTCGTCCGCGGTCATGTCCGTCGTCGTCATCTGGCGGATGCGGAAGGCGTAATAGTCGGCGCCGCCCGGCTGGGAGGAGACACCCGGATCGCGCGCGCATTTGGGGGCGTAATTTTCGGTGTACCAGTCACGCTCCTTCAGCAGCGCCGGGAACACATCCTGCTGGATCACCTGTGCCGCCTCACGCTTCAGCGCCTCGTAATCGGCTTCTGAGATCGTGGCCGGGCGCGGGCGGGTGAACGGTTCGTAAAAACGGCTTTCCGTTGGGTCTTCGGTGATGAGCCCCGTGATCGTACCTTCATAGCCGACCAGGGTGACGCAGGGCTGGGTGTAGCCGCCCGCGATCGCCTGATCCGCCACCGCGATCGACTGATCGTTGATCTGCGGGAATTTGGCGAGGCGATCGATATAGCTGCGATAATCCGCCTTGCTATCGAACGGCGAATTGCTGGCGAGCGAGGCGAAATTCTGGTGCCAGCTGGAATAGCTCGTGAAGTTCACCGTGCGCTGGCCGAACGCATTGGCCTCCACTTGCTCGCGCAGCATGCGTTGCAGGATGGCGAAGTTCACCCGGTCTTCCTCATTCAGGCGATCGGGATGGACCATATCGAGCCGCTTCAGAAACGCGCCGGCTTGGTTCGCCTCGCGGTCCATTTCGGCGAGCGAATAATCACTGACCTGTCCGGCATAATCGTCCACGCCGACCGAGCTGGCGAGCGTGGGGTTGCGCTCCAGCACATAGGCCCAGAATTCTTCCATCACGTCATGCAGGATCGCCGCGTCCTGATTCGGCTGCGATTCCGGCGCTGGCGGAGCGGCAAGGGCGGCGGCGGACGGCGAAAGGCTGGCGAGCGCGATGGCGGCGAGCGATGCGAAAGCGGGGCGCATGAGGGGTCTCCCTGTTGGTCTTTTGCTGGATGCTAGGGTGCAGCCTCGAGAATGGCCAGCATCTGGAAATGCATGCTGATGAAAACCGTAAGCCCTGAGCTTGTCGAAGGGCGTCTATCGGATGCAGCGCAACACGGAGAAGCGCCCTTCGACAGGCTCAGGGCTACGGGTTTTGGGGATGCGAACCCTAGGCCTCGTTCACTTCCGAAAAATCGACGCGCGTCACGGCCGCCATGATCGTCTCGCGTAGCGCTGCGGCGTCGGCGAGGGGCAGGGCGCGCAGGTGCAGCGGGAAGCTGGCCGATCCTCCGGCCACGCCGAAGACCAGCCCTGCCGTGCCGAACAGGCGGTCCGCCGGGCTGCGGACGAGATCGATGCTCTGCGTCTTCACCATAGGCAGCAGCGTCAGGCGCTGGCGCCACCAGCCGGTCTGCACATAAAGCTGACCGCCGACGAGCGCGTGCCGATGATAGCGCCAGCGCAGCCAGGCGAGCAGCAGGAACCACCCCGCAATGGCATAGGCGACTGGCGCGGCGAGCGGTGCGATGAACAGCAGCGCCGTAGCCCCGCCCCCGATCAGGAGCGCCAGGATGGACCAGTTCAGCAGGAACGGGCCGAGCTTTGCGCGGTGAAAACGGGCGGCGTCGGCGGCGTTCTCCAGCCCCGCTTCTGTCAGGATCGGTTCCAGCTCTTGTGGGTGGGCGAGGGGGGCGACGCTGTGGTCGCTCCCCGCCTTGCTGTCCTGCGCCAAGCTTTGAAACTTCAACTCGCGCCAACCGAAATGGCGGCGGATCGGCCCGCTCAGGATCAGCGCCGCTTGAACGCGGTGACGCGGCAGTACCACATCGGTGAGCGTCAGAAGCCCG
The DNA here is from genome assembly GCF_016093175.1 of Novosphingopyxis sp. YJ-S2-01. NCBI lineage: Bacteria > Pseudomonadati > Pseudomonadota > Alphaproteobacteria > Sphingomonadales > Sphingorhabdaceae > Novosphingopyxis > Novosphingopyxis sp. YJ-S2-01. The sequence continues at coordinate 2,810,017 of NZ_JAEDAI010000001.1, read as the reverse complement.
CGCTGGCGGCGGAAGCCCGCAGGCACGCGGCTGAGCCGGAACCCGTAATCGCGCAGCACCGTGCGTATGATACCGCTCAAGATGCCGACAGCGATCAGGATCAGAACACCGCCTAAGGCGGCCATGATTTGCGCGGCGAGGCCAATGGTACGGATTTCCTCGATATGCACCCGGCCCGCGACACCCATCCAGAATTCCGTATCGTAAAGATCGAAGGGCAGAAAATCCTGAATCTGCGTCAGAAACGCAAAGGTGAGGCCGATCACGACGAGCGAAAAATTGAACAATCCAGCGATGATGAGGCGGCGCGTATCCATCGCGAAAAGCGGCGGCGCTTCATCCTCTACGGTGGCCTTCGCCGCAGCGTTCGTTTCAGAAATGACCCCCTGCTTGCGATCGCGGATCAGGTCGCGCAGCGCCTCGGCATCGGCCAGCTTCAGATAGCTCAGCTCGGCATCCTCGCCCTTGCCGCCGCCGGTCTCGATCTTGACCGCGGCAAGGCCGAGCAGCCGGGGCAAAAGCTTCTGTTCCAGCCCCACATCCTGAATGCGCTCGAACGGCACGGACCGGCTCTGGCGGCTGACCACGCCTTGATCGATCCGGATTTCCTCTTCGCCGATGCGATAGGTGAAATGGCGCCAGGTCAGCCAGCGCGCGAAACCCGAAAGGGCGATGATTGTGGGGATGATGAAGATCAGGAAGGGCAGCGCCTTGCCGCCGCCCACCAGCAAGGCCGGGATGGCGTAGAGCGCCTGCGGCAAGGCGGCGATGAAGCCGGTGACGATCGAGAGCGGATGTGTGCGTTGCGGTTCGCCGGCTGCCGCGGCCACCGCCGCCTCGCTAGTTATGGGACGCTCTTCGCCCCAGGGGCGGGGCGGGGCCGCGGCCTCGTTCACAGCGTCTCGCGCTTGATATGCGCGCGGATCGCCTCGCGCATTTCGGCGGCGCGGGTTTCGTCCAGGCCGGGCAGGCTTACCGTGCTGTTATGCGTGCCAGCAGTGTGGACGATCAGCGTCGCCAGATCGAAGCCGCGGTCGATTATTCCCTGATCGACATCGATATGCTGGATGCGTCCGAATGGCACGATCGTATCGCGCCGCCATAGATAACCGCGCGCCACACGCAGCCGGTCCTCGCTCAGATCATAGCCCAGCCGCAGCCAGCGCCGTCCGGGTATCGCGAAGACGAGGTAGAGGATGATCAGTGCCAGCGGGCCGAGCAGGCTGCCCTGCTGCCAACCGAGTTTTTCGGCCAGCACGAAATCCGCGACGGCCACGCCGACGAGCAGTATGAGACCGAGAATGCCCGCGTTGATGGTCATCACCCAGCGATAATTGGGCTCCACCGCGGTCAGCCCCTCAGCCTCGCCCCAGAGCGGTTCGGCGGCAGCGGATTGGGGTTCGTCGGTCATGCTGCCTGTATCGCCAAGCTGTGTTGCGATTGCAAGACAGCCAGTGCGCGCCTCGACCAGCGACCGACAGCGTTCGCCCAACGCGCAAACTTTACCGGTTAGAGCCGTAGCCCTGAGCCTATCGGAGTCGCAGACGGTGCGCAGCACCTACGGCGATTCTCGAGATAGCGCTGTCACCGAGAAACGCCCTTTGACGAGCTCAGGGCTCACGGTTTTTTGGCCAGTGCAGGCGCGTGAGCTATCGCGCCAGCGCGGTTTCCGCTTCGTTGGCGAGGGTGTTGATGATCTCGGCGGCGCTTTCTTCCTGCTTGACCATGCCGACCGACTGGCCGGCCATCAGCGATCCGTTCTCGACATCGCCGTCGATGACCGCGCGGCGAAGGGCCCCGGCCCAATAATGCTCGATCTGAAGCTGCGCCTCGCTCATCTCGATCTTTTCCTCGTCGAGCACGGCGGCGACTTCGCGCTGCTTGGCGGTGAAGGCTTCGGTGCCCTTGTTCTTCAAGGCGCGCACCGGAATGACGGGCAGGCGGGGATCGACCTGCACGCTGGCCACCGCATCGCGGGCGGAGGCGCGGAAGAAGGCTTTTTTGAAATTCTCGTGCGCGATCGATTCGGTGGCGCAGACGAAACGGGTGCCCAGCTGCACGCCCGCCGCGCCCATCTCCAGATAGCTGGCGATGGCTTGGCCGCGCCCGATGCCGCCGGCCACGAAGATGGGAAGCTGATCGGCCAGCTCGGGCAGGATTTCCTGCGCCAGAACGCTGGTGGAAACCGGGCCGATATGGCCGCCCGCTTCCATGCCCTCGATCACCAGCGCATCGACGCCGGTGCGCACCAGTTTCTTGGCGAGCGCGATGGCCGGCGCGAAACAGATGATCTTGGCGCCCGTTTCGCGGATCGCCTCGATCGAGCCGCGCGGGGGCAGGCCGCCCGCCAGCACGATATGCGTCACCTCATGCCGCCCGCAGACCGCGATCAGCTCCATCAAGTCCGGGTGCATGGTGATCAGGTTCACGCCGAACGGCTTGACGGTGCGCTCTTTGGTCGCCGCGATTTCCTTGTCGAGAAGGTCCGGCGTCATCGCGCCGCAGGCGATCACGCCGAAGCCGCCCGCATTGGAGATGGCGGAGACGAGATTGCGCTCGGACACCCAGCTCATCGCGCCGCACATGATGGCATAGTCGCAGCCGAGGAAATCGGTGCCGCGAGACATCAAGCGGCGAAGGTTGGGATGGGTCATGGTGGTCCTGCTCGATCCCCTCCCGATTGGGGAAGGGGTTAAAGGTGGAAGTCAGCGAAGCGGGCCGCTGGATCTGATGTAGCTTCCATGCCCACCCCGGGACGCTCCCGCAAGCGTGTGGGGAGCTGAGAAGGGGCCATTCCCCGCAAAAGCGAAAGGGTGTCTAGTCCGCGTCCAGCCCGTAGGCGGTATGCAGCACGCGGACGGCCAGTTCGGTCTCGTCCTCGTCGATCAGAACGCTGACCTTGATTTCGGAGGTGGTGATCGCCTGAATGTTGATCTTGCGGTCGGACAGCGCCTTGAACATGTCCGCCGCGATGCCGGCATGGCTGCGCATGCCGACGCCCACGACAGAGATCTTGGCGATCCGGCTGTCGGTGATCATGCGGTTGTAGCCGATCGCCTCGCGCTGGTTTTCCAGGATTTCGGTGCAGCGGACGAGATCGCTGCGCGGCGCGGTGAAGGTGACGTCCGTTTCGCCCCGATCGCGCCCGACATTCTGAACGATCATGTCCACATTGATGTTGGCATCCGCCAGCGGCCCGAAGATGCGCGCCACCGCACCGGGTTCGTCGGGAACGCGGGTGAGGGTGATCTTCGCCTCGTTCTTGTCGTGGGCGATGCCGGTGATGAGCTGGCGTTCCATGCTGGGGTCCTTGTCCTGTGCGGCGGCGAGTTCCTCGTCGCTCACGATCATCGTTCCGGGCAGGCTGTCTGCGGGCGGGGCGCCGTCCTCCACGAAGCTGGAGAGCACCTGTACGCGCACCCCCTCTTTCATCGCGAGCCCGACGGAGCGGGTCTGCAGCACCTTGGCGCCGACGCTGGCGAGTTCCAGCATCTCTTCATAGGTGACCATCTTCAGCTTCTGCGCGCGGCTGACAATGCGCGGATCGGTGGTGTAGACGCCGTCCACATCGGTATAGATATCGCAGCGGTCCGCCTCGATCGCCGCGGCCACGGCCACCGCGCTGGTGTCCGATCCGCCGCGCCCAAGGGTAGAGAGGCGGCCTTCGTCGGTCATGCCCTGAAAGCCGGGGATCACCGCGATCTGGCCGGCCTGCATCGAGGCGATGAGGTTGTCCTGCACGATCGATCCGATGCGCGCCTTGCTGTGCGACAGGTCCGTGCGCAGCGGCAGCTGCCAGCCCATCCAGCTGCGCGCCTTCGCGCCGATCGCCTGCAGCGTCATGGCGAGGAGGCCGCTGGTCACCTGCTCGCCGCTGGCCACCACCACGTCATATTCCGCCGGATCGAACAGCGGGTTCGCCTCGCGGCAGAACTGTACCAGTCGGTCGGTCTCGCCGGCCATGGCGGAGACCACGACGGCGACTTCATGGCCGCCCTCCGCCTGACGCTTGACGATCTGCGCCACGCGGCGAATGCGCTCCGTCCCGGCCATGGAGGTGCCGCCGAATTTCATCACGATGCGGGCCATGTCGGTTCGGTCTGCTCCTCGGCGTGATGGAAAGTTACGAAAGAAACGAGTTCGGCGAAATTATCTTGGGGGCAAGCGGCGCACCTGATAGGCAGCGAAAATGAGCAATTCAAGCGTCGAAACCCTGTCCGCCCCCGCTAAATCGCCGTCCACGATCAATGCGGACGAAGCCGCGCATTTCGGCAAGATGGCCGCCGACTGGTGGGACCCCAAAGGCTCCAGCGCCATGCTGCACAAGCTGAACCCGGTGCGCTTGCGCTATATCCGGCGGCAGGTGGACCGGCATTTCGCCTGCGACAAATGCGAATGGACGCCGCTTCAAGGTCGCAGCGCGCTCGATGTCGGCTGCGGAGCGGGGCTGCTCGCCGAACCGCTGGCGCGGCTGGGCGCGGCGGTGACCGCGATCGACGCCGCTCCGGAAAATATCGCCGCGGCCAAGACGCATGCCGCCGGGGCCGGGCTCGATATCGATTACCGAGCGGTCGCGGTGGAAGAGCTGGACGCGGGGCCGTTCGATCTCGTCACCTGCCTGGAGGTGATCGAGCATGTCGACGATCCGGCGCGCTTTGCCGCCGAGCTGGCGGGCAAGCTGGCGCCGGGCGGGCTGCTGATCCTCTCCACCCCCAACCGCACGCCCGCATCCAAGCTGCTGCTGGTGGAAGGCGCCGAACGCCTGGGCCGCATCCCGCGCGGCACGCATGACTGGGACAAGTTTCTCACCCCCGAAGAATGCGAGACGCTGCTGGCCGACGCCGGACTCGACGTGATCGACCGCGAAGGCATCGCCTTCGGTCCGGGACAAGGCCTGCACCTCAGCGACGATCAGAGGCTGAACTATATCCTGGCGGCGGTGAAGGCTGGGTAACGGTACGTCGGTAAGAACGAGCGCGCCGTGGCGCTCCGTTTGCGCCCCAGCCCGCGTCACCCCGGGCTTGACCCGGGGGGCCAGCTGCTCTGGCGACGTAGGCTTTACAAGCTGGGCCCCGGATCAAGTCCGGGGCGACGTAGGGTTAAAAAGGCGTGGGATGCTTTCGCGGCAGAAGCATCGGGCGGTGAACCCTGCGAAGCGTCAAAAATCCACTTCTTCGTAATGCGCAGGTGGTTTCACCACTTCCATGCGTTCGCTCAGCAGCGGGCGGAAGCTGGGGCGGCTTTTGAACATCGAGTACCAGCCCTTGGTCTGTTCGTGCCCGCTCCAGTCGATCCCGCCCAGATAATCCGCCACCGATAGCTGCGCTGCGCAGGCGAGGTCGGCGAGGCTCAGCGTCGATCCGGCGAGCCAGCTGCGATGGTCGATCAGATAATCGATATAATCGAGATGCGTGTTGGCGAGCTTCATCGCTTCGCGCAGCACGCGCGCATCGGGCGGCTGACGGTGGACAAGGCGTTTGTACATCCGCTCGTGCATCAGCGGGCCAGTGACATCGCCGTAGAACTGCTCGTCGAACCAAGCGACCAGGCGGCGGATTTCGGCGCGATAGGCCGAACTGCCGCTGATCATCTTGTTGGTTTCGACGGTTTCCTCGAAATATTCGCAGATCGCGCGGCTATCCGCGATCACCAGTCCGCGCTCTTCGTCCTCGATCACCGGCGTCCGGCCGGTGGGGTTCATGTCGAGAAATTCGTCACGCTGCGCCCAAGGGTTTTCGCGCTCCAGCTCATAGCCCACGCCCTTTTCTCCCAGATGCAGGCGTACCTTGCGGGAGAAGGGACAGAGAGGGAACTGGTAAAGACGCCACATGGGCCATGCTGTAGCTGCGCGCGGTCAAGCGGGGAAGGGGGCTGGTTGGCCGGATCGCCGATGGGGCCCGCTTTTGTAGATCAGCGGATCACTCTTGGAGCCTCACGCGCTTCGCTCAGCCGGAAATGAACGCGCGCGCCTGTTCGTAGGCCGGTTCCCGTTCCTCCTCCGCATCTTGCGCCCTGCCGCCTGTAGCGGCGTGCCAGCGGGCGAGCGTTGCGACCGCTGCGAATTCCAGGCCCAGCAGCAGCGCGGGCAGAGCGGCGCTTAACGCTTCGCGCATCAACACGCTGGTAAAGATCGCGATCGTTGTGATGATCGCCGCGGCGAGGCGCTGCAGATTGCCGATCCGGGACCAGTTCCGCTCCGTAACGAGCCATGCCACCATCAGCATGCGCACTGCCAGAATGGCGAACATGGTGGTAAGCGTCTGCATCGCGAAGCGGTTGCCTTCGTTCACCCCGCCCGGCGCCCATTCGCTCGCCGCGTGCGGATGCAGGCCTGGCAGGTTGATGAACGGATATCCGCCGATCGCCCCGGCGGTGAGGATCGCCGCGATCGGCAACATCAGGAACAGCGCCACGCCGTAACGGCCCAGCGCAAGCCGTCCTTCCTGATGCTTGGGCATTTCGCGAAGCGCGCGCCACAGGCATTGGAAAGCGAAGGAGAGCGGGCGACCCTCTTCTGTGGCGATGCGAAATTCCGCCAGCATCAGCCGCGCCCATTCGCGCCCGTAATTGCCGAGGCAAGCGATCGCGATGACCATGACGATCTTGGAAAGCGTAGAACTCATCGATCGATAATGTGGCAGACCGCGCCCGCCCGCGCAATCGGCTTGGCCCGGGGCGGCGGAGCAATGCGAAACGCGCCCGTTTTCCGCAGCTTTTCGAGGAACCGAAACGGTCGCCGAAACGTATGCAGAAAGACCCCTACATATGTAAGAAAGGCGACCGCGCCATGGCCAACAAGGTTCCCCCCACCACCACCGACGCCGGCATTCCCGTACAGAGCGACGAGCATTCTCTGACGCTGGGACCGGACGGCCCGATCGTCCTCAACGATCATTACCTGATCGAGCAAATGGCGAACTTCAACCGCGAGCGGATTGCCGAGCGGCAGCCGCATGCCAAGGGCTCGGGCGCGTTCGGCCATTTCGAAGTCACCAACGACGTTTCGAAATACACCAAGGCCAAGTTTTTGCAGCCAGGTGCGAAGACCGAAACGGCCATGCGCTTCTCTACCGTGGCGGGCGAGCGGGGCAGCCCCGACACCTGGCGCGATCCGCGCGGATTTTCGGTGAAGTTCTACACCGATGACGGCAATTTCGACATGGTCGGCAACAACACGCCGATCTTCTTCATCCGCGATCCGCTGAAGTTCCAGCATTTCATCCGCTCGCAGAAGCGCCGGGCGGACAACGGCCTGCGCGATCACGACATGATGTGGGACTTCTGGACGCTGAGCCCGGAAAGCGCGCATCAGGTGACCTATCTGATGGGTGATCGCGGCGTGCCGAAGAACTGGCGCGAGATGAACGGATATTCCAGCCACACCTATATGCTGATCAATGAAGACGGCGAGAAGTTCTGGGTGAAGTGGCACTTCCACACCAATGTGGGCGATGAAGGCGGCAACGCGCATTTCACGCAGGATGAGGCCGTCGAGATGGCGGGCAAGGACAGCGACTATCACCGCCGCGATCTGTTCAACGCGATTGCCGAGGGGAATGGGCCGAGCTGGACGCTGAAGTTCCAGATCATGCCGTTCGAGGATGCGAAAACCTATCGCATCAATCCGTTCGACCTGACCAAGACCTGGCCGCATTCGGATTACCCGCTGATCGAGGTCGGCAAGCTGACGCTGAACGAAAACCCGGTCGACTGGGATACGCAGATCGAGCAGCTGGCGTTTGAGCCGAACAATATGGTGCCAGGCATCGGCCTGTCGCCGGACAAGATGCTGCTGGCCCGGGGCTTCTCCTATTCGGATGCGCACCGTGCGCGCCTGGGCGTCAACTATAAGCAGATCCCCGTCAACAAGCCGAAGACGGAAGTGCATAGCTATTCGCGTGCCGGGCATATGCGCGTCGAGAACGCGGTTGATCCGGTCTATGCGCCGAACAGCTATGGCGGCCCCGCCGCGCAGCCCGAAGTGGGCGGCGAGGCGACCTGGTATGCCGATGGCGATATGGTGCGTCAGGCCTATACGCTGCGAGAGGATGACGACGACTGGAGCCAGGCCGCCGCGCTGATCAATGACGTGATGGACGATGCCCAGCGCGATCGCTTCGTCTCCAACGTCTCGGGCCATCTGGCCGACGGCGTCAGCGAAAAGGTGCTCACTCGCGCCTTCGAATATTGGCGCAATGTCGATGCGAAGATCGGAGAGCGGATCGAGAAATCGGTGCGCGACATGATCGGCGGCACGTCGGAGGAGCCCGGCATGGCCTCCGCGAAGGCGACGACGCCGGAAATGGAACCCGCCGAATAAGGCCCGCTTCCGGTTTGTAGATCACGAAAGGCCCCGCAGCGATGCGGGGCCTTTTCTTTACGGGCTGCCTGTCAACTTTCGTCCTATTTCCGATTTGGTCACCCGCGGCACTTTTCCGTCCACCGTTGGTTTGGATCATCACACCGATCGTGCTGTCCGGGGCAAACCAATTGGTAGCGCGCGAAGCCCATGATCTAGGAGAACATTGCCATGGCCAGGACCATGCACGACGCCCGATCTTTCATTCATCCTCTACACGCCATGTTGCTGGCCTTTCCGCTGGCGCTGTATAGCTCGGCACTGCTGTCGGACATTACCTATCTCAACACTGCCGTCGTCCAGTGGACCAACTTCTCCTCCTGGCTGATCGCGGGGGCGGATGTGTTCGCCGGCCTGGTGCTTGCATGGGCGTTGATTGGGCTGTTCGTCGGCCGCACCAGCAAGGCGCGCGGACGCGGTCTTATCTATCTGGCGCTGGTGGCGCTGATGTTCGTAACGGGCCTGGTCAACGCATTCCAGCATGCGCGCGATGGCTGGGATTCGGTCGGGACGCTGGGCGTGACGCTGTCTGCGCTGTCCACCCTGTTCGCGCTTGCCGCCGCGTGGATCGCTTTTTCAGGATATGTGCACAAGGAGGTCCGCTCGTGATCCGCCAGGCCGCTTTTTCGCTCACCCTCGTTCTGGCGCTTGCCGCCTGTCAGAAGGACAGCAATCCTTCGCTCGATCAGATGGGGGAGCAGCCGCAGCTGCCCGCCCAGAATGATGCGCTGATCCCGGCGATGACCATTCCCACGCCCGCAGGGTGGGACGGCGAACTGCCGACGGTACCCGATGGCTTCACCATCGCGCCGATCGCCAAAGACCTCAAGATTCCGCGCCAGATGCTGGTGCTGCCCAATGGAGACATCCTCGTCGCCGAAGGGCGCGGAGGCCATGCTTCGCCGGTGCGACCGAAGGACGTGATCGCCGGGATCATCAAGAAGCAGGGAACCAGCTCCGTAAAGGGCGGTAACCGCATCACGCTGCTGCGCGATGCCGATGGTGACGGAAAGACCGATCTGCAGACCACCTTCATCAGCGGGCTCGATGCGCCCTATGGCATGGCACTGGTGGACGGCACGCTTTACGTCGCCAATCAGGGCAATGTGGTGAGCTTTCCCTACACCGAAGGCGCCACGAGCGTCGCCGGGCCGGGGCGCGAGCTGACGAAGTTGCCGTCGCGGATCAACCATCACTGGACAAAGTCCATGACCGCGAGTCCCGACGGCTCCAAGCTCTATGTCGGCATCGGTTCCAACAGCAATGTCGGCGAGCGTGGTATGGATGTGGAAGAAGACCGCGCGGTGATCTGGGAGATCGACCGGGCCACGGGTGCCAGCCGCATTTATGCTTCGGGCGTTCGCAACCCGACGGCGCTCGCCATCAATCCGGCGACGAACCAGCTGTGGACGGTCGCGAACGAGAGGGATGAGTTGGGGCCGCAGCTGGTGCCCGACTATCTCACCTCGGTGAAGGACGGCGCGTTCTATGGCTGGCCGTACAGCTATTACGGCCAGCATGTGGATCCGCGCATTCAGCCGCAGCGGCCCGACCTCGTTCGCAAGGCGATTGCGCCCGATTATGCGCTGGGCTCCCACGTCGCCGCGCTGGGGCTGGATTTCGCGAAGCAAGGAGGGTTCGGCGGCGCGATGAGCGAAGGTGCGTTCGTCGGCGAGCATGGAAGCTGGAACCGCCGCGACCCCTCGGGCTACAAGGTTGTGTTCGTGCCGTTTCGTGGTGGCCGCCCTTCGGGCAAGCCAATCGATCTGGTGGGTGGTTTCCTGAAGGGCGATCATGCGCGCGGCCGCCCGGTCGGCGTTGCGTTCGATCCAACGAGGCGCGCGCTGTACGTGGCGGATGATGTATCGAACACCGTGTGGCGGGTGGCGCCAAAGGCGGCGGCTCGTGCAGAGGCGGTGGCAAAGGGCGCTCGGCCTTCCTGAGCGCGTTTGCGCCGATCAGAACTGCTTGCGGAAATTGATCTCGATAAAGCGGCCCACGGGATCGACGAAGCCGGGCTGGTAACGCAGCGGGGTGTTGCCGTCCGCGTCGCGCACATTCTGGATGCCGCCGAACAGATTATCGACGCGCAAGGAAACGCGCGTACCCTTGAAGAAGCCCTCCTTCTTCTTCAGCACCTGCTCCAGATTGGCGAACAGCCGCAGATCGAAAGTGGCGAGATCGCCGAAGAACAGATCGCTCGAGCCGGTCAGCGGATCGCCGTTGACGCGGGTGGCAGAGGCGTAGTTGCCGCGCAGGAACATGCCCATGCCCTTGTAGAAGATGCCGCCCTGCAGCTCTACTTTGTGACGCGGGCTGCCGCTGGCGCCGATCGCGTCTCCGTCCAGAAGGTCGAGCGTCGGCAGTTCGGGCCGGATCACGACTTCGTCCTGCAGCGTATAGGTGTGGTATAGCGAGACGTTCCAGCGCGCCTTGCCGTCATTGCCGCGGCCGAACATGCCGCCGCCGCGGCGCCCGCCGCCCCGCTGCTGCCGCTGCTGGGGCCGCTCGGCCTGTTTCTCGCTGCCTTCGCCCTCCGCCTTTTCGCCGTTTGCCGGTTTGCCCTCGGACTGTCCTTCGGCGCGTCCATTTTGTTCGCCGGTCTGCGTGCTTCCTTGTTGTGCCTCGCGCTGCGGGGGCGCTGGCCGATCGCCGCCGGGCATGCCGCGCCGTCCTTCGCCTTCATCCTTGTTGCCGCCGAATTCGCCGCGATAGTTGAGGCCCCAGCGGATACGCTCGGCATTCACTTCGCTGAAGGTGACGGGGCGGGCATCGAGCGCCAGCAGCGTGCCGTCCGGCCCGCGCGTCACGCGGTCCGGGAATGCGCCTTCGATGGCGGGGGTAAGCAGCGGAAAGGCGTTGGTGACGTTGCGAGAGCGGTTGCGGTTATACTCCGCCTCAATCCGGAAATCGTCGAGGAAGGGCGGCTCCCAACCGATGTTGAACTTGATGTCATTGCGGCGTTCGGCGAGCAGCAGCGGGTTGCCGCCCGTCGTCCGGTCGATCAGCACGGACTGGCCGGTGGTGAAATCGAATATCGGCACATTGGGCGTGACGATGATCGGCGCGCCCAGATCGGAAATGCCCGGCGCGCTTTCCTCGCCGATATAGCTGAACAGGATGCTCAGCCGCTCGGCCGGGGACCAGTTGAAGCCGCCGCCGTAGCTAGTGATACTCCCAAAATCGGTGAGGTGCTTGTAACCCGCATTGGCGTTCAGTGTGAGATCGCCGATCGCGTCCCACACGCCTTCGCGCCGGCTGCTGACGGGCAGCGAGACATTGCCCCCTACGCTGGCCGTGCCGCGACCGAGATCGGTGGCGAACGCCTCGCCCGATCGCAGGGCGGTTCCCCGGATATCTTCGCGCGTGTAGCCGCCGTTGAGGCTCAGCTGCACCCCGCCGGCGGGCAGAGCGAACAGCTCGCGCGATCCCTCGGCAATCAGCGAAGCGGTGCTCGACAGGCTGGTGCTGCGATCGGGATAGGCGAAGGACAGGCCGCGCCCGATGTCCGCGCCGAAGGGATCGACGGCGCCGGCGGCCACCATGGCCTCCAGCGCTGCGCTGTCCAGCGCGCGGTTGGTGGTGATGTCGGTCTGATTTTCCGAATAATTGCCGTTCACCGACCAGCGGAAGCCTGAAGAATCGCTGTTGAGCCCCGCGCTGGCCGACCGGGTCTGCACGGTCGAGTATCCGGCGAGGGGGCGGGGATCGGTAAAGGCGCGCGTTAGGACGGCGTCCTGCCCGGTCTGCGAAAAGGGGCTGGTGCCCGGCACGAACAAATCCACCGTGCCAAGGCCGTTGAGCGAATTGGAATCGGTCAGCTCGTAAGCGGCGTTGAGCGAGAGCTGGATCTTTTCGGTCAGGCTTTTGCTGTAGCTGCCGTTCAGTGAGAACTGGTCGCTTTGCGGCAGCAGGGTGCGGAAGCGGCCAAGATCAACGCCGTCCGGCACCACGATATTGGTGGCCGCGCGCGCAATGCCGCGCTCCGCCTCGGTCAGCGAGGACTGGCTCGTATATTCGCCGTTGATGTTGAACCGGAAATCGTCGCCGATGCGGGTGAGGCCGCCCTGCGTCTCCCATTTCGCGCGCCCGCCTTGCGAAGGCTGGCCATATTTCAGCTCCGCCGTCACGGATTTGAAATTATCGACCAGGATCATGTTGATGACGCGCTGATCGGGGCGATAGCCATATTGCAGCGCCAGCTCTTCGGGGAACACCTGCACCCGCTCGATCGCCTCGGGCGGAAGATCGCGCAGTTCGCGGAAGCTGGAGATGCGCCGTCCGTTCAGGAGGATCACCGGCCGCCCGCCGCCGCGCCCGCGCGCCGATCCGGTTTGCGGGCCCAGAAGATCGATCAGATCGCCGATCGAGGACGCGCCATAGCCTGCGATTTCCTCCGCACCGATCTCGTCCAGCACGGGGATGTCGGTATCCACCTCGCCGCGCAGCCGCGTGGCGCGCACCACAATATCCCCGCCGCTATAGACGCTTTGATCGGGGGTGTCCTGCTCATCCCCGCTTTCTTGCTGCTCGCCCTGGGCGGGCACGGCCTCGTCCTGCTCCTGCGCGGCAAGGGGCGCTGCCATCAGCAGCGCGATCGGCGCCGCCGAGCAGATAAGGAACCCTTTGGGCAGGCTAGAGGGTGCGGCTTGCGTCATGATCGGGAGAACTCTGCTGGCGTGGGGCGGGGATGGCCCGCCTGTTATCATCTGCCCCGTTGGCCCATGGCTTAACCCGGCAATGATCGAAAAGTCGCGCGATATTCTGTAACCAATTGTCGCTGGTGGCTTCTCATCCCATGTTCATCGAATAGTGGCCCGCTTCCCTTTTGTTCCCAAGGCGGCTAGGGGGGCGAGCGAAACCGACGGCGCCGCCAAGCGGGGCCGCAAGCGATCAGGACAAGAATGGCGAAAGAAGAACTTCTCGAAATGCGCGGCGTGGTCCGTGAACTCCTTCCCAACGCGATGTTCCGCGTGGAGCTGGAGAACGGCCACGAAGTGCTCGGCCACACCGCCGGCAAGATGCGCAAGAACCGCATCCGCGTGCTGGTGGGGGACGAGGTGCTGTGCGAGATGACCCCGTACGATCTCACCAAGGCGCGCATCACCTATCGCTTCATGCCGGGACGCGGCGGCCCGGCACCGCGATAAGTTCCGGTGGGTGAAACAGCGCCCACGCTGATCCTCGCCAGCTCCAGCCCGCGCCGCCGCGAATTGCTGGGGCGTCTGGGCGTGACGCCGGACAGGATCGCCTCCCCCGATATCGATGAGACGCCGCTGAAGGGCGAGCTGTCGCGCGTCTATGCGCTGCGCATGGCCGAGGAAAAGGCCCGCGCCGTCGCGCGCTCCGATGGCGAAATGGTGCTGGCCGGCGATACCGCCGTGGCGCCCGGACGGCGCATTCTGCAGCAGGCCGAAGATGAGGCGATGAACCGGCGCTTCTTGGAGCTGCTCTCGGGCCGCCGCCACCGCGTCTACAGCGCGGTCAGCGTGATCGCGCCGGACGGCACGCAGCGCACCAAGGTTTCGGAAAATATCGTCAAGTTCAAGCCGCTCCATGCCGACGAAATCGCCGCTTATGTGGAAAGCGGGGAGGGGATCGGGAAGGCCGGCGGCTATGCCATTCAGGGCCGCGCCGAATCGTTGATAACATGGATGTCGGGCAGCCATTCGGCCATCATGGGTCTGCCGCTCTATGAGACGCGGTTGCTGCTGAAGCAGGGAGGGTATCCCCTTGGCTGAGTGGCTTTATGAAGACGGGATCGGGGAAGCGCGCGCGCTGATGCTGGAAGGGGGGCGTCCGGTCGAGATGCGGATCGAACGCCCAAGCCCCGCGCGGGCCGGTACGGTGCGCGATCATGCCAAGCTGGTGAAGAAACTGGGCGCACGCGGTCTTGTCGAAATGGAATGCGGCCAGCAGATGCTGCTCGCCCCGCTGCCCAAAGGCGCAAGCGAGGGGCAGCGGCTGCGGGTCGAGGTGACGCGCGAATTGATGCGTGAACGGGGAAGGCTGAAGCTCGGCCTCGTACGCCCGACGGAAGAGCCGCGTCGCGACGGCCCGACATTGCGTGAACGCATCATGGGCGATCATGCGGTGCGCGTCGTGCGCGCTGCGGGGGCCGAGACGCTGGACGATCATGGCTGGCACGATCTGTTCGAGCAGGCGCGTCAGGGGCTCGTTCCTTTTGCCGGCGGATCGCTTCGAATCGAAAGCACCTCCGCCTTCATCGCGATCGATATCGATGGCGATCTCTCCCCGCGTGAGCTTGCCTTTGCCGCAGCGCCTGAGGTGGCCCGCGCGATTCGCCTGTTCGATCTGCAGGGCAGCATCGCGGTGGATTTTCCAACGCTCCCGGCCAAGGCGGACCGTGCCCGCAGCGTCGAACTGTTTGACGAGGCCGCCGCGTTCGACTGCGAACGGACGGCGGTGAACGGCTTTGGCCTGCTCCAGATCGTGCGCCGCCGGGTGCGCCCTTCCGTGGTCGAAGAGCTTCAGGGCAATGACGTCGCTTCCGCAGCGCTGGCGCTGCTGCGCATCGGTGAGCGATCCGGTGGGCGCGGGCAATTGATGCTGTCGGCCGCTCCCGCGGTCATCGATCGGCTCGAGCGGCGTTTCCATCTGGTGGAGGAACTGGCGCAGCGCATCGGCCGCCCGGTGGTGATGGAAAGCGATCCCGCCCGCGGCCTGTGGCAAGGCGAGGCGGTGAACGAGGTGGAAACATGAGCGAACCCAAATGTCCCAATTGCGGTAAGCCCGTTGACCCGGATCACGCGCCTTTCTGCGGGCGCGGCTGCAAGGATCGCGATCTTCTGAACTGGCTTGGCGACGGCTATCGCATCCCGGGCCCGGCCGTTCCGCCGGAAAGCCTGCGCGCAGGAGAAGAAGAGGTTTAATCGGGGCTGGACAAGCCCCGGTACCCACGCCTATAGGCCCATCTCCCGCTCGCCGGCCGGCCCCGCGCCCGCCGAGTTCGAACGGATATGCCCGGGTAGCTCAGTTGGTAGAGCATACGACTGAAAATCGTAGTGTCGGTGGTTCGATCCCGCCCCCGGGCACCATAATTCTCCAGTAAATCAGCAGGTCCGCGTCCGCAGCGAGATTCGCGCGGGGCGCGAACGCACGCATGTCAGCCGCCTCTTCGAAGCAGCCGGTCTATTCGGAATGTTTGGGAAGTCGGCGCAGTGCCGGAAAGTGGAGGCCCGAGCCGGAATCGAACCGGCGTGCAAGGATTTGCAGTCCTCTGCGTAACCACTCCGCCATCGGGCCTCGGAGCTTGCGAGCGCCCGCCATTGTGGAAATGGCGCGTGCTTGTCAAGCGCTGCTGCGGCACGCGATAGCCTCCCGCGGCGTTTGCCCCCGCGCGGCGTACGTTCGTCCAAAAGCGGCTTGGCGCTGCCCGGACCCCTCGTTATGACAAAACAGGGATTAGCTGTATTGCAATACTAACACAGCTGTTGTAGGGCTTCGGATCATGACCAACGATAAGAGTTTTCAGGCGATGCGCGACGCGATGGTGGACAGCCAGTTGCGCCCATCAGGCGTCAACGACCGCGATGTGATCCGTGCGATGGCTAGCGTGCCGCGCGAGGAGTTCGTTCCGGAGGTTCGGGCCTCGGTGGCTTATGCCGATCGCTCCGTGCCGCTGGGCAATGATCGTTATCTGGCACCGCCCGTCGCGCTTGGCCGCATGCTGGTGGTTGCCGAACCACAGCGTAGCGACATCGCGCTGATCGTAGGGGCGGGCACCGGCTATTCCGCCGCGGTTCTGGCGCGGCTGGCGGGCCCCGTTACCGCGCTGGAATCAGACGCAGAACTAGCCGCCATCGCGCGCCCACGCCTGGAGGGCGGAAATTTCGATGACGCGAGCCTGATCCAGCTGGTCGAGGGTGACCTGACGCAGGGGCATCCTGACGGCGCCCCTTATGATCTCATCCTTATAGACGGCGCGGTCGAGACCGTGCCCGATGCGATTGCCGATCAGCTGGCCGAAGGCGGGCGGCTGGTCTGCGGCATCGCCGATAAGGGCCTGACGCGCCTCGCCATCGCGCGCAAGCGTGGCGGCGTGGTAAGTCCGGTGGCGTTCGAGGATAGCGAAGTGCCGGTGCTGCCCGGCTTCGAGCGCGCGAAAGCGTTCCGGTTCTAATCATGCGCAAGCGCAGCCGACTGCTCCTCGCCGCCTCCGCCGCGACGCTGCTTGCTGCGCCTGCAGCGGCCGACACGCTGCGCGAGGCGCTGGCCCAGGCCTATCTGAACAATCCGACGATCACCGGGCAGCGCGCCCAGCTGCGCGCGACCGACGAGACCGTGCCGATCACGAAGGCGGACGGCCGCCCGCAGCTCGGCGGGCAGGGCACCTATCAGGAGAGTGTCGACAATTCGAACCCGTTCTCCAACCGACAGGCGGTGGCGGCGATCGATCTCAGCGTACCGGTCTATTCCGGCGGCGCGGTGAAATATGGCGTGAAAGCCGCGGACAAGCGCGTGGAGGCGGGCCGCGCCACACTGCGCGGGACCGAGAGCAGCATCTTCAGTCAGATCGTCGCGGCCTATATGAACGTGATTCGCGACGAGGCGATCGTGCGGCTGAACCGCGCCAATGTCGGCGTGCTGACGGTAAACCGGGAGGCGACAAGCGATCGGTTCCAGATCGGCGATCTCACCCGCACCGACGTGGCGCAGGCCGAGGCGCGCCTTGCCATCGCGACGAGCGATCTGGAGACCGCGCGGTCCAACCTGATCCAGTCAAAGGAAAATTACATCCAGCTCGTGGGCGAAGCGCCCGACGCGCTGGAGCCGCCGCCGCCGCTGCCGAACCTGCCGGAAACGGCGAGCGCCGCCGTCGATATTGCGCTCGATTCCAATCCCGATCTGATTGCCGCCCATGAACGGCGCAAGGCCGCTGCCTATGATGTGCGCGTGGCGCAAGCCGGGCGGTTGCCGCGGGTGTCCGCCTTTACGCAAGGCTCCTACGCCAATTTCCTGGGATCGGTGATCACACCCGATTTCACCCCGATCGGTCCGCAAAATCCGGGCCAGCCGAATATCACGATCCCTGCCATCCCCAATTCGCAGCAGAATCTCGCCGTCGGCGTGCGCGCCAACCTTCCGCTTTATCAGGGCGGGCGGGTGCCCGCGCAGGTGCGGCGCGCACAAGCACTGCTGGGGCAGGCCGAAGAGCAGGAGATCGAGGTCGAGCGATCGGTGATCGCGCAGGTCCGTGCTTCCTATGCCAGCTGGCGCGCCTCGCAGGAGGTCATCCAGGCTAGCCAGATCGCGGTCGAATCGAACCAGCTCGCGTTGGAAGGTGTGCGCGCGGAAAACAGCGTGGGAAACCGCACCATCCTCGATATCCTGAATGCCGAGCAGGAGCTTCTGAACGCGCAGGTTCAGCTCGTCGCGGCGCGGCGCAACGCCTATGTCGCCGGCTTCTCGCTGCTGGCCGCGATGGGGCGCGCGGAGGCGGCGGACCTCGGCCTCGACGGCGGCATCTTCTACGATCCGCTCGATTATTATGAGGATGTGCGCGGACGGCGCAGCGACTGGACGTCGCGCCCCGATCCGGTGCCGTCTGCCACGCGCACCGTTGACACCGAGCCCCAGGCGGCTCCAATAGAACCGCTTCCGGAAACGATCGGGCCGGAAGCAGCCGCGCGTAACCTTTATGGGCCGCGCCAGCCGATCGATTGAGGGCCGATGGTCTCCGGGGGCGGGGCCTGGCCGACAGGGGATAAGGCGTGAGCGAGCACGAACCTTCGATGGAAGAAATTCTCTCCTCGATCAAACGCATCATCGCCGAAGACAATCGCCGCGAAAGCGCCGCGCGCTCATCATCCGCGGCGCCAACGTCCAACGACTCGGTGCTTGAGCTGACTGAAGGCGACAGCGTCGAGGATTTCGATCGTGACGAAGCGGGCGACGACGATCTGCTCGATACAGCGAATGCGGAAGCGCTTAGCGCGTCTCTCAGCGCGCTGGCGACGTTGGCGGAGCCCAGCGCGAAGCCGAAAATCGTGCGCTCCGGCGAAACGTCCATCGAGCAGCTGCTGCGCGAAATGCTGCGGCCCATGCTGAAAGAATGGCTCAACCAGAACCTGCCGCCGCTGGTCGAATCCATGGTGCGCAAGGAAATCCAGCGGATTACCCGTAAAGGCTGATGACCCTGGTCGCCGTCCTTTTCGGCGTATTCCTCATCCTCAAGGCTGCGCCCGATACCGCGTTGGCGCGCTTTCTAAATCGCTGGTTGGTGCGCCAGCCCGCCGATGCGCTCAACCGCGTCTCTCGTGGCCAAGTGCTTGTAACATTGGCATCGGTAATCGTGGCGGGGCTGCTCATCTACGCCGAGTCGGGTGAGGGGCTGCGGCTGTTGGGACTGGCGACGCCCGAATTGATGGGCTGGATCGCCGCCTTCGATATCGCCACCACCGCCGATCTGGCGATGGCTGGCCTCCTGGCATGGTCGGTGCGGTCGCGCGGCATGATGCGCGCATGGATCGGTGCGATCCGTCCGGCGCGGCGCGCAAAGGCAAGAGCGAAGCGCAGGCAGTTCCGCACGCCGCCAAAACTTGCCGCCAATGACGATGAGAATCGAAGACCGGCGGCACTTGCCGCCTGAGCGTTCGAACCGGCTTGCCCGCCTGCCTGGCCCGGCTTAGCGTGGGCCCCCATGAAAACGCTTCTTCTGTCCGCCGCTGCCGCCGCGATCGCGATCGCCGCCGCACCGTCCCCCGCTGCCGCCCGGTCGATGACCGCGATCGATCTTAACGAAATGAAACGCCTCGGCGCGCCTGCGGTCAGTCCGGACGGTACGATGGCGGTTTATCAGGTGACCGGCACCGACATCGCGGAAAATAGCCGCTCGACTCAGCTCTACATGCTCGATCTGACCCGCCCGGAATCGCAGCCGGTGCTGATTGCGGATATGGAGGGCGCCTCGGAAAGCTCGCCCGCCTTCGCGCCGGACGGATCGCTCTGGTTCATCAGTGACAAGTCGGGCAGTGATCAGCTCTGGCGCATGACCATGCCCGGCGGCACCCCGGTGCAGACGAGTGACTTTTCCATCGGAGTGGCCGGATTCAAGCTGGCCCCGACCGGCAACCGCGTGGCGGTGTGGAGCGCGATCCCACGCGATTGCGCCGAATTCGGTTGCCCGGCACCCACCGTCTCGCCGGAGGAAGCCAAGGCGACGGGCCGCGAATATGACGAGTATTTCGTGCGGCACTGGACCAGCTGGCGCGAGCCCGGTGTGTACAACCGCATCTTCGCCTTCGACGTGGCGAACGGGAAGATTGCAGGCCTCGGCACCCCGCTCGACGGCTCGATCACCGGCAACGCGCCCAGCGATCCGTTTGGCGGCGGCGAGGAGTTGAACTGGAGCGCCGACGGCGACACGCTGTTCTACACGCTTCGCGAGGCGAACGCGATGGAGCCGCGCTCGACCGATCTGGATATCTACGCTGCGGCGGCGGACGGCAGTCGGCTCGACAATCTGACGGACGCCAATCAGGCCACCGATACCATGCCCACGCCCTCGCCGGACGGGCGCTACCTCGCTTATGCCGCGATGGCGCGACCTGGCTATGAGAGCGACCGGCTGGTGCTGATGCTGCGCGATCTGGCGAGCGGCGAAACGCAGGCACTCACGCAGGGGTGGGACCGCTCGGTGGGCTCCATCGCCTGGGCGCCGGACAGCAGTCACCTGATCGTCACCGCGGGCGATACGCTGGACCATCCGGCCTATATGATCGCGCTGGACGGCACGGTCAGCCGCCTTACGCAGCGCGGCAATGTGGGCGATGTGATCCCGATGGCCGATGGATCGATGCTCTACACCAAGAACTCGATTCAGGCGCCGAACGACCTGTATCGTATGCTGCCCGGCGGCAACGAACGGCAGCTGACGGCGGTGAACGCCGATCTGTTCGCCGAGATCGACCCGGTTGTGGTCGAGCGGTTCAGCTTCAAGGGCGCGAACGGCGACACCGTGTGGGGGCAGGTGGTGAAGCCCGAAGGCGCGCCCAAGGGCACGCCGACCGCGTTTCTGGTGCATGGCGGGCCGCAGGGCAGCTTCGGCGACAGCTGGAGTTTCCGCTGGAACCCGAAAATCTTCGCCAGCCACGGCATGAGCGTGGTGACGATCGATTTCCACGGCAGCACCGGATACGGCCAGGCCTTCACCGATTCGATCAATAAGGATTGGGGCGGCAAGCCGCTGACGGACCTGAAGCTGGGCCTTGCCGCCGCGGCGAAGTTCGACAGTGCGGTGACGCCGGACAATGCCTGCGCGCTGGGTGCCAGCTATGGCGGCTATATGATGAACTGGATCGAGGGCAATTGGCCCGATCAGTTCAAGTGCATCGTCAACCATGCCGGCATTTTTGACACGCGCGCCTTCTACTATTCCACCGAGGAGCTGTGGTTCCCCGAATGGGATTTCGGCGGGCCTTATTACGCGCAGCGGGAACTGTACGAGAAATGGAACCCGGTGAACTTCGTCACCAACTGGAAGACGCCCGTTCTGTTCACCCATGGCGAGAAGGACTTCCGCATCCCCTACACCCAGTCGCTGATGGGCTTCACCGCTGCGCAGCGCCAGGGCATTCCGTCCAGCCTGCTGGTGTTTCCGGAGGAAAGCCACTGGATCAACAAACCGCAAAACTCGATCCAATGGCATCGCGACGTGTTCGACTGGCTGGACAAGTGGACGGGGCGGGGGACGCCTGCCCAGTAAGCGTTCGTCATTGCGAGCGAAGCGGGGCCGGAGGCGACCGTAGATCAACCAATCCAGGACCGCTGCCGCGCTGCAACCGCCCTGGATTGCCGCGTCGCCTGCGGCTCCTCGCAATGACGACGATCTTCGACGGCTAATCACCGTTGCGATGGCGCGGGCGCGCTGCCATTGCTGCGGACATGACCGACCAGACCCTGCCCAAAACCTTCGATCCCGCCGAGCTGGAAACGCGCTGGTACGCGCATTGGGAAAAGAACGGCCTTTTTCGCCCCGAGCGCGGCGACGCCGAGCCGTTCACCATCGTCAACCCGCCGCCGAACGTTACCGGTGTGCTGCACATCGGCCATGCGCTCGACAACACGCTGCAGGACATCATGGTCCGTTATGAGCGGCTGCGCGGCAAGGATGCGCTCTGGGTGGTCGGCACCGATCATGCCGGCATCGCCACGCAGATGGTGGTGGAGCGCAATATGGCTGCGCAAGGCGAAAAACGGACCGACCTCAGCCGTGAGGATTTCCTCGCGCGCGTCTGGGCGTGGAAGGACGATAGCGGCGGCCAGATCACGCGCCAGCTGCGCCGCCTGGGCTGTTCGATGGACTGGAGCCGCGAGCAGTTCACGATGGACCCGCATTTTTCCAAGGCGGTGACCCATGTGTTCGTGGAGCTGCACAAGCGCGGGCTGATCTACCGGGACAAGCGGCTGGTGAACTGGGACCCGGCACTGAAGACCGCGATCAGCGATCTGGAGGTCGAGCAGCGCGAGGTGCAGGGCAAGTTCTGGCACTTCCGCTATCCGCTGGCGGACGGCGCAAAAACGGCCGCCGGCGCGGACCATATCGTGGTGGCGACGACGCGGCCCGAAACCATGCTCGCCGATATGGCGGTGGCGGTACATCCCGAGGACGAACGCTATGCCTCGCTGGTGGCCGCAGGGGCCGAGGTCGAGCTGCCGATTACCGGGCGGCGCATTCGCATCGTGCCCGATGAGCATGCCGATCCGGAACTGGGATCGGGCGCGGTGAAGATCACGCCGGGGCATGACTTCAACGATTTCGAGGTCGGACGGCGCGCGGGAATTGCCGCGGGCGACATGCTGAACATGCTGGATGCCGAAGCGCGCGTGGTGCAGGTGGCCGATGGCGCGATCCCGGACGATTATCTCGGCATGGATCGGTTCGACGCGCGCAAGAAAGTCGTCGCGGCGATGGACGAACTCGGCCTGCTCGGCGAGGTCGAGGACCGCGTGATCCAGACGCCCTTCGGCGATCGCGGCGGCGTGGTAATCGAACCCTGGCTGACCGATCAATGGTATGTCGATGCCGAAAAGCTCGCCGGCCCCGCGATGGACGCGGTGCGTTCGGGCGAAGTGGAGGTGGTACCCAAAAGCTGGGAGAAGACGTTCTTCAACTGGATGGAAAACATCCAGCCCTGGTGCGTCAGCCGTCAGCTCTGGTGGGGGCACCGGATTCCGGCTTGGTTCGATGCCGACGGCAACGTCTTTGTCGCGGAGACTGAGGAAGAAGCGCGGGCGCAGGCGGGCGAAGGGGCCGAACTCACGCGCGACGAGGACGTGCTCGATACCTGGTTCAGCTCGGCCCTCTGGCCCTTTGCTACGCTGGGCTGGCCCGAGGATGGCGCGCCGCTCGTCCAGAAACATTATCCCAACGATCTCCTGATTTCCGGCTTCGACATCCTGTTCTTCTGGGACGCGCGGATGCTGATGCAGGGGATCGAATTCATGGGCACGCCGCCTTGGAAGCGGCTCTATCTGCACGGGCTGGTGCGCGCCGCAGACGGTTCGAAAATGTCCAAGTCCAAGGGCAATACGGTCGATCCGCTGGGCCTGATCGATCAATATGGTGCGGATGCGCTGCGCTTCTTCATGGCGGCGATGGAGAGCCAGGGCCGCGACATCAAGATGGATGAGGGCCGCGTCGAGGGTTACCGCAACTTCGCGACCAAACTGTGGAACGCAGCGCGGTTCGCGCAGGCGAACGGCATCGGCGCGAGTGACAGCGTGGCCGCGCCTGAGGCGAAGCTGGCGGTCAATCGCTGGATCATCGGCGAGGTGGCGGAGACAGTGGCCAAGCTGGACCGTGCGCTCGCCGACTTGCGCTTCGATGCGGCGGCGGATGCGATCTACCATTTCGTGTGGGATCGTTACTGCGACTGGTATCTGGAGCTGATCAAGCCGGTGCTGGCGGGCAATGCGGGCGGTGCGGACGAAACCCGCCGCGTCGCCGGTTGGGCATTCGACCAGATTCTGGTCATGCTCCACCCGTTCATGCCGTTCGTCACCGAAGAGCTGTGGCACGCCATGGGCGATCAGGGCGATCATCCGCTGATCACCGCGCGCTGGTGCGATCCGGAGGCGAGCGTCGATGAGGAGGCGAAGCGCGAGGTCGAGTGGCTGATCGCGCTGGTACGCGAACTGCGCGGCGCGAAGTCCGAACTCGGCATCCCGCCCGGCACGCGCATGACGGCTTACGCCGCGGAAGCAGACGAGCGTGTGCGCGCGCTGGTGGAGCGGCAGCAGCCGACAATCGACCGGCTTGCGCGGCTCGATGCGGTGCGGTTCGAGGCGCAGCCGGAGGGCGCGGCGGTGCAGATCCTGGTGGACGGCACTACCTTCGCGCTGCCGCTGGAAGGGGTGATCGATCTGGATGCGGAGCGCGCGCGTCTGGCCAAGGCGCGCGATGCAGCCATCAAGGAACGCGATTCCCTCGCCAAGCGGCTGGATAATCCGCAATTCGTCGAAAAGGCGAAGCCGGAAGCGGTGGAAAAGGCCCGCGCGGACCATGCCGAAAAGGCGGGCGAGGCGGAGCGGCTGGAAGCGGCGCTGGCCAGGCTCAGCTGATCAACCAGGCCCAGCGGGGGATTGGCCTTAGCGGCCCTGGCTGCGCCAGCGCTTGACGATGCGCGGCATCATTTCCTCTTCCCCGCCGGACTGCTGCCAGAGAGCCGAGAAGATCGGATCTTCGGAGGCGGGGCGCTTTTCCTCGGCGAGCGTGTCGAGCGAGACGCGGATCGGAATCGCGACGCCTTCGCCGCAGACGATGCACTCACGGTTGCGCAACGCCGGGATCGAATCGAGGAACCCACGCGATCCTTCGGGCATGGCTGCGCGCACGAAGGCCTGATCGCGATCGTTGTTCAGGCGCATCGAGATGATGGTGCCGCACTGCGACAGCACGCCTTCGGACAGATCCGACGGCCGCTGCGTGATCAGGCCCAGGGATACGCCATATTTACGGCCTTCCTTGGCGATCCGGCTGAGCACGTCACGCACGGCGCTATGTTCCATCTTGCTGTCGGACGGGATGTAGCGATGCGCTTCCTCGCACATCAGCAGGATCGGGCGCTGCGGTTCGTTGCGCGACCAGATGGCATAGTCGAACACCAGCCGGCTGAGCACGGCGACCACGGTTGAGGTGATGTCGGAGGGCACGCCGGACACGTCGATGATGGAGATCGGCCTGCCTTCGCTCGGCAGGCGGAAAATCTTGGCGATGAACTGCGCCATCGTGTCGCCGACGAGCATGCCGGAGAACATGAAGTTGTAGCGCGGATCGTTCTTCATCTCCTCGATCTTCGACTTCAGCCGCATATAGGGCGCGCTGGAAGTCGCTTTGTCGAGCTTGCCCATCTCGTTCTGCAGAATATTGATCAGATCGGACACAAGGTAGGGCACGGGGCTGTCGACCGTCAGCTTGCCGATGGTCTCGGCAATACGGTTCTTCGCGCGCGCCTGGATGAGGCAGCGGGCAAGAATGTCCATATCGGTCTGCCGCTCATTGCCGCGTGTGGTGACGAACACCTCGCAATGCTCTTCGAAGTTCATCAGCCAATAGGGCATGGCGAGATTGTTCACATCGAAGATCTTGCCATTGCCCTTGAAGGCGGCCGAATATTCGCCGTGGGGATCGACCATGACGATATGGCCCTGCGGCGCCAAATCGCAGATGCGGTGAAGGATCAGTGCGGCGGCGGTCGATTTGCCGGTACCGGTGGAGCCAAGCAGCGCGAAATGCTTGCCCAGCATGGCGTCGACATACAGCGCGCCGCGGATATTGCTGGTGGGGAAGACGGTGCCGATCTCGATATGCGCGCGTGCATCGGCGGCATAGACCTGCTTCATATCGCCGGAGGTGACAGCAAATACCTCGCTTCCGGGCACGGGATAGCGGGTGACGCCGCGGCGAAACTTGTAGATGCGGCCTGTGAGCTTTTCCTCTTCGCCCTCACCGAGAAAATCGACCTTGGCGATGATCGCGCCGTCGCTTTCATGATCGAGCTTTTGCGTACGGATGCTGGCCAGCAGCCAACTATCGCCCACGCGAACCTTCACCTGGCTGCCGACCTGGCCGGCCATCGCGATGCTGCTATCGCTGTTTCTGGCAAGTTTCTTCAGCATATCGCCATCCAGCAGGATCGATGAACCCGATCCGGCGATTTCGATGACGTAGCCGATATGGACATCGGTTATCGGCCGCGCGCCTTGGGGTTTCTTGGTGGAGGCGGGCGCATCGGGGTGGAGCACTGGCCCACGGACCGGCTCAGCATTCTCGAAATTGCGACCGCTCATGTCCATCCTGCACATCCTGAATACCCAGATATGCGGCACGCTATATTGTGTTAGCGTAAACAAAGACTTTAGCGCCCTTGGGACGCGCCAGCACCGCCCCGCTGGGCGGCGTCAGCGTCGGTGGAAGAGGGCACCCGCCGCCCAGCCAAGGCCGAGCGAGATCAACACCGCGACCAGCCCGTAGGCAAGGCCGTAACGGGCCGCGACGATCGAAACGAACTGTTCGAACCCGCGCTTGCCCACCACCACTTCGGTTTCCGCCACCGACACCACCTTTCCGTTCCGGATCAGGTAGGTGCTGGCATCATAGGTGCCCACCGGCACACTGGCCGGGATTTCTATGCGCGCCTGATAGAGCAGCTTGCGCGTGATCTGGACACTGCCGGAGGATTGCGAATAGCTTCCGTCCTCCACATTGGTGGCGATCAGGCCGTCGCGGAAGCGCAGTTGCTCGCGCGTATCGCCCACCTGGATCGGCGATAGCTGGAGATGCTTCAGCCCGATTTCGTAGACATAGGCTTCGCGTTCATCGATGATGTCGGCAATCGGGCGGCTGGAGGCGACGGCGTAGAAGCTGGGTGCGGTGCGATAGCTGTTCGATTCCGCGTTCACCCAGATGACCCCGCCGAGCTTCGCTTTCTCGCGCACGGTGATGGGCTTGCGCGGCCCCTCGATCACCACCGCGATATCGATTTGCCCTTCCGGAATGCGTCCGCCGGGATAGGCGATGGCCCCGAACAGAAGCAGCTCAGCGCCGGTAAAGCCGGATTGCAGATCGATCCGGTGCTGGCTGACGTCCGGCACAAGGATCGGTGCCTTTTGCGCGGCGGCGGGCGCGGCGGCCAATAGTGTGAGCGCGAGGAGCAGCAGACGCTTCACAGCGGCACCACCGTAAAAATCTCGGACGGACGCCAGGTAAGGCCGATCGCCATGCGGATCGCCACCAGCAGCACGATGCAGGACAAGGCGAGGCGCAGATATTCGGGCGGCAACTTCTGCGCGAACCGCGCGCCGATCTGCGCCCCGGTAACGCTGCCGATCAGAAGCAAAATTGCCAGCACGATGTCCACCGCATGGGTGGTGAGACTGTGCATCATCGTTGAAGTCATGGTGACGAACAGGATCTGGAACAGCGAGGTGCCCACGACCACGCGCGCTCCCATGCCCAGGATATAGAGCATGGCCGGCACCATGATGAACCCGCCGCCCACGCCCAGCAGCATGGTAAGGATGCCGGTCGCAAAGCCCAGTAGGAGCGGCGCGATCGGCGATATGTAGAGGCCCGAGCGATAGAAACGCCAGCGCCAGGGCAGGTTCGCCACCAGCGGATGGTGTCGCCGCTTGCGCGCGGGCAGGGGCTTGCCGCCGCGAAGGGCGCGCACGCTGCGGAAGCTTTCCACCGCCATCGATCCGCCGATACTTCCCAGCATCACGACATAGACGATGTTGATCACCGTATCGATCTGCCCCAGCCGGGTGAGCAGCGCGAACAGCCATGCGCCCGCGCCCGTGCCGAAGATACCGCCGCAGACCAGCACCGCGCCCATGCGGAAATCGACGCCTCCGCGCTTCAGATGCGCGAACACGCCGGAGACGCTAGCCCCGGTCACCTGCGTGGAGGCGGACGCGGCGGCGACAGTGGGCGGAATGCCGTAGAAGATCAGGAGCGGCGTGGTCAGAAACCCCCCGCCCACGCCGAACATACCCGACAAAAAGCCGACCAGCCCGCCCAGCAGGATGATCACCAGTCCGTTCACGGACAGGTTCGCGATCGGCAGGTAGATGTCCAAGGGGGCCGTCCTTCCAAGGACCGACTAGCCGTGTTTTGCGGCGCGATAAAGCGGTGAAGCCGCGTAGCGGACTGTATCAGATCGCGGAGCGCCGCGAGGCCCGCGCACCGGCCCCTAAAACCCCGCCGATAGCGTCAGCGTGGGGCCGTTGGCCGGCTCTGCGTTGCCCGCGATGCGCAGGCGGTAGTCAGCGGCGAGGGTGATGCGGGTGTCGCCCAGCGGTGCGCTGGCGGACAGGCGGGGGCCGATGTCGAGGCGCAGGGTCTTGTCGGTGCCGCCGGCCCAGCTTCCGGCACCCGCTTCCAGCGCGAGGCCGCCGATCTCGGCAAGCGGGCGTGTGGCGGTGATCTGGGCGTCCGCGAAGACGCGCGTGCTTGCTTCGGCCCGCGTCCCGTCCTGCCGGTATAGCCCTGCCTGACCATAAGCGGCGAGGGTGAAGCCAGCGGGCAGCTTGGCCTGCGTGCCGCCCGCGGCATAAGCGATCGCGGTGCCGGTCCCGTCCGCGCGGCGGCGATATTCGGCTGCGACCGAGAGGTTTTGCCGCGGCGACAAACGCAGTCCGGCACCCGCCTCCAGCGAGCGGGGATCGTCCGGGGCGTAGTTCAGCCGCACCAGCGCATCGATCCGCCCGGCGCTAGCCTGCACAAGGCGGCGATAAGCGATCGCGCCGATCTGCGAGCCCCCATAGCGGGTCTGGGCCAGATCGGCCTGGCCTCTGGCAAAGCGCAGAAAGGCGTAGGAATAGACCGACCAGTCGTCCGTTTTTCGAGCCTCTCCAATGATGACCGGCAGCGGCGGCGGCGCGACGTTGCTGGGCTCTAACGGCAAGGCAGGGCGCTCTCCAGACGATACCGCGGTGCCGGAAAGAAGTGGCATTCGATCCGCTTCTCTGGGTGAGAAAGCGCGAAAAAGCGCGGCGGGTGCCGGCTTCGGCCTTAATCGGTCTGCAGCAGGCGAGGCAGGCTGCCAAGGGACGGTGATGATCGCCATCGCGGGAACAGCGCGATAAGCTTTCGGCTTCGGTGTCGTCGTCACTCTGAGAAGCTCCGTCGCCGCGACCGGCGCATCGCCCGGCCCCCAGAGCAGATAGATCCGCGCGCCGATCCACAGCGCCATGAGCAGAAACAGAAAACGCAGCGCACGTCCGCGCTGCATTCTCATCGCACGTCCTGGGGATCAGGGGGGAAATGATGTGTCGTTTTGTCCCAGCGCAGCACGCCGCCGAAGCAATAAGAGATGTAGTTTTGCAGCGCCTTGGTTGCCGCGACGATCGCGATCAGATTGCCCATCAGCAGGCGCGGCCCGCACCATAAGGCGGCGCGGAGGCCATAAACTCTCGCTACCATGATCGATCGGACGAGCAGCCGCCAGAGGAGCGCCGAAAAGGTGATGCCGGTTAGAACCAAAAGCTGGTCGCTCACCCCGATCGAAGGCTGGTTCGGTACGATCAGTCTCGTCAGCAGAAGCGCCAGTGTCAGAAGGCCCGCTACATAGGCTGCCAGCAGCAAATAGGCGGCGAATATCGCGCGCCGATCACGGACGCGCATCCAGAGCTCCGAAGGGTGGGCGCTCCAACCCAGCCTG
Source organism: Novosphingopyxis sp. YJ-S2-01 (assembly GCF_016093175.1). Lineage (NCBI taxonomy): Bacteria > Pseudomonadati > Pseudomonadota > Alphaproteobacteria > Sphingomonadales > Sphingorhabdaceae > Novosphingopyxis > Novosphingopyxis sp. YJ-S2-01. Next base: position 2,780,971 of record NZ_JAEDAI010000001.1, on the reverse strand, counting down.
TCCCAACCGGCCAGCGCAATACCAGTGAGCCAGCGGGCCTTCTGCCGTGCGCTGGCGCGGAAATTGTCGGGGAAGCAGGAGCGGGTGCAGATCAGGCTGCCGTCGCGGCCCCGAATATGGGCGATAGTCTGCCGCCCACCCAAAGCGCGGACCTTGAGGCCAAGCTCATAGTCCTCGGTCAGGCTCTCCGCGCAGAAAGGATCGCCGCCTTCCCGCATGGCGATCGTCTCCAGCATGCTGCGCGAGAAGGCGCATCCGACCCCGGCAGCGGGAAGCCCTGCGCCCAGCCAGCTGCGCACCACAAGGACCTTGTCATGGGCCTCCACGAACTCATCGCAATAATGGCCGCTCACGAGCGGGGAACCGGGAACCGCTATCGCGCGCACCGGAAGCTGGACGAGGTCGAACCGCTCAATCAGGATATCATAGAGCGCAATCTCATCCGGATGGACCAAATCCTCGGCGTCATGGAGCACCACGGCTTTGGCAGTCTCGCCCGCGATCCGTTCCCGCCGTAGCAGCTCTTTCCAGAGGCTGTTCAGGCAATCGGCCTTCGTGGTGGGGCCGGGGCGTGCATTGACGACGCCGACGATGCGCGGGTTCGATCGGCCAGCTGCGTCGACGGCGGCCAGCGTGGCGAAATCATTCGGGTAGCAGCCCACCAGAAGGAGGTAGTTCGCGCCTGCCCAACGCTCGCTACAACGCGCGAGCATTTGTGCTGCGACGGCTCCTTCGTCCCACATCGGAATGAAGATGGCGATCAGCCCCGGATCGCGCGGCGGCTCCAGCTGGTGAAGATGCTGCGCCAGCTTCGTGCCGCGACACGCAAACCATGCGCGCCGCGTGAGCCACAGCACATCGATCGCCAGATCGTCGGCCGCGCCGACCAGAAACCAGATGCCGCAGAACAGCAGCAATTCGTGCTGCGCGGCCTCGGCCCAGAAGAGCCATTCCCCCATTTCGATTCCCCCCGGAATGGACAGAAAATTCACGCCGTTTCGGATGGAATGTCAATCGGGTTAACGCTTGTGGCCCGGAAATCTGGACATCGTTTCGCCAGCGATTAAGGAGAGGGAATGGAAGATGGCCCCGACAAGATCACCACACCCGAACTCGAACAAGCCGAAGTGGTGCCGGATAAGGTAATTTCGGCGCTGCGCCAGTTTCTGCGCAGCGAGGCATCGGGCGGTGTGCTGCTGATGCTGGCGGCTGCGCTGGCGATGCTGATCGCCAATATCGGGCTCTACCGCGATTATCACGAGATCCTGCATGGTACGCTGCCCTGGACGCCGATCCAGAAGCTCGACACGCTGCATCTTTGGATCAACGACGGCCTGATGGCGATCTTCTTCTGCTATGTGGGGCTGGAGATCAAACGCGAGTTCGTCGACGGGCGCCTGTCCACCTGGGAAAAGCGGCGACTGCCCGTGATCGCAGCCTTTGCGGGCATGGTGGCACCGGCGGTGATCTATCTCGTCATCGCGACCGGCAATTCCGAGATTGTCAACGGCTGGGCCATCCCCGCGGCCACCGATATTGCCTTCGCCATCGGGGTCCTTGCCCTTCTGGGCAAGCGCGCGCCGACATCGTTGAAGCTGTTCCTGCTCACCGTTGCGATTGTCGACGATATGGGCGCGGTTGCGATCATCGCCATCGCTTATACCGCCAATCTGAAGACCATCTTCCTGTTCTTCGCCGCTGCCACGATGGCGGTGATGTATTTCATCAACCGGATGAAGGTGCACGTTCTGTGGCCGTACATTATCCTGGGCGTGGTCCTGTGGTTTTTCGTGCTGCTGTCGGGTGTCCATGCGACCATCGCCGGTGTTCTTGCAGCGCTGATGATCCCGATCATCGTCACGCCCGGCGCACCCGATTCAGAGGTTAGTCCGGTTCACCGGCTGGAACATTATCTCTCACCGTGGAGCGCCTATGTCATCATCCCGATCTTCGGTTTTGCCAATGCGGGCGTGGAACTTGGCGGCCTGACTTTGAAGGAAATCTTCGCGCCGCTGCCGCTCGGCATCGCTGCGGGACTGTTCTTCGGCAAGCAACTGGGTATTTTTGCCTCGATCTGGCTGTCGGTGAAGGTTGGCTTGGCGCACAAGCTGCGCGGGGCGACCTGGCCGCAGATCTACGGCGTTTCGATGCTCTGCGGTATCGGCTTCACGATGAGCCTGTTCATCAGCGAACTGGCGTTCGCGGGCAGCTCGTTGCTGCGCGAAGAAGCAAAGGTGGGCATCCTGATGGGCTCGATCCTCTCAGCCCTGGTAGGCTACGCGATCCTGCGCTTCACCCCGCTGCATGAGAAGCATGACGAGATCGAGGCGCAAGAAGCGGCGGAGCAGGACGCGGATGGCGACGTAGCCGACACCAGTGAACCCGCTCCCGCGCGCGCGTGACCCGATTGGCCGGGCTGCGGTTGTCCCGCAGTCCGGCTGGCTCCCGCCGTCAGTTCGATTTTAGCTCGGCATTTCGAAACGGACGGTGCTGATAAAGTAGCCCGCCATGGCATTGCCGTCTGCGTCTAGCGCGGGTTCGAAGCGGGCGCGCTTGGTAATGCCGGAACAAACGGCTTCCTTGAATCCGTCGCCTGCCGTTGCCCCCTGGATATGGCAATCGCTTACCCGCCCTTCTGCGTCGACCGACAGCCGGAAGTGGATGACCGCTTGTTGGCCGCTGCGCAACGCCTCGCTGGGATAGTCTTTTGAGACCACCCATTTGCCGGGACTGTTCACTGGCTTTGGATTTCGGATCCGGGCTTTATAACGATCGACGTCGACGCCCCAATGATGGACGAGTTCGTCCATACATTTGTTGAAAGCCGCAAACGGCTTGTCCAGCGGCCCAGTTTCCATCCGGATCGGCTTAATGAAAGATGCATCGACCTCGATCCATTGCATTGAGGCAAAGCGCGCAGCATTGCTGGCTTCGTCCTCTACAAAAGGTATGCCTTCGTCTTGAGCCGCTTCGCGGCGTTTTTCTTCCTCTTCGCTCAGCTTCCAGGGCGCGAAGGTGCCGAGGACCAGCATCATCGGTCGATCGCCCAGCTCACCGCGCACAAAATCGCGCTCCAGGGTTTCTTCCTGCGGACCGAAGGTAATGTCCGCCTCGCTGCGGTCTTGGATAGGGCGCAGCGGCTTTCCGCTCAGCAACATTTCGGCCTCCACACCCGGATCGTAGCGGGTGAGAACCATCAGAACCTCATCGTCGCCCTCGCCATATTGGCGGGCGAGGCGGCAGCTATCGGGGGAATAATCGAGGTGCCACTTCGAAGACGGCTTGAGTATCAGGGGATCAGCCTTGGCAAGCGCCGGTGTTCCTGAAAAACCTGCCGCGACGGTGGCAACGCCCGCAGCCGTAAGCCAGCATCGGTTCTGAAATAGTCTCATGAAATCGCCCCCCTGATGATTGCTTCAGGATAGCCGGAGAAAGGCGGTGTGCAAGCCTATGTAAGGGTTGATGCGGTTATTGAAGCGTCGCGCCGGCTCCTCAGCTGCCGGTTCCACAGGCCCGGCAGTTCGGGTCCTTCGGCAAGCGCATAGTGTACATCGAGGGCTTGAGGCCATCGATCACGTGCAGCTTTCCGCGCGCATCCTCCCCGAACCCGGCGACGGCGCGGATCGCCTCCATCGCGCCCATGCCGCCGACCATACCGCACATCGCGCCGAGAACGCCTTGGTCCGCGCAAGTATCGCAATCGTCCGAGTCGTGCGCATCGCCGACGAAGCAGCGATAACAGGGTGCCTCCGCTTCATGGCCGTAGAAGCTTCCAACCTGACCCTGAAACATACCGATCGCGGCGGACACCAGCGGGATGCGCGCGGCCACGCAGGCGTCGGAAACCACCAGGCGCGTGGCGAAATTATCGGTGCCGTCGAGCACGATGTCGGGCGCGGCTTCGGCGAGCAGGGTGGCGGCATTCTCCGCCGTGATCGGCTCCGTTAAGGCGGTGACGGCCACATCGGGATTGAGCCGCTGCACCGCGTCCGCTGCCCGCTGCGCCTTGGACGCGCCGATGTCGCTTTCGCCATAAAGCGGCTGGCGCTGGAGGTTGGAGAGGGAGACCGCGTCCGGATCGACGATAGTCAGCTTGCCCAAGCCCGCCGCCGCCAGATACTGGATCGCCGGGCAGCCGATACCACCCGCGCCAACGATCAGAATATGGGCGCCGAGCAGCTTCTTCTGCCCGGAGCCGCCGATCTCGCGCAGCACGATGTGGCGGGCGTAGCGGTCCAGCTGGTTGTCGGTGAGGGTGGTCATGCTGCGGGAGATAGGGAAAGACGCAGACCGATCACACCCCGGTCGATCCGAATCCGCCGTCGCCGCGAGCGGTATCGTCCAGATTTTCCACCTCGCGCATGAGGCCGCGTTGAACCGGCGCGACGACGAGCTGGGCGATCCGGTCTCCCTTGCGGATGGCGAAATCGTCCTCGCCCAGATTGGCGAGCAGCACCTTCACCTCACCGCGATAGTCGCTGTCGATGGTGCCTGGTGTGTTGAGCACGCTGATACCTTGCTTGAAGGCGAGGCCGGAGCGTGGGCGCACCTGAATCTCATACCCTGGCGGGATGGCGAAAGCGAAGCCAGTGGCGACCAGCGCGCGGGCGGCCGGACGGATGGTAAGGCTTTCGGCGGCGCACACGTCCATGCCCGCCGCGCCGTCCGTGGCATATCCCGGCAGGTCCAGGCCTGCGCCGTTGGGCAGGCGTTTGACCGCGATCTCAATCGGTTCGAAGCGCATCGGCGATCCTTTCCATCAGCTTGCGCGCAACCACGCCTTTGGGCGCATTATCCCAGCTCTCGACGCCGCTGGATGTGACCAGATGTACGGCGTTGTTTTCGCCGCCCATCACGTCACCGGATACGTCATTTGCGACGATCCAGTCGCATCCCTTTGTTTCCAGCTTCGCGCGGGCGTGATCGATTACGTCGTTGGTTTCCGCCGCGAAGCCGACGAGCAGGGCAGGGCGGTGCTCGCTCCTCGCTAGCCCGGCCAGAATGTCCGGATTTTCTGTCAGCGCCAACGGGGCGGGGCCAGTGCCCGATTTCTTGATCTTGCGATCGGCCTCTTCGGCAGCGCGCCAATCGGCCACTGCGGCGACGAGGATGGCGGCATCGGCAGGCAGGGCGTCATCGACCGCCGCTTGCATCTCGCGCGCGGTATCCACATCGATGCGGATCACGCCGGGCGGCGTAGGGAGAGAGACCGGGCCTGCCACCAGGGTGACGTCCGCGCCCAGCGCCGCTGCTGCTTCGGCAATCGCAAAGCCCTGACGGCCCGAGCTGCGATTGGCGATGTAGCGCACCGGGTCGATCGGCTCATGCGTCGGTCCCGCAGTGACGAGCACGTGCTTGCCATGAAGCGGTCGGTGCGCATCAGGCGCGAAGGCGGGCTGGTCCGCCAGCGGATCGGCAGGCTCCGTCGATGGGGAGCGCGGCTGTGCCAGCGCGGGATCGAACGGATGGCCCAGCATGTCGCAGATGGTGCGAGCGATGTCTGGCGGTTCGGGCAGGCGGCCGGGGCCATATTCTCCGCAAGCCATCGATCCGCTGTCGGGCTCCATCACGCTGACCCCGTCGGCGCGCAGCTGCGCGATATTGCGCTGCGTGGCGGGATGCTGCCACATGCGCACGTTCATCGCTGGTACGGCGAGCACCCGCTTGTCGGTGGCCAGCAAAACGGTGGTCGCCAGATCGTCGCACAGGCCCGCGGCCATCTTGGACAGCAGATTGGCGGTGGCCGGGCAAACGACGATCAGGTCCGTCTGTCGCGAGAGCTGAATATGGCCGATCTCCCGCTCGTCCTTCAGATCGAACATGTCCGAATATACATGATCCTCGGTCATCACACCCAGCGAGAGCGGCGTCACGAATTCATGCGCGGACCGCGTCATCACCGCGCGAACGGCGATGCCCTGCCGCTTCAGGAAGCGGGTGAGTTCCAGCGATTTGTAGGCCGCAATGCCGCCGCCGACGATCAGGAGGATGGAGGGGCTGCTCATCCCGATCAGCCCAGCCAGGCCATGCCCGCAGCGCCAGCGGCTGCGGCGATGATCGCCGTGACGGTGAACGCAAGCGCGGTGCTGCGCGGACGATCGCGGTCCCAGATCAGCTTGACCTCTGGCAGCGGCGGGGCGGGCGGGGCGCCGCCTTCACGCGGCAATTGCGCATCGAGCCGCCGGACGAGATCGGGCAGCAGCGCCAGCGTTTCGAACTGCCGCCGGATTCCGTCCGCCGCCTTCGCTTCGGGGCCCAGCTCGGTGCGGATCCATTCGCGCACGAACGGGGCGGCGGTGTCCCACATGTTGATGCCCGGATCGAGCGATGTGGCCACGCCCTCCACCATCACCATCGTCTTCTGCAGAAGCAGGAGATGCGGCTGCGTCTGCATGTCGAAATCGCGGGTGATGGCGAATAGGCCGTCCAGCATCATGCCGACCGACAATTCGCTTACCGGCTTGCCGCGCATTGGCTCGCCTACCGCGCGCAGGGCCGTGGCGAACTCCTCCATATTATGGTGCGCGGGCACATATTGCGCCTCGAAATGAATTTCGGCGACGCGTCGATAATTGCCGGTGATGAGGCCATAGAGAATTTCGGCCAGCCAGACCCGCGCCTTGCGGTCGATGCGGCCCATGATGCCGAAATCGATCGCGACGATCGTGCCGTCGGAACGCACCAGCAGATTGCCCTGGTGCATGTCGGCGTGGAAAAAACCCTCCGAAATTGCCTGGCGGAGGAAGGCGTGGACCAGCCGGTTGGCCAGCACATGCGGATCATGGCCGGCGGCCAGAATGCCCTCGCGGTCGGCGATCTTGATGCCGTCGATCCAGTCGAGCGTCAGCACTTTGCCCGCCGTCCGGTCCCAATCGATTTTGGGCACCTCGTAAAACGGCTCGGACTGCATGGCGTCCTTCAGTTCGCTCGCCGAAGCGGCCTCGCGCCGCAGATCAAGCTCGCGCAGCGTCCAGCGCTTGAAGTTGGCAATGGTGAGGCGCGGGCGCAGGCGCGCGGCCTCTCCGCCGAACGCCTCCAAATGCGCGGCGGCCCATTCATAGGTTTCGATATCGCGCAGGAAGCGCTTGTCGATGCCCGGGCGCTGTACCTTTACGGCCACGGTTCGCCCGTCGGTCGTCACCGCCTTGTGGACCTGCGCGATCGATGCGGAACCGATAGGTTCGGGATCGATCGACTGGAAAAACTTTTCCCACGGGGCATCGAGCGCGCGCTCGATCTGCTCGCAAATCTTGTCGAAGGGTTCGGGCGGCAGGGCATCCTGAAGGCCTAAAAGATTATGCGTCGCATCTTCGCCCACCAAATCGGGCCGGGTGGCGAGGGTCTGGCCCAACTTGATTGCCGCCGGGCCGATCTCACGAAAAGCCGCGGCGTAATCTGGATGTTTGGGCTGGATCGTGCCGAACCGCGCGATGCGGCATAGGCGCCTGACCGGCAGCGGCGTCTGGCGTGCGTTCTCGATATCGCGCAGCGCCCCGTGGCGTGCGAGAATGCGGCCCCATTTCAGAAGCCGGAAGATATGGGTGCGGGCGGCGGTCATGCTGGCGCGTGGCCCCCTGTCACGCTTTCCAGCCGCTGTGGATCGCGACCAGTCCGCCCAGGATCGGCTCGGCCTTCACCTGGGTGAAACCGGCATCCTGGATCATGCCCTTGAAACGCTCCATGTCCGGAAAGCGGCGGATGGATTCGACGAGATAACGATAGCTGTCTTCATCGCGCGCGATCGCCTTTCCGATCTTGGGTACGAGGTTCATCGAATACCAGTCATAGACATCGGCAAAGCCCGGCCACAACGTGGTCGAGAACTCCAGGCAGAAAAAGCGCCCACCGAAGCGCAGCACGCGGTGCGCCTCTGCCAGCGCTGCGGGAATGTCGGTGACGTTCCGGATACCAAAGGCGATGGTGTAGGCATCGAAATGCCGGTCCGGAAAGGTCAGTGTCTCGGCATTCTGTTCGGTCCAGACCAGCCCGTCGCGCCCGCGCTTCATTGCGCGTTCCATGCCCACGGCCAGCATCTCCGGGTTGATGTCCGCGACCGTCACGTTCGCGCCGCGATCCTGCAGGCGGAAGGCGATATCGCCGGTGCCGCCCGCCATATCCAGAATATCCTCGCCCTCGCGCGGTTTGACCAGGCGCACGAACCGGTCCTTCCACAGACGGTGCATGCCGCCCGACATCGCATCGTTCATCACATCGTAGCTGGAGGCCACGTTAGAAAAGACCCCGCCGACGCGCCGGGTCTTCTCCTCGGGTGCGACCTCTTCATAGCCGAAGGAGACGGTGTCGGTCATGGCGTGGTCCTCAAGTAAAAGCGGTGGATAGCGCCTTAGGGAGGCGGGCGCGCTTTTGCTAGATGGGTGGGGCGAGCTTTGTGAACAATGCCGTCGTCGATGCGGGCGATGGAATTGATCGCCGTGAGGTCTATATCGCTTGCATGCCGGAGTTACCCGAAGTCGAAACCACCGTGCGCGGGCTCGCTGCCGTAATGGAGGGGGAGCGTATCGCAGGCGTCGAGGCGCGCCGTGCGGATCTGCGGCGGCCTTTTCCTGAGGACCTGCGCCAGCGCCTCACCGGCGCGACCGTGTCCGCGCTCGGCCGCCGCGCCAAATATGGGCTGATCGAAACCGACCGTGGCGATACGATGATCTTCCATCTCGGCATGTCCGGGCGCTGGCGGATCGATCCGGAAGAACTGGGCACGCACGATCATTTGATCGTCGGTGTCGACAGTGGCCACATCCTCAGTCTTAACGATCCGCGCCGTTTCGGCTCGGTCGACCTGGTGCCCACGGCCGATATCGACGCCTGGCCGCCCTTTGCCGCCATGGGGCCGGAGCCGCTAGGACCGGACTTTACCGCAAGGCATCTGCAACAGGCGCTGGCAGGCCGCACTGCGTCCATCAAGCTGCTGCTGCTCGATCAGCGCATCGTAGCGGGGCTGGGCAACATCTATGTCTGCGAGGCGCTGAACATGGCCGGCATCGCGCCGGGGCGGCAGGGGGGCAAGATTGGCCTCAAGCGGCTGGAGCGGCTGGTGGAGGCGATCCGCACCGTCCTGCTGGCGGCGATCGAGGCGGGCGGCAGCACCTTGCGCGATTATGCCCGGCCGGATGGCGAGCTTGGGTATTTCGCCAAACAGTGGCGCGTCTACGGGCGGGAGGGAGAAACCTGTCCCTGCGGCGGCACCGTTCGGCGGCGGACAGAGGGCGGCCGTTCGACCTTCTATTGCGCCGATTGCCAGCGCTGACGCCATTTTCTTGCGTCGAAGGGTAGGCCCCGCCTTGCCTATTGCGGCCCGGTGCGTCAGGACGACGCGCATCGAATCCACACGCACCAAGAAGGCCCTCCCATGACCAGTATCGCCAAGATCGTCGGACGCGAAATCCTCGATAGCCGGGGCAATCCCACGGTGGAAGCGGAGGTGCATCTCTATGACGGCACGGTGGGCCGCGCCGCGGTGCCTTCAGGCGCATCGACCGGCAAATATGAAGCGATCGAGCTGCGTGACGGCGACAAGAGCCGCTACGGCGGCAAGGGCGTGCTGAAAGCGGTCGAGGCGATCAACGGGCCGATCGGCGATGCGCTGATCGATCAGGACGCGACGGATCAGGTGGGCATCGACCGCGCGCTGCTCGCGCTCGACGGCACCGATAACAAGTCCAAGCTGGGCGCTAATGCCATCCTCGGCGCGTCGCTCGCCACCGCGCATGCGGCGGCCAATTTCCTCGGGCTTCCGCTGTATCGCTATGTCGGCGGGGCGAATGCCAAGACCATGCCGGTGCCGATGATGAACATTGTCAACGGCGGCGCGCATGCCGACAATCGCCTGGACTTCCAGGAATTCATGATCATGCCGGTGAAGGCGGACAGCTTTGCCGAGGCGCTGCGGATGGGCACCGAGGTGTTTCACGGGCTGAAATCTGCGCTGTCCAAGAAAGGGCAGAATACCGCGGTGGGGGACGAAGGCGGTTTTGCGCCTAATCTTGCTTCTGCCGAGGAAGCGCTCGATTTCATCATGGGCGCCATGGGCGATGCCGGTTTCGAGGCGGGCAAGGACATGGTGATCGCGCTCGACGTCGCGGCCAGCGAGTTCTTCAAGGACGGCGCTTATGTCTATGAAGGCGAAGGCGTGACCCGCTCGATCGACGAACAGGTCGCCTATCTGGAAAAGCTTCAGGGCGCCTATCCGATCCTTTCCATCGAAGACGGCATGGACGAGGACGATTTCGAAGGCTGGAAGAAGCTGACGGACCGGATCGGGGCGAAATGCCAGCTGGTCGGCGACGATCTGTTCGTGACGCAGGAAAAGCGCCTGCGCGACGGCATCGATCGCGGCCTTGCCAACTCCATCCTGATCAAGGTGAACCAGGTCGGCTCGCTCACCGAGACGCTGGAGACGGTCGATATCGCGCACCGCCACGGGTACAGCGCGGTGATGAGCCACCGCTCGGGCGAGACCGAGGACACGACGATCGCGGACCTCGCCGTCGCCACCAATTGCGGGCTCATCAAGACCGGCTCGCTCAGCCGTTCGGACCGGACGGCCAAGTACAACCAGCTGCTGCGCATCGAAGAGCAATTGGGTGGTCACGCGCATTTCGCGGGCGCGGACTTCATGCGCCGTATGGGCCAGACCGGATAAAGGACAGATATCATGATCGAACGGGCAGGCCTTCAGGTCGACGAGCAGCTGGCGGACTTCATCGAAGGGCAGGCGCTGCCCGGAAGCGGCGTGGAGCCGCAGGACTTCTGGAACGGTCTTGCCGGTCTGTATGATCGGTTTGCCGGGCAGAACCGCAATCTGCTGGCCAAGCGCGAGGAACTGCAGCGGCAGATCGACGCCTGGCACCGCGAACATGATGTGCGCAGCGAAGGCGAGGCCTATCGCGCGTTCCTGAGCGAGATCGGCTATCTGGTCGATGAGCCGGCTGCGTTCGACATCGGCACCGCGAATGTCGATCCGGAAATTGCGACGATGGCCGGTCCGCAGCTGGTGGTGCCCGCACTGAACGCCCGCTTCGTGTTGAACGCCGCCAATGCCCGCTGGGGCAGCCTGTACGATGCGCTTTACGGCACCGACGCGATCTCCGGCGAGCCCGAAGGGCGCGGCTACGATGCCAAGCGCGGCGCAAAGGTGGTCGCGTGGGCCAAGGCCTTTCTCGACGAAGCCGTGCCGCTGGCCGGCAGCAGCTGGGCGGATCTGACCGAAGGGGACATCGCGCTGGCCGATGACAGCCAGTTCGTCGGTACCAGCGAAGACGGCAAGGGCCGCCTCTTCCGCCACAACGGACTGCATATCGAAGTACGCTTCGACCGCGACCATCCGGTCGGCAAGGACGATCCTGCCGGCATCGCCGACGTCATACTCGAATCGGCGCTTTCGACCATCGTGGACCTGGAGGATTCCGTCGCCGCGGTGGACGCGGAAGACAAGGTGCTGGGTTACACTAACTGGCTCGGCCTGATGACGGGCGAACTCAGCGAGACCTTCGAAAAGGGCGGCGAGCAGCTGACGCGCACGCTGAACCCGGACCGGCGCTATACCGCGCCCGACGGCAGCGAATTCACGCTGCCCGGCCGCAGCCTGCTGCTGGTGCGTAATGTCGGCCATCTGATGACGACGCCCGCGGTGCAGCTGCCGGACGGCGGCGAGGCGCCCGAGGGCATTCTCGACGCTGCCGTCACCGCGCTGATCGGCAAGCGCGACGGCACTGGTTCGGTGACGAACAGTCGTGCCGGATCGATCTACATCGTGAAGCCCAAGATGCACGGGCCCGAAGAAGTGGCCTTCGCCGATGCACTGTTCGCGGCGGTCGAGGACATGCTGGGCCTGGATCGCAACGCCATCAAGATGGGCGTGATGGACGAAGAGCGGCGCACCTCCGCGAACCTTGCCGCCTGCATTCACGCCGTGAAGGACCGCATCTTCTTCATCAACACCGGCTTCCTCGACCGCACGGGCGATGAGATGCACACCAGCATGGTGGCGGGAGCAGTGGTGCCCAAGGGCGAGATGAAGTCGAGCGCGTGGATATCGGCCTATGAGGATCGCAACGTCCAGATCGGCCTAGCCCACGGTTTCTCCGGCAAGGCGCAGATCGGCAAGGGCATGTGGGCCGCGCCCGATCGCATGGCCGAGATGCTGGAACAGAAGATCGGCCATCCGAAGACCGGCGCCAACACCGCTTGGGTTCCGAGCCCGACCGCCGCGACGCTTCACGCCGTCCACTATCACCGCGTGAATGTGTTCGATGTTCAGAACGACGTCGCGGGCCGGGAAACGCCGGGGCTCGACAAGCTGCTGACCGTGCCTCTCGCCACCGACACGAACTTCCCCGAAGAGGCGGTGGAGCGCGAGCTGGAGAACAACATTCAGGGCATTCTCGGCTATGTCGTGCGCTGGATCGATCAGGGCGTGGGCTGCTCCAAGGTGCCGGACATCCATGATGTCGGCCTGATGGAAGACCGCGCGACGCTGCGCATTTCATCCCAGCATGTCGCCAACTGGTTGAAGCACGGCGTCGCCAGCCGCGAACAGGTGGATGCGGTGTTCGGGCGCATGGCGGAAAAGGTCGATATGCAGAATGAGGGCGATCCCAACTATCGTCCAATGGCGCCGGGGCTGGACGGTATCGCCTATCAGGCCGCCCGCGCGCTGGTATTCGAGGGCGAGGAACAGCCGAGCGGCTACACCGAGCCGCTGCTGCACGAATATCGCCGCAAGAAGAAGATGGAGGGGTAAGGCGCCGCCGTCCTTCCTTCCGTTCAGGCTCAGGACGACCGGGGTTTAAAACCGGCCGTTTAGCTCAAGCTCGCATCCGGCTGGCGATCGGGATGCGCAGCCGCGATGCGTTCGTCCGCTAATGCGCGCTCCGTTACCGCGCGCAGGCGTCTATAGGGCGTGATGTCCACCTCGAACCGCTCGGCGGCGTAGACTTGTGGCAACAGATAGCATTCGACGAGGCCGGGCTCGTCCCCGAAGGCGAACGCGCCGCCATGGTGGCTAACCATGACTTCCAGCGCCGCAAATCCGTCGCCGATCCAGCGCGCGATCCAGGCTTTGACGGCTTCCGGCGGCGCATCGAGTTCGCCTTTCAGATATTGCAGGATGCGCAGATTGCCGAGCGGATGGACGTCACACCCGATCACCGCCGCCATGGCGCGCACCACGGCGCGCTGTTCCAGATCGGCGGGCAGCAGAGCGGGCTCCGGCCAGCGCTCTTCCAGATATTCGATGATCGCCGGGCTCTGCGCCAGCACATGCCCATCCACCTCCAGCGCAGGTACAAGACCCTGCGGCTGGAGCGAGCGATAGCCATGGCCGCGCTGCTCACCGGCCAGAAGGTTTACCGCGCGATATTCGTAGCGCAGGCCTTTCAGTCCCAGCGCGATCCGCGTGCGGTAGCTGGTGCCCGAGCGCCAATAACCGTGGAGGATCAAGTCGGTCATCGGCGCTCTCCTGTCTGAAAAAGCGCTTTACGCGCGCGCCGGCATCACGACCGCGCGGCATTCGCCGAAGCCGATAGGCACCGCCCCGTCCGCCCGCGCGGTGGCTTTCAGGATGATCTCGTCGCCATCCTCCAGGAAGCTGCGCGTTTCGCCATTCGGAAGCGTGATCGGAGTTTTCCCGCCCTGCGAGATTTCCATCAGGCTGCCCAGGCTCTCTTCATCCGAGCCGGAAATCGTGCCGGTGCCGAGAAGATCGCCGGGCCTCAGATCGCAGCCGTTGGACGCGTGGTGCGTCACGATTTGCGCGACCGTCCAATACATATGTTCCGCCGCACTTTTGCTCAGGCGGTGCGGTGCGTCACCGGCTTCGCGCATTTTGGCAGTCAGCAGGAAAGTGTCGAGCTCCAGTGCCAGTGAGCCGCGCGCCTGATCGTCCGCGTCGTGCAGATAATCCAGCGGTGCCGGATCGCCTTCGGGGCGCGGCGCCTGGCGCTTGCGGAAGGGGTCCATCGCCTCCGCCGTCACCACCCAGGGGGAAACGGTGCTGTGGAAATTCTTGGCGAGGAATGGCCCCAGCGGCTGATATTCCCAACCCTGCAAGTCGCGCGCCGACCAGTCGTTGAGTAGGCCGAAGCCCGCGACATGATCGCCCGCATCGGCGATGTCGATGGGATGGCCGAGGTCGTTGCCCGGGCCGATCCAGACGCCCAGTTCCAGCTCGTAATCGAGGCGGCGGGAGGGGCCGCGCGTGGGCACATCCTCGTCCGGCGCTTTCCGCTGGCCGAGCGGGCGCACGACGGACTCACCCGATACGCGTACCGAGCTGGCCCGGCCGTGATAGCCAATCGGCACATATTTATAGTTCGGCAGCAGCGGGTTATCCGGGCGGAACTGTTTGCCGATGTTCATCGCATGATGAATGCCGACGTAGAAATCGGTGTAATCGCCGATCCGCGCTGGCAAGTGCAGCGTGCAGTCCGCCGCGTCGTGCAGCAGCGGTTCGACCTGATCGCGATACTGCTCATCGCTCAGAAGCTCGGACAGGCGCGCGCGGAAGGCGACGCGGGTTTCCTTCGGCAGCGCGAAGAAGGCGTTCAGCGTCGGATCTTCCAGCGGCACCACATCGGCGCGCGGCAGCAGGCCGAGTTCGGCAACCGCCCAGAGATCGAGAACCTTGTCGCCGATGGCGGTACCGGCGCGGGGCCCTTCGGTACCGACGCTGAAAATGCCGAGCGGCAGGTTCTGGATCGGGAAATCCGCATGGCCGTTGGCGCTTTTCACCCAGCTGGTGAGATCGGGGCTGTGGGTCTGATCGGTCATGATAGCCTTTCCAGGAAATTCAGGGGAGCTGCGCCTTGGGGAAGTCGGCCCAGGCCTCGTCATAATCGGGCTGCGCATGCTCCATCGCATGAGGCGTTGGACGATAGGGCCAACAGCTTTCGACCATGAACGCCATGGTGCCGTCGATTTTCATCGGTTTCAGGTCCGCGGCGCTTGCCTTTTCCCAGCTTGCCTTGTCCGGGCCGTGGCCGGCGAGGAGGTTGTGGAGCGATAGCCCGCCCGGCTGGAAGCCGCCGCCTTCCTTCGCGTCATATTCGCCGTGGATCAGGCCCATCGCCTCGCTCATCACATTGCGGTGGAACCAGGGGGGGCGGAAGGTTTTTTCCGCCACCATCCAGCGCGGCGGGAAGATCACGAAATCCGCATTGGCGCGGCCCGGCGTCTCGCTGGGGCTGGTCAGCACGGTGAAGATGCTGGGATCGGGGTGATCGAAGCTGACCGTGTTGATCGTGTTGAAGCGCGACAGATCGTAGCGGAAGGGCGCGAGATTGCCGTGCCAGGCGACGACATCGAGCGGACTGTGATCGAGCGTGGTGGTCCACAGGGTGCCCAGATATTTCTGGACGAGCTCGATCTCCTCGTCGCGATCCTCGTACCAGGCCACGGGCGTCTCGAAATCGCGCGGATTGGCGAGGCCGTTGGCTCCGATCGGCCCGAGATCGGGCAGGCGGAAGAGCGCGCCGTGATTTTCGGCGACATAACCCTTCGCGGTCCCGTCCGGCAGCAGCGCGCGGAATCGCACGCCGCGCGGGATCAGCGCGATTTCACCGGGGCCGATGACCATGCGGCCAAGCTCCGTCAGAAGCTCCAGCCGACCTTCCTGCGGAATGAACAGCAGCTCGCCGTCCGCATCCACGAACACGCGCGTCTCCATGTCCGCGTTGGCGGCGTAGAGATGCACCGCGACGCCCGTCAGCTCGGACGGATCGCGGTTGGTGAGCATGGTGATCATGCCGTCGATCAGATCGACATCGGGCGCGCTTTCGCTCTGCGGATCCCAGCGCAGGCGATTGGGCGCCAGCGGTCCGTCCGGAGAGGCGGCGCTGAAACGGCTGGCTCCCTCATAGCGCACGAAGGGCGGATGCTCCGCGCTCGGGCGCATGCGGTACAGCCAGCTGCGGTGGTTTTCATGGCGCGGCGCAGTGAAGGCGGTGCCGGACAGCTGCTCGGCATAGAGGCCGAACGGTGGTTGCTGCGGACTGTTCTGGCCCTGCGGCAGCGCGCCGGGCACCGCCTCGGTTGCGAAATGCGATCCGAATCCGGTCATGTAATCCGCTTCGCGCGCCTTGGCGGCGATAGTGCGTTCGACGTTCATGATCCTCTCCGCAGTATTTTACGCCATCCCCCGGCCCCGTTCGGGCTGAGCCTGTCGAAGCCCTGTCTTTTTTGATCGCACCGCGCTTTTACGTGAAAAGTACGGCCCTTCGACAGGCTCAGGGCGAACGGTTCAGAGGGCGCAAGCCGTCAGCCTCAGGCCTCCGCTTTCTCGCCTTTGCCCTTCAGCTTGCCGCGCTGCATCTGATCGCGCTCGATGCTTTCGAACAGCGCCTTGAAATTGCCTTCGCCGAAGCCTTCATCCTTCTTGCGCTGGATGATCTCGAAGAACACCGGGCCGAACATGTTGCCGGTGAAGATCTGGAGGAGGAGGCGCGGATCGCCTTCCTCGGTCGATCCGTCGAGCAGCAGGCCGCGGGCCTTCATCTCGTCCACCGGCTCGCCATGGCCGGGCAGGCGCTCGGCCAGCATTTCGTAATAGGTGTCCGGCGGCGGGTCCATGAAGGGCAGGCCGTTGGCGCGCAGCTGGTCGATGGTCTTGTAGATATCGGGCGTCGACATCGCGATGTGCTGGATGCCTTCGCCGTTGAAATCGACCAGATATTCCTCGATCTGCCCGCCGCCGCCTTCGGCTTCCTCGTTCAGCGGAATGCGGATCTTGCCGTCGGGCGCGGTCATCGCCTTGCTGGTTAGGCCGGTATATTCGCCCTTGATGTCGAAATAACGGATTTCGGTGAAGTTGAAGAGGCGTTCATAGAACTCCGCCCAGAACTTCATGCGGCCGCGATAGACATTGTGGGTGAGGTGATCGACGATGGCGAGGCCGGCACCTTCCGGGTTCTTGTCGACGCCGTCGAAAAATTTGAAATCGATGTCGTAGATGTCCGCGCTACCATCCTGGCCGTAGCGGTCCACGAAATAGATAAGGCTGCCGCCGATGCCGCGAATGGCGGGGATCTTCAGCTCCATCCAGCCGAGATCGCCGGTCGCCGGTTCCGCGCCATTGTCGATAGCATGTTGGTAAGCCGCAGCGGCGTCCTTCACGCGCCAGCCCATGGCGCAGGCACCCCCGGTGTGATGCTCGCGTACAAAATGCTGTGCCTGGCTGCCGGGCTCATTGTTCAACAGGAAGTTGATGCCGTTCTGACGATAGAGCGTCACGTCCTTGGAGCGGTGCTTCGCAACTGGCACGAAACCCATCTGCGTGAACACCTTGTCGATCTGCTTAGGATCGCCAGCAAATTCGAGGAACTCGAAGCCGTCGAGACCGGCGACATTCTCGGGGAGCTGCGTTACATCGGTTGGCATGGGTCGAGACTCCAATATCGTTACATTTGCAACTATCTTATCGCAATGAGCACCGAAGATCAATCCGGAGACGCTGCGGCGGACGAATTGCGGCTGGACCAGTTCCTGCCCTATCGGCTGTCGCTTGCGTCCAATCTCGTCAGTGAAACGATCGCTGCGACCTATCGATCCCATTTCGGGCTGACGATACCGGAATGGCGGATCGTGGCGGTGATTGCCGAAGGCGAGGGGATGACCCAACGTGACATCGTCCACCGCACGCGCATGGACAAAGTGACGGTCAGCCGAGCTGCCAAAGTGCTGGTAGGCCGCGGGCTAGTGGCGCGGCAGGTTCGTGAGGAGGACAGGCGCAGTCACGCACTGGTGCTGACCGATCAGGGTAAAGAATTGCACCGGCGAATCGGGGCACAGGCGCGCGCGATGGAGCGCGCAATTTTCGGCCGGTTCGAAGCGGAGGAACTGGCGGCGTTCGAGGCGATGCTGCGCCGGATCGATGCCGCGGCGTTGGAGGTGCTGGAAGGGAAGGGGTGAAGAACCAATCCAGGGCGGTTGCGGCATTGCAACCGCCCTGGATTGGTTCGTTGCCCTTCGGGCGCCTCGCAATGACGGTGGTCTGTAGGCTTACCGGCCCTTCCAGTTTCCGTCGCGCTTCTCGATGAACGCGTTCATGCCTTCCACCTTGTCTTCGGTGGCGGTGAGGATCTGGAACAGGCGACGTTCGTGCAGCAGCCCTTGGTCGAGCGTGGTTTCATAGGCCGCGTTCACCATTTCCTTGTTCACCATCGCGGCGAGCGGGGGCATGGCGGCGATCGCCTTGGCGCTCTTGATCGCTTCGTCCATCAGGTCCGCCGCGGGGATCACACGGGCCACAAGACCGGCGCGCTCGGCCTCTTCGGCATCCATCATGCGGCCCGTCAGGCACATTTCCATCGCCTTCGACTTGCCGACCGCGCGGGTAAGGCGCTGCGATCCGCCCATGCCGGGCGCCACGCCCAGCTTGATCTCCGGCTGGCCAAATTTCGCGCTGTCGCTCGCCAGGATGAAGTCGGCCATCATGGCAAGTTCGCAGCCGCCACCGAGCGCGAAACCGTTCACCGCGGCGATCCAGGGTTTGCGCACCGCCTTTACGATATGGCTGGTCCACTTGGCAAAGAAGTCTTCGGCGTAGAATTCGGCGCTCGGCTTGTCGGCCATTTCCTTGATGTCCGCACCGGCGGCAAAGGCCTTTTCGCCCGACCCCGTCAATACCGCGCAGCGCTGGCTGTCATCCGACTGATAGGCTGAGAAAGCGTCGATCAACTCCTCCAGCACCTGCGTGTTGAGCGCATTCAGCGCCTTGGGGCGGTTGAGCGTGATCAGAGTCACGGCATCGCGGGTTTCGGTCGTGATGGTTTCGTAGGTCATCGGGTTTCTCCGGATCAGTCTTCCAGCGGGCGCCATTCCTCGCCCGCAGGCATGGGCGCGAAAATCTCGTCGATCATCGCATCGGTGACGCCCTCGGGCGTCGGCGGGTCCCATTTGGGCGCGTTGTCCTTGTCGATGATCAGCGCGCGCACGCCTTCCAGAAAATCGTGCCGCCCGACGACATGCGCGCCGATGGCATATTCCTGTTTCATCTGGCTGGCGAAGTCGGGCATCTCAGCGCCTTCCTTCAGTTGGCGCAGCGCTACCTTGCAAGTCTGCGGGCTCTTGGTGCCGAGCGTATCGCGTTCCTTCTGCGCCCAATCGCTGTCGTCCTTCTCCAGCGCTTCGAGAATGTCCTCATAGCGATCGCTGGCGAACAGGCGGTTGATCTTGTCGATGTTCGCAGTGATGCGCGCATCCGGCGCGGTGACCGAAAGATCGCCCAAAATACCGGCGATGCGGCCCGGACGCTCGGCAATCCGTTCCTTGGCTTCTTCCAGCTTTTCGGCAGGCAGATAATGGGTGGCGAGGCCGAGGGCGAGGCACTCCGCGCCGTCGATGCGCGCGCCGGTAAGCGCGAGGAACTGGCCGACGCGCCCTTCCAGGCGCGGAAGATACCAGCCGCCGCCCACGTCCGGGAACAGGCCGATGCCCGTCTCCGGCATGGCGAAGCGGGTATTCTCGGTCGCCACGCGGAAGCGCGCGGGCTGAGAAATGCCTACGCCGCCGCCCATGGTGATGCCGTCCATGAACGCAACCACCGGCTTGTCATAGGTGAACAGCTGGTGGTTCAGGCGATATTCGTTCCAGAAGAACTCGCGTGCTTCCTTCCCATCCTTCGCCCCGCTTTCGGCGAGCATGCGGATGTCCCCGCCCGCGCAAAAGCCGCGGCCTTCGCTGTGGTCGATGAGGATCGCCTGCACTGCGTCGTCATGTTCCCAGGCCTTGAGGGCCTCGGTCATACCAAAGCACATATCGGTGGTGAGCGCATGGATCGCGGCCGGACGGTTCAGGCTGATGCGGCCTGCGAACCCCTCGGTGCGGATGATGAGTTGGTCGGTCATGTCACTTTTCCAATTGCCGTGAGCCTTGGGACTTACGGTAATGATTATTGCCGGAGCAGATCGCGCGAGACGATCAGCCGCATGATCTGGTTGGTGCCTTCCAGGATCGAGTGCACGCGCAGGTCGCGCCAGAAACGCTCGATCGGATAGTCCATGAGATAACCGTAGCCACCGAACAGCTGCAGCGCGTCGTTGACGATCTTGGAGCCGCTGTCTGTGGAGAGGCGCTTGGCCATGGCGGCGAAGCGGGTCTTGTCGGGCGCGCCCTCCGTCACCTTGGCGGCGGCGAGGTAAAGAAGCGCACGCGCGGCTTCCAGATCGGTCGCCATATCGGCGAGCATGAACTGGGTGTTCTGGAATTCCGCAACGGGCTTCCCGAACTGCTGGCGATCCTTGGTATAGGCAATCGCCTCGTCTAGGCAGCGCTGCGCACCGCCCAGCGAGCAGGCGCCGATATTCAGGCGGCCGCCGTCGAGGCCCTGCATCGCGATCGAGAAGCCTTGACCCTCTGCGCCGACCAGGTTTTCCACCGGCACGCGGACATCATCGAAATTCACCTGCGCGGTGGGCTGCGAATGCCAGCCGAGCTTTCGCTCCGGCGCGCCGAAGCTGACGCCTTCCATGTCCTTCTCGACCACGAGACAGCTGATGCCCTTGGGGCCCGCATCGCCCGTGCGGACCATGCAGACATAAACCTCATTCTCGCCGCCGCCCGAGATGAACTGCTTGGAGCCGTTCAGCACATAATGGTCGCCGTCGCGCTTGGCCGTGGTCTTCAACGCCGCGGCGTCGGAGCCGGAGCCCGGCTCGGTAAGGCAGTAGCTGGCGATCTTGTCCATCGTGACGAGCGAGGGGAGGTATTTGTCCTTCACCGTCTGGCTGCCGAACGCGTCGATCATCCAGCTCGCCATATTGTGGATCGAAATGAACGCGCTGGTGGAAGGGCAGCCATAGGCCATGGCCTCCATAATCAGGGCCGCGTCCAGCCGGCCGAGGCCGATACCGCCCGATTCCTCAGAGACGTAGATCGAGGCGAAGCCGAGCTCGGCCGCCTTCACGATCGTTTCGCGCGGGAAGATATGCTCTTCGTCCCATTTGCCCGCATGGGGCGTGATTTCATCGGCGGTGAATTTGCGCGCCATCTCCTGGATGGCGCGCTGCTCTTCAGTCAGATCGAATTGGGTCATGGCGACGCTTCTATTCAGATGCGCCGCCGCGTCCAGCCCCAACCGGGCAGGAAACCAGCGCGCGTCAGAGCGAGAGGCGCAGACTAACCCGGAAATCACGCCCAGCCAGCGGCGCATAGTCTTTGAGGAAACTCGCCGCACGGCGGGCCGTCACGTCGAAGATGTTGTTCGCCGACACAATGAGTTGTGTGCGGTTGCTGTCGAACGGACGGAAGGCGAGCGAGGCGTTGACCAGCGTGAAATCGTCGGTCGGCGTCTCGATCGGGGCCACGCGGGTCTGTTTTGCATTATACTCGGCCTCGATGCGGCCGGTCAGCCGGTCAGACTGCGCTTCGATGCCGCCGAGGAGGCGGAGCGGAGGAATGCGCGGCGCTGGGCCGACATCGACGATGGTGGCGTGCACATAATCGGCAATACCGTCGACATTGATCGCATATTCGCCGAACTGCGCGAGACGCGCGGACGCATCGACTTCAAAGCCGTAATAGCGCGCCTCGGCCTGCATGAACTGGTAGACGGGCAGGCCGTCCTCCAGCTCGCCGGTCTGCTGATCGTAGATGAAGTTATCGAACCAGTTGTAGAAGCCGGAAACCGACAGGTTATAGCCGTCGCCCTTGCCCCGCAGCGAGGCTTCCAGCCCCTTGCTGCGTTCCTTGTCGAAATTCGGGTTGCCGATTTCGAAGGCCTGCGTACCGGCGTGCGGCCCGTTGGGGAATAGCTCCTCGGCAGCCGGTGCGCGCTCCGTATAGGTGCCGCTTAGGCCCAGGCGCCATGCATCGGAAAGGCCGTAGCTCGCACCGAGTGATCCGGAGAATGCGTCAAATCGCCGCTCGATGAAGGGATTGCCGAGGTCCGTGTCGGGGAAAGCGTTGAGGATGCTATGTTCGTAGCGCCCACCTGCTTCGGCGCGCAGCGGGCCAAGATCGAAGCTTTGCAGCGTGAAGATGCCATATTGCTGGGTGCGGTTGCGCGGCAGGAATTTCTCTTCGCCCACCACGTTGAAGTCGCGGATCAGCATCTGGCCGCCGATGGCACCTTCCCAGTTGCCGCGACGGGCCTGGACAAGCTCCAGACGCGCTTCGATGCCCTGATTGTAGAAGGTGGTGCCGACTTCGCCGGTATCCTCGATCTCGCTATGCTCGTAATCGGCGAAGCCCGCACGCAGCTTGATCTGCCGCAGGAAACCACCGCCGGTATCGACTTCGGCGCGCAGGTCCGCACGGGTCTGCTTGACGTCCAGACGCACGGCTTCGGCATCTTCGCCGGGCTGCAAAGCATAACGGATCGGAACGCCGTAGAGGCTGTCATACTGGTTGACCGAGAAGCCGATCGAACCGCCTTCGTCGATAAAGGCAAGGCCGGCAGCCAGATCGGACGTTTCCGCCGCGCTGTTGGGCAGCTTGCCTTTGAGGTCCGCCAGTGCGCGGATTTCGGGGTCGGCGCTAGCCGCAGCCTCGGCGCGCAAGGCGGGGGCCAGAATATAGCCGCCGGTCTCCAGATCGCCCGTTTTGGTGTAGCTCGCATCGGCATGGGCCACGAATTTGCCGCCGAAGGGCACGTCGACCGCACCGGAAACCGCGCGCTCGTCCGCGGCGCTTCCATAGGTGGCAAGGCCCTCCGCGTGCAGCGGCGATTCCGGTACGCGGCGCGGAATGCGCGAATCGATCACATTGACGACGCCGCCGATCGCGGACGATCCGTACAGCAAGGCCGACGGGCCGCGCAGCACCTCGATCCGGTCCGCGGTTAGCGGGTTAATAACGACGGCGTGATCCACGCTGGTATTCGATACGTCGAAGCTGCCGATGCCGTCGGTCAGGATGCGCACGCGGTCTCCCTGGAAGCCACGCAATACCGGACGCGAGGCGTTGGGGCCGAAGGAGGTGGCCGAAACGCCCGGCTGCTTTGCCAGCGTATCACCGATAGTCGGGCGCAGTTCGCGCGTCAGCTCGGTCCCGGTGAGGACCGAGGTGCCCGAAAGCACGTCGAGCCGGTTACGCTGGAACGGCGCGGTGACGATGATCTCGGTGGACGGCTCATCATGATAAGCGTCTTGCGTCTGCGCAGTCGTACCGGCCTGCGGGGCAGAGACAGGAGCCGGCGCGGCGGCGTCCGGGGCTGCGGCGGGAACGTCGGGCGCCTTTTCGGCGGCGGCAAGCGGAGACGTGAGGACGGTTCCTGCAAGCAGGAAATAAGCGAATTTCATGTAGGATCGACCGTTCTTTGGGTGGAAAGACTGATCCGGCAGCCGTTACGCAATGATACATCATTACCATAATGCTGCGCGATGAACCGACGTGGCTGTGCGACGAACGGATTAGTTGCGTTCGGTGGTCTCAGCCGGTGTTTGCGTGGTGGGGGGAGTGGTCATGCCGCGCACCTCCAACTCCCGGTCCATCACCTGCATCTGCTCGTTCATTTTCGCGTCGAGCTTCCGGGCGCGCGCTTCGATTTCCTTGGCGGTGTTATCGTACTGCGCATCGAAGTCGGGCTCCTTCTCCTTGCAGGCTGCAAGGAGAACCAAGAGTAGCAATCCAGACGGCGCGGCGCGCATCAATAGTCCTTCTTGTAGCGCACGTTGACATTGGACTGGCCGAAATTGCCGAAGCTACTGAGCACCGAGAGGGCGGGGGTGAGCGTCACTTCCAGCTGCGTCGCGGTGAAGCCACGCGCATCGGTGATGATCTCGATATAGACATCGTCCGTCAGATATTTGCCTGCCGCCAGCGCGGTACCGCGGCCTGAATTGTTGTCCGCGCCAAGGATGCGCAGGCGATCGATGCCGGTTGCAGCCTGCAGCTCACCCAGCGGATTGAACCCGCCCCCGCTGCCGCGCAGGCTGTTGAGCGAAGAAGCGAGCTGAACCGCCTGAATGGCCGAGAGATTGGCAACCGAACTGCCGAAAAGAATGCGGCTGATAATCTCGTCCTGCGGCAGAGCGGGCGTCGAGGTGAAGGAAATCTGCGGGTTCTGCGCGCGGCCGGTGACGTTCAAGATCGCGGTGACACCGCTGACATCGGCGGAGGCGGCTATCTTGATCGTCGGATTGGTAAGCTGGCCGCCATTGAAGGTGATCAGGCCCTCGGTCAGCGTGAAGCTGTTGCCGGCAAAGCCATAGGTGCCGCGTACAAGCGACACATCGCCTGCAATGACCGGATTGGCGGTGGTACCGGTGATCCGCAGGTCCGTCGCCCATTCCGACTCCAGCCCCATGCCGGAAATGTAAATCTGGTCGTCGGCCTTGATCGTGACGGCCAGGTCGAACACCGTCGGCAGCGCGGCGCCGGGCTCCGGATCACCGGTTACCTTCTTCCGGCCGGTGGGCGGCATGCGGCGCACGCCTGTCAGCTTGGGCACTTCAGGGCCGCCCTGGCGGATGATGCGATACCGTGTCTGCGGCAGACGGATGGTGCCAGCGATCTTCGCGTTCGATCCCGGCTGGTTGGTAATCCGGATATTACCGGTGGCCGTCGAACTGATATTGTCGCTGCGTGCCAAGCGGGCATCGTTCAGGTTCAGCTGCAGATCGAGCGGGAAACCCTTATCCGAACTCAGGCTGACGAAGCCCGATCCTTCGACGGTGCCATTGCCGGCCACCGCGCGGAGCGTATCGAGCTGGAAGCGATCATTGCTGAAGCTGCCCGCCAGCTTCATCTGGCTGAGGCGCGTGCCGTAAACCTCATTCTCATAAGTAAGATCGTTGGCGCGCACGAGGCCGTTGAGCTGCGGGCTCTGCACCCGGCCTGCGAAATCGGCGGCAAGTCCGATCGTGCCTTTAAGCGTCTGGTTCGGCACCGCGGCGAAGCTGAACAGCGTGCTCGCAGGGCCATTGTAGCGGATGCCTCCGCCAAGCGGCGCGGCCAAGAGACGCGTGGTCCAGCTGCCCGCACCGGGGGGAAGCGGATTGAGCGTGGCCACCATGCGGCCGATCACGGTGGAACCCTGCCGCAGCACCGCGCGCGCATCACCGCCATCGGGCAGCAGCTTGCCGACGAAGTTGATGTCGACAGGAGTGGAGACGGCGGACAAGCTGGTGCGCGTAAAATTGTCGATGCTGAGCCGCGCATCGGCGCTGGGGAAGCTGGCACCGGAAGGCTGGCTGAAATCAAGGCTGCCGTTCGCCTTGCCGCCCAGACCCAGGCCGGGGCTGATAGTGTTGGCAATCGACAGGTCCACCCCGTTGAGGCGGCTCTGAATCTTCAGTCCGTCGCCATACTGGCCCGCGAGTTGCAGCGATCCGCTCGAAAGGAGCACGGTGACGGGCTGCAGCTGATAGCCACCCTTGCCCGGAATGATGCGTGCCGGATTCTTCGTCTTGAAATCGATGCCGTTGGCGCGCCCGTCCAGCGCAACGCGCCACAGATCGGGGCGCAGATCCGCATTGGCGCCAATCCGGAACGGGACGCCATTGCGCCCTTCGGCATAAAGCTGCGCCTGTCCGCTGCCGCCCTGATAGTTCACCTTGGCACGCGCGGCATTGATATCCAGTTCGCCATAGCTGGTGTTTGCAAACTGCACGTCGGCGACCACCGATGGCTGGGCGTAAAGCGTAACGGTGGCATCGATAATCGCCCTGCCGATCGACACATTGTTCTGGCCGGGCAGCCGGGCATTGTTGGCGCGCGCATTGATGACGGCCTGCTGGACGCCGGAAACCGACGCCAGCCGTACAACGCCGTTGATACCCGATCCATTAGCGTTGAGCTGTCCCGCGAACGGACCCGCGGCGGTCTGCTGCACCCGCCCGTCGAAGGCGATGCCGGCGAAGTTTGCCCGGGCAATATCGATCGTCAGCGCATTACCGGTGATGACGTTGAGGTCTGCGTCAAACGGGCCGTAATCGGTGTCACCCTTGGCCAGCACGGCATAACCTGCATTGCTACCCTTCACCTGTGCCCGGAAGTTGGCGAGGCCGATCCCGAAACCTGGACGGTCTGCGGTCAGTACCGCCGTCGGGTTGGTGAGCGTGCCGGTAAGCTGGAGGCCCAGCGGACCATATTGGCGGGACACCCCCTGACCGCTGAAGCTGATCTGGCCGTCGGGCGAATAGCTGCCCGATCCGCCGGTCAGGCGGAAGGATGGGGAGGCGATATTGAGGTTGCGTACCCGCGCCACGCCGTCGCTGCCAAAGGCGAAATCGGTAGACACCAGCGTGTTGCCGCCCAGGAAGTCGCGCGCGCTCTGGTTGAAGATCTGCGTGGATTGCACGCGGACCTTGCCGCCCAGCGTGAAGCCGCCCTGATTGTTCGCCTTCAGATCTGCATCGGTCCTGATGTTGAAGATGCCGACGCTGTCGATCCGGTAATTGTTGAGCTGACCCTGCAGCGCGCCGGTATAAAGTCCGGTCTCCAGGTTCGCGAGGATCAGCGCTGTTGCCTGCAGACGATCGGACCGGATGCGCAGATTGTCGCTGAGAATGCGCGGGCCATCGATCGCGATGTCGCCGTTCAGGCGTACGTTGGTGAGCAGTTCACCCGCCGTGGCGTTCAGCCCCGTGATCCGCGCCGCACTGGCATTGACCGGCACAAGAATGCGGTTCGAGTCCACTTTTGCCGAGCCTTCGGCAGAGAGGCGCTCAACCACGATATCGTTGAAGCCAAGCGCGGCGGCATTGAGTTTGTAGGCGATGGCGGGCGTCCGGAAATCGCCGTCGAGCACCAGATTGGCGCGAATGCCGCGGCCATTCAGATTGGGCGCCAGCGTGGAAGGTTTGTTCAGCAGGAAATCAAGCTTGAGGCTGTCGAACGCGTTCTTGCCAAGGTCGATCACGCCATTGGTGGCAAGCGCGAAATTGTCGGACGACAGCGTGCCCTTCAGATCGTAGCGGCTGTTATCGACCGCGGTTGTCAGATCGATCCGCGTGACAGGGGAGAGCAGGGCCTGCGTCGGCCCGGTCATGATCAGGCCGGGATTGGTGTCGCCGCGCACGCGGAAGGTGCCGTTTCGCGCGGCAAGGTCCAGCGCCGCGATGCGGTCTCCACCCAGATTGGCGAGCAGACGCCCATTCCAGCGCTGCCAATCGCCTGCACCTTTCAGCTGCGCGGTGATCGGCTGCGCGATATTGGTATAGCTGGCGACGAGACCGTCCGCCGGGGCGCTCAGATCGAGCGCGATATCCAGCTTGTTCTGTTCAGGCGCAGCGTCGAGGTTCACCATCAGTCGGTCACCGCCGGCAAGCCCTTCCTTGCGCAGCGTCCGCGCGTTCAGGGCAAGCTTGGCCACCTGGTTGCGGATATTCACGCTACCATCGAGCGCGGCGATGCTCCGCTTGCCGGCAATCGGTTGTTCCAGGATCAACTCATCGACGTTGAGCTTGTCGACCGTGATGTCGAAGCCCGGCAGCAGCGGGCCGCTTTTGTCTTCGGAGGGAATAAGCTCTGGCAGACGCAGCAGGCGGACCTGCGGCGATTCCAGCGCGTGGATGTCGAGCAGGTTTTGTGTAACGAAATGGAGCGGGCTCCAGTCGACGCGCACGCGCGTCGAGGTGGCGAAGACGCCGTTGGGATCGCGCAGCGTCAGGCCGACCAGCGTCATATCGCCGTAAAGCGAGCCGTCGATCTTATCGACATGGATATCGAGGCCGGAGGCGAGCTCAAGATTGTTGATCTTGTTCACCGCAAAATCGCGGCCAGGCTGGGTGTTCAGCGCAAAGATAGCGGCCACCACCAGCAGGATGAGAGCGGCCACGATGATGCCGAGCCATTTCGCAGCTTTTAGCGCTCGGCGGCGTCCGCGATGGGCGCGCGGCTCATCATATTCGGTGACGGTCTCGGTTACTTCGACTGGTTCGCCTTCGGGCGCTCCGGGTTCCATCTCGCTATCCTTGGCCATCAGAAGGCCTGCCCGATCGAAACATAGACGGACACGATGCTTTCACCCGGCTGGCGATTGATCGGGGTTGCCACATCCAGACGGAAGGGGCCGAAATTGGTATAGAACCGCCCGCCGATGCCCACGCCGTAGCGTAGATCCTTGCCCTTCGGCAGAACGCTTTCATAGACCTGACCCGCGTCGACGAAGGCGACGATGCCGTAATTGCCGAACCGGTAGCGTCCTTCGATCGAGGCTTCATTGAGGCTGCGTCCCCCGATCGGGCGACCGTTCGGGTCTTTGGGACCAAGCTGCTGATAACCATATCCGCGCACCGATCCGCCGCCGCCCGCATAATAACGGCGTGAGGGCGCAAGATCGTTGCGATCGATCCCGGCGATCGCGCCTGCACGCACGCGGCCCGCTAGCACGAAACTTTCGCCGAACGGCTGATAAGCGGTCGCCTCCAGCAGCGTGCGCGCGTAGGTGCGCGTTCCGTCGTTCAGCGCGACTTCGGGCGAAAGGCGTGCGGTGAGGCGATAGCCCTTGGTGGGGTTCAGCAGATCGTTCGACTGATCGAACGTCACCTGGCCCGGCAGCGCGCCGATGAAGTAAAGCTCCTTCTCACGTGCGCCCAGCGCCTCGTTATAACCCTCTTCATAGGAGCCGACGAGTTCGAAGCCATAGCCATAGGTGAGCGGCTTCTGCCAGATCGGCGTGCTGTCATAGCTGATCCGTCCGGCAAGGCGGCCGGTGAGCGCGTTATAAGCGTCGAAGTCGTTGCGCAGGGCGTTCAGCGTCAGCTCGACCGTCCGGTCCCGCTTGCCCGCATTGGAGCGGCGGAAGGTGACGCCCGCGCCCTGTTCCTGCGTTCCCGCCACCGCATGGGCGATGAGCGCCCCCTCCGGCGGAAAGAGATTGCGGTGCTGCCAGCTGCCTTCCACCCGGAAGCCTTGGCCGGTGCCGTAACCCGCGCTTCCCGCGATGGTGCGCGGCGGCCCCGCGTTCTGCACGACATCCAGCGTCACATATTCGGTGCCATCGGGTGCGGTTTCGCCGGTTTGTTTCGGCTCCACCGTGACAGTGTTGAACAGCCCGGTCGCGACCAGCGCCTGTCGCAGATCGTCGGTCTTGCGGCTATCGTACAGGTCTCCGCGCTCGAACCGGGCGAGCAGCGCAACATGTTCGGAATCAAAAGCCAGATCGCCGCTGGTTTCGAACCCGCCGAAGCTGGAACGGGGCCCGGGCGTGATGGGAAGCGTGTAGGCACCGGTAGCGGGCACGGAATCCAGCAGGATATCGCGCTGGCCGATCTCAAAGAAAGGATAGCCGTTTTGCGGCGCGGTGACCGAGAGATTGGCTTCGGCCGCCAGGACGTTGGCCGCAATAATCGGATTGCCGACCTTCAGCCCGAAATTGCTGGTGAGCAAATCCGGCGGCACGATCGGCGGCGAATCCAGCGTGATCGAACCGAAAGTGTAACGCTCGCCTGGCTGCACATTCAGAATGGCGGTCGCTTCGCCTCCCGCCTGCTGCGGAAGCTCGATCCCGCCGGTCACGCTGGCATCGTAATAGCCTTCGCTCTCCAGGATCGTGACCATCAACTGCTGGTCGCTGGTGAGGCGCGCCTGCACCTGCGCGGCATTGGCGGCGGTACCGTCTCCGTCCTTCAGCGCCGAAAGCTCGGCAAAGGTATCGCGGACGTTGTTGTCTTCCACCGCCTTTTCGACCGGCTCCAGCCCTTCGATGCGGTAGGCATATTTGATTTCGACGTCTTGATCGTCGGGCGTCTCACCCTCGATCGTTACCGGCTCGACCTGGAAGTCGGCCAGCGCGGGGAGGGGGGCGTCGATCGCGGGATCGGTAATCGGCGCATCGGCAAGCTGTTCATTGGCATCGCCATCCTGCGCGGCAGGTAGCGCCTCGGCACTGTCGGCATCGGCTGCCTTCCGGTTCTGCTCCTCCTCGGCATCGAGCGCATCCTGGCGCGCGGTGAATTCTTCCATCGATTCCAGCGGACCGTTCATCGCCGGATCGAGTTCGGGCACGACCTTTTCGAACTCCTCGTTCGAAATGATCGGGTCGGCCGGCTGCTGCCCGGAAGGATTCTCCGGCTGCTGCGCTGGACTGTCCGTGGATGCGCTAGCACCGCCGTCCTGCTGCGCCAGAAGCGCTGATGGCGCGGTGGCAATCGCACAGGCAAGAAGCAACTTTATGGAGCGACCTGCTCCCTCGCCGTCATACACCGGCCACAACCTCACCCCTGCTTGCATGGAACTTAGGCTCTTAGCATGGGGTTTCGTAAGCAACTACGCAAAAAAACGGGGAATTGTGAATGGAAGAAGCTGCGGCGCCGGAAGGCAACAATCGGGAGAGGGCGCAGCTTGAATATGGCATGGAAGCGCGCACGCCCTGGCAATTGCCGATGCGCGCATGGTGGCAAATTCTGAAGCGCTGTTTTGTCATGAACGGCTTTCATAATCTTCCGCTGCTGGCGGCAGGCGTTGCTTTTTATACCTTCCTTTCCGTTACTCCTCTCCTTGCCTCCACCGTCCTGCTTTACGGCCTGATCGGTAATGCCCAGACGGTGGAAAAATCGATGCAGGCGATCATTCAGGTGGTTCCCAGCGATGCCGCCCGGCTGATTCAGGAACAGTTGAGCTCTGCGGTGGAAACCAGCGGCGGTGTGGCAGGCCTCGCCCTTGGCGTCAGTCTTTTCCTCGCGATTTTTGGCGCATCGCGCGCATCGAAAGGGCTGATCGGCGCGCTCAACATCATCAACGAGGAGCATGAGACCCGCTCCATCATCCGCTTCAACCTTACCGCACTGGGCTTGACCGTGGCGGCGATTTTCGTCGCGGTCGTCGGCATCGGTTCGGCGTCGGTTTTCGCGGTCTTGCGGACCATCGACATCGGCGTGGCGGACAGGGCGGTCTCCGGCCTGATCCAGATCCTCACCTGGGTATTCGCATTGCTGCTGGGAAGCTTCGGCTTCGGTCTGATCAACCGATTCGGGCCGGATCGGCGCGCGGCAAAGTGGCAGTGGCTGACGCCGGGGTCGCTGATGTCCACGCTGCTCTGGATCGTGGTGAGCTTCGGTTTCAGCCTCTATGTCGCATTCATTTCCGACTACAACGCCACCTATGGTTCGCTCTCGGGCATCGTGGTGTTCCTGATGTGGCTTTTCCTCTCCTGCTACTCGCTGCTGCTGGGCGCACTGCTGAACGCCGAAGCGGAACGGCAGACCGCGTTTGACAGCACGGTCGGGCCGGCGCGGCCTGCGGGCGATCGCGGGGCGGTGCTGGCTGACCTGCATCTGGCCGACGAGGTTGATGCCAAGGTGCTCGAAAAGCGCCGGGTGCGCCGGGCGAACCGGGCTGCGCGAAAGGCCTCGCGCGATGGTGCAGACCTGGGGGATGAGGCACAGCCAAGCTGAGCGGTTATTTCCTTCTGCGGGTGGGCGCGTGGAAATCGGGCGGTTTTCGAGCGATCCAGCGCAGGAATTTCGCGATATCCGGGTGCGCGCGTAGCTTGTCCGGTTCGCTGAACTGCCGCTCC
The DNA here is from genome assembly GCF_016093175.1 of Novosphingopyxis sp. YJ-S2-01. NCBI lineage: Bacteria > Pseudomonadati > Pseudomonadota > Alphaproteobacteria > Sphingomonadales > Sphingorhabdaceae > Novosphingopyxis > Novosphingopyxis sp. YJ-S2-01. Next base: position 2,749,557 of record NZ_JAEDAI010000001.1, on the reverse strand, counting down.
AGCTCAGCATTCGAAAATGTGGCGTGCAGCGTCCGATGGCAGATCGGGTGCACCGGGACGGTGGCCCGTCCGCCGCGGCTTTTGGGCACGGGGTGGTGATATTCCACCTTGCGTCCCAGCGGGCGCCCGCACAGCCAGCAGATCAGGCCTTCGTCTTCGATGCCTTCCGCTCCTCGGGCGACGGTGTCTTGGGTTTGTAGCGGCACAGGTCCGCGATGTGGCAGCGCCAGCATTCGGGGGTGCGCGCCTTGCAGACATAGCGGCCGTGCAGGATCAGCCAGTGATGCGCATGGACGCGGAAGGGCGCCGGCACCGCCTTGTCGAGCTTCTTCTCCACCGCCAGCACCGTCTTGCCGGGCGCCAGGCCGGTGCGATTGCATACGCGGAAGATGTGCGTATCGACGGCGAAGGTTTCCGCCCCGAAGGCCGAATTCATCACCACATTCGCGGTCTTGCGCCCGACTCCGGGCAGGGCGGTGAGCGCGTCGCGGTCCTCCGGCACTTCGCCGCCATGATCAGCCACCAGCGCCTCGGACAGTGCGACGACGTTCTTTGCCTTGTTGTTATAAAGCCCAATCGTCTTGATATGCTCTTTCAGCCCGTCGACGCCGAGATCGACCATCGCCTGCGGGGTCTTCACCTCCTCGAACAGTTTTCGCGTGGCCTTGTTAACGCCGACATCGGTGGACTGGGCGGACAGGGTTACCGCGACGAGGAGCTGGTAGTCATTGCCATATTCCAGCTCGGTCTCGGGCTCGGGATTGTCCTCGGCAAGCCGGGAGAAGAGATCGACAATATCGGCTTTTTTCATGCTATCGACACTTCATTCCAGTCCGCTTTTTTGCCCTCATATCCCCAGCACATTTGTCATGTCATAGCGTCCGGCATCGCGGCCGGGCAGCCAGAGCGCGCCCTTCACGGCGCCGCGCGCGAAGATGACGCGGTCCTCCGCGATGTGGGCCAGTTCGATGCGCTCGTCCTGCCCCGCAAAGATGACGCGGTGGTCGCCCGCCACCGATCCGCCGCGTAGGGACGCAAAGCCGATCGCTCCGTCCGCGCGGGGTCCGGTAAGGCCTGCGCGGCCTTCCTCGGTAACCTCGGCCAGCGAAACGCCGCGGCCTTCCGCCGCCGCCTCGCCCAGAAGGCGCGCGGTGCCGGATGGTGCATCCACCTTGTGGCGATGGTGCATTTCCAGGATTTCGATGTCCCAATCCTCGCCCAGTCGCTCCGCTGCATCGCGCACGAGGGCGGCGAGCATTGTGACGCCCAGCGAGGTGTTGCCGGTCTGGATGATGGCGATATCGCGCGCCGCGTCGTCGATCAGATAGTGATGGCGCTCCGCCAGCCCGGTGGTGCCGATCAGGATCGGCGTGCCCGCAGCGGCGCAGGCGTCCAGCGTCACTTCCAGCGCATCGGGGGAAGAGAAATCGACCAAAACGTCTGCCGCCTTGGCGAGCGCGCCGACATCGCCTTCATGATCGACCCCGCCCGCCAGTTCGGCGCCTTGCGTTTCCTCGATGGCGGCGGCGATGGCGCGGCCCATGCGGCCCTGGCTGCCGACGATTCCAATGGCGGTCATGCGGTAATGTCCTTCAAGCTTCGGCGGGCGTGGCGCCGGGCGCGCTGTCGCGCAGGGTTTGCGTCTTCAGCGTCGGTTTTTCGGTCAACCCGCCGCTTTCCATAATCTGACGCCGGTACTGATCGCGCTTGTCATGGATTGATGCGATCACCGGACCCATAGGCACGCCCAAGTCCACCAGCACCGCCTCCGACAATTGCAACGAGGATTCCAGCGTCTCCGGTACCGCGTCCGTGGCCCCGGCGCGATATAGCTCCGCGGCGTGATCGACATCGCGCGCGCGGGCGATGATCGGCAGGTCGGGCACCCAGCCGCGCACACGCTTCACCACCGCATTGGCCAGCACGGGCTCATCCATGGTGATGATGAGCGCGCGGGCATGACCCAGCTTCAGCCGGTCCACCATTTCGGGCCGGGCGACATCGCCGAAAATGATCGGATAGCCTTCCCGCCGGCCACCAGCCACGCAATCGATGTCCGAATCGACGCACAGGAAGGGCTGTTTGTGCGTTTTCAGCATGTCGGCGACCAGCCGCCCGACCCGTCCAAAGCCGATTACGATGGTGCGCGGTTCGTCCTCCGGCACTTCGTCCGGCTGATCATGCTGCTTCAGTTCGATCCGGCGGGACACGTCGTGGCCGACGCGCGCGAGGATCGGCGTGATGGTGAGGCCGATGGCGGTAACGATGGTCCAGAAAGCGGCGGTTTCGGGCTGGATCAGCGCGGCTTCGGCAGCGGCGGTGAGCACGATCAACGTTGTTTCCGACGGGCTCGACATCAACAGACCCGCTTCTGCCGAAGTGCCGGTGCGCGCGCCCGAGATTTTAAGAAGCGCGCCGGTGACGATCGTCTTCACCACCACCACGCCGATGACCGCGGTGACCAGCGACACCCAGTTGTCGGCGATGACCGCGAGATCGATCTGCATGCCGACGGTGATGAGGAACACGCCGAGTGCCAGGCCCTTGAACGGCTCGGTAATCACCTCGACTTCGCTGCGATATTCGGTTTCCGCGATCAGCAGGCCCGCGATCAGCGCGCCCACGATGGGCGAAAGGCCGACCGCGCTCGTGGCGAGGCTGGCGACGATCACGACAAGCAGCGATGCGGCCAGGAACAGCTCCGGGCTTTTGGTGCGCGCGGCCTGGCCGAACAACTTGGGCAGGATGAAGCGTCCCAGCACCAGCATGGCGGCAATTACGGCGGCACCCATCCACACGGTGGTCATCAGCCCTTCGACGCCGTCGGCGGATGCATAAGGTGCCAACGCGCCGAGCATGAAGATGATCGGCACGATGGCGACATCTTCAAAGAGCAACATGGCGAGCGCCGAGCGCCCGACCTGACTGGTGGTGCCCGAAATCGGCAGCACCAGCGCAGTGGAGGAGAGGGCGAGTGCGAGGCCAAGGCCCAGCGCGCCGGCTGCGTTCTGGCCCATGGCGAACAGCGCCAGGCCGATGATCAGGCCCGATCCGATCAGCTCCGCCGCGCCGACGCCAAAGACGAGCGCGCGCATCTCCCACAATCGCTTGAAGCTTAGCTCCAGACCGATGGTGAAGAGCAGAAGGATAATCCCGAACTCGGCGAACGGGGCGATCGCCTCACGGTCCGTGATCGTGATGTAATAGAGCCATGGTGCCTGATCGGTCAGGGAGCCCAGCCCTGCCGGGCCGACGAGCACACCGACCAGGATGAAGCCGATAATCGGCGTGATCCGGAACCGCGCGAACAGCGGAATCACGATCCCGGCCGCGCCCAAAATCACCAGGGCATCGCTGACCTGGTCGCTCAATCCACCGTGCATCATGGGGCTTGTTTACCCGCGCAGGCCGAATGCGCAACGCCCGCGGGACGTTTTCGGGGCAGCTGCGAAAGGTCGCACGGGTCCGGGGACACCCCCCTCGCAAGTCCGGTGAGACGAGGGTCTGTGCCGGCGAATGGAATAGCGGGGAGGGCGGGCGGCTGGATCGTCACGCCGCCATTTTACCCGTCGCGCGGCCTGTAGGACAGCGCGCCGGGTCTCCGCTCAGCCGCCGCCGGGGGTGGCCGGGCCGATCGGCTCGCGCCCGGTACGCGGGCGGCGTTCCTTGCCCACGCTCTTGTCCCATTCGATATGGTAGAGGTCGAAACGCCGGTCGGTCAGGTTGCGCACCGTGCCCTCGCTTCGCGCCCAGGCGAGATCGGCCAGGTTCACGTCGCTGATTGTCAGCGTCTCGACATTCTCGGTGGCTTCGGCGGCAATGCCGTCGCGCGCGAAGGGGAAGTCGCAGGGCGTCAAAATGCAGCTCTGTGCGTACTGGATGTCCATATTGTGCACGTTCGGCAGATTGCCGACATTGCCGCTCATTACGACGAAGCACTGATTTTCGATCGCACGCGCCTGGCAGCAATAGCGCACGCGCAGATAGCCCTGGCGGCTGTCGGTGCAGAACGGCGTGAAGATGATCCGCGCGCCTTCGTCCACCAGGCGGCGGGCGAGTTCGGGGAATTCGCTGTCATAGCAGATAAGCACACCGATCGGGCCGCAATCGGTCTGGATCACGTCGATGCTGTCGCCGCCCTTGATGTTCCACCAGTAACGCTCGTTCGGCGTGGGGTGGATCTTCTCCTGCTCGTGGATCGCGCCGTCGCGCAGGCAGATATAGGCGACGTTCTGGATCTCGCCGTCATCGGTGCGCGTGGGGTGCGATCCGCCGATGATATTGATGTTGTAGCTCATCGCCATGCGCGACAGTTCTTCGCGGATGCGCGGCGTCCAGCGCGACAGGGCCTCGATCGCCTCCTGCGGCGAAAGCTCCTTTTCCTCGGAGGAGAGCAGCATCAGCGTGAACAGCTCCGGGAAAACGACGAAATCGCTTTCATAGTCGGCGGCAACGTCCACGAAATATTCGATATTCCCGATGAAGTCCTCGAAATCCTTCACCGCGCGCGCCTGCAGCTGCACGGTGGCAAGGCGGACCTGTTCCACATCGCGCGGCACGCGGAACTGCTTGGGGCTGTCATGGTCCACATAGGGGTTCTTCCAGACCATGTGCGCGGCATTGGCCTTGGACGCCTTGTCCTCGGGCAGATAGTTTTTCAGCACGCCCATCGGCTCGAACCCGTTGGCGAGCTGGAAGCCGATCACCGGATCGCGCAGCTTCTTGGCTTGCACCTGTTCGATATAGTCTTCCGGGCTTTCCACCTTCTTCAGGCGCTTGGCGCGGGCATAGCCGGGCATGCGGCCGCCGAAGACGATGCCGCGCAGTTCCAGACGTTCGGCCAGCGTACGGCGTTCTTCGTACAGGCGCTTGCCGATGCGGGTGCCGCGTGTCTTGGGGTCGACGCACATCTCATAGCCGTAGAGCCAGTCGCCCGCCGGATTGTGGCGCGAGCCGAAGCCGTTGCCGCTGATCTCTTCCCAGTCATGCGGTTGCAGCGCGATCGAGCCGGAGATGCGGGAGGACGCGCAATAGCCCACCAGCTCGTCATCGAGCACCGCGACGAACTGGCCTTCGCGGAAATTGTTCATCTGCCCGCGCAGCTCGCCATGGGTATAGGGCGGCATGTCCTTGTACACCCGCCGGATCAGCTGCGCGATCGCGGGGATATCGGAAATCTTGGCCTGCCGGACTTCGAGCCGGGCCTTGGCGGTGCTGGACATGGAGCGTTCCTATTTCAGAAATTCGAAAGCCCCGAGCGTGCCGGAAGGTGTCTCCGTAATAGAGAAGCGACCTTCGACGCGCTCGGGGCCATGATCATGGCTTAAATGGCAGCGGGCGAGAGATCAGGCCCAGTTGCCCATCTTGTCTTCCAGACGCTTGCGAACGGCTTCGAAGAACTGTTCGGACGTCATCCAGCTCTGGTCCGGGCCGATCAGGATGGCGAGGTCCTTGGTCATCTCGCCATTTTCCACCGCTTCGACGCAGCAGGCCTCCAGCGTGTCGGCAAACTTCGAAACCTCGGGCGTTTCGTCGAAGATGCCGCGATAGCGCAGGCCGCCTGTCCAGGCGAAGATCGAGGCGATCGGGTTGGTCGAGGTGGCCTTGCCCTGCTCGTGCATGCGGTAGTGACGGGTCACGGTGCCGTGCGCGGCTTCCGATTCCACGGTCTTGCCGTCGGGCGCCATGAGGAGCGAGGTCATCAGGCCGAGCGAGCCGAAGCCCTGCGCCAGCGTGTCGGACTGTACGTCGCCGTCATAGTTCTTGCAGGCCCAGACAAACTTGCCGGACCATTTCAGCGCGCTGGCGACCATATCGTCGATCAGGCGGTGTTCGTAGACGATGCCGAGCTTGTCGAACTTCTCCTTGAAGCCTTCTTCCTCGAACACTTGCTGGAACAGGTCTTTGAAGCGGCCATCATATTTCTTCATGATGGTGTTCTTGGTGGAAAGATACACCGGCCATTCGCGCTGCAGACCGTAGTTGAAGCTGGCGCGGGCGAAGTCGCGGATCGAATCGTCCAGATTGTACATCGCCATGGCGACGCCCGAGCTCGGGAACTGGAACACCTCTTCGTCCTGCACGCTGCCGTCTTCGCCTTCATAGACGAGGCGCAGCTTGCCCGGGCCGGGGATCAGCATGTCGGTGGCGCGGTACTGGTCTCCGAAGGCGTGGCGGCCGATCACGATCGGGTCGGTCCAGCCGGGCACCAGGCGCGGCACATTGTCGATCACGATCGGTTCGCGGAAGACCACGCCGCCCAGGATGTTGCGGATGGTGCCGTTGGGACTCTTCCACATCTTCTTGAGGTCGAACTCCTCGACGCGCGCTTCGTCCGGCGTGATGGTGGCGCACTTCACGCCGACGCCATGCTCCTTGATGGCGTTGGCGGCATCGACCGTGATCTGGTCATTGGTCTCGTCGCGCTTCTGCACGGACAGATCGTAATATTTCAGATCGATATCGAGATAGGGGAGGATCAGCTTCTCGCGGATCCATTCCCAGATGATCCGCGTCATCTCGTCGCCATCGAGTTCGACGACGGGGTTCTTTACCTTGATCTTCGCCATGTGCTGCTATCTTCCGCTGGAATGGGGCGTGCGAGCCGGGCTCGCACGCTGGATTTCGGGTTGCTGCGGGCTCTATGCAACCGCCTCGCCATTTTCAACCATTTGAGCGGGCGGACGATCCATCGGGACGTGCGCGCTAACGTAGCGGAAGGCGATGACGCGGTTGCAGGCTTGGCGGGGGGCGTTTAGAACCCGATCGATGAAAGACCGTATGTTGACGAACCGGGGCGATGGCGATGCCAAATGGTCCTTCCCCCCGATCCATCCCGAGGGCCGCAAGTTCGGTCTGATCGCCGCGGCCATTACCGCGCTGTTCTTCATCTTGCTGCCCGACATCTTCGGCTGGCTGATGGTAGGCGTGACGGTGTGGACGGTCGCCTTTTTTCGCGATCCGGTGCGCGTAACCGCGCAAGGCGACCATCTGGTGACGAGCCCGGCCGATGGCCTTGTCACCCTGATCACCGAAGTGCCGCCACCGCCGGAAATGCGCGGGGCCGATGGGCTGGGCGAGGAGCCCATGATCCGCGTCTCCATCTTCATGAGCGTGTTCGACGTTCATGTGAACCGCGCGCCGATCGGCGGGACGGTGAAGCGCGTCGCTTATATCGCGGGCAAGTTCGTGAACGCGGATCTCGACAAGGCAAGCGAGGAGAATGAGCGTCAGCATGTGCTGATCGAGCGTGCGGACGGTACGCGCATCGGTATGACGCAGATTGCCGGCCTCGTGGCGCGCCGGATCGTCACCTACATCAAGGATGGCGACACGCTGGCGGCCGGCCAGCGCATCGGGCTGATCCGATTCGGCAGTCGTGTCGACGTGTATCTCCCTGCAGGCACGACGCCGCGCATCGTAAAGGGGCAGCGCGCGGTGGCGGGCGAAACAGTCATCGCCGAACTGGGGCAGAACAAGTTGATCGAGGGCATCGCCCAGTGATTCGGCAGGGTGCCGAACGGGGCAGGGGGGCAAACTGACCATGGCCAAGGGTACGGCCTTTACGAATGCCATTCCGCTACGGGCGCTAGTTCCCAACGCGGTAACGGCGCTGGCGCTCTGCACCGGTCTGTCCGGTGTTTGGTTCGCCATTTCGGAGCGCTGGGACATGGCGGTAGGCGCCATTATCGTCGCCGGTATTCTGGACGGGATGGATGGCCGCATCGCGCGGCTTCTGAATGGGCAGAGCAAATTCGGCGCCGAACTCGATTCGCTTTCGGACAATATCGCTTTCGGGGTCAGCCCTGCACTCATCACCTATTTGTGGTCGCTGCAATATATGCCCAAATTCGGCTGGACGATTGCACTGTTCTATGCGGTTTCCTGCGCCTTGCGCCTCGCACGCTTTAATGCGCGGATCGATATGGAAGCCCACCCGCGCAAGGAAATGGGATTTTTGACCGGGGTGCCGGCACCTGCCGGCGCGGGATTGGCGCTCTTGCCGATCTTTATCTGGCTGGCTTTCGGCATTGAGGAGTCCAGAAGCTGGGTAGTTACCGGGCCTTGGCTACTTGCTTCAGCCGCCCTCATGGTATCGAGTTTGCCGACATTCAGCTGGGGATCGCTGCGCCTGCGTCGGAGCATCCGGTTCGAGGCGATTGCAGTGTTCGTGCTTCTAGTAGCAGCGCTGATCGGCGCGCCCTTCATCACTTTGAGTGTGATCTGCGTCGTATATCTGGCGCTCGTTCCGCTAGCGTATCTCAGCTACAAAAAGGCTATGCGGCGGCGCGGTGCGAAGCCGGGCGAAGCGGGCTGACCTTTACTGGCCGACGCACGTCGTTGACGCGTCGTGTCTTCATCGAAAGAGCCGGAACACTGGACTGCCTGCCGTAGAGCGCGGCAATCTGCCCAGCATGGGTGCGCAACGTGTGAGCGATTGTCCAGACCGCCAGCGAAATGGCGGTGAGGAACAGGGCGGCAGCGATTGTCGAAACCATTTCCGTATCTTTCAAACGTGTCTGCTGCGTTACAGACCTGTGGATAATATGTGGAACGGCTGTTGGTTCCGGTCCATCTTACGGCTCGTCGAGCTTAACCAACGGTTTACCGACGATTTCTGCAATGTTCCGCAAACGTTCCGCCTCGTCAAGCTTGAAGTTTCCATTTTGTTCCATATTTATCGCTTGCCAAGACGGCAGTGGCCCGATAACGGCCCGCACCATTCCACATGGGACGCACCATATCCGGTGCCGGCCCCGGCCTTTCAGGCGGGGATTGTCGGTTCTTCAGCGGCCCAGAGGTATAACCGGTAAGGAGAAAGATTATGGCGACCCCTGTCGTCACGCTACAGCAATTGATTGAGGCCGGCGCGCATTTCGGCCACCAGACCCACCGCTGGAACCCGCGGATGAAGCCGTATATCTTCGGCGACCGCAACGGTGTTCACATCATCGACCTGTCGCAGACCGTGCCGCTGTTCGCGCGTGCGCTCGCTTTCGTGCAGCAGACCGTTGCCGCAGGCGGCAAGATCCTGTTCGTCGGCACCAAGCGCCAGGCACAGCAGCCGATCGCCGATACCGCGCGCGCCTGCAACCAGCACTTCGTCAACCATCGCTGGCTGGGCGGCATGCTCACCAACTGGAAGACCGTGTCCGGTTCCATCAAGCGCCTGAAGACCCTGGAAGAGCAGCTTTCGGGCGACACCTCGGGCCTTACCAAGAAGGAAGTCCTGCAGCGCACGCGTGAGCGTGACAAGCTGGAGCTTTCGCTCGGCGGCATCCGCGACATGAACGGCATCCCCGATGTCATGTTCGTGATCGACGCGAACAAGGAAGAGCTGGCCATCAAGGAAGCCAATGTGCTCGGCATTCCGGTGGTCGCGATCCTCGACACCAATGTCGATCCCTCGAACATCGCCTTCCCGGTTCCGGCGAACGATGACGCCGCGCGCGCCATCCGCCTGTATTGCGAAGCGATCGCTCAGGCCGCCCAGGGCGGCAAGCAGGGCCAGATGGAAACGTCCGGTCAGGACTTCGGCGCGATGGCCGAGCCGCCGGCAGAGCCCGCGACGGCTGCCGAGCGTTATGCCGCCGAGGAAGCTGCCCAGAAGATCGAGGCGCTGGCCAAGAAGAACGAAGGCAATGCCCAGCAGGCTGCGCCCGCTCCTTCCGCCGTGCCCGAGGGCGAGAAACCTTCCGCCGAGCATCCGGCCACCGAGACCGAGCCCAAGGCGGAATCCGCCGAGGAAGCGGCCAAGGTGCTGGAAAACGCGCCCAAGAGCGAAGGTTGAGCCGAACGTAACGGCATCGTTCGTGCGGCCCTTTCAAACCGTCGCACGAATGACCAGATAACCGCCTAACAGGGCGCGCGGGGTGACGATCGTTGGATCTCCCCCGCGCGCCATTTTCCGTATCGACAGATGAAGAAGGATGTAACAGCCATGGCCATTACCGCCGCCACCGTTAAAGAGCTGCGCGACCGTTCGGGCGCGGGCATGATGGATTGCAAGAAGGCGCTCGCCCAGACCGACGGTGACGTCGAAGCGGCGGTCGACTGGCTGCGCACGCAGGGTCTTGCCGCTGCGCAGAAGAAGTCCAGCCGCACCGCGGCCGAGGGCCTCGTTGGCGTCGCCACCGAAGGCACCAAGGGCACCGCCCTGGAAGTGAACAGCGAAACCGACTTTGTCGCCAAGAACGACAAGTTCCAGGAATTCGTGCGTAACGCCACCGAGATCGCGCTGAAGAAGGGCGCGAACGACGTCGATGCGCTGAAGGACGAAGGCTATCCCGGCGGCGGCACGCTGTCCGAGAAGCTGACCGACAACATCGCGACCATCGGCGAAAACCAGACGCTGCGCCGCGTTCAGACCATTTCGGTCGAGAAGGGTGCGGTGGTTTCCTACGTGCATAACGCCGCTGCGCCGAACCTCGGCAAGATCGGCGTGCTCGTGGCGCTGGAAAGCGAAGCCGGCGAAGACGTGCTGGAGCCGCTCGGCAAGCAGCTTGCCATGCACATCGCCGCGGCTTTCCCGCTGGCGCTGAATGCAGAAGGCCTCGACAAGGACACGATGGACCGCGAAGCGCAGATCGCGCGCGAAAAGGCTGCCGAGAGCGGCAAGCCTGCCGACATCGTGGAAAAGATGGTCGAAGGCTCGATGAAGAAGTTCGCGAAGGAAAACGCGCTTCTGAGCCAGGTGTTCGTGATCGACAACAAGACCGCGATCGCGGATGTCGTCGCGCAGGCCGGCAAGGAAGCCGGCAAGCCAATCACGCTGACCGACTATGTCCGCTTCCAGCTCGGTGAAGGCATCGAGAAGGAAGAGAGCGATTTCGCCGCCGAAGTGGCTGCCGCGGTAGGCAACTGATCGGGCGAATCGATCGCACAAAACGAAGCGGTGAATTTTCCACCGCGGCCACTTGGCCTGAAGGCGCGTGCCCCCTAAGGTGCGCGCCTTCATCATGTCCGGGGTAGGGGCGCGTCATTGGCGCGGCGCCGCTGCGGAACGCGTAACACGAGGGGATCTCATGGGCGGCTTCAACCGCATCCTGCTGAAATTGTCGGGCGAAGCATTGATGGGAGACGGGCAGTTCGGCATCGATCCCGAAACCGTCGCCGCCATCGCCAAGGAGGTGAAGGCCGCCAAGGACAATGGCAGTGAGATCTGCCTCGTCATCGGCGGCGGCAATATCTTCCGCGGCATGGCAGGCGCCGCCAAGGGCATGGACCGCGCGCAGGCCGATTATATGGGCATGCTGGCAACGGTGATGAACGCGCTCGCCATGCAGAACGCGCTGGAGCAGCTGGGCGTGGGCACGCGCGTGCAGTCCGCAATCGAGATGGACCAGGTGTGCGAGCCGGTGATCCGCCGCCGCGCGCTGCGCCATCTGGAAAAGGGGCGCATCGTGATCTTTGCCGCCGGCGTGGGCAGCCCCTATTTCACCACCGATAGCGGGGCGGCTCTGCGCGCGGCCGAAATGAAATGCGATGCGCTGTTCAAGGGCACCAGCGTCGACGGCGTCTATAATGACGATCCCAAGAAAAATCCCGATGCGGTGCGTTTCGAATCCGTGGGTTACGATCAGGTGCTGAGCGATAACCTGAAGGTCATGGACGCCAGCGCTGTCGCGCTGTGCCGCGATAACGACATTCCGATCGTTGTGTTCTCGATCCGCGAACGCGGAAATCTCGCCAAGGTACTGGCGGGCGAGGGGACGGCGACGATCGTCAGAAGCAAGGAGACCAACTGATGGCGCAATATGACAAGGCCGATCTCGAGCGGCGCATGAATGGGGCGGTCGAATCGCTCAAAGGCGATCTCGCCGGCCTGCGCACGGGCCGTGCCAATACCGCGCTGCTCGATCCGGTGACCGTGGAAGTCTACGGCTCCAACATGCCGCTCAATCAGGTGGCCACCGTTTCGGTGCCCGAGCCGCGCATGCTTTCGGTGCAGGTGTGGGACAAGTCGAACGTGACGCCGGTGGAAAAGGCGATCCGCTCCGCCGGGCTCGGCCTCAACCCGATTAACGACGGCACCACCATCCGCCTGCCGATCCCGGATCTGACCGAGGAGCGCCGCAAGGAGCTGGCCAAGCTGGCCAGCAGCTATGCCGAAAAGGCGCGTATCGCGATCCGCAATGTGCGCCGCGACGGCATGGACATGATCAAGGCGGACGAGAACAAGAAGGAAATCGGTGAAGACGATGCCAAGCGTCTTGAGACCGAGGTTCAGAAGATGACCGACGATCACATCGCCGAGGCCGATGCCGCCGCCGAGCATAAGGAAAAGGAAATCCTGACCCAGTAAGCGCTGGAAGGGTAGCCGGGCTTAGCCATTGGAACAGGGTGCATCAGCGACCGAAAGGGGCGGCGGAGACGCGGGCCCGAGGCATGTCGCCATCATCATGGACGGCAATGGCCGCTGGGCCAAGAAACGCCATCTGCCGCGGGTGATGGGCCATCGCCGCGGCGTGGAAGCGGTGCGCGAGATTGTCCGCGCAGCGGGCGATCTGGGGTTGGAAGCGCTCACCCTCTACGCCTTTTCCTCGGAAAACTGGAAACGGCCGCCCGACGAGGTCGGCGATCTGATGGGGTTGCTGAAGCGCTTCATCATCGCGGATCTGGAAGAATTCCGCGCCAATGGCGTGCGGCTGAAGGTGATCGGCCGTTACAAGGATCTGGCGCCGGATATCGTGGCGCTGATCGATGATGCTATAGAAAAGACCGCGCACAACACCCGCACCACGCTGGCCGTTGCGCTCAACTATGGCGGGCAGGACGAGCTGGTGCGCGCCGCCCGGGCAATGGCGCAGCGCATCGCCGATGGTTCGCTTTCGCCCGAGAACGCGGACGCCGATGCTTTGGCCGCAGGGCTCGATACCGCGGACATGCCACCGCTCGACCTCTTGATCCGTACATCAGGGGAGCAGCGGCTTTCCAACTTCCTCCTTTGGCAGTGCGCCTATGCGGAGCTGTGGTTCACCGAAACGCTGTGGCCCGATTTCACGCCGGCGCATCTGGCCGAGGCCATGGCCGATTTCGCCGCCCGCGAACGGCGGTTCGGAGGGCGATGAGCCTGGCCGCCCATATCCGTCCGCGCTTCCAGCGCGAACTTACCCGGCGGATCACCGTCGGCATTGCGCTGATTGCGCTGGCACTGGGCGATATCTGGCTGGGCTGGCTGTATTTCTGGGCGCTGGTGTCGCTCGGCTCCATCCTGATGATGGGCGAATGGTCGGACCTGGTGAAGGAGGGCTATAAGCGCCGTCTTGCGCAGGCCGCCATTACCGTGCCGTTGATCCTGCTGGCACCGCAGGCACCGTTTCCGGGGCCGTCGATCATCGTGATCCTTGTCTTCGCCGGCATGGCAGGTGCGCTCGCCATCGGAGCGCAATCGATCCGCCTGGCCCTCGGCATCTTTTACGCCGGCCTGCCAGCCGTGGCGCTGGTGTTCCTGAGAGAGCTCGATTTCGGGCATGAGATCGCGATGTGGGCGCTCTCGCTGGTCTGGGCGACGGACATCGGCGCTTTCTTCGTCGGCAAGTCGCTCGGCGGACCCAAGATCTGGCCCGCCATCAGCCCGAAAAAAACCTGGTCCGGCGGCATCGGCGGCGTTCTGGCGGCGATCGGCGCGGGCCTGCTATTTCATTATTTCGGTCGGCTCCCGCTGGAGCTGGCGCTGGCGAGCGGCCTGCTTTCCGTTGTGGCGCAGGCCGGTGATTTCTTCGAAAGCTTCCTGAAGCGCCGGGCAGGGGTGAAGGACAGCGGCGATCTGCTGCCCGGCCATGGCGGGGTGATGGACCGGCTCGACGGGCTGGTGCCGGTGGCCCCGCTCGTGGCATTGCTTTGGCTATGGTGGATGATGTGAACAAGCGGACGATCAGCATTTTCGGGGCGACCGGTTCGGTCGGCACCTCGACGCTGGACCTCGTCCGGCGCGATCCGGATGCCTACGACGTACAGGCGCTGACGGCGCATCGCGATGTCGAGGGATTGGCGAAGCTGGCGCGCGAGTTCGAGGCGCGCTTCGTCGTGATCGGCGACGAGGATTGCTTCGGCGCGCTGAAGGACGCGCTGAGCGATACCAATATCGGGGTGGCCGCAGGCGCGCAGGCGCTGGTCGATGCGGCCGATCTCGATCCGGACTGGACGATGGCCGCGATCGTGGGCTGTGCCGGGCTGGAGCCGGTGATGGCGGCGATCGAGAAGGGCCGCACGGTCGCGCTCGCCAACAAGGAATCGCTGGTATCCGCAGGCGCGCTGATGATGGCCGCAGTGGAGCGCAGCGGCGCGACGCTGCTGCCGGTCGATTCGGAGCATAATGCGCTGTTCCAGTGCCTCGTGGGCGGACGGATCGAAGAGGTGCGCCGCCTGATCCTTACCGCGAGCGGTGGGCCGTTCCGCACGAAAAGCCTGGACGAAATGCGCGGCATGACGCCGGCGCAGGCGGTGGCCCATCCCAACTGGTCGATGGGCGCAAAGATCTCGGTCGACAGCGCGACGATGATGAACAAGGGGCTCGAGCTGATCGAGGCCCATCATCTCTTTCCGGTGGGCGACGAGCGGATCGACATTCTGGTCCACCCGCAATCGGTGGTGCATTCCATGGTCGAGTATAAGGACTGCTCCACGCTGGCGCAGATGGGGCCGACCGATATGAAGGTGCCGATCGCCAGCGCGCTGGCCTGGCCCGCGCGGATCGAGACCGGCTGCGGTCCGCTCGATCTGGCCGCGATTGGCCGGCTCGATTTCGAAGCGCCCGATGAGGAACGCTTTCCTGCGCTGCGGCTCGCCCGTGCCGCGCTCCGGCGCGGCGGCACCGCGCCTGCCACGATGAATGCGGCGAACGAGATCGCGGTCGCGGCCTTTCTGGAAGAGCGCATCGGGTTTCTGGATATCGCCGCGCTGGTCGAGCGGGTGCTTGACGAAGCAGACATCGCCGAGCCGCGCGACCTTCAGGACATATTCACCGTGGACCGGGCAGTCAGAGCGCGTGCTTCTGAAATGATTGGAGAGTTTGCGCGTGGTGACTGAAGGCCCCGGCCTGCTGTTGACGCTGTTCGCCTTTGCGGTGGTGATCGGCTCGCTCGTGTTCGTGCACGAATATGGGCATTATTGGGCGGGGCGGCTGTTCGGGGTGAAGGCGGATGCCTTCTCGATCGGCTTCGGCAAGGAACTGACCGGCTGGACAGACAAGCGCGGCACCCGCTGGAAGATCGCGATGCTGCCGCTGGGCGGTTATGTGCAGTTCGCCGGCGATATGGGTGCGGCGAGCCAGCCCGATCCGGAGTTCGAGCGTCTGCCTGAGGCCGAGCGATCGCAGATGTTCCAGTCCAAGCCCTTATGGCAACGCGCGATCATCGTCGCGGCGGGGCCGGTCACGAATTTCGCCGTGGCGATCGCCATCTTTGCAGGCTTCTTCATCGGCTTCGGCCAGCCGGTAACTCCCAGCGTGGTACCGGAAGTCCCCGCCAACACCGCGGCGGCCGAAATCGGTCTTCAGCCGGACGATGAGATCCTCGCCATCAACGGCAACCGCACCGAAACCTTTGGCGCGATGGCGCGCGAGGTCTCGATCCATCCTGCCGAGCCGGTGACGATCGCCGTCGAACGGGCAGGGCGCGAGTTGCAATTGCAGGGTACGCTCGGCGTGCGCATCGAGCAGGATCGGTTCGGCAACGAATACAAGCTGGGGCTTCTGGGTATTCCCTGGCCGCAGCAGGTGATGCGCGATGTGCCGCTGTGGGAGGCCCCGATCGCAGCGACGAAGCAGACCGGCGATGTCGTTCGTCTGATGGTGACCACGCTCGGCCAGGTTTTCACCGGGCGCCGTTCGGTCAAGGAGCTGGGCGGGCCGCTGAAGATCGCGCAGGTTTCGGGCGAACAACTGAGCCTTGGTCTTTACGCTTTCATCGGTTTTATCGCGCTGATCTCGATTAACTTGGGGTTCATTAACCTGCTGCCAATTCCGATGCTCGATGGAGGGCACCTCCTGATGTATGCGGTGGAGGCCGTGCGGCGAAAGCCCGTCGGTCCGCAGGCCATGGAATGGGCCTACAGGACGGGTTTTGCCGTCGTCATCGCCTTCATGCTGCTGGTGACCTTCAACGATCTGTCGTCCTTCGGCCTCTTCTAAGGCGAAGCTTTCTTGATCGGACCGCCTGCTTCGTGCAAGGCGGCGCCCGATTGAATAGGAGCCGGCCCCCATGCCGGCGGAATTGGGACCGGCGCGCGCCGCCGGTAAGGGAACGGGATTGATCCAGGTGACAGCACGTCATTGCACGAACGGTCGCACGCGCTTCGCTGCGGCGCTCCTCAGCGGCACCATCCTGGCGGGCATTGCCGCGCCAGCTTCCGCGCAGAGCGAGACCGCCCAGCCGGCCGCGACCGCGCCGGCAACGCAGCAGGCCGTCCAGACGGACGCAACGCGCCCCGGACAGGATGTGATCCGCACCATTTCCGTCGCGGGCACCCAGCGGCTGGAGCCCAATACGGTGCTTACCTATATCAAGCTGCGTCCGGGCCAGGTCTACACGCCGGAAGCGGCCGACCAGGCGCTGCGCGATCTGGCCGAGACCGAGCTGTTCGCCGATTATTCGATCCGCAACGATAACGGCAATGTGCTGATCACCGTGGTCGAGAACCCGGTGATCAACCGCATCCTGATCGAGGGCAACAAGCGCCTCAAGACCGACAAGATCACGCCCGAAATCAAGCTGGCGCCGCGCCAGATCTTCACCCGGTCCAAGGTGCGCGCGGACGTTGCGCGCATTATCGAGCTCTACAAGCGCCAGGGCCGCTTCGCCGCGAGCGTGGAGCCGAAGGCGGTGCAGCTCGATCAGAACCGCGTCGATATCGTATTCGAGATCAACGAGGGCCCCAAGTCCAAGGTCCGCGCGATCAACATCATCGGCAATGAGGAGTTCTCGGACAGCGAACTTCGCAGCGAGATGTACACGAAGCAGTCGCGCTTTTTCCGCTTCTTTTCGTCGAACACCAGCTACGATCCGGATCGGCTTGCCGCCGACCAGCAGAAGCTGCGCCAGTTCTATCTGACCGAAGGCTATGCCGATTTCCGCGTCGTTTCCGCGGTTGCCGAGCTGACGCCCGACAAGAAGGACTTCATCATCACCTATGTGGTGGAGGAGGGCGATCGCTACAAATTCGGCGATGTGAAGGTCGAGAGCGAAATCCGCGACTTCGATAGCGAGGCGCTGACGCGCAATCTCGCGATCAAGAAGGGTGATTGGTTCAACGCCAAGCTGGTGGAAGACACGGTCGAGAGCCTGACCGAGACTGCCGGCCTGTTCGGTTATGCGTTTGCCGATGTCCGGCCGCAATATGATCCGAACCGCGAAGACCATGTGATGAACATCACCTTCCAGGTCGCCGACTCGGATCGGACCTATGTGGAAGAGGTGGAGATCAACGGCAACCGCATCACCGAAGACAAGGTGATCCGCCGTGAATTCCGTCTGGCCGAGGGCGATGCGTTCAACAGCTTCCAGGTGCAGCGTTCGGCCAACCGCATCAAGTCGCTCGGCTATTTCCAGGACGATCTGGAGATCAAGCAGCGCCAGGGCAGCGAGCCCGACCGGATCATCCTGTCGACCGACGTTCAGGAACGCTCGACCGGCGAGTTGACGCTGTCGGCGGGCTTCTCCTCGATCGAGAACTTCATTTTCCAGGGCTCGATCCAGCAGCGCAACTTCCGCGGCAAGGGCCAGACGTTGCGCGCCTCGGCCAGCTATTCGCAGTTCAACAAATCGGTCCAGCTGGGCTTTACCGAGCCTTATCTGTTCGACAAGAACATCGCGATCAGCGGCGATATTTTCCGTAAGGATTACAGCAACTTCTTCTTCGGCGTTAACAACGACCGGCAGACGAACTTCAACCAGGTCTCCACCGGTGCGCAGGTCGGCGTGGGCGTGCCGATCAACGAATATCTCTACGGCTCGCTGCGCTACAGCCTCGTCAACGACGATGTGACGGTGAACGATCGTTTCCGGTCCGACATCAATGGCGACGGCGTGCTGGAGTGCGATCCCAGCCTGATCAACCGTTATCTCTGCGATGCCGAGGGCAACCGCATCACCTCGCAGCTCAGCTATTCGCTGAACTACGACACGCGCGACAACCGCATCCGTCCGCGCCGTGGCCACTATGTCACGCTGACGCAGGACTTCGCCGGTCTGGGCGGTGATGTGAAGTTCATCCGAACCAAGGTTGAAAGCGGCAAATGGTGGAACGTCTATAACGGCTTCATCTTCTCCGTTCGCGCCGAGGGTGGTTACATCCACCCGCTCGAAAATCGCGGGCTCGAGTCGCAAGGGGTCGACGATATCCGTCTGACCGACCGCTTCTTCCTGGGTGAACCCCAGATCCGCGGCTTCGACATTCGCGGCATCGGCCCCCGCGTGCAGCGCGGCCCGGTGCTTTGCATGAACACTGCCGAAGGCGGCGGCGATCCCGTGGCCTGCAATTCGAACAGCAGCGCGGCCGATATCGTACTCAACGATCAGGGCGAGCCGCTCTTCCCAACCGATCGCAACAGCATTCAGGACAGCGCCATTGGTGGCCGGGCCTATTATCTGGGCCGGTTCGAACTGGAAGTTCCGCTGGGCTCCAGCGTGCGCGAACTGGGCCTGCGCCCGTCGGTCTTCGTCGACATCGGCTCGGTCTTCGATATCACTCGGCCGCTGGTGGACAGCTTCCTGCCCGGCGATCCGCGTCTGACCACGACTCAGCGCTTCCCGTCGGGCAATGTCGCCTGCGCGGTTCCGGCGTCGGGTGACAATCCGGCGAGCACGGTGGAAGGCATGGGCGATACCTGCCCGGCCGGTGCCACCGTTCTCACCAGCACCGGCACGCCGTTCCAGGAACGGTTCGTCGGGGACAGCGCCAGCCCGCGCGTTTCGATCGGCGCCGGCGTCAACTGGAACTCGCCCTTCGGCCCGCTTCGCATCGACGTCGCGACGGCGCTGCTGAAGCAGGAGGGCGACGATACCAAGACCTTCACGTTCAACGTAGGAACCCAATTCTGATGAAACATCTGATCAAAGCCGCGTCGCTGGCTCTTGCGGCAACCACGGCCACCGTTTCGCTCGCTGCCCCCGTGGCCGCGCAGCAGGTGAAGGGCATCGCCTTTGCCGATCTGGAAGCCGCCGCCCGTCAGTCGAGCGCTTACACCACCGCCGCCCAGCAGCGTCAGACCACCTATGCTGCTCAGATTTCGCAGGCGCAGTCCGCCCGCCAGGCCGCTGCGCAGCGCCTCGAGCCGCTGGCCAATCAGTTCAACACTGCGCGCCAGTCGGCAACGCCCGATCAGACCCAGCTGCAGACGCTCTACGGCCAGATCCAGCAGATTCAGAACGACAGCGAGCAGCAGCTGCAGCAGATCCTGCAGCCGGTCGCTTTGTCCGAAGCTTATGTGAATGAGCAGATCAGCGATCAGCTGAAGGCCGCCGTGGACGCCGCGCGCGCCCAGGCGAAGGTGAGCCTCCTGCTCGGCGCCGGTTCGGTAATCGATGGCGATGACGCATATGACCTGACCGATGAGATCACGGCGCAGCTCAACCGCCTGATCCCCGCCGCGCAGATCGTGCCGCCCGCCGGCTGGCTGCCGCGTGCCCAGCGGGAGCGTCTCGCCGCGCAGCAGCAGGCACAGCCCGCCGCCGCCGCGGCACAGCCCGAAAGCCGCTGAAGCGACTGACCATGGCTGACGCGCTGGATTATGACGTTCGAAAGGTGATGGCGGTGCTCCCGCACCGTTATCCCATGCTGCTGGTCGACCGCGTGGTCGAACTGGAAAAAGGCGAAAGCATCAAGGCGGTGAAGGCCGTCACGATGAACGAAGGCTTTTTCCAGGGACACTTCCCCGGCCGTCCGATCATGCCCGGCGTGATGATCGTCGAGGCGCTGGCGCAGGCCGCGGGCGTCTTGGCGATGGAAAGCTTCGATCTGGTCGGATCGAACAAGCTCGTCTATTTCATGGCGATTGAGAACGCGAAGTTCCGTGCGCCGGTAGAACCAGGCTGTTTGCTGGAGCTCAACGTCTCCTTCCTGCAGAAGCGCGCGCGCGTGTGCCGGTTCGAAGGCAAGGCCATGATCGGCGATCAGCTTGCCGCCGAAGCCAGCTTCACCGCGATGATCGCGGACCCGCCTTCCGCCAGCTGACCCGCCCAGAGCGTAGCACACCGCTTGCCAATTCCTGCGCGCGCCGTTAAGGCGCGCGCTTTCCTCCCCATGGCCGTTCGGAAACCGGCCTGCAATCGGAGCCTAAGCGCATGAAAAAAGATCTTCACCCCGATTACCACATGATCAAGGTCCAGATGACCGACGGCACCGTGTTCGAGACCCGCTCGACCTGGGGCGCGGAAGGCGACACGCTGCAGCTGGATATCGATCCCACCTCGCACCCGGCATGGACCGGCGGCAACCAGCGCCTGATGGATCAGGGCGGCCAGGTAGCACGCTTCAACAAGCGCTTCGGCGGGCTCAGCCTCAAGAAGTAATCCGGCGCGGGTTCTTCGCGAACCCCCGGTATCTTTCAAAACCGCCATCGCGGAAGCTTGGGCTGCCCGCGGTGGCGGTTTCTTTATAGGCGCAGCCCCGGCATCAGCGCGCGCCACAGCAACAGCTTGCGCCGCAAGATTTCGGAGGCGCGCTCCGGGTCCGTGCGCAGGAACCGCACGCGGGTTCCGGGCCGTAGCTGGCCGATGCTGTGCCGGTCCGCACGGATCACCTGCGCAATGCGCGGATAGCCGCCCGTCGTCTGCGCATCGACGCCCAGCAAAAAGGGCTTGCCCGAAGGCGGCGCCTGTACGGTGCCCGGAAATACCGCCGCGCTGGCGATACCCGAAGGGGCGGGGCGCAAGGCCGTGCACTCCAGCTCGCAACCGATGCGATTGGCACGGTTGCCGATCGTGATGGCATGTTCGAACAGCGCGCGCCGCCCCTCGGCATCCAGCCGATCGTATTCGGGCCCGGGCACGGCGTGGAGCCCGATCTCGTCCGTCATTGTCAGTCGGTAGCTGTCCGGCACATGCCGCTCCTCGCCCGCATCGTCGCGGGTAAAGCCTAGCTCCATTCCCGCGCGCAACACCGGCTTGCCGATAGCCGCGGGCAGATAGGAGGAGGTGCCGCCGAGCAGTTCGGGCGCGTCGAAGCCGCCTGTGATGGCCAGATAGCTGCGAACGCCGTGTCGCGCGCTGTGAACATGCAGCACCGATCCCGCGTCGAGTCGGTGGCTGCGCTGCGTGTCTACGCCGCGCCCATCGATATCCGCGCTGTCGGCCGCGCCGCAGACCGCGATGGTCGCAGGCGAATCGAATCGGAAGCTGGCGCCCGAAAGCGTGATTTCCAGCGCTGCCACATCTGGCGCATTGCCCACGCACCAATTGGCAAGCGCATGGCTGATGGGGTCGGCCGGGCCTGCGCCGGGGAGGGCGATGTGCCGCCGCCCCGCCATTGGCCGACCCTGCAGGCTGGTCTGCAGGCCGCCATCAAGAATGTGCATCCGCGCCATCAGCGGCTTGCCATTTCGTCAAATTGCGCGCGATCGATCGCTTCAAACCGCACGCTAGTGCCAGCGGAGAGCAGGGCGGGTTGATCCCGCGACGCATCGAACAGCGCCATCGGCGTCCGTCCGATCAGCGGCCAACCGCCCGGCCCCTCGAACGGGTAAAGTCCGCACAGTCCGCCAAGCAGCCCGATCGAGCCGGCGGGAACAGACTGGCGCGGCTCGCTTAGGCGGTCGATATCCGGAATATCGCCTTCCGCGCGGCAATAGGCGAAGCCGGGCTGGAAGCCGATAATGTCCACCGTCCACGCCTGCGCGGCGTGCCAAAAGGGCAGATCGTCCACCGGGATGCCAAGCCGGTCCGCCACTATGCCCGCATCGGGTGCGAACTGCGCATCGTAACATACTGCAATCACCTGCTCGCGCGCCGCAGCGGCGGCACGCGCATCGGACCGATCGAGCTGCCGGGAGAATAGGGCGCGCGCCGTAGCGGGATCGGTGCGTTCCGGATCGAACCGGACGCTCAGGCTGTCCAGCCCGGGCACGACCTCCTCCCAGTCATCGGCGCGCAGCAAATGTTCGGTGGCGGCGTGACGGCGGCTGCGATCCGGCATTGGCGCGCTAACCCAGTCGTCGGCGGTGAAGAAGCTGCTCATCGACCGGCCGCCGGTTCGATCGTGAGGCCTGCCTCCTCCAGCGCCGCGCGGATCGCGGCGGCGCTTTCCAGCGCGGCATCACTGTCGCTGTGAAGGCAAAGCGTGTCGGCCCGGATGCGCAGCGACGTACCGCCCTCTGCCTCGATGGCATCGCCCGTGGCGAAAGCGCGGGCTTGCGCGGCGCGGGCAGCGGGATCGGCGATTACGGCGCCGTCCCGGCCGCGGGGGACGAGACGCGCGGCATCGGTGTAGCGCCGGTCCACAAAAGCCTCGGCAATGAACGGAAGGCCCGCAGAGCGCGCCGCCGCCTCAACGTGCGAATCGGCAAGGCCTACCAGCGGCGTGCCGGGCGAAGCGGCGGCGCAGATATCGGCCATCAGCTTCGCGAGCGCCGCATCGTCTGCCATGTCGTTATAGAGCGCGCCATGCGGTTTGATGTGGTGGATCGGCACCTCCGCTTGATCTGCCGCGGCAGCAAAGGCGGCGATCTGCGCGCGCAGACTGTCCGTCAACGACTCGGCAGAAATGTCGAGCGATCGGCGCCCGAAATGCTCCCGGTCCGGATAGCTCGGATGCGCGCCCGCTGCGACGCCGCGCTCCTTCGCCGCTGCCAGCATCGCCGCCATGCTCTTCGCATCGCCGGCGTGGCCGCCGCATGCGACGTTGCAGCTGGTTACGATGTCCAGGATCGCAATGTCGCGCGCGGCCGATTCGGGCATCTCACCAAGGTCTGCATTGAGATCGATCTGTGCTGTCATGGCCATAACCCTAGCGCGCGGAGGACGAGACGGGTTCCGAGAAGCAGGCAGATCAGCCACACCAGCCCCGCTCCCCATAGAAGAGGCGCGCCCGTGCTGCGCGAACGGTGGATCAACCAGACGAGGATGCCCGCGACGATCGGCAGCAGCAGCCCGTTGGCCACCTGCGCGACCAGGATGATGGCCACCAGATCCGCCCCGGTTGCCGCCACGAGGGTACCGATCAGGACGATCAGCGTCGCCGTAATGCGGAAGACGAGGCGCTTCGGATCGCCGCCGGGCCACAGTTCGGACAGAATATAGCCCGTCGCCATCGGTGCGGTGACCGATGAGGTAAGTCCCGCGCCGAACAGCCCTGCGCCGATGGCGTAGCGGGCGAGGGGGCCGTAGACCGGCTCCACCTGCCGCGCGATGTCGGCGGCGTTGCCGATGCCGCCGCCCACGCCGCTCGCCGCCGCCGTTATCAGGATCGCGATCGAGACGAGCGCGCCGAGGCCGATCGAAACGATCGTCTCCAGCCGCATTTCGGCAGGGTTTTCGTCCGCGCTCCAGCGCTCGCGCGAGGCCGCGGCGTGCAGGAACAGATTGTAGGGCACGATGGTGGTGCCGATCAGCGCGATCGCGGTGAACAGGCCGCCTTCGGGAATGCGCGGCACGAGGCCCGCCAGAAGCGCGCCCGGATCGGGCCGCACTGCGATGCAGGCGGTGAGGAAGGCGAGGCTCATCAGCATGACGAGCGCCACCAGCAGGCGCATCAGCCATTTCACCTGTCCGAAAGCGAGCAGGCCTGCGGCCACCGCGCCGATGCACAGCGCCGGCCAGGGGGCGGGCGCGTTCCAGCCGATAGCGCCGAGGCCCAGCGCCGCACCCCCGATATTACCGCTTTCATAGGCGGCATTGCCGAGGCCCAAGGCGACGACGATGAGGAGGCCGAGCGCCAGCTTGGTGGGCGCGGAACCGGCGCTGTCCACCATGGCGCGTGCCAAGCCCTGTCCGCGCAGCACGGCGACCCGCGCGGCGGCATATTGCAGCGTGATCGTCGCGATGCCCGCAAACACCAACGCCCAAAGCAGCGTCATGCCGAAATCGACACCCGCCACGGAACAGGCGGTGACGGTACCGGGGCCGATGAACGCGGCGGCCACCAGCATGCCGGGCCCCGGTTTATAGCGCGCCATCGGTTCCCCTCTGCATTGTCTGCCCCCTCGTTCGAACCCGCTTCGGGGTAGCCTGATGCACCCATGCTCGGCAACGGTCTTGCGCTCCGGCCCGCACGGCCTTACAGAGCGCCCTTCTCGGCAGCATGGACTGCCCGTGGCGATCGTAGCTCAGATGGTTAGAGCGCCGGTTTGTGGTACCGGAGGTCGGGGGTTCGAGACCCCTCGATCGCCCCATTTTTCTCCTGTTCGTAGATTTCGATGACGACGTCCGTGCGCAACGGATGGCGACAAAGCGGTGACAAACCGCGTCGGTATGATTATTGCGCGTTCGAGACCGTTAATTTCGATCACGACAGGGAACCCGCCGATGCAATCGCTCTGGTCACATAAGGATTACGACGCGCACGAGACCGTGCATTATGCCAACGACATCGGCTCCGGCCTGTCGGCGATCGTCGCGGTGCACTCCACCCATCTCGGGCCCGGCACCGGCGGTACGCGCTTTTGGCATTATGCCGACAAGGCCGACGCGCTGACCGATGTGCTGCGTCTTTCGCGCGGTATGAGCTACAAGAACGCCATGGCGGGTCTGCCGCTCGGCGGCGGCAAGGGTGTGATTCTGGCGGGCGAAGCGCGCGAGAAGACCAAAGATATGCTGGCCGCCTATGGCCGCGCCATCGATTCGCTTGGCGGTCGCTACGTCACGGCGGAAGACGTCGGCATCAACGACAGCGACATGGTCGAGATCGCCAAGCAGACCAAATATGTCTCCGGCCTGCCGCAGGAAGATGCAAGCGAGGCGGGCGGCGATCCCGGCCCGTTCACCGCGCGCGGCGTCTATCTGGGCGTGTGCGCAGCGGTGCGCCACAAGCTGGGCCGCGAATCGATGGACGGCGTGCATGTCGCCATCCAGGGCGTCGGCAGCGTGGGCGGCGGGCTTGCCCGTCTGCTCGCCAAGGACGGCGCGAAGCTGACCATCGCGGATATGGACAAGGACCGCGCCGCCGCGCTCGCTTCTGAAACCGGCGCCGAGCAGGTTGGTCTGTCAGACATTATGCGCGTGGAGGCGGATGTGTTCAGCCCCAATGCGCTTGGCGCGATCCTGGACGAGGTTTCGATTGCGAACCTCAACGTGCCGATCGTGGCTGGCGGCGCGAACAACCAGATCGCCCGTCCCGACGATGCGCAGCGCCTAATGGATCGCGGCATCCTCTATGCGCCGGATTATGTGATCAACGCCGGCGGCGTCATCAATATCGGCCTGGAATATCTGGGCGAAGCCTCGGTAGACGAGGTCAATGCGCGGATCGACAAGATCCCCGAGCGTCTGGAAGCGATCTGGCAGCGCAGCGAGTCCGAGGGCGTTCCCTCCGCCAATGTCGCGGACCGCATGGCACGGGAATTGATCGGACGCTGAACCCATGCCCCGCGCCTCTGCTCCGGCGGCGGCGCGGGACCATGACGGCAGCTTCGTTCGATTGGTCGTTGATTCCGCCCCATCCGCCTTTCCTTGGCGCGCAAAACCGCCTAGTTTCGGCGCAAGCTCATGCATCGTTTCGCCAACCCCGCCAGATTTCTGAAAATCGCCCGTCCGATGACCGCGGCCCTGTTCTGGAGCGGGCTGGCATTGACCGTCGGTGCCTGCATCTGGGGGCTGGCCGTCGCACCTGCGGACAGACTGATGGGCGAGACGGTGCGTATCCTCTACATCCATGTGCCGACCGCATGGCTTGGCATGGGCGGCTGGGTGGCCATTGCCATTGCCAGCGTGGTCCAGCTGGTCTGGCGGCATCCGCTGGCCGGCATCGCCGCGCGCGCGGCGGCCTTGCCGGGCGCGGTGTTTGCGGGGCTGTGCCTGCTCTCCGGTTCGATCTGGGGCCGGCCGACCTGGGGCACCTGGTGGGTGTGGGACGGGCGGCTGACCTCGATGCTCGTGCTGTTTTTCCTTTATATCGGCTATATCGCGCTCGTCAGCGCGACCAGCGAGCGCGGGCAGACCAGCCGCATCGCCGCTATTTTCGGCATCATCGGCGCGGTCAACATCCCCGTTATCAACCGATCGGTGGTGTGGTGGCAGACCCTGCATCAGCCGCCCAGCATCACCCTGTCCGGCTCCACGATCGACAGCTCCTTCCTGTGGCCGCTGCTCGCCAGCGTGCTGGGCTTTTCGCTCCTTTTCGGCGCGATCGTGCTGATGCGCATGCGTGCCGCGCTAGCCGATATCCGCGTCGAGGCGCGGTTGCAGAGGCTCGCGGCGGCATGACCCAGTGGACCTATGTCATCCTCGCTTATGGCGCAGTGCTGGTCGGAATGGCCGGGCTGGTGGTCGCCAGCTATGGCGCGATGCGCAAGGCGGAGCGCAGCGCGGAGGCTTTGAAGCGCAAATGAAGGCGAAGCATCAGCGTCTCACGCTTGTCGTCCTCGCCGTGGTCGCGCTGATCGGCGCGGGGCTGCTTGCCATGCTCGGTCTCAAGGATCAGGCCGCCTATTTCTATCAACCCGCCGCGCTGGTGAAGGCCGACGTGCCGCCGGGCCAGGCGATCCGCCTGGGCGGGCTCGTCATGCCAGGCACGATCAAACATGCCGCAGACGGCGTCACCACCGATTTCCGCGTGGGCGACGGAGAAGCGACGGTGCCGGTCACCTATCGCGGCATCGTGCCGGATCTGTTCACCGAAGGATCGGGCGTGGTTGCTACCGGCCGCATGGATGGTACGGGCACATTCGTGGCGGACAACTTGCTTGCCAAACATGACGAGAATTACGTCCCGCGTGAGCTTGGCAATATCGACAAGGCGGCAGTAATCAGCGAGAGTCAGACGCTGGTCAAATGATGGTCTCTACCTCATGATCGCCGAGGCCGGCCTTGCCGCCCTGTGGCTCGCCGCGGCGATGGCGCTGCTGCAGACCTTCGCGGGTTTTGGCGGTCTTGGGGATCGGCTGGCCCAGCTAACCGCATCGCTGCGCGGCTTCGCCGTGGCGCAGGGGCTACTGAGCCTGACCGCTTTCGCGATGCTGCTCTGGCTTTTCGCGCGCACGGATCTGTCGGTCGGACTGGTCGCGCTTAACAGCCATATCGACAAGCCGATGCTCTATAAAATCGCCGGCGCGTGGGGCAATCATGAAGGCTCGATGCTGCTATGGGTCACGGTGCTGTCGCTCACCGGTGGATTGATCGCGCTTCTGGAGCGCAAGCTCGATGCGCGCAGCTTTGCCGCCACGCTGGGTGCGCAGGGTGTCATCGCGCTCGGATTCTACGCCTTCCTGCTGTTCTCCTCGAACCCGTTTGCGCGGCTCAGCCCGCCTGCGCCGACGGGGCAGGGGCTCAATCCGCTGCTGCAGGACCCTGGCCTCGCCTTCCACCCGCCTACGCTCTACATCGGCTATGTCGGCCTGTCGGTGGCCTTTTCCTTTGCTGTGGGCGCGATGCTGACCGGCAAGGCGGGCCCGGCTTTTGCCCGCGCGATGCGGCCCTGGGTGCTGATCAGCTGGATATTCCTCACCCTCGGCATCACCGCGGGCAGTTACTGGGCCTATTACGAGCTTGGCTGGGGCGGCTGGTGGTTCTGGGACCCGGTCGAGAACGCATCGCTGATGCCCTGGCTCGCGGCGACGGCGCTCTTGCATTCGGTTTCCGTCCTCGCCGCGCGCGATGCGCTGCGCGCCTGGACGATCATGCTCGCTCTCACCGCCTTTGCCATGTCGATGATCGGCACGTTTCTGGTCCGCTCGGGGATCCTGACGAGCGTCCACGCTTTCGCCGTGGACCCGGAGCGCGGCACCTTCATCCTAGTCCTCCTTGCGCTTTATATCGGCGGGGCGCTCGTCCTCTTCGGCACGCGCATCGGCAGTGTAAGACAGGGCGCGCCGTTCCATTTGTTCAGCCGCGAGGGCGGGTTGGTCGCCAACAACATCTTGCTGTCCGCGATCTTGGCAATCGTGTTGATCGGCACGCTCTATCCGCTGATTGCAGAGGGTCTGTTCGGCGAGCAGCTCTCGGTCGGCCCGCCTTATTTCGACAAGACGACGGTGCCGGTCGCGCTGGTCTTGATGCTGTTCTTGGCCGCCGGGCCGTTGCTGCGCTGGCGGCGCGACGGATCGGGCAGCTTGCCGAGAAAGCTGGTGCTGCCCGCAGGGGCGAGCGTCGTCGCGCTGATCCTGCTGCTGGTGCTGGCGCCCGGAACGGGGATCCTGCCGCTGCTCGGGCTGGTCTTTGCCGCCGGACTCGCGGTGGCGAGCATCGTGCCGCTATGGGGCCGCAAGCTGCTGCGCACGCCGCTGCCCATCTGGGGCATGGTGCTGGCGCATCTGGGCGTTGCCGTCTCGGTTGTGGGCATGGCGTCTGAAAGCGGGTTCACGCAGGAACGTCTTGCTGCCGTGCGTTACGGCGAGGAGCTGCAAGTTGGCGGCTGGAAGGTGCAGCTGCTCGGTCTCGATCCGGTGGCAGGGCCGAATTGGACCGCGATCGAGGCGCGCGTGCTCGCCAAGAACGGCGACGCGCGCTGGATCCTGCACCCGCAGTCGCGCAGCTATTCCTCGCCCGTCATGCAGACCAATGAGGCGGCGCTTTTGAGCCGTTGGAACGGGCAGCTGTACGCCACTCTGGGCGCGCAGGATGAACAAGGACGCTGGCAGCTCCGCCTCTGGTGGAAGCCGTTCGTCTCGCTCATCTGGCTGGGCGGTGTAATGATCGCGCTGGGCGGCGGCTTGGCGTTGCTTGGCCGTGTCTGGCGCGGTTTCCGCGCCCGCTTCCCGAAGACGCAGCAGGAGGGTTTCGCATGAGCCGCCGCTGGGTCCTGTGGTTCCCGCTCGTCCTGTTCGGGTTGATCGTCATGCTGGTTCTGTGGGGTATGAACCGGGATCGCGATGACTTCGTGCGATCCCGCCTGATCGGACAGCCGGTTCCCGAATTCAGCCTGCCGCCCGCCGTAGAGGGCAAGCCGGGCCTTGCCAGCAGCGATCTGGATGATGGCAAGCCGCAGTTCGTGAACTTCTTCGGCAGCTGGTGCATTCCCTGCCGCGCTGAAGCTCCGCAACTGGCGGCGCTGGCGGCGGCGGGCGTGCCGATCACCGGGATTGCCCTGCGCGACGATCCGGCGAACGTCCGTAAGTTCCTCGATCAATATGGCGATCCCTTCACGCGGATCGGCGCAGATCGCGACGGGCGCTTGCAGGTGGTCTTCGGCGCCAGCGGTGTGCCGGAAACCTATCTCGTCGCGCCCGACGGCACGATCCTCCTGCAGCATATCGGCGATATCCGAGCGGAGGATGTGCCCGAACTCCTCCGGGCTTGGAAGGACGCGGCATGATGCGGCTTTTCGCCCTGTTGGCGCTCGCCTTCTGCGTCGCCGCGCCGCTGGCCGCACAGAATGACGGCGGCGTCGACGCGCCGTTCGCCAATGAACAATTGTCCGATCCCGCGCAGGAAACTGCCGCGCGCGATCTGATGTATGAAATCCGCTGCGTGCAGTGCCAGAGCCAGTCGATCGCGGATAGCGACGCACCGATTGCCGGTGCCATGCGCAGTGAGGTGCGCAGCCGCATCGCCGCGGGGCAGTCCGCCGACGATGTGCGCGGCTATCTCATCCAGCGCTATGGCGATTACATCACTTACGATCCGCCGGTCAGCCCGCTTACCTGGCCGCTCTGGTTCGCGCCGATCCTGATTATCGGCTTCGGCATCTGGCTTGCCTGGGGACGGTTCAAGCGATGATCGGCTGGGCCATCATGATTGCGCTGGCGCTCATGGTGTTTGCGGGCCTCTGGCTCGTCGGCGGCATGACGCGCCCGGTGTTCCAGCTGGTCGCCGCGGCCATCCTGCTCGCTTTTGCCGGTTATCAATGGCAGGGACGGCCTAGTCTTCCCGGCGCGCCCGGACAGCCCGAAGAAGCGCGCGAAGAGGTGACGGCCTCGCTCATCGACATGCGCAGCCTGATGGATCGCAACTTCACGCCGGCCAAACGCTATATTCTGCCGTCGGACGGCTATGCCCGGCGCGGGGATTATGAGGGGGCGGTGCAAATCCTGCGTGGCGGCCTCAAGACCGATCCGCGAAATGCGGACCTGTGGACGGCCGTGGGCCTCGATCTCATGATGGCATCGGACGGTAAGTTGCCACCAGCAGCCAAGCTCGCTTTCGAGCGCGCCCGTGCACTTGATCCGCGCCATCCCGGCCCTGTCTATTTCACCGGGCTTGCCGCCCTGCGCGATGGGAATCCGGAGGATGCGCTGATCCTCTGGTCCAGCCTGCTCAGCGGCGACTACCGCGCGGGCGAATGGCGCGAAAAGGTGCGGCCGCAGGCCGAGGCGCTGGCACAGATGCTATCGGGCGCCATGGCGGCCCAACAGGCCGTACAGCAAGCGCCGTCACAGAGCGGGACAGCCGCGGACAGCCCCCGTTAGCGCGCAATTGCACAGACCATCGCGGCGTGCTAATTGCCGCGCTTCTCCGCCCTTGGCGGCGCAACGCAATGGCAAGCGATAAAGCGAGCCGATCCATGGTCCTCGGGGCAATTTCTTACATGACTGGCTGGACACTTCGTGCCTGACGATTCGCAGATGGTGAGCGCCCACACGCGCCGAGACGCCCCCAGTGCCAAGGCGAAGCTCGCGTTCAGTGCGGTGGGCATCGTTTTCGGCGATATCGGCACCAGTCCGATCTACGCCTTTCGCGAAACCTTTGTCGGGCCGCACCCGCTCGCGATTGACCGCATCCATATCTTCGGCGTCGTCAGCCTGATCCTGTGGTCGATGGTGCTGGTGGTGGCGATCAAATATGTCATCATCCTGATGCGCGCCGACAACAAGGGGCAGGGCGGTACGCTCGCCCTGCTCGCGCTGCTGATGCGGCAGGTGAATTCGGCCAAGCGCGGATCACTGATCGTGATCCTGGGTGTTTTCGCGACTGCCCTGTTTTATGGCGACTCGATGATCACGCCGGCCATATCGGTGCTATCGGCGGTCGAGGGGATCACCGTCGTGCAGGCTGGCATGGAGCCGCTGGTAGTGCCCATCGCGGTGGTACTGTTGATCATGTTGTTCATGATCCAAAAGAGCGGCACCAGCAAAGTGGGTGCGCTCTTCGCGCCGGTAATGATCGTCTATTTCGTGACGTTGGCGGTGCTGGGGATCATCCAGATCGTCCAGAATCCGGTGATCCTCTATGCGATCAACCCCTATTACGCGTTGCAGTTCTTCCTGGTGGACAAGTGGATCGCGTTCCTGGCGCTGGGGTCGGTCGTCCTCGCGGTGACCGGGTCAGAGGCGCTCTATGCGGATATGGGCCATTTCGGCAAAGGGCCGCTGCGCCTCAGCTGGTTCGGCTTCGTGATGCCCGCGCTGCTCATCAACTATTTCGGCCAGGGCGCGATGATCGACGCGCTGGACGGCGCGGCGGCGCAGCAGGCGATGGAAAACCCGTTCTTCCTGCTGGCGCCCGATATGCTGCGCCTGCCGATGGTAATCCTTGCCACCATGGCCACCTTCATTGCCAGCCAGGCGGTGATCTCCGGCGCGTTCTCCGTCACCCATCAGGCAATCCAGCTCGGCTTCGTGCCGCGCCTTTCGACGCAGCACACCAGCGTCTCCGAACAGGGCCAGATCTACATCCCGATCATCAACTGGGTGCTGATGATCGCGGTGCTGCTGCTGGTCGTTACCTTCCGCAACAGCTCCAACCTCGCCTCGGCCTACGGCATTGCGGTGACGGGGGCGATGCTGATCGACACCTGCTTGCTCGCGGTGCTGCTCGTCAGCGTATGGCGCTGGAAGCTGTGGTGGGTGGTACCCTTGGTCGGCATCTTCTTCATCGTCGACGGCGCCTATTTCGCCGCCAACACCACCAAGATCCCCGATGGCGGCTGGTTCCCGCTGCTGGTCGGTGCCTTCGCCTTCACGCTGCTCACCACATGGTCCAAGGGCCGCAAGCTGATGCGGGAGCGGATGATGGAGGTTGCGCTGCCGATCGAGATCTTCACCAAGTCCGCGAAAAGCAGCGCGACGCGCGTGCCCGGCACCGCCATCTTCATGGCGTCGAGCACCCGCGGCGTGCCATCGGCGCTGCTCCACAACATCAAGCACAACAAGGTGCTGCATGAGCGCGTGGTCATCCTGACCGTGGAAATCCAGGACGTGCCGTTCGTCGATGAAAGCGAGCGGTACAATATGACCGATCTGGGCGACGGCTTCTATCGCATGATCCTGCATTATGGCTTCATGCAGGAAACCAATGTGCCGCTGGCGCTGCTCAACATCGACCATTGCGGCGGCGAGTTCGACATGATGCAGACGAGCTTCTTCCTGTCACGCCAGACGCTGCTGCCGTCCGAAAAGCCGGCAATGGCGGTATGGCGCGAAAAGCTGTTCGCCTGGATGCTCCGCAATGCGGCCACGGCGATGGAGTTCTTCCGTCTGCCCACTAACCGCGTGGTGGAATTGGGCAGCCAGGTTCGGATTTAAAGAAGGCTTCCCCGCGCGTTCGGGGGGAAGCGTTACAGCCGCAGTTCCAGCAGGAACTCGTCGTCACGGTGATTGCCGACCCAGAAGTCGATATCGGCGATCTTCTTGAAACCGAAGCGCGCGTAGAAGGCCTGCGCGCGCACATTTTCCGCCCAGACAGAGAGCTGTACCGCGTCCGCGCTGCGCAGCCGCGCTTCAGCCAGCGCCCAGGCGGTAAGCGATGCTCCGATGCCCTGTCCGGTGCGATTCGGTGCAGTATAAAGCTGGCTCAGCGCAATCGGCTGCGCGGCGTCGCTATGTTCGCGAAATCCACTGTCGAGCGCGATCTTACAGAAGCCCGCCAGGCCGCCGCCATCTTCCGCAAGTCGATGAAGCAGCCGTGGATCGGCAATTTCGCTCGCCACCGCGTCGACATCATAAACCGTCTCCAGAAAGGTCTGAAGGTCGGCGGGGTCGTAGAGATGCTCGAACGCAGCGCGGAAGCTGTCGCGGCCCAAATCGGCCAAAGCGGGGGCGTCTTCGGGGCGGGCGTCGCGCAGGATCATGGCGAAAGGACGCGCCCCGCTCAGGCGAGCATCGAGCGCGCGCCCTTCACGAATTTGTCCGTGCCTTCCTTGCTCGAAACATCGGCACGCGGCGGCACCTGCATCGCCCGCTCAACGGCGGGGCGGGCGCGGATGCGATCATGCCAGGCTTTCAGCTTGGGATAGTCTTCCAAAGACAATTCGGGCCACTTATAGGCCGCGACCCAAGGAAAGCAGGCCATATCGGCGATGCCGTAATCGGCACCGATATAGCCGTCTTCGCCGAGATGTTTTTCGAGGACGCCGAAGAGCCGGTAGCTCTCCCGCTCATAACGCTCGATCGCGGCGGGTAGCTTTTCCGGGAAGTAGCGTCTGAAGACGTTGAGCTGGCCCATCATGGGGCCAAGCCCGCCCATCTGCCACATCAGCCATTGCGTTTGGACCGAGCGTTCCTTGGGATCGGACGGCCAGAATTTGCCTGTCTTTTCGGCGAGATAGAGCAGAATGGCGCCGGACTCGAACACTGCGAAATCGCCCGCGTCCCGATCGACGATGGCCGGAATGCGGCCATTGGGATTAATGGCCAGAAATTCCGGCGTCTTCTGATCATTGTCGGACAGCGACAGGAAATGCGGGTGATATTCGATGCCCGCTTCCTCCAGATAGATGGCGATCTTGTACCCGTTGGGCGTGGCGGCGGTGTAGAAATCGATCATTGAGGAACCTGCCATTCGCGTTGGTTGGGCACCATCCGCGTCACGACCGGGGCATCGAACCCCTGCGCACCGATGGTGATTTGCTGTGGGCCGGTCTTGCCGCTGGCGGCAAGGCAGGCGGCGATTTCGAAGATCTCGTCACGCGCATCCTGGCTCAGCGCATCCCAGCTCTCCCGGTCGACAATGGGATTGACGCCCCCCGAGATCCAGACGCCCAGATCCTGATAATATTTCTGGCGTGCGGTGCAGCCTTCCAGCCGCTTCTGCTGGAAGTTCAGCTCCTCCTTCGCGGCCTGCGTCGGCACCGGGCCGAGCGCGGTCATGTCACTGTTGTCCTTGGCGTCCTCGGCTTTCATCGCCGGCGAATCGCCGCAACTGCTCAAGGTCATTGCCAGCAGCGCGGCCGCCAGCATGCTCTTCCTGATCACGTGATTTTCCTCTCGCCGCATCACCGTTGCCCCATCGTCACAATGTGCCGGAGGCAGCAAAGTTTCATGCGCGATAGGCGGTGTCGAGCGCACCCTTGGCCGCGCGATATTCGCTCTCGATGCGATCCACCAGCTCGGCCACGCTGCCACGTGAGCGCACCGCGCCGATGCCTTGGCCCGATCCCCAGATGTCCTTCCACGCCTTGGCCTTGCTGTTGCCGCCCGAACCGAAGTTCATTTTGCTAGGATCGCTCTCGGGCAGATTGTCGGGATCGAGGCCCGATGCCTCGATCGACTGGCGCAGATAATTGCCGTGTACGCCCGTGAAGAGGTTGGAATAGACAATGTCGGAGGCGTTGGCCTCCACGATATTGTCCTTGTACCCCTCGGCCGCATTGGCCTCGTCCGTCGCGATGAAGGCGCTGCCGATATAGGCGAAGTCCGCGCCCATTGCCTGCGCGGCGAGCACCGAGCGACCGTGCGCGATCGATCCGGAGAGCGCCACCGGCCCATCGAACCATTCGCGAATTTCCTGCATAAGGGCGAAGGGGGAGAGCGTGCCGGCATGGCCGCCTGCGCCCGCTGCCACGGGAATAAGTCCGTCCGCGCCCTTTTCGATCGCCTTGTGCGCGAACTTGTCGTTGATCACGTCGTGCATCACGATACCGCCCCAATCGTGGATCGCCGCGTTCACTTCCTCGCGCGCGCCGAGCGAGCTGATCGTCAGCGGCACCTTCCACTTGGCGCAGGTGACGAGGTCTTCTTCCAGCCGGTTGTTGGTTTTGTGCACGATCTGGTTGACCGCATAGGGCGCGGCCGGTCGATCGGGATTGTCTCGGTTGTGCGCGGCGAGTTCTTCGGTGATCTGGTGCAGCCATTCGTCCAGCTGCGCCTGCGGACGGGCATTCAGCGCCGGAAAGCTCCCCACGATCCCCGCCTTGCACTGCGCGATGACCATTTCCGGGCATGAAACGATGAACAGCGGCGATCCGATGACCGGCAGGCGCAGATGGTCGAACAGCGGGGAGGGAAGGGACATGGGCTCTCCTAAAACCGATTGCGGATTGAAACTGACTTAAAGCGCAAGCCGGGTCATGTGTCAAAGAAGAGAAGTGGCGCATCGGTAAGGGGGTGTAAACCATCTTGAAATATCGCAGATGCCGGCATCTCGAAGGAACAAGACCTATGGTCTATCGCGTCATCTACATCAGCAGCAGCCGCCGGGTTCAATCCAATGCGGAGATTGATGTGATCCTGCGCAAATCGCAGGAGAACAATCATCGCGCCGGCCTGACCGGTCTGCTTATCTACGACGGAAAGCGTTTCTTCCAGTATCTGGAGGGCGAAGAGGCACAAGTGCGCCGCACCCTCGCGCGCATCCGCGCGGACGAACGCCATTACGCGCTGGTGGTGTTGAGCGAGAAGGAAACCGACCGCCGCCAGTTCGGCCAATGGTCCATGGCGGGCCATTATATGTCGCCCGGCGAAAATCTCGAGCAGTGCGTGGAGCGTCTGACGACCGGTTGCGATCCGCATGTCGCTGCAGAACTGCGTGGTTTCGCAACCGTAAGAACGCACGCGGCCTGAGCAGCTCGGCAGGTCAGTCTCACCTAGTTCAATACAGCGTCAATCTTTTGAATAGGTCGATATAAAGCGGCGCGGCTCGCTGCGCGGTGAATTGCATGGCCCGCTCCAGCATGGCTGCGTGATCCGGCTTGGCATGGCGAAGCGATTCGAGGGCGCGGGCAAGGGCGGCTGCGTCCTGCACCGGCGTGAGCGTCCCGAAACCGGCAATCAGGTCCGCAATACCTAGCGCGCTGTTGGTCGTTGCGATCGGCAAGCCAGCGGCAAGCGCTTCGACCAGTACCGCCGGCAATCCTTCATAATTCGAGGCAAGGGCGAAAGCGTTGGCTTGCGCAAAAGCAGGGGCCGGGTCGGGATGATGGCCGATGAAGCGAATATCGCCCTGATGCCGCGCGGCCTGCGCCTCGAGTTGCTCGCGCAAAGGACCATCGCCGACGATCGTCAGCCGATCATCGGGCCGTGCAATGCGGCAAAAAGCTTCGATCAGCAGGCTGACATTCTTTTGCGGGGCGAGGCGGCCCACAGTCAGTAGACATAGAGGGGCATTCGGTGTGTCGGCGAAGCCGCCACCGGCATTGTGCAGCCTCTCCAGATGCACCGCATCCGCCGCAGGATTGGCGACGATAGCAATCTTGCCGGGGACGATCCCGATATCTGCCAGCAGCGCCGCGCTCGCACCATCTGGCGCGACGAAGCAATCGGTCCAGGCGCCTTGGGCTTTCAGCCAAAGCTGGCTCGCGCGCGTCGCAAGGGGATGACCGGGGTGCAGCGGCGCGTTGGATAACTTCATGGCAAAGGGCAGCTTGCCGATCGCCCCGCGCCGCCGCGCCAGTGCAAAGGGGAGCGCATAGGTTTGGCCGCCTGCGAACAGAATATCGGGGACAAAGCTCTGTGCGTCATGACGCAGCTGCGCCGCCAGTTTTAGCGCACTGGCGCTCTGCTCCACTGGACATCGCACGTCGTGGCCGAGATCGCGCCATGCCGCGACCAGACGTTCGAGCGCGCGCTCCGAGCCGCCCCGATGGCGGCCATAATGGCCGGTAAGGATCCGCATATGGTAAGGGGCGGTAAACCGGCGGGGTGCCGTGCTCAAGTGGCGGGCAGGGAGCCTGTGCTATCGGCGGCAAGCTCCGCCTTGACCGCTTCGCGTTGTTTTCGCTTGCGGATCGCTGCTCTGCGCTCGGCCGCGCGCTGCTTGGCACGGCTGGAACGGCGCTCGAGGAAAACCTTTAGCATCGCGACGATCGGATCGGCCAGCGCGAGCCCCAATAGGCCAAACAGCGTACCGAAAAGAATCTGCGCGCCGAGCACCAGCGCAGGAGCAAGGTCGACCGCCCGTTTGGCCACCATCGGCACGATTACATAGCCGTCGATCCCTTGCACGATCAGATAGACGACAAGCGCATAGAGGCCTGTTTCGGTGCTGGTGGAAAATCCCACGAGAATGATGAGCGCTCCCGATATGATGGCCCCGATATTGGGCAGAAACGCCAGCAGACCGGTCAGGATGCCGAGCAGCGCCGCCATCGGCACTCCGCCCGCCCACAGCAGCACCCAGGTGCCGATGCCCTCCACCGCCATGCCGATCAGGCGGCCGGCCATGAGTCGGCGCAGCGTCCAGCCGATCTTTTCCATCGTGCCGTAGAAATGCTCGCGCTCGGCCATCGGCAGCATCCATGCGAGGCCATGTTCGTAAAGACGCGGCTCGGCGGCAAAGAAGATCGCGAGTACCAGCATCATGGAGAGGCCGGCCACCGCGCCCACGAAACTGGTGACAGCGGCGGTGACGGGGCCCAGCGAGCTGAACGCCTGATCGGCAAAGCCCATCAGATCCTGCGGCTTGAACGCGAAGCCCAGAGAGCGAGCATAGTCGCCCGCCGCTTCCATCTGCACGAGCATCACCTCCTGCAGCGAGCTGGCCTGCGCGCTCAGCTCCGATCCCATGCGGAACACCGTCCAGAGAATGAAGGCGGTGGCGGCCAGCACGACGATGGCGAGGCGTATGCCGCGCGGGGCAGGCATGACGCGTCCCAGAAGGCGCGTGCCTCCGTCGAGCATCGAACCGACGACGATGCCGCCGATGATCAGCAGGATCGGCTGGGCGAGATAGGCCGCAACGCCGATGGCCAGCGCGGTGCCGAGCCAGACGAGCGCGCGCTTGAATTCCGTTCGCAGGACCGGATCGTAGAGCTCAGTAGGGCCGACCGATTCGATATGGTCGTCGGCCTCCTCCGGCTCGTTCACTGCGGCGATCCGGGAAGCTGCCCCTGGCCTTGGGGACCATTGTCTATCGGTACGGGCACATGCGCGGGATGGAGGCTGCGCCAGGCGCGACCCTCACGCAGCGCGCCGAACCATGTGAGCGGGTTCCAGGTCTCGCTGCCGTCGAGCGAGAAGGTGATGAACTCCGCACGCCCCCCGATATTCTCGATCGGCACCGGTCCGCCCAGTCCCTCGGGCAGAGGTACGCGGCTGTCCGCGCTGTTGTCGCGATTGTCGCCCATCAGGTAGACATGGCCTTCCGGAATAACGACCGGCGGCACGTTGTCGGTGCTCTGGCGGCGTGCATCAAGGATATTGTAGGTGGCGCCATTCGGCAGAGTCTCGCGCACCGTGTTGACATAACACAGCAATTTGCCGTCCGGGCCTGGCTGACGCGCGCCGGGAAATTCCTGTTCGGTGCAGGGATTGTTTTCATCCACCGGGATGGGATCGCTTGCCACCGATTCCTGCGGTACGGGTTTGCCGTTCAGGATGATCTGCCCCTCGCGCACCTCAAGGATGTCGCCCGGCAGGCCGATGACGCGCTTGATCCAGTCTTCCTTGCGCGGCCCCGGAGGGTTCAGGATCACAATATCGCCGCGCTCCGGTACGCTGCCGAACAGTCGGCCCTTCATCGGCGGCAGGATGCGGAAGCTGGGCGAAACCCAGCTATAGCCATAGGGAAATTTGGAAACGATCAGACGGTCGCCCACCAAGAGCGTGTTCATCATCGAAGAAGACGGGATGTAGAACGGTTTTGCCACAAACGTGTGGAAGGCGAGCACCGCGATCACCAGGATCAGCAGTCCCTTGATCTCGCTCCACCAGTCGATCGGCGCCTTTTCCTTCTTGGCGCCTTTCGACCCGGTCGGCGCGGAGCCGTCGGTCGTTTCGATGTCTGTGGCCTTGTCCGACAAGAAATTGCGAGCCTTCTAGAAGATGGGGAGCGCGCGCTTTACCGGCATCAGCCCCCTTTGGGCAACGCTTCGATGATCACGAAGGCCTGCGCCCATGGATGATCGTCGGTGAGCGTCAAATGAACATGCGCTTCGTGACCATCGGGTATCATTTTGTCCAGCGCCGCTTTAGCGCCGCCTTCGAGATGCAGCGTGGGCGCGCCCGAGGGTTTGTTGATCACGCCGATGTCCTTCATGAACACCCCCCGGCGAAAACCGGTGCCCACCGCCTTGGAGAACGCCTCCTTGGCGGCGAAGCGCTTGGCGTAGGTGCCTGCGATCGTGAACGGCCGCCGCCGCGCCTTGGCGCGCTCGGTCTCGGTGAATACACGAGTTTCGAAACGTTCGCCGAAACGGTCCAGAGAATTCTGGATTCGCTCGATATTGCAGAGGTCCGAACCTAGGCCGACGATCATCAGCGTGCCTCGTCCATCAGTTCGCGCATACGGCGCACGGCGGGCTCGAGCCCGGTAAAGATCGCCTCTCCGATCAAATAATGGCCGATATTCAGTTCGGCGAGCTGCGGTATCGCAGCAATCGGCGTGACATTGTCATAGGTCAGGCCATGGCCGGCATGCGGCTCGATACCGTTTTTCGCGGCCAATGCGGCGGCATTCGCGATCCGGGTGAGTTCCTGCGTGCGTTCTTCACCTTCTGCGAGCGCGTAGGCGCCGGTGTGGAACTCGACGACGGGCGCGCCCAAACGGATCGCCGCCTCGATCTGGCGGGCCTCGGGTTCGATGAACAGGCTTACGCGGATGCCGGCGGCGCCCAGCCGATCGACATAGCGCACCAGCGTGTTGTGCATGGCGGCAGCGTCCAGGCCGCCCTCGGTTGTGCGCTCCTCGCGCTTTTCAGGAACGATGCAGGCGGCATGCGGCCGGTGGCGCAGCGCGATCTCCAG
Organism: Novosphingopyxis sp. YJ-S2-01; assembly: GCF_016093175.1. Lineage (NCBI taxonomy): Bacteria > Pseudomonadati > Pseudomonadota > Alphaproteobacteria > Sphingomonadales > Sphingorhabdaceae > Novosphingopyxis > Novosphingopyxis sp. YJ-S2-01. The sequence continues at coordinate 2,709,635 of NZ_JAEDAI010000001.1, read as the reverse complement.
CATCTCATCGGTGGCCGCCATCTCCAGATTGAGGGGGAGGGCGGTGGCCTCCTGAATGCGCGCGATATCCGCATCGCGGATATGACGCCGGTCCTCACGCAGATGTGCGGTAATGCCGTCGCCCCCCACGCGCGCCACGATCTCGGCCGCGCGTACAGGATCAGGATGATCGCCGCCGCGCGCATTTCGCACCGTCGCGACATGATCGATATTGACGCCGAGGCGCAGGCGATCCGGGCTAGCCATGCAGGATGTCCCGGCTCAGCTCTTGCGGCTTCCGGGCTTTTCCGCCGGGATGGCGGCAAGCTCTTCGGGCACTTCTTCGGGCGCGTAGGTGGGCATGTTGATCGCCACCAACGGGAAGAAGGGCACGCCCAGGTCTGCGCTTCCAGCAGAACGATCGACCAGAGAAGCCTCTGCGATTACTCGTCCGCCGGCAGCTTCGGCCGCGGCAATCGCCTCGCGCGAGGATTTGCCGGTGGTGACGACGTCCTCCACCATCAGCACCTTCGCGCCAGTCGCCAGCGAGAAACCGCGGCGCAGCTCGAACGTACCCTCCGGTCGTTCCAGGAAGATAGCGTCCTTGCCCAGCGCGCGGCCGATCTCGTGCCCGATGATGAGGCCGCCCATGGCGGGTGACACCACCACGTCGATCTCGGAGCGAATGTCCCGCGGGATCTTCTGGATTGTCGCCAGCGCAAGCCGAGCGGCACGCTCCGGATTCATCAGCACGCGCGCGCATTGAAGGTAGTGCGCACTGTGGCGACCGGAGGAAAGGAGGAAATGTCCTTCCAGCAGCGCATCGCAGGCGCGGAATTCGGCAAGGACCTCGGTTTCGTCCATGGTAAGAGCGTCGCTCCATTAAGATTCATGACGTTTCCGCAACGGAACGAGTCGCGGATTTCAGCGGAAAGTCGGGGGTTACCCGCCGACGAAAAAACGCCTAGTTAAGCTTGAGACGGGATGCAACCGTGGCTATAGGCCGCTTGCCTTCCGCTTCCGCATCAGTGCCATGGTCCGCGCCTGAAGGCTGCGGATGGGTGCGTCGGAAGCGGCAACGAATCAAAACGGGGAACCGGGATCTTCCGAATGAAAAGTCCAAAGACGCTATTGATCGCTTTCGCGCTGGCCTTGATGCCCGCGGCCGCTGGCGCCACGGTCTCGCCGGCCAACAGCGTGCCGGCTGAGGCTGCGCCGCAAGAAACGGCAGCGCCGTTGCCGCAGCCGGGCCAGGCTACCGAGGGTTCGATCGATACGCAGCCTGCGGCGGAAAATCCTGGCGACAATCCCGCGGCCGACGGCGCGCTGCCCGGTTATACGCCGATGAAGCCGACGCCCGGCATCGGCATGCCGGAATCGCAGGAGCTGAACTTCCAGGAACAGTTCAGCGACAACGGCAAATATGCCAAGAACATCAATACCTATGTGCTGCTGCCGCTCTGCATCATCATCTCTTTGGTGGTGCTTGCCCTTCTGGCCTGGGTGATCGTGCGCTACCGCCGCGGTGCCAATCAGGAGCCTTCGCGCACCACGCACAACACGCTGGTGGAGGTGATCTGGACGCTGGTTCCCGCACTGATCCTGGTGGGTATTGCGATCCCATCGATCGACCTGCTGGCCAAGCAATATGATCCCGCGCCAAAGGATGCGGTGACGATCAAGGCGACCGGCTATCAGTGGTACTGGGGTTACAGCTATCCCGATAATGGCGGTTTCGAGGTAATCTCGAACATGCTGCCCGAGGACCAGGCCAAGGCGCGCGGTGAGCCTTATCTGCTCGCGGTTGACAATCGCATGGTCGTGCCCGCCGGCGTTCCGCTGCGTATTCAGACCACCGGTGCGGACGTGATCCACAGCTTTGCCGTTCCCTCGCTCTGGTTTAAGCTCGATGCCGTTCCCGGCCGTCTGAACGAGAAGGAACTGACCATCACCAAGCCTGGCGTCTATTACGGCCAGTGTTCCGAGCTTTGCGGCGCCCGCCACGGCTTCATGCCGATCACGGTCGAAGCGCTGCCGATGCCGCAATTCGAAGCCTGGGTTCGCGCGCAGGGCGGTACCATGCCCGGCGACGAGACCGATCAGCCGACCACCGAGGCCGCCGATGCGCTGCCCAAGGAAGGAGGCGTTTCCACCAGCAATCCCGCGGCTCTCCAGCAGGAAGCCGGGCAGCCCGGCGCTGCCACGAACGTAGCCGAGTAAGGACCGCAAGCCATGACCACCATCGCTGCCACTCCGGGCGATTTTTCGCACGAACACGACCATCATGACGCGGACCACAAGCCTAGCTTCTTCGCGCGCTGGTTCATGTCCACCAACCATAAGGACATCGGAACGCTGTATCTGATCTTCGCGATTACCGCGGGACTGATCGGCGGCGCGATTTCCGGCCTGATGCGCGCCGAGCTCGCCGAGCCCGGCATCCAGTATCTCCAGACCTGGGCAAGCTGGCATAACGGCATGATGGGCGGTGCTGCCGCCAGCCTGGACGAAGCCTATCACATGTGGAACGTCCTGATCACGGCGCACGGCCTGATCATGGTGTTCTTCATGGTGATGCCAGCCATGATCGGCGGCTTCGGCAACTGGTTCATTCCGCTGATGATCGGCGCGCCGGACATGGCGTTCCCGCGCATGAACAATGTCAGCTTCTGGCTGACTGCGGTGGCATTCGTGATGCTGCTGGGTTCCAGCTTCGTGCCGGGCGGTACGGGCTTGGGTGCGGGCACCGGTTGGACGGTCTATGCGCCGCTCTCCACCTCGGGCTCGATCGGACCGGCCGTGGATATGGCCATCTTCTCGCTCCACCTTGCGGGCGCGGCCTCGATCCTCGGTGCGATCAACTTCATCGCCACCATCCTTAACATGCGTGCGCCGGGCATGACCCTGCACAAGATGCCGCTGTTCGTATGGTCGGTTCTGGTCACCGCCTTCCTGCTGCTGCTGGCGCTTCCGGTGCTCGCCGCGGCGATCACGATGCTGCTGGTGGACCGTAACTTCGGCGGTGCGTTCTTCGATGCCGCTGCCGGCGGTGATCCGATCCTGTATCAGCACCTCTTCTGGTTCTTCGGCCATCCGGAGGTCTACATCATGATCTTGCCCGGGTTCGGCATGATCAGCCAGATCGTGGCGACGTTCAGCCGCAAGCCTGTCTTCGGTTATCTCGGCATGGCCTATGCCATGGTGATGATCGGCGTGATCGGCTTCGTCGTCTGGGCGCACCACATGTTCACCACCGGCCTCAGCGTGAACGTGAAGATGTACTTCACGGCCGCGACGATGGTGATCGCGGTGCCCACCGGCATCAAGATCTTTAGCTGGGTTGCAACGATGTGGGGCGGTTCGATCAGCTTCAAGACCCCGATGGTCTGGGCGCTGGGCTTCATCTTCATGTTCACCGTGGGCGGCGTGACGGGCGTCGTGCTCGCCAATGGCGGCATCGACGATGCGCTGCACGACACCTACTATGTGGTCGCGCACTTCCACTATGTGCTCTCGCTGGGTGCGGTGTTCTCGCTCTTCGCCGGGTTCTACTACTGGTTCCCGAAAATGAGCGGCAAGATGTACAGCGAGTTCCTCGGTCAGCTGCACTTCTGGGTGTTCTTCATCGGCGTGAACATCATCTTCTTCCCGATGCACTTCCTTGGCCAGTCGGGTATGCCGCGCCGTATCCCGGACTATCCGCAGGCCTTTGCCTATTTCAACAACATCGCTTCGATCGGTTACATGATCATGGCGGTGGGCGTAGTGATCTTCCTCGTGAACATCATCTATTCGCTGGCTGCCGGCCGCCGCGCTGAGGGCAATCCTTGGGGCGAAGGCGCAACGACGCTGGAATGGACGCTGTCCAGCCCGCCGCCGTTCCACCAGTTCGAGACGCTGCCGCACGTCAAGTGAGGCGCCATCTCGAACGCTAGTTAAAGCCGTTCGGGCCGGGTCTGTCGAAGTCTGCTCACTCTTCAGAGAGTGAGAGGTTCGACAGGCCCGGCATCGGCGGTTACGGTACGACAGGTATGAACACAGGCGAGAAACCTTTTGCCATGACGGGCGTGTCGGCGCGCGACGCCGCAATGCCGTCTCACTGGCGGGATTTCTGGGCGCTCACCAAGCCCCGGGTGATGAGCCTCGTCGTGTTCACGGCGCTTTGCGGCCTGCTTGCGGCGCCGGGCCATATCCACCCGATTCTAGGTTTCACCGCGATTTTGTGTATCGCAGTCGCCGCCGGGGCCAGCGGCGCGCTCAATATGTGGTACGAGGCGGATATCGACGCCAGGATGAAGCGCACCAAGGGCCGTCCGCTGCCCGCTGGCCGCATGAACCGCGATGCCGCTTTGCAATTCGGCTTGATCCTCTCCGGCTTCTCGGTCGCGACGATGGGGCTGGCCGTGAACTGGCTTTCCGCCGGACTGCTGGCCTTTTCGATCTGGTTCTATGCTGTCGTCTATACGATGTGGCTGAAGCGCGCGACGCCGCAGAACATCGTGATCGGCGGCGCGGCGGGCGCATTTCCGCCGGTGATCGGCTGGGCCGCGGTGACGGGGGACGTCACGCTGCTGCCGATCCTGATGTTCGCGATCATCTTCCTCTGGACGCCGCCGCATTTTTGGTCGCTCGCGCTGTTCGTGAACGCCGATTATACCGAAGCCGGTGTTCCGATGTTGCCGGTGGTGAAGGGCCGTCAGGCGACGCGCCATCAGATTTTCTGGTACAGCTTCCCCATGGCCGCCGCGGCAATCGCGCCCGGGCTCCTTGGCATGACGGGCTGGCTTTATCTGGGTGGTTCGATCGCGCTAAACGCGGTGTTCCTCGTCTATGCTTTTGCCGTCTGGCGCAACCGGGCGGAAAGCACGTCCGAGATGAAGCCGGAAAAGAAGCTGTTCGGCTATTCGATCCTTTATCTTTTCGCTTTGTTCGCCCTGCTCGCGGCGGACCGGATGATCTTTGCATGACCGAACCGGACGATCACGACTTCACCCGCGAAGAGTCCGAGCGGATCCGTGCCGGACAGCAGTCGCGCGCGAACATGCTGGCCATTGTCCTGCTGGCGCTCGCCGTGCTGTTTTTCGCGATCACCTGCGTCAAGATCGGAGGGTGGCTATGAGCACACAGCCCGTCGATTCCGCCGCCGCGCGCCGTAACAAGCGCACCGGCTTCGTCATGGCCACGGTTGCCGCGGGCATGGTGGGCCTGGGTTTTGCATCCGTCCCGCTTTACCGCATCTTTTGCCAGGCGACCGGCCTCAACGGCACGGTAAGCCGCGCCGAGGCGAGCGAGCTGGACTTCAGCAAGGCCATTGAAGGCAACACCATGCAGGTGCGCTTTGATGCCAATCATCGCGGCGATCTGCCCTGGAATTTCCGGCCCGAGCATCCGACCGACACCGCCACCATCGGCGCGCGCGACATGGCGATCTTTATTGCCAAGAACAATTCGGACCATGCGGTCACCGGCACGGCCACCTACAATGTCACGCCCGAGCAGGCGGCCAAATATTTCACGAAGATTCAGTGTTTTTGCTTCACCCAGCAGACGCTGCAGCCCGGCGAGCAGGTGCGCATGCCGGTGATTTTTCACATCGACCCGAAGATCATGACGGATCCTGACACCAAGACGGTGGAAGAGATCACGCTGAGCTACACCTTCTACCCGGTAGACCCGGACAAACAGGGCGGCTAAGGCTGCCATTAACACAGCACGCGCGCATCGAACGAACGCGCGAAAAAGGACCACAGGGAAGCGACACAGACCATGGCTGGTACCAAGAACCACGATTATCATATTCTGCCGACCTCGCCCAATCCGCTGATCGGCAGCGTGGCGGCGATGGTCATGTTCTTCGGGCTCGTCCGCTGGATGCACGACATGCCTTATGGTGTGGCGATCTGGGCGGTCGGCGTCGTCGGCGTGATCTACACCTTCTTCGCCTGGTGGGGTGATGTGATCGCGGAAAGCCATGCGGGTGATCACACGCCGGTGGTTCAGCTGCACCTGCGCTACGGCATGATCCTGTTCATCGCCTCCGAGGTCATGTTCTTCGTGGGCTGGTTCTGGGCCTGGTTCGACTTTTCCCTGTTCCCGTCGGCCGCAGAAGTGGTTGGTGGCCAGTGGCCGCCGGCAGGCGTCGAAGTGCTCGATCCGCTCAAGCTGCCGCTGCTCAACACGCTGATCCTGCTATGCTCAGGCACCACCGTTACCTGGGCGCACCATTCGCTGCTGCACGGAGATCGTCAGGGCCTGATCCGCGGCCTGGGCCTCACCATCATTCTGGGCATCGCCTTTTCGACCTTCCAGCTGGTCGAATATATCGAGGCGCCGTTCTCCTTCGCCGGCCTCAACTACGGCTCGGCCTTCTTCATGGCGACGGGTTTTCACGGCGCGCATGTTCTGATCGGCACCATCTTCCTGATTGTCTGCCTGGTTCGCGCGATCCGCGGTGACTTCACCCCGGAAAAGCATTTCGGCTTCGAAGCGGCGGCTTGGTACTGGCACTTCGTTGACGTCGTCTGGCTGTTCCTTTTCATCGTGATCTACGTGTGGGGCGGCTGGGGCGCACCCGTCTACGGCGGGTGATCGCGCAGCGTCGGAATGCCTGATGGCGGATGAGCCGCCACGCCTGATCGATGCAAGCCTGAAGGGTCTGTGCCCCCGTTGCGGAGCGCGGACCCTTTATGCAGGGCTGCTGCGCTTCGCGCCCAAATGTTCGAACTGCGGCCTGGACTATAGCCGCTTCAATGTCGGCGACGGCGCGTCCGCCGCGCTGATCCTGTTGATCGAGACGCTGTTCGTGATCGCCGCGATCATCGTTCAGCTCAGCTTTTCGCCGCCCTTTTGGGTGCACATCATCCTGTGGGTGCCTCTCGCGACGGCAGCCACCATTCTTGCGCTGCGCGGCAGCAAGGCCGCGATGCTGTGGCTGGAATATAAGAATGATGCGGGTGAGGGGCGCTCGGGATGAAGTTCCCGCTGGTTCCAACGATCTTGGTCGGCGCTGCGGTGGCGCTGATGATCGGCCTCGGCATCTGGCAACTCCAGCGCAAGGCTGAAAAGGAAGCGCTGCTCGCCAGCTACGCCGCTGCCGAAAATCAGCCGCCGGTCAGCTGGCAGGCGAGCCTGCCGCCCGCTGAGCCGAAACTCTATCGCCGCAGCAGCGTCAATTGCATCGGCGTCGTCGGCTGGCAGACGGTGGCCGGGCGCAGCGTAGATGGGGAGGCGGGATTCGCGCAAATCGCGGAATGTCGCACCGGCGGTATGGAAGGGCCGGGCGCGAAGGTGGCTGTTGGCTGGACCGAGCGGCCGGAGCAGCCGAAATGGACCGGCGGCATCGTCGATGGTGTGATCGCTCCCTTCGGGAAGGAGATCAAGCTGGTCTCCGATAGCGCGGTCCCCGGCACCAAACCTCTGGCACCGCCTTCGTTGGAGGATGTGCCGAACAACCATCTGAGCTATGCCGTGCAGTGGTTCCTCTTCGCAGCGATTGCAGCGCTGATTTACGTATTGGCGCTGCGGCGTAAACAGCGGGACGAAGCATAGCTTCCGGCAGCGACCAGCCGTGACGATAGCACCCGAATGAAGCGCAAACTTGCCGCTCCGGTGAGTCGGGGCTAGTCCGGCGCGCATGGACTATATCAGCACCAGAGGGAGCGCACCGGCGCTCGATTTCGAGCAGGTGACGCTGGCGGGGCTCGCGAGCGATGGGGGACTCTATGTCCCGCGCACATGGCCAAAATGGAGCGCGGCCGATTTCGAAGCGCTGCACGGCCTATCCTATATCGAAACCGCGGTGCGCGTCATGGGCGCGTTCACTGGCGATGCGCTTACCGAAGAGGAACTGCGGGCGCTGGCAACCGAAGCCTATTCCGGTTTTGCGCATGATGCGGTCACGCCGCTGAAGCAGCTCGACGGGCGGCAGTGGCTGCTGGAGCTGTTTCACGGCCCCACGCTGGCCTTCAAGGACGTGGCGCTGCAGATGCTGGGCGGCCTGTTCGAGACCTTCCTGGCGCGCAGCGGCAAGGCGCTGACCATCGTCGGCGCGACGTCCGGCGATACTGGCTCCGCGGCCATTCAGGCGCTGGCAGGCCGCGAGAATATCGAGATTTTCATGCTGCATCCGCATGAGCGGATCACCGACGTGCAGCGCCGCCAGATGACGACGATCCACGCGCCCAATGTCCACAATATCGCGATCCAGGGCAGCTTCGACGATGCGCAGGCGATGGTGAAGCGCGTCTTCGGCGATGAGGACATGCGCGCGAAGTTCACCATCTCGGCGGTCAATTCGATCAACTGGGCGCGGCTGATGGCGCAGATCGTCTATTATGTCTGGGCCGCCGTTCAGCTGGGCGCGCCGCATCGGCGCATCGCCTTTTCCGTGCCGACCGGCAATTTCGGCGATGCGTTCGCCGGCTATGCCGCAGCGCAAATGGGCCTGCCGGTGGAGCGCATCATCGTCGCAACCAACGCCAACGACATCATGCACCGCGCCTTTTCGAGCGGCGACTACTCGAAGGGCGACGTGCAGGCCACCGTCGCGCCGTCCATGGACATCCAGATCGCCAGCAATTTCGAACGGCTGCTGTTCGATATGGAGGGTCGCGACGGCGGGAAGACCAAGGCGCGCATGGCCGATTTCGACGGCAGCGGGAAGATGGCGATCGGTGCCGATCTGCTGGAAAAGGCCGCGCTCTTCTCCTCCGCGCGTGCGGACGGAGACGATATGGCCATGGCGATGCGCTGGGCGCAGGAACATTGCGGCGAGCTGATCGATCCGCACACCGCCGCCGGCCTCCAGGCCGCGCGCGCTGCCGATCTGCCGGACGGTGTGCCGGTGGTGACGCTGGCGACCGCGCATCCCGCGAAGTTCCGCGAGGCGGTTGAGCGTGCCACGGGCGTGCGTCCCGCGCTGCCGGGCCGCGTCGGCCACCTGTTCGAGCGAGAGGAGCGCTTCGATATCCTGCCCGCCGACTATGACGCGGTGAAGGATTTCATCACCGGCAAGGCCGTGCCGTCCGTCTAATGGCCGACTTTTTGACAATGATCTCCGAGCCGCGCGGCGATTACCGGCTGCTCGACAGCGGCGGTGGTCGCAAATGGGAGGCCTATGGCGACGTCCGCGTGATCCGCCCGGAGCCGCAGGCGCTGTGGGCACCGGCGGGGGAGGATTGGCCTGCCGATGCAGAGTTCGTGCCCGGCGCGGACGAGGATGGCGGCGGACGCTGGGAGCATCACGGGGGCAAGGCCTCGGGCGAATGGACGCTCGGCTGGGAAGAGGTCCGTTTCGCCGCGCACTGCACGCCGTTTCGCCATCTCGGCTATTTCCCGGACATGGCGCCGGTGTGGCACTGGATGCGTGCGCGCATCGCGGACAAGGCCGATCCGGAATGCCTGAACATGTTCGGCTATACCGGTGTCGGCACGCTTGCGCTGTCCGCCGCGGGCGCGCGCATGGTGCATGTCGATGCGTCCAAGAAATCGGTGAAGGCCGCGCGCGAGAATGCCGCGCTGTCCGGCATGGAAGACCGGCCCGTCCGCTGGATCGTCGAGGACGCCGCCAAGTTCGCTGCGCGTGAAGTGCGGCGCGGGCGGCGCTATGACGGGATCATCCTCGATCCGCCCAAATATGGCCGGGGGCCGGGCGGCGAAGTGTGGCAGTTGGAAGAAGGCCTGCCCGGCCTGATCGCCGATTGCCGCGCGCTGCTGGATGCGGACAGCCGCTTCTGCTTCCTCACCGTTTATGCGGTGCGCATGTCCGCGCTCGCCATTGGCGGGCTGATGCAGGATCATTTCGGTGATCTTCCCGGCAAGGTGGAATTTGGCGAACTCGCGGTGCGCGAAGAGGCGAGGGGGCGGCTGTTGCCGACCGCCATCTTCGCGCGGTGGAGCCGGGACTGAAGCCTTTCAGAAGGTGGTGAAGCGAGTTTCAAAACCGGGCCCGAACGGCTAAGCGGTGGCGCTTCGTCAACCGCCATCCGAACGGGTAATCCTTGACTGACCGCCTCACCCTTGAAGTGCATGATCTCGACGTGGATGTGCTGACCGGCATCTACAGCCAGGAAACGCACCTGCCGCAGCCGCTGCGCATCTCGATCAGTGCGGACCTGGCGATCCATCCGCATTACGAGCCCGCCACACCGCTGTCCGCCTCCAAAAACTATATGGACCTTCGCGAGGCGGCGACTGAGCTGCCCAAGGGCGTGCATTTCACGCTGGTGGAGGCCGTCGCGGACTATATCATCGACCGTGTGATGGAAGGGGACGAGCGTGTGGAGCGGGTGAAGGTGAAGATCATCAAGCTTGCCATCGCAGAAGCGGGCGAGGCGATCGGCATCACCATGGAGAGGGTGCGCAAATGAGCAGCGAAGTCCGAGCAGCTCCGCTTGCCATTGTAACGGGCGGCACCAAGCGCGTGGGCGCAGCGATCGCGGCGCGGCTGGCGCGGGAGGGCTATGCACTGGCGCTCACCAGCCATAGCGGCAGCGACCCGGAGGACGATCTGGCGGCGGTGCTGAAGGACGAAGAAACCGACTGGAAGCTTTTCGACTGCGACCTTTCCGTAACCGAAGAGACCGAGGCCCTGATAGGGCAGGTGACAACGCATTTCGGCCGCGCGCCGGACCTGCTCGTCAACAGCGTGTCGCGTTTCGAAGACGATGACTGGACCGATATCGAGGTGGACCATCTGGACGATCTGTTCGCGGTGAACCTCTATGCGCCGGTGCTGCTCGCCCGCGCGCTGGTGAAGGCTGCGCCGGACGATAGCACCCCGTGTATCGTCCACATCCTCGATCAGCGTGTGCGCAATCCCAACCGGGATCAGCTCAGCTACACCTTGTCCAAACAGGCGCTGGCCGAATCGGTGCGCACGCTGGCGGTACAATTCGGCGCGCGCGCACGCGTCGGCGGAGTGGCACCCGGCCTCGTCCTGCCGACGGATGATTATGAGGAGGGGCAGCTCAATTATATCGCCGGCAAGATGCCGCTCGGGGTGCTGCCCGATCCGGAGGATATTGCGCAGGCGGTTTTCTATCTGGCGCGCGCACGGGCGGTGACCGGACAGACGATCTTCGTCGATGGCGGCGCGCATCTTACTCATTTTACGCGCGATTTCGTGCATATGAAGCCGTCATGAAAGGCGCGTTTCTGCTGATGGTTGGGGCCTGCGCGCTGGCATCTTGCGGCGGAGACCCGATCGAGGCGGGCAGCGGCGCCAATGCGCAGCCCAAGGACAAGGATGTCGTCACGCCGGTGGTCCACGAAATCAAGATTGTGGATGCGCTCGCGACGCTGCGGCAGCACCCCGATTTTACTATTTTTGCGGATCTTGTCCGTCGATCCGGGCTCACGCCGCGGCTGACCGGCAAGGCACCGGTCACCGTGTTTGCGCCGACCGACAGCGCCTTCGACAAGCTGAGCGAGGAGCGACGCAAGGCGCTGCTCGATCCGGCGCAACGTCCGGCACTCGCCGCGTTCGTGGCTGCCCATATCCTGGTGGGGAGAGCCAGTGCGCGCGATCTTTCGGAAGCAATCCGCCGCGCCGGGCAGACGGGTCAACCCGCACAGTTCCGCACGCTCGCGGGCAAGGTGATGACTGTCACGCGCACCGATCTCAATACGGCAGGAGCGCCGCCTGCGGGCGAGGCGGACGTGCCCGAAGCCGTGCCCAGCGAAGCAACGAACGAGCTTCAGGTGAGCGAGGAAGGCGGCGGCACGTCTCTGGTGACCGCTACCGATATGGAAGCGACAAACGGCGTCGTGCATGCCCTGGAAAGCGTGCTTTAGTCCTGACGGACGGGGGCCAGCAGCTCGTTCAGTTTTTGGCCGACCCCCGCGCAGGCAATCTGTTGGGCTTGGGCTCCGCCTTTACGCCTTGATCAGCCCGATTTCGCGCAGGCGCTGTTGCAGATATTCGTCTGCCGTAATCGGATCGGGATAGCGATTGGGCCGATCCTCGCTGATGCAGCCGGGCAGCGTCTCGATTGCGAAGTCCGAGCGCGCATGCAGGAAGAAGGGCATCGAATAGCGGTGGTGATGCGCGCGCTCACCGCTGGGGTTGCGCACGCGGTGCGTGGTCGAGGGCAGGACGTGGTTGGTGAGCCGCTGCAGCATGTCGCCGACATTCACTACCAGTGCGCCTTCGGGCGGATCGACCGCGATCCATTCCCCATCTTTGCCGAGAATTTCCAGGCCTGCTTCTTCGGCACCGAGAAGCAGCGTGATGAGGTTGATGTCCTCATGCGCGCCTGCGCGGATCGCACCTTCGGGATCGCCCTCGATGGGCGGATAATGCAGTAAGCGCAGGACGCTGTTGCCGTCCTCGATCGCGTCGTCGAACCAGTCGGCAGGCAGATCGAGATAGCGCGCGATCGAGGTGAGGATACGCGCGCCGACCGCGTCCATGTCCGCGAACAGCGTCTCGAACGTCTGGCGGAAGCCGTCCGGACGATCCGGCCAGATATTGGGCGGCATCGAACCTGCCAGCCGATGCCCTTCGGGCAGCTCACGCCCGATATGCCAGAACTCCTTGAGATCGTGATGTGCCGCGCCCTTGGCGATTTCCGTCTTGAAGGGAGTATAGCCGCGCGCGCCGCCGATTGCGGGATCGTGAAACTTGCGCTTTTCCGCATCTTCCTGCTCATAAAGGCGTTCCGTCAGGTCCCAGGCTTTCTCCACCAGCTGCGCGTCCAGCCCATGATCCTTGACCATGGCGAAGCCGAAGCGGTGGAAACTGTCACCAAGCGCCTGTCCCAGCGCGTCGGCATCCAGTGTATCGAGCGAAATCAGCGGTATCTGTGTCATCGCCGCGCCATAGCAAATCGAAGGATTGAATCATGCCCCAATTTTGGCTCCTGAAGTCTGAGCCCGACGAATATGGCTGGGACGATCTGGTGGAGAACGGTTCTGCCATTTGGGAGGGTGTGCGCAATCATCAGGCTGCGAACAACCTGCGCGCGATGGAGGTTGGCGACGAAGCGTTCTTCTACCACAGCGCGATCTCTCAGCCCGCGGCGGTGGGCATCATGAAGGTGAGCGAAGCGGCGTTCGACGATCCCACCGACGAGAGTGGCAAGTGGCCCGCGGTACGCGTGGAGCCGGTGCGCAAACTGGCCCGATCGGTGACCTTGAAAGCGATGAAGGGGGAGGGCGCGCTGTCCGATCTGGCGATCATCCGCCAGTCGCGTCTTTCGGTAGCGCCGGTTCGCGCGAAGGAATGGGAAATCATCCTGAGGATGGCGGAGAACCGGGGATAAATGCGACAAACCGTTGGCCGCAAACCGGGAACAAAGGGGAAAGATCGACGTTTTTTTTGACATGGATCGACGTGATCCAGAGAGAGAAAGGATTTTCCCCATGGGTGAACTGACCGACAAGATCAAAGGCAACGCCAACGAGGCTGCCGGCAAGGTCAAGAGCGCCGTTGGCAAGGCGACGAACGACCGGGAAATGGAAGCCGAAGGCAATGCACAGCAGGCCCAGGGCAAGGGCCAGCAGTTCAAGGGCGAAGTGAAGGGCAAGCTCGGCGACGACATTTGATCGGCTGAGAAATGTCTCGAAGAAAGCCGCTCCATCTGGGGCGGCTTTTTTCGTTCAGGCTCGCGTCCTTCGGGTTCGTCAGAAGTCTTGGCTACCGGTAGGGGCGCGGTCCTGCCGATTTAGGTGTGGATGTCGTGCCTGGTCTGGTTATCCGCGAACGGTACGAGCGCTAGGCGCGTGCCCGCAGCCCGCTTACTGTGGCTCCGCCGGCGCTCAACTTCTCAATATCTGTATTGGCGTGGATCAGCCGCAGGCCGCTCGCCGCCCGTGCGGCTTCCAGCGCCTCGACGAAGGCGTCGGTGGTTTCTGCTGTCCATGTCTGCGCACCGAATGCGGCGCCGAAGGCCGCGAAGTCGGGATTGGTCAATTGTGTGCCTGAAACGCGGCCTGGATATTCGCGCTCCTGATGCATGCGGATGGTGCCGTAATTGCCGTTATCGACCACGATGACGGTGAGGTTCGCGCCATATTGCGCAGCGGTCGCCAGCTCCTGACCGTTCATCAGGAAGTCGCCGTCTCCCGCCACCGCGACCACGGCGCGTTCCGGAAAACGCAGCGCGGCAGCGACGGCAGCGGGGACTCCATAACCCATCGCGCCCGCGGTCGGCGCAAGCTGGCTCGGCATGTCGCCATAGCGCCAGAAACGGTGCCACCAGCCGGAGAAGTTGCCCGCGCCGTTGCAGATAATGGTATCCGCCGGCCAGCTCTCGCGCATCGCCTTGACGCCCAGGCCGAGGTCCAGCGCTGCGTCATTAGCCTCCGGTTCGTTCCAGGCGAGCCATTCGTCATGCGCGGCCTTGCCCGCATCGAAGCTGAGCAGATCGTCCTCCCACAAGGCGGCCTGCTCGGCGAATTCGTCCATCGCCGCGCAGATTGGCAGGTCCGCGCGGTAGACGCTGTTCAGCTCGTCCGGATCGGGATGGATATGGACCAGGATCTGGTCCGGATGGTCGGGCGTGATCAGTTCATAGCCATCGGTCGTCGCCTCGCCCAGCCGCGCGCCGACCGCGATGACGAGGTCTGCCGCTTTCACACGCTCCACCAGCTTCGGATTGGGGCCGTAGCCCAGATTGCCGGCATAGACCGGGCTCTGCCAGTCGATCGCGTCCTGACGGCGAAAGGCGCAAGCGACGGGCAGGCCCAGCCGTTCGGCCCATTCGGCGAAGTAGTGGCGTGCCTTGGCGTTCCAGCCCGCGCCGCCGACGATGCAGACCGGATCGGTCGCGTCGCGGATGGTATCGACCAGCGCCATCATCGCCTCGGCGCAGAGCGGCTGGGTGGGCGGCTGGACGAGCGGACGGTCGATCGCTTCCACCTCGTCGCGCAGCATGTCCTCGGGCAGCGCGAGCACCACGGGGCCGGGGCGGCCCGATGTGGCGACGGCATAGGCCTTGGCGACGAACTCCGGAATGCGCGCCGCACTCTCGATCCGCGCGGCCCATTTGGCCATGGGCGCGAACATGGCCGGGAAGTCGATTTCCTGAAAGCCCTCGCGCCCGCGCATCTTACGGTCCACATCGCCGATGAACAGGATCATCGGCTGGCTGTCCTGCATGGCCACATGGACGCCGATCGAGGCGTTGGTGGCGCCCGGGCCGCGGGTGGCGAAGGCGATGCCGGGCCGCCCCGTCATCGCGCCGTCCGCGCACGCCATGAACGCCGCGCCGCCCTCCTGACGGCACACCACGGTTTCGATCGCGTCCTGCCCGTGCAGCGCGTCCAGCACCGCGAGGAAGCTTTCGCCGGGTACGGTGAACAGCCGATCGCAGCCCTGGATGGCAAGCTGGTCGACGAGGATCTGGCCGCCGGTGCGGGTCATAGGGGTCTCCGGTGCTTCACAGTGCTTCACACTGTCCTGATGCGTTTTTCTGCCTTCCCGCAAACCGCCCGCGGCGCGGCGCGAAAAGGCGGGAGGAGGGAAGGACGGTGGGTCATGCTGTCGGGAGTGACAGACAAATTCCTACTTTGGAAGGGGAGAGCCAAGCAAGGCCTCGATCACCTCGTCATTGCGAGGAGCGTAGCGACGCGGCAATCCAGGGCCGTCATGGCGCTGCATACGCTCTGGATTGCTTCGTTGCCCTACGGGCGCCTCGCAATGACGTTGGTATTTGCGCCAGCGGTCGCTCAGTGGGGCTCCACCCCCGTCCAACTGCGCCTAGCCAGCAAGCGGGCAAGGCTTCGTATCCTTCCCCCATCCAGGGGGAAGGAAGGGCTGTTCTCTCTCGCTTACGGACGCAGCGGGCCGCCCTTGTCCAGCATGGTCTGATAAGCCGGGCGCGCGATCATGCGTTCGCGATAGGCGGAGAGCGCCGGGCGATCCTTCAAGAGGCCGGTCGCGTGCATATGCTCGGCTAGATAGCCCATGTTCACGTCCGCGCCGGTGAAGACATCGCCGAGCAACCAGTCCCGATCCTTCATGTGATCTTCGAGATAATCGAGCTGCTTCGTCACTTCGGCCGAAACGAACCCCTTCAACCGGTCGCTATAGCCGCCGAACATGGGCTCCAGCGAATTGAGGATCAGCGGCATCGCCAGCGTGCCTTCGGCGAAATGCAGCCATTCCAGATATTCGGCGCGGCAATCGTCCGGCGGCGTCAGCTTGCCGCCGCCATGGCGCTCGACCAGATATTCGATGATCGCGCCGCTCTCCACCATCACCCGGCCGTCGACCTCCACTGTCGGCGCCTTGCCCAGCGGATGAACTTCGGCCAGCTCCGGCGGCGCGCGGAATTCCGGCGTCCGGTCATAGCATTTCAGCTCATAGTTGGCACCCATCTCCTCCAGCAGCCAGATGATGCGCGAAGAGCGCGAGATGCGCAGATGGTGAAGGGTGATCATGGTAGTCTCCTTGCAAGTTAGGTTTTGCTTGTCGCTAACGTAAGCACGAAGCAATCTGTCGCCAGGCAGTAATGCCAAGGGGGGAGATTCGCTTGCCGTTCTATATTCGCAAATCGGTGAAAGCCGGTCCATTTCGCTTTAACTTATCGAAAAGCGGCATCGGCGTTTCGACTGGTGTCAAAGGCTTTCGTGTAGGAACGGGGCCTCGCGGCCACTACATTCATGCAGGTCGCGGCGGCCTGTATTATCGCGCGTCAATACCTCGAAATGGCCGCAAGCAGAATTTCGAGATCAAGCCAGCACCAAAATCGCCTGCCCCAAGCTTCAATGAGCAAAAGGTCGAGATGATCAACGTCTCGTCTGTAAACGTTCTGCAAATGGAAGATTCTCGCTTTTCCAATCTACTCAATGAGCTGAATGAAAAGCAACGGTCGACATCGATCAAGGCGGTACTCGGTTGGTCAGCTGCGGGGATCGCCTTCTTACTAGCAATAACAGCGGGCGCGCCAGCTTTCATATTTGGCCTTGTTCTCATATTGGTAGGAATTGTAGCGGGAACTTTTTTCGATGATGTGAAAAGAACGTCAGTGTTAATGTATGAACTCGACCACGATGCTGCTGAGGACTACGGTAAGATGACCGAGCGTTTCGACGCGCTGGCAGCCTGTGAAGGCTGTTGGCATGTCGATTCGGGTGGTGCCGTACAAGACATTCACACTTGGAAAAGAAACGCGGGCGCAAGCCACTTGGTGGACAAGCGGCTAACGGAATTAGGGTACTCTTTACCAAGAGTAATAAAAAGTAACATCACGCCGCCTTTTATAAAGAGCGGAAAAGAGTATCTTTATCTGTTGCCGGATTTTCTATTGGTGGTTCACGATCGTAGTGTTGGGGCTGTGCCTTACGATCGCCTAAAAATTCGATGGGAAGACTCAAATTTTATCGAAGAGGGCGTCGTGCCCTCCGACACGCAGATTGTCGGACGTACTTGGAAGCATCCCAACAAAAGCGGAGGGCCTGATAGGCGTTTCAAAGACAATCGGGAAATACCGATTTGTTTATATGAAAGCGTTTATCTAAGCAGCGATAATGGACTGAACGAGCTTTTGCAATTCTCGAAGAACGGGATCATGGCGCCTCTGGCAGCGGCGATTGGAAAACTTGGCGTGTCGAACGGTTCGAGTAAAACTCAATTAGACGCGCCGCGTTTGACTTGACCTGACCTCAATGCCCAACTGTACCCAAACTCTTGAACGGCTTGTCGTGCTCGCCGAACTTTTCCACCATCGTCGCGCTGGCTTCGTTGAGGCCGATCACCTCCACATTCTTGCCCTCGGCGCGTAGCCGCAGCACCACCTTGTCCAGCGCGCCGGTGGAGCTGATGTCCCAGAAATGCGCGTGGGTGACGTCGATCACGACATTGTCCACGCCGTCCTCATTGAAATAGGCCGCCTCGGTTACGCGGTCCGCGCTGGCGAAGAAGATCTGGCCGGTGAGGGTGTAGCGGCGCGTGGCGCCCTCCCGCTCGCTGGTGATGGTCATCAGCTCGCGCACCTTGCCGGCGAAGAAGATGCCGCTCAGCAGCACGCCGACCAGCACGCCGATGGACAGATCGTGCGTCCAGACCACGGTGATGACGGTCGCCAGCATGACGGTGGTGGACTGCCAGGGATGGTGGCGGATTTCGAGGAAGCTCTGCCAGCGGAAGGTGCTGATCGAGACGAAGATCATCACGGCGACGAGCGCGGGCATCGGTACTCGGGCGACCCAGGGGCCCAGCACGACGATCAGGAACAGCAGCATGGCGCCCGCCACAAAGGTGGAAAGGCGGCGGCGGCCGCCGGACTTCACATTGATGACCGACTGGCCGATCATGGCGCAACCCCCCATGCCGCCGATCCAGCCGGTGAAGAAGTTGGAGATGCCCTGGCCCAGCGTCTCGCGCCGCTTGTCGCTGCGCGTCTCCGTCATGTCGTCAACGATCGAGGCGGTCAGCAGCGATTCGAGCAAGCCGACGGCGGCCATGGCGAGCGAATAGGGCGCGATGATGCGCAGCGTTTCGAAGGTGAACGGCACCTCGGGGATGTGCAGCAACGGGATGCTGTCGGGCAGCGCGCCCATATCGCCGACGGTAAACACGTCGACGTTGAAGAGGACGGCGACGACGGCGAGCAGCACGATCGCGGCGAGCGGAGCGGGCACGACGCTGGTGATGCGCGGCAGGCCGTAGATAATGGCGAGGCCGGCGAGCACCATGGCATAGGTTTCCCAGCCCACGCCCGTCAGTTGCGGCAGCTGCGCCATGAAAATGAGGATGGCGAGCGCATTGACGAAGCCGGTGATGACCGAGCGGGAGACGAAGCGCATCAGCAGATCGAGCCGCAAAAGCGCCGCGATGCCCTGAAACACGCCCATCAGTACCGTGGCCGCGAACAGATATTCTACGCCGTAATCGCGCACCAGCGGAAGCACGAGCACGGCAACGGCGGCGGTGGCCGCGCTGATCATGCCGGGCCGCCCGCCGGTGATGCTGATGATTACCGCGATCGAGAAGCTGGCATAAAGCCCGACGCGCGGGTCGACCCCGGCGATGATCGCGAACCCGATCGCCTCCGGGATCAAGGCCAGCGCGACGACGAGGCCGGCGAGAAACTCGGTCTTCGGATTGCTCAGCCAGTCGCGGCGGATGTTGTTCTGAATGGGCATATCGGACTCGCAAAGCGTTGAGGCGCAGACCGGGCCGGCGCGCTGGCATCAAAATGTCGGATTTGCTGCAGTGCAGCGTGGCGGACTATTAAGGCCGGGGAGCGCGAAAGGCAACCCGGGGGCCATATCGCTATGGTTGCGCGAAGATGGGGAGGCCGCTTGGCAATTTCCGGCGGCACTGAGTGTCCGTTATCGGGCGGGGGTGCGAACTACGCCCGATGACTGAACTTGGGGTGGGAAGCGGACGTTTAGGCTTGGCCAAGCAAGATATCGGCGATTTCTCCGAGATCTCCGACCAATCTAGCGTTCCAGTTGATGTTAACTTGCCCGTATGGTGACACGACAGACATCCAATGCATAGGCGCGCTAACATCTATGTTTCCCGAGGTTTGAGCTTCCCGCTTATATATTTCTTTTGACTGAATTAATCGGTCGAGCGCTTGCCCTTGGGAAACCGAAATGTCTCTTTCCCTAAAATACTCGAGTTCTCGTTGGATCGGGAGAAACCCACCGGGACCGCGCTCACTTGCTTGGCTCCAGTGCCAGCGTCCAGCATCGTCTCGCCAAGCTATTGTACTTGCTTCACTATAAGTATGATGGACTGCAACGCTGTCGATATAAATAATGGTCGCACTTTCCGGCGTCGAGATACCGTTACGAGCTCGCAGGTCCAAAGACCTTGAAATCTCGGGACTTAGCGTGAAGCTGCTCGATTCAAGAACGCTTGATCTCGCCGTTGCACATCCCGCGGTCATGCAAGCACAAATGAAAAGGAATAAGTAACGCATCAGTTTTCGCTATAAGAAAATCAATATGCCCGCAATGGAAACGTTTCCCCACGGACCGATTTCGAAAAAGAAAGCGCTGACAGCGGACAGGGAAGCGGCAAACAGAATTCGCTCCCGCGACTTACGGCATCCTTGCCTTCAAAAACGCCGCGCTGTCGGACAGCACCGGCCCCTTGCCACGGAAGGTGGTGGATAGCGCCATCGCTACCTCCTCATGCGTCAGGCCCGGATAATCCTTCAGCTCCACCGGCACGCCCGCCGCGCGCATCGCCTTGGCGAGATTATAGGCGTTGTAGGGCCGCACCACCGTGTCGTCGGTCGAGGTGACAAGTAGCAGCGGGGGATCGCCCGCGCTTACCTGGTTGATCGGCTGGGTGCTTTCGGGATCGGGCGTCCCGGCGAAGGCGTCGATCGAGCGTTTCTGGTCGAACGGATAGAAGTCGTAAGGTCCGCTGAGGCCGACGCCCGCCTTGATCGTGCCGTCCGGCACGCCCGCCGCCTCCGTCCAGCGCGGATCGAGCGCCAGCATCACCGCGATATAGGCCCCCGCGCTGTGACCGGCCACGCCGATGCGGTTGGGATCGCCGCCGAAATCGGCTGCATGGTCGCGCGTCCAGGCCACCGCCTGGGCGCCGTCCTCCAGAAAGGCGGGATAGCGCACGTCCGGCACCTTCCGGTAATCGGGCAGCACCACGGTGAAGCCTTCATCGGCGAAGGCGCGGGCGGCGAAGCCATATTGCTGGCGCTTTCCCTCCGCCCAGCCGCCGCCATACCAGAAGATGAGGACGGGGCGGCCGTTCGCAGGCGGTGTGCCATCGGGCACCCAGACGTCGAGCTTCTGGCCGTGGCTGCCGAAGGAAAGGCCCTCCGCCGCGCGGTGCACGCCCGATCCGCCGCCGGTGATCCCGTCAACGCTGTTGAGCAGGCCCGGCCCGCTGCATGCCGTTGTCGCGAGCAGCAACAAACCGCCGATCCAGTGGCGCAGCGTCTTCACCGCTTTTTCCGCTGTGCCGGAGCCTCGGCGACATCGCCCGACTGGACGTCTTCCGCCGCCATATCCTGTGGGTTCGTCTGCGCGGGAGCGGCGCCCGCGGGCAGGATGGTCGAACCCGGCGGCAGATCGAGCCAGTCGGTTGGATCGATCCTGTAATAATTGTCGAACAGCTCCAGCGGGAAGGCAAAGGGGCGGCCCCAATTGCTGTTCCACAGCATGACGATGCCGGTCTTTTCCTTGGGATCGTACACCATGGTGGATCGGTAGCCGTCCACCGCGCCGCTATGCCCCTGCAGGAGGTGCCCCTGATAGGTGAAGCTGCGCCAGCCCAGACCATAGCCCGGATCGTCGAGCGCGCGGGCGAGGCGTCCGGCATAGACGCGGTGCGTGGGCACCCAGACGCGGTGCGCCTCATGCACCACGGCGGGTTTCAGCACCTTGGGCCACAGCCCCATCTGCGCTTCCATCCAGCGTTCCAGATCGAGGATGCTGGAGCTGACGCCCGCGGCGGCGGGCACGCGGAAATAGGATTCCACTACTGGCCGTTCCTGATGCCCGCGATGCGGCTTGGCCCAGTTCTCGGAGCCGATCAGCGCGTCCATGCCCACGCCCGCGCGCTTCATGCCGAGCGGCTTGAACAGCTTCTCCTCGACGAGCTGGCCATAGAGCTTTCCGCCCGCCTTGCCCTCGATCTCGCTAGCCGCATCGAAGGCGACATTCTGATAGCTGTGGCAGGTGCCCGGCGCGCATTGCTGCGGCGCGGCGGCAAGCCCCATGCGCAGCGCCGCCGGATTGGCGCCGCCCTCCAGCCGCCCGTCATAGGCGTTCTTGGTGAGGCCCGTCTGATGCGACAGGAGCTGGCCGATGGTCAGCTTCTGTTCGGCGCCGCCCGGCAGGCGCAGCGTGCTGCCCCATTGCGCGACGGTATCGTTCAGCGAGAGCTTGCCCTCGGACGCCAGCAGCGCCGCCATGGTGCCCGCGACGCCCTTGGAGAGCGATGCCCAGCGGAAAACGGTGCCCGGCGCGATCGGCGTGTTCGTCTCGAAATCGGTGACGCCGTAGCCCTTCACGAAGCTCAGCTTGCCATCCTCTACGATGGCAACGGCAAGGCCCGCCATTTCGGGCTGGGCGGCAAGGGTTTGCAGCCGCTGGTCGATCAGCCTGTAATCGATTCGCCCGTGCCAGAGATCGGGCGTGGTGGGCAGCGGGGGCGGGGGCTTGCCGATCACCGAGGTGGCGACCGGGGCCCATGCCTCATCCTGATGCGCGAAGGCCCGGTAGAAGGTCCAGGCAACCAGGAGCAGCGCGGCCGCGGCAATCGCATAGGCGATCATGCGGGCGTTCAGACGGAAGGGCGCGCTCTCCCTGGCTCCGGCGGGAACGGCTTCGTCAGCCAAGAGAGCCGGCCAGAAAACCGACGCGGTACGCCAGTTCGTAGATCAGCACGAGCGCCGCCACCGTCAGGATCGCGCCGCCGCTCCATCGGATCAACGATTTCGTCACTTTGATACTCCCAGCCGCGCCGGCTCCCCCGAGCCCGGCGCTCACCCCTCCATGGGGGTGTAGCGCGCGGTGGTCTTTTCGGCAACTTCCTCCGCCGTTACGCCCGGTGCCAGCTCGATCAGTTGGAACGGGCTGTCATGGTCGGGCCGCTGGAACACGGCGAGGTTGGTGATGATCATGTCCACCACATTGGTGCCGGTCAGCGGCAGGGTGCATTCGGGAATGAACTTCGGGCTGCCGTCCTTGGCATTGTGGTCCATCACCACGATGATCTTCTTGACGCCCGCGACCAGGTCCATCGCGCCGCCCATGCCCTTGATCATCTTGCCGGGGATCATCCAGTTGGCGATGTCGCCATTTTCGGCCACTTCCATCGCGCCGAGCACGGTCAGGTCGATATGCCCGCCGCGGATCATGGCGAAGCTCTGGTCCGATCCGAAATAGACCGACTGCGGCAGTTCGCTGATGGTCTGCTTGCCCGCATTGATCAGGTCCGCGTCCATATCTTCCTTATAGGGGAAGGGGCCGATGCCGAGCATGCCGTTTTCGGACTGGAGCGTCACCTCGACGCCCTCCGGAATATGGTTCGCCACCAGGGTCGGGATGCCGATGCCCAGATTGACGTAATAGCCGTCCTTCAGCTCCTTCGCGGCGCGCGCGGCCATCTGATTGCGGTCCCAGGTCATTGCGTATCTCCGGATGAAGGCGGGGTGGTGGTGGTTGCGGGTTCCCAGCGGACATTGGCCGGGAAGGTTTCGTCCAGTTTGCCGGCGAGAGAAGGGCCGTAGACGGGGTTGGACAGGACGAACCAGCCTTCGCCCCACAGGCGCTGCGCCGGAGCGCCGGAACCGGCCAGTGCGCGGCGGGCGCCGCTCGCCAGCGTCTTGGCGTTGAAGGCGTCCGAGAAGTCACCGAGATTGTCGCCGCCCATCGCGATCACGCAGTAGCGGCTGGCGATGATCGCGCGGCGCGGGTCCTTGGCGCTGCCGCCGGGCGCATCGCCGCTGAGGAACAGCGTTTCGCCATGCACCGCGGGGCCGAGCCCGGCGTTCACCAGCGCGCGCTCGGTAGAGGCGGCGTTGGCAGCCTTGCGATTGGTGTTGAAGACGACGGTGATGCCAGCGTCGCGCAGGCGGCGCAGCGCAGTGACCGCGCCGGGGACGGGTGCGACGGCATCATAACCGGTCCGCTCCCACTCGTCCCACACCTCGGATACATAGCCGCGGCGCGTCTTCGTGGCCCAATATTCGTAGCCGAGGTTCATGAGGACGGTTTCGTCCACATCGAACACGGCGGCCTTGGGCTTGCTTCCGCAGGGCACGAAGCGCGGTAGGTCCGGTGTCGCGCCTTCGGCCAGGATCACGCTGTCGGCGGGGTTCGAAGCGGCAGCAGCGATCGCGTAATCCGCCAGCCCGCGAAAGACTTGGATCGACAGCGCAGCGGCTTCGCCAGAGCCGTAGAGCCAGCGCATCGTATCGGGCGCCTGATCGACGGGCGGAGCCTCGGGCAGCAGCGGCGCAGCGGCCGCCTGCTGGCGCTGCCCCATATTGCGCGCCACCGCCTCGGCCGCATAGGGCAGTGCGCCCGCGACGCAGCCGGACAGCAGCGTGGCCGCGCCCAGCGCCGCCAGCGAAAGCGCAGCGCGGCGCATCAGGCGTATTCGCGCTCGCGGACGGTCTCGAACTCGATCTTCTTGTCGTAGGGCGCGCCGACGATCATGCGGTTCACGTAGATCGAGGGCAGGTGGATGCAATCGGAGTCCAGCTCGCCGACTTCGACGATTTCCTCCACTTCGGCCACGCAGACCTTGCCCGCGGTGGCCATCGGCGCGTTGAAGTTGCGCGCGGTCTTGCGGAACATGAGGTTGCCCGCCTTGTCCGCCTTCCAGCCCTTCACGATGGCAAGATCGGCGAAAATGCCGCGCTCCAGGATGTAATCCTGCCCGTCGAAGGTCTTCACTTCCTTGCCCTCGGCCACCTGCGTGCCGACGCCGGTCTTGGTGTAGAAGCCGGGAATGCCCGCGCCGCCTGCGCGGCAGCGTTCGGCCAGCGTCCCCTGCGGGCAGAACTCCACCTCCAGCTCGCCGGCCAAGAACTGGCGTTCGAACTCCTTGTTCTCGCCGACATAGGAGCTGATCATCTTCTTCACCTGCCGCGTGCGCAGCAGCTTGCCCAGGCCCTCATTGTCGATGCCCGCATTGTTGCTGGCGATGGTGAGGTCCTTCGTGCCCGCATCGCGGATCGCGTCGATCAGCCGCTCGGGGATACCGCAAAGGCCGAAGCCGCCCGCGCAAATCTGCATGCCGTCGAACAACAGGCCGTCCAGGGCGGCGGCGGCATCGGGATAGATTTTCTGCATGGGAAAGCTCCGCTGTGGCGTTACAGGTGGAGGCGATACAGGCGGAAAGGCGGGCGGGTCAACAACGCCTAGTCCGCTTCAATAGACCAGCTTCAGCCCCGGCCGCGGCCAGCGCATCTTCGCAAGCTTTCCGGTGCCCGACAGCGTGATGTACGCATCGCGTCGGTCCGCGCCGCCCCAGCAGATGTTGGTGGTGAAGATATCCGGCGTTTCGACGAACTCGACCAGCTCTCCTTGCGGGCTGATCACGCTGATGCCGGATTCGCCGATGGTGGCGACGCAGATATTGCCGCATTCCTCCACGCCCAGGCTGTCGAAGAATTTGTAGCCCGCGGGGCGATAGACCGGGATGCCGGGGCCGCCGGGCCCTGCGGCATCGTCCACCTTTCCCGGTGCGATGACGTTGAACGCCATCAGGCGACAGGTGTAGGTTTCGGCCGCGTACAGCGTCTTGCCGTCCGGCGAGAGGCCGATGCCATTGGGGTTCATGGAGGGGAAGATCACCTCTTCCAGATGGCTGCCGTCGGTCTTGGCGTAGAAGATGCCGACCACGTCATGGCAGCGCGCCTCATAATCCACCTTGCCGTGATCGGTGAACCAGAAGCCGCCATGCGCGTCGAACACGATGTCGTTGGGGCCGCGCAGGGTGCAGCCATGATCGCCAGACTTGTAGAGGACTTCCACCGCGCCGGTCTGCAGGTCGATCCGTTCGATCCGCCCGCCGCTATAATCGGCAGCGATGCCGTGGGGGGCCAGCGTCTCGCCGCTCGCGGCCCAGGCGAAGCCGCCATTGTTGCAGCAATAGAGCTTGCCGTCCGGACCCATGGCCAGGCCATTGGGTCCGCCGCCGGGCTCGGCCACCGTTTCGGTCGATCCGTCCGGTTTAACGCACGTGATGCGGCCCGCGGCGATCTCCACCAGGATGACGCTGCCGTCCTCCATGGCCACGGGGCCTTCGGGAAAACGCAATCCTTCTGCGACGATATCCATGGGGCAGCTCCTCTCTCCGGCGCGCGCGGCACCCGTTTTATTCTCGTCACGACTGTGCGTCGTCGCGGGAGAAAAATCAAAGAGGGATCGCGCGAAAGCGCGACGAGATGGCTGCGCGCGGTTGGGCGCTCAGATCTTGCTGCGGAGCCGGGCCTTGCCGCTGTCGCGCTGGGCGGCAAGTTCCGCCTTCAGCTTGGCGGGGCTGCGCGCGATCATGAAGCCGAAGCTGACGCCGCCTTCCTTGCCGATGGTGGCATGGTGCAGCTTGTGCGCCTGGACGAGGCGCTTGGCATAGCCGCGCTTGGGCACCCATTTGAAGAAGCGCTGATGCACCAGCCCGTCATGAATGAAGGTATAGATGATGCCGTAAAGCAGCACGCCCACACCCATCCAGAAGGCCGGGGGCCAGGCCGCATCGCCGATCACCATCGGATTGCCGATCGTGAACAGCGCGATCGAGAGCGCGGCACCGAAAATGCCAAACAGATCGTTCTTTTCCAGCTTGTTGTCGTGCGGTTCGTGATGATCGCGGTGCCAGGCCCAGCCGAAGCCATGCATGATATATTTGTGGCTGAACCACGCCACGAACTCCATGGCCGCGGCGGTGGCGAGCGTGATGAGCGTTGCGGAAAGCCAGTTCATATCGTTCGTCTCGGTTGTTCGCCCCGGTCGCGGCGCAGGGCAGGCAGGCCCCACCACGGCGTTTTCGGAGCGATGTGATGCTCCCGATGATAGCCGAAATGGAAACAGCTCGCCAGCGATGCAAGCCAGGAATAATCCAGGCTGCGCGCATTGTGCCGATCGGCGAAGCGATTATCCTCGTGCCGGTGCGGGCGGTAGGTGCCGAAGTAGAACAGCTGCACGCTGCTGAGGATCGCCGGGATGCCGTAAAAGACGGTTACGTTCCAGAGGCTTGCGCCCAGCAGTACGACATAGCTCGTCACGACGGCGCTGACATAGAGCACGCTGAGCCAGCCGAAATAACGCTTGAAGAAGGTAACGTACCAGCGCGCCGCGCTGCGCGGATGGTCGGCATCGAAATCCGGATCGCCCGGCGTTCCGGAATGCTTGTGATGGTCGAAATGCGCGCCCCGCAGCTTGCCATAGGCGAAGCCGGCATAGAGGAACAGAAGGACGGTCCCGATGCGGTCGTTCAGCCGCGGGCGCCCGGGGGCGAGCGATCCGTGCATCGCGTCATGCGCGATGATGAACAGGCCCACAAAGCACCAGCTCTGCAGCGCGATCAGAAACGGCGCCGCCAGCCAGTTCCAGCCTTCCAGCGGAAAGAAGAACACGCCGTAGATATGGCTCGCCAGCCACAGGCCGAAAATCCCGGCTGCAAGCGAAAGGCCCACCAGCGTCTGCAGGCGCGCAGGCTCGCTTCGGTTCGTGCGGGTGG
The DNA here is from genome assembly GCF_016093175.1 of Novosphingopyxis sp. YJ-S2-01. Lineage (NCBI taxonomy): Bacteria > Pseudomonadati > Pseudomonadota > Alphaproteobacteria > Sphingomonadales > Sphingorhabdaceae > Novosphingopyxis > Novosphingopyxis sp. YJ-S2-01. The sequence goes on along the minus strand of NZ_JAEDAI010000001.1, from coordinate 2,682,535 downwards.
TGTTCAGGGCGGGCATCGCTACGGAATGTAGGATGTTTGGCGGGCCGATGATAGCGCCAAGTCTTTTGGAGGTCTCTAGGGCGGTCGATTTCGCGGCATCGAAGTCCGCTCGTTCCGTGCTGTGCGAATCGCATCCGCAATCGCTTGCCAGCGCCGGGTCCACCGCCTACGGCAGCGCCATACCGAATACAGGAGAAGCACGCATGAAGGCCCTCATCTCGCGCGAAACCGGCGGACCGGAAACCTTGGAATTCGGGGAGCTGCCCGATCGCGAACCGGGCAAAGGCGAGATCCTGATCGACGTGAAGGCCTGCTCGATCAACTTCCCCGATACGCTGATCATCGAGGACAAATATCAGGTGAAGCCGCCGCGGCCCTTCGCGCCCGGCAGCGAAGTGGCGGGCACCGTCGCCAAGCTGGGCGAGGGCGTGGAAGGCTTCTCCGTGGGAGACCGGATCATCACCGGCACCGGCTTCGGCGGCCTCGCCGAACAGGCGATCGGGCGCGCGGCCAATTGCTATCATCTGCCCGAAAAGTTCAGCTTCGCGCAGGGCGCATCGCTGCTGATGACCTACGGTACCTCGATCCACGCGCTGAAGGATCGCGGTCGCATCGCGGAAGGGGACGAGGTGCTGGTGCTGGGCGCGGCGGGCGGCGTCGGCATCTCCGGCGTGGAGCTGGCCAAGGCCTATGGCGCGCGCGTCGTTGCGGGCGTGTCGAGCGAGGAAAAAGCGCAGATGGCGCGCGACGCCGGGGCGGACGCCGTGGTGATCTACGACCGGGCGCCGTTCGACAAGGATGCCTCCAAGGCGCTGGCCAACAAGTTCAAGGAAGCGTGCGAGAAGGACGGATACGACATCGTCTACGATATCGTCGGTGGCGATTATTCGGAGCCCGCGGTGCGCGCGATCGGTTGGGAAGGGCGGTTCCTGGTCACCGGTTTCCCGGCGGGCATCGCCAAGCTGCCGCTGAACCTGACGCTTCTGAAAAGCTGCGACGTTTGCGGCGTTTTCTGGGGCGCCTTCGCCGCGCGCTTCCCCGATAAGAACCGCGCCAACATCGCCGAGCTGTTCGATCTGTGGGAAGCCGGCAAGATCGCGCCGCCGGTGTCCGAAACCTATGCCTTCGAAAATGCGGCCGAGGCGATCCGCAAGGTCGGCGCGCGCGAGGCGGTGGGCAAGCTGGTGGTCGAGATCGGCTAGGGATTCGGTCTTTTCCGCACGTCACGCGCTTGTCGAAGCGCTGCACTTGCGCCATGGGGCGGTGGAACGGCCCCGGCTTTTGTTGGCTGGGGCCGCACCGATACAGCTGCTTCAAGGGAATAGATCGATGACCGGTTTCGATGATCGTGAAAAGGCGTTCGAAAACAAGTTCGCGCGCGATGAGGAAGTGCAGTTCAAGGTCATGGCGCGCCGCAACCGCCTGCTCGGCCAGTGGGCTGCGGGCAAGATGGGCCTGACGCCGGAAGAGACCGACAGCTATGCGCGCGAAGTCGTTCAGGCCGATTTCGAGGAAGCGGGCGACGACGACGTGTTGCGCAAGGTAGTGGGCGACCTTACCTCCGCCGGAGTAGAGACTGATGCGGCGACGGTGCGTCAGGCGATGGACGAAAAGCTCATCGAAGCGCGCCGCCAACTCATCGAAGGCAGCTGAAGGACAGGTTTAACGATATGCCGATGGCAGCAGACGACATCGAGAAGCTGATCAAACAGGCGATTCCGGACGCGAATGTGCGGATCGACGATCTGGCGGGCGATGGCGATCATTATGCCGCGCATGTCGAGGCCGAAAGCTTCCGGGGCATGAGCCGCGTCAAGCAGCATCAGGCGGTTTATGCCGCGCTGGGCGGCCGCATGGGTGGGGAGCTGCATGCGTTGCAACTCACCACCGCGGTGCCCGCCGGCGCTTCCGCATCCCAAGGAGAATAATTCATGGCCGACGACATTAATTCCCGTATCGACAGCATGGTGAAGGCCAAGGACGTGGTCCTTTTCATGAAGGGCACGCCGTTGTTTCCGCAGTGCGGGTTTTCCAGCCGCGCGATCGCGATCCTCGATCATCTGGGCGTGGACTATGACAGCGTCGATGTGCTGCAGGACATGGACGTGCGCCAGGGCATCAAGACCTATTCGGACTGGCCCACCATCCCGCAGCTTTATGTGAAGGGTGAATTCGTCGGCGGATCGGACATCATGATGGAGATGTACGAGGCGGGCGAGCTGAAGAGCCTGATGGACGAAAAATCGGTCGCGCGCGCCGAATGATGCCCGGGCGGCGCGCCGAATAAGACGGCGCGCCATAATTGCACCACAAAATCGTCGTTCCCATGCTGTTAGGGCGAACGCCCTGACGGCGAAATCGGTTCGCCCGAACAGGAGGGGCGAACTTTTGCGATCCATCGATGGAATGCTGCTGTGCGACGTGACGCAAGGCTGGTCCGCCTCCGGTGGTGGAATCGGCAGCTATATCCGCCGCAAACAATCCTGGATCGCCGACAATAGCGATGCGCGCCATCTGCTGGTGGTGCCCGGCGAGGAAGACCGGATCGTCGAAAACGGGCAGTTCGTGCGCGCGGAGGTGAGAAGCCCCACGCTGCCGCATTCCCCCAATTATCGTTTTTTGCTGCGCAACGGCGCGGTGCGCGAAGTGTTGGAGCGGTTTCGTCCTGATCTTATCGAGACCTTCGATCCCTATAATCTGCCCTGGGCGGCGTTGAAGCACCGCAAGCGGCATCCTGAAACCACTGTAATCGCGGGTTACCACACCGATTTTCCGCGCGCGCATATCGGTGAATTCTTCATCCATGACTTTCCGCTGGGCGGGCGCGCCTTTGCGCCCACATCCGCGCGGATTGCCGATGCCTATGCGGGCAAGCTTTACCGGCAGTTCGACAATGTCTTCGGCCTTGGTAGCGACAGTGTGGAGCGGCTGCGTGCGGTGGGTGTGGAGAATGTCGAGCGCATGCCGCTGGGGGCTGATCTTTCGCAGTTCCAGCCGAGCCGCCGCAACATGGAATTCCGCCGCAAGCTCGGCGTGCCGGACGATGCGCCCTTGCTGGTCTATGCTGGCCGGCTGGACCGTGAGAAGCGCGTTGCCAAGGTTTGGGAAGCGTTCAAACTGTTGCCGCCCGAGCTCGGCGCGCATCTGCTGATCCTGGGGCAGGGCAAATGGCGCGACGACCGAATCGCGGACGGCACCAACGGCGTGCTGCATATGCCGGGCTATCTCGACAATCGCGAGGCATTGGGCGAGGCGCTGGCTTCGTCCGATATCTATGTCTCCGCGCACCCTTATGAAACGTTCGGCATGTCGATTGTCGAGGCGCAGGCGGCGGGGCTGCCCATCGTCGGCGTGCGCAGCGGCGCGATGATCGACCGTGTGCCCGAGGGCACCGGGCTGCTCGGCCCCATCGACAATCCGTCCGCTATGGCTGCTAACATCCGCAAGGTGTGGCATGGCAATCGCGCCGCCATGGGTGAGGCCGGTCGCGCATTGGTGAGCGAGCGCTTCACTTGGCAGAAAACCTTCGATACCCTGTTCAACCGCATCTATCCGCACGCTTTTTCTGCGCGGGATGAGCGCTTGGCCGAACAACGCCGCGGCGTGCTGGACTGGTTTGCAAAGGGGGGTGTCGCGGGTACGGAAGGGCGCGAGACCAGAAAATAGCGGCCCGCCGGACACCCGCGACTGGAAGCAAACTTCATGGTGCACGCTTTGTGCCATTTGCCCGAAGTTCGCTTCTTCAAGCATTTAGACGGTTAATTTTCGATTAAATAGTAAGTGGCTGTCAATATTTCCGACAGTGACCATCGTGGACCGATTGGGGGCTGCCTGGCCCGGGTCGGTAAATGCCATGTGCCCATTGCCTGCGCGCCTTTTTGCGATCGGTCCCTTCCATCGCACCGTTGCAACTGCCACATCGGTCTCATGAAATGGCCAGACAGCATCCATGCCGGGGAGACCGAGCAGCTTGAACCGCTGGTGCGCCGCGTACTTGCGCCCAACCCATCGCCTTACACCTATACCGGCACCCAAACCTGGCTTGTCGGCGCGGGGGACGAGCTTGCGGTGATCGATCCCGGCCCGGCGGATGAGGAGCATATCGATGCGATCCTGCGCGCCGCGGGTGATGCTGCGATCACCGCGATCCTCATCACCCACACGCACCGCGATCACAGCCCCGGTTCACGCCCGTTGAAGGTGCGAACGGGCGCGCCGATCATGGGCTGTGCGCCCTTGGTGCTGGAAGATAACGGCCCGCGCGCGGATGCCGCGTTCGACCGGGATTATGCTCCCGACCATGTAATGCAGGATGGTGAAGTCGTGACCGGCGAGGGCTGGACGCTGGAAGCCGTCGCGACGCCCGGCCACACGTCCAACCATCTGTGCTTCGCGCTGCGCGAGACCAAGGCGCTGTTTACGGGCGATCATGTGATGAAATGGTCCACCAGCGTGGTCAGCCCGCCCGATGGCGACATGGGCGATTATATGGCGAGCCTGAAGAAGCTCTATGAGCGCGATGACCGTGTCTATTATCCCGCCCATGGCCCTGCGGCGGAAAAGCCGCAGCAACTCGTGCGCGGCATGATGGGCCATCGCAAATCGCGCGAAAAGCAGATTTTGAAGCTGACCGGCGAGGAAGCGCGGCCGATCGCCGCTTTGGTCGACATTATGTACAAGGGCCTGGATCCGCGCCTCCACGGTGCAGCGGAGCGGTCGGTCCTTGCCCATCTGGTCGATCTGGAGCGGCGCGGCATGGTGGCGCAGAAGGACGGTGAGGCATGGACGGCAAGCTGAGCAACAGCGTCTTTCGCGGCGTCGTGATCGCGTTTCTTGCGCTTAGCGCAGGCCTGCTCGCCTGGCTGGTGTGGAGCAACTATCAGGAACGTTATACGGTAACGGAGGAGGATAACGGCACCTCCATCACCCGGCTCGTCTCCGCCAAGATGAGCGGCGTGAGCCAGCTGAGGGTCGCCACGCTGAACGGCACGGTGCAGGCCAATGCGCAGGATGTGCGCGGCTTCGGCCTGCTGAAGTCCGAGCAGATCGTGAAAATGCCCTATAGCGTGGGCTATTATGTCGATCTTTCAAAGCTTTCCGAGGGTGATCTCGAATGGGTGCCCGATACGCGCACGCTGATCGTCGATGCGCCGGACGTGACGGTGGAAAAGCCCAATATCGACGAAGCTAAGCGCTCGCTGGTGCGCACCGACGGGTTGATCGTGACGCGCGAGGCGGCGGAAGCGCTCAGCAAACGCACCTCTGCCGGGGCGTCGGGCAAGGTGGCGCGCGAGGCGCAGTCACCTGAACGCATGGCGCAGGCGCGCGAGGCGGCCCGCTCTGTGGTGGCCCGGACGATGCGTCTGCCGCTCGATACGCTGGGCTATGGCGATGCACGGGTGGTGGTAACTTTCCCGCAGGAACGCCGGGACGCCGCACGCGACGCGGTGGATGTCAGCCGGCGGCCCGAGGATGTATACCGCGAGGTGAAACAGCGGTAGCGCGGCTGCGCGCCTGTGAGCTGCGCACGACATGTAAACCCCTTGATGGAACGGGCGCGGGCGCTCACATGTTCATGAAGCGAAAGGGCAATTCATGAACGCACAAACCGGACAGCGCGAAAGTTTCGCAGGCGTGGACATTCGCGCCGAAATCGACAGGCTGCGCAAGGAGCGCAATGCCGTCATCCTCGCGCATTATTATCAAAAGCCGGAAATTCAGGATCTTGCGGACTTCGTCGGAGATTCTCTTGAGCTAAGTCGCAAGGCCGCCGAGACCGAGGCCGACGTCATCGCCTTTTGCGGCGTGAAGTTCATGGCCGAAACGGCGAAAATCCTCTCGCCGGAAAAGACGGTGATTCTGCCGGATCTGAAGGCCGGGTGTAGCCTGGAAGATAGCTGCCCGCCGGAAAAATTCGCCGAATTCCGCCGCCAGCATCCTGATCATATCGCGCTCACCTACATCAACTGCTCCGCCGCGGTGAAAGCGCTCAGCGACATCATCGTCACGTCCAGCTCGGCCGAGACGATCATTCAGCAGATCCCTGAAAGCCAACCAATCATCTTCGGCCCGGACCGCCATCTGGGCGGCTATCTGAACCGCAAATTCGGCCGCGACATGCTGCTCTGGCCGGGCGTATGTATCGTGCACGAGGCGTTCAGCGAAACCGAGCTGTTGAAGCTGAAGGCCGAGCACCCAGACGCGCCGATTGCGGCGCACCCGGAATGCCCGCCCTCAATCATCGACCATGCGGACCATGTCGGATCGACCAGTTCGATCCTGCAATTCAGCAAGGATACGGACAGCGACACGGTGATCGTGGCTACCGAACCGCATATCATCCACCAGATGGAAAAGGCGGTGCCGGAGAAGACCTTCATCGGCGCGCCCGGGGCCGACGGCAACTGCAATTGCAACATTTGCCCCTATATGGCGCTCAACACGCTGGAAAAGCTGTATGTTTCGCTGCGTGACCTGCGACCGCAGATCGAGCTGGACGAGGATATGCGGTTGAAGGCGAAGAAGAGCCTGGACCGGATGCTGGAGATGGCATCGGGCACGGTGGGCAAGGGCGATCTCGGCGAAATGGGTCTGAAGCCCGCTCCGCAGTCCTGACGCTTCGTAGATAGGGGCAGACGGCATGCGCGCCTGGTTGCGTCAAACGGCGATCAAGCTGCGCGGCAGCTATTGGTTTCTACCGGCAGTGCTGACGGTGGGCGCGCTTTTGCTGTCTATCGTCACTTATTATCTCGACACCAAAATGGGCTCCACTTGGCTCGACAATGTGAGCTTTTTGCGCGCCACTAAGCCGGAAGGCGCGCGCTCGCTGCTCTCCACCATCGCCGGATCGACCATCGGCGTCGCTGGCACCGTGTTCTCGATCACCATCGCGGCGGTGGTCTATGCGTCCGGCAGCTACGGCCCACGGCTGCTCAGCAATTTCATGAACGATCGCGGCAACCAGTTCACTCTGGGCATTTTCATCGCGTCATTCGTCTATTCTCTGATGATCCTGCGCGTTGTGCGGCTGGCGAACAGCAATGGGTTCTTCTCGGCGCCGAGCGGCCAGTTTGTGCCGCAGATATCGATGCTCGTCGCGCTTGCGCTGGCGCTGCTGTCGGTGGCGGTGCTGGTCTATTTCCTCCACCATGTGCCCCACAGCATCCAGATCAACAATGTGGTTGCGGATATCGGTCGCTCTGCGATCAGCCGGATCGAAAAGCGTTATCCGGACGAGCATGACGGCGCGGACTGGACGGAGCGCGATACCCGGATCGGTGAACCGGTGCGCGCGCATCGCACCGGTTATGTCGAGGTGATCGATTACGAAACGCTGGGACAGGTCGCGCAATCGCAGGGCATTACTGTGCGCCTTGCGCTGAGAGCGGGCGATTTCGTGCATCCCGGCGTCGATCTGCTCTGGGTGGAGGGCACCATGGGTGAGGACAGCCCGGGCCTGCTCCGCGGTGCCTTTGCCGTCGGTACCAGTCGCACGCAGTCCCAGGATATCGAATTTGCGATCGACGAGCTGGTCGAGATCGGTCTGCGCGCGCTGTCGCCCGGCATCAACGATCCGTTCACCGCAATCACCTGCATGCACTGGCTCTCCGCGGTGCTGGTCGCGCTGGTCGACCGCGATCTGGACCGGGATGCGGACGGGCGGCCTTATGGCGAAGACGGTGTTTACTGCCTTGCCGACGATTTCGCCCATTTCGTGGAGCGCAGCTTCGGCGCGATGCGCGCCAGTGCCGCCGCGAACGATCTGGCATCCAAGCTCTATGTCGATGCGATGGGATCGGTGATGCTGGTGGCCGAGAAGAACGGAAGGGATGAACCGCTCCGCATGCAGGTGCGCCGGCTGCTGGATCAGGCGCGTGAGGCGTTGAGCGGTCCTGCATTATATGAACTGGAGAAGCGCGGGGCGGCGCTGCTCGGGAATGATCGTCGCCCGCCTTTCGGAAGCACGAGCGGACATGATGTTCCGTGAGCCGATCTGCCCGTGAGCCGATTTGCTTGAAAGATCCTAGGTCATGAAGCGTTCCAGCCGTTCTCCGCTGCAATGGCTTATCGCTCTGGTAGTGGGGAGCTTCTGGTTCCTGCCGATCCTGATATTGCTTGCTTCTCTGGTGGCAGCAGGCGGGCTGTTATACGCAGACGCCGCAGGTCTTTCTGCCTGGCTTGGCGCTCAGGACTGGCCGTTCTCCATAGCCGGCAAGAGCGCGCAGGAGCTCGCGAGCACGCTGGTGGGCGTCCATGCCGCGTTCCTGACGCTGTATTTCTCGATCACGCTGCTGGTGCTGACGCTTGCAGCCAGCAATCTCGGCATCCGCCTGATTGACCGCTGGATCGCGCGGCGGATGACGCGGTTCACGCTGGGGTTACTGCTGGGCGGGCTCGGCTGGGCGCTGATGACTTTGTGGTCCGTCGATCCGGATGCAAGCGGCGCCCATGTGGCGCGCGGCACGCTGACGGCGCTCTTGATTTACACGCTATTGGTGATCGGCTGGCTTGCCGCGGCGCTCCATGACCTCGCCCGCGCGATCCATGTCGATACCGCCGTAGCCGAGCTGGGCAAGGACGGAAGCGCCGATCGCGGTTTCTTCCAGGAAACCGAGCCGGGTGCGCGGCCCGATTTTGTCGGCGCACCGATTATGGCGGTACGCGAAGGCTATATCGAGGGCATCGATTTCGATCGCATAATCGAGATCGCGCAGGAGCATGGCCGCCGGCTGCGCCTGGACATCGGCGTGGGCCGCTATGTGCTGAAAGGCGAGCATCTTGGCCGGTTCGAAGATCATTGCGATCCGGAAAGCTGCATGCAGATTGCCCGGCAATTCTCCTATGGCGATTTCAGGGCCGATGCGCAGGGCGTGGTTTTCCAGTTGCGGCTGCTGGTCGAGATTGGTGCCCGCGCGCTGTCTCCTGCGATCAACGATTTCTATACCGGGATCGCCTGTTGTGACCGGCTCGGTGCAGTGCTGGCGGCGCAAGCGCGCGCCGCACGGCAGCCGGGTTGGATCGGCGGGCGGGTCTATCTGGCCGATCATAGCTTCGAGGGCCTGTTCGCGCACCCGATTGCGGCGTTCCGTCAGGCCGCTGCGGATTATCCGAGCGTCGCGGTACGGTTTATCCAGATGCTCGGGCGGGCGGCAACGATTTGCGAGCGGGACGAAGTGCCCGCCGATATTCAAAAACTGATGATCGAGTGGGCCGGCCAGATGCGCGATCATGCGCAACTGCGCGCAAGCCTGGACGCGGACCGCCGCGATATCGCAGCAGCCTATGCCGCTGCGGCCGCAGCGGTTGAAGAGAAGCGTTCGCGCGCCTAGGCCGGTGCGCATGATCGATCATTTTGATTGCGACGCCTTCGTCTCCTCGGTTCTGGAGGAGGACCTGCTCGGCAAAACCGATGTAACGTCCGAGGCCGTTATCCCAGCGGACACGCGCTTCCGCGCGGTGATGGACAGCCGTGACGATGCCGTGATCGCCGGCCTCGCGATTGCGGAGGCATTTTTCCGCCGGCTCGATCCCGATGTCGAGATCGACCGGCTGCTGGAAGACGGCGCGCATGTGCCTGCTGGCACCGATCTGATGATGCTGTCCGGCAAGGCGCGGGGCATGCTGACGGCGGAGCGCGCCGCACTCAACACCGTGCAGCATCTCACCGGCATTGCCACGATGACGCGCGCTTATGTGGACGCTATCGATGGCACCGGCTGCATCCTGCTCGATACGCGCAAGACCATTCCCGGCCTGCGTGCGCTGGAAAAATACGCCACCCGCATGGGCGGCGCGCAGAACCATCGCATGGGCCTGTGGGACGCGGCGATGATCAAAGACAATCATGTCGCCGTCGCGGGCGATGTCGCGACCGCGGTGAAGCGCGCGGCGGATGCGGGCATCGCGGACATCATCGTCGAGGTGGACCGGATCGATCAGATCGCGCCCGCGCTCGATGCCGGCGCGACGCATCTCCTGCTCGACAATATGGACGTGCCCACCTTGCGAGAGGCGGTGGACAAGGTAGGCGGGCGCGTGCCGACAGAAGCCTCGGGCGGGATCACGCTGGAAACCATCCGCGACAAGGCGGCGACGGGCGTCACCTATGTTTCGGTGGGGCGGCTTACCCAGTCGGCCCCGGCTGCGGATATCGGCCTGGATTACGCCCCCGCTTGATCGCGCGCGCTTTTGCGGGCACGTCAGGCTCCTGTTCAAGGCGTCTGAAAAGGGGAGGTGCCGATGCGCCCGGAATCCATCAAGAAATTCGATATTCTCTATCTGGCGAGCATCCTCGTCGGACTGATCGGCACCATCATGAATTTCAGCAGCATCGAAGTTCAGGCCGCGGGCACGATGCTGACGCCGACGACACTCGTGGTCATCACCGTCATCACTTACGCGCTGACATTGCTGCTCTGGTATCTGATTTCGCGGCGGGCGAGCAACATCGCCAAGTGGATCCTCGTGGTCCTGACGCTCATCGGCCTGATCGGTCTGCCGTCCGTCTTTGTAGGTGAGTTCAACCTCAACAAGTTCATCGGCCTGGCGAGCACGATCCTGAGCGTCGCCGGTGTCTACTTCCTCTTCAAGCCGGACGCACGGGCGTGGTTCGCGGGAGATACTGTGGACGATCCGGAGACGCTCGACCGGACGTTCGACTGAGCGATGTCGGGGCGCGCGATGCTCCGTCTGGCATCGCTTGCGCTGCTGACCGCCGCTGGCCCCGTTGCCGCGCAGGGCTGGCAGTGCCGCGCGCCTCGATCGCTTCCGCGCAGTGAAGCGGCCCCGCGTCCGCCCGCCGAGCCGGTGCGGCGGGTGCCGACGGGCGGCTATGTGCTCAGCCTCAGCTGGTCGCCCGAATATTGCCGGACGCGCACCAGCAGCGCACGCGACGCGCTGCAATGCTCGGCGGGGCGGATCGGCGATTTCGGCTTTGTCCTGCACGGCCTGTGGCCGCAGGGGCAGGGCCAGGCGCCGTGGCCGCAATATTGCCGGCCGGTAAAGCCAGTGCCGCCCGCCGATCTTCGCGAACAAATCTGCCGCACGCCCTCGGTTGGCCTGCTCAACCACGAATGGGCCAAGCACGGAAGCTGCATGACCGCGCGCCCGAGCGCCTATTTTCGCGCCTCTGCCGTGCTGTTCGATGCGCTGGAATTTCCCGATATGGACCGGCTTAGCCGAAAAGAGCCCACGGCTGGCACCGTTCGGGCGGCGTTTGCACAAGCCAATCCGGCCCTGCCGGAAAGCGCCGTACGGCTGAAACTGAACCGGCGCGGCTGGCTCACCGAAGTACGGCTGTGCCTTGGGCTGCGTTTTCGCCCCACGGCCTGCGCCGCACCTCCTCTACCCGGAACCACAAAGGTAAAGATCTGGCGCGGCGGCTAAGCGCCGGAACGTCAGCCCTCGATTACCACCGTTTGCGGGTGGTGTTTGTCGAGATGCTTCCGGATGATCCGCAGGTTCTTCGTGTTCGAGCGGTAAAGAAGGTCGAAGGCGTCACCTACGAAGGGAACCGCGCCGATCAGCGTATCGATACCGATATTGCCGGCCATGCGTGCCAGATGAAATTTGGACATGCCCAGATTGCGCGCTTCCCAGACGATATAGGCACCCATCGCGGCAGTGACGATGTCGCCGATTACCGGAATGAGGCCGATGATCGAATCGAGCCCAATGCGACGTTTGATGCCCGGCAGGACGAACATGCCCTCGAGCAGATGCTCCATGATCTCGATACGTTGCCTGATCGCATGCGGATCGCGCGCGGCCGAACCCATTAGCTCGCTGAAGCGGTCCATCTGTGCGCTGTTGACTTTCATTGCTTGACCATGCCTCCCGATCAATCCGGATGTCGATGATCAGGAAATGGGTCCGCCGCCCAGATATTGCAACAGATGCCACCCGCGCGAATTGGGCGCGTGCCCTTCGATTCCCGGCCGCACCAGCGAGAAGCGAAGGGGTGTGGCGATGGGAATGAACCGGTTCGCGGCCTGAATCTGCGCGGCCGCATCGCGCAGCAACAGCCGGCGCTCGGCAAGCGACGGCGCGGCAAGGGCCTGCTCCACAAGCGCATCGGCTTCCTCATCGCACAGCGGTGTGGCGGGGCAGGTGAGGCGGGCAAGATACCAGATCGGCCCGTCATAATCGGCCACCTGATCAATGAGACGCAGGTCAGCGTCTTCTTGCGGCCCCACGCGGCGGGTGGCGAGGCCGATGGCGGCAAGGTCCGCCGCGATCCGGGCGTACAGCATGCGTCCGCCCGCGCCCTTGGGCATTGCGATCCGCAGCGTCGGCGGTGCCTGATTTTCGGCGGACCATGCGGCGATGCGCCGCGCGCCTTTCGCTGCGCGATCGGGCACGCTCAGCCCGGTCCACTCCGGGGCCGGCAGGATCAGGTTACCGAAAAGGCCGTCCGGAAAAATGCTCTCCCGCGTTGTCCATTCGGGTCGCTCGAAATCGGCAAGCGCCGCGCTGCGATCGATGGCCATGGCGATGGCCGCGCGGTTGCTGCTGTCGGCCAGAAACGCGCTGTCGTTTACCACCATCAGGCCGAACAGACCGTCGGTCGGGTCGATACTGATCGCTGCGGCTTCGATCTGACCCGCCGCCGCCAAAGGCAGTTCCTGAAAGCGGCCACCTTCCACCACGTCGGCGACGCCGGAAAGATAGGCGGCAACGGCGCGGGCGGCCTCGCGCCGCCGCAGCCGGATGCGCGGCGGCACCGCCTCCTCCCCGCCGTCTTCCAGATTGAAGCTGCGGTGGAGGAGCGTCATCCCCTTGCCCTCGCGGGCAGAGATCATCGGACCGGAGCCGTCGCTGCGCCGCACGATGCCGAATTCCGGCTGGGCGAGCAATTCGAGCAGATTGGGGCGGGGGCGCTCCAGCTGGATTTCCAGCACATGCCCGGTGATCGCGTTGATATCGCCTATCAGCGCCAGGTCTGCGGAAAAGCCGCCGCGGCGTAGCTCGCCGATGCGTTGGCGCAGGATCGTCGCCACCTGCCGGGCGCTCACCTCGCCGCCGTCGATCCATTGCGCATCGCCGATGCGAAAAATGTAGCTGAGGCCGTCCTCGCTGGCGATCCAGCGTTCGGCCAGGCCGGGGTTGATGCGGCCCTCCTTGTCGAAGCTCACCAGCCCCTGCGCCGTAGCCGCGCGCAACAGGCCCGCACCGGTGCCGAGCGGAAGCCGCCCGATATTGAGGTCCTTTTCGCCCCGGTCGATCGCAGTGACGGCAATACTCTCATTGTCCACCGCGCCGCCGCAGCCTGTCAGGATCAGAACGGCGCCGATGGCTAAGGAGAGGACAGGGCGGCTCATGCCATCGCTGTAGCGCAAGCCGGGGCTCCTTGCATCAGGATGCGCGCCGGCTGCTTTCATTCTGGTGCGGACGGCGGGACTCGAACCCGCACTGCACTGGGCAAGCGGATTTTAAGTCCGCAGCGTCTACCATTCCGCCACGTCCGCATATGTCGTGGGCTTGATGCCGAATGGCTGCATAAGGCCTGCGCGGTCAAGGCCCACGAGTCGGTCAGCGCAATAGCGCAGGGTCCAGCGTGCCGGTCTCGAAGGCTTGCCAGACGAACGGGGCGAGCATTTTCATGCTGATATGATGCTTGCCATTAGGCAATGGTAGCAGCGCCGCCGCTGAACTGGACGCGGCAAGCTTTTCGGCCTCCGTGAACGGAATGGTTTCGTCGGCGGTGCCGTGAAACAGGAAAACGGGCGCATCGATCCGCTGCAATGCCGCGATGTTGTCGAAACGGTCCGGCAGGACGCCGCGCGAAACTGCCGGGGCCACGGCGGCGAGCCGCGAAAACGTGCCCAGCGTTGCCACGCCATCGACGCGATGGCGCGCCGACATCTCCAGCGCCACCGCGCCGCCGAGCGAGTGCCCAAAGACGAAGATACGCGATCCAGGTGCCAGCGCGCGCGCCCTCTCCATCCACGAATCGCCATCCGCGAAGAGGCCTCTTTCGCTCGGCGATCCGGGATTGTTGCCATAGCCGCGATATGAGGCGACCAGCACGCCATGGCCATCGGCGGCAAGCGGTTCCGCCCGCGCCGCGGCGACCAGCTGGTTGAAGCCGTTGCCGTGGAAGTAGACCACCATATCGCCGTCCGGCTTGCTGGGTGCCCAGTAATATCCGTTCAGCGTAAGGCCGTCGGCTGTTGTTGTGGAAACCGAGCGCGGCTGCGCTCCCGCGAAGGTTACCGGGGTTTCGGCAAGAGCTGACGGCTGGTAGATATATTCCCGAACGGCCTGGGCGCATCCGCCAAGGCCGATGAGGACCGCCAAGAGTAGCCAAGCGGCCGACACTGTCTGCCTGATCATATTTCCCCCCCTTTTTTGCAGCCAAATGCTGGCAAACGGACCATGTCCGGTCAAGCTATCTATCGCACGGCGCTGCGCTGCAGTAGAGCCATCTGACATGGCCATCCTAGAAATCAGCGGACTTTCCAAAACCTATTCCGGTGGCACGGTTGCACTGGATCATGTCGATCTGTCGATCGAGCGGGGCGAGATCTTCGCGCTGCTCGGCCCCAATGGCGCGGGCAAGACCACGATGATCGGTATCGTTTGCGGGCTGGTGACGCCCACATCGGGCAGCGTGACGGTGGAGGGAGAGAATTGGCGCTCGGATTACCGCAAGGTGCGGCGCAAGATTGGGCTGGTGCCGCAGGAGCTGCACACCGATGCGTTCGAAAAGGTGCTCGATACCATCAATTTCAGCCGCGCCTTGTTCGGCAAGCCCGCCGATCCGGCCTATATCGAGCAGCTGCTGCGCGACCTTTCGCTGTGGGACAAGCGCCGTGCGCAGGTGCAGGAGCTGTCCGGAGGCATGAAGCGCCGCCTGATGATCGCCAAGGCGCTGAGCCACGAGCCCGATATCCTGTTCCTGGACGAGCCGACCGCGGGCGTCGATGTCGAGCTGCGCCGGGACATGTGGCGCATGGTGGGCGGCCTTCGCGAGCGCGGCGTCACCATCATCCTCACCACCCATTATATCGAGGAGGCAGAGGAAATGGCCGACCGCGTCGGCGTCATCACCGGCGGCAAGCTGATCCTGGTGGAGGAGAAAAACGCGCTGATGCAGAAGCTCGGCCGCAAGCGGCTGACGCTGAACCTCGATACGCCGCTGGACGCGGTGCCGCCCGAGCTGGCCGAATGGGACCCGCAGCTGGCGGCCGAAGGTCATGAGCTGGTCTATGAATTCGATGCTAAGGCGGAGCATACCGGTGTACCCTCGCTGCTGCGCCGCGTCAGCGATCTCGGCATCGGCTTCTCGGATCTCAATACGCGCCAAAGCTCGCTGGAGGATATTTTCGTGGAGCTGGTCCACCGGAAGGAGGACGCGGCATGAGCGACAACAATCTCCGCGGCGTCTGGGCGATCTACAAGTTCGAACTGGCCCGTTTCCGCCGTACCTTCTGGACATCGCTGGTGCTGCCGGTGCTCACCACAGCGCTCTATTTCATCGTGTTCGGCTCCGCGATCGGCGGGCGCATGGGCGATGTGGGCGGCACCAGCTACGGCGCGTTCATCGTGCCCGGCCTGATCATGCTGTCGATGTTTACCGAGAGCATCAGCAATTCCAGCTTCGGCATCTACATGCCCAAATGGACCGGCACGATCTACGAACTGCTGTCCTCGCCGCTCAGCGCGTTCGAGACGGTGCTGGCCTATGTGGGCGCCGCGGCCACCAAATCCGTCATCATCGGCCTAATCATCCTGGCCACCAGCACGGCGTTCGTGGAGCCCCGGATCGACCATCCGATCCTGATGCTCGGCATGATGATCCTGATCGCCATCGCCTTCTGCCTGTTCGGCTTCATCATCGGCATCTGGGCGAAGAATTTCGAGCAATTGCAGGTGATCCCGCTGCTCGTCGTCTATCCGCTCACCTTTCTCGGCGGCGCGTTTTACAGCATCAACATGCTGCCGCCCTTCTGGCAGACGCTGACGCTGTTCAATCCGGTGGTCTACCTCATCAGCGGCTTCCGCTGGACCTTTTTCGGATCGGGCGATGTGTCCATCGGCATAAGTCTGGGCGCGTTAGCGCTGTTCCTGATCCTGTGCCTCGCCGTCATCTACTGGATGTTCCGCACCGGATATCGCCTGAAAAGCTGAGCCGGCCCGCGTCCGTTTCGGCAATTGCGTGATGGCGCACCCGCCCGTAGCATCCGTTTCGAACGGAGGGTGCGGGATGAGAACGGGCTGGATCGGTACGCTTTGCCTGGCGCTGGTTGCGAGCGGGGCGGGGCAGGGGGTTTTGGCGCAGGACTATCGTCCGAGCTTCCAGCCCGGGGCGATGACGGATCACCCTGCGGGCCAACCTAACGAGGTGCTGGTGCTCGGCACGCCGCATCTCTCCAACCTGCCCGACAGTTTCCAGCCGAACATGGCCGAGCCGCTGGTCGAGAGGCTTGCTGCCTGGAAGCCCACGGCCATTGCGGTCGAGCAGCTTTCCGGCCTCTTGTGTCACAGCATGCGGGCGCAGTCCCCGCGCTTCGATCCGGCGGATATCGAAACCTATTGCTACGATCCCAGCGAGGCCGGACGAGCCACGGGCCTGGATGTACCCTCGGCCAATGCGCAGGCGGCGCGGATGCTGGCCGATTGGCCCGCCGACCCCGCGCCCGCGATGCACCGTAAACTCGCGGCAGTCTTCCTCGCGGCGGGTGAGCCGGGGTCCGCGCTCGTCCAGTGGCTGCGCCTGCCCGAGGGCGAACGCCATGCCGGGGACGATCTCAACGACGACCTGGTCGCGCAGCTCGAAAAGCGGATTGGGCGGAAAAACGAGACCGATCTGGTAGCCGCCCGCGTCGCTGCCCTAGCGGGCCTCGAACGCTTATGGAGCGTCGACGATCAGGCGACGGACATGGGCCCGCTCGACGATGAAGAGGCCTATGGAAAGGCCATCATGGCGGCGTGGGACAATCCCGCCACCAAGGCGCGGCAGGAAGAGAGCGACGCGCTGAACGCCCGCCTCGGGGAGCCGGGGGCGCTGCTGGCGCTGTACCGCGCTTCCAACGATCCATCCTATGCCGCGCAGGCCTATCGTTCGGATTGGGGCCCCGCACTCGCCGAGCCGTCGCCGCAGGGCTATGGGCGGCGCTATGTCGCCTATTGGGAAACGCGCAACCTGCGCATGGTCGCGAACATGCGCGAGGTGCTTGGGCGCCGACCGGGCACGCGGATGCTGGCCATCGTGGGCGCGTCCCACAAAGGCTATTATGAGGCCTATCTTGGCTTGATGCGCGATGTGAAGCTCGTCGATGTCATGCCGCTGCTGCGATAGCGGTCGCGGAGACCGGGCCGGGCTCACGCAAAGCCGCAAAGACGCGAAGGCCTTAAGCGGCGGCGCTGCGCCTGCTCCGAAACTCGTCACCCCGGGCGCCGACCTAGGGTCCAGCTATGACGCGATTGCACGGCCCTATCGTACGAGCGCCGCCTGATGCGAGTAAAGCTGGACCCCGGATCAAGTCCGGGGTGACGTAAATGGAGAACGACGGGAGTTCCTCGAGCAGGTATGTTCCGGGCACTCGGCCCGCTTTGCCCTCAGTCGTCGTTTAGTTTCTCGCGGATTTCCTTGCCCGGCTTGAAATAGGGCACGCGTTTGGCTGGCACGTCGACCGTCTCTCCCGTGCGCGGATTGCGTCCCTTTCGCGGGTCGCGCTGGCGGGTGGAAAAGGCGCCGAAACCGCGCAGTTCCACGCGGCCGCCGTCTGCCAATCGCTGAACGATCTGATTGAAAAACAGATCTACGATCTTCTCTATCTCCTGAGCCTTGAGCTCGGGATTTTCATCTTCCAGTTTCTTGATCAGTTCCGATCTGATCATTCGCGGTTACTCCACGCGCTTAGGGATACCAAAAATTCCGTCGCCCCCTAACATGGATTAGCGCCGGTGCAACCGTTTCCCCTCCGCTACGATCATACAGGTTGGAGTGACGCTCGTCTAAACAATACGCAGTTGCCCCGTCGTAAACGCGAAACGGCCCGCCTCTCGATGGAGAGGCGGGCCGCTTATGTTCGATCCTGTCAGGGATCAGTCTTCTTTTTTCTTCAGCGCTTCGCCGAGGATGTCGCCGAGCGATGCGCCCGAGTCGGTCGAGCCGTACTGCTCGACAGCCTGCTTCTCTTCTGAGAGCTGCAGCGCCTTGATCGAGAAGTTCGGCTTCTTCGAGCGATCGAAGCCGGTGACCATCGCGTCGAACTTCTGGCCGACCTGGAAGCGCTCCGGACGCTGTTCGTCGCGGTCACGGCCAAGGTCGCTGCGCTTGATGAAGCCGGTAGCGCCATCGTCGCCCGCCTGAACCTCCAGGCCGCCGTCGCGCACTTCGAGCACGGTGACGGTGGTGGTGGAGCCGCGGCGCAGATCGTCGCCGGCGCCGGCCTGCGGCGCACCGCGCTCAAGCTGCTTGATGCCGAGCGAAATACGCTCCTTCTCCGGATCGACGTCGAGCACGACGGCCTGAACCATCTCGCCCTTGCGGTGCAGGTGCAGCGCGTCCTCGCCCGAAATGCCCCACGCGATGTCGGACATGTGAACCATGCCGTCCACATCGCCGTCGAGGCCGACGAACAGGCCGAATTCGGTGGCGTTCTTGACTTCGCCCTCGACCGTGGAGCCCACCGGATACTTCTCGGCGAAATCGTCCCACGGATTGCCCTGCGCCTGCTTGAGGCCGAGCGAGATGCGACGCTTTTCGGTATCCACCTCGAGTACGACCACTTCGACTTCCTGGCTGGTCGAGACGATCTTGCCGGGATGCACGTTCTTCTTGGTCCAGCTCATCTCGGACACGTGGACGAGGCCTTCGATGCCCGGCTCCAGCTCCACGAACGCACCATATTCGGTGATGTTGGTGACGGTGCCGTTCAGCTTGATGCCTTCCGGATACTTCGCCTGCGCGCCGTCCCACGGATCGGCTTCCAGCTGCTTCATGCCCAGGCTGATGCGCTGCGTCTCGCGGTTGATGCGGATCACCTGCACCTTCACCGTGTCGCCGATGTTCAGGATTTCGGTGGGGTGGTTGACGCGCTTGTAGCTCATGTCGGTGACGTGGAGCAGGCCGTCGATGCCGCCCAGATCGACGAACGCACCGTAATCGGTGATGTTCTTGACCACGCCCTCGATCACCTGACCTTCGGTGAGCGACTGGATGAGGCCCGAACGCTGCTCGGCGCGGGTTTCTTCCAGAATGGCGCGGCGCGAGACGACGATATTGCCGCGGCGACGGTCCATCTTGAGGATCTGGAAGGGCTGCGGAATGTCCATCAGCGGGGTGACGTCGCGCACGGGGCGCACATCGACCTGGCTGCCGGGAAGGAAGGCCACGGCGCCGCCGAGATCGACGGTGAAGCCGCCCTTCACGCGGCCGAAGATGGTGCCTTCGACGCGGGCGCTCTGGTCATATTCGGCTTCCAGCTTGTCCCAAGCGGCTTCGCGGCGGGCGCGATCGCGGCTGAGCTGGGCTTCGCCATGCGCGTTTTCGACGCGGTCGACATAAACCTCGACTTCGTCGCCAACGGAAATTTCCGCTTTCTGGCCGGGGCTGGCGAATTCGCGTAAGGGGACGCGACCTTCGGACTTCAGGCCTACGTCGATCACGGCGAGGTCATTCTCGATGCCGGTGACGGTGCCCTTCACGACGCGGCCTTCGAAGCCCTGATCGGAAGGAAGTGTTTCTTCGAGCATCGCTGCGAAATCGTCGCGGCTCGGATTTGCCATAGTGGCCATAGAGTTACGGTCCTTGTTCACATTTTGCTGGCCAGCCGGTTGAATCCGGCGGTCTTTGGCCAAACTGCCACCCGCGCCGAGTGCGGCAGGCGGCATCCTTCGGGCAAAATTCCGGGCGGGGCGAAAGCCTGGGACGGCGCGGATCGCTGCGCCTTTTCCAAAGCCAAAAAGGCGCGCCAGGCAGACCTCCGAGTGGGAAGCCGCCGCGCACCTTGTCGTGATCGGGCCGGATTAGCGCCGGCTCTCTGTCTTTCGCTCCACCAGGGCAATCGCCTGCCGGACGGCTTCGTCTATAGTCATGTCCGAAGTATCGAGCAAGAGCGCATCGTCGGCGGGTTTGAGCGGCGATGCCGCGCGTCCGCTGTCACGCGCGTCGCGTGCGCGCAGATCGTCCGAGATGGCTGCCAGCGTCACATCCTCGCCGCGCCCGCGCATCTCCTGAAAACGCCGCCGTGCGCGTGCATCGACCGATGCGGTGACGAACAGCTTCGCGTCCGCATCCGGTGCGATCACCGTGCCGATGTCGCGCCCGTCGAGCACCGCGCCGCCGGGCTGCGCCGCGAACGCCACCTGCCGGTCGAACAGGGCCTGGCGGACCCTGGGGTGCGCGGACACCTTGCTGGCAAAGCCGCCGATCCGCTCGGACCGCAGCGCCGGATCGGCGAGCAGCGCGTCCGGGAAATCGACATGCGCGAGCGCGACGTCCTCATCCTCCGGATCGGCTCCGGCCGCGGCCACGCCATGGCCCACGGCGCGGTAGAGCAGGCCCGTGTCGAGCACGGGCAGGTCGAAATGCTCCCCCAAAGCGCGGGCGATGGTGCCCTTGCCCGACGCGGTGGGGCCATCGACGGCGACGATCATGATGTCGGCTCCTCGGCCCGGTCCAGGCGCTCCATCCAAGCGCGCAGCATGGCTTGCGTTTCGATCGGTCGTTCGCTCGGGAAGGCGTGCGATCCGCCGGGTACGACGCCGAATTCCGCGCCCGGCGTCAACTTGACGAAATTCTGCACCGTAACGAGCCGCGCCTCGTCATACTGGCCGATCAGGAACAGGATGCGCTTGCCGTCCACTTTGGAGAGCAGCGGCACGTCGTTATAGGTCAGCAGCGTGCCGGTCGCGGAAAACTCGCTCGGCCCCCACATGTAATTGTAAAGGTCCGCGTTGAAGCCCTGGCCCCCATAGGCCGCGCGATAGGCTTCTTCGGCGGGCGTGGGGGCAGGGCGATCGGGGCGGCCATTATAGGCGGCGTAAAAGGCGCGGTTGGCCGCCGTGCAGGTGGCATCGTCCGGCGGGCTATCGCTCTCGCACGCGATCAGGTCCGCCTGCACCGCATCGGGCAGATCGCGGATCAGGAGGTTGGTGCCCATGATCCAGTGTGGGGTGGAGATGAAGGTGCCCATCAGTACGGCGGAGGCGGTGTGATCGGGATATTCGGCGGCATAACGCAGCGCGATCGCGGAGCCCCAGCTGTGGCCGATAACGTGCCAGCGTTCGATGCCCAGCGTCTTGCGGATCTTCTCCAGCGTGCGCACGAAGCGATCGACATCGCCGCCCTTCGTGAACGCTGCTGGATCGCTCGGCCGATCTGACAGGCCGCTGCCGAGCTGATCATAGGCGATCACCGGGCGATCACCGGCCAGACCGAACAGCTTGCCGAAGGTCATGTGCGTGCCGCCGGGCCCGCCGTGGATCATGATGGCGGGCGTCGCGCCGCTGGCCAGATCGCCGTCGATGCGCACCCAGACGCGCCCGCCCTCGACCGGGACCATCATCTCGCGCTGCGGTTTGGACCATGCCGCCGGACTTGGGGGAATAGTCGAGGCGGCAGTTTGCGCCGCCGTTGTTTCCTGCCGCGTGGCAGCAGGAGCGGCGCTGAACGCCAACAGCGCTATCAGCGAAAAAATTAGATGTTTCATACCGCTTGCTCCTCACCTTGCGCGCTCGCCCGGTTGCGCGTGGCCTTGATCAGGCCGTAGATCGCGATGGCGCCCCAGAAACCTTCCAGAATGAGGCTCGGCCAGTTGGTGTGCACCACCAGCGAGATCGCGAGCAGCACGGCACCCGCCAGATTGGTGCCGTGCAGCACCCAGGGGTTCGGGTTCTTCTGCCAGGTCAGATAGGCATAGGCGGCCACGATGCAGGCCATGCCGACAAAGCCGATGACGGTGTAGATATCCAGCGCCATCAGACTGCCGCCAGCCCGCGCAGCATTGGTTCGAAGGTGGGGAAGCTGGTCTGCACCGGATGCATGTCGTCCACGCTCGCGCCTTCGCGACAATGCAGCCCGGCGACGGCAAAGCTCATGGCGATGCGGTGATCGAGCGAGCTGGCGATGGGGTGGGCGGAGCCGGGCAGCATATCGCCGCCCGTTCCCGTAATCGTCAGGCCGTCCTCGGCCTCTTCCACCTGCGCCCCGATTTCGGCGAGGCCCGCCGCCATCACCGCGATCCGGTCCGATTCCTTCACGCGCAGTTCGTCGAGCCCGCTGGTGCGCGTCGTGCCCTTGGCGAAGGCGGCGGCGACGAACAGCACCGGAAACTCGTCGATCATGCTCGGCGCGATCTCCGGCGGCACGTCGATGCCGGAAAGCGCGCTGTGGCGTACGCGCAGATCCGCCACCGGCTCGCCGCCCACCTCCCGCTCGTCCAGCGTCTCGATATCGCCGCCCATGTCGCGCAGCACGCCGATCAGCCCGGCGCGGGTGGGGTTCATGCCGATGCCCGTCAGGGTCACGTCCGATCCCGGAACGATCAGCGCGGCAACGATGGGGAAGGCGGCAGAGGAGGGGTCGCCCGGCACCGCGATGGTCTGCGGCTTCAAGTCCGCCTCGCCGGTGATGGAGATGATGCGCGCGCCGTCCGCATCGGTCTCCACCGAAATGTCCGCGCCGAAGCCTTTCAGCATCCGCTCGCTATGATCGCGCGTTGCCACCGGTTCGATCACGCGGGTGACGCCCGGCGTGTTGAGCCCGGCCAGCAGCACCGCGGATTTCACCTGCGCGGAGGCGACGGGCAGGCGATATTCCAGCGGCACGGCGGGGGCGAGGCCGCGCACCATCAGCGGCAGGCGGCCGCCGGGCGTGGCGCTGATATCCGCCCCCATGGCGCTTAAAGGCTCGATCACGCGGCCCATCGGGCGGTGGCTGAGCGAAGCGTCTCCGGTAAAGGTGCAGGTGATCGCATGGCTAGCCACCAGGCCCATCAGGAGGCGCGTCGAGGTACCGCTATTGCCCATGTCGAGCGCTTGCCCCGGCTGCATCAGGCCGCCGACGCCAACGCCATGCACTGTCCACACGCCGTCATCGCCGCGCACGATGTCCGCACCCATGGCGCGCATGGCGGCGGCGGTGGCCAGCACGTCCTCGCCCTCCAGCAGTCCGGTGATGCGGCTTTCCCCCACCGCAAGCGCGCTCAGCATCAGCGATCGGTGCGAGATGCTCTTGTCGCCGGGAACGGAGACGGTGCCGGTCAGCGGGCCGGAAGGGGCGAAACGGGTGGGCGCGGTGGTCATGATGGCGCCAGTGCTTCGCGGCGCGGCGCGGCGCTGTCAACGCCGACGGAGCTTGCCATCTGCGGAACCCCCCTTGCCAAAGCGCCCTTGTCATTTAAGAGCGCGCGCGCCACTTACTGTTTCACACGCCGCTGCGATCCCGCGCGGCCACCAATCTTCACGTTCAAGGAAAGAGAGCCACATGGCCAAAGCCGAATGGGGACAAAAGCGTACCTGCCCGAACTGCGGCACGCGCTTCTACGATCTGGGCAAGGACGATCCCGTCGAGTGCATCGAGTGCGGCGAGAAGTGGGAGCCCGAGCCCGTCCTGAAATCCAAGCAGCCGATTCCCTATGAGGAAAAGGACAAGAAGAAGGAAAAGGACGAGGATCAGGACGACGATCTCGACATCGATGTCGACGAGGTCGATTCGGACGATACGCCCGACAGCGACGTGGATCTTGGCGACGACGACGATCTGGGCGTCACCAAGTCCAGCGACGACGACGACGACAAGGACGAGTGATCGAAGGGCAGGGCGCAGGCCCTGCCTGACGACATCTGCGACAAAAGCGAGCGCCGGCCTTATGGTCCGGCGTTTTTGCGTTTGGAGGCGGGGACGGGACGCGAAGAGCCAACCACGCTCCGCAAGGGCTGAGCCTGTCGAAGCCCGGTTTGCCTTGAACCTTGCCGAAATGGCAAAACCCGTTCGCCGTGGGCTTCTCGAAATTACAAAAACCCGTTCGCCCTGAGCTTGTCGAAGGGCTGTACTGTTTCCGCTATTGTCGCGGAAGAAGGACGGGGCTTCGACAGGCTCAGCCCGAACGGATGATGGGTCGGTGAGGTGCTGCGATGCCCAGCGTTCCACTCGGAACTTCATCTAAGCCGTGTTGGCAAATTCCGCTCGCCATCCCCCTGTCCGCTATCACCGCTTCCTTTACTAAAACCGACCCTTTGGGAAACGGTCCCATTGCAGACATTCTCGGCTCATCGTATCTCGCCGATTAGGCAAGTTTCGAAAGATCATGAAAATGAGCAGCAATAAAAGGCCTTTCCTGTTTCTTGTCGTAGCTCTCGCAATTGCCGGGATCGGCTTTCTCATCGGCCAAGGGAAGGAAGGCGCTGGAGTTCCCGTCGTCATTCTGCTGACTTCCATTTGGACAATTTATGCTAGCCAGCGTTGGGGAAAAGAGTCAGCGCGCTGATGGCACGCAACCCGAAGCGTTCACAGTGAACGAAGATCAGTGTGTCTGCGATCCACCCTGAATGCGAAATTCGGAAGCTCTGAGGCGACGTCTAGCAGGAGGCTATCGCACTTGACGCGCCGAATAGCGGACTATCTGCTAACGACCCCTTTGCAGACGTTATTGCACCGGCCCAAGCTCTACAAAGAACTTTGGATTGAAATTACAAAATGGCAGCCATGAACTGTGGTATCGCCTACCTGAATGCTAGAAACTCTCGCTCTAAGTCTACAAGACCGACCTTAGCGAGTGCTGATCCCGAACATGGGGATCACCGAGTGAATCCTAAACGCACCCGGCCAGTCAGATCCAAAACCAACATACCGTCCCACAATGGCGCGTTGCCAAGGACGCCGTCGGCGCGGAAAGGCCAGCTTTTGAACGAGTCCGGCTTAGCGGCATTGGTGAACACGTTCTGGGGTCCCAATGCTATGGCACCGAGCATTACCGGAGACTTCGTAGATGCTCCGGACAACGTGATCTTAGTCCCCCAAGAGCTGCCTTCAAACGTTCGTGGCGCAGACGTGGTATTATCGAGACCTGTCAGTTTCTGCCAAAGCTCGAGATCGACCCATAACGGCAATTCGCTGGAACCTGTGTCGAAAACCATTGCGTCGCTGGCTACATCGCCAACCTTCACGGGCACAAACAGCTTGCCGTTGCGGAGCGTTCCACGGACCCCGGGAATATCGCGGAGCACATCCGGAAGATCGGCATCCGCAAACAGGCAAAATCGCCGACCTGGATAATCGATTACGGACACCCGCCCTACGAGTTCTGCCAATCCTAATGTGCCGGCCACCTCGTCGCCGGCCGTCATATTGCGGTCTAGGTAAATCGCGGGGCGATCAACTGCCGTTGAGCCGATGGAGAACTGATGTGTGCGGAAACTCTCCGCGTCCGGAGAGGTCCAGCCAGCGTCCTCAGATTTGCTTCCATACAAGATGGTCGCATTGGCTCCGGTATCGAGCTGTAAATTCAGTGTCTCGCCATTGACCGATACGGGCACAGTTATCGCACCGCGCTCATCACCGTTGGGATTGGGTAGCCAACTGAATGTCGTGCATTCCGAACGATCTGCCAGAACCGTCTGAGCGTCCGCCAACGATGATGCTTGGGCGACCACCGGTGCCCCCCATGCCATTGCGATAGCCGAGGCGGCAAAAGCGATCTTTATGGTCATGTTCTTATCCTTAGCTCCGTTCGAATGTCATGGACAGCTGCCATTCCGCTTCCCACCCAATTTTCGGTCATCGGGCGTCATCTGTAGGTTGCTCGATAGCGGACAATCGATACGGGCGAATTTGTCGACACCGCCTTGCGAAATATCGCGTAGCCCAGCCGGATGCGCCCGCTGACTTCCGATATGCCCTGTGCAGGATTCCCTTCGGCAAAAGGGGAGGCCCGGCGCTTCGCTTGGGATTTCCGACCGAAAACCATCCCCCGGATGGTTTTCCGTAGTCGGAAATGGTGGAGCCTAGCGGGATCGAACCGCTGACCTCTACAATGCCATTGTAGCGCTCTCCCAGCTGAGCTAAGGCCCCGTGCGCCGCAAATCGGAGCGGCTATGTCCCTTGGGAGCGACGCCTCTACTCCGGGCGATGCCGGGATTGCAAGGGGGAAATTGAAAACTTCGCGCTTATCGCTGTCCTACAGCATAGCCGCCATGATATTCCGGGGCTTATGACGCGCGCTGCCCTCCTTTCACCGTTTAAGCGCCGCCGCCCGGAAGGCATTTGTTGCGAACATGTTCGCGCGAAACCGCGTGCCGGCGACAAACGTGACAAGCCAAACGGGCCCGTTCCGCGCCGCTCGCGCATTGACGTAAACGTCAAGTGGCCTGTAGGTTGCACGCAGAAACCGAATCCGGTCATCACGAGGAGAGCCCCATGCCAGAAGCCTATATCGTAGACGCCATCCGCACCGCCGGAGGCAAGCGCGGCGGCAAGCTGGCGGGCGTGCACCCGGTCGATCTTGGCGCGCATGTGCTGGACCAGCTGGTCGCGCGCACGGGCATCGATCCCAAGGCGATCGAGGATGTGGTCACCGGCTGCGTGATGCAGGGCGGCGAGCAGGCCGTGCATGTCGGGCGCAACGCGGTGCTCGCCTCCAGCCTGCCCGAAAGCGTGCCCGCGGTGACGATCGACCGGCAATGCGGCAGCAGCCAGCAGGCGATGCAGTTCGCAGCCCAGGCGGTGATGAGCGGCACGCAGGACATGGTGATCGCCAACGGCATCGAGAGCATGACGCGCGTGCCGATGGGCTCCACCGCCTCGCTCTACATGAAGGAAGGGATGGGCAACTACAAAAGCCCGCGGCTGGAGGAGGCCTATCCCAAGGTCATGTTCAGCCAGTTCATGGGCGCGGAGATGATCGCCAAGAAGCACGGCTTCACCAAGGACGATCTCGACGAATTCGCGCTGGAATCGCACCGCAAGGCGGCCGAATCGTCCAAGGCCGGGCGCTTCGACAGGGAGATCGTCGGGATCGAGGTGGAAACGCCCGAGGGCGAGATCTGCCACGATGTGGACGAGGGCATCCGCTTCGATGCGACGCTGGAGGGCATCCAGTCGGTCAAGACGCTGCAGGAGGGCGGCATGATCTCCGCCGCCAATGCCAGCCAGATCTGCGATGGCAGCTCTGCGGTGCTCATCGTTTCCGAGCGTGCGTTGAAGGAGCACGGCCTGACGCCGCGCGCACGTATCCACAATCTCACCATCACCGCGGGCGATCCCGTCATCATGCTGGAAGAGCCGTTATTCGCGACCGAAAAGGCGCTGGAGCGCGCAGGGCTGAAGATCGGCGACATCGATCTTTACGAGGTGAACGAAGCCTTTGCGCCGGTGCCGCTGGCGTGGCTGAAGCACATCGGCGGCGATGCCTCCAAACTCAACGTCAATGGCGGGGCCATAGCGCTCGGCCATCCGCTGGGCGCCAGCGGCACCAAGCTGATGGCGACGCTGCTCAATGCGCTGGAACAGAAGGGCGGCAAATACGGCCTTCAGACCATGTGCGAGGGCGGCGGCCAGGCCAATGTCACCATCATCGAACGGCTCGGTTGAACGGATCGAGCTTTCCTAACACCGTTAGCCCTGAGCTTGTCGAAGGGTGTCTATCGGCCGAGATACGTCCTCCGACAGGCTCAGGACTTCGGCTCACCATCAGGAGACATACAGTATGATCATCAACGACCAGATCGCCGCCATCGTCACCGGCGGCGCCTCCGGCCTCGGCGCCGCCACCGCACGTCTTCTCGCCAGCAAGGGCGCCAAGGTGGCCCTGTTCGACATGAACGCGGAGAAGGGCGAGGAAGTCGCCAAGGAAATCGGCGGCGTGTTCTGCAAGGTCAACGTTACCAGCGACGAGGATGTGGACGCGGGCTTCGAGAAGGCGCGCGCGGCGCATGGGCAGGAGCGTATCCTGGTCAACTGTGCGGGCGTCGGTAACGCGATCAAGACCGTGAAGCGCGACCGCGAGACGGGCGAGGTGAAGGAATTCCCCGTGAGCGCGTTCGACTGGGTGGTGCAGATCAACCTCGTCGGCACGTTCCGGTGCATCGCCAAATCGACGGCGGGCATGCTGACGCTCGATCCGCTGGAAGATGGCGATCGTGGGGCCATCGTGAATACCGCCAGCGTCGCGGCCGAGGACGGCCAGATCGGTCAGGCGGCCTACTCCGCTTCGAAGGCGGGTGTTGTCGGGATGACGCTGCCGATCGCGCGCGATCTGATGAATGAGAACATCCGCATCAACACGATTCTACCGGGCATCTTCGAGACTCCGCTGCTGCGCGGCCTGCCGGAAAAGGCGATCGAGGCGCTGAACGCGTCCGTGCCGTTCCCCAAGCGCCTCGGCCAGCCGGACGAATATGCGCATCTCGCGCTGACGCTGCTGGAGAACAACTACATCAACGGCGAGGACATTCGCCTCGACGGCGCGATCCGCATGGCGCCGCGCTGATCGCCCGCTGAACCAACCCCGCCGCCTTGGCTAATGCTTAGGCGGCGGGGAAACTTGCGCTACTCACCCTTTTTGATCTCGGTATCATGCTGCCCGAGCCGGGGCGGATCGCCGTAGGTGTTGGCGGGCGTGGCCGAGAAGTTGACCGGGTGCCGCATGGAGCGATAGCGCCCCATATGCTCGCCCTCGCGGCGCTCGAAAAAGCCCGTCGCCGCCAGATGCTCCTCTTCCAGCACATCTGCCATGCGGTTGTAGCGCATCGCCGGGATGTTGTTCTCGTCGAGCAGCGTCATCCATTCGTCCGTCGTCTTGCTGGCCGCCACTTCCTCGATCAGCGTGTAGAGCTCGGCGGTATGTTCGGTACGGCGCGGATAGGTGGCGAAACGTTCGTCCTCCATCGTGCCGGGCCGTCCGCCCAGTTCGAAAAAGGTAGCCCATTGCTTGTCCGAATAGGGCATGATGCCGATGAAGCCGTCCGCCGTGGGGTAGGGGCGGCGGCGCGGGTTGATGCTGCGCGTATAGCCCAGCTTGCCGTCGCCTTCGTCGAACGTGGCACCGTAGAGGTTCTCCGCCATGTTGAACCAAGTGAAGCTTTCGAACATCGGCACCTGCACGAACTGGCCCTCGCCGGTTCGCTCGCGATGTAGCAGCGCGGCCAACGTCGCATTGCTGGCGAACAGCCCCACCGTCTTGTCCGCCAGGAGCGAGGGCGCATAAGCGGGGCGTCCGCCGTCGCGCTCCTCGAAAAGCGAGGCGAAGCCCGACGCGCCCTGGATCAGATCGTCATAGGCCTGGCGGTGCTCATGCGGCCCGCCCGCGCCGAAGCCCGCGCAGTGAACGTAAACGATGCGCGGATTGATGGCCTTCACCGCTTCGTAATCGAAGCCAAGCCGTTCCATCCCGGCCATGCGGACATTGTGGAAGAACACGTCCGCATCCCGGATCAGATCGGTGAGGAGGCGCTTGCCGTCCTCCTCCTTCACATTCAGCTCCAGGCCCTTCTTGTTACGGTTGAGCGCGGAAAAGATCGGCCCGAGATCGCCGGTTGGGGACCAGCCGGCATAGCGCATCATGTCGCCCGGCGTGTTGCCCTGCCGGTTCTCAATCTTGATCACCTCCGCGCCCATGTCCGCCATCATCAACGTGGCAAGCGGGCCGAGCACCACCGTCGACATGTCAACCACGCGGATGCCCTTCAGAGGCCCGGTCGGCTGCGTCTCCCAATCGAGTTTCGGCCAGGGCATATCAGAACGCCGCGATCCCGGTGATCGCGCGGCCCAGGATCAGCGCATGGACATCGTGCGCGCCTTCATAGGTGTTCACCGTCTCCAGGTTCACCATGTGGCGCATCACGTGATATTCCGCGCTGATGCCGTTGCCGCCGTGCATATCGCGCGCCATGCGCGCGATATCGAGCGCTTTGCCGCAATTGTTGCGCTTGACGATCGAGATCATCTCCGGCGCAAAGGTCCCCGCGTCCATCTGCCGCCCAACCGCAAGGCTGCCCTGCAGCCCCAGCGCAATCTCGGTCATCATGTCCGCAAGCTTCTTCTGATAGAGCTGGTTGGATGCCAGCGGCCGGGTGAACTGATGACGTTCCAGGCCGTAGGAGCGCGCCGCGTGGAAGCAGAATTCCGCCGCGCCCATGGTGCCCCAGCTGATGCCGTAGCGCGCCCGGTTGAGGCAGGAGAACGGACCCTTCAGCCCCTCCACGTCGAGCAGCGCGTCTTCGCCCACTTCGACCTCGTCCATCATGATCATGCCTGTGGTGGAGGCGCGAAGGCTCATCTTGCCTTCGATCTTGGGCGCTTCCAGCCCGTCCATGCCCTTTTCCAGCACGAAACCGCGGATCTTGCCGCCATGCGCTTCGGATTTTGCCCAGACGACGAATACATCCGCAAAGGGTGCGTTGCTGATCCAGGTCTTGGAGCCGGACAGCTTGTAGCCGCCGTCCACCTTTTTCGCGGTGGTGCGCATGCCGGCCGGGTCGCTGCCCGCATCGGGCTCGGTCAATCCAAAGCAGCCGATATATTCGCCGGTCGCCAGCTTGGGCAGCAGCCGCTTCTTCATCTCTTCCGAGCCGAAGGCCTGGATCGGGTACATGACCAGCGAGCTCTGCACGCTCATCATCGAGCGATAGCCCGAATCCACCCGCTCCACTTCGCGCGCGACTAGGCCGTAGGAAACATAGGAAGCGCCCGCGCCGCCATATTCTTCCGGCACGGTGATGCCGAGCAGGCCGAGTTCGCCCATTTCGCGGAAGATCGCGACGTCGGTCTCTTCCTTCTCGAACGCTTCCAGCACGCGCGGCTGCAGCTTGTCCTGCGCATAGCCATTTGCGGTGTCGCGGATCATCCGCTCGTCATCGGTCAGCTGCTCGTCGAGCCGGAAGGGGTCTTCCCAGTCGAAAGGGGCCATGCCCGCCATATCACTCTCCATCGGATGGGGCGCCGCGATGCCGAATGGCGGGGACGCCGGATGCCATACCGGCATAGGAGCGGGGCAGGGGGATGCCAAGGGGCGCGGCGTGGCGGGCGCGACGATTTACAGCCGCGAGCGCCGCGAGCCGCGATCCGAAAGGCCGCACCGGTCACGGGACACCCCCCTCGGAATTCGGATGAGGCGAGTGCTGGCGGCGGTGAGAGGAGTGTCGCTGGATCTGCAGAAAATGAGGGCGCTGCATTGGGCCGGTCTAGCCGAGTACAGC
Organism: Novosphingopyxis sp. YJ-S2-01; assembly: GCF_016093175.1. Lineage (NCBI taxonomy): Bacteria > Pseudomonadati > Pseudomonadota > Alphaproteobacteria > Sphingomonadales > Sphingorhabdaceae > Novosphingopyxis > Novosphingopyxis sp. YJ-S2-01. The sequence goes on along the minus strand of NZ_JAEDAI010000001.1, from coordinate 2,651,389 downwards.
GCGTGTAGGACAGCGCGCGGTCTGCGCGGCGGCATAATTCGTCAGGTTCATGGTCTTGAAGACATGTCCGCCATCGGGCGGTATGGGCAAGGCATGGCCCGGCTGCTTCTGTTCAACAAACCCTTCGGCGTATTGTCGCAATTCACCGATCGCGGATCGCCGACGGTGCGCGCGACCTTGTCGGATTTCATCGCCGTGAAGGGCGTCTATCCCGCCGGGCGGTTGGACCGGGACAGCGAAGGCTTGCTGCTCTTGTGCGATGACGGGCGGTTGCAGGCGCGGATCGCCGATCCGCGCTTCAAGCTGCCCAAGACCTATCTGGTGCAGGTGGAAGGCGATCCGCAGGAACCGGCGCTGGATCGCTTGCGGCAGGGCGTGCAGCTGAAGGACGGCATGACCTTGCCGGCCGAAGTGGCCCGTATCGACGCGCCGGATCTGTGGCCGCGCGATCCGCCGATCCGCGAACGCAAATCGATCCCCGACAGCTGGCTGAAACTCACCATCCGCGAAGGGCGTAACCGGCAGGTGCGTCGCATGACGGCCGCCGCCGGCTTTCCGACCCTAAGGCTGGTGCGCTGGTCGATCGGCGACTGGACCGTCGACGGAATAGAGCCGGGCAGTTTCGCTGAGGTCTCCGCCTAGGCACAGACGACCGATCGTGCAGGACCATCGTCAGGACTTTGAATTTCCATGAACTATCGCCATTCTTTCCACGCCGGAAACAGCGCCGATGTCGTAAAGCACGGCCTGCTGATCGCGCTCGTCCGAACCTTGCAGAACAAGCCGTCCGCGCTGACCCTGATCGACACCCATGCCGGCTGCGGACTCTACGACCTTCAGGGCGACGAGGCGGGGCGAACCGGCGAAGCCGCGCAGGGTGTGCTGCGCGTCTTTGCCGACCGGAACCCGTTGCTGAACGATTACCGCGCTGCCGTGGAAGCGGTGAACAACGGGGCGGAAGGGTCCGAGGGCCCGCGCCTCTATCCCGGGTCACCGGAGGTTCTGGCGCAGCTCCTGCGCCCGCAGGACCAGTTGATCCTGAATGAAAAGCATCCCGACGACGTGCAGGCCCTGCGCCGCGCGATGCGCGATACGTCTGCGGCCATTCACCAGCGCGATGCCTATGAGCTGTGGCTGGCGATGTTGCCGACCAGAACGCCGCGCGGCGTGGTGGTGGTCGATCCGCCTTATGAGGAAACGGACGAACGCGAGCGCATCACCGCCACGCTTGCCGCCGCCCAGCGCAAATGGGCGCATGGCGTGACGGTGATCTGGTATCCGCTGAAAGACCGCGGAACGCATCGACAGTGGAAAAACAAGCTGCGCAATCTGGGCATCCCGAAATTCTTCAACGTCGAACATTGGCTGTATGATGCCGATCAGCCCGATATCTACAACGGTGCCGGCCTGTTCATCGTCAATCCGCCCTACGCTTTCACGCAGGCGCTGCCGCCGCTGATTGAGGCCCTGCGCGCGTCGCTGGCGCCGGAAGGGCATAGGGGGAAGATCACGGCGGACTGGTTGAGCGATTAGAGGGCGGCCACATCGAAAATGTGAAAAGCTCCTTGCGCTTCTCACATCGCGCTGTGATATCGCGCCCATGACACAGACACTCCGCTCTCGCCTCACCGCCCTCGTCGATTCCGGTCGTATGACCCGCGCCGGGCTTGCCCGCGCCGCCGGGCTGCATGCCAACACGCTGCGCCATCTCGGCACGCCCGACTGGAACCCGAGCGGCGAAACGCTCGACAAGCTGGAGGCCTATCTTGCCAGCGACGGCGGCAGCGTGATGGCGACGCCGGAGGAAATCATTAACGAGGCGGTGAACGGACGTATGTTCATCTTGGTCGATGATGAGGATCGGGAGAATGAGGGCGATCTCGTCATCCCCGCGCAGATGGCGACGCCCGATGCGATCAATTTCATGGCAACCCATGGCCGTGGCCTTATCTGCCTGACGCTGACGAAGGAGCGCGTGGACGAGCTGGGACTGGACCTGATGGTCCGCCGCAACGAGGACCGCATGTCGACCGCCTTTACCGTCTCGATCGAAGCGAAAGAGGGGGTGACCACCGGCATCTCCGCGGGCGACCGGGCGCGCACCATCAATGTCGCGATCGACCCCAATCGGGGGCGCGAGGATATCGTGACGCCGGGCCATGTCTTCCCGCTGGTGGCGCGCGAAGGCGGCGTGCTGATCCGTGCCGGCCATACCGAGGCGGCGGTGGACGTTTCGCGGCTCGCAGGGCTCAACCCGTCGGGCGTGATCTGCGAGATCATGCGCGATGACGGTACTATGGCGCGGCTCGACGATCTGGTCGGTTTCGCGCGGCGGCACAATCTGAAGATCGGTACGATCCGCGATCTCATCGCCTATCGCCGCCAGCATGACCGGCTGGTCGAGAAGCGCGCCGAGGAGCGGTTCGAGAGCCGCTGGGGCGGGGAGTGGACCTGCACGGCCTATTACAACAAGGCCACCGGTACCGAGCAGACGGCGCTGGTGAAGGGCAAGATCGATCCCGAAAAGCCCACGCTCGTGCGTATGCACCAGCTCTCCCCCTTCGCCGATATCTTGGGCGAGGCGGGGGATCGCAGCCGGATGCTGGCCCGTTCGATGGAGCTGATCGCGGAGGAAGGTTCGGGCGTCGTCGTAATTCTGAACCGCGCCACGCCGACTTATATGAGCAAGGCGATCGATGCGCGGCAGGGCAAGCCGACCGCGCAGCCCGAAGAGCTACGCGATTACGGCGCGGGTGCGCAGATCCTGAGCGAGCTGGGCGTGCACGACATGATCCTGCTCACCAACTCGCACCACAGCCTGGTCGGCCTGGACGCCTATGGCCTCTCCATCGTCGGCGAGCGAGCGATCGAGGGGTAGGGCTTCCCTCTACGTCCTACGTCATTGCGAGGAGCCGCAGGCGACGAAGCAATCCAGGGCGAATGCAGCGCTGCACCGGCTCTGGATTGCTTCGCCTGCGGCTCGCAATGACGATGTTATGCCCGGCGGCTTACTTCGTCGGCACGATCAGATATTTCTCGCCCGTCGATTTGCTCTGATAAGCGCGAATGGTGTCGGGCTGCAGCGCTTCGGCGAGCGAGATGCGCTGGGTGTAGTGGCTCGCGAAGGTGGTCTTCAGCTCGTCCTTCACGCGTTGGCGCATGCGCTTCGCGGTCTCCTGACCTGCGCGGCCGAGGAAGTGTGGGAGCAGCCAGCCGCCGATGCTCCAGGCCATGCCGAAGCCGCGCTCCAGCACCGTGGGGCTCGTGTCCAGCACGCCGTAGAGATAGACCTGCTTGGCCTGATCGGAACCGTAGCGGCTATATTCGCTCATCGAGCGCTGCGAGGCTGCTTCCATGGCGTTCAGGATGTGACCGGCCAGCTTGCCGCCGCCCACCGCGTCGAAGGCGAGATAGGCTTCGGTTTCCGCGATCGCGTCGGTCAGCTTGGCCATGAAATCCGGCTCGCTCGAGTTGATCACGATCGGCGCGCCGATGTCCTTCAGGATCTTCACCTGCTCTTCCTTGCGCACAATATTCACCAGCGGGATGCCGTCGGCGAGGCAGATCTTGTTGAGCATCTGGCCGAGATTGGAGGCGGCGGCGGTGTGGACCAGCGCCTTGAACCCGTCCATTTTCATCTGCTCGGTAAAGGCGAGCGAAGTGAGCGGGTTCACGAACATGGACGCGCCGTCCTCCGCGCTCGCATCTTCAGGGAGGACGATGCATTCGCGGGCCTTCACCTTGCGGTACTGCGCATACATCGCGCCGCCCATCATGCCGACCTGCTTGCCCATCATGTCCTGCACGTCTTCGCCCGCGGCGACCACGGTTCCGGCGCCTTCATTGCCGACGGGCATGGACTGGCCGATGCGTGCCTTCACGCCGCTCTTGCCGCCCTCGATCAGGTCCGCGGTCACTTCGGGACGATCGTCGCTGCCGCCCGCTTCCATGGTCGAAAGCTTGGCCGGGCCTAGCAGCAGGCCGAGGTCCGACGGATTGATCGGCGCCGCCTCCACGCGCACGACGACTTCGTCCGCCGCGGGGGCGCCGACATCCACCTGCTCCAGGTTCAGTTTCAGCTTGCCGTCTTCGGTAATGGTGGAACGCAGTTCCAAGCCCTGATGGTCACTCATTCGGTCTCTCCCTGAAGGTTGTTCGGTAAGGCCGGTCATGTGGGGCACCAAAGCCCGTGGCGCAATGCAACCGATCGACGGAACGGTACCGCCGGCAAGCCGAAACGAAATTGTTAACCCTTTTCGGAAGCAATTTATTTGGGGCCTGTCCTGCTAAATGGCGGAAATACTGCGTATCGAAGCGCGGTGCCCAATGCGAAAGCGGCAGGCGATTGCCGCCCGGCAACGGATCGCAGGGTTTTGTTAACCATATTGCCGCAAAACGGTTTCGACGGAGCGGCGCGGCGGAAATGCCCGGCGCCGATCCGCCAGGGGCAGGAACGAGGACAGGGTAGTTTGAACATGCCGGAACAGATGATCTCCGAAATGGTGGTGGGCAGCAGCGACGCGATTGCATCGGTGCGCACCATGATCCGTTTTTCGGTGAACGCGTCCGCCTCGGTTCTGATCACCGGCCCGTCGGGTTGCGGCAAGGAAGTCGTCGCCCGCGCCATCCATCACGCCTCGCAGCGCAAGGACGGACCCTTCGTCGCCATCAACAGCGGTGCGATCCCGACCGAACTGATCGAATCCGAGCTGTTCGGCCATGAAGGCGGCAGCTTCACCGGTGCTTCCAGCCGCCATATCGGCCTGTTCGAACAGGCGAACGGCGGCACGCTGTTCCTGGACGAAATCGGCGAAATGCCGCTCGCGCTGCAGGTAAAGCTGCTGCGCGTCATCGAGGAACGCTCGATCCGCCGCGTCGGCGGCACCAAGCAGATTCCGGTCGATGTCCGCATCGTCGCGGCGACCAACCGCGATCTGCATCACCAGATCGCCTGCGGCGAGTTCCGCGAAGACCTGTTCTATCGCCTCTGCGTCATTCCGATCTGCATTCCGTCGCTCGCCGAGCGCCCCGAAGACATCCGTTCGCTGGTCGACCATTTCCTCGGCAAGATCGATAGCGGCGCTGAGCGTCCGGTGATCGCCGACGAAGCCATCGCCCGGCTGGAAGCTTATGGCTGGCCCGGCAATGTGCGCGAGCTGCGCAATGTGATCGAACGGGCTGCGATTTTCTTTCCCGGCCAGACCATCGGCCATGAAGAAGCAGAGCTTCTCCTCACGCATCGCAGCGTTGGTGCCGTTCACCAGCCGGTCGCTGCTCCCGCTGCTGCGGAAGCGGCTCCCAAGGTCAGCCTGTCGGACGGTTTCTCGCTGCAGAACCACCTGCAGCAGGAAGAGCGCCGCCTGATGATCGAGGCGCTGATCGAATGCGGCGGCGTGATCGCCAAGGCTGCGCGCCTCGTCGATGTTCAGCGCACCACCTTCGTGGAAAAGATGCGCCGACACGGCATCAGCCGCGAAGACCAGCAGGCAGCGTAAAAGCTATTGCGGCCGCACGTTCCGCTAGCTGGCCGCCTACTTTCATTATAATTTCATCGAGACAAGCTGCACGGCAATCCCGATATTCGGCAGCGGACACCATGTCCTTTCCGCTCCGGATCGATCGGCCCTGTCCGCGCGCCCGGATGATGCTCTTCAGCTGAGCGCGCCCGTCCTTGCCCTGCCGGCAAGCGCTTCTCAGCGCTTGCCGATCTGGTTCCAGGCGTCCGCGATTTCCACGACGATCTCACGCGCGGCAGCCAGTCGCTCCGCGGTCTGCTCGCCATGCGCGTTGGCAAGACGGTTGGATGCCTCGCGGTAGACGATGGCGAGGGTGGTCGCGATCTCTCCGCCACGCTCGAAATCCAGGCTTTCGTCCAGCGCGTTCAGGATATCCATGGCCTTGGCGCGCGATTCGAACATGCCCGCCATGTCGCCCCGGTCCACGCAGCGCGCCGCGCGGTCGATCCGCAGGAGAAGCTGCTCGAACAGGATCGAGACCAGCTCGTGCGGGCTGGCCGCTGCAATCCGGCTGTTCTTGTCCACCGCTCCGTAAGTTTGGGCCATGGCGCGGCTGGGTGAATAATACATGGTCGTGGTTTCCCGTGCTTCTAATTAACTGCCGTACTTTCAATCGGTCGGACGGCGCTCAGTCGTAATTACCATTCCAGATTTTGGTCTGCTGCTCGACATATTGCTGGGTCTGCTTCAGCACCGCGAGCTGGCGGTCCATGTTGGAGAAGGTCTGCTGAAGGCTGGTCTGATAGCGCTCGATGTCACTATTCAGCTTCTCGCGCATTTCGGTGAGCTGCTTGCTCACCGCCTCGAACCGTGCCTTGGCGAGGGTCAGTGGGCTGTTCTTGTCTTGCAGCGCGGTTTTGACGTCTTCCAGCACGCCCGCGATCCCGCGATTATTGGCGTCGGGCTTCAGCGGATCGAGCATCGAGGCCACGGCCCCGGCATCGGTCGCCATTGCCTTGTCGAACGTGGCGCTATCCAGTGTCAGCGTGCCGTCGCGCTCGGTACGAACGCCGATATCGGCCAGCGTGCGGAACGGCCCGTCGGTCGAAAGCATCGTGGAGCTCATCCGGCCAAGCCGCGCGGCCATGTCGCGAATGGCGCTGTTGCCGGCCAGCGGCCCGCCGGCCTCTCCGTCCACACCGGGAGCGGTGGCGGAGTTGAGGCCCCGCTTCAGGGTGTTGAAGGCATCGATAAATTCGGTAACGAGATCGCGCGTCGTCGCCTTCGGCTTGTCGCTGGAGATCGTGATTTCTTCGCCTGGCTTGGCGGCCAGCAGGCTTAGGCGCACGCCCTCGATCGCGTTTTCAATCTGGTTGCCGCTGTTTATGAGCTCTACGCCGTTGACGACCACGATGCTGTCGGTGGCACCGGAGAGCTTCGTCAGGCCGGTCGTCGCGCCGTCCGCGTAGGCGAAATCCTCCAATCCGCCCGCGGTCGCCGAGATGGTGTAGCCCTGATCGGCACCCTTGGTTCCTTCCAGCACCAGCCGCGTGCCGCGATTGTCGGTCATGATCCGCGCGGTAACGCCGGTTTCCGCATTATTGATCGCATCGCGCAGTCCGGTGAGGCTGTTGTTGCTGTCGTCGATCGTGATGTCGAACGAGCCCTTGCTCGTTGCCAAAGTGAGCGTGCCCGTGCCTACCGCATCCGCCGATGTCGCAAAATTGCGTGAGAGCAGACGCTGCTCGGACGCCAGCTGCTTCACTTCCATGGTAACGGGCAGGCCGCTCGGGGTTTTTCCGTCGATGAAGCTTGCCGTGGCCACGCCGCCATTGCTGGAGACGAGGTCTCCCAGAAAGCGCTTGCCGTCCAGGATCGCGCTCAAGGCGTCGGAAAAGGTGTTCAGCGAAGAGGAGGCCGAAGCGAGTGCAGAGATGCGCGCGCTGTTCAGCTGCTGCTTCTGATTGATCTGCGCCTCGCGCGGCTGGCGCGTTGCGTTGACCAGGTCGTTGACCAACTGGGCCGAGTTGATACCCGACTGGCCGCTGATGAGATTGGAGATACTGGAAAGCATGGGCGCCCTTTCTTGGAATGGGTAACGGCAGCTCGCGGTGAAACTTTAGGGCGAAAGTCGACCGTCTGCGTCGAAGCGCAATTCGTCGGGGACGGCGATGTCCGGCTTGTCGGCGCGGGCGATCTCTCCGTCGAGGCGGAACAGGAAGGCGAGCAGGGCGGCAACGGCCATGTACAGCCGCTCGTCGACGATATGGTTGGGCTTGGACGTGTAGTAGATGGCGCGCGTCAGCTCCGGATAATGGAGCACGGGCACCTTCGCCTCCTCGGCCAGCGAACGCATGACGAGCGCGAGCTCGCCGCGCCCGCGGAACAATACGACGGGCGCCGCGTCCCGCTCCTGATCGTACCGGAGGGCGACGGCGAAATGGGTCGGGTTGACGAGCAGTACGGTGGCATCTTCCACCGCCTTGCGCGCCGATCCGCTCATCAACGCGTGCTGGCGCTGGCGGATCGCCTGCTTGACCTCGGGCGAGCCTTCGCTATCCTTGTGCTCGTCCTTCACCTCTTGCTTGGTCATCTTCAGCTTCTGCGAGCGCTGGAACATCTGCGCCGGCACGTCGATCATCGCGATGAAGACCAGGCATCCCGCCATTACGAGCAGCGTCCAGGTGAACAGCGATCCGAAGGCGAACAGGCTTTCGCGGATATCGCCCAGCCCCAATTGCACCATCTGCCGGATCGAGTTGAAGATGATGACGGCACCGACTGCACCCATCACGCCGACTTTCGCCAGCGCCTTGGTGAGTTCGATCAGCGCATGCGTGCCGAACATGCGCTTGAGGCCCGATGCGGGGTTCATCTTGGAGGGTTTGGGTGCCATTGCGGACCAGCGAAAGCCCAGCGAGCCGAGCATGGCGGGCGTGCCGACCGCCGCAATCAGCAGCAGCAGCGCCAGACCGCCAAAGGGAAGGGCCAGCGGCGCGATCAGCTTGAGCGTCCGCTCGCTCATATCGAACTGTTCGATGTCGCTCGGGCTGAACATCAGTCCGGAGCGTACAACGTCCGATGTGGCGCCGAGCAGTTCCCCGCCGAACAGCGAAAACATCGCCGCGCCGCCAATCATGACGAGCGCGACGCCGAGTTCCTTGGACTGGAGGACATCGCCCTTCTTGGCGCTGTCCTTCAGCCGCTTGTCGGTTGGGGCTTCGGTTTTTTCACCGCCACCGGGAGGGGAGCCGCTCATATCAGCCTATCCCCGCTACCATGCTGGACTGGTCCAGGCCCTCGCCCAGCGCGCGCATGATGCCATCGGCAATCACCGGTGCGGCCATGGCGAGGAGGACGAGGCCGGATAGCAGCGCGACCGGCAGGCCGACCGCGAACAGATTGAGCGCCGGGGCGGAGCGGGCGAGCATGGCCATGACCACCTGGATCAGGATCAGCGCCGCGCCGACCGGAAGAGCGATCAGGAGACCCATGGAAAACAGCGATCCGCCGAACTGAACCAGCCCGTCGATCGCCGCGAAACCAGGAAAGGCGTTGCCCGGCGGCAGCGTGCGATAGCTGTCGACGATGATCGAGATCAGCATGAGATGGCCGTCCATCGCGAGCAGCAGGAGCGTCGCGATGATCGAGAGGAACTGGCCGAGCACCGGGGTCGATCCGCCCATCTGCGGATTATTCATGGTGGCAAAGCCAAGGCCCATGGCGTTGCCGAGCGTCTCACCGGCGACAAAGGCCGCGGAAAAACCGATCTGAACGGCAAAGCCCATGGCCAGCCCGGTGACGACTTCACCGGCCAGAAACAGGAAGCCGGCGAAGCTTGCCAGCGTTTCCGTCGGCATCGTCGCGCCGGCAGGGCCGGTGGCGGCGATGCCGATCATCAGCGCCAGGATGATGCGCAGCGGAAGCGGCACCTGCTGCGCGCCGAAAATCGGCGCGGCGATCAGCGCGGCACCGGGGCGGATCATCGCCATGGCCCATTGCCACAGCTGATCTTCTGCACCGGCGAAGGCGGGGGCGATCACACCAGCAGCTCCGGGATACGGTTGAAGGTGTCGATCGTGAAATCGGCGATCAGATAGAGGATCGACCCGCCGAACAGGGCCAGCATCATTCCGACCACGATCAGCTTGGGTACGAAGCTCAAGGTCGCCTCGTTGATCGAGGTGGCGGCCTGTACCATCCCCAAGAGGATGCCGACCACAAGCGCGGGGATCAGGAGCGGCGCGGCGGCGAGGGCGGTGACCCACAGCGTCTGCTGCGCGATGCCGATGAAGAAATCCGTCTGTTCCATTTAGCGATCCTCAGGTGACGAAAGAGCCGGCGAGCGAGCCCATGGTGAGCGCCCAGCCGTCGACCAGGACGAAAAGGAGAAGCTTGAACGGCATCGATATGATGGTGGGTGAAAGCATCATCATGCCCAGCGCCATCAGCGTGGAGGCAACGACCAGATCGATGATCAGGAAGGGCAGGAAGATCATGAAGCCGATCTGGAAGGCGGTTTTCAATTCGCTGGTGACGAAGGCCGGCAGCAGGATCGAGAAGGGGATATCCTGCGGGCTGGCGACCGCGTCCACCTTGGCCAGATCCATGAACAGCTTGAGATCGGTTTGACGCGTCTGCTTCACCATGAAGGCGTGGAAGACCTCGCCCGACGTCGCGACCGCCTGTTCCAGCGTCACCTGATCGGCGCCATAAGGCTCGATTGCGCGCGTGTTGATCTGTTCGATCGATGGAGCCATCACGAACAGCGAGAGAAACAGCGACAGGCCGATCAGCACCTGGTTCGGCGGGGTCTGCTGCAGGCCGAGTGCCTGGCGCAGGATCGACAGGACGATGATGATCCGCGTGAAGCTGGTCATCATCAGCACCAGCGAGGGCAGGATCGTCAGCAGCCCCATCAGGATAAGGATCTGAAGGCTGAGCGTCAGCGGTGCGCCGTCACCCGACACATCGTCGAGCGCGCGGGTCAGCGCCTGCGATGCGTTGGGCGTGTTGGCTGGCGCGGCCGGTGCGGTCTGTTGAGTTTGCTGCGCCGGGGCCTCCTGCGCGGCGGGCGCGGTGGGGGCGGGTACCGCTGCCTGTGCGGCCAGCTGCGTGGGGATTGCCAGCAGCAACGCGGCCAAAACCGGTTTGATGGCGGCGCGTAGCGCCGATGTGCGGAAAAATGCGGGCATCGGATCAGGCCCGCTTGGAGGAGGAGCGCGCGGAGAGCGCCTTGTTCATGATCGATGCAAAGCCGCTGTCTCCACCGGACACGCCCGCATCGTCGCTATTGGCAGGCGCGCGCGATGCGGCGGCGGATTTCTCCTCCTCGCTCATCGGGCGGGAGAAGATTGGATCGATCTTGCCGCGCGTCGCCGAGAGCAGAATGCGCTGATCGCCGAATTCGACGACCGCGAGCTTGCCGGACGTGCCCATGGAGAGCGTCTCGACCAGCCGGAGATCCTGCTGGCGCGCGCCCTGGGCGAGGCCCGGCTGATATTTACGGTATAACCACAAGGCCCCCACGATCATGCCCGCCATCAGCGGCAGCATGATCACCAGCTTGAGGATATAGTAGGTCACTAGGCACGCCTTTCAACTTTCGCACCTCCGACGTTCTTGGAAACGACTTCCGCCACGCGGATGCCGAAACGGCCGTCGATGGTTACGACCTCACCCTTTGCAACCAGCGTGCCATTTACGTTGATATCGAGAAGTTCGTTCGCCTGGCGACCCAGTTCGACGACCGATCCTTCGGCCAAATCCATGATTTCACAGAGCTTTAACGATACCGCACCGACTTCCACCGAAAGTCGGACCGGAATGTCCGCAAGGAAGCGGTAGTGCTCCGCGCTTTCGTCGGCAAAACTATGGTTACCGTCGCGGCAAGAAATTGCCGCCCCGTTGCCGCCGCCCTGCCGGGCTGCATCGGCGAGGCCGGCTGCCTCTGTCATGTCATTCATGGAATGATCCTTTCTCGATAGTGTCGATGCGGAAGGCGGCGAGACCGTTCTGTTCGCCGAGGCTTCCGCGCGCGAAGGTGCGATCCCCGATCAGCAGTGGCAGGTTGCGCGCGGGGGGAATGGGAATGATGTCGCCGGGCTTCAGATTGGCAAGCTCGGGTAGGGTCATGGTCGGGCGGGCAAGGACTGATCGGACAGGCAGGAAAACCTCGTTCAGCGCGCGGCCCAGGTCCTGCCGCCACATGGGGTCGGCGGGCATAGTCTCGGCAGACGGCGCACCGGCCAGTTCCTCACGCGCCGACTGGATCATGTCGACCGGGTAGACGAGGTCGATGATGAAACGGACATTGCCGGGATAGGAAAGCTCGAACGGCTGAATCAGCAGTTCGTCCTCATCGCGCTTGGCCAGCCTGGCTTCATCCGGATCGTCGGTCAGTCCTGCCGAAAGACAACGGAACGGACCGAACTCGGCCCAGGCCGCGCCAAGCTGCGGAGCGATGGCTCCGGCAATGCGGTGCATCAGACGCATGTCGGTGGCGCTGTAATCGGCTTTCTTGGATTTGCCGCGCGCGATCGACCCGCCGAAGAACGCATCGACCAGAGCCGCGATCAGATCGTGCGGCAGACGCAGCGCCATACGGCCCTTCATCGGCGGCAACTGGTAAAAGGCGAGCCCCATCGAGCTGCCCTGCGCGGAAAGCCAGTCGCGATGGATCTCCAGCCGCGCTTGATCGGGGGTCACGTTGAGCCGCTCATTGGCCAAAGGTTGCAGCGCAGTGCGCAGACCGCTGGCAAGGCGTTTCGCTGTGCGCCGGGCGATCGGCATTACATCCGCTTCGCTGCTGTCGCGGCGCGGGAAGTGGTGCGCGGCGCTCGCGGGCATGGCGGCGCTCTTTTCTTCGGAAGTTTCGGAGGCGGCGGCGTCGGTCATGGAATTACTGCAGCACCAGCTTGGTGAAATAGACCTCGTCGATGCCGCCGAAGCCGGTCTTCTGCTTCAGTACATCGTTGATGCTGTCGCGAAGGCGTGCGGCCAGCTGCTCCTTGCCCTGAATCGTTTCCAGCTCGAGCGCGTCGGTATCGGCCAGCTGCATCACGATGGCATTGCGCACCGCAATGTCATGCTCGGTCAGCGCTTCGACCACGCTCTCGTCGTAAAAGGTGGAAACCGCCATCTGCGCCTGAGCAAAGCCGGACCCGCCACGCAGGTTGGTGGTGAAGCTTTCCTCGATCGGGAAATAGGTCGACTTGTACATGCTGATGTCGTGGACCTTCCCATCCTTGGGCCCATCCACCTTCGTGCCGTCCTTCAGGACGAGCTTGGGCAGATCGGGATCCACATGGCTTTGTTCGTGCTCGCCGAACATATCGGCATAGAAATAGCCCCCCGCGCCGCCCGCGCCGCCGATGATGACGATCGCGGCGAGCGGAAGCAGCAGCTTCTTCATCTTGCCCTTTTTCTTGGGCTTTTTCTCATCGGACATTGTTCAGGTCTCCGGGTTTCCGCGCTGGTGTCAGGCGTAAAGAATATTGGAAGAGGGACGGCCGTTAGGCCGGCTGGAAGTATCGATCTCAGGCGCGGCGCGGCGGCCGTCGATCCCCATACGACCGAAGGATTGCTGCGCAGCATTTTGCTGTCCGCGCTGCTGGTCGGTACCGGCTTGCGCCTGATTTTGGCTCTGGCCCTGGCCGGTGCCCGTTGAGGGATCGCGCGTCGCCACATCGATGGTGCCGATGCGCTGACCCGCGGCGCGCAGTTCCTGCTCGATCCGGCTATGCGCCTGCGCAATGGCACCGCGAACACTCTCGTTCTCAGTCGTGATGTGCAGCCGCTCGCTGGCCCGGTCGATCGCGATTTCGATCCGGCCGAGGCGGTCCGGACTGATCTGTAGCATCAACGTGCCGTCCTGCACCGTCATCGCGTTCATCGCCGCGCCGATCGCCGCGCTGACGCGCTGGCCGAACTGCGCATCGAACGGAACGGGTGCCGGTGCGGTGAAGATGGTCGGGGCGTTGGCAGCGGCCTGTTGCGGTCCGTTCTGCGCCGGGGGCGGGACCTGAAAGACAGCTGCCGGCTGGGGTGTTTCCAGCGCTTGGGCCGAATGCACCGTGCGATGGGGCAGGCCGTTTTCGCCAAGGGAGGAGCTCTTGAGCACCGGTTGAACCGGACGTTCGGAAGCCTTGCTGTCCAGCATCGAATTCGCATCCCGGAGCGCGTCGCCGCGCTGCTCCTCTTTTCGAACAGGATCGGTTGCCTCGATGGCCGATGGCGTTGCTTGGACGATCGGATCTGCGCTTTCGGTTGCGGGCTGAACGGCCGGGTTGAGAACGCTGGCGCTGCTTAAGGCTTCCGTCGCGTTGGTTGCGGCAGGGATTGAAACCGGCTGCGCAGCGACGGGGCGTTCGCTGCCGAATTGGCCGGTTTGCCGCGCGTGGGCTGTCGGTGTCGTAGCGGAATCGATTTGTTCTGCCCCACGGTTAGCAGCAGGCTCTTCCGTCGGAGAATTCGTCTCAAGAATGCGGGGAGCATCTGCGCTTTGCAGCACTTGCGTGCTTTGTGCCTTGGCGGCGCTGCCCATGGCTGCGATATTGGCAGGCTTATCTGCTGTAGCCGCGAGCATCGGACGCGCTGTTCGCACCGACGGCGGTGCGGTTTCGGCGCTCTCAGTCGCCGCGGGGGCCGATGCGCGCCCATCGATCGGGGAGCGCGCAACCTGATTATCGGGTGCAGGCTCGTTGCCACCGGCGAGGGGAGCGATTGGCATATGGCCGCTCGTGGGAATGGATGCGCCGTTGCTGTTCGAGGCAAGGGCTGCGGCGCCATTTGCCTGAGCTCCCGGGAGGGTGGGCGAGCCTGGCAGTGTGGCCGCGTCGGGTGAAATTTGCTCTCTCGTTCGAATTGTGGGGACTGCTGCGGCGGGCAGGGTGGCCGGAGCAAGACCCTGGGTGGGTTCGTAGATGCGATGTTCGCGCATTGCAGCAATGCGGTGCAGGACTGTGCCCTGAGCCGGGGAAGCAGCAGGGAGCGCATCGATTGCGGCATCGCCATCCGCATCGGCAGCCGAGGGTTCCATGGCAGACCGGGCCGGGGCCTCTAGCATGGCGGCCGGAGCGGCAATGTAATGCGGCATATCCACTACCAGCGGTATTGCCGCCAGCATATCGTCGCCGCGATGTTCGCTTTGTCCATCCTTGGCGTTTTCATCGCGATTCATTGGAAGGGCGAGCGCATCCTCATCGCCGGGGGGTATGGCCGGCAAGACGAAGGGTGCGCCATTTTGTCCATTGGGCCCAAAGCCGATTGCCGCGAGCGGCGCGGTGGATGCCTCTAGCTGGAGGCGAAGGGGGAGTGCATTGCCAATCATCGATCTAACCTATGCAGATAGCGTGCCAGTTTTGCTGAGCGCGGAATGCAAAGCATTCGGCAAGAGTGAGGAGGCCAGCGCTCACGCACTGCGCTCCATGGCGCGGCGCGGCAAAGCGCGGGGTTGTTCGCTGAGCTTACGGTCGGTCTCGGCTTCCACACTGGTTTTCGCCCGCCCAACGAGACGGTCGGCCATCTCGCGCTTTTGATAAGCGGCAATCCGTTGCCGCTCCATGCGGGCAGTATGTTGCCGGGCCTGGCCGATTGCGGTTTCCATCTGGTCCCCGGCGCGCTGCAGGCGTTCGACCAACTCGAGCTGCGCGTGGAGCGAGCGGCCCTCGCGGCAGTCATTGCCGGCCTTGTGCATGTGGACGGAGAGCGCCTTCAACTGATCGCGGCGCTGCTCCAGATTGGTCTCGCTACCGCGC
This sequence comes from Novosphingopyxis sp. YJ-S2-01, assembly GCF_016093175.1. Classification (NCBI taxonomy): domain Bacteria; kingdom Pseudomonadati; phylum Pseudomonadota; class Alphaproteobacteria; order Sphingomonadales; family Sphingorhabdaceae; genus Novosphingopyxis; species Novosphingopyxis sp. YJ-S2-01. Next base: position 2,636,175 of record NZ_JAEDAI010000001.1, on the reverse strand, counting down.
GCGGCGGCGCTTTCCCCCGTGGCGATGCGCAGCTGCGTCTCACGCATCCCAAGAATGCGTTGGCGGCTTTTCAGAATCTTCTTCATGCATGTGCGCTTTCAAAACCGAATTGCTGGCGGAGTTGTCCGACGCTTTCGTCCATCGGCACGGCTTCCTTGGCACCTTGCCGGACGAAGGCGAGCAGCTCGTCATGGCGGGCGACGGCCTCGTCGATTGCCGGATCGCTGCCCTCGCGATAGGCGCCCATCAAAAGGAGGTCGCGGTTCTCCTCATAGGCGGACCAGAGGCGGCGGAAATTGGTCTGCGCTGCGCGGTGTTCGTCCGAGATGATGTCGGCGGCGACGCGGCTGAGCGATTTGCCGACGTCGATCGCGGGGAAGATGCCCTGTTCGGACAACAGGCGCGACAGGATGATGTGCCCGTCCACGATGGCGCGAGCGGTATCGACCACCGGGTCCTCCATGTCGCCGCCATCGGCGAGCACGGTGTAGAGCGCGGTGATGGAGCCGCCGGTGGTGTTATCATTCCCCGCCCGCTCGATCAGCCGGGGGATGAGCGCGAGGGCGGAAGGGGGGTAGCCCTTCATGGTCGGCGGCTCGCCCATCGACAGGCCGATCTCGCGCTGCGCATGGGCGATGCGTGTCAGGCTGTCGATGATCAGCAGGACGCGCTTGCCTTGGCTGCGGAAATGTTCGGCGATCGCGGTGGCGCGCGCCGCGGCGCGCAGGCGCAGAACAGGCGAATAGTCAGCGGGCACGGCGACGGTGACGGTGCGTCCGCGCATCGGGCCGTTGAGCTTGGTCTCGACGAAATCGCTGACCTCGCGTCCACGCTCGCCGATCAGACCGACTACGGCCACGTCGACATCGGCATGGGCGATGATCTGGCCGATCAGCACCGATTTGCCGACGCCCGAGCCCGCCGCGATGGCGATGCGCTGCCCGTAACCGGCGGTCAGCAGTCCATTGATCGCCCGCACGCCAAGGTCAATCGGCTTGGTCACGCGGCCACGGTTGAGGACGTTGGAACGCTTGCCCGCAAGCGGCCAGAGCGCATTGGCGACGATCGGGCCGCCGCCGTCCAGCGGTTCGCCCATCGGGCCGATGACCCGGCCGAGCAGACCATCGCCGACCTGCGCCTGGCTGGATTGCATGTCCGGCTCAACTCGGGCGCCGTTCTTGACCGCGCCGTCGCTTTCCAGTGGGACCATCAGTGCGCGGCTGCCGCGAAAGCCGGCGATTTCCGCCTTCATGGTGCCGCCATCGGCGGTGTGAATGGTGCCTCCGAAACCGATCGGGTGGTTGAAACCCGTCACTTCGAGCATCCCGGCATCATGTGCCACCAAGCGGCCGATGCGGCGCGGACCCGCGGCGATTGCTTCGATCCGGCCGAGGAGGCTGGTAAGGCCATTTTCCTGCGCGGGAATCACGACGCGTTGCCCAGCGAGGCGATCATCGCCTCCAGTTCGTCTAGCACGGGCTGCGTACCCTGTTCGATCCAGCCGTCGCTGTGCGAAAGGCTCAGCGTGCCGCGCACCAGCGAGGCATCTTCCTCGATCGCGAGGCCGAACGTTTCCTCGCCCAGCAGCATCCGGTCCAGTGGATGGATGTGCAGGACGGCGTCCGCGCAGTCCTTCTTGGCGAGTGCGGCGAGCGAGGCGCAATGCTGCTTCAGGGTTTCCGGATTGGGTTCGGCAAATCCTGCGGTCCGCTCCAATAGCGTGCGAATAGTGCGCATCAGCGTCTCGCATAGCGCATCGCTGGGCTGCGCGCGCAACGTGGCGGCGGATTGTGCCAGCCGGTCGGACGCTGCGATCAGTTCCTCATTCGCCTCCGCAATTGCGGCCTGGCCGTCGGCGAAGCCTCTGCGGTAGCTGTCGTCCAGCTGCTCGCGAAAATAGGCTTCGGCTTCCGCCTGCTCGTCAATTTCATTCGGTGCTGCATCGTTATCAGCACCGCTCCGGAACGCTTGTGCAGGCGTCTGCCAGACAGGGCGAAAGGTGGAAACTTCCGGCGCGAAGGAGCGCTGTGCGAACCCATTAGACATAATCGTCGCCTCCTCCGCCGATCACGACATCGCCGGCATCGGCAAGCCGGCGAGCCTGCGCGACCACGCTCTTCTGCGCTTCGATCACTTCGGACATCGGCATGGGGCCGCGCTCGTTCATCTCGTCTTCCAAAGTCTGCGCGGCGCGGCTGGACATGCAGCCCAGGATCTTGGCGCGCAGTTTCTCGTCCGCGCCCTTCAGCGCTGGGACCAGCTGCGTGTTGTCCACGCTGCGCATGATGGTGCCCAGATCCTTCGGCTCGACCGTGATGAGGTCGGCGAAGGTGAACATTTCATCCTCGATCGTGCCGGCCAGCTTCTTGTCGCGCTTGGCGAGCGCCTTGATCATCCGAGCACTGTTCTTCTTGCCGACCTGGTTCATGATCGCAGCGACTTCGGACGGATCGCCCTTGGTGGCCACGGTACCGGAGCCCTTGGGCGCATGGAACGCGGTGAGAAGGTGCTCGATCGTCTCGATCGCGTCGTTGCTCACCTGGCCGAGCGTGGCGAGGCGATAAACCACGTCGTCCTGCATGTCGGAGGGCAGAAGGCTGAGGACGGCGGCGGCATTGTCGGTCGACAGGAAAGAAAGCACCAGCGCTGCGATCTGCGGATGCTCCTCCTCGATCATCGCGGCGATCTCTTCGGGTGCCATCCATTTGAGCGCTTCCAGGTTCGGCGCGGGTTTCTTCGGGGCGGTCCGGCTGATCATCACTTCCGCGCGCTGCTCGCCGAGAGCCGCGGTCAGCATCGCCTGAATCTGAATGTCCGAGCGATAGCCGATGGTGGTGCGGTGGCGGGCACGATCGACGAAGCGATCGAGCACGGTGTTGATCTCGTCCGCGCCGATATCGGCAACCGAATACATCACGCTGCTGAGCTGCTCGACTTCGTTCGGCTCAAGCCGCGAAAGAATGCCCGAGGCTTCGTCCTCCGAAAAGAGCAGGAGAAGGATTGCCGCGGCCTGTTCATCGCCCAGGCTGGGCAGATCGGGCATCGCTGCTGCGAGCGCTTCGGCGGCGCCGTCGATCGCCGCTGCTTCAGGTTCCATTACCTCAGCCATTTACTGCTTCCTTGGGGGCCTTCGCCGACTTCAGAAGGTCGCGGACGACCAGGGTGGCGTGTTCGGGATTCTGTTTGACGAAATTCTGGATCAGCAGCGCGCGTTCCTGATAGCTGTGCGCCGCGGTGATCATGTCCAGCGTCACCGGCTCGTCCTTGCGCGCCTCATCCGCGGAGCGGGCGAGGGCAGGGGCTTCGCTGGCCTCTGCCGCCGGAAGTGCCGGTGCGTTCTTCAGTTCCTTGCGGCGCTTCAGCAGCGGGCGGCCGATGAAGAAGATAAGGGCAAGGGCAACCAGCAGACCCGAGACGTTGCGCACCAGAAGCGACACCCAGCTTGCCTCGTACCAAGGCGTTTCTTCGGTGACGATCGGCTGGAAAGCGCGCGAGCTGATCTCAACCTGGTCGCCGCGCTGGGCATTGAAGCCGATCGCGCCTTTTACCAGCTTTTCGATCGCGGCGATCTCAGCGGGGCTACGCGGCTTGCCGTCGGGGCCGTTGGCAATGGCGACCGCCACCGAAACCCGGCTGACCACGCCGCTTGCATCCTTGGTGACGGCGATCTGGCGGCCGAGCTCATAGTTGCGGTTCACCTGCTCCTGACGCTTCTGCATGTCGGCGGGGACGGCGGGATCACCCATCTGGTCCTGCGCAGTGCCGTTTTCGGGCGGCTGATCGGACAGTGCGCCGGGGATGCCGCCAGGCGTGCCGTTGGCGCCGTCTGTTTCGGCAGTCCAGCTACGCTGTTCGCTGCGTACGACCGATTCATCTTTCGGGAAGGTCTCGCTGGTCGCCTGACGCTCCGAGAAATCGAGATCGGCGGAAACCTCCGCAGCAAAATTATTGGCGCCAAGGATCGGCGTGAGCAATGCCGTCAGGCTGCGACGATAGCGGTCCTCGACCTGCTCCTGCACCGCCAGCTGCTTGCCGGTTTCGCCCAGCGGACCGTTCTCAGCGGTTTCGGAAAGAAGCCGTCCGTTCTGGTCCACCACCGAAACCCGGTCCGCGTTAAGGCCGGAGACGGAGCTGGCGACAAGGTGCGTAATCGCCTGCACCTGTTCATTCCCGAGCGTCGTGCCGGGTTGCAGGTTCAGCACCACCGATGCGGCAGGCTCATTGCGCTCACGGATGAACACGCTGGGCGGATCGACGGCCAGATGCACGCGCGCCGTGACGACCGTATCGATCGCCTCGATCGAACGGGCGAGATCGGCCTCGCGCGCGGCGCGCAGTTTTTCGGTCTCCACCGCGCGGCTGGCGCCCATCGGCATGGAGCTGATCATGCTGTCTCCGTCCGGCGCGCTCTTGGGCAGGCCCTGCGCCGCGAGCAGCATCTTGGCGGCGTAGTAATCGTCTTCGCTGACGGTCAGCGCGCCGGTGCTGTTGTCGAGCTGATAGGGGATCGAATTGCTGTCGAGCGCCTGGGCCACGGCGGCCTTGTCGCTTTCCGGCAGTCCGCGGAACAGGTCGCGCTGGGGCGGGGATTGCAATGCGAGCCAGGCGGCAGCGGCCATGGCGGCCACCGCGATGAAGCCGAGCAGCGGCAGCGATTTCGCCACCGCCGGCTGCGACAGGAAGTCGCGCGCGCGGTCCATGAAGCCGCCGCCCATGCCGCCATTGCTGCTGGAGCTGAAACCGATTGGCTTCAGGCGCTGGGTGGGGCGGGCTGCTGCGCCGCCGGCGTTGCCGTCGATCGGCTGGGAGATCGTCATGTCGTTCATATCACACCGGCATGTTCATGATGTTCTCGTACGCCGAGAGCAGCTTGTTGCGGACCTGGAGGGTGGCTTCGAAGCCGACCGACGCCTTCTGCTTTGCCAGCATTACCGCGGCGATGTCGGTCGTTTCACCGGCATCATAAGCGGACGCCGCGTTGGAGGCAGCGGTCTGTGCCTCGTTTACCTGCGACAAGGCATCGCGCATCGTGGCGGAGAAGGGGGTTTCTACGCCCCCTTTGTCTCCAACCAGCGATCCGCCGAGCGGCTTGGACGTCTCGGTGACGTTTTGGAGCGTCTTGTTCTGCTGAAGGATCGCGTTGCGCGCCGCCAGCAAACTGTTGGTCATCGGTTGCATCGGTCAGTCCCTCTCAGGCGGCTTCAGCCAGCTCGCGCATATCGGCGAGGCGATAGCGCAGCGTGCGCTCGGAGATGCCGAGCAGTTCCGCGGCGCGGCGGCGGTTGCCGCTGGTTTCTTCCAGGGTAGCGGTGATGGCTTCGAATTCGGCCAGGCGGGCGCGGCTCTGAAGGTCGCGGCCGCGCAGCACGGGATTGATCGCCGGGGTGGGGTCGGCGCGGGGGGTGGTGGGCGCAGCCTTGATGGTAGCGGCTGCGGGGGTGAAGACGGGGGCGGGGGTAAGATTGAGATCGGCGGCGCAGATCGCATCGCCTTCGCGCAGGACGAGGGCGCGCTGCAGCATGTTGCAAAGTTCGCGCACATTGCCGGGGAAGGCGTGCGCCATCAGCGCCTCGAGCGCATCGGCCTCGATCCAGGCGAAGTCCGCGCCATCCTTCTGCATGGCGAGCAGCATGGTCGCGGCGATGGCGCACACGTCCTGGCGGCGCTCGGCGAGCGGGGCGATCTCGATCGGCATGACGTTGAGGCGCCAGTAGAGGTCTTCGCGGAAGCGGCCCTCGGCCACCTCCGCCTGGAAATTGCGGTTGGCGGCGGCGACGATGCGGATGTCGACCTTGACCGCGGTTGTCTCACCCACGGGAAGCACTTCGCCTTCCTGCAGCGCGCGCAGCAGCTTCGCCTGCAGTTCGAGAGGAAGTTCGGTGATCTCGTCAAGGAACAGCGTGCCGCCGTCGGCTGCACGGAACAGGCCCTCGCTCTCACCACTGGCGCCGGTGAATGCGCCGCGCTTGTGGCCGAACAGCATCGCCTCGACCATGGTCGCGGGCAGCGCTGCGCAGTTCACTGCAATGAACGGACCTTCCGCGCGCGGCGACTGCGAGTGGACGAAACGGGCCATGCCTTCCTTGCCGACGCCGGTGTCGCCCTGGATCAGGACGGCGGCGCCGCTGGCGGCAACGCGCGCGGCATAGCGCATCAGGCGGGCGCTCGCATGCTCACCGATGGCAGGGCCGCCATTGCGGACGGCTTCCGCGATAAGCGCGTGGCCCAGTTTCATATCGGCTGGGCCGAAGGCGATGTGCATCGGCTGGCCGTTCGCGGCGGGCACCAGCTCGGGCGTGCCGTCGCGGAAATCGACGATGATGTCACGGTGACAGGCAAGCGCCATCTCGTCCGCGGTCAGGATGCGGATGGGGCGCGTGCGCGGTGAACCGTCTTTCGTATCGATCGCAGCGGTCTCGATCAGAACGGCATTCAGATATGTCGAAAGCGTCGGCAGCTTGCTGGCGGCACCGTCGCTGATGGCGGTCTTCGAAACGAACATTCTTATATTCCCCAATCTTTCGCGGCCTACCCACCGCATTCCCACGCACATGACGATGCAAGCGGCGTGCCAAACGCGAAAAGCGCGGATTTGCGTGGGGTGAACAAAGGGGGAGGGGAATTTGCGTCAGCGGGCCGTCAGCCGCCCGGCGGAAACGTCAAAAATTTGGCGCTCTCTATATATATAAAGCCGGAAAATTGGCGGCGCGGGGCCGGTCGATTTTTTTGTTTAATGGCCCCGGAACCTGACCGTTACCCATTTCGAACCGGCGAACAAACAGACCGGTCTGGGAACAACGTAAAGGAATTTATCATGACCGTCATCGGAACCAACATCTCCGCAATGCGCGCCGCCACTGCTTCGAACCGCGCCGAAATGGGCCTCAGCAAGGCGATGGAACGCCTGTCGACCGGCCAGCGCATCAACACCGCTAGCGACGACGCAGCAGGCCTCGCCATCTCCACCAAGATGACTTCGGAAGTGCGCGGCCTTACCATGGCGATCCGCAACTCCAATGACGGCATCTCCCTGGCGCAGACCGCCGAAGGCGGCATGAACCAGATCACGAACATGCTGCAGCGTATGCGGGAACTGGCCGTGCAGTCTGCCAACGGAACGCTGGGCAATGACGATCGCGTCAACCTGCAGAAGGAAGTGTCCGCCCTGATCAGCCAGATCGGTGACATCACGGCCAACACGAAGTTCAACGACGTCGATCTGCTGAAGGGTGGCGCGATCAACATCCAGACCGGCGCGCAGGTCGGTCAGAATGTGGTGATCACGCTCTCCGACGTGCAGTCGGCCACGCTCGGCTCCTATGAGGCGGACGGAACGACCAAATCGAAGCAGAAGGACGCAGCCGGCGCGGATACCGCGGTCGATGCCACGGTCGATCAGATCAATATCGACACCACGCTCGGTGCGCAGAACGCGCTGTCCATCCTCGACGATGCCTTGAAGTCGGTCACCACCGCACAGGCCGATCTGGGTGCCTCGCAGAACCGCCTGCAAGCCACGGTCAGCAGCCTGACCGACCGCGTGACCAACCTTTCCGAAGCGCGCAGCCGCATCCAGGATGCCGACTTCTCACAGGAATCGACGCAGCTCGCCAAGTTCAAGATCCTGAACGAAGCATCGACCGCGATGCTCGCGCAGGCCAACCAGAGCCAGCAGGGCGTCCTGAGCCTCCTGCGCGGTTAAAGACACTGAACCACAGGGGCGGACCGGCGTCCGCCCCTTACAGTCAAGACACGTCTGTCCGGAAGCCGGGCAGGCGTTCGAGACAGTAGAGGAATAAGAAATCGGGTCAGTTAAAAGCTATTAAATTGCTTTAACTATAACCGATATATTTCTGAAAAAACGTCGAATTCTTGTTTAAGGTTCAGATTTCACGACCGTTACAGTTTCCGAGGCGTACCTAACCGGTCGCCCCACCAAGGGAAAAAGGAACAAACATGACTGTTATCGGAACCAATGTTTCCGCGATGCGCGCCACCACGGCGTCCTCGCGGGCCGAAATGGGCCTCAGCAAGACGATGGAACGTCTGTCGACCGGCCAGCGCATCAACTCCGCCAGCGACGATGCTGCCGGCCTCGCTATCGCCACCAAGATGACTTCGGAAGTGCGCGGCCTCAATATGGCCAAGCGCAATGCGAACGACGGTATCTCTCTGGCCCAGACTGCCGAGGGCGGTATGAACCAGATCACCAATTCGCTGCAGCGTATGCGTGAGCTGGCGGTTCAGTCGGCCAACGGCACGCTCGGCGATGCCGACCGCGCCAACCTGCAGAAGGAAGTCGCCGCGCTGAAGGATCAGATCACCAGCGTCGCCGACAACACGACCTTCAACGGCGTTAGCCTTCTGAAGGGCGATGGTGCCGGCGGTGCGAAGTCGGTCGCGATCCAGACCGGTGCGGGTGCGGGCCAGCAGGTCACGATCAACATCGCTGATGTTCAGACCACCTCGCTCAAGCAGTTCCAGGCTGACGGTACCACTCAGGAGACGTTCAAGGCAGCCGATGGAACGACCGATGTCGACGCCATCGTTTCCAACATCGATATCTCTTACGGTGCAGGTGCTACCGCGGCCCTGGGCATTCTCGATGCCGCGCTGAGCACGGTGACCACCGGACAGGCCGATCTCGGTGCCTCGCAGAACCGCCTGCAGGCAACCGTCAGCAGCCTGGACGACCGCGTCACCAACCTGTCGGAAAGCCGCAGCCGTATCCAGGATGCCGACTTCTCGACCGAGTCGACCGCAATGGCGAAATTCCAGATCCTGAACCAGGCATCCACTGCGATGCTGGCGCAGGCCAACCAAAGCCAGCAGGGGGTTCTCAGCCTGCTGCGCTGATCCTTCGGGGTGGCGGGTCGGTCTTTCGGGATCGATCCGCTCCGGAGACGATACTGGCGTCCGTCGGTCTGTCCGGCGGGCGCCTTTTTTTTGGTAATTCATGGTTAGGAATTTCTTAACCATAAGAAAAAAAGAGAAAGCCTCAAATAAGCTTAAAACAAAATCGATTGGACCGTCATATGTTCTGAGGCAGCCATTGGAAGTTCGGCAGCCGCAAAAGGAAAAGGAACAAACATGACTGTTATCGGAACCAATGTTTCCGCCATGCGGGCCACAACGGCGTCCACGCGGGCCGAAATGGGCCTCAGCAAGACGATGGAACGTCTGTCGACCGGCCAGCGCATCAACTCCGCCAGCGACGATGCTGCAGGCCTTGCGATCGCCACCAAGATGACTTCGGAAGTACGCGGCCTCAACATGGCAAAGCGTAACGCGAATGACGGCATTTCGCTTGTTCAGACCGCCGAGGGCGGCATGAACCAGATCACCAACTCGCTGCAGCGTATGCGAGAGCTGGCGGTTCAGTCAGCGAACGGCACGCTGGGCGCGGCTGACCGTGCCAACCTGCAGAAGGAGGTTGCCGCGCTAAAGGATCAGATCACTAGCATTACCGACAATACGACGTTCAACGGCGTCGATCTACTGAAGGGCGATGGAACGACACCTGGCACTGCGAAGTCGGTCGCCATCCAGACCGGGGCAAATGCGAACCAGCAGGTTACCGTCAGCATTGCAGATGTTCGTACATCGCAGCTTACCGATGGTACCACGACTGTGGCCGCAATCGACATCAGCACTGATGTTGGTGCTACCGCCGCGCTGGGTTCGCTCGACGCCGCGCTGAAGACGGTGACGACCGCGCAGGCCGACCTCGGTGCCTCGCAGAACCGTCTGCAGGCGACCGTGAGCAGCCTGGATGACCGCATGACCAATCTGTCGGAAAGCCGCAGCCGTATCCAGGATGCCGACTTCTCCACGGAATCGACCACCATGGCCAAGTTCCAGATCCTGAACCAGGCGTCGACCGCGATGCTGGCTCAGGCTAACCAGAGCCAGCAGGGCGTCCTCAGCCTGCTGCGTTGAGCACAAGACGGTCTCGATACTCTCGAATTTTACAAAAAAGCCCCCGCCGGTCGATCCGGCGGGGGCTTTTTGATGATGTCTTCAATGACGCTCATTCGATAAAAAGAGCGTGCCCGTTCAGCCCATCTGAGCCGCCAGTCGCTTGCGCATGGTATCGAGCGCGGCTTTCTTGATCTGACATACGCGCGCGGCGGTTACGCCTAGGACGGCGCCGATTTCTTCGAGGTTCAGTTCTTCGACGAAGAACAATTGCAAAACCATTTGTTCACGCTCGCTGAGCGTACCGATCCCGGCCTGGACGAGCTGCTGTAGCTGATCGCGTTCCAGTGCCACATCCGCGCCATCCTCCTCGGAGGCGAACCAGACGCTGTGTTCGGAATATACCTCGTCCATCGATTCCATCTGGACGTCGGCCGCCTGATCGAAGCGGGCCAGAAATTCCGATGCGCCCAAGCCCATTTCCGCGGCCAGTTCGCTTTCGCCCGGCTCGCGCCCCAGCTGTCCCATCAGCTTTTCCTGCGCCCGGCGCAGATCGCGCCGGAATTGCAGGGCGGAACGGCAGAGATTGGACTGCGCGCGCAGATGATCCATCATCGCCCCGCGAATGCGTGTGCCTGCATAGGTGGAAAACTGGTGGCCCTGGTCTTCATAGCGCCGCGCCGCTTCGATAAGAGCGATCAGGCCGATCTGGATCAGGTCCTCCACCTCGATACTGGATGGCGCACGGCCCGAGACATGCCAGGCGATCTTGCGCACCAGCGGAATGTGATCCTCGACCAGCTGCTGCGGTTTCTGCCGGGACGGCGTGCGACCGTAGGTAAGGCTGTGCTGGGGCTGAAAAGTCATCGTCACGGCCTCCTGTTAAAGCTGTGTGAAGCTGTGCTTGGCTTGCGGGGCAGGCGCCGGAGCGGGTGCCTGCTGGCCGCCGACCGTGGCGATCACCTCGACCGGTTTGTCGTCGGGCAATTCGCGGAAGGAAAGCACTGGGGTGTCGGGGAAGCGCGGACGGAGCAGGTCCGACAATGCCTTGCGGGCAGCGGGCGAGGTGACCAGCGCGAAGCTCTGTTGGCGCAGCATCAGCCGTTCGCTCGATTCCTCGATGGCGGCAAGGATGCGCTGGCCGAGGCCCGGCTCGATTGGGAAGCTGGCATCGCCCGCCACTTTGATCGACTGGCCGATAAGACCTTCCAGCTCCGGGTCGAGCGTGACCACCGGCAGCGGCATGCTGACGGGAACGAGCGACTGGATGATGATGGACCCGATACGCTGGCGCACGCGCTCCACCACGGTCGGGATGTCCGTGCAGCCATCGCCGGTTGCCTCGACCATGGCCGAGCAGAGGCGGCGGAAGTCCTTCAGCGGAACGCCTTCGATCAGCAGCGCGCGGCAGACCGCGGATACCGCGAAGAGCGACAGCGCCTTGGGGGTGAGCCCTTCGACCAGCTCCGGCGCGCGCTCCTTCAAGTTGTCGAGCAGCATCTTGGTCTCGTCCATGCCGAACAGCTGCGCGGCGTTGAGACGAATCATGTGGTTGAGATGTGTGGCGAGTACGGTGGAAGCGTCGACCACGGTGTATCCAGATACGATCGCCTCGGGCCGTTTGTCGGGCGAGATCCAGCGGGCATCCATGCCGAAGGTAGGGTCCTTGCAGACGCGGCCTTCGATCTCCTCGTCGATATCGCCGCTGTCGATGGCCAGCATGTCCTCGGGCCAGATCACGTCTTCGCCGATTACCGTGCCGCCGATTGTGATGCGATAGGCGTTGGGATCGAGCGTCAGATCGTCCTTGATCCGCACCAGCGGGATTACGAAGCCAAGCTCCTTGGACAGCTGCTTGCGGATGCCGGTCACGCGCTTCATCAGCGGCGCATCCTTGCGCTCATCCACCAGCGCGGTAAGCGCGTAGCCGACTTCGATACCCAGCATCGCTTCGTCGGAAACATCGCTCCAGTTGATGAGATTGGGGTTGGGCGGGGGCGCGTCTTCGACCTCTTCCTCTTCCGGCGCAGGGCGCGAAAAGCGATAGGCGAAGTAGGCGGCAACGCCGGCTGCCGGCAGGATGATCATATGCGGCATGCCGGGCAGGACGCCCAGGATCGTCAGGATTGCGGCCACGGGAATCCAGGCCTTGTGCGATCCGAACTGCGAGGAAATCTGGCCGCCAAGATCGAAGGGCGAGGAAACGCGGGTGACGATGGCCGCCGCCGCGATCGACAGCAGCAGGGCTGGCACCTGCGCCACCAGCGCGTCGCCGATGGCGAGCATGGTGTAGGTGGACGCCGCGTCGCCAAGCGCCATGTCGTGGCTGGTAACGCCCAGCACGATACCGCCGACGATGTTGATCACGAGGATCAGGACACCGGCAATGGCATCGCCCTTCACGAACTTGCTGGCGCCATCCATCGAGCCGTAGAAATCGGCTTCGGTGGCAACGTCCACGCGGCGCTGCTTGGCTTCTTCCGGCGTGATGAGGCCGGCGCCCAGATCGGCGTCGATCGCCATCTGCTTGCCGGGCAGGGCGTCCAGGGTGAAGCGAGCGCTGACTTCCGATACGCGGCCCGCACCTTTGGTGATGACGACCATGTTGATGATCATCAGGATCGCAAACACGAACAGGCCGACGACATAGTCGCCGCCGATCAGCATCGAACCAAAGGCTTCGATCACATGGCCCGCGGCGTCCCCGCCCTCATTGCCGGACACCAGCACGACGCGCGTCGAGGCGACGTTGAGGCCGAGGCGCAGCAGCGTCGCGAACAGAAGGACCGTCGGGAAGCTGGAAAAATCGAGCGGCTTGGTGGCGTTCAGCGCCACCATCAGAACCGCGAGCGAGATCATGATGTTGGTGATGAAGCCGACGTCCAGCACGAAGGCGGGCACCGGTAGGACCAGGAACACGACGAGCAGGAGCGTCGCCAGCGGCAACAGCGCCGAGCGGATATCGAGCAGAGCGAGAAAGCCATTGCCGGGCTTGGTGGATTGGGCGTTCATACGAGCGATCAGGCTCCCATCGATGCGAGCAGCATGTAGGCAAGGCGCGCATTGTCGTTACGGTTGAGGTCGGTTCCGGAAGGTGCCTGGCGCTGGCTGGCCAGGCGAAGATAGTCGGCAGGCTGGACGTACGGCATGTCATTGCCGCCCGGCGAATTGTTGCCGCCCATCGGCATATTCGCGCCGTCGCCCAGTTTGGCGGCGAAGCGGCTGCGGATTTCGTCGAAGCTGCGCATGCGCCCGCCCGAGGCGTAGAAGATGTTGCGGTTGGCGCTTGCGGCCTTGCCGAACATGGGTGCGGCGGCGGCGTCCGGGTTCGATGCGTGAGCGGAGAGGAACTTTGCCGCGCCGCCCGCACCAAGGAAGTGGGCGAGGTAGAGATCGACGGGCGCCATCTCCCGGCCCAGCCGGCTTTCGAGGTAATCCTTGTTGTCGGACGCGAACTCCCCGGCCATGGCCGCTGCGACTTCCGGGTTCTTGCGCAGATCGAGGATCGCCTGGCGCATGCCGGGATCGGACACGGTGTAGCGGCCGCGTGAATCCTTGCCGATGGCGTTGGCCGCCCAGTCGAGCCCATGGTTCGCGCCATGCTGATCGACCACGGCCAGCCAGCTCTGGCTGATGAACTGATAGAGGCCGGTGGCCGAGCTGGTGGGTGCCTTCGCGTTTGGGTTCATGCCGCTTTCGATGCGGGCCTGACCCATCAGATAGTCGAAATCGACACCGGTTTTGCGCGCCGACTGCGCGATGGCACGGGTGATGCGGTCACCCCCCATTTTCGCGTAGTTGCTGATATCCGATGGCATTTGCCGTCTCCTGTTTCGGTGGGAGATCAGCAAGAGTTGTGCCAATTCAGTGAAATGATTCCGCTCAACGGTCCTGATTAATTATCTGAACGGATATGTGGCCCATCACGACAAAAGGCCGCGCAAGGCGGCCCCGATATTCGTGATAAAACTGTCGGTCAGGCGGCGCGGGGGCCGTAGCGCAAGCGCCGATCTTCGTGGCCGAGCAGCTCAAGCTTCTGACGCGTATGATCGGTCAGCATGCGCAGCCGCAAGGCAGCGGCGTGGGATAGCTTGTCGATCCGCTCAAACGCTTCGCGCGTGTCGTTGTCGGCATAGATCGCCGGAAGATCACGCAATTCATCGATCAGCGTGGAAAGTTCGCCCGTGGCGGTCATGATGTCCTGCGCGTCACCGGCGTCGAGCGCGGCGATCAGGCGTTCCTGCGCGGTCTGGATCGAAAGGATCGGCATATGCCGCGTCAGCCTTCGCTATAGAGGTCGAGCGCGATCATCTTCTGCGCAAGCTTTTGCGGATCGACGATGTAGCTTCCCTCCGCAATGGCGGCGCGGATTTCGGCGATCTTGGCCTGATCGACGGGCGCGCCTTCGCTGGCGATCGTCGCTGCATCGGATTGACGCACCGAAGTCTCGTTGCTGGCGGGTCGGCTCGCGCCGATGGAAGAAACCGCCTTGGCACTGCCGCCTCGCAATGCCGCCGTGGAAACGGGGCTGTAGCCGGTGGTACGATCGAGTTTCATGATAACCTCTTTCAGTGTCTCGGTACCGGTAACGGCAGCTGAGGTTGGACTTTAAGAAAAACTTTAAAAAAAATTCGGCGTTCGCGGAAGCGGGGCTCAGCTGCCCGGAACCGACACCTCGCCGATATCGACGACGCGCGCCAGAATGGGCTTGGCCATCCGGTCCGCGCGGACCGAGATCATGTCGCCGATCTTGCCGTTCTTGTCTGCGATCATGGTGCGGGAAATAGCGAAACCGGTGCCCTCTACGGTGAGCCGGACGGCCTGGCCGCGGCTGACGGCGTCTTCTTCCTTCACCCTTGAGGCAGGCGATGCTGCGGAGCTGCGCGTCGCTGCGTCGAGCTTCAGCGGTACCCGGATCGACCAGCCGACAGGCTCGCAGCGGACGACCGCGGCGCCGAGTACGGGGCCGGATACGGCAGGTGCCTCCGGGCAGGCTTTCAGCTTCAGACGGCGGTCGACCGGCGCGCGTGCACCGCCCGGCTCACCAATTTCGGCGCCCATATGGGCGGCCACCGCCACATCAAGATCGGTCAGATTCTGGAAACCGGCGGCTGCGGCCGGGGCAACGGCTATTGCAGCGGCGGCGGCGATCGCGGTCGGAAGAAGGGCAGGGCGCATGAACTCGAATCCTCGGATCGAAAAGACTGTCGGTTTTTCCAAAGCAAGGGGCATGCCAAAATTTCAGTCGCTAATCGTGACGGTGATTCCTTCTGCACCGCCAGCATGGGGCGGAACGGTCGGATCAATATGATCGGACGGTACGCCGCCGCGTTCGAGCGCGTACATGATCGCGGCGGTTCGCGCGGCGGCCTGTTCCCAGCCGTCGAGACGTGCATTGCCGTGACGATCGTCGATTGCAACCCGAACGGAAACGCGCCGCCCGCCGGCGGTGCGCGCCATGTTCCGCACCCAGCTGTCGCCCTGCACGGAAAGGCGGGCCTCGCCCGGTTCGAACAGGCGGCCGATAGCGACGGTCACGCTGTTGCCGCCTTCCATATGCTCGCGCCTGCTCATCAGAGGATGGGACACGAGTTCGCGCTGGTGCAGTTCGCCGATCAGCGCGACGGAACCGAGCAGGATCAGCGAAAGGTCGATAAATCCGACCATGGAGCGTTTCGATGTCATGGAGTGGCCGCTTCCTTTGGCTGGAGCGTATCGGGCGGATCGCCCAGGATTGGCACCACAGGCCGCCGCGGCGCGCGATCGGGATATTCGGCGCGGGCCAGCGCAAGCATGCGTTCGCTGATTTCGGTTTGCCACGCCGCCTCACGCCCGCCGAGCATCTGCAGACGGCGCGCGATCGGACCGGCGATCAGATGCGCAAAGGCAAGGCCGTAGAGGCTGGTAAGCAGGCATAGTGCCATAGCAGTGCCGAGGCCCTCGACGCTCTCCATGCGCCCGAACATCTCGACCAGGCCGATGACGGTGCCGAGCATGCCGAGCGCGGGCGCCGCATCGGCGATATCCTCCCACATCTGCACCGCGACCGCGCGCGCCGCGTTGCGCGTGGCGCTGTCCTGCGTGACGATATGGGCAAACGCCGCGAAGTCCGGCGCATCGGACATCTCACTGGCGAGCTTGGCGGTATAGGCGCAGGCCAAAGCCGGCCTGTCGGCGCAGCTCACCCCGCGGCGGTGGACGATGTCTTCCACAATGACGCTGGACAGCCGCGCCTGTTCGCCCGCGTCCGCGGTTCGGTGAAGCGATAGCGATGTCGCAAAACCGATCATGATGCCGCGAACGCCGTTCTGCACCAGCGCGACCAGCAGGCAGCCGAGGCCGACCAGCAGAAGCGCGCCCGGATCCAGGAAGCGGGCCCATTGGATCGACATCATATTGCGGTCCTCACTCACCCGGCAAAAACTTGCCGGGCGGCAAAATGCTGCCGCCCGGATGGCAATGGCCCCCCAAAACCGCTCGAAAACAGATCAAAGCCGCTCAGGCGCGTGTTTGGCACGCCCTTTGCTTAGTCATGCTCGGCAGTCCGATCGCCACAGGTCGTCAACGGCAGATGGCGAGCGGGATTAAGCAGGAAATGATATTATGGCAGACAAAATTTTCGGCATTCACGGGGACGCGCTTCAGCTGCGATCGCAGCGGCTGTCGATGCTGGCTTCCAATATCGCGAACGCCGCCACGCCCGGCTACAAGGCCCGCGACCTCGATTTCGAGAAGGCGATGAGCCAGGTCCGCAAAAGCGGATCGGATGCCACGCAGGCGATGGAAGGCAATGCCGGCTACCGCGTCCCGCTACAGACCTCGCTCGACGGCAACACGGTCGAGCTTTCCACCGAACAGACGCTCTTCGCCGAGAACGCGGTCGGCTATTCGACCACGCTCTCTTTCCTAGAGGCGCGCGTGAACACGCTCACCCGCGCGATCCGAGGAGAATAACCCATGCCCGGACCGATGAATATCTTCGACATATCCGGCCGCGCGATGTCCGCGCAGCTGACGCGCATGAACACCACCGCGTCCAACCTCGCCAATGCACGCACCGTCTATAAGAGCGCCGAGGAGGCTTACCGTGCGATCAAGCCGGTGTTCCGCACGGCAACCGGCGGAGACGGCATCGCCACGGTGGATGTCGAGAAGGTGGTGAAGTCCAACACCGAACCGCGCATGCGGCACGATCCCACCAATCCGCTGGCTGATGCCGACGGCAATGTGTGGGACGCCGGCGTCGACGAGGCGGCCGAGTTGATCGATATGATCGAGACCGCCCGCCAGTATCAGAACAATGTGCAGGTGATGCAGACCGCAAAGTCGCTGATCCTCGATACCGTGAAGATGGGCCAATGAGTACGATCGATAATACGCTCCCCGCCGGCCTGACGCGGGCGCAGCCGATGAACGCCACCGGCGGCGGCACGCTCGATCAGAGCAGCTTCCTGAAGCTGATGACCGCGCAGATCAAATTCCAGGATCCGTTCAAGCCGGTCGATAACCAGCAGATGGTCGCGCAGATGGCGCAGTTTTCCAGCGTTGCGGGCATCGCCGAGATGAACCAGTCGCTGAAGAACATTTCCGCGGCCTTCTCCACGTCGCGGCTGTCCGAGGCGTCGCAGTTCATCGGCAAGAATGTGCTCGCCAAGGGCGATGTTGCAGCGATGGATGCAAACGGCCTGTATCGCGGCGAGGTTACGCTTACTGGCCGTGCCGATAAGCTCACGATCGAGCTGGTCGATGGCAAAGGCTCTGTCGTGCGCTCCATGACGGGCGGTCCCATTGAAGCGGGCGCGGTGCCCTTCGCTTTTCAGAGCACCGATGAGAACGGCCAGCCCGTCGATCTTGGAAATCTCAAGGTGCGTGTTTCGGGCGGTGTGCCGTCCTCGACTGCAACCTGGCTACCTGTTTCCGTGGTCGGAATTTCGTCCGTCGGTAACGGCGCGGTGCTGACGACGCCAGCCGGCCCGATCGATGTCGACGCGGTGCGCGGCGTCGGCTGATCAAGCCCGAAATTTACCCGAACCGAATTACCCCCAAGGAGAATATCCGATGTCTTTCCTTACTTCTCTGAGCGGTCTGAAGGCTGCCCAGTCCGATCTTTCCGTGGTTTCCAACAACATCGCCAACAGCAACTCGACCGGTTTCAAGAAGAGCCGCGCGCAGTTCGGCGATCTGTTTGCCGCCTCGCCCACGCAGACCACCAAGATGATCGCCGGCCAGGGCACGCAGCTTCAGGGCATTACGCAGCAGTTTACGCAGGGAACGCTGGAATCGACCGATCGCACGCTCGATCTCGCAGTGGCAGGCGATGGCTTCTTCACCGTCAAGAGTCCCTCGACGACAGGGGCGATCACCTACACCCGGAACGGCTCGTTCAGCGTCAACAATCAACGCGATGTCGTCGATGCAACCGGTAACATCGTTCAACTGCTGCCGATCGATGCGGATGGCAATATTACCTCCACAGATGCCGCCGACATGACCAATCTGCGCCTGCCGGATGCTGATCCGAATGATCCGAACGCTGTGCTGGCGAACATTGCGGTCGGCACCAACGGTGTGCTCACCGCTACCTTCTCCAACGGCAATCAGCAGGCGCTGGGTGCCTTGGCGATGGCGAGCTTCGACGCGGTCGAAAACCTGCGTCCCGTGGGCGATGCGCACTGGCAGGCAACGGGTCTTTCCGGCGGCGCCAAGCTGTCGCAGGCCGGCACCGGTCCGCTCGGCACGGTGCGCTCAGGTTCGCTCGAGACGGCGAATATCGACATCACCGAAGAGCTCGTCTCGCTCATCGCCGCACAGCGCAACTTCCAGGCGAACGCGCAGGCGATCGAGACGGCCAACAACATGACGCAGACGATCGTCAACCTGCAGGTCTGATCGGCCTGAAGGTTAAGTAGCTGGCTTTGCAGGAGTAGACCCATGGACCGGATGATCCATCTCAGCCTTCGCGCCATGCAGGGGGTGATGAATCGCCAGACCGCGATCGCGCATAACATGGCGAATGCGGACACGACCGGCTTTCGCGCCGAGATCGTGAGCGCCCAGGCGCAATATCTCCACGGGGAAGGCCTGCAAAGCCGCGCGAGCCCGAACGAATATGTGCTGACGGCCGATCTCAACCCCGGCGCAGTGGAACAGACCGGCCGCCCGCTCGACATCGCAATGAACGGGCAGACCATGCTCGCCGTGCAGGCACCCAATGGGGATGAAGGCTACACCCGCCGCGGCGATCTGATGATGAACGAGACCGGCCTGCTCACGACGGGCGATGGCTTTCCGGTGCTGGGGGAGGGCGGCCCGCTGGTCGTGCCGCCCGCTGACAGCATCCAGATCGCCGAAGATGGCGGTGTGTGGATTGTGCCCAAGGGGGGCGATCCCAATCAGCCACAGCAGGTCGATCGCCTGCGCCTCGTCAACCCGAAAGGCAGCGAGGTGGTTAAAGCGGAGGATACCCTCTTCCGGGTTAAGAACGGCGGCGCTCTGCCGTCTGATCCTGATGCAAGGCTGCAAAGCGGCGCGCTGGAAGGATCGAACGTCAACATGACCCAGGCTCTAGTCGACATGATCGAAACCAGCCGTGCCTACGAAGCGCAGGTCAAGCTGATGCAGAGCGCCAAGGAAATGGACGATGGCGGCGCCAGCGTCATGCAGCTGCCGCGCTGATCCGCGGCACGATTATTCGCCGCGATAAGCGGCGCGAACGGAGACTGAGTAAATGAGCAATTCAGCCTTGCAGGTCGCCCGCACCGGGCTCGACGCACAGAACACCAAGATGCGCGTGATCGCCAATAACCTGGCGAACGTGAACACCACCGGCTTCAAGCGGGACCGCGCGCAGTTCGAGACGCTGGCCTATCAGCAGGTCGTTCAGAAGGGCGCGGCGGCGGACCAGCAGAACAAGTTCGCCACCGGCCTGTCGCTCGGCACCGGTGTCGCCGTCGCGGGAACCGCGCGCATCGATACGCAAGGGTCGCTTCAGACCACCGGCAATTCGATGGACATCGCGATCCAGGGGTCCGGATATTTTCAGGTGCAGATGCCCGACGGCTCCACCGCTTATACCCGCGCGGGCGATTTCAGCATCACCGCTGAGGGCGCGATGGTGACGTCGGAAGGTCTGCCGCTGCAGCCGCAGATCCAGGTGCCGCAGGGCGCAACCGCCATTACCATCGGCGCGGATGGCACCGTCTCTGCGACGCTGGCAGGGCAGGCGGAACCCAGCGAACTGGGCCGGATCGAGATTAGCAATTTCATCAATTCGGCCGGTCTCGAATCAATCGGCAACAATCTTCTGAAGGAAACCGCCGCCAGCGGCGCGCCGATTACGGGCGCAGCAGGCGAGGAAGGGCGGGGCGTTTTGCGCCAGGGCATGCTCGAGGGATCGAACGTCAATATTGTCGAGGAGCTTGTTGACATGATCGAAACCCAAAGAGCGTACGAAGTGAATTCCAAGATGATCAAGGCGACGGACGAAATGCTCCAGTTCGCCAATCAGCAGCTGTGAAGGTGATGACGAAAATGAAGAACATGCTCGTCCTTTTCGCCGCTGCGCCGCTACTCTCGGCCTGTTTCGCCAGCCAGCAGGCACGGCCCGATCCGGCCTATGCCGCCACGCTTGCACCTCCGCCCGTGCCGCAGCCGGTCGCCGCGTCGAACGGCTCCATCTTTCAGGCAGCGAACGGCTATGCCGCGCTCACCAGCGGCGCGCGCGCCGCGCGGATTGGCGATCTTCTCACGATCGCGCTGGTCGAACGCACCCAGGCGGTGAAAACCAACAGCGCCAATGTGGATCGCAATGGCAGTTTCGGCATCACGCCGCCCGCCACCGGCCCGTTCGCCTTGTTCGATCCGAGTGATGTCAGCGTTTCCGGGGGCACCAAATTCAAGGGCGGTGGTAGCGCGCAGCAGAGCAACGCGCTGACCGGACAGATCAGCGTGACCGTGGCGGAAATCTTCCCCAACGGTACCATGCTGGTGCGCGGCGAGAAGCTGATCCGTCTGAACCGCGGCGACGAATTTGTCCGGTTCAGCGGCCTGGTTCGCATGGCCGATATCGGCCCGGAAAATGTCGTGCCCTCCACCCGCGTTGCGCAGGCCCATATCGATTATAGCGGAAAGGGCGAAATCGCCCAGGCCAGCAAGCAGGGCTGGCTGCAGCGCTTCTTCAACATTGTGAGCCCGTTCTGATGAACCGTTTTGCAAACCTCATTGCCCGCATCGGCCTGGTCCTTTCGGCTGCGCTTCTGGCCGCCGCGCCCGCGTCGGCTGACCGGATCAAGGATCTTGGCAGCTTCCAGGGTCTGCGCTCAAACCAGCTGACTGGTTACGGCATTGTCGTGGGCCTGGCCGGCACGGGCGACGACAGCCTGGAATATGCCACTGTCGCCATGAAGGGCGTCACCACGCGCTTCGGTTTGACGCTGCCGCCGGGCATCAATCCGGCCACCAAGAACGCCGCTGCCGTCATGGTCACCGCCGATCTTCCGGCGATGGCCAAGCCTGGCCAGCGCATTGACGTGACTGTGTCGGCGATCGGCAAGGCAAAGTCTCTGCGGGGCGGCACGCTCATCATGATGCCGCTCTTAGGCGCCGACGGACAGATCTACGCCATGGCGCAGGGTAATCTCGCGGTTGGCGGCCTGGGCGTCGAGGGACGCGACGGTTCGACCACCACGGTGAACATTCCGTCCGTAGGCCGCATCGCCGGCGGTGCATCGGTCGAGCGTGCAGTGGCGACCGGGTTCGAGCAGAGCCCGTTCCTGACCTTCAACCTTGCCGAGGCCGATCTCACCACCGCGCTGCGCGTAGCGGATGCCATTAACGGCCAGGTCGGTAAGGATCTGGCAACCGCCAGCGATGCCGTTTCCATTGCGATCCGCGCGCCGCTCGATCCGCAGTCGCGGGTCATGCTGATGGGCGCGATCGAGAATATGGAAGTGACGCCCGCCGAAGCGCCCGCCCGCGTCATCGTGAACGCGCGCACCGGCACCGTCGTCATCAACGGCGCGGTGCGGATCAGCCCGGCCGCGGTCAGCCACGGCTCGCTCACGGTCCGTGTGCAGGAAAGCCCGGTCATCGTGCAGCCCGAACCGTTCAGCCGCGGCCGTACCGCGGTGGAGCCGCGCAGCGACATCGCCATCAGCGAAGAACCGGCGAGTGCCTTCATCACCCGCGGCGCTTCGCTCTCCGAGATTGTTCAGTCGATCAACGCGATCGGCGCCAGCCCGAGCGATCTGCTCGCCATTCTGGACGCGCTGAAACAGGCCGGTGCGCTGAAAGCGGAGCTTGTAATCCTGTGACCGACATCACCGCCTCGAAAGCCCTCGCCGGCGCCGTTTCCGGCACCAGCCCCTCCGCCCCTGCCAAGCCGGGCAAGCATGAGGAGCTGGAAGCCGCTGCGAAGGCGTTCGAGTCGGTGTTCCTGCGCCAGATGCTCGGATCGATGCGCAGCGCCGGGCTCGCCGATGATCTGTTCGGCAATCAGGCAACAGAGCAATTTCGCGACATGCAGGACTCCAAACTGGCCGATTCCATGGCCGGTGACTTCGGCATCGCGGATCTTCTGCTGAAGCAGTTCGAGGGCAAGATATGAGCGGGCTTTTTTCCATCGGTCGGTCTGCGCTGCGCGGTTATACCGCGGCGCTCGACACCGTGTCTCAGAACATCGCCAATTCGGAAAACGGCGACTACGTCCGCCGCGCCGTACGCCTAGGCGACGCCACCATCACCGGATCGCTGAACCCGCTCTACTCCGTGCAGAGCGGGCTGAACGGCGTAGCGGTGGGTGAAATTGCCCGCTCGGGTGACGAATTTCTGGAAGCTTCCGTCCGCATGAGCGGCGCTGCGCTGGTGCGCGCGGAAACCGCGACCAGTTGGCTCGGCGCCATCGAGTCCGGGCTCGACAATGCCGGCGAGCATGTCGGCAAGCGGCTGACCGAATTCTACACCCGCGCGCAGGAGCTTTCCGCGGTTCCCTTCGACAGTGCGCTCCGCGTCACCTTCATCAACGAGATCAACAGCACCGCGGAAACCTTCCGCCGCACTGCCGATACCATGAACCTGACCAAGGACCAGATCGGCTCGCGCGCTTTGTCCGAAGTCAACGGCATGACGCAGAGCCTTGAGGCGCTGGCGAGCATCAATCTGGATTTGCGGCGCACGCAGCCCGGCACGCAGGCCCATGCCGGCCTGCTCGACAATCGCGACTCTGTGCTCGCCGTTCTGAGCGAGCGGCTGGATGTGAAAATTTCGCTTGGCGATAATGGCATCGCCACCGTTAGCTATGCCGATATGGAAATCGCCGGTGTTGCTACGTCAGCCAAGCTCAGCATGGTCGATCGGCCCGATGGCAGCTTCCGCATCGATGTGAACGGGCAAGAGGGCAAGGTTCCGGCCAATGGCATGTTGGCCGGCCTCAGCCGCACGCGCAGCGCCGTGACGACCGAACTGGCCCAGCTCGACCAGCTGGCCGAGGATTTTGCGACGCAGGTGAACAGCTGGCATGCCGGAGGGGTGACGGATGCAGGAGCGGCCGGAAAGCAGCTCGTGACCACCGGGGGCGGCGCGGCCGGGATCCAGCTGATCGCCACGAAGCCGGAAGAACTCGCGGTGGCGGACAGCACCGGGAAGCCCAACGGCAATCTCGTGGCGCTGGCTGGTCTGCGAACCAGCGGCGGTATCGAACAGAACTGGAACCAGCTGATCGCGGGGCATTCCAATCTGGTGCTCGCCGCGCAGAACGAGCAGGCCGCCGCCACCGCGCTGGACCGCAACTCGCGCAGCCGCCGCGATGATGTGGCGCGCGTCGATCTGGACCGCGAGACTGCCGATCTCATCCGATTGCAGCAGTCTTATGATGCCGCCAGCCGCGTCATCCAGGTCGCGCGAGAAACCACCCAGTCGATCCTGTCTATCTTCTGACCGGCGCGTCTTTCGCGCGCATAAGGAACCGAGCTTATGGTCCAGTCCATCAATCGCAATCGTCCGCGGGACGCGGTGCAGGCCCAGCTCAATCTGGGTAAGGCGATCGCCGAGCAGCAGGAGGCTATTTCCAGCGGCAAGCGGCTGGTGCTTCCTTCGGACGATCCGCAGGGCTGGCTGGAACTCTCGCTCATCGCGCGCCAGCAAACAGACGAGGCGGCGTCCACGGCCAATATCGGACGCGCCGAAACCCGCGCCGTTCAGGCGGAATCGAGCATGAACGAGATCGCGGCGGGCCTTACGCGCGCGAAAGAACTGATCGTGCTTTCGAACAATGATTCGGTCAGCGCCGTGGACCGGGAGGGCATTGCGATCGAGCTGGAAGGCATCCGGGCCAACTTCCGGGATATCCTCGATCAGGGCGATCCGTTTGGGGGCAAGTTGTTCGGGACGATTGCGATTGAAGTTCCGATCGGCGGGACCCGCAATGTCGTCGCTTCTCCGACCTATGCGCGGATCGCGGAAAACATTCCTGACGGAAGCGGCGGTACGACATCGATCGAACAGCTGTTTCAGGATGCGATCGATGCGATGCGCACCGGCACGCAGCCGGAACGCGAAGGCATGCTGCGCCCGGTCGACAAGGTCATCGATCACATGACCCAGATGCTGACCGAGCAGGGCGTGGTAAAGGGGCGTCTCAACAGCGCGCGCGAGCAATATTCGGAAAGCCGCATCGTTCTAGCCAGTCGCCGCAAGGAGATTGAGGAGGTCGATGTCAGCGAAGCGATCACCCGTCTCCAGGCGCTCCAGGTTTCACTGGAGGCGGCACAAGCGGTGTATGCGAAAATCGAGCAGAGATCGCTGATGGATTATCTCCGCTAAGCGTCGCCCGCGGTCGGAAAACAGCCTTAATGGAAGGACGCCGCGGCCGTTAACTTAGTCGACCCGGCTGCCGTTCAGCCGATCACTGCCGGACGGATCATCCGTTCCAGGCGATCTACAGGGATTTATCCGTCATGATGGTTGCAATCGGTCTCGTCATTCTTCTGGTTATGGTGTTCGGAGGGTTCATCATTTCCGGTGGTGATATCGGCGCCGTGCTTCATGCGCTCCCCATCGAAATGATGGTGATCGGCGGGGCGGCGGTGGCCGCTATCGTGATCGGCAATAGCGGGCCGGACCTGAAAGCGCTCGGCGGCGGCTTCGCCAAGGTCTTCAAGGGGCCGAAATACAAGCGGCAGGATTATCTGGATTGCATCTTCCTGTGCGGAAAGCTGACGAAGATGATGCGTTCCGAAGGGCCGGTGGCCCTGGAGCCGCATGTCGAAGATCCCCAGAATAGCGCAGTTTTTGCTGAGTTCCCGCGCCTGCTTGCGGACAAGACATTGGTGGCGCTGATTTGCGATAGCCTGCGCCTCGTCGTGGTTTCTTCGGGCGACCTCGATCCCCATTCGGTCGAGGATGTGGTCGATCAGCATCTGAAGTCGCATCATCATGAAGCGATGGGCCCTGCGAACAATCTGCAGTGGCTGGCAGACGCGTTGCCCGCGCTCGGCATCGTTGCCGCCGTGCTCGGCGTTGTGAAAACGATGGGTGCGATCGATCAACCACCGGAAGTTCTGGGTGAGATGATCGGCTCGGCGCTGGTCGGCACCTTTCTCGGCGTGCTTCTGGCTTACGGCATCGTCGGCCCGATCGCGAACCGGGTGAAGGCGATCATCGAGGAAGATCACAAGATCTACGAGACCGCCAAGCAGATCATTGTCGCCACTTTGCATGGCCATCCGCAGCCGCTGGTGATCGAGGCCGCACGCTCTGGCTTGAGCCACGCCAACCAGCCCAGCTTCGCCGATGTGTTCGACGGTCTGAGGGCGCGCTGAGGCCATGGCTAGCGCTCCCAAAGGGGACAATCTGCGCCCCATCATCATCAAGAAGATCATCGAGGATGGCCATGGCGGCCATCATGGCGGTGCGTGGAAGGTGGCCTATGCCGACTTCGTGACGGCGATGATGGCGTTCTTCCTGCTGATGTGGTTGCTTGGCGCGACGGATGAAGACCAGCGCAAGGCGATCGCGGACTACTTCGCACCTACGCTGGTGGAAATGAAACAGGGCAGCGCCGGCTCCAACGGTTTGTTCGGGGGCGAATCCGTCGTTTCGCGCGATGATTATCCCCATGCGCCGGGCCAGACCGGAACCCGCACGTTGACCATCCCCAAGGATGCCACCGGCAGCCGCGACGGCGCGGACCTTGCCTTGCGCAAGGAGGAGCAGAAACGCTTCGACGCGATCGAGAAGGAAATTCGCAAGCGGCTTCAGGAAAAGGCAGAGCTGCGCAACCTGTCCGAGAACATCAAATTCATCCGGACGACGGAGGGGCTACGGATCGAGGTTGTCGATGCCGCGGACTTTGCCATGTTCCAGCTTTCGAGCAATCGGCTGGTTCCGCGCGCCGCTAAGCTGCTCCAAGAAGTGGCGGGTGCGATCCGTGACCTTCCGAACGCCATCGCCGTACGCGGGCATACGGACAGTCTGCCTTACGCCTCGGGCAAGACGATGAACAATTGGCTACTCTCCGCGGCACGTGCCGAAGCAACCCGGCAGGGCCTGCTTTCCGGCGGACTGAAGGAGGATCGTTTCGACAAGATCGAAGGTGTGTCGGACCGGCAGCCCTACAACGCAGGCGATGCAGCCGACCCGCGCAACCGGCGCATGTCGATTACGCTCTTGACCCAGGCCAGCAGCGGGCGTGCGATTAGTGAAGAAGTCGCCGAAGGGCTTTCGTCTTCCAGCATACACCCAAAGTAATCATCTAGTAATTACTTGCCATTTACCATCTGTTTACCAGATTATCCTATTTCCAACTATCAGCGTGAGGCATCGGCTGTGCAATAGGGCTAGCCGATCCCAGAAGTTGAGTGGGGGATGTTATGGTTAGCTGGTTTAAAGAAAAAGCGCCGATCAGGAGGAAGTTTACTGCCCTCCTTTGTATCCATGGCTTCCTAGCTGCCATAGTCGCCGCTGCTGTTTTCGCTTCCATCCAGACCTGGATTTCGCCGGTTGCTGCGCTCGGCATGGCGATCGGAAGTTTGATCGCTCATATCGCCGTGGTCCTGGTCGCGAAGAAACTGATCTGCGATCCGTTTGTGGAGACGGTCGTGCGTATGGAGGGGCTGGCTGACGGTGATCTCACCAGTCCGGTCTTGCACACACAGCATGCGGACTGCGTGGGGCGCTTGACTAAGGCGATGGAGGTCTTTCGTGCCAATGCTGAGAAAGTAGAGGGTGCCGCTGAAATAGAGCAGGTCGTCAGCGTGCTCAGCGACGGTCTGCACAAGCTGGCCGACGGCAACCTCAGCTACCGCATCGAAGACGCGTTCCCTGGCGTGTATGAAGAATTGCGCACCAACTTCAATCAGGCTTTGATTTCGATGTCCGAAGTCATTTCGGCCGTGGTTGGATCGGCAGCCAACATCAATAATGGTGCCGCTGATATCCGGCACGCTTCGGACGATCTTTCGCAGCGCACGGAGCAACAGGCCGCCAGCCTTGAAGAGACCGCAGCGGCGATGGATCAAATCACCTCCACGGTGCGCGAATCCGCTCAGGACGCCAAGCGCGCCAACGAGGTGGTCGGTGCCACATGGACCGAAGCCGAAGAATCGGGCCATATCGTGCATCGTGCGGTCGAGGCGATGAACGGAATTGAACGCGCCTCCGCCGAAATCAACGACATCATTTCGGTGATCGACGGGATTGCCTTTCAGACCAACCTCCTGGCGCTGAACGCAGGGGTTGAGGCAGCACGGGCTGGCGACGCGGGCAAGGGCTTTGCCGTGGTGGCATCCGAAGTGCGGGCTCTGGCCCAGCGTTCGGCAGACGCTGCGAAGGATGTGAAGTCGAAAATCACTGCCTCCACCGAGCAGGTCGATTCCGGAGTGGCGCTGGTCAGCGAGACGGGTGCCTCGCTTGAGCGGATTATCGGCCGGATCAAGGAGGTCAGCGATCTGGTTTCTTCGATCTCGACATCGGCTGAGCAGCAAGCCAACGGCCTCCAGCAGGTCAATACCGCCGTTTCTGAAATGGACGGTGTGACGCAGCAGAACGCCGCCATGGTCGAGCAAGCCACCGCAGCGGCCAGAAGTCTGGCAGAGGAAGCGGACTCGCTTGCCCGCCAGGTTGCAGGGTTCCAGATCGAAACGAAGCCAGAACGCAGCGCGCCGTCTCCGGTGCATGCGCTTCAGGATCGGGCCGCCCGCCAGATGGCAAAGCCGGCGCTGACGGCGCGTGTCGTCGGGAACACTGCTTTGGCGCAGGACGACTGGTCCGAATTCTAGTCGCCCAAAACGACCCGCAGTCAGTCGCCTGTGTGCCCTGTAACCAGAGAACGCAAATGAGGGTTAATGCTTCGAACGGAAGGATCGAAGGAAGACTGAATTATCCCCCCAGAATGCCTAATTAGTATCACTTCGTACATAAAATGTAACGTAAACGGATTGTTTACGTGTCGGTCATATCGAGGTGTTCGATGTGGGGGGAAGTTGTCGCAAACGTCAAATTTGCGGGAGCACGGCAAATAAGGACAATACCATGCTGCGCTGGTTTAAAGAAAAAGCACCCATCCGGACAAAGTTCACCGCTCTTTTCTGGGTGCATATCGCCATTACGGCTTTCGTCGCAGCAACCGCATTCGGCATCGAATTCGGGTGGATCTCGGGAGAAGTGATGCTGGGCATCGCGTTTCTTGCAGTCGTTGCGCAAGCGACCGTGGTCTTAGTATCCAAAAAAGCGATCTGCGACCCTTATGTCGACACCGTGGAACGCATGGAATCCCTTGCCGCCGGTGATCTTTCAAGTCCGATTGCCCATCAGGACTACAAGGACTGCATCGGTCGCATTGCGCGGGCGATGGATGTTTTCCGTCTCAATGGCGAAAAGATCCAGACATCCAATGAGGCTCAGGAGCAGGTTGTCGACGCTCTCAGCGACGGTCTGCGCAAGCTGTCCGACAGCGATCTGACCTACCGCATCGAAACGCCGTTTCCGGAAGGCTATGATCAGCTGCGGAATTATTACAACGAGGCGCTGCAGTCGCTTACCGAAGTCATATCCGCGGTCATCGACGCTGCCAGCAGCATCAACAACGGTTCCGCCGATATCCGTCAGGCATCGGACGATCTGTCCCAGCGCACCGAACAGCAGGCCGCCAGCCTGGAGGAGACGGCCGCCGCCATGGATCAGATCACTTCCACGGTCCGCGAGGCGGCGCAGGATGCCACCCGGGCCAATCAGGTTGTTATCGAAACGCGCTCGGAGGCCGAACAGTCCGGCGACGTCGTGCAGCGCGCCGTAGAGGCCATGAACGGGATCGAGCGCTCTGCCGCGGAAATCAGCGAGATCATCTCGGTAATCGACGGTATCGCCTTCCAAACCAACCTGCTCGCATTGAACGCCGGCGTTGAAGCGGCGCGTGCCGGCGATGCGGGCAAGGGCTTTGCCGTGGTCGCATCCGAGGTTCGGGCCTTGGCGCAGCGCTCTGCGGATGCAGCCAAGGACGTGAAGTCGAAGATCACGGCGTCCACGGGGCAGGTGGATGCAGGCGTGCAACTGGTCAGCGAGACCGGCGCATCGCTGGAACGTATCATCAATCGGATCAAGGAAGTCAGCACCCTCGTTTCCTCGATATCGACCTCCGCAGAACAGCAGGCCAATGGTCTGCAGCAGGTGAACACCGCAGTGTCCGAAATGGACGGCGTGACGCAGCAGAACGCAGCCATGGTGGAAGAAGCGACGGCAGCTGCCCGCAGCCTGGCCGAAGAGGCAGATGTGCTTGCCCGTCAGGTTTCGCAGTTCCGGGTTTCTGGCTCTGCTCAGCGCGGCCCTGCCGCGTCTCCTGTGCACCAGTTGCAGGCGCGTGCCGCCCGTCAGATGGCCCAGCCGGCCGTAACGGCCCGGGTCGCCGGTAACACGGCCCTTGCCGATGACGATTGGTCCGAGTTCTGATCGCCGATTTTTCTATGTAGTCTCCCAAGGGACAGGACCATGAACCAACTCCTCCCAGCCACATTGAACAGCGCCGCATCCGGTTTGCTACGCTGCAACCTGAGGCAGGCCATCGGAAATGCCCAGCCGGTCATACTTTTGGCCGATCAGGTAGAGCAGATCGGTTTGGCGGGCCTGCAGGTCCTGCTTGCCGCGCGCAAGGCGGCTGGAGATGCGCGAGTGGAATTTCGCATCGATCAGCCGAGCGATGCGATGGTGAACATGGTCAAACTTTCCGGTCTGGACGTCTTGCTAGAACCTGCTGAAGAAGGGGCGAGCGCGTGAATATCGAGGAAATCCAGGCCATCTTCTTCCAGGAATGCGAAGAAGGACTGAACGAGATGGAAACGGCGTTCGCCGAAATCCGTCCCGACAGCTACGATGTTGAAACGATCAACACCGTGTTCAGGGCCGTGCACTCGATCAAGGGCGGGGCAGGGGCCTTCGGGCATGAGCGCCTGCAGGCGTTCACCCACGAATATGAGACCCTGCTGGACTATCTGCGCAACGGCACGCTGTCCCTGGACCAGTCCGTACTCGATACTGTCCTCGCGGCGTTCGATTTGTTGTCGGATCATGTCGCTGCGGCACGGGATGGACAGGAGGCACCTGCCGACGGGCCGATGCTCGAACGCCTCAAGCAGGCGGCGGATGTCAACGCGGCGGCAGCCGAGGCTCCTGCCGAGCCTGAGCCCGCTCAAGCCGAAGTGGCCCAGGAAGCGCCCGCCGCTGATGATGATTTCGATGATTTGATGGCGATGCTGGGCGGCCCCGCGTCCGCGCCGGAAGAAGCCGCCTCCGACGAAGCGCCGTTCGAGCCGATGACGGCTGAGCTGAACGATGCGTCGACAGCCGAGGTTGCGGGAGAGGCGGACTGGCGACTTTCGATGCGCCCCGCGCCGAACGCATTCGACAATGGCGGCGAACCGCTTTTGTTGCTGCGCGAGCTGGAGCGCCTGGGTGCGAAACTGCACGCAGTCGATTTGTCCGCCCTTCCGTCGCTGGACGCGATGGATGCCGAATGCTCCTATCTTGCCTGGCAGCTGAACATTCCCGGTGCGCTTTCGGAAGACGAGATCGTGGGCGTGTTCGATTTCACCGATGGCTATGGGCTGGAACTCCAGCGGATCGGAGAAATTTCGGACGATGCTGCAGCGCCTCAAACCGATCTGGCGTCCCCGTCCGCCGCCCTGGAGGAGCCGACACCTGCTCCGGCACCCGTAGCGGCCCCGGTGGCCGCCCCGGCACCGGTGCAGCCCGTCGCTGCGCAGCCCGCACCGGCGATGCAGGCGGTTCCGCCCGCTCCCGTTCCCGCGCCCACTCCGGCACCTGCGCCAAGCCAAGCGTCAGCGCCCGCCGCCACTGCGGCGCCGAGCGCGGCGGCTGCTCCTGCTTCCAGCGCACCCAAGGTGGCGGCTTCGCAGACCATTCGTGTGGACCTCGACCGGCTCGACAGGCTGGTCAATCTGGTCGGCGAGCTTGTGATCACGCAGGCCATGCTGACCCAGCGCCTCAGCGATTATGATCTGAACGGCATCGGCGAACTCAGCGATCTCGATCATCTGACGCGTGAGCTTCAGGAATCGACGATGGCGCTGCGCGCCCAGCCAATGCAGACGGTGTTCAGCCGCGTGCCACGGATC
The DNA here is from genome assembly GCF_016093175.1 of Novosphingopyxis sp. YJ-S2-01. Taxonomy (NCBI): domain Bacteria; kingdom Pseudomonadati; phylum Pseudomonadota; class Alphaproteobacteria; order Sphingomonadales; family Sphingorhabdaceae; genus Novosphingopyxis; species Novosphingopyxis sp. YJ-S2-01. The sequence continues at coordinate 2,604,637 of NZ_JAEDAI010000001.1, read as the reverse complement.
ATCCGCGAACTGGAGGGCGAGACCGGCAAGCGTGTACGCCTCGAGATCGAGGGCGAGATGACGGAAGTCGACAAGACGGTTGTCGAGCGTATCGGCGAACCGCTAACCCACCTGATCCGCAACGCCGTGGACCACGGCCTGGAAAGCCCGGAAAAGCGCGTCGCCGCCGGCAAGTCGGCCGAAGGGGTCGTTCGGCTTTCGGCCGCGCACCAGTCCGGCCGGATCGTCATCACCGTCGCGGACGACGGCGCCGGTATCAACCGCGATCGGGTGCGGCAGCGCGCTGTCGAGCGCGGTATCGTCGCGCCGGATGCGGCATTGAGCAATGAGGAGATCGACAATCTGATCTTCGCACCGGGCTTCTCGACCGCCGAGACCGTGTCCAACATTTCGGGACGCGGTGTCGGAATGGACGTCGTGCGCCGCAACATTCAGGCGCTGGGCGGCCGCATCGGCATCCAGTCCAACGAGGGTACCGGATCCAGCTTCTCGCTCAGCCTTCCGCTCACGCTCGCTGTGCTTGACGGCATGATCGTGAAGGTCGGCGCACAGACGTTCGTGATCCCGCTAACTCATATCGTCGAGAGCCTGCGCCCGGAAGAGCGTGCCGTGAACGGCATCGGTCTGGACGCAGCGCTGCTGGACGTACGCGGACAGCATGTTCCGTTGCTGCGTGTTGCCCGCCAGCTGGGTATTCCCGATGGCGAAACCGATCCGCGCAGCGGCGTGCTGATTGTGGTTGACGGCGATCACGGCCCTGCCGCCCTCATGGTCGATTCCATCCAGGATCAGCGCCAGGTCGTCGTGAAGAGCCTTGAGGCGAACTACCGAGCCATCGACGGGCTGGCCGGCGCGACGATCCTGGGCGATGGCCGCGTGGCCCTAATCCTGGATATCGACACCTTGACGGCCCGCCGCCCCGCAAGTGCCGTACCCATGGAACTGGCCGCGTGAACGCGCTCGCTGCCATCAGCACGGATAGCAGACGGCGGGAGTTCGATTTCAGCCTGGAGGATCATCGTGCGATCTCCAAGCTTGCCTATAAGATCGCGGGCATCCTGCTGCCCGACAGCAAGGCGCAGATGGTCTACGGACGCCTTGCGCCGCGAGTGCGGGCGAACGGTCTTCAATCGGTCTCCGACTATCTGAAACTGATCGAACGTGATGAAACCGAGCGCGATCGCGCGATCGATATGCTCACGACGAACCACACCAGTTTCTTCCGTGAGAAGCACCATTTCGAACATTTCTCAGCGGAAGTGTGGCCCACGCTACTTGAACGGTTGCGGGCCGGCAAACGCGTTCGCCTGTGGTCGGCCGCCTGTTCCAGCGGGGAAGAGCCCTATACCTGGATGATGGCGATGCTGGGCGCGCAGCGCGCCGAGGCTGAGCGTATCCTGCAACTGGACCTGCGGATGCTCGCCACCGATCTTTCGGCCAGCATGCTCGATGTCGCGCGCGCCGGGATATATCCGCACGAAACGGTCAAACCCGTCCCCGAGCCGCTGGCCAAAAGCTGGCTGCAAAAAGCGGGAGATTCCATGCAGGTCGACCCCGCGCTGCGCGCGCCGATTTCGTTTCTTCCGCTCAATCTGCTTGGCGACTGGCCGATGCGCAGCAAGTTCGATGTGATCTGCTGCCGCAATGTGATGATCTATTTCGATGGTCCCACCAAGGCACGGCTGCAGGCCCGCATGGCGGATCAGCTGGAGCAGGGGGGAACGCTCTATATCGGGCATTCCGAACGGCTCGACGAGATCGTGGCCAGTCGCTTCGAATGCGTCGGCAACACCACTTATCGGAAAATTGCGCCATGACCGTACGTGCAGTCGTTATCGACGACTCCTTTGTCATGCGCAGCCTGGTCTCGCATACGCTGCAGCAGGACCCGGAGATCGAGGTGGTCGGTACGGCCTGCGACGTTACGTCCGCCCGCCAGATCATCAAGAGCCTGGATCCGGATGTGATCACGCTCGATGTGGAAATGCCGGGCATGGACGGTATCAACTTTCTGGAGCGGCTGATGCGGCTGCGGCCGATGCCGGTGGTGATGCTGTCCACGCTCACTTCGCGCGGTGCGGACGCCACCCTGGCAGCGCTGGAGCTGGGCGCATTCGACTGTGTCGACAAGGCAATCCTGAGCGACACCGGCAGCACCAGCCTGGCCGATACGGTGAAGGCTGCGGCCTCTTCACGGCGGCTTGCAAGCAGCGTCCAGAAACCCGCGCAGGTGGGCGACGCGTTCCGTCCGCGGTCCGACGCGTTGATCGCGATCGGGGCTTCCACGGGCGGCGTCGAGGCGCTGATCGAGCTGCTGCGCGGCTTCCCCGAAAATTGCCCGCCAACGATGATCGTGCAGCACATGCCCGCCACGTTCACAGCAAGCTTCGCCGCCCGGCTGGATCGGCTGTCCAAGCCCAAGGTGGAAGAGGCCAGGGCCGGGTCACCGTTGACGACCGGCAAGGTTTATCTTGCGCCCGGCGGCGAAAATCATCTGGAGATCGCCGGCGTCCCGGGGCGTTTTCATTGCCGTTTGGTGCAGGGGGACCGGGTGAGCGGTCACCGCCCGTCGGTCGACCGATTGTTCTCTTCCGTGGCGCGCTACGCCGGTGCCGCCGCGACGGGCGCCATTCTCACCGGAATGGGCGCGGATGGCGCCGTTGGGCTAAAGGCGATGCGCGATGCCGGGTCGGCCACGGTCGGCCAGGATCAGGCCACCTCGGTGGTCTACGGCATGCCCGCTGAGGCCCATCGCATGGGGGCCGTCACCACGCAGCTTCCGCTGAATAGAATTGCAGCGCAGCTGATGAAGGAATGTTCGGCATGACGAGCGGCGCTGAAACATCCTTTCGGTCCGTGAACGTATCGCAGGGAGAAACCCGCGTTTCCCGCGATCCCGAAATCGTGCTCACGACGTTGCTGGGAAGCTGCGTCGCGGCCTGTCTTTACGATCCGTTTGCGCGGGTGGGCGGGATCAACCATTATCTGCTGGCACACGGCAAGGTCGAAAACGCGGCTTCGATGCAGCGTTATGGTGTGCATGCCATGGAAATGCTGATCAACGAAATGATGGCCCATGGCGCCATGCGCAGCCGTATGAAGGCCCGGATCTTCGGCGGTGCCACGATGAACGCGCATTACAGCGATATCGGCGGGGACAATATCGCTTTCGCCCGCGTTTTTTTGAAGGCCGAGGGTATTCCGCTGGTGGGCGAAGATGTGGGCGGCAGTGCGGCACGCCGCGTCCAGTTCCGCGCTGCTCTGGGCCTCGCGCGATGCCGCAAGGTTGAGGATGTCCAGCTTTCCCGCGTTGCAGCGCAAGTCCCCACTCCACCCGCAAAGCCGGTTTCCATCGGCGATGTCGAACTTTTCTGATGAATGCCGTCAAGGAGCTAGCCCGTGCAGAAGTCCATTCTAACCGTCGATGATTCGCCCAGCATGCGCATGCTGCTGCGCGCTGCGCTTGACGATCTCGGCTATCATGTGATCGAAGCCGAAGATGGCATCGACGCTCTGGAAAAGCTGGGCAGCATCAAGCCGGACGTCATGATCACCGATATCAACATGCCGCGCCTGGATGGTTTCGGGCTGATCGAGCGCGTGCGCGGCGAAGGCGAGCGGGAGATGCCCATTCTGGTGCTGACCACCGAAAGCTCCGACGAGAAGAAACAGCGCGCGCGCAATGCCGGTGCCACCGGCTGGATCGTCAAGCCGTTCGATCCCGAAAAGCTGGCCTCCGCGCTTCGCCGCGTGATGCATTGAGCCGATTGAAGAGGACATCTAAAATGAGCCGCCAACTTATCACCTTTCAGCTGAGCGATCAGGTGCTCGGTATCGATATCATGGCCATTCGGGAAATCCGCGCATGGTCGCCCGCAACGCCGCTTCCCAACGTTCCGGAATATGTCCGCGGCGTGGTGAACCTTCGCGGCGTCGTACTGCCGGTGCTGGACCTGCGCCATCGGCTGAACTGGGGCACGACCGATACCACCGCGCGCCATGTGATCATCGTTGTCCAGATCGGCGAGCAGCTTCAGGGAATCATCGTCGATGCGGTTAATGACATCGTTACCGTTAGCGAGGATGGTCTGCAGCCATTGCCCAACATGGGCGACACCATCGCCGCCAGGTTCCTCGAAGGTCTCGTCAACATCGACGAACGTCTGATCCTCGTATTGTCGCTCGAGCGTCTCGTCGAGCAATTGCCGCACGGTGCGGCATCCCATCCGGAGTAAGTTTCATGGCCCGCACCAAAGTCCTTGTCGTCGACGACTCGCTTACCATGCGCGCGCTATTGTGCGGCGCGCTAGAGCGTGTGCCGGGCGTGGAGATTGTCGGGCTGGCGGACGGCGCTGCCGAAGCCCGTGAGATGGTCCAGTCGCTCAAGCCGGAAGTGATGACGCTCGATATCGAGATGCCCGGAATGAGCGGCCTCGAATATCTGAAGGAGATCATGGAGAACAAGCCGATGCCGGTGATCATGTTCTCCACCCGCACGACCGATGGCGCATCCGAATCGATCGAGGCCCTGCGCCTCGGCGCCGTCGCCTGTCTGCCCAAACCCAAGGTTGCCGCGCCCAAGGAGCTGGACGCGATTATCGCCAAACTGGGCAAGATTATCGGCACCGCGAAGAACGCACGGCTGCCCACCGTTGGCGGTGCGAAAAGCACGGGCAAATCCGCGCCCATCAACTGGAACGGCCGCCTGACGGTTGTCGGTGCCGATGCATCGGGCACGCAGTCGCTGTTCAACCTCTTCGAGCAGATGCCCGAAGACTGCCCGCCCATGCTGGTCGTACAGCATCTCGAGCCGGGGATGGTGCAGGGGATGGCCGAGAAGCTCGACAGCCAGATTGCGCCGCGCGTCCTGGTTGCCGATGCCGATATGCCGATTGAAAAAGGCACGATCTATTTTGCACCTCAGGGAGAGGCCCACATGGTCGTTTCAGCTTGGCCCGATGGGCAGTTGAAGCTGCTGCCGCGCGATCCCGTGGCTGGCGAGCGCCCGTCGATTTCGCTGCTCTTTGCGTCAGCCGCCAAGGCTGCCACGGTCGATACCGTGGGTCTGTTGCTGTCCGACAGCGATGACGCCAAAGGCGGCGCGAACGCGATCTCGGGCGTGCGCGGACATTGCATCTCGGCCAATGCGGGCGGCGGATACACGCTGGAACGCGGCTTTGCATCGCAGGAAGTCAAGCCCGCGGACCTGACCAAAACGCTGACCGGACTGCTATCCAAATGAGCTATATGGAACCCATTAGGGCAGAACTTAGCTCCGAAGATGCGCTGCTCGATATCGTGCTGGCGGAGGAGCTGGTGAACATTACCCGGCTGCTCGGCAATCTGGCCTATGATTTGGGCAGCGATCCGGAAACGCTGCGAAGGCACATGAAGAGCTTGCAGAAGATCGATCACATCACACAGATGCAGCTCGCAATCGCCCAGATGCTGCGTTCACGCGAACCGGCGAGCGAGCGGATCGCGGCGGTTACGCTACAGGACATGGCGACCCGGCTTTCGGACATGCTGGAGAAATTGAAGGCAGGCGAAAGCCCCCTTCATATAGCTTGAACGGCGCGGACATTGTCGGTGCGGTTCCGGAAAGGCGCGCGCCCTCTTGCGCAAGTGCGCGCAACTTGCCAAATCCCGTCCTGACATGGCCGCGAACGTTCATCTGCTGAAACCGGGCCGTGCGGCCTCCCTGGAACCGATGATGGCGCTTGTCGCCAGCGACATGAATCGCGTGAACAGCGTGATCCTGGATCGCATGCAATCGGACATTCCGTTGATACCGGAACTGGCCGGGCATCTGATCGCGGGCGGCGGCAAGCGGCTGCGTCCCATGCTGACGCTCGCCTGCGCGGCGCTGCTCGATTATCCGGGAGACCGGCATCACAAGCTCGCCGCCTCGGTGGAGTTCATCCACACCGCGACGTTGCTGCATGATGATGTCGTTGACGGGTCGGACATGCGCCGGGGCAAGACCGCCGCGAACCTGATTTTCGGCAACCCGGCAGCCGTTCTGGTCGGCGACTTCCTGTTTTCGCGCAGCTTCGAGTTGATGGTCGAGGACGGCTCGTTGAAGGTGCTCAAGATTCTCAGCAATGCCTCTGCCGTCATCGCCGAGGGCGAGGTGGATCAGCTTACTGCGCAGCGCCAGCTGGCGACGAGTGAGGAGCATTATCTCGATATCATCGGCGCGAAGACGGCTGCGCTGTTCGCCGCCGCTTGCCGCATCGCCGCGGTGGTGGCCGAGCGCGACAATGCCGTGGAAGAGGCGCTGGATCGCTACGGGCGCAATCTCGGCGTTGCCTTCCAGCTGGTGGACGACGCGATCGATTACGCATCCGATAGCGCCACCATGGGCAAAGGCGTCGGCGATGATTTCCGCGACGGAAAGATCACGCTTCCCGTGATCCTCGCCTTTGCGCGCGGTGACGCCGAAGAGCAGGCGTTCTGGCGTGAGGCGATGGCAGGGCGGCGCGTCTCCGATGAAGATCTCGCCCATGCAACCCGGCTGATCGAACGGCACGATGCCATTTCGGACAGCATCGACCGGGCGCGTCATTACGGCCAGCGCGCGATCGACGCCATCGCGCCGTTTCCGGCAGGGCCGGCCAAATCGGCGCTCACCGAGGCGGTGGAGTTCGCGATCAGCCGCGCCTATTAGGCGCCGGACATGAACGACATCGCTGCCACCCACCCCGCCGGATCGTTCCGGCGCGAAGGCCTCATGACGCTGCGCCTCGCACTGCCGCTGGTCGTCGGCAACCTCGCGCAGGCGGCCATCAACACCACCGATGTGGTAATCCTCGGACGTTACGACGTCGATGCGCTGGCCGCGGCGGCGCTCGGCGTGAACCTCTATTGGGTGTTCGGCGTGTTCTGCATGGGGCTCGTCACCGCCGCCTCTCCGCTGATCGCGGCGGAATATGGACGGCGCGCGAACAGCGTGCGCGATGTGCGCCGCACGGTGCGCCAGGCGATCTGGGCCTCCGCCGCCATCTGTGTGCCCGTCTGGGCGATCCTTTGGAATGCGGAGGCCATCTTTCTCGCGCTCGGCCAGACCGCCGATCTTTCCGCCGCCGCCGCGCCGTTCGTGCGTATCGCGATGTGGGGGCTGTTCCCCTGGCTCGTTGGCCTGATCCTGCGCTATTACGTTACGGCGCTGGAGCGCCCGATGTGGGGCGTCTACATCATGGCGGTGGGGCTGATCTTCAATGCGATTGCCTGCTGGGCGCTGGTGTTCGGTCATCTGGGCCTGCCCGAACTCGGCCTGGAGGGCGCGGCGATCGCGAACGCACTGTCGCAGCTCGTCCTCGGCCTCGGCGGCGTGCTGGTGGTGACCGGTGTACGCCGCTTCCGCCGTTATCGCCTCTTCGGCAATTTCTGGCGGCCCGACTGGCCGCGCTTTCGCGCCATCTTCGCCGTGGGCCTGCCGATCGCCTGCACCTATGCGATGGAGGTGACCGTGTTCTCCGCCGCGGTGTTCCTGATGGGCCTGATCGGCCGCGCCTCGCTCGCAGCTCATAGCGTTGCCATCCAGATCGCCGCGCTCGCCTTCATGGTACCGCTGTCGATCGGGCAGGCGGCGACGGTGCGCGCGGGCATCTTCCACGGGCGGCGTGACCCCGCGGGCCTGTCGCGCGTCGGCAAGGTGGCGCTGGCGCTGGGTCTTGCCTCGGCGGCCTTCTCCTCGGCGCTGATGTGGCTGATCCCCGGTCCGCTGGTCGGGCTGTTCGTGCAGCCCGTAACGCCGGAGGATGCCGAGGTGTACCGCCTCGCCGTTGCCTTCCTCGGCGTAGCTGCGCTGTTCCAGCTGGTCGATTCGCTGCAAGCCGTGGGCGCGGGGCTGCTGCGCGGCATCCAGGACACGCGCATACCGATGGTCTTCGCGGCGCTGGGATACTGGGCGATCGGCTTCGCGCTGGGCTGGTTCCTGGCGTTCCATGCAGGCCTCGACGGGGTCGGCGTGTGGCTCGGCCTCGCGGGCGGGCTCGCGGCGACGGCGGTGCTGATGTGCGGACGCTGGTTCCTGCGCGAAAGGCTCGGCCTGACGGCGAGCGAGGCGTGAGCGCGCTGCCGATCGAGGCGGTGCTGCCCGATCTGAAGGCGGCGCTGCGCGCGGGCAGCAATGCCGTGCTGGTCGCGCCGCCGGGGGCCGGCAAGACGACGATGACGGCGCCCGCACTGCTCGGCGAGGACTGGTGCAAGGGCGAGATCTGGCTACTCAGCCCGCGCCGGCTGGCGGCGCGCGCAGCGGCGGAACGCATGGCGGAGCTTGCCGGAGAACCGGTGGGGCACACCATTGGATACGCCACCCGCATGGACACGAAGCGCTCCGCAAGCACGCGCATCCTGGTGCTGACCGAGGGGATTTTCCGCAATCGCATCATCGCCGATCCGGAGCTGACCGGCATCGCCGCCGTGCTGTTCGATGAGGTGCACGAGCGCAGCCTGGATAGCGACTTCGGCCTTGCGCTCGCGCTCGAAGCACAAGGCGCGTTCCGGCCGGACCTGCGCCTCCTTGCCATGTCGGCCACCCTCGACGGTGCGCGCTTCTCCGCGCTGATGCATGGCTGCCCGGTGATCGAGAGCGAGGGGCGCAGCCATCCGCTGGAGCTGATCCATATCGGCCGCCGCGCCGAGCGCCGGATCGAGGACGAGATGGCGGGCACGGTGCAGCGCGCGCTGGCCGAGCGCGACGGCGACCTGCTCGCCTTCCTGCCGGGCGTTGGCGAGATCGAGCGGACGGCGGAGCGCCTCGCCGAGCGGCTGCCTGCCAGCGTCCGCGTGCTGCCGCTCCACGGTTCGCTCAATCCGGCGGAACAGCGCGCGGCGATCCGGCCCGATCCGGAGGGGCGGCGCAAGGTGATCTGTGCCACCAGCATTGCCGAGACCAGCCTCACCATCGACGGCGTGCGCATCGTGGTCGACAGCGGCCTCGCGCGGCGGCCCCGCTTCGACCAGGCGGCGGGCACACCGCGCCTCGTTACCGAGCGGGTGAGCCGGGCGGGCGCAATCCAGCGCGCAGGCCGCGCGGCGCGGCAGGCGCCGGGAACGGCATACCGGCTGTGGGAGGAGGCGGCGACCGGCGGGCTGATCCCGTACGACCCGCCCGAGATACTGGAGAGCGACCTCGCGCCGCTGGTACTGGACTGCGCCAAGTGGGGCGAGGCCGACGTGGCTGCACTGCGCTGGCTCGATCCGCCGCCCGCCGCGGCGTTGCGCCAAGCGCGCAAGGCGCTGCAGGCCATCGATGCGCTGGGCGACACCGGCCACATCACCGCCCATGGCGAGACGCTGGCCGCGCTGCCGATGCCACCGCATCTGGCGCACATGCTCGTCATCGCGGGCGCGCATGGCCAGGTGGAGGAGGGCGCACGCGTCGCGGTGCTTTGCCAGGAGCGCGGACTGGGCGGGCGCGGCGAGGACCTGGAGGCGCGGCTGCAGCGCTGGCGAGGCGAACGCGGGCGTAAGGCGGAGGCGGCGCGCGGACTCGCCAAGCGATGGGCGGCGCTCGTGCCGGCAGGGCAGGGGGAGAGGCTGTCGATCGGCGCGCTGGTGGCACTTGCCTTCCCGGACCGCGTGGCGCGCAGGCGGGGGAGCGACGGGGCGGAGTGGATCGCGGCGGGCGGGCGCGGCTTCCGGCTCGATCCGGCATCGCCTCTGGCCCGCCACGCATGGCTCGCCGTGGCCGACGTGCAGGGTGCGGCGGGTGGGGCGCGCATCCTTTCCGCCGCGCCGGTGGAGGAGGATGAGCTGCGGCGGCTTTTCGCGGGGCGCATCGAGACGCGTCGCACCGTGCGTTTCGATGCCAAGGCTGGCCGCATAGAGGCGCTGCGCGAGGAGCGGCTGGGCGCGATCGCGCTCAGGCGCGGGCAGGACGATTCGCCCGATCCGCAGGCGGTGCGCGATGCGCTGTTGGAGGCAGTGCGGACCCACGGCCTCGGGCTGTTGCCCTGGGGCGCGAAGGCGCAGGCGCTGCGCCGCCGCGCGGCCTTCGCCGGATCGGAGGCGCTGACCGAGCCTGCGCTGCTGGAGGCGCTGGACCAGTGGCTGGAGCCACTGCTGGACGGCGTCACCCGCTTCGAGGCGGTGGACCGCGGGGCGCTGCACGGCGCGCTAGAGGGGCTGCTGGGCTGGGACGAGAGCCAGCGCATCGCCGCCGCCGCGCCGCCCGAGTTCACGACGCCTGCGGGCACCACCCACGCCATCGACTATGCCGCCGAGGCGGGGCCAACGGTGGAGGCGCGGGTGCAGGCCTTCTACGGTCTGTCCGAGCATCCTGTGGTGGGCCGCCCGCCGGTGCCGCTGGTCCTCTCCCTGACCAGCCCGGCAGGCCGCCCGGTGCAGACGACGCGCGATCTGCCCGCCTTCTGGCGCGGCAGCTGGGTGGACGTCGCCAAGGACATGCGCGGGCGCTACCCCAAGCACCATTGGCCCGACGACCCGGCCAGCGCCGTGGCGAGCTTGAAGACCAAGCGCGCTCAGGCGCGCGGGGGTTAGCTTCACACGGCTTCACACTGTCCTGAGCGGGAAAGTGGGCCAGAGCGGGAAAGTGAAGGCGCCGGAATGCCCTAATTCCATTTTGTCATTGCGAGGAGCCGGAGGCGAGGCGGCAATCCAGGGCGGATGCAGCGCTGCGCACGCCCTGGATTGATTGACCTGCGGTCGCCTGCGGCCCGCTTCGCTCGCAATGACGTAAGGAGAGGCGGAGCGCTTTGCATCCCACCACGCTGCCGACCGATCTCCTACATTGCCAGAACAAACACCGAACTCGCACCCGCCGCGCCCGATCCATCTTGATTTTGCGCCGCGCCGGGGGCAGGGAAAAACCATGACCGCCCGCATCTATCAGCGCCCCAAAAGCGCCATGTCCTCCGGCCGCGCGCTTACCGACCGCTGGATTCTGGAATATGATCCGGCCGAGGCGAAGCGCCCCGATCCGCTTACCGGCTGGGCCGGTTCGGGCGATACCAAGCAGCAGCTCACGCTGCGCTTCCCCAGCTGCGAGGCGGCCAAGGCCTATGCCGAAAAGAACGGCATCGAGGCGCATATCGTGCCGACGCCCACCAAGACGCTGAAAATTCAGGCCTACGCCGACAATTTCCGCTGATCGCGCTGCGGCCTGCGCTGCGCTCTGCGATCACGAATGCAGCGTCCGGGCGCGCGATGCGTTGCCGGGTGCATGACCGAAACCATCGAACACTTGCGCGAGGAAATGCGCCGCGCCGCCGCGGATGACGATTTCGAGCGGGCCGCGCGCCTGCGCGACCGGATCAATCTGCTGCGCGGCGGCGCCGATGGCGAGGACGTCGCCAAGGCGGATACCAGCGGCATCGCGCGGCAGAAGCCGGGCGCCATGGGCCTGGGCACCAGCCGGCAGAGCGTTTCCCCGCCCGAGGGCTGGAAGCCCCCCAAAAAGCCCGATCCGATGACGAGCGGTCGCAGCAAACGGCGCGGCGGGAAATAGCTGGATCACCAGGCCGCTACCCCCCCCCGGCTCCGCTGTTTATTCGATCCGGAAATCCAGCAATGTGAAGCGCGCGGGGCCCGTGGCGTAGACGCCGTGGCCGCGACCGCCGTCCGATCCGAAGGTGAGGCCGACATTGTCGACATCGGCCAGCGCACGTTCGAACATGGCGGGATTTTGCGCGGCCTTCTTTCCGTAGACCGAACCCCAGTCGCCGTCCAAATCCACGCTCATCTCGTAAACGCCGGGCTTCAGCGGTTTGACGGTGGACGCCGGCGCATACCAGCGGAAGAAATCATAGGGGCCCTTCGCCCGCCAATTGTCGCCGCGCCGCTGGAAATAGAGACCGACGGTGGCTGTCTTGTCGGGATATTCCTGCGGCACGAAGCGGGTGCCGGGCGCGGCGTCGATGCGATAGCGCGCTACGATGCGCCGCGCGCCTTCGAGCGAGCGCACCCGCCGCGTGACATAATGGATCTCGCCGGGCTGCCGCGGATCGGGAAAGGCGACCGACCAGCCCTGCCGCGTGCGCGTCGGGTGGAGCGGCATGTTGATCGAGTAATTCTTGCGGTCGATGATTGGGCCGATGGTCCACTCGCTCGCCGCCTCGCGGCCTTGCGCCTGCGCCGGGGTGGCAGCGGACGGGACGAGGGCGATGCCCGTTCCGGTGACGGTGAGGGCGACAGCGCCGATGAGCCAGCTTTTCATGATGGTTTCCCCTTGATGTCGAACGGTCATGTCGGGGAACCATCGTTCAGCTTTCTTTTACTTGAGCTGAACATCCCACTTGCCATCCAGCATGTGCGGCGCGTTCAATCGATCCAGTCGGCCATCAGCAGGCTCATCACGCGCACGTCGATAGCGACGCCGCGCGCGCGGGCGGCGGCCACGAAATCCTCCACTCGGCCGAGCGGTACGCGGTGGACGGTGATGTCTTCGGACCCGACGCCGCCGCCTTCGCCGATCCGCGTCAATCCGTGGGCGCGCACCAGCGTGAAGCTTTCGCTCATCATGCCGGGGGAGGAGAAGAATTCGCCCAGCGATACCAGCTCGTCCGCGCGGTAGCCGGTTTCTTCCTCCAGCTCGCGCGCGGCGGCTTCCAGCACGTCCTCGTCGCCGGAGTCCTCATCGCCGACGAGCCCGGCGGGCAGTTCCAGACAAGGCTTGCCGAGCGGCACGCGAAACTGCTCGACCAGCAAGATCTCGCCCTCGTCCACCGCCAGGATGACGGCGGCGCGGATGCCGCGCGGGCGGCCGACATATTCCCACGTGCCGCGCTGGCGCACGATGATATAGTCCCCCTCCCACTGCGTGCTTTCGGGCTCTTCCATCATCTGTTCGTTCATGGATCCGGCGCTCATAATTCGATCAGGCGGTCCGGCAATTCATTGGGATTGCCTTCGCTCTTGGGGAAATGTTCGGCCAGGATCGCGCCGACCTGCTCCACCGCGGCGATCATGCCTTCGGCGGGGCGATCTTCCTTCACCTGGTCGATCAGCGCGGCCATCGCCTCGGCCCATCGGGCGGGCTCCACCTTGTCGGCAATGGCGCTGTCCGCGACGATTTCGGCGCGGTGCTCCATGGTCGAAAGATAGAGGAGGATGCCGGTGCGCCCGTCGGTGCGGCTTTCGGTGCCCACGCGGAACAATTGCACCGCGCGCGCACGGACGCGGTCTTCCTTCACATTGGGGGGCGTGAGGAACAGCCGCAGGTTCATATTTTCCAGCATCAGCGTCGCGACGAAATAGAGGAACACTGCCGTCGCCGCGATCGCGGTGAGGAGGGCTGCCGGGCTATAATCCTGGGACCAGCCGCTGCTGACCAGCTCCATCGCGCCGCGCCAGAAACCGGGCGCGATGGGAAGAGCGATGAGGAAAAGGAGGGCCATCGCCGCCGCCCAGCGGCTGGAAATGTCCTGATAATGATCGGACAATTCGCTGACGATGGTCACGATCTCGCCGTCGCTATGCCGCTCGGCGTTCGACACGGCATCGCTGATCCTACGATGGTCCTCGGCGGAGAGCTGAATGGTTCTGGCCATCACCAGCCCCCCGATGCGCCGCCGCCGCCGAAGCTTCCGCCGCCGCCGGAGAAGCCTCCGCCGCCAAGGCCCCCACCGCCGCCGAAGCCGCCCCCGCCGAAGCCGCCGCCGCCATGGCGCCCACTATCGCCCATGCCGCTGAGCATGCCCCACAGGATCACATCGCTCATCCCCGCGCCGCGGCGATAGCGCGAACGGCGTCCGCGCCCGCCTGCAATCAGCGGACCGATGAACATGAAGGCGAAGAAGCCCAGCCAGATCAGGCCCGCCCAGGGGAAGCCGCCTTCCTGACGCTTGCGCGCCTGCGCATCGGCCGCGGCCACGCGCTTGCGCGCTTCCTCGGGCGGCAGTTCGAGCTGGCTGGCGATGGCTTTGACGCCGGCCTGGATGCCGCCCGGATAGTCCCCGTCGCGGAATCTGGGGATGATCGCGCCCTGCACGATGGTGCTGGCCAGCGTGTCGGTCAGCACCGGTTCCAGGCCGTAGCCGACTTCGATGCTCACCTGCCGCTCCTCCGGCGCAACGAGCAGAAGGACGCCGTCATTATTCTCTTTGCTGCCGATGCCCCAGGTGCGGCCAAGCTGATAGCCGAAATCCTCGATCGGATAGCCTTGCAGGCTGGGCACGGTGGCGACCACGACCTGACGCCCGGTACGCAGCTCGAGCGCGGCGAGTTGCTGCGTCAGCGACACCTCGTCGGCATCGCCGAGAATGCCCGCCTGATCGACCACGCGGCCGGTGAGCTTGGGAAAGTCCTGTGCCGCAGCGGGGGTGAGGGCGACAAAGAACAGCGCGAAAAGGAGCAGGAACCGCGCCGCCAGCCCCTGTGCTGCGGCGGAGAGGTGTCCTTCCCCCACCCGGGGGGAAGGATTGCTGTTTGCTTTGCCCATCAGCTCTTGCCAAAGACTTCCGGGGCTTTTTCCGCGCCGGCGTCGGCCTCGAACGGCACCAGCGGCTCGGCGCCGTGGATGATCTTCGCGCCGATGATGTCCGGGAAGGTGCGGATGGTGGTGTTATATTCGCGCACCGCCTCATTATAATCGCGCCGGGCGATGTTGATGCGGTTCTCCGTGCGCTCCAGCTCGTTCTGCAGAGCCAGGAAGTTCTGGTTGGACTTGAGGTCCGGATAAGCCTCGAAGCTCGCCAGCAGACGGCCGAGGGACTGGCCGAGCTGTCCTTGCGCCTGCGCGAAATTCTGCAGCGCCTGCGGATTGTCCAGATCGTCGGCGTTCACCTGCACCGATGTGGCGCGGGCGCGGGCCTCGGTCACTTCGGTCAGCACGTTGCGCTCCTGCTCGGCATAGCGCTCGGCGGTGTTGGCGAGATTGGGGATGAGGTCGGCGCGGCGCTGATAGGCGGCCTCCACATCGGCCCAGCGCGCCTTGGCGTTCTCTTCGGCGGTCGGCACGCTGTTGATGCCGCAGGCGGATAGCAGGCCGGCGGCCAGCGCGGCGATCAGCAGCCTGGGAAAAAGTTTCGGAAGGGCAGGTCGCATGGATCGTCCTTTCGTGGAAATGCGTTGGGCCCATCTAATCGCAAAGACCCATGGCCCGCCACCGCCAATCGACAAGCGGCGGCCGGGGCGGCATAAACATATGACAGAATTTCAGCAGGGAGACCCGAATGTTCGCCGAGTTCAAGAAATTCGTCCTGCGCGGCAATGTGCTCGATCTGGCGGTGGCCGTGATCATCGGCGCCGCGTTCGGCAAGATCACCACGTCATTGACCGAGGACGTCATCATGCCGGTGGTCGGCGCGATCTTCGGCGGCTTCGATTTCTCCCGCTATTTCATTCAGCTCGGCCCCGTGCCGGAGGGGTATAAAGGATCGCTCACCAACTATGCCGAGCTGAAGGACGCGGGCGTGCCGCTGCTGGGATATGGCCAGTTCGTCACGGTGACGATCAACTTCCTGATCCTGGCCTTCATCATCTTCCTGCTGATGCGCAGCGCCAACAAGATCATGTCCGAGTTCGAGAAGAAGGACGAGGCAACGGCCACGCCGGGCCCGAGCGAGGTGCAGCTGTTGAAGGAAATCCGCGACGAGCTGAAAAAGCGCAACGCGGCCGATACGCCCCCGGCCTGACCTGACCTAGTCCCGGTAAGCTTCGCCCATCGCGCGGATCGCAGCGACCTTGGCGGTGAGCGGGGCCCAGTCGTCGTCCTCGGCGATGCGTGCCCAGACCGCCTCCACCTCCTCGATATGCATCGAGCAGGGCTCGCCCGACCAGTAGGCGTGGGTGCGGGCCCGCGCCGGTTCGTAGGCGGCGGCGCGGGTGCGGAAATCGGCGAAAGCGTCGCCCGCATAGGCCGGATCGTCCAGCTGCGGGCGGCCCATCCAGTCGAAGAAGAACCGGTCGATCAAGACGCCGCTTTCGGTCAGCGCCTTTTCGGCTGCGGCGACAAGGTGCAGATCCTCCTCGCTTCCCCGTGCAGCGAAGCCCAGCCGCCACAGGAACTGGGGAACGAAATGCTCCCGGTAGCGGTCCGGGAAGCGATCGAACGCGCCCTTCAGCGGGTCCGATTCGCCGATCAGCGTCAGGCATCCCGCCAGCTGCGCCAGGTTCCAGTGGATCGCCTCGGCCTGCCGCCCGAAGGCATAGAGCCCGCCTTCATCGAAATAGGCGGCGGTGAAGCCCGGCGTCCATTTCGGGGTGAAGCGCCAGGGGCCGTAATCGAAGCTTTCGCCGGTGATGTTGATATTGTCGCTGTTCAGAACGCCGTGGACGAAGCCCGCCACGGTCATCCCCGCCGCCTGCCGCGCACAGGCGTCGACCGCGCGTTCGAGCAGCGCGGCACCGGGATCGTCCACCTCCGGCGCGCCGTAATATTGGTCGAGGCAGTAGCGCGTCAGCTGCGCCACGAAATCCTCGTTCCGCTCGAACGCGGCGCGCTGGAAGGTGCCGATGCGGATATGGCTGTGCCCCAGCCGCACGAGCACGGCGGAGCGGGTGGGCGAGGGCTCGTCCCCGCGGTGCAGCTGTTCGCCGGTCTCGATCAGCGAAAAGGTTTTGGACGTCTCCACGCCCAGCGCCTCCAGCATTTCCGTCGCCATGATCTCGCGCACGCCGCCCTTCAGCGTCAGCCGCCCATCACCGCGGCGGCTGTAGGGCGTGGTGCCCGATCCCTTGGTGGCGAGATCCAGCAGCCGCCCTTCGCCGTCGCGCAGCTGCGCGAACAGAAAACCGCGCCCGTCGCCGATTTCCGGATTGTACACGCGGAACTGGTGCCCATGATAGCGCATCGCCAAGGGCTGCGGCAGATTGTCCGGCAGCGGCGCGAACCGCCCGAAATGGCGCACCCACTCTTCGTCCGACAGGCTTTCCAGCCCGACCGCGGGTGCCCAGCGATCGTTGCGAAAGCGCAAGACGGTTTCGGGAAAGTCGGCCGCCGTCACCGGATCGCCGATCGCATCGCCAAGACTGGCGATTTGAACGTCGGGCCTATAGGGAGCGGGTTTCGGTTCAATCACATCCATGCCCTGCGAACTGGGCATGGCCGGGGAGAATGGCAAGCATGGCCGCATATTCGGACGGCTACTGGTGGTCGCGCGACGGGCTTCGGCTCCACTATCGGGATTATGGCGCCAACAGCGCGCTGCCGCCGGTGATCTGCCTGCCGGGCCTTACCCGCAACGCGCGCGATTTCGAGGATCTCGCCGCGCATCTGGCGCCGGGCCGCCGGGTGATCTGCCCGGAATATCGCGGGCGGGGCGAAAGCGCCTATGCCAAGGACGTGATGACCTACATGCCGCTCAGCTACATGCAGGATATCGAGGCACTGCTGGAGGAGCTGCACGTCACGCGCTTCGCCGCCATCGGCACTTCGCTGGGCGGGATCGTATCGATGCTGCTCGCCTCCACCTGGCCCAAGCGCGTGGAGGGCGTGGTGTTGAACGATGTCGGCCCGGAAATCGCGCCCGAGGGGCTGGCGCGCATCCAGGGCTATGTGGGTGAGGGGCGCAGCTTCGACAGCTGGGCCCATGCCGCCCGCGCGCAGGAGGAATTGAACGGGGAAATCTACCCCGCCTGGCAGCTGGCCGACTGGATCCGCTTTGCCAAGCGCACGCACAAGCTGAACGCCAAGGGCCGCGTGGTGCAGGATTACGACACGCGCATCGCCGAACCGTTCGAGGTGCCGGGCAGCGCCACCGGCGTCGATCTCTGGCCCGCGCTAAAGGCCATGGTGGACATTCCCGTGCTGATCGTGCGCGGCGAAAACAGCGATATCCTGTCGCCCGCAGTGGGGGAGCGGATGCTGGACATGCTGCACAATGCGCGGCTGGAAACCGTGCCCGGCATCGGCCATGCGCCGACGCTGGACGAGCCGCCGGTCCGCCGCGCGATCGACGGCTTCCTGGCGCGCATATCGGCGGACAGCGCCGCTTCATGAGCCGTCCCGTCCGGCTGCTCCACTGCCATGGAAGTTTCGATCTGGGCGGCAAGGAAGCGCGCACCGCGCGGCTGATGAACCGCTTCGGTGCGGACGCCGTCCATGTGGTGCTGGCCGCCAATGGCGAATTCGGCGCGCGCAAGGCGATCGATCCCGCCGTCCAGGTGGACTTTCCGGACGATGCGCCTTCGCTGGCGGGCAAGCCCGGGCTCGGCCGCTATCGGCGGATCGGCGCCTATATGAAGCGCTTCGATCTGGTGCTCAGCTATAATTGGGGATCGATGGACGCGGTAATGGCGAACACGCTGCTCGGTTCCTCCATGGGCCTGCCGCCGCTGGTGCATCACGAAGACGGTTTCAACGCGGACGAGGCGGAGCGGCTCAGCCGCAAGCGCAACTGGTTCCGCGCGCTGGCGCTGACGCGGGCCAAGGCACTGGTTGTGCCCTCGGTACGGCTGGAACAGGTCGCGCAGTCCGCCTGGCACCAGAGTGCAGACAAGATCCACCGCATCGCCAACGGCATCGATACCGATCTGTATGAAAAGAAGCCGCAGCGCGGGGCGATCCCCGGCTTCAAGCCGGCGCGCGGGGCGGTGACGGTGGGCACCATCGCAGGCCTTCGGCCTGTGAAGCGGCTCGACCGACTGGTGCGCGCGGTCGGTGCCGCCGGGGACGGCATCAGGCTCGTCATCGTGGGGGAGGGGCCGGACAAGGACCGGATCGCGGCCGAGGCGGCTTCGCTGAACATGACGGACCGCCTGTTGATGCCCGGCTTTCTGGATCGCCCGTACCGCTTTGCCGGGCTGTTCGATATCTTTGCGCTGTCTTCGGATAGCGAGCAGTTTCCGATCTCGGTGGTCGAGGCGATGGCCGCGGGCCTGCCCGTCGCCGCGCCCGCGGTGGGCGATATTGCGGATATGGTGAGTGCGGCGAACGCGCCCTTCATCACCCCGCCGGGCGACGAGACCGCGCTGGCGCAGGCGATCGCTACGCTTGCCGCCGATCCCAAGAAACGCGCGAGCGTGGGGGAGGCAAACCGGGCCAAGGCGCAGGCGCAATATAATGAGGACCGGATGGTAGCGCGCTATCGCCTGCTATACGCATCGGCGATGGGGCGGCCGGACTTCGCGCAGGGCTATTGAAGAATAGCGGCACGGCAGCTGCGTCCCTGGGGCCGGGCGGGTCGTTTCTCTTTTTGCGGGACATCGCGGCGCGATTGCCCTAGCCCGGCGCGAAATTTGCGTTTTGAGTATGGCAGCCCATGTTCGATGAGGGATCGGGCAATGGGGCCCGCCGACGGGAGAGCTAAGTACAGTGTTCAAGGGTCTGAAACCCATTCAATATGCCGGGCGCGAAGTCTGGCCGCTGATCGAAGGCGGCAAGGGCGTCTCGGCCACCAACCATGCCTCCTCCGGCGCCTGGGCGGCGGCCGGCGGCATTGGCACCGTGTCCGCGGTGAACGCCGATAGCTATGATGAGGACGGCAATGTCATCCCCCAGGTCTATGAAGGCCGCACGCGGACCGATCGCCATCAGGAGCTGATCGATTACGCGATCGAGGGCGCCGTCGCGCAGGTCGAGCGTGCGCACGAGATTGCGGGCGGCAAGGGCGCGATTAACATCAACGTCCTGTGGGAAATGGGCGGCGCGGAAGCGGTGCTCCAGGGCGTGCTGGAACGCACCAAGGGCAAGGTGGCGGGCGTCACCTGCGGCGCGGGCATGCCGTACCGGCTGAGCGAAATCGCCAAACAATATGGCGTCTATTACCTTCCCATCGTCAGTTCCGGCCGCGCCTTTCGCGCGCTGTGGAAGCGCGCCTATCACAAGGTGCCGGAGCTTCTGGGTGCGGTGGTCTATGAAGACCCCTGGCTTGCGGGCGGCCATAACGGTCTCTCCAATGCCGAGGACCCGACCAAGCCCGAGGATCCGTTCCCGCGCGTGAAGCAGCTGCGCGAAATGATGCGCAAGGAAGGGATTTCGGACGATATTCCGATCGTGATGGCTGGCGGCGTCTGGTTCCTGCGCGATTGGAACGACTGGATCGACAATGACGATCTGGGCAAGATCGCCTTCCAGTACGGCACGCGCCCGCTGCTGACGAAGGAAAGCCCGATCCCGGACATCTGGAAGGATGAGCTGACCAAGATCGAGGAGGGCGACGTGCTCCTCCACAAGTTCAGCCCCACCGGTTTCTATTCCAGCGCGGTGAAGAACCCCTTCCTGCGCTCGCTACAGGGCCGTTCGGAGCGCCAGATTCCGTTCAGTACGGAGAAGGCGGGCGAGCATACCCATCAGCTCGACGTGGGCGTGAAGGGCAAGAACTTCTGGGTGGCCGCAGGCGACCTGCTGCGCGCGCGTGAATGGGATGGCCAGGGCTTCACCACGGCGCTTAAGACACCGGACAACACGCTCGTCTTCGTGACGCCCGAAGAGCGCGCGATGATCCGCAAGGACCAGGCCGACTGCATGGGCTGCCTGTCGCATTGCGCCTTTTCCAGCTGGAAGGACCACGACAATTATTCGACCGGGCGGCTGGCCGATCCGCGGTCCTTCTGCATCCAGAAATCGCTGCAGAACATCGCGCACGGTGCCGATCCGCACGAGAACCTGATGTTCGCAGGGCATGCGGCCTATAATTTCAAGACCGATCCTTTCTATTCCAACGGCTTCGTGCCGTCGGTGAAGGAACTCGTCGACCGTATCCTGACGGGAGACTGAGCGAATTTACGCAGTGGCGGGGTCGAGGCCGTGGGCCTCCTCCTCGCCGCTGACGCGCATCGGCAGCGCGGCCGAGACGGCATAGCCCAGGATCAGGGTAGCGAAGGCGGTCCAGATCGTGACCGCGCCGATGGCGACCAGCTGGATGACGAGCTGCGATCCGATCCCTGCGCCCTCGGCATAGCCCACGCCGTCGAAGGCGGCGGCGGAGAGGACGGCGGTGAGGATCACGCCGACAATTGCGCCGATGCCGTGGACGGCGAACACACCCATCGCATCGTCGATCCCCAGCTTGCTTCGCACCAGCGCCAGCATGAAGCGGCTGGCGGGCGCGACGGCCAGACCCAGGATCAGCGCGCCCAGTGGGCCGATCGATCCGGCGGCGGGGCTTGCGGCGACGAGGCCCGCGATGGCTCCCATGGCGAAGCCGGATGGAGTGACGCGGCCAAATGCGCGCCGGTCCAGCGCGGCCCAGACGAGCGCGGCAACCGATGCACTAAGATGCGTGTTGATGATCGCGCTGCCCGCGCCGAGGTCGGTCGCAGCGAAATCGGAACCGCCGACAAGGCCCAGCCATCCGATCCAGACGAGGCCGAGCCCGCCGAACGCGACCAGGGCCGACGATCCCTCGCGCGGCTGCTCGGCCAGCTTGCGCCGCCCGATCATCAGCGCGGTAACCAGCCCCGCGACGCCCGCGCTGAGATGGACGGTGAGGCCGCCCGCATAATCGATCACGCCCATGTCCTGCAGCCAGCCGCCGCCCATCACCCAGCGCGCGATCGGCGCGTAGACGATCAGCGACCAGAGACCCGCAAACGGCACCACCCAGCCGAAGCGCGCACGCTCCGCTACCGCGCCCAGCAGGATCACCGGCGCCAGCACGGCGGGCAGCATCTGGAACAGCGCAAACACGATCTCGCCGATCGATTGCCCATTGCGCACGGCCAGCGTGTCCGCCAGCATGATGTTGGCCGCAGACCCGATCCAGTTGCCGCCGTTCGCCGAAAAGGCGATCGAATAGCCGATCAGGATCCACAAGGTCGAAACCACCGCCAGCACCGCGCCAGTCTGAAGCGCTATGGTCAGGCTGTTTCGCGGGGCCACGCGTCCGGCGTAGAACAGCGCGAAGCCGGGAATGATGGTGGCCAGCGCGAACAAGCTGGCTGCCAGCACCCAGGCGGTGTTGCCGGTATCAGTCAGCACCTCCGGCCCCTGCGCCGCTGCGGGCGCGGCGAGCAGTGCGGCGGCGAGGGGGATCAGCTTGAGAGCGCGCATGGACCGGCCTTGATAACGAGAGAATTCGCTCGCCGGTCTAGCGCGCGAGGCGCTGCGATTTGGTTAATCGTTCGTAGGCCAGGCGAGGGGCTCATTCTCTGTCCATTGCACCTCGCCCGAAACCCGTAAGTGCTGAGCTTATCGAAGCACGTTTAACGGCAGCAGCGCTAAGCTGAGAAACGCCGTCGGCCCAAGGGGCCGTCTGCGACTCCGACAGGCTCAGGGCTACGGAATCTGGGTAGGCTTGGGGGCGTTCTCAGCCCAGCCCGGTCAGCACCTGGTCCGGAGGCCGGTGGCCGTCTGCCCAGATTCGGATATTCGCGATCACGCGCTCGCCCGAGGCCTCGCGTCCCTCGAAGGTCGCGCTGCCAAGGTGCGGGAGTAACACGACATTGTCGAGCGCCAGCAAGCGCTCGTCCACCGCGGGTTCGTGGGTGTAGACGTCCAGCCCCGCGCCGCCGATGCGCCCTTCTTCCAGCGCCTCGATCAGCGCGCCTTCGTCCACCATCTCGCCGCGCGAGGTGTTGATGAGATAGGCGTTCGGCTTCATCGCGCGGATCCGCTCCGCATTGATCAGCCCGCGCGTGGCCTCGGTCAGCGGCGCGTGCAGCGAGACGATGTCGCTTCGCCCAACCAGCCGATCCAGATCTGGCTCGAACGTGACGCCAAGCTCTTCTTCCAGCACCGGCGGCAGGCGGCGGTGCTTGTTGTAAAGGATCTTCAGATCGAACGCGCGCGCCCGCCGTGCCACCGCTTCGCCGATCCGGCCGAAGCCGATGATACCCAGCGTCTTGCCGCCCACGCGGTGGCCCAGCATGCCGCTTGGCCGCCAACCCTTCCATTGCCCGGAACGCACCAGCTTCTCGCCCTCGGCCAGCCTCCGGGGGACGGACAGGATCAGCGCCAGCGTCATGTCCGCGGTGTCTTCGGTGAAGACGCCCGGCGTGTTGGTGACGGCGATGCGTTTGTCCTGCGCGGCTTTCAGGTCGATATGATCCACGCCAGCGCCGAAATTGGCGATCAGCTTCAGCCGATCCGGCGCCGCGGCAATCAGATCGGCATCGATCCGGTCGGTCACAGTGGGGACGAGCACGTCGCAGTCCGCCATGGCGGCCGCCAATTCTTCCCGGCTCATCTGGTGATCGTCTGCATTGAAGCTGACGTCGAACAGTTCGGCCATGCGGGCCTCGACACTGTCCAGCAATTTGGCGGTCACGATGACGCGGGGCCTGGCGATGCGCGGATGATCGGTCATGTTTCATTCGCTACTGCCCCGGCCTGGATCAGGCAAGCGCGCCAAGGATCGGACGCGGCCTTGCCGGGCGGCGGGGCGGGCCGCTATGAGGTTGGTCAGTCAGGGAGTTACCGTCCGCGTCATGCAGTTTCGATCCGCCTTCATCGCAGTGGCGCTAGCCGCCTCGCTCGTGCCCGCCGCGCAGCCGCTGCGCGCGCAAAGCGATCCGCAGACGCCCTATTGGGCGTCGATCGATGTCGACGAGGCGCGGATGCGGGCCGGGCCGTCTACCGAATTTCCGATCAAATGGCTCTACAAGCGCAAATATCTGCCGGTGAAAGTGATCGACCGGATGGAGGGCTGGCGCAAGGTGGAGGACCCGGATGGGGACCAAGGCTGGATGCACAGCCGCCTTTTGAGCGCGGACCGCACCGCCATCGTCACCGGGGCAATCCGCGCGATGCGCAGCAGCCCGGCGGCCAATTCCCGTATCACCTGGCGCGCCGAGCCGGGTGTGGTCGGGCGGATCAGCGATTGCGCGGACGGCTGGTGCCTGTTCGATGTGGCCGGGCAGACCGGCTGGATCCAGGCAGGCGATATATGGGGCGAGGAAGAACTGATCCCGGACGAGAAGTAAGACCGCGTCGTCCGCGTCGCGATAATCCTGCTGGAGAGGCGCAAGAAAAAGGGCGGCTGGACCGATGGTCCGCCGCCCTTTCGCATTTCCAAAGCCGATAGGGCTTAGTCAATCAACTCGACCGCCACCGCCGTGGCTTCGCCGCCGCCGATGCACAGGCTGGCGATGCCGCGCTTCTTGCCCTGCGTTTCGAGCGCGCCGAGCAACGTGGTGATGATGCGCGTGCCCGAGCAGCCGATGGGATGGCCGAGCGCGGTGCCCCCGCCGTTCACGTTGATCTTGTCATGGGAAATGCCGATGTCCTGCATCGCGAACATGGTGACGCAGGCAAAGGCTTCGTTCACTTCCCACAGATCGACATCGTCGACACTCCAGCCGGCCTGATCCAGCACCTTCTGAATGGCGCCCACGGGGGCGATGGTGAATTCGGCCGGCTCCTGCGCATGCGCGGCATGGGCGACGATGCGGGCGACCGGCTTCAGACCCTTTTCCTTGGCCTTGCTCTCGCTGGACAGGACGATTGCCGCCGCGCCATCGCTGATCGAGCTGCTAGTAGCCGCGGTGATGGTGCCGTCCTTGGCGAAGGCGGGGCGCAGGCTGGGGATCTTGTCCGGGCGGCCCTTGCTGGGGCCTTCATCGGTGTCCACCGTCTGCTCACCGCCGCGATTGGTGAAGGTGACGGGCACGATCTCCTTCTCGAACGCACCGCTTTCGATGGCGGCGTTGGCGCGGCGCAGCGATTCGATCGAGAATTCGTCCATCGATTCGCGGGTCAGCTGATATTTGTCCGCCATTTCCTGCGCAAAGGTGCCCATCGCGCGGCCTTCCTCATAGGCGTCTTCCAGACCATCGAGAAACATGTGGTCATAGGCGGTGTCATGGCCAATGCGCGCGCCCGAACGGTGCTTCTTCAGCAGATAGGGGGCGTTCGTCATGCTCTCCATGCCGCCCGCGATGACGGTGCCGACCGATCCGACCTGAATCGCTTCGGCGCCCATGATCACCGTCTGCATGCCCGAGCCGCAGACCTTGTTGACGGTGGTGGCCTGCACGCTCTTGGGCAGGCCGGCCTTGATCCCCGCCTGGCGTGCGGGCGCCTGGCCGAGGCCTGCGGGCAGCACGCAGCCCATATAGATGCGGTCCACGTCGCCGCCGTCGATCCCGGCACGTTCCACTGCGCCCTTCACCGCGGTCGCGCCTAGCTCGGTCGCGCTGACATCGGACAGCGCGCCCTGCATCGCGCCCATCGGCGTGCGGGCATAGGACAGGATGACGACGGGATCGGTGCTGGACATAGAAAAAGGCCTCTCGTTCGCGTTGGTTTCGAAGGTGATATAATGGCAATGGCCGAGCGCGCAATTCGGTCCTTATCGCGCGCGCATGGCGGTAATGTTTCCGTGGGAGCGCTTCGTGCGTTAGGCTTTGGCGAAACATATCAGGAGAGAGCCATGCCGATGACCGAGGAAGACGCCCAGACGCCGAGCCACAGCGATGCCGAAATGCGCGCGCTGCTGGAGCGGCAGCGCGTCGCCTTCACCGCTGCGATGCCCGAAGATCTGGACGCGCGGGAGAACCGGCTCAATCGCGCGATCTTCCTGCTGACCGAAAATGCGGACTGGTTTGCCGAGACGATTTCGGAAGATTTCGGCCATCGCAGCAAGGAACAGACGCTGCTCACCGATATCGGCCCGTCGGTGAACGCGCTGAAGCACGCCAAAAAGCATTTCCGTCATTGGGCGCGGGGCGAGAAGCGTAGTCCGATGTTTCCGCTCGGCCTGCTCGGCGGGCAGGCGCGGGTGGATATGATGCCCAAGGGCGTGGTCGGGGTGGTCGCCCCGTGGAATTTCCCCGTCGGCATGGTGTTCGTGCCGCTGGCGGGCGTGCTGTCCGCGGGCAACCGGGCGCTGGTGAAGCCGTCCGAATTTACCCCGCTCACCTCCCGCCTGACGGCTGAGTTGGCCCAGAAATATTTCCACGAGGAAGAGCTGGCCGTGGTCACCGGCGGTCCGGACGTGGGCAAGGCCTTCACCGCGCTGTCGTTCGATCACATGATCTTTACCGGCGCGACCGGGGTGGGGCGTCATGTCATGCGCGCGGCGGCAGACAATCTGGTGCCGGTGACGCTGGAGCTGGGCGGCAAATCGCCCACCATCGTCGGCCGTTCGGCGGACCGCAAGAAGGCGGCGGAGCGAATCGCGCTCGGCAAGATGATGAACGCCGGGCAGATTTGCCTGGCGCCCGATTATGTCATGGTGCCGCAGGAGCAGGAGAGCGGCTTCATCGACGATCTGACCGAAAGCGTCGCCTCGCTTTATCCCAAGCTGCTCGCCAATGATGATTACACGTCGGTGATCAACGGCCGCAATGCCGAGCGGCTCGCGGGATATCTCAACGATGCGCGTGAGAAGGGCGCGGAGCTGATCGAGGTGAATCCGGCGGGCGAGGATTTCTTCAATTCCAACGGAAACAAGATGCCGCTCACTCTTCTGCGCAACGTCACCGACGATATGGCGGTGATGCAGGAGGAGATTTTCGGGCCGATTCTTCCGGTAAAGACCTATCACCGGATCGATGAGGCGATCGATTACGTAAACGCGCATGATCGCCCGCTCGGCCTCTATTATTTCGGCAGCGACGAGGCGGAGGAGGCGCAGGTACTGGGCCAAACCATGTCCGGCGGCGTCACCGTGAACGATGTGCTGTTCCACAATGCGATGGAGGATCTGCCTTTCGGCGGCATCGGCCCCTCCGGCATGGGCAATTATCACGGGCTCGACGGCTTCCGCACCTTCAGCCACGCCCGCGCGGTCTATCGTCAGTCCAAACTGGATGTGGCGGGCATGGGCGGCTTCAAACCGCCCTATGGCAAGGCCACGGCCCGGGCAATCAAGGGCATGCTGAAGGGGTAAGGCGGCTTTTGATCTGCGATAACAAGCAAATCATTGCCCTTCGCCCGCGCGGTCCCTAAAGCGCTGGACCTGTCGCCGCCCGTGCCCCTGTGGTGGAATTGGTAGACGCGCTCGACTCAAAATCGAGTTCCGAAAGGAGTGCCGGTTCGACTCCGGCCAGGGGCACCATGGCGGCAGGCGTATCGAGAGGCCGGCAATGAACAATCTCACCAAAGCCGATATCGTCCGCAGCACGCTGATCGTGCTGCTGCTGGTCGGCATCGCCATGTTGCTGGTGCAGGTGACGGCAACGCTGATGCTGATTGCCGGGGCGATCCTTGTGGCCGCGGTAATCCGCGCCTTTTCCGATCCCTTGCAGCATCGCGGCGTGCCGGAAACCCTTTCCGTTCTGCTTGCGCTCATCATCATCATCGCGCTGCTGAGCGGCTTCGGCTATCTGTTCGGCCACTCGCTCAGCACCCAGTTCGACAATCTGGGCTCGCGGCTGACCGACGCCTACAACATGGCGCGGCAGTGGCTGGCCTCTCAGCCCTTCGGCAGGGCGATCCTTTCCTCCACGCCCGACATCCAGAGCTATGTCGGTCAGGCCCTCACCGTCGCCTTCGGTGCGATCGGCGTGATCACCAATCTGGTGCTGGTGATCGTCGGCGGCATCTATCTGGCACTCGACCCCGGCCTCTATGCGCGTGGTACCTCGAAACTGTTCCCGAAAAAGCATTCGGGCCGCGTGTTGGACGCGCTGCGCGAAAGCGGGGCAGTCCTGCGGCGATATCTTGCCGCCCAGCTGATTACGATGACTGCGGTGGGATCGCTGGTCTATATCGGCATGCTGATCGTCGATATACCGTCGGCGGGTGCGTTGGGGCTGATTAGCGCGCTCACCAACTTCATTCCGCTGATCGGGCCGTTCATCGGCGCGGTGCCGGGCATCCTGATCGCCTTCGCGGACGATCCGCACAAGATCATTTGGGCCGCGCTGGTCTATCTCGTCGCGCAGCAGATCGAGGGCAATGTGCTCACCCCCATCGTGCAGCGGCACGCGGTGGCCATTCCGCCGGCGGTGCTGATCTTCGCGCTGAGCGCCATGGGCACGCTGTTCGGCACCATCGGCATCGTCCTAGCGGCGCCGATTACGGTGGTGATCTACACGCTGGTGGCCGATCTCTGGTCGCGCGAGACGCTGGGTCATGAGGTCGATACGCTGGAAAATGCCGGTATCGACGATGACAGCGAGACCGCTTCCGAGTGATCGCGTGCATTTGCTGCATGCAATGTAGGAAATGATTTTCTAGCTTTTCGAACCGATATGGTTCGAGGAGCAAGATCATGGACTTCCGGGGGAAGGCGCAGTCACTCAGCTTGGGCGCGGTGGCGCGCGCGGCTGCGGCACTGCATTGCGAAGAAGGGGCGATCCGCGCGGTGATCGCGGTGGAAAGCCGCGGCGGGTTCGATCGGCAGGGGCGGCCGAAAATCCTGTTCGAACGCCATTATTTCCACCGGCTGACGAACGGCCGGTTCGCTGCCGATCATCCCGACATCAGCGCGCGGCAATGGGGGGGCTACGGGGCCGCATCGCGCCAATATGATCGGCTGGCCCGCGCGATCGCGCTCGACCGGGAGGCCGCGCTGCGATCGGCGAGCTGGGGAATGTTCCAGATCATGGGCGACAATTTCACCGCCGCCGGCTTCGCCGATGTCGAAGCGATGGTCGCCGCGATGATGGAGAGCGAGGACCGGCATCTGCAAGCCTTCTGCGCGTTCGTGACCGCGCGCGGCCTGGCGGACGCCCTGGCCCGGCGCGATTGGGCCGCCTTCGCCCGCGGCTATAACGGTCCCGCCTTTGCCGCAAACCGCTACGACACGCGTCTGGCACAGGCCTATGCCGCGGCCAGCGGCGGCCTCCTGCGCCGCGGAAGCGAAGGCGCCGCGGTCCGCGATCTCCAGACGCGGCTGGGCCTGATGCCGGACGGCCACTTCGGCCCCCGCACCGAAGCCGCCGTCCGCGCCTTCCAGCGCACGGCAGGCTTGGCCGAGGACGGCGTAGTAGGCCCCGCGACGCGAGAGGCGCTGGAGTGAGTAGGCGGCCAGGGAGCAGAGTGAATTGATGGCGGGAGCTGCCGGCTCCATTGCGTCCGCACAGCCATCCTGTTTAAACGTCCCACGATGAAGGTCGACGAGAAAAATATCGCTCGAGGCGGATGTCCTCGGTGCCAGACAACGATACCATTCAAGAATTATCTATTGCCTCGAGGCCGTCCATTCGAATGCCGGCATTGTCGAACCTCAATCGTTCTTCCCAAGATAAGCATCAGTTTATTTGCTTCGATTTTCGCTTTTATCTTTGTAATAACGAAAGAAGCGCCGCTGTGGTTTTTAGCATTTGTACTGCTATGTATAATGTTGCTGGAATGGATGTTTTCAAAAGTCACCGTATCCGAAGACGATATTGACCCCGCGGATTGATCCGGCAGCAGCTCCCCTTCCAGTCCTCGGCATAAACCTGGTTCAAGAACTGGTTTACACTTGATCCTTCCTCTCAGCCCACCATTCGGCATAGGGCGTGTTTTCCACCTTGTGACGATTGAAATCCGGTGCGCCGTCGTTCCACCAGACGGGGCCGCGTTCGCCTAAAGCCCGCTTGGCTTCGTCGACGCGGCGGCGGTGGGCGGTGACGTCCGTGCCGTACTCGGCCTGGCCGATGGCGCGGCGGGCGTCCATCAGGTCGCGGACCAATTCCTTCTCGCGCTCCGGCTCCAGATCGGGGCGGGTGGCGCGCCATAGGGTTCCGTCGACTACGATATAGCGCCCGTCCGGCGTTTTGGGCGGCTCGCTCACGCGGGCAGGGCGCTTTTTGCCAAAGACAGATCGCGCACCAGCTTTTCGAACTCCACCTTCTGCCCCGCGCCGTCCGGCAGGCGCAGAAGATAGCTGGGGTGCACGGTGATCAGCAGCTTGGAAGAGCCGATATAGTCGATCAGCTGGCTGCGGTTGCGCGATATGGTGAGCGTCTTGCCGGTGAGCGCGCGCACCGCGGTGGCACCCAGCGCCACGATCACCTGCGGCTCCACCACCTGCCGTTCCTGCTCCAGCCACCAGCGATAATATTCGATATCATCATTGCTGGGCTTGGAATGGATGCGCCGCTTGCCGCGCTGGACGAATTTGAAGCGCTTCACCGCATTGGTGACATAAGCCTCGCCGCGGTCGATCTGCGCGGCGGCGAAGGCGCGGTCCAGCAGCTGGCCGGCGGGGCCGACGAAGGGGCGTCCGGCCTGATCCTCCTGATCGCCGGGCTGTTCGCCGACGAACATCATTCGGGCATCCTCCGGCCCTTCGCCGGGTACGAGCCGATCGGAAAAATCCTCGCGCGGCCAATCGTTCGCGGCGCGTAGCGCCTCGTAGAGCGGCTTCAGCCCGTCGAATCCGCCGCTGGCATGAGCAGGCGCCTGCGTCTCCTTCACCGCAATGGCGGGGGCGTTTTCGCCGTCCGGCGAGGCATTGTCGATCATGGCGTTCATCCGTGCTTCCGCCTCGCGCGTGAGGCCGGGGATCAACGCGGCTTCGGGCAGGTTTTTCCAATATTTTGCGGGCATTTCTGCCATCATCGCCTTCGTCTTCAGGCGCGCGGGGTTGAAAATGGAGGCGTAATAGGTCTTCCATTCGCTCTCCACCGCATCCTCCTGCGGCACGTCGGACTTCTGCCCGCCGGGGCCGACCTCCAGCTTTTTGCCGTCCCAAGCGATGCTGGCCTCCGGCGTCACGATCAGCCAGTTCATCCCGGTGAAGCGGTTCTGGAAGAATTTCGCGACTGCTTCGGTGATGTGATGTTCCGGCTCAAACCAGGAAACGAAGCTTTCGCGCCCGTCCTCCTCGCCCACTTTGCGGAAGCGCACGAAGGCGTGCATCTTGTGGATGTCGCGGCGCACCGATTTGGCGAGCGCGCGCAGTATGTGCATGTCCGGATCAGCCGGGTTCTGATGGATTTTCGGCTGGGTCTGCGCGCGGAACACGATGCGATAGCCGAGCGCGAACCGCTCCGGATCGCTGTGGAGCAGCGCGGTCTGGATATCGCCGAGCAGTTCTTTGGAAATCACCGGCTTGCGGTCGCCCGGCGGGGGGATGGGGTCGCCCTCGTCGAACAGGGTTTCGGTGCCGATGTTGAACTCTACACGGGCGGGAATCACGCCCGCGAGCAGCAGTTTGCGCGCCGCCTCGCGCCATCCGGCGATATCGGTTTGGGAGGCGAGGGCGATGCGGATCATGACCTAGCCGTCCTCACGCCGCGAACAATTCCATCTGCCGGGCGGGGCGGACCATCTGGCTGCGCAAGTTTGCGCCATCGAGCCAGCGGCCCGGCTGCCAGTCCGCCGCGATAATCCAGGCGCGCATTTTCTTCGTGGACCGGCACAGCCGTTCGACATCGGCCAGACGTAGCCGCCCGAAACGCCGCGCCCGCAGGATAGCGCCGACGCCTTTGGTGCCGAGGCCCGGCACCCGCAGCAGCATCTCGCGCGGGGCGCGGTTAAGATCGACGGGGAATTGATCGCGGTTCATCAGCGCCCAGGCGAGCTTTGGATCGACCTCCAGATCAAGATGGCCGCCCTGCGCGCCGCCCAAGATTTCGCCCACCGAAAAGCCATAGAAGCGCAACATCCAGTCCGCCTGATACAGCCGGTGTTCGCGCATCAAGGGCGGCGCGGCGAGAGGCAGGCGCTTGCTGGCGTCGGGGATGGGACTGAACGCGGAATAATAGACGCGCTTCAGGCCGACGCCAGTGTAGAGCTTCGAACTGGTCTGAAGGATTGTGGCATCGTCCGATGCGTCCGCGCCGACGATCATCTGCGTGCTGTGCCCGCCCGGCGCGAACAGCGGGGCCTTACGGCTTTTGCGGCGCTCCACCTTCGCTTCGGTAATCCGGCCGGAAAGGTCCGCCATGGTTTTGCGGATGAGCGGCCCGCTCTTTTCCGGGGCGAGCTCCGCAATCGCCTTATCGTCCGGCAGCTCGATATTGATCGAAAGCCGATCGGCATAGAGCCCGGCATCGGCCAGCAGATCGGGGTCAGCCTCCGGAATGGTTTTCAGATGGATGTACCCGCCGAACTTGTGCTCGATGCGCAACTTCTTGGCCACCTGCACCAGCAGTTCCATCGTGTAATCGGGCGAGCGGATGATGCCGGACGAAAGGAACAGCCCTTCGATATAATTGCGCTTGTAGAAATCGAGCGTGAGATCGACGACCTCGTCCACCGTAAACGCCGCGCGGCGCACCCCGCTGGAAGATCGATTGATGCAATAATGACAGTCGAACATGCAGTAGTTCGTCAGCAAAATTTTCAGCAGCGAGATGCAGCGGCCGTCCGGTGCATAGCTGTGGCAAATGCCCATGCCAGTCGTTGACCCGATGCCCCCGGTCTTGCTGCTGCCGCGCTTGACTGAGCCCGATGATGCGCAAGACGCGTCATATTTCGCAGCGTCCGCGAGAATTTTGAGTTTCTGGGATCGATCGAGTTGGGCCATGATGTTCGCTCAATGTTCTAGACCCGCCAGGGTTGCGCTGCAAGCGGCAAAGAAAAGTCCTCTCATGTTTCTTCGCCCGGTCAGTAGGTTCGGCGGAGCAGAAAAATGGCCCGGTCTGTAGCCACAGCGCAACAAGTGAACGGCACTTTCATTTTTTCGGTACGGAAAATGCTGAACGCTCTGGACAAAGGTGGATCGCGATAGGATGAATGGGGACGAAGCCGCAAAAACGGCCATCCGCCTCGATATCGAGGCGGCACCAAATGGGAGAGGATAAACCATGCGTAAATCGCTGTTGCTTGTCGCGTGCGCTGCCAGCGCCTTGTCTGTACCTGCCTTCGCGCAGCAGACGCAGGACCCCAGCACGGAAATCGACGCCGCACAGGGTGTTCTTCCAAACCAGGCCGATGCGCAGGAAAGCCGCACCGACACCAATCAGGCAAATTCGCAGGCCCCGCAGGTAGCCCGGTCCGCGCCGCTGTACGGCGATATCGTCGTCACCGCGCAGCGCCAGTCCGAGCGGCTGCAGGATGTGCCTATCGCGGTCTCGGCCTTCAGTGAGGAAGCGCTGGCCGCGCAGCAGATCGACAACGCGCTCGATCTGCAGGCGAGCCTGCCGAACGTGGTCTTCTCCAAGGGCAACTTCACCACATCGTCCTTCACCATCCGCGGCGTGGGCGATCTTTGCGTAGGCTTCTCCTGCGACAGCGCAACGGCGATCCATTCCAACGATATCCCGCTGCTCTCCACCCGCCTGTTCGAGGCGGAGTATTTCGATCTGGAGCGGATCGAAGTCCTTCGCGGGCCGCAGGGCACGCTGTTCGGCCGCAACGCGACCTCCGGCGTGGTCAACGTCATCACCGCCAAGCCCGATCTGTCCGGCTTCCACGCGGCGGGCGAGGCCGAATATGGCAATTACAACTCGATCCGCCTGAAGGGTATGGTCAACGTGCCGCTGGGCGACGTGTTCGGTGTGCGGCTGGCCGGATATTATCTGAACCGCGACGGCTATACCTTCAACGAGTTCGACAATAGCCGGATCGATGACCGCGATCTTTATGCGATCCGCGGCACCGTCCGGTTCGAGCCGAGCCCGGACACCGTGCTCGATATCATCGGCTATTATTTCCACGAGGACGACAACCGCTCGCGCATCCAGAAACAGCTCTGTAACCGCGACGTAACGGCCATCCTCGGCTGTTCGCCGGACCGGCTGGAATATGAGACGACAAACGGCAACGCCACGCTGGGTGCGGCCCTGTCTTCGCGCCAACTGTTCGCGCTGCAATCGCTGGCGCAGGGCGGGGTGCTCGGCAATCTGGGCATTGCCAACCTCACCAATCGTCCGGACATCTTCGCCGGTACGGTGAACCCCAGCGATCTGCGAACGGTGAATGTCGATTTCACGCCGACCTATTTCGCCGAAGAATATCACATCCTCGGCAAATTCTATCAGCGCATCGGCCAGTTCGATTTCACCCTATCCGGTGGTTTCACGCATGACGAGGTAGACAGCAGCGTGGATTACACGCTGGCCACATCCGATCCCTTCTCGGCCGAAAGCTTCGCCCGCGCTAATGCCGCCGCGCAGCTTTTCCCCAATAGCGTGGGCGCGGTGCTGCAGAACAATCAGCTTTGCGCATCCTATCCGGGCAGCGACCTGGTCGGTCAGTTCGGCGGCAACCGTTTCGGCTGCTCCACCCGCTCGATCGATTTCGACCGTTCGCGCTCCAGCAGCGATCAATGGTCGGTCGAAGGCAAGATTTCGTCCGATTTCGACGGCATGTTCAACTTCCTGCTGGGCGGCATCTATGTCGATCAGAAGGTGAGGAACGGCGATTATTTCGTGGTTTCCACAGGCCTGGAATATGGCTCGGCCGTGCTCGGTGCGGCCGGTGGTGGAGACGGGCTTTTCCTGGCTCCGCCCTATTTCGCCAACACCGTGGGGCGCTACGACCTGCAGAGCTACGGCATTTTCGGCGAAGCCTATCTGGAGTTTACCGATCGGCTGAAGCTGACGGTGGGCGCGCGCTATTCCAATGACCAGAAGACGGTTCGCGCACGCAGCCCGATCCTGGACGTGATCGGCGCGATCGGTACCACCAGCTTCGATCAGCTGATCGGTTATCCCGGCTATGACGCCGACCCGTCGATTCCGGGCAACCAACCCTTCCGCGACACCGAAGTCGGCTTCGACGACGTGACCGGGCGCGTGGTGCTCGATTTCCAGGCGACGCCGGACAATCTGCTCTACGCCAGCTATTCGCGCGGCTACAAATCGGGCGGCGTGAACCCGCCGGTGAACCCCACGCTGAATGCGCCCGTCACCTTCGCTCCGGAAAATATCGATGCGTTCGAAATCGGATCGAAAAACACCTTCGCGAACGGCGTGCTGCAACTGAATGGTGCGGCGTTCTACTATAGCTACAAGAACCTGCAGATCAGCCGCATCCTCAACCGCACCTCGTTCAACGACAATACCGATGCGGATATTTACGGCGCCGAGCTGGAGGCCATCATCCGGCCGACCCCCGAGTTCACGGTCAACCTGGGCTTCAGCTATCTGCAGACGCGGATCAAGGGCCTCAGCCTCACCGATCCGCGCGATCCGTCGGGCGGCCGTCCGGACGTCACCATCATCAAGGATGTGGCGAGCGCGGCGAACTGCGTGCTGATCCCCACGGGCGGCGTCAGCGGCGATGCGCTGGTTTCCGTGGTGAACGGCTTCCTGAATGCCGCGAGCGGACCGGCCAATGGCGAGGCGCTGTTCCGTCCCGGCACGACGCCGGTTCCCGGCACCAATGCGCGCGGTGCGATCTCGTCCTGCGATCTGCTGACCGCAGCGGTGGCAGGCGGCGCTCCGGCCCCGCTGAACGCGCTACTCGGCAGCATCTTCGGCCCCGGCCCGCTGCCCTTCCAGCTCGATCCCGCCTCCAGCGCCCCGCTGCTGCCCACAGGCGTGACGCAGGACCTGACGGGCAACGAACTGCCCGGCGCGCCGAACGTCAAATTCTCGGCCGGTGCGCAATATGTCATCCCGTTCGATAATGGCATGAGCCTGCAGCTGCGCGGAGACCTGGTCTACACCGGCGGCTATTACGCCCGCCCGCAGAATCTGGAGATCGACAAGATCGAAGGCTATGCGCTGGCCAATGCGCAGATCCAGCTGAACGGCGACCAGGAGCGCTGGTTCGTGCGCGGCTTCGTGCAGAACCTGTTCGATAACAACGCGATCACCGGCCAGTATCTGACCGATCCCAGCTCGGGCCTCTACACCAACGTCTTCACCGTAGAACCGCGCCGCTACGGCATTGCAGCGGGCTTCAAGTTCTGAGGCTGCGATAAAACGCAAATGGCAAAAGGGCGGGCTTCGGTCCGCCCTTTTTGTTTCTCGGATATTTGACAGGTGTTCGGATGCGATCTGGATAACCTAGCCGCGCTTGCGGAAGGCCTCCCGATCAACCTTATTTAGTCGGTGACCTGCTCAATCAAGGACGCGGTAAATCGCACCGCTCGGCACTCATCGCGCTCTCTTGCCTCTCGGTATCGCCTGAGAAATCATCGGATCGTCTCGCTTGCCGAGAACAACTTCTCCAATGACGTGTCGACATATTCGGCCACAAAGTCTCGATCTTCCGCAGTCAGGGGCTCATATCCTTGTGCGTGAAAGGCCCGGTTGCCTTGCCCCTTGTAACTTCGAACCGGCACGAATTCTTCGCACGGCGAACATCCGGTAATCGTCTCGATCTGCCGAACCAGGCTCGCGGGATCATGCACGAGCTGTTCGTGGGTTAGGAAAATCGCAGCGCCTGCGCGTTCGGCCGTCGTGGTCCAGTTGGCGAGCTTCGCATTGCGCATGACGACTGAGTTGGCGAACCGATCACCGGTCGCCGGGCAGCGCTCCTCCATGATAGGCGTGCCGAGCAGGGGATGGTCTTCATCGATGTTCCAGAACTCGGTGTCCCAGATCGTGTCCCATGGCGCGCGAATGAAGTCCGGGAAGCTGAGCGCGCGCATTTCAGGGCTGGTATGCCATGGCTGGCGATAAAGGCTGCGCAGCCATTCACCCACTTCCCGTGCAATCACGATAACGGCCACATCGCCAGGAATGTCGGTCCCTTCGGGCACGAGCCAATGTTTGAAGCCGTAATCCTCGGTGAAGGTCAGATTGGGGAAATTGGTTTCCACCAAGCGGATCAATGCATTGGTGCCGCTGCACCGTTCTCCGTAAATCTGGAAGCGACGGATCGTCAATTCATTCCCCTTTCGTTCTCGGCTGCAGGCCATGCCAAACCTCAAACCGGCTGTCGCCCTCACGCACGCCGTAAAACAGCTGATGAATGTTAGCCGGCGCAACGGTGCTGCCATGTCGAACGTCTGCAGGTTTATGCAGAAAACCGAAAATTGCCGGCGCGAGCAGACGAGCGACCGCCGGCCCATCGCCGTCTTCGCTCATCATCAGGGCAGGGGACACGCCAACCGAATCATGGCGATTGCGCAGCACCTTCCCGCAGAGCGCCCGCTGGTTATCATGACAGCTGATCCTTCGCAGTTTGACGGGTTGGGACGGGGGGCGGACATCGTCGGCTTGCCGAACATGATCGGCGCTCCGTCGCGCAGCGCAGCGCTGCACGATCAGCCTACTCCCACAACCATGCATTGCGTGCCGCTGGGCGTGGAAGAAATGCGTGCTCATATGGCCCGGATCGCTGAAACCCTTCATCGCTACGATCCTGCATTGTTCCTGATCGACGTTTCCGCCGAAATCGCGTTGCTTTCGCGGATCATGAGCGTGCCTGCGGTATCCATCCGTATGCATGGAGACCGCGGCGACGCCGGCCATTTGGCAGGATATGAGGCTTCGGTCGCCATGCTTGCGCCCTTCGATGAGCGATTGGAGCAGTCGGACTATCCCGGCACGCTGCGGAGAAGGACGTTCTACACCGGCGGGCTGTGCACCACGCGCGATCCCATCCTTATGAAAGAGGACGCGCGCGAAAAATTGGGATTGGATCCGGATCGGCCGGTAACATTGGTGATCGCCGGTGGCGGCGGTTCGGGAACGCCCTACGCGCCGCTGACCGTCGCAGCGCGCGCGGAACCCGATACATTGTGGTTGATTGCCGGACCGGTCCACCGCGAAGGTCACGAAACCGACTTCGGAAATTTGGTGGAACTTGGCTGGATCGACAATCTGACCGAGTATCTTTCAGCGGCCGACCGGGTAGTTGCGTCGGCAGGGGACAACACGGTGCACGAGATCGCAAGAGCGGCGAAACCGTTCCTGTGCGTGCCCGAATGGCGCTATTTTGACGAACAGAGGGCGAAGGCTCGCGAACTCGAGCGTTTGGGCGCTGCCGTTTTTCGCGAAACATGGCCCGCGGCCATACCGGCCTGGACCGAAGCATTGGCGCAGACCGATGCGCTCGATCCGACGTCGGTTGCCGCATTGCAAGATGAGAATGCTGCCCGTGATGCGGCCTTCTGGCTGGAAGAACAGGCGAACCGACTTTGGGATATTAGCTGAAGCGCACGTCATCCGGTTGCCGTGCCGCGGCGATTTCCGCATCGCTCGGTTTCCGCAAGCATTCGATCCGATCACCCGTCCGCTCGATGTAACCAGCGTTTTCAAAAGCTTCGAGCCAGTAATCCATGCACCATTCCCCCCATCTGTCGCGAAACAGCGCGGCATTGCGGAGAATGGATTCGAAATGCTGAAGCGGCGGTTTGTGAACGGCGTGATGTTGATGGAAAGCTACCGTGCCGCCAAGCCAGTATAGGTCGAGACCGGCCGCGCGAAGCCGCTGTCCGAAATCAGTCTCCTCCGCACCATATCCGAAATAAGCATCGTCCATGCCTCCGGCAGCAAACCAGGCAGATCGTTTCATGATGAACGCGAGGCCCCATAGCTCGCCGTGGTCCGCGATCGGCGCACTGTGTATTCCGGCTAGTGCGGGCTTCGCCGGGTGGCGCTGCCCCAGTTCGCACAGCTTTTCGTAATCGGGCAGGCCCGATTTTTTCAGCCAGCCTGATCGGTGCGCGGGCAAATAACGTACTTCGGGCAGGAACACACCATTAACGGTAAGCGATGTCGTTTCTGCCGCACGTCGAATGAAGTCGGGATCCGCAATGCAATCGACATCGAGAAACGCCAGGATATCGCCGCTCGCCTTCATCGCGGCTGCATTGCGCGCGGCGGCCAGGGGAAGCTCGTCTCCCTCCACTCTGCAAAAGTGCACAGGGAAGGGGAGGGAGCGGTTCAATGCGGGCGGTTCAGGCTGCATATGCGCGACCACCAGCTCGTCAGGAGCGACGCGTTGAGCCGCCAGCCCGGATATCAGATGGTCGAAATGATCCTGCCGTCCACGTATGATGGTTGCTGCGCTGACGGACTGAAAAACCCCTACCACAAACCGGCCTTGCGGAAGTGCTGCACGCCTTCCAGGATGCCAGCGGCATGGGTCGCACGGGCAGTATAGGCATGTGCCAAGGCAGGATGATCCCTAATGCCGTCGCTGGCATTGCCGACGATAATCGGATGCTGGCACGCGCGGAGCATAGCGATGTCATTTCCGCTGTCGCCGGCCACGACCACTTGATTAGGTTCGAGCCCGAGAATCTGCGCCACATATTTCACGGCGGCGCCTTTGCCGCTCCCGCGGGCAAGCAGATCTACATAGCGACCATGACTGATCACGGTCTCGCCGGCAAAGCCGTTACGCCGCAAATCTTCGGCTAGTGTGTTTACGTCGGCCTTTCCGACAAAGAAGCTGGCTTTGCCAGGCTTCTGTTCCAGGAATCCCTGCGGTTCCAGACCCAGCGCGACCGCCAGATCGGCAACGGCATCGGGGTCCCAGTTTCGTAAGAGCGAATTGGACCAGGCGGCATCTTCGACGAAACGCCGCCTATCGCGGTCATACCAGTGTACGCAGCTTCCCACGCTGCTGATGATGACATCGGGCGTCGGAACATTCTCGGCGGCAAGAATCGCCTGTGCGCTGTGAAAACTTCGCCCGGTGGCGATGCCTAAAACTACATTCTGGCGATGATCCTGCTGCCAGGAAAGAAATTCACGCAACGCTGCGCGATCGCCGAGGAGCGTGTTGTCGATATCGCAAACCAGCAATCGATTGTGAGCGCTTGGCGCAATTTGGGGAAACGTAATCTCTCTGATCAACCGGTGATAGATATCGCAATGGGCCTGCCAGTCATATTCCCGGACCGCCGTCGATCCGGCTTTAGAATACCGTGTCCATTTGTCCTCATCGGACAGGATGTCGAGGCAAGCTGCTGCGATGCCAGCCCGGTCGGTGGGACAGACGAGCAGCCCGTTTCCGCATCGTTCGATAATGTCGTTCGGTCCGCCGCTGTCCGTCGCAACGACGGGAAGGCCGGAGGCGGCAGCTTCCAGCAGCGTCAGTCCGAACGGCTCGTTCAGCGCGGGGTTGACGAACACGCCGCCAGTCTCGCGAGCCAGCGCGTAATATGCGGGGATGTCGCCCGGCGCGTGCGATTTAGGATAGGCAACGCGGCCATACAGATCATGCCGGTCGATAGCGGCGATCAATTCTTCGATCACCTCACGGCATTCCTGTTCCAGATCGCCCAAGAGGCCGCGGCAACCGGCCACGATCACCAGATTGGCCTGCTTTCGCAGGCGCGCATTGCCGGCATAGGCTTCGAGCAATGCCATCAAGTTCTTCTTGCGAACCGGCCGCGCAATCGCGAGCAGGATCGGCTTCTCCGGCTCGCTAAGAAACCGCTGCAACTCGCCGCGAACGGTGTCGCTGGGCGTAGCATCTTCAAAGCGATCGAGCACACATCCGGGCGGGATTACCCTTATTCTGCCGCTGTCGATCCCCTCATAATGGGAATATTGGGCCTCCGCCTCATCGCGCGAACTGGCGATTACCGCGTCGGCTGCTTCGAGTACGCGTTCTTCGATGGCAATGCGACGCTCGATCTCTTCATCGCCCACGCCCTGACTTGCTTGCCGCTTGACCGCCCCCAACGAATGTCCCGTGAAGATATAGGGAATGCCGAAGCGTTCTTTGGCTGCACGCGCGAGAATACCGCCATCAGCGTAATGAGCGTGGATGAGGTCCGGCAACTCGCCGCAACTGCCCAGAAAGGCAAGAAATGCATCGCACAGTGCCTCGTGCTGTTGCCAGAGTTGCTCCTTCGGCAGATAGGCCGCTTCTCCATCCTGGAGGCGGACCAGCCGCAATTTGCCGGAAACCTCGCCCGCATCGGGCGCGTAGGCTTCGCCGAGCTTCTCGTTCTCAAAGCCGCGCGTGACGATATCGATATGCGTAACATCGGGGTCTGCGGCGCTCGCCCTTACGAGTTCCAGCAAATATTTTATGTGGCCGCCGGTGTCCGCCGTAATTCCGTAAGAGACATTTGCCAGCCGAAGGCATCCCTGCAGAGCAATATGGCAAATGCGCATTGAGATCGTTCCTTCCGGATGCAAGAGCGTCAGATCACGCATTCAAGTTCCTGAGATAGTGGCCGATAAATGTTAGCTTCCTGCAGAATTGCTCATGTCGCGCCGGTCATCCTGCCTGTTCCGCCGATAAGCTATGGCGGCACCGAACGCGTGATTGCGGATCTCGCGCAGGCACAGGCCGCGCTCGGGCACGAGCCGGTTATCTTTGCCGGCAGCGATAGCAGTATCGATCTCCCGCTGCGTTCCGGCTTTCGCTCGCTATCCGATCATCGCGGCGAGGGCACAGTGCCGCCGGGGCTCGCCGCAGAGCTGGAGGCCGCTCAGCTTGCCGAAATGCTGAGGGCGGGAGATTCTTTCGATATCGTCCATTTGCATGGGTCCGCTCATGCCAGCGCGCTGTGTCAGACATGGGCAGCGCCCGTTTTCCGGACCATCCATTGGCGCGCGGACGAGGAAGACCACCGCCAGCATTTCCGTCAATTTCCCAAAGAGCGCGTGGTCGCCATTTCCCACGCCCAAGCCGAAGACGTGCCGCCCTCCTCTCTGGCGGGTGTCGTGCATCATGGCATCCCGGTCGATCGGCTGAGAGAGGGGCGCGGGGCGGGCGGCTATCTTGCCTTCATCGGACGAATGACCGACCAGAAGCGGCCGGACAGGGCCATCGAATTGGCCAACCGTGCGGGCCTCCCTCTGCAGCTTGCAGGGCCCGTCGATCCTGGAAATCCTGACTATTTCGATCGGGTCGTGGCTCCCGCGCTATCTTCTTCGATACGGCATGTCGGAAGTATCGATGATCGCGCCAAGCAAAGTTTCCTGGGCGAGGCTTCGGCCTTGCTGTTCCCGATCGATTGGCCGGAACCCTTCGGGCTGGTGATGATCGAAGCAATGGCCTGCGGCACGCCAGTCATAGCCTGGGCCAAGGGCAGCGTACCGGAAATCGTCGAAGACGGGGTAACCGGTATCGTCGTGCAGTCTTTGGACGAGGCGCTGGCGCGCTTACCTGAGGTCCTCGCGCTCGACCGAGGCCGCATCCGCCAACGCTTCGAAGCGCGCTTTACCGCAACCCGCATGGCACAAGACATGTGCGCTCTTTACAGTGCCGTTTTGCAGGGTTCAGAATTTTCGACCTTAGCTTTGGGCTGAAAATTGCG
Source organism: Novosphingopyxis sp. YJ-S2-01 (assembly GCF_016093175.1). Classification (NCBI taxonomy): domain Bacteria; kingdom Pseudomonadati; phylum Pseudomonadota; class Alphaproteobacteria; order Sphingomonadales; family Sphingorhabdaceae; genus Novosphingopyxis; species Novosphingopyxis sp. YJ-S2-01. The sequence goes on along the minus strand of NZ_JAEDAI010000001.1, from coordinate 2,562,839 downwards.
TCCGTTGTTCAACCTGCATGCCAAATCATATCGATTGTTGCAGGTTGGCTGCCGCCCTGCAGTTTGCGTCGTTCAGGCTGTGAGAGCGGTTGGAACCGCACCGGTGCGTAGCGCAACAACTGGAGAAATCTGCCGATCAGGAACCGTCATCAAAAACTTATTAGCAATGTCACCACGTCGCTATAGCTGCCTGGAGGTGGCGTAGGCTGGCTCGCGTCGATCCGTGCTACGAATGTTTGCAGGAGGGACGGGGTAGTCCCGCCGGTTCCCGGCCGCGGATCGGCGAGGGGGTTGGTCTCGTCCCAGATGGTAATGCCGTCGGGGCGGTAAAGGTTGTAATTCAGTCTGTTCCCCGCTCCATCGGTCATGGTTCGCCATGGGCGGGCGGTGCCGTTCTGCCCGCTACTGAAGGCGACCGTAAACAAACTCCCTTTAGTGCAGTCGACCCGCGCAGCTTGCGTAACCGGGACGAAGCCGTTGACGAGCGGCGCGCTGCCGAAACGCACATCGGGGGTATCGATCCGGCAATCGCTGGTAACGACGAGTGTGATACGCAGCGTGGTCGATCCGCTGCCCGTATAGGTGAGGATACAGACACCGCCGACGCCCACGCCGCCGCAGATTCTCCAACTCCACTGGATCGTGACGATGTCGGTATAGGTTCCGGCGGCAATGTTCGGCATGTCCGTCAGATTGACATAGATGGGTGGGGCGAAATCCGTTTTATCGAGCAGACCTAAGAGCGAAATAAGGGTGGGGTCGAAATAGTCGACCGTCGCGCCCTGGTTGAACGAAAAGGTGCCGCCCGGATCGGCGGAAAGACGGTAGGCGATTGTGTCGCTGCTGTCCGCGCGCAAGCGAAATCCGTTCGTGCTGCTTGCGCTCGCACGCGCGTAGTTGGTGGAGAGCACGGAGAGGACGGCGCCGGTACAGGTCAGGCCGCTCTGGGCGGAGGTTTGCGCTACCTGCCCGGCCTTCACGGCATAGGAACCGGCGGTGCCGAGAGAGGCCGATGCATTGCTCGCTAAGCTGCAAGCCGCGCGCGCTGACCCGGGCAGAAGCAATGCAAACAGGCACACAGCGAACAGTGTGATCAAACGCACGGCACTTCTCCCAGATCGCTATAGGCTTGCGCGTCCTTTGGTACGGTGAAGCGGGCTGTACAGGCTCCTCCATTCGAAATGGCCGACAGCGTGCTATGAGAAGGTGCGTCATCGATGACCGTGACGCCGTCCCAACCGACAATCGTTGCGCTGCCATCAGCAAGTTTGGCTGTGGTGCCTGCCGGAAGAGGGGTGCCCGTTATATCGGTCAATCGCACCACAACGCTCTGCGCATATCGGATTGGCATACGGATTATCGCGCCCGTATTTTCACGAAGAGCGGCGCGGGCTTCGACTTTGGTGGCTATGGCGTTGGCAGGAAGATTGATCGGGTCGATCGCGAAGCGGCTGGGAAAATAGGCGTTTACGCGGGGCACGAAAAGCCGCCCACCGGCATTTGTCAGGCCCAACAGCTGGTTTTCGTAATAAACCGGCACGTCAGCTACGCCGGTGGAGACCACGGCGAAGGCGTCGGGCAGGGCATTGGCCGCGAATACACGGCTGTCGATCCATGCAAGGGCGCCGGTTACGCTTCCCCAGGCGGAACTGCCTGATGGAGTGGTCGAGGCACCGAAACTGGCTTGGACCGAACGTCCACGCCATATGCCGCTTGCCTGGCCAAGCGCAGTTCCGCGATCGTCAATGGCAGCATCGATCGCGTAGCCAAAGCCGCCATCGTTCGGCACGGCGCGCGAAGCGCTTGCTTCACCGCGGAAGCTTCCATTTGGCTGCCGGGCCATGCCGCCGCTCACCATGGAGCTGCCGCCCAGCGGTATCATCAGGCGCAATTGCATGCTCGTTCCGGTGCCGGAAAAATCATGATCGGCGGCAGCAAAAAGCGAAGCGCCGCTGCGCCTCAACGGCAACGACCAAGATGCCGAGGCAATCCGCGCGCGCAGGCCGCCTTGCGTCCGGTTGTCGAAATAGCCCGCGCCCAAGCTTCCTAGTGCGCCGAGCGAGAGGCTTGCGCTGAAGCGATCTCCGCGGATTGCGCCGCCGCCGACCAAAGCAAGATCGAATGTGCCAAGATCGGCATAGTTTCCGCTGCGTTCCACATGGTCGAAACCCAGTCCGAAACGCGTTCCGGCATAGCTGTATCCGAGGGTGATCTGATGGCCAGCCGCACCACTGTGACTGCTGATGCCCGCCGCGACATGTACTGCGCCCCAGAGTCCCGGTGCCCAAACCGCGCCTATTCCGCCCGTGGCAAGCTGCGCCGTAGCCTCCGCATGCGCTTCAAGGGTGAATTTGTCCGTCAGGCCTCTACGTGCGGTGGCGGAAAAGGCGAGCGCGCCATAATCAAAACTTGAAAGACCGTAGCCGCGTCTCAGCGCGCCTGCTTCGACTGCAAAATCGAGCATGCCTTGCTGCAGCAAATCGGGGGCCACGTAAAAGGGAACCACGGTTTCGACCTGGCGTCCGGTGGCATCGGTGGTCACGATGCGGGCCTCCCCGGCGCCGGTAACCACAGGAATTTGATCCAGCACGAACCGCCCCGGCTCCACGCTGGCCTGCTGCTGGCGATAACCGTTCACGAATAGGTCAACCGCTGAAGGCACGGTCGCCTGACCCGAGAAGCTCGGTAAAGGTACGGTCACAAGATCGGGCCGGATACGGAAATTGCGCGCGATGCCGATGCCGCCCAGTCGAACCGAGCTGGACCATGGCAAGGAATGCGTGATGAGATCGCCTGCGGTGAAGCTCAAAGCGCGCTCGGTATCGACAGCGCGGATCCGGGTGTCGTATCGGACGTATCCTTGACGGCTCATACCGCCGAAGCGAAGAATTCCGCTGTTGGAGACGGTGGCGAGATCCGAAAACGCTCGCTGCTCGCTCCAGAGCGATGCACTCGTCGATGCTCCCCAAAACTGAACGTAGGCATCATAGTTGAGGACGAACCCTGGATCGACCTGTGTGACGTGGCGAATGGCGGCTTTCGCTCGAATACGGGAGGTTGGAAGAAGGCTTGGCGCTACATCGAGATAGAGCCGCTGCGCTGCCGCGTCGTAATTCGCTGTGAACCCGGGAGCCTGCTTCAGTTCGATCGGTTCATCGCCTTCGATAGCGATGCCGGCCGCACGTAGCGTGGCGGGCGCAATCCAGAGCTCTCCGTCCTTTTCCCAAAGCTCCGCCAGGGTGCCATCGGCGCGTCCGTTCACGACCAGATCGACAAATAGCGTCGAAGAGCCTTGCGCAATGTCCGGGATATCACTGGCCGCCGCCGGACTGGCCGCGCAGATTGCCAGCAATGCCGCGGCCATGGTGCGGGACAACATTTTACCCGAACCGGATTACGCTTGGAAAGCGAGCGTCTGGTTCGAGCCGTTGACGTTTACCTGAAACTGATCGAACGAGCCCGGCGGAAGGGGTATTTGGATGCTGCTGCCGGGCAGAACATAGCCCGCCAAGCCAGATTTGATTAGGGCCTCTTTTCCGCCGGACAGCCCACGTAGGTCGCTGAGACGGGCATGGCGGCTGCCGCTGTTGCGGATTGAGAGCATTGGCCCGGAGGGTGCCGCCACAATCCGCGCTTCCAGTTGCGGCGAAACGTTTTCTTGTTTGGAGCCGTAAACGAACAGCGGGATGGAATAGCGCATCTGCACTCGAAGCTGCGCCTGCAGTGTTTCGGCATCGGTGGCCGGCGCGGCTGGCAGTTCGTCGATCAGAAGACGATAGGCCGCTTCGGGTGTATCGGAGGCCTCGGCACGGCGAACGAGCCTTACAAGCTGGCGCCCCCCCGGCTCCACTTCGGCCATAGGCGGGCTGGCCACCAGATCAGCTTGCTGGCTTAGCACATTTTCTCCGGCCGACTGGGACCAGCTGAATGCGCGGACCTGTAGAGTCACGCGCTCCTTGCCCTTGTTCTCAATCCAGATCGCTGTTGCTTTCTGATTTTCGGAGATGGTCGGATCGACCGGCCAGATGACCACCGAAGAGGCCCGGGCAGCGGGCGCGGCGGCCAGCGTCATTACGGCGATCGGCAAAAGCACAGATTTCAGCATAAAACGGTTCCGGTCGAAAATGGTGCTCACCAGCTCAGCGTGACGCGAACGGTATCGGTGTAGAGTCCGGCCGGGATCGCGCCGGTCAGCGTGGCGCGAGCGCGCACGGGAATGGAACGGCGCGAAACTCCGGCCCCGAATTGCAGCGGAAGCGGCTGGAGGTTCCAAGGTGTCGAACCGTCCGCTGCATAAAGCTGATATGGAATTGCCCCACTACCGCCGCTGCGCGCCAGCATCCGCGTCCCGCCAGAAGAGTGGTCGCCCAGATCGACGCTCAAAGCGGCGGTGACGCCCGGCGTACATTCGATGGCAAGTCCTGCGCCTGACGCCGAGACGAGTCCGGCTTCGACCGTTGCCGGAGAAGCGCCGTCGACCGTTCCTAGATCAATGAGGCCCCAGCGTCCGCTCGCATCGCTTAAGACAGAGCAGCCGGCCACGACGTCAGCCGAAATGCGAAAACTTTTGGCGGTTTCCGCATGGGATTCGGCAGCGGGGTACGCGGCTCCGAGACAGCAGACTATGAGGTAAATGGGGCGCATCGGCTTACCAGCTCAACGTCACCAGTACCGTATCGGTATAGGTGCCCGCGGCCACCACATTGCCGCCGCTGTTCACGCGCGCGAAGATCGGCACGATGATGGGATCAGTGGTGGCCGTACCCAGGCTAAGGCGCTGCCCGATGCCGATTTCGTTCGCTCGCTGAGCATCGGTATACAGGCGGTAGGGCAGGCTGTTACCAGCCGAAGCCATGTAGCGCGTGCCCGATGCCGCGTTATCGCCGGAACCGATCGTCAGTTCCGGCAGTACGCCCGGCGAACACAGTACTTGCAGCGCGCCAAGAGAGCCGACGAGTTCTCCATCGACGTCGCCGAAAATACCCGGCTGATCGGCGAAGGCGATATTGCCAATTGATCCGACATTGGATTGCACCGAATTCGCGCCGTTCACCACGCAAGCGTTTTGCACCACGAGCGATACACCTATGGTGCCGCTGCTGCTGCTCTGCGCGGAGGCCGGAGAGAGAAAGAAACCGCCTAAGGCAATTGCGGCGGCGATTCCGGAATAAGTATATCGAACAGTCATAGAACGTTCCTGTTGCTGGTCACAGGATCGATCCATCAGTTTAGTCTAAACGAAACCTTTAATGGTTCCACGGTGGTGACGCTAATTAGACTGAAGTCTAATAGGTGGGGCTAGAAAGTTTCTCGAGAGAGAGGGCCAAGGCCAAAGTTCGTGCGCTGCGATATGCGTCATAACGCGCGGAAGAATGTCCCTCATCTAGGGCTCTCCAATACCGATTTGCCTCAGCAAAACCGAGCGTCCCCACAAGCCCCGCGATCCGATGTGCCTCTCCTGGCTTCAGGCGATTTTCCCTCAAATTTCCAGCAGCCGAGGAGAGTTCATGTCGGAGGCGGACAAGCATGGGACCAATAATGTTGATGCCGAATAGCTCTTCAATTTTTCGTGCGCCCTCCATGGACGGCGGCAGCCAATTGAGGAGCGCCGCGGCCAGCCCGTCTGCCGAGCTGGTGCAGATCAATGCTTCGAACGGCTCGGCGTCACCCAGTCGCGTTTCGTACTGTCCCAAAGCCAGCGAGATTGGGGTATCCTCTCTCGCCAAGCCTATCTTGGTCGTCTCAAAAAGTGCAACATTTTTGGCATGTCCGGAGAATAAACAAACATTATATCCGGAGATGGTCTGGTTTGTCCTGCTCACCTTATCTGGAGCAATCAGCTCCACTGTCCAGTGGACTTGCAGCATGTCGATCAGTCCATCGTTACTGGTCGGGATTTCGCCTATAATCGTCAGCTTTGGCTTCATAACATTCATTCTGTCATATTATACTATAAGGGTATTTTGGTGTACCTTGCTAAACACCGAAGTTTCGCCGAAAGCCATATGTACCAGTTGAAAATCTCGGTTGCACCAGGTGGGGTGATTGTTGAGCCAGGGTGGATATGTACTGATTGCGGATGATCATCCGTTAACGCGAGAAGGCCTTGCGCTAGCGGCGAGGGCTGCGATGCCGGGCGTCGCGCCTATCTCTGCCGGAACTGTGGAACAGGCTGAGCAAGCGCTGGCATCGCGCCGCGCCGTTCGACTGATTTTGCTGGATTTCGTGTTGCCGGATTCGAACGGCTATTCGGGCTTCATGCGCCTTCAGATGGCAAGCCGGTCCAGCCGCATCGTCATTGTTTCCGGGCGGGAAGAGGTTGGCTTGATCGAGGCGGCCCGCGCTCTGGGGGCTGCCGGCTTCATTTTTAAGAGTGATCCGCTGGACAATATTGCCGAGAAGGTACGCAGGATCGATGCAGGCGCCAGTATCTTTCCTTCTGAAGGCAGTCCGGACCCTGTGATCCAAGCTGCGCGCCAGAAGATCGCGAACCTTTCCCCAAGCCAGTTGAAGGTGCTCGTGGCGTTGGCGGATGGCCGGCTCAACAAGCAGATCGCCGCCGATTTGGATATAACGGAGGCGACGGTGAAGGCGCATCTGACCGCCATTTTCCGCAAATTGGGCGTCACAAATCGAACGCAGGCACTTCTGGCGGTGCAGCCGTTGATCGGAAATGGTGGTCTGACGCTTCAATGAAGACCCGCGCTGCGAAAACCGTAGCAGGGCGGCCGTCTTGGCGCGTCTTCGCCGCCATCGCAGTTGGCGTGCCCTTGCTGATGGCGCTTTTGTTTTTTTGGCTCAGTCATGAATATCGACGGTCCGAACATCTGCGGAGTGAAGAGCGAACCTCCTATGACCGGCGGATGGAGGTGGTCTCCTTGCTTGGCCACTTGGCCCATGCCGAAACGGCGCAGCGAGGCTATTTGCTCACCGGGAAACAGGATTATCTGCGACCCTATTATCCGGCTCGCGCCCAAGCCCGCAGATCGATGGCTTCGCTTGCAAACTCCTCGCGAGAGCGCGGACGAGACGCCGAGAATATCGAGCTGCAGACTTTAGCTGCTGCGAAGTTCATGGAGATGGAGCGCGTTATCGCTCTTCGGGAACAAGGGCGGGCGGCGGAAGCCTATGCCGTTGTTGAACAGGGCCAAGGCAAAAGGGTGATGGACCGCTTACGACGTATCGCCGACCGGATGTTGGTCCGAGAAAGCCGGACGTTGGATGGCCGCCGTACGGCATTTTACGAACAGCGAACCCGTATGCGGACGCTCATCGTGACCGCGATGAGCGTGCTGATTTTGTCGCTTTTCGTCGGATTGACACTTCTGTGGCGTACGCGCTGTGATCGCTTCGAGGCGCGCGCAGCCGCAGATGGCGCGGACGAGCGTAACCGCGCGATTTTGGATAGCACGGTCGACGGGCTTCTGATCCTGAATGCCAGCGGTACGATCGAGAGCGCAAATCCTGCGGCCCGTGCGCTTTTGAAGCTTTCGGACGAGACGTTAGTAAGGCGCGATATCTGCACGTTTGTGGACATTGCACCGGGCCAGGGGAGCTTTTCCGATCGTATCGGTTTGGTCGATGGCGCCCTTACACGCACTTTCTTTCCCGATCGTTTGGCGACAACCGACGGCGGCGAGACAGTGCCGGTCGACATTACCGTGGGACTGATGTCCATACCGGGCGGGCCGAATTTCGTTATGGCGCTGCACGATATTACAGAGCGCAAGCGCGCCGAACGGTCGAAAGACGATCTTATATCGACCGTCAGTCATGAATTGCGTACGCCGCTGACGTCCATAATCGGCGCGCTCGGTCTTATAAGAGCACGAGAGGGCAGCGATCTACCTGAACGCGACCGCCGCTTGATCGATATCGCCGAGAGTAACTCGCGGCGTCTTATTCGTCTGATCAACGACATATTGGATGTCGACCGGATCGAGAGCGGCAGGCTTGCTCTGGAAATCGCACCTGCCGATCTTGCGGAACTTGCTCAGGAAGCTGGTGTACAGGCGCAAGGGATTGCTGACGCGGCATCGGTTTCGGTCGAATGGAAGCACTCCGGACCAGTGCCTGTCGAATGCGACACGGGGCGCGTGCTACAGGTGGCGGGCAATCTGTTGTCCAATGCCATCCGCGTAACGCCTGCCGGATCGACGGTGGGGATTTCGGCCAGTATTATAGACGGCCGCGCGGTAATGCGGATCGACGATGAAGGGCCGGGCGTCCCTGCGGAATTCCGTCATCGCATCTTCGGCCGGTTCGAACGCGCTCACCTTAACGAAAATGGTGGCACCGGCCTGGGTCTCGCCATCTCGCGCGAGATTGTGGAGCGGCACGGCGGCCGCATCTGGTTCGAGGACCGGCCGGACGGTGGGAGCCGCTTCGCCTTCACCCTTCCGCTTCGGTTGCCTGACCGGCCAAGCCCCCGCATTTTAGTCGCCGCGGCCGATGACCGGCTCGCGGGCGGACTGGCAATGCAACTGAACGACGCCGGTTTCGCGCACGATCGCGTCCTGAGTGCGCAGGAAGCTTTGTCCGCCATCGAGCAGCTATCATACGAAGCGATCCTGGTTGGTGTCGGTGTGCCGGAATCGGGTGGGCTGGCGTTCGTGCGGAAGCTGACCGATAGTCTTGGATCGGAGCGTCCACCAGTGCTTGTCGTAGCTATGGACGGTGAGCAGGGGATCGCGACCGGTGCGGACGTCATTGATTATGTTCTGCGTCCCGCGGAAGCTGATCGTCTGCGCTCTGCGTTGCGGCGTGCAATCGATGGCAATCGAAAAGCACGCCCGGTGGTTCTGCATCTCGACGACGATTATGATTTGCTGACGCTGGCGGCTGAAGCGCTGGGAAATGATCTAGAGCTAGTCCGGGTCTCGACGCTTCCCGCGGCGCGGGAGGCGATTATCGCCAGAAGGCCCGATGTGGCTGTACTCGATCTAAATCTTGCCGGCGAAAGCGGCTTGGATCTTTTGCCATTCATGATCGATCAGGATGGAATTGCCATTCCGACGATCATCTATTCTGCGCATGATGTTTCGCCTGAACAGGCCCGGCGCGTCGATGCTGTTCTTATCAAGACGCGCAATGCGCTGCCCGATCTCGGTAGCACGATCCGCCGCGTTCTCGAGCGTCGCGAGGCTGCGTTGTGACCAAGCCACTGCACCTACTCTATGTCGACGATGATCCCGATATTCGCACTATCATCGGTCTGTCGCTGGAGATGGACCCAGCTATCATCGCTTACCCAGCTGACAGTGGAGAGGAAGCGCTGAATTGGCTTGCGTCCGATCCCACCACCGATGCGATCATGATAGATATCATGATGCCGACTATGGACGGTATGCAGCTGCTTAGCGCGATCCGTGAACGGGAGGCATATCGGCATACACCGGTGATCGTCATGACGGCGAAGGGGCGTTCTGCCGAGGCCGATGCCTATCGGCGGGCGGGCGCTTCGGGCGTAATCATCAAGCCGTTCGATCCCCTTCGCTTGGCCAACGAAGTCCGCGCCATTCTAGACGACCCAAATCGTCCTTGATGGAAGCGCATTAGACATTGGTCGCAATCGCTTAGGGTGAGCCCGGCGAGGCAGGATTTTGTTAAACAGGCGGAGAGCAGGTGGACCCACTGATGAAACGGGGGGATCGATGCTCGCCAAATTACTTGAAGATCATGAACGGATTGCGCAGCTTGCGGCCGAACTGAGCGATTTTATTGCGGAGGACGCGCCGCCCGTTACCGCGCGGTTTGCGCAGGTTCGATGGAATCTTGCTCGCGAACTTTCCACGCATCTTGCTGTTGAAACACAGATCCTGAAGGAAGCGCTCCGACAGAAAATCCTGCTGGAAAGCCATGCCAACAGTCTTGATCTCACGCTGGGCGAGGACTTGCGCCAGCATATTGTACGCTGGCCGGACCCGGAACTGCGCGACGACTGGTTCGCCTATCGACAGGATTTGAAGGCGCTATTGACCCGCCTTCAACGCAGGGTGGAGCGTGAGGAGACACGCATTTATCCCGCTATTTTCGGTTCATCGCGGCAAAGTCGCTTGGGGCGAATGGGGCAGGGGAGGATCGCCTTTGCGACAGGGGCGGAGCATTTCGCGATCTCGCCCCAATAGAGAGCTTACCAGACTGAACCGCCCCGGGCTTGCCGGAGGCCCCAACTTCTGGGAGGAAGGGGCCCCGGTGAGCAGGAAGACGAACAAGTATGCACCGGAAGTCCACGAGCGCGCGGTTCGGCTGGTGCTGGAGAATCAGGGCAGGCATGGTTCGCGACGGGCCGCGGTTGTGTCGATCGCTGCGAAGATCGGCTGCTCGGCCAAGACGCTGAACGAGTGGCTGAAGAAGGCCAAAGCCGATAGCGGCAGTCGCGCCTTTGTGCCCAGTGAGGTGGCCGAGAAGCTCAAGGTGCCGAAGCGCGAGAACCGCGAGGGGTTCGGTGTTGCTCGCTGCACGGTGGAACGGCTGATACGCGATCTCGGCCTGCAAGGCGTGGTCCGCGGCAAGCCGGTGAAGACGACGATCGCCGACAAGGCGGCACCCTGTCCGCTCGATCAGGTCAATCGGCAGTTGCGCCGACGCCGAACATGCTGTGGGTGCTGGACTTTACCTACGTCGCGACCTGGGCGGGCTTCGTCTATGTCGCGTGCGTGATCGATGTTTATGCCCGCACCATTGTGGGGTGGCGGGTCAGCCGAACGGCGCATGCCGGGTTCGTTCTCGATGCGCTCGAACAGGCGATCCACGAACGCCGACCAGTCCATCGAGGCGGGCTTGTCCACTCCAGCGATCGTGGCAGGCAATACGTCTCGATTGAATAAACCGAACGCCTGGCGTAAGCCGGGATCGAGCCTTCAGTCGGCAGTGTCGGCGACAGTTATGATAACGCTTTGGCCGAGACCATCAATGGGCTCTACAAGGCGGAGGTCATCCATCGGCCTGGGCCATGGCGGTCGTACGAAGCGGTCGAGCGTAAGACGCAGTTCGTTGTCGAAGAGTTGCTGAGTCTGCTCCTGGTTGATTACCGTTCCTGCTTCGATCATTGTCGTGACCACGCCTTTCAGCTCCTCGAAGCGACCGACCATCGAATTTGAGCGCAGCCTGGCGTCCTTCGCGCTGCAGGTAGCAAGCGGAATGACAGCGACGTAATCGCCAACATTTTGCCAACGCGCCTTGCGCCTGAAATAGTAGCGGCCCTTGCGACGCGAGGTGTAGGGGATCTTGGACATGAGCAGGGCCTCCAGCTGAGAGCGGGAACACTCATGTGTCACATGGGTGTTCTCTCAGGTTGAAAGCGATTTTGTTTTAAGGGCTTAGAAGAGAAATGGTGCCGGTTGCAGGATTCGAACCCGCGACCTTCGGTTTACAAAACCGCTGCTCTACCAACTGAGCTAAACCGGCCCTTGCCTGTGCAAGACTGCCAGATGGGCTGTGCACGCGATTAGGGCAGGGGGCGGGCGCTCGACAAGGGTTTTGTGCGCTTATCGAATGCCGAAGGTCCAGCCTTCCAGCTGCGCGACCCGCGCGCTCATTCCCTGCGGGCTCCACAGGCCCTGCATTTGTACCGCTTCGCGCAGCCAGGCGGCGGTGATCAGCGCGTCGGTGGCGTGATCGTCATAGCGGGCGAGCGGCGGGCAATCCGGGGAGCCGAGCGCCGTCAGCGCCATGCGTAAACCCCCGGCGTCGCGCACCTTGCTGCGGCCCTTGCCCAAGCCCGCGGCGCGCGCGGCGAGGCTGGTGTAGATTTCGATAAGCAGTGGCCCCTCGTCCGGCACCGGATCGCACGGCCAGAAGGGGATCGCGCCGTCCAGGGCGTGCAACATGCGCATGCCGGTGAGCGAGCTTTTGCCCACCTGGCCCGCGCCGACCAGGTTGAAGCAGGACCAGCTGTTGGCCTGGCCGGTAGCGCGTTGATGCCGTTCCACTTCGCGCAGCCGTCCGATGCCGCCGCCGAAGCGATCGCCCTCGCGCCCGCCATGGCGGCGGAAATAACGGCTGGCCTCGGGGTGATCGACGAAGCTGTTGGCGGACATGTGCGGATCGTCAGCTGCAATCCGCTCCACCAGCGCCCAGAGTGCCCGCGGATCGGCGGGGCTTTCGCTCCAGCCGGGAAAGTATGCGCCAGTGTCCAAAAAGGGGAAGGTGGGCGAAAGATCGAGCCCGATGACGATGTCCGCCTTTGCCTTCGCAAGCGAGCGCAGCCAATCGAAAATGCCGCCGCGCGTCCAGCCGCTCTCGGGTTCGATCAGCGCAGGCGGCCCGTCCGCGCGGGCGATGGCCACCGCCAGTCCTTTGGGCCGGGCAACGGCTTGTCCGGACCAGTCGATGCAGGCCGTGGCGGCGAAATGGCGCAAAGCCGGCTCTCTAGCGCGCTGCGGCCACGGCGGCCGCGGTAAAAGCCGCGATGTCGAAGCGCTTTTCGCTGGTGTCATAGCCACGCCGCACGATCACCATGTCGCGCGAGGGGATTATGACGAGATATTGCCCGCGATTGCCCATCGCCGCGAATGCATCGGGGGGCACGCCCTCGCTATGGTTCATCAACCAGAAGGTGGCACCATAGCCGAAGTCGCCCTCCGGCTGCGGACCGCTGGGTCTGCTGACGAATTCAAGCCAGTTCTCGGGCAGTAGCCGTTCGCCGTTCCACATTCCGTCGTTCAGATAGAGCTGTCCGAGCCGCGCCAGATCGCGCGACGTGGTCCAGACCTGGCTGGAGAGGATGAAATTGCCGCGCCAGTCGGTTTCCGCGATGGTTCGCGTCATGCCGAGCTTGCGGAAGAAGGAGAGAGGGTATGCCAGGCGGCTGTCCTCGGGCAGCCGTTCGTACACCGCGCGCCAGGCGTCCAGAATATCGTTGTTGGCGTAGCGGAAGCGGCTGCCGGGCGCGTGGAGCAGCGGCCAGTGCGCGGCGCGCGGAAAGGCCGCGGTGCCACCCATATAGACCGGATCGGTTCGGTTGCCCGCGGTGTCGCTGTAGAGCCCGCTCGCCATACGCATCAGATTGTCGAGCGTGATGGCGCCGCGCGGATCTGCGGGATCGCGCCATTGGGCAAGCAGCGCGGACTGCGAAGGATCGATCGCACCTTCCAGAACCGCATGACCGATCAGCGTGCCACCGATCGATTTTGCGACCGACCAGGTGCGCTGCGATGTGTGTTGGTCGAAGCCGGGTTTATATCGCTCCGCCACGATCCTGCCGCCGCGAAGAACGAGGGCGGCGCTGCTCGCCCCGCCGAAGTCTCCAGCCAGCGCGCGGGCAGCGATGGCCTGCATCGCGGAGTCGGGTTCCGTGGCCCCGGCATCGCCCATCGGCCAAGGCCGCTCGTCGAAGTGATGGAAGGCAATATCCCTCGCCAGTCGCGGCAGCTTGTCGCCATCCGCCGGATCGGCACCGATCGGCATACTGGCGCAGCCGAGCCCGGCGCGCCATTGCGCGGTGCGCGGCGGCATGTCGGTGTCGAACGCCACCCGTATTTGGCCCGCGGTCTCGTCGATCTCGGCCGTCAAGGTTGGGACGATGTCCGCGATCCGTTCGTAAATGCCGGTGAGTTCGTCGGCCTCGATCTGCTTCGCGCTCTTGCCGCCGTTCCACAGGCCGGAGCACAGGAACTGCGCTTTGTACCCCGCCGCAAGTGCACGATCATAGCGCGCATCGTCCGCCGTCTGCTGCGCCTGCGCGGCCCCTGCGAAAAGCAGCGCCCCGGTCAGAGCGAGCGTGCACCGCCAGGCCACCTTAAGCTTGTTCGCGCTCATTCTTCATCCTCTCCCAATAGGCCATGCGCTCGGTCACCTTGCGTTCGAAGCCGCGGTCCGTCGGCGTGTAATAGCGTTCCGGCTCCATCTCTTCGGGCCAGTAATTCGCGCCGGAAAAGCCACCCTCGGCATCATGATCATAGGCATAGCCTTTGCCGTAGCCGAGTTCCTTCATCATCTTGGTGGGCGCGTTGACGATGTTCATCGGCGGCATCAGCGATCCGGTTTGTTTGGCCGATCGCCACGCGGCCTTCTGCGCCTTGTAGGCTGCATTAGATTTGGCCGCGGTGGCGCAATAGAGGCAGGCCTGCGCGATCGCGAGCTCGCCTTCGGGAGAGCCGAGAAACTCATAGGCGTCCTTGGCGGCCAGGCACTGCACCAGCGCCTGCGGATCGGCCAGGCCAATATCCTCGCTGGCGAAACGGGTGATGCGGCGCAGCACGTAAAGCGGCTCCTCGCCCGCCACCAGCATCCGCGCAAGATAATAGAGCGAGGCCTGCGGATCAGACCCGCGCATCGATTTGTGCAGCGCGGAGATGAGGTTGTAGTGCCCCTCACGGTCCTTGTCATACACCGGCACGCGGCGGTGGAGCAGGGCGGCCATCGCGCCGGGCTCCAGCGGCTCCTCGATCCGGCTGTTGTAAAGCGTTTCGGCCTGGTTGAGCAGAAAGCGCCCGTCGCCGTCCGCGCTGGCCACCAACGCCTCGCGCGCATCGTCGGTGAGCGGCAGCGGCTCCCCTTTCTCGGCTTCCGCCCGGTCCAGCAGGACGTTGAGCGCTTCCGGCCCCAGACGGTGAAGCACCAGCACCTGTGCGCGGCTGAGCAATGCGGCATTGAGTTCGAAGCTCGGGTTTTCGGTGGTTGCGCCGACCAACGTCACCACCCCGCGCTCCACAAACGGTAGGAAGCCGTCCTGCTGCGCGCGGTTGAAGCGATGGATTTCGTCTACGAAGAGCAGCGTCTTCTTGCCGGTCTTGGCCATCTGATCGGCCTCGGCGAACGCCTTTTTCAGGTCCGCGACGCCGGAGAAGACTGCGCTGATCGCCTTGTAATGCATGCCCACGCTGCCCGCGAGCAGCTGTGCGATCGTGGTTTTGCCGGTGCCCGGCGGACCCCACAATATCATCGAGCCGAGTTGGCCTGCGCGCACCATCCGCCCGATCGCGCCGTCTGGTCCCGTCAGATGATCCTGACCCACCACCTCTTCCAGCGTCTTCGGGCGCAGCCGATCGGCAAGCGGTGCGTTCTCGCGCGTCTGCTGTTCCTGCGGCTCATCACCGGCGAAAAGATCATCCATGCGCGCCAATCTAGGGCCGGTGTCGGCGGATCGCCAGCCGCGCCGTTCAGCCCTTCGTCGCCATCAGCTCGTGATAAGCGTCCAGTACGGCCTGATTGACGCGCGGCCAGACATGGTCCTGCATCCGTTGATGGCCCAGCTTGCCGAATCGACGGCGCATCGCAGCGTCCCGCGCCAGCCGTTCGATCGCATCGGCATAAGCGGTCACGTCGCGCGGTGGCACGAGGAATCCGGTCTCACCTTCAACCACCAGGTCCATCGCGCCAGTCGCGCGCGCGGCAACCACCGGCACACCGCAGGCCATCGCCTCCGAAGTCACATTGCCGAAGGTTTCGGTCACCGAAGGATTGAAGAATACGTCCATCGACGCCACTGCTCGGCCCAAAGCATCGCCCGACTGGAAGCCGGTGAAAATCGCGTCCGGCACTTGTTCGGCAAACCAGTCACGCGCCGGCCCTTCGCCTACTACGAGCACCTTGTGGGGCACGCCGCGCCGAGTGAGCTCGCGCGCCACTTCGGCAAAGATATCGAGCCCTTTTTCCAGCACCAGCCGGCCCAGAAAGCCGATCGCCGGTACATCGTCTGAGATGCCCAGGCTGCGGCGCCAATCGAGGTCGCGGCGGGCCGGATTGAAGCGATCGTGGTCGACCCCGCGTGACCAGATGCCGATCGGTGTCGTAACGCCCCAGCCAGCGATCAGCTCGGCGATTGAAGGGCCGGGCACCATCACCCGGTCGAACTTGTTGTAGAAGCGCGTCAGCCGCCGGATCAGCCAGGGTTCGATGAAGCCCAGCCCGTAATAGCGCGGATAGGTCTCGAACCTTGTGTGGAGCGAGGCGAGCGTCGGGATGCCGCGTTTGCGCGCCCAGGCGACGGCGGCATGGCCGAGAAATTCGGGCGCGGAGACATGGACGAGGTCGGGCGCGAACGCTTCCAGGTCCTTGCGCGGTGTCTTGGGCAGACCGAGGGCAATCTTGTATTCGCCGCGTCCGCCGGGGACGGGCAGGGCAGGGACGTTCACCAGATCGCCCTCGGGTTCGAAAGCAGGTGTGTTGGTGGTCGGCGAATAGATGCGCACGTCCACCCCAGAGTCGATGAGGTGGCGGACCAGCTTGTTCAGCGCTTGGTTGGCGCCATCGCGGACATAGTTGTAGTTGCCGCTGAACAGGGCAACGCGAAGCTGATCCTTTTCCATATGCGCGAGCTTTGAGCATTGAGGGCCGCATTTGCCAACTGGAACTTTGCGGAGGCCGGGGCGCTTCACCCCCCGATCATCGAAAGGAAAACCCCATGTCCAACAGCAACAGCTTTCAGACCAACCAATATGTTGAATGGGACTGGGGCAATGGCACGGCCAAAGGCCAGATCGAGGAGCGCTTCGAAAAGGAAGTGACCCGCACGATCGACGGCTCGGAAATCACGCGCAAGGGCGATGAAGATAATCCGGCTTATCTGATCAAACAGGAAGATGGTGATAAGGTACTAAAACTCGGCTCGGAATTACGCGCCGCCAAAGACTGAGCGTTTGAGGGGAGGGGAAGAATGCAATCGAAGGTCGAAGGCCTTTTCATCGGCACGCCTAAGCCGTTTCGCGGCGATAGCGCGAGTGCGATCGCGCGCGATCCCGTCGAAGGGCCGGTGGAGTTGGGCTGGACCGGGTTCGAAGGCGACCAAGTGGCCGACCCTGTCCACCATGGCGGCTGGGACAAGGCGGTGCATCTCTACCCGTCCGATCACTACCCCTTCTGGCGCGAGAAACTGCCCGACCATGACCGGCTGGAGCGCTTCGGCGCGTTCGGTGAGAACATCACCGCGTCCGGTTTTACCGAGGACGAAGTGAAAATCGGCGATCGCTTCCGGATGGGAGATGCGCTCGTGGAAATCAGCCATGGTCGTCAGCCTTGCTGGAAGCTGGACCATCATTTCGGCCGGCCGGATATGATGGCGACCATCGTCAACACCGGCCGCTGCGGCCTTTATCTGCGGGTGATCGAACAGGGCGCGGTGGCGGCGGGTGATGCAATCGAGCGCACCGAACGACCCGATCATGACTGGACCGTTGCGCGCGCTTTTGCGCTCCTGATCCAGCCCGGCAAACGCGATCCCGGCGCGCTTAAGGATCTCGCACAGCTGGAAACGCTAGCCGAAGCCTGGCGTCAACGCGCTCGAGGTTTGGCGGGAGGGTAAGTCTGGCGCCAGGGTTAGACCTCTCCGCGCAGGCGGAGAGGCACATTTACGCTTCGGGATCGTCCTCGATCACCGGCTTGTGCAGCCGCAGCCTCGTCACGCGCTTTTCATCGCCATCGAGGATTTCGAGTTTCCAGCCGCTGGGATGCTCCAGAATTTCGCCGGCTTCCGGCACCCTGCCGGCCAGCACGAAGGCGAGGCCGCCCAGCGTATCGACATCCTCCGGGACATCGGCCAGTTCGGGCGCGACTTCCTTGCCCAGATCTTCCAGTTCGATGCGGGCGTCGGCTTCCCACATTCCGCCGTCCAGCTCGGTCAGTTGCGGCTCGGGCTCGTCATCATGCTCGTCCTCGATTTCGCCGACGATTTCCTCGACCAGATCCTCGATCGTGACGATGCCCTCGGTGCCTGAATATTCGTCCAGCACAATGGCGAGATGGGTCCGCGTGGCACGCATTTCGGCCAGCAGATCGAGCACGCCCATCGATTCGGGCACGAAGCGCGGCTGGCGAATCAGCCCGCCGATGCCCTGCGGATTGGGCTTCTCGCTGGCCAGAATCGCGAACGCATCGCGAATGTGGATCATACCAATGATATCATCGAGATTGTCGCGATAGACCGGCAGGCGGCTATGGCCATGCTCGCAGATCATCGCGACCAGATCGTCGAAGCTCGCATTTTCCTCGATGGCGATGATATCCGCGCGCGGCACGGAGACATCGTCCGCCGTATGCTCGCTGAAATGCAGCAGGTTGCGCAGCATCTCGCGCTCGACGCGGCTAAGGTCGCCGGCATTGGCACCGGTCGGCGCGTCGTCATCGTCCTCATGCTCGTCGATCGCTTCTTCAAGCTGCTCGCGGAGCGAGGGTTCGTGGTCCGATTTGAACAGCAGGGCCTTCAGGCCCTGCCATATTCGTCCGCCGCTTTCGTCGTCGGCGTGATTGGTGCTGTCGTCTGGCATCGCCGGAAGCTGTGCTGCCCCTTCTGTGTTTTCAAGCTGCCCCGGTTCGGGCGTCAGGAATATGGATTGGCAAGGCCGAGCGTGGCAAGTGCTTTCACTTCCAGCTCCTCCATCCGCGCGGCATCGGCTTCGTTCTGATGGTCGTAATCGAGCAGATGAAGGGTGCCGTGCGCAATCAGATGCGTAGCGTGCTGGGCCATCGTGACGCCCTTTTCCTCGGCCTCGCGCGCGCATGTCTCGCGCGCCAGGATGATGTCACCGAGCAGTGCTTCGCCGTCATCGCTGTTTTCGAGCGATTGGAGCAGATCGGGTTGTACCATCGGAAAGCTGAGGACATTGGTGGGCTTGTCCTTGCCGCGATATGTGGCGTTCAGGCCCTGAACCTCGTCATCGTCCGACAGCTTTACCGCCACCTCGACGTCGACCTGCTTGTCGATCAGGTTCGCGAAAGGACTGACGCCTAGCGCCGCACGCACCGCGCGCCGCGCCAGATCGATCCATTCCTGCTCATCGCCCCAGCCAGGGCCCACCCCGGTTTCGACATTAAGCATGACCCGTCCCTTCATAGGCATCCACGATCTTGCCGACCAGCGGGTGGCGGACGACGTCTGCCGAGGTGAAGCGGCTGACCGAGATATTCTCCACGTCCTGAAGGCGGGATACGGCATCGGCAAGGCCGCTCATGCCCTCGCCGGGCAAATCGACCTGTTTGGGGTCGCCGCAGATGACCATGCGGCTGCCCATGCCGAAGCGGGTGAGGAACATCTTCATCTGGGCAGGCGTGGTGTTCTGCGCCTCGTCCAGGATCACGAACGCATCGGCCAGCGTTCGACCGCGCATGAAGGCGAGCGGGGCGATCTCGATCTCGCCGCTGGCGATGCGCCGCTCCACCTGCTCGGCGGGCAGGGTGTCGTACAGCGCGTCGTAGAGCGGGCGGAGATAGGGATCGACCTTCTCCTTCATATCGCCCGGCAGGAAGCCCAATCGCTCGCCCGCCTCGACCGCGGGACGCGAGAGAATGAGACGATCGACCTGTCCGGTGATGAGCATGGCGACCGCCTGTGCCACCGCCAGATAGGTCTTGCCGGTGCCTGCCGGGCCAAGCGCAAAAATGATCTCGTCGCGGGCGAGCGCTTCCATATAAGGCACTTGCCCTGCCGAGCGCGGCACGATGGTTTTCTTGCGCGTGCGGATCATGACGCGCGGAATATCGCGCTCTTCCTTGCGCACGATGCCGTCGAGCGTAGGCTCGTCGGACATGGCGATCGCCGCCTCGACCAGCCCGGTGTCGATTTCCTCACCGCGCATCACGCGGCTGTAAAGCCCGATCAGCACGTCGCGCGCGCGCGCGGCGGCGGCGGCCTCGCCTTCGATCTGTACCTTGTTTCCGCGCGCCGCGATGTAGACGGCGAGGCGATTTTCGATCGCCACCAGATTGCGATCGAATTCTCCGAACAGCGGCACCAGCAGATGCGGCTTGTCGAACTCGATCTCGAGCCGCGTGCGATCGCCAGCCCGTGCCTGCTCCTTACGCGCCATCAGGCAGCTTCTCTCATTACGGCTTCTCCCGCCAAGCTATTGGGGCCTGCTTCCATTAAATCGACCGTCATAAGATCACCGATCGCAGCGTCAGGATGCGATACCACCACCGATTGCAGCCATGGCGATTTGCCGATCAGTTGGCCCGGATGACGGCCCTTGCGTTCCAGAAGGATCTCGCAGCGCCGGCCGACGCTGGCGGCGTTGAATGCCTGCTGATCCTGATTGAGCTGCGCCTGCAGACGCTGGAGCCGCTCGTCCATCACCTCGGGCGCGATCTGATCGTCCATGTCGGCGGCCGGTGTGCCGGGGCGCGGGCTGTATTTGAAGCTGAAGGCCTGGGCGTAACGGGTTGCGCGCACCAGCTCGAGCGTCGCCTCGAAATCTTCCTCGGTCTCCCCAGGGAAGCCGACGATGAAATCGCCGGACAGGGCGATGTCCGGGCGCACCGCGCGCACACGGTCGAGCAGCTTCAGATAGCTGGCGCTCGTATGGCTGCGGTTCATGGCCTTCAGGATGCGGTCGGACCCCGACTGGACGGGCAAGTGCAGGAACGGCATCAACTCGGGCACTTCGCCATGTGCGGCGATCAGCCCTTCGCTCATGTCGTTGGGATGGCTGGTGGTGTAGCGGATGCGGGCAAGGCCCGGGATGTCGGCAAGAGCGCGGATCAGGCCGTCGAGGCCCTGTTGGCGTCCCTTATCATCTTCCGCTTCCCAGGCATTGACGTTCTGGCCAAGCAGCGTGATCTCTTTCGCGCCGCCGTCGACCAGCGCCTTGGCCTCATCGATCAGCGCGCCCCAAGGACGGCTGATTTCGGCGCCGCGGGTGTAGGGGACCACGCAATAGGTGCAGAATTTGTCGCAGCCTTCCTGCACCGTCAGAAAGGCGGTGGGGCGCGGCTGGGTGCCGCGTTTCGGCAGCGCGCCGAATTTGGAGATCGCCGGCATGTCGGTGTCCAGCGCCTTGGCGCCGCCCTGCGCCTCACGCAGCAATTCCGGCAGGCGGTGATAGGCTTGCGGCCCAACCACCACGTCAACAGACGGCGCGCGTTTCGCAATTTCCGCGCCTTCGGCCTGTGCCACGCAGCCGGCCACCGCGATCATCGGTTTCGATCCGTCCTCGCGCCGCAACCGGCCGATTTCGGAATAGACCTTCTCGGCCGCCCGCTCGCGAATATGGCAGGTGTTGAGGATAACGAGATCGGCATCGGCCTTGTCCGTAGCCGTCATGCCTTGTGCTTCCATCAGCTCGGCCATGCGCTCGCCATCATAGACGTTCATCTGGCAGCCGAAGCTTTTGACGTGATAAGTCTTTGTCATAGAGGCGGGGATATAGTGCGGCGGCGCGTCGCAGTCGACCTTTGGAACGATAGCGAGGATCTGACCGCGCTCAATGCGCCGTAAATTCCCGCAAAGGTTTGCCCAGTGCCTCCACCAGGGCCGCCTCGATCCGCGCGCGGCTTTCGGCGGCAATTTTCTTGCGGCCGGGGTAATCATGCGGATCGAACGGATCGAGGAAGTTCACCGTCATCGGGAAACTGCCCTTTCGCGCCAGCAGGCGAATCGCGTTGTCCTTGCCGGTCTCCACGCCGATCCAGCTGATCTCCTCCGACACCGCGCCGTAATCGAGCATCACCGGCTGGACATAGACCCCGGCGGGCGGTGGTTCGAGCACTTTGAGCATGGGGGTCTTGAACGGCTTCAGGCTGTGCCCGTCGGTTGTTGTTCCCTCCGGGAAAACGGTAATTGACCAGTTTTCGGCGATTGTTTCGCGAAGCAGATTGATCTGTTCGGCAACGCCCAAGCGATCTTCGCGGCTGACGAACACCGTGCGGTTCAAGGTGGAGAGCCAGCCGACCACTGGTGCCTCGCGTATCTCCGCCTTGGCAACGAAGGCGGTGCCGCTGGCACCGGCCAGCGCAAGGATATCGATCCAACTGATATGGTTCGAGATGTAAAAGACATCGCGCCGCAGCGGTACGCCGACGGTGCGCACACGCGCCCCGCAGATGCGTGCGGTCGCGCCCAAAAACAGGCGCGGCCAGGGGGAGGAGAGGCGGAAAAGGCGCCAGAGATAGTGGAGCGGAACCGCGATCAGCGCGGCGAAGAACATCGCAATGACGCGGGCCGTCAGGCGAAGCCAACCGGCGATCGTTATCCGCGGCGGGATGCCCCCTGCGGGATCGCCTTTGTCGGGATCGAGCGGGGCGTCGTCAGTCCTTGCGGTCAAGGGCGACGCCATAAAGCTCCATGCGGTGATCGACCAGGCGATAGCCCAGTTTCTCGGCGATCTGCTTTTGCAGCGCTTCCAGCTCGGGATCGACGAACTCGACAACCTTGCCGCTTTCAACGTCGATCAGATGGTCGTGATGCGCTTCCGGGGAAGCTTCGTAACGTGCGCGCCCGTCACCGAAATCGTGGCGATCCAGAATCCCGGCGTCCTCGAACAGGCGCACGGTGCGATAAACGGTGGCGATGGAAATCTTCGGATCGATCTCGGAAGCGCGCTTGTACAGCTCTTCGACGTCCGGATGGTCGTCCGAGTCAGAGATGACGCGGGCGATCGTGCGTCGCTGGTCGGTGATTCGAAGGCCGCGTTCGGCACACAAAGCTTCCAGATCGATCTTGGTGTGCATTTTACTCATCTTGCCAGGAAAGGGGCCGGGTTCAGCGTCAATCTAAGCCCGGCACCCTTGCTGTCAATGGCCGTGGGCGGCGCCCGCAAAGCGCCGCTTATGGCCGATCACGCAATCAGCTGTCGGCCTTCTTCCGGCCACCCTTCTTGCGGCCCAGGCCGATGTCTTTGGCCAGCTGGCGGCGCTGTTCGGCATAGGCCGGTGCGACCATCGGATAATCGGCGGGAAGGCCCCATTTTGCGCGATAATCTTCCGGCGTCATATCATAATGGGTGTTGAGGTGACGCTTCAGCATCTTCAGCTTCTTGCCGTCCTCAAGACACACAATGTAATCGCGCTTGATCGAATTCTTGATCGGAACGGCCGGCTCCGGCGGCGTTTCTTCCTGCGTCTGGCCATTCAGGCCGGCCAGTGCTTCGTGAACGTTGGAGATGATCAGCGGGAGATCGGAAACCGCAACGCTATTGTTGCTCACATGGGCGGCCACAATGTCGGCCGTGAGCGTAATCAACGTTTCGCTCATCCCGTTATCGTCATGTTCCAATTGAAATTCCTTTTGTTCGGACTGTTTATTATGAGGGGGGAATTTCGACTTAGAACGCATCCGAAACAGTGTCAATGATCCCAAAGTGGTAAATCACCAATATCGAGAGAATTTGTTACAGGATCACTGCAAGGGTTACTGCATCATGGCATTCACCATCATTGCCGCGATAGTACTGCGCCCGTCGCCCGATCGGCTTGAAGCCGAATTTGGAGTAAAGGGCCTGCGCAATATTGCCCTCGCGCATTTCCAGGAAGACTTTCGCGACCAAAGCGTCGCGCGATTGCGAAATCATATGTTCGAGCAATAAGCCGCCCACGCCCATCCTGCGAAATTCCGGATCGACCGCGATCAGCAGCAATTCGCATTCGTCGAAAATCCTTCGGCTAATGGCAAATCCGCTTAGACGATGATCCTGTCGTGCCAGAAGCGTGTCGACACTGGGCAGCGCCAGCATCGATTCCAGCTGCCGAGCATTCCACGCCTCGCCAAATTCCGCGGGAAAGCTTTTCTCGATGATTTCCAATATGGCATCGCGATCCTCCGGCGTTCCCGGAATAATCATCATAACGCGGTACCCGGCAGACGCGCATCCGGACCGCGCACGTAAAGCGGGGAGGGCGCAAGCGGCTCCAACGCCGCGATCAAGGGCCATCGGGCCGCGTCGGGAACGAGATCGATTGCCGTTCCGCCCCCGCGTCTTGCGACGAACTCGTCTGCCGCGTCTCCGGCGATATACTGCGTTACGATATCACGGGCCGCCTCTTCGAATGGGACAGACCGCAGCGGGTCGAGCGCGCGAAGCGATCGATCGAAGCGCTGCACGAAATATTCGCCGTGCCCGCCGATGGAAATCACCGCAATCTCATCCGGACGGTCATCGTCGGCGAAGGCCATCGCGGCCATCATGCTGACGGCACTATAGCCATGACACTCGGTCCCCAGTGCGAAGGCGAGCGCGCGGGCCACCGAAATGCCGATCCGTACACCGGTAAAACTTCCCGGCCCGATATCGGTGATAACTCCGTCGATTTCGCCTAGTTCGCCGAGCTCGCCGATCATCGGCACCAGCCGCTCGGCATGGCCTCGCCCGATCAGCTCTGACCGGGAGGCGAGGCATTCGCCCTTTTCGAACAAGGCTGCGGAGCAGGCGGAAGTGGCACTGTCGATAACAAGTTTGCGCAAACCGCCGGCTCCGCGTGCTTATTAAAGAACGCTGTTGAAGCGATCGAACGCCGGACGCGGGCTGCGCTCGAAAAGCGTTTCGGGGTCGCCATAGCCGAGCGTCGAGATGAAGTTCGCCTTGAAATGCGGGGTGTCGCCGAAGAAGTCCGCGTTCACCGCTTCTGCGTCGAAGCCGGACATAGGGCCGGTGTCGAGGCCGAGTGCGCGTGCGGCGATGATGAAGTAGGCGCCCTGCAGGCTGGAATTACGGAACGCGCTTTCCTTGCGCTTTTCCAGATCGCCCTCGAACCAGCTTTTGGCATCGGCATGCGGGAAGAGGTCGGGCAGATGCTCGTGAAAATTCTCGTCCATACCGATGATGACGGCGGCCGGTGCATTGCGGACCTTGTCGGCATTGCCTTCGCTTGCATGGCCGGCCAGCCGCTCACGACCATCATCGCTCAGGCACCAGATCATGCGGGCAGGCAGCTGGTTTGCCGAGGTCGGGCCCATCTTCATGAGCTCCCAGATCGCGTGCAATTGCTGCTCGCTTACTGCTTTGTCGAGATAACCATTATAGGTGCGCGCCTCGCGGAAAATCTGGTCGAGTGAATGGTCGTCGAGAGGCTCGCGGATCGGCATGATGGTCTTATCCCTGTCTGGTCTTGAAGGCACCGGATATGGCGGACCACAGGTGGCACGCAAGCCATGAAGTTCAAGAGTGCGGCGTGGTCTTCTCCATCGCATCGTTCACCAGATCGGCCAGTTCTGCCCGGCATATCAGAAAATCACCGAGCGACGGGTCGGCGCTGTTATAGCGCATCGGCGATCCATCGAGCCGTGCGCAGTAAAGTCCGAATGCGGATGCCACGGCCACAGGCGCTGCATTGTCCCATTCATACTGCCCGCCGCTGTGCAGATAGATATCCGCCTGTCCGCGCACCACGGCCATCGCCTTCGCCCCGGCCGAACCCATGGGGACCAGCACCGCGCCGAGCGCTTCGGCCACCGCCACCGCTTCCTTGGCCGGCCGTGTCCGGCTTACCACCATCCGCAGCGGATTGCCGGCGGCGGGAAGGGGGGACGGCTCATCGCTGCGCATTACAGTTCCGAGCGATGGCAGCGCGACGGCGCCGATGGCGGCAATGCCGTCCAGCGCCAGCGCGACATGCACCGCCCAGTCATCCCGGCCCTCGCCATATTCGCGCGTCCCGTCGAGCGGATCGACGATCCAGACGCGGCGCGCACTCGCGCGGTGGCCGACATCGGCGCACTCTTCCGAAAGGATGGCGTCATCCGGCCGCTCCCGGCGAAGCATCTCGATGATGCGCTGGTTCGCCCCCTCATCGCCCGCTGCGCCCAGCGCCTTGCCGATCAGCTCCTGCCGGTCGCGAAGCGAGCACAAATAATCGCCTGCAATTGCCGCGATCTCGGCAGCAAGCGCGGCATCATCGCGACGGGCCAACGGATCAGATGGCATAGGCCCAACCCCCCGCCACGCGATCGACGATCAGATCGGCGGCGTCTTCGGGGCTGATCTTCGTGGTATCGATATGGATTTCAGGGTTTTCCGGCCTTTCATAAGGACTGTCGATCCCGGTGAAATTGGCGAGCTTTCCGGACCGTGCCTTCTTGTAAAGGCCCTTCACATCGCGTTCCTCGGCAACCTCCAGCGGTGTGTCCACGAAGATTTCGACGAATTCGCCCGGTTCCATCATCGAGCGCACCAGTTCGCGCTCGGCCCGGAAGGGGGAGATGAAGGCGGTCAGTACGATCAGCCCCGCATCGGTCATCAACCGGGAGACTTCGCCCACGCGCCGGATATTCTCGATCCGGTCGGCATCGGTGAAGCCCAGATCCTTATTGAGGCCATGGCGGACATTGTCGCCGTCGAGCAGGAAGCTGTGATGCCCGCGTGCGGCCAGACGCTGCTCCACCAGATTGGCGATGGTCGACTTGCCCGATCCCGAGAGCCCGGTGAACCATAGCACGGCCGCGCGCTGATGCTTCATCGCGGCCCGTCCGTCGCGGGTGACGATGGTGTCCTGGCGGTGGATGTTGAGCGCGCGGCGAAGCGCGAAGTTCAACATTCCGGCGCCGACCGTGGCATTCGTCATCTTGTCGATCAGGATGAAACCGCCGAGCGGGGCATTGGGGCTGCCGTCTTCGCTCTTATAGGGTTCGAACACCAGCTCGCTGCCGGTGGTGACCTCAGCCACGCCGATCGCGTTCAATTCTAGTGTCCGCGCGGCGAGCTTCGTCATATCGTTGACGTCGATCTGATATTTCGGCGCCTGAACCGTGGCGGAAACCGTGCGCGTGCCCAGCTTCAGCCAGTAGCCGCGCCCCGGCACCATCGGCTGATCGCCCATCCAGACGATCGTCGCCTCGAACTGGTCGGCGGCCTGCGGCGGATCGTCCGCGGCGGCGATGACATCGCCGCGCGAGCAGTCGATCTCGTCCGCGAAGGTCAGGGTAACAGACTGGCCTGCAACGGCCTCTTCCAGATCGCCGTCCATCGTGACGATACGCGCGATGGTGGAGGTCTTGCCGGACGGCAGCACGCGGATAGCATCGCCGGGACGCACAACGCCGCTCGCGATCTGCCCGGCGAAGCCGCGGAAATCGAGGTCCGGGCGGCTTACCATCTGCACCGGCATGCGCAGCGGCTTGGCCTGATTATCGAGCCGCGGCAGCTCCACCGTCTCCAGATGCTCGATTAGCGCGGGGCCGTCATACCAGGGCGTCCGCTCGCTGGCTTCAGCGATATTGTCGCCCGCAAGGCCGGAAAGCGGGATCGCGGTGAAATCCTCGATCCCGATGCTGTCCGCAAAGATGCGGTAATCGGCCACGATTTCCCGGAAGCGCGCCTCGTCATAATCGACCAGGTCCATCTTGTTCACCGCCAGCACGATGTTCCGGATGCCGATGAGATGCGCAAGATAGCTGTGGCGGCGCGTCTGCGTCAGCACGCCCTTGCGCGCATCGATCAGGATAACGGCAAGGTCCGCCGTCGATGCGCCCGTCACCATATTGCGCGTATATTGCTCATGCCCCGGCGTATCCGCGACGATGAACTTGCGTTTCTCGGTTGCGAAGAAGCGGTAGGCGACGTCGATGGTGATGCCCTGCTCGCGCTCGGCGGCGAGCCCGTCGACGAGGAGTGCGAAATCGATCTGCCCCCCTTGCGTGCCGAAGCGCTTGGAATCGGCCTCCAGCGAGGCAAGCTGATCTTCGAAGATCATCTTGGAATCGTAGAGCAGGCGCCCGATCAGCGTCGATTTGCCGTCGTCCACGCTGCCGCAGGTAATGAACCGCAGCATCGATTTGCGGCGATGGGTTTCGAGATAGGCCTCGATGTCCTCCGCGATCAGCGCGTCGGTGCGGTAGATGGGATCGGCATCGGCCATCAGAAATAGCCCTCCTGCTTCTTCTTCTCCATGCTGGCATCCCCCGCCTCGCGGTCGATCGCGCGGCCCTGGCGCTCGCTGGTGGTGGTGAGCAGCATCTCGCGGATCACGGCGTTCAAATCAGCGGCCTCGCTCTCCACCGCGCCGGTGAGCGGGTAGCAGCCGAGCGTGCGGAAGCGCACCGAACGCATCACCGGCTCCTCGCCGTCCGTCAACGGGAAGCGATCGTCGTCGACCATGAGGAGCAGGCCGTCACGCTCCACGGTAGGGCGCGGCGCGGCGAAATAGAGCGGCACGATCTCGATCCCCTCCAGCTGGATATATTGCCAGATGTCCAGTTCGGTCCAGTTGGAGAGCGGAAAGGCGCGGATCGACTCGCCCTTGCTCTTGCGGATATTGTAGAGGTGCCAGAGCTCCGGACGCTGCGCTTTCGGGTCCCAGCGGTGCCGCGCCGCGCGGAAGGAGAAGACGCGTTCCTTGGCCCGCGCTTTTTCCTCATCGCGCCGCGCGCCGCCGAAGGCGACATCGAAACCGTGCTTGTCCAGGGCCTGTTTCAGCCCGTCGGTTTTCCACATTTCGGTGTGCAGCGGACCGTGATCGAAGGGGTTGATCCCGCGCTCGATTGCCTCGGGGTTCTGGTGGACGATCAGCTCCATCCCCGCCTCGCGTGCGGCTTTTTCGCGCAGCGCATACATCGCCTGGAATTTCCAGGTGGTGTCCACATGGAGGAGCGGGAAGGGCGGCGGCGCTGGGAAGAAGGCCTTGCGCGCCAGATGCAGCATGACTGCGCTGTCCTTGCCCACCGAATAGAGCATCACGGGGTTTTCCGCCTCGGCCACCGCTTCGCGCATGATCGCGATGCTTTCGGCCTCCAGGCGCTGGAGATGGGTCAGGGGCTCGGCGGTCATGTTCGCAGTCGCTCGGTTGGTCGCTGTTATGAAACGGGGTTCGGGATTGGAGGTACGGATAGGCGGCTAGGCGTTCAACCGGGCTTCACTTGGCTACCCCCAAGATTTGCTTCGAAGCGGGTGCCACAGCGGCACTCACATTCGGAACGAGCCGGGATGTGGCCCGTTCGCCGTCGACTTAGCAGTTAAGGGAGACCCACATGAAGACTGTTCGATATGCTCTCGCCGGCCTTGCCATGATGGCGGGAACCGCGCCCCAGGCACTCATGGCGGCAGAGGTGCAGGTTGCCGCGCAGGCGCCGGTCGTTTCGCTCAGCGTCACCGAGGAGGTGCGCAGCGCGCCCGATGCGGCATCGTTCAGCACCGGCGTGACCACCCAGGCTCCCACCGCAACCGAAGCGCTGCGCCAGAACAGCGCGCAGATGTCCGCGCTGATCGAGCGGATCAAGAAGCTGGGCGTTGCGGACAAGGACATCCAGACCAGCGGCATCAATCTGAACGCGCAATATGATTATCAGCAGAACCAGCCGCCGCGCTTCACCGGCTATCAGGTGTCGAACAACGTTACCGTAACGGTGCGCGATATCGATCGGCTGGGTGAGCTGCTCGATCAGGTGGTGCAGGCCGGATCGAACAACCTGAGCGGCCCCAATTTCTTCATCGACGACGACGTTGCGGTAAAGGCCGAGGCGCGCCAACGCGCGGTCGAACATGCCATGGCGCAGGCGCGCGAATATGCCCGCAATTTCGGCTATTCGGACGTGCGACTGCTGACGGTTTCGGAATCGGTCGATGGTGGCGGCAATTATCCGCAACCGCCGCGCCCGATGGCCAAGCGAATGGTGTCGGCCGAAGCGAAGGCACCTGTCCAGCCGGGCGAGATCGGCACCAACGTAACCGTGAACTTCGAATTCGCGATGGTGCAGTAGTTTTGAGAGCGGGGAGGGCGCTGCCTTCCCCGCACGCTTGAGGCCCGGGTCAGGCGCCCGCGGCGCGCACCTCGGTCACTTCCGGAACATAATGTTTCAGAAGCTGCTCGATCCCCATTTTCAGCGTCGCGGTGGACGAGGGGCAGCCCGCGCAGGCACCTTGCATGCGTAGGTAGACGACGCCGCGCTGGAAGCCGCGGTAAACGATATCGCCGCCGTCACCTGCCACGGCGGGGCGCACGCGGGTGTCGATCAATTCCTTGATCTGCTCCACGATCTCCTCGTCGGCGGGATCGTCGAGCGGAAGTTCGTCTTCCTCCGGCGGCACGGCGATGCCGTTGCCGGCGCTGGGTTTGAACAGCGGCATGCCACCCGAATAATGGTCGAGCAGGGTGGCGAGGACTTCCGGGCGAAGCACCGTCCAGTCGGTGCCGGGCGCGGCGGTGACGGAGATGAAGTCGCTGCCGAAGAACACGCCGGTCACATCGCCAAGCCCGAACAGGGCATCGGCGAGCGGGGAGGCCTCTGCCTCCTCCGGATCGGCGAAGTCGCGCGTGCCCGCCTCCATGACCGTTCGGCCGGGGAGGAATTTGAGCGTCGCAGGATTGGGCGTGGTTTCGGTTTCGATCAGCATGGCTTCCCATTTGGTCCCGATTGTCCGATGCTTCAACCCATCGCGGCAAGGGGTGATGAAGCAATGAAAGGGCAGCGCATGTTCGAAGGCAAGACGATCTGGATCACCGGTGCCTCGTCCGGCATCGGCGAGGCTTTGGCCCGCGCGTTCGGCAAGGTGGGCGCGCAGCTCGTGCTCTCGGGCCGCCGCGAGGACGCACTTAGCGCGCTGGCGGACGAAATCGGCCCGGAAAAGTGCCTGGTGCTGCCGTTCGAGACCACCGATTATGAAGCGCTGGCGGAGAGGGTTCAGGATGCTGTCGGCTTTACCGGCGCGATCGACGGACTGATTAATAATGCGGGGATCTCGCAGCGTTCCCTCGCGGTCGATACCGATTTCGCCGTCTATCGGCGGATCGTCGAGGTAGACCTTGTGGCCCCCATTGCACTGACGCAGGCGCTTCTGCCCCATTTGCTGGAGCGGGAAGCAAGTTGGATCGTCAACATCTCCAGCGTGGCGGGCAAAGTCGGCGTGCCGATGCGCACCGCCTATTGCGCGGCAAAACACGGCCTCGTCGGCTATGGCGATGCGTTGCGGGCCGAATGCGCACAGCACGGCCTGCATCTGCTGACCGTTGCGCCCGGATCGGTGCGCACCGATGTCTCGCGCAACGCGCTGGCGGGAGACGGATCGCGCCGGGGCGTCAGCGACAAGGCCATCGATCAGGGGCTTGAGCCATCGGCGGTGGCGCAGCGCATCCTGGAGGCGCTAAATAAGGGCGAGCGGGAAATCGTGATTGCCGACGGCATGGAAGCGGGCCTCCCCGCTATGCGGGCAGAGAGCCCGGACCAGGTGTTCGACTTGATGGATCGCATGGTTCGCGAAGGCTATGCGAAGCGGATGGACGAGCGCTAATCCCCTGAAAAGCCGCAATGCCGCTGGGGCATGTTCACTGGCCAGCAAGGCGAGCCATGTCTAAAGCTTCGCTTATGACATCCACGCTGCGCAAGACCGCGCTCGCCATCCTTCTGTCCACCACGCTGATGCCGGTCGCGCTACAGGCGCAGACGACCGTGCCCGTCGCTTCGACAGTAGAGGCGGTGCCCGCGTCGCAGGAGCGGCCTTGGCTGTATGAAAACAGCGAAATCCCGGTCGATGAGAGCTGGACCTTCGGCGAACTGGACAACGGCCTGCGCTATGCCGTGAAGCATAATGGCGTGCCGCCGGATCAGGCCTCCATCCGTATCCGTGTCGATGCCGGATCGCTGCATGAGCGTGACGATGAGCTGGGATATGCGCATCTGCTGGAGCATCTCACCTTTCGCGGCTCCACCCATGTTCCGGACGGCGAAGCCAAGCGCATCTGGCAGCGCTTCGGCGTGTTCTTCGGCTCGGACAGCAATGCGAGCACCACGCCGACGCAGACCGTTTATCAGCTCGATCTGCCCAATGCGAACCCGGGCGTGCTGGGCGAAAGTATGCAGATTCTCTCCGGCATGATTCGCGATCCGCGTATCAACGCCCAGTCCGTGGGCGCGGAGAAGCAGATCGTGCAGGCGGAGCTGCGCGAGAATGATGGTGCCTCGCTGAAATTGAGCGATGCCACTCGCAAGTTGTTTTTCCAGGGGCAGCGCCTTGCGGATCGCGCACCGATCGGCACCGTAGCCTCCCTGCAAAACGCGTCGCCAGATAAGCTGCAGGCGTTTCACGACCGTTGGTACCGGCCCGAAAATACAGTGATCGTGATGGCGGGCGATGGTGATCCGGCGACTTATGAGGCGCTCATCAAGCAATATTTCGCGGACTGGAAGGGCAATGGCAAAGCCGTGCCCGCGCCCGATTTCGGCGATCCGACGACTGGCGGTGCGACTGCAGACGTGGTGGTGGACCCGACCCTTCCGGCCACCATCAGCATTCTGACCGAACGGCCATGGCGCCTGAAGCAAGACACCATCGCCTATAATCAGGGGCTGATGACCGATCTGATTGCGCGGTTGATCATCAACCGCCGGCTGGAGGCCAAGGCCCGCGCAGGCGGCAGCTTTCTGCAAGCCTCGATCAACAGCGACGACATCAGCCGCTCTGCCAATGTTACATCGGTGCAGGTCGTGCCGCTGGGAACGGATTGGAAAAAGGCGTTGGAAGACGTGCGTTCGGTGATTGCCGATGCCGAGGCTTCGCCGCCGTCTCAGGAAGATATCGACCGCGAGATCGAATTTGTCGGCACGCAGTTCCGCTCATCGCTGGAAAAATATCCCTATGAAAGCGCTGCCAATCAGGCGGACGATATCGTCAATGCGGTCGATATCCGCGAAAGCGTGGCCGCTCCGCAAACCGCGCTGGACATCTTTCAGAGCATGCAGGGAAAGATTACGCCTGCTGCCATCCTTGCGTCCACCAAGGCGCAATTCGATGGCGTGAATACGCGCATTCTGATGGCTTCCCCGACGCCGATCGAGGGCGGCGCGCCCGCACTGGCCGCGGCGCTCTCCACGCCGGTGACGGCCGATAGCGGCGCGCGCATTACTCAAGGAGCGCTAGGCTTCGATGCCTTGCCGAAGCTGGGGTCTCCCGGCACGGTTGTCAGCACGACGCCGCTTCCGCAGCTCGATATGGAGCAGTTGACGCTGTCGAACGGCGTCACCGTGCTGCTTCGCCAGACGCCGGCCGAGAGCGATACGGTCCGCGTACTGGTGCGCTTCGGCAAGGGCTATCAGGCCTTTTCCCCCGACGGCGACGCACCGGTCTGGTCCGGCCCGGCTGCGCTGATCGATTCCGGCGTCGGTGATCTCGACCGTGAGGCGCTCGACAAGCTGGCCAATGGCCGCCGAATCGGCATTGCCTTCGATATCGACGACGATGCGTTCGAACTGTCCGCCGAGACGCGTCCTCAGGACATGGCCGGGCAGCTGCAGCTCCTCGCCGCCAAGCTCGCCGATCCGCGCTGGGCACCGGCACCGGTGGAGCGCGCCAAGGCGGCGGTCGCGGTCGGCTATCCCAGCTATGAAACCTCCGCTTCCTCGGTCCTCCAGCGCGATCTCACTTGGCTGCTCAGCGGCAAAGATCATCGTTATCTGGTGCCGGATGGAAAAACCGCGGCGTCATTGACGCCGGAAAAGTTCAAGGAGACCTGGGCGCCGCAGCTGGCGGCAGGGCCGATCGAGGTGCTGCTGTTCGGTGATTTCCAGCGACCGGAAGCGATCGCTGCGCTGGAGGCGAGCTTCGGTGCGTTGAAGCCGCGCGAGGCGGAAGCCCTTGCGCCGGACGGTCTGGTCCATCGCTTTGCCAAAGCGGGCGAAACGGTGACCGAAACGCATCAGGGCCCGGCCAATCAGGCCGCCGTCGCCATCGCCTGGGAAACCAGCGGCGGCGAGGCGAAGGTGACGCAGAGCCGCCAGCTCGATGTGCTCGCCGAGATTTTTCAGGATCGGCTGTTCGAGCGCTTTCGGGCTGAGCAGGCCAAGAGCTACAGTCCGTTCGTGTCCAGCAACTGGCCGACCGGCTTTGACAGCGGCGGCTATTTGGTTGCCGCTAGCCAGGTCGAGCCTGGCAATGTCGACCTGTTCCTGAAACTGTCGCGTGAGATTGCGGCGGATCTTGCCGCCAATCCGGTGCCGGCGGACGAACTGCAACGGGCGGTCGAACCGATCCGTCAGCTCATCCTGCGGGCAAGCTCCGGCAACACCTTCTGGATGGACCAGCTGGAGGGCGCCACGCGCGATCCGCAGAAAATTCAGCGGCTGCGCAGTCTGCTCAGCGATTACACAAATGTCACGCCGGTCGAGATACAGGCCTTGGCCGCGCAGTATCTGAAGCCCGGGCAGGGCTTCGTTCTAAAGGTGCTGCCTGCCAAGAGCGGGGGCTGAGCAGGGCGGTGGCTCAGGCCTCCGCCGCTTGCTTTGACGCCTCGTCTGCCGGATCGATCAGCCGTGCGGTGTCGCCTGTCCTGTCGATACGCAGCGTCTCCAGCATCTTTTGGCCTACGTCGAAGCCATCGCCGATCCACACCGCGACGCCGCTTGCGCGGATGCGCTCGATCGCCGCGCTTTTGCGCGGGCCCATGGCCAATGTCGACGTGGTGCGAATCAGCACCGCCTCCACCCGGCCTGGGTAGAGCGAGACCGCGTCGGCATAGGCCTCGGCATCGCCCTGCGTATCGTCGCCGATCAGCACGAAGCGCAGCGACGGGTAGAAGCCCAGAATGTGCGCGATCGAGGCGCGCTTGTGGGCACCGTGGCTCGATTTGCCGAGCGTCTTCAGGCTGAGGCTCCAGTCACGCAGCAGCATCGGCCCCTCGGGCAGCTTCTGCAGCTGAATGAAGCGCATCAGGAAGCCGTAGAGGTTCCAGGGGCTGGACGAGACATAGAAGAACGGGCGGCGTGTTCCGCCTTGGGGGCGCACGCCGCCCAGTTCCGCGTAGAAGTCGCTGGCGCCGGTGACGGCCTTGCGGTCCTCCGGCATCTGCAGGATCAGGCGGCGCCAGTTGCGGGTAAAGCGGTGCGCGCCTGTTTCGATGATCGTATCGTCGATGTCCGAGATGACGGCGATGCGGTTGTCGGTGCCGGGCGCCAGGATCGCGGCCTCCACCGGCTCCGCACCTTCTACATCGGGCATGTCGAGCGTGCAGCTTTCCCAATCCGCATGCTCGGGCAGCGGGCGCGAGGAGGGCAGGCGCAGCTCGAACCGTGCGAAGCCCTCATCGTCGCTCACGCTTTCCGCCGTCAGATCGCCGAAGCGCAGCCGCACACGCACGCCGGGCACTTCGTGGCTGGCATAAAGCCGCAACATATACAGGAACTTGGCTGGCCGAGAGGGATCAGCACGCGGTTGCGGCGGCTGGCGCAGCACGCGCACCGTCAATTCCATGGCCTCCTCGTTGCGAAAGCCGTTATAAGCGGCGATTCCGACGGGGCGACGGCGGGCGAAAAGGCGAAGCGGCATGGCCTGCGGCTGGCATAGCGCCGCGCGCAAGGCAAGCGCGCCGCGCCGATGCCGCCTTACAACACGTACTTGCTAAGGTCCGTGTCCTTCGCGATCTCCTCGAGCTGGCTCTCGACATAGGCCGCGTCGATGGCGATGGTCTCGCCGCCGCGGTCCTCCGCCTCGAAGCTGATGTCGTCGAGCAGCTTTTCCATGATCGTCTGCAGCCGCCGCGCGCCAATATTCTCCACACTCTCGTTCACCTGCGCCGCGAACCGCGCAACGGACGCGATCGCATCGTCGCTGAACTGCAGCTTCACCTCTTCGGTACCAAGTAGGGCGACATATTGCGTCGGCAGGTTCGCCTTGGTCTCGGTAAGGATGCGCACGAAGTCTTCCTCCGTCAGCGCGCTGAGCTCGACGCGGATCGGCAGGCGGCCCTGCAACTCGGGCAGCATGTCGCTGGGCTTGGAGACGTGGAACGCGCCGCTGGCGATGAACAGCACATGGTCCGTCTTCATCGGCCCGTATTTCGTCGCCACCGTAGTACCTTCGATCAGCGGCAGCAGATCGCGCTGCACGCCTTCGCGGCTGACCGATGCGCCCTGGCGGCCCTCGTTCACGGCGATCTTGTCGATCTCATCCAGGAAGACGATGCCGTTCGCTTCCGCATCCGCAATCGCGGCGCGCGCCACATCGTCGCTGTCGAGGCGCTTGTCGCTCTCTTCCTCGACCAGCTTGTCCCAGGCATCGGCAACACGCATCTTGCGCTTCTTGGTCCGTTTCTGGCCGAACGCCTTGCCCATCATGTCGCTGAGGTCGATCATGCCGACCTGACCGCCCATGCCCGGCAGTTCCATCGGGGTGGAGGGGCTGTCCTGCACCTCCACCTCGACTTCTGCGTCGTTCATGTGGTTGTCGGTCACGCGCTGGCGGAAGCTCTCGCGTGTCGCCTCGCTCGCGCCTTTGCCGGTCAACGCGTCGAGCAGGCGCTCCATCGCCGCCTTGCTCGCATCCTCGCGCACCGCCTCGCGCCGGCGTTCGCGCTCCAGCCGCACCGCTTCCTCGACGAGGTCGCGTGCGATCTGCTCCACGTCGCGGCCGACATAGCCGACTTCGGTAAACTTGGTCGCCTCGATCTTGATGAACGGCGCGTCCGCCAGCTTGGCCAGGCGGCGGCTGATCTCGGTCTTGCCGCAGCCGGTGGGGCCGATCATCAGGATGTTCTTCGGCGTCACCTCGTCGCGCAGCGCCTCGGGCAGGCGCTGGCGCCGCCAGCGATTGCGCAGCGCCACGGCAACCGCGCGCTTGGCCTCTTTCTGGCCGACGATGTGTTCGTCCAGCGCGGCGACGATGGCTTTGGGGGTGAGGGTGTCTTTCATGGGGTTTCCATCAGCATGCGGGTGTCGGACAGCTTCACACAGTTCACACTGTCCAGAGAGGGTTTTTCGAAGACGGCGGGGAAGGGGCTGGAAGAAGTGGAGAGGGCGGCTGCGACGGTCATGCGATCAGACCGTAACCGAATGGGTTCGTGTAGGACAGAATTCTGTTCCAAGCTGAGCCTGCCTCCCACTCCGTAAGTCCTGAGCCTGTCGAAGGACGTCTGTCCGTATCGCAAAGCACCCTTCGACAAGATCAAGGGTTGCGGGCCGGTCAGCTCGTGGTCGCGTCGAGCGATTCCAGCGTCACATTCTCATTGGTGTAGACACACACCTCGGCGGCGATCTTCATTGCCTTGCGCGCGAGCTTTTCGGCATCGTCTTCATAATCCATCAGGGCGCGCGCCGCGGAGAGGGCGTAATTGCCGCCCGATCCGATTGCGGCGATGCCGTCATTGGGCTCCAGCACGTCGCCATTGCCAGTGAGGATCAGCGTCACATCCTTGTCGGCGACGGCCATCATCGCTTCCAGATTGCGTAGATATTTGTCGGTCCGCCAGTCCTTGGCGAGCTCGACCGCCGCACGCATCAGCTGCCCGCCATGGCGCTCCAGCTTGGATTCGAGCCGTTCGAACAGGGTAAAGGCGTCGGCGGTGGCACCGGCAAAGCCGCCGATCACGCTGCCGTCATGCAGCTGGCGCACTTTACGGGCATTCGCCTTGATCACCGTCTGGCCGAGCGAAACTTGGCCGTCTCCGGCCACGACCACCTTGCCGTTCTTGCGCACGGACAGGATGGTAGTGCCGTGCCAGCTTGGGAGTTTTTC
This sequence comes from Novosphingopyxis sp. YJ-S2-01, assembly GCF_016093175.1. Taxonomy (NCBI): domain Bacteria; kingdom Pseudomonadati; phylum Pseudomonadota; class Alphaproteobacteria; order Sphingomonadales; family Sphingorhabdaceae; genus Novosphingopyxis; species Novosphingopyxis sp. YJ-S2-01. The sequence goes on along the minus strand of NZ_JAEDAI010000001.1, from coordinate 2,525,763 downwards.
CGTCATGCGCGGGCATATGGGAGCCGCGGGCGGGGGAGGCAAGGCGGGCAGGGAATTCCCGTGCCGCCGATCAGTAAATCGTCATTGCGAGCGGAGGGCGTAGCCCGGAGTGCGGCAGTCCAGAGTGTGCGCAGCGCTGCGTCCGTTCTGGATTGCTTCGTTGCCCTTCGGGCGCCTCGCAATGACGATTGAGTTGTCGAGAGTTCTTTCTTACCGTCCCACGCCCGAATAGCTCAGCCCGGCCTTCGCCACGTCTTCGGGATTGTAGACATTGCGCAGGTCGACCAGCGCATCGCCTGCCATGACATTGGCAAGGCGTCCCAGATCGAGCGCGCGAAACGCGTCCCATTCGGTCATCATCACGACGGCGTGGGCGCCCGAGGCGGCCTCATAGGGTCCGTCGGTCATCACAACATCAGGAAGCAACTTGGCGGCTTCTTCCATGCCTTCGGGATCGAAGGCGGTGATGTCCGCGCCCGCATCGGTCAGCGCCTGGACGACGGCGATCGACGGTGCGTCGCGCATGTCGTCGGTATTGGGTTTGAAGGTAAGGCCGAATAGCGCGACCTTCTTGCCCCGCGCTTCGCCGCCCATCGCGGCGATCACCTTGCGGCCCATCGCGCGCTTGCGCAGATCATTGGCGTTCACCACGGCCTCGACGATGCGCACGGGGCTTTCATTGTCCTGCGCGGTCTTGAGCAGGGCCAGCGTGTCCTTGGGGAAGCAGCTGCCGCCATAGCCGGGGCCGGCGTTCAGGAATTTGGGGCCGATGCGCTTGTCCAGTCCGATGCCGCGGGCAACGTCCTGCACATTGCCGCCGACCTTTTCGCACAGGTCCGCCATCTCGTTGATGAAGGTGATCTTGGTCGCCAGAAAGGCGTTGGCGGCATATTTGATCAGCTCCGACGTGCGGCGGCTGGTGAACAGGATCGGCGATTCGTTGAGGTAGAGCGGGCGGTAGACCTCCCGCATCACGTCCTGCGCCCATTCTTCCTCGCTGCCCACGACGATGCGATCGGGCCGCTTGAAATCCTCTATGGCGGCGCCTTCGCGCAGGAATTCCGGGTTGGAGACGACGGCGAGCGTCTTGCCCGGCGCTGCCTCGGCGCAGATGCGCTCCACCTCGTCTCCGGTGCCGACGGGCACGGTGGACTTGGTGACGATCACGGTCCTGTCGTCCGCAGCTTTGGCGATTTCCTCGGCGGCGGCATAGACGTAGGACAGATCGGCATGGCCGTCGCCGCGGCGCGATGGCGTGCCGACGGCGATGAAGATCGCGTCCGCACCGGACACCGCTTCGGTCAGATTGGTGGTGAAGGACAGGCGACCGGCATCAACATTGCGCTGCACCAGCGTATCGAGCCCGGGTTCGTAGATCGGCATCACATTTTGATGGAGCGCATCGATCTTCTTTGAATCCTTGTCGACGCAGACCACGTCATGCCCGAAATCGGCAAAACAGGCTCCCGATACCAGGCCGACATAGCCCGATCCGATCATGACGACCTTCATCGTATTTTCCCTTCCGATCGCACCGCAGGGGTGGAGGATATTTGCGTTGCCGCGTCTTTACGGTAGCGCGAAGTGAAATCAACTGGCGCTCGTCTCCGCGTCCCGTTCACGGGCGGCATCAACGACCGCGCGCATATTCTGGCTGGTCCCGCGCGGCATGATGACGACTTCGCCGCCGCTGGCGACCACGATCAGATCGCTGACGCCGTGCAGGTGGACGCGCACATCGTCACTTCGGACCATGCAGTTGGTGCTGTCATGCACCAAAGCGTTGCCGCGCACGACCGAGCCAGAAGGATCGGGCAGATGCTGATCGGCCAGCGCGTCCCAGCTGCCGATGTCGGACCAGCCGCAATCGAGCGGCATGGCGGCCACAGTGTCCGAGCGCTCCATCACGGCATAGTCGATGGAAATGGAGGGGGCGGCGGCAAAGCTGTCCGCATCGGGCAGGCGGCGCGCGCCCTCCTTCGTCTGGCGGTCATGCGCTTGACGCGCCGCCGACACGACGTCCGGTTCATATTGCTCCAGCGCGGCCAGATACCGATCTGCACGCATCAGGAAGATCCCGGCGTTCCAGACAAAACCGCCCTGACGCAACATCGAGCGTGCGCGTTCCTCATCCGGCTTCTCGATGAAGCGAAGGACCGTGGCTAGGCCGCTGTCGCCCATCGGCACGTCGTTCATCTCGATATAGCCATAACCGGTTTCCGGGCCACTCGGCCGAATGCCAAAGGTAACGAGCCAACCATCGCGTGCAACGGGTGCCGCCTGCGCCACGGCGGTACGAAATTCGTCCGGATCGGCGATGGCGTGATCGCTCGGCATCACCAGGATAAGCGTATCGTCAGCGCCAGCCTCGAGCGCGGCGAGCGCGATGGCGGGCGCGGTGTTCTTCGCGGCGGGCTCCAGGATTACGGCACCGGGCTCAACGCCCATGTCTGCCAACTGCTGCTCGACCAGGTCGGCATGGCGTCCATTGGCAACAATGATCGGCGGATCGAACCGCGCGGGATCCGATGCACGAGCGATGGTAAGCTGAAACATCGTCTCATCGGCGGTTAGCGCGAGGAATTGCTTCGGCTGCTCCGCCGTGGATAGCGGCCAGAGCCGCGTGCCCGATCCGCCGGACAGGATGAGGGGGGTAATCTTCATGCATGCTCCCAGGCGATGAGCATGCGGGCATCGTCTGAAGCGGTCAGCCGGTCAAGCGAATCGGTATAAAAGCAGTCACCGCGCGCGCCGTCCTCACCTTCCAAAGTTACGGTGCCGGCCAGCGGAACGATCCAGAGCGGTGCTGATTTGCTCACGCCGGAGAAGCTTGCCCCGCAAAGCTGCAAATCGAACTTCGGCCCGTCGACTAGCCTCTGATCCTCGCTTTCGTCGATATGGCGCTGAAGCTCGGCAGGGAAGGGGCGGGCATCCGCCACCGCGACGCCTTCGTCCAGATGTAGTTCGCGTGGCCGTCCATAATCGTAGAGCCGATAGGTGATGTCCGCATTCTGCTGAATTTCGATAAGGCTGATTCCGGCACCGATCGCATGGACTGTGCCGGCTTTCAGATAAAAGAAGTCGCCCGACCGGACGGGCTTCCAGTCCATCAATTCCTCGATCTGTCCTGATTCAGTCGCCTTGCGCAGTTCGTCCGCAGATAGCTCCCGGTGCGTGCCGACGCCTATGGTCGCGCCTTGCTCGGCATGGAGAATAAACCAGCATTCTTCCTTACCGCTCGGCTTTCCGCGCGCGCGCGCCTGGTGGTCGCTGGGATGGACTTGGACCGACAGCTTCTCGCTGGTGAACAGATATTTGACGAGGATGGGCAGATCGCGGCGTTCGTCATCATACCAGATTTCGCCGATCCGGCGCCCGCTGCCATCACCGAACGGCGGCGGCAGATCGGTGCGCCCCCACGGTTTTTCGACATAGTGACGCTGCAGCTTCATGGCGGAAATCCTCAGCCGATTACCAGATTGGGATAACAGCTGATGATGACAAAGGCTGCGTGGTGCAAACGACTAAACTTTACGGTCCTGCAATGTCCGCTCCCAAGCGAGCGCATGGCCTATGATCGAGTCAAGATCATCCAGCTTCGGCGTCCAGTCGAGTGCGGAACGGATGGCGCTGTTGTCGCAGACAAGGGCTGCCGGATCGCCGGCGCGTCTCGCCTCAAACTTGCGTCTGATCTGCCGGTTAGTGACACGGTCTAGCGCGTCGAGCACTTCGATCACCGAATAGCCGTGACCATAGCCGCAGTTCAGCGTGTAGCTATCTTCCGGGCGGGCAATCAGCGCCTCCAGCGCGGCGACATGGGCGGCGGCCAGATCGGTGACGTGGATATAATCGCGCACGCCCGTGCCGTCGGCGGTATCGAAATCGCTGCCGAAAATTGCAACATGATCGCGCTTGCCGGTCACTGCCTCGACCGCGACCTTGATCAGATGCGTTGCCCCCGCGGTCGATTGGCCGGAACGTCCGTCCGGGTCCGCGCCCGCAACATTAAAATAGCGTAGCGCCGCATAGTTCATGGGATGCGCCGCCGCGACGTCCTTCAGCATCTCCTCGGTCATCAGCTTGGATCGGCCATAGGGATTGATCGGCAGCTTCCGCGCGTCCTCCCGCACCGGAATGCTTTCTGGCTCGCCATAGGTCGCGGCAGTCGAGGAGAAGATGAAATGCCGCACGCCCCCGGTGACGGCGCTCTCAATCAGCGCGCGGCTGGCGGCAGTGTTGTTGCGATAATATTTGAGCGGGTCCGACACCGATTCCGGGACCACGACGGAGCCCGCGAAATGCAGGATCGCGCTGATGCCATTGTCCGCGATCACGCGCCCGGTAAGCGCCATGTCCTCCACAGCGCCCTCGACGAAGGTCGCGCGCTCATCCACCGCCCAGGCGAAGCCGGTGACGAGATTGTCGAGAACCACGACCTCCCATCCGGCATCGAGCAAGGCCAGCACCGTATGGCTGCCAATATAGCCGGCGCCGCCGGTGACGAGAACGGGGAAACTCTGGTTCATACTTTAGCCTATTATCAATTAACTCAATTGGCTAGGCGCAGGCGTCTCGGTGTGTGGTCCGCGCCGGGCTGGTCTTGCCAGATACCGCGCGTGTCGTAGACGCGCTTGTCGGCACGCTCGTCGAGCGGCACCGATTTAAAGAGGTCGTGATCCACCAGGACAATGAAGGCGGCGCAATCATCGATCGCGCTGTCGAGGTCGATCAGGCGGGCACCGGTGCCGTCGAACGCGTTGGGGAGGGCGGCGGCGTAGGGTTCTACGATTCGGATGCGATCGCCATGCCGCTGGGCCAGCGCCGCCGCGATTTTGAGCGCTGGGCTCTCGCGGAAATCGTCGATATTCGCTTTGAAGGCGAGGCCGAGGCAGGCGACGGGACCGTTGGTCTGTGCGATGATCTGCTCGGCCTTTTCGACGACATGCCCAACCTTGCCCTCGTTCACCGAACGGGCGGTTCGAATCAACGGCGTTTCTTCCGGCGCGCTGTGTACGATGAACCAAGGATCGACGGCGATGCAGTGGCCGCCGACGCCAGGCCCAGGCGATAGGATATTTACGCGCGGATGGCGGTTGGCCAGGCGAATGACTTCCCACACGTCCAGGCCCAGTTTGTCGGATACGATCGAAAGCTCGTTGGCAAAGGCGATATTGACATCGCGATAGGCGTTCTCGGTCAGCTTCGTCATCTCCGCCGCGCGCGATGAGGTGGTGACACATTCACCGCGTACGAAGCGGCGATAGAAGCTCAGCGCCTTGCGCGCGCAGCGCGGCGTGATGCCGCCGATCACGCGATCATTATTGGTAAGCTCTTCTAGAATGCGGCCTGGCAATACGCGTTCGGGGCAGTATGCGATGGCGATGTCCGCCGTTCCGTCGCACGTTCCGGGCATAGCGAGATCGGGTCGTTCGCGCGCGAGCAGATCGCGCATGGTTTCGGTCGTGCCGACCGGTGAAGTCGACTCAAGAATGACGGTGTCGCCCTGCTTCAATTGCGGCGCGATGGCTTCCGCTGCTTCCAGAACATAGCGGATATCGGGCGCATGATTCTCATCAAAAGGTGTGGGAACGGCAATCACGAAGACATCGGCGACCGGTACGGAGGCGGAGGCGCTTAACAGGCCGCGGGCGACCACGCCCTGAACGAGGCCTTCCAAGTCGATCTCCTCGATATGGATACGGCCTTCGTTGATCGTGTCGATGACATGCTGCGAAACATCGACGCCGATCACTCGGCTGCCCGACCGGGCAATTACCGCCGCGGTCGGCAGACCGATATAGCCCAAGCCGATGACGGCGACCGTCGGTTTACTGTCCGCCTGCATATAAGCTCCCGCATCATGATGAGGGGAGGCACATCCCCGATATATGGTGCAAGGCTATGGCGGAATTGGGTAAAGAAACCGGTAAGCTTATCGCTGGCCGAACGTGAGAGGCATGATAGGGGCCGAAGCGGACATCTCGGCTGATATTTAGAAAGTACAGCATTGGCGAAAAACAAATAACTGAACTCACCGAGTCTTACGCAAGAGTATGACGCTTCTGCGACCCAACGGCCGCGAGTCAGAGGAAGGTGAGACAGCGCCGCGACCGCTGCAACCTATTTCGCAGAAGTGGCGAGGCAGTTGCTTCCGCATCGCCCCGAGGAGCAAAGCAAAAAAAAGGGCAGCCGAAGCCGCCCTTTTCTCAAATCTCAATGCGAGAGTCAGCTCAGGGGCTAACGGGCTCGTCATCACCACCGTCGACGGCGATCACAATCGCAGCGATCACGGCAGCAGCGGCGAGAACCGCAATGATGATGCCCGAACCGCCAGCAAGTTCGCTGTCTTCGCTCTGCGAAGCGCCAATACGCTCGACCGACGGAGCGGCCTGAGCGAGAGCCGGGGTGGCCACCAGGGAGACCGCCGCGGCGGCGGTGAGAACTTTTGCAAGACGCATATTTGCTCCTTATATTTCTAACTCGTGATTTAAGCTGCGCGATTACCACAGCCTCTAGGGTTCGCCAAACGCTAATTGGATCAGACGACGCTAAAAAAAGATGAACTGCATGTTTTATGTTTTGAGAATACAGTTCAGCCTTTCATCACGGAAACGACGATATCGCGAATAAGTTTCGCGGCTTTGCCGTTTCCAAAAGGATTCGGCGCAGAAGCCATTGCCCCGTAGCCTGCTGGATCGTCAAGCAAGCGATGCACTTCCGTCTCGATCTTTCGCGAGTCCGTACCGACCAGAAGGGCCGTACCATTGTCCACGCCTTCCGGCCGCTCGGTCGTCTCCCGCATGACGAGAACCGGTTTGTCGAAGGCGGGCGCTTCTTCCTGCAGGCCGCCGCTGTCGGTCAGCACGATGTCGGCATGGGCGAGCAGCCAAGTGAAATTCGCGTAATCGAGCGGTTCGAGCAGAGCGATCGATGGATTGCCCCCAAGACGCTCCTCAACGACCGCGCGAACGTTGGGATTGAGATGAACGGGGATGACGCACGCCAAGTCTTCCCGTTTAGCTAGGACGCCGACCGAATCGACGATGTTCCGCAATCCCGTGCCGAAATTTTCACGTCGGTGGGTTGTGACCAGCAGAATTTTGCGGCCGTCAAATTGGTCGAGCACGGGCTGAATGCGTGATGCGAGAGCGGGATTGGCCCGCACTCGATCGCGCGTCGCGAACAAGGCATCGATGATGGTGTTCCCCGTCACGTGAATTGCAGATTGTGCAACGTTCTCGCGGCGCAAGGCTTCGGCCGCTTTTTCAGTTGGCGCGAAATGGAGGTCGGCGATCGTCCCCACAATCTTGCGATTCACTTCTTCGGGCCATGGATGGTAGATATTATGACTGCGAAGACCGGCCTCGACATGAGCTACTGGGATACGGCGGTAATAAGCGGCAAGAGCTCCGGCCATGGCGGTGGCTGTGTCGCCCTGTACGATCACCCGGTCCGGTTTCTCGCGGTCGAGCACCCCGCCAATACGTTCCAGCAGACGCGCGGTCAGCGAGTCGAGCGATTGGCCGGGCTGCATGACGGCAAGATCATGGTCTGGCACGATATCTGCCATGGCCAGCACCTGGTCCAGCATCTCCCGATGTTGAGCGGTCGCGATCACCGTTACGCGAAGCGCCGGCTCTTCGCGCAGCGCGGCGATGACCGGAAACAGTTTGATCGCCTCCGGCCGCGTGCCGAGGATTACCGCGACATGATGTTTGCGCGTTTGTTCAGTCATGTCGCCTGACCTGGAACTACCTGAAACTCGATTTCAATGTGCCCTCTTAACCATCAAATCTGAAGAGAACGTCAATCGGCGGTGAGCAGGATTTTACCGGGATTCATAATGCCCTTGGGATCAAGTGCGCGTTTGACTGCGGCCAGCATATTCAGCCGGGCAGGGGGCGTGAGCCGCGCCAGTTCCTGTCGTTTCGCGCGGCCGATCCCATGCTCGGCAGATATCGAGCCGCCCGCTTCAACCACCATTTGATAAACCGAACCGCTGATGGTCTCGCCATCGTCTCGGTACCATTTCTCCGCTTCGATGCCGTCCGGCGCGCGGACGTGGAAATGAACATTTCCATCGCCAAGATGGCCGAAAGCGATCGCCTTGGTGCCGGGATAATCCTTCTCGATCCGCGCGGACGCATGCTCGATGAAGTCCGGCATAGCCGCGACCGGGACGCTGATATCATGCTGCAATGCAGGGCCCAAGGCGCGCTCCGCTTCCGAAATCGAATCGCGGATCCGCCAAAAGGTTTCTGCCTGGGCCTCATTGGCAGAGGGCACAGCGTCTTCGATCAGCCCTTGCTCTGCCCCCTCGGTGAGTAAGCGCTCTGCAAGGATACGGGGCGGTTCCTGATCGGCGCGGTCTTGCACCCATTCTGCGAGTACGTACCAGGCGGAAGGGTTCGTAAGCGGCGCGCGTGTGCCAGGAAGATGGGCGATCGTCGCTTCAGCGGTCTCATGGGGAATGAGTTCGAAACCCTCCAGACGATCGGCGCTGCGCTCTTCCAGAAAGCGCAGCAGACGATAGGCGCTGTGGGGCGACGAAACGCCGATCCAGGCGGCGCAGCGATCGATTAGCGCCGGTGCGGTCTTCAGAACGGCGCGGGTGACGATGCCGAGCGTTCCTTCGCTGCCCATGAACAGCTGCTGCAGATCGAAGCCGCGATTGTCCTTCTTCAAAGCGGCGGTGCCGTCGATGACCGAGCCATCCGGAAGCACTGCTTCGAGGCCCGCAACCAAAGCGCGCATGGTGCCGTGCCGCAGCACCTGGGTGCCTCCTGCATTGGTGGAGATGAGGCCGCCCACCGTTGCCGAACCCTTGCCGCCGAGCGTCAGCGGGAACCGGCGGCCTTCTTCCGCCAGCGCATCGTGCAGGTTCTGCAGGATGACGCCCGCCTCGCACAAAACCAGCCCTTCTTCGATCCGGTCCATCGCAATCGCGTCCATTCGGCGCAGGGAGAGCAGCACCGCATTGCCGCTTTCGTCGGGCGTGGCGCCTGCCACCATTCCGCTATTGCCGCCCTGTGGCACTATAACCACGCCGTGCTCGCTGCACAGGCGGACAACAGCCTGAACTTCCTCCGTAGAGCTGGGCGAAAGCATTGCTGCAGCCTTGCCGTGATAACGCCCGCGCCAGTCGGTCAACCACGGTGCCATCATCTCGGCATCGTCGGTGAAACCCTTATTTCCCAATAAGCTGAAGAAGCTTGATCGAAGTTTTTCGTGCATGAGAAAGCTTATATCCTTTGATCAAAGCGATGCGAACCCTGTATGCGGTATGGGACGAACGCTTGGTACCGATATAGGGGACGGTGCTTTCAGGCATGACCGATCGCCGCTTCAGGGGGTGTATGACACAAAAAGATCCGCAGGACGATTTGAACGGCGTCCTCGCGCGCGCGCTTGGACGCATTGCCGCCGGTGAGCGGGATGCGCTGGAATCGGTCTATCGTAACAGCCGGGCGCGGCTCTTCGGCATCTGTTACAGGGTCTGCAACGATCCCGGCGCGGCTGAGGACGTATTGCAGGACGTGTATGTGAAGGTGGCGCTTACCGCGCGCTATTTCGATCCCGGCCGCGGCAGCGCGCTCGCCTGGCTTTCCACCATTGCGCGCAACAGCGCGATCGACTGGCAACGGGCGCGTACACGATCGGGAAAGGTTTTCGACCCTACCGATGATGCCGATGCCCGCGCGCGCCTGTTGAAGGACGATTACTGGGACCAGATCGAACTTCGGCGGGAAATTCTCGGCTGTATGGAGACGTTGACCGACGACCAGCGTAAGGCAATTGAGGAAAGCTTCTTCCTGGGTCTGACCTACGCTGAATTGGCGGACCGGGAGAACAAGCCTCTTGGAACCGTGAAAAGCTGGATCAGGCGCGGCCTGAAACGCTTGAGAGAATGTCTGGATGATCGATCAACCTATGACTGACGAGACGCGCATGCTGCTGGCAGCTGAACTCGTTCTCGGTCTGCTGTCGGAGGCAGAGCGCGCCGAGGCGCTCGAACAGCTTGCGCGCGATCCCGAGCTGGCGGCGGAAGTCCGCCGATGGGAAGCGCATTTGGCGCCGCTGTTCGCCGGTTTCGAAAATCGCGAGCCTTCGCGGGATCTTTATCCGGAAATCCGCGCCCGGCTCAATGCCATCGAACATGGCACGCAGTCTGTTGCCCCCGTTACGCCGATCGCTGCGAACGAAAATTCGCCGCGCGGTGTCGCTTCCGGCTGGCGTGCCGCCGCAATCGTTTTCGCGGTCCTCGCCGCGGGACTGGGCGGGCTGCAGCTGCTCGATCGGCGGAGCGCCGATGAACCGGTGCGCACGGCGCAGACCGCGCCTGTGTCAGACGGGCCCGATCTCAACCGCATCCTGGTGGCACAGTTGACTGGCGATCAGGGGCCACGTCTCGTGGCCAGCGCGGAGCAGGGGCAATCCATGCTGCGCATCCGCGCAGTTGGTGCGGATGGCGCGGATGCCTCGCCGCAAGGATCGGTTCCCGTGCTATGGATCATCGCGGGTGATCAGGCGCCAAAAGCGGTGGGCACGATCGGCTCTGGCGGCACGGTTCGCGACGGCGAGGTCACCACCATTGCGCTTCAGACGACCTTGCGGCAGCTGCTGGACAGCGGGGCGACGCTGGCCGTTACCTATGAACCCGCAGGGGAGGGGCAATATGAAGCGCCCACTACGCCGATCGTCGCAAGCGGTACCGTCTCCCACATCTAAGCCGCGCGCATGGATGCCGCATGAGGCACAATGACTGCCGGCTAAGCGACGGATTATAATAAAAACTTTTTTCACATTCGCTGCGTCCGGCGTTGTTTCCTTGACGTAGGATGAATGACGTCACTGTGCGAGGAGTATCCAGACTGCTGTCTTTACCTTGTGCCGGCCCTTTCTTGCCGGCGCCTCGCGAAGGCTGCGTTCTGCGACTTTCCCGTTCTGTGATGTGCCGAAAATCTCTTGGGGCTAAGCGACGCAGTTCGTCGGCCTCTGGGGTGGAGACGTTTTAGCCAGAGGGATATCATCATGAAAACCGCATTCACGAAGACCAGTCTAGCCTTGTTTGCTACGACGGCGCTTTCCGCCGTCATCGCCACCGCGCCGGCTTCTGCCCAGACCGCTGCTCCCATGCCGCCGGAAAATGGCGATCTGGAATGCGTCGTCTACAATGACGATACGAACACCTTCAGCCCCGGCGGATCGGCCGAAGGCAGTGACGCGCTGGCATGCGGCAATGGCGCCCTTGCCAATGGCAATTCCACGACCGCAGTCGGCGGCGAGAGCGTCGCCACCGGTCCGGGCGCAACGGCTTTCGGCTGGCAGTCCAATGCCGGGGCGGAGCGCGCCCATGCTCTCGGCCACCTCGCATCGGCTCAAGGCGTTCGTTCGCTCGCCATCGGTGAAGCGGCGCAGGCACAGACGGACAACTCCACTGCGATCGGCAATCTGGCCGTCGCCAACGGCATCGACGCGCTTGCGATCGGCGACAGCGCCAGCGCCACCGGCAATTCGACCACCGCGGTAGGCGGGGAGAGCATCGCTTCCACGCCGGGATCGACGGCGATCGGTTGGCAGGCCCGCGCAACCGGCGCAATGGCAACTGCTGTCGGCCACCAGACCACGGCTTCCGGAGATCGCAGCTTTGCGGGGGCGGAAGATGCGGTCGCCTCCGGCACCAATTCCGTTGCGATCGGTCTTCGTTCCACTGCCACCGGCACGGATTCCGTTGCACTCGGCGCCGATTCGCGTGCTCAGGGCAACAGCACGACCGCGCTTGGCGGCCAGAGCATCGCCTCGACGCCCGGCGCAACGGCGCTTGGCTGGCAGGCGGAGGCAACCGGCGCGATGGCGACGGCCGTGGGGCACCAGTCTGTCGCTTCGGGCGCGCAGAGCTTCGCGGGCGCTGAGGATGCCGTGGCATCCGGCAACAACGCCATCGCCATCGGCAACACGGCTTTTGCCAGCGGCGGTGATGCCGTTGCAATCGGCGGCAATCGCGATGGCGGCATGAACGGGGGCCGCGCGACGCAGGCCACCGGCGCATCCTCCACCGCGGTCGGCGGGCAGGCGCTCGCCGTGGCCACTGCCGCCACCGCTTATGGCTGGCGCGCAGAAGCCACCGCCGAACGCGCGACGGCGCTCGGCCATCTGGCGAATGCCAGCGGCGTACGCTCGCTCGCAGCGGGTGAGGCGGCCAACGCCTCCGGTTCCGGCGCGATTGCGCTGGGCAACCAGTCGGTGGCCTCCGGTGCGAACTCGATCGCCATCGGCAACGGCGCAACCGCGACCAATGACGGTCAGGTTGTGGTCGCAAGCCTCGGCACCAGCGGACAGTATCAGACGGGCCCGATCTCGGTGGTAACCACCGACAATAACGGCACGCTTGGGCGCACCGCTAATGTCGCGGCGGCATCCGCAGTCGCCGCTAACACCTCTGCAATCGCCGCCAATACCAGCTCGATCGAGGGTCTCCAGGGCGACGTGCAGACGCTCTTCAGCCTGACCGACGATAACCGTCAGGAAATCCGCAAGGCGAACGAGGGTGTGGCGATGGCGCTTGCCATGGAATCACCCGCGATTCTGCCGGGCACGAACTACGCCTTCTCCGGCGGTGTCGGTTACTTCAACAACCGCGCCGCAGCGGCCACCGCGTTCAGCGCGCGCGTCGCGGAAAACGCGTCGGTCTCCGCGGGTCTCGGTGTCGGCTTCGACAGCGGCGAAGTCGGGGCGCGCGGCGGCTTCCAGGTCGCTTTCTAAACCCCGCGATCACGAAGCATATGAGGAGGTCGGCGCAGCGATGCGCCGACCTTTTCTTTATGTTCATCCACAGCGCGAGCTATCTTAACGGAACGCTGGCTGAGCGGTGCATTCACAAAACATTCAAAGGCTTCACGCTACAGCAAAGCCATCATGCGTATTTCATCGATCCTCCTCGCCGCGTTCTTGGCGGCTGCCGCGCCCATCGTGCCAATTGTCACGCAGGCGCATGCGCAGGACGACAACAGCCGTGCGCGCAATCATTTGCGCTCGGGCGAAACTATGAGCCTCCGGGAGATCGAGCGGCGCATACTGCCCAAGATGCGCGGGATGCAGTATCTGGGGCCTGAATATGATGCGCGCGCGCAAATCTACCGCCTGAAATTTCTGAAGGATGGCCGCGTCTATTTCGTCGATGTCGACGCGCGCACCGGTGAGATTGTCGAGACGCGCTGAGGCGGCGGCGGCCCTGCTTTCCAGAAGCGCAAAGCCTTTGCTCTGAACTTCCGAACGTCCTAATCGTTACGACGCAAGAACAGACAGGCAATCCGGAGACCATAATGCGCGTCCTCATCGTCGAAGACGAACCCACGCTTGGCCAGCAGCTCAAATCTACGCTGGAGGGGATCGGCTACGCTGTTGATCTGTCGACCGATGGCGAAGACGGCCATTTCATGGGTTCCACCGAAAGCTACGACGCAATCATCCTCGATCTCGGCCTGCCTGAAATTGACGGGCTGACGGTGCTCGACCGGTGGCGCAAGGAGGGGCGCAAGTTCCCCGTCCTCGTGCTCACCGCGCGCGACAGCTGGTCCGACAAGGTGGCCGGGCTCGATGCGGGCGCGGACGATTATCTCGCCAAACCCTTCCAGACCGAGGAGCTGATTGCTCGCCTGCGCGCTCTGATACGCCGCGCGTCGGGCAATGCCTCTTCTGAACTCACTGCGGGCGATGTTCGCCTCGACACGCGCTCGGGCAAGGTGACGCTGGCGGGAGAGCCGGTGAAGCTGACCGCGCAGGAATATAAGCTCCTCAGCTACCTCATGCACCACAAGGGCAAGGTGGTGAGCCGCACCGAATTGATCGAGCATATCTACGATCAGGATTTCGACCGGGACAGCAACACCATCGAAGTGTTCGTCACGCGCATCCGCAAGAAGCTGGGTGCCGAGGTGATCACCACCATCCGCGGCCTCGGTTATAGCCTTGAGGATCCCGACGCCTGAATACGCAGCGTCCTATCGATCCCTCCGGCGGCGAGGGGGAGGGAGGATATGAACCTCTCACCGCCGACCGCGCGTTGGTTCCGGTCGGTCCGCTGGAAGGGCGGGTCGATGCGGCGCCCTTCACGCTGACCGAAGAGGGGCGGGCGGCACGGGATACACCGCCCCCGCCGCCGCACCCGCGCAGCACCGGCTCGCTCAGCAAGCGCATGATCGGCATTGCCGCGCTGTGGATCGGCGTGCTGCTGCTGGGCGGTGCGCTGGCGCTGGACCGGGTGCTGGTGAACTCGGTCGAGAGCAATTTCGACAACCAGCTCAATTACGTCCTTACCGCAATGATCGCGTCCGCAGAAGTGGCACCCGACGGCGAAGTGCGGTTCAGCCGCCCGCTGGGTGATCAGCGCTTCATGGAGCCCAATAGCGGCTTCTACTGGCAGATCCGGGGCCGGGATTATCCCGACTATCCCTCGCGCTCGCTATGGGATCGCACGCTGCCGGTGGACGTGAATAAAACCTATCTCACCCCCCATTTCAGCGACGTCGACAGCTTCCAGGGGGCTACGCTGCGCATGGTGGAGCGCACCATCATCCTGCCGGACAGCGACGTGCGATGGAATTTCGCCGTGGCGCAAAGCACGGAGACGGTGAAAGCCGATATCAAGCGGCTGCGCTCCACGTTGCTGATCAGCTTTGCGATCCTGGGGATCGGGCTCGTCGTCATGGCGGCGCTGCAGACCTTGTATGGGCTCTGGCCGCTGCGCTCCGTGCGGCAGTCGATCGCGGAAATGCGGTCGGGCCGCAAATCGCGCATCACCGATTCCTTCCCGGAAGAGGTGATGCCGATGGTGGGTGAGCTCAACGCGCTGCTCGATCATAATGAGCGGCAGGCCGAAGAAGCGCGGCGGCATGCTGGCAACCTTGCCCACGCGCTGAAAACGCCGCTCACCGTGGTGATGAACGCGGCCACCGCCAAATCGCCCGATCTCGATCAGGTAGTGATGCGCGAATCGACCACGATGCGCCGCCAGGTGGACCACCATCTCGCCCGCGCCCGCGCCGTAGGCCGCCGCGGCCACGCGCACAGCCGCGCGCCGGTGTGGGATTCGCTGGAATCGGTCGAGCGCGCGGTGGGGCGTCTTTACGATCATGTGCGGCTGGATGTGACCGGGGCGAAAGACGCGATCGTGGCCTGCGAACGCCAGGATCTGGACGAGATGATCGGCAACCTCGTCGAAAACGCGGCCAAATATGGCGGCGGCAGCGTGTTCGTGACCGTCGAGGAAAAGGATGACCGCGTCGAAATCCAGGTGGAGGACGATGGCATGGGTATCCCCGAAGTCGAACGCGAACGAATCTTCGCCCGCGGCGCACGCCTAGACACCGGCAAACCCGGCACCGGCCTCGGCCTCGCCATCGTTCGCGACGTCGCCGAAATCTACGAAGGCGGCATCACGCTGGAAGAAAGCGAAGACCTCGGCGGCCTACTCGCACGCCTGTGGCTACCGAAGGCGGCGGTTTGATGGGTACTGTCACCATATAACGCCAGCGTCACCGTGCCCTATCGCAACGCCATCGGCATTGCGGTGAGTGAGGACGATGGGCGCAGCTTTACTCGGTTGTTCCCTGGGGCAGTGGTGGATCGCAGCCCGACCGAACCGTTCTTCACCGCCTCGCCATACGCGTTCCGGCGGGGAACGGAATGGCATTTGTGGTACGCGTCGACCATACGGTTTGAGGCGCATGAGGGACGGGCCGAGCCGGTCTATGTTCTGAGACATGCGACCTCATCCGACGGTATCGAGTGGGCTCGCTCAACGGGCACTGTGTTACCGCAGCGTCACCAGGCCGAAGCACAGGCTCGCCCTAGCGTACGCGCGTTGTCGGATGGGCGCTGGGAAATGTGGTATTGCCACCGCGACAACCAAGATTTTCGGGACGGCGCGGGAAGTTACCGCTTGGCGGTGGCGCATTCTGCCGATAGCGGTGCAAATTGGCAGCGCACGTCGGACGAAGCTGGCCCACCGCGGGGACTGCACGACCGTTCGATGCAATGTTATCCCAATGTAGTGGAACATGACGGTCGCTTGCACCTCTTCTATAACGGTGACGGTTTCGGGCGCGCCGGAATCCTGTATGCGAGCCGTGCTGCATGAGCGAAGCGGCTCCAAGAGTTAGTGTAGCGATCCTCACCTACAATCAAGTCGACCTAGTCGGTCGTGCGATCGATAGCGCGCTGTCGCAAGAAACCGAATTCCCGTTCGAGATCCGGATCGGAGACGACTTCTCCGATGACGGTACGCGCGAATTGCTCAAGGAATATCGCGACCGGCATCCGGAGAAGATTTTCCTCAACCTGCAACCCCGCCGGCCGGACGGGATCATCGGCCGCGTCAACAACATGACCAATCTTGCCAGTTGCCGGGGCGAATTTGTTGCGATGCTTGACGGCGACGATTACTGGACCGATGTAGGCAAGCTGCAGCGACAAGTCGACTTCCTCGCGAGCAATACTGAATATTCTGCCGCGGCACATGACGCGTTGCGCTTCGACCAATCTACAGGACTCTTTCTCGATCAGTCGTACAGTGAAGCCTATTTGCGTGGCTCGGCGCCGCCCGAGATGGTCGATATCGGGCAGAACCTCTTCGATTTTCATCTTTTTCAAACATCCAGCATTTGTTTTCGCCGTTCTATGTTCGCATCGTTTCCGGACTGGTTCGAGCGGGTTCACTCGGCCGATTGGGCAATTTTTCTCCAATTGGCTGGAGAAGGTCCGATCCGCTATGTGAACCGCGCCGATGCGGTATTTAGAATGCACCCGAACTCGGTGACCAGACTCGCTTCCGAAAAGGATCGCTGGTTGCGTATGTCGGCGGATCTTGAGTTGTTTGCGGCCTATTTCCCAAGAAGCCGAACACCCGAATTCGAGGCGCATCTGGAAAAACATCGAGCCGTTGCCGCTAAGATCGAAGGCCGTTGGATCGCGGCCCTTCGCCACGGGTTCAAGCTTGCACGCTTAGATCCAAAGCTGTTCTGGCGCGTGGCTAAGGTGGCAGCTGGCCGTAATTCAGCGAGCAAGAACCTTGCTTCCAAAACCTGAAACTCGATCCGCAGACAGTTTGCCATTCGCCGACATCGGCTAATTGCCACTGGTGCGACAATGCCTGCGGGATACCAGCAGAGATGGTCGCTTTCTGGCGATTACCAGCAACAAAGTGGGCAAGGCTATCGTCAGCAATAGGTCTTTCAGTCCTTCGCCTGCCTGCATTGCGGGATCAGGCCAGATCTCGGTCAAAAGATCGTTGCCTTCGTTCAGAAGCTCTAGCATCACCACTGTTAGCCAAGGTAAGGTGTGGGCCAGCGAGCGCCGCGAGACCCAGGCCACGAACAGTTGGAGGGCAACGCCAACGAGCACATGCAACGCATCACTGCTGAACCCCAACATATGTTCGAACAGCATCTTGTAGCGGCTGGCAGCTTCGCCGAGCCAGAGCAGGGCGGTGTAAAGAGACTCCGGAATAGTCATTGCGGCCGCTCCTGGCGCAGCGGCGCCGACGGGATGGGTTAGCACGAGTAAAAACTCTCTCCAGCACCTTTTGCGGAAGCTGAAGCCCGCTCTAGTCCTCTTATTCCTCTATAGCGCGCAGAATGGCACGGCCGTAAGCAGTTTTAGCGAACATTTTCCCGCGCGCCCTGGCCTGATCGCGGGTGATGAACCCCTTCTCGAATGCAATCTCTTCGAGACATGCGATTTGAATGCCCTGCCGGTGCTGAAGGGTGCGGACGAACTCGCTCGCCTCGAGCAGGCTATCGTGAGTGCCGGTGTCGAGCCAAGCGTAACCCCGGCCCATTTGCTCTACGTAAAGATCGCCCGCTTCCATATACCGCCGGTTAAGGTCGGTAATTTCCAACTCACCCCGGGGTGATGGGCTAAGTGAGCGAGCAAAGTCTATGACGCGCCCATCATAGAAATAGAGCCCGGTAACGGCATGGTTGGATTTGGGGCGTTGAGGCTTTTCTTCCAAGGATACAGCGCGACCGTCCTCACCGAGTTCGACAACGCCGTATCGCTGCGGATCATCGACTCTCGTGCTGAAAACGGTTGCGCCCTCGGTTCGCGTTGCGGCGCTGGCGAGCAGGTCGCTCAAATGGGCACCGAAGAAGATATTATCGCCGAGCACCAGGGCTGCCCCTTCGCCCTCGCTAAGAAAACCGCAATCTGCGGCGATGGTGAACGCCTGTGCGAGTCCCTCCGGCCTCGGCTGTTCGGCATATCGGATCGACAGCCCGAATGCTGAGCCGTCCTGAAAAAGCGTGCGATAGGTGCCCAGGAATTCCGGACTGGAAATAACGAGAACCTCGCGGATCCCTGCTAACATTAAAACAGACAACGGGTAATAGACCATTGGTTTGTCGTAGACCGGCAGCAGCTGCTTATTAACCGCAAGCGTTGCGGGATGAAGCCGGGTGCCGCTGCCTCCAGCAAGTATGATGCCTTTCATTTCGCTGCTCCAAGCAATTCATCAAGAATGTCGCCTAGTGCGACCTTCCATGGGCGCGGGACTATGCCGAACCGTGCTTCGATCTCTCGGTGATTGAGAAGCGAATTGGAAGGGCGTTTGGCCGGTGTGGGATAATCGCTGCCGGCGATGGGCCCGACCTCGGCGAACGGGCCGCCACGCAGCGCGGACTGGCGGAAAATTTCCGACGCGAAATCGGCCCAGTGGGTCTCACCGGCGTTGCTGAAATGAACGGTGGCAGACGCCAGTTTGGCATCACGCGCCATGGCAAGCGCGATCGTTTGCACCGCAACTGCGAGATCGGCGGCGGATGTCGGGCTGCCGAACTGATCGGCGACCACATTCAGCGCATCCCGGCTTGCGCCTAGTTTGAGCATGGTCTTCAGAAAGTTTTGGCCGTGGGCGGATACCACCCACGCGGTGCGAATGATAACATGACGTGCTCCGCTGGCCCTGATGGCGAGTTCTCCGCCCAGCTTGGAAGCACCGTAAACGTTGATAGGCTTGGTTTCGTCGTCGACTTCCCAACTCCCTTCGCGCTCTCCAGAAAACACATAATCTGTTGAAAGCTGTATCAGCGGCGTACCCGTCTTCGCGCAGGCTTCGGCGAAAGCAGCCGGAGCCATTGCATTGGTTTCCCAAGCCAGGATCTGTTCGGTTTCCGCTCGATCTACCGCGGTATACGCGCCTGCGTTGACGACAGCGGCAAACGGCGCGCCGCCATATCCGTCTTCCACCAAACGAACGATCGCGGCGGCATCTGTCAGGTCCAGTTCGGTTCGGTCGAGGAAGACGGGATGGAACACATTCGTCCAGTCCAATCGTCGCATTTCGATGCCGAGTTGTCCGGTTGACCCCGTAATGAGAATCCCTTGCGCCACGGTTCAGCGCCCCACGCCGCGGCGCTCTGTCGCCTTGGCGGCGATCAGAGGTCGCCACCAGCTTTCATTCGCGAGGTACCATTGCACCGTTTTTCGGATACCGCTTTCGAAGCTTTCGCGGGGTTGCCAGTCCAATTCCGCGCCGATGCGCGAAGCGTCGATGGCGTAGCGCATGTCATGTCCCGGCCGGTCGGCCACATGCGTAATCTGGCGAGCATAGCCCGCTCCGTCGGCGCGCGGTGCCAGCTCATCGAGGATTGTGCAAATCGCCTGTACAACCTCTATATTCTGCTTCTCATTATGTCCGCCGATATTGTAACTGCGGCCTGGTTCGCCTCTCTCGAACACCGCAGACAATGCCCGCACATGGTCCTCGACATAGAGCCAGTCACGCACCTGATTCCCTTGGCCGTAGACTGGCAACGGTTCGCCATCCAGCGCCTTGGCGATCACGAGCGGAATCAGCTTTTCTGGAAAGTGATACGGCCCGTAATTGTTCGAACAGTTTGTGATCAACACCGGAAGTCCGAAGGTGTGGCCCCAGGCCGAAACGAGGTGATCCGAGCCGGCTTTGCTTGCAGAATAAGGCGAGCGTGGATCATACGGGGTCTCTTCGGTGAAAAGGCCGGTTTCGCCGAGGGAACCATAGACTTCGTCAGTGGAAATGTGATGGAATCGGAACCGGTCTTGCGCCGCCTCTTCCAAACCCTGCCAGTACCGGCGCGCCTCGTTCAACAAGACATAGGTGCCGACCAGATTGGTTTGTATGAAAGCGTCCGGACCGTCGATCGATCGATCGACGTGACTTTCTGCGGCCAAGTGGGTCACGATATCCGGTTGGAAGCCATCGAATGCGTTGCGAACAACGACGGCATCACGAATATCACCACGCATGAAGCGATAGCGGTCACTTTCTGCAACGGCCTCAACGGTTGAGAGGTTGCCGGCATATGTTAGCGCATCGAAGTTCAGAACTTCGTGGTCCGTATCGGCAATAAGGTGTCGGACCAGGGCCGAGCCGATGAACCCAGCGCCTCCGGTGACGAGAATGCGCATGGAAAATTCCTTAAGGGTCGAGCGGTTCTAGCGGATGGCCATCATAGTCAAAAGGACTGTTGAAGGCCGAAAGGTGGGGCAACTGCTTATCTTTGGACGAAAGTTCCGGCGGGACGCCTTCTGGTAAGGGCCATGAAACCGCGACATCCTCGTCATTCCAAGCGATTCCGCCATCATGCTCAGGGGCATAAAGGGAGGAACATTTATAAACGACTTCGCAATCCGGTTCGAGCGTGAGAAATCCGTGAGCAAATCCCACAGGCACGAAAAGCTGGTGGCCGTTCTCTGCACTAAGTTGCGCGCCGACCCACCTGCCATAAGTCGGAGAGCCTTTCCGTAAATCCACCGCGACGTCGAAGATCCTACCGCGTATGCAGCGAACCAGTTTGTCCTGCGCGTAAGGTGGTATCTGGAAATGGAGGCCTCGTAGCGTGTAGGCCGGCGCGGATAGCGAATGATTGTCCTGAACAAACTCGCAATTAATCCCGAGTTTGCGGAATGTCTCGCGGTTGTAAGTCTCGGTGAACCAACCTCGGGCATCACCGTGGCGGACAGGAGGGATGAGTTGAACAGGGAATGCCATGGTGGCCGTCTGGTATCGACCGCTTGCATTGGAGGCAAGATTAGTGTTGGAAGCTCCAGCTCCGCGTAGGTTTCTTTTTGCGATCAATTTGTTAAACGGAGTTGTATCGCTGACGGAAATCCGGGGAATAGGGCCGGGTACTGATAAAGTCGGCCGGTTGGACGGGATTGCTCGCCCGCCAGCCTTTTTTCAGGACTGATCGTAATCGGAGATCGGAAGCGTGTTTTCTGCAGGCGATCATCGCCGTTCGGCACGGATGAGCTGGACGAAATTCGGCCTTTGGCAGCAGCTTCTGGCAGTGGCGCTCGCAGCCTATCTGCTACCACTGATCGCGCCGCTTATCTTGTTCGGTCGGCTCACCCGCGAACTGCAGAGCACAGATAACACGCAGATCGCTTCGACTATTGCCGCGTCGACGGCGCTCCTCATTTTCCGCCGCGTCACCGCTTATCCCGGGGCGCGAGCGCTCAGCTTTATTGTTCCTGCGTTTTCCACCACCTTCGGAATTGCGGCGGTGGCCCTGCTGCTTTTACGCGTTCCCTATAGCGGGCCAATGCTGCTGACCGGGTATGTCGCCTCAATTGGGTTCAGTTTTCTCCTGGGATTTCTCGACCAGCGCAGCCAGGGTGGCCGATTCTATTATGTGCCGGTCGGCGTTATGCGTATCGTCGAGGACGTCCCAGATGTCGAATGGATCGAACTGATGGAACCGAACCTTCCGCGCGATCCGCACGCAGCCATTGTCGCGGATCTGAGAAGCAATCATACTGCTGCTTGGGAACGAATGCTGGCTGAAGCCGCGATCAGCGGTATTCCAGTCTATCATACGAAGCAGTTGCGGGAATCGTTGACCGGACGTGTGCAAATCGAGCATCTCTCCGAAAACAGCTTTGGCTCTCTGATCCCCGCGCTTGCCTATCGCGGGTTTAAGCGCAGCATCGATGTCGTTTCCACCATCTTATTATTGCCACTGCTCGCGCTACCACTGCTTGTCATCGCCCTTCTGGTACGCTTCAGTTCACCGGGCCCCATATTGTTCCGTCAGCGGCGCATGGGGTTCCGGGGCGTACCGTTCGACGTGCTGAAGTTTCGTACGATGAAGGATCGACCGCCCGATAGCGAAGGCGATGACGGACGTGCGGCAGCGATCACGCTCGACGAAGATGAGCGGATTACGCGTGTCGGGCGCTTCTTGAGAAAATCACGGATCGACGAACTGCCGCAAATGTTCAACATCTTGCGTGGCGAGATGAGTTGGATCGGCCCGCGCCCGGAAGCGGTGGCGCTTTCGCATTGGTACGAGAAAGAGATTCCGTTCTACAGATACCGTCACATCGTGCGGCCCGGTATTACGGGATGGGCTCAGGTCAATCAGGGGCATGTAGCGGCTCTCGACGACGTGAACGTCAAGCTCCATTATGACTTCTACTATATCAAGTTTTTCTCGTTCTGGCTCGATGTGCTGATCGCGATCCGCACGGTCGGTATCATGTTGACGGGGTTCGGCGCAAAATAGCAGTCAGCTGAGCCCGAAAACCTCGAGCCAAGTGAATAGCAGCCCGCCGATCGCAATCAGCATCAGCGGTCGCGGCAGATGCTGCTTCCTGCGTTTGGCTGTTATCGCAAGTGCACGGCCGGGTTTCTGGCTGCGAGAGTTTCTCTTCACCCGGGGTTGATCCAGGCGGCTCAATCGCCGTTCCACCAACCGCTGCCGAACCCGATGCGCATGCTCGTTCTCGACTATGTCGTTATCATGCGCAGCTCGCGCCTGCGCATCGGTGAGGCAACGATAGGCTCGCTGCACATCTTGCAAACGATGCGGGAGGGATCCGATCGTGTCGGGATGGTGACGCTTTACAAGCCGCACATAAGCGTTGCGTATCTCAGCCCGTTCGGCCGTGCGCGGCACGCCGAGGACCTGATAGTAGTCGCGCGCGATCATGCGCCGATCAGCGACTGCCAGCCATTGAAATTACAACGCGTGATAATTCTTGTACCATGAAATGAAGCGCGGAATTCCCTCATCAATACTGGTCGTCGGCGCGAAGCCGAGATCGTTCTGAATGGCGCTGATGTCGGCAAAACTGTCACGCACGTCACCAGGCTGCATCGGAAGAAGATTTCGTTTGGCTGGTTTGCCGATTTCCCGCTCGATGAGTTCAATCATATGTCCGAGGTCCTCGGACCGGTTATTACCGATATTGTATAGACGATGCGGACTCACACTGCCGCCCGCCTTTTCCTCCCCATCGTCGGCAGGCGGATTATCGAGACAGGCGACAATCCCTGAGACAATATCGTCGATATAAGTGAAATCGCGGCGCATGCGGCCTTCGCCGAAAACGTCGATCGGACGATCTTCCATAATCGCCTTGGCAAACAGCCACATCGCCATATCGGGTCGCCCCCAAGGCCCGTACACGGTGAAGAACCGTAAACCGGTAAGGGGCAGGCGGTAGAGATGAGCATAGGTTTCACTCATCAACTCGTCCGCCTTCTTGGTGGCGGCATACAGGGAAAGTGGTTGATCGACCCGGTCTTCAACGCGGAAGGGAAGACTGTCGTTGCCGCCATAAACCGACGACGAGGAGGCATAGACCATGTGTTCCGACTGGCGATGTCGAGCCACTTCCAAAAGATTGAGATGGCCTGCCAAGTTGGACGTAAGATAGTCGCGCGGATGCTCGATCGAGTGACGAACGCCGGCTTGGGCGCCCAGATGGACGATGCGATCGAACGTCTTCCCCTCAAGCGCAGCATCGAGCGCTTCGTGATCGGCAAAGTCGACTTGTTCGAAGGAAAAACTGTCCGACGTTTTCTCTAGTTCGGCAAGGCGTGCACGCTTCAACGACGGATCGTAATATGCGTTCACGCTATCGATCCCGATGACGCTATCGCCGCGATCGAGCAGCCGCCGCGCGGTGGAAAAACCGATAAATCCGGCAGCACCGGTGACCAGAACGTGCATAAATCTTAGTTTCCTTCTCGATTTGCATCCCCTCTAGGGAAGGGGGGAAGGGCAGGGCAAGAGAGAAAGAGGGGGCAGGAAGGCTTATGATCGAGTTTCCATTGCCACTTGAACAGCCACGTTCTAAGCGGGCGCGACCGAATGTAAGACGATCAGGACTGCTCACCTGCTACCCTATTGGATCCTATTTATCGCGTGGATGATGGCGGCTTTCGCCTATAACCGTGTACCTCAAGCCGCTGGTGAGGTTCCGGAACGCACCAGCATGCCTAGCGGGACCTATATTCTAGTCTTCGCAACGGCGTTGTTAATGGGATTGCGTTACGAAGTCGGTGGAGATTGGTTTCCTTACCTTCAAAACTACAATATGGTGCAGCTGCTAAATTACGGGCAGGCATTGGATACGTTCGACAGCGGCTATGTGACGTTGGTTTTTGTTGCTGGTCGGCTTAATGCAGGAATATGGTTGGTCAATCTTGTTTGCGGTCTGATCATGACCTTCGGAATCGTCCGCTTTTGTTCGCGGCAACCTAATCCTGCTCTAAGTTTTCTGGTTGCCATACCGTATCTGATCATCGTGGTTGGTATGGGATATACACGTCAAGGCGTCGCGATCGGTTTGATACTCGCCGGGTTGGTCCACGCTGACGGTCGTTCAACAAGAAAACTTATATTCTATGTGCTTGCCGCTGCGCTGTTCCACCGCGCTTCCCTTCTCGTCCTTCCGATTGTGCTCGCACCCTTGTTCCGTCGCAATCTACTGTACGCCATCGGTGCGGCATTGGCGTTCGTTATACTTTTTGCTCTGCTCTTGGCACGCAGTGCGGATACCTACATCACCAACTATGTTGATGCGGAATATGAATCCGGCGGTGCAGTCGTACGAGTGGCAATGAATCTTCTGCCGGCTCTCTTCGCGCTCATATGGCGTAAACGTCTCGGCTTCGGCTCCTATCAAAGCGAAGTATGGACTGTGTTCGCGCTGATCGCACTTGCTACGTTTCCGCTCGTACTCGCAGCCAGTTTTACCACTGCGATCGACAGGTTTGCGCTGTTTCTTATACCTTTGCAAATCGCCGTTCTGCCGCGAATTCCCTACATATTCGGTAAGCAAAAGGCGTTGAACGCTCAGCTCGTTTTGGCCGTTTGCGCTTATTCGGCTGCCGTGCAGCTAGTGTGGCTGGTATTTGCCACTCACGCGAAATATTGGGTTCCGTACAAATCGATTATATTCGGTGCGCAATGAAATCGTCTAAACCGACCACATTGTATATGTGTTATGATGGAATTCTAGAGCCGCTCGGCGAGAGCCAGGTCGTTGCCTATCTCGAGCATCTTGCTTCGCATTATAATATTCATTTGATCAGCTTCGAGAAATCGGCAGATATTCGTGATGAGAAGCGGATAGCCGTTATGGAAGACCGGCTACGCGCTGCAAGTATCGTCTGGCACCCTCATCGTTATCACAAGCGGCCGAAAATTCTTTCGACTTTGTGGGATATGAGCGGCGCAGTCGTACACGCCCTAGTTTTGGCTATACGTCATCGCGTACGCATTGTACATTCGCGCAGTATACTTTGTGCAGCCATGGTATGGCCGGCACAAGTGATTTCAGGCGCACGCTCTATCGTCGATATTCGAGGCTTCTGGGCGGACGAGCGCGTGGATGGCGGTATGATCGGCCAAACCGGCGCGGTTTACCGGGTGCTGAAGGTTATCGAGAAAGCGATGCTGCGGCGCGCCGACCATATCGTGACGCTCACGCACGCTTCGGTTCCCTACTTGCGCGAAGACGTGCGTTTTGGTCGTGCTACGGCACCAATCGACGTAATTCCAACCTGCACCGACCTCGATCATTTTACAGCTGAGGATGGTCCAACTCATGAAAGGCCATTAACAATCGGTTACGTTGGGCAGATTGGAACTTGGTATATGCTGGACGAGATGATTACCTTTTTTAAGGCGGTCCAGCGCCGGCGGCCTGACGCGAAGTTGCTGCTAATCAATCGCAATCAGCAGGACGAGTTGCGCCGGGCGGTGCATGTCGCGGGGATCGATTCCCGAGATGTAGAGATCACAGGGGCTACGCGAGCCACCATGCCCGCGCAAATCCGCCGAATGGACGCAGCCTTGGCTTTCATTACGCCCTATTTTTCCAAGATTGCGAGTGCTCCAACCAAGTTGGCGGAGTATCTTGGTTGCGGCGTTCCGGTCGTCGGGAACGAGGGGTGCGGAGACATGGCACGTATACTCGAAGAGGAAGGGGTAGGGGTTGCGATCGCTACGGTGAACGGGGCGGCGATTGAAGAAGCGGCTGATGCTCTTCTCAAACTACTTCCCGATCCAGAGTTGCCTAAACGCTGCGTAACCTCAGCCCAGCGGCATTTTTCGCTGACTAGGGGTATCGAGAGTTATCGCAGAATTTATCGGTCGCTGTTGTCGAGCTCCATCTGATGCCAAGCGTATTGGTTCTTTGCCCCTACCCGCAGGGCGTCGCTGCAGGCCAGCGTCTGAAATACGAACAGTATCTGGATGAATGGCGAGCAGCCGGGTTTGACGTCACGGTGTCGTCTTTCATAGACTTAAGCCTTTGGGATGTGGCCTACGTATCGGGCCACCGCATTGCCAAGATTTGGGGTACGCTTCGCGGACATCTACGCCGGATGCGAGATCTTACGCGTATCCGGCGTTACGATATCGTCTATGTAGCGATGTGGGTTACACCTTTCGGAACCACTTGGGCTGAACGAACGGTTCGCAAAATGGCGCGTGCGTTGGTTTACGATATCGAGGATAACCTACTCACCGACGACGGCGCCCCGCGCGGGCTACGTCAAAAGCTGAAGGGCAGGGGCAAAGCGCGTTATTTGTTAGAACAGGCCGATCATGTCATTACCGCCTCCCCCTTCATGGTTGACCGGTATCGAGCGCTGAACGGAAAAAGATCTGTCAGCCTAATTTATCCATCGGTTGACACTGAGACGTTCCGCCCATGCCACGATAAGGGCGGCGGCGAGCCTCCCATTAAGCCGGTAATAGGATGGACAGGCACATTCAGTTCGGTACCCTATCTTGATCTATTGCGCCCAGTTCTACAGGAACTGGCGAGGCGCCTGGATTACAAGCTGGTGGTCATTGGTAATTTCGAATGGTCTCTCCCGGGCGTGGATTTGGAGGTGCTGACGTGGTCGCGAGAGGAAGAAGTTTCTCAGATGCAGCGGCTTGATATTGGTTTATATCCGCTACCGGACGATGATTGGGTGCTCGGCAAGGCGGGGCTGAAAGTGATCCAGTACATGGCCTTCGGTATTCCCAGCGTTTCTAGCTCTATCGGTACGGCCGTTTATCAGGTTACTGATGGGGTGGACGGCTATCTGGTCAGGACGGATGAGGAATGGCTCGACGTTCTTGAGCGGTTGTGCCGCGATCGCGGCGAGCGCGAACGCACGGGGGCCGCGGCCCGAGCGAAAGCGGTAAAATACTATTCGCGTGAAGCCACTGGAGCTCGCTACTTGGCCGTGTTGGAGGAGATGACGGGACGTCCCGGAAATGGTTGAAAGTGAACACGTTCCGAACGACAAACGGCGGCTCGCTTTGTTCCTGCCGGACATGGGGGGCGGGGGCGCGGAACGCGTCGCCTTGGCTCTGCTAGAGGGGTTTTTAGAGCGCGGTCATCCCGTCGATCTTGTACTGTCGGAACGTAAGGGGCCGTTGCTAGAGATGGTCCCGAAGGAAGTCGAGATCTTTGATCTTCATGCGCCTCGCCAGCGCAGCACTCTGTTGCCGCTGACTCGGTATCTAAGAGAGCGGCGTCCTTTCGCCCTCCACGCCATGATGTGGCCTTTGCCTGTGGTTTCGGTAATGGCGCGCATTCTTGCGCACGTCGATACGCGGATCGTGGGTGGAGAGCATGTAACACTATCCTACATGCCATTTGCGTTGCGACATAAAGTGGTCAGGGCTGTCACACGCTTTTTCTATCGTCGTGCGGACGGGCTGACGGCCGTTTCGGAGGGTGTAGCTGACGATGTTGCTACTCTGATCGGTCTGCCGCACGAGTATTTCGAAGTAATTTACAATCCTCTTCTGCTGCCAGCAGAACCCGTATCAGAGGATGACATGCGGGATTTGTGGCCAGATCGCACGCATCGGCTTCTGGCAGTAGGTGAGTTAAAAAACCAGAAGAACTTTTCGCTTCTTTTGGAAGCTATGGCAATATTGCGCAAGCGGGGGGATATTTCGCTGGTAATCCTCGGGGAGGGGGAGTGTGAAGAAGAGCTGCGACAACAGATGAACGCGCTCGGCCTTTCCGACTGCGTGACTTTTGCCGGCTTCCATAAGGATATATGGCGCTTCTTTAACGCCGCTGATCTGTTTGTTTTATCGTCCGATTACGAAGGCTTGCCTACCGTTCTCATCGAGGCGCTACATGCGGGCCTCCCGATTGTCAGTACGGACTGTCCTAGTGGCCCAGATGAAATCCTTGAAGGCGGCATTTACGGCGAACTAGTGCCGCTACGTGATCCGGTCGCTCTGGCGCGAGGGATCGAGAAGATGCTTGGTGTGGATGTCAGTCCCAGTAACCAACGGGCGCGGGCAGTTGAGCTTTCGGGACGAAACGCAATCGAACGGCATCGAAACCTCATGCTCGGTGAATCGTACGAGTTGAGCCATAAAAGCTAATGTCCAAGAAAGAGCGCAACCGGACCGATACCGCCCGTTTAGAGCAATATTCGGTTGGCCATGGGACGACGTCGGAAATTCGTCCCGGCGAAACGATCGTATTGGTCCCGGAGCCTGTACACGGCGAAAAAGCTGAGCCCGCTGGCAGGCGACTAAGCCGAGCCTTCGAGATCGCACGCTCGCTGCTCGGCGAAGGCTCTCGCGTTAGAATCGTGGCTTCTGGAGCCTCTCTCACCCTCAATTGGCCGAACTGGATCGAAGACGTTACTGGCTTGGTAACGAGCGAACTCGGCGCTTATCGAATGGTTCATCCGATAATTGCCTCGCGCGATCTTGCCCAATCCGTGCACTCTTGGATTGATTGGCTGGCCGCCTCTCTGAACGATCGAATCAGCGCATCGGAGGCACTCTATGCCTCAGCCGGGAATCGATTCCTCCAGCCGTTGTTCGAAGCTGTTTCCTATGTTGATGGCCTGTCTGATGCCCATCCTGATGGTACATTCATTTGTTTAGACAGGGACTGGTCCGGACTTGAACTTCTGCGTCAGCGTACGGAGGTCAGCGGCGGAAAAGTTCTTCCAGAGCGTGTCGATAATTCGGGTTGGCGCGCGCGAGTCGCTTTATTGATAGTGTGGCGCTTAATCGGTGCAGTTGCCGGGCAGATACTGAGGTTTGTCCGCTCTAGATCATCAATTCGAAAATTACGAACGTTTCACGGTAAGGGCAATCCGAAAGTTTGGCTTGCACTTGACCCGAATTGGCCGCGTGGTAATTCTCACCTTTTACAACGCCTTGCTGCGGATAAAACAGGTTACGGAATCCTATTGACGACTTCGCTGGTTCCCAGCCGAGAACACAGGGGGGGCGAGCTTTGGCCGGGTATTCCGGAATGGGCAACCTTACCGGATTCTGGTATCCCAATAGGTCAATTGGTACTTCCGGAACTGCTAACAAGTTTTCTTGCGTGCCTCGTTCGTGGCATCTGGCTCGTACTGAAGGTAGCCGTGCGGTTGATATGTTTCAGCGACCATGAGATTATTCGTACAGTTGGCAATTTTTCCAAGTTCCAGCTTGCTGATCGCGTAGCGCGCTTTGTTACCGCGGATGTCATTCAGGCCTTGATGATCGATACAGCTACGCGGCGCTGCGTTCGACGCCACGATCTTGCAAATACTATCGTTGTTTTCTCAGTCCTAAATGTTGTTGACACTGCCGCCGCAAATAGTTCGCTTCAACGTTCCGGCGTCATCACAATCGATTTCCGGCATGGTAGCGGTGGCCTTGGCTGGTTCGGGTTTCATGAAACATTCACCGATTATGTCTTGGGTCGTTCACAAGTTGATGTGGAATTGATCAAGATGCTTTCGCAGAAACCCTTGCTTGTTGCGCCGCCAAGTTTCAGGACTAGTCCGATACACCGCCCGGTTCAAAATATTCTGTTGTTGAGTGGCTACAGCCATGAAAGTTGGGGGCCGTCGGGCTTTCCTCTTGAGCATTTCGAAATTGAGTTGTTGCGTTCGGCCGAACTTCTTGCGAGTGTCCGGCCCGATCTCACGATCCGTTGGCGTCCGCACCCAAGTGATGATACCGGACAGATCGCAGCGCATGCAGCCAAACTAGAAAGCGTGTCTCTGTCCGGTGTTGAGCAACTCGTAGAGGAGTTAGATTGGGCTGACCTGGTGGTTACTTATGGTGGTACGACGTTAACGGAATCAGTGCAAACCGGTTTGCCGGTCTTAGTTCATGCGATGCCGTCTTTGTTAACGTATCCTGATATCGAGCGCGTCGGTGAAGGCCGGCGGTTCTTCTATGCTCCCGATTTGTTAGATTGCATCACCAAAATTGACGTGATGGACGCTCCAGCGCGGGCTAAACGCGCTAGATGTCTTTTCAATCTATTTTTCACCCCCGACAGTAAAGTTCAAATTTTAAAAGACCTAGATTTCTCGAGACTGTCGCTGAGTTCAAGGCCAAACCGTATGAACGGGCTAGAGAGGAATCGCAAAGGGCAGTTCGAGGAAGCCGCGGTGAGTTTATGACGGAAGCTGACAGTATCGCTTCAAACTTTTGGCGAGACGGTTTCGCTGTGATCCGCGACGCGTTTGATCCGAGTGACGTGTTGAACTGGCGAAGGGAAGCATTGCGGCAACACGGTTTATCGCAGTCGCAACCTGCTGACCTGCTAAGTATTCCTGGTCTATGTGACATCGTACTTCATCCCCGCTTGTTGTACTATGCGCGCGACATTTTAGGCGAAAAGCCGCTTTACTTTGGCGATTCGACTTTCGTTATCGGAGCGCAACAGGGGGCTGGCTTCCACAAGGACTGCACTGACCGGTACGACCGCGACGCGCCAGATTGGTCCATCGATAGGTACCCAATCATTCGGTTCGGAATTTACGCTCAGGCCCATGGCGACTTGCCCGGCGGCATTGATTTTCTAGAAAAATCACACAACTATCCTGACCGACTCGAAGGGCCTATGGTTTCTCCGGAGATAAAACCGGGCGATCTCGTCGTTTGGAACGGCCGAACTTCACATAGTGCTAACAGTCCGAAGTTGCGCGTTCTCAATCTTCGTGTAAGACCAGACGGGCTTGCGTGGAGAGTTCTGAGAAAGGCACGGTTGGGTCGAATATACAGAACTCATCCACAGGAACGCGTGGCCTTTTTTGTTTCAATTGCCACAGATGACTTGTTGACGAGGCGCCATGTAGCTTATCTCAATACTCGATCTTACGCCATTGAGCGTATGCGAAAAATCGATTGGACAGAACGCGCGCAGGCGTCCGCGGCGCAGGTTGGTTTACAGCTTGTGAATCCGCACGTTGAAGTAAAAATCCCGCCCTCACTAGACTATCGCCCGGTACCGTACGATCTGGTGTTGTGATGTTGTTTGTTATAGAGTTCGGCCTAAGGTCAATATGATACTCGCCAAACCCCGCCTTGAACCTGATTCTTCTGTTTTGAAAACAGCAAAGCATTTGGCGCTATTCCTACCGGACATGGGTGGGGGCGGCGCCGAACGCGTGGCATTGTCTTTGATGGAAGGGTTTGTAGCTAAAGGGCATCGCGTCGATCTCGTTCTTTATAGGGCAACTGGCTTACTCCTGCCTTTGGTACCGGACGCGGTGACAATCCACGAATTGAAGGTAGATCGGCAGCATCAGGCTATCGGGCCTTTGGTCCGTTATCTGCGCGAACATAAGCCGGACGCTATTCAAGCCATGATGTGGCCTCTCCCGTTGATTTCAATACTTGCACGGAAGTTGTCGCGCGTATCAACCCGAGTAATCGGCGCAGAGCATACACCACTTTCTACGGCGCCTTTCCGCTTACGGAGTCGATTTGTCCGCCTTTTGACCCGGCACGCTTATAGTGCGGCCGACAATTTAGTAGCGGTCTCGGAAGGAGTAGCGCAGGACATGTGCGCGTTCATCGGATTGAGTCGCGAAAGTGTCCAAGTCATCTATAACCCAATTACGCTACCGAGCAACCTTCCACTTCCCATCGAAGCGAGGCACCTCTGGCCCGATGGCACAGTTCGTTTATTAGCAGTTGGCGAGTTAAAAGGCGAGAAAAACTTCGCTCTGTTACTCGATGCGTTTGCATTACTGCGTAGGCAGATCAATGCATCACTATTAATACTGGGGGAGGGGCATCTTCGGACCGAACTCGAAAATCAAGTGAGGAGAAACGGTCTCGAAAGACATGTGGTTTTTGCAGGGTTTGATATGAATATATGGCCGTACTTTACCGCGGCAGACCTTTTCGTGCTTTCGTCTGATCTTGAAGGATATGGAAACGTCTTAATCGAGGCTATGCACGCGGGCTTACCAATCGTTAGCACTGATTGCCCTACGGGTCCGCGCGAAATTCTCGAGAATGGACGATTTGGAACCCTGGTGCCCTGTAACGATGCGGAGGCAATGGCCGAAGCAATACTGTTTCGCGTTCGTGACGCTTATGATCCAGAACCTGCACGCCTTCGGGCTGCAAGCCTTTCAGGCCAACGTCAAATCGAGCGCTATCAGGACATAATGCTAGGTTGATTTTCAATCATTTCGTCGGCTCGTCGCGCGTCTTTCCCATCAAGTTAGGGCAGGCAATCGCGCACTAACCAAATCTTACGAGTTTCCGTGCCTTCGCTACCAGCCAGCGTGCGGGATCGACAAGGGTGCCTTCGATCCGCGCTGCGTCAGGCTTCGAGCCGTCTGTCAGCCCGGTGATTGGTGCTCCCGATGTTGCCTGATAGGACGCAAATTTCAAGGCATTCGCTTTGGCATCCGCCCTCGGTGCCGGCGCGCGAAGGAATGCCTTCAGCTCCGATACAGTATCGGCCCGATGGCAAATGCCGAGAGCCGTCGCATAGGTCTCCCCGATCATGAGGCTCGGTCGCCCGATATAAGCTGCTTCCACACCCACCGTGGAACCGCATGTGATCACGGCTTGTGAAGCATCGACCAACGCGTAGCTGTCCACCGGTGCATCAGGCAGTATGACCGTAGCACCCGTAGCCATAAGCTCTTCGAGATCCCAATTGCGCCGCCAACTGTCATTCTTCAACGCCAGGTGCGGATGGAGACGAATGACGAATGTTATACCCAATTCAGTACACAAACGCGCCGCGACTAGTGCGATCTCCATCTGTGACTGAAAAACCCCGAAGTCGGCCGTATCTCTGACCGCGAAGAATTCATCTTCCGACGATGTGAACATGGTGACGATCGAATGCGATCTGATATTGTGAGGCAACATGCCCCGCGTCTGATTGCTGGTGAACCGGTGGGAATCGGTTCCGGGAAGCCGGCTTCGCCGACTGTCAAAATAATGCTCTGCGGCGTTTGGGTTGAATGGATGTTCGGCAACGCGGTGTCTAAGCAATTGGCTATCGAATAGCGGACCGCGGACGGTGATGAACGAATCTGGTTGCCCGCCAGCTTCGTATCGTACGACCGTGCTATCCTCCGCGAGAATGTCACAAAAGGGGCGGGTTTCCGCCTGTCGGCCGTTAAAAATATATACCTCCGCGTAGCGACCGCGCAGTTGGTCTGCAATCGCGGCTGCTCGATGCGCGACGATCCATGCCTTTTCCAAAGTCGGGCCGTATCGCGAGGTATGATCGCGATCAGCGATTTTGGTCAAGCTGGACGCTGTGCTCAAGGCTGCCAATCCGACCTTCGCGCCGAAAGCAGTAGCTCCGCGCAGTTCGTCCACTTTTTCGGGAAGCGGCGGCACTTTATACGCGTACGGACGTACGCTTCTGGTGATATCCGAACCATTAATTACAGGCAGGAGAAAACGACTATATTTGGAAGCGATCCGTTCGTACAATCGATCGCGAGGTTGCGTCAACGGGGAGTGGGCAAATACCCCAGGATAGGCATCATAAGCGTCGACCTGCTTGCCTTTCGCAACTGAATCGATCCCGATATGACGTAAGGTCGCGATGCTGAGGGGGAATGGGTTGGCGTTTATGAGAAGCGTTCTTGCTGGTATGGACATAGAGGTAATTTTTTACGCATAATTTCGAAAATGAGTGCGGATGCCGTTACACCGTCTTGCGCTCGCCGAATATAGCATTTCTGATAAACAGCAGCTCGGAATGCTATTGGTAGGTGCATTAGAATCGCTCTGTTCGAACAGACTTCATTCCGGGCGAAGTGGCGCGTTTGGCACATCATCCATGGTGGACAAATATTTGCCAGCGAATAAACGGATCGTCTACCCGCTGCAACGCCTCGTGCGGCCTAGACAAATCTGAGCCATTCTCTCGCGGTAACAAGGCGAACCATTCCGAAATGACTGTTAGCGAGTGGGTGGTAGCGATTGGCAATGGCGCGGTTGACCTTAATGTGGCCAAACGTGAGTTCGATGCGGTTGCGCTTCTTGTAAAGCATCCGGTGATGCCCGATCTCTACCCGGCGGTTTAAGCGGCCGGGGACGACTGGAGCGTTGCTTCGTTTCGCAAGGTCGGCACAGATGCCGTCGGCACTATAGCTTCCTGCAGGCAGCGGCGCATCCGGCGTACGCTCCGGCACGACGATCAAAGCGTCGGACGGCTTGCAGTCTGCCGTCTCACCGCCGGTCAGATGGAAGGCGAGTGGTCGCCCGAAGGCTTCGGCAAGGGGGTGGAGCATACTCTGGCAGTAGATGGTGTTCCAACTCGCGTACTGGGCGGCACGTCGGGCCACGGCGGACCACACCGAAGGCGGTACAGTATACCGTTGATGAGCGAACGGTTCTGTTCGAGAGATCTGCCCTGGCCCTGATTGCTAGGCTCGATCAGCAGTAGGTCCTTCAGGATGAGCCATTCTGCCTCTGTGAAATCGCCCCAGTTCAAACCTGCCGCCATAAATCAGACCTGCTTCATCGCGTCACTTCGGCCGCACCTCTCGCCAAATGTCGGTCCTTGCAGGCTTTAGTCTTCCCTTTTTCACAAAAGCTGACGAACGATCCGGGATATATTTGTGCTGCTACGAGACGATGACGAACACGGTGTGCCTTTGAACTGGTGCCCCTTCGTTTGAGCAGATCGTCGAAGCCTCTAAACAAGACGATCTCGGGCTTTCGAATAGGTCGTGCAACTGCATCGAGTCTATCCGCTTGGACAAGACAGAAGGCACCGCCAACAACCTCAATGTCTACGACGCCCTTTTGGCAACGTTAAACAGTGCTACGTAGCAGCAGTCCGTTGATCGCTGGATGGACGGCTAATGGCTGTTCCTCGTTGATCTCACGACCATTTATCAAGAAGTCAGCGACCTGATCCTTCAGGCCCGATTGCGGGACGCGGCGGCGGCACGCCTTGAGGTTCAGTCGGTACACATCCCATGAGAGACAGGCAGGAAAATTTGTCTACCTCGCCTAGACACCTCTGATCCATGCACCTCTCGATTACCAGAAGACGGAAGCCACTCACACCTTATTCGGTCATTAACGTGAAGGAGAGCCAAGGAACGGCAGTCACGCTTTTTCTATCTCAACGATACGCCCCTCCGCGAGCCGGATAATCCTGTCGCATCCGGACAGCGTCGACACACGGTGCGCGATCATGAGCAGTGTCACGTTGCGATCCAGCCGATAGATCGATTCCATAATCGCAGACTCAGTGTTCTCGTCCAACGCGCTAGTCGCCTCGTCGAACACGAGGACATCCGCACCTTTGTACAGTGCCCGGGCGATCCCGATCCGCTGGCGCTGCCCGCCCGACAGACGAACGCCCCGCTCACCTACGGTTGCATCATAGGCCCCCGGTTGCCGCGCTATAAAGCTATCGATATCGGCACCACGCGCGGCTTCGACTACCCGGTCCATGTCGATTTCTTCGCGCGCGACACCAAAAGCGATATTCGATGCGATAGTACCATCAGAAAGGTAAATTGACTGCGGTACATGAGCGATCTGAGCTTGCCAGTTGGCGACGGTGTCCTCATCAAGCTTTGTTCCGTCGATGCGTATCTCACCATGCTTGGCAGGGAGCAATCCCATCAATAGATCAATCAGTGTACTCTTTCCGCTACCGGTCTTACCGACGAAGCCGATCCTTTCTCCCTTCTTGATGGCAAGGGAGACTCCGCGCAATGCCGGTTCCCCTTCTTGATATTGGAAGCAGACATCGTTGATCAAGATTTCGTTCGCAAACGGAAGCGGCAATGCACGCTTCGGTCCGCCGGCCGATTTCAGTACCGGAATGCGCAGAAGCTGCGCGATATCGATTATCAACTGACTGCTGCCAGCGAAGGCTGCCCAGCCGTTATAAGCTAGATGGACCAGCGGCAGCAGCCGCTGCGCGCCAATCGCCAACGCACCAAGAACCGGCACCGCTGCAATTAAGCCTCCGGGACTTTGCGCGAAATAAACCGTAATCACCGCGATCATTACGATTACTGCGGTTTCCACCAGAAAGCGTGGTGCAAGCGCGATCATATTGTTAACGACGAGGGCGGAGCGATAACGGTAGTCAAGCTGCGCAAATGCTTGCTCATAGACGACCTGAGAATCGTCGATCAGTATATCACGAAGGCCGCCTAGTCCCTCTTGTACAACCTTAACGCGTTCGGTTGATGCGGCGCCGAGTGTTGACGCATTGCGGCCGAGGCGCGCGCGCGTCAAAAGCGACACGGCGATATAGGTGAAGCCTAGTGAAAAGGCTGCCATGCTGGCTGCGACGGGATCGATAATGAGCAAGCCGACGACGATGAAAACCGATATGACCGCCGCAGCCGCGCCTTGCATCAAAGGCATGAGCACGCCGAAGACGACCGAGTTCAGCTTATCGATGGAAGACAACGCCACACTGGAATTGCGGGTCACGAAATCGTTATAGGGTTGACGCAGCAACCGTCCGAAAATGGTCACGCCGACATCATGCCCGTAGAGCAGAATGAAGCGCAAGTTCACCCAGGTCAGCGCCAGCCGAACCACGCCGGCGACGATGGCGACCGTGATTAAAAGCGCGGCGCCAGCCAGCACGATGCCCGCCTGGCCGCCGCCAAAACGCTCGCCAAGTGCGATTAGCTGCGGATAATCCTGAGCTCTTTCGGGGGCGGTTACCAGCGCCAGAAACGGGAGGACCGCACCGATCGTAGCCAACTCCGCGAAAGCCCCTACCAACATCAGCGCGACAGTAAGAGCGAATAGGCGGCGGCGCGATGGACTGGCCGTCGCTGCCAAAGTGCGCATGGCATCCTTCAATGACATGTCGGCGAACTCTTTACGTGCAGGAATCATGGAGTTGGTCAAAAATTCGAAGTCTTTTTCCGCCCGGTCATCCGGCGGTAAAGGTCGTAGAGACGGGCGAGCCCTTCTTCGTTATTGGGGTAATCATAATAGAACTTCGGCGGTGCAGCTATGATCGCGGCCAAATCCGCTCCCGACAAGTTGAGCTTCTTCGCAATGTAGGCACTTTCGCCATCGACATCGTAATCGGCGTAGGGACTGGTCTCAAGAATTGCCAACGCTTCCTCGCGCGTCGTAGCGCCCGTCAGCAATTCGCTGGCTAGCGTAGCACGGCGATAATCAATGCTATGCTTGATCGGCAGGTAATAGGTCTGAATAAAACGAGTGAAGCGAGATTCGCCATGCTTGGCCCCGTAATATTGCCACCCGTATTCCTGCTCCAGCTTCGCACGGGCGGCCGCCTTATCGTAACTGATCGTGTTGAGCGGGTAGGCGGTTCGAATGCCTTTCATGACGCGCGCATAACCCTCCTGTAAGGCGCCGAATTTTTGACTTGCAAACGCGGAACGCGGACAGTCGGCAGCATCTAAAATAGCGTGAGAATAGCGTGTATCGCGAGCATTATAGTGCCAGGTTTTCGGCAGAATTCCTTCGCTGGCGATATTTCCACCGCTTAGAATGTATTTTGCACCAGCCTTGCGGGCGTTGTCGTGGACCGCTCTTTGTATGGCGACATCGGTCGGCGTTTCGGCTTCTGGCACCGAACCCTGCAGAAAGGCAACTTGAACACGGCGGAAATCCGTCCATGGCAGAACGTAGCTGGCATATCCGAATTTCAGTCGGGTAGCCAGATTGCGAATATTTTCGACCGCAATTTTTGAATTCCAGCCGTTGTCGAGATGTACCGCAAGAACGCGCAGTCCGTGCTCGGCGGCAAGCACCGCGACATAGGAGCTATCCACGCCGCCGCTCACGCCCACGACGCAATCATAGTCGTTCCCGCGTCCCGCCGCGCGAACTTGATCGAACAGGGTTTCAAGCGACGCAGTTCCTTCCGCAGGCGCGGTAATCACGCCCATGCGATTGGCCAGGAAGTCGGTACAATGGTTGCACATACCAGCATCGTCAAATGAGATGAGCGGGTCTGTCGTGTCCATCACGCAACGCGTGCAGATTTGATAAGGGCGGGCCATGAGGGGGCGTTCTCGAAAAATTCGTTGGTTCAGGATCGCGTAGCGAGCGTAGCAAGATCGTCGGATCCGGGATAGCTGACTAGCACCCCCCGGTTGGTATCCTGAAAGCAGAATAGGCTGCCGGATGCAAATGCGCTGGCTTGGGTTTTTTGATTGGCTTCACGAATATGCTCGAATGTGCCGGCGCCGCCCAGTGCGACTACGGGTATTCCTACGGCATCCGCAACCTCGCCGATAAGTTCCAGATCGTATCCACTCATCCGGCCGTCCTGATCGA
Source organism: Novosphingopyxis sp. YJ-S2-01 (assembly GCF_016093175.1). Lineage (NCBI taxonomy): Bacteria > Pseudomonadati > Pseudomonadota > Alphaproteobacteria > Sphingomonadales > Sphingorhabdaceae > Novosphingopyxis > Novosphingopyxis sp. YJ-S2-01. Next base: position 2,486,935 of record NZ_JAEDAI010000001.1, on the reverse strand, counting down.
CGCTCTGCACAATCAGTTCGCCTGCACCCATTTCTTCCATCAACCGAGCCACGTGGGCCGGCCCTTCCGACTTGCTCCCGCGCAATGAGAGCGAAGTACGAGGGCGACCGCGCCAGTCGCGCTTCAGATCGAGGCACACGGTGATCGAGGACGAGCCGAACTGTTCGGCCGCGTCGCGCACGAACTGTGGACGGGCCAACGCCGCGGTGCTGATGATGACCTTCTCTGCGCCAGCTTCCAACAGCGCATGAACATCTTCGATCGTACGAATCCCGCCGCCGACCGCCAACGGCATTTGCGCCTCAGAAGCGAGATCGGCCATCAGCCTATCGGTAAAGCGGCGTTGCAAACGCGAGGCAGAAATATCCAGTACGACCAGTTCGTCCACCTCAAACGCATTGAATAAGCTGACGGTGTTTACGCTGTCGCCGAGATCAAGCGGCTTTTTGAAACGCACGGTCTTGACCGCGTGGCCGCGCTCGTCGACCAGAATAACAGGGATGACGCGAGGGCGGAACATGGCTCAAACCCTTTCGAAAAAGCGGCGAAACAAGGCCCGGCCCGCGTCTTGACTTTTCTCCGGATGGAACTGCACGCCGAAAATATTACCCTTCTCGAACACTGCCACTCGCTCGCTTTCATAGGAAAAATGGCTGATGCTATCCGTTTCTTCCAGCCCGTCTACGGTGTATTTATGGCAGAAATAATAGGCTGGATCGGTCCCGTCGGAAGGAAGCAAGCGAGACGCCGGGTCGGGTACCACCGAATTCCACCCGATATGCGGTACCTTATAACGGTAACGGTCCGCCACCTCGAGGACTCGGGCGCGGCCAGTGACCCAGCCCAGCCCTTCACAATCGCCCTCTTCAACGTAATCGACCATGATCTGCATGCCGAGGCAGATTCCCATCACCGGAATTTTTCGTCCCAACACCGCATCCTCGAGCGGCGACACGAGGTCGCGCCGACGCAGTTCGGCCAAGGCGCTGCCAGTATGGCCAACACCCGGCAGGATCAAAAAATCGCTGTTCGCGATAGTATGCGCATTGGGTGAAAATTGCGGTTCGATCCCGATCGCGTTCAGTGCGCGCAGAATCGAATGTGCGTTGCTGTTTGCATAATCGACGACGGTGACGTTCATGGCGGGGAGCCCTAGCTTGCCTTGAAACAGTTCTCCAGTGGCATTGAATGACACCCAGCGTACTTTCGCGATCGACGCTGCGAGATGTTGCACTTAGGCGCCGTATCGCTATGTGCGAGCGCGAGGCCATCATCCTGATCTGATTGAGAGACACAAGCATGCCGAAAAGTGAAGCCGAAATGGCACTCGATGACTTTTTCGTGGAGCGCGAGGGTGAGGGAGCCATGGACGAAATTCGGCAGGTTGACCTAATCGATGCCGGCATTTTGGATTCGTTGGATCTCGTAACGATGTCTGTTTTTCTCGAAAACCGACTAGGTCAGAAGGTGGATTTGGGCGACCCAGCGACGTTCGAAGCCTTTCGGCGCTATCAAACACTCCTCGATCTTTTAAATTCAACTGCGGCCGGATCGGCTCCCATCGGTCCCGACAATAGCTGAGTTATGCCCAATCTGAAGCCCATGTCACTCTTTTCGCGTCTAAAACTACGAGAAGAGACCTCGCCCGATACCGTCGCGGTGATGGATCAAAACCGATCATGGACTTGGCAGGAAATTCTGGATCGTGCGGCAGCCTATCGAGCTGAGCTGGAGAAGCGATCCGAGAGCATAGATTCCGTAGTTGCAGTCCCCATCTTCGTCGATCGCACCGGCGAAACCGTTGCAGCTATTCTCGGTGTGTTGCTCGCAGGCAAAGCTTTTTCACCACTCTCGCCCGATCAACCGGCGGATAGGCTTCGTGCGTGCATGGAAAAGTTGGATTATGCCGATCTTCTGATCGTCACCGATCCCACTCATGTTGAGCAGGCATTGCGGTTCGTAAACCATCCAATCGCCCTTCCTAATGACGCGAAAGGCAAGTTCGAAGGCTCGAGTGAATCAAAGCCCGGCCACCTGCTGTATATTCTGTTTACGTCAGGATCGACCGGTACTCCGAAGGGGGTAATGGTCAGTCGTGATAATATTGATAACACGATGACGTGGAGCGTTGACGTCATCGATTGGAATGAAGAAGATGTCATGGGTAACGTGGCGCCGTTTTTCTTCGATATATCAATGTTCGATCTGTTCACCATGATCTATTTCGGTGTGCCCTTAGCAATTTTTTCAAAAACATCGGACGTTCATACTTCATTGGCTGAGATATCTCAGCATCGAATTACCTCGATCTTTTCCGCGCCAGTGTTTTTTTCGCAGTTCCTGAGGGCCGGAATGCTAGGTGACGTTCGGCTGGCGTCCGTCCGCCGGATCATATCAGGCGGGGATTTCTTTCCCCCAGCGCATGTTCTCGCTTGGTTTAGCGCCTGCAGAGAGATGGCAATATGGAATGTATGGGGGCCGACCGAAACCTCCATAGTCAACACCATGCATCGGGTTGATCAGAGGGATCTGCCAGATTTGCAGAAAGGTCGATATCCGCCGGTTGGTCGCGCTCATTCGCAAATGCCGTTTGTACTTCTGAATGAGGACAATGAGATTGCTCGGCCCAACGAGCCTGGTGAAATTTGCATGATCGGTCGGTGCGTGACGCAAGGCTACCTCGCTGACGAAAAGCGCACGAGCGAGGCGTATTTTGAGTGGCAGGGCGAACCTGCATTCCATACTCGAGATATTGGGGTGCTCAACGAGGAAGGCGAGCTTTTCATGCTCGGTCGAATCGATTCAATGGTGAAGATTGCTGGCTATCGCGTGGAGTTGGGGGAGGTCGAGAGCGCGGCCGCCCAACTCCCCGACATTCTTCTAGGAGCCGCATTTGTTCATGAGATTGAACCTGGCGTAAAGGAAATCCGCCTTGCACTCGAACCACGCGAAGGAGCTTCGCCGGAAATATCCACGCTGAAACGCCGTCTACGCGAATTGCTGCCATCTTACATGGTGCCGAAGCGCCTGTTCCTATTACGCGCGATGCCACGATCTTCAAATGGCAAAATCGATCGTCGTGAATTGGCTGCCAAATATGGTGCGGGGCAGTGAAGGGGTTTGCTCTCGCATGCGAAGGCCGTGTTCTGCCGGAGTGGATTGACCGCAATCGACATATGAATATGGCCCGCTATCTTGGTCTGTTTGACGAGGCTTGTGATGCGCTACTCTCGCGCAGCGAAATAATAGAGGCCGGAAACGATCTCACAGTTGTTGCGGGCCGTGTACAAATGGCCCATCGCCGCGAACTGTTCGAAGGTGAGCATTGGCAAGTCTGGTCGGGTCTTGCATCCGTCACCGAAAAATCAATCGTGTTCGTACACCGGTTGCTCCGCGAGAACAAGGTATGCGCTACTTGCGACATTTACAGCGCGCCATTCTCAATGGCGAAGCGCTCCCGCACTACCATAGACTGCGAACAGGTACGGCGTCTGTTAAAATTGGTAGTGCCTGGAATTCGTGATCCGTTTGCCCTATCGATCGAAGGCGACGCATGATATCGAACTGTGAAATTGTAATATTTGTCGTCGATGGAAAGGCAAACCATGTCGGGCTGTCAATACCCGATCATGGCCTCGCCGATCTGTCTTTACTGGGGGCGCGGATTGTCCCTTGGTCTTCTGAGCGCATGCCAAAAGGGAAGCGAGTTTTCTTTGCAATCCATTTAGAAGAACGGGAGGCCGCGCTGGCATTCTTGGCTCGACCCGGTTTGCTTTGCGCGCCTATTCTTGCACAGGAACGAGCGAATCGAGGCTGGCATCTAACCCCGGACGCTCCTGACTTTGTACGAACTCTACGCAACAGTCGCTCGCGTGATGCCGCTGATATGAACTGCGTAGAATGGATAGTGCACGCGTTAGAATTGGGCGGATTAAAGATGCCGGACGATATAATGACGCCAACCGAGCTTCTTTCTTGGTGCGTCGAGAACGCTAAAAGTGTGGAAAGGTAGGCATTCCTTGATGACTACCGATAACTCAACCTTCAAGCAGTTCATAGAGCGCGGCTACCACGATGTCGGTGTTCACGAATGCGAGTTCGTTTTTCTATATACGGACTTGCGAACATTTGGACGGGAGATAGCAAACTTTACTTCTCGTCAGAACTTTTTTCAGTCCCTTATTGATCCAATGGTAGATCGGGGGCAAACCGTATTGGTTCCCACGTTCACATACACATCACATGGCATCTTCGATGTGAATGCTACGCAATCGCGACTTGGGGCACTGAATAAAGACGTTATTGAATTTCCCTCGGTCAGGCGCTCTACGCATCCCTTGTTTTCTGTTGCAGCCTTGGGGCCCAAAGCCGATATCGTTGACGACATCGGAAAAAGTGCTTTCGGCGCTGACAGTGTGTTTGAGCGCTTGGTGGGAGAGACGTCCTCATTCCTCCATGTTGGTCGACCTGTCGCGATTGGAAACACGATTGTGCACTATATCGAGCAGTCGTGTGGTGCTACCTATCGCTATAACAAAGCTTTTCCTACCAAGGTATATTGCGGTCAGCAGTATCTGGGCACGGACTATACGGCTTTCTTGAGAAGGCGCGATGTGGATGGTTGCGATTTCGATTTCGTATATGGTTTGTCGAGTGAGGAGTTGCACGAAGGTTTAGATGTTAAAGAAGTAGGTTCCAACAAGGAGCATACCAACCTGTCTTGCTATTCCGTTTCTTCCGCCGTCAAATTCCTGACGAAAGCATTCTATAGTAATCCATCGGTTTTCATTGGCGAAAACTTTATGGAGTACGAATAAGCCTTGTTAGGCTGTGCGCGCCGCTTGCTCAGGGCTCGTATACTTGACCGTTGACAATCACCGACCCTGGAAAATTGCTGCCGTAGAGTGCAACCTTTCCCACAATCGTTGATCTTCCCTCGTACGTACCGCGCGGATATCCGGTACTAGCGAACCCCTGCCTCATGGTACAGTCACGATAAATCGCTCTCGTCGACCAAGGAAGAACGGCGCCTGCCACGCACAGCATCTTGCACCGATCGAACAGGATGTTTTGTTCGTCGGACAGGTCAAACAGCGGGCCATCCGACCGGTCTTCACGATAGACCTTGCCGTTTGGTGATAGAGCGGGATTGTCGGTAAACAAGCATTCAACGAATTGGGTTGCACGTTCAGGGTCGACATCGCCGAACGGTCGGACCGCGGTGCCCACGATCAGACAGCGTTGGAAGCGAAAATAGGGTTTGGCGGACCAGAGCGACCAGCTTGTGGTGCCGACGAAATGGCACTGAAGGAAGTGACAGTCTGCACTGTCGCCGCTGTCTGCTACCATTCCATTCGCAGCATTGTCGATGAACTCGCAGTCTACGAAACGATGGCCCCGATTGATCTTACCGCCTTCCGCTTCAATATCGAAACCGGCAGAAGGCGCGCTCGAAAGCGCTGCGCGACCGGTTCGATTAAATGCACATTTTTCAAAGCGCCAGCTTCGGCCACCGACGAGACTGCATCCTTGACGTCCATTGTTCTCGCACCGAACGTTCCGGGCGCGCCTCACAACTGTCGATGCCAAATCCTCGTCATCGAGGCCATCGATCATCATGCCATCTTGTGGATGATCGTGAGTGTGTACGTTTTCGATTATTTCATCGTTGCGATTGTCTCGAAGAAAGATTCCAGACCCACTGATCTGTATTCCGGTGTCACCATATCCACTCCCAATCTGCATGGCTCCCGCGTTACCGTCGAGGGTAACGTTGCGAATTACTATTGGTCCATTGCTCCGTGCAACAGCGATCATAGCTCCATAAGGCTCTGCGATAGTCGAGATATCGAGGAACGGCATTACATGTACATGCGGTTTGCCAGTGACGCGATCGAAGCTGCCGTAGCGTAGGCCTGCTGCGGCGCGGATTGTTGCACCGTTACCTTCCACCACCAGTCCATATCTTAAATCGCTAAATTCGAGGAGGCGGGCAGGTTGATACGCGTAACCCGGAGCGCCCGCGTGGGCGCGCGTCTGAAGTCCGACGACATAGACCGAACCAGTATTCAGAACGATGTGGCCGCCACCACGTTGATCAATCGCTTCAGCCAATAAGGTGAACGCCAGGGTATCGTTCGACCTCCCATCGCCGCGAGCACCGAACATCTCCGGGCTGAGCGGTTCTTCCGCTTTCAACGCCCGGCTGCTCGCTAGGCCAAGCAAAGCCCCGACAGTTCCTTTTAACGCTGTCCGCCTGCGTATCGTTCTCAGGGTGATCACCCTCTGATGTTCGTTTCACCGTCTACGGCGCTCACGAGACCTTCTGCGAGCAATGGGCTAAGGTGGGCCATTACGTCGTTCGCAGATAGCTGCACCCTGTCGGCGAGCGCTATCAAATCGTTCGATCCATCAGCATAAGCGATCACGTTTGTCAGGTTCCGTACCGCATTCGCAGAGCCTCGTTTGCTAGTGTTGGGATATAATCCTCGTTTTCCTAGTTGCGGCTCTCCTAAAACCTGAACTGTATAAAAGTAATTGTTCTCCAAAAGGTCTATTATTTTGCCATAAACATCGAAGGAGCCTTGCAAGCCCTTCGCAGTAATCAGGCTCAAATTGTCTGCAGAGGTATGATATTCGGGATAATCCCAATATTTGCTGCGCATAACAGATGCTACGGGCAAATCGATGCCAGGAGCGCAATATTGACGCTCGTCGCTGCCCCGCTCCAAAAAGCTGTAAGCCTCATAATTACCGACATAATGATGCAGACAGTGTTTGGCCGCGCGATCGGCAAGAGTGTTGCCATAGCGTGATGGCATAAAGGAGTACTTCCGCTCGTCCCCGACGCAGGTCAAAATATAGCCGGCCAAAACATTGCTTTGAAGTGTATTCAAATTTCGCGAGAGATAGACGATCGCGCCAATGGTTTCGGGGGAAAAAACGAACCGATAACTATAGCGCAAATCATCTTTACTCGATAACCATTGAGCAAGTGCCAACGCCAGAATTGGCCCGGAAAGCTCGTTGTTCGCCATTGATGGATGACAGATATAGGTGGAGAAAAGAATCTCTTTAGAGCAGCGGCCTTTTATTAAATAATCAGCGTAATCTAACTGACCGTGCTCCGATAGCGAAGAATCGATCACCACATGGTACGTTTGCTCGGTTAAAGCGCTACGCTTGCGGTCAGTGAGGCAGAAGCCCCAACGTCGTGCGTAGTAGCTCGTCACATAGGGTATCCAGTCAGGTCGTTCTGGAAGGGAATGGAGATGGTCTTGGAGTTCCGCCAAACTCATTCTGCGATCAATCGGTTCGGAATAACCTACAACATGAAGGTTGTTGTCGGCGAAATCGACAACTCGATTGCCGGCCTCATCTTCAATGTAAGCTTTGGTTATGTTCCATTCAGGAGGAACTTGCCAATCGAATACCGGTTCTCCACTAGCAATGCTGTGTCGTTTCAGTCCAGGTAGGCGTTCTTCTAAATAGTCAAGTGTTTGCCGAACCCCAGCGCCGGTCAAGCTACGACAGATGGGAAAGAGATCCTCCGCCCACGCCATCATATTTACACCGGCCGTATCGGGGGAAAAAGTGTTGCTATCGCTGCTAGCGGTCATAATTTGCGATCGATTTTTCAGCTATACTAGTTGTCAAGATTGGGACCAGCCGACTGTTGCAAAATACCGAACTTTAATTCAGCCATTGCCCAGTCTTCATTAGTGTCGATATCTTGTACCTCCAAATCGGGCATTTCGATACCAATGGTTTTATCCGTGATGAATTGTCCAGTCCGTTCAAGCACGGGGACCCGGAAAACATAGAATTGGCCAGCGTCGTGAAAGGCCGGGGGCAAATCTTGTGACCGTTTTGGCGCGTGTTCTGGCCAATTATAAAACACTTGGTCCGATTCGCGTCTGAAGGAACGCCAGATCGGAAAGCTGAACCGAGCTATCGGCATGACGCAATCAGCCTCTGACATACTCAGGCGTTCCGCCGCTACAGTAAGTTTTTCTGGAGTCACGAAGGGGGCAGTAGGATAGATGCAAGCCGCAATGTCGGGAGTCACTCCTCTAGCCCGGTATTCGGCGATCACTTCAACGAGCACATCAGCCGTCGATGCATAATCGTCAGCGGCTTTGGCCGAGCGTAAGAATGGAACATCCGCTCCGTGCTCGCGCGCAACCTCGGCGATTTCCGCGTCGTCGGTCGAAACCATTACGTGCTCGAATAAGCCCGAACTTAATGCTGCTTCGATGCTATAAGCGATGATCGGTCGGCCGCAAAAATCTTTGAGGTTCTTGCGCGGGATCCGCTTGCTGCCCCCGCGGGCTGGAATGATCGCGATCATAGAGTTCGCTCTTCGTGCGGGGAAAGAGTGTTACATCTGGAGCGCGGGTTTTTGCGCGCCCTAAAAGGTTTGCGAAACCAGACCGTAAGATTGCGTCGGTTCTCTAACGGCAGGAGAGGCCGCAGTAGTTCCTTCGCTCCATCGATCGGATAGCGGACCGAAATACCGCCTTTCAAAAGAAATGCGAATCTTTGCGCGTAGAATTGGGAGATCGGTATCACGCCGAATCGACGCCCCAGTTCCCGGAGGCCCTTACTGGTGAAAGCGTTCACATGTTGCAGTGGGCTGAGCGGATCTATCTCAGAGGCCGAAGGGGAAGTACCTGAACCTAGCTTCTTTAGCGCGGACCGGAGCGCGTTCTGGCCAGGGACGGAGATGCGCAACAGCCCGCCGGGGCGCAGGCCCGATTGAATCAGTGTCATTGTGGTGTCCGTATCAGTTACATGTTCCATGACCTGTTCAAGGTTTATGAAATCAAAGTTTGCGCCATCGATTTCCGCGAGAGTGGTTGTGCGGATGCCCTTCATGGCGGCCAGTTCCGTGCGACTTTTAGAATAGTCAAATCCATAAGAGGCGCATCCCAGTTTACCGGAAATCTCAGCCCAGAGTCCAAGACCCATGCCGTAATCGAGGGTCTTCAATTCGCTCAGGGGGGTTTTTAAAATAGCGGCGGCAGTCATTAGATCATGGGCGTCGCGACTAAGCTTGGGGTTATCGGTCAACCAGGCAAATCGAACTTTCTCCCGGTCGGTCAACTCATCGCTGATCCATTCTCCGTAGAGGTCTGCAAGCAATTCCTCATTGCCGACCCAACTCTGATAAATCGTGCTGCAAACCGGGCATTGCACCGCTTCGTAGTCCTGCTCTCCCAACGAGCCTTCAGGTGCGTTGCATTGCAAGGCGACAACCGGCCAAAGCTGGTCGCTTTTAAATTTCGTGCGTGCCAGTACGTCCTGCAATTCGGAAGCACAGGATGGGCATGAGTCGCGCCGTTCGAAAGAATACATTATCTTGCCTTCTTCCGACTTCAGAAGCGAGCCTCTCCGACATCAAATTGATTTGGACGGGTGACTGCGCCAAACAATGCTCTTATTATTCGCATATTAGCTCGCAAGCGTCGATCAAAGCGGGGTGCGTCAGCGCGGGGCGTACCTGCGACGGGAATTTCTTCGAATGATACACCAGCCTTCAACGCGTTAATCGCCAGTTCTGTTCCGATACCTTCATGGTGGTCGAAACCGCCGTTAAGTTCCCACAGTCGCATGTCGTAGCCCTTCATGCCGCACAGAATATCATTCGCGCCGAACCGGGCGCGAATAACCAAGCCCATGATTGTTTCCGCAACGCGTTGTTTGTGCGGCCGAACGCCCAACACAAGCGGCATGTGGCGCCCAATGAGAGCTTCGCGATACTTCGCCACCAGCGCCGGATCGTGCTCGCCATCTGCATCCATCGTTACGATGTGAGTGTAACCCGCTTCAGCTGCGGCGTCGAAGCCAGCAGAGAGGGTGCCGTCGTAGCCAAGATTAGCGACGTTGCGCACGACAATTGCCCCAGCCTCACGCGCCCGATCGCCAGTTGCGTCCGGCGAGCAATCGTCGACCACGATTACATCAGCATGCTCGCGAGCGGAGCGCACGACCGGGCCGATCGTGCGTTCCTCGCGGAATGCGGGGATGACGACGACTAGCGAAGCGCGTCCCAAACCACCTCCGCGCCGCGCGCCAGATCGCGCGTCAGGACCTTACCCAGCACATCGTCGGCATGGGCAGGCGAGATCGCCCCTTCCGGACAGGGCCGCAGCGCCTCGACATTGTCGTTCGTCAGCGTAGTGCCGGCGGGAAGATCAGCCGCGGCGCGCAAGGCACGACGCTGGATTACGATCGTCTGCATCTCATTGCCTTCGACACGCTTCACACCGTCGCCCATCGCCAGTTCCAGTTCGCGCGTGGCGTCCACCATGGCGCGCCAGGTAACCGGGTTCAGCGCGAAAGCGTGATCCGGACCAATACGTGCGTTGTCGTCGGTGAAATGTTTTTCCACCACGCGCGCGCCCAGCGTCACGGCCCCCAGCACCGCCGAGTGGCCCGGCGTGTGATCGGAGAGGCCGAGCGGCATCCCCGGCCAGCGTTCGGCAAAGGTCTTCAGGACGTTGAGATTGACGAAGCCGAAATTTTCGAGGCTACCGGTATAATTGGTGTTGCACTGCATCAGGCAGATATCCGGATTATGCGCCAGCGCGGCCTCTACCGCGCTTTCGGTATCGGCCATGTCGGCCGCGCCTGTTGCCAACAGCACAGGCTTTCCTTGCTGCGCAATTTTTTTGATCAGCGAATGAAAGGTGATGTCACCCGATCCAACTTTGTAAGCGTTCACGATGCCGGAAAACATTTCCACTGCTTCCGCATCATAGGGCGTGGTCATGAATTCGATGTCGGCTTCGCGGCAGGTATTGACCAGCTCCTGCGTCCAGTCACGCCGGGTATGGTACTGATCATAAATTTGATCGACTGGTTTTTCCCATGCGGCTTGGTGCGAAACCTGACCGACACCGTTCGAGAATCCCACGTCGCTGACGATCTTGTTGGCCTGAAAATGCTGAAACTTAGCGCAATCGGCGCCAGCTTCCTTGGATTTCCAAATGAGGTCTTTGGCTCTGCCGAGGTCACCGTCGTGATTGGCGGCGATGTCTGCGATAAAGTAAGTCGGGCTGCTGTCGGAAATCTCGCGATCCCCGATCTTAATGGCCTTACTGTATGTCATTTTCTGCTCCGATAGGCATCCACGAGGGTGCGAACCACCTGTGGTAGATCCGGTAAGGGATGATCCAATAGCGCGGCAGCACGGGAGACGTCCAGCCCGAGGCTCTTCGGACGGGGTGGATCAAGCGCTGCAACTGAACCGGAGCTGGACTTGGTCAGCTCAACGCCCAATTCGTCAGCGATCGCACGAATGAAAGCTTCTTTCGAGTAGATTTCGCGAGCGGCAAGATTAAGCACCCCGGATGTTCCGCGACGCGCCAAGGTTAAAGCGGCGCGCGCAAAAGAGCCAGTGTCGATGCTGGAGGTGTAGGCATCGGCGAACAGCGTCATTTCCTGGTCTTGAAGAACGGCTTGGATCGCCCATTCGGCGAAGGACGGTTTTTCCCATCCGCGCATTCCGACGATGCTTGTGCGAAGCGTCAATGCTTCTGCATTTAATGCCGCGAAACGCTCGCCCGCCAATTTGGTGGCGGCATATTGGTTGAAGACGGTAATCGGCGCGTCTTCGTTATGCGGAATCGGGCCGTTGCCTGCAAAATAATGATCGGTGGAGACATGTACCAGCTTCGCGCCGGTCTTGCGCGACCATTGGGCCAATGTGATGAGCGGCTCGGCATTGATCCGGTAAGCAAGGCCGATATCAGCCTCGCACGCGGCGACATCGACGAGCGCGGCGCAATTGACGATGATGTCCGGTCGCTCGGCTTCCAGCGTAGCAGCAAGAGCATCGGGATCCGTGATATCCAGCGCGATGTCGGCTTGGCGACGCGCTGCTCCCCGTGCCGTGATGCCCTGCTTACTCGCCTCTGCGAGAAAGGCCTGGCCCAGAAGGCCGGTGGCGCCGAGAACGAGCAGCGTCACCGAGCCTTCCCTCACGCGAGCGGGCCGGTGCCGAGTTGTGCTTCGATTAGGCTGCGTAGCTCCTCAACCGTCAGGAAGTCTTCGTTCGATCCGCTGTCATAGCGGAATCCCTTGGGAACTTCGGTCGCGCCCTCGTCCAGATAGGTTTTGCGCAGCCGCTCGTTCCCGCTGGGGAGCAATGCGTAATATTCTCCGATATCGACGGTATTGAGACTGTCGCTCTCGGTGATCATTTCCTCGTGGATTTTCTCGCCGGGACGAATGCCCACTACCGGTTTGTCGCAGCCCGGTGCAATCGCTTCGGCCACGTCCTCGATTCTATAGCTCGGGATTTTGGGGACGAATAATTCACCGCCGCGCATGTTTTCGAGCGCCCAGAGCACCATGTTCACGCCTTCGGCGAGCGTGATGTTGAACCGCGTCATAGTGGAGTCGGTAATCGGGAGTTCACCGGTCTCACGGCGTGCGAGAAAGAAGGGGATCACCGATCCACGGCTGCCCATCACGTTGCCGTAACGCACGACCGATGCGCGCAGGTCGCGTGAACCACTGATATTGTTAATGGAAGTAAACAACTTGTCTGAACACAACTTCGTTGCGCCATACAGGTTGATCGGAGCAGCAGCTTTGTCGGTCGACAGCGCCACGATGCGTTTTACTTCGGTGTCGAGACAGGCTTCGATCAGATTCTGTGCGCCAAGAACATTGGTCTTGATGCATTCGAAAGGATTGTACTCGGCCGCCGGCACCTGTTTCAACGCGGCTGCGTGTATTACGATATCGATGCCTTCGAGCGCGCGACGGAGACGATCCTGATCGCGGACATCTCCGATGAAATAGCGCAGCTGCGGATATTCAGTTGGCGATAAATGCTGCTGCATTTCGAACTGCTTCAACTCGTCACGCGAGAAAATCACGATCCGGTTGACTTCGGGATGATCCGCGAGAACGCGTTTGATGAACGCCTGACCGAACGAACCGGTACCGCCGGTAACGAGAATGGATTTGCCAGAAAGCATGGAGGTTCCTTATTGCCGCGAAGCGCTCTAAGGGCACACGCTAAACTGTCAAGCGCACTCGGCGGAGCTCGCGAAGCGCTCTGAACTTCTTACAGATGCGAAACACTGGGGTTAAACAGATATGTGCGGTATCAGCGGCTTACTCAGCCAGACATCAGTTTCTACTGATAGCGTGCGCACCATGGCAGACGCCCTGCAGCATCGCGGACCGGACGATAGCGGCGTATGGACCGACAGCGAGTGTGGAATTGGTTTGTCACACCGTCGCTTGTCGATCATCGATCTCTCGCCATCGGGTCACCAGCCCATGGCTTCCGCATCTGACCGTTATATGCTCGTCTTCAACGGCGAAATTTATAATCACCGCGATATTCGCAAAGCGCTGGAGTCCGAGGGCGCTTCCCAGGAATGGCGAGGCCACTCCGATACGGAAACGCTTCTTGCGGCGATCGATAGCTGGGGCCTCAAGGCGACCCTTGGGCGCACGACCGGAATGTTCGCCTTGGCGCTGTGGGACAAGCGAGAAGGAACCCTATCCCTAGCTCGCGATCGTTTCGGAGAAAAACCGCTATATTACGGGTGGGCCGGGGGCGTTTTTGCATTTGCCTCCGAACTGGGTTCTATTCGAACGCTGTCGGGGTTCGACAATCCAGTCAATAGGGCCGCGCTGTCAACCTTGCTTTCGCGCACCTATATTCCAGCCCCGCTTTCCATCTATCAGAACATCTACAAGCTACCGCCGGCTACCATTCTGACGGTAACGCGAGATGCGGTGGCGAAGCCACGCACGCAACCGTTGCAAGAAGGGCAACGTGACGGGGCGAATCTGAAAACCTATTGGTCTTACCGAAGCGTCGTGCAAGCCGGTCTCGGTGATCCGATTAGTAGTCTGGAAGAGGCGACCGATGCGGTAGAAGCAGGTTTGCGTGAGGCGGTATCGAGTCAAGCGGTGGCCGATGTACCGGTCGGTGCTTTTCTGTCGGGTGGCTTCGATTCGTCCACGGTGGTGGCTCTCTATCACGCCGTTACCTCTGGGCAGATAAAGACCTTTTCGATCGGTTTCGAAGAAGCTGGCTTCGACGAAGCGGTCTACGCCCGCGAAGTGGCGGACCATTTCGGTACGGATCACCACGAGATGTACGTAAGTGCGACCGACGCACTTGCCGAGATTCCTCGCCTGCCACAAATGTATGGCGAGCCCTTCGCCGACAGTTCGGCGGTTCCTACGCATTTGGTGAGCGCTTTCGCGCGCCGGCACGTTACCGTGGCGCTTTCCGGCGACGGTGGAGATGAACTTTTCGGCGGTTACAATCGCTACCTGCATGCACCTCGCCTGTGGGGCAGTTTGTCTCGGTTGCCGGCACCCGTACGGCGTTCGCTGGCAGGGGCGGGCGGGCGGCTTCCCGACACGGCGTGGACCATCCTGGGATCGATCGCGGCACGTCGTCGGCGTCCGCCATTTTTCGGCAGTAAAGTTAAGAAGGCTCTGCGTACCGCAGCCCGCGCGCAGGGACTCGATGACGTGTTCGCTTCGCTTTTGGATGAATGGCATCTGGTCAATACACCCGTGTTGGGTGTGGACAGCCACCAACGGCCAGCGCTCGACATGGACCTCGGCGCGGGGGCGCCGGATGCAGTGCGGATGATGTATGCCGATGCTGTTAGCTATCTTCCGGATGACATTCTCGCGAAGGTTGATCGCGCCGCGATGGCTTGCAGTCTCGAAACGCGCGTTCCCTTTCTCGATCACAATCTGGCCGCCATCGCCGCACGCGTTCCGCTGGAGCACAAAATTGCCGGTGCCAGCACCAAGCATGTGCTGCGTCAGGTACTGTACCGCCATGCTCCGCGCGAACTGTTCGAACGTCCCAAGGCGGGCTTCGCCCTCCCGCTAGGTCCGTGGCTGCGCGGCCCCTTACGCGATTGGGCCGAAGATCTGCTTGATCCTTCCCGCATGCGGCAGGAAGGCTATCTCGATCCAGCTCCTATCCGCACAAGGTGGAAGCGCCATCTGGATGGAACCGCCGAGGATACACCGGCTCTTTGGGCCGTGCTGATGTTCCAGGCTTGGTTGCGCGAGAATGGCCCGGCATGAAAGGCAGGCTCGCGCTTTCGATCAACACAAGCTGGAACCTCGTCAATTTTCGCAGCAATCTGATCGAACGATTTCAAGCTGAGGGATTCGAGGTGTTTGCCCTGTCGCCGAATGATGGGCATGGTCCTGCACTCGAGGCGATGGGGGTGCGCCATGTTCCGCTAGACATCGATAGCAAAAGTCTTTCGCCATTACACGATGCTGGCCTGGCCTTTCGGTATCGGCAAATTTTGAAAAAGCTGCGACCAGATGCCTTTCTCGGCTGGACGATTAAACCGAATGTGTACGGTTCCTTGGCGGCGCGGTCGCTCGGCATTCCGGTCATTAACAATATCTCCGGGCTGGGAACCGCGTTCATCAAGCAGGGACCGGTGACGCATGTCGTGCGCGCGCTTTACCGCCTGGCACTGGCACGGGCATCGACGGTATTCTTTCAAAATCATCATGATCGCGCTTTGTTCGTCGATCAGCGTCTCGTAGGGGAGGGGCGCGCCGCATTACTGCCCGGCTCTGGAATCGACCTGACTCAATTTTGTCCGGGAGAAGGGGCGGGCAGGGACATATCGCCACCGACCTTCCTGATGGTCGCGCGCTTGTTGCGAGACAAAGGCGTCATCGAATTTGCTGATGCAGCGCGGATCGTTCGAGGACGCACTCCTCATGCGGAGTTTCGTCTGCTCGGTTTCTTGGACGCGCCAAACCGCACTGCCATCGGTCGAGATATGGTTGACGCGTGGGAGCAGGAAGGAATCTTGCGGTATCTAGGCGAAACGAATGATGTGCGCCCGCATCTTGCCGAAGCTACGGCGGTGGTACTTCCTTCCTATCGCGAGGGCATGCCGCGTTCGTTACTCGAAGCTGCGGCTATGGGCCGTCCGCTTGTAGCGACTGATGTACCAGGCTGCACGGAAATCGCGCGAGAAGGGGAGAATGCGGTATTGTGCAAGGCGCGCGATGCCATGTCCTTGGCTGACGCTATCACTGTTATGATCGAACGGTCAGCCGAGGAACGCAAGGCGATGGGTCGTGCAAGCCGATTGATTACTGAACGCGAGTTCGACGTCCGCATAATCGAGGACCGCTATCTGGAAGCGATTGACCGAGCCTTACTCGCTGACGGTTAGCCGTATCCGTTTTATCAGATCGAAATGTGTCGCGCACCAGACTTGGTGGCCGAGGCCGGTCGCGGTCGGACATAGGGTCGCACGCCCGATACCAAGCCAACGCACAATGCGAAAACCGCCGAAAGGGCCGCCGTACGCAAAGGATAATCGACCATGCTATGCAGCATGATCGCCGTTCCGGCTATGATGGCTGCCTGAGCGAAAGGCTCACGTTCATCGGCGCCCCAGACCGCGCGCGCTCGTACGCTCCACCATATCAGGAAAAGGACGGCCAGAGCGATACCGGGCAAACCGGTTTCGAGAAGAAGCTCTATCCAGTCGCTATGCGCGTGGTTCATGTAAAACGGCGTAACCGTGCTCAGAGGTTCCTGAGTGCGGTAAATACTCTGGAATGTTCCTACGCCCGAGCCGACCGGCAAATAATCTCCAGCCGCGTCCAGTGTCCGGGAAAAGGATGTTTGCCGCGAGAAATTAGCCTGATCGCCCTGTTTACCGAAAAGATTGTTCCCAAAGGGGCCGATGACGATTGTCAGGATGGCCGCGACGGTTCCGATTGCGGTAATTCCGAGCGCTAGCCGACGGAAAATCGGACGCTGCTTCCCAAAAACCAACCAGGTAACCAAGGTAATGGGCACGCCGAGGCCGATACCGGCCAGCGACGCGTTAATCAACAGGCCTACCAAAATTACGGCATAGGCACCGCTGATCATTAGCCTAATAGCGGATACGTTTCGGGGTGAGCGATGGCGCTTAAGAAGTGCCTTTTGTAGCGCAGCAAGAAAGGGAATGGAGACGAGAAGCAGTGTTGCGTTATGGTTGCTATTTGCGAAGAAACCGACCGCGGCTCCGTAATTGGTAATCTCGTAAATATAGGCGCTGCCGCCGCTGACGACCTGGAGGGCACCAAGTGCAACGGAAACGAGCGTAACGGCGACGACCACAATAGCGACCCCACGACCGCGGAATGCGCCCAATACGACAGTAGCCAAGAAGATCGCGAACGCCGGTAGCAACCAGAGAAGGCTCGCCAGGCTGTTGCCGGGAGCGAGCGAAAGTGGGAGCCAGGGTAGCGGCATCTCAAGCAACCGATACCCCTCTACCACGGAGCCGCGACCTGGCAGTAAGGTCCAGATTGAAGGCGGAAGCGGGATGAGCTGCACCAGCGCAATCAGAACCAGCAGCGCCCATAGAGCAAGCGGCGCTCTTATCGCGGTGGGAATGCCCGTTTGCGCCAAGGTCCACAACGCCCAACCGATAATCGGAATCGCCGCAAGCTGAAGCAACAGATTGACGGTATAGCCAGCGGCGCTGGCACCGCCAAGCAGAAGACAGGCGAGCAAATACGTGGGAACAACGAGGTGACGGATCATTATTCCTTCAATCCCAGCGACCGAATGGCAACGTCGCGAACGGTGGTGTTGATTTCTTCCGGGAATTCTCCAGCCTCGCCATATAGCTGGAAATTCTGTGCTGCACAGTCTTCCGGCACGGTGAAGGCACCGCTGCGCTGTTTTCCGGCGGGCTAGTCGCCCACGGGTAGATTAATAAGCGAAGCGTTTTTTCCCGTCGCGCAAGAAATCCGCCAAAACAGACCTGATGCGGTATTCGACTTGCCCCCCTCTGATGCAAAAGTCAGGCGATAGCGGCCTGGTTTGAGCACGAGCGTCTGGGAGGCCAAGCTGCCGGATTCTCGACCGTAATATTCCACGGAAAGACCTTGCTTGCCAGGGTCCGCTGCACCGAGACTGTTCGCAGTTAAGGTCCAGTTGAACGGCGGGGAGCCCACGGTCCGTTCGAAATCGGAATTGTAGATGGGAGCGGCCGCCTGCGCCTCGGCAATCTGGTATATCCGCCTCCAGATCGCTCGTGCGTCGCGATACCGCCCGTTGGAGACGAGCCGTCCTATCAAGGCGGGACCCCAACTGCCTTCTGCGCCCGCGTTCTTGATCGCGGTTGGACTGGCCAAGTCGAAGATGCGCGCTGCTTCCGCGTCTCCGTTGGCAAGCGCCAAAAGAACACGCTGCTCGAGCGCCGGATCGGTCTGCAATGTTCGCCGTACCGCAGGAAGAGTTCGAGGATCAGTCGCCATGGCTACCAGCGCCTTGGTAATCGGCGTGTTGGCCCTTCCGACGAGGCGGGACAGGAGGCTGAATTGCTCGGCGGCCTTTTCATATTGCTGATCAAGCAAATATCGTTCGAGCAAAAAAGCGTCGATCAAACGATTGCGTGGATCGAGCCGCTGGCCAGCCTCCAACAGCGAGGTGGCGCGCTCAGAATCGCCGTCAATAGCGTTCTGACGGCCAAGAATCAGGTAGGGTTGCTCGTTCAATGGTTCAGTCGCGGCGACACGGCGAACCGCTTCCAGATCGGCTTCATCAAGCGTGGCTTTTGAGCCGGGCTTGACCTGCGCAACCTTTGCAATAGCGAGTCCTAGCGTGATCCGCGGATTCTCGGGATCAAGGGCTAGGGAGAGTGGCGATGTTGCTGGAAGCACTCGCGAAACTGAGGTTTGAAAACAACACCAGGCAAGTGCCAGGCCAGCAAGGAAGAGCAAAAAGGCAGTAACCGCTCCGCGAGGACTCTTTAGTGCGTCAATCTTCATTTTCCACCGTTAAACGAATGCGGCGTTTTTTGTTCTCGTCCGGCACGTATCGGTACTGTTCCTGCTTGTCGCCGTAACCATAGCCATAGCCGTAGCCATAAGCCGACTGCGCTTGGTAGCGGACAAGAACGGCACCAATCATATGGGCACCAGCGGTCTTGAGCCGGTTTTGAGCCTCGACGGCGGCGCGCGTTCGCGTGCGCCCGGCTTCGACGATCATAAGTGTCGCCTGAACTACGCTGGATAGCATCGGGCTGTCGGCGAGACCAAGTACAGGGGGACCATCGACGATCACAATATCGAAAGTCGACGATGCATCGTTGAGCAGGGATGCGAAACGTGCGGAGGCAAGTAGCTCCGGAGGACTTGGCGGGATAGCGCCAGCAGGCATCATCCACAAGTTCGCTACGTCGGTTTTTAACACATGCTCCGTAAGCGATTCTGTGTTGGTAAGAATGTAAGAGAGGCCGACGTCTTCCTTCCCCGTAACGAAGGCAGGGCGGCGCATGTCGGCGTCGATCATCAAGACGCTCTTGCCCAGTCGTGCGAAGCTTTGTGCCATCGCCCATGCAGAGGTCGACTTGCCCTCGGCCGGGCGCGTACTCGTGACAAGTAGGGTTTTCGGTACACCTCCTTCTGTCGCAAACTGCATCGCGGTTGCCAGCGAAAGATAGGCCTCCGACATCGCCGACCCGCTGTCGCGCAATTCGTCTACGGGGCGCTCCGCCTGCGTAGTCGGAATCCCGCCTAGGAAGGGTAATTTCAGTTTGTTGCGAACGTCGTCGGGTGACTTGATCGTGTCGTTGACGAATTCGAGCGCTAGCGCCGAAAGCATTCCCACGATCAATCCGAGAACCGTCCCGATCAACAGATTCAGGTAGAGATTAGGCGAAAAAGCACTGTTTGCCGGCTGCGCTGGATCGATCACGGACGCGATGGCAGCGCCAATGCCGCCCGCCACGCCGATCTGCTTGTACCGCTGAAGTAGCGCATTGTAGAGCTCGCGGTTGGTGTCGACGTCCCGCTGCAAAATATTGTATTGGATACGCTTTCCGCGCTGATCGAGCACTTGCCCGCTGAGGCTAGCGACCTGCTGCTTAAGGCGATTTTCCTCGGCCTGCGCCGCCTGATAATCCTGCCTCAAAGCGTTCAAGCGATCCGTTCGAGCGCCTTGGGTTTCCTGCGTAGCAGCGCTCCTCAGCGCATCGATTTGCGCTTGTAACGCGACCATCTCGGGATAATCGGGTTTGAACGTCTGTAGTTTTTGTTGGTATTCAGCCTGCAGACTTGCGATTTGGCCGCGCAGCCCCGCAGTACTCGCCGTGGTCTCACTTGTCGTTCCACCGGATACCGCCTGACGATAACGCTGCTCTGCCGCGATGCGCCTAGCTTGTGTTTCGGCCAGAGCCGAATTGAGTGCCACCAGCGAATTGCCGGTCAACGAATTCGTGTCGCCGCCCGCGCTACCCTCGGCGCCGCCTTGCGTCGTGATGAGCTGCTGTTCCTGAGCGTAATTTGTAAGCTGGCGTTCCGAACGTTCGAGATCGCGCCGCGTTGTCGCAATCTGTTTTTCAAGGAAATCACGAGCATAAGACGTCGACTGGTAACGCCGCTCTAAATTCATGGCGATATAGGCTTCAGCTGCCGCATTGGCGATCCGCGCTGCCAGTTCGGGGTCGCGAGCAACGAACGACAGACGCACGATCATACTCTGAGGCTCGAGCTCAGCTTCAAGCCCGGAAGCCACGTAACTTGCAGCTATCTCGGTATTGACGCTACGATCTCCACCTTCTCCAACGATTTCCTCATTACTGGCGAGATTCAAATCCTGCGCGACGCGTTCAGCCAATGCATCGCTTTCGAGCAGGCCCAACTGCGTACCGATAAAGTTCGTGTCGCTACCAGCGGAAGCCTGCCGCCCGCTGACGTTATCTTCGTCGCTCAGGACTTCAACCTGCGGTGGGTTGAGCTCAAGCGAAGCAACCGAGCGATATTTCAGCGGCGTTAGCAACGTGAGGAGAACTGCTGCAGCAATTCCAACGCCGATAGCTGCCAGGATCAACCATCGCCACTCAACGGCGACGCGCCACAGCAGCGACAGCGAAAGTTCCTGCCCAGTTCCGGACCCTGCACCATAGGCTCCATAGCCTTCGTCCATCGTGGACGAGGCGAGTTCGCGCCTGTCGGTCGTGCCAACATTCAACTCACTGGGGCCGCCGGCCCTCACGCTCGACATCGAAACTATGCTCCGGACTTAAAATGCAAACAGAAGGGTGGAGGCGAGCGGAAGCGACTGCAGGATATCGCGTTGCGCCTGCTTCAGACCCGAGCCGTCTACGATGATGGTGTCGCCAGCATAAATCTGCGGGTTTTTTTCCTCACCGTCTCGAATGCTTTCGAGATCGAAAGCAGCGGCTACCTGCCTGCCATCAATCACCCGATACACCGCGACGCGATGAGGGTTGGCAAGTTCGTTCGTGCCATTAGCGGCCGCAATTGCCTGAATAAGCGTGAGCGAATTCCCTCGGATCGGATAGATACCTGGCTTCACGACCGACCCATCGACTGTCACCACCCGGCTGAGGGACTCCTTCAAGGCGATCGTAACGTCGGGATCGCGAAGATACTTTTCCTGCAATCCGCTTTCCACCTTCGCCGACAATTCGTTGGTGCTCAAACCTACCGCCTGAACCTTGCCGATTAAAGGCATGGTCAGCACTCCGCTCTGATCGACGACATAGTCTCCGCTAAGCTGCGGAACATCGAATACCAGCACGCTGACGGTATCGAGCGGAGCCAGCTTGTAGACGGCATCACTCGATACCACCTGGGGCGCATCGGGTGGCCCGAAGTTCTGCACATTGTAAGGGATGTTGCCGCCTCTTCCGGATGTACAGGCAGATAAGAGAAGCGCGAAAGCAATGGCTAACACGCGTGCTACTGTTTCGCTCTTCATAATGGAATGTCCTGAAATCTCTGCACGCAACCGAGCGCGCGCGTTACAACTATCTCTACTGATCAGCAAGCGCCGCCTGCCGTTGCGTCGCTAAGAAACGAACTGTTTCTTCTTCGAGTACGATCGCGGTCAACACGCCCGTACGATAGGCGCCCGTATCGATTCCGATACGATTGGTACGTCGATCCACCGCTTCGGTGACAGTATGACCGTGAACGACGACGCAACCGTGATCGTGCCCATCGGAAAGAAAGGGTTGGCGGATCCAGCGAAGGTCTTGAGGTTGTTGATCCTCGATCGCGACGCCCGGCCGAATACCGGCATGAACAAGAAGATAATCGCCGAAGCGAACGGTGTCACCGAAACTACGCAGAAACTCGACATGCTGCTGCGGAATAACGTCCTCGAGCGCTCGCGCGATCTGCGCGCTTTCCATAGCCTTCAATGCGGCCGGCGACAGTCCGTAACTCTCGACGAAAGCGTCTCCGCCGAACCCCAGCCAATCATAAGCGACGCCGTCTTCGCCATCGAGAACACGCAGCAGTACCTCTTCATGGTTGCCGAGCAGGAAAACACAACGCGCAGGATAGTCCTGAAGGTGAAGAAGCCGCTCGATCACCCCAGCGGAATCCGGACCCCGATCGATCAGATCTCCTAGAAAAACTAGTGTTACCGAAGCGATAGGGCGGGCCAGTATGTCGGATTCGATCCGCGCAAGAAGATCGTCCAGCAGATCGCTGCGGCCATGGATGTCCCCCACGGCGTACAAACGTTTACCCGCCGGACCCGAACTAGAGCGGCCAGAGCTAAAATTGTCCTTCACTCGGCGAAACAGATTGCGAACCACAGATACCTCAAAATATGCGCTACGAGGAAGCAGCGCATGACGTCGTGTGAAACTGACCCGGCTACATCGTCCAGCGCTCAACGCCGGCAGGCAAATCAGTTTTGGCCAAAGCGTTCTTCAAATCCGCGATTCGGCCATTCTCGCGCAGTGTTTGCACGATCCCACCAATACCTTCGATGAATTCCCTGTGCGGTACGGCCAGTACGATAAGGTCGTAAGTTGAATCGGACGGATCGGAAACGAGATCGATCGCATACTCATGCCGGGCTTCCTCGGCCGACACAAGCGGATCATGCACATCGGTCTGGTGACCCAAAGCGCGGAGCGCCGTGACCAAATCGGCGACCTTGGAATTTCGTAGATCGGGCACGTCAGGCTTGAATGCCAGCCCGAGAACCAAAGTCCGACCCGGCGTGCCGCCTGCCCATTCGTGAACCGTTTTGGCGGTCCACTCGGCCATTCCGTCGTTCATGCCACGTCCGGCGAGGATGATCCGTGGATCTAAGCCTAGTTCACTCGCACGGTGGGCGAGATAAAAGGGATCAACACCTATGCAGTGGCCCCCCACGAGGCCGGGCTCGAACTTCAAGAAATTCCATTTCGTGCCGGCTGCCGCCAGAACGTCCCAAACCGAAAGGTCCATGCGGTCAAAAATTTGCGTAATTTCGTTGATGAACGCAATGTTGATGTCGCGCTGGGCGTTCTCGATCACCTTCGCCGCCTCGGCCGCCTTTATTGAGGCGGCGCGGAAGATTTCACCGCTGGTAACGTTGCTGTAGAGATCGGCAATCTCTTCGAGCACTTCGGGTGTCTGCCCGGACACGACCTTGGCGATCTTGTCCACGGTATGCACTTTGTCGCCAGGATTAATGCGTTCCGGCGAGTAGCCGAGGAAAAAGTCCTTTCCGCAGATTAGCCCGCTCGCCTGTTCGAGCGCAGGACCGCATAGATCCTCGGTCACACCAGGGTAGACCGTACTTTCATATACGACAATGGCAGGGCTGCTGTCGCGTTCGCGTGTCCTCAGCATCTGGCCGACGGTTCGCGTCGCCGCCATTAGGATCGACAGATCGGGCCGATTGTCCTGGTCCACGGGCGTCGGCACGGTGACGATATATATGTCGGCCGAAGGGCAGGCTTCGGGGTCGGCCGTAAAACTTATTTCCGTCGCGGCAAGGCGGTCGCGGTCGATCTCACCGGTACGATCGTGCCCCTGTTCCAGTTCAGCAATGCGTCCGGTGTCGATATCGAGGCCCCAAGTCTGGCACGATCGGGCCAATGTGACCGCCAGCGGGAGCCCGACATAACCCAAGCCGACCACCACTACGCGTTTCTGATGCGCCATCTTAAAACCCTTCATTCCGTCTTTCTTCGGCAACGTCGCCGTTTAGCGATCGGAGAGCGCGATACAAGGCAGTAGTCTGCAAGCTGGTAACAGCGTCTTGTGGTAACGCAGATCGTTACGTTCCGAATGGTCAATTCAAGCAGGCCGCCAGCAGCATCGCGCGGCTTCATTTTTCCCAAAAAATCAAACTAAGCTGGCGAAGTCCACCGGGCCACCCGTTGGCGATAAGCCTTATTGCCTACGAATATCCCTAGAAACAACCAGCCGAAAACGAACCGCCTAGCTCGCTTCCGCGAGCAGTACTGGGCGTAATGCATTGGCGAAATTGCGGTGGAAACCGAGCAGGGGGTGCGTGAGAGCAAGAAGGCTCAGAGCATGAAACCTCCTCAGGGTCTGCTCGTCTTTCCCGGCTCCGCTCCATTCGGGGGAGATTGCAATGTAGCGGCCGGAACGACTGTGGGTTTTGGCTTCAGCAATGCTGCGGCGTAATTGTTGGCCTGGCTGCGGGCTGGCCATCGGAACATCTTTCCGCAGTCAATTTCCTTGGCATCCGGTGCAGCTTCGGCGAAGGCAACCCAGCAAGAATGAACAAGCCGCGCTACGGCCCGGTCTTCCTCGGTCGGGCTTGCATCCTCAATTGGCGCGTAGCTGTCCAGCGTGTCGAAAACGAAGGGCAACTCACCTGCATGCGGGGCACCGTTCGGGTGCTCGGACTGCAGCGCCGAGGGGACGTAATCGAAAAAATAGTGGAAGACAGGCCGGTGCCCCTCTGCAAGTGCCGCAACGCGCTGGGTGCCGGCGAGGCGCCCTTCGTCCGAATTGGTGCCAAGCATCAACATGACATCATTTTCTGCACGCTTCTCGAAGGCGTCCATGATGGAGCCGGGCTGCACAACGCCGTCAGAGATCGTGCGGAAGCCGAAGCCGCCGATCTTATGTTCCAGAAAACGCCTCGCATCGAGTGCTCGAAGCTGCGCGGCGCTGGCATCTGCCCCGGGAAGCCCGAGATCGCTTGCCACCTTCGCGCCGATCGCTTCTGCCTTCGCCAGCGGAGTGGCGGGGGTGGGAAGAGATCCGGTGGATTCGATAATTGCCTTGCCAAACAGCCCTTTCGCCATGGGTGAGGTGACCAGATTGGCAGTCATCGTGGCGCCGGCGCTTTCCCCGAAAAGGGTGATATTGTCTGGATCGCCGCCGAAAGCCTCAGCGTTTTCTTTGACCCAGCGGAGCGCAGCGATCGCATCCAACAAAGCGTAGTTGGCGTTCGGCCCGCCGTTCTTCTCGCGCGTCAGAGCGGGATGGGCAAAGCCGCCGAGCCCGCCGAGACGATAGTTGATCGTGACGAGAATCACGCCGTCGCGCGCGAAAGCCGTGCCGTCATAGGTCGGCAGGCTGCCCGCGCCGACCACGCCGCCACCGCCGAACAGCCAGAGCATGATCGGCGCTTTCGTCGCGGTCTTCGGTGCCCAGATGTTGAGGGTGAGGCAGTCCTCCGAAACGGGGCCATGATAGCCGCCGAAATTGGGCGTGCCATCCGCATTGATCGGCTGAAGACAGGCCGGGCCGAAGGCGACAGCGTCTCTAACACCTTCCCAGCTGATCGGGCGAGGAGCCGCCCAGCGTCCCTCTCCGACGGGTGGCTGCGCGTAGGGAACACCGCGAAACGCCCTGACGCCGTTATCTACGCTTCCTCTCAGCGGGCCGGAGGTCGTGCGCACGAGATCACTGCCGATACGCTGCACTTCGCCCGGGGTCGTGCAAGCCGTGACGATCAGCGCACAGGCTAGTCCTAGCGAACGTTTCACAGACCGCGGCCTTCCGGAAGGAGGCGCAGCAGAAGCTCCCGCTCATGATCGGGATCGTCAACCACCTTCGGCGGCACTTCGAAGATCATGGTGGCGCGGCCCCTGGCATCGTAGCGCGGCCAGGCAGGCAGGTCCTTCGTGTTCGGATTGCCGGTACGCGCAAAAGCTATCCACGCCTCCGACATGAGGTCCGCCATGCGCTGTTGCTCCGGACCGACCCCGGTGTACGATGTAGAACGCGCCACATTGTCGAATACGAAGGCGATATCGAGGGCGTGGGGCGCTTTCAGGCGGCCGCCTTCCACCGGAGTCTCCCAGTCCAGCCGGTACATGTAAACGGGGGCTGCGGATTGGGCGCTCTTGCGTTCAGCCTGCAGGATGGCCGTGCTGCGATAATTGCGGAACGTGGCCACCTGAAAATATACCTCGCTCGCATCCGCATCGGGATAGGCCTTTCGCATTCCGTCGATCACGGCGGTTACGTCGGCATCTTCCACGACAGGCTTCAGCTTTTCGGGCAGTTCCTCCCAGGTGAGATCGAAGGCCGCTGGATCGGCAAGGCCTGCCTGCAGCCGCATCTCCGTGCGGTTCGTGCCGACGAGCAGAGGAACGTCTTTGGAAATCGGGGTGGCATCGGGTGCGAAGGGCTGACGCTTCAGCGATCGCCCGTCGACTACGGGGCGGAAGAACGCCGCATGTGTCTTCGACTGCATGAGAACTTTGACATATTGCTCTGTCGGCAAAGCCGCGAGCCCGGCGACGTCGCCTTGCTCAAGACCTGCGGTCTTGAAGATATCGCGGGTCAGACCGGTTGCGAGCCGGGGGGTGAAACCGGAGAGGGACATCGATCCGGACTGGGCGATCGCCTTGTCGAACAGGCCGTCCGCCTGCTCCATTCCGAGCAAGGTCGACACCTTGGCCGCGCCGCCTGATTCGCCGAAAATGGTAACATTGTCCGGATCGCCGCCGAACGCCGATGCATTGTCGCGCACCCATTCGAGCGCTTTGACGGTATCCAGACTGCCCAGGTTGCCGGCATCGGCGTAACGCGGATCGTCGGTGACGCCGGCGAGATAGAGATAGCCGAACCCGTTCAGCCGATGATTGAGGGTGACGACCACGACATCGCCGCGCTCGGCCAGCCGCGTTCCGTCATAGCCGCGGCTTGAGCCCGACCCGGTGACGTAGCCGCCGCCATGTAGCCAGACCATGACCGGCCGTTTCTTTCCGTCCGAAAGCCCCCGGGTCCAGACGTTGACGAACAGACAATCCTCGCTTTGCGGCAGATCGTTCACCCAGGACCGGAAGACTGGTACGTCGCCTGACGGGCGCTGCGGGCAATCGGCGCCGAACTGCGTCGCGTCTCGAGGCTCGGTCCAGCGCTCTGGGGACAGAGCGGTTTGAAAGCGCCTGCCCTCCGTGGATGCGCCGTAGGGGACGCCGCGAAAAATGCTGACTTTTCCGTCTTCGCTGCGCGTTCCGATAACCGGTCCATTACTCGTTTCCAGAATCGGGACGGCGGAAGCCTTCTCGGTGCTTGTGGAACCTGCCGGAACGGTTGTGCATGCGGTCATGGCAGCGGATGCCATCAAGGCAATGGCAGGCATCCAGCTACGTGATCTGCAAGTCGTTGTCATAAGTGTTTCCTCTCCTCTGGGCGCTCTCGATCGCCCCGTTTTCCTCGTACCGTTTCTTCGAACGGCTTCGTCATTCGACCAGTCACCGTGTTCGTTAGGAACTCGGCGCGGCATACCGGATCACCGAGAGTGTGTAGCGCGTATTTTACAGACAGTCACGATTGTTTCTTGATTAGATTGCCGGCGGCAGGCATCATGCCCTCGATAACCGCCGCCCGGATCGGGGCAGGCGGGCACAAGGGAGAGGGCTTATGGATATGCTTGTCAGGCCGAACCGGCGTCGGTTCATGGGGATGTCGCTCGCAGGCGGCGCATTGATCGCGACACGTCCCGTAGCAGCGCAATCGCTTTTCCCGGTGGTGGAAACCACGAACGGCAAATTGCGCGGAATGTTGGCGGGCGGGATCGCCAAGTTTCTCGGCGTCCGCTACGCCGCACCCACTTCCGGGGCCAATCGCTTCCGATCGCCGCAACCGGTCGAAAAATGGTCCGGCGTGCGCGGTGCGCTGCAATATTCCGACACGGCTCCGCAGGTCCCGGGGGATCGGCGGCATGCTTATGCCGATCTCATCATGTTTGAAAATCAGCCGCGGGGCCCCGGCGAGGACAATCTCGCGCTCAACCTGTGGTCCCCCACGCTGGATCGGCAAGCGGCAAAACCGGTAATCGTCGTGCTCCACGGCGGCGGTTTCTACGGCGGATCGGGCAACAATATCGGCATGGACGGGGAGGAGATGGCGCGCTTTTCGGACAGCGTCGTCATCTCCGTCACCCATCGCCTCGGCGCATTGGGCTTCCTGCATTTGGCGGACGTCGCCGGTGAGGAGTTCGCATCCTCCGGCACCGTAGGAATGCAAGATATCGTCGCCGCGCTGGCCTGGGTGCGCGACAATGTGGCTGAGTTCGGCGGCGATCCCGGCCGCGTGCTGGTCTACGGCCAATCCGGCGGCGGTGCCAAGACGAGCACGCTGATGGCGATGCCGAGTGGCAAGGGCCTCTTTCACCGGGCGGGTGTCATGAGCGGATCGGCGCTGCGCATGATGCCCGAGGAGATTGCCGTCCAAAACGCGGCCAAGCTTATGAAGGCGCTGGATATCCAAGATGTCTCTGCGCTCCAGTCCGTTCCCTGGACGAGCCTCCTCGAAACGCAGGCCAAGCTGGAAGCGGCGGCGCGGGCGAAGGGCGAAGCACCCACATCCTTTGCGCCGGTGGTCGACGGCGTCGTGCTTCCGCGGCATCCGTTCGATCCGGACGCGCCCAAGGTGAGCGCCGAAGTGCCGATGATCATCTCGACCGCACTGGACGAGCGATCTTACCGGATGGTCGATTTCGACATGAGCGAACAGGGCCTGCGGGAATTCGCGCGTAAGCGGGCTGGCGATCGAGCGGCTGAGGTGCTTGACCTCTACCGTGCCGAAGCGCCGGGCGAGACGCCGTTCCTGCTCGCGGCCCGCATGGATAGCGACATCTGGTTCCGCAAGGGTGCTTTCGCGCAGGCCGAGCGCAAGGCGGCGCAGAGCGGTGCGAAGCTTTGGACCTATTTGTGGACCTGGCCCAGCCCGGCCTTCGGTGGGCGCTACGGCGCGGTTCATGGCATCGACGTTGCACCCAGCCTTCACAGCATTCGCGGCGGCCTCAACGGGCCCAGTAACGAAAGCCTGGCGATGGCCGACAAGATCGCGTCCAGCTGGGCCAGCTTCGCCGCCAGTGGTGACCCGAATAACGATAAGCTGCCCGCCTGGGCCGCTTATGATCAAGCGAACCGATCCACCATGATCATGAACTTGGACGCGCATGTCGAACAGGATCCGCGCGCCGAAATTCGCCGCTTCTGGGACGGGATCGATATCGGGCGCGGGGACGTCGAATGACGCAGAAGGGCGCGCCCGTTCTCGAGGCAGAGCGTGCCCTCACCAACATCAGTCGTCGCTCCGCGCTCGTGGGGGGAGGGGTGCTGGCTGCGCTCGGCCCTACGTCGCTGAAACCGGCGCAGGCCAGCGCCGGAACTGACGAGGAAAGCGACGGCGGCGACTGGATCGCCGTCATGCCCGCGATCACGCGCTATATCGCCGGAGCCACCAGCGCCGCCGTGCCGTCCGCCATCCGTGAGCGTGCACGCTTACATATTCTGGACACGCTTGCTTCGATCATCGCCTGCAGCTCGCTGGAAGCGGCGCGGCACGGGCGGCTATACGCGGTGACGCTGAGCGGCGGACTGGAGAGCCCGATCCTGGGCTCCATGCATCGCGCAAGCCTGATCGATGCGACCTTCGCTTCGGCGATGACCGCGCATGCCGCGGAGATTAACGACTTCATTCCGTCCGCATATGTGCAACCCGGCCCGGCAATCGTCAGTGCTGGGATCGCGTTGGCGCACAAGCACCGTCGCTCCGGCCATGATTTGATCAGCGCGCTGGTAGCCGGTTACGAACTGGCGGGCCGCATGCCCAAAGCCATCGGGACGCGCAATCTCTGGAAGGCGGGTCTGGCCAATCACGGTATCGGCCCAGCGTTCGGAACTGGCGCCGCGAGCTCGGCACTGCTGGGGCTTGATGAGCGGCAGGTCAATCATATGCTGGCTTACTGCGCTCAGCAGGCCTCGGGCTCTTGGCAATGGATGCTGGACGTCCAGCATGTCGAAAAGGCGTTCGTTTTTGCAGGAATGGGCGCGCGCAATGGGCTGCAGGCCGCGCTCATGGCATCCATGGGGTTCACCGGCGTTCCCGATAGTCTGGATGCCCCCAAGGGCTGGTTCCGCTGGCCAGCGCTTAGCGGGGAGGGCGCGGATCCGTCCGTCTTGATCGAAGGCCTTGGCGAAACGTTCGAGATGAGCCATGCTGCGATGAAGCGCTATCCGGTGGGCGGCCCCACTCAACCTGCTGTCCGCGCGTTACTCGATCTGCGGCGCGAGATCGGAACGCAGGAGATCGCCGCCATTCGGGTAGAGATGCCGGGGTCGGCGGACACGTTCCGCAGCGCCAACATGCCCGCGCTCAACATCCCCTATCTCGCCGCGATCATCATGATCGACGGGCGGCTGGACTTCGTGGACGCGCAATCGCTCGATCGGATGAACACGGATAGGCGGGCGAAAGCGCTTGCGACGAAGGTGGAGGTGGTAGCCGATCCGACACTCGAAACGGGGGAGGGGGAGGCCCGCACCGAAAGCGCTCGTGTGAACCTGACCACCAAGGACGGAAAGACGCATCAGCGGTTCGTGCCATTTGTGCCGGGCTTTCCCACGCATCCCTTGCAGACGGATGAGGTCGAACAAAAGGCGCGTGAGCTGGTGGTGCCGGTTCTGGGAAAAGACCGGGCCAAAAGATTGATTGCGCTATGCGCATCGCTCGACGACGTGTCATCGATTGAGCCCTTGGTGGCCCTCATGCGCTTTCAGACGAGCTGATGGCGCGGCCCGACCCGACGTCCGGCGGTCCCGCCGCTCGAGAAACCGCCTCTTTCTCGGTGTTCGCCCCGACGGCCGAGCGTTTGCGTCCTGACCGCTCGACCGTCCAGCGCGAATGGAGCGCGCGCCATCTTCGCGGCCTCATGAACCTCTTTCTCCCCAGCTTCCTGGAGGATTTTCAAACGCTGGATGAAGAGGCGATCCGCCGCGACGTCAATCAAGCGATAGCCCACGGCTTCAGCGGCACCCTGCCGATGGTCAACTGGACCGTTCCGGGTGATCCACGGTGGGAACAGTTCCATCGGATTATCATCGACGAAGCGGCCGGACGCCTTCCGGTTCACGGCATAGTCTTTAACGCGCGCGCGGCGGATGACCGGGCGTTGATCGCGGCGCTGGAAAAGCTCGGGGTCGAGTTGGTCCTGCTTGCACCGCGCCATCCCCCGGACATTGATGCGCACGATCTCCATACTTCCATGAAGGATCGGATCACGGCCACCGAGCTACCGATCATGCTGTACGCCGCGCTGGGCGAGGGCAGGAATTTCCCTCACCTCGGCCCCGCGGGCCAGCCACTGGATGTCTATGACCGGCTTGCGGATCTGCCGAATGTGACGTCGATGAAGATTTCCCAGCCCGTGTCTCTCCTGTCTACGATGCAGCTTTGCGCGCGCCTTGGCGATCGGCTTTCCATGGGGCCGGTCAATCTCGATTTCCTCCCGCTTCTCGCAAGACATATCGAGATCGGCTGGAGCGGGCAGTGGAATGCGGAGGCGGTGCAAACGCCTGCGCTTCCCCTGGGGAGCGAGCTGCTGCGGGCTTCGCTACTATCGGATTTCCGAAAACTCGATCGTACGGCGCGGCAGTTGCAACCGGTTCTGGACCGGTTCTTCGCCATCCAAGCTGATGTCATACGCAAGGGCGCGCATCCTTGGGCGCATATGCGCTATTATTCCTGGCTCGGCGGAGGAAATGGCGGCCTGCTTCCACCTGACCCGCATGCACCGGCGGGGGCGGTACCCGTCCTCGATGCGCAGGCGCGCCGCCGTATCCGAAGCGCGTTCGCAGCCTCCGGGCTTCCGTTTACCGACGATCCGGAAGAGCAGTTCGTGGTCGGCCGTGCCGCTTGGGCGCGGGGCGTCAGGATGAGCGCGCTGTCAGCCCTACCCAATTATTCCGTGGAATGAACATGGGTGTGGCTTCCATCGCGGTTTTTCCGTCCGCACTGGTCCGTCGATCGTTGGAAAAAATTGAGCCAATTCAGAAGCGTCAATCAGCTAGTCACTTAAGTTACAAACATACTTGACTGTTTATATTAATGGCCGCATCGTGCCGGTCGAACGCCGCAAGTCGGCGGGAACACTGCAAAAAGCAGGTTCCAAACATGGGAGAGTGATGATGAGGCATGTACGCATCGCCGCACTGTGCGGCGTGTGCCTGGCCGGGATGGCAAACCCCGCTTTGGCGCAGCAGGTAACCCCCACGAACGAAAGCAACGAGCTGGGCCTTGAAGATCGCAATCCCGCGCCCGTGGCCGAGCCCATCGTGGTCACCGGATCGCGCATCGTACGGCGGGACTTTACCGCCGAAAGCCCGATTACGACGATCGATCAGGACTTCATCCAGGATTCCGGCCCGGCCACAATAGAGCAGTCGCTGAACGCTCTTCCCCAATTCCAGGCCACGCAAGGCTCTCAAACCTCGGCCATCACCGGGGGCTCGGGCGGGCGGGCCAATGCCAATCTACGCGGTCTGGGGGCTGAGCGCACGCTGGTGCTGTTCGACGGGCGCCGACTGCAACCCTCCGACACATCGGGCGCGGTCGATCTCAACACGATCTCCTCTGCGCTGATCTCGACGGTCGAGGTGATCACTGGGGGCGCCTCCGCCGTCTACGGATCGGATGCGATTGCCGGGGTAGTGAACTTCAAGTTCAACAACCGTTTCCGCGGGTTCGAACTGGAAGGCAGCGCAGGCATTTCCGAGCTCGGCGATGCCGCCACCTATAGCGGATCGTTGACCTGGGGAGCGGACTTCGCAGATCAGCGCGGCCGAATTTTCCTTTCGGGATCTTATCTAGAGCGCGACACCGCTTCTCAGAACGCCCGCGCCTTCTTTGATAACCAGGATGGTACGTCATCGCCCACCAGTGGCCTGATCATTCAGTCCGGTCGTAATCCCTTCGGCTTCGGAAGGCCGCAAAATGTCGCGGCATTCCGCAATCTGTTCGCCAACACCTATGGCACCAGCATTCCCGGTGTTTCGAGCAGCTACAACATCAATGCCGACGGCACGATTATTGGCCGCAACGGCGCCCTCAATCTGCGTAACACGCAGGGGACCGGCTATATTGTAGCCGAGGGCGTTATCCGTCAGCGCAGCCTTTACGATTCCACCGTTCAACTGCCGATCGAGCGCTATACCGGTTTCGGCCGCGGCGAGTTTGATATCTCATCCGATATCACCGCTTATGCGCAGTTGAACTACGCCAATTACACCGTCGATCAGACGTCTGCGTCCGGGGTGCTACAATCGGTGGTGGATCCCATCCAGATCCCCGTCAGCAACCCGTTCATTACGCCCGATCTCCGGATATTGCTGAATGCACGGCCGGTCCCGACCGCACCTTTCTCCTACTATTTCACGGGAACGCGTATCGGCCGCTTGCGGGTTGAGGAGCAATATGACGTCTATCAGGCGCTGGGCGGCCTTAAAGGGCAGCTGGGATCGTCCTTGGGCTTCGATGTGTATGTTAGCCACGGGAAGACAACGCAGAATTCGCGAACCTTCAACCAGATCAGCCGCAGCCGTTTCAATCAGGTCGTCAGTGCGGCGGACGGCGGCGCAAGCCTGTGCGAAGGGGGTTATGATCCGTTCGGTTTCGCACCTGCTTCCCAATCCTGCTCGGATTTTCTGACCATCGATACGGCCAACCGTTTTACATTCGAACAGACGGTGGTGCAGGGTAATCTGAACGGCCAGATGTTTGAGCTTCCGGGCGGAACGGCGGGATTCGCCGTTGGTGCGGAGTACCGGCGCAACAGCTACGATGCCGCGATCGATCCGCGCCTGAGCCCCCAGCCGACCGGAACGCCGGGCGTCACCACCGCTCCTGAGGTGCTGGGCACGTCCGGCCAATCGTCGTCGGGCGGCGACATCTCGGTGTCCGAAATCTACGGCGAAATTTTGTTGCCGGTCCTGCGCGGGCTCGAGTTCGATCTGGCTTATCGCTATTCCGATTATGATCGGATCGGCGGGGTTCATACATACAAGGCCGGCGCGAACTGGACGCCGATGCGCGGCCTGACCATCCGCGGTGGATATTCGCGCGCCATTCGCGCGCCCAGCCTCGGCAATCTTTTCGCGCCGAGAGAGGGTGCCATTGGCATTATCGGTCGTGCGGCGAGCGGAGGAGGTGACCCTTGCGATGTCACTGGCGATGCCCGCAACGGGCGCATCGAGGGAGTTTCGCCCGATCAGGTACGTGCCCTATGCATTGCGCAGGGCGTGCCGGTTTCGCTGGTCGATGGTTATACTTATTCCGGATCGGCCAACGCTGCCTTCCGGATCGGCAATCCCGATTTGCAGGAAGAAACCGCGGACAGCTACACCATCGGCGCCGTACTGCAACCGCTGTTCATGGACAGTGTGCTGGACGGTTTTTCGCTGTCGGTCGATTACTATAATATCAAGGTAGACGATGCGATCGGCTATGTGACCAGCCCGATCGCGCTCAACCAATGCTATAATTTCGGCGGGCAGAACCCTGATTACGATCCACAGAACTTCGCCTGCCAGCTGATCGAACGGGATGCCTCGGGCCTTCTCGCGAATATCCAGGAGCCGCTCTTCAACCTGGCGCAATATCAGACGTCCGGTATCGATTTTCAGGTCGACGCATCGCTGGATGTCGCAAATATCGGTCGTCTCTTCCTGAAAAGCGCAGTGACCTACGTGATCGACTACAAGATCCAGTCCGTCGATTCGGAACCGGTACGCGATTATGCGGGCACTGTCGGCAATGCCCAAATTGACGGGTTTTCGAGTACGCATCCTGCGTGGAAACACGTCACGACATTGGGCGTCGGCGGGGAACTGGGGTCACTGTCGCTGCGCTGGCGCTATATCGGTCAGCAGGATAATTCCATCATCGTCACCGATCCCAATACGGACGCCGAAGGGGTGCCGGCGATCAGCTATTTCGATCTGATCGGGCGGTTGGTGGTCAACCGCGATTTTGAACTGCGTGGCGGCATCACCAATCTTGCCGATCGCCAGCCGCCCGAATTCGGCGGAAATTCGGTAACGCCAACATCTACGTATGACGTTATCGGGCGGCGTTTTTTTGTAGGAGCGACGGCGCGGTTTTAAAGGCCGCGTCGCCGCCCACGATTTTGCAACTTGGCGGCGAACCGCAGCCTGTGCGAAAGACCGCGAATGACCAAGCAATCGCCTCCCGACAAGCGCGCCGCATCGGCGGGCGATGGTAGTATCAAACCACGTCAACGGCGTTCCCAAGCTGAGCGGCGCGAAGAGTCTCGTCGGCGCGCCGTTGATGCAGCGATCCACTGCCTGGCCGAGGAGGGTTATGCGGCCACTACGATGATCCATGTGGCGGAGCTTGCGAAAATAAGCCGGGGCGGATTGTTGCATCATTTTCCGGGCAAACCCGAACTGCTGGAGGCTGTGGCCCGCGAATCTATCCGGCGCCTGACGGCCAAGCGCAAAGCGGCTCTCGGAAACGCAAAGGAAGGCGTGGATCGCTTCATTGCGTTGACTGATGCGGCGTGGGCCAACATTCGCGAGCCGGAGTCCATTGCCATCATGGAAATCATGATCGGTTCGCGCAGTGATCCGCAAATTACCGATCTCTCCCGCACCTTGGCCAAGCTCGATCGATTCCAGGCGGTTAAAGCGAAAAAGCTCGCTCGCCGTGCAGGCATCACATCGGATAAGCTGATCGATACAATGAACCGCCTGCACCAAGCGGCGATGCGGGGATTGGTGCTAGAATGGGTGATCACCGGAAATGAAGATCAGGCCGAAGAGGCGTTCGAACTGCTATCTTGGTATAAGCAACAGATTACCGAGCGAATGCTCGAAGAGAGCAGGGACTTTCCGGCGATAGACGGAAGAGAGTAAGTTTTGCGAGAAGAAGGCCCGGCAGCTTAACCTTTAGTAGTGCAATCCACGTTTCTTGAAGAATAATAAGGAGCGGGTGCAAGTTCTATGTGCTCGTTAGACGTGCACTCGG
Source organism: Novosphingopyxis sp. YJ-S2-01 (assembly GCF_016093175.1). NCBI lineage: Bacteria > Pseudomonadati > Pseudomonadota > Alphaproteobacteria > Sphingomonadales > Sphingorhabdaceae > Novosphingopyxis > Novosphingopyxis sp. YJ-S2-01. The sequence continues at coordinate 2,450,872 of NZ_JAEDAI010000001.1, read as the reverse complement.
TTTATTCAAGGAGGAAGTCTAGCGGCTTTGGTCACGTCGACCTAAGGCTAGAAATTGTAAGCGCGAGGCGGAAGCGCAGGCGTGAGACGCCGAAGGGCGGGTCACTTTCAGGCGTTCAAGACAGCCTAATTTAGTGGCTGGGGTGGCAGGATTCGAACCTGCGCATGCCGATACCAAAAACCGGTGCCTTACCGCTTGGCTACACCCCAGCAGGCGCGTTTGCGTCCTGCGCGCCTATATACGGATCATCGCTGCGTTTGGAAGGGTAGTTTGCAGCCAAACTCTGCAAGCCACTTTTCGATGACCGGAATGGCTCAAAGAGTTCAGCCGAGACGTTTCACCCAGTCATGCGCATCACTGCGTTCGCCGCGCTGGATTGCTTCCAGCAGGGTGTGAAGCTTGGCTGTGACCTCTCCGGCCTGTTTGCCGTCGCCAATGGTAAAATCTCCCTGTTCGGACTTCACATGGCCAACCGGCGTCACCACCGCGGCGGTGCCGCAAGCGAAGGCTTCCACGCAGCGGCCGCTTTCCACGTCGGCCTTCCACTGCGCAAAGGCATAGCGCTCTTCGCGCACCTCGTGCCCGGCGTCGCGCGCCAGGGTGATGATCGAATCGCGGGTGATGCCGGCCAGGATCGTGTCGGTCAGCGGCGGTGTGACGAGGCTGCCGTCATCCATCACGAAGAACAGGTTCATGCCGCCCAGTTCCTCGATATATTTGTGCTCGGCTGCGTCGAGGAAGCACACCTGATCGCAGCCTTTGGAGAGCGCATGGCCGTGCGGCAGCAAGCTGGCGGCGTAATTGCCGCCGCATTTGGCAGCGCCCGTGCCGCCGGGGCCGGCGCGGTTGTAATCCGACGAAACCCAGAGCGAGATCGGCGCGGCGCCGCCTTGGAAATAGGCGCCCACCGAGCTGGCGATGACGATGAAAAGATATTCCTTCGCCGGCCGCACGCCCAGGAAGACTTCGCTCGCGAACATGAAGGGGCGTAGGTACAAAGCGGCGCCTTCGCCCGGCGGGATCCAGTCGGCGTCTGTCGCCACGAGTGTTTCGATCGCTTCCAGAAACAGGGCCTCGGGCAATTCCGGCATTGCGAGGCGGCGAGCAGAACGCTGGAAGCGCTGCGCGTTCTGTTCGGGCCGAAACAGTGCCGCGCCGCCATCGCCGAGGCGATAGGCCTTCATGCCTTCGAAGATTTCCTGCGCATAATGCAGGACGGCGGTGGCCGGGTCCATTTCGATCGGGCGGCGCGCGCTGACCTTGCCGTCATGCCAACCCTCATCCTCGCTCCAGCGCAGCGTGACCATGTGATCGGTGAACAGCTTGCCGAAGCCGGGATTCTCCAGCAGCTTATCGCGCTCGCTCGCGGGGACGGGATGGGGGTGTGGCTCGGCCGGGAAGTTTGTCATGCGCGCCGCTTTAGCGCGGCTTCGCGGCCATTTCCACCGGCGGATGTCGGCGATTTTACCATGCTTGCCAGAGCAGCGCGCGCCAGCCATCCTGCACCGCCCCGACGCCGCAGAGGACCCGCCGCCTTGCCCGAACGCAGCAGCCACTTTCCCCCCGCATCGCCCATGTTCCTGCGCGAGGAAGAGGTGCGGCGCGGGCTGGAGCTGATGCATTTCGCGTCCGGCGCGCTGGAGGCCGCGGGGGACCGGGCGCTGGCCGAAGCGGGGCTGGGCCGGGCCCATGCGCGCTGCCTGTACTTCATCGCGCAAGATCCCGGCCTCAGCGTCAAGGCGCTGCTCGGCTATCTCGGTATTACCAAGCAATCGCTCGGCCGCGTGCTGAACGATCTGGATGCGCGCGGTCTGGTCGAAAGCCGGGTGGGTCGCAACGATCGGCGCCAACGGCTCCTCTCGCTCACCGACGAAGGACGGCGCATCGAAGCCGCGCTGTTCGAAGCGATGCGCGAGCGAATGGCGGCGGCCTATGGGGATGCCGGGCAGGGCGCGGTGACGGGCTTCTGGCAAGTGCTGGAAGGGCTCTTGGCCCCGGCCGAGCGGCGTATGGTGGCCGGGTTGGCGCGGCGCGGCACCGATCGGCCTTGACGGATGGGGCCGAGGCGGGCCACGCGGGGAACATGAGCGATATTCTGAACCGGATGGAAGCGGTGATTGCCGAGCGTCGCGCAGGCGATCCGGAGGCGAGCTATGTCGCCAGGCTGCGCGCCAAGGGACGCCCCAAGATCGCGCAGAAGCTGGGCGAAGAGGCGACCGAAACGGTGATCGCCGCGGTGACGGACGACCGGGACGGCGTGATTGCCGAATCCGCCGATCTGATCTTCCACCATCTCATGCTGCTCGCCGATTGCGGCGTATCGCTGGCCGAGGTGGAGGCCGAACTCGAACGGCGCGAGGGGTTGTCCGGCCTTACCGAAAAAGCCGCCCGCCAAGCGTAGGCGCGCGCACATCTTAGGAGATTGTCCATGAGCGTCGATGCCACCCAGCCCTATGATGAGGGCAATGTGTTCGCCAAGATCCTGCGCGGCGAGATCCCGTGCGACAAGGTTTATGAGGACGATCACGCGCTGGCATTTAGGGACATCAACCCGCAGGCCCCCACTCATGTGCTGGTGATCCCCAAGGGGGCCTATGTCAGCTGGAACGACTTTTCGGAAAAAGCGGGCGAGGCGGAAATTGCGGGATTCGTACGCGCGGTAGGCAAGGTCGGGCGCGATCTGGGGCTGGTAGAGCCGGGCTATCGCCTGCTCGCCAATATCGGCAGCGATGCGCATCAGGAGGTCGGCCACCTGCACGTCCACCTGTTCGCCGGCAAGAAGCTGGGCCCGATGCTGGCAGGCTAATTGCGCTCGCTGAGGCGGCCAGCATTCGCCGGCCGAATTTGATCTTCGCGCCGCACCGCATATAAGCGGTCTTTCAAAGAAAATAAATTGCGAGCGAGGGGCATAATATGGCGGCAGCGGCCGGTAAGCAGACGACCGAGGGCTGGTCCTCGCGCTGGGGGTTCATTCTGGCTGCGACGGGATCGGCGGTCGGGCTGGGCAATCTCTGGCGGTTTCCGTCGGAGGCCGGCACCAATGGCGGCGGCGCTTTCGTCATTTTCTACATCTTCTGCGTGGTGCTGATCGGTCTTCCGGTGCTGCTGTCGGAAACGCTGATCGGGCGGCACGGCAAGGCGGACGCGATCGAGAGCACCAAGACGGTGGCGCGCGATAGCGGTGCGTCCACCGCCTGGTCCGCGCTGGCGGGCATCGGCATGCTGGGCGCATTCCTGATCCTTACCTTCTACAGCGTGATCGCGGGCTGGGTGATCTATTATATCGGCCTGTTTGCGGGCGATGTCGCCACCAGCATCGGCAATGGTGCATTGCTGGGCGGCGCTTTCCAGGGAGAGAGCCTGGAGCAGGTGCAGGGCTATCTGCCTGCGCTTTTCGCCGACAACGGATTGATGATCGGCCTGCATGCCCTGTTCATGGCGGTGACCGTTTTCGTCATCGCACGGGGTGTGGGCGGCGGAATCGAGAAGATCGCGGTCTATCTGATGCCGACCTTCTTCATCCTGCTGATCGGTATCACGCTCTACAGCCTTGCGACGGGCGCGGCGGGAGAGGCCTTTGCCTTTTTGTTCGCCTTTGATCCGTCGCGGCTGCTGCATGGCAATGTCATGCTGTCCGCGCTTGGCCAGGCGTTCTTCTCGCTTTCGCTGGGTTCGGCGATGATGATAACCTATGGTGCCTATGCGGACCGCAAGACGAACCTTGCATCCACGTCCGCAATCATCGCCGCGGCGGACACGTCGGTTGCAATCATCGCGGGGCTGGCGATCTTCCCGATTGTCTTCGCCGCAGGCCTGGCATCGGATAGCGGCCCGACGCTGATGTTTCAGGTGCTACCGGCCAGCTTCCAGACCATGCCGGCGGGATCGTTCATCGGGCTGCTGTTCTTCGTCATGGTGTTGTTTGCCGCGCTGACGAGCTCGGTCGCACTCCTCGAAGCGCCTACGGCATGGGTGATGAAGCGCCTGGGCCTGCCACGGGCGGTGACCGCCATCGGCCTTGGTATCCTTGCCTTTGCGATCGGTATCCTGTCGGCGATGTCGTTCAACTCACTGGAAAACTGGCATCCTCTGAACTTCAGCATTTTCGAAGGCCAGAACTTCTTCTCGATCGTCGATATCTTTACCGGCAAAATCCTGCTGCCGCTGTCGGCCTTTCTGGTTTCCGTTTTCGTTGGTTGGATCGCGGACAAGCGCCTGACCGATGACGAGAACGGCATCAGCGGCGGGCTGCACCTGACGTGGCGCTTCCTGATCGCTTGGCTCTGCCCGATCGCGGTGGGCGCGATCCTGGTGTTCGGCTTGATAAGCTGACGGTGCCCGCTCCCGATGGGGGCGGGTCAGACCATCACTTGCTTGGCGGTACGGGGCCGGGTGAACAGCTTGCCTTTCTCCGACCATAACAGCAGCAAAAGGGCACAACTGCCGCAGATCAGGAACCCGCTGACGAGGGGCACCACCGTGCCGTCATAGGCCTGGCCGATGATGACGCCGAGGCCGGCGGCGCACAGCATGCGCATGCAGTTCTGGAAGCTCGACGCGGCGCCCGCCATGTTGCCGAACGGCTCCATCGCGATCGAGGAGAAGTTTGCGCCGATGAAGCCGCACATGCTCATGGTGAGCGCGTGGAGGATCAGGAAGGCGGTGAGCGATTCGCCGTTCCACGCGCTGACGAGGTGAATTGCGGACAGCGCGATGAAAGCGATCAGCGCGCTATGGCTCACCCGCCGCGCCCCGAAACGCATGACGATGCGGCTGTTGAAGAAGCTGGCCAATGCCATCGCGCCTGCGACGCCCGCAAACGCATAGGGAAAGACATCTTCCGCGCCGAAAGTGGTGAAGAAAATCTGCTGCGCGCTGTTGATGAAGCCGAACAGCGCACCGAAGGCGATGCCGGAGCCGAACATATAGCCCAGCGCCTGGCGGTGGGTGATCACCTTGCCCCACACGTCCACGATGGCGGAGGGTTTGATGGGAATGATATGCTCGGGCTTCAGCGTTTCGGGAAGGCGCATAAACACCCAAGTCGCCACCGCCGCGCCCATCAGCGCCAGGAGCACGAAGATCATGTGCCATTCGCTAAAGGCCAGGATCGCGGAACCCAGGCTCGGCGCGATGACGGGCACGCCCATGAACACGATGAACACGAAGCTCATCAACTGCGCCATGGCATCGCCGGAATAGCGGTCTCGCACAATCGATCCGACCAGCACGGAAAACGCACCGGCCGCGATGCCCTGCGCCAGACGCAGACCGACGAGCATGGCGAAGCTACCGCTGAAGATCGAAAGGATCGACAGGAAGGTGTAGGTGGCAACCGCGCCCAGCAGAACGGGGCGGCGACCGAACCGGTCGCTGAGCGGCCCGTAAAACACAGCGCCGGCACCGGTGCCGATCAAATAGGCGCTGACAATCCATTGCCGCAGATTCGGGTCGCTCAGGCCGAAATCGTCCGAGATCTGTCCAAGCGCTGGCAGCATAGCGTCGATCGCCAGTGCGTTCATCGCCATCAGCGATGCCATCATCGCGACGAATTCCTTGGGGCCGAGCGCGAATTGCTTCACGCCGCGGGAGAGGGCGGCTTCATTTTGCATCGCAGCAATATGAGGCGCAGGGGTCTGAATTGCCATGGACAAAAGGGACAAGCGCTATTGCGCGCGCGGTAAGCCGGGCGAAGCCGTGTAAAAAGGCCAGCATAGCGTTATATCGCTTGGCGATCCCATGCCCGACGCGCCGCCCCTTCGAAAGATTATCCATGTCGATATGGACGCGTTTTTCGCGAGTGTGGAGCAGCGCGATCATCCCGAATTGCGCGGAAAGCCGGTGGCCGTGGGCGGATCGTCGCGGCGCGGGGTGGTGGCGGCGGCAAGTTACGAGGCGCGCGTGTTCGGCGTGCGCTCCGCCATGCCGTCCGTCACTGCGGCGCGGCGCTGCCCGGACCTCATTTTCGTGAAGTCGCGCTTCGACGTCTATCGCGAAGTGTCCGGCCAGATTCGGGCGATCTTCCAGCGTTTCACCGACGCCATCGAGCCGCTGTCGCTAGACGAAGCCTATCTGGACGTGACGCAGGACAAGCAGGACATCGGATCGGCAGTGAAGATTGCCAAGGCCATCCGCGCGGCAATCCGCGAAGAGACCGGCCTCACCGCCAGCGCGGGGGTGAGTTACAACAAGTTCATCGCCAAACTGGCGAGCGACCAGAACAAGCCTGACGGCCTATGCGTGATTCTGCCTGAGCAGGGGCCGGAATTCGTCGCCTCGCTGCCGGTGAAGCGCTTTCACGGCGTCGGGCCGAAAACCAACGAGAAGATGGCACGGCTCGGCATCCAGACGGGTGCGGACCTGCGTGAAAAGGATGTGGCCTGGCTGACGGCACATTTCGGCAGTTGGGGGGAGGGGCTTTTCCGCATGGCGCGCGGGATCGATCATCGTCCCGTTCGGTCGAGCCGTATTCGCAAGTCTCTGGGCGGAGAACGAACCTATGGCGAGGATAAATGGAGCGAGGGCGACCTGCGCGAAGCGCTGGACGGAATCGTGGAAATTGTCTGGGACCGTATAGCCGAACGGCAGGTCAGGGGACGCACGGTGACGCTGAAGGTGAAATTCGCCGATTTCCGTCAGATCACCCGTGCGCGCTCCATCGAGCATGCGGTTGCATCGCGGGAGGAATTCTCCGCCATTGGGCATGGCCTGCTCACCGACATATTGCCGGTGGAGAATGGCGTGCGACTGCTCGGTTTAACCCTGGGATCCCTGGAGCGCGATGAGCAGGAGGCGAAGGCGGCCACACCGGTGCAGCAAACCTTCGCCTTCGACTGATCGATCAGTTGATCGCTCAGGAAGAGGGCGCGCCGGAACCGTCCGGCTGGATCAGGCGGTCGATTGTGTAAATAACGCCGTTGCCGGCCACGATTGGCTCACCGGTGACCATCGCGGCCTGATCGCCGCTGCCAATGCCGATCCGGTTGCCCTGCTGGGTAAATTCAAGGTTCGATCCCGCGACATTGGCAATCTCAACCGTGCCGTCCCCGCTCTTGATCGCGTTGACCAGATCTTCCTGGGCGAGAACGCCGGGCGCGATGTGGTAGCGTAGGAGTGCGATCAGTTCAGGTCTTCCCGCATCGCTCTTCAGACGGTCGAGCTGTTCGGCATTAACCGCCTGGAGCGCCTCGTTCGACGGCAGAAACAGCGTATAGGGGGCAGGGCCTTCGAGCGCCGCCTCCAGCCCCGCCTGTTTGATCAATCCTGCCGCCGTCGAAAGATCGCCCGCATCGCCGAGCGTTTCGACCAGATCGGCCTGATCGGCTTTCTCTGCCGCACTGCTCGTTTTCGCGGTATCGTCCGCAGATTGACCGCAAGCCGAAAGGCTGAACAACAGCGCGGCCCCGGCGAGCGCCGTCATCTTGGAAATCGTCATGGAAATGTCCCCTGTTTTCAGGTCAGCAACTGAATAACCGACTGGATCAAGCGGGTTTTCGGATCGACCTGATAGACGTAGCCGTCGCTGTACCGATACATGGCATCGGGGCGATCATAATAGCGATCGCGATACTGATAGGGCACATTGTAAACGTCATAGCCCGCCGGCATCGGCTGGCCGACAGCGAAGTTGTTGCCGGTCAAAAGTGCCGCGATCGTGCTGATCGTATCGTTTTGCGGGTTCACCCCGAACAATGTGTCATCGGCATAGCGATAAGTGTAGTTCGGATTATTGCGGCCATAATAGTCGCTGTAATAGGTCGGGGCGGCCTGCGAACCATATTGCTGCGGCCAGGTTTGTCCTTGGAACAGCGCACCGCCGACGAGTGGCAGGAAAGCGGTGACCAGCGAATTGTTGTTGTTCATTCGATAGGCGTAGCCGTCCGAATAAACGAAATTGGAATCGCGAAAGCGCGGTTCGAGGCCAAGATAGCTCAGCAGCGAGCCGCGATCGTCGCGATAATAAGCCTGACGCTGATCGTAGAGCTTGCGCGCCTGGCCCGGCGGCAGGCAGCCATTGTTCTTTTTCGCAAGGCCCGGAGGACACCCGTTGATCAGGCCGTAATCGACCTGTCGCCGGTCCCCGAAGCGCAGACGGCCATCCTCAAAGAATTCATAGCGATCGCGCGGGCGGACGACATCGTTGCCGCGTAAGGTTACGTCCCGGCGCGCCTCGTCGATATTACCGCGAATGTCACGGCGCGCTTGCTGGACGCTCCGCGAAACGCGACCTTCGATATCCCGCTGCGCACCGCGCACCTGTTCACGAATGTCGTTACGATTGGCAGGCCCACGATCGGCCTTGCCATTTCCCTTACCCGGATTGCCAATTTGCTGAGCGATCCGTTCCGGGCCGGAAGGGCCGCGATCCATCTTCGGCCCTTTGCCTTTAGCCTGGCCATTTCCGTGATCGGCTTTGCCGGCATGGGCAGGGCCTTGGCCCTGATGACCGTTGCCATTCCCGTTTCCCTTGCCTTGAGCCAAAGCGGGACCTGCCATGACGATGGCAATGGAAGCGGCAGCATACATGAAGTTACGCATCATGATTCTCCTTGTTCTGGATGCGCAATGGTCGCTTGATTGCAAAGGTTCCCGATCTTGGAGGTAGAAACTTGGCGCAATCGGCGCACCGCTAATCGTTTTCCCAGGTCGGAGCCAACAGCAGGAGACATGATGCCGGCTTCAAAGGACGGCCGATTTGCTGACGTATAACCAGCGCCTTAGCTCACGCTCGGGGTTCTGAAGCGCTCGCCCTCTCACGAATCTGACCGTCGCAAGCAGCGGAACGAACGGCCCCGATCAACATTTTTACTTGCAGTAGCGCGAGTGCCGACAAGTCTTTCCAGACACGCGCGCGAGTAGAGAGGACATGAGATCATGGCACGTGATTACGACAATTCTGCGTTTCGCACCGGAGCCGCCGGTGGCCGTAGCGAACAAAGCTTCGGCAGTTTTACCAATCGCATGGAGCGGGACCGCGGATACGACGGACGGCAAAGCCCCGAGAGTGCATCCTATGGCCAGGGCACAACCTCCTTTGACGAGCGCTACGTGCAGCGATCGAGAAGTGGAGGCGCCTATTCAGGTCGCGAGCAGCGCGCATTTGGTGACACCTATGCGCCGCTGGACGATGATCGCCACACCGGCGGTTTCGGCAATCAAACGGGCTTTTATGTGGAGCGGGGCGGTGAGGATGAGGAACGCCGCTACCGCGATAGCGATCGCGGCTGGATGGAGCGTGCCGGTGACGAAGTGGCCAGCTGGTTTGGCGACGAAGAGGCGGCTGCGCGGCGCGATCTCGACCATCGCGGGCGCGGGCCGAAGGGTTATGTTCGCTCCGATGACAAGATGCTGGAGGATGTCAGCGAACGCATGTTCCACGATCCCAGGCTCGATGCATCGAACATCGAGCTCAGCGTTACAGACGGCGAAGTGACCATGGACGGCACCGTTGACAGCAGGCGGGCCAAACGCCGCGCCGAAGATCTCGCCGACAGCGTGGCGGGTATCGGCCATGTGCAGAACAACTTGCGGGTCGATGACAGCATGAATCGCAATTTCGCACGCGATCAGCGCTATGGCTACACCGCCGGCGCCACCCCCCGATCGGCTGTGCGCAGTTCACCCGAAGCGGACGTCAGTCCGATGGGCGACGAGCAGGACTATTCCAACAAAGCGAGCTGATAAGCCGCAAAAGTTCGCGCAACGCGAGGGAAGGGAGAGCAGCAATGCTCTCCCTTTTCCTTTGGCGGATCAGACGTCGAGGTTGGCCACATCCAGCGCGTTGTCCTGAATGAACTCGCGGCGCGGTTCGACAACGTCGCCCATCAGCTTGGTGAAGATCTCGTCGGCGACGTCGGCCTGTTCGATCTCGACCTGCAGGAGGGCGCGATTTTCCGGATCGAGCGTGGTTTCCCAGAGCTGTTCGGCGTTCATTTCACCGAGGCCCTTGTAGCGCTGAACCGCCAGGCCCTTCTTGCCGCTGGCGAGCACTGCGTCGAGCAGTTCGCTCGGCCGGGTGATGCGCGTGCCCGCCGCGCCGCCGTCGTCGGCGCGCGCGGTGAGGCGGTTGGGCTCGTTCTCCTGGCCTTCGCTTTCTTCGGCGAGCGGATCGTCGGCTTCGGCCAGTTCGGCCTCCTGCTCGGCGGCCTTCTGGCTCATCAGACGGCTGGCGGTAGCGTAGCTGTCCTTCTCCTCGGTCGCGAGCTTGTGGAGCTTGCGTGCTTCCGCGGAGACGAGGAACCCGGCATCGACGCGGTGATGGTCGGTCACGCCGCGCCACAACCGCTCGAAGCGATAACCGCCTTCCTCGCCGACATGGGCGGACCAGCGGCCCTCCTCATCGGCGGCGTCCATCCAGCGCGCGGCTTCTGCGGCTGCAGCTTCGCGCTGATCGGGCGTGAGATCGGGGGACAATGCGCCCGCCAAGGCCAGCGCCTCGATGATCGCGGGATCGTAGCGGCGCGGGATATAGGCCATCAGGCTGCGCATGCGGCGCGCATGTTCGACGAGCGTGCGGAGGTCCTCGCCCGCGCGTTGTCCGCCCTCGGTTTCCATCACCATCGAATTCAGGCCGGCATCGATCAGATAAGCGTCGAGCGCGTTGTTATCCTTCAGATACACCTCGCTCTTGCCGCGCCCGACTTTATAAAGCGGCGGCTGCGCGATGTAGAGATGCCCGCGCTCGATGATCTCTGGCATCTGGCGGTAGAAGAAGGTGAGGAGCAGCGTGCGGATGTGCGCGCCGTCCACGTCGGCGTCCGTCATGATGACGATCTTGTGGTAGCGCAGCTTCTCGACGTTGAAGTCCTCGCGCCCGATGCCGGTGCCCATCGCCTGGATCAGCGTGCCGACTTCCTTGGAAGACAGCATCCGATCGAACCGTGCGCGCTCGACATTCAGGATCTTGCCCTTCAGCGGCAGGATAGCCTGGTAATGCCGGTCGCGGCCCTGCTTGGCGGAGCCGCCCGCGCTGTCACCCTCGACCAGGAACAGTTCTGATTTCGCCGGATCGCGTTCCTGACAGTCGGCCAGCTTGCCGGGCAGGGAGGCGATATCCATCACGCCTTTGCGCCTGGTCAGCTCGCGCGCGCGGCGGGCGGCCTCGCGCGCAGCGGCGGCGTCGACGATCTTCTGGATCACCGACGCGGCATATTGCGGATTTTCCTCCAGCCATTCGCTCATTCGGTCCGCCATCAGGCTTTCCAGCGGCTGGCGAACTTCGCTGCTGACGAGCTTGTCCTTGGTCTGCGATCCGAACTTCGGATCGGGCAGCTTCACGGACACGATGGCCGTCAGGCCTTCGCGCATATCGTCTCCGGTCAGCTTCACCTTTTCCTTCTTCATCAGCCCCGAACGCTCGGCATAATTGTTGAGCGTGCGGGTCAGCGCGGCGCGGAAGGCGGCGAGATGCGTGCCGCCATCGCGCTGCGGGATGTTGTTGGTGAAGGTTAGGACATTCTCATAATAGCTGTCGTTCCATTCCAGCGCGACGTCGATGCCGATGCCGTCCCGTTCGGAACTGATCGCGATCGGATCGGGCAGTAGCGCGGTCTTGTTCCGGTCCAGATATTTGACGAAAGCCGCGATGCCGCCCTCGTAGAACATTTCCTTCTCGACCGGGTCTTCGTGGCGGCAATCGCGGATCACGATGCGCACGCCAGAATTGAGGAAAGCAAGCTCGCGGTAGCGGTGCTCCAGCTTGTCAAAATCGAACTCGTTCACATTTTTGAACGTGTCGGTGGACGGCAGGAAGGTGACGCGGGTGCCGCTATAAGGTTCTCCGCCGCGATCCGGCGCAGGACCGCGATCTTCCAGCGGGGCGACCGAATTGCCATGTTCGAAGCGCATCCAATGTTCGCGCCCGTCGCGCCAGATGGTCAGCTCCAGCCATTCGGACAGCGCGTTCACCACGGAAACGCCGACGCCGTGCAGGCCGCCGGACACCTTGTAGGCGTTGTCGTCGCTCGTATTCTCGAACTTCCCGCCCGCGTGCAGCTGGGTCATGATGACCTCGGCCGCCGACACGCCTTCGCCCTTGTGCATGTCCACCGGAATGCCGCGGCCATTGTCTTCCACGGAGACGGAGCCGTCCGGGTTCAGCTCGATCAGTACCTTATCGCAATGACCGGCCAGCGCCTCGTCAATCGCATTGTCGGATACCTCGAACACCATATGGTGCAGGCCGGAGCCGTCGTCGGTATCGCCGATATACATGCCGGGGCGCTTGCGCACGGCGTCCAGCCCTTTCAGGACCTTGATGCTGTCTGCGCCATAGGCGTTGGAATTCGGGCCCGAAGGCGCGGGGTTTTCAGGAACTTCACTCATGAAAGGGATATAGGCGGAAATTCACCGCTTTGGAAGGCGAACCCCCCTTCCATCCACAGCTAATCAATGCTCCTATCCTCTCCTGCCAGCAGGGAGTCTCCAGTCATGAAATCCTCGTTCCTCATCGCCGCCTCGGCCATCGCCGCCACCATGACCGCTGGAGCGCCCGTTTCGGCGCAGGTCGCGACGGGAGAGATGGGCGCGCTTACGCCCGATCAGCAGCAGTTTTTCGGGCTGTACAAGGAGTTGATCGAGACCAACACGACCCAGTCGAGCGGCAGCTGCACGCAGGCGGCGCAGCAGATTGCGGATCGGCTGACCGCGGCGGGCATGGCACCGGAGAACGTTACCGTCTTCACCGTGCCCGAACATCCCGAGGATGGCGGCGTGGTCGCGGTCTATCCGGGTACCTCGTCGACGGAAGAGCCGATGCTGCTCCTCGGCCATATCGATGTAGTGGAAGCCAAGCGTTCGGATTGGGAACGCGATCCGTTCAAACTGGTGGAAGAGAACGGCTATTATTATGCGCGCGGCGCGGTGGACGACAAAGCGATGTCCGCGATCTGGGCCGATACGCTCGTGCGGTTCGCCGAAGCGGGGTACAAGCCGAAGCGCACCGTGAAGATGGCGCTCACCTGCGGGGAAGAGACTGATACCGCGTTCAATGGGGCGCAATATCTGGCGAACGAGAAGCGCGATTGGATCGATGCGGCGTTCGCGCTGAACGAAGGCGGGGGCGGGCGCACCGACGGCAAGGGCCATCTGATGGTGCAGACCATTCAGGTCGGCGAAAAAATCTATCAGGATTACAAATTGGTAGCGACCAACCCCGGCGGCCACAGTTCCCAGCCGGTGCCGAACAACGCGATCTACGAAATGGCGGGCGCGCTGGAGCGGATTGGGTCCTATGATTTCCCGGCGGAGTTCAACGATACGACCCGCGCGTTCTTCCAGAAAAGCGCCGCCATGCGGAAGGATGAAACCGGCGCCGCGATGAAGGCGCTGGTGAACGACCTTGGCGACGAGGACGCGATGGCGATCGTCAACAAGGACAAGGCGCTGCACTCCATGCTGCGCACCACCTGCGTCGCGACGACCATCGAGGGTGGCCATGCGGTGAACGCACTGCCGCAGCGCGTCGAGGCGAATGTGAACTGTCGCATCTTCCCGGGCCACACGCCGGAGGAGGTGAAGGAGCAGCTCGCGAAGCTGGTGGACGATCCGAACATCACCATCACCCTGGCGCGCGAGGATAAACCGCTCGCTAAATCGCCGCCGCTCGATCCGGCGCTGATCGGGCCGATGGAAACCCTCGCCGCGAAATATTTCCCCGGCGTGCCGGTGCTGCCCAGCATGTCGACCGGGGCGACCGACGGACTGTACATGTCCGCGGTCGGCATCCCGACCTACGGGGTGCCGAGCGTGTGGGGCGATCCGGACGGAAACGGCGTGCACGGCCTTAACGAACGCGTCGAGGTGAAAGCGCTCTATACCGCGCGCGACTATCTCTACGATCTCGTCAAAACCTTGGCAGGATGAGCCTATCATGAGCAATGCGAGCGAAGCCGCTATTCCCGAACCGATCGCCCGAAAGCTGGATGCCGAATTCGGCTCCTGGCCCGGCGTGCTTGCCGATTGGGCGGCAGCGAACCCGGATGGGGATATGCTGATCGACGAAACCAAACGCCTCGGCTGGGGAGAGGGCTGGGCGCTGGTCGAGCGGATCGCGGCGGCACTCCAGCGCGATGGTCTGGTGCGTGGGCAGGCGGTGGCGATCCTCGGTACCAGCGGGGTCGACTATGCTTTGGTCTATCTCGCCGCGATACGCGCGGGCGGGTGTGCGGCTCCGCTGACGACCTCTGCAGCGCCGAAGCAACTTGCGGCGATGATGGCCGACAGCGGTGCAGCACATCTGTTCGTCGAGCGCGCGAAATGGGCGGAGCTGCAGGAAAGCGGTGTCGATCTGCCCTCGCTCAGCGTGGTCATGCTGGACGAAGGCAAGGGGGATTTGCCCGCGCTCGGCGATTGGATGGCGGAAGAAGGCGCGATCGCCGAACCGGTTTCGCCCCATGTCGGCGATCCGTTCAACATCATCTATTCCAGCGGCACGACCGGCGCGCCCAAGGGCATCGTTCATGCGCATCTCATGCGTTGGCGACAGGCGGCTGGCGGCTTCAAATCGATCTACGGGACCGAAAGCCGAACGCTCTGTTCCACGCCGCTTTATTCGAACACCACACTGGCAGTGTTTCTACCAACGCTGCTGTGGGGCGGCTGCGCCTATATCATGGGCAAGTTCGATGCCGCGCGCTGGGGCGAAATCGCCGAGGCGGAGCGCATCACGCACACGATGCTCGTACCGGTCCAATATCAGCGGCTGATGGCGCAGCCCGGGTTCGACGATCACGATCTGTCGTCGCTGCAATACAAGTTCTGCACCAGCGCACCTTTTTCCGCCGATCTCAAAGCCGGAGTGCTGCGCCGTATGCCCGGCGCGCTGACCGAAATCTATGGCCTCACCGAGGGCGGCGTGGTCTGCATGCTCCACGCGCACAAATTTCCGGACAAGCTACACACCGTGGGTCAGCCGCTGCCCAACCATCAGCTGATCGTGATCGACGAGGAGGGCAATCGTCTGGGCGCGGGCGAGAAGGGCGAAATGGTCGGCCGATCGCCTACGATGATGAGCGGCTATCGCAATCGCCCGGACGCTACCAGCGCGATGGAATGGCGCGACGAGGCGGGCGAGCTGTGGCTGCGTACCGGCGATATCGGCGTCATCGACGAAGACGGGTTCGTCCAGATTGTAGGCCGCGCCAAGGACATGATCATCTCCGGCGGGTTCAACATCTACCCGGCCGATCTGGAAGATGCGCTGATGGCGGTGGACGAGGTGGCCGACGCTGCGGTGGTGGGCATGCCGTCCGAAAAATGGGGCGAGACGCCGGTCGGTTTTGTGACCCTAAAGTCGGGAAGTGAGCGCGACGGCGCCGCAATTCGCGATCAGGTCAATGCCGGGCTCGGCAAGACGCAGCGCCTGTCGGAAGTGCTTGTTCTGAACGAACTGCCGCGCAGCCACATCGGCAAGGTGCTAAAGACCGAGCTACGCGCCATGATCCCCGAGCGCGCAGGCTGATGGATCAGTCGGTGGCGGGCTCGTCCAGCTTGGTAAGCGCGCGCTCCACATCTTCGCGGCGGTAGGGCTTGGCGACCACCGGCGTACCGGGGAAGCGTTCCAGGATAGCGCTATTCTCGCCATAGCCGGTCGTGAAGATGAACGGCTTGCCGATCTCGGTCAGCCGCTGCGCGACCGGCGCGCTGTTCTCATTACCAAGATTGATGTCGAGAAGGGCGATATCGAAGTCGTCATTGTTCAAGCGGCGCAAGGCTTCGCCCACGCCGCCGACCACATCGATTTCGCGCGCGCCAAGCGCCTTCAGCATCTCTTCGGCATCCAGCGCGATGATGAGATTGTCCTCGACGATCAGGGCACGGCCCAGATCGCGCATCTCTTTCTTTGTCGCCTCGGGGACGGATCGTTCGTCTTCGGCGGCGGGTTGATCTTCGATCCGCTGGATGCAGTTGGCCGGAAGCACATAGTCCGCGCGAAGCCCTGTGAGTTCGAAGCGGATATCGGCCTCGCCGCCAAGCTCATAGGGTATGGAGCGTTCGATGATCGTCGATCCAAACCCGCGCCGGCTGGGGGCTTTTACGACCGGGCCACCACTCTCACGCCATTGCAGATCGAGCGAATGGTCCTCTCGCTCGGCGATATCGATCGCAATCGTGCCGCTGCTGTCCGACAGAGCGCCATATTTCACGCAGTTGGTCAGCAGTTCATGGATCACGAGCGCGATGGCGGTGAACGCTTCGGGCTTCAGATAGGCGTCCGGACCGCTAACCTTGACCCGGTCCACCGAATTTTCGGCATAAGCCTGACATTCGTTTCGGATCAGTTCTTTCAGCGATGCCGGCGCCCAATGTTCGCGGGTGATCTGATCATGCGCGCGTGCCAAAGCGTGGATGCGGCTACCAACCACTTCGGCGAAGTCCTCGACGCTGCCCGATCCGGTATTGCTCTGCTGCACAAGGCCGCGAATGAGGTTCAGGATGTTGCGCACGCGGTGGTTGAGCTCCGCGATCAACAGTTCCTGCTTTTCGCTGCTGCGCGCGCGTTCCTGTGCGTTCTGATCGGCTATGCGCAGAATCAGCTCCACCAGGGTGGTGCGGAACGCTTCGGCGGCTCGCAGCTGAGCATCGCTCCACGATATGGATTCGCCGCGCACTTCCTCGGTCCACGCCTCGAAACTTTTGCGCGGCGTCAGGCGGTCGCCGAACCGGCTGTTCTCCACCGCTTTCTTCGGATTGCCCGCCCAGCTGACCTGCTTGGCCACTTCCTTCCGGAAAAGCACCACGAAGTCGCGCGGTGTACGCGAAAGCGGGATCGACAGGAGCCCGGCAGCCTCGGCCGCATAATCGGCCGCAGGCTCATGTTCCGCGGCGATCGATTTCGTCGCGTAGACGCGCATTTGCAATTTTTCCTCGAGCAGCGGCAATAGCTCGCGGAATTGATCTTCGCTCGGCGTGGCACCACGCGCATGGAAACGCTTGTTGATCCAGCCGACCGCGCCGTCATGCGGCACGATGTCGGCCATATTCTCGATGATGGTATCGAACTGGGAGGCAAGATCGTCGCCATCGGCCAGACGCGGCATGAGCTTGTCGCGCATCGCATCGGCACGGATCATCTCATCCCGCAGCAAGTCCGCTTCAAGCTGGTCCAGCACGAAGGCGAACAGCTCGCCGAACAGCTCGGCAGCGGTCCGCACCGAATAAGACAGGACGTGCGCCGTCGAATGATGGCAGGCGAACAGCCCCCACAGCTTGCCGCGCTTCATGATCGAAACGGACATGGACGCACCAACGCCCATATTCTGCAGATATTCGACATGGATCGGCGAAACGGCGCGAAGCGTGCTCATGGAGAGATCGAGCGGTTCGTTCTCCAAATCCTGCGTCTGGATCGCCACGGTGGGATCGTCCACATCGGCGATGATGCGCAGAAGATTACGCTGGTAAAGCTCGCGTGCCTGCTTCGGAATATCGCTGGCGGGGAAGCGCAGCGACAGGAAGCCGTCCATATTGCTTTTGACGCTTTCGGCGAAAACCTGCCCGCTGCCGTCTTCGCCGAAGCGATAAACCATCACCCGGTCGAACCCGGTCAGCGCGCGCAGCTGCCGCGCGCCCTCGTTGCAGATGCCTTCCAGATCATCATGCGTGCGCACCCGCGCGATCATCGGGCGCACATAGCTTTGAAAATCTCGGCCTTCCGCTCCGGCGGGTTCGAACTCCATCACGAAGTGATCGCCGGACTGATGCAGGGCTGCATCGAACAGGCGGCCATCTTCGAACAGATCTATGCCAAACAGCCGCTCTACCATGTCGGAGAGGGAGAGCGATTGCAGGCGGGACCGGATGTCATGGACCGCGCTGTCGCTAAGAAGCTCGGTCACGGGATTGCCGATCATCGCCTCGGCGGAAACGCCCAGCATTTCTTCGCAATTTTCGGAGGCGTAACGCACCATCCATTGACGCCCGACTGCGATTAGACAGCCGAAGCTCTGCACGCGCCCCGGGATGTGAATGGGCTCCCGGTCGCAGTTGGTGAGATCAACCTGTTCGTGGCGGCGATCGACGGTCATTCCGGCAAGGTATCCCGGCTGTGGCGAAGCGCCTCCTCGAAGGCGGCGAAGGTGGCGGCGGCGCTGCTCATGATTGCGGCACGCTCTTTCTCGTCCGAATCGAGGCGGCCCAGCTGCTCGACAAGCGCGCGCCAGCTTGGCTCATGCGTACGGTCGGACAAATAATGATCAGAACGCGATCCATGGGTGTCGTGCTTTGCCCAATATTCCCCGCGTTGCAACAGGCGGTTGCCAAGGCGCGAGCCCAGCAGGACATAGGCGATGCCCAAAGGATGCTGCTCGCCCTCCAGCGTGGATGGCTGCCAATCGTCCTCCGGCAGATCGAGCGCAGCGGCGTCCGCCTCCAGCAAGGGCGAAAGCTGTATCGCAGGAAGGTTCTCGGCTCCGTTCAGCTGTCCTTCTGCAGCGCGTGCAGCTAGGCGGTGGGCCTGAATGAAACACCGGTAATCGCTGCGTTTCTCAAGATCGAGCGCGCCGAATGCGGCATCAACATTCTCATGAAGGGGCGCCGTCTCGCGGCGTAAGTCGAAGCGCATCGTCACTAATTAGGAACAAGCCGAACGCGAAACAATTGCTCTATGTTTGTATCGACTTCGTATTGCGGCAGACCATCCGCGCGGCGGCAGCGACTGGACTAAATCGGGCAAGCCTCATATCGCGCGGACCATGACCGCTCCCCAATCCGAATCCATCCTCATCGTCGATTTCGGCAGCCAGGTGACGCAGCTGATCGCGCGCCGCGTGCGCGAGGCCGGCGTCTATTCCGAAATCGCGCCCTTCAGCGCTGCCGAAGAGGCGTTCGAGCGGATGAAGCCGTCGGGCATCATCCTGTCCGGCAGCCCCGCGTCGGTTCCCGCCGAGGGCAGTCCGCGCGCGCCGCAGGTGCTGTTCGACAGCGGCCTGCCGATCCTCGGCATCTGTTACGGCCAGCAGGTGATGAGCGATCAGCTGGGCGGACGCGTGGAGCCGGGCGATAGCGGCGAATTTGGCCGCGCCTTCATCACCGTGTCCGAACCCTGCGTGTTATTCGAAGGCTTATGGGAGGTCGGCGAACGCCATCAGGTGTGGATGAGCCATGGCGACAAGGTGACGGAGTTCGCGCCGGGCTTCCGCATCGTCGCCACCACCGAGGGCGCGCCCTTCGCGCTGATCGCGGATGACGAACGCCGCTATTATGGAACGCAGTTCCATCCGGAGGTGGTGCACACGCCGGACGGTGCAAAGCTGATTGCCAATTTCGTGCGTCATGTCTGCGGCTGCGCGGGCGACTGGACGATGGCCGAGTTCCGCGAGACCAAGATCGCCGAGATCCGCGAGCAGGTGGGCGAGGGCAAAGTGATCTGCGGCCTCTCCGGCGGCGTCGATAGCGCGGTGGCCGCGGTTCTGATCCATGAGGCGATCGGCGATCAGCTGACCTGCGTGTTTGTGGATCACGGCCTGCTGCGTTCGCAGGAGCGCGAGCAGGTCGAAACGTTGTTCCGTGACAGCTACAATATCCCGCTGGTCGTGGTGGATGCCGAGGCGATGTTCCTCGAAGGGCTGGCGGGCGAGACCGATCCCGAAAAGAAGCGCAAGTTCATCGGCAAGACCTTTATCGACGTGTTCGAGGCGGAAGCCAAGACAATCGGTGGCGCGGATTTCCTGGCGCAGGGCACGCTCTATCCCGATGTGATCGAGAGTGTCTCATTCACCGGCGGCCCTTCGGTCACGATCAAGAGCCATCACAATGTCGGCGGCCTGCCCGAGCGGATGAACATGAAGCTGGTCGAGCCGCTGCGGGAACTGTTCAAGGATGAGGTGCGCGATCTGGGGCGCGAACTCGGCCTGCCGGACGCCTTCGTCGGCCGCCATCCGTTCCCCGGCCCGGGCCTTGCCATCCGCATTCCCGGCGAAGTGACCAAGGAGCGCTGCGATATCCTGCGCAAGGCGGACGCGATCTATCTCGATGAAATTCGCAAAGCCGGGCTCTACGATGCGATCTGGCAGGCCTTTGCCGTGCTGCTGCCCGTGAAAACAGTCGGCGTGATGGGCGACGGGCGCACTTATGACAATGTCTGCGCGCTGCGCGCCGTCACCAGCACCGACGGCATGACGGCGGACGTCTACCCGTTCGACAGCGCCTTCCTCAGCAGCGTCGCAACGCGCATCGTGAACGAGGTGAAGGGCATTAACCGCGTGGTCTACGACTATACGTCGAAGCCGCCGGGCACGATCGAATGGGAATAAGGCGCGCGGGATGAGCGATACGCTGCGGCTGATCGTCAAGGATTATGGCTGGGTCCACACATCGCTCGGCCTGGTCGGCAATATCCTGTTTTTCGTGGGCAGCGTTCTGTTCCTGCCCGCTTTTGACGCCTATCAGACGCTCAGCGTCTGGCTGTTCATCGTCGGATCGTTCCTCATGCTGGTCGGCGCGATCGGCGAACTGGGCGTGAAGATCGTCGATGCGCGGCGCTGAGGCGTAAGGCGCGGCCGATGGAACTGGCCCTCGGCGGCGATCCGCGCACCGATGTCCTCCGCCGGCTGCACGCCGCGCTGATCGCGCGCTTCGGGCAGATCGAGCGGCAGCATGAAAAGCGCGTGGATCCGGTCTGGACGCTGGTACAGGGCGTGATCGGCGCGCGCAGCAAAACGGCGATTTCCAATGCGGCGACCGACCGGCTCCTGCAGCGCTTCGGCACATGGGAAGCGGTGGCCACGGCCCATGTCGAGACTCTGACCGACGAATTGCGGACGCAGACCTTTCCGGCGCAGTCTGCAGAGCGATTGAAGGCATGCCTTCAAGCGATCATGGCGGAGCGAGGCGAGGTGGATTTGCGGCATCTGTCCAACCTGCCGACGGAAGACGCGATGGCGTGGCTGGAGCGGCTTCCCGGCGTCGCGCGCAAGATCAGCGCCGGAATCATGAACACATCACGTTTCCAGCGCCGCGCGATCGTGATCGACAGCCATCACCGCCGCATCGTGCAGCGCATGGGGCTGGTTCCGCCCAAGGCCGATACGACGCGCGCTTATGATGCGTTGATGCCGATATTGCCGGACGAGTGGTCCGCAGCGGATATCGACGAGCATCATCTGCTGGTGAAAAAACTTGGCCAGACGCTCTGCCGCCCTTCCGAGATGCTGTGTGCCGACTGTCCGGCGCGTCCGGACTGCGCGACGGGGCGGGCGTCTCTGGAGCACTGAGCTGCTTGGGACAGGGCAGGTGATACGAAAGTCCCGCTCGCGCGTTCGCCAAGGCATGGACGACGCAAAATTGCTTTCCCCCGCCGACGTCGAAACCGTTTTCGAGCGGCTGCGCGATGTCATGCCGGGCCGCACCAAGGATGCGAAGGGGCCGAAGGAACAGCCCGATCCCTTTCGCAGCTGCATCTCCTGCATGCTCTCCGCCCAGTCGCTCGACCGCAATACGGCCAAGGCGAGCAAGGCGCTGTTCGCGCTTGCCGATACGCCGCAGGCGATGCTGGAGCTGGACGACGAGACCGTCGCCGCCGCGATTAAGCCCGCCGGGCTCTACAATATGAAGGCCCGCAACATCCGCAAATTCTGCGAGATGTTGATCGGCGAACATGGCGGCGTGGTGCCGGACACGCGCGAAGGCTTGCTGAAAATGCCCGGTATCGGCCGCAAATGCGCGGATATCGTGATGAGCTTTACCTTCGATGCGGACGTGATCGCGGTCGATACGCACGTCCACCGCGTCTGCAACCGCATCGGCCTCACGCACGCAAAGACCGCGGACAAGACTGCCGAGCAGCTGGAAGAGCGCGCACCGGCCTGGGCGCATCGCGACGGCCATTTCTGGCTGATCCAGTTCGGCAAACGGATCTGCGTATCGCGCAGCCCGAAATGCGACATTTGCCCTGTATCCGATCTCTGCCTCTGGTACGCCGCGCACCGAGGCGATGAGAAGGAGCAGGCATGACGCTGACGATGTACGGCATCCCCAATTGCGATACGATCAAAAAGGCGCGCAAATGGCTGGAGGCGCGGGGCGTGGAGTATGAATTCCACGACTACAAGAAAAACGGGATCGACGAGGCGCGGTTGGAGCGCTGGATCGGCGAGGTGGGGCATGAGGTGCTGCTGAACCGTCGCGGCACGACCTGGCGTAAGCTGTCCGATGAGGACAAGGCCGATATCGACGATGCCAAGGCGGCGCGGCTGCTGGCGGCCCATCCGTCGATGATCAAGCGCCCGTTGGTCGAGGGCGCGGGCGATCTGATCGTGGGGTTCGATGAGAGCGTCTATGCGGAGCGGCTGGTTTAGCCTTTCCGCCGCCCTTCCAGGCCGAATTGATGAAGCCTGACCTGTCCTACGAAGCTGCTCTTGGGCTATGACTTGCGCGATTGATTCCCGCCGATCCTCCCGCCGCGATGCTTTAGACGTGATAATTGCCGAGAGAGGAGAAAACAGGGGGGGACGTATGCGGACCATCGCGACTTTCCGGATGGAAGCGCTCGCATGATGGAACCGAATCTCCTCGCCATCGCGCTTGGCCTTTTTTCCGCGGTCACGCTCGCGGCGGCCAACTACAGCGTGAAGGCAGGCAGCGATATTCTGGCGAGCCGCGCCATCCTGCAGGGGAGCGCGTCGCTGCTGATGGTGCCGGTGGTGCTGTTCGTGGTTCCGCCGCCGAGCCCGGCGGTCTGGGGCGCGCTGGCGATTACCGTGCCGGTGCATTTCCTCTACCAGCTTGCCCTGATTTCGGCGCTGTCGCGCGGCGATCTCAGCCTCGTTTTCCCGATCATGCGCGGCGGTGCGCCGATGCTGACGGGGATCAGCGCGTTCCTGCTACTGGGCGAGACGCTGCCGCCAATCGAAATTGCGGGGCTGCTGATCGCTACCCTTGCGGTGCTGTTGTTCGCCTGGCCGCCCAAGGGGGTAAGGATCGCAGCGCATCCGGATCGGCGCGCGCTGGGGTTCGCCGCGCTTACGGCGGTGGGCATCGCGCTCTACAATGTCACCGATGCGCACGGCGCGCGGCTGGCGGCGGAGCCGTTCACCTTCATCGCCTGGCTGTTCCTGTTCGATTGCGTAGGCATTCTTTGCCTTGCCGCCGTCCGGCGCCGAGGGCAGTGGCGCGAAGCGATCCGCCTGCGCTGGCGCTATGGTGTGGCGGGCGGGGCCCTGTCGATCCTGAGCTACGGCGCGGCGCTCTATGCGTTCACGCTGATGGAGACGGCGAAGGTTTCCGCGCTGCGCGAGACATCGGTGTTGTTCGGCGCGTTGATGGGCGCGATGCTGCTGAAGGAGGGGTTCGGCGCGCGCCGGATCGTGGCGGCGGCGGTGCTCGTTATCGGCCTCGCGCTCATGCAATTGGGATGACGCCGGAGCGGATGCGCCGCGGCGGCGTTGGCTGGTCGGATCGATCGAAGGAGCAGACAATGAAAGCGATGTGGAAGGGTCAGGTTTTGGCCGAAAGCGACGATATCGTGACCGTCGAGGGCAATGCCTATTTTCCGGCTGCGAGCATCAATGAGCGCTATTTCGAAGATAGTGACACCACCAGCGTCTGCCCGTGGAAGGGCACCGCCTCTTACAAGTCGATCACGGTCGACGGCGAAACCAACAAGGATGCCGCCTGGTATTATTCGGATCCGAAGGAAGCCGCTTCGGAAATCGCAGGGCGCTACGCATTCTGGAAAGGCGTTGAGGTGAGCGCTTGAAATGGCAGGGAATACTCCTGGTGGCGCTGGGCGGCCTATCGCTCGGCAGCTGCGCGACGGTGGAGCCTGTGATGTCGGCTAAACCCGCAGCAATGACCGACTTCGCTATCATCGCGCATCGCGGGGCGAGCGGGGACCGGCCCGAACATACGCTTGCCGCGTACAAGCTTGCGATCGATCAGGGCGCGGACTTTATCGAGCCCGATCTGGTGCTGACCAAGGATGGCGTCCTAGTTGCGCGCCATGAGAACGAGATTTCTGGGACGACCGATGTGGCGGATCATCCCGAATTTGCGGACCGGCGCACCACCAGGACTATCGATGGCGTCGAGACCACTGGCTGGTTCACCGAGGACTTCACATTGGCCGAGCTAAAGACACTGCGCGCAAAGGAGCGGCTGCCCGAACTGCGGCCCGCCAATACCCGCTATGACGGTCAGTTCGAGATCCCGACCTTCGACGAGATCATCGCCCTCGCGAAGAGCGAAGGCGCGCGGGTGGGCCGCACCGTCGGCGTGTATCCCGAAACCAAGCATCCAGGCTATTTCGCCTCGATCGGTCTGCCGCATCAGGCCCCGCTTTTAGAGGCGCTGGACAAGGCGGGTTGGAACGCGGCGGATGCACCCGTGTTCGTGCAAAGCTTCGAGGTTGGAAATCTGAAGGCGCTGAACGCGGCGAGCGATGTTCGGCTCGTCCAGCTTGTAGAGGAGGAGGGCGGTCCCGCCGATCTGCCCGATATCAGCTATGCCAACATGCTGACCGAGGGCGGCGTCGCGGCGATCGCCTCTTACGCCGATGCCATCGGTCCGCAGAAGTCGCTGGTGATCCCGATCGGCGAGAACGGCCAGCTCGATGAGCCGACCGAGCTGGTCGACTGGGCGCATCGGGCGGGTCTGCTGGTGCATCCCTGGACCTTTCGGGCCGAGAATGCCTTTCTGCCCGGCAACCTGCGGCGCGGCGACCGGCTGGACCAGCGCGGCGATCTGGCGGGTGAAATCCAGGCTTTCATCGCCGCGGGGATCGACGGATTGTTCTCCGATCAGCCGGGGCTGGCCGTCCAGGCCCTGGAAGGAGCCGAGCGACCGGACAAGGAATAGCTTACTCCTCCCGGTTGCGCTTTTCCCGCTCCCCATCGGTGCTGCCGGTCACTTCCTCACGCGCTTCGGTGCGGATGCCCTTCTCGATAATCTCATTGGCTTCTTTCAGATCTTCGCCTTCGATCGCCTCGGGTTCCTCGTTCACCCGTTCGCCGACGGCAGGTGCCAGGCACATCTGGGCGATAATCGGCAGATGATCGGAGCCTACTTTGCCGAGCACTTCCAGCCGGTCGATCGAGAACTCCTCGGTGAAGTAGATCTGGTCGAGCGGCCAGCGGAAGGCGGGCAGGCTGGCGGGGAAGGTGGCGTAGAAGCCGCGGCCGATCCGCGGATCGAGATAGGTGCCAACCCGCTTGAACAGCTCCGATGTGTCCGACCAGGCGACGTCGTTGAAATCGCCCATGGCCAGCACCGGCAGGCCCGCCTTGGCGGCGATGCGCGCGCCGACCGCGATCTCGGCATCGCGCTCCTGCGTGTCCGTGCCCACCTGCGGAGGACGCGGGTGGAGGCCGATATAGCCGAAGCGGCGTCCTGCCGGCGTGCGCAGCCGCGCGAAGATGGACGGAATATCGTTCTCGATCAGCCGGTGCACGGTCAGTTCGTCGGTCGGCAGCCGCGTCATGAAGACCAGGCCGTAGGTGTTGTCGATCGGCACGTTGCGAACATGGGGGTAACGCGTGCTCACCGGTTTCAGCGCTTCGACCCAGCCCTGATCCGTCTCCAGCAGCAGCACCATGTCGGGATCGTAGCGCCGGATGAGATCGAGCGTCCGGCCATATTGCCGGTTGTGCTGCAGCACGTTCAACGAAAGAACGGAGAAACATTGGTCGGCCGGGACTTGCGCCCCGGCTTCTATAAACTGCACCTCCGGTTTGGCGATCACGGTGTAGCGATGGATGCGATAACCCTGCCACAAAGTGACCGCGAGCAATGTTCCCGCGATAACCCAACGTCTTTTGCCGCGCAGCGTGAAGCCACTCACCAAAAACAGCAGCCCGGCAATGGTGAAGATCGCGAGTCGAGGATAGTCCCAGAGGCGGATCCACCAGTCGTTGAAATTGGTAAAGCTGGCGATGGTGACGAGCGCCAGAAATACCGTTGCGATGACCAGGAGGCCGAAGGCGATTTTGCGAAACATGCCGGGTCTCCGGGAACGCGAAGGTTAGGGGTGCCCAAAAACCGTGGGCCGGTGCGTCGTTGCGCAGTCGATCCGGAAAGGCAACCCTGCCGCTTGCCGCCGCCGGGTTGCACCGCTAATCGGCTGGCCCATGACCGACCACAGCGCCGCGCCCGCCATCACCCCCGAAATCGTTGCCGAGCACGGCCTCAGCGAAGAGGAATATCAGCGCGTTCTAGGCGCGCTGGGGCGGGAGCCCAATCTGGTGGAGCTCGGCATTTTTTCGGTGATGTGGTCCGAGCATTGCAGCTACAAAAGCTCGCGCCTGCACCTGAAGAAATTGCCGACCGAGGGACCGCAGGTGATTTGCGGGCCAGGCGAGAATGCGGGCGTGATCGACATCGGGGACGGACAGGCGGCCATCTTCAAGATGGAGAGCCACAACCACCCCAGCTATATCGAGCCCTATCAGGGCGCTGCGACCGGCGTGGGCGGCATCCTGCGCGATGTCTTCACCATGGGCGCGCGCCCGGTGGCGAACATGAATGCGCTGCGCTTCGGTTCGCCCGATCACCCCAAGATGAAGCATCTGGTGAAGGGCGTGGTCGCCGGGATCGGCGGCTACGGCAATTGCGTGGGCGTACCGACGGTGGGCGGCGAAACAAACTTTCACCGCGCCTATGACGGCAATATCCTGGTGAATGCGATGACCGTGGGCGTCGCCGATCAGGACAAGATCTTCTATTCGGCGGCCAGCGGCGTCGGCAACCCGATCGTCTATGTCGGCGCCAAGACCGGCCGCGACGGCATCCATGGCGCTACTATGGCGAGCACCGAATTCGGTGAGGATAGCGAGGAAAAGCGCCCAACCGTGCAGGTCGGCGATCCCTTTACCGAGAAGCTGCTGATCGAGGCTTGTCTGGAATTGATGGCGACTGACGCGATCGTGGCGATCCAGGACATGGGCGCGGCGGGGCTCACCAGCTCCAGCGTCGAGATGGCATCGAACGGCGGCGTGGGCATCCGGCTCGATATGGACGCCGTGCCCCAGCGCGAGGAGGGCATGACGCCCTATGAAATGATGCTGTCGGAAAGCCAGGAGCGCATGCTCATGGTGCTCAAGCCGGGCCGTGAGGCAGAGGCCGAAGCGATCTTCCGCAAGTGGGAGCTCGATTTCGCAGTGATCGGTGAGGTGACCGATACCGGCCGCATGGTGCTGGATCATGGCGGGCAGACCGTTTGCGATATCCCGCTCGGGCCGCTCGCCGATGAGGCGCCGCTTTATGACCGGCCGCATGAGCCCACCCCGGCTCCGGCGGCGCTTGCCGACATACCATCCAGTGCGGATATCGGTGCGGATCTTCTGACGCTTATGGCCTGTCCGGATCTCGCATCACGCGCCTGGATCTGGCGGCAATATGATAGTCAGGTCGGCGGCGATACCGCGCAGCGCTCCGGCGGGGATGCGGCAGTCGTGCGCGTTCACGGCACGAACAAGGCGCTTGCGATCACCACCGATTGCACGCCGCGCTATTGCTTCGCCGATCCTGTCCAGGGCGGGCGTCAGGCGATTGCAGAAGCCTGGCGCAACATTTGCGCGGTAGGCGGCAAACCGCTGGCAGTAACCAACTGCCTCAATTTCGGCAGCCCTCAGAACCCCCAGATCATGGGTCAGATTGTCGGCTGCCTGGAAGGCATGAGCGAGGCCTGCATCGCGCTCGATATGCCGATCGTGAGCGGAAATGTCAGCCTCTACAACGAGAGCAAGGCGACGGGCGGCGGCTCCGCCATCCTGCCCACGCCCGCTATCGGTGCTGTCGGGCTGCTCGACGACGTGACGCGCATGGCGACGATCGCGTTCAAGGCGGAGGGCGAGACGCTGCTGCTGATCGGCCATAGCGCAGGCCATGTCGGCCAGTCTCTATGGCTGCGCGAATGCCATGGACGTGAAGAAGGCCCGCCGCCGCCGGTTGATCTTGATGTGGAGCGCCGCCATGGCGATTTCGTGCGCGATCTGGTGCGTGACGAGCTTGTCAGCGCGGTCCACGACGTGTCGGACGGCGGCGCACTGGTTGCGATTGCGGAGATGGCGCTTGGCGGCGGTATCGGCGTAGAGATCACGCTGCCGGATGTCGAAAACCCTGCAGCAATCCTGTTCGGTGAAGATCAGGCGCGCTATCTGGTTACGGCGAAGGATGCCGATGCGGTGATCGAGCGCGCCCGGGAAGCAGGCATTTTCATCGCGCCGGTGGGGCGCACCGGTGGAGATGCGATTACTGGACCTGAAATGTCAGCGTCTCTGGCGGACCTGCGCGACGCGAACGAGCGCTTCTTCCGCGAATGGATGGAGAACTAAACGAGAGCCGCGATTTCGTGGCCAGCTCGATCGGGTTCGGCAGGCTCTGGAAGACGGGCGGCGCTCAGGCCGCCTTTGCCAGCAGATCATAGGGATCGATCCCGCGCGCCCGAAGGCGCCGATGTGCCTCCTGATAATAAACCGGCGGCGTAATATTCAGCCGCTTGCGTGCCAATTCCAACGGCTCGGCCAGCAGATCGAGGATCGATTGTTCGCTGATGCGCGGGCATGCGCGTCCCAGCTTGCGCGCCTCGTTGATGGCCTTCAATACAGGCGCGTCGCTCTTGGTCGTTTTCTTGAGGTTCAGCCCACCGGCATAAGCGATGAACAGGTTCGCGGGCGCCGGGTTCTGGCCATAGGTGAACGCCAGCACGCATTGTTCGCCCAGCGCGTCCCGACCATAGCCGGTCAGCACATGCAGAAGATCATGCGTGTCGCGGTTGCGATTGGCGTACCATTCCATCCAATCGCCATAGCGGCGGCCGCCGGTGAAGCGGTCATATTCCGCCACCAGTCCTGCGGCAGACAGTCCCTCGCTTTCCATAAAATCACAATAAGCATGCGCGACGCTACCTTCGGGCATGGCGCGCAGCCGCTCGTGATCGTCAAGGATGTCGGGCAAATAAGGCTCGCGCTCCATCACGGCGCGGCCTGCGTCACTTTCAACAAAGGCTTGCGCTTCCACACGGAACTTGCGCCGAGGCAGCGCCTCGAAAATGTGGAACACCTGGCTGGTGTCTTCCTTGTCGGCAATCAGATTGCGGAAGTGGCGCATGGCCTTGAACGGGCGGAAGCGCGGGCGCACGCGATCAGGGGCGAACATCGGGCGGGCCGCGCGCGAAAAATCATGGTTCATATCCATCATGCCTGATTGCCTTATACTGACATGAATGTCAATAGAGAAAAACATTCCCGTTGCGCCGCATGTGCGCTTAACAATGTTGCATGAGCGTTCCCGATCCCAAGCCCTATGCCGCGTTGCCCGATTATGACGATGAAATGCGCATTGCGATGGCCCGCGGAGCCGCTGAACGTCTGGCGACGCGGCGGACATGCCGGGATTTTGCGAGCGATCCCGTCCCGCGTGGGGTGATTGAACAGGCTATCCTTGCCGCCGGCAGCGCACCTTCGGGGGCGAACCATCAGCCCTGGCATTTCGCCGCGATTTCCGATCCTGATATCAAGCGGCGCATCCGCGAGGCTGCGGAAGAGGAGGAGCGCACTTTTTACGCAGGGAAGGCGGGCAAGGAGTGGCTCGAGGCGCTGGCCCCGCTCGGCACCGATCCTTCGAAGCCGTTTCTTGAAGAGGCCCCTTGGCTGATCGCGGTGTTTGGCCAGCGCAAGGGTGGGCCGATGCCGGGCGATACCAAGCAGAATTATTATGTGACGGAGAGCGTCGGCATCGCCTGCGGGCTGTTGTTGTCGACGCTGCACGAAGCGGGCCTGGCAACGTTGACGCACACACCCAATCCCATGAAGTTTCTGTCCGACATCTGTGGCCGGCCCGCGGACGAAAAACCGATGATGCTGATCGTGGCGGGAAAGCCAGCTGCGGGGGCGGTTTATCCCGCCGCCGCGGCCCGCAAGAAGCCGCTGGACGCGATTGCCAGCTGGCTCTAGCGGACGGGGCAGGGGGCTGGGATGGATCAATTGGAAAACGCACCGCGCGGCAGCGCGCTCGACACGCGGTGGATCGAGCTGGACGCGCTTCGCGGCTTCGCGGTGATGGGAATTCTGGCGATGAACATCATCGCCTTTGCGCTACCCGAAGACGCCTATTTTCTGCCGCGCGTTCCCGGTACCGGCCCGGCCACGGCTGCCGATGTCGGTTCCTGGATCGCAGCGTTTCTGTTGTTCGACGGCAAAATGCGCGGGCTGTTCTCACTCCTGTTCGGCGCGAGCCTCTATCTGGTCGCCGAGCGGGCGGAGGCAGCGGGGCAGAGCGCGGCGCGGGTGCATTACAGCCGGATGTTCTGGCTCGGCCTCTTCGGCGCGGCCCACTTCTTCCTCATCTGGTGGGGCGACATCCTGTTCCTTTACGCGGTGATCGGCTGCTTCGCTTTCCTGATGCGCAGTGCCGCAACGCGAACGCTCATAGTCACGGCGCTGGTCGTCTATGCGGCTGGCTTTGCCATCCTGTGCCTGTCGCTTGGGACGATGTTCTCAATCCAGGCCGCAGCGCAGGCATCCGGGGCCAGTCCGGCCAGCGTGGAGCGGTTCGCAGCGATGATGGAGGGCTTCTCGGCCGCCGCGCAGGCGGAAGAGATCGCGCTGTTCCGCAGCGGATATGAAGCGATCCTGGATTTCAGGCTGTCTCAATGGTGGCGGCCGCTCAACCTGCTGTTCCAGGCGGGCACGGAGACCTTTCCCCTCATGCTGCTCGGCATGGCGGGGTTGCGCAGCGGCTTCATGACGGGAACATGGGATCGGCGGCGCTATTGGCAGCTGCTATGGGCGCTGCTGCTGCCCGGCATGCTGATCTATGCTGTCCTTGCCGCGCTGGACTGGTCGCATGGGTTCGATCCAATCTTCTCGCTCAACCTGGTCGTCGCCTGGAGCCTGCCGGCGCGGTTGATGACCACCATCGGCTACGCCGCGCTGTTCATGCTGATCATCCGCACGATGCGCAGCGGCGGGGTGCTGCCGTGGATCGCGGCGACAGGGCGGGCGGCGTTCACCAACTATCTCGGCACGAGCATCGTCATGACGACGCTGTTCTACGGCTATGGTTTCGGCTTGTTCGCGCACGTTCCGCGGGCCGCACTCTATGGGATCGTGGCGGCGATGTGCGGCGTGATGTTGCTGTGGTCCAAGCCCTGGTTGGATCGATATCGTTATGGACCGCTCGAATGGCTGTGGCGCAGTCTGGCGCGCGGACGACCGCAGCCGATGCGCAAGGCACCGGCCGTGCGTTAATTAAAGGCGGCCGAAGCTCTGGTTCATGCCGAAGCTGCGCTGCCCAAAACCGCGGCGGCGTTCGACCAGTGGGCTGGTCTCGCGCTGCAGAGCCTGCAGCGTCTGTTCGAACAGGCGCCGAAGCTTGGCGACGTCCGGCAGTACCTCGTCCGGATCGATACGATGTTCGATGCACTGGCGGGCCACCATCTCGATGCGCTCTGCCGTGCTGCCCAGCGCCTGTGCGCCGAATTGATAGGCTTCGCCTTTCAGCATGTGAGCGGGATTGACGAGCGCCGTCGCGCTTTTGTCCCGCATGGCGTTTTCGATCAGCGCGATCGACTTTTTACCGTCCTCTTCGAAATAGCCGAGAATACGGACGAATCCCGTGCCCAACTGAGCACGGCAAGCCTGAAATGCCTTCCAGTCCACCAATTCTCCGGTATCGATCGTCATAGCAGTTCTTCGGTCCCCCAATTTGTCGCAGGACCTTTTATCGCGGGACGGGTAAACGTTCCGTTGACGATGGCCGGACGGATCAGTCGTCGAACGGGTTCTTAGGCGCGCGTAGCGTCAGCCGCACCGGCACGGCCCCGAAATCAAGGTCGCGGCGGATGCCGTTCAGCAGATAACGCTCATAACTTTGCGGCAAATCATCGACGCGCGTGCCGAAGATAACGAAGGCGGGCGGACGGCTCTTGGCCTGCGTGATATAACGCAGCTTGATCCGCTGGCCGCCGGGCGCGGGCGGCGGGTTCAGGGTGATCGCATGTTCGAACCAGCGGTTGAGCGCGGCGGTGGGCACGCGGCGGCTCCACGCTTCCCGCGCGGCAAAGGCGGCGGTCAGCATCTGGTCCGTGCCCTTGCCGGTAATGGCGGAGACCGCGATGAGCGGCACACCCTTCAGCTGCGCCAACCCTTCGTCAAGCGCCGCACGGATGCCGTTGAACAGCGCGCTCGCGTCTTCCGCGACGTCCCATTTGTTGATCGCGATGACGAGCGCGCGGCCTTCCTGGATCACATGATCGGCGATCTTGAGGTCCTGAAGCTCCAGCCCCTTGGTGGCATCGAGCAGCAGGACGACGACTTCCGCGAAGTCGATGGCACGCCGGGCGTCGGCAACGGAAAGACGTTCCAGCTTCTCCTTCACCTTGGCGCGCTTGCGCATCCCGGCGGTATCGATCAGGCGTACCTTGCGGTCTTCGCCCGGACCGGTGGTCCAGACCCAGTCGATCTCGATCGAGTCGCGCGTAATGCCCGCTTCCGGGCCGGTGATTAGCCGGTTTTCGCCCAGCAGCTTGTTGATCAGCGTGGACTTGCCGGCATTGGGACGCCCGACGATGGCGAGCTTCAGAATCCGGTCGCCTTCCTCATCCTCGTTCCGGGCGGGCGGCTGGAAGTTGTCGATATGCGGGGCCAGTCCTTCGAACAGATCGGCCAAGCCTTCACCATGCTCCGCGCTGATCGCGATGGGTTCACCAAGGCCCAGCGAATAGCTTTCCATGATGCCGCTATCGGCCTGGCTTCCTTCCGCCTTGTTGACGGCGAGGATGACGGGATGGCCCGACGCGCGCAGCCAGCGGGCAATTTCCTCATCCAGCGGCGTGACGCCCGCGCGCCCGTCAATCAGGAACAGCGAAACGGCGGACCCGGCCACCGCAGCCTCGGTCTGCATGCGCATCCGGCCGGGCAGGGTCTGTTCGTCCATATCCTCATAACCCGCTGTGTCGACGACGCGGAAGTTCAGATCGAACAGCGTGGCATCGCCCTCGCGCCGGTCACGCGTGACCCCGGGCCGGTCATCGACCAGCGCGATCCGCTTGCCGACAAGGCGGTTGAACAGCGTGGATTTGCCGACGTTCGGACGTCCGACGATGGCGACAGTGGGGAGCACGGGGGCGGTTCCTGCGATAAAAGCGAAAGGAAGTTGCGCGAAAGCGACGAAGTCTCCCCGTAGCGTGGCCCGCGACGTGAAACAATATTTCCGACTATCCGACGCACAAAGCACGCGCGGACTTCCGGTGAATTCCCGATCTTCACCCCGCCGGGCCACATGCTGATGCTAGCGGCAGGCGAGGTCATGTAAGGCTAAACGATCTTTGCCAACACGCCCGCCCCGACTCTGTCCTGCGTCACCATTAGAGCGCGCAGCAGGCGCTTAGCGATAGGCGGAGATACGCCCGCTATCGTCCAGCAGGTACAGCGTCTGATTGGCAACCACGGGCGAAACCGATACCGATTCGCCCAGATCGAACATTTCCGTTGCCGTGCCGTCCTGCGGATCGACCGACCAGACGCCGCCGCGCGTCGAAGCGACGATCAGACGACCGCCGGCGAGCACGGGGCCCTTCCAGTCGATCGGGTCTTCCTTCTTCTTCGCCTTGCGATATTCGGGAAGCTGAGAGACCCAGCGGATCTTACCGGTGGTCCGCGCGACCGCGAGCAGCTTGGCATCGTCGGTGAGGACGAACACCCAGTCCCCTGCAACGACGGGCGTGGCGATCCCAGCGATGTTGATTTCCCAAATGCGCTGGCCGCTGATCAGCTCATAGGCCGCCATGCGCCCGCCCTGGCCGATGGCATAGACACGGCCCCGGTCGATCACCGGATCGGCATCGATGTCGGTGAGCGAGGACACCGAGGTGGAGATGCTGGTGCGCGACAGCGCATCTGTCCACAGGTCCTGCCCGTTTTCGTACCGATAAGCGGCCAGTTCGCCGGTCGAGTAACCGGCGATCACTGTGCCCTGCGCGGCGGCGGGAGCGGCGACACCGAAGATACCCGACTGGCCGATGGTGCCGGACTTGTTCCAGTTGGTTTTGCCAGTGGCGGGGTCCAGCGCGTAAATCTGGTTGTCCTGGGTCATGACATAGACGTTATTGTTGGCGAGCGTCGGCGCACCGCGCATCGGGCCGGCGGGGCGCACGCGCCATTTCTCGGCACCGGTCGCAATATCGAGGGCGGCAACATCGCCCAGACCGTCGGTCGCATAAACGCTCGATCCATCGACCGAAACGCCGCCGCCGAAGAAGCTGGCGCTTCCGCTTCCGGAGCTGGGAAGCTCATGGGTCCACACGGGGCTGCCGGTCGCCGCATCAAAGGCACGGACCTTGGCGTTGGTGTCGACCACATAAAGACGGCCATCGGCGATCACCGGCGCAGCGGCCAAGCGCTCGCGGTTGCTGGCGCCCGCAATATTGGCTGTCCAGACGCGCGAAAGGCTTTGCCCCAGCGCAAGCTGGGCAGGGTTCTTGGCCGCGTTGCCACCGGGCTGCGCCCAGCTATCGTTCGCCACGGGCGCGGGAAGCACCACGGGGACGCTGGCCAGCGCGGGATCGACCACCGCGTCGCTTTCCGCGCCCAGAATGGCAACGCGGTCGCCCAGCGTGGGGGTGGATTTCTTGTCGCCGCCGCCGCCGAACAGGCTGCAGCCGGATAGCGCCAGCAGTGCGGCGCCGCAGATCAGACTGGTGGTTGATCGCTTCATCAATTGGCTCCTTCTCCCTTCGCGGGCGCCGTTTGCTGAGGCGCTGCACCAGCGGGACTTTCATCATCCTGAACAGCGTCCACGCCGTAAACCCCGGCGAGCTGGCGGGTGCGCCGCCGCGTGGATTCCGGCAGTGCCTTGTCCTTGGAAAGCGCGGCGAACAGCGTTCCGGCAAGATCGGTCTTGCCTTGCTTGATATAGGCCATCGCCGTCATCTCTCCGGCGGGGCCGAACCAGGGATTGCCCTCGATCGCGAGCGGTTTGAGCCGCGCGACGACCTGATCGGGTGAAATGCTATCGAACTGCAAGGCGGTCTGGCGCACCAGCGCCAGATTGCGAAACGGCTCCGGCAGGCTCTCGTCGTCGATCACCGTCTGATAGGCGGCGATGGCAGCCTTCTCGTCCTTGCGCTCGCTGGCAAGATTGCCTTCCATCATCAGGGAGGCAGCGCGATATCCCTCGTTCGAACCATCTGCGAGCTTCTGGAGGATGGGCCGCGCCGTCTTGGCGTCGCCCGCCTGCGCTGCATCCATGGCGGTGATGTACTGCTCTGCCAATTTGCCGTCCGCGGCAGTCTGATTGTTCTGCCAGATGATATAAGCGCCGAACGCTGCAAGGCCGAGGACGATCAGCCCCAGAATCCACCAGCCATAGCGCTTGCCGAACGCTTCCATGTCGGACCGGCGGACCGCATCGTCCACTTCGCGCATGAACACATCATCGCTCTTGTCGCTGGCATTGCCGCCAGATTTGGTAGGGGTAAGCGCCAAGGCGGCTCTCCGGTCTCGGGATAATCGGCGCTCGCCTTAGCTTCGCGCGTGGGTAGGTGACAAGGGAGGAATAGGGGCCGGAACGGGGAAGGGGGCGGGCGTGCACCCCGCCGATGCCGTTAGCCGCCCGCTCTGCCCCAGTGGATCCCGGTCCGCTAATCCTTCGGCTTGTAGACCTGATCGGCCGAGGGAAATTCGCGGGCGCGCACCTCCCGCGCATAATGCTTCACCGCTTCGGTCATCATGCCGGACATGTCGCCATAGCGCTTCACGAAGCGCGGCGTGCGCTCGAACAGGCCGAGCATGTCCTCGGTCACCAGCACCTGCCCATCGCAGTTGGCCGAGGCTCCGATACCGATGACGGGAACGTCGAGCGCCTTGACGATCGCATCGGCAAGTGTTTCGACAACGCCTTCCACCACCACGGCGAAGGCACCTGCGTCCGCCACAGCCTTGGCATCGCCGACGATCTTTTCATATTCGGCGTCCGATCGGCCGCGCGCGCCATAGCCACCCAGCGCGTTCACGGCCTGCGGGGTGAGGCCGACATGGCCCATCACCGGAATGCCGCGCTCTGTCAGGAACCGCACGGTTTCGGCCATTGCTGCGCCGCCCTCCATCTTCACCGCCGCCGCGCCGGTATCAGCCATGATGCGGCTGGCGCTTTCGAACGCCTGGACGGGGGATGCTTCATAACTGCCGAATGGCATGTCGACCACGACTGCGGCGTGATAGCTGCCGCGCGAGACTGCGGCGCCATGCGCGCACATCATGTCAAGCGTGACGGGCAGGGTGGACGGAAGCCCGTAGATCACCTGACCCAGCGAATCGCCGACCAGAAGAATGTCGCAATGCGGATCGAGCAGCTGCGCGGTGCGCACGGTGTAGGCCGTCAGCATCACCAGCGGTTCCGCATTATCCTGGCCCTTGCGCGCCATGATCGATGGGATGGTGACGCGTTTCATGGGTTTCGGCGTGGGGGTGGCGCGGCTGGTGGCGCTATCGACGGTGAAGGTCGTGGACATAATGAATACCTTCCTGATTGAGCCTGAAAATGGTCCTGAAAAAAGCCGCGGCGGGCCGCCCGGTCAGTGGAAGCGACGTCGGCGAAAAGGAACCGGGCGGCGCCCGCGCCCGGCCCAATCGGCCAGAAAGGCGAGCCCGGTGAACACGACCAGCATCAATATCG
This sequence comes from Novosphingopyxis sp. YJ-S2-01, assembly GCF_016093175.1. Lineage (NCBI taxonomy): Bacteria > Pseudomonadati > Pseudomonadota > Alphaproteobacteria > Sphingomonadales > Sphingorhabdaceae > Novosphingopyxis > Novosphingopyxis sp. YJ-S2-01. The sequence goes on along the minus strand of NZ_JAEDAI010000001.1, from coordinate 2,414,266 downwards.
CGAACATTGTCACATCGCTATCCTCCGGCCCGAACCAGTTGAACAGCTGCAATGCCAGCATCACGCCGGCAAGAATGTAAACCCGGCTGTGGCCAGCATGCCGCACGGGCGGCCGCGTGGCGCGGATATAGTAAAAGAACGCCGCCCCCGTCAGAACCAGTTCCAGCACAATGGCGTAAGCAGGCGCGTTCCACAGCCCGAAACCGAATTTCGGCGCGCCGCCGGCAAGGCTGAGATCCGCACCGTGGACGAGCAAATCGATGAACCAATGTGTCAGCACCACCACACCCGCCAGGATCGCGGGGCGCATTTTTCGATGATAGACATAGACGGGAACCGCGAAAAATAAGGCCGCGATGATCGTGCCCAAAAGGCTGTGACTGAGCGGCATGTCATAAAGGTCGAACGGAACGAGCTTGGTCGCGCCTTCCAGGAAGCGCATATGTTCCACGTCCATCAGCAAAAAAATCGCGAACAGATAATCGACGAACTGCGCCGCCACGAACAGGATGCCGAGCTTCGGTGATTTGCGCTGCGCCGCAACGACGAGCGCCGGTGCGTAATGACCGATAAAGATAAGCGGACCCCACCCTTCGAGTAAGCGGCATCAATCGCCGCTCGCCCTTAGGGCTGTCAACCCGGGTGGACAGATGCGGGCGCTCGTGCGGCTCGGCTCGGCGCGAACGCGGCAGTTCCCGGATAGGGCAAGAAGTGCCCATGAATAGAAAAGGGGGCCGGATCACCGGCGCCCCTCCTGAAATTATTTGCTGGCGAGCTCTTAGCTCGACTTGCAGGTCTGCATTTCCTTGCCGGGTAGCTGCACCTCGATGGTCTGGCCGGTGCCCTTCAAGGCGTAGCCGTCGCCACCGGTGAGCGTCAGATCGCCGGTTTCGGAAGTCGCCGCGGCCTCGGGCGTTGCGCCTGCCTCCGGGGTGGCTTCGGACGAAGCCATGTCCGCTTCCGGTGCGTTCAGGATGATCGGCTGGCCGTTCTGTTCGGTACGGATGCCCGCGCGCTTCCCGCCCTGATAGAAGTCCACATAAACCACGGAGCTGTCCGCACAGCGATAAACGCCGCTATCGACGATCGACGGCGGCAGCTCGATCGGCGCTTCACCGGTGGCGGGGGTCGCTTCGGCTTCAGGCTCGGCAGCATTGTCGCTGTTGTTGCAGGCAGACAGTGCCAGCAGCGCCACTGGGGCAAGGGAGAGGAAAGAAAGACGCATGGAAACTCCGATTGGTTTTTTTGCGCATTGCACAATGAACCTGCGCGCGCTCGGTTCCAAGTGAATTATCCCGCTTCGGCGCTGCCCTGCTTGACCCCGTCCGTAGCGGCGGCCATGCAGCGACCATGACCGATCAAGCGGAAACGGGCCCCGCCGGGGCAACCGAGAATTTGAGCTTCGAAGAGGCGCTGAAGCGGCTCGAGGAGATCGTGAATCAGCTTGAGCGCGGCGATGTACCGCTCGACAAGTCGATCGACCTTTACGCCGAGGGAGATCGTCTTCGCGCCCAGTGCCAGAAGCGCCTCGACGCGGCGCGCGCGAAGATCGACCAGATTCGCGTCAAGGCAGATGGTTCGCCCGGCGGCACAACGCCGTTTGGCGACGCCTGAGCAGGGACCTGATGATGGCGTCCAGCACCGTTCAGCCCATCAGCCTCCATTCCGCGTTCGACCGTATTTCGGCGGAGATCGACACGCTGTTCGAACATCTGCTGAAGGCGCCCGAAGATGCGCGCGCCCGGCTCTATGATGCGATGCGCCACGCCGCGGTGGGCGGAGGCAAGCGGCTGCGGCCTTTGCTGCTTGTGACCATCTCAGAGTTGTTCGGCGTAGAGCGCGGGGCGGCGATCCGCGCTGCGGGCGCGGTGGAGGCGATCCACGTCTATTCGCTGATCCATGATGATCTGCCGGCAATGGACGATGACGATCTTCGGCGCGGCAAACCAACTGTACACAAGGCCTTTGACGAGGCGACGGCCGTGCTGGCGGGCGACAGCCTGCATGCGCTGGCCTTCGAACTACTGGCGGATGAGGCCGTGCATGGCGATCCGTTCGTGCGGATCGAGCTCGTCCGTATTCTTGCGGAGGCAAGCGGGCCGGATGGCATGGCCGGCGGCCAGATGATGGATCTGGAGGCAGACAAGCAAGGCTATGATCTGCATACCGTTACCCGGTTGCAGCAGCTGAAAACCGGGGCTCTCATCACCGCATCGGTGGAGATGGGGGCCGCGCTTGGCCGTGCATCGGAGGAAGCGCGCACGGCGCTGCGCGGTTATGCCCGCGATATCGGCCTTGCCTTCCAGATCGCTGACGATCTGATGGATGTGGAGGGGGATGAGGAAAAGGCCGGCAAGGCCCTGCGCAAGGATGAGGCGCAGGGAAAGGAGACGTTCGTCACCCTGCTCGGTCTCGAACGCGCGCGTGAACAGGCGCACATCCTGACAGAACAGGCGGTGGGCCATCTGCATGGTTTTGGCGCGGAGGCCGATCTGCTGCGCGCGCTGGCCCGCTTCATCGTTGAGCGCGATCGTTAAACAAGGGGCATGATATGACGCGAATCGGCATTTATCCGGGCACGTTCGATCCGATCACCCTGGGCCATATGGATATCATCCGCCGCGGCGCGAAGCTGGTCGATAAGCTGGTGATCGGCGTCACCACCAACCCGTCCAAAAACCCGATGTTCGACGTGGAAGAGCGCCTCTCCATGGTGCGTCGCGAAGTGGCGGGTATCGAGGGCACCGAAATCGAGGTAACCAGCTTTGGCAACCTGCTGATGCATTTCGCCGAAGAGACCGGTGCGTCCGTCATCGTGCGCGGTCTGCGCGCCGTCGCTGATTTCGAATATGAGTATCAGATGGCCGGCATGAACCAGCAGCTGAACGACAGTATCGAAACCGTTTTCCTGATGGCGGATGTCTCCTTGCAGCCGATCGCATCGCGGCTGGTGAAGGAAATCGCCATCTTCGACGGAGATATCACGAACTTCGTGACGCCCGCCGTGCGCGAAGAAGTGGTGGCGCGTGTGGCACAAGGGCGCGCCTGACGACACGCGCTCTCACGTCCCGCCAGACCATTCGTTCATGACAGGGCCAGCCATGTTCGTTAGAGGCGCTGTCCATCCCTTTGTGTCAGGACGATCAGAACCGATGCGTATTGCCAGCCTTTTTGCCTTTGTCATCGCAATGCTGCTGGGCGTTGCCGCCCACGCACAATCGGTCGGCACGGTTAACGCGCCGGTAGACGATACCGATCTCAGCAATGTCCTTTATCTCGATCTGTCGAGCGGCGGGCGGGTGACGATCCGGCTGTATCCCACCATTGCGCCCAATCATGTCGAACGGATCAAGACCCTGACGCGCCAGGGTTTTTATGACGGGGTCAAGTTCCACCGGGTGATCGAAGGCTTCATGGCGCAGACCGGCGATCCCACCGGCACCGGCACGGGCGGATCGGACCTGCCCGATCTGACGGCGGAATTCAGCAAGCTTCCCCATTTGCGCGGTACGCTGTCCATGGCGCGCGCGCAGAGCGAAGACAGTGCGAACAGCCAGTTTTTCATCGTCTTCCAGCCCAATTTCAAGCTGGACAACAAATATACGATCTTCGGGCGCGTCACCTCCGGCATGGAATATGTCGACGCAATCCAGCGTGGCGAGCCGCCGGCCAATCCGGACATCATCATTCAGGCCTCGCTTGGCGATGCGCCGAAGCCGGAGCCTGATTATGCCGCGGTGCGCGCGCGCCTGAATGCGGCAGCGGGCGCTGCTGCACCGGCTCCCAGCGCCGCCGATCTGAACGCGCCGATCGGCCAGTGAGCCCGGCGGGACGGGAAGGCGCGCCGTGCGCGTAGACCTGTTCGATTTCGAACTGCCGGCCGAGCGGATTGCGCTGCGGCCGGCATCGCCGCGTGATGCCGCGCGCCTGCTGCTGGTGCAGGGCGATGCTCTTGCCGATCGCACAATGCGCGAGCTTCCCTCGCTCTTGCGGGCGGGCGACGTCCTTGTTTTCAACGATACCCGCGTCATTCCGGCGCAGCTGGAGGGGCGGCGCGGAGAGGCCAGCATCGGCGTTACGCTCCACAAACGGATCGACCTGCGCCGGTGGCAGGCTTTTGTGCGCAATGCCAAGCGGCTGCGGCCCGGCGAGCGCGTAGAATTTCATGAAGGGGTCGCTGCGATCGCCGAGGAGCGGCTGGAGGACGGCAGCTTCATCCTGGCGTTCGAAGGCGACGAGCCGGTCGAGACATTGATCGAGCGCGCCGGGAATATGCCGCTGCCGCCCTATATTGCCGCCAAGCGCCCCACCGATGAACGCGACGCCGAAGATTATCAGACGATGTTTGCGCGGGAAAAAGGTGCGGTCGCCGCGCCGACCGCCGCGCTGCATTTCACACCCGATCTCATCAACGCCTTGCATGCATCTGACATCGCGACCGAAACACTGACTCTGCATGTAGGTGCGGGAACGTTTCTGCCGGTGAAAGCCGAGGATACCGATGCTCACCAGATGCATAGCGAGTGGGGCCGGATCGATGCCGAGACGGCGGCACGGCTCAACGCTGTGCGCGCGAAAGGCGGACGGCTGATCGCTGTCGGTACCACGGTCCTGCGGTTGCTGGAGAGCGCGGCTGATGAGAACGGTGTGATCCAGCCTTTCGAAGACGACACTGCCATTTTCATTACGCCGGGTTATCGTTTCCGAGCAATCGACGGTTTGATGACGAACTTTCATCTGCCGCGCTCCACGCTCTTCATGCTGGTCAGCGCGCTGATGGGCCGCGAACGGATGCAGGCGGCCTATGCCCATGCGATTGCCGAGGAATATCGCTTCTACAGCTATGGCGACGGCAGTCTGTTGCTGCCGGACTGATCTCCACCGGTCCGCCTCGTCCGAATGCACTCGCTTGGTGTCCTGGTATCGAAGTTCTAGTATAACCCCGGCGATCTCCGCTAAGCGGGCTTCATGAGCGACTCCCACGGCCATCATCACCACGGACCGGGCGGTCACAGTCATGCGCCGGCAGATTTCGGCCGCGCTTTTGCCATCGGCACCGCGCTCAACATCGCCTTCGTCGCAATCGAGGGGGCTGCGGGGCTGATCACCGGATCGGTCGCGCTTCTGGCCGATGCAGGTCATAATTTGTCCGACGTGCTGGGGCTTCTGATCGCATGGGGCGGATCGGAACTGGCCAAGCGCCCACCGTCCGAACGGTTCACCTATGGCCTTCGCGGATCGTCGATCCTTGCGGCGATTGCCAACGGCCTCGTCCTGATGGTCGCGGTCGGCATGATCACACTGGAGGCGATCCAGCGTTTTGCCGATCCTCCGCCGATCCCCGGCGTCACGGTAATGGTTGTGGCGGGCATTGGCATCCTAATTAACGGGGCCACGGCGATGCTGTTCGCGCGCGGGCGCAAGGGAGACGTCAATATCCGTGGCGCCTATCTCCACATGGCCGCCGATGCCGCCGTGTCGGCGGGCGTGGTGATTGCGGGCGCGCTGATCCTGTTCACCGGCGCGCGCTGGATCGATCCGCTGGTAAGCCTCGTGATCGTGGCAGTGATCCTTTGGAGCACATGGGGGCTCTTGCGCGAATCCGTTGCCATGGCGCTCAGCGCCGTGCCGCGGGAGATCGATCCCGCGAAGGTCCGCGCGCTACTGGAGGGGCAGCAGGGGGTCGCGCGCGTCCATGATCTGCATATCTGGCCGATGAGCACGACCGAGGCCGCGCTGACCGTACATCTGGTGATGCCCGGCGGCCATCCCGGTGACGAGTTTCTGGTGCGCACGCAGCAAGCGTTGGCGCATGATCACGGTATCGAGCATGTCACCCTGCAGATCGAGATCAGCGAGGACATCCCGTGCCTGCTGCATGACGAGAACTGCGTCTAGTTCGGCTGCTCGCGGCAGACGCGGTAGGGTATCTGGCTCTGATTGGCCGCGCCTACTTCCAGTAATGTCGCAAGAACGGACGCCAAGTTGTTGGCAGGCAAAGGCTCCAGCTGTTGTAACAACCGATCCGTTACCGCGCAGGCCTGTGCGTCCAGTTCGAACGCGATCTTCCCTGCAAGGGCAGGGGCCAGCACCATCTTCGCAAAACCGTCGCCGCTGCTGCCGGGTGCCAGCGGAATGCCTGCGAGCTTGGTGACCACATTGCGCGCGGTAGGCCAAGCGCGATCCGCACCGGCCTGCCACTTTTGCGACAGGCGCTGTGCGTTGCTGACCAGATAGCTGCCCTGCCCCAGACTGGGTCCGCATTTGCGGGCCATCTCGGTCGCCAGCGAGGGCATGACATAGGCGGTGACCGCCTCGTTCTGTTCCGGCGTGATGCAGGGGCGGGTGTCAGCGCTCTGCGCCATTGCCGCAGCCGGCAGGGCAAACATGGCAGCGGCAAGCGCGAGGCGGGCGATCATGGCGGTCAATATCCTGTACGGTCGGGAGGGGTGATGCGTAAGACGCGCCGAATGAGCGCCAACTGAACCAGTCTTAAAGTCGCCTGTCACGGCGAGACGTCAGCGACCCGCCATAATCGGCGCATTTGCCGTGCGGAACGAAAATCCACGCATCCGTCTGCTTTTCCAGCCGCGCGGTGCCCGGTCCTTTGGCTCCACCGCGATTATGCTGCGATGGGGCGATCCCGTAGCATTTTTCATGTGATGCCGGCTGGGGCATAGGCACCGGCTCCTCGGGCGGGGCCATGCTGTAGGCGGTCGGGATCGGCGAGGGCGGCGTCTGCGGCTGCTTTTCGCAGCCCCAAAGCAGCGCAAGACATGACGTCACGACGCCAATCCGCCATACCGCGCGCTTCCTGTCCATTTGCAATTCCCCCGCCGCGCATTAGGGGATCAATGATGCCACCACGTTTCGAGTTCCACATCGCCGCGCGCGACGGCAAGGCGCGCACCGGCGAAATCCGCATGCGGCGCGGTACTATTGCGACGCCCGCATTCATGCCGGTGGGCACCGCTGCTACCGTCAAGGCGATGAAGCCCGCCGACGTTCGCACGGCCGGCGCGGACATCATTCTCGGCAACACCTATCATCTGATGCTGCGTCCCGGCGCGGAGCGGATCGACCGCCTCGGCGGCCTCCATAGCTTCATGGGCTGGGATCGCCCGATCCTGACGGACAGCGGCGGCTATCAGGTCATGAGCCTCGCGGACCTGCGCAAGATCACCGAAGAAGGGGTGAGCTTCAAAAGCCATCTCGATGGATCGAAGCACATGCTCTCGCCCGAACGATCGATGGAAATCCAGGCGCTGCTCGGCTCCGACATCGTCATGGCGTTCGACGAATGCCCGCGCGCTGATCAGCCGCGCGAGGCGATTGCGAAGTCGATGGAACTGAGCATGCGTTGGGCCGCCCGCTCGCGCGAGGCATTCGACAAAGGCGCAACGGATGGCACCAGCGCTCTGTTCGGCATTCAGCAAGGCGCGCTGGACGAAGGTCTTCGCGCTCGATCGGCCGAGGCGCTGCGCGAGATCGGCTTCGATGGCTATGCGGTCGGCGGGCTAGCCGTCGGCGAGGGGCAGGAGGCGATGTTCGCCACGCTCGATTTCGCGCCCGACATGCTGCCGGAGGACTCGCCGCGCTACCTTATGGGGGTGGGCAAGCCGGATGATCTGGTGGGCGCGGTGGAGCGGGGGATCGACATGTTCGATTGCGTGCTGCCGACGCGTTCCGGCCGTAACGGGCAGGCGTTCACCTGGAACGGTCCCATCAATATTCGCAACGCGAAGTTTGCAGAAGACCTCGCGCCGCTGGACGAACGCTGTGCTTGCCCGGTATGCAAGGGGTGGAGCCGCGCCTATCTGCATCATCTGATCCGGGCCGGGGAAATGCTGGGGGCCATGCTGATGACTGAACATAACTTATATTTTTATCAGCAGCTTATGGCCGCCATGCGAGAGTCCATCGCAGCCAGCCAGTTCAACGATTTTGCCGCGCGCTTCCGTGCGGACTATCTGAAGGTTACCGGCTGATGCCTTCCGGTCTCGCCGCGCTGCTCGATGATGTCGCAGGCATTGCGAAGCTGGCTGCCGCCTCGGTTGACGATGTCGGCGCGGCTGCCGGACGGGCAGGTACCAAGGCCGCCGGGCTTGTCATCGATGACACTGCGGTCACCCCGAAATATGTCACGGGACTGAAGCCTGAGCGTGAGCTCCCTATCATCTGGCGCATCGCCAAGGGGTCGATCTTCAACAAGCTGGTCATCCTGGTGCCGGTCGCCATGCTGCTCAGCGCGTTCCTGCCCTGGGCACTGACACCGATCCTGATGCTCGGCGGCACCTATCTATGTTTCGAAGGCGCGGAAAAGGTTTACGAGGCGCTGTTCGGAGAAGATCATAAGATCGAGAACGCTGCGGCAGCGCAGAATTCGAAGGAACTGGAAGACCAAAAGGTCAAGAGCGCCGTGCGGACCGACATGATCTTGTCCGCCGAAATCGTCGCCATTTCGCTGGGCGAGATTACCGATCAGTCGCTGGTGACGCAGGCAATCACGCTGGTTGCCGTATCGATTGCGATTACCGGCGGCGTGTATGGCGCGGTTGGGCTGCTGGTGAAGCTGGACGACATAGGCCTGCATCTGGCCAAGGACGAGGGCGCGCTGGCGGGTTTCGGACGCGGTCTCGTTAAAGTGATGCCCACGGTGCTCAAGGTGATCGGCGTCGTCGGGACCGCGGCTATGTTGTGGGTTGGCGGCGGAATTATCGTCCACGGTCTGGAAAGCTTCGGTCTGGAGACGATACCGCACATCGTCCATTCGGCGACGCATGTGGTGGAGGAAAGCGCCGGCGGACTGATCGGCTGGGCTGCCGAGGCCGGATTGTTCGGTGTGGTCGGCATTATCGTCGGCGCGGTCGTGGTGGCTGCGCACCACCTTTGGGTGAAAGCACGCGGCGGACACTGAGCGCGGTTCATGCGGAAATGGTGTTGGGGATGTAAGCTAGCTGCTAACCCCAGAAGGTGACCTCGCCAGACTTCCTTTCCGCCCTTGAACGGGCCACCGCCAACAGTCCGTTTCTCGCCCGGTTGATCGAGCAGCGCCCCGCCATCGTTGCGCATCTGCGGCAAGGTGATCCCGATGTCGCGCTCGCTCTTGCCCGGCAGGAAGGCGAGGCTTGCGACACGGTTTCCGATGGTTTGCGGGTCGAGCGGGGCGGGGTGGCGCTAGCGGTCGCCATCGCGGACCTCGCCGGAGCGTGGGATCTTGCGCAGGTAACGCGCACCCTTTCCGATTTTGCGGACCGCGCGTGTGACCGCGCCATCACCACCGCCATTCTGGAGCGCACGCCGGACGCGCAGCCGCATGGCTTCGCGCTGATCGCGCTGGGCAAACATGGCGGGCGGGAGCTGAACTATAGCTCGGATATCGACCCGATCCTTCTATATGATCGCGAGACGCTGCCGACGAAGGAGGGCGAGGAGCCTGCCAAGGCGGCGGTGCGCATCGGCCGCCGCGTGCTTGAGCTGCTGCAGGAGCCGACGGCCTGCGGCTATGTCTATCGCGTTGATCTGCGTTTGCGCCCCACACCGGAGGTCAGCCCCATCGCACTGCCGATCGCGGGGGCTATCTCGCATTATGAAAGCTCCGCCATGGCGTGGGAGCAGGCAGCTTTCATCCGCGCCCGAGCGGCTGCTGGGGACATCGCATTGGGCGAGCGCTTTCTGGAAGCGATCCGGCCGTTCGTATGGCGCCGTTCGCTCGATTTCGGACAGATCCGCAATATCGACACCATGCGCCGCTCGATCCGTGATCATTATTGCGGAGGCCAGGCCATCGGGCCGGGTTATGACTGCAAGCGTGGACGCGGCGGCATTCGCGAATGCGAATTTTTCGTGCAGGCCCAGCAGCTGATCCATGGCGGCCGAGATGAGGCGCTGCGCACCGCCGACACGCGCGCGGCGCTGTTCGCGCTCGCCGCGGCCGGGCACGTGCCGCGCGGGGAGGCGGACGATATCGCCGCCGCCTATGATGTGCTGCGGACTGCAGAGCACCGATTGCAGATGCTGCATGATCGGCAGACGCATGAAATTCCGAAGCGGGAGGAGGAGCGTGACGCGGCGGCACGGCTTCACGGTCTGGCAAATGGAGAGGCGCTGATCGGTTGGATCGCGCCGCATGCCGAGCGGGTGGACGCGATCTACAGCGATTTTGCAAACTGGGAGGAGGCGGAAACGCCGACGCTGCCGCTTGAGGATGATCGATTGGACGAGTCGCTTGTCACCATCGGCTTTGCGGCCCCCGTTAATGCCGCGCGGCTGGTGCGGCGCTGGCGCAGCGGCAAGCTGCGCGCGATCCGCAGCGAGCGGGCGCGCGAGGGCTTCGAGGCAGTTCTGCCCGCTTTATTGCAGTCGATCGCGCAGGCGCCGGATCCGCTGCGCGCGCTCGCTCGGCTCGATTCGATGTTCGAGCGCCTGCCAAGTGCGATCAATTTCTTCGATCTGCTGCTGGCCCGGCCTGCCCTGATCGCGCTGCTGGGCCGGCTGCTCAGCTACACTCCCGTGCTTGCCGATCAATTGGCGCGCCGCGCAGACCTGGTCGACCGACTAGTGGAGCCGGATGCCAAGCGGCTGCCCGGATCGGTGGAGGAGCTCGTTGCCGGGCTGCGTCCACCGGACACGCTTGACTATGAGCGTTATCTGGACCGTGTCCGTGCCGACGTGACGGAGATGCGTTTTCTGCTGGGCGCGCAATTGATCGAAGGGCAGGTGGATCCGTTGGCGATTGCCGCCGGCTATGCGCGCCTTGCCGAAGCGGCAATCCGGGTGCTGACGGACCGTGCCATCGCCGAATTTCAGGAGACCCACGGACGGGTGGCCGGTGGGGAACTGGTAATCCTGGCGCTAGGGCGCCTTGGCGGGCGCGCGCTGACCCATAGCAGCGATCTTGATCTGGTTTTCCTGTTCACCGGAAATTTTACCGCGCGTTCCGATGGGGCGCGGGAGCTTGGCGCGACGGATTATTTCAATCGGCTCTCCAAGCGCGTAATCGCCGCGTTGTCGCTGCCCACCGCAACGGGCGCCTTGTACGAAGTCGATACGCGCCTGCGCCCTTCCGGTGCGCAGGGGCCGCCCTGTGTTTCGATCGCCAGCTTTGCGGAATATCAGCGCGAAAAGGCGTGGACGTGGGAGCATATGGCGCTCACGCGCGCGCGCGCGGTTTATGGAAGCAAGCGCGCACGCGAAGGCATTGAGGCGCTTATCGGCGAGGTGCTCCTTCGACCGGCTGCGGACGATCTCGGCGAGGACGTGCGAAGCATGCGCACCGAGATTGAGGCGCATAAGAAGCCTGTCGGCCCGCTCGACGTGAAGCGGCTGAGCGGAGGGCTGATCGATGCCGAGTTCGTCACCCATTTCCATCAACTCAGCGCCAAGCAGGGTCTCTCGCCCGAACTACCCGCGGCGGCACGTGCATTGGCGGATGCGGGGCTGGTGGACGAAGACTTCGTAGCCGCGCGCGATTTCCTGACGCGCTTGCTCATTCTGGTACGGCTCGTATCACCCGATTGTCAGGAGCCGCCGGAACCGGTGCGGGCGCTGGTCGCCGAAGGCCTTGAGCTGGCAGACTGGGCGGCGGTAATGCAGGCGTTGAAGCAAGCGCGAGGCGCTGTGACTGCCGCGTGGGAGGCCGCGCTGGGCCCACGCGAACCATCAAAAGCAAAGGACTGAATATGGCCGAAACCATGCCTGACCTCACCCTGACCGATGATAGCGGCGAGCCGAAAGCGCTTGCCGACTATAAGGGCAAACCGCTCGTCCTTTTCTTTTTCCCGCGCGCGAACACGCCGGGCTGCACCAAGGAAAGCATCGCGTTCAGCGAGATGCTGGAAGATTTCAAAAGCTCCGGCGCTGCTGTGGCGGGCGTATCGAAAGACAGCCCGAAAAAGCTTTCGAACTTCCGCGAGAAGCAGGATCTTACCGTCGATCTGCTCTCGGATGCCGAGACCGATCTGTCTGAACGCCTTGGCGTCTGGAAGGAAAAGCAGATGTACGGGAAAAGCTTCATGGGCTTGGAGCGCAGCACCTTTCTCTACGGTGCCGACGGCAAGCTGCTGCGCGATTGGCGCAAGGTGAAGGTGAAGGGCCATGCCGAAGCGGTGCTTGAAGCGCTGCGCGAGGCTGCGTGAGAAGCATCGCTGAAGGATGCGCTGCGGTTCTGCGCACGGCGGACCCGCAGGCCAAGCGGATGACCGCGCGCAAGGTGGCGCGCGATTGGCGCTTGGGGCGGCTCGATTTTCGGTTCGATGATTACATGCCGGATGCGCCCGGCCGTCCGGCGCGACCGGAGCTATTGCCACCCAACCGCATGCCACGGCGCGGAAAAGCAGGATCGCTGAGAGGGCGAATCGCGCTGCTTCACGCGCTTGCGCATATTGAATTTGCCGCGATTGATCTGGCGTTCGACGTGGCGGGGCGCTTCGGCGGACAATTTCCGCGGGCGTTCGTGGATGACTGGATGCGCGTGGGGGCGGATGAGGCGATGCATTTCGCCATTCTCGATCGGCGTCTGCGTCAGCTCGGTAGTCGTTATGGCGCGTTACCCGCGCATGCTGGGCTGTGGGAGGCGGCAAGTGAGACCGCGCACGATGCCATGGCGCGGCTTGCCGTGGTACCGATGGTGTTGGAGGCGCGTGGCCTCGACGTCACCCCGCCTATGGTTGAGCGCTTCCGCGCGGCTGGAGACGAGCCGTCGGCCCGCATCCTGCAACGTATCTATGAGGATGAAATCAACCATGTCGGCTTCGGTGCGAAATGGTTCGATTGGGGATTTCGGAACGATGTCGAAACAAGCTGTCAAGGCGAGGAATCGCCCGCAAATCTTTGGGTTTCGTTAATCTCTCGCCACTTCCGTGGGCCAATTAAGCCACCGTTCAACGACTCAGCGCGCCGACAGGCCGGTTTAACGCGAGACTTTTATGGGGCTGTTGCTATCCAACCCGCTTCTGCGCTTTAAGCTTAACACACAAGGCCGACCGGGGGGTTGGCCATACAAGGAATAAGGAAGCGAAGAGTTCCCGTCGCTTCCGCAGAAAAAGGGTTGGGTCTTTTATGCTTCCTCGTCTTTCGGCCGCTGGCCGCATTGCATCGTTTGCGCTTACCGTCTGTGCCATTGCTATGCCGGCTCATGCCAACAGCAGCGCTGCTGATGCCTTTCAAATAGACGATCAGCTGGAAGGTTCCGAAAAAATCATCACGCCGCTTGGAGAAGCGGATGCGAACTTCAAGCAGATGTTTGATGTCTGGAGCGGCCGCGCCACTGCCGGTAAGCCGCAGCTTGAAGTTTCGGTGCCTTCGATCGAGCCGGTTAGTGGCTATCGTCTTACCAGCTACTTCGGCAATCGCAGCGATCCCTTCAGCGGCGGGCGCGGTAATCATCACGGCATCGATATGGCAGCTCCCACCGGCACGCCGATCTATGCAACCGCTGACGGTCTGATTGAGCGTGCGGGCTGGGTGAACGGCTACGGCAACTTCATCGAGATCGAACATGGTAACCAGGTCGAGACGCGCTACGGCCATCTCTCGCGCCTCAACGTCGAATCTTATCAGCGGGTCAAGAAGGGCGATCTGATCGGCTATGTCGGTTCCACCGGTCGTTCCACCGGGCCGCACCTTCACTATGAAGTCCGCATCGCGGGCAAGCCTGTCAATCCGCTCAGCTTCATGAACCAGATGAACGGCACTTTACTTGCAGATAATTCCGGTGCTACTGACGATATAGGCGGTCCGAACGACTAACCCCGTTCCCGCCTACCAAGGTCACCTTTGGGAGAGGGTGCAAAGACTCCGGGGCGCGCAGGGCCAGACCTTGCCGCCCCTTTTTGTTGGTCCTATCTTGTGCTTATGACCGATGCTCCCATCATTCTCCTCCCCGCCGCGGCTCGCCGCGTCTCCGTGATCGCCGAGAAACAGGGAGTGCCGGCTATCCTGCGTCTGTCGGTGGAGGGCGGCGGCTGTTCCGGCTTCCAATACAAGTTCGGCCTCGCCGACGCGATCGAGCCTGACGATACGGTTGCGGAAGAGCAGGGAGTGAGGCTTGCCGTCGACGCAATCAGTCTCGATCTGGTGCGCGGCAGCGCAGTCGATTTTGTCGAATCGCTCGGCGGCAAGCATTTCGAGGTGAAGAACCCGAACGCGGCGTCGGGCTGCGGTTGCGGGACTAGTTTCTCGGTCTGATTCGGATTGCGATCGCGGCTGCGCGGTTGCGTCGTTCTTCGTGATTTCAACAAACGCGGTTTCGCGGCATCTCAGGTTGTCCGCAAACACTCCTGACATCAGCGTCACGTCGCGCTACCAACGCGGCCATGCTCATTGCCAGTTTCAACATCAACGGCGTCAAGGCGCGCCTTCCGCGACTCGTCGAATGGCTGGAGGAGCGCGCACCCGACATCGTGTGCCTGCAGGAGCTGAAGAGCGCGGACGAGGGCGTGCCGGTCGGCGATCTGGAGAAGGCGGGCTATGGCGTGCTGATCCACGGCCAGAAGGGGTTCAACGGCGTCGCCATTCTCGCCAAGGGTCAGGAACCCAAAGAGATTCGCCGCGGCCTGGAGGGCGAGCCGGAGGACGAACAGTCCCGCTATCTGGAGGCTGACGCCCACGGCCTGCGCATCGCCAGCATCTATTTGCCCAACGGCAATCCGCAGCCCGGCCCGAAGTTCGATTACAAGCTGCGCTGGATGGAGCGCCTGCGCGCCCGGGCCGCCGAAATCTGGGCGGAGGAAATCCCGGCGGTTCTGGCCGGCGACTATAATGTCATCCCGCATGATCGAGACACCTTCTCGGTGCGCGCGACGAAAGACGATGCGCTGATGCAGCCCGAATCGCGCGCCGCCTATCGCCGCCTGCTAGCGGATGGCTGGACCGACGCGCTGGCGACGCAGCACCCTGCGGGCGGCATCTGGACCTTCTGGGATTATCAGCGGGGCGCCTGGCAGCAGGATCATGGCTTCCGCATCGATCATCTTCTGTGCTCGCCGGAGGCTGCCGACCGGTTGCGCGCTAGCGGCGTCGACAAGGAATATCGAGGCCGCGAAAAAGCCAGCGATCATGCCCCGACCTGGATCGAGCTGGCCGATTGAAGCCCTTTTCTTTGAACGTGCTTCGCGTCCGCTTTTGGCAGTCTGGCTCGAAAGGCCCCTTCATGAAAACATGTTTCCTTGCCGCCGCCGCTTTGATCGCAGGGATTTCTGCTGCTCCTGCAGATGCGCAAAGTGATGGTCCGCGCTTCTGCCCCAATCGTCCAGGCCTTGGCAGTAGTACCTGCACCACGGGCGAGGGGCATGTCAGTGTCGAAATCGGCGTCTTGGGATGGTCGCTGGATGAAAGCGACAACATGCGCAGCGACAGTGTTTCAATCGGCGACAGCTTTTTGCGTTACGGCGTTGATAACAAGACCGAGGTGCAGGTCGGCTTCACCGCTTACACGCATAATTACAACCGCGTCGGATCGATGATCACCGAAAATGGGGGTTTTTCCGATGTCCGCCTGGGCGTGCGGCGCAATCTGATCGGCAATGACGGCGGCAATATCGCGCTGGCCATCGAGCCCTATGTTACTGTTCCGGTCGGCGCTTCCTCGGTTTCCGCAGGCGACTGGAGCACGGGCGTGGTAATTCCCAGCAGCTTCTCGCTGGGTTCGGGGCTGAGCTTGGGCGCGACGGGTATTCTTGCGGCAGCAGTGGATTCGGACGGCGACGCCCGACACTTCGCGGCGACCCAATATCTCGGCCTCAGCCAGTCGGTGTCGGACACCGTCGGTGTGACAGGAGAAGTCGGCCTCAGCTATGACAACGATCCTTCCGGCGACGTCTGGGCGCCGGTGGCTTCGGTCAGCGCGGCCTGGACGCCGAAGCCATTGCTGCAATTCGATGCCGGCACCGTGGTGGCGCTGGATAGCGACAGTCCGGACCTGCAGCTCTATATCGGCGTATCGAAGCTGTTCTGACCTAGAGCGCCTTTTCATAGACCGTGTAGACCCGGTTCACGCGGCTCTCGATCGCATCGGCGATTGCGATCATTCCTTGATTGTCGTCAAGAATCCAGCCGATCTCGCCGCGCGTCGCGCCGTAATGGGCTACCGAGGCGCGGCGGATATATTCGATCATCATGAAAGCGAGCTGGCTGGCAAGACGGGTGCCCTGATATTCTTTCAGCACCCCCATCAGCGGCACGCGCATGGTGCGCACCCGCGGATTGCGCAGCCAAAGCAGCAACTTCGCCCAATTAAACGGCCATAGCGAACCATTCATGCCCTTCAGCGGCTCATTCAAATCCGGCAATGTCATCATGAAGGCGACCGGGCGGCCCTCCACCTCCGCAATGCGGATAAGGTCTTCCTTGACGATCGGCTTCAGCTTCTTGCCGGCATAGGCGATCTCTCTGTCGGTCAGCGGCACGTAGCCCCAATTGTCCGACCAGGCATCGTTCAGGATATTGAGGATGATCCCCGCTTCCTCGTCGAATTTCGACTTATCTACCTTGCGCACATGGATACGGCTGCTGCGCTCGCCAGACTGAATGATGCGATCGATCAGCGGTGGAAAATCCTGGGCAATGTCGAGTTCCCATGTGCTGAGCTGTTTGACGGGGCGGTATCCGGCAGACTCGACCCATCTTTCATAGGAGGCTTTATGATGGCCCATCATGACCGTGGGGCTGTGGTCCTGGCCCTTTGTCAGCAGGCCCGGCTCATCCCAGATCGACAGCGAAAGGGGGCCTAGCGCGCGGCTCATGCCGTGACCGCGCAGCCATTCTTCGGCTGCATGGATCAGCGCATGAGCGGCGGCTTCGTCCTCAACCTCCAGCATGCCGAAATTGCCGACACCCGGTCCCATGCCCTGCTCGGGAGGCTGAGCGAGAGCCAGGTCGTCGATATGCGCGGAAATTCGCCCGACCACTTTGCTGCCGCGTTTGGCCAGAAACAGTTGCATGCGGGCATGATCGAAAAACGGGTTCTTCTTGCGGTTCAGCAGTTCGCGAACATCGCTGCGTAGCGGCGGCACCCAGGCCGGATCGTCCTGATAAAGACGATAGGGTAGCTCGATAAAATCATTCTCACCATGCTTGTCGGTGACGGGGATGATTTGAAGGTCGGTCACGAAAAAGGGCTCCTGCGCATGCAGAAGCCCGGGGTTCTGCGAAGCTCTGAAGGCCCCGGGCTCCAGTTTTCGCAGGAGCACAACGGGACCATTTCAGCAAGCCTCAGGCGTCGCTCTTCACCTGCGAGCGGCGGCGGGGATGTCCCGACGCAATGCCGCCGGACAGTTCCTTCACCCAGGGATAGCTCTTCGCCACTTCCTCGTCATAGCCCAGGTTGAACACCGTCGCGCTGCGCTTGGGAATGTCCTTGCGGTGATAATAAGTGCGGAAAATCTTGTCCCAACCATAATTGGTGATGCCGTAATTGCCGCTCTCGTGGTGAAAGTGGTGCTCCAGATGCCGCTGCTTCATATAAGCGATCAGCTTGCTCTTCGGCTTGAACGCCAGATGCTGCATGCAGTGCACGAATTCATAATAGCATGTGGTGAGAAGGCCCGTGGCAAACGCAGCCGCCGCGCCGCCGATGCCGCCGATCAGATAGCCCACCGGCAGCGTCGCCACTGCAATCGTGGGCAACGTCGTGTGAAGGGCGCCGAAAAGCACTTCGAGATGGTTGGGATCCTGATGATGATCGTAATGGATGCGCTTCCAGGTCTTTGCGAACATCTTGCGCTTGTACATCCACTGCCCGTGCAGGACGAAGCGGTGCAGCAGATACCACGCCAGCGGATAGATCACGACTGCGGCAAGCACTGCGCCGGCAGTCGCCAGCGGGCTGGCGGGATAGAAAACGAACACAGCGATGCTGGCCGCGGTCAGCAGCAGATAGGATATGATCGTGTAATGCTGGAAATACGCCACGATCAGTTCTCGCAGATTCATGCGATCCAGATAGTGCGACCGGTTCCAGAAATTGCTCGATGCGGTGTCCGCGCTGGCCATAGCCTTCGTCCTAATCCCTAGTTCTTCGATGCGCTGCGCGGCGGGGCCGGCGACGCCAGTGTTTTTTATAATAAGGCTTTGCGGCGCATTTACGACCGCATCCTCTATCGATCACCATATTTATGTCGTGATTGACGTAAGGTGAAGAAGGCATCGATCAGCGATCGGGGCTTCCACCACCGAAGCCTATTCCTCAGAGCGTATCAGTACCGTCTCGCCCAGCAGGAGGAACAGGAAAAACGGCGCCCAGGCGGCAATGAAGGGATCGTAAGCACCCAGATTACCCATCGCGAGCGCGAAATTATCGACCACAAAATAGGTGAAGCCCAGTGCCATGCCTATTACGACGCGCACGAAGGTCTTGCCTGCACGCGCAAGGCCGAAGCCGGCGATCGATCCCAATAGCGGCATCAGGATGGAGGCGAGGGGGCCGGACAGCTTGTGCCACCAGGCAGCCTCTGCGCCCTCAACCGGCCGACCGGCAGCTTTCTGCGCATCGATTGCCTCGCGCAGGGCTGCGAAGCCCAGGCTGTCGGCATCGAGCGAACTGATCGTGAACCGGCTGGGCTCCAGTCCCTGCCCGAACCGGACTGTCCGTGCTGAGCTGGTGGCGGCGTTCGCCACGGTGAAGGTGGTGGCATCGTCCAACGTCCAGCCGTCATTGGTCCAGCGCGCAACCGGACCCTGAGTGACGGATGTCAGTTCGCCATTCACGCGCGCGTTTATCCGTACGTCTTTCAGGATCATGGATGGCCCGCCGCCAATCACCGTCTTGGCGAAGATCAGATCGTCTCCATCGAGCACCCATACTCTGGTGCGGATGTCGCTTTGCCCCGGAACTTGCGCATAATCGACGGCTTGCCAGGCCTTCAGCTTGGCGCTGGTGGGGGCCAGCACATGATCGTTGAAGATGAAGGTGAGAAAGGCGATGCCGATCGCCGTCACCACCAGCGGCGCCAGGATCTGATGCGCCGAAAGGCCCGCTGCCTTCATCGCCACGATCTCGCTGTTCTGGTTCATGCCCGCCAGCATGATCAGCGTGCCCAGAAGCACCGAGAACGGCAGGAACTGCGCCACAACCTGCGGTGTGCGCCAGGCGATATAAGTGATGATCTGACTGCTGCCATTGCCCGGCACCGCCAGAATGTCGCTGCTCTGACGCAGAAGATCCAGGCTCATCAGAATGATGACCAGCATCGCCAGCACGGCGAAGACGCGTTTCAGGAACGTCTTGGCCATGTACCAGGCCATGGAAGAAGACGGAAAGAAGGCGAGCTGCTTCATGCCACGGCCTCATGCTTCTTGTCCCGGTGCCCGAATTTGAAGCGGCGGCGCAGCCATTTGCCGAATTTCTCGAACCGCTTTTCGATCGCGCCGATCGGCTGTCCGCCCGGCACATAGGCGAGCACGTAATACATCCAGATGATCAGCGCGGCGAATGCGAAGAACGGTAGCCAGAGCGAAACGAACGGGCTGACACGGCCGAGCGCGGCGACGCCTTCGCCAAATTCGTTCACCTTATGATAGGTGACGATGAGGACCACCGAGATGACCACGCCGAGCGCGGAGCTCGATCGCTTCGGCGGCACCGCGAGCGATAAGGCGAGCAGCGGGATCAGCAGCATCACCGCCAGCTCCACGGCGCGGAAATTGAAATTGGCAAAGGCCGCGTCGCGCGTTTCCTTGCTGTAGGAGGGGTCGTTAGCCACGCGCAGCAGCTCGAAAAACGTATTCTCCTGATCCTCCACGCCGCCGCGCAGGCGGAACTGCTTCATTGCTGGTAGATCAATCGGCAAATCCTGCATGCGGAACGTCAGGACGCGCGTCCCTTCGAAATTGGGCGATTGCTGGATTGCGGTGCCGTTGCGCAGGCGTAGCAGCAGAAGATTGGGATCGGCTGTGCTGAGGAACTGGCCGCTTTGCGCGGTGGCGGTGAAATGTTCGCCTTTCTTCGTGCCTACATCGACGAAAATCCCGCTGAGATCGGTGCCATTGTCGCGGCTTTGCTCGACGCGCAACGTGATGTCATCGCCCAGCTTGTTGAACTGGCCCACCTTGATCGATGCGCCCAGCGCGCCCGAACGCAGATCGAATTGCAGTTGTTCGTAATAATATTCTGCATAGGGCTGCAGATAGCCGACGATGGTGAGGTTTACCGCGACCAGACCGAAAGCGTAGAAATAAGGCACGCGCAGCAGCCGGCGATAGCTGAAGCCGACGGCGCGCATCACGTCCAGTTCCGAACTGGTGGCAAGCCCGCGAAACGCAAGGAGGATGCCGAGCATCAGCGCCAGCGGGATCGCAACGGAGAAATATTCGGGCAAAAGATTCGCCAGCATCCGGAAAACAACGCCCACCGGCCCGCCCTCCGCCGCGACGAAATCAAACAGCCGCAGCATCTGATCCAGCACCAGCAGCATGGCCGCGATCACCAGCGTGGCGATTAGCGGAATCGCGATCTTCCTGGCGATGTAGCGATCGTTGGCGGTCAGCAACTTCAACTTATTGTCGTCCGATTTCCAAAATTCTGCCGCAATGGGTGCTGATATATGGTGGACAAGAAGGCCTTATCATCAATGCACCCGAGTTCGGGGTGCCGCCGATATAGCCAAGAGGAATGAGATAACCATGAAATATTCCATTGCAGCAGCGGCCGCGTTCGGTGCCGTCCTGCTTGCGGCCGTCCCGGCGCAGGCGCAATATGCCGAGCGAATTTCTAACGACATGTCGAAATGCGACGGTTCGCGTCCGGCTATGCTCGTGACCGTCACGAACTTCAAAGGCGCGGTGAACCGCGTGCGCGTTGTAAGCTATCGCGCTCTGGAAAGCGATTGGCTGAAGAAAGATCGCTGGCTCAACAGGATCGATACGCCGGTGACCGGCAAGACCATGAAGTTCTGTATGCCGATGCCGGCGCCCGGCACATACGCCGTTGGCGTCCGCCACGATTATAACGGCAATGACGACGATGATCCGTTCAAGGATGGCTGGGGCATGTCGAATAACCCGTCGATCGGGCTCGGTGCGCTCCTTGCCGGAGGGTCGTTTGGCAAACCGCCGGTTTCCAAAGCGGCTGTAAAGGTTGGCAGCGGCGTGACGCCGGTTACCATCAAGCTGAAATATCCCTGACAACATAAAAGACCGGGGGCGCCAAATGGTCGCACCCCGGTCTTTTCATATCCCTTGAACGGGATAACAATCAGATCACGCCGACTTTCGTGCCCGCGCGCTCGAACATGCCAAGGATCTCGTCGACCTGCTCGCTCGAATGCTCGGCGCAGAGCGAGCAGCGCAGCAGCGTCATGTTCGCAGGCGTTGCAGGCGGCCGGGCAAGGTTCACATACAGCCCCTCATTCAACAGCGCTTCCCACATCGCCGCGCCGCGCTCCAGATCGGGCATGATCACGGCGATGATCGCGCTCTGCGGCTCATCCGTGCCCAGCGTGAAGCCGCGCTCCTTCAGCCCCGCATGTAGCTTGCGCGAATTCTCCCAGAGATGCGCGCGCTTGTTGCCGCCATGCATCAGCTTGCGGATCGAGGTTGCGGCTGTCGCGACCACGCTGGGGGGCAGCGATGCGGTGAAGACATAGGGGCGGCAGACCAGGCGCATCACCTCGAACTTGGGGTGGTTCGACACGCAGAAGCCGCCGACGGTGCCCACCGATTTGCTGAACGTGCCGATGATGAAATCAACGTCGTCGATGACGCCCTGCGCCTCGGCGACGCCGCGGCCGTTCTCGCCGATGAAACCCATGGAATGCGCCTCGTCCACCAGCACCATCGCGCCCGCTTCCTTGGAAACGCGGATCATCTCCTTCAGCGGTGCGACATCGCCGAGCATCGAATAGACGCCTTCGAGCACCACGAGCTTGCCGGCCTCTTCGGGCAGGCGCTTCAGCCGCTTTTCCAGCGCCTCGATATCATTGTGGCGGAACGGCACGATCTGCGCATTGCCCATCGCGCAGCCGTCATAGATCGACGCATGGCTGTCGATATCCAGAAGGATGTAATCGTCCTTGCCAGCGATGGTCGATATGATGCCCAGATTGGCCTGATAGCCGGTCGAAAAGACCATGGCATGCTCGAAGCCGTAATATTCCTTCAGCGCCTCCTCGCACTCCTTATGGCCCTGGTAGGTGCCGTTGAGCACGCGGCTGCCGGTGGTGCCCGATCCGAATTGCTCGAGTGCGCTCTTGCCCGCCTCGATCACGTCGGGATCGAAGGTCATGCCCATATAATTATAGGTGCCGAGCAGGATCGTCTCCTTGCCGTTCACCACCGCCACGCTGGGCGATTTCACCTCTTCCATGACGAGCGAGAACGGATCGCGCTGGCCGGTGGAGAGCAGCTGCTCGCGCTGTTCGATCAACGAGTCGAATTTGGAAAAAAGATCGGTCATGAAGCCTGCATCCATCCGGACGAAGCCTGTCGCGGCCCGGTCCTTTGATCAAAAAGAAATACGGCCCTTCGACAAGCGCGGGGCGGGGGGCTGGGTCAGTCGTCTTTCAGCTTGGCGACCGCATCGACCAGCTGGCCGACGGTTTCGATTTCGGCCTGCATGTTCATGGTGATGACGATGTCGAAACGGTCTTCGATCGCAGCCACGAAGTCCATCACGGTCAGGCTGTCCCACTCCAGATCCTTCTGGAAGCTGGTTTCGCGCGTCACCTCGACACCCTTGGCGTTGAACGGCTCGATCTCTTCCTTGATCGCATCGAACAATTGGTCGGACATGGATTTTGCCTTCATCGATAAATGTGGGCGGGGATTGGCAAGCGATTGCGGCGCGGTCAAGGCGGCGAGGGGGCAGGGGCCCTCAGAGCCAGCCCTTCCGGCGATACCATTGCGCCGTCGAAGCCAGCCCGTCTTCGGTGCCGAACTGCGGCCTCCAGACGGATGCCGGCGGGCGTTTCGCCGGATCGACGGTCCAGTCGGGATGCGCGAAATAGCGCGCGCGATCGGGCGTCAGCTTGGCGTTGCCGCGCCGGATCAGCCGGTCCGCATAGCCGCCGAGCATCAACAGCGGCTTCGGCATCGAGACACTTTCCACGCTGCGCCCCACCGCCTTGCCGATGGCGCGCGCGAACCCACGATGGGTCCAACCGCCGTCGGTGCCGTCGTCCACCTCGTAAATCTCGCCGATGGTGCGCTCGCCAGCGGGAATCAGCGCGACGAGCAGGCGGGCGAGATCTTCGACATGGATTGCCGAGAGCCTTCCGCGCGGCGGCAGGAACACCAGGCCGCGCTTCGCCATCTTGAACATTTCCAGCATCTCGGTGTCGCCGGGGCCGTAGACGGCGGGCGGCCGCACTGCGGTCCAGTCCAGGATGGAGGTCGCGACCAGTCGCTCGCCTGCCAGCTTGGTCTCGCCATAGACCGAAAGCCTGGGTTCGCGTGCGGCGAGCGAGGAGACGTGGACGAAGCGGCGCACGCCCTGATTTTTTGCCGCCGCGATCATGCGATCGACCGCCGCGACATTGCCTTGCTCGAAGCCCACGCGGCTCGGTGCGTTGGTGGCGCCCGCGATATGGACCACCGCCTCCGCGCCGTCGCACAGCCGGTCCAGCGCGGCATCGTCGGCCAGATCGCCCGCGATCCAGGTGACGCCTTCGCGCGGCAGCTGTTCGCGCCGGGTGAGCGCGCGGACGCGGTATCCTTCGTCCAGCGCCGCCGTCAGCGTTGCGCCGCCGACGAAGCCGGTAGCGCCGGTCATCGCGATGACTTTTCCCGTGCCTGCTCCCGTCTCTGCAGCCATGTCAGCGCAGCGGGGACCAGTCGATTACATCGCCTTCGCTGTCGAGCTCGTCCACGGCGCGCTTGCGCTCGATCGAGCTGCGCGCAGGCAATTGCTCCAGCACCTTGTCGAGCAGCTTGTCCATGCCCTCGCCGGTAGCGGCGGAGATGGTGAGGAGCTCGATACCCTGATCCTTAAGGCCCGCTGCCACATCGTCCATCAGTTCGTCGCCCAGCAGATCGCCCTTGTTGAGCGCGATCAGTTCGGGCTTGTCGCCAAGCCCCTCGCCGTAATTCTCCAGCTCGGTCCGCACGATGCGGTAGGCTTCCATCGGATCGTCGCCGGTTGCATCGATCAGGTGGATGAGCAGGCGGCAGCGTTCGATATGGCCCAGGAACCGGTCGCCGATCCCGGCGCCTTCCGCCGCGCCCTCGATCAGGCCCGGAATATCGGCCAGCACGAATTCGCGCGCCTTGTGCCGTACCACGCCGAGCTGCGGATTGATGGTGGTGAAGGGATAGGCGCCGACCTTGGCGTTCGTGCCGGTTACCTGATTGATGAAGGTGGATTTACCCGCATTGGGCAGGCCGACCAGGCCGACATCGGCCAGCAGTTTCAGCCGCAGCCAGACATCGCGTTCCTCCGCCGGCCAGCCCATGCCGTGCTGGCGCGGCGCGCGGTTGGTGCTGGACTTGTAGCTGGCATTGCCGCGACCGCCGTCGCCGCCGCGCAGCAGCGTGACGCGCTGCCCCTCCTCGGTCAGATCGGCGAGCAGGCTGCGCTCCTCGTCATCAGCCAGGATCTGCGTGCCGATGGGCACTTCGATGATCATGTCCTTGCCGCCAGCGCCGGTGCGATCACGCCCCATGCCGCCATGGCCGCGCTGGGCGCGGAAATGCTGGTTGTAACGGAAATCGATGAGGGTGTTGAGGCCCGGCACCGCGACGAAGATCACATCGCCGCCCTTGCCGCCATTGCCGCCGTCCGGGCCGCCATATTCGACATATTTTTCGCGGCGAAAGCTCACCGCGCCGGGGCCGCCGGCGCCGGATTTCAGATGGATCTTGGCTTGATCGAGGAAATGCATGGACCCGCCGTTAGAGCAGCCGGGCGGGGAAGGCCAGTTTTGATGACGCTGCGCACGGTAGGCCAATCGGCAAAATTAGCCTTTGCAGCACGCCAACGCGCCCGTTATATCCCCGCGTTCCTGGTGAGGGGCCGTAGCTCAGTTGGGAGAGCGCGTCGTTCGCAATGACGAGGTCAGGGGTTCGATTCCCCTCGGCTCCACCAGATTTCATTGGAAATTGTACGGTCGGCGGGCGAGCGAAGCTCGCGCTGGCAATGGTTGCTCTGCCGGTGGCTAGTCCTGCAAGTCCATCGCGCGCCAGCGCTCGACAATAGCATCGAGGCGCGCTTCGGCGAGGTCGCGGGCGCGGCTGCGCGGCAGGCCAAGGGAGGACGCCAGTGGGCCGCCCATCAGCGCATCGCCCAATGCCATCAGTACCAGTGCCAGCGTGCTTTCCTGCAGCTCTTCGCCGATCAGGGGCGCAAGACTGAGCTGATCGACCAGATCGTGGATCGATTCGACGATCGGATCGAGCGCGTCCTCATTGCCTGATGCCAGCATCCACGCGGCCAGCGCACCGCCGCCTTCCTGATCGAACGCATCGAAGGTAAGATCGACAATATCACGCGATGTGGCCGTGCCGGCCCGCGTTTTCAGGACCGTCGCGGCAATGGTCTCGCAGATCGAGCGGGCGTGGAAAGTCGCGAGTGCACGCTGGAGCCCGGATGCGCTGCCGAAATGGTGGAGCAAATTGGCGTGTGTCTTACCGATCCGTGTCGCCACCGCCTTTAGCGTGACGGCCTGCGGGCCGCTCTCCAGAAGAATTTCTCGGGCCGCTTCCAATGCGACGAGGCGACTTTCCTCCGGGCTCAGACGACGGCGGGGCAGAGAGCTTATTGACACGCTTGTCAGTAATCCTTAATTTTCGTTGGTGTAAATAAGATGCCTGAGCAGTTTCTGGCAATGCCGAAGGAGGTCATTATGGCTCTCGCAGTTTTGAAGAACTTTTTTCGCGGCAGCGATATCGGAGCACCGGCGGATCTTGCGATCACGCCGCGCGATCGACGCTTTGGTCGCCAATCGGTCGATCAGCTAAGGTGGTGGAACGGGGGAGACCCTTACGGCACGGCTTTCTACAATGCCCTGTCGGCCACGTTCCCGCTGGGCGAAGCGTTCTTCGTGGAGAGCGTCAAGGCGTTCCGCGATGGCGTACCCGATCGGCTGGCCCGTGAAGTCCGCGCTTTCACCCAGCAGGAGGTGATGCACAGCCGTGAGCATCTGGCCTTCAACCGCCGCGCATCGCAGGCCGGCTATGATCTATCCCGTCTGGAAAAGCGCGTGGAGGATCAGCTGGCTCTTACCGCCGACCGCCCGAAGATCGCGTCGTTGATGGTCACCATCGCGCTGGAGCATTTTACGGCGATCATGGCGCATGAAGCTCTGAAGAACCCGGCGCATTTCGCGGATGCCGAGCAGGAAACGGCAGATTTATGGCGCTGGCATGCGATCGAGGAGATCGAACATAAGGGCGTTGCCTTCGATGTCTGGCGGCACGCGGCGCGCGACTGGTCGCCATTCAAGCGCTGGCGCCTGCGCAGCATTTCGATGCTGCTCACCACCTTCCTGTTTATACGCTATCGCGTGAGCGGAATGCTCGATCTGCTGGCCCAGGATGGTATCACCGGTCTGCGCGCCTGGTGGGGCCTCGCTCGCTTCGCGCTGGTGCGTCCAGGCATGGTCCGTAATATTGCGCTGCCATGGCTCGCTTATTTCCGGCCCGGCTTTCATCCTTGGCAACAGGACGACCGCGCGTTGATCGATCTGACGGAGAGCGACTATGCCGCCGCGGTCTCCGCAAGGGCTGAACCCGCTACAAGCATCTGACGTGAAGGCGCGGATCGGTCCGAAACGGATCAATCCGCGCTAACCTTCCAGTGCGTTAACCACAGCCATTATCCCTGTGTTACGCTTGCTATTGTTTAATGCTCCCAGACATTTGTCGATTGGGGGGCGTATTATGGCGAAAGAGCAGGAGGCAGCTTGGCCTACGATCAAGCGAAGAACGTTTCGCTACGATCGGGACCAGACACCAACGCGCCATTGGCTCGGCGGTGATCCGGTCGCCACGTCATTTTTCAACTCGTTATCGGTAGTTTTTCCGAAGGGCGAGGCGTTCTTCATCGATTGCATCCGCCCATGGCAGCGGCGCGCGGGCGAAAAGCTTGGTGCGGAAATTAGCGAATTTATCCGTCAGGAGGCGTTTCACGGGCGCGAGCACGTCGCCCTCAACCGCGGGATCATCGCCGGCGGTTATGATGTCAGTGCGCTCGAAGCCGTTGTCGACGACGTGATCGATGCCGTGCGCGGCAAGCATGCGATCGCCCGGCTAACCTACACCATGTGCTTTGAACATCTGACGGCGATCCTTTCGTCGGCCACCTTGAAAAACGAGCCGATGATGGAGCGGGCCGAACCGGAGATGCGCCGGATATGGTCCTGGCACGCGGTGGAAGAAATCGAGCATAAGGGCGTCTGCTTTGATACCTGGATGCTGGCGACCGAGGACTGGTCGCCCGCGCGGCGCTATTGGACACGCTGCTTGGCACTGGCGCTCATTTCCGTCGGCTTCGTGAAAAACCGGTTTCGCGGTCAGATTCATTTGCTGCGTCAGGATGGCTGGAGCGCGCGTAAATCGCTGCCCGCCATCCTGCGCTGCGCCTTCGGGAAGAATGGGCTGGGCCGCGCGGCGTTGGGCGACTGGATCAAGTTCTTCAAGCCCGGCTTTCACCCCTGGCAGATCGATGATCGCGATCTAATTCCGATGGGCGAATCCGTGTTTGCCGATGCCGCCAGCCCGGCGCCCGCAGTCCAGCCTGTCAAAGAGGACGAACCGCAGCAGATCGCGCACGCAGCCTGACGTTGTTCAGGCGGCTTCCGGTCGCTTCTCCACATCCATGTCGGCTTCGATGTCGCCTGCCAGCCATTCGAAGTGCCGTGCCGGCGCGCGGCTTTGGCGGCCTTCGCTCCACCGCGCCTCGATCCGCCCGGTATCCCGAAAGCCGATCTTGCGCAGAACCGCGCCCGAGGCCGGGTTGTCGACGAAATGGGTGGCCGTCAGACGCCGATAGCCGAGCGCGCGGCCCATCGCGACCAGCGCGCGGCCTGCTTCGGTGGCATAGCCCTTGTTCCAGGCATCGTGCCGGATCCAGTATCCCAGCGCGATCCGGCCTTCCGTTTCATCCAAGCCGCAGGTGCCGATCAGCCGCGGACGCTCCATCGTGCGATCGAAGATCAGCAGATGGGGCAGGGGATCGGCAGCAGCCATCCTGCAATAGAAGTCGGCATCGTTGGGGCGATAGGGCCAGGGCAGGCGGGCCAGATTGCGGACCAGCCGTTCGTCATTGGCCGCCTCGAAAATCGCAGCTGCATCTTCCGGCCATGGGGGCCGCAACAAAAGCCTTTCGGTAATCGCAAACATGTCTCTCGCTCCTCCCGCCGCCGGAGCCCCCTAGCGCCGCGATATGACGGCTTCGGGAAACGCGGACGACGTCCTTGAAGGGAGATGATCTTTCTGGCGGGTCGGCACCTTTGCGCACCGGACACGACAAAAAAGGGAGGCGGGGCGGCCCGTCTCCCTTCCGATTGCGACATCTCGTTTTACCGAGATCTCCGGGCCATCCCATCGGGACAGCCCTTTAACGACTGTCCGCTTATTCTGCCGCTTCGGCGGCCATGTCTACCGACACATATTTGCGGCCAAGCTTGCCGCCATGGAATCGGACTCGGCCCTCGGTAAGGGCGAAAAGCGTGTGATCCTTGCCGAGACCAACATTGGTGCCCGGATAAATCTTGGTGCCGCGCTGGCGCATGATGATGTTGCCGCCGACGACCTGCTCGCCGCCGAACTTCTTCACGCCAAGACGCTTACCTGCTGAGTCGCGACCGTTGCGCGACGAACCGCCTGCTTTCTTATGTGCCATGGCTCAGCCTTCCTTTTCTTCGTTCTTCGCAGCGTTCTCGGACGGCGCCTGCTTGGTCACGGTCTCAGCCTTGCCCTTGCCCTCGGCAGTCGCCTTCTTCGGCGTTGCCTTGTCGGCAGCGGCCTTGGCGGGCTTGGCTTCGTCACTGGACTTAGCAGCAGCGGCCTTCTTCGGCGCGGCCTTCTCATCACCGATCGACAGGATCTCCAGCAGGGTAACCTGCTGACGGTGGCCCTGCTTGCGGCGATAATTGTGCCGGCGGCGCTTCTTGAAAACGATGACCTTGTCGGTCTTGTCCTGCGCAATGATGCGCGCGCCGACGCTCAGCTTCGACACATCCTTCAGGTCGGCACCTTCGCCGGCCATCAGGACATCGTCCAGCGTTACGCTGTCACCGGCTTCACCGGACAGCTTTTCGACGGCAATTTTGTCTCCGGCGGCTACGCGATATTGCTTGCCGCCCGTGCGCACGATCGCGAACATGGGCTTTTCACTCGATTCAGGGTTCGATAAATCTGTTACCCAGCGCGAAAACCAAAAAGGCGCGAAGCCACCGGCCTCGCGCTGGAATGGCGTCAGCTAAGGGGAGGGGGCGGGCTTGTCAACGCTTTTCCCGCTTCGGCGCTGCGCTATTGCGGGCGCGGTCGGGCCGTCATAGAGGCTGGACGATGAAAAGGCTATGCTGCCTCCTCCCGCTGCTTCTGTTGCCCGGCTGTGTTCAGGGATCGGAATCGTTCCCCTCGCTGCTGCCACGTCCTTACGAGGTTGATGCGGCCGATCTGGGCAAGCGCCCGGCGTCTGAGCCTGCACCCACGCCCGCCCCGGTGACGCCGCTTTCCGACAAGCAGCGCCGCACGCTGGATGCTGCTGTTGAACAGGCGCGCTCCGCCAATGCGGCCTTCCGTGCCGCCTTGCCCGACGTGCGCCGCGCCGTTTCCGCGGCTGCGGGTAGCAGCAGGAGCAGCGAGCCCTGGATATATGCGCAGGTCCTCCTCTCACGCCTTGAGATGGCCCGGGCACCCAGCGTGGAGGCTTTGGCCACCATTGATCAGCTGCTCATCGAAAGGCTGGCGCAGGAAAGTCAGGGCGCAGCGGGCGCAGGAACGGCGGAGATCAAGGCAGCACGTGCTCCGATCGCCGAAGCGGTTGAAGAGCAAAGCGCGATCATCACCAATTTAGCCGGGCGTATCGGCTGACGGTTCCCGGCGCTGCCCGGGTGACGTTAAGGCGGGCACGGCGTCCGCTGCATCCTCTGGCGTGATGCCGGGCGGCGGGGCGGAAGACAGCCGTTCCTCGCGCCGCGCGACGCGGCCTGCGCGCTGCACCGCATCTACAAGGCGCGGATAGACGCCGCAGCGGCACAAGTTCGGCAGCGCCGTCTCGATCTCCTCTCGCGTGGGATTGGACGATTTGCGCAGCAGCACTGCGGCGGCCATCACCATGCCGGGTGTGCAAAAACCGCATTGCACCGCGCCGGTAGCGGCAAAAGCCTGTTGTACCGGATGACCGCGGTCGCGCGACAGGCCTTCGATGGTGGTGACGAAGCGGCCTTCCACCTCACCGATGGTGACCAGGCAGGAGCGGATCGCTTCGCCATCGATATCCACCATACAGGCACCGCAATCGCCCACGCCGCAGCCATATTTGGTGCCGGTGAGATTGGAAGCCTCGCGCAGCGCAAACAGCAGCGGCGTATCCGGATCCATCCGGTACTGGACCGGGCGATCGTTCACGGTGAACTTCGTCATGGAGCAGGTGCCATGGGCTGGAAAGTCGCAATGGTCCGCACACGTCCCCCCCTCCTTTCCTCTGCGCGCGAAGCGAGAGCATGTCGTGGCGGACGGCAATTGGGCAGGTGGATCGTCATCACATTCGGTTTAGCGGAAACGAGCCCCCGTAGGACAGCGAAACCGCTTCGGTAAAAAAGCTATCGACTAGGCGCGCAGGCTCTATTCGCGCCAGCTCTGGTCGATCTTGTCCACCTTGCGCACCATCGCAGCGAAATCCGCCGCGCCCGGGCCGCCGGGCAGCTGCGTCTGGTGCAGATCGCGCTGGTGCACCTTTACCACGTCTTCGGACACGCTCACCGGCTGGCCCATGGAGAGGGTCGCCAGCTGTATTTCGCAGGCGCGCTGCAGCGCCCAGTGGGTGACGAACACTTCCGGTAGCGTCCGGCCAAGAATGACGGGGCCATGATTCTTCAGCATCATGATGCGTTTGTCACCGAGGTTCTGGCGCAGCCTGACGCCCTCTTCCTCGCGCACGGTCACGCCCTCGAAATCATGATAGGCGATCTGGCCGATGAAGTTGCATGCGTAGAAATTGACCGGCTGCAGCCCGCCTTCCAACGCGCTCACCGCCATGGTGGCAGTGGTGTGGGTGTGGGCGATGGCGTGGGCCCAGTCCAGCTCCCGGTGGAACATCGCATGCTGGACGAAGCCGGCCTTGTTCACGGGATAGGGGTTATCGTCCAGCTTGTTGCCGTCGATGTCGATCTTGACGAGGTTCGACGTCTTCACTTCGCTGAACAGCAGGCCAAACGGATTGATGAGGAAGGCATTCTGTTCACCCGGCACCTTCACCGTGATGTGGTTGTAGATCGACTCGGACCAGCCCATCATGTCGAACACGCGATAGCAGGCGGCGAGCTGCTGGCGGGCCTCCCACTCTTCCTCGCTCATATCGGACGGGACTTCGCGACGGGCGTTGACTGCGGTGGCCATGACTGCTCTCCTAAGGTTCCTCTTTGGCGCTCAAGCTAGCGGAATTACGGGGGGGAGGCCAGCGCCCGGGTGATGCTGCCATGCGTCGCCGTAGCGGCGTGAACCGGGAATTTCGGTTGGCCGCTGGCAAAAAGGCTTGTCTTTTGCTATATAGGCTGTAACAGCCCGCAGGATTTTGCCGCCCGCGAAATGCGGCTTTTTTGTTTTATAAAGGGCCAGGGCAGGCCAGCAACCGGATTTGGAGTGACGGACTTTTATGCAGATCATCGTTCGCGATAATAATGTCGATCAGGCGCTGCGGGCTCTCAAGAAGAAGCTGCAGCGCGAAGGTGTGTATCGCGAAATGAAGCTGCGCCGCCACTATGAGAAGCCTTCGGAAAAGCGTGCTCGCGAAAAGGCTGCCGCCGTGCGCCGCGCCCGCAAGATGGAGCGCAAGCGCGCCGAGCGCGACAGCTGATCGGCTTCGCGTAAGACAAGAAATTCGAGATGGGCGCCTGCGGGCGCCCTTTTCATATCCGCCGCGCTGGCCTATCGCGCTGGCGAAGATCATCCCAGACGAGGATTTCTAATGTCCGTTACCGCCGTTCCGATTCGCCCGGTCACAAAGGGTACGCTCACCACGTTCTGGATCGGCATCGCCGTCCTCGTTGCGGTGGCCGCCCTGTTCGTCTGGATCGGCACCAGCCCGCTGAGCGGTCAGACGCTCGACGGCGGGACGAGCATCGAAACGCTGACGGCGGGCGAGGGGCCGAGCCCCGCTGCCGATGATTTCGTGCTGGTGAATTATACCGGTAAGTTGAAGGACGGCACGGTATTCGATTCCGGTGAGCGTGCGCCGCTGCAAGTCGACGGCGTCATTCCCGGCTTCTCCGCCGGGCTCCAGCAGATGCAGAAGGGCGGCAAATACCGTCTGACGATCCCCGCTGATCAGGCCTATGGTGCCGAGGAAAAGCGCGATCCGCAGACCGGTGAGGTCGTGATCCCGGCGAACAGCGATCTCGTGTTCGATGTCGAACTGGAAGATTTCAAGTCGAAGGCCGAAGTCATGCAGATGCAGCAGCAGATGATGATGCAGCAGATGATGCAGGGCGGCGGCGCTCCCGGTGGTCCGGGCGCTCCGGCACCGGGCGCTGGCCAGTAAGACTGTTTTGATTAAGGGGGCTTTCGGGCCCCCTTCTAGTTTCGGTCGCGCAGCGCCCGCATGCGCGCCGCCACCGCTTCCACCGGATGCGCGGCGGCGCGTTGGCGTGAGGCTTTCAGCGCCGGATAACCGGCGCGCGCATCGGCCATCAGCTTGTTCACGAAACTGCCGTCCTGCACTTCGCCCAGAATGCGCTTCATTTCCGCGCGCGCTGCATCGCCGACGATGCGCCCACTGCCTTCCGCCGCACCGAATTCCGCGGTGTTCGAAATAGCCTCGCGCATTTCGGCAATGCCGCGTTCGTAAATGAGGTCGGCGAGAAGCTTCACTTCGGTCAAACACTCGAAATAGGCGATTTCGGGCGCGAAACCTGCGTCCACCAATGTATCGAATCCGGCCTCGATCAGTTCGGGGATCACGCCCCAGAGCACGCCCTGTTCGTTGAACAGATCGGCCTCGGTCTCTTCCTGAAAGCTCGATTCCAGAATGCCCGCGCGCCCACAGCCGAGCGCGCCGGCATAAGCCAAGGCGGTCGCGCGTGCCGATCCGCTGGCGTCCTGCGCCACGGCGATAAGGCCAATGAGGCCGCTTCCACGCTCAAAATCCGCGCGCAGCGCCTTACCCGGCCCCTTGGGCGCAACGAGAATGACGTCGAGATCGGCGCGCGGTTCGATCAGCCCGTAATGGATGGCAAGGCCGTGAGCGAAGCCGATCGTCGCCCCCCCTCGCACTGCATCCGCCAACTCATCGTTCCACAGGTCCGCCTGCACCTCATCGGGCACCAGCAGCATGACGATATCGGCGCGCGCCGCGGCTTCGGTCATCGCCAGCGGCGCGAACCCGTCGTCGCGCGCGGTCTGCTCGCTGGCTGATCCGGGGCGCAGACCGGTCAGCACATTCACCCCGCTATCGCGAAGGTTCAGCGCCTGCGCGCGCCCCTGATTGCCATAGCCGATGATGGCGACGATTTTGTCATGGATCGCCGAGGGATCGATGTCGGCATCGGTAAGGATTGGGTTGGTCATCGCCCCGTGTCGCAGGAGCGCGAGGCAGGTTCAAGGGGCGCGCAGCAGCAGCTGCAACGCCTCCGCCGGATCGCCCGTCCAGCGCGGCCAGTGCTCAGGCGGCTGATTGCGGAACCAGGTATATTGCCGCTTGGCGTATCGGCGTGTCGCAAGCTGGCTGCGCGCGACTGCCTCTTCCCGGTCGATTCCGCCGCGCAGCATCGCCGCGATCTCCGGCACGCCGATGGCGCGCATCACCGGCAGCGCCGGTTCTAGCCCGCGCGCCAGCAGCGTCTCCACTTCGGACACCGCGCCGCTATCCATCATCGCGGCAAAGCGGCGGTCGCAGCGCGCGTAAAGCCATTCGCGATCGGGCAGCAGGATCATCGGCCGCAGCGCCACCCTGTCTTCAATGCCACCATGCTTTTCGGCGCGCCAAGCGATGGCACTACGCCCGGTCGAGCGGATGATTTCCAGCGCGCGCGCGATCCGGCTGCTATCACCGGGATTGAGCCGCGCCGCCATTCCGGCGTCTTCGCGCTCCAGCGCGGCAAAGGCTTCACCCACCGGCATCGCGCGGACTTCTTCGCGGACATCGGGATCGATCGGCGGGATGGGCGCGATACCGTCCAGCAGGGTGCGCAGATAAAGGCCCGTGCCACCGACCAGGACTGGCAGACGCTGCGCATGCCAGGCCGCCTCGATCTGCGCCGTTGCGTCCGCTGCCCAGCGCGCTGCCGAGCAGCTTTGGGTGCCGTCCAGATAGCCGAATAACCGGTGCGGCACTGCGCCGCGCTCCTCCTCGGATGGCTGCGCGCTGAGAATCGGCAGATCGCGATAGACCTGCGCGCTGTCGGCGTTGATGACGGTCGCCGGTTCGTGCGCTGCCAGCGCCAGCGACAGCGCGGTCTTGCCGCTCGCCGTCGGACCTGCGATCAGCGCCAGCGGCCGCTTTGTTTCAGGAGAATCCATGCCCATCACCACGCTGATAGCAGCCGACAGCCTGAAAGGGCATGACATCGATGCCGCCGCGGATCGGCTGCGCGATGCCGGGCTAGCGGTGACGGGGCGCGACTGGATTGAAGAGGGCGTGGCCGCGGATCTCACGAGCGGGGGGGAAGTCTCTGCCGTGCGCGACGCGCTGTCCCCGCTCGAAGAGACGTTCGACATTGTCGTTCAGCCTGAAGGGCATCGCCGCAAGATGCTGCTGATTTCGGACATGGACAGCACCATGATCACGGTCGAATGCATTGACGAGCTGGCCGATTATGCGGGGCTGAAGGACGAAATCAGCGCTGTGACCGAGCGCGCGATGCGCGGCGAGCTGGATTTTGTCGAGGCGCTGCGCGGCCGGGTGAAGCTGCTGGAAGGACTGGAGGCGAGCGCGATCGAGCAGTGCCGGGAGGAGCGGGTGCGGACCATGCCGGGCGCGCGCGAACTGGTGCGCACCATGCGCGGCTGGGGCGCGCAGTGCATTTTGGTATCGGGCGGCTTCCATCATTTCGCCGATCCGGTGGCGGCGGAGATCGGCTTTCACCGCGCGGTGGCGAACCGGCTCGCGGTAGAAGACGATCGGCTCACCGGTGCGGTGACCGGCGACATTGTCGATTCCGCCGCAAAGGCGCGGCTTCTTGCCGACAGCATGGCTGATCTTGGGCTGGAAACCACACACTCGCTCGCGGTCGGCGACGGCGCAAACGACATTCCCATGATCGAGGCGGCGGGCCTCGGCATCGCCTATCACGCCAAGCCCAAGGCAGCGGCAGCAGCGGATGCGGCGATCCGGCACGGTGATCTGACGGCGCTTCTTTACGCGCAGGGCGTGCCGCGCAGCGAATGGGCGGCGGGCTGAGCGCTTATTTCTTCAGGCTGAAGCAGCCGCTGCCCGCGCGCTTTACTGCGGCGCACATACGCTCCGCTTCGGCCTTGGTGGCGAAAGGCCCGGCTTGGAGGCGCGTGATCCGCCCTGCATCGACCAGATAGGGCTGCTTGCCCGACAGGGCGGACACTTTCTTTTCCAGCGTAGCGAACTGCTTGCGGGCGCGGGCCTCGGTGCTGAACGCGCCGATCTGGACTCGCCAGTCTCCGCTCGCGACCGGTGCAGGCTTCGTGGCGCGCGGCGCGGGCGCAGCGGAAACGGTGGCGTCCGTCGTGGCACGTAACGGCGCGGACGGGACATAGCCTGGAATATCGCTGACATCGTCGATGCGCGCGAAATCGCCGCTGGATGGGGCGGCGGCGCGTGCAGGCGCGGCAGGTGCCGGAACAGGCGCAGGTCTTGGCGCCTCGGCCATTGCCGGCGCGGGCGTTTCGGCCATGTCCGATGGCGGAGCATAGGTCGCGCCCGCAGGCTGGGAGGGCGGCAGATCAACGGCGCGCGCCGTCGACACGGCGGCAGGCTGGGAGGGCGGCAGATCGACGGGACGCGCGGCGGGCGCGGGTTCGGCCTTGGTAATCTGAAACCCTTCGCCGCCATCACCGCTGCCCATGGAGGAAGCCAGTGCAAGCGCCTGCGTCTTTTGGGCGTCGCTGATATAATTATCCATCTGATCCAGGCTGCGCTGCGCGGCGGGGATCCCGGCACTCGCGGCGCGGCTCATCAGCGCATAGCCACGCACCCAATCCTTGCCCACAAGCTGGCCGTTGAACAGCGCCGTGCCCAGCACATATTGCGCACGCGGTTCGCCGCGCTGGGCGGCGGCCTGGATATAGGGCAGGGCCTCGGCGCGCTTGCCGGTCTGGAACAGCGTCAGGCCATATTCGTCGGCCGCCTTCTGATGGATGATGCCGCCATCGCGCGGAGCTGCGGCCTTTCGAAACCAGTCGAGCGCAATATCGAGATTGGCCGGAACGCCGCGGCCCAGGCGATAGGCCTGGCCGAGGTTGAACTGCGCGTCCGCATCACCGGCCAGTGCAGGCTCCCGCCACTCCTTGACCGCGCCTTCATAATCGCCCGCCGCCCATGCATCGACGCCCGCCTTCACGTCGGCAAGCGCGGGGGCCGCCAACGGGAGCGAGCAGGCGAGGGCGGCGAAAGCAAACAGACGGCGGTTCATGAGGAATTACTCCGTTGGATCGCCCGGCCATGGCAGTTTTCGTTCAAGAAAGGGTTAATCCGGCCCGCCCGCAGCTTAACCAAGCCTTCAAGAAAAGACCATAAACTCCCATGCAAGGCGACGGCGCTCATCAAAGAGCGGCAATGTCGCATGTTAACCTGATCTTTAGCCTGTTCTGCAAAACCTGCAGCCCGAAACCATTTCGAAGGGGAATAGGCTTGCGGGTTCTGGCACTTGCATCTCAGAAAGGCGGATCGGGCAAGACCACTCTTTCCGGCCATCTGGCGGTTCAGGCCCAACTGGCCGGTGCCGGACCCGTTGTCCTGATCGATATCGATCCGCAGGGCTCGCTGGCCGACTGGTGGAATGAACGCGATCCGGAATTTCCGGCCTTTGCACAGACCACGGTCGCGCGCCTTGCGACAGACCTGGCCATCCTGCGCCAGCAGGGTTTCAAGCTGGCCGTCATCGATACCCCGCCTGCGATTACCATGGCGATCCAGAGCGTGAT
This sequence comes from Novosphingopyxis sp. YJ-S2-01, assembly GCF_016093175.1. Classification (NCBI taxonomy): domain Bacteria; kingdom Pseudomonadati; phylum Pseudomonadota; class Alphaproteobacteria; order Sphingomonadales; family Sphingorhabdaceae; genus Novosphingopyxis; species Novosphingopyxis sp. YJ-S2-01. The sequence continues at coordinate 2,377,060 of NZ_JAEDAI010000001.1, read as the reverse complement.
CTCGGTGGCCGAACTGATCGTGGTGCCGACGCGCCCCAGCCCGCATGATCTGCGCGCCGTGGGCGCCACCGTCGATTTGTGTGAGCGCGCGGGCAAACCGCTGATCTTCGTGGTCAACGCCGCCACGCCCAAGGCCAAGATTACCTCCGAAGCCGCCGTGGCACTGTCACAGCATGGCACGGTGGCCCCTGTAACGCTGCACCACCGCACCGACTTTGCCGCCTCCATGATCGATGGCCGCACGGTGATGGAGGTTGATCCCAATGGCCGCAGCGCGGCCGAGGTGGCCCAGCTGTGGGATTATATGTCCGATCGGCTGGAGAAGAATTTTCGCCGCACCGTATTTTCCGCGCCTGCCGCAACCAGCCAGCACACGATCGCCGCCCGCCCGATGGGCGGTTTCGGCCGCCGCGTGGTCGGAAGCTGAGGGGGCGCGTCCATGGGTGAAGCCAAATCCTTCGCATCGCTCTCGTCCGGTCTGCTCGCGCGCAAGGGCGCGGCCAAGCCGGCCATGCGCCGCCCGGTACCGACCAGCCATCCGTCCGCCTTTGATCACGACGATCTGGGCTGGAACGACATGGGCTATGATGTCGATCCCGATCCGGAAGCAGAGACCGGCGATGATGGCCGTTATCGCCACAATCCCCTGATGGGCGCTATTCCCGATACCGATCCCGCAAGCCGGGCGCGCATCGCCGAGCAGTCCGAGCGACTGAACGCGCATGCGCTGCCATCGGATGAGGAACTGGAAGAAGCAGCGAGCAAGCTGGAAGCCGATCATCCGCTGAACGGCCATTCTTTCGGGCTGGCCGAGGATGAAGATGCGGCTCCGACGGTAGAGATGGAGCCGGAACCTGAAGAGCAGCCGAGCTCGATCCTCGCCGTGAAACCGCGTGCCGTTGAGCCGGAGGCCGCGCCGCTTCCGGCCCCCAAGCCCTCTCCCAAACCCGCCAGCCCGAAGAAGGCGAAAATCGCTGCGAAGAACAAAACGGCCTTCACGCTGCGGCTGGATCAGGAACGTCATCTCAAGCTGCGGCTGGCCTGCGCGGTGCGCAATGTCAGCGCGCAAAAGCTTGTCACCGGCGCGCTGGACGATCTCCTCGCCGGAATGCCCGAACTGGGCGACATGGCGCGCCACATGCCCTCACGTTCTTCATGAAACCGAGACAGGATCGCATCATGAAAGCCTCTATATTCGTTCGATTGGCCACGTCGGGGGCGCTGTTCGCGCTGACGACGGTGGGCTGTTCGACGGTGACGCCCGGCCAGCTTTCGGCTGCATCGGATGCGCCGCGCCCCGCCAAGAACGCCGCGAAGGCGCAGGCGAGGGCTGAAAAGGCACTGTCGAAAGGGCATAATGATGACGCCATCGGCTATGCCGAAGCAGCGGTGCTGACCGACCCCGACAATCCGCAGCTGCGCAGCCTGCTCGGCCAGGCCTATTTGGCTGCCGGGCGATTCGACTCCGCGGGCGACAGCTTTCGCGAGGCGATGACCCTGGGGCAGAGCGACCCGCGCTCCGTGATTGGCCTCGCGCTTACGCAGACCGCGCGCGGCCAAGTGGGCGCAGCGCGTCAGACGCTCGATCAGAACCGGGCTGTGCTGCCGGATGCCGATTACGGCCTCGCTCTCGCTCTGGCCGGGGACAGCAAACGCGCCGTCGAGGTGTTGACCACCGCGATCCGGACCGATGCCTCCAGCGCCAAGACGCGCCAGAACCTTGCGCTCGCTTATGCGCTGGACGGGCGTTGGCGCGAGGCGCGGATCATGGCCGCGCAGGATATGAGCGCCGATCAAGTGGAAAAGCGTATCGCCAGCTGGGCGCAGATGGCCCGCCCTGGGGCCTATCAGACGCGTGTCGCCGGACTTCTCGGCGTTGCGCCGGTGGCCGATACCGGCCGCCCGATCGGTCTCGCACTCGATTTCAGCAACCAGCCGCAGGCGGAGATGGTGGCGTCGGTCGCCATTCCGCGCGGCGATGAACCGCTCCCCGCCGTTGGCCCGGCGCCGGCGCAGGGCGGAAACCAGATTTTCGCCGCGCAGGAGAGCGACGTATCGGTCTCTCCGGCATCGTCGCGCGCCGCGCCCGAACCGCGCCAGCCGGTCGCCGATCGGCCGGTCAGGACAGCTGCCGCTGCGCCCGTGATCAAGGCTCCTGCCGCGCCCGCCAAAGCAGCGCCTATTGCCAAGCCTTCGCCGGCCCCCGTCAAACTGGCCGCCGCCTCGAATAAGCCCGGCATCGCCGCGCGTTCCAGTGCGCCGCAAACGGGTCTTCGCGGATCGCATCTCGTGCAGATCGGCGCATTCTCTTCGCCTGCCAATGCGGCCAAGGCATGGGAGGTCTACCAGCGCCGCTATCCCGCACTGAAGGGCTATTCCAGCGCCAGCGCAAAGATCGCGGTCGGCGGAAAGACGCTCTATCGCCTCGCCGCGATGGGCTTCGACGATGCGGCCAGCGCGCAGAAGTTCTGCACCTCGCTGAAGTCCGAAGGTGGGCGCTGCATCGTGCGCAACATGCGCGGGGGCGGCGCGGTGCAATATGCCGCCGGAACCATGACCGGACGGGTGCTCGCATCGCGCTGAGGCGGCGCGGTCGCCTTATTTGATGAGCGTGCCGCCCTTGATCAGGCGGCGTACGCGCCCCTGAACCGGCAGACCGTCGAACGGCGTGTTGCCGGCCTGCGCCGCCATTTTGGACGAACTGACCTGCCAGGGCGCGTCCGGATCGAACAGGATCAGGTCCGCCTCCAGCCCCGCCTCGATGCGTCCGGCGGGCGCGTCGAGGATGCGCGCGGGATTGCCGCTGAGCAGTTCGAACAGCCGCCCCATCGTGATGCGGCCGTCGCGTACCAGATTGAGCGACATGGCCAGCAACGTTTCGGCGCCCGCCATGCCCGGCGCTGCATCTGCGAAGGGAAGGCGCTTGTCCTCCTCGCCGCGCGGATCATGGCCTGACGCGATCACGTCGATCGTCCCGTCCGCGACCGCGTCGAGACAGGCCTGGCGGTCCTCTTCGCCGCGTAGGGGCGGCGAGAGGCGGGCAAAGGTGAGGAAGCCGGTCACCGCAATATCCGAGAGGAACAGATGCGCAGGCGTGATGCCGCAGGTGACGCGCAGCCCGCGCGCCTTGGCATCGCGGATCAGATCGAGCCCGCGCGCCGTCGTAACCTGCCGGAAGTGCACATGCGCGCCGCTTTCTTCCGCCAGCATCAGATCGCGCGCGATCGCCAGCGCTTCGGCGGCGGCGGGGGCTTGCGGCAGGCCGAGCCGGGTCGCAGTTTCGCCCGCGGTGGCAACGGCATTGTCCGTCAGCCCGCCATCTTCGCTATGCACGAAGACGGGAAGGTCGAGCGCGGCGGCATAGCTCATCACGCGCAGCATGACGCCGCTGTCGGAGATCCAGCGCCGTCCGGTGGCGACGCCGCGTGCGCCTGCCTCGCGCATCAGCGCATATTCGGCGAGCTCCGCGCCCGCCAAATTCTTGGTCGCGGCGGCAAGCGGGTGGACCCAGAAATCCGGCTTGCCGGAGCGGGTGGCAGCGCGCACCGCGCCCGGATCATCCAGCGGCGGCGTGCGATCTGGCATCAGCGCGGCGCGGGTGACGCCGCCGAAATGGAACGCAGGCTTGTCAGTCGCGAACACGCCCAGATCGACGATGCCGGGCGCTACGATCAGCCCCTTAGCGTCCAGCGTTTCAGCCTCCGCCAAGACAGCGTCCACGATCCGCCCCTCCGCAACATGGACCGCGACATCCTTTGGTTCGCTTGCGCCGGGAAGCAGCGCCTTGCCGCCGGTGATCGAGAGGTTCATGCCCAGCCCTCCACCTTGCGCGCGCGGCGCGTCAGCACGTCAAGGCAGGCCATGCGCATTGCCACGCCCATTTCCACCTGCTCGGTAATCGCCGAACGATCGGGATCGTCGGCGATGGTCGAAACGATTTCCACGCCGCGGTTCATCGGGCCGGGGTGCATCACCAGCGCATCGGGCGCGGCCAGCTTGAGCCTTCGTTCGTCCAGGCCGTAGAGATAGGCATATTCGCGTGGGCTGGGGATGAAGGGCCCCGCCATCCGCTCATTTTGCAGCCGGAGCATCATCACTACGTCGGCGCCGTCCAACGCCGCGTCGAAATCGGTAAAGCCGGTGACGTTCAGCGCATCGAGGCCAGTCGGCAGCAGGGCAGGGGGCGCGGCCACGCGTACTTCCGCGCCGAGCGTGCCGAGGCAGATCATGTTCGATCGCGCGACGCGGCTGTGCAGCACATCGCCGCAGATGGTGACGCGCAGACCCGATATGTCACCCTTGCGACGCCGGATCGTCAGCGCGTCGAGCAGCGCCTGGGTGGGATGTTCATGACTGCCATCGCCTGCGTTCAGCACCGGGCAGTCCACCTTGTCGCTGATCAGTTGCACCGCGCCGGAACTGGCATGGCGGATCACGATGGCGTCGGCGCGCATGGCGTTCAGCGTCACCGCGGTGTCGATCAGCGTCTCGCCCTTCTTCACGCTGGACTGGGCGGCGTGCATGTTGACCACGTCCGCACCCAGCCGCTTTCCTGCGATCTCGAAGCTCAGCAGCGTGCGCGTGGAGTTTTCGAAAAATGCGTTGATCAGCGTCAGACCCGCCAGCCGATCGTCATGCTTGGATGCCTGACGGTTCATCGTCACCCACTGCTCTGCCTCGTCGAGCAGGAACAGGATTTCCCAGGGTTGCAGGCCGGCGATCCCGAGGAGATTCGCGTGCGGAAAGGCGGCGCTGCCCGAAGGATAGCGGCTGGCTGTATCGGATGCTGTCATCAAGCGGCAGTTCCTAGCGACGAGGGCTGACAGCGGCAAGCATGTGGCGGCCGGGCAGCATTTCTCCGCGCCGCTGCGGGGCGGTAATATCACCGGAACAACGCCCCGGATTGGTCCAATTTTTTAGATTGCGGAAGCCAGCAGCGCACCGACGATGATCGTCTGGACGAGAGCCACCAGAAATAGCTCACTCTGGAAGCTCTTCTTGGCGGTCTTGTGCCGGAAATAGTGGCAGGCCGCGTAAGCCGCTGGTGTTCCGCCGATCATGGCGAGAAGCAATAGGTTCGCCTCGGACGTACGCCATGCCCCGCTGCGCGCACGTGCCTTGTCCATTCCGTATGTCATGAAAGTCAGCAGATTGACCGCGAAGAGGGCGCCCCAGAACCAGCCCGATTGCGCAATCAGCAGAATAGCTTCAATCGCCCGCATGCTATCGCCGGTCGCGCCGCCGACAGAGCCAGAACTGAAAATTGCGATACCCGGCTACCTGTCTGATAGCGGTCAGCTCAGGCTAGCCGGTTGCCAGGTCGAGGCTGCCGGGCCGCTCGCAACCGGCTGTTCCGCCGGTTCAGCCGCTTCGACAACCGGTTCTGCGCCTCTCCAGTAACGCTTCAGAATAGCGCGATCGGCTGCGTCGCCGCGGTCCAGTAGATAGTCCGAAAGGCGATCCCAGTCATAAATGTCGTAATCGGAGGGTTGCACTTCTTCGATCGGCCGATCGAGATTGCTCCCGGCAATCACGACATCGCGCGGAGTAACGATCTGATCGCGGCTCAGATCGTAGAACAGCCGAAGGCGGCAAAGCGTCTCCCGCGCACGCGGCGAGACGATCAATCCAAGGAAATTGCTGTTGGTGCGGCACAACAGGCCGGTCGGAAAAATTCCGAGCGATTGGCAGAAAGTGAAAAGCAGCTTCGGATCGAAATGGCCGGTAAGCCCGTGCATGATGGTCAGCGCCTCGACGGGAGACGCAGCAGCCTTGTAAGCCCGCTCGGACGTTAGCGCATCGTACACATCGCACAATGCAGCCATGCGCGACTCCAGCGAAATCTCGGTCCCTGCAAGCCGGTCCGGATAGCCGGTGCCGTCGAATTTCTCATGATGGTGACGGCATACCTCGATCGCCACGTCGGGAATGCCTTCGCCCTGGCTGATGATGTCCGCGCCGCGCTCGGCATGCTTGATGACCTGGCGGAATTCGTCCTCGCTCAATCGACCCGGCTTGTTCAGGATCTCCTGCGAAATGGTCAGCTTGCCAATGTCGTGCAGCAGTCCGGCCATACCGATTTCGCGAACGCGCTGCTCGCTTTCACCCATGTGGCGTGCAAAACCGATCATCAGAGCGCAGACGGCGATCGAATGGACGTAGGTATATTCGTCCTTGTTCTTTAGCCGCAGGAGGCCGGTCAGCGCCTTCTGGTTTGAATCCATCGACTCCGTGATTTCATCGACCACGGAGTCGACATCGGTCGCGTGGACGATCTGGCCCAGGCGCGAGCGATCGAAAACGGCGCGCATTACCGTTTTGGAACGGTTGAGAACTAGCTCGGCCCGTTCGCGTGGGCTGCCCGATGACGGCATAGGCGTCGGCATGCGGGCGATCGTCGGCGCCTGTGGATCGCGGGACGATGCGGCCGGCAGTTTGCGGCGGGTTTCGGGTGCGCGGCCTTTGGAGCAGTCGATATAGACTTCCCGGATATCCGCTGCTCGTAGCGTTTCGATCTCGGCTTCTTCCGTTACGAGGAAACGGCGACGCCAGAAGGGATGGGCGAACCAGGACCCTTCAATGGAATGCAGGTACATTCCCACACTCAGGTCATCGATTGCGATCTTCATCTTCATAGCTGATCTGCTATGAATTCAGATCGTAAACTTTTGGTATTCGGATATCGCCGGCCATCTGATCAAAAGGGTCTGACCGCAGGCCGATCAGCCCAGCATCAACGCGTCGATCGCCCCTTGCAGGATATAGGCCGCAGCGGCCGAATCGATCCGTTCTGCGCGTTTTCCGCGGCTCACATCCTGTTCAATCATTGAGCGTTCCACCGCCTGCGTGCTCCAGCGCTCGTCCCAGAGTAGAATCGGCAGGCCGAGATCGGCGATATTGCGTGCGAAGGCACGGGTCGACTGGGCGCGCGGACCTTCGCTGCCATCCAAATTGCGCGGCAGGCCGAGAACGACCCCACGCACGTTTCGGGAGGCAATGGCGGAGCGCAGCTCTTCGCGGTCCGCCAGGAATTTGCGCCGCTTGATGGTGGTGGCGGGCGTCGCGAAGCTCCAGCCGGCATCGCAGAAGGCGGTGCCGATGGTTTTCGTGCCAAGGTCCAGCCCGATCAGCGCGCCGCCGCTTGGCAGCAACGCACGCAGACCCGCCGCCGTCTCGACGATTGCGGCGCGTTCATCCTCGTTCATTGCGACTCATAGGCATCGAGGCGCCTCCCCACGTCTGCGCGCACATTGGCCCAGAACAGCGGGTAATCATACACATGGTAGTTGTTCCCCGGCAGCACATAGGGGCCGAGTTGTGGCGGATCGCCGATCAGGAGGAAACCCTTCGGATCGCAGCGTGCAGGCACCGAGGCGGGCACGAGCTCACCCGCGGTCAGATCGTCATTGGGCACGAGAGTGCCGAGATTGGCCTCGATCGGCGCATCGCCATCGGCAGTGCCGGTGAGGGGGTTGGTGCACAGGATCGGCGTACCGTTGCGGCTCGCTCCGTCGAAACCGGTGGTGCCGTTATAAGCTTTTTCGATGAAGCTGAAGTCGGCGGGTTCGGCATAGCTCAGCCAGCTGAGGACGCAGCCCGGCTGGTCCGGGGCCTCGCATTGCGGCAGGCCGAGCGAGGGAAGATCGGTCGTCTCGCTGATCGGCCAGCCGACGACATAAGCCGCGACGACTCGCTTCGCGAGCGGGGTACCGGCAATGCGATCGCGCAGCAGATGTTCCAGATGAAGCGCGCCCTGGCTGTGCCCGGCAAGTACGATCGGCTGGTCCGGCCCGATACCCTCCAGAAAGGCGTCGAACGCCTGATCGACATCCTGATAGGCGGCGTCGAGCGCCATCTGCCCTTCCGGCTTGTCGGTCAGGAACGCGCCGAAGGCGGCCTGGCGGTAGCGCGGTGCCCAGATTTCCCCGGCGGCATTGAAGGCGGATGCCATGCCCTGCAGGAACAGCCCCGCTCGGCGCTGCGATTCCTCATCGTCCAGCGGGGCGTTCCAATGGTCCTTGGCAAGGTAACTGGTGGGGTGAATGAAGAAGATCGCCGCATCGCCCTTGCCCTGAGGCTGGATGCCGGGGGGCAGCCAATTCACCACCGATTTGCGGCGGCCGGGGCGGGCGAACCACATCGACGGATCGTCATAGACATTCTGCGCGAGCTTCTCCTGCTTCACGAATGCCACATCGGGCACGCTCGCATATCGCAGAAAACGGTCCCCGAACTGGGACCAGGCGAGGCCGGCACCGAGCACGAGCACGATGCAGATCGCGATGAAATACAGGAACTTGCGAGCCAAGGTTGAGGACTTCCGCGGGAGATTCTGTTTGCCGGACACATAAAGGCCGCGGCGCGAATGTCATCCCGGTAGCGCGCGCGCATGAATATGCGTTGAAGAGTGGCGCATTTCGGCCACGCTCAGGCCACGCTCAGATCGCCGTCGTTCGCCCTAATATCTTGATGCCCCCCCACGGGGGTGTTAGCGCGCGCAGCATGTCAGTCGATACGCAGACCGTCCTGAAGATTGCCCGCCTCGCGCGGATCGCTATCAGCGAGGACGAAGCCCGGGCGCTGGAGCCCGAACTCAACAACATCCTCGGTTTCGTCGAACAGCTCGGCGAAGTCGATACGAGCGGCGTCGAGCCGATGACGGCGGTGATCCCGAACCATCTGCGCCTGCGCGAAGATGCGGTAACCGACGGTCAGAAGCGTGCCGAAGTGCTCGCCAATGCGCCGGTGAGCGAAGAGGGCTTTTTCGGCGTGCCGAAGGTGATCGAATAATGAGCGAATTGACCGAACTGGGCGTCGCCGCCATCCGTGACGGCGTGAAAGACGGCAGCTTCACCGCCGTCGAAGTGGCCGAAGCGTTCAATACGCGGGTGGAAAAGGCGTCTGCGCTTAACGCGTTCCTTGTCACCACGCCGGAGCGCGCGATCAACGCCGCCGAAGCGGTGGACAAGGCGCGGGCGGAAGGCGCCGAGCTGGGCAGCATGGCCGGCGTGCCGATCGGCATGAAAGATCTGTTCTGCACGGACGGGGTGGAAACCACCGCGGCCAGCGGCATTTTGAAGGGCTTCCACCCGCCTTACGAATCCACCGTATCCGCCAATTTGTGGAAGGCGGGCGCGGGCATGCTGGGCAAGCTCAACATGGACCAGTTCGCCATGGGCTCATCCAACGAGACCAGCGCGTTCGGCAATGTGATTTCCCCCTGGCGCCGCAATGACGGCGGCAATACCGATCTGTCGCCGGGCGGCAGCTCTGGTGGTAGCTCCGCCGCCGTCGCCGCGCGGCTGTGCCCTGCGGCAACCGGCACGGATACGGGTGGTTCGATCCGCCAGCCCGCCGCCTTCACCGGCATCACCGGCATCAAGCCGACCTATGGTCGCTGTTCTCGCTGGGGCGTCGTCGCCTTCGCCTCCAGCCTCGATCAGGCAGGGCCGATGGCCCGCGACGTGACCGATTGCGCGATCATGCTCGGCGCGATGGCGGGGTTCGACCCCAAGGATTCGACGTCGCTGAACGAGCCCGTGCCCGATTGGGCCGGTGCGCTTTCCGGCGATCTCAAAGGCTTGAAGATCGGGATTCCCAAGGAATATCGCGTCGAGGGCATGGACGGCGAAATCGACGGACTGTGGCGCGAAGGCGCGAAGCGGCTGGAGGATGCGGGGGGCGAGGTCGTCGAGATTTCGCTGCCGCACACCAAATATGCGCTGCCGGCTTATTATATCGTCGCACCCGCAGAGGCATCGTCCAACCTCGCGCGCTATGACGGCGTGCGCTACGGCCTGCGCGATCTGCCCGACGGCGCGGATCTTCAGGAAATGTACGCCGCCACGCGTGCCGCGGGCTTCGGCGCCGAGGTGAAGCGCCGCATCATGATCGGCACCTATGTGCTGAGCGCGGGTTTCTACGACGCTTATTACACGCAGGCCTCCAAGGTCCGCACGCTGATCAGCCGCGATTTCCAGCAGGCCTGGGGCGCATGCGATGTTATCCTCGCCCCTACCGCGCCGACCGCGGCGTTCGGGCTGGGCGAGCTGACCGGCGATCCGCTCACCATGTATCTGAACGACGTGTTCGCCGTGCCCGCATCGATGGCCGGGCTGCCTGCCAGCAGCGTACCCGCGGGCCTCAACAGCCAGGGTTTGCCGCTGGGGCTTCAGCTGATCGGCAAGCCGCTCGACGAGCAGACCGTGCTGAACGCCAGCCTGGCGCTGGAACAGCGCAGCGGCTTCAGCGCGCGTCCGGAGGACTGGTGGTGAGCCTCTTCTCCAAGTCTATCGGCGATCTCACGTTCGGAATTTCAGCATGAGCGAATCCACTTACCGCATTCAGGGTGCCACCGGAGACTGGGAGGTCGTAATCGGCCTCGAGGTGCATGCGCAGGTGACCAGCGCGTCCAAGCTTTTCTCCGGCGCGGCGACCGATTTCGGGTCCGAGCCGAACAGCCAGGTTTCGCTTGTCGATGCCGCGATGCCCGGCATGTTGCCGGTGCCGAACAAGGAGTGCGTCCGTCAGGCGGTGCGCACCGGCATGGCGATGGGCGCGCAGATCAACAAATTCTCGCGCTTCGACCGCAAGAATTATTTCTATGCCGATCTGCCGCAGGGCTATCAGATTTCGCAGCTCTATCACCCGATCGTGGGCGAAGGCGCGGTCGAGGTCGTGCTGGACGAGAAGGATCCGGATTCCGCGTCCAAGACCATCGGGGTCGAGCGTATCCATATCGAACAGGATGCGGGCAAGCTGATGCACGATCAGCACCCGACCATGAGCTATGTCGACCTGAACCGCTGCGGCGTGGCGCTGATGGAGATCGTATCGAAGCCCGATATGCGGTCTCCGCAGGAAGCAGGCGCCTATGTGCGCAAGCTCAGAAGCCTTCTGCGCTATGTCGGCTCATGCGACGGCAATATGGAGCAAGGCTCCATGCGCGCCGACGTCAACGTATCGGTGCGCCGACCGGGTGAGGAATTCGGAACGCGGACCGAGACCAAGAACGTGAACTCGATCCGCTTCATCCAGCAGGTGGTCGAGGTCGAGGCGCGCCGGCAGGTCGATCTGATCGAGGATGGCGGCACTGTGGTGCAGGAGACCCGCCTGTTCGACGCCGCGCGCGGCGAGACGCGGTCCATGCGGTCCAAGGAAGACGCGCATGATTATCGCTATTTCCCCGATCCGGACCTGCTGCCGCTGGAGCTGGACGATGAATTTTTGAAGGAATGCGAAGCCTCGCTTCCCGAACTGCCCGATGCAAAGCGCAAGCGTTACGAGAGCGAGTTGGGCCTGAGTGCCTACAACGCCGCGGTGCTGACCGCAGAGGTGGAGACCTATAAGAGCTTCGAACAGCTGCTCTCGGTGGTCGCCAATAAGCTAGGCAAGAGCGAGAAGGACGTCGCCACCCAGACCGCCAACTGGGCACTCTCCATTGCGCCGGGCGTGCGCAACGGCATGGAGGAAGAGTTCGACGCCGCCAATGACACGGCGGAAGCGAATGCCGAGATCATCCGGATGCAGGCCGCGGGCGACGTGTCCGGCGGACAGGCCAAGGAGATCTATGAGATCGTCCTGAAGACCGGCCGCGAGCCGGGCGAAATCGCCGAAGCCGAAGGGCTGAAGCAGACCAGCGATACGGGCGCGATCGAGGCCGAGATCGACAAGGTGCTCGCCGCCAATCAGGACAAGGTCGAGGAATATCGCGGCGGCAAGGACAAGCTGTTCGGCTTCTTCGTGGGACAGACCATGAAGGCCATGAAAGGGCAGGCCAATCCGCAGGTCGTCAACGATCTACTGAAGCAGAAGCTAGGTTGACGTGGCGGCGTGCGGCGTAGCTCGCACGCCGCGCTCACTTCTGTTGGACGGCGAAAGCGCCGATTAAGGCTTGGCGAAACGCAGTTTCGTCACCAGCGGATAGTGATCCGAGGGGTAATGCCCACCACGCGCGGCGTCGATGCTGCGGGTGGAGATCACATCGAAACCGCGCGACAGGATCCAGTCGATGCGCCGATCGGGCTCGCCGCCTTTGAAGCCGTGATAGCCCGGCGTGGGCCCGCTTCGGTGCTTTGCCGTCGTCCAGCTGTCCGAAAGCGTTTGAGTGAGCGTGCGATGCGCCTCGCTATCGTCGCCGGTGTTGAAATCGCCGGTTAGAATAGCGGGAATGCCGTCGTCTGCAGAAATACGCTCGGCAATCAGCCGGGCCGCATTGGTGCGCGCCGCTTCATCTTCGCCGCGATAGGGAAAGTGGGTGTCGTAGAGCCGAAAACGCCTGCCGCTGCGGGTTTCGAACAGACCCCAATTCACCATGCGGGGAAAGGGATGGTCCCAGCTGATGCTGCCGATGATTTCGGGTGTATCGGATAGCCAGAAACTGCCCCGGTCGATCAGCTTCAGCCGGTCGGACCGGTAGAAAATGCCCATATGCTCGTCGTCATGCCCACCCCGCCGGTCGATCCCGAGCCAGGCATAATGCGGCAGCTTCGCGGTGATGTAATCGCCCTGTGACTGGAACAGCTCCTGCGTTCCGATCAGGTCCGGCGCGGCCTTGCGGATCGTATCGACCAGCAGATCGCGGCGATTCTCCCATTGGTCCGCGCCGTCATCGGGGCTGGGATAGCGGACGTTATAAGTCATCACCGTGAGCGTTTCCGCCGCGGCGGACGCCAACGGAGCTACGACCATGGCGAATAGCAGCAGTAGGCGAGCGATCATGGAAATCTCCGGGGGCGGGACAGGCTCCGGTTCCTAACAGGCCGTCCCGCCGAATTACAGGCTCGTCACCCCGCCTCCGATCGAGGAATCAGGCCATCGGCTGGCCCGGCGCGGGTGTGGTCGGCGGCGTCTGCGGAGAGGGTATGTCGATGTCCGGCGGCGGAGGGGCGATTTCGGGCGGCGGCTGATCCGGCTGTCCCGGATCGGGTTCGCCCGGCGTTTCCGGCGGCCTGGGTGGCGGGGCAGGGGGCTGTCCGGGCGCCGGTTTGCCGGGCGTTTCGGGTTTGGGAGGCGCGGGCGCCGGGTCCGGTTGCGGCTCGCTGGGCGGGATGGGCGGTTCGACGGGCATGGTTTATGATCTCCTTCTGCCAATGAAACCGGTGAAAGACCGGACGGCTCCCGCCCTGATGGCTTGCCCCGGCGCTTTTATGTCGCTAGACGCGCGGGCTTCGGCCCGGGCCGCGCGGGCGTGGCGGAATTGGTAGACGCGCTTGGTTTAGGTCCAAGTATCGTAAGATGTGGGGGTTCGAGTCCCTTCGCCCGCACCAGAGCCGACACGCAGTGCGCCGCATAGGCCGCTGTAAGAAGACGAATTCACGGACGCGAACCGGCACCCTGCCGGCGGCGCCAGACCCTTGAGACGAAAGAGCATTAGTCCATCATGCAGAGCACCGAAACGCTGAACGAAGGCCTGAAGCGCGCCTACACCATCACCATTCCGGCCAGCGAGATCGAGGCCCGCGTTGACAGCGAGGTGAAGAAAATCGCCCCGCAGGTCCGCATGCCCGGCTTCCGCCCCGGCAAGGTGCCCGCCAACCTGGTGCGCAAGATGCATAATGACGCGCTGATGCAGGACGCGCTGAACGCTTCCATCCAGGATGGCATTCAGAAAACGATCAGCGAAAACAATCTGCGCCCGGCGATCCAGCCCGACGTTTCGCTGCAGGACGGCTATGAGGCCGGCAAGGACGCCAAGCTCGACATGAGCCTCGAAGTGCTGCCCGACGTCGAAGCGCCCTCGATCGAAGGCATTTCGCTGGAGCGTCTGACCGTCGAGCCGACCGATGCCGAGGTGGACGAGGCGTTGTCGCGTCTGGCCGAGAACCAGCGCAATTTCGAACCCGCCGCCAAGAGCTACAAGGCGAAGGACGGCGACATGGTCCTGATCGATTTTGAGGGCAAGGTCGACGGCGTGCCGTTCGAGGGCGGCAAGGGCGAAGGCATGGCCGTACAGATCGGTTCGGGTCAGCTCATCCCCGGCTTCGAGGATCAGCTCATCGGCGTGAAGGCCAATGACGAAAAGGTGCTGAACGTCACCTTCCCGGAAGATTACGGGAATAAAGATCTCGCCGGCAAGGACGCGACCTTCGACATCGTCGTCGGCGAAGTGCGCAAGCCCGCCGAAGTCGTGGTCAATGACGACTTCGCCAAGTCGCTCGGTCTCGAGAGCGAAGAGCAGCTGCGCGGCCTGATCAAGGGTCAGCTGGAGCAGGAACTCAACGGCCTTACCCGCACCCACATGAAGCGTCAGCTGCTCGATCAGCTCGCCGGCAGCCATGATTTCGACGTGCCGCCGACCATGGTCGAAGCCGAGTTCGACCAGATCTGGCAGCAGCTTCAGGCCGAAGCCGCCAAGGAAGAAGACAGCGAAGCAGCGCTGAAGGAAATGGAAGACGAGAAGGACGAGTATCGCGACATCGCGGTGCGCCGCGTGCGCCTCGGCCTGCTCCTTTCGGCGATCGGCCAGGAAAATGGCGTCGACGTTTCGCAGAACGAGATGAACATGCTGATCCAGCAGGCCGCGCAGCGTTACCCGCAGGAGCAGCGCCAGCAGTTCATGCAGTATATGCAGCAGGACCCGATGGCCGCCGCTCAGCTGCGTGCCCCGCTGTATGAAGACAAGGTCGTCGACTTCCTCTTCGACAAGGCCGACGTGACCGAGCGCAGCGTGACGCGTGAGGACATTGAGGCCGCGATCGAGGCCGAGCCGGAAGCAGGCGAGGGCAAGAAGGCCCCCGCCAAGAAGAAGGCGCCGGCAAAGAAGGCTGCTGCAAAGGACGCGGACAAGGACGAAAAGCCCGCAGCGAAGAAAGCGCCTGCCAAGAAGGCCGCTGCAAAGAAGGATGAGGCCGAGGCGAAGCCCGCGGCAAAGAAGGCCCCTGCAAAAAAGGCCGCGGCTGAGAAGGGCGAGGACGCCAAGCCGGCGGCCAAGAAAGCCGCTGCGAAGAAGGCCGACGATGGCGAAAAGCCCGCAGCCAAAAAGCCGGCAGCGAGAAAGCCCGCCGCAAAGAAGGCTCCGGCCAAGAAGTAAGGGGCCGGGAAGTACGGGAAGGGGCGCCCTGGTGCCGCTTCCCGAACGCAATGTTCAGCGCCACTCCGGAGCATATCCGGGGTGGCGTTTTCTTTTGCTCGCGCGACTCGGCGGGTCGTAAGGTCGAAGGGAGCCGCCGCGCGCGTGAGGCACTCTGTCGATCGGCCTTTGGCATGGTTACCGCCCTTGACGCATAGCCACCGGCATCCGATCTAGGATGCAACCTGATAACACCTCCAGCAGCCACGGATATTTTATGCACGATCCCATTACCGATGCCCTGATCCCCGTCGTCATCGAGCAGTCCAATCGGGGCGAGCGCAGCTGGGATATCTTCTCCCGCTTGCTGCGCGAACGCATCATCTTCGTGACCGGCCAGGTCGAGGACAATATGGCCTCGGTCATCACCGCGCAGCTCCTGTTCCTGGAATCGGACAATCCGAAGAAGGACATCTGGATGTACATCAACTCGCCCGGCGGCGTGGTGACGGCCGGCATGGCGATCCACGATACCATGCAGTATATCCGGCCCAAGGTGGGTACGGTCTGCATCGGTCAGGCTGCGTCCATGGGCAGCTTCCTGCTCTCCGCCGGTGAGCCGGGCATGCGCGTCGCGCTCTCTAACGCCCGCGTCATGGTGCACCAGCCTTCAGGCGGCGCGCAGGGCATGGCGTCCGATATCGAAATCCAGGCCAAAGAGATTCTGCGCATCCGCCGGCGGATGAACGATCTCTATGCCAAATATACCGGCAAGCCGCTGGAAGAGATTGAGAAGGCAATGGATCGCGACACCTTCCTGGAAGCGGACGAGGCCAAGGCCTTCGGCATCGTTGACGAGGTGTTCGAGAAGCGCCCGTCCACGCCGGACAGCGAGACCGGTAACTGATATGAAACGCCGGGCGGACGATGAACGACCAGTGCGTGAATACGTCCGCTTTATGCGGAATATCTTAATGGAGCCGCGTTAAGGCTCCGCTGATTGCCCTTGCGCGTGCCTCGACCGGCGATAGGATATGTCGCTTAAGGTCAACGGCACGCCCCCGGGCGGAAAGAGTAGTTAGAACATGACCAAATTGAGCGGCTCCGATTCGAAGAACACGCTGTACTGCAGCTTCTGCGGCAAATCGCAGCATGAGGTGCGCAAGCTGATCGCCGGACCGACCGTCTTCATCTGCGATGAATGCGTGGAGCTGTGTAACGACATCATCCGGGAGGAGACCAAGGGTGGTCTCGTCGGCAAGAAGGAGGGCGAAGTTCCCTCCCCGCAGGAAATCTGCGGCGTGCTTGACGATTATGTCATCGGTCAGGCGCGCGCCAAGCGCGTGCTCTCCGTTGCGGTGCACAACCACTATAAGCGCCTGAACCACGCCGCGAAGAATCCGGATGTGGAGCTGGCCAAGTCGAACATCCTGCTCGTTGGCCCCACCGGCTGCGGTAAGACGCTGCTCGCCCAGACGCTGGCGAAGACGTTCGACGTGCCCTTCACCATGGCCGATGCCACGACGCTGACCGAGGCGGGCTATGTCGGTGAGGATGTGGAGAACATCATCCTGAAGCTGCTGCAGGCCAGCGACTATAATGTCGAAAAGGCGCAGCGCGGCATCGTCTATATCGACGAGATCGACAAGATCACGCGCAAGACCGAAAATCCCTCGATCACGCGCGACGTGTCGGGTGAGGGCGTTCAGCAGGCCCTGCTGAAGCTGATGGAAGGGACCACCGCTTCCGTGCCGCCGCAGGGTGGGCGCAAACATCCGCAGCAGGAATTCCTTCAGGTGGACACGACGAACATCCTGTTCATCTGCGGCGGCGCGTTTGCCGGTCTGGAAAAGATCATCGGCAACCGCATGGAAGGCAAGTCAATCGGGTTCGGTGCCAATGTGCCCGATCCGGACGAGCGCCGGACGGGCGAGGTGCTGGCCAAGCTGGAGCCGGAAGATCTGCTGAAATTCGGCCTGATCCCCGAATTTGTCGGCCGTCTGCCGGTCACCGCGACGCTCGAAGACCTGGATGTGCCCGCGCTCGTCCAGATTCTCTCCGAGCCAAAGAACGCGCTGATCAAGCAGTATAAGAAGCTGTTCGACATGGAAGAGGTGGAGATCACCTTCACCGACGATGCACTCCAGGCGATCGCGAAAAAGGCCATCGAACGCAAAACCGGCGCGCGCGGCCTTCGCTCCATCCTGGAGGGTATTCTCCTCGACACCATGTTCGATTTGCCTTCGATGGAAGGCGTTACCGAGATCGTGGTCGACAAGGACGTGGCAGAGGGCCGCAAGGAACCTGTCCGGGTGTTCGGCGACTCGGCAAAGGTCAAAAAGGAAGACGCTGCTTAGAAGAGCTGTGTCTTTCAAGTAACAGTTCGCGCAAATTAAACCGCGGACGACCGGGTAGAACCCTTACAAAAGAGCTTGGTTCCCTAAGGGAATTGAGCTCTTTCCTTTTTTGCATCTGGGGCGTCGCAAAACTTCATCTGCGCTTTTCACAAAGCTGACAAATTCTGCCCCCAAAGGCCGCGCCAACGCGCAGGATCGAGGCCAGGTCACGGGTCTCGACCGGCGAGGTTATCTACCGAACGAAGGGGTACCCCATGAACTGCAAAACCTATCTTGCCGCCGGAGTGGCAAGCTTCTCCGTCGCGATCGCGCTGGCCGCGCCCGCGCACGCCCAGTCCGCCGGCTCGACGGACTTCAGCGCTGAAGACATTGTTGTCACCGGCTCGCGCGCCGATGACGGCGTTGCCGGCGTCGTCCTTCCCGAAACGCCCAAAGCGAAGATCGAACTCACCGAAGAGCTGATCCAGCGTCAGCGCCCCGGCCAGGCGATCAACGACGTCATCAATCTGGTCCCTGGCGTAAGCTTCACCAACAACGACCCGTTCGGTTCGCTGGGTGGTAACTTCACGATCCGCGGCTTCAACTCGGACCGTATCTCGCAGACGCTCGATGGTATTCCGCTGAACGACTCGGGTAACTACGCGCTGTACACCAACCAGCAGCCCGATCTCGAAACGCTCTCTTCAGTGAACGTCAATCTGGGTTCGACCGACATCGACAGCCCGACCGCTTCGGCAGTCGGCGGCACCATCAACCTGCGCACGCGCGTGCCCAGCGACACGATGGGTGCGATGGCCAGCGCAACCTACGGTAACATTATCGCCCGCGGTAATTCCGAAGACCGCTACTACACCCGCGTTTTCGGCATGTTCGATACCGGTGACATCACCGGCAGCGGCACGAAGCTGTGGCTGTCCGCTTCCAAGGCCGACAACAAGTCGACTTTCTCCAACTATGGCGGTGTCGACAAGCAGCAGTATAACGGCCGTCTCTATCAGGAACTTGGCGGCGACCAGTATGCGTCGATCGCGTTCAACTACAACCAGAACCGTAACAACTTCAACGGTTCGCCTTATCGCAACAGCGTTGAGCTGACGCCGGCCAACCGCTTCTACGAAATCAACTACCCCTGCGCGCCGTCGACGGTTCAGCAGGCTACCCCGGGCGTGGCCGATGGCCGCGGGTCGTGCGGCAGTGAATTCGAGCGTCGCTACAACCCGTCGAACACCGGCAACGTCCGCTTCAGCACCCTGTTGCGCCCGACCGATCGCCTGACGTTCAGCGTCGATGCGGCGTTCCAGTATGTCAAAGCGAATGGCGGCGGCACCAGTTCGGGCATCGAAGGTTTCAGCCCGCGCGGCCTGACCGGCGGCATCAACGGCAATTACTACTTTGGCGGTGTCGATCTGAACGGTGACGGCGACGTGCTCGACACCGTCCGCATTCTTTCGCCCAGCCAGACGCGTACTTATCGTTATGTGGCGATCAGCAACCTCGCTTATGAATTCAGCGACACGCAGCGCGTTCGTTTGAGCTACACCTTTGACTATGCGAACCATCGTCAGACCGGCCAGTCCGGCCTGCTGTACCGCAATGGTGAGCCCTATGACGTTTTCCCGATCAACGACCCGCTGGTCGATTCGCTAGGGTTTGCGCCGCAGAAGCGTAATCGTCAGTCCTATGCTACGCTGAACCAGATCTCGGGCGAATATGTCGGCAAGTTCCTGCAGGATCGTCTGACCGTTCAGCTTGGCGGACGCCTGCCGTTCTTCAAGCGCGAGCTGAACCAGTTCTGCTTCACCACCAATGCAGGCGGCAGCGTCGATTGCGTGGACGGCGCTGCCAACCAGGCAGCTTATGCAGCGGCAAACCCCTATGTAGTGAACCCGACGACTGGCCGCGTTACCGGCGCGTTGGCACCCACCTCGCGGGACTATGACTATGACAAGTTCCTGCCGCAGGCCGGCTTCATTTATGAGCTGACCTCGGCCGCAACGCTGGCCTTCAACTATGCCAAGAACATCTCCGTTCCTGGCACGGATGATCTCTACGGTTCGATCTACTTCCCGGTTGGTGCGCCCGGTTATCGCCCGGTCGCCGAAACCTCGGATTCGTTCGACGTTGCGCTGCGCTACACCACGCCGATCATTCAGGCTGGCGTGTTCCCCTGGTACACCACCTACCAGAACCGTCTGTCCACGGCCTATGACGTGGCAGCGGACAGCACGGTGACCACCAACCTCGGCAAGGTCGAGAAGTGGGGTGTGGACGCAAGCATCGCAGTTCGTCCGATCAAACCGCTGTCGCTCTACGTGTTCGGTTCCTACATCGACTCGAGCATCGGCGCGAACGTGCAGACCGGCCCCAACACCTTCATCAACACCGAGGGTAAGGTCGAGCGTCTGAACCCGTCCTATCTGGCCGGTGGCCGCGCTCAGCTGGACCTCGGTCCGGTTGAACTCGGTGCGCAGATCAAGCGGACCGGTCGTCGCTATCTTGACGATACGAACACTGTTGAACTGCCCGGTTTCACGGTTGTCGATCTCGACTTCCGTTACAGCCTGGCTGATGCGGGCCTGCCTGGCACATTCTTCCAGGCAAACCTCAACAACCTGTTTGATGAGGTTTACATCGGCTCGGTCACGGGTGGTCTGAACACCACCTCGACCTTCGCGAACATCGGTTCGCCGCGCTCCGTCAGTGTGTCGATGATCGTCGGCTTCTGATCGCTTCGATCAGCACGAAAACAAGAAGGGCGCGGGAGGTAACTCCTGCGCCCTTTTCTTTGCGGCATCGGCAAGAGCGATGACGCAAAGTATTTTATGAAGCGGGGCAGGGGGCAAGGTATGGTTGATCCGGGGTAGGCTTCACCGGCTCAAACTTGCTTAAAGCTGCAGCGCTGCAGCGGAGTTGACGATTCGACAGTGCGGGCGAACTGGCCCTTTTGGGTTCCGCTGACCGAACCGGGCTTATTCGTAAATGCAGCTGTCTAATCCATCCCGCTTCACGACGCCAATGCGCCGCGCGATGCTGTTGCCGTAGCGGCGCACGAAGCCGCTTGGGCTGAGGACGGCGCGGCGTTTGGGTAAGGGGAGGGCCGCGGCCATGCGGGCGGCTTCGCTGGGCGTCAGCTCGCTGGCGGGCTTGTCGAAATAGCGCTCCGCACCGGCCTCAGCGCCATAAGTGCCGATGCCGGTTTCCGCGACATTGAGGTAAACCTCCATGATCCGCCGCTTGCCCCAGATCTGCTCAATCAAAAAGGTGAACCAGGCCTCCAGCCCTTTGCGGAAATAGCCGCCGCCCTGCCACAGGAATACGTTCTTCGCGGTCTGCTGGCTGATCGTCGAGCCGCCGCGGATGCGCCCTCCTTCCGCGTTGCGGCGCATGGCCTGTTCGATCGCTTCGGTATCGAAGCCGTCATGGCTGCAGAACTTGCCGTCCTCCGCGCCGATCGCCGCGCGGACCAGATTGGGCGAGATGTTCGATAGTGGCTCCCAATCCTTCGTAATGCCGTTCGGGTCCATCAGCATCGTGGCCGTCACGGGCACCGGCACGAACTTGTATAGAACGACCAGCAGCAGGCTGATGGCGATGAACAGCCCGGCGATCCAGGCGATGAGTTTGATGAAGATGGCCATAGCGTTTGGGGATAGCGGCTACGCCCGATGCGCTCAATTGCGCTGGCGGAAGGACTTGCCTTTGCGGGCGCGGCTGCGATGCTGGTTCTTGAGGTCAGGGTAACAGGAGGAATTGGGGCCATGCGAAACACTATCAAGGCTTTGGCGCTGGCGGGCGCTGCGATGATCACCATGCCGGCAGCGGCGCAGGATGCTGCCGTATCGAAGGCGGTTGCGGCGGATTATGACGCGCATCTGGAAGAGCTGTTCGTGCACTTTCATGAAAATCCGGAGCTGTCCTTTCTGGAAACCGACACGGCCAAGCGCATGGCCGCGGAATTGCGCGCGGCGGGCGCGGAAGTGGCCGAGGGCGTGGGCCGTACGGGCGTGGTCGGCATCATGAAGAATGGCGAAGGTCCGCTCATCCTACTGCGCGCGGACATGGACGGACTGCCGGTCGAGGAGAAGACCGGGCTGCCTTACGCGTCCGACGCGATGCAGACCGGACGGGATGGCAAGGAATATCCGGTGATGCACGCCTGCGGGCATGATGTGCACATTACGTCGATGGTCGGCACCGCGCGCCGTCTGGCGGCGATGAAAGATCAGTGGAGCGGCACCGCGATGTTCGTCGTTCAGCCTGCCGAAGAGGTCGTCGGCGGGGCGGAAGCGATGATGGAAGACGGGCTGTACGAAAAGTTCGGCAAGCCGGATTATGCGCTCGCCTTCCACGTCACCTCGCTGCTGCCGACGGGCGTGCTCTCCGCATCCGAAGGCATCCAATATTCCAGTTCCGATTCGGTCGACATCATGGTGCCGGGCATCGGCGCGCATGGCGCCGCGCCGCATATGGGGCGCGATCCGGTGTATATCGCCTCCCAGATCGTGACCGCGCTGCAGTCGATCGTCAGCCGGGAGATCATGCCGCTCTCGCCCGGCGTCATCACGGTCGGCTCCTTCCACGCGGGCTCCAAGCACAACATCATCTCGGACCGGGCGGACCTGCAGCTGACGGTGCGCTCGAACGACGAGGAAACGCGGGCGCAGCTGCTCGATGCGATCGAGCGGGTGGCGGTGAATGTGGGCCGCGCGCACGGACTGCCGGAAGACAAGCTACCGGTGGTGACGCGAATCGAGGGCACGCCGGTGACGCACAACGATCCGGAACTGGCGAAACGCCTGAATGCGGTGATGGTGGAGAGCTTCGGGCCGAACGGCTTCATGCCGTTCCAGCAGACCACCATGGGCGCGGAAGACTTCGCCTATTTCGTGGGCCGCGATACCGGCGTGCCGGGCTATTATTTCGCGGTGGGAGGCACGCCGCCTGAGGTGTTCGAAGCTGCGAAAAACGGCGGTGCGCCGGTGCCTTCGCACCATTCCCCGCTGTTCCAGATCGCACCGCGCCCATCGGTAACGCTGGGCACCGAGGCAATGGTGGCCGCGGTGCTGGAACTGGCACCGGCCGGATAGGATAAAAAAGAACCGCCGCAGACCCGGTTGGGCCGCGGCGGTTCGTTTAGCCAATTAAAGTTTGATCAGGCGGCGGCGGGGAGCAGGCGCTTTTCGCCAGCGATCCGCAACATTGCCTTCTGCACCTTTTCGAACGCGCGAACCTCAATCTGGCGCACGCGTTCGCGGCTGACATTGTAAACCTGGCTCAGCTGCTCGAGCGTCTGCGGGTTCTCCGTCAGGCGACGCTCGGTCAGGATGTGCTTTTCGCGGTCGTTCAGGCCTTCCATCGCTTCGAGCAGCATGTCGTGGCGTACATCGGCTTCCTGCGCGTCGGCGACGACCTTGTCCTGCAGCGGCGTCTCGTCGGTCAGCCAGTCCTGCCACTGGCCCGAGCCTTCCTCGTCCCCGCGCATCGGCGTGTTGAGCGAGGCATCGCCGCCCATCGCCATGCGGCGGTTCATCGAGTGAACCTCGTCCTCGGTCACGCCGAGATCGGTCGCGATCTTGTTGACATCCTCGGGGCGCAGATCGCCGTCCTCGAACGCCTGCAACTGGTTCTTCATGCGGCGCAGGTTGAAGAAGAGCTTTTTCTGTGCGGCGGTGGTGCCGATCTTCACGAGGCTCCAGGACCGCAGGATATATTCCTGGATCGAGGCGCGGATCCACCACATCGCATAGGTGGCGAGGCGGAAACCGCGCTCGGCATCGAATTTCTTCACGCCCTGCATCAGGCCGATATTGCCTTCGCTGATCAGCTCGCTGACCGGCAGGCCGTAGCCGCGGTACCCCATCGCGATTTTGGCGACGAGCCGCAGATGCGAGGTGACGAGCTGCGCGGCCGCATCACTGTCCTGATGTTCGGCATAGCGCTTGGCGAGCATATATTCCTGCTCGGGCTTCAGAATCGGAAATTTGCGTATCTCGCTGAGATAGCGATTCAGGCTGTTTTCCCCCCCAAGGGCAGGAACGACCGCCTTTTTGTTCGTTGTAGTGGCCATGGTAACGTATCCTTCGGTGTCTTTCCGGCGGCCTCATCAAGCACCGCGGAACAGACGGTTTCACTTCGATACTCTTATACGCGAAGAGCCCTGAACAGTTCCTGCATATCTGCGGGAATCGGGCTTTCGAACCGCAGTTTTTCCGCGGTTATGGGATGCGTAAAGCCCAGCACTGCGGCGTGCAAGGCCTGCCGGGAAAAGGCTTTCCTGACGGTCGCCACGCTTTTCTTTTGCCGCCGCCCGTAAAGCGGATCACCGATCAGCGGATGGCCGATATGCGCCATATGCACGCGCACCTGATGGGTGCGGCCCGTCTCCAGCGTGCAATCGACCAACGCCGCCTGGTCCAGCACCTCGCGCACGGCATAATGGGTGACGGCGTGCTTGCCCTGACCGGGCGACACCACCGCCATCTTCTTGCGATCGCCGCTCGCCCGGCCCACCGCGCCTTCGATCCGCCCGGAAAGCGGCATGGGAACGCCGTCCACAATCGCCAGATAGTGCCGGTCAATATCATGGGCCTTGAACAGAGCCGCGAGGCCGCGATGCGCCAGGTCCGATTTCGCCGCGACCATCAGGCCGGATGTGTCCTTGTCGATCCGGTGGACGATGCCGGGGCGGCGTTCCCCGCCGATGCCCGAGAGGGAGCCGGCGCAGTGGTGCAGCAGCGCGTTCACCAGGGTGCCGCCGGGGTGGCCGGGGGCGGGGTGGACCACCAGCCCTGCGGGTTTGTCGATCACGATCAGATGAT
The DNA here is from genome assembly GCF_016093175.1 of Novosphingopyxis sp. YJ-S2-01. Classification (NCBI taxonomy): domain Bacteria; kingdom Pseudomonadati; phylum Pseudomonadota; class Alphaproteobacteria; order Sphingomonadales; family Sphingorhabdaceae; genus Novosphingopyxis; species Novosphingopyxis sp. YJ-S2-01. The sequence goes on along the minus strand of NZ_JAEDAI010000001.1, from coordinate 2,352,875 downwards.
CGTCCTCGAACACCACACTCAGCGGGATGGCCTCCGGCCTCAAGGAGACATCGACCGGCGGCGGCAGTTCCAGCGTGAAGGCGCGACCTTCATGCTTGCGGCTCGATCCGCTCGTCACCTCAAGGCCGTTGATACGAAGCCGCCCTTCGGCAATCAGCGCCTTCACCCGCTCTCGTGAGAGATCGGGCGCGGCCTCGGCGATCGCGGCATCCAGCCGACCGGCGGGGACGATGCCTTCAATGCTGTTTTTTCCCGCGGACATGGTGCAGGGGGGTGCGCGATGACGGTGCGATTGGCAAGCGATGCGGCTTACGCGATCCTGGCTCATGTGCGCGCGGCGCATCCGGATGAATGCTGCGGACTGCTGCTGGGTACGGATAATTGGATCGAGGAAGCGCGGCCCGCTGCCAATGTCGCGCCCGATCCGGCGCGCCATTTCGAGATCGACCCCGCAGTCTTGATCGCGGCTGAGCGGGGTGCGCGTGAGGGCGGCCCCGCGGTGCTGGGATATTATCATTCGCACCCCGACGGTCTCCCCGAACCTTCTGCCACGGACAGGGCGATGGCACCGCCGGACGGCAGGTGGTGGCTGATCGTCGCGCAAGGACAGATGGCCTTGTTCCGGGCGCCGGGGAGCGAAGGCGATGAATTTCGGGAGGAGGAGCTTTCCATCGGCAAGCGCGGCCTTGCTTCGCGCACGGGGAGTGGCCATGTGCGTGGCCAGTTAGTTTCCGGGAACTTCTCCATGTCAGACACCGATGTCGACCTCGCCGCATTGCTTTGTTCACGCCTCTGCCACGATTTGTTGAGCCCGGTGGGCGCAATGAACAACGGCCTGGAATTGCTGGCCGATGAGACGGACCCGGCGATGCGTGAACGGTGCATTGATTTGCTCGGCGAGAGCGCGGCTGCGGCGGCGAATAAGCTGAAATTCTTCCGCTTGGCCTTCGGTGCGGCGGGCGGCTTTGGCCCCACTGTCGATCCGTCCGATGCCAAGGCGGTCGCGACCGGTTTGGTGGAGGATGCGCGCACCAAATTGGTTTGGGACGTGCCTTCATCGCCCTTGCCGAAGGCGGCCGTCAAAATTCTGCTGAACCTGATCCTGATCGCGCGTGAAGCTCTGGTGCGCGGCGGAATATTGGCGGTGGGCGCGGAAAGCCGTGACGGCGAGACCGAAATGGTGGTCCGTGCGGAAGGGCCCAAGCTGGTGCTGGATGAGCAGGTGAAGAAGGCCCTGGCCGGGGAGCTCGATCCCGCGCAGATCGATTCGCGGACGGCGGCGGCGCATATGGTGCGCAGCCTTTCCACCCGCGGCGGCGGCATGGTGCAGCTGGCCGGCGGGCGCGACGAACCGCTTCTGATGGGCGCGCTCATCAAATCTGCATGAATTTGCTGACCCGCCGAGGGTCGGCAAAAAACCGCATCGGAAAGCTAAGCGCTTCTTAACCATGGCGGACTAAGCCGGTCGGGAAACGATCCGGCGGAGCCATGAAAGAACTTCTCGACGACTTTATCGCCGAAACGCGCGAGACGCTGCAGGCCATCGAAGGCGAGCTGATTGCCTGGGAAAGACACCCGGGTGATCGCGAGACGCTCGACGGTATTTTCCGCTTCGTGCACACGGTAAAGGGTAGCTGCGGTTTTCTGGACCTGCCGCGGCTCACGCGCCTCAGCCACGCAGCGGAGGATGCGCTCGATGCCGTTCGGCAAGGGAAGCTGGAGCCGACCAGCGCGTTCGTTACCGCGGTGCTCGCTATTGTCGATCGTATCGCAGCGGTTACCGATGCGCTGGATACTGACGAGGCTGTGATCGATGACGATGCCGAGCTGATTACCGCGCTTAAAATGATTTGCGACGGCACGGTGGACCCCCAAAGCGGTGTGGTGCCGAAATCCCAGCCCAGCAATGTGGCCAGCGAACCGCGCGAGCGGCGCAGCGAGGCGCGGGGCGGGGCGGGGCGGAACCGTTCGGTTCGCCTGTCGCTGGATTTGCTGGACCATCTGATGAGCGGCGTGTCCGACATGGTGCTCGCCCGAAACGAAATGGCCCGCCGCCTGCGCGAAACCGATGCCGGTCTGGAGCTCGACCAGCTGTTCTCACGTCTTTCTTCCAGCATCGCGGAAATGCGCGATTCGATCGGGCTCGTTCGCCTGCAGCCGATGGAGCGCCTGTTCGCCAGCTTCCCGCGCCTGGTGCGCGATCTGGGGCAGGATCTGGATAAGGACATCGTGCTGGAGTTGGAAGGCGGCGATGTGGAGATCGACCGCGAGATGATCGAACTCGTCCGTGATCCGCTCACCCACATCCTGCGCAACGCGGTGGATCACGGGATCGAGAACAAGGCGGAACGTGCCGCGGCTGGCAAGACGCCGCGCGCGACGATCGCCTTGTCGGCCCAACAAGCCGGCAATCAGATCGTCATCGAAGTGATCGATGACGGGCGCGGCATTGATACCGCCAAACTGGCCGCAAAGGCCATCGGCAGCGGTGTCACCACCGCCGAAGACGTGGCGACGATGAGCCAGCGCCAGAAGCTGGAGCTGATCTTCGCGCCCGGCCTGTCGACCGCGAACAAGGTGACGGATTTGTCCGGCCGCGGCGTCGGCATGGATATCGTGCGCCATGGGATCGAACAGATGGGCGGCACGATCGAACTTCGCAGCCGGCTGGGTCAGGGACTGCGCGTCCAACTGCGTCTGCCGCTTACGCTCAGCATCATGGCCGGACTGATCGTGCGCGCGGCCAACATGCTTTTTGCCATACCGCGCAGCGCGGTCGTGGAAATTCTCAGCGTCAAGAGCGGCCAGGTACGGATCGATGAAAGCGGCGGCGCCGAAACCGCCGCCGTCCGCGGAGCCCGCATGCCTTTCGTGCGCCTGACGCGCGTGATGGGCTGTGCCGAAGAGGAAGCGAAATCGGTGATCGTGGTGCGGCCAGCGGCCGGGCGTCGCTATGCACTGGGCATCGGTGCGGTGCTGGATCATGAGGAACTGGTGGTGAAGCCAGCGCCGCCCCTACTGATGGGCAGCGGCATCTTTGGCGGGCTGACTTTGCCCGACAGCGGCCGGCCGATCATGCTTCTCGATGCCGCGGGCATCGCGGAGGTCGCCGGCGTGACCGACCGGTTCGAGGAACATTTGGCCAATGCCGAAGGCGCTGCCGCTGCGCCCGTGACGCGCGCGCTGATATTCCGCTGCCTGACCGGCGTACTGAAGGCGATCCGCCTTTCGGTGCTGGATCGGATGGAGGAGGTGCCGGCGGCGGCCGTCCGCAACCGCGGCGGCGCGATGCGACTTTCGCATAAAGGGCGTCACGGCATCGTGCTGGGGCTTCAAACCGAACCCGATCCCGAAGCGGAACCGGTCAAGCTTCTTCGCCTGACCGACGGGCGGCTGGACGCCTATATTGCCGTGGCGGACATGCTCGACATCGTCGATCTGGGCCGCGTCCTCCCGTCACGCGGGGTGGCCAATATCGAAGGTGTCATCGATCATGAAGGCAGCCAGATCGAATTGATCGAGGCCCATGCGTTTCTTGCCGAGGCAGCAGCCTTTGCCGGTGATGCGGACCTGGCCGATGCACCGCTCTGCTATCTGGAACGCGACAAAAGCGGCTGGATGGAAAAGGTCCTGAAACCCTTGATCGAGGCGGCGGGCTACCGCGTCAGCCATGATCCCCAAGACCGCGGACCGGCCATTGCCGAACTGCTCAGTGCCGAGGACGGGCGTTCCGGACGGACGGACCGCGCGATCTATCTGCATGATATGCCGGGTCGGCGCGGCGGCGATAGCGTCTACCGCTATGATAGACAGGCCATATTGGAAGCGCTTGCCCGGCGGCGCGACGCGAAGGAGCAGGCCGCATGAGGGATCTTTACCTTGTCGCGCATATCGCGGGGACGCAGGTCGCTATCTGCACCCAAGAAGTCGAATCGGTCGTCTCCGTCGGGGAAGTCGTGCCGATCCCGGCTGCACCCAGGCGCGTTGCCGGCATGTTTGCGCTGCGCAGCCGTGTCGTGACCCTGATCGATCCCACGTGGATGGTGACGGGTAAGCACAGCCGGGCGGAGGAAGGCGCAACCGCGATCGTCGCTGAAGTTGGTGGCCACGTGTATGGGTTCATCGCCGAAGCGGTGGAAGATGTGGTGACGATCCCGACCGATTGGATCCGGGAAGCTGGCGGAATTGCCAGTGGTTGGAGCGATCTTGCCGTCGGCGTTGCGACGATGGAAGACAGAACCCTCCTCGTCGTCCGCCTGGAGAATTTTATCACCGCGCCCCGCCGATTGGCTGCCTGATTTAACCCGGCGCTAACGCCTTCCGGTTACGGCGTAGCCTCCGTTATTCAGGAGAGATTTGTATGCCCACCTGCCTCGTCGTCGATGACAGTAAGGTAATCCGAAAGGTTGCCAGGCACATTCTCGAATCGCTGGAGTTTGAGGTTGTCGAGGCGGTGGACGGGTCCGACGCCCTGGAACAATGCCAGAGTAGCGAGCCCGATGTGGTACTGCTGGACTGGAACATGCCGGTTATGGGCGGCATGGATTTCCTGCGCGCCCTGCGCGGCGAGGGTAAGAAATCCAAGGTCATTTTCTGCACTACCGAAAACGGCATTCCGCAGATTGAAGCAGCAATTGCCGCAGGGGCGGACGAATTCGTGATGAAGCCGTTCGATCGCGACATGCTGCAAAGCAAGCTGCAGATGGTTGGGGCTGTCTGAACGTCGATGAACGCGCCTGCGACCTTTCCATCTACCGAGGTCAGACCGGTCAGGCTGCTGATCGTCGACGACAGTCAGGTCGTCCGTTCGATCTTCGAACGTATCCTGATGCGCCAGGCGAATTTCATCGTATCAGGCACCTGTTCTTCGGTCGATGAGGCGCTACGCTTTCTGGGCCGTGAGACGGTCGATATCGTCCTTCTCGATATTGAAATGCCCGGCCGAAGCGGCCTCGATGCACTGCCCGAGATACTGCAACGTGCAGATGGCGCGGCGGTAATCGTCGTTTCCTCAACTGTTGAACAGAATAGCGCGCGCATGATTGAGGCGGTGTCCTTGGGCGCATGCGATACGCTGGCAAAGCCGGGGGGAGCCGGCGTTGGCGGGCATTTCGCTGAAAATCTCGTCGCGAAGATCGAATCGATCGCCGCGCAGCGCGCAAGCGGCTTGGCCCCTTCGCCTACCCGGCACGGCGACGAACCATGTTCTCCTGATCGGGGGGCGCGCGCACCAATTCCCAGGCCGGGCTGTATCGCGATCGGTGCATCGACCGGCGGGATTGTCGGCATCCAGCAATTCCTCTCCGCTCTTCCCGCCACCATCGATTGTCCGATCCTTATTACCCAGCATCTGCCAAGGACATTCATTCCCTATTTCGCGGGACAGTTGGCGGGGCGGGTTTCGCGCAACGTTCAGGTCTGCACCCCCGGAACCTCGCTGGTGAAAAATCATATCTATCTGGCACCGGGCGATGGCCATCTGGGCTGCACCCGTCAGGGTTCGGCCGTGGTTGCGACGCGCGTGGAAGGAGACTTCGCCGCGCATTACGCTCCTGCCGTTGATCCAATGCTCAGCGCGGCTGCGCAGACTTATGGCGAGGCTGCGGTGGCGATCGTGCTCAGCGGAATGGGTATTGATGGGCTGGAAGGCGCACGCGAAGTACGGCGCCGCGGCGGCACGGTCATCGTCCAGGATGAGGATAGCTCGGTCGTCTGGGGCATGCCGGGCCACATTGCAAAATCCGGCCTTGCAGACGCCATTATGCGGCCTGCCGATATGGGTCTTTATATTTACGAACGGAGCGCAGCTGCATGAACGAAGCCCCGCCCGAGCATATTTTCAGCTTTCTCACCGATCTTCTGGAGAAGCGTACGGGGCAGGAACTGGCGCCCAACCGCTATTGGCGGATCGAGACGGCGCTGAAGCCGATCATGCGTGTGCATGGCCTGGCGGATCTCAACGCGCTCGTCACCGCGCTGTCGACGGGCGGCAACCGCGTGCTCGAACGGCAGGCGGTCGAGGCGATGCTGAATAACGAGACCAGCTTTTTCCGCGATCAGGCGACCATGTCCCTGCTGACCGGGCCGGCATTTGCCGCGCTGCGACAGGCGCGTACAGGCCATCGCCGCCTGCGCATCTGGTCTGCGGCGAGCTCCACGGGGCAGGAGGCCTATTCGATCGCCATGGCGCTGCGCGAGGACCGCGCCAATTGGCAGGGCTGGGATATCGAAATTATCGGCAGCGACATCTCCATGACGGTGGTGGAGCGCGCGCGGGAAGGACGCTATTCGCAGTTCGAGATTCAGCGCGGCATGCCGATCTCGCTGATGCTGCGCTATTTCGGCCGGGACGGCGAGGACTGGGTGGCCAAGGAGGAAATCCGCTCGATGGTGCGTTTCCGCCAGCACAATTTGCTCGATCCGGTGCCGATGACAGGGGAATTCGACGCCATCCTGTGCCGCAATATGATCATGTATCTTCAGGCCGAACACCGCTCCACCGTGTTCGACCATCTCGCCCGGTCGATTGCGGGCGATGGGTTTCTGATGCTGGGCGCCGCCGAGACGGTGATCGGCCAAACCAAGCGGTTCCAGTCCAGCAAGGACTATCGCGGTCTGTATGAGCGCAAGTCCGCGGAGGACATGCGCTCGGCCGCCTGAACCGCGCTTGCTAGGCAAGACCGCAAGGCCGGGCTAAAGCGGTTTCCATGCAGTGGAAGCCTTCGCCCAATTTCAACGAGCGCGCCCTGCCGGTCAGCATGCTGGTGCTGCACTATACCGGCATGAAGGATGCGGCCTCTGCGATCGAGCGGATGACGAGCGAGGAAGGCGGAGTGTCCGCCCATTATTGCATCGATGAGGACGGTACGATCGTGCAGATGGTGCGCGAGGAAGACCGCGCCTGGCACGCGGGCAAAAGCTATTGGTGCGAGATCACCGATGTGAACAGCGCCAGCATCGGGATCGAGTTGGTCAATCCGGGCCATGAATGGGGTTATCGACCGTTTCCCCAAGCGCAGATAGAGGCGCTGGTGCCGCTCGTTTCCGAAATCGTACAGCTTTACGGGATCGAGCCGTGCCATGTCGTCGGCCACAGCGACATCGCGCCCGCGCGCAAGGAAGATCCCGGCGAGCTGTTTCCGTGGGAGAGGCTTGCCAAGCTGGGGCTGGCGATGCCTCGGCCCGATAAAGCGCATGTCGATCCGGGCTGGGCGGATGCGAACTTCCTCCTTGCCCTCAATCGCTACGGCTATGACGTGACGGACGCGCCTGCCGCGATCCGTGCGTTCGAACGGCGCTTCCGGCCGGACCGGATCACCGGAGAGCCGGACGGGCAACTGCGTGCGATCCTGCTCGCATTGCTCTTGGAACGCGGGCCCGAAGCGGCTAGCGCCTGAAATTGTCAGGGGGCCGGGCGACCGCGGGCCGCCGCTCATATGGGCGGAGGCGCGAGGAAAGTCCGGGCTCCACGGAAAACGGTGCCGGATAACGTCCGGCGGGTCCGCCGTTTCGGCGGCGGATCAAGGGACAGTGCAACAGAAAGCAGGTCGCGCAGGCTTCGGTCCCGCGACAGTGAAAGGGTGCGGTAAAAGCGCACCGCGTCGGCCGGCAACGGCCACGGCACGGTAAACCCCACCGGGAGCAAGACCGAATAGGGGCGGCTAAGGGCTTTGATGCCCGCTTCTTTCCGGAAGGCCGCCCGGGTTGGTCGCTTGAGCGGCGGAGCAATCCGCCGCCTAGAGGAATGGTCGCCCATCCCTTTTCGAAGGGTGGACAAAACCCGGCTTACAGGCCCCCTGACAATTGCCTTTTCGCAGGCGATGAAAGCCCATGAAAAAGGGGGCCGCAGCCCCCTTGATCGTCAGCTTTCTTTTTCCTTCAGCAGCACCGTGTCAGGTGCTTTATCGGGATTGAGATCGGTATCTTTGTCGATCTCCATCAGCGGCTTCAGCAGGCCGTCGCGAATGTCGTAAACCCAGCCGTGCAGCAGCAGCGGCTGGCCGCGGTCGAACGCCGCCTTCACCGTTTTGGACTGGGCAAGGTCGAACAGCTGATCGCGCACATTGCATTCGACCAGGCGGTCGATCCGCGCCGTCATGTCGCCCGCGCCGTCCACTTCGGCCTTGTGGTTGGCGTAGACGCGCCGGGTATCTTCCAGCCATTCGTGGATCGGGCCTTCCGCGCCGCCCTTCAGCGTCGCCTCGATCCCGCCGCAGCCATGATGGCCGCACAGCACAATGTGCTTCACTTGAAGCACGTCCACGGCGAATTGCAGCACGGCCATCAGATTGGTGTCGTCCGGATGGACGATATTGGCCACGTTGCGATGGATGAAAATCTCACCGGGATTGGTCTGCGTGATCTGATCGGGGCTCACCCGGCTGTCCGAACAGCCGATCCAGAGGATTTCCGGTTTCTGCCCCACGGTCTGCTGCGTGAAGTAATTCTCGTCACGCTCACGCATTTCCTCGCTCCACGCCCGGTTGGACAGGAGCAGTTCCTTATAGCTTCTCATTGGTAGACCACCTTCTTGCGGGGTGCTTCGATCAGGCTGTCGATCTTGGTGCCGAACTGGCCGCGTATCGAAACATCGATGTCGCGGAACTCGGCGTTGCGGGCAAAAGCGTTGATGATTCCGAAATTGTCCGGATCGACAAATTCCGCGCGGTTGAGGTTGATGACCACGGTGGAGCCTTCGGGAATGTCGCTCAGCTTCTTCTGCAGTTCGTACTTATGGATGAAGTACAGGTTGCGCCGTGCGCTCACGAGATAATCCTCGCCGTCATGCGCCACGCTGATCGCGGGGCGGAAGTTGCGGGCAACCACGAAGATGAAGCCGACGATCAGGCCAATCACGATGCCGATCAGAAGATCGGTCAGCAGGATGGCACCGACGGTCACCACGAACGGCACGAACTGGTGGTAACCCTGCTTCCAGCGGTCACGATATAGCTCGTAGCGGGTCAGCTTGTACCCGATGTGCAGCAGGATGGCGGCCAAAGCGGCGAGCGGGATCAGGTTCAACACAACCGGGATCAACAGCACGCTGAGCAGCAGCCAGAAACCGTGCAGGATGGTGGAGGTCTTAGTGACGGCGCCCGCTTCCACATTGGCGGAGGAGCGGATGATGACCGAGGTGAGCGGCAGGCCCCCGATCAGACCGGAGACGAGGTTACCGCCGCCCTGCGCAAACAGTTCGCGGTTCTTGTCGGTCGTGCGCCGGCGCGGGTCAATCTCGTCGATCGCCTTCACGCTGAGTAGCGACTCGAGGCTGGCGACGATGGCGAGCGTCAGGCCCGTGGTCCACACCAGCGGCATGCCGATCACGCTGAAATCCGGTGTTGCGAACTGACCGGCAAAATCACGCAGACCATCGGAGACCGGCACCTGCACCAGGTGGGTCGCGCCGATCGCGAGGTCCGGCGAAACCAGCTTGAACAGCTCGTTCATGATTACGCCGAAGATCACGACCACCAGCGGGCCGGGCACGAAGCGGATCGGGCCTTCCTTCGGCCGTGCCTTGTCCCACCAGAACAGGAAGACGAGGCTGATCGATGCAATGATCAGCGGCCCTGCGGTCAGCGAGTTGGCGATCGAATAAGGCAGGGCCGTCAGGGTGTTTAGCCCGTCCTCCTGATTGAAGCTGAGGCTGCCCTCGAAATTGCCGTCATAACCGACGGCATGCGGGATTTGCTTCAGGATCAGGATGAGGCCGATGGCCGCTAGCATGCCGGTGATGACCGACGACGGCACGAACTCCGCAAGCACGCCCGAGCGGGTGAGGGAGAACAGCATCTGCATGACACCGCCCAGGCACACAGCCACGAGAAACGCCTCATAGCTTGGCATGCTTTCGATCGCGGCGAGCACGATGACGGTAAGACCGGCCGCAGGTCCGCTGACCGAAAGCTGCGATTTGGATAGGAAACCGACGACGATACCGCCGGCAATACCGGCAATGATGCCGGAGAAAAGCGGAGCGCCGGAAGCGAGCGCAATGCCAAGGCAGAGCGGCAGGGCGACAAGCGCGACCACAATGGACGCGGGGATGTCCTGCCACAAATGGGCAAGGAATTCAGGCTTTTTGGTCACAGATATCCTAACCGAGAGAGAGTTCACGGCGGCTTTGGGTGGCCTGTCATTTGTGACGTTGGCGATGTTCTTACAGAAGTCCGGCCCTTGCCACAAATGCTAAGGCGGGGCGTGCGCGGCGAACGGAGTGTTTCTACCGCTGACCCGATCGGTCCCCGGCTACCCTAACGACGCTTATGGAAATCGCAACGCCCAGCGCCTAACTAGGGGCACTATGGCCAGAGCAAGACGATCGAACGACTGGGGATTTCCGCGCTGGCGCGGCTATGAAGAGGGCCGCGAGGCGGAGGCAGTGCGACTTTGCGACCGTGTGGGGTGCGACAAGAAGGGCGATTGTCCGGCGCCAAAATCTCCCAATAGTCCAGAGCGCTGGTACTTCTGTGCCGAGCATGCGGCCGAATATAATCGCAATTGGGATTATTTCGCCGGGCTTAGCAAGGAAGAGGCGGCCAAACGCGCCAAGGAAGAGCGGCGTGATAGCTCGGGCTATCAGGAATCGGCGCATTATGCCTGGGCCGGACCTGGCGATGGCAGCCGTAGCCGCGATGAGATGCACGCGCTGGAGCTGCTGGGGCTGGAAGCCGATGCAGATTTCGATGCGGTGAAGAAGGCTTGGCGCGATCTTGCCAAGCGCACCCATCCCGACGTGAAACCCGGCGATGCCGAGGCGGCGGCCGAGTTCCAGGCGGGGCAGGCGGCGTTCGACGTGCTGAAAGCAGCCGAAGAACGCAAGCAGTGGCAGCCCGGATGAAGCATCATGTCGATGCGAACTGGAGCCATGCCGTCCTCGTCTGCAAAAAATGCTCAAAGAAGCTGAAGGGTGGTTTTGGCCCGGACGGTTCGCAGAAGCTCTCCAAGGAGTTGAAGGCCCGGCTCGGCTCCAAAAAGGGACGCAAGGGCCATCTCGGCGTGATCGAGGTCGGCTGCCTGGATGTGTGCCCGAAAAAGGCGGTGATGCTGGTCGATAGTCGCCATCCCGGCGTTTGGCGGATCGTCAGGCCCGATGCCGATCTGGATGCGCTGGCAGGGGAATTGGCAGTGGCCGACTGACGCGCCCGGCTACTCCGCCGCGAGCCGCCCTGCGGTTTCGCGGATCAGCGCGATCATATTGGGAATGCCTTGCGTGCGGTTGCTGCTGAGCTGATTCTGCAGATCGAACGGAGCAAGCGCCTCTTCGATGTCGGCTTTGGCGACCGCTTCCGGCTCTCCGTCCTGCACCGTCTTCAATACCAGCGCGATGATGCCCTTCGTGATCGCCGCATTGCTGTCGGCCAGAAAATGCAGCCGTCCGTCGTCGCGCCGCGTAGGATAGACCCACACCGCCGCCGAACAACCTCGCACCAAGGTGGCATCGGTTTTCAGGGCATCAGGCATGGGCTCAAGGTCGCGGCCCAGTTCAATTAGTAGGCGATAGCGGTCATCGGGGTCGAGAAACTCATATTCCTCGCGAATGTCGGAGAGGCTGCGTTCGGTCATGCGGCGCGCTGTAGCAGCGGGGGGCGGGGAATTGGAAGCGGGTTGAGCGATCGCTTCCATGCCGTTCGCCCTGAGCCTGTCGAAGGGCTGCGCTTCTCAGCGGAAAAGAAGGACGGGGCTTCGACAAGCTCAGCCCCAACGGATTTTGCTGGAACGATCTAAAGCTCGATCCCGCTCGCGATCGCTTCCAGCTTGCGGATGCGTTCCTTCAGGTCCGCCACTTCAATCCGGCTGCCGCCGGCGCGGCTGTCGAGGCCCTCGGGCCGGGCGATTTCTAGTTCGTCGCGCTTCAGTTGAAGCCAGTCGCGCCAGCCGCGCAGGCCGATGAGAGAGAGGGTGAGCAGGGCGGCAAAGGTAAAGCCTGCGATCGTCAGAACGGTGGTGGGATCGTTCGGCATGAGCAATCTCCTTAGGCGATAGGCGCGGCGCCGCGGATCAGCGGTCGCGCAGTTTCTCGATCTCGCGGTCCAGCTCGCGGCTGCCGCGTTCGTCGGTAATCACGCGCTCCAGCACGGCGATGCGCTCTTTCAGCTGCTTCACTTCGCCGGAAATGATTTGCTCATTGGGGTCGCGCAGGCGGACGTCATTGCCATGTTCGTCCTCGTAAATCCCGTTCTGGGCCTTGTAGCGCGCTTTCATCACGATCGCGAGATTGACGATGAGAATGATACCGAGCACCATTACGGTAATGCTCCAGGGCATAATGAAATCCTTCTTGGTCTGGAGAATTAGGGAAGAGGGGCGGGGGCCGCTCAGTTGGCGCGGCCGCGCAGGCTCTCGATCTCATCGCTCAGGCGGTTGCTGCCGTCGGTCACGATGCGTTCGACCGTGGCGAGGCGTTCCTTCACGGAACTGAGTTCGGCGCGCAGCTGGGCGTTCTCCTGGCTAATCAGTTTGACGCGCTCCACCGTCTCTTCGTTGTTCTTCGGGTAAATGCTCTGCCCCCAGCTGCCGGTAAGCGGATAGCCGTTTTTAACTTTGATCCACGTCGTTCCGATCCAGGCTGCGGTAGTGATTAGCACGATCGCGACCATCATGGGTACGAAGTCTGGACTGTAGATAATATCTTGCATTGTATTTCCCCTGTTCAGTTCCACCGCGCGTCAGCGCAGGCTCTCGATTTCGTCAGCCAGCCGCGTGTTATTGCTGGTGTAGTAGACTTCCATGTCCGCAAGCCGGCGGTCGATGTCGCGGAAGCGTGAGCGGACTTCGCGGGCGGTGCGGGCCGGCGACTGGCGCACGCCCTGCCAGAACTTCTGATCGTCCTGATTGATGTAAAGATCGATCGGCTTCTTCGGCGCGGCCCAGGCGGCGGCGAAGTAGGCGATCAGCGTCCAGGGAAAGCCGCCCGCAAGGGTCAGGATCACCGTGGCAATGCGAACCCAGACAACGTCCACGCCGGTATAGTCCGCGATCCCCGAGCAAACGCCCTTCCACTTGGCATTTTGCTTGTCGAGATAGAATTTGGTGTGCGTTCCGGCCATGTCAGCGGTTCCTTTCCAGCGAGCGAATGTTGTCGATGGCGCGGCGGGGATCGTCCTCGCCCGGGCGGCTGTCTTCCAGCCGGCTGGGGCGCCATTGGGGGTTGTCGGCGGCGATGATGCGCTCGATGGTTTCGATGCGATCTTCAAAGCGGCGGGCGGTCTCATAGAGGTCGGACAGCAGCTTCTCGTCGTCGTTCGTCAGGGTGGCGGTGGATTTCCATTTCGTGACGTAATGGAAGATCAGCCAGGGCAGCCCGATGAAGATGGCCGCGATTGCGAAAATGCCTTCCATGGCCTCAGTCCTCCTTCTTCATGGAGCGCTTCATGGCCTCTAGCTCTTCATCGACCTGATCGTTCGTCTCCAGCGCGGCAATCTCGTCGCCGAGCGACTTCGGTCCTTCGCTCCCCAGGCGCAGCGCGTCGGCGCGGCCCTCGGCCTCGTCCACGCGGCGCTCCAGGATGTCGAAGCGCGAGAAGGCATCCTTCACCTTGTCGCCATTGTACATGGAGCGCAGACGCACGCGGTTTTCGGCGCTTTCCAGCCGCGTCATGATGTTGTTCTGACGGGCGCGGGCATCCTGCAGCTTGTTCTGCAGGTTCTGAATGTCCTGTTCAGACGCCTTCAGCGCATCTTCCAGGACGCCGATCTCGGCGCGCAGCTGTTCGGCCATGTCGCTGGCCTTGCGCTTTTCGACGAGCGCGGCCTTGGCCAGATCCTCGCGGTCCTTGGACAGCGCGAGCTGCGCCTTTTCCGTCCAGTCCTGCTGCAGCGTATCGAGCTTGTCGATATGGCGGCGCAGTTCCTTCTGGTCGGCGATGGTGCGGGCCGCGGAGGCGCGCACTTCCACCAGCGTCTCTTCCATCTCCAGGATGATCATGCGGATCATCTTGGCGGGGTCTTCCGACCGGTCGAGGATTTCGGTGACGTTCGCAGCGACGATGTCTCTTGTGCGGGAGAAGATGCTCATCAAGGATACTCCGTGGTTACTGTTTCGGGCGGGGGCGCTTACGCCAGAATGCTCGCGGTCGGCCCACCAGCGTGGTTCTGCGCGGCGGCCGCCATCAGCGACGGGCCGAGCGCGTTCAGCAGAAGAACCGACAAGAGCAACATGGCGGCCAGTGCTCCCGCTGCGAGCTGGTTGGACTTGCGTTGGCGCATGATACGCTCCCTGAATGTGATTGTTTTCCATCTTGTACCACACATTGCGAGAAGCGTGCCAAACCGCCGGAAATGCCGGAATTCCGGGCTTTTTCGAACCTAGACTGGCACCCGTCGCAGGTTTCTATTGCCGAGACTTGGTAAAATATGCCAAGTTTTGGGCATGGAACGCGACAATCAATTTATCGGTCAGTCCGGTGCCTTTCTGGACGCGGTCGAGCGCGCCTCAAAAGCGGCCGAACTGAACCGTCCGGTGCTGGTGATCGGAGAGCGCGGGACGGGCAAAGAACTGATTGCCGAGCGTCTCCACCGCCTGTCCCCGCGCTGGGGCGGGCCGCTGATCGTGATGAACTGCGCCGCGCTCCCCGAAACGCTGATCGAGGCGGAGCTGTTCGGACATGAGGCCGGTGCCTTTACCGGCGCGACGCGTGCGCGCGAAGGACGGTTCGAGGAAGCCGACGGCGGCACGCTGTTTCTCGACGAACTCGGCACGCTGTCCATGGCCGCGCAAGAGCGTCTGCTGCGCGCGGTGGAATATGGCGAGGTGACGCGCATCGGCGCCTCGCGTCCCGTGAAGGTCGACGTGCGCATCGTAGCGGCGACCAACGCGCATCTGCCCTCTATGGTGGAGCGCAACGAGTTTCGCGCCGACTTGCTGGACCGGCTGAGTTTCGAGGTGGTGACGCTGCCGCCGCTGCGCGCGCGCGAAGGCGACATCGGCGTGCTCGCCGATTATTTCGGACGGCGTATGGCCGCGGAAATCGGCTGGGAGAGCTGGCCAGGCTTCGGTGCGCTGGCGAGCGCCGCGCTCGAGCGGCATGAATGGCCCGGCAATGTGCGCGAACTGCGCAATGTGGTCGAGCGTGCGGTCTATCGGTGGAGCGCCGAGGACGGCCCGGTGGACCACATCATCTTCGATCCGTTCGCATCCCCCTGGCGGCCCAAGCCGGAAGCGGCGAGCGAGGAAGGGCGTTCGCGCAAGGATCTGGCGGACAGCGTGCCCGAGCCGCAGACCTCATCCTCCATCGATTTCGAAGGGATCGACGACCTCAAGGCGGCGACCGAGGCCTATGAACGCTCGATCGTCGAATATGCGCTGGCCGCCAACCGCTATAATCAGCGGCAGACGGCGAAGGCGCTGGGCCTCAGCTACGATCAGCTCAGGCACTGCATTAAGAAGCACGATCTGGCGGGCTGAGCGGCACGCCTTTTCCGTTTTAGGGCGGCTTATTCGCCGAAGACGCGTTCGAAAATCCGGTCGATGCCCTTGAAGTGATAGTCGAGGTCGAAGCGCTCTTCGATTTCCTCGTTGCTCAGCTTTGCGGTCACATCCGGATCGGCCTTCAGCAGATCGAGCAGGCGCTTCTCGCCGTCCGATTCCCACACCTGCATCGCGTTGCGCTGGACGATGCGATAGGCGTCCTCCCGGCTGATGCCCGCCTGCGTCAGCGCCAGCAGCACGCGCTGCGAGTGGACGAGGCCGCCCATCTTGTCGAGATTGGCCTGCATGCGCGCCGGGTACACCACCAGCTTGTCGATGACGCCGGTGAGGCGGGCGAGCGCGAAATCGAGCGTGATCGTGGCGTCCGGGCCGATATAGCGCTCGACCGAGCTGTGCGAAATGTCCCGCTCATGCCACAGCGCGACATTCTCCATCGCGGGCATCGCATAGCTGCGCACCATGCGGGCAAGGCCGGTCAGGTTTTCGGTCAGCACGGGATTGCGCTTGTGAGGCATGGCGCTGGAGCCCTTCTGGCCCGGCGAGAAATATTCCTCCGCCTCCAGCACTTCGGTGCGCTGCAGATGGCGGACCTCGGTGGCCAGCCGCTCGATCGAGCTGGCGATGACGGCGAGCGTCGCGAAATACATTGCGTGCCGATCGCGCGGGATCACTTGCGTGGAGACGGGCTCGGGCGTCAGGCCCATTTTTTCGGCAACATGCTCTTCGACGCGTGGATCGATGTTCGCAAAGGTGCCGACCGCGCCGGAAATGGCGCAGGTGGCGATTTCCGCGCGCGCCGCCTTCAGCCGCTCGCGCCCGCGATCGAACTCGGCATAGGCCTGCGCCAACTTCATGCCGAAGGTAAGCGGTTCGGCGTGGATGCCGTGGCTGCGACCGATGGTGGGCGTGAACTTGTGCTCCAGCGCGCGCCGCTTCAGCGCCTCGAGAAGCGCGTCCATATCTTCCAGCAGAATGTCGGTGGCGCGGGCGAGCTGCACCGCCAGGCAGGTGTCGAGCACGTCCGAACTGGTCATACCCTGATGCATGAAGCGCGCTTCGGGGCCGACATGCTCGGCGACGTTCGTCAGGAAGGCGATGACGTCGTGTTTCACCTCGGCCTCGATCGCGTCGATCCGATCGACCTCGAACGCGCCCTTTTCCCAGATTGCCTTCGCCGCTTCCTTCGGCACGACGCCGAGATCGGCAAGCGCATCGGTCGCGTGCGCCTCGATTTCGAACCAGATCTGGAATTTCGATTCCGGCTCCCAGATCGCGGTCATGGCGGGGCGGGCGTAGCGGGGGACCATCGGCTGTCCTTCTGTCGGCGGTGAGGAGTCGCCCGCGCGGCTAGCAGAGGGGCGGGCGGGGGGCAAAGCTTATGACGTGGCGATACCGAAGAGCCTACGCTATAGTGACCGTGGTTCGCAAAGGAGACGCCTTATGAACGCGTTGTCGCCCCGCAAGTCTATCAATCTCTCGCTCGACGCTGAGTTGGTCGATGAGGCGCAGGAGTTCGGCATCGATTTGCCGGAGGCTGTGGAGGAGGGGCTTAGAAAAGCCGTCGCCGTAGAAAAAGGCCGCCGCTGGCAGGAAGAGAACCGCACGGCGATTGAAAGTTCGAACGAATATGTCCGAAAGCACGGCCTTCCGCTCGCGCGCTACCGCCAGTTCTGATGGCTCAGTACGACTTACACCGCAGCGATATTGACGGAACGCTACTGCTCAATATTCAATCGGATTTGATGTCGCACCTGGTCAATCGCGTCGTCATTCCAGTACAGCCGCCCGGACTTGCCCCGCTTCCAGCCCAGCGTCTCAATCCTTCGTTCGATATTCTCGGTGAAGCACAGATCTTGGTCACCCAATTCCTGAGCACGGTACCGGTTGAGGCGCTCGGCGAAGTGGTCGCCAATCTTGCCGAGCATCATTTTCAGATCAGCGGGGCGGTCGATATGTTGCTTCAGGGCGTCTGACCTCAGATCAACCCCGCGCTGCGCAGGCTGGTGTGGCCCTCGCGGCCGACGATGATGTGGTCGTGTACCTGAATATTGAGCCGCTTGCCTGCCTCCAGAATCTCGCGGGTGAGGGCGATGTCCGCGCGGCTGGGGGTGGCGTCTCCGCTGGGGTGGTTGTGAACAAGGATCAGCGCAGATGTGCCGAGGTCCAGCGCGCGGCGAATAATCTCACGCGTGTATACCGCCGCCTCGTCGATCGACCCTTCGCTTGCCAGCTCGTCGCGGATCAGCCGGTTCTTGCCGTCCAGATGCAGCACCCGCACGCGCTCTGTGGCGCGGTGAGCCATGTCGGCATGCAGATAATCGGACAGCGCCTGCCAACTCGACAGAATCGGGCGAGTGCGAGCAGGCTCGCTGACAAGGCGAAGCGCTGCCGCCTGCACGATCTTGAGCGCGGCGGTGCTGGTGTCTCCCATGCCGGGCTGCTTGGCAATGGCTTCCGCATCGGCGGACAGTAGCGCTGAAAAGCCGCCGAATTCGGCGATCAGATCCTTGGCGAGCGCCTTGGTGTCACGGCGCGGGATGGCGAGTGCCAGCAGATATTCGATTAGCTCATGATCGGCCAGCGCGTCCGGCCCCCCGCGCAGCAAACGCTCTCGCAACCGCTCGCGATGGCCGCGCCCGTGATGCTCTGCTTTCCCGTCCATGATTCGCTTGGCCCCCCGCGTGGAGGATTAGCGCAAGCCAATATGATTGAAACCCCGGCGGCTTTGCCGCAAAGCGCAGCCCGTGGAAGTCGCGGACGAGCCCATGCCCAGACGCCGGCGTTTTCGGCGTCGCTACATATTCTACGGCGCACTAATCCTGTTCGTCGGATTGCTGGCTTATGTTTGGTTCCAGCGCACGCAGATTGCTGACGGCTTCGTTCGGGATGAGCTGGCCAAGCGCGATGTGCGTGCCAGTTACCGTATCGCCAAAATCGGCCTGAAGACGCAGCGGATCGAGGATGTGGTCATCGGTGATCCGACGCGGCCCGATCTGACCGCCAACTGGGTGGAAATCGATGTGGTGCCGAACGGGCTCGGCGCGCGGGTGGCGCGAATTCGCGCCGACGGGGTGCGTATCTACGGGAAGCTGACCCCGAACGGCCTTAGTTTCGGGGAAATCGACAAGTTCCGCGATCCCAGCAGCACCGCGCCTTTTTCGCTGCCCGAAATCTTCGCGACGCTCACCGACGCACGCGTGCGGCTGGCGACACCGTACGGCAATGCCGGGATCAAGCTGGTGGGGCAGGGCAATCTCGCCAATGGTTTTGAAGGGCAGGTGGCGGCAGTCACCGATGGCTTGTCACTCGGAGGATGCCGGGCGGCGCAGTCCACCTTCTTCGGAGACATCGCGATCCAGAGCGGCCGGCCGCATCTGGAAGGCCCACTTCGCAGCGGCGGCCTTGCCTGTGACGGCTTCTCGGTAGGCGGCACGGAGCAGCGTCTCGACGTCACCTTCTCGGACACGCTAAAGAGCTGGACCGGCAAGAGCGAATTTACCGCCAATGGTGCCAGCGCCGCCGGATATCGCGCAGCCTCGGTGCAAGGCAGTATCGATTTTTACGGCAATGCGCGGCGCAACCAGATCGCCCTCAATATCGCCGCGAACGGACTTCGCGGACCGGACCTTGCCGCGCGTTCGGCGGCGTTCGAGGGTGATCTGCGGCTCGCCCAGACGGCGCAGGGCATGCGGGCGGTGTTGACGGGCGATCCGCAGATCCGCGCGCTTCGCCTGTCCGGCTCCTATCTCGATCCGGTCGATAAAGCTGCGCGCAGCCTTGGTTCGACGCCCCTGAAGCCGGTTCTTGAGAAGCTGGCGGCGGCGGGGCGGCAGGCGCTGCGATCCGTCGATCTGTCTGCCGGGCTGGAGGCGGTTCTGGGAGGGAAGGGCGAGCAATATCTGCGGCTTTCGGGCCTTCGCGCGGACGCGGCTTCAGGTGCGGGGGCAAGGCTCGTCAACGATCTGCGCATCGTTAAGGCGCAGGCCGGCTGGCGTCCGCAGCTGGACGGAGAAATCCGGCTCGCCGGCGGAGGATTGCCGCAGGCTGTGCTCGATCTGAAACCGTCCGGTGGCGGCTTTGCAGGGCAGCTTCGCCTGGCCGATTATGGCACCGCCGATGCGCGGCTCGCGCTTCCCGAGCTCGCTTTCCGCCCCGTGCGCGGCGGCACTGCGTTGGATGGCCGGGCGCGGATGACGGGGCCTCTTTTTGGCGGTTATGTCACCGGGCTCGACCTTCCGATAAGCGGCCTGTGGGGCCGTGGCGGTCAGCTCTCTTTATGGAATACATGTCAGGCGGTGGGTTTCGAGGCGTTTCGACTGTCGAGCCTTGAACTGGATAAGGACAGCCTGCGTGTATGCCCTGCATCAGGCTCTCTGCTTACCGTGGGACGGGGCGGGGCCAAAGCGAATGCGCAGGTAATTTCGCCGGACCTTTCCGGGCAGCTCGGCACTACGCCGATCACGATTGCGTCGCAGGCGATCGGTGTGACTCTTGCCGGATTTGATGCGGACAGGCTCAAGGTGCGGCTGGGCACCCCGGAGAGCCGGACGATCTTCGATGCCGATCGCTTCACCGGCCGCTTCGGCAAGGCCGGGCTGTCTGGCACGATGGCGGGCGGTTCGGGCCGTATCGGCAATGTGCCGCTCCTCCTGAGCGAGGCGGAGGGGGATTGGACGCTCAAGGACGGTGTCTTCGATCTTGGCGGCGGGCTGAAGGTTGCCGACGCTGCCACGCCGGATCGGTTCGAGCCGATGGACGCGCGCGATGTCTCGCTGCGCTTCGCGGGCAACCGGATTACCGCCGAGGGCCTGTTGTACGAACCGAAGACAGGCACGCGCGTCGCGGCGGTCGATCTTTTTCACAACTTCGCCGATGCCAGCGGCCGGGCCGATCTTACCGTCGACAATCTGACGTTCGGCGACGCCTTGCAGCCCGATGCGCTGACGCGGCTGACGCTGGGCACCGTGGCCAATGTGGAAGGCAGCATTTCCGGCACCGGGCAAATCCGCTGGTCCGGCGATTCGGTGACCAGTGACGGCGCGTTCAGCACGGCGGGCCTCGATCTCGCTGCACCCTTCGGTCCGGTGCAGAAGTTGTCCGGCACGATCCGCTTCAACGATCTGCTGGGATTGGAGACAGCGCCGGGCCAGCAGCTGGCGATCGGCACGGTCAATCCGGGTTTCGAGGTGTTCGACGGCCTGCTCACCTATCAGCTGCTGCCCGGCCAGCGCGTGAAGATCGAGGGGGCCGACTGGCCTTTTGCGGGCGGCACCATCCATCTCGATCCCACGATCCTCGATCTGGGCGGAGACAATGCCAAGGAGCTGCGCTTCGAGGTAACCGGCATGGACATGGCCATTTTCTTGGAACGCTTCGGGTTCGACAATCTGCAGGCGACCGGCGTGTTCGACGGCGTGCTGCCGATGACGTTCGATCAGTCGGGCGGGCGCATCGATGGCGGCAGGCTGGTCTCCCGTGAGGGCGGGGGCACCATCGCCTATCTGGGCGAGTTGACCTATAAAGACCTTTCGCCTTTCGCCAATCTCGCCTTCGACATGCTGAAATCGATCCGCTACCGCGAGCTGACAATCGCGCTGGACGGGGATCTGGGGGGCGAGATGGTGACGCAGGTAAAATTTGCCGGTCTGCAGCAGGGTGAGGGCGCCAAGCGCAACATCATCAGCCGGGAGATCGCGAAGCTGCCGATCCAGTTCAACGTGAATATCCGCGGACCCTTCCTGCAAATCATCAGCTCGATCAAAAGCTATTACGATCCCAGTCTGCTCATCAAACAGAATCTGCCCAGCCTGATCAAGCAGCAGCGCAGCCTGAACGAGGTCGAGAACCGGCTCGACACCCAATCCGATCCGGATATCCGGAATGCGCTAAACCCGGAGAAGGCAGCCGATGTTCAGCCCAGCGAAAGCGAGAATGTGCCATGACGATCCCAAAGGTTCACGATCGGTTCGGAGCCATTGCCATGTTAGGCGGTGTATTTTCGTTGGGCGCATGCGTCAGTGTGGAGGCGCCCACGAAGCCGATCGTTATCGAGCTGAATATCAACATTCAGCAGGAAGTAGTGTATAGACTGGACAGCGACGCACAGCAGCTGATCCAGAAGCAGGCGGAGATTTTTTAAGATGTTCAAGCGGTTTGCAACGGTGGCGATGACGGCGGCGGCGCTCGTCCTGGTGACGCCCGCCGCGCACGCGCAGCGCGATCCTGCCTATCAGCAGGCCCGCACCCAGGGGCTGATCGGCGAAAAGCCGGACGGTTATCTCGGTTTCGTATCCTCGCCGTCGCCGGCGATCCGCGCGCTGGTGGATGACATCAATATCAAGCGCAAAGCGGCCTATACGAGCAGCGCGGCGAACGCCGGATCAACCGTGGAGCAATTTGCCTTCACCACCGGTTGCCGCCTGATCCTGCAGACCTCGCCTGGCGAGAAATATCAAACGCCCGGCGGGCAGTGGGTCACGCGCGATAGCGGCCCGCCCACGCGCGATCCGCGCTGCCCCTGATCCGGGCGGCATAAAGGCACCCTTCCCTAGGGTAACCTAGCCAGAGGTCTAAAGCGCCTCTGGCACTGTGTTGACTTGCCCCCGCGCCTTTCCTAAACGGCGCCCACTTTTGCGGGGCGTTCCTCGTTACCAATGGACGCGTCCGGTTCTTCTGAGCGGGTGACGCTTCCATGGATGAGAAACGACCCGCCCGAACCAGGCTCGAAGAGGATAAGCGGATCGATTCGCTTCAACAGCGGATCGATGCAGCCGAACGCGAAGAGCTGAACCGGTCGGGGCGGAAAGACACGCATGCTGATGCCAATTATCAGCTCGGCAGCCGTGTCCTTTCCTATCTGGTTGGCGGGATCGGTGGGGGCGGATTGATCGGGTGGACCTTGGACCGGCTGATCGGAACGTCACCTTGGTTGCTGCTTCTATGCCTTTTTCTGGGCATCGGAGTGGCGTTCAGGAATGTATATCGGATCGCGACGCAGAAGCAGCGTTGAGCGGTTCGGGGCAAGCTCGTTTCGCCGGTCCGCCGGCGTGAAGATCGGATAAGGGTTCGCAAGTGGCAGAAGCAGGTACGATCGATCCGATGCACCAGTTCGAGGTGCAGACCATTTTCGATGGTTTCAGCATCGGTGGTCATGAAATCGGGTTTACCAACAGTGCGCTGTGGATGATCGTGGCGCTCGTGTGCCTCGGCCTGTTCATGTGGGGCGGCATGCGCCGTTCGCTCGTGCCCGGTCGCTGGCAGATGGCGGTGGAGAGCTTCACCAGCTTCATCGACAGCATGGTGATGACCAATATCGGCCCCGAAGGTCGCAAATATGCGCCCTATATCTTCTCGCTATTCATGTTCATTCTGGTGGCGAACCTGGTTGGCATGGCGCCGGTCGGCGTGTTCGGCCTCCATCCCTTTACCGTTACCAGCCATCTGACGGTCACCGGCATCCTTGCCATCATCAGCTTCTCGATCGTGCTGATCGTGGGCTTTGCCAAGCACGGCTTCAAGTTCTTCGGCCTGTTCGTGCCCACCGGCACGCCGGCGTGGCTGCTGTGGCTGATCCCGCCGATCGAATTCTTCTCTTTCATGGTGCGCCCGTTCAGCCTCGCGCTGCGTCTGTTCGTCGCCATGACCGCCGGTCACATCCTCTTGAAGGTTCTGGCAGGCTTCATCATCAACAGCACCAATGCCGGTGCCGGCTATGGTCTGCTGGTCGGTATTCCCAGCTTCACCCTGATGCTCGGCATCACCGCGCTGGAACTGCTGGTGGCCGGTGTGCAGGCCTATGTCTTCGCGCTGTTGACCTCGCTTTACATCAACGATGCGGTGCATCTGCACTCGCATGAAACCATCGGCTAAAGGCCGAAATCTAGGGAGTATTATCATGGATCCAGAAGCAGCAAAATTGATCGGTGCCGGCCTCGCGGCGATCGGTGCGGGCCTTGCCTCGCTCGGTGTGGGCAATGTGTTCGCCAAGTTCCTTGAAGGCGCGCTGCGCAATCCGGGTGCGGCCGATCAGGAGCAGGGCCGTCTGTTCATCGGCTTCGCGGCTGCCGAACTTCTCGGCCTGCTGTCGTTCGTCATCGCGATCATCCTGATCTTCGTTGCCTGAACCCAAGTTCTGGCGGGACCGGCCTTCGGACCGTTCCCGCCGGGTACTGACCGGAGCATGACATGCCACAGATAGCCCAGATTGCCGCTACCTATGCATCGCAGCTGTTCTGGCTGCTGCTGGTGTTCGGCACGATTTTCGTCGTCATCGGACTTGGCATGTATCCGAAGATCCAGGGCACCGTGATCGCCCGCGATCGCAAGATCGAGGACGATCTGGCCGAGGCCCGCCGTGCCAATGAGGCGGCGGACCAGCTGGAAGAAGATTATCGCAAGAAGATGAACGAAGAGCATGCCGCGGCGCATCAGGCCATCGAAAAGGCCCGCGCCGAAGCCGCCCGCGAAACCGAGCGAAAGCTGGCCGTCGCAGGTGAGGAAAATGATGCTCTTCTTCAGTCCGCCAAGGCCGATCTTGCGGAGCGTCGCAAGAGCGCACGGCAGGAGATCGAGGATGTCGCCGTCGAGGCGGCTCGCGAGCTCGTGGCCAAGCTTTCCGGCATCCAGCCGGAACCGGGCGAGGCCGCCCGCGAAGTAAGGGAGATCATGCATGGCACAGACTAATCCCGCTTCGCAGTTCGACGTGACCGGCAATGACGGCGCGGTCGTGACCGACGGTGGGTCTGCAACCCATTCGGGCAGCCCCATTGCCAGCGAAGGCATGCCGCAGACCGGTATCGAGGCGATCGAGGCCGGACATACGGTTGTTCATGAGGAGCCGTCCGCGCTCGGCATGACGGCCACCGCCTGGGTTTCGGTGGCGATGCTGGTTCTGATCGCGCTGGTACTTTGGAAGAAGGTGCCAGCAGCCCTCGGCAGGTCGCTGGATGGGCGGATCGATGCGATTCGTCGCCAGCTCGCTGAAGCGTCCGAACTGCGGGCCGAGGCCGAAAAGCTTCGTGCCCAGTATGAGAAGCAGCTCGCCGATGCGCAGAAGGAAGCCGCGGACATTCGCGAACTGGCCGAACATCAGGCCGCGGCGATCGTGGAGAAGGCGGAAGAAGACAGTGCTGCGTTGGTTCGCCGCCGTAAGCGCCTCGCCGAGGAGCAGATCGCGGTCGAGGAACGGGCTGCTATCGCTGAACTTCGCGAGACCGCGGCCAAGGCGGCCGTGGAAGCCGCTCGCCGCCTCATCGCGGACAAGCACGATGCGTCGGCCGATCGTGAGATGATCGACCGGTCCATTCGACAGATCGGCGGCAGCGTCCACTAAGACGCCGCTTTTCGAATTTACGATATATGGGCGGCGCGCTCCCTTCCCCGGGGAGCGCGCCGCTCCTATGTTGGCCCCATGCCGCCATCCGACAGCAAAGCCGGCCGTCCGGATCAACCCAATGCGCCGAGCCGGTTTAACGAGGAAAAGTCCGCTTATACCGTTCGCGGTTCCGACCAGCCCGACCTTGAGGCTGGCGTGGAAGCGATTCGCACCGTCTGGAAAACGCTGCCGACGCGGCCCGGCGTGTACCGCATGCACGATAGCGGGGGGGAGGTGCTATATGTCGGCAAGGCGCGCAGTCTGAAATCGCGCGTCGTGAACTACACGCAATGGGCGCAGCTTCCCGCGCGGCTGCAGCGCATGGTGTCC
Organism: Novosphingopyxis sp. YJ-S2-01; assembly: GCF_016093175.1. Lineage (NCBI taxonomy): Bacteria > Pseudomonadati > Pseudomonadota > Alphaproteobacteria > Sphingomonadales > Sphingorhabdaceae > Novosphingopyxis > Novosphingopyxis sp. YJ-S2-01. The sequence continues at coordinate 2,327,739 of NZ_JAEDAI010000001.1, read as the reverse complement.
CAGACGCGCAGCATGACGATCGTCACGACGCAAAGCGAGGCGGAGGCGTTGCTGCTCGAGGCGCAGCTGATCAAGCGCTATCGGCCCCCGTACAACGTCCTGCTGCGCGACGACAAAAGTTTCCCCTACATCCTGCTGCGGCAGGACCATGCGTTTCCGCGCATCCAGAAGCATCGGGGCGCGCGCAAGGCGAAGGGGCAATATTACGGCCCGTTCGCCAGCGCCGGCTCTGTTGGTCGAACGCTGAACGCGCTGCAGAAGATGTTCCTGCTCAGAAGCTGCACGGACAGTTTCTTCAACAACCGCTCGCGGCCTTGCCTGCTTTACCAAATCCATCGCTGCTCGGCGCCCTGCGTGGGGCGGATCAGCGAAGAGAATTATGCCGAGCTGGTCGGCGATGCCGAAAGCTTCCTCGCGGGTAAATCCACCGGCGTGCAGAAGAAGCTGGGCGAGCAGATGGAGAAAGCCGCAGAAAATCTCGATTTCGAGATGGCCGCGCTTTACCGCGACCGGCTGAAGGCGCTCACCTTCATTCAGGGCAGCCAGGCGATCAGCGCGCAGGGCCTGTCGGACGCGGACATTTTCGCGCTGGCGAGCAAGGGCGGGCAGGTCTGCATCCAGGCCTTCTTCATCCGCGCCGGGCAGAATTGGGGCCATCGCAGTTTCTTCCCCCGGCATGTGAAGGACGTGCCGGAAGAGGAGGTGCTGGCGAGCTTCCTGGCGCAATTTTACGAAGAGGTGCCACCTTCGCGCCAGTTGCTGCTGGACCGCGAGCTGGCCGAGCCGGAGCTATTCTGTGAGGCGCTGTCCGAGCGGGCGGGGTTCAAGATATCGATCGCGGTGCCGCAGCGCGGTGACCGGCGGCGGCTCGTCGAGCAGGCAGAACGCAACGCGGCGGAAGCCTTAGACCGCAAGCTCGCCGAGGGAGCCAGCCAGACGCGGCTGCTCGCCGAGGTGGCCGAGCTGTTCGATCTGGAAGGCCCGCCGGAGCGCATCGAAGTTTACGACAACAGCCATATTCAGGGCACCAACGCGCTGGGCGCCATGGTCGTCGCCGGGCCGGAGGGCTTCCGCAAGAACGCCTATCGCAAGTTCAACATCAAACGGAAGGAGACCGCGCCGGGCGACGATTTCGCGATGATGCGCGAGGTACTGGAACGCCGTTTCGCCCGCTCGCAGAAGGAAGATCCGGATCGTGAGGGAGGGGGCAAGTTCGCTGAATGGCCGGACCTCGTCCTGATTGATGGCGGCAAGGGGCAGGTTTCCGCCGCGATGGAAGCCCTGGAAGAGCTCGGGATCGAGGATGTGCCGCTGGTGGGCGTCGCCAAAGGCCCTCATCACGGGCGCGAAGGGCGTGAGATATTCCACATGCCCGACGGGCGCGAACTGACGCTGCCGCCCAATGCCCCGGCGATGTTCTATCTCCAGCGCCTGCGCGACGAAGCGCACCGCTTTGCCATCGGCGCACACCGGCAGAAGCGATCCAAGGCGATGGGCACCAGCCCGCTGGACGAGGTTCCGGGCATCGGCCCCGCCCGCAAACGCGCGCTGCTGATGCATTTCGGCACCGCGCGCGCCGTGAAAAGCGCCAGCCTTGCGGACCTCAAGCGCGCGCCCGGCATCAACGACAGCGTGGCGCAGACGGTCTACGATTTCTTCCATGCGCGGTGAGGAAAACGTTGGACGGTTGGCTGGCTGAATGCCCCAGCTGTCCACCGAAGGCATCGTCTGCTCCGTCCGTCATCATGGCGAACATGGCGCCATCGCGCGGCTGCTGACGCCGGATGACGGGCTGGTGGCGGGCTATGTGCGGGGCGGGCGATCGCGCCGGATGCGCCCGATTCTGATCCCGGCCAACCACGTGCAGGCGGAGTTTCGCGCCCGCACCGCCGATCAGCTCGCCTCGCTCACGGTCGAGCTAATCGTCAGCCGTGCGCCCTGGCTTGCCGAGCCCTTGCCCGCCGCGGCGCTCGACTGGGCGACCACGCTGACGGCTGCGACCTTGCCCGAAGAAAATGCCTATCCGCGCCTTTATCTCGCGCTTTCGGGGTTGTTGGAGGCGATCTGCCACGCGCCTTCGGCTCGCGGATGGGCGGCAGCGATGGTGCGTTATGAGCTTTTACTGCTCGCGGAACTCGGCTTCGGGCTGGACCTGGCGAGCTGCGCAGCAACTGGCGGGACCGAAGACCTCATCTATGTCAGCCCGCGCAGCGCCCGCGCTGTCTCGCGTGCGGCAGGCGAGGGGTACAAGGCGCAGCTTCTGCCTCTCCCGCGTTTTCTGCTGGTGGACGACCGCCCCGGCTGGGAGGACATAGTTGGTGGCTTCGCGCTCACCGGTCATTTTCTGGAACGGCAGCTGTTCGCGGAAAGGCGCGCCGACGTGATGGGAGGACGCCGGCAAATGATTGCGCGGCTCCAGCGGATGCTTGATTGAGCGAGGGTTGCAGGGCAAGGGAGCGCCCATGAATCAGGGGGAACTCCAGCACGAAGACGCGATCGAACTCGCCGTCGTTCTGCCGACCTTCAATGAAGCGTCGAACATCGACCGCGTGATCGCTACGCTGGACCGCGTGCTGCAGGGCATCGTCTGGGAGGCGGTGTTCGTGGATGATAACAGCCCCGATCACACCGCGCAGATGCTGCGTGATCGCTCGCGCGAGGACCGGCGCATCCGCGTGATCGAACGGCTCGGGCGGCGCGGCCTCAGCTCTGCCTGTATCGAGGGGATGATGGCCACCGGTGCACCGCTCGTCGCGGTGATGGATGCCGATCTGCAGCATGACGCGAACCTGCTGCCGCAGATGGTCGAGAAACTCCATGCGGAGCCCGAGCTCGATCTGGTCGTCGGTTCCCGCTTCGTCGAAGGCGGCGGCACCGGGGATTGGGACGAGGCGCGCCTGCGCAAATCGCAATTCGCCACGCGCCTGGGCACGAAGCTGCTCAACCTGACGCTGAGCGATCCCATGAGCGGCTTCTTCATGATCCGCTCCGAACGCTTCCGCCGCGTCGCGCCGAAGCTTTCGGGCATCGGCTTCAAGATCCTGCTAGACATCGTCACCGTGGCGCGCGAGCCGATGAAGATCGCAGAGCTACCCTACACGTTCAACGTGCGCGAAGAGGGCGAGAGCAAGCTCGACCGGGTGGTGGCCTTCGAATATCTGCTGGCGCTGTATGATCGGCTGTTCGGCCGCATCCTGCCGGTCCGCTTTGCCCTGTTCGCCACCATCGGCGTACTTGGCATCGCGGTGCATTTCGCGATCCTGACCAGCCTGTTCGAAGGACTGGGAAGCGGCTTCATCGTCGCGCAATCCGCCGCGACCATCGGCGCGATGACGTTCAACTTCTTCCTGAACAATGCGCTGACCTATCGTGACAAAAGGCTCGCCGGCTTCCTGCCGATGCTGCGCGGATGGATCAGCTTCTGCCTTTTCTGCAGCGTCGGCGCGATCGCCAATGTCGGCATTGCCGCCTTCCTGTACGACGAATCCATGGCCGGGCTGACGCTGTCTGCGCTCGCGGGCATTCTGGTCGGGGCGGTGTGGAATTTCGCGCTGTCGAGCCGCTTCGTCTGGGGCCGCTACTGAGGCACGGCGGCAGCCACCTGGTTCGACTCAGCCGTAGCCCTGAGCCTGTCGAAGGGCGTCTTTCGATGAGGAGAAAGGCCCTTCGACAAGCTCAGGGCTCACGGATTTAAGCGGTTTTGCGTCGCGCAGGGGGCCACCTACCTCCAGCTATCGAGCCACATCCAGTGGTTGAACGCCTGCGGTCCATCGAGCGGTAGCGCCGCCAGGATCGGGTAGAAGTCGATGAAGACGCCGACCGCCGCCAGCATGATCAGTGCGGGCGCAAGATATTTGCGGTCGCGCAGCCAGAGATAGTCCAGCGTCACCGCCAGCGCGATGATCAGGAAAAAGCTCGGCAGGAAATAATGATGATAGAAGGTCACCTTTTTGGGGACGATGACCCACATCGCCATGCCCGTGATCCATAAGGCGGTGGGCACCGTCAGCGCCCAATTCTTCATCCGCACGCCCAGCACCACGCTCAGGATCAGAGCAGGCAGGCCTGTCCACATGATGATGGGATTGCCGAGCAGCACCACGCCGCGGATCGCGCCTTCCGCCTGTTCGTAGAGATACCAGATCGGCCGCTCGTCGATGATCCACTGCCACCAATGGCTGGCATAGGGATGCGGTGCCATATACCCTGCTTGGTGCTTGGCGATTTCCCATTGATAGACAATCAGATGCTGGATCGGCACCGCCTTCTCGGCAAAGAACGCCATCGGAATGAAGGTGGCGAGGTAAAGGATTGCGGGCAGCAGCCCGAGGAGCAGTCCCGCCTCCAACAGCGAAACGCCGCGCACGGGCGCCGCAGCGCGGTCCAGCAGCAAGGTCGCGGGCTTCCAGGCGCGCTTGCCCAATGCCCCCGCGCGCCAGACGAGAAAGCTCAAGCCCGCCAACAGCAGATAGGGCGCGGAGGTCCATTTGCAGGCGATCGACAGCCCCAGCATGGCACCGGCCCAGGCCAGGCGCTTGCATCCATCCTTCTGCGCGCGCACCGCCGCCGCGAGCTGCCACAGCCCCAGCATCAGGAATGCCGCCATGAAGATATCGAGCATCGCGATGCGCGACTGGATGAAGAGCAGATGGCCCGCAATCAGCAGGATGCCGGTAAGGATCATGAGGCGGCCGCTGCGATACAGCTCCCACACGAACATCAGCGCGCCGAACAGTGCCAGGCCGCCGAAGATGGCGCTGAAATCGCGCCAACCCCAGTGATTGTCCCCGAAGATCGTGATGCCAAGCGCAATGATGCACTTGGCTAGAGGCGGATGCTCATCATTTAGGGGAACGCTGAAATCGATGAAGTGCCGGGCGGCGGGCACATAATAGATTTCATCGAAGAACATCGCCGAAGGATGCTGGATATTGATCAGGAAGAAGCAGGTGGCCAGCGCCCCTGCCAGCGCGGCCCAGCTCTGGACGCTCAGCCGGTCAGCCCACTCGCTCCAACGTCGCATTTGCTCGGCCATTTCGCAAAACTCCCTCGCGCGCCCGATAGGAAATCGCCGTTGAAGCGGCAAGCGCCCGCATTGACGCGGGGCCGCGTAAATCGCAAAGCGGGGCCATGAAAAGAGATAGCGGTCAGAACCCGGACGTTACCAAAAACTGGCACCCCGCAACATTGGCGGTGCGCGGCGGCACCGCGCGCAGCGAATGGGGCGAAACGTCCGAGGCGCTGTTCCTCACCTCCGGCTATTCCTATGATTGCGCGGGCGATGCCGCGGCGCGCTTTGCGGGCGAGCAGGAGGGCATGACCTATTCGCGCCTGCAGAACCCCACCGTGCAGATGCTGGAAAAGCGTATCGCGCTGATGGAGGGCGCGGACGCCTGCCGCACGATGGCGAGCGGCATGGCGGCGATGACGGCTAGTTTGCTGTGTCAGCTACAGGCGGGCGATCATGTGGTGGCGAGCCGCGCGCTTTTCGGCAGCTGTCGCTGGCTCACCGACACGCTGCTGCCCAAATTCGGCATCGCGACGAGCGTGGTCGACGGGCGCGATCTCAAAAACTGGGAAGAGGCGATCCGTCCGGAGACCAAGGTTTTCTTCTTCGAAACGCCGGCCAACCCCACGATGGAGGTGCTCGATCTCGCCGCGATCTGCGGGCTCGCCAAATCGCATGGCATCACCAGCGTGATCGATAACGCTTTTGCCACGTCCGTGCTGCAGCGTCCGATGGAATTTGGAGCGGATGTTGTCGCCTACAGCGCCACCAAGATGATGGACGGGCAGGGGCGTGTGATGGCGGGTGCCGTGTGCGGCAGCGAGGAATTTATCGAGGAAACGTTGCTCGCCTTCACCCGCAATACCGGCCCCACGCTCGCCCCCTTCAACGCATGGGTGGTGATGAAATCGCTCGAAACGCTGGACCTGCGGATTCGTCGCCAGAGCGAGAACGCCATGAAGGTCGCCGAATTTCTTGAAGGCCGCGTCGCGCGGGTGAACTATCCCGGCCTCGCCTCCAGCCCCGGCCACGATTTGGCGATGAAGCAGATGGAGGCATGCGGATCGATCATGTCCATCCATGTCGGCGGCGGGCGTGAACGCGCGCATGCGCTGCTCGATGCACTGCAGCTTGTGGATATCAGCAACAATATCGGCGATTCGCGCAGCCTGATGTGTCACCCGTCCAGCACCACCCATGCCGGCATGACGGCCGAGGCGCGCGAGGAGGTGGGCATTACCGAAGACATGCTGCGCCTGAATGTCGGCCTGGAAGACGTGCGCGATGTGATCGCGGATCTGGACCGGGCCTGCGAGGATGCGGGCCTGTGATGGAGCTGATGTTCCCGCTGGCCGAAACCACGGACGGGATCACCGTGCGCGTGGCGGTCAACTATCTGGAGGAGCAATCCAGCCCCGATCACAATCGCTGGTTCTGGGCCTATCACATCCGGATCGAGAACCATCGCGACGGGCCGGTGCAGCTTCTGACGCGCCACTGGCAGATCACCGACGGCATGGGCGTCACCAGCACCGTCGAAGGCGCGGGCGTGGTCGGTGAGCAGCCGGTGATCAAGCCGGGCAGCGCGCATGATTATGTGAGCGGCTGTCCGCTGCCCACTCCGGACGGCTCGATGCAGGGCCATTATATGATGGCGCATGAAGGCGAAGGCTCCATCATGGCCGCGATCCCGCTATTCCGTCTCGAAGCCCCGGCGAGCGCACGGTGACGATCGATACGCCTGTGGAATCCGTAGCCCTGAGCCTGTCGAAGGGTGCCTCTCCCCCGAAAACCGTGCTTCGACACGCTCAGCACTCACGCAAATTGGGCGAAAAAGAGCTCTCATGAAACGCACGCTTCTCCCCCTCAATGGTCTGCGCGTGTTCGATGCGGCCGCGCGCCATCTTAGCTTCACCCGCGCCGCGGATGAACTCGCGGTCACCCCCGCCGCCGTCGGCCAGCAGATCCGCGCGCTGGAAGATGTGCTCGGCGTGGTCCTATTCCGCCGCGCGCCCAAGGGGCTGGAACTCACGCCCGAAGGAACGCGCGGGCTCGAAGCGCTGCGCGCCGGCTTCCTGCAGTTCGAGGACAGCGTGCGCGCGATGCAGCAGGGGCAGGGCTCCAAGCGCCTGACCATCGCCGCGCCGCGCGACATCAGCCGCTACTGGCTGCTCCCGCGTCTCGCCGACTATGCGAAGAGCGACGAGGATTTTCGCTTTCAGCTGATCGCAGCGGACGAACCGCTCGATTTCACCGAAGCCAATGTCGACCTTGCGGTGCGCTACACCGCCGATCCGGGCGATATCGAATGCCTGCCGCTGGGTGAGCAGCAGGCCGTCTGGGTGGGCGAGGGCGAGCGCGTGTGCTGGGAAGGCGGCGCGGGCGGGGATATCCGCCTGTCAGTCGCCGATGCCGGGCTGGCGCTGGAGGCGGCCCGCGCCGGGATCGGCCGGGCGCGCATCCCGCATATGCTGGCGGAAGCGGCGGGGGCGGACTGGCATGACGCCGAAACCGCCCGCCGCCGCTACTGGCTGGTCGCCCCGCTGCCGCAATGGCGCCAGGCGAAGGTCCGCGCGCTGGTTGAGGCGCTTAACGCTTGAGCGACGCGCTTAACGATCAGTCGGGGTAGGCCAGCTTGAGCAGTCGCTGCATCAGCGACAGGAATTTCATCTGGTCGATTTCCTCGTCCGGATCGGCCCAGCCGCCGACGACGGCATAGCATTCGGCGTCCTTGGTGCAGGCGAGCCAGTCCATCTGGATCACGCCCGGTTCCGAACCGCCCTTGAACCCGAGATAATCCCAACGGCCGCTGTCCGGAACGCCGTGGTTTACGGCCATGATCTCGCGCGCCAGCGGAGCTTTCACGGTGCGCAGATAATCGAGCAGCGCGACCATATCGCGAGGCGCGGCAGGCCATTCGATGGTATCGACGAAGCGCGGGGCGCCCGCGAGCTGGGTGACGTCCACCTGCGAGATGTCCAGCCGATCGCGGTTCTGTTCCAGAATATCGCGCTGTTCGGCTTCGCTGGCGGCAAGGAAGCGATCGCGCAGCTCCGCATTGCCGTCCATTTTCAGCGCGAACGCCTCAACGGTGCTCAGGAAAGGCAGGATCGCGGAGGGATCGCTATGACCGATCTTGGCGAGCCGCGCTTCCACCCGCTCGCGCCCCAGAGTGTGAAGCAGGATATCCGTGGCCGTATTATCGCTGATCGAGATCATCTGCGTGGCGAGCGTGGCAAGCGTAACCGGCATATCCTTCGGCCAGCTTTGCATCACGCCGCTGGGAAAACTGGTGAGGTTCAGCGCCACTACATCGGACCATTGCCGATCCCCGTTGGCGATCTGATCGGCCAGTTCGGCAAGGATGTACAGCTTGAACGCGGAGCCGAGTGCGAGCAGCCGGTTGCCCTGATAGTCCGCCACGGTGATCGGACCGTCGTCGGTAAGACGCGCGATCATATAGCCTGAACGGCCCGGAAGTGCCTCAAATTCCGCGCGGACCTTATCCAGGCTGTCATTCTCGGTACGGAAGCCGGTCAGTAGCAGGCCGATCACGCGGTGCGGCGCATCACTTGCCACCGTCATGCGAATTTCGCCGATCGCCTTGTCAAAGGCCAGATCGAACTGACCCTGATCGGGCGTTACCATAGTGAAGTTGCTTGCGGCCCCGGCCTCGCCTTGCTGTGCGACGACCTGCGCGAACAGGCCGCGGAGCTGCGCCTCGGGCACCTGCGCCAGAAAGCTTGGGGCGAACATATCCTCAACGTCGCCGGCGCCATTTACGATCTCGGTCAGCTGAGCGGCTCGTTGCCGGAAACCATCGCTCGGCTCTACACTTTGCGCGCCCGCAGGAGCCGCCACGCAGAACAGCAATGCGGCAAGCAAAAGCAATTGCGAAACAATCTTAGGCATCGATCGCATCCTCCTCCAAACTTGAAGCATTTTCCTGAATGAAGGCGAAGCGTTCTTCCGGCTTCTTGCCCATCAGTCGATCGACCAGCTGCGATACGCCCGCGCGCTGTTCATATTCATGCGGCAGGGTGATGCGGATCAGGGAGCGCGTCTTCGGGTCCATCGTCGTTTCGCGCAGCTGCGAGGGGTTCATTTCGCCCAGGCCCTTGAAGCGCCCGACCTCGACCTTCTTGCCCTTGAACACCGTCGCCTCGATTTCGGCGCGGTGCGCATCGTTGGCGGCATACACGCTCGTGCCGCCACTGGTCAGGCGATAGAGCGGCGGACGGGCGAGGAACAAATGCCCCTTTTTCACCACATCCGGCATTTCCTGGAAGAAGAAGGTCATCAGCAACGTCGCGATATGCGCGCCGTCGACATCGGCGTCGGTCATGATGACGATACGTTCATAGCGCAGATTGTCGGCATCGCAGTCCTTGCGCGTGCCGCAACCGAGCGCCTGGATCAGGTCCGCGATTTCCTGATTGGCGATGATCTTGGCCACGGTGGCCGACGCCACGTTCAGGATCTTGCCGCGGATGGGCAGGATCGCCTGCGTCTTGCGGTCGCGCGCCTGCTTGGCGCTGCCGCCGGCGCTGTCGCCCTCGACGATGAACAGTTCGGTGCCGTCCGGGCCGGCCTCGGAACAGTCGGTCAGCTTGCCCGGCAGGCGCAGCTTGCGAGAGCTGGTGGCGGTCTTGCGCTTCACCTCGCGCTCCGCCTTGCGCTTCAGGCGCTCCTCCATCTTCTCCTGGATGAAGCCCAGAAGCGCCCGTCCGCGCTCCATATTGCCGGTAAGATAATGGTCGAAATGATCGCGGACCGCATTCTCGACCAGCTTGGCCGCTTCGGGCGAGGTCAGGCGGTCCTTGGTCTGGGACTGGAACTGTGGCTCGCGGATGAAGACGGACAGCATCAGCTCGCACCCGCCCATCACATCGTCCGCGGTGAGCTGCGAGGCTTTCTTGTTGCCCGCGAGCTCGGCGAAGGCGCGCAGGCCCTTGGTCAGTGCGGCGCGCAGACCCTGCTCGTGCGTGCCGCCGGCGGGGGTGGGAATGGTGTTGCAATACCAGTCGGTCGATCCCTCGGACCAGAGCGGCCAGGCGATCGCCCATTCGACGCGGCCTTGATTGTCGGGAAAATCCTGGCTTCCTGAGAAAAACTCCGAAGTTGCGCACTCACGTCCCTGCAACTGCTCTGAAAGATGATCCGAAAGACCACCCGGAAACTGGAACACCGCTTCCTCTGGCACCTCTTCGCTGGCAAGCGCAGCTGCACATTTCCAGCGGATTTCGACGCCTGCGAACAGATAAGCTTTGGACCGCACCAGCTTGAACAACCGCTTGGGCTTGAACATCGCCGTAGGCCCGAAAATCTCGCGATCGGGCACGAAACTGATCGAAGTGCCGCGCCGGTTGGGCGTATTGCCTATTTCCTCGAGCCCGGTTTGCGGCGCACCTTTCGAAAAAGTTTGCCGATATAGCGTGCGGTTGCGGGCCACTTCTACGATCGTTTCGACGGAAAGCGCATTCACTACAGATACGCCCACACCGTGCAGACCGCCGGAGGTGGCGTAGGCTTTGTCCGAAAACTTGCCGCCCGAATGCAGCGTGGTGAGGATCACCTCGAGCGCGGATTTCTCGGGATATTTGGGATGCGGATCGACCGGAATGCCGCGGCCGTTATCGACGATCGTCAGCCGATTGCCTTCGTCCAGTTCCACCTCGATGCGTGTGGCATGGCCGGCCACCGCCTCGTCCATGGCATTGTCGAGCACTTCGGCGGCGAGGTGGTGCAGCGCGCGCTCGTCCGTCCCGCCGATATACATGCCCGGGCGGCGGCGCACCGGCTCCAGCCCCTCGAGCACTTCGATCGAGCTAGCGTCATATCCGCTATTGTCGCTGCTTGTGCCTCCGGAGGCACCGAAAAGATCGTCGGCCATAGGAAGCGGTATAGGAGCCTAAAAGTCGCGCTGGCAAGCGGCGCCGGATGGATCGGCGATAAATGTTCGTCCTTCGTTCTGTCCTACAGCGCCCGCCGTCGGCATAAGCTGTTGGATGAGGAACAAACTATCGCTCCACTTCGCCGCGCGCCCTTCGGTCCGCATTCCGTTCCGACCCGTACGCACGCGTGACCGCCACGATGGCTGGACGCTTGCTCGCCAACAGGCGTTTATCGCTGCCTTGGCCGATCTGGGATCGGTCAGCCGCGCCGCTGCAAGCGTCGGCATCAGCGCACGGTCTGCGTATCGGCTGAAACGCCGGGACGATGCTGCATCTTTTTCCAAGGCGTGGGACCGCGCGCTGGACCATGCCTGCGCACGCAGGATCGAAGAGCAACGCGTGCAAGCCGAGTGGCGGCGATCGAAGCCCTATTTCTATGGCAATCTGCAACGCGGGGTGGTGACGAAAGATGACAGCGCTGCGCTTTTGCAACGGCTCGACCGGCTGGAAAAGCGCCCCGCGGGGTGCAGCGGTTCATCGACGGGAGAGAACGTTTGAACCGAATTGCGAGGGGGGGGGCCTCGGACCCGTGCGACCTTTCAGATTGCACCCGACGACCGGTAGCAGGCACAAAAAAGGCGCGCCCGGGCGGGGGCGCGCCTTCCTCAATTTCGTTTGTAACGGCCTCAGCGCACGCGCGGACCGCCGAAGGGCAGCGGCGGCGGGGGACGGCGGGCACCGCGCGGCAGCTGCGCCTGATAGGCCCGGCCGCAATGTTCCACGCAATAGGGGAAGCCGGGGTTCACCGTCTCGCCGCAGAAATGGAAGTCCGCTTCGCCCGGATGGCCCATCGGCCAGCGGCAGACGCGCTCGTTCAGATCGAGCAGACTGGTCTTGTCGGCGATCTCGGGGCTCGGCTTGGCCGGCACCAGGCGGCGCGGCGGGGCCGGGGGGATCGGCGGTTGCTGATCGCCCGGGCCTTGGCGCATGAAGCCGCCGGGGCCAATCGACACCACCTTTTGTTGCGGCTTGCTGTCGGCCTTCTGTTCCTGCTCCTCGGGCGCGCTATCGGTGGTGGCGGGCGCTTCTTCCTTTGCCTCCGGTGTCGGTGCCGGTGCAGGCTCAGCTGCTTTGGGCGCAGGCTCCGGCTCGGCCTTTTTCTCCGCCTCATTGGATTTTACCGGAGAGGGGCGCGATTTCAGGCCCAGGCGATGCGCCTTGCCAATTACGGCATTGCGGCTGACCTCGCCCAGTTCCTCGGCGATCTGGCTGGCGGTGAGGCCTTTTTCCCAGAGCTTCTTGAGCAGGTCGATCCGATCGTCGGTCCAGGCCATAAAAACTTTCTCGTTGATTTGACAGCGCGCGGGAGAGCGCGGTGGTTGCGGCAATAAGCGGCAGGCGTTAGGCGATTGCCGCATGGCGTCCAACAACGAATTTAGGAAACAGGCCGGCCCGGCGCAACCGGGCTTCGGCGTTCCCACCATTTCCGGCGTGAATTGGGCAGGGCTCAAGACGCTCTACGTCAAAGAGGTGCGCCGCTTCATGCGCGTGCAGCTGCAGACCGTGTGGGCGCCGGGCATCACGACGCTGCTCTACCTAATCATCTTCACCGTGGCGCTGGCGCGCGGCGGCCGCACCGCGCTCGGCATGCCGTTCGTGGACTTTCTGGCGCCCGGCCTCATCATCATGGGCATGCTGCAGAACAGCTTCGCCAATGCCAGTTTCTCGCTGTTGGTCGGCAAGATCCAGGGCACCATCGTCGATTATCTGATGCCTCCGCTCAGCTATGCCGAGCTTATGTTCGCGCTGATCGCAGGATCGGTGACGCGCGCCTTCGCGGTAGGTTTCGCCGTATGGCTGGCGATGCTGCTGTGGCCGGGCGTGTCGGTTGCGATTCGCGAACCGTGGGCGGTCTTCTGGTTCGGCCTCAACGGCGCGGTCTTTCTCGCGATCCTGGGGCTCGTCACGTCGATCTGGGCGGAAAAGTTCGATCATGCCGCAGCAGTCACCAATTTCGTGATCGCGCCGCTCGCCCTGCTGTCCGGCACCTTCTATTCGGTTGAGCGACTGGCGCCGACCTTTCAGGCGATCAGCCATGCGAACCCCTTCTTCTACATCATTTCGGGCTTTCGCTACGGCTTCCTTGGCGTTGCCGATTCGCCAGTGCTGATCGGCGCGCTGGTAGTGTTCGCGCTCAACCTGATCGGCGGCACGCTGGTCTATCTGCTGCTGCGCTCGGGGTGGAAAATCCGTAGTTGAGCGGCCGGCTTAATTGCGGCGGTGCGCGGGAAGGGCGTATTTTTCGCCCGACCATGCCGCAAAGTACTGCCGGATCTCGGGGTGGTCGACCGGACCACCATCATGATCGTCCAGGAGATTGCCCTGGCTGACATAGGCGATGTAGCTGGAATCCTCGTTCTCAGCGAACAGGTGATAGAAGGGCTGATCGCGGGCGGGGCGGATGTCCTCCGGAATGGCTTCGTACCAGTCTTCGCTATTGGAGAATTCGGCATCGACATCGAAAACGACGCCGCGAAAATCGAGGAAACGGTGGCGCACGACATCGCCGATGCCGAAGCGTGCCTGACGGATGGAAACAGTCTGGTTCATGACAGAACTCATATCGGCCCAATGCGTGGCAAATACAACCGATCCGCTTCAGATACGGGGCTTGGCAAGCCAAAGGGAGTGCGCTAGAGGGCGCGCCTTGCCGAACGGAGCCGGGGCTTTCGCCCTTCGACCATTGCCCCGTTCGCCTCGCGGAGAGGTGCCGGAGTGGTCGAACGGGGCAGTCTCGAAAACTGTTGTGCTCTTACGGGTACCGTGGGTTCGAATCCCACCCTCTCCGCCATTTGATCGAGTGACAGCCCTGTGATGAAGACGGCCCGTTTCGCCGCCGCTGCGGCAACCCTCTTAGCTTCGGTTTCAAGTCCGGCAGCGCTTTGGGCGCAATCGGAGGTGGGGGAGGGCAAGGGGCTAGCTGAGAAGGCTGAACCGGTAATCGTCGTGACGGGCAAGGGGCTTCAAGAAACACCCGGAACGCCTGCTTACGGCTCTGTCTTGCTGGGCCGCGAAACGCTGGTCTCCACGGCGTCCGGGCGGATTGAGGATGCCTTGTCGAACGTCGCGGGGTTTCAGCAGTTTCGCCGATCGGACAGCCGCTCGTCCAATCCCTCGGCGCAGGGCGTGACGCTGCGGGCGCTCGGCGGCAACGCGACGAGCCGGGCGCTGGTGTTGCTTGACGGGGTGCCCATGGCGGATCCGTTCTTCGGCTATATCCCGTTCAACGCCATCGTGCCGGAGCGGCTTGCGTCGGCGCGGATTACCCGCGGCGGCGGCAGCGGTGCCTTCGGGGCCGGCGCGGTCGCCGGCACTATCGAGCTGGAAAGTGCCGGTCCGGATATCCTCGGACTGGCGGAAGGCAGCGCGCTGATCGATGATCGTGCGGAAACCCAGCTGACCGGCATTCTTACCCCGCATCTGGGTTCGGGTTTTGCGAGCGTGTCCGCGCGCTGGGACCGGGGCCGGGGGTTCTACACAACGCCGGCCGATCAACGCGTGCCTGCCAGCGCGCGGGCGTCCTTCGATAGTTACTCGGTCGGGCTTCGCGGCGCGGCGCCGCTTTCAGAGGATATCGAACTGCAGGCCCGCGGGCTTGGCTTTGCCGATCATCGCACTTTGCGTTTCGAAGGAGCGGACAGTTCCAGCAGCGGGCAGGATGCAAGCGTTCGGCTCATCGGCCGTGGGCGCTGGCAGTTCGATGTGCTGGCTTATGTCCAGGCACGCAACTTCTCCAACATCGTGGTCAGCTCCACACGCTTCGTACCGGTGCTTGACCAGCGCAGTACTCCATCGACCGGTATCGGAGGGAAGATCGAGCTGCGGCCTCCAACCGGCAATGCCAATACGCTGCGCGTCGGCAGCGACTGGCGCATTTCGCAAGGGCAATTGTTCGAGGATGCGATCAGCGCGTTCAGCGGCAAAATCACAGCGCGGCGCAATGCAGGCGGACGTAACGGCGATGTCGGCTTTTATCTGGAAGATGATCTCGTCCTAGGGCGGCTAACCCTGACCGGAGGAGCGCGCGTCGATCGCTGGAGCATTGCCGACGGCTTTTTCCGTGAACGGAATGCTGCGCAGCAGTTTGTCATCGATAACAGCTATACGGATCGCAGCGGCTGGGAAGGCAGTTTCCGCGCCGGGGCGCTGTTTGATATGGGCGGCGGACTTGCCGTTCGCGGCGCGGCTTATACCGGTTTCCGGGTGCCCACGCTGAACGAACTTTACCGTCCGTTCGTGGTCTTTCCGGTCACGACACAGGCAAACGAGGCGCTCAACAATGAGCATCTGCGCGGAGCCGAGATCGGGTTTGATTTTGCGCCAAGCCCCCAGACGCGCCTTTCGATGACGGCATTCTCCAATGAACTGCGCGATGCGATAGCCAATGTCACGATCGGGCCTGATCTGCGCCAGCGTCGCAACATCGATGCAGTGCGATCGCGCGGTATCGAGGCGACGGGACGGGCACAAATGGGCCTGTTCCAGTTCTTGGGTTCGGCAGCCTATACCGATGCCAGAGTACGCGGTAGAGGCGCCGCAGCTGCGCTCGATGGCTTCCGCCCGGCCCAGACGCCGAAATTTTCGGCTAGCGGTACGGTCGCAGTCCAACCGTCCGAACGCTTCACCCTCTCTGCAACGGTGCGTCACATCGGCGCGCAGTTCGAGGATGATCGCAATAGCGATGTGCTGCCGGCCGCTACGACGGTCGACCTGTTTGCGGAGCTCGGGCTGATGAAAGGGGTGTCGGTGCTCCTTCGCGGCGAGAATATGCTCGATGAAACCATCGTCACCCGCAACCAGGGGGGCTCGATCGATCTGGGCGTACCCCGCACGCTGTGGATCGGTCTACGCGCGGGATTTGGGCGATAGCGCACGCAAGAGGGAGGCGTGCTATTGAAAACCATTCGCATTGACGGCGTGAGCTTGGTTCCCTAGGCCGCGACGCGTGACTCGCCGTGCAATCCGAATCTGGTTCCTGATCCACAAATGGAGCAGCCTCATCCCGATGGCGTTTCTCCTCATGCTGTGTGTCACCGGCCTGCCGCTGATTTTTCATGATGAAATCGACGCGGCGACCGAGAGCGGAGCGCAGGCGTTTGCAGGCCCCCCATCTGCGCAGAGCGGCCTTCCGCTTGATGGCCTTCTTGCCAGGGCGCTCGCCGAACGGCCGGGTGAAGTGCCCTTGTTCATGGCATTCAGTCAGGACGATCCGATCCTGACCATTACCACCGGACCAGCGCCCGATGCGGCGGCGAAGGACATGACATTGCTCCTGTTCGATCGCAGCACCGGCGAATCGCTTGGTCCGGTGCCGGTCAGTCCGGTCATGGACTTCCTTCTGGAGCTGCATACGGACATGTTCCTCGGTCTTGCCGGCATGCTGGTCCTGGGCGTCATGGGCCTTGGCTTTGTGCTCGCTCTCATATCCGGGGTTGTGCTTTATACGCCGTTCATGCGGCGGCTGCGCTTTGGCACCGTTCGGCAGGGCCGCAGTGAGCGGGTTCGCCGGCTCGATCAGCATAATCTCTTCGGTATCGTAGCGCTGGCCTGGATGCTCGTGATCGGCGTCACCGGCGCGATCAACGCCTTTGCCGATCCGCTCACCGACAGCTGGCGCGACGGTGAATTGGCCCAGATGACCGCGGCCTATGCCGGACAGCCCCCGCTTGATCCGGCGCGCTACGGCTCGATCGATGCGGCGATGGCATCGGCGCAGACGGCGCTGCCGGGGCGCAGCCCGCAGTTTATTGGCTTCCCCGGCGGCGATTGGTCCACCGGCCATCACTACGCGATCTTCTTCCAGGGCGACACGCCGCTGACGCAGAACCTGCTGACCCCGGCGCTGGTCGATGCCGCCACCGGGCGGTTGACCGATGCCGCCACCATGCCAGCGCTCAACCAGGCGCTGATGATGTCGAAGCCGCTTCATTTCGGCGATTATGGCGGCCTGCCGCTGAAGATCGTCTGGGCCGTGCTGACCCTTGCCACGATCTGGGTGCTCTGGACGGGCCTGCTGCTGTGGTGGAAGCGGCGGCGCGGCTATGTGGACCGCCGCGTGGAGGAGATCTACCGCAGCGGCCTGGAAACGGCACCGGCATGAAGACCGCTCGCCAGTCGCTTCTGCGTATCTTCGCCGCGCCGCTCCTGATTGCACTGGCAACGATTGCCGGCCTCGTTCTCGGGCTGACCGGAGACGGCGGCCGTGATGTCGCGGCCTGGACGCTGACCGGCATCGCCCCGCTCATGATCCTGGCTGCGCTCTGGCGTGCCCGGACCACCGCCAATTCGACGACAACCATCAGAAAAGACAATCCATGATCAGGCCTTTTGCCACCATTTCGCTCGCCGCCCTTTCCCTCGCGCTTGCCGCCGAGGCGCGCGCGCAGACACAGCCCGACGATATGGACGATATCGTCGTCACCGCGCAGCGCGAGAACGCGACCCAGATCGTGAACGGCGGCAGCGCGGGCGTACTCGGCGACAAGCCGGCGGAGGATCTGCCCTTCGCGATCCGTTCCTATGACGAGACGCTGATCCTGAACCAGCAGCCGCAGACGCTGGGCGACGTGCTGGAGAACGATCCGACGATCCGCCTCAGCTACGGCTTCGGCAATGCGGCCGAGCTGTTCGTGATCCGCGGGTTTGCGCTGTTCGGCGACGATATCGGACTGAACGGCCTCTACGGCGTTACCCCGCGCCAGCTGGTCGCGCCCGAGCTGCTCGGCAGCGTGCAGGTGCTGAACGGGGCGAGCGCCTTCCTGAACGGCGCGGCACCGGGCGGATCGGGCCTGGGCGGCAACGTCAACCTGATCCTGAAGCGCGCCGAAGCCAGCGACGTTACCCGCGCCACGGCGAGCTACGAGCAGAAGAGCCGCTTCGGTGGCAGCGCGGACGTCTCGCGCCGCTTCGGGGCGAACGGGGAGTGGGGCGTCCGCGTCAACGCCGCCTATCGCGACGGCGAGACTGCCGTGGACCGCGAGAGCCGCCGCACCGCCGTGATCGGCGGCGCGATCGACTATGACGGCGGCCCCTTCCGCGCGGCGCTGGACCTTGCCTGGCAGAACATCCGCATCGATCGGCTGCGGCCCAAGGTCACCATCGCCAGCGCCGCCGTGCCCGCCGTGCCGGAGGCCGATGCGAATTACGCGCAGGACTTCACCTATACCGAGCTGCGCGACCTGTTCGGCACGCTGAGCCTGGAGTATGACGTGGCGGACAACGCCATGCTCTACGCCAAGGCGGGCGCGCGCGATGGGCGCGAGGACGGCATCTACGGCAACATCACTGTCAACGACGCCGCGACCGGCGCGGCCAACGGCAATGCGCTGTTCGTACCGCGCACCGACAACAACGAGGCGGTGGAGGCGGGCATCCGCGTGAAGCTGGGCCGGGCGGTGACGCATGAGTTCAACGTCGGCGCCAATGCCAGCTGGCAGGTGAACCGCAACGCCTACGACTTCCGCTATGGGCCGGGCTTTGCGGGTTTCGCCACCAACCTATACGATCCGGTGCAGGTGCCGCTGCCAAGCTCCACGCTGGTCGGCGGTGATCTGGACGATCCGTTCCCGATCGCGCGCACGCGGCTGTTCAGCGCCTTTGCGTCCGACACGATGGGCCTGTGGGAGGACCGCATCCTGCTGACCGGCGGCCTGCGCCTTCAGCGGATCGATGTAGAGAGCTACAGCTACTTCAGCGGCGATCTCGACACCGAGTATCGCGAGGATGCGGTGACGCCCGTCGCCGGGCTGGTGGTGAAGCCCGTGCGCGGCCTCTCGCTCTACGCCAACCGGATCGAGGCATTGCAGCAGGGTCCGGTAGCGCCGCTCGATCCGAACCTCGTCACCAACCCCGGCGCCGTGCTCGCCCCCCGCCGCTCGGTCCAGTATGAGCTGGGCGGCAAGCTGCAGCTGAGCACCGTCTTCCTGGGCTTGGCCGCCTACACCATCGAGCGTCCGGGCGAGGGCATTCAGGACGATGGCAGCTTCGGCTATCTGGGCGATCAGCGCCATCGCGGTCTGGAGTTCACCGTGAACGGCCAGCTTGCGCCGGGCCTGCGGCTCATCGGCGGCGCGGCCTATACCGATGCCGAGCTGATCGGCGGCAACCAGGTGGCGGGCGTGCCGGAGTGGACCGCCAATGCCGATGTCGAGTGGGACCTCGCCTTCGTGCCGGGCGTGACGCTGACCGGCCGCGTGATCCATACGGGCGAGCAGTGGGTGGACCCGGCCAACACGCTGAAGCTGGACAGCTGGACCCGCTTCGACGCCGGTGCGCGCTACGTGCTGGCCGCCGCCGACGTACCGCTGACGCTGCGGCTCTCGGTCGAGAACGTGGCGAACGAGCGCTACTGGGCGTCTGCGTTCGACAGCTTCTCCAGCGCGCTGCTGCAGGGCGGCCCGCGTACCGTGAAGGCGTCGATCACCGCGGGCTTCTGACCGGGGCAGGCCGGGGCACCAGCAATCGCTGCTGTCCCGGCCTGCTTCACACAGCTTCACACTGTCCAGAGGCGGAAAGACGCGCCGCAACGCAGCGCGGCCGGAACGGTGCGTGGCGGCAAGGTGGATGGTGACCCGGCAGACCGCAAGGCAGCGGCGTACCGGCACGCTTTCGCCCCGGCGCAGAGCATGGTTTGTACGCGGTCCGTTCCCCATCGGACAGCATAGGGCAGCGCATGTCCTACATTGCAAGCCGGGGCGCGGCGAGAGGCCGCGCCGAGCCGATCCACTTAATCTCCACCAAGAGATTATGCGGTTCTATTGCAACGCAATCTCAATAGAACTAAGGCCCCCAGCAGAACGCGGCAGACATAGCCGCGCACGGGATAAATCTGCCAAAAGGGGGCTGTCTCTCATGCCGCTCGATACCGGTCGCACTTGGATGCGAACGCCGCTCGTCTTCGTCTTGCTGTCCACCGCGGCCATGCCGCTCGCCGCGCAAACGACGTCGCCTGCAAGCGCGCAGAATGCCGCCAGTCATCCGGATCGAAACGGCGATCAGGATCGAAAAGGGGGCCAAGACGATCGCGGAGCAGGGGCGAAAACCGCCGCCCATCCGGACATCGTCGTCACCGCCCGGCTGGCCAGTGCCAGCATTCTGGGCAGCGACACCGCGCTGCAGCTTTATCCCCAATCGATCCGGATCTTCGACGGTCAGGCGCTCAATGCGCTGAACGCCACGCGCATGAACGACGTGCTCGATCTGGCAGGCGGGGTGACGCGTCAGAATGATTTCGGCGGCCTGTGGGACAAATATGCCATTCGCGGCTTTGCGGGCGACGAGAATTCCGGACCCGATATCCTGATCAACCGCTTCGGCAGTAATCTGGGCTATAACGCGCCGATCGATTCCGCGACCATCGAGCGCGTCGAGGTGCTGAAAGGCGCCAGCGCCGCGCTTTCCGGCCGGGGAGAGCCGGGCGGATCGATCAATATCGTGACCAAGGCGCCGCTGGAACATGTGCAAGCTGAAACGCAGTTCAGTCTCGGCAGCTTCAACCGAGTGCGGGCGACGGCGGATGTTACCGGGCCGATCACCGACACACTCGCGGTGCGCTTGATCGGCGCTGCCGAGCGTCATGACAGCTTCCGCGATTTTGTGGACGGTGAGCGCGTGCTGATCGCCCC
The DNA here is from genome assembly GCF_016093175.1 of Novosphingopyxis sp. YJ-S2-01. Lineage (NCBI taxonomy): Bacteria > Pseudomonadati > Pseudomonadota > Alphaproteobacteria > Sphingomonadales > Sphingorhabdaceae > Novosphingopyxis > Novosphingopyxis sp. YJ-S2-01. The sequence continues at coordinate 2,307,154 of NZ_JAEDAI010000001.1, read as the reverse complement.
GTCGCTGTCCTGGACGCCGTCGCCCACGGTGCGCGCGCTGTATCAGGCGCAATATATGCGCAACGACAATGTGCTGGACCGTGGCGTCGTGGGCGTAAACGGCGATGCCCGCGCGCTGGACCGCAGCACCTTTCTGGGTGAACCGGCGGACGGTGCGATCATGCAGAAAATCTTCTGGCAGCAGGGCAGCCTGTTCGCCGATCTGGGGGGCGGCATCGGGCTGGAGATGGGCGGCAGCCACCGCGACGGATCGCTGCGCGGGCTCGGCACGATGGTCGATTTCGGCGGGCGCGGCGTGCAGCCCGGCGGGCAGGTGGCAGGGCGCGACCGGCGTCGTCACAACTTTGCCTGGAACGATCTGTCGCTGCGCGCCGAACTGACGGCCACGCCCTATTGGCTGGGCATCGAGCATGATGTGCGCATCGGGGTGGACCGGGTGCGCCACGCGCTCGATTTCCGCCTGGGCCGCGCGCGGGGCACGCCCGCCAACCCCATCCTGCTGATTGATCTGTTCGATCCGGTCTACGGCCAGCCGTTGCCCGAACCGCCCATCGCGCTCAGCCGCACCGCCTCCTTCCGCAGCGAGAGTATCTATGCGCAGGACGTTATCCGCGCCGGTGCGTTCACGCTGCTGCTCGGCGCGCGCTGGAACAGTTTTCGCGAAGATGTCGACAACCGGCTGACCGGCAACGACGCGCTCGATACGCGCGACAGCGGCGTGACGCCGCGTGCCGCCTTGTCCTGGCGCGCGTCGGACAACCTCACCCTCTACACCAGCTGGGGCCGCTCGCTGCGCCAGAACCCATCGGATGGTTTCGCCACCTTCTCGGCGGAGCGGAGCCGTTCGACGGAGGTGGGGCTGAAGTTCAGCCTGCTGGACGGCGCGCTGACGGGGCAGGGGGCGCTGTTCGATATGGAAAAGCGCAATGTGCTGAACCCCAATGCCGCCGATCCCTTCGTGAAGACGCAGATCGGCCGCCAGCGATCGCGCGGGGCGGAGGTTTCGGCCACTTGGTCCATGCCCGGCAGCCTCTACGCCACCGGAACCTACACCTATATCGATGCCGAAATCCGCAACGATGCCAATGCCGCGCTGATCGGCAGCCCGCTATCGAACGTGCCCGCCCATGCCGGCAGCCTATTCGTGCTCAAACAGCTCGGCCCCTGGGGCATCGGCGGGGGCGTCACCTATGTCGGCAGCCGTGCGGGCGATCCGTTCGGCGCCGACTATCGCCTGCCGGCCTACACCGTGGCGCGCGCCAATCTGAGCTACGATATCGCGCCCGAAGTCACCATCCGTGCCGATTTGGATAATCTGTTCGATAGCTATTACATCAGCAGCTCCTACGCCAATGTCTGGACCACCCCGGGCGCCCCCCGCAATTTCAGGATAACGCTCTCCACCCGCTTTCCTTGAACGGCACGCCTGCCCCTAAAGAACCGCCTGTCAGAACTGATTGCCATATCCGTGCATTTGGTATCCGGTATCGGCGAGGCAACGGACACAGGAAGCGCGCGGGCATGTCGAGCAAGGATCGGTGGACCAAAGGCAGTGAGCGGCGCGAGGCGGAGCGGGGCAATCGGCGGGAGGCATATGAGCGGCTTGCCGAACGCTTCGCCGCCGAGGCCGCGGTGCCTCTGCCGACTTTCCTGACCGGCCAAGCGCGGCGCGAGCATGTGCGTGCCACGATCCTGGAAGACCATGTCGAGCGGATCGATCACCGTGCCGAAGGGACACGCGCGAAGTTCGACTTGCTCGCCAAATCGCTGTTCGCCTTCTTTCGCGGCACGGCGCTCGTCTTCTACCGCGACATGGCGGGCACCGACGGCGCGATGCCCGAGGTGCTGCTGCTGGGTGATGTGCATCCGGAAAATTTCGGGATCATGCCCAATATCGATCACGCGCCGATCTTCTCGGTGAACGATTTCGACGAGGCGGGCTACGGCCCGTTCAGCTGGGACATCAAGCGCGGCGCCACCGGCTTCGTGATCGCCGCGCGGGAGATCGGCGGCTTCGGCGACAAGAAGCGCCGCAAGATCGCGAAGGCCTTCGTCAAAGGCTATGCCGCAGGCATGGAGGAATGTGCGCGCGACGAGATCGAGACGACGCATGTCTACCGAATGGACAACAGCCCGCCGCTGATCGCCAGGCTGTTCGAGAATGCACTGACCGACCGCAAGAGCTGGCTGAAGGATCGCTATCAGAACGAAAAGGGCGACGGCTTTCGCACCAGTGATGAGCTGACGCCGATCAGTTCGCGCCGCGACGAGTTCCAGAAGCTGATCGACGATCTGGCCGAAGCTCGGGGGCTGGAGCCGGACGGGCTGCACGGATCGCTGCGCGTCAAGGACGTCGCCATGCGGCATGGGCAGGGCACGGCGTCGCTGGGGCTGGACCGCTATTATGTGCTGCTGGAAGGCCCCTCGGAAGACACGACGGACGACTGGATCGTGGAGTTCAAGCGCGCCCGCCGCAGCGCGATGGATGGCCTGGTTCCCTCGCCGCGTCGCGATTTCGACGACGAGGCTGCGCGCATCGTCCACGGCCAGCGGGTGCATCTACCGGACGGCGATCCGTTCTATGGTAGCGTTACGATCGACGGAATAAGCTTTCTGACACGCGAGAGAGCGCCTTTCCGCGACGATATCGATCTGGACGATCTCGATTATGGCGAGTGGAAGGATTATGCCGATATCTGCGGCCGTGCGCTGGCCCGCGCCCATGCGCGATCGGACGAGGTCGGCGATATCGATTACGATGTCGAGCCGGCGATCCTGGAAGCGATGGAACCCCGCCATGTCTTCATCGACGACGTCACCTGCTTCGCCTGCGAGGCGGCCGAGCGCCTGCGTCATGACCACAAGGCCTACAAGCGGGATCACAAGCGCGGTGCATTTGAACGACTGCCCTACGCACTGGGATAGGGGTGAAATATGGGCTGGCCCTGCTGCGGCGCGGCCTTAGTCCGAAGACCAGGCCACGATCAGCCGCAGGCCGAGCACCAGCGCGTCCTCGATCGATCGATCCGCGCCGGTATTGACGATGTACTGCACGTCCGGCTGCACAGACACGCCGGGCACGATCTCGTCGCTATAGGTCGCCTCGATCGCTGTCTCGGCGTTCAGCAGGGACGGGGCACCCACACGGTAGTGCTCGGAGAGGATGGCGCTGGCAGCGCCCAGCGAAAAGGCGCTGGCGGGGCGCGATTCCAGAACATGCGTTACCAGCACGCCCGCCTGCCAGCCGGCGCTGAACGGCGTGGTCTTGCCGTCGGAAAAGCCGATCCGCAGAAACCCTGTCATATTGCCGGGCTCCCCGGGCGTGCCGAGCAGATCATGTTCCAGCACGGCATAGACGCCGCGCGATGGGACATCCCGTCCCGTTTCGGTGAGGCCGGGTGGAACAATCTCGGGCTGTTTCTTGCTATATTGCCAGGCCCCGGCGGCGATCTTTCCGTTTCCTTCCGCCCAGCCGCCTTCTCCCACGAACAGCACGCCTTCGCGGCCGGACAGATCGATGCCCCCCGCATCGCCCAGCGTGCCCGCCTTCGCATTGATGACGACCGCCTGCGCGTACAGATCGTCGAAATTCCACCGCAACCGGGCGGCCAGTGCGGTGGAGGGAAAGATGGACGGGCCGTTGGTGCCCGTCGCCGCCAGCTCCGATCCGATGCCGAAAGACGGCGAAATCAGAAGCGCGGCAGATTCGTTGACGTAGAATTCGCTGTTCAGATCGTAGAGGCCGACCCGCAGCGATCCTGCATCGCCGAACTGCTGCTCGATCCACGCCTCGTAGAGTTTCAGCCGCGGCTGCGGCACTTCGATATTATCGATGCCCTGCAGCGATCCGGCCAGATCATTGGGCCGCCCGCCCAGATTGTTGAGCACATCCACCTGGAAAACCGCGCCGTCCCAGCCCGCGAGCCGCTCCAGATCGCCGTCGGCGGTGACGAACAGATTGTCGAGATAACGCACGCCGCGCTCCAGCCCACCGCTGGCCACCCCGATGACATCGCCCGTATAGATGACTTCCAGCGTGAGCGGGGCGCCTTCTTCCGCCTGCGTTTCAGGCGGGCGCGGCTGTTCCTGCGCCTGAGCGACGTCCGCACCGCAAAACAGAGCGGCTGCGGTAACCATGAAGAGCATGGTGCGAACGAAAGATCCCGACATGGGCGCGGCCTTATGCGTTGAAGCTGCGGCCAGCGTAGCGAGAAGCCCCTCGAACAGAGTTTAGGAGGATGGTTTAAAAAGGATGAGGGTGCGCGCTCCAAGATCATCCCGGGTGCACCGATCGATCTAGGGTCAAGCGGTTGTGATACTGAAAAATTGACGAATTAACTCCACTGATGGCAAGGATTGCAATGCCAGTGAGGCGATTGTGGTCGGAGCGTACATGCAGACAGTCGAAGCAAGACCCGCCGGTCGGGGATCGGTCGACGCTGCCCTCATCGGCCTATTGCGCTTGGCGCGACTCCTCTTCGACGTTCCTGCCGCGGCCTTCTGGGTCGAGGAGGGGGGTAGGGAGCGCTTGGCCGCTTGTGTCGGGGACGAGCAACCGATCCGCTCGGCTTATGAAGCAGATTTGCGAGCCAGGTTCGAAGAACGCCAATTTTTCGTGCTCCCTTATCTGCAGGCTGAGGATATATTCAAGGCCGGCACCGAACCAATCGGGTTTGTCGCAGGCATTCGTGAGAAGCTCGCGAGCGAGCATGCGAGTGTCACACTCATCGTCGCTGACTCAAAAGCGCGCCCGGCCGGGATCACCGATGAGCAGCACAGCGCATTCGAGGCGATTTGCGCGCAGGCCGTGACGCAGCTTGAGCTGCGGCACTCACAAGCCATGCAGGCCGAGATGATGGACCGGTTGTCCTTCTTCGACCGGCTGGCCACCGCGACGCAAGAGCTTGAAGATGCCTCCGCGATCATGCGGACGGTCGCACGACTGACTGGCGAATTTCTCGATGTTTCCATCTGTGCCTATGCCGACATGCATGAAGATGAAAACGGCTTCACGATCACGGGAGACTGGACGGCGCCCGGATCGGCCAGCATCGTCGGCACGTACGAACTGGCCGATTTCGGCGACACTGCGGTCTCCAATCTCAGTTCGAACCTTCCCCTCGTTGTGGACGATGTGATCGCGCAGCTCCCAACCGCTGCTGCCAAGACATTTCAGAGCATAGGGATCGCTGCGACGATCTGCCTTCCCCTCGTGAAGGAAGACAGGCTGACTGCCCTGATGGCGGTTCATAGCGCGACGCCGCGGATATGGACCGATGTAGAGCTGAGTTTGATCCGCGAGGTGGTGGAACGGTCATGGGCGCATATCGAACGCGTCCGGGTTGAGCGCACGCTTCGCGAAACAAGCCGTCGATTGAACGCTATCCTCAGTAACACGCGAGAGGCTGTGTTCCTTATGGATGAGCAGCAGATTTGCATCTACGCCAACATCGCTGCGGAACAATTGACCGGCTATTCCTTCGAGGACATGCGAGGGCGCCCGCTGCACGATGTCGTTCACCATAAAAAGCCGGATGGATCGCATTATCCGATCGAGGAATGCCCCATCGATCGCGCCTTTCCCGAACGCGCGCAGACCACCGGCGAGGAATTGTTCGTCGCGCCGGACGGAACTTTCTATCCCGTCGGTTTCACGGCGAGCCCGGTTCTCGACGATGATGGAAATCCGATCGGCACGGTAATCGAAGCGCGGAACATAGCGGAAGAGAAGCGTTTCCAAGAGCATCAAGTGCTTTTGATCGACGAGCTAAATCACCGCGCAAAAAACCTGTTGGCGATCGTTCAGGGGATAGTCGCGCAGACGATGACTTCGTCCGATCCCGAAATCCGCAAAGCGCTCGAAGGACGGTTGATGGCGCTGGCCGCGGCGCACAGCCTGCTAACAAAGAAGAATTGGGAGCCTGCTCCGCTGAGGCAGCTCGTGAATGATGCTATCGCTCCGCACGTCGCCGGCCATGTCATCAGCATAGAAGGGCCTGAATTGATGCTCCCTTCCAAGACGGCGATATCGATGGTCTTGGCCATGCACGAGCTCGCGACGAACGCCGTTAAATATGGAAGCCTGTCCGTGCCTGATGGACGCGTGGAAGTGCAATGGGAGGTGGACGGTGACGACCTGAATTTTCAATGGCAGGAATTCGCAGGCCCCGAAGTCGTCGCCCCGACGAAGCGCGGTTTTGGCAGCAAAATGCTGGAGCGCGGGCTGGCGGCGGAACTCGACGGTTCGGTGAGGATTGAGTTTCCGCCTGAAGGAGTAATTTGCAAAATGCGCGCTTCAATTCCGAAAACTGCGATATGAGTGCGTTCGCAGACAAGACCGTTCTTGTCGTTGAAGATGAACCGATCGTGGCGATGCACACCGAGGACCTTTTGTCTGCGCTCGGTTTCGTCAATATCGTGGTGGTGGGAGGAGTCCGTCGCGCGGTTGAAGCACTTGCCGCATTCTCAATCGATCTAGCTGTGCTCGATATCAACCTGAACGGCGAGAAAAGCTTTCCGATCGCCGAACGTCTTGCCGAACGATCGATCCCGTTTCTGTTCGCTACGGGTTATTCCGATCAAAAAACGCCGTTTCCCGACGCAATCTTGATCAATAAGCCGTTCAGCTCAGAAAATCTCGAAAGCGGTATTCGCACTATACTCCCGGTCTGACACAATCGGTCGAAATAGGGGCGCGGTAGCGGGAAGCCGATTGGCGGCTTTCCATGTGCGGGAATCCAGAAAGCGTCTGACGGCAACCGGCCAGGGGGTTATTTCTACGCCTTGACCCGCATCCGGTGTCCCGTCTCGAAATCACTCGCCAGCAGCTTCGCTACCGCGTCCGCGACCGCTTCGGGGGGTTTGACGCTCTCGGGGTCTTCGCCGGGATAGGCGTTCTCGCGCATTTTGGTGCGGGTGGCGCCGGGGTCCAGGATGGCGGCGCGGACATTGCTGAGGCGTTTGACTTCCTGGGCATAGGCTTGGACCATCACCTCCAGCGCGGCCTTGCTGGCGCCGTAAGCTCCCCAATAGGGGCGCGGGGTCTGGCCGACGCTGCTGGTGACCGCGATCAGGCGGCCGGCGTCGCTCTTCCGTAGCAGCGGATCGAAATTGGCGATCAGCGCCTGCTGCGCCACGATGTTGAGCGTGAGGAGCTTGTTGAACTCCTTGCCGTCGATCGCGGTGACGGGGCCGAGATTTCCAAGCATCGCGGCGTTCAGCACCAAGAGGTCCAGCTTGTTCCAGCGCTGCGAGATCGCGCTGGCGAGGCGGGCGATGCTGTCCCCCTCCGTCAGGTCCATCGGCGCGATGGTGGCGTGGCCGCCGCTCTCGAAGATCTCGTCCTCCACCTTCTCCAGCGCGTCGGAGGTGCGGGCGGTCAGCACGACATGATAGCCGTCCGCCGCCAGCCGCTTCGCCAGCGCCGCGCCGATGCCGCGGCTTGCCCCGGTAACGAGGGCGGTTTTCTGGGGGGTGTCGGTCATACTCGGTCCTCGAAATGGCGCTTCGATAGCCCTCTCGCCTCGGGAGAGGGGAAGGGTTACTCCGCCGCCTCTACGTTCAGCAGGGTCAGCTGATCGGGCCGTTCCAGCGCGTCGTGATCGGTCAGGCGCGTGGGGTAATCGCCGGTGAAGCACGCATCGCAATATTGCGGGCGCGGATCGTCGCGGCGGGCCTCGCCCAGCGCGCGGTAGAGACCGTCGATGGTGAGGAAATCCAGGCTGTCGGCGTGGATGAAGTCGCGCATTTCCTCGATGCCCATGCGGCTGGCGAGCAGCTTGGAGCGTTCGGGCGTGTCGACGCCGTAGAAGCAGCTATGGCGCGTAGGCGGGCTGGCGATGCGCATATGCACTTCGCGCGCGCCGGCATCGCGCATCATCTGCACGATCTTGAGCGACGTGGTGCCGCGCACGATGCTGTCATCCACCAGGATGATGCGCTTGCCGTTGACGAGCGGCTTGTTGGCATTGTGCTTCAGCTTGACACCCAGATGGCGCACGCCGTCGCCCGGCTGGATGAAGGTGCGCCCGATATAGTGGGATCGGATGATGCCGAGTTCGAACGGAATGCCGCTCTCCTCCGCATAACCGATCGCCGCGGGCGTGCCGCTGTCTGGCACGGGGATGACGATGTCCGCCTCCACCGGGTTCTCGCGCGCCAGTTCCGCGCCGATCGCCTTGCGGACGGAATAGACCGAGCTGCCGTCGACGATGCTGTCGGGGCGGGAGAAATAGACATGTTCGAAAATGCACGGGCGCGGGCGATTGTTGCCGAACGGGCGGTGGGAGCGGATCTCGCCATTTTCCACCTCGACCATCTCGCCCGGCTCGACCGAGCGGACATAGTCCGCACCGACGATATCGAGTGCCACGGTTTCGCTCGCGAAGATGATGCTGTCGCCCAGCTTGCCCATGACGAGGGGGCGGATGCCCAGCGGATCGCGGCAGGCGACCATGCCGCGCGGCGTCATGCAGATGAGCGAATAGGCACCCTCCACCTGCTTCAGCGCGTCGATGAACCGGTCCAGCATGGTGCGGAACTGCGAGGTGGCGACGAGGTGGATGATGACTTCGGTGTCGGAGGTCGACTGGAAGATCGAGCCGTTGCTCACCAGTTCCCGCCGCAGCGCCATGGCGTTGGAGATATTGCCGTTGTGCGCGATGGCAAAGCCGCCGCTCGCCAGCTCGGCGAACAAGGGCTGCACGTTGCGCAGGCCCGATTCGCCGTGCGTGGAATAGCGGGTGTGGCCGATCGCCGATCCGCCGGGCAGCGCGGCGATCACGTCCTCCCGGTCGAAATTGCCGGCGATATGGCCGGCGGCGCGGTGACTGTGGAATTCGGCGCCGTCGAAACTGACGATGCCTGCGCCCTCCTGTCCGCGATGTTGCAGCGCGTGGAGGCCGAGCGCGGCCATGGCGGCAGCGTCATTGGCGCCGGCGACGCCGAAAACGCCGCACTCTTCGCGCAATTTGTCGTCGTCATAGGGGTGGGTCGTCAACATGGGCGATCCTGATCGAAGCGGGGGGCGGGGCCTGATGGGGCGCATATAGGGGGGCCGGGGCGGCTTGTCTCCCTTTTGTCATCAATCCGGCGGAACACTCCGGCGCGACACGCCGTTTTGCTGGGGAAAAGGAGTGAAGCCATGCCCGCGAAGAACGACCCCGGCCCGTCCGTGAAGGACAAGGAAACCTATGAGGCGCTGCGCGAGGACGGCGCGTCCAAGCAGAAGGCAGCGCGGATCGCCAATGCGCAGGCGAACGATTCGATCGATCACGACAGCCGCAAGCTGGAAGATCGCACGAAGGACGAGCTTTACGAGGAAGCGCAGGAGATCGGAATCGAAGGCCGGTCCGATATGACCAAGGATGAGCTGATCGAGGCGATTCGGAACAGTTGATCGGGCGCTGGCTCTGTGAACGGTCGCTTTTGGCAGGCGGGTGGAACGGCGAAGGGTGGATTGGGAAGCGGTCTGTCTGGTTTTTGGATCAAACTGGGGTGAAGAGCGCATTGCGCCGTTGATGGGCGCTCGGCCAGAACGCGACGAACTCTGAGTCCTTGTATTGTTATCTTGGGCGTTCAGCATCACTTCGAACACATGATCATTATCGTCTTCGACAAAAACCTAATGCGAGCGCCGGCAATGGAAGAGTTTCTGGCGATAGACCGGAATCATGCGGTCGCGTTCTCTGATTGGACGATCATTGAGATGCAAAAGAAGAACGCGCTAACGACCTCGAGGGAGTCGTTGGCGATTGCGGCCAAATTCCCGAACCAAGTGTTCGCATTGAGGCCTGTCGGTGACATTCTCGAAGACCAGATTCGAAGCAAGGGCGACGCAATAAAGCTGATCGACTACGAAGAGAGCGTAAGACTGCGGCAACTCGCGACTGACCTGAGGCGTGATCCGCCGCCGGAGCATCTTGTGCCATTCGTCAAAGAGGCAGAGGCTTATGCAAGCGCAATGATCGAACGCCTGCGTGACGAAGTCGCTGACTGGGAGGATGCGCTGGTGAGTGCAGTCGGGGTCTTCACGCGAGAGGAACGGCGGGCGATTGCGATGCGGCAGAAGCCCTCTGATGCGACGGGGCGCAAGATGATCGACCTGCTGCTTGGAGCCACCCGAAACTTCATGATCGTTAACCAGCAGAAGCAAGGTTCGAATCCCATGAAGGTCAAAGATGCGATAAGTATGTTCGGCTTCCGCTACTCGCTATGCGTACTCATCCATACGCTCGCATGGATTGGTGATGGTGCAGGCCGTGGCAAGAAAGTCGAAAAGCGCGTGAACGATGCCATCGATCTGCAGCTAGCCGCTGTGGGCACTTTCTTTGAAGGTGTTCTGAGCGGTGACAAGCAAGTTGCGAATATTTCGAACGCTGCTCGTTCCATACTCCGCGTTTGGGGTGCATATGTGGGTAAAGATTGGCAGCACCCCGATTTGGCTGGAGAGAGTTAGACGAAGGTCCGCTTTTGGCTAGCCTTGCAATAATTCGAAGGTCCGCAATGAGGTCAATTGCAGACAGGCGGCTTCTACCGATTTCAGGCTGATTCCTTCAGCGCTCCTCGCCACCTCGGCAGTTGAAGCGTAGCCCTCGCGCCGCTAGCCCTCGTTTCATGGACAATGCGCGCGAAACCGGGCTGGTGCTCGATCCCAAATTCGGCCCCGACGGGCTGCTGACGGCGGTGGTGACCGATGTTGCCGATGGCACGGTCCTGATGGTCGGCCATATGAACCGCGAGGCGCTGAACCTGACGCTGGAAACTGGCGAGACGTGGTTCTTTTCGCGCAGCCGCCTGAAGCTGTGGAAGAAGGGCGAGAGCAGCGGCAATGTGCTGAGCGTCGAAGAGGTGCGGATCGATTGCGATCAGGACGCGGTGCAGGTAATCGCGCGGCCCGCCGGGCCGACATGTCACACCGGCACACGCAGCTGCTTTTATCGCCGTGTAAATGCGGACGGGGCGCTGGAACGCCTGTGAGGCGGTTCGCTCCGGCGCTGCTGCTGCTGGGCCTTCCGGCTTGCGGCAGCGAAACGGCAGCCCCCGAAACGCCGCCCGATCCCACCGGTGCGGGTGCGGCGCTGGAAAAGAGCGCTATCGCGCGCGGCGTGATCCCCGATCCAAACAGCATCGAGCTGGAAGGCCGCTACGAACGACGTAGCGACCTCGGCACCGATAAGTTCTGCGCGGTGCGCGCGGAGGACGATCGCTACCGCATCGGTATCCTGGCCAGCTTCGGCCCCGGCAGCACCTGCGAAGGGCAGGGCAAGGCGCGGCCCGACGGAGACGGTTTTGCGCTGCGCTTCGAGGAAGCGGAAGGTTGCGAGCTTCACGCCAGCTTCGACGGCGACGAACTGCGCATCGACGGCGCGGTGCCCGAAGCCTGCTCGGCTCTCTGCGATTCTCGCGCCAGCCTAGCGGGGACGAGCTATTATCTCGTCGAACCGGGCGCGAAGGCGGCGCGGCGAACCGTGGGCGCGCAGGTGGAGCGGTTGTGCGGGTGATAAACTTTGCGAGTAAGCAAAAGGTCCGTTTCTAAACCCGTTCATGCTGAGCTTGTCGAAGCATCGTACTGCTTAGCCTGCAAGCGCCGACAAAAAGTACGGCCCTTCGACAAGCTCACGGCGAACGGAGGTCGCGGGCACTTGGCACATTCCATCCTGCGATGACGCATCGAACTTGACGTTTACGCAAACGTAAAGTACATTGCGCTCCGTTCCGTGCATCCAAGGAGCCCGTCATGCCGCAGCCCATTTCCGGAAACGCCACGATCGACACGCCGGGCGACGGGCGTGAGCGGTATGGCATCTCCGATCTCAGCCGAGAGTTCGACGTCACGCCGCGCGCGCTCCGGTTCTATGAGGACCAGGGGTTGATCGCGCCCGAGCGTTCGGGCCTGTCGCGCATCTATTCCAAGCGGGATCGCGCCCGCCTTGCCTGGATCCTGCGCGCCAAGCGCGTCGGTTTCAGCCTCTCGGAAATTCGTGAGATGATCGATCTCTACGATGTGGACGACGGCCGGAACAAGCAGCGCCGCGTTACCATTGAGAAATGCCGTGAACGGATCGACAGCCTGACCCGCCAGAAGGCGGATATCGAGAGCGCGATCGACGAACTCATCGATTTCGTGGCGCAGGTGGAAGAGGTGGAGCGTGAAGAGATGCGCGAAACCCGCACCGCCCGCCGCGCCTGAATTCATACCGACAAAAACCGACAGCCTAAGGACTCGCAATGCCCCAATATCGTGCCCCCGTCCGCGACACCCGCTTCATCCTGGATCATGTGATCGGCCTTGATCGCTATTCGAACCTGCCCGGTTTCGAGAACGCGTCTTCCGACATGGTCGAGGCGATCCTGAACGAAGGCGGCAAGTTCGTTGCCGAAGTCCTCTTTCCGCTCAACCAGAGCGGCGATCAGGAAGGCTGCACGCGCCATGAGGATGGCAGCGTGACGACGCCAAAGGGCTTCAAAGAGGCTTATGCCCAGTTCCGCGAGGGCGGCTGGGGCACGCTGGCCGCGCCGGAAGAGTTCGGCGGCCAGGAGCTGCCGCACGTGATGGCGATGGCGTTCGAGGAATATATGACCAGCGCGAACATGGCCTTCGCCATGTATCCGGGCCTGACCCATGGCGCGGTTTCCGCGATCCTCGCCAAGGGCAGCCAGGAGCAGAAGGAAAAATATGTTCCCAAGATGGTGTCGGGCGAATGGGGCGGCACCATGAACCTGACGGAGCCGCAGTGCGGCACGGACCTCGGCCTTATCCGCACCAAGGCGGTGCCGAACGAAGACGGCAGCTATGCCATCACCGGCACCAAGATCTTCATCTCGTCGGGCGAGCATGACCTGACCGACAATATCATCCACCTCGTCCTCGCCAAGACGCCGGACGCGCCGGACAATGTGAAGGGCATCAGCCTGTTCATCGTGCCCAAGATGATGGTGAACGACGACGGTTCGCTTGGCGATCGGAATGCCGTGACCTGCGGCTCGATCGAGCACAAGATGGGCATCCACGGCAATTCCACCTGCGTCATGAACTATGACGGCGCCACCGGCTATATGGTCGGCGAGGAGAATAAGGGCCTGGCCGCCATGTTCATCATGATGAACGCGGCGCGCCTGGGCGTCGGGCTGCAGGGTCTCGGCGTTGCCGAAGTCGCCTATCAGAACGGCGTGCAATATGCCGCCGATCGCCGCCAGGGGCGCGCGCTCACCGGCCCGAAGGACACGGACGAGAAGGCCGACACGCTGTTCGTTCACCCGGATGTGCGCCGTATGTTGATGGAGGGCAAAGCGCTGACCGAGGGCCTGCGCGCGCTGTGCATCTGGGGCGCCTTGCAGGTGGACCTTACGGTGAAATCCACCGATGACGATGAGAAGCAGATGGCGGACGACCTCATCAGCCTGCTGACCCCCGTCATCAAGGGCTATGGCACCGACAAGGGTTATGACATCGCCACCAATATGCAGCAGGTCTATGGCGGCCATGGTTACATCGCCGAATGGGGCATGGAGCAATATGTCCGCGACGCGCGCATCGCCATGATCTACGAAGGCACCAACGGCGTGCAGGCGATGGATCTGGTCGGCCGCAAGCTGGCCCAGAACAACGGCCGCGCGATCCAGGCGTTCTTCAAGCTGGTCGACGAGGAATGCGCCGATGCCAAGTCGGACGAGAAGGTGAAGGACTTCGCAGAGCGTCTGGAAAAGGCCAATGGCGAGCTGAAGGCGGCGACCATGTGGTTCATGCAGAATGGCATGCAGAACCCCAACAATGTCGGCGCGGGCGCGCACAGCTACATGCATATCATGGGCATCGTGGCGCTGGGCCTGATGTGGCTGCGCATGGCGCGCGCTGCGGCTGGCATGGAAGGCGACAGCTTTGCCGAAGCCAAGCTCGTCACCGCGCGCTTCTTCGCTGAGCGGATCATGCCCGACGCCGGCGCGCTCCGCCGCAAGATCGAAGCGGGCGGCGAAAGCCTGATGGCGCTGGAGCCGGAGATGTTCGCCTCGGCGTAACAGCCGGGAGCATCCGTACCGAACAGGAGTGGGGCGGGCGCAGTCTTGCGCTCGCCCGCCCACCGTCCTAACCCGCCGCCCGAATTCAACAGCGGACAGGACTTGGCATGCGTGCATTCATTTTTCCCGGACAAGGCAGCCAGAAGGTCGGCATGGGCGCCGATCTCGCCGAAGCGAGCGTGCATGCGCGCGAACTGTTCGAGGAAGTCGACGACGCGCTCGGCCAGAAGCTGTTCCAGCTGATGAAGGACGGCCCGGCCGAGGAACTGACCCTCACCGAAAACGCACAGCCCGCAATCATGGCGCTGTCCATGGCGGTGATCCGCGTGCTGGAGAAGGAAGGCGGCGTGAAGCTGGCCGATGTGGCGGGCTATGTCGCCGGGCATTCCTTGGGCGAATATAGCGCGCTGTGCGCCGCGGGCGCGATCCCCGTGGCGGAGACGGCGCGCCTCCTGAAACTGCGCGGGCAGGCGATGCAGCGCGCGGTGCCGGTGGGCGAGGGCGCGATGGCCGCGCTGCTAGGCGCCGATGTCGCCAAGGCCGAAGACTTGGCCGAAGCCGCCGAAGCGGACGGCGAAATCTGCACCGTCGCGAACGATAATGATCCGGGTCAGGTCGTCATTTCCGGCCACAAGGCGGCGATCGACCGCGCCGTGGCGATGGTGAAGGATCACGGCATCAAGCGCGGCGTGCTGCTGCCCGTGTCCGCGCCCTTCCACTGCCCGCTGATGAAGCCCGCTGCCGAAGAAATGGAAAAGGCGCTCGCCGAAACCGCGATCCGCGCGCCATCGGTACCGCTTTACGCCAACGTCACTGCCGAGGCGGTGAGCGATCCGGACGTGATCCGCGAACTGCTGGTCGATCAGGTCACCGGCCGCGTGCGCTGGCGCGAGAGTGTGCTCGCGATGCACCAGGGCGGGGCCGAGCGCTTCATCGAAATTGGCGGCAAGGTCGTCGGCCCGATGGTCGGCCGTACCGTCACCGACGCCGAAGTCATGAGCGTACAGTCGATGGACGACATCGAGGCGCTGATCAAAAGCCTTTGAGAGTTAAACAGCCCGGACACGGGCAAACTGTAATTCATGGAGAGACCAATGTTCGACCTTTCAGGCATGACCGCGCTCGTAACCGGCGCCAGCGGCGGGATCGGATCCGCGATCGCCGCGGCGCTGGCAGAACAGGGTGCGACGATCGCACTGTCCGGCACGCGCGAGGGCAAGCTGGATGAAGTGAAGGCGACGCTGGCGGGCGAGAATCACGTCTGCCTGCCGTGCAACCTGTCCGATCCGGAAGCGGTGGATGCATTGGTGCCGTCCGCCATCGAAAAGCTCGGCAAGCTCGATATCCTCGTCAACAATGCCGGCATAACCCGCGACAACCTCGCCATGCGGATGAAGGACGAGGAGTGGAGCGATGTGATCAAGGTGAACTTGGAGGCCGCTTTTCGCTTATCGCGGGCTGCCGCGCGGCCGATGATGAAGGCGCGGTTCGGGCGGATCGTTTCGATCACCAGCATCGTGGGAGCCACCGGCAATCCGGGCCAGGCGAATTATGCCGCTGCCAAGGCGGGCCTCGTCGGTATGTCCAAGGCGCTGGCGCAGGAACTGGCGAGCCGCGGCATCACCGTGAACTGCGTGGCGCCCGGTTTCATCCGTTCGGACATGACCGACGCGCTGCCGGATGCGCAGAAGCAGGCGCTGCTCGGCCGGATCCCCGTAGGCGATCTGGGTGAGGGCAAGGACATCGCGGCGGCCGTCACCTATCTCGCATCGCGCGAAGCGGGTTATGTGACCGGCGAGACGCTGCACGTGAACGGCGGCATGGCGATGCTCTGACGCCGAGCGTCGCGGCAGCCCGCGCCCGGCGGAGCCGCTGGCGGGTTCAGCCGTTATACAGCCAACACCGCCCGCGCGGGCCCTCTTGCCTATAAGGCAAGGCCCAAGTAGGGCAGCGGACGACAAACAGTTTCTAGACCATAAAAGGGGCTCATCTCATGAGTGATGATATTGCGGAACGCGTAAAGAAGATCGTTGTTGAACATCTCGGCGTGGAATCCGACAAGGTGACCGAGGATGCGAGCTTCATCGACGACCTCGGCGCGGACAGCCTCGATATCGTCGAGCTGGTCATGGCGTTCGAAGAAGAATTCAACGTCGAGATTCCGGACGATGCCGCTGAGAAGATCACGACCGTGAAGGACGCGATCGATTATATCCGGAACGTAAAGGCCGGTTGATCGGACGGCTGGCCGTTAGGGCCGGTGATTGATTTCAGGCGGCCCTCCGGTCCGGTTAGCGGGCGGAGGGCCGTTTGCGTTTGAGGCCCGGAGGCGGGCCGCATGGCAAGATTGAAGGTTGAGGGACAAGACATGCGTCGGATCGTGGTAACGGGGCTCGGGCTGGTGACGCCGCTGGGTGCGGACGTGGAAACCGCCTGGAAGAACATCCTCGCCTCCAAATCGGGCGCGGGGCCGATCACGCGTTTCGACGCGAGCAATCAGAAATGCCAGATCGCGTGCGAGGTAAAACCTAAGGATCACGAATTCGGTTTTGATCCGGACAAGCGCGTGGACCACAAGGTCCAGCGGCAGGTCGATCCGTTCATCGTCTATGGCATCGATGCCGCCGGTCAGGCGCTCGAGGACGCGGGCCTTGCCGATATGGACGATGATCTGAAGCTGCGCACCGGCGTTTCGATTGGTTCGGGCATCGGCGGGCTGCCGGGCATCGAGATCGAATCGGTCAATCTGCACGAACGCGGGCCGGGCCGGGTCAGCCCGCACTTCGTGCACGGCCGCCTTATCAACCTCATCAGCGGTCAGGTTTCGATCAAATATGGCCTGATGGGGCCGAACCATGCGGTCGTCACCGCCTGCTCCACGGGCGCGCACTCGATCGGTGATGCTGCGCGCATGATCCGTGATGGCGATGCGGACGTGATGCTGGCAGGCGGTGCGGAAAGCACGATCAACCCGCTTGGCGTTGCCGGCTTTGCTCAGGCGCGCGCTCTCAACATGAGCATGAACGATCGCCCGACCGAGGCCAGCCGTCCTTACGACAAGGACCGCGACGGCTTCGTAATGGGCGAGGGCGCGGGCGTGGTGTGCCTGGAAGAATATGAGCATGCCAAGGCGCGCGGCGCGAAGATCTACGCCGAGGTCGTCGGTTACGGCCTGTCGGGCGATGCCTATCATGTCACGGCTCCCCATCCCGAAGGCAAGGGCGCCGAGCTTGCGATGCGCATGGCGCTGCGCAAGGCGGGAATGGAGCCTTCGGACATCGATTATATCAACGCTCACGGAACCTCGACCATGGCGGACACGATCGAACTGGCCGCGGCCAAGCGCGTGTTCGGCGACGATTTGTCCGGCGCATCGATGTCGTCTACCAAGTCGGCGATCGGCCATCTGCTCGGCGGCGCGGGCGCGGTGGAGAGCATCTTCTGTATCTTGGCGCTGCGCGATCAGATCGTCCCGCCCACGCTCAATCTGGACAACCCGGATGAAGGAACCGAGGGCGTGGACCTTGTCCCCCATAAGGCGCGCGAGCGTGAAGTGCGCGCGGTGCTGAACAACAGCTTCGGCTTCGGCGGCACCAATGCCAGCCTGGTGATGAAGAAGATCTGATCTTGCGCTGACAACGAGAAGGCTTCGGCGGGAAGGGCACATGCGCTCTTCCCGCCCGCCTGCGTGCGCGCTACAGCATGGCGCGTGCGTAAGATCGGTCTCTTCATCCTTGTCATCGCCATCGGCGCGGCGCTCTTCGTGGGCGGAAACTTCGTCTATGGCTGGACCGCAGCAGGACCGGCCCCGAAGGACCTAACGGTGGTGATCAAGGAAGGCTCCACTCTCACCAAGGCGGCGGAAACCCTGCAAGAGGCGGGCGCGATCAAGTCCGCGCAGGCGTTCCTGAACCGCGCGCGCCTGCTGGGCGGCGGTGCCAACATCAAGGCAGGCGAGTTCTTCATTCCCGCCGGGGCCAGCAATTCGGACGTCATGGACATCCTGCAGGGCGGGGATACCATTTCCCGGCTGGTGACCATCCCCGAAGGCATGCCGTCCGTCATGGTGCGCGACACGCTGATGGCCGAGCCGCTGCTAACCGGTGATGTGGAAGTGCCCGCCGAGGGCTCCGTCCTGCCCGAAAGCTACAGCTTCCAGCGCGGCGAAACGCGTCAGGCCGTACTGGGCCGCATGCAGGCCGCGATGCAGAAGACGATGGCCGAGCTTTGGCCGAAGCGTGATCCCAACATCGTGGTGAAAACACCGCAAGAAGCCCTCGCGCTGGCATCGATCGTCGAAAAGGAAACGGCTGTGCCTTCCGAGCGCACGACGGTCGCCGCGGTCTATTCCAACCGCCTGCGCCAAAATATGATGCTGCAGGCCGATCCGACGATCATCTACCCGATCACGAAGGGCAAGCCGCTGGGCCGCCGCATCCGCCAGTCCGAGATCGCGGATGTGAACGATTACAACACCTATTCCATGACCGGTCTGCCCAAAGGGCCGATCGCCAATCCCGGCCGTGCCTCGATCGAGGCGGTGCTGCATCCGGCGGACAGCCCCGCGCTATATTTCGTAGCGAATGGGAAGGGCGGCCATGTCTTTGCCAACACGCTGGCGGAGCACAACGCCAACGTCGCCAAATGGTACGCGATCCGCCGCCAGCGGGGAGAGATGTGAGGAGGCGGGGCCGGTGAGCGATCCCGCGCCGATCATCGTTACCGCCCTGATGGGGCCGGAGGATTTCGCCTGGGCCAACGGCCTGCGCCAGCGGCATTTCCCGCCGGAACGCAATTTTCTCGACGCGCATGTGACGCTCTTTCACCACTTGCCGCCATCCTGCACGCGGGAAGTGGAACAAGCGCTCGCCCGGCTGGCCGCGGATCATCCGCCGCCGCGCGCACGGCTCAGCGAGGTGATGCATCTGGGCAAGGGCGTGGCCTACCGGATCGAAAGCCCGGACCTGCTGGCGATGCGTGACGAACTGGCGGAGCGTTTCCACGGCATGCTGACGCCGCAGGATCAGGCGCGCCCACGGCTCCATGTTACAGTGCAGAACAAGGTGACGCCGGCCGAATCGAAGGAACTGTTCGCGGAGCTGAAGGAAAGCTTCGAGCCGCGGCCCTTTGCCATCACCGGGCTCGGCAGCTTCTATTATCGCGGCGGGCCGTGGGAAAAGACCGGCCGCCACAGCTTTCGCGGGCGCTAGACGAGCGCAACTTCCTTCAGCGTCAGGCCCGCATCGGCCAGTTGCTCGCGATCGGGACGTACCTTTGCCGTGATCAGCGCACGCCCTTGCGCATAATCCTTGGTTTTGTTGACGCAATCGAGCGCGATCAACTGCCCATCGCGCAGATAAGCGAGCGAGAAGCTGCGCTCCGCCGGATCGCCGCGCAGCACGCAATCGTCGAAGCCGGTCGACAGCCCCACGGTCTGCAGCTTCAGATCATATTGGTTGGACCAGAACCAGGGCACGGCGTCGTAATCCATCGGCTTGCCCAAGATGTGCATCGCGGCCACGCGCGCCATGTCATTGGCGTTCTGCACCGATTCCAGCCGGATATGCGCGCCGTCGGCATAGGGATTGCCGTGCGCCGCGCAGTCGCCGATTGCGTACACATCGGGCAGGCTGGTGCGGCACTGGCTGTCGATATCGACACCGTTGCCGCCGGCCGCGCCCGCGCTCACCAGCGGGCCGACTTCGGGAACGATTCCGATACCGATAAGCCCCATGTCCATCGGAAGGGATTCGCCGCTGGTTAGCACTGCGGCAACGGCGCGCCCGCGCTCATCGGTTTCGAACAGCTCCACCATCGATTCGAGGCGGATGTCGACGCCCTGCTCGCGATGCTCGCCTTCGTAGAAGCGCGACAGTTGCGGCCCGGCGACGCGGGCGAGCACGCGGTCCAGCGCCTCCAGGACGGTGACCTGCTTGCCCATTTTGCGCATTACCGCGGCTGCCTCCAGCCCGATATAACCGCCACCGACGATGACGATCCGCTGCGCAACGTCCAGCTGCTCGCGGATCAGATCGACATCGCGCTTGCGGCGGATGGCGTGGATGTTCGCTGCGCCCGCGCCGGGGCAGGGCAGCATGCGGGGGCTGCCGCCCGCCGCCCAGATCAGTTTGCCGAACGCCACTTCCCGATCATTTGCAAGCCGCAGCGTTTTCGCCAGCGGGTCGACCGAGGCCACCCGCGCGCCGGACTGAAAATCGATGCCGCGCTCGCCCCAGAAATCCTCCGGACGCAACAAAATGCGCTCGAACGGCTTGTCCCCGGCGAGATATTCCTTGCTGAGGGGCGGGCGTTCATAAGGATGCGCCCGCTCGTCCCCGAAGAGCCCGATCGTGCCTTCAAACTTGCCCTGTCGCAGGTTGATGGCGGCCTGCGCGCCGGCATGGCCTGCCCCAACAATGAGGACGTCGTACTGTTCGCTCGAATTTTCGCTATCCATGGGCGTATTGGTGGCTCGTACTGCGGCGCGATGCAATACGGCAGGGGGTTATTGACGCCGTCAAAACCCCGCCTTATAGCGCCGCGATCCAGCGGGCAGACCCGCCGGAAGCCCGATGGGGCGGAGTAGCTCAGGTGGTTAGAGCAGCGGAATCATAATCCGCGTGTCGGGGGTTCAAGTCCCTCCTCCGCTACCAACAGAACCCCGGATTTCTCGCGATATCCGGGGTATTTTTGTGGCTGAAGCTGACTGCATCGGGTCTTTCCCCCTGAGTTCCTTCACTTGATTTTTATCAGATTAGTCGTTGCGCCTGCATCCAATGCCCGCTGCACCCGTTTGCCAAGCTCCCACAGTATGGAGATTTGACATGGCCGATGGACTTTCGCTTCTTGAAACCCTCACCGACACCGCGATCGACAGCGCGCTTGGTTATGAAAAGGCGGCCGAGAAGGCTACCAACGCCGGCCTTAAAGGCACGCTGACCGCGCAGGCGTCCAAGCGTCGCAACACGGTTGAGGAGCTCAATGCAGAAATTCGCCGTCTTGGCGGCGAGGCCCGCACCAATGGCAGCACCGCAGGTGCTGCTCACCGTGCCTTTACTACCCTCGCCGATGCCTTCGGTGATTCGAACGAACGCGCTGCCGAGCGCGTCGAAGAGGGCGAGGATTATATCGAGAAGAAGTTCCGCGAAGCGCTCGACAAGGATGATTTCACGCCGGAAACGCGCGCCGTCGTGCAAAACGCCCACCGCGAAATCAGCGAAGGCGAAAAGCTGACTGATCGATTGGAAGAGCAGTTCGACTGATCGGGCTACCGTGAATGGAATGCGCCCGTCGGTTCTGCGTGGACCGGCGGGCGTTTTTTCATTCTGCTAAAGCCGCCAGCAACTGTTCTCGCAGCCAGCTTTGTGCGGCATCATCCGAAAAACTGTGTGAGCTGGTTCCATGCTCGATCAGCAGGATGCGCGGATTCGCACGTGCTTTTACGAAGGCGGCGGATTTCCAAGCGGCTTGAAAAGCAAGCGCCGTGGTATCGCCCTTCGCGATCAGAATATCGGTAGGCGTAGTCCGTTCGGCTATGGCGGCAGCGGCACGGTTTGCGAGGGCGGACGGCGGCTCGGGCGCGCGCAGGCGCGATAGGCCGCGCGCGAACTTTTTGAGGTCGATTGCGCCGCCAAACAGATCGCGCGCGAGGCGACCGGGATTTTTGAGCCGGGCGATGTACCGCGCCCGGATCGCGGCGCTGGAGGGCAAGGCGTCAGCCTCTTCCTCCTCAGCATCGTCTGCAGCTTCGATCAGCCAAGGATTGGCGATGACCAGCCGGTCGATATCGGCTTGCGTGAACAGCAAGGTGGTGGCGGCGTCACAATTGCCGAAGGCGACGATGCGGCTCAGCTGCGGTGCCTCCCGGCGGAATGCGGCGAGAGCCGCCCTTAGGGGCTCGCCGCCATGCAGGAAGCCGCGATTATCCCCTTCGCTGTCACCGATGCCGGGCCGATCGTAGCGAAAGGCGGGATAACCCTGGGCTGCCGCCCAGGCTGCGAGGCGCGACTGGTTAGCATGACCGCCTGCGCGGATTTCATTGCCCCCGCTCACGATCAGCAGGCCGGTTTTTCCATCCGCCTCATCGAGCGTCGCGGCCAGCCGGTCGTCACCGCAGTCGAACGAGACGAACCGCCTCATGCCAGCAATTCCGCCAGATCGTCCGCGATTGCCTTCGCCATGACGGCGTCCTCGCCCGGCTCGGCGCGCAGCCAGAGCGCGGAGCCGGTGATTGCGCCTTCGCCTTGGCCGGGCATCACTTCGCGTGCGGGCACATCCGCTGGACGGGCAGCGTCGAGCTCTGCAATCATCGCAGGGCCAAGCCAATTGCCGGCCAGCTCGATCGGCGCAGACCTGGCCTGCTCCATCAGTTCGCCGGCGGTCACGGTGCGTCCGTCCTCGCGCTCTCCGGCGATGCGGGTGCGTAGCAGCGTTTTGAGCAGGCTGGATCCCTTTGCGGGCGACAAACGCCAGCGCAATTCTGCTGACGCTCCGTCGTCGATCAGACAGCCGCCGCGCACCGAGGCTATGCAGCGCGGCTGTAATTGGCCTGCTGCCGCTTCAACGGCTTCCCGCCAGCGCGTTAGGCTCTGTTCTTCCAGCGGCGCCAGGCTTTCATTGGCACCCGGCAGGTCCATGAGCGTGCTCGCAATGTCGCGCTCAGCCAGCGCATGCATGGCCAGCACCAGCGTGCGGCGCATACGGTTCATCTCATCGAACAGCGGCGGCACGAACAGGATGACGGGATCGCCGCTGCCGATGGTCAGCAGCTGCTCGGCCCGCCCGTCGAAATGATAGGAGAGGTGGCGCAGCGCGCCGGGCATCAGTCCTGCTTCGCCTCGGCGAAAGCGACCAGATTGCCGAAGTTTTCAAAGATTTCCGCGTCGACGTCATCGTCGTCGATCTCGATATCCAGGCGGTCTTCCAGCTCGGTCAGGAGCCCGGCAACGGCCATCGAATCGAGCTCCGGAATTGCACCGAAGAGCTCCGTATCCGCATCGAAACGCGCGACGCGCTCTGCGTCCAGGCCGAGTACGTCGACCAGCAAGGAACGAACCGCCAGATCGGCTTGCATATTCTCTGCCACCAGCTCGAAATCCCCTGAATTAAGCGCTCACGCCGCCCCTAGACGCTGCTGCGCCGCCGCACAAGCTGTGCGAGCTTTGCTCTGGCGAGGCCTGGCCAGTTGGCGGGATGGCCGGGCCGCCTCGCGATCAATCGGAAACGCGG
This sequence comes from Novosphingopyxis sp. YJ-S2-01, assembly GCF_016093175.1. Lineage (NCBI taxonomy): Bacteria > Pseudomonadati > Pseudomonadota > Alphaproteobacteria > Sphingomonadales > Sphingorhabdaceae > Novosphingopyxis > Novosphingopyxis sp. YJ-S2-01. Next base: position 2,283,910 of record NZ_JAEDAI010000001.1, on the reverse strand, counting down.
GCGTATTTCCTCCATCCAGTCGTGCTTATAGGCGTCCGATCCGGTCCCGTAATCAACCAGATCGACGCCGTCCTGTTCGATCACATGGCGGAACAAGGCGTGGGTCAGCAGCGTGCCGGCGGATGCCTTGGCATAGCGCTCATCATAAGCCAGCTTGTGGATCAGCGCTTCGCCGTGCTCGGATGTCCAGAACTGCGCGGCGACGCATTGCCCGTCGATATAGGCAAGGCCGAGGCGCAGCGATCCGCCCGCGCCTTCGCTTTGGGCCAGCCCCTTCAGGAAGTCCGGGCTACCCTCTTCGGGTTTCCAGCTGCGTGCATAGACCGTCCGATAATCATTCCATGCGGCTTCGTCATAGTGGTCAAGGATGCGGATTTCGACCGCACCGGACTTGCTCTTGCGCTTTACGGTGCTGCGCAGGCGGCCGGGACGGGCGGCCCAATACTCCTCGAAACCGCGGCCCTTCAGGCGCAGGATGTGGTTTTCGTCGCATTGCTCCACGGTCACGTGCCAGCCTTCGGCCGCCAGAGCGACGCGCAGATCCTGCGCATCGTCTTCTGCGAGCGGCGAAAGCGTGACGGCGCGGGCTTGCTTCCCAAGCGCGCGGGCCGCGGTGCGCATCAGCAGATCACGCTCGATCGCGCCGGGCGCGCCTGTAAATACGGGCGACCAGCGGAAGCTGTACCAGTTCGACAGCGCTTTCAGATCGCCCGGGCTTTCCTCCACCAGCGGCAGCCAGAGTTCGGCGCCCCCCTCGGCCACGCGGAGCAGCTTCAGCGCCCTGTCTGCGAACGCGGCGGCGCGGAGCGGGGCAAGATATTCGGCGCGGTCGAACAGGCGGGTTTGGCTCGCCCGCGCAAAGGCACGGGCGGCGCTCGCCTCGGCAAAATTATCGTGATATTCACCTTTCGAAGTCACCACATCCGCCCAATCCCGTTGTTTCAGCGAGTGAGACTTTACCACTTCATGCCGCATCCCGCCGTCCTTCCGCTTGATCATCTGGCGCTTCGCGGCAGGCGCGACGCGCCGGCTTTGCGCCTGCGTGGCGGCACGATTAACCACGAGGCGTTAAATCTCCGTATCGGCAGGATCGCTTCCTGGCTGCTGGCGCAAGGCTTGGTGGCGGGGGACCGCGCGGCGAGCTGGATGGGAAAGACGGAGATCGCCTGCCTGATGCCCTTGGCTGCAGCGCGCGCGGGGTTAGTCCACGTGCCGGTCAATCCGCTGCTGAAGCGCGCACAGGTGGCGCACATCCTGTCCGACAGCGGTGCGCGGCTGCTGATCGCGGGCAAGGCGCGGCTCGGGACGCTGGAGCCTGGCGACCTTTCGGACGCGAAGGCGATGGAAGAGCATGAAGCGGAAGCGGCGCTCGATACTGGCGAGGCAATGGAGCCTTCCCCGGAGAGCCGCGACACGGACGACCTCGCCGCCATCCTTTATACTTCAGGATCGACCGGTCGGCCCAAGGGCGTGATGCTGAGCCACGCCAATATGTGGCTGGGCGCGCTGAGCGTGGCGCAATATCTGAAGCTTTCTGCCGACGATGTAACGCTCGCCGTGCTGCCGCTGAGCTTCGATTATGGCCAGAACCAGCTGCTCAGCACCTGGGCGGCGGGCGGATCGGTCGCGCCGCTCGATTATCTGACGCCCAAGGACGTGGTGAAGGCTTGTGCGAAGCATCGTGTCACGACACTCGCCGCGGTGCCGCCATTATGGGTGCAGCTGGTTGAGCAGGCCTGGACCGAAGAGGCGGCAGCGCCGATGCGGCGGCTGACGAACAGCGGGGGTGCGCTGACGCCGGGGCTGGTCGCGAAGCTGCGCGGCATTTTTCCGGACGCCGATCTCTATGCTATGTACGGGCTGACCGAGGCTTTTCGATCGACCTATCTCGATCCGGCGCTGATCGACGGCAATCCGACATCGATGGGCAAGGCCATCCCGCATGCCGAAATCATGGTGGTGGCACCGGACGGTTCCGAAGCCGCGCCCGATGCACCGGGAGAACTGGTGCATGCCGGGCCGCTCGTTGCGCAGGGTTACTGGCGCGATACCGAACGGACGGCGCAGCGCTTCAAGCCCGCGCCCGCCTTTTCCCGCTATGGCGGCACCGCCGTCTGGTCCGGCGATACGGTGAAGCGAGGGGCTGATGGCTTGCTGTATTTCGTGGGGCGCGACGATGCGATGATCAAGACGAGCGGGAACCGCGTGTCTCCGCAGGAGATCGAGGAGGCCGCCGACGCCAGCGATGCGGTGAACGAAAGCTGTGCCATGGGCCGAAAGGACGCGGCGCTTGGCGAAGCGATCGTGCTGTTCGCGCGCGGTTCCGGGGACGAGGCGGCTTTGCGCATGCATCTGAAAGCGACGCTTCCCAACTTCATGCAACCGGCGGAGATCATCTGGCTGGACCAGTTCCCGAAGAACGCAAACGGCAAGATCGACCGTACCGCGCTGAAGGATCAGCTATGAAACCGATCGGCCCGATCCCACCCGGATGGGAGGCGCTGGACGGCGTGCTCTCGGTTGATGGCGCAAAGCTCACCGATGTGGCGGCTGAGGCGGGCGAGACGCCGCTGTTCGTTTATTCGCGCGCGTTGCTGACTCAGAAATTCGAGGACCTTCGGGCGGCGATGCCGGAGCGGCTGGCGATCCATTATGCGATGAAGGCCAATCCGTTCGGTCCGTTGCTGGAGCATATGAACGGTCTTGTCGACGGGTTCGATATCGCCAGCGGCGGCGAGCTTGAACTGGCGCTGGCCGCCGGTGTCGATCCCGCCCGCATTAGCTTTGCAGGACCGGGCAAGCGCGATCGCGAGTTGGAAGCGGCCATCCGGCAGGGCGTGACGCTCAATTGCGAATCCGAAGGAGAGGCGGATCGCGCGCTCGCCATCGCGGATCGGTTAAGCAAGCCGCTCAGGATTGCAATCCGCGTGAATCCCAGCTTCGATCTTAAGGGATCGGGCATGAAAATGGGCGGCGGTGCCAAACAATTCGGGATCGACGAAGGCCGCGTTCCCGACCTCGTACGCCGGTTGATCGAAGCGGGTGCGGACTGGCGCGGTTTTCACATCTATGCGGGCAGCCAGGCGCTGAAGGCCGAGGCTCTGATCGAGACGCAAGGGCAGACGATTGCGCTGGCCGCCAGGCTGGCGGAAGAAGCCGGTGCGAACCCACCCCATGTCAATCTGGGCGGGGGCTTCGGCATTCCCTATTTTCCGGGCGATGTCGCGCTGGACACCGCCGCCGTGGGCGATGCGCTGGGCGATGAGCTCGCGAACCTGCCCCCATCGCTGGCGGATACCCATTTCGCCATCGAGCTTGGCCGCTATCTGGTAGGCGAGGCGGGCGTATATCTGACGCGTATTGTCGACCGCAAGGAAAGCCATGGCGAGATATTCCTGATCACCGATGGCGGGCTGCATCATCAGCTCGCCGCCAGCGGCAATTTTGGCACGGTCATCCGCCGCAACTATCCCGTTGGCATCGCCAACCGTTTCGATGCGCCTGCGGATGAGGTGCAGAGCGTGGTCGGGTGCCTCTGCACGCCGCTCGATCGCTTGAGCGACAGCGCAATGTTGCCCCGCGCCGATGTCGGTGATCTGGTCGCGATCTTCTGCGCTGGGGCCTATGGGGCCAGCGCCTCTCCGGCCAATTTCCTGGGGCAGGGTCCTGCGCGAGAGATGCTGATCTAAACGGCCGGAAGCGCTGCTGTATCAAATTGAACCATTGTGATCGGCTGCGCGGTTAAAGTGGCGATAATCGTGGTGAGCGCCCGGCATATCATTCAATCCTAACGGTCTGTTCACCCTTTTCCGGCATGCCAGATGCGGAAATTTGTTCGCGCTCCATGTGGACTGCGCGCTTTAAGGTGAACGATCGATGCGAAGCTCTGAAATCGCGAAGCTGGCGATGCTCTCCGGCCTCACTCTGCTCTCCGCCTGTGCGGGTGGACCGACTGGGCCGCAGCTGCCGCCAGCAACCTATGTTTCAAAGACGGAAGCACCGAGCGCACAATATGTGATCGGCCCACTCGATGAATTGCAGATCTTCGTCTGGCGCAATCCGGAGCTGGGGGCGACGGTGCAGGTTAGGCCGGACGGGCGTATCACCACGCCGCTGATCACCGATCTGCCCGCTGTGGGCAAAACGCCAAAACAGCTGTCCGACGACATCAAGGTGCGGCTAGCGGAATATATCAACGATCCCATCGTATCGGTGATCGTGAAGTCCTTCGCCGGTACTTTCAGCCAGCAGATCCGCATCGTCGGTGCGACGGAGAAGCCTGCCTCCATCCCTTACCGCGCGAACATGACGCTGCTGGATGCGATGATCGCGGTCGGCGGCCTCAGCGAATATGCGGCGGGCAACAAGGCGCGCCTCATTCGCGCGGACACCGATTCGGGCGTGCAGCGCGAATATTCGGTGCGGATCGATGATCTGCTGAAGCGCGGCGACAGCAAGGCGAACGTGCTGCTGCAGCCCGGCGATGTGATCATCATCCCCGAAAGCATGTTCTGAAGCGCGCCCGCTCCTTGATGAAGGATATCCAGCCTTGAACGGTCTCTATGACGAAATCCGCATCGCGCTGTACCGCGTCTGGAACCGGCGCTGGCTGGCGCTGGCCGTGGCCTGGGGCATCTGCCTGCTGGGCTGGCTGGTCGTCGCGCTGATCCCCAACACCTATGCCTCGGAGGCCAAGCTGTTCGTGGGACAGCAGGCCATGCTGTCCACCAGCATGATCGACGATCGCAACGATCAGCGTCAGCAGATGGACCAGATTCAGCAGACGCTGCTGTCTGCGGACAATCTGGAAAAGGTGATCCGCGCCACCAAGCTGGGCGACAATATTTCCTCGGATCGCGAAATGGCGACCAAGATCGTCTCCCTGCGCGAGAATATCGAGGTTAAGTCGGATCAGCCGAATGTGTTTAACATCACGGTGAAGCAGTCCGGCGCGGGCCGCTCGGACGGCGAGGCGGCGGCACTGGCCCGCGATATCGCGCAGAAGATCATCGACATTTTCCAGGAGGAGAACATCGCCGGCGGTGCCGGGCGCACCAGCCAGGCGCTGCGCTTCCTGGATCAACAGCTCGCCGATCGGCAAAAAGAATTGCAGGACGCAGAGCAGAAGCGCGTGGCGTTCGAGACGCAGAATCTCGGGCTTTTGCCTGGTGCCGGATCGGCCAGCCAGCAGCTCCTTTCCGCACGCGCGGAGCTCAGCCAGATCGATAGCCAGCTGGCATCCGCGCAAAGCTCGCTCGCCGCGCTGAACGGCCAGCTTGCCGGTACGCCGGCCATGCTCTCCACGCCCAATCCCAGCGGCGGCGGCAGCCAGATTTCGCAGCTTCAGGGCCAGCTTGCTTCGGCAAGAGCGCGCGGCTGGACGGACAGCCATCCGGATGTCATCGCGCTGAAGGAACAGATTGCGAGCCTGCGTGCTTCCGGCGCGGGCGAATCGGGCGGCGGCAGCTTCAAGACGCCGAACCCCGCTTACTCCTCTCTCCAGTCCATGCAGGCCGAGCGGGCGGCGACCGTTTCGGCGCTGCGCGCGCGCAAATCCGCGCTGGAGGCTGATGTCAGCCGCCTGATCGGCAAGCAGTCCGCCGAACCCGGCGTACAGGCCGAATATGAGCGAATCAGCCAGGATTATGACGTGCTCAAGCAGCAATATGACAAGCTGCTGGCCGAGCGCGAGAATATGCGCCTGAAGGGTGAGGTTGAGGAAGAAACCGATCTCACGCAGTTCCGTGTGGTCAATCCGCCGAGCATGAGCCGCGTGCCCGCCGCGCCTAACCGTCCACTGCTCCTTGCAGCAGTATTGGTCCTGGGCCTCGCGGGCGGTGCCGGAGCGGCCTTTGCGCTGTCGCAGCTGCGCACCAGCTTCCCGACCGCCGGATCGCTGGAGAAAGCGAGCGGCCTGCCGGTCATCGGCTCGATCTCTGAAATGTTGACCGAGGCGCAGCGCGCCGCGCGCAAACGCAAGCTGAAGCTGTTCTTCGGGGGGACGGGGGCGCTGGCGGGCGTGTTCCTGCTGTTGATGATGGTTGAGTTCATCCAGCGCGGCACGGTCGCCTGAGGGGGATGGCAATGAGCAAGCACGATCCGATCCGCCGGCAGCCATCGCTGCTCGAACGCGCCGCCGAGGTTTATGATTTCGGCGCGGCCTTGCGGCGTCCGGAAGGAACCCCGCCCGCGTCATCCCAGGCGGAGCCCGAGCGCGAGTCCGAGGCTTCGCAATCCGCAGCTCCTCAGCCGCAGCGCCCCGCGCCGCAACCCGTGCCGATCCGCGAGACGATGGCGCCCGCTCCGCGCCAGCCCGGCTTCCATGTCGCAATCGATCGGGCGCGGCTGCGCGAGAACAATCTGATCGTGCCGGAAGCCGCAGTCGGCATGCTCGTCGAGGAATTTCGCATCGTCAAACGGCAGCTTCTGCTGTCGGCGACGGGCGGGAAGGGTGTGGAGGCTTCTCCGCATGGCCGCCGTATCCTTGTCTGCTCGGCCAATCCGGACGAGGGCAAGACCTTCTGCGCCATCAACCTGGCGCTGGCGCTCGCCAATGAACGCGACAACCGCGTGCTGCTGGTCGATGCCGATTTCGCGCGTCCCTCGATCCTGCCGACGCTCGGCATTCAGGATGGCGAGGAGGAGGGCGAGACGCTGCCCGGCCTGATGGATACGCTGGCCGATCCCGCGCGCGATGTCGAAAGCCTGATCCTGGGCACCGATATTCCAGGCTTCACCTTGCTTCCGTCTGGCATGCGCAGCAAATCCGACACCGAATATCTCGCCTCGAACCGCACCGAGACAGTGTTCCAGCGGCTCGAGGCGGCAGACCCCCACCGCATTGTGATCTTCGATAGCCCGCCGGCTCTGGCAGCCTCGCCCGCCAGCGTTCTGGCGCTTCATGCCGGGCAGGTTCTGCTTGTCGTGAAGGCGGACGAGACCAGCGAAGCGGCGCTCCGCGATGCGATCGGTCTCTTGAGTGGCTGCGATGACATCAAGCTGCTGCTGAACGGCACGCAATTTTCTCCAACGGGCCGCAAATTCGGCTCCTATTATGGAAATGGAGGGCAGAAATGACTGTCCGTAAATGGCTTCTCGCCGGACTGTCCGTAATGGCACTGACCGCTCCCGCAGCTGCGCAGGATTATGGCGCGAGCTACGATGCGCCGCCGTCGCAGGAAGCGCCGCCGCTCCTACCGCAGGATGTGCCGGGTGAGGTTCCGCCCGCTGCCCGCGCAGGTGGCTCGGCTGTCCGCACCGATATCCAGCCCTATGTCGAGCTCAATCAGGTGGTCTTCACCGGAACGGGCGCGGACAACGATGTCGTCACCTACACCACGGTGGCGGCGGGCGTGGAAGCGCGCATCAGCCAGCGCCGCGTCGAGGCCGGGATCAGTGCCCGCTATGAGCGGCTGATTACCTATGACGATAATACCGCCGACAGCGACTATCTAACCGGCCTTGCCGCGGGCAGCGTACAGCTGGCCCGCGGCCTTTCGGTCGACGCCGGAGCGCTGGCCGCGCGCAGCCGGATCAACGCCGGGGGCGCTGCGCCGAGCAATCTGGTCGGCAATCCAGCGAACACCAGCCAGATTTACTCGGTATATGCCGGGCCGACGCTGGGCATCCAGACCGGCGGCGTCACCATCGGTGCGGCGTACCGCGCCGGCTATACCAAGGTGGAGGATGAGGGCATCGACCCTGCCTTTGCCGGTGTAGGCGCGGTGCCCTTTGACGAAAACACCAGCCATTCGGTCACCGCTTCAGTCGGACAGCAGCCAGGCGGCTATCTTCCTATCGGCTGGTCGGTCGGCGGCGGCTATGAAAGGGCCGACGGCGGGGCGCTCGATAACCGTTTCGAGGACTATTACGGCAGGGTCGATCTTACCGTCCCAGTCAGCCCGACCCTCGCAGCCGTGGGCGGCGCGGGCTATGAGCGCATCCGTATTTCCGAACGCGACGTCGTGCGGGCCGCGGACGGCACCCTGGTGACAGGCGATGACGGACGCCTCGTGGTCGATAAATCCAGCCCGCGGCTCCTCGCTTACGAGCAGGACGGGTTCATCTGGGATGTCGGCGTGATGTGGCGGCCGAGCCGCCGTACCTCTCTCGAGGCCCGTTTCGGCCAGCGTTACGGCAGCGAGATCCTGACGGGCAGCTTCTCCTGGCAGCTTGACGATCGCTCCGCCGTAGGCGTCGCGGTTTATGACACGGTCACCAATTACGGCAGCTTGCTACGCAATCGCTTGGGCGGCCTGACGCCGGATTTCCAAGCGTATAGCAACCCGCTGACCGGAGACATCGGCAGCTGCGGGTTCACCAGCAAAGGCGGCATCTGTTTCGACGATGTGCTGCAGTCCGCAGACGGCGCCGCCTTCCGTTCCCGCGGCGTGACGGCGAGCTATTCGACCGACATGTCCGGATGGAAGACCGGCATCGCGCTCGGCTACAACCGGCGTACCTTCCTGACGGCGAATGATGGCGTTCAGGCGCAGATCGACGGCATCTCGGACCAGAATTACTTCGCCAACGTCTTTGTCGCGCGTGATCTGGACGCGCTGTCCAGCGTCACCGCCAATCTTTACGCGAATTATTATGATCCGGGCTATGTCGGCGGGGAAGTGTTCGCGGTGGGCGCCAATGCCGGTTACAATCGCAGCCTGTGGCGCGGGCTGGATGCCACGGCAGCCCTCGGCGTGGATTATTTCGATACGAACGATTTCAGTCTGAATAACGAAGATGTCACCGCCTCGGCCCTTTTGGGTCTGCGGTACAGCTTCTGAGCGGCGGGGAGAGGACAGCCTATGTACGATCAATATTATGAGCTTAGCGGCAGGCCCTTTCAGCTCACCCCCGATCCGCGTTTTTACTTCGAAAGCGGGACGCACCGGAAGGCGCTCAGCTATCTCGGCTATGGCCTGGCGCAGGGCGAGGGCTTCATCGTCATCACCGGCGAAATCGGCGCGGGCAAGACCACGCTGGTGCGGCATCTTATGGAAACGGTGGATCCCGGCCGGCTGAACGCCGCCAATATCGTCACGACGCAGCTGGAAGGCGGCGATCTGCTTCATATGGTCGCCGAAGCTTTCGGCGTCGCGGTGGCGGGCGATGCCAAGAGTGATGCGCTGAGCGCGATCGAGCAGTTCCTCCATGCCGAGGCGCGCCAAGGCCGCCGTTGCCTGCTGGTGGTAGACGAAGCGCAGAACCTGCCTACGGCAACGCTGGAGGAGCTACGCATGCTCTCCAACTTTCAGTTGGGCAATCAGGCGCTGCTGCAGATTTTCCTGCTCGGCCAGCCCGAATTTCGTGACCAGCTGAAGACCGATCCGGGGCTGGAGCAGCTCCGCCAGCGCGTCATCGCGACGCATCATCTGGAGGCGATGCAGCCCGAGGAGATGGAGCCCTATATTCTGCACCGCTTGGGCAAGGTGGGCTGGAACGGGCGCCCCGACTTCACGATGGAAGCGATCGACAAGCTTTACGAGGCGAGCGGCGGCGTGCCGCGCAAGCTCAATTCGTTGATGACGCGTGTCCTTCTGATGGGCGCGGTAGAGAAGATCGATCGGATCGAGGTTGGGCTGATCGAAGACGTGTTGGCCGACATCGAAGGCGACCGCGAGGTGCCCGTACAGATCGCGGTTCCCGCCACGCCGGCTGAAGCGCCTGATGCTGAGGATACGCAAGCCGGTGGGCCAGAGCAAAAATTGCAGGCCACTTCTGACACGGCCGAACCGGAACCGGCGCCAATGATGACGGAAGCCACTGCTGAAATGGCCGCTGTTGAAGAAGACGAGCCGGACGCGGAAGTGGCACCCATGGAAAACATTTCCGATTCGATCGTGATCGAAGAGGACGAGCCGGACGCAAAGCCGGAAGATGAGCAGGCCGAGGAGAGCCGTCCGGTGATCCATGGTTTCTTCCGCCCCGGCACCACGCCCCCCGTTTTCGAAACCGTGCCTGACAGCGCGCCGCACGGCGAAGCGCCGGACGACGACCGCGTTGCCGAACTGGCCGAGCAGATTGAACGGCTGGAAGAGCGGATTGACAGTCAGGAAGCCACGATCAAGCGGCTCGTCGCGATGCTGCTGGACCATGTCGAGCGCGGCGATGAGCTGACCGCCCGCCGCGCCGCCTGAACGGCCAGCCCCAATCGTGAAGCAGGGTCCGATCCTTCAAGGCACCGTCCTCAACGCGATGTCCGTCGACATCGAAGACTGGTTTCAGGTGGGCGCGTTCGAGAATGTGATCGACCGTGCCGACTGGGACGGGCTGGCGCGGCGCGTCGAACGCAATACCGATGCGGTGATCGATCTGTTCGCACGCGCCGGTGTTTCGGCAACCTTCTTCACCCTCGGCTGGGTGGCCGAGCGCCATCCCGCTTTGATGCGGCGGATTGTCGAGGCGGGCCATGAACTCGCCAGCCACGGCTATGCCCATGAACGGGTGTTCACGCTGGATCGCCAGGATTTCGCCGCGAATATCGATCGCGCGAAAAAGCTGCTGGAGGATGCCAGCGGCTCAGCCGTCACCGGATACCGCGCGCCCAGCTTTTCGATCGACAAGCGCACGCCCTGGGCGCACGAAATCCTGGCGGAGAAGGGCTACGCCTATTCCTCCAGCGTCGCGCCGATCCAGAACGATCATTACGGCTGGCCCGAAGCGGGCCGCTTCGCCTTTCGCCCCGTGGCAGGCGCGGACCTGATCGAGCTGCCGGTCACCACTGCGGTTTTCGCAGGCAAACGGCTCGCCGCCGGGGGCGGGGGTTGGTTTCGGATGTTCCCCTATGCCTTCTCTCGCTGGGCGTTCGGGCAGGTTAATCGGGAAAGCCATCCCGGTATTTTCTATTTCCACCCGTGGGAGATTGATCCGGATCAGCCGCGCGTTGCTGATGCCCCGCTGAAATCGAAGCTGCGTCATTATACGAAGCTGTCCGCCATGGAGGGGAAGCTGGAGCGGATGCTGCGCGAATTTTCATGGGGCCGGGTCGATGCGGTGGCTGCTGCCGAAAAGGCGCGGCTGGCATGAGCGCGCCGTTTACCGAGCATGCGCCTAATATTGCGCGCGTCTCGCTGAGTGACCAGCAGGCAGTGGCGCAGATCGATGCGTTTCTTGCTCAGCGTGACGATACGACGCCTTTCCATCGGCCTGCCTGGTTGCAGGCGGTGCAGGACGGTTGCGGACAGCGCGGCCATTATCTCGTCGCGCGCCGAGTGGCTGGGATATGCGGCCTCGTCCCGCTTACCGAGATCCGCTCTGCGCTGTTCGGCAAGGCGCTCGTTTCCTCGGGTTTTGCGGTGGGCGGCGGCATCATCGCGGACGACCATGCCACGCGGCGCGGACTGACCGAGCAAGCGCTGTCGCAGGCCAAAGCAGGTGGATTTGCGACGCTGGAGCTGCGCGGCGGGACCGATCCGGCAGGACAGGGCTGGTCGATCGATGACAGCACCTATTGCGGATTCTCCGCCCATCTGGCGGATGATGAGGATGCGCGGCTGAAGGCGGTGCCGCGCAAGCAGCGGGCGGAAATCCGCAAGGCGCTGGCATCCGATCTGGTGGTGGAGGTCGGCAGCGCGCGATGCGACCGCGAGTGGCATTACCGCATCTATTCGGAAAGCGTTCGCAATCTGGGTACGCCGGTATTCCCGCGAAAGCTGTTCTCCGCGATGCTGGACAGGTTTGGCGACGATGCCGACATTCTGACGGTGCTGCACCGCGGCGAGCCGGTGGCGAGTGTGCTCAGCCTGTACCACCGCGGCACGGTGATGCCCTATTGGGGCGGGGGGCTGCATGCAGCCCGCAGTTTACGCGCCAATGAGATGATGTACTTTGCGCTGATGAACCATGCGGCGCGGCGCGGCTGCACCCGTTTTGATTTCGGCCGTTCCAAGACCGGCACCGGCCCGTGGAGCTACAAAAAGAACTGGGGCTTCGAACCGCAGCCGCTGCGCTATGCCAGCTGGAGTGTGGACGGGCAGGGGCGCGATGTGAACCCAACCAGCCCGAAATATCGCATGATGGTGGAAACCTGGCAGAAGCTGCCGCTGCCGGTGGCCAATCTGATCGGACCGTGGATCGCCAAGGGGCTGGGATGAGCGTCCTCTACATTGCGCACCGCATGCCCTGGCCGCCCGATCGCGGTGACAAAATCCGGTCTTACCATATGCTGCGCTGGATGGCGGAGCGTGCGCCCGTCCATGTCGCGGCGTTCGTGGATCAGCTGGACGACTGGAAATATGCGGAAGCGCTGGAGGCAGTGACCGCGTCCACGATTCTCGAACCCCGCACGGTGCCGATGTGGAAGGCGGGATTGCGAGCGCTGGCGCGCGGACGCCCGGTTTCGCTCGCGGCGTTCGATTCGCCGTCGATGAAACGCAGGATCGCGCGGCTGGTGAAACGTGAGCGGATCGAGACGATCTACGTCTTTTCCAGCCAGATGGCGCAATATGTGCCCAAGCGCTTTTCGGGCCGCGTCGTAATGGACTTCGTCGACGTCGATAGCGCGAAGTTTGAGCGTTACGGCGCCGAGGGAAGTGGGCCGATGGCCTGGATCAACAGGAGAGAGGCGCGGCTGCTCGCAGATTACGAGCGAACTGTAGCGCAACGTGCGAACGCCAGCCTGTTCGTGAGCGCGGCGGAAGCGGCGCTGTTCCGCCGGCGCAGCGGGGCGGAGCGGGTAAAGGCGGTTGGCAACGGCATCGATCTCGATCGCTTCGATCCGGAGGCGGTAGACATCGCGCCGCTGACCGACCGACCGGCCGGCCCGCTGATCGTCTTCACGGGACAGATGGATTACCGGCCGAATATCGAGGCGGTCGAAAGTTTTACGGCAGCCGTGATGCCGCAGCTGCGCACGCAGTTCCCGCATGTCTCCTTCGCCATTGTCGGCCGCGCGCCCGCGCCGGAGGTGAAGGCGCTTGCGAAACATGACGGCGTGATCGTGACGGGCGAAGTGCCCGACACGCGCAGCTGGCTTGCCGCCGCCGATTTTGTGGTGGCGCCGCTGCGCATCGCGCGCGGTGTTCAAAACAAGGTGCTGGAGGCGATGGCGATGGGCCGCCCGGTGCTCGCCAGCGCAGCCGCGTTCGAGGGGATCGATGCCGACGCCGGAACGCATCTGGAAGTGGCGAAAACCCCAGCCGAAGAAGAAGAGCTGGCCGCCGGGCTGCTGGCCGATCCTGCGCGCCGCGCCGCGATGGGCCGCGCCGCGCGCGCGCATGTCGCACAGCGCTATCGCTGGGATACGCAGCTCGCGCCGCTGGGCGAACTGCTGGGTCTGTCAGAAGCGCGCGCAGTGGAGGCCCCGGCATGACCGCGCTTAGCGCCTCCTTCTCGTGCAGCGAGACCGCCTGGGGTCGCACTCTGCCTTTGCTTGGCGGTGTTTGGCTGGCTATCCTCGCGCTGTTCTGGCGTGATGCGGCGCAGATGTTCGATATCTGGTGGAACATCTCCACCTATAATCACTGCCTGCTGATCTTGCCGATTCTCGGCTGGCTGGTCTGGCAGCGCCAGCAGGAGGTCGCCGCGCTCACCCCCGCCGCCTGGTGGCCGGGCCTCGCCTGGAGTGCGCTCGCTGCGCTTTTCTGGCTGATAGGCGATGCGTTCGATATCAACTTCGCGCGGCATCTCGCGCTGGCGATGATGCTACAGAGCGCGGTCCTGGCATTGTGCGGGCCGATGGTGGCGCGCGGGCTGGCCTTCCCGCTGTTCTTTTCCTTCTTCCTCGTCCCCTTCGGCGATGAGCTGATCTATCCGCTGCAGGTGCTGACGGCGGATATGAGCATGGTGCTGCTCGGATGGAGCGGCGTCCCTGCGCATTTGAACGGCCTCTACATTTCCACGCCTGCCGGACTGTTTCACGTCGCCGAAGCGTGCTCGGGCGTCAAATTCCTCATCGCGATGCTCGCGCTCGGCGCGCTGGTCGCCAATCTGTGTTTCGAAAGCTGGCGCCGCCGCGCCGTGCTGCTGGCCGCCTGCGTGATCGTGCCGATCATCGCCAACGGCATCCGCGCCTGGGGGACCATGATCATCGCGCATTATCGCGGGCTGGATTTCGCCGCCGGGTTTGATCACATTTTCTACGGCTGGATTTTCTTTGGCATCGTCATCGCACTGATCCTGGCGGCGGCATGGCCTTTTTTCGACAAAGCTGCCGACGCACCGGCCTTTGATCCGGCGCGATTGCAGGGATCCTTCGCGGGGCGGATCGAGCTGCTTCCGGTGGCCGTTGCAACGGTCGTTATCCCGGCGCTGGCTCTCGCCTTCGCCGCCTTGCTGCTCTAGGGGGCAGCGCCATGTGCGGCATTGCGGGCATCTTCCATATCGGCACGGCCAAGCCGGTCGATCCCGCGCGCGTTCGGACGATGACGGACGCCATCTCCCATCGCGGTCCGGACGGATCGGGCGTATGGACCGCGCCCGGCGTCGGGCTGGGGCATCGCCGTCTTTCGATCATCGATCTGGAGGGTAGCCTGCAGCCCATGGGCTATGCCGATGGCCGGTTTCAGATCGTATTTAATGGCGAGATCTATAATTTTCAGGCGCTGCGTAGCGAGCTGGAAGCCAAGGGCCATGTCTTCGCAACCGAAGGCGATACCGAGGTGATCCTGGCGGCCTACGCCCAATGGGGTGAGGCGTGCCTATCCAGGCTGAACGGCATGTTTGCCTTCGCGATCTATGATCAGGCCGACCGGCGCCTGTTTCTCGCGCGCGACCGGCTGGGCGTCAAACCGCTCTTCTACGCAGCTCTATCCGACGGATCGGTGGCGTTTGCATCGGAATTGAAGGCGCTGCTAGTCCACCCGCTGCTGCGCCGCGTGCCGGACGAACGCGCGGTCGAAGACTATTTCGCCTTCGGCTACGTGCCCGACGATCGGTCGATCGTGAAAGGCGTACGTAAGCTTCCCGCGGCGCATCACATTAGCTTGCGCAGCGAGGGCGGGCTGGCCGAGCCGCAGCGCTGGTGGGATGTGGATTTCAGCCAGCGATCGACGGCCGGGCAAGGCGCGCTGGAGGAAGAGCTCCGCGCGATCATGCGCGAGGCGGTTTCCAGCCGTATGGTGGCCGACGTGCCGCTCGGCGCCTTCCTCTCCGGCGGCGTGGACAGCAGCAGCGTGGTTGCGCTGATGGCCGAACAGTCCCGCCGCGCGGTCACCACCTGCTCAATCGGCTTCGACGAGGCGGCGCTGGACGAAAGCAGCCATGCGCGCACCATAGCAGACCGTTTCGCCACCGATCACCACAGCCGGACGGTGGGCGCGGACCAATTCGAACAGATCGACCGGCTGGCCGAAATCTATGACGAACCCTTTGCCGATGCGTCCGCGCTACCGACGCTCTCGGTCTGCGAACTCGCGCGCGAACATGTCACCGTGGCGTTGTCCGGCGACGGTGCGGATGAGGCGCTGGCGGGGTATCGGCGGCAGGTTTTCCATGCGGGCGAAGAGCGGGTGCGCGCCCTGATCCCGCAGACTGTGCGCGGTCCGCTGCTGGGTACGCTGGGCAAGCTTTATCCGAAGGCCGATTGGGCACCGCGGCCGCTGCGTGCCAAGACGACGCTGCTCTCGCTCGCAGGAAGCGGGGAGGCGGGCTATGCCGATGCACTCAGCGTCACCGGTCCCGATGCGCGCGGCGCGCTCTATTCGGATGCGATGCGCGGGACGCTTGGCAATTACCGCGCCGAGGATCGGCTGATCGAATTGATGCGACGGGCTCCGACGCGCACCGGGCTGGACCGGGCGCAATATGCCGATCTCACTTTCTGGCTGCCGGGCGATATCCTTACCAAGACCGACCGCGCGAGCATGGCGGTAGGGCTGGAAGCGCGCGAGCCGCTGCTCGACCATCGCCTCATCGAATTCGCCGCGCGGCTGCCGGACAAATATCGGGTGCGCGGCGGGCAGGGCAAATGGCTGATGAAGCGGGCGATGGAGCCCTATCTGCCGCGCGATATTCTGTACCGCCCCAAAATGGGCTTCGTCACGCCGATCAGCGCCTGGTTCCGCGGGCCCCTGGCGGGCGAGGCGAGAGCGATGGGAAGCCGTTCAGCGCTGGCGCGCACTGGCTGGTTCGACGGCGAAGCGCTCAGTCTGATCGCCGAGGAGCATATCGCCGGTCGCCGCGACCATGGGAGGCTGATCTGGCAGATGCTGATGCTCGACAAGGCGGTGGGGCGGCTGTTTCCGGTTTGATCGTGTTGAAGTCCGCAGCCCTGAGCCTGTCGAAGGGCGTTTCGCCTCGACGATAAACGTCCTTCGACAAGCTCAGGACTTACGGTCCGAGAGGCCAAGCGGCTGCTGCACGCCCAGGACTTACGGACGCTAGGGATAGCTGGCGTTGACAAAATACAGCCCGTCCGGCGGCGCGTTATAGCCCAGCGCGGCACGGTCTGCGGCTTTGAGCGCATCGCGCATGTCCGCGACGCTCCATTTCCCTTCGCCGACCAGCTTCAAGCATCCCACCATCGATCGCACCTGATGATGCAGAAAGGAGCGGGCGGCCGCGTGAACCTCGATCCGCTCACCCTTCTGCACCACATCGAGCCGGTCCAGCGTCTTCAGCGGGCTGGCGGACTGGCAATGCGCGGAGCGAAAGGTGGTGAAATCATGCTGGCCGACCAGCCCTTGTGCCGCCTCATGCATCGCGGCGGCGTCCAGTTCCGGCACCACGCGCCAGGCCAGCCCCGCCTCGAACGTCAGCGGCGCGCGGCGGTTGACGATGCGATAGACATAGGACCGGCCCGTGCAGCTGAAGCGCGCATGCCAGTCCTCGTCCACTTCTTCGCAGGCCAGCACTGCCACCGGATCGGGGCGCAGCTTGGCGTTGATGCCCTCCTTCAGCCGGAACGCGGGGATGGCGGTATCTATATCGGCATGGGCGCGCATGGCGAGCGCATGGACGCCGGCATCGGTGCGGCCCGCGGCGTGGACGACCGCGTCCTCCCCGGTGATCGCGTGGATCGCGCGCTCCATTGCTTCCTGCACGCTCGGTCCGTGGTCCTGCCGCTGCCAGCCCATGAAGGGGCGGCCGTCAAATTCGATGGTGAAGGCGAAGCGCGGCATGAGGAGAGCTAGAGCTGCGTGCCCGCCGGAATCGCATTGCCGCGCAGGAAATCGTTCAGCGCCATGATCGGCTTGCCCGCGCGCTGGATTAGCGTGGGGCGGATTGCGCCATCCCCACATCCAATACTCAGCTTATCGTCGAGTACCGTTCCCGGCGCGCCGCCCCGGTCGACCTGCTTGGCGGCATGGACACGGTAGCGCTCGCCCTCATGTTCAAAGAAGGCTCCGGGCACCGGATTGAACGCGCGCACCTGCCGCTCCACGGCATCGGCTGGCGCTGAAAAATCGAGCCGCGCTTCAGCTTTGTCGATCTTGCTGGCATAGGTGGCGCCGTGGTCGGGCTGCTTTTCGCGGGGAAAATCGTCCGGTGCGGCGAGAACTTCGGCCATGAGCGCAGCGCCGCGCACGGCGAGTTCGTCGGTCAGTTCGCCCGCAGTGCGATCGGCGATCGGGGTGGCGGCCATGGCCAACATCGGGCCGGTGTCGAGCCCGGCTTCCATCTGCATGATGGTGACGCCGGTTTCTTCATCTCCCGCCAGGATCGCGCGCTGCACAGGGGCAGCGCCGCGCCAGCGCGGCAGCAGCGAGGCGTGGACATTGAGACAGCCAAGCCGCGGCGCATCCAGGATCGCTTGTGGCAGGATCAGCCCATAGGCCGCCACCACCGCGACATCGAGGTCAAGACCTGCGAAATAGGCATGTTCGTCCGCGCTCTTGAGCGAAACGGGCGTGCGCACCTCCAATCCAAGCTCTTGAGCGCGCGAATCCACCGGCGTGGGCGTCAACTTCTTGCCCCGCCCCGCGCGGCGCGGCGGCTGCGAAAAGACCATCGCGATTTCATGACCCGCCTCGTGCAGCGCGTTCAGCGTCGGCACCGCGAAATCCGGCGTTCCCATAAAGGCGATGCGCAAAGGCTCTACTCCATCAGGTCGGTGTGGGCGCTTCCAAAAAGCCAAAGCTGCCCCTACCTATCCCCCCATGGCATCGCAAGAAATCGACGCGCTGACGCAGGCGCTGGCGCGGCTTCCGGGGCTTGGCCCCCGTTCGGCCAGGCGCGCGGTGCTGCATCTGATGAAGAAGCGGGAGGGGGCGCTTATGCCGCTGCTTTCCGCGCTCAAGACGGTAAGCGAGCGTCTCGCCACATGCTCGGTCTGCGGCAATGTCGATACCAGCGACCCTTGTGCGATCTGTGCCGATCCGCGACGCGATCCCAAGTCGCTCTGCGTGGTGGAAGAAGTGTCGGACCTGTGGGCGCTCGATCGCTCTCGCTTGTTTCCCGGGCGCTATCATGTGCTCGGCGGGCGCCTCAGCGCGCTGGAGGGCGTGCGGCCGGAGGATCTGTCGATCGACAAGCTGGTTGCCCGCGTGGCCGAAGGGGGGATCGACGAGGTGGTCCTCGCGATGAACGCCACGCTGGAAGGGCAGACGACTGCGCATTTCATCGCCGAGCGGCTGGAGGACAAGCCGGTGCGGCTCACCCAGCTCGCCCACGGCATGCCGGTGGGCGGGGAGATGGACTATCTCGACGAAGGCACGCTCGCGCAGGCGTTGCGCGCCCGGCGGCCGATCGGCTGAGGCAGGCCGCCGCTTGACCGGCATCGCTGCCGATCTTATCTCCGCGCTATGGCTATCAGACCGATCCTCGAAGTGCCGGACCCCCGGCTTAAAACCGTTTCCACGCCCGTGACCGAGTTCGATGACGAACTCCGCACGCTCGTCGAAGACATGTTCGACACGATGTATGACGCGCCGGGCATCGGCCTTGCGGCGATCCAGGTAGGTGTGCCGAAGCGCGTTCTCGTGATCGATTTGCAGGAGCCTGATCCGGACGCGGAGCCGGAGGTGTGCAACCATGGCGGGCATGAACATACGCATCAGCCGGTGAAGCGCGATCCGCGCATCTTCATCAATCCGGAAATTCTGGACCCGTCGGACGATCTCAGCGTCTATCAGGAGGGCTGCCTATCGGTCCCCGAACAGTTTGCCGATGTCGAGCGCCCGGCGACGATCCGCGCTCGCTGGCAGGATCTGGACGGGAACGTGCATGAGGAAGAGATGGACGGCCTCTGGGCCACTTGCCTTCAGCACGAGATGGATCATCTCGAAGGCATTCTCTTCATCGATCATCTGTCGCGCCTGAAGCGGCAGATGGTGCTGAAGAAGCTCAACAAGATGCGCAAAGAAGCGGCTTGAACTGCGAAACATTGCCATTGCGAGGGCGCCGTTAGGCGCTGTTCTCGCAATGGCCGATGGAATGAAAAGGCGAGCCTTCAAGGCTCGCCTTTTTTCTTATCCGTTGTCTTTCTTCATGAATTCGAGCGCCTTGCGGCAATCCTCGATCGTCTCGCGGCACATCTTGGCGCAGCGCTTGCAGTGTGGATCGTCATGCTTTTCGCATTCCTCGGCGCATTGTTCGCAGGCCTGAATGCACAGCTCGAACATTCCCATGATTAGAAGGACATTGCCCGCGGTGCGGCGGCTTGCCGTGCGGTAGGTGGCGGTGCAGATGTCCGAACAGTCCGAGCAACTGCGGATGCACTGTCGCATGTCCGCTTCCTCGGCGCTGCACGCATCGGCGCAGCTGTTGCAGATGGCCGCGCAATACATGGCATGGCGGACGGCCTGACCCAGCGCGGGGTCTTCCTCTTTCACCTGCGGATGGTCGGCGATCATTTCGGCGATGGACATGCGTCTCTCCTGCTGTTGCGTTCAGGAGGGCAAGCGGGCGGGGCGGGTCTTCGTTCCCACCGCCGCCCGAAATAGCGCTAAATTGTGGTCCGCTCAAAAACCGCGTGGGGCCGGATCGATCGTCACGAACTTGCCGTCCTCGATCTCCTGGACCTCCAGATTGCGTTGGTTGAGGCCGTTCGGGAGCAGTCGGAAACTGCCGTCGATGCCGATGAAGCCCTGTGGGTCGGTCAGCCGCTGGACGGGGAAGGGCGTGCCCACGCGCCAGTCCTTGGCGATGTTGGCGACGAGCAGCACGGCATCATAGCCCAGGCTGGAAAGGCGGAAGGGCATCTTACCGAAGCGGGTTTGATATTTCTGCGCATATTGACGGTAGAGATCGTCCGAGACGCTGGCGAAAATCGCGCCGCGCATCGGGATCGATCCGGCGAGCGCGCTCTCCGTATTCCACAGCTCTGTGCCGAGAAACTGCGCTGTGCCTGCGCCGTTGCGGCGCAGCAGCGGCGCGGCGGCCATGGCGGCGCGGCCGGTGTCGGCAATCAGCACCGCATCATAAGGTCCCGCCTGGGCGAGCGCCTTGGTGGCGGCGTCGACCGACTGGCTGGTGCGATCATAGGGCTGGATCGCCGTCAACGTACCACCTGCCGCGCGCACCGCGGACGTAAGCGATCCGGTGGCGCGCTGACCGTAAACATTTTGCGGCACCAGTCCGGCAATCCGCTTTTTGCCATGGTTCACAGCGTAGCGGACGACGCGGTCGATCGACTGGCTCGGCAGATGACCGAGGATGAAGACATTTCGGCCCGCCACCCCCGAGTCGTTGGAAAAGCTGATGATCGGTACATTACGCTGCTGCGCGACGCCGGCGACCGTCACGACATTGTCGCCCAGCAGCGGGCCGAGGATTAGGCTGTTGCCGTCCGCCACAGCACGCTGCGCCGCGCCGCGCGGGTCGCGCGCGGTATCGTAAGTTGTCATGCGGATGTTGGAGGCGTTGATGTCCAAGAGCGCCAGCGTGGTCGCGTTAGCAATCGACTGTCCGATATCGGCATTCTCGCCCGAAGTCGGCAGCAGCAACGCGATCTTGTGACGGCTGTCGTCCGCACTCACCACATTTTCGGTGGGTGCGGGCGCGGAAACGGGGGCGCTGTCGGTCCGTGGCGGCGGGCGCCGTCCGCCACTGGGCAGTAGCGTGTTACACCCTGCCAGCAAGGTCAGTCCGGCGGCAACGCTGCAGCGTTTCAGCCATGTCGCCGTGCGACTGCGTGTCCGCCCAAAGTCCAAGGCGGCTTGCCGCGCCGCAACTGCTTCTGTCATGACCTACCCTCATGCAAACCGATTTTCCTTCCGGCATCTATATCGTCGCCACGCCGATCGGCAACCTGGGAGATGTGAGCGCGCGCGCTGCCGCGATCCTGGAAGCTGCCGATCTGATCGCGGTGGAGGACAGCCGCGTCACCGCGAAGTTGCTGCGGCATCTGGAACTGAAGAAGCCCATGCGGCCCTATCACGATCATAGCGGGGAGGCCGATCGCGATGCGCTGGTGGAGGCGGCGCGGGCCGGGGTGGTGGCGCTGGTCAGCGATGCCGGAACGCCGCTGATCTCCGATCCCGGCTACAAGCTAGTGCGCGCCGCGCGGGAAGCCGGGGTGATGGTGACCAGCGCGCCGGGGCCAAGCGCCGCCGTGATGGCGCTTTCGATTAGCGGCCTGCCAACCGACCGCTTCCTGTTCGCCGGCTTCCTGCCGCCCAAGGAAAAAGCGCGGGGCGATATGCTGGATGAAGTGAGGGCATTGCGCGCCACGCTGGTTTTCTACGAAAGCGGGCCAAGGCTGGGTAAAACGCTGGCAACGATGACGGCGCATCTGGGCGGCGCGCGGGAAGCCGCGGTCGCGCGCGAACTGACGAAGCGTCATGAGGAAGTGGTGACCGGCTCGATCGCCGAACTTGCCGAACGCTATGCCGACGAGGCACCGAAGGGGGAAATCGTACTGCTGGTCGGTCCGCCCTCAGACGACAAAACACAGGAGGCGGATGAGGGCGCGATCGAAGCCGCGCTGATCGAGGCGATGGAGCGTCTGCCGGCGTCCAAGGCAGCGGGCGAGGTGGCGAAGCGCTTCGGGCGTGATCGCAAGGCGCTGTTCGATCTTGCAACCGAACTGAAGGCGCGGGGATGAACCGCCGTGCCGCCGAAGCACGTGGACGGCGGGCGGAGACGATCGCGGCTTGGTGGCTGCGCTTGCATGGCTATCGCATTCTGAGCCAGCGGGTGCGCAATCCGCGCGGGGAGATCGACATCGTGGCGCGGCGTGGAGGCGTCGTTGCTTTCGTGGAGGTGAAGGCGCGTGCCAGCACGCAAGGGCTGGACAGCGCGATCGATGATTATCGGTTTCGCCGGGTCGCGGCTGCGGCGGAAGTGGCCATTCCCCATTATTGCGGGGAACGCTTCGATGCGCGGTTCGATATCATCCTGGTGGCACCCGGCCGCCTGCCGCGCCATATGCGCAATGTCTGGCACGCCCGCTAGAAGGCTCAAACAGCAAGGAACGCCATGAAAGCCGCCATCCAAATGGATTCGCTCGAAGGGATCAACATCAACGGCGATTCGAGTTTTGCCATCCTCCTGAAGGGGCAGGAGCGCGGTTATCAGCAGTTCTATTATGACGTGCGCGATCTGACGTGGCGGGATGGACGACTGACCACGCGGGCTTTTCCAGTGACGGTGCAGCGCGTTGCGGGCGACCACTACAAGCTTGGCGATCCGGTGAAGATCGATCTGGGCAGCGATATCGATGTGGTGCTGATGCGGCAGGATCCGCCGTTTGACACAGGATATCTGACCGGCACCTGGCTGCTGGAGCGCATTGCAGACGAGACGCTGGTGGTGAACGATCCCAAGGCGGTGCGCGATGCGCCGGAGAAGGTCTACGTGCTCGATTATCGGCGCTACATGCCCGAAACGCTCATCACGCGCCGCCTCGACGAAATTCGCGATTTTCATGACCGCCACAAGCGGATCGTCATAAAACCGCTGCACGGCAATGGCGGCAAGGCGGTGTTCCGGATCGGCGAGGATGGCGACAATCTGTCCGCACTGGTCGAGATGTTCAATCAGACCTGGAAAGAGCCGCATATGGTGCAGCCCTTCCTTCCGGATATCGAGAAGGGCGATAAGCGCATCGTGCTGATCGATGGC
This sequence comes from Novosphingopyxis sp. YJ-S2-01, assembly GCF_016093175.1. NCBI lineage: Bacteria > Pseudomonadati > Pseudomonadota > Alphaproteobacteria > Sphingomonadales > Sphingorhabdaceae > Novosphingopyxis > Novosphingopyxis sp. YJ-S2-01. The sequence continues at coordinate 2,260,969 of NZ_JAEDAI010000001.1, read as the reverse complement.
GAGTTTGCCGGCGCGATCAACCGCAAGCCAGGCGAAGGCGAGTTCCGTTCCAACCTGGCGCAGGGTGGCTATGCCGAAGCGGCGGACCTGACTGAAACCGAGCGCGAGATCTGCGATGCGATGGGGCTGGAACTGCGCCGCTTGGGCCTTGTATTTGTCGGCATCGACGTGATCGGCGGCAAATGGCTGACCGAGATCAACGTGACATCCCCCACCGGCATTGTCGCAATCGATAAATTCAACGGTACCGACAGTGCCGGGATGATCTGGGATGCTATCGAGCGGCGTCTGAAAGAGCGCAGCCAGAATGATCGCACCGAAAGGTGAGCCAATGGATCGTCCATCTGGTCGCCAATGGCGGCTATATCGGCATCGCTTTTCTGATGTTTCTGGAGAATGTATTTCCGCCAATTCCGTCGGAGATCATCATGGGGCTTGCTGGCATCGAGGTGGGCCAGGGGCAGATGAATTTCGAGGCGGTGGTCTTTGCCGGGACGGTCGGCTCGACGCTGGGCAATTACGCCTGGTATCTGCTGGGACGCTTCTACGGATTTCGGCGCCTTGAAGGTTTCGTCAATCGCTGGGGCCGCTGGCTGACGCTGGAGTGGGAGGATATCCAGAAGATCAACCGCCTGTTCACCCGCCATGGCGGGAAGATCGTTTTCGTCCTGCGCTTCATGCCCGCCTTCCGCACTATCGTGTCGCTGCCCGCGGGCCTGTTCCGGATGGGGCATCTCCGCTTTCTGATCGCCACCTTTGCGGGCGCGATGATCTGGAACGTCATCCTGACGGGTGCGGGCTATTATCTGGGCCGCAACTTCAGCAAGATCGACGATTATGTCGGCCCGATATCGACCGCTGCCATCGCCGCGATCGTCCTGTTCTATATTTATCGCGTCATCACCTGGAAACCGCGCGCACAGCGTTGAGCGAACGCTGGCTCAAAGAAATTCCTGCAGCTCTGCGATGAACCGGTCGAACTGGTCATGATGTACCCAATGTCCGGCCTTTTCGTAGGAGGAGACGCTGGCATTGCGGAAATGGCTGATCCGGCCATCCTCCTGGGGATCGGAGGCCCAGCTGTCCTGCCCGTAGATCAGCCGCGTCGGACAGTCGATCTGTCCCCACAGGGTCTCGATCTCCTCATAAGGAAGATCGATCGTCGGCCAGACATGGACATAGGGATCGAACTTCCAGCTGTAACTGCCGTCCTCGTTGCGCATCACGGCATGGAGGGTGAGATGGTGGCCCTGTTCGGTCGATAGATAGGTGTTCGCCTCCATCATCCGGGCATAGGCTTCTTCGAAACTTGCATAGCGTTTGGGTAGCCGCGCCGCCGCCGCGCGCTTGTCGTGGATCCAGCGGCGCATCCGCTCGTCGAACGAGACCTCGAGCCGCTTTTCCTGCATCGCGGGCGACGGGCCGAGGCCTTCGATCGCGACGAGGCGCCGTACCTGATCAGGGTAAAGGCCGGTGAAGCGCAGGGCGATATTGCCGCCTAACGAATGCGCGACGATGGTGACGGGGGCGAGGCCAAGCTGGTGCACCAACTGCGCCAGATCATAGACATAGCCGATGATCGGATAATTGCCGGGCATGTTCCACTCGCTGTCGCCATGACCGCGAAGATCGGGGCAGATGACATGCCAATCCTCGCGCAGCTGCATCGCCGTCCAGTCCCAACTGCGCGCATGATCGCGCCCGCCATGGAGCAGGATCAGCGGCGGTTTGTCGGGATTTCCCCAGTCGACATAATGCAACCGCGTGCGCTGCGAAATGATACTCTGCGAGGTCGGGCCGGTCAGGTTCATACCTACAAGCTATCACCGCGTCCGCGCAAACATTCAACCGTCTTTGGCCGATGCGGTAGCGTCCGCATACTCGCTTGTCGCCTGCCGAAAGCGCCGATCGCGATTGCGGCAATTGCCGGGTAAGCCCAGAATCCTTCGGTATATGCATAGGCCTTGGGTGCCAGCCCAGGCGACATGGCGACCGCGATATTTACTGCGGCGCCGACACAGCAGAACCCGGCCATCCATAATGGCCAGAATCGCGTGCTGAACAAAGCAAGCGTGGCAGCGGCGAGAAAAGTAAGGCTGTCCACTATTGACAGATCGACGTCATGACGGCTCCAGTCTACTCCGCCCAGTACCGGATCGAGTGAAAACACTTTCGCGCCGAGAACGATGAGAACCCCCAGCCGCTAGTCTCGGCCTCCAAGCGCCCAAGCGTAAGTGCAGCAGGTGCCGAGGAAGCAGAAGTAGAACGTCTTGAGCACCATCCCGCGCGCTCAATCACTGCTTGCTGAAAGCGTCAACCAAGGAGCGGAGCATTCGTAGGTCTGATCGCTGGATTATCGCAACAGACCTGCTGCGCGCATGGAAAAATTGGAAGCGCCGACAATGATATGGTCGACGAGAGTGATGTCGAGAGAAGCCGCCGCCTCTGCCAATCGGTGAGTGACGCGGATGTCGGCACTGCTTGGGCGGGGATCGAGCGAGGGGTGATTATGCGCCAGCACCAGGCCGCTGGCGTCGAGCTCAAGTGCCCTGCGTACCAGCTCGCGCGGGAAGATGGCGGATTCGTCTACCGTGCCGTCGCAGACGCATTCATCCGCGATGAGGCGCCCGATCCGGTCGAGGAAGAGCGTACGGATCTGCTCTTTCCCGCGATGAGCGAGGCGTTTGCGCAGGTAGCTATCGAGCCGATCTGGATCAGACATCAGCGGTCGTCTGCCGATATGGTCTGTTTCCGCGGCAAGATGGGTCGCGCGGGCAGCTAGAATACGATTGGCAATCGCCGGAGAGGCGCAGGCTGTTAGGGCTTCGCAGCTGGCATCCAGCGTGTTGGCGAGCGATCCGAAACGCGTGAGCAATAAAGCCGCAGTCGCCTCAGGATCGGCAGAGAGATCGGCGATCAGGACGCAGAGAGCCCGTAGCCCCGCATCCGGCGCCGATGAGTCCAGGTGCCGATCACCAGCGCCAACATCGCCGGATAGGCCCAGAAACCCTGGCTTAGCGAATAAGCCATCGAAGCGAAATTCGGCATTGCGGCTACGGCCAGATGCGTCATCACTCCGACCAAGCAAAACCCGGCGAACCACATCGGCCAAAACCGATCGCTGCGGATCGCGAGCCATGTCGCCAGAAGAAAGGTGACGAGGTCCACTGCGAACATGTTCCAATGGACTGCCCTCCATTCCAGCGGTCGGTACCATATCAGCACCGAAACAATGCTGGCCGTAAGCGTCAGCAGGCTGCCTAACTTTTCGGTGCGCCCACCCGCGATAAAGGCGTAGAGGCAGCATAGGACGAGCGTTACGTCGTAGAGTGTTTGAAGTACCACGGGACCGACCGAACCATTTGGGGTGAGTCCAGTCAATCCCGTGGCCTCCCCCCTCAGGCGGCGTCCGAAACCACCTGAAGTCCGTTGCTGGCGCCGGTGAGAGTTTTCTCTCCACCACCGCCGAAGTTCATGCGCGCCAGCCCGATATCGGTCTGCGCCTCGAAAAGTCCCTCATGCGCCGAAACCATCTCCTGCCGGGCAGCGGCAAGATGCTGCATGCTGCCTGCGGCGCGGGAGAATACATCTTGCGCGACCACTGCCGAAAGATTGGCCGAACGGCGCGCTTCCGGCAGCGCCATGTTCAGCTGGGCCACGCGGGCGAAGGCCTCGTCGATCGCCGCTTCTGCCGCATGCAGTTTTTCGGCCACGTCGCGGGCGGCTGCAATTCTCTGGTTCCTCATCGCTTCTACTCCCACCGATGCGCCGCATGGACGCATCATCGCTACGCGCCGTTCAGCTGAACAGCGTGGAGAGAGCGCTGAGGCCACCCATGAGACCACCGAAAATGATCACGCTCCCGACAGCGATCGATACGATCCAGCCGAGGCGCTGCAGAGCGGTGAGCTCGTTGCGCTCCCCCCGATGACGCGGGATCGGCAGGTAGGAAGAATGATCTGCCCAGTCCGCCGCGAACGCGCTGTCGCGAAGTCTGGTGGCATCGTTTCCGTCGCCGCCGGCCCCATCGGGTGACGGGAATGCTTGTGGTCCAAAACCCGCGGAATCCGGAACATCCGGGGTCTGATATACCAAAGTCCGGACCTCCTCCTCAGAGGCATCCGGAGCCCCGAATGCTGCGGCGGAGCGTGCATTCTGGGGTCCGCTGGAATTTTCGGAATCTTCGATCGCCTGGAACATTCTGGCCGCATCGAAGCGATCTGAAGCGCCGAGTTTCGCAATCGCTCGCTTCAACCGCGCATCCACGGTGTGCGAAGAGACATCCAGCTCACGCGCGATCTGCTTCGAGCTTTTCAGCTCGGCCACGCCGCGCAGGCAATCGATTTCCTTTTCGCTGAGTCGCGTTGTCATCGCGCGGACATTACCGTCCCCGCCTGCCTAGTCGAGGGGCTTGTCCGCGCGTTCGCGCAGGCGTGCCGCAAGATAATAGAGCATGATGTCCTGTCCGCTGCCGTCGACATGAGCATCCAGCAGATCGGCGAGCTCACGCAGAAGGGCAGGGATATCCTCATCGCGCGCGTGTTGCCGGATCGCAAGCCGCATGGAATGGACCAGCAACTCCCCGGTGCTGTCGAGCAGATCGAACGGGTCATAGCGGACGCCGCTGGGAGGGAAATGCGGGGCAGAGTCTTCGATTTTCATCAATCGTGCCATTAGGTGCGCCCCGACCGGCGAACCAGCGCTGTCTGATCCGTTTTGGACCGGCCCTCAGACGATGCCGGGCATCAGGGCGATCAGCATGGCCCCCATCCCCAGCGCGCTGCCGAGCGGAATTTTCTGCTGCGCCAATGGCTGCGTGCGGGCGCGCAGCAACGCAAGCCCGAGACCGAAACCGCTGGCGAGAAGCAGGAGAAACGGAAGCGCCTGCCAGCCGAGCCATAGACCCAGCGCCCCGAGCAGCTTGGGATCGCCCTGGCCGAGGCCTTCCTGACCCCGCGCGTGGCGATAGAGGGCGGCAATCGTGGCGAGCACCGCCCAACCTGCCACGCCGCCGATGATCCTGTCGGCCAGCCCGAGATCGCTGAGGAAGCCGCCCAGCGATGCCCCTGCGGCAGCGAGAAGCAGCACAAGCGGGTTCGGCAACCAGAGATAGCGATGGTCCAGCCAGATCAGCGGGATCAGCAGCCATGTCATCACCGCCCAGGCAGCGGCGGCCTCGGGAGGGAGTAGCAGAAAGGCTCCCGCGCCCGCTAGCAGTGCGGCAAATTCGATCTGCATATGCGTGGTGTCGATGGGCGTGCCGCAGCTTCGGCAGCGCTCGCGGGCGATAAGGGCAGAGAGCAGTGGCACCAGATCCGCCGCTCCCAGAACTCGCCCGCAATGGTCGCACGCCGAACGCCCTGTCAGCACGCTGCGTCCTTGCGGCCAGCGAAGGCAAAGCGTTGCCAGAAAACTGCCGAAAATCGCGCCGAGCACGCCGAACATCAGTGCGCAGATCCAGGGCGGAATCGTGGAAAGCGTCGTGGTAAGGCTGCTCAGAACTGCCCCTCGCTCTCGAGCACGAAGCCGTCTCCATTATCCTGCAATCCGGCAGCGGCCAGGGCGCCGGCCATCGCCGCCCGGTCGCCGCCCAGTTTCAACCTGGTGGTATAGTGACCATCGCCAAAGATACGCAGATCCAGCATCTCCATGCCGGTCTGGCTGGCCAGCGGGACCAACAGGGCGCCGCCATCGCAGCGCAAGGTGCCGACCATCCCACCCGGCAGGTCGAGCCCCGGCAGTACCGCCGTTACGCTGGCCCGCACGGTGCCTTCCGCGTGGTTGCAACGATTGCCGACAAAGCTGATCTCAACATCCTGAAGGTTGAGCTCGCCGAGAGGAAGCGCGCCGAACAGGCTGGCCGCCGGCAGCGTCATGTTCGCATTCTCCACGCCGAAGCGGCCGATGCCGCTGATAAAGTCCGCGTTGATGGCCGGGCGTCCGATCGCTCCGGGGCGCTCCAGATGGAAACGCAACTGGCCGATGAACAAAGGCAGCGGGCGAAGCGCGGCACCGACCCCGCCGATGGTGGTATCACCCACGGTCAGGTCGTTGATATAGCCGTTCCACACCAGGCCGCCTGCCTCCCGCGCGCCGATACCGCGCGACCCCAGATCGGCAGCGCCCAGCGCCGCGCGCAGCGGCATGAAGATGATGAGGAGAAGCAGGAACAGGACGACGGAGGTCAGCACGAGCCTGGGGCGCTCTCGCGTAGCATCGCCCGTTTTCTTCGTCGTTGTTCTGCTCACCAGCCGTGGTAGTTTCACGATGCCCCCCGCAAGGTTGCACTGACGCTGATGGTGCCGGGAGCCCCCTCTACGGGATCGACGGTCAAATTCTGAACGGCGATGCCGCGCGTCTCGAGGCGGCTGAGCCAGCCGAACAGGGCCTCGGGCGTTGCCGATGCGATCCGGATTGATACCTGGCCGGCCCCTGCGGGATCAGCGGCATCGAGGGTGAAGCCCGCAGCCTCGGCGCTTTGCCGGATGAAATCGACCAGCGGACCGCTTGGCGGACGGCCCGTCGCCTCGTCCTCCCCGGCAAGCAGATCGACCTTGGCCGCGATCCGTCCATGGCGGACCACCGCCTCTTCATAGCGGCCTTTCGCGCTATCGATGCCATTGTTCAGCGGGATCGCGATCAGGAAGACCGCAATCACGATCGCGCTGATCGCGCCGGCGGCTGCGAGTAGCACCTGTTCGCGCCGGGTGCGTCCGAGATACCAGTCGCGTGATCGGGTTATCATGGCGCGCGTACGGTGATGTCGATCACCGTTCCTCCCTCGGCGCCCTGATGCGGTGCCTGCGTGATGACATAGCCCATGCTGGTTTGCAGCGGGACGAGCACTTGGTTCAACTGATCGGGCTGCGGTGCCGCGAGCGTCGCGCTGAGCGTGCCGTCCGGGCCGTAAGCGACGCGTTGGATGGTGACGTCCGGTGCGCTCTGCACCGCCTGGAACAGCGCAGCGGCGGAGGCGCCGAAGCTGGCTCCGCCGCCGCGTCCGATCAGCAATGCATCAAGCGCGCGTTCGGCACTTTCCAGATCGTTCGCCTCGGGAACGATCGTGCGCGCTTGCGCAAGCGCGGCGGCGTCCTGCTGATCTGCGCCGAAGCTGTACTTGGCGAGCGTGACCAGCGCGATCAGGAGCGTTGCGAGGACGGCCAGCGCCAGAGTGATAGCGATCAGCTGCCATTGCCGCTTGCCCATTCCCTGCGCGCGGCGGCGCTTGGCAAAACGTCCTTGACGAAGGTTGAGCGGCGGATCGGAAAAGGCGATCTCCAGAGCCGCATCCGCCTCCTCATCGTTCAGCACGACGGGCTGGATATTCCCGGCCACCGCGGCAACCAGCGCGTCCTCGGCGGGTAGCACCAGGCGTGAAGAGCGCAGAAAACGTTCGCCGCCGATTTCGGCTTCCAGCCAGTCGTCCTCGTCACCCGGCTGGACGAGGAGGCCGACGGGTGTCACGAAATCCGGATCGATCCCTATGGCCTGAAGGTGCGCGAGGCCGCCCGACAAGGCTGCAGGCGCGATGGTTGCGGTAAGCACCGTGCCGTCCTTATCCTCCATCGCGCGGGTGGCGGCATGATTGGCGTCCGCTCCGCCGATGCCCCGGCGCGCCGCTTCGACCCGTGCAGCGCCCTCGGCCTGCCTCGGTTTGAGATCGGGGAAGGCGAGCCAGTTCACGAAGGTAAGCTCTGTCGGGGCGATCGCCATGATACGTTCGCCAGGCGTGGCGGACGGCAGGCCTGCGGCATCGCGCACGTCCTCGTTCTGGCCGCGCTGCGTAATGATGCCGTCGTCGAGCCGCCACCAATGCAGCGCTTCGTCCCCGCCGAGCGGAAGGGTGACGATCAGGCCGTCAGCGCCGCTCATGTATCTTCCCCCCAATCGCGCCAAAGAACCCGGACGGGTGCCTGCCGCGCATCGATCAGCGCCCGCTCCCTTACCTCGCTATTGCCTAAGGAGATCACGGCGTCGAGGGTAAACCATTCCGTTTTAAGCTTCGTCTGGGTGGTCGCTTCGTTTCGCGGGTCGAGTTCTTTCAGGAAGGGGGCGGACCAGAAATTCGGCTTACTGCCCCATCCGCCCTCCGGCCGCCGCGCGAGATAGGCGCTCGCGGCACGTAGATCGAGATTGCCTTGCGGGATCAGCATGGCGAGCAAAGGCGCCTGATCGGGCAACAGGGTGTTGACGTTGATCGGCGACAGCTCGGCCACCGGCAGCGCGCAGACCCAGGGTTTCAGAAGCTGCCAATATTCCGGCGTCACCCCGTTCACCGCGCGCAGTTCACTGGCGCTCTGCATCAGATGGTTGGGCGGGCGATACGGCGTCTCCAGTCCCTGATAATAGCTGTCCTCCGCGCCGCCGGGGATCGGCGCCTGATCGCTATCGATCCAGTCGGCGGCAGAGGTGGCGATGACATAAGCCGCGTCGCGTCCGATCCCGACGGTTTCCATTAGCTTCACGAACTGTTGCAAGGCGAAGGGCGCGGAGATGTATGCCCCGCTGCGATCTTCCTTCACCAGGCTGTTGAGGTTGAAGCAATTGCCCCCGTCACGCACGGTGGCCACCGCTGTACCGCCGGGGATCGGTAGCTCGCGCGGGGTGCCCATCCAGCCGCCTTGCAGCGTGGTCTGCGCCGCGTCTGCCGCCACCAGATCCTCGATCCGCGCGGTGGCGATCTGTTCGGCGGCAAGGGCGAAAGCGCGGGCCTGTGTCACCGAACCGGCGTTGGCGGCAAGCCGGGTGGAAAGCTGCAACCGGTCGAGCGCGGTCGCCGCAATCACGGCCATCACCGCGACGAGCAGCAGCACGGTGAGCAGGGCCACGCCATTTTCGGGCGGACGCGGCGGCGGGGCATCTGGCGCGCTCATCGGAAGAAATCCGCCGGACTTTCGGGTGTAAAATCCGCGTTCTGCTGATTGGGATCGGTGCGGCCTTGCGGGCCGACCATCAGGCTGAGGCGTATCTCGGCCATGCCCGTGGGCTTGACGATCAGCTCTACCGCGCGCGGCATCTCGGCAGGGTCGGCGGGCGTCCAGTCGGTGCGCCAGCTGCCGTCATAGCCGCGATAGCGCAGCGTCGCGGTCTCGACGCCATTCATCAGCGTCGCGGGCGGACCCGGCGCGGCGCCATCGAGCATCGGCCAGCCCGTGCGGCGCAGCGCGCCGTCCTGCAGGCTGTAGGCGACCCGCTGTAATGAGGAGCGCGGGCTCTGATCGTAATTGCTCCACCCTGCGCGCGTAAAGGCAAACAGTTCGCCCGGCACCGCGCTGCCGCCCGCGGTGAAAGCGGGCAGGGGATCGCCCAGATCGTTGCGCGCCATGCGCGGCACCGCCTGCAAAAGATCTGCCGACAAGGCGCCGACGGTGCGGTTCACGATCGACAATTGCTCCAGACGGTTCTGCAGCACTTCCTGTCCGGTCGTGCTGGTACGCAGCAGCGTCAGCCCGGCGGTCGACAGCAGCGCGAAGATGAACAGCGCGACAAGAAGCTCGATCAGCGTGAAGCCATTGGGGCGGGCCGGGCGCGCTGTCACAGCTGGAGCGGTCGCACGACCGTGAGGATGTAGGGCGATCCGCCGTCCGGACTGGCCACGCCGATATCGATCCGCATGATGCGCGCATCGGCGGTCATGCTGGTCTCGGTCTGCCAAGCCCAGGGAACGCCGCCATTGGTTTGTACACCTTGCTCGGTGCCGAGCGATGGCGGTGACGGATCGGTGAGCAGATCGGTGGCGATATTCTGCGCGACGATCCGCTCCATGGTCACGCGCTCGACATCGCTTGCCGTGCGGATCGTGTAGGCCTGCAGCCTGATGAGCGCGAGCGCTGCCAGAGAGAAGACAGCGAGCGCGACCATCATCTCGAGCAGCGTAAAGCCTTGTTCGGAGTTCCGATGAGATGGCTTCGCAGACACTTCAGATTGTAAGGGGCGGCGCTTACCCACCGACGCTTACCTCTCCGGCGCCATCGACACGCACCAACGTCTCCCGGTCTCCGCGCACCAGTTTGACGTCGAGTGGGCCGCTGGGAAGGCCAGTGCTGTCAAAGCTGATGCGCGCTTGACCGTCACTCTCGCCAGTGACCGCCTGCGTGCCCGAGCTCCAATTCGTGCTGCGCATCGCATGATCGTTCACCGGCTCCCACGCCCCGTTCACGCGCTGTTCGAAGCCGTAGCCCGATGGCGCAACCCACACAGCCATGCCGCGCGATTGCAGGATCGCCTCGTCGCGAATGGCGGCGACGCGCGCAGCGAACCGGCTGGAATCGTCGCTGATGGCACGCTCGTCGCCCGGCAGGTTCAGCACCACCGCGGCGGCGCCGAGACCGATGATGAAGATCACCACCATCAGTTCGACTAGCGTGAAGCCGCGTTCGCTGCCGCTACCGGGCACTGCAGGCGGAGCGGTGTTTGTCACGTCCCGGCTTTTCCGGCGCCTGATCACTTCTGATAAATGTCGGCGTCCAGATCGCTGCCGCCAGGCGCGCCGTCCGCGCCGAAGGAGAACACTGCCGGGCCGCCGTCCGGTCCGGGGTTCTGATACTGATAGGGGCGGCCCCAGGGATCCTCCGGCAAACGCTGAATATAGCCGCCGCGGCGGTAGCGCGCGGGCTGGGCGAGGCCTGCGGGAGCGGAAACCAGCGCCTGAAGGCCATCCCCGGCCGAAGGATAGGTGAGATTGTCGAGCCGATATTGTTCGAGCGCCTGACCCAGGATCGCGATGTCCGCCTGCGCTTTCGTTACCATGGCGCGGTCCTGGCTGGGCAACACGTTGATGATGACGACGGTGGCGAGCAGGCCGATGATGAAGATCACCACCATCAGCTCCACCAGGGTGAAGCCATTCGCTTCTGGGCCCAGCAGCTTGCGGCGGCGGGCGGCGAGGGCGCGCTTGAGGAAGGACTTGAACATAAGGGGGACCTCTAGGCTCCGGTAAAATTCTGAAGCTGCAGAATAGGCAGCAGGATGGACAGGATGATGACGGCGACCATGCCGCCCATCACCACGATGATCAGCGGCTCGAGTAGCGATAGCGCGGTGGAGGTGAAGTTGTCGAATTCCCGCTCCAGATAATCGGCGGCACGCTCCAGCATCGTATCGAGCTGGCCGCTGCTTTCGCCGCTCGCCGCGAGGTACACGAGCAGTGGCGGAAATACGCCTGCACTGCGCATGGCGCCCGACAAGCTGCCGCCGCCGCGGATCGCCTCGACAATGCCTTCGGTCGCTTCCTTGAGGACACTGTTGCGCACGGTTTGCGATGTCAGACGCAGACCTTCGAGGACGGGGAGGCGGGAGGCGACCATCGTACTCATCGTGCGCGCCATGCGCGCGGCGTGCAGATCGCGCAGCAGACGCCCGAGCAGCGGAAGGCGCAGGAGCATCGCATCGAAGCCGTAGCGGAATTTCGGCTCCTTCAGCATCCGCCAGAGGAGCACGCCGAGCGCCACCATGAGGAGCGCGATCACCCACCAATAGGCGGCGAGAAAAGCGGATATACCGATCACGATCCGGGTGATCAGCGGCAATTGCTGATCGACATTGTCGAACTGCTCGACCACGCGCGGCACGACAGAGACCATCAGCCCGACCACCACCAGCATGGCGACGATCGCGAGTACGATGGGGTAAGCAAGCGCGCCGATCAACTTGCCGCGCATCTCCGCCTGCCGTTCGAGCAGGTTGGCGAGCCGCTCGGCGATCTGCGGCAGCGATCCGGAGGTCTCGCCGGCCGAAACCATCGCGCGGTAGAGCGGCGGAAAGCTCTTTGGCTCGCGCTTCATGGCCTCGGACAGCCGCTGGCCCTCTAGTACGCCGGAATGGACGTTACCGAGAATGTCGCGGACCTGTTCCTTCTCGTTCTGGCGGCTGATCGTGCGCAGCGCCTCTTCGAGCGGGCTGACCTGGATCAGCGAGCTGAGCTGGCGGGTGAACAGCGTGAGTTGTTTGGTGCCGAGCTTGCGGCCGCCGAAATTGAGATTGAGCGATTGTCCAGCGGTCTTGGCCTGCGCCGGCTCACAGCTGACGACGTAGAAGCTGCGGCCGGTCAAGCGCTCACGCGCGGCATCGTCGTTTGCCGCGCTGATCCTTCCGCGGCGTTCCTTGCCTGCCGGATCGAGCGCGACATAAGCGAAATCAGGCATCCACATCCTCGCGCCGCGAAATGCGGATCGCTTCTTCGGGCGTGGTCTGGCCGCTGGCGACGAGCTTGCGCGCGGCGCTCGACAGATTCGGCTGTTTCAGAAAGGCATGCCGCGCAATAATCGCCTCGTCTCCATTATCGTTAATCAGGCGGCGGATCGTCTCATCGACACGCACCGCCTCGAACACACCGATACGTCCGGCAAAGCCCGTATTGTTGCACGATGGGCAGCCGACGGGCTCATAAACGATGGTGCCGCTGTCGAAGCCGAGCAGCGAGGCGACGCTGCCGCTGGCCTCCACCGGCTTGCGGCATTCCGGGCACAGTCGCCGCACCAGCCGCTGTGCCAGGACGGCGCGCAGAGTGGAGGCAAGGAGGAACGGCTCTACCTTCATGTCGCGCATACGCGTGATCGCGCCGATCGCGTCATTGGTGTGCACGGTGGAAAGAACGAGGTGGCCGGTGAGCGAGGCCTGCACGGCGATGTCCGCCGTCTCGCGGTCGCGGATTTCGCCGATCATCACGACGTCCGGGTCCTGCCGCAGGATGGCGCGCAGCCCCGCGGCAAAGCTCATGCCGACCTTTGGATTGACCTGCGTCTGACCGACACCATCGACCGCATATTCCACCGGATCCTCGACCGTCAGGATATTGCGGCTGCCGTCGTTCAGCTGCTTGAGGCTTGCGTAGAGCGTGGTCGTCTTGCCCGAACCGGTGGGGCCGGTGACGAGGATGATGCCATTGGGCTCGGCCAGCGCCTCGCGCAGGATTTCCTCGGCATTTTCGGACATGCCGAGCAGATCGAGATCGATCCCGGCATTGTCCTTATCGAGGATACGCAGCACCACCCGCTCGCCCGCGCGGCTGGGGAGGGTGGAGACACGCACGTCGAGCAGCTTGCCGCCCAGCGTCAGGCCGATGCGGCCGTCCTGCGGGATGCGCCGCTCGGCAATATCGAGCCGCGCCATCACCTTGATCCGGCTGACCACCACGGGCGCGACGTGAGGCGGCATGCGCAGCTTTTCCTGCAACATGCCGTCGATCCGCATGCGCACGACAAGGCCGGTCTCATAGGGCTCGATATGGATGTCCGACACGCCCTGGCGCGCGGCCTCGGCAATGATGCCGTTGATGAGGCGGATCGCGGGGGCATCGTCCGCGCTGTCCAGCAGATCGTCGGCGGTGGGCAGATCGCCGATCCCGTCCGAACCGATATCGAGCGATCCCGCCATTTCGGCAGCGCTGCCATCCATCGCGTAATGGTCGCTCAGATGTTTGTCGAAGGCCTGCTGGTTCACGAAATCCACGTCGAACGGCATGGCGAGGTGTCGGCGCACCTCGAGGAGAATCATCGGATCGGCACCCTCGCGCAGCGCGACGGAAAGGCGTTTGTCCTCCTGCTTCAGCAGCACCACGCCATGTTCACGCGCAAACCCATAGGGAATGTCGAGCAGCGGCGCGTGCGACGCGGTCTCGCCCGCATTGTCTGTCAGCGGCATATCCGGAATCCCGCTGGCGGGGACAGGCTCCGCCGCATCATCCGCCGGTTTGCCGCGCCCGATCCTCACTGCCCCGGCTCCGCGGTATAGGTTTCCACCGCAGGCAGTTCGCTGCCCGGCGCGGTCGATGCCGGTACCTCGACCGGAACCACCACCGTGCCGACAGGCGGGGGCGGCAGCGGACCGGCTGCCCCGTAAAGCTGATCGCCCTGCTGATACAGATAGGGCCCGCCGGGCGGCACCGTATTCAGATAGTCGCGGACCAGCTGATCGAGTGAAGGCTCCTCGTCTGGGCGGCGCAGGAGCTGCTGTGCACGCAGATAGCCGTAACGCTGTGCGGCGATCTTCGCCTGGTCGGCGCGGCTGCGCAGGATGGTCGGGCGGATGAACACGAGAAGGTTCGTCTTCACCCGCGTGCGCCCGCGCGATTTGAACAGTTCCCCGATGATGGGAATATCACCAAGGAAGGGAATCTTCTCGATCGTGCGGCGTTCATTGTCATCGAGCAGGCCGCCCAGCACGGCAATTTCCCCATTGCCGACGGTCAGCGTCGTCTTGATTTCACGCTTGTTGATGATGAGTTCGTTGAAATTGTCGGACACCGGCCCGGCGATCGAGCTGACCTCCTGCTTCAGATCGAGCCGCACCTCGTCGCCCGCATTCACCTGCGGCGTCACGATCAGTTCGATGCCGACATTCTGGCGCTGGATGGTGCGGAAGGCGTTGTCGAAATTGTTGGACAGCGCTTCGCCGGTGGAAACCGGAATTTCCTGACCGAACAGGATGGATCCCTCCAGACCATCGTTCACGGTGAGCGAGGGGGTTGAGAGCACGTTTGACTCGGTGTCCGCGCGCACCGCGTTGATCAGCGCGCCGAGAATGCCCCCGCCGCCGAGCGGAATGCCGAGGCCGAGGAAGCCGCCGCGTGCGCCCAGCACCGCCTGCGCGGCATTCTGGCGCAGCAGATTGCCGGTGGCGCTGCCGTTACTGGTGGTGACGACATCACCGTTGATGACCGTCGTTTGCTGATCGAGCTGGTTGGCCAGCACGCCGCCCGCGATATCCAGGATGTTGGGATTGATGTTCGAGAAATTGGTGACGCCATAGCCGACATTATTGTCGCCGAAGAGGAACTGGACGCCGAGCTCCTTCGCCAGCGAATCCGAGATTTCCACGATGATCGCTTCGACCTGGATCTGGTCCTGCCGCACGTCCAGCTGACGGATAACCTCGCCCAGCGTGCGCTGCGTATCGGGATCGGCGGCAACGATGATGGCGTTGGTGCCCTCGTAACGGGTGACGATCGCGGGGCGCCGCCCGGCGACGCCGTTGCCCGATGCGCCGCTGCTGGTCGTGACCGTGCTGACGGCTGCTGCGCGGCCAGAAGAGACGGTGGGTGATCCTTCGGTCACCCGGCTCGCGAGCGCGGGGATGTCCGCGCTTGGCGCGGTTACCGTTGCGCTCTGCTGCTGCCCGACGAGCTGTTGGAGCACTGGCAGAAGCGTCTCGGCATCGGCATAATCGAGCCGGTAGATCTTCACCTCGCTGTTGCTGCGCGAACGCTGGTCCAGATCCCGCGCGATCCGCACAAACTCGGCCACCGCCGTGGGGTCTCCGCGCAGCGCGATGGAGTTGCTGGTGGGGAAGGGCACCACCGAAACCGGGGCCACTGCGCCCTCGCCCGATACGCCCTGCGTGGCGAGCGCCTGCAGGGACTGGGCAATTTCATTGGCGTCCGCGTTCTGCAGGTTGACGACGCGCGTGGCGCTATTGTCCCGGTCGATCCGGCCGATCAGTTCGCGCATGCGCCGGACATTGTCGGCATAATCGGCGACGATCAGGCTGTTTGCGCTGCGGTTGGCGGTGATCGAACCTTCCCGGCTGACCAGCGGGCGGAGCGTCTCGACGGCCTGCGCCGCATCGATCGAGCGCAGGCGGAACACCTCGGTCACGAACTCGCTGGCCGAGCGCGCGCGGCTGCCGACGCGGCTCGGCTGCGTTGCCGCCCCTTCGGACTGCTGGATGCGATAAGCACCGCCGCTGGTCGGCACGGCGACCAGGCCGTTGGCGCGCAGGGTGGACAGGAAGATTTCGAAATATTCGGAACGGCTCAAAGGCCGCTCGGTCACGACCGAGACGGTGCCCTGAACCTTGCTGTCGACGATGAAGGTGCGCCCCGTCACCCGCGCGGCCTCCTGCACGAAGGCGCGGATATCGGCATCGCGCACGTTCATGACATATTGCGCGGAGACCGGCTCGGCGACCACCATCATGAACGCGGCGGCAATCAAGGAAAACTTGCGTAGCAATTACTGCTCCAGATTCAGGGCAACAGGGACGGTCTGCGCGCCGCGCTCAACCATGAGCGAAAGGCGCGCGCCGGGTTTGATCTGCGATTGGGCGAAGGCGGCGTCCGACGCGGAGGTGATCTTGCGGCCATTGACCGACGTGATGATGTCGCCTGGCAGAAAGCCCATGGCGCGATATCCGGCGGCGTCACCCTTGGGCGCGGCGACCACGCCGGTAATCTTTCCGTTTACGGTGCGCGGGCTCAGCGCCACGAACTTCTGTAGGTTTTCTGCGGTGCGCGCAGGATTGCCTGCGCCCGATACCGTTGCCCCGGACGGGCTGGGCTGGGCAGCTGGGCTTGCACTGGTGCCGGGCGGATCGCCGGAGCCGACAACCTCCGCCGGCACGGACTGATCGAGATAGACGCGCTCTTGCGCGCCGCCCCGACTGATGATGACATGATCGAAGGCAACGCCCGCCAGCGTGACGCCGGGCTGGATTTCCTCGCCTACGGCATAACTGTTCTGCACGCCGTCGCTTCCCGCGATGATCGCAGAGCCGAGCCCGGAACTTCCGTTCAGCAAGATGCCGAACAGCTCGATCTGCAGCGAGGTAATGATGGCGGGCCCCTGATCGGCAGCGCTGGCGCGGGCGAACGGATTGAAGCCGCTGAACAGCGCCTGGCGCGTGGCGAGCGGCAGCACGACCGCGCTTGCCGGCCTCCAATCGCCGACCGGCGAAACCGGCGTCACGATGGCCCACACGAGCCGCGCAAGCTGGACCAGAAAAGCAAGCAGCGCGATACTGAACAACAGCGCGAAAGGACTGGGTCGCGGCAGCGAGCGCAGACGATCTGTGCGAAAACCGGTGTCGAACAAACTTCGCACGGATACTCCCAGCCCGTTTCGAGCAACGCCCCCCGGCATCGCACCCATCCTCCACGCCTTCCGCGCTATGCCTCTAGCATGACAGAGCCATGACAGGCAAAAGTAATGATTGTTACGGCCCGTTGCGTCTTAAGGATCCACGCTATGTCGTTTTCTGGCGGCCGGACACGATGGCCGGCCGCCTTCAGGATCAGAAGCGTGCAGACAGGCTTGCCGCGAAGGTGGTGCCCACTTCATACACGTTGTTCAGCACGGTGTAGCCATCGCCGAACTGCCGTTCGTAGAAATCGCGCCCGGTGATGTTGCGCGCCTCGAACTTCATCTCGAACTGCTGGCCCCAGATATCGAAACCCTGACGGGCGACGATGTCCAGGCGCAGGCCGGGGCTCTCCACGATGTCGGGATCGATGCCGCCGCCGGTATTGCGCGGGCCACGATTGCTCACCCGGTCGCTCGCATAGGTTAGCAGGAAGGTGAGCTGTTGCAGCATGTCGGTGTCTTCGAAACCGAACTGCACATTGGCCAGATGCTCGGACTGCCCAGTGATCGGCCGCCCGTCGACGAACACCTGGTTCGAAGGCAGCGCGAGCGAGTTGTTTGGCGGGCGATAGACCAGCACCGTGTCGCTCTCGTTCGCCTGAATGTTTGACTTGCTGTAGGTGTAATTGGCGGACAGCACGAGGCGCTTGGTGGCAAAGATATCACCGCCAAGGAATTCAAGTGGGAAGAATTTCACCAGCTCGAACTCCGCGCCGTAAAGATTGGCGCTCGGTGCGTTGGCGAAGGTGGCGCTCAGCCGGTTTTCGTTCACGTCCGCAATGGTTTCGATCGGGTTGTCGATCTTCTTGTAGAAACCGGCAATCGAAACACGCTCTCCGCGCCCGGGATAATATTCCACACGCCCTTCGGCGTTGTAGAGCTGGCTGTCGATCAGGAAGGGATTGCCCGAGAAACGGCGATCGGATTCGACATCCTGATAGGGAATGGGTGCCAGTTCACGGAATTGCGGGCGGGCAATGGTTTTCGAACCGCTCAGCCGGAACTGGTAGTTGTCCGCAAAATTCCAGGTCAGCGTCGCGGCGGGCAGGAAGTAATCGTTGTTAAGCTCGCGCACGAAATCGCCGCTGGCATTGGTGCCGAAATAATCGACCAGCGTGATCGCCTGCTTGCCATCTTCATAGCGAACGCCTGCTTCGATGCGCACACCCTGGGCCGGCTCGACCTCCGCCTTGGCATAGACGCCATTGACGGTCAGATCGCCGCGATACTGGATGTTGAGCGTATCGACCGACGTCTCGTTCAGATAGATATTGTTGTAATCGATCGAGCCGGGCGAGAGCAGATACTGGATCGGCAATTGCACGAACGGCAGGATCGTCTCGTTTGCGATCTGGTTTCCGCCATCGCGGAACTCCAGGGTGCGATTGACGAAATCACGCTTCGTGTCGGTGTAGTTATATCCCGCGGACAGCACGATGTTCAATGCGGTCGGTAGCGGATAGGAAACGTCGAACCCGCCGTTCCAGACGTCCTCGTTCAGATCGCTGAAACCGATGCTAGGCGGGGACGCACGCAGATCGTTCACATAAGCAAACTGGCTGGCGCGGAAGAAGTAGGGGATGGTCCATTCAAGCGGCGAATTGCGCTTGGAATTGGCGTAGGACGCCCGCGCATCAACCGAGATGTCGCCGTACCGGAATTCGCCCACGATCTGCGAATTGATCAGCTGGCGCTGGATGTAGCTGGTCTGGCTTTCGATCACATCGAACGGATCGCCCACGCGGGTCAGCACATCCCCCGTGTTGAAGGTGTAGGCACCCGAGCGGCGGGCCAACTTGGACGTGTCGTGAATGTAAAGGTTCGTGAACCGGATCTTGTTGTAGCTGTCGAACTCGGCGCCGATGCCGAGCAGTCCGTTTGCGACAATCCTGTTTTCGGTCCGCACTACCTGCGTGTTACGATTGAACGTCGGGCCGTCGGCAATCTGCTGCGTTGCTTCCCGCGTGCGCCAGCCATTACTGAGCCCGGCATTGGCGATCACCCCGATGCGCGTATCACCGGCATAAAAGGAAAAGCCGCCGCTGGCATCGAAGCTCGCATTGGCCGGAATTTCGAAATTGCGCTGCAGCACGCCGGTGGCCGAAACCGGCACCAGCTTGGCAAGCGAGGAGAGGTCCCCCTCGCTATAGGTTTGCTGCGTGATCGGGCTGCGCGTATCGAGCGCGTTGCGCAGCGAACCGAGATCGCGGCTGCGCGTGCCGTCATCATAGCCGATGACGTCCAGATCGCTGCCATAATAGGTATAGCCGAACTGGGCAGTGGTTTCGGTATCACCGCTGATGCCGGCGCCGATGGTGAAATAATTTTCGTCCGGAATGGCCGGCGTGGTCAGGTTGATTACGCCGCCGCCGAATTCACCGGGATAATTCACCGAATAGCTCTTCTGCACCACCGCGCTGGAGACGACGCTGGTGGGGAACAGATCGAGCGGCACCACGCGGCGCAGAGGCTCGGGAGAGGGGAGGGCAAGGCCGTTCAGCAGCGCGAGCGAATAGCGATCGCCCAGGCCGCGAACGAACACGAAGCCGTTATTGGTGACCGAAAGACCCGTCACGCGGCCGAGCGCGCCAGCAATATCGCCGTCGCCTGCGCGGGCAATCTCTTCGGTGGAGAGCACGTTCACCACCTGCCCGCTGTCGCGGACCGGCTGCGGGATATAGCGGCCCTGGACGATGATTTCGTTGCCGAAATCGCTGGAGCCTGGCGCGGAAATATCGACATTGTCATCGCCTGCGTCCTGGGGGGCGCCGGGCGTTGCGCTATCGATGGTATCCTCATCCGGATCGGGCGCGTCGGCCGCGGTCTCACCCGAGGGCGGCTGCGTGCGCGGCACCGACTGCGTGGTGGACTGGGCGAATGCGGGAACCGCGGAAAGGGCGGTCGAGGCCAGCAGGAGGCAGCCAAGGGTGCGCAGCGTCGGCATAGACATGATCCCTGTTTTACAAATGCTTGTTATTTTTAATGACGGAAGGGCGGCGGCCGCATCGTGCAGCCGCCGCCCCGCATCCGCGTCGGCCGATCAGCTTACGCGGTAGGTCTTGCAGTCCTGCGCGCTGCCGAAGGAAGCGACATCGGTGTTGCAGGTCCAACCCTTGTACCAGGTGTCATTGGCGTCCTTCACCGCGCCGATATAGTTGGGGCTCTGAAGGAAGGCGTCATAGGCCTGGCTGAGGTTGCCGGTCGCCGTTACGCCGTTCTCGTTCGCGCCGTTGATGAACACCGACTGGAGCGAGTTGGTGAAATCGCCATTGTTGTTGGCATTGCCGGCCGCCGTGAACGCCTGCGCTTCGAAATCGTCGCTATCGGGATCATAGAGCGTCGGGCAGTCGAACACGACCGACTGGAACACCGGCGGGCCCTTGTCATTGGCAGACGGGGTATTGTTGCCGGTCTGGGTGGAGCCGGAAGCCTGCACGGTGAAGCTGTTGTCCACATCAAGGCAGCCCGAATTGCTGGCTGCGGCGGATTGGCCGACGACCACGCCATTGATCAGCGCGATATCCGCGCCGCCGCGCAGCTTGATGACGGGCGAATCCGTTTCCGGACTGATGAGCGTGAAGTTGGCGATCACCACATCGGTGCGCGGTGCCTGGTTGGCCGCTGCGGGGTCGCTGGTCGAGCTGTCGATCTCAAAGATCGTGCTGTCGCCGGCTTCACCGGTGTTGGTACCCTGACGACGGATGGCCAGAACGAACTGGATGGCACCCTGATAACCGGTGTCGAGATCGACCGAATCGTCGGATACGCCGGTGAAGATAAGATGCGACATGTCCTGACGGCCGCCGAAGCTTTCGATGCCGTCATCGGCGCTGTTGTGGACCTGGACATAGTCGATCTGCGTGTTCGATCCGACGCCGCCGGTGGTGAGGCCCTGCAGCTCGTTGCCGCCCGAGCCGACGCCGGTGAAGAGGATCTGCACGAAACGGATGGTGCCGGCATCCCAGGTCGGATCATTGCCGCCGTAGAAGATCGGCTGGCCGACCGGACCTTCGACCGAGCGTTCGCAATTGCCCGCGGCAAGCGAGGTGCCGCTGCCGCAATCGGCGACGGGTGCGCGGCCGAGCAACTGGAGGCCGCCCCACAGACGATTGGTCGTGTCCGTCACATTGCCGGTCAGCTGGTCGATATGCGTGAAGATGATGGGATCGTCGGAATTGCCCACTGCTTCCAGGCGCGAGCCGCGGTTGGCGACCAGGAACGAGCTGAGATCGGTGGCAACCACGGTGACGCCGGGATTGATGGTCATAACGACTTCAGAATTGGCGGTGCCGTTGAAGCCGCGATCCAGGCCGATTTCGGTGCGACCGGGCAGGGTGTAGACAAGACCGCTATCGCGGCGGCCGGACAGGGTAATGTTCTGCGTGATCACGCTGCTGTTGATACGGCAGTTGCGCACCGTACCGGCATCGCCCGCCAAGGTGATGATGCCGTTGTCCACCGTGCCGGTGGTGCAGGCCGAAGCAGCGGCCGCCGTGATTTTGCCGGACGGCGGCGCGGGGGTCGGCGTCGGGGTGGGAGTGGGGGTAGGCGCAGGGGCCGGGCTGGGTGCCGGCGGGGTGATCACGATGTCGGGCTGGGCGATGTCATCAGCACCGCAAGCGCTGAGAACCGCGGCCGCCGCGGTGGCGTAGAGGATGCCGCGAAGCTTGGAGTTGATCATGTAAATTCTCCGCATGGAAATCTGGTGCCCGCCAAAGACGGGCGCTGACATGACGATGCGGAGACGAATCCCTTGCCCCCACCGCCGTGAGGGCAGCCTATAGGCAGGCTTCATGACGGGCAGATGCAGCCGGGAAGGCAGTTTGACGAACGAATTATGACGGGCAGGAGACTCTTGCGCCGGAAGCCGCCTGGCGCGCCACGCGCTGTTTATTTCGACGGTTATAAATATGATGCCAAAGCGTCACAGTTTGAAACTAACGAACAGTTCATTCTTGCACCGCTCGATTTTCTGCTATGCTGAGCCAGCTGGCAGGGGTGGCCGGTTCATGACGATAAACATGACCATCAATGGGGGAATGAACCATGGTACTCCACGCCCGTGTTGCCAATGATCAATCGGATGATCGCGGCGATCTAGGCACCGCACCGAACCTGCTGGAGCGGCGGTTCGGGCAGATTTCGCTGCGCCACGATGCCGAGGACGGCATCATATGGTGTTACATGGATCAGAAGGGGCGCCCCAGCTATACCTATGAGCTGGGTGCGGAAATCCAGGAAGTGCATGACTGGATTGCGCGCTGCGCGAAGCCTGGTGCCTCCCCTGAACTGTCCGGCATGCGCTATTTTGTCGGCGCATCGAAAACACCTGGCATCTTCAACCTCGGCGGCGATCTGCGCCATTTCGCCGCCAATATCCGTAACCGCGATCTGCCGGCGATGCGCGCTTACGCGGAAACCTGCACACGGATGCAATATTCGCATGCTACTGGTTTTGGCGCGCCAATCATCACCATGGCGCTGGTGCAGGGCGATGCGCTGGGCGGTGGGTTCGAGCATGCGCTGGCCTTCGATCTGCTGGTGGCCGAACGAAGCGCGCGGCTCGGATTGCCGGAAATCATCTTCAACCTCTTCCCTGGCATGGGCGCCTATAGCTTCCTGCTGCGGCGCGTTGGCCGCAAGATGACGGAAGAATTTATCCTTGGCGGAAAGATTTACGGGGCCGAGGAATTGTACGACATGGGCATCGTCGATATTCTGGCCGAAGATGGCGAAGGGGAGGCGACCGTGATCGACTATACCCGTCGTAATCGATCACGTTTTCATGCCGAGCGGGCGGTCTATTCGGCGCGCAAGGCTTCGCATCCGGTCAGTCTGGATGAGCTTCTGGAGATCACCAATATCTGGGCCGAGACCGCAATGCATCTGACCGATGCCGACGTGCGCAAGATGGAACGCCTGGCCGACGCGCAGGAGCGCCGGATCGCCAAGCGAATGCCGCGCCCCGTCTGACCGTTTGGAAGCCGCGCGGCTAATCAGGCCGCGCGGATGGCCCCGGCGGTCATGGCGGAAAGCTGCTCCTCTACGAGGCGGGCTTGCTGCTTGACCGTTTCGGCCAGACTTACGCCATTTGCGTGGAATTCTGGCGCTGCAATCGTCTCAAGCCGTCCGCACAGCGTCCGCAAATCGCTCGCGCCGATATTGGCAGCAGAACTCTTGATGGCATGCGCGGCAAAGCAAAAAGCCTCAAGCTCTTGCTGGTTTGCCGCGCGCTCAAGATCGACGATCAACTGCTCGACATCCTCGCAATAGCTGAGGCAGAGCGATTCGAGAAATTCGGTACCGCCCATTTCCAAAAGGCTTTCGATCTGCGCGGGATCCAGGACGCTATCGGACGATGACAGTCCGTCCGGCACCGCCATCAGTTTGCCGGGCTCAGCGGCTCCACTGCGCGAACTGCCTTCGGGTTCGGGACAAAATTGTTCCATCGCGCGGATCAGTTCCCCGCGCCGCATGGGCTTAGTGAAGCGCGCGTCCATGCCCGCATCGAGACATTTCTGCGCGGTCTCATCGGTGGCATCGGCGGTCAGGCCAAGGATCGGCAGGCGCCGACGCGGGCCTTCGATCTGCCGCCAGAGAGCGCAGACTTCGATGCCCGATAGCTTGGGCATGTTCACATCCAGCAAGACGATGTCGAAGTTGAGGTTCTCCAGCGCCTCAAGCGCCTCCTCACCATCGACGGCAAAATGCACTTCATGGCCGATGGATTCTAGGATGGTTTTCAATACCTCGCAATTGGTACGATTATCGTCGGCGACGAGGACACGGCGCGGCGACATGAGGATCTGCGCGGCCGGTGCCAGCTCCGCCTGCGCATCGGACGGGGGCGTTCCGCGGAACGAGCAGCCGATCCGGATTGCGCTGCGGAGCGCGGCAAAGTCCGGCTGGTGCGGGATAACGGTGGCGAACGCCGCGCGCAGGGCAATATCTTCCAGATTGGCGGAGCGGTCTGCGGACTGAAGAACCGCCGGGGTTCGTGCTTCGATGAATTGCTGCCAAAGCGGATCGGCGCTCGAGACCATATTTGCGATCGCTTCGTCGATGACGGCGATTTCATATTTTTGAAGCTCTGCGCTCTTCAGCGCCGCCCGCAGATCGTCAGCATCTACGCACGGTTTCCAGTCGATTCGATAGCGGGGGTCGGAATTTTCCAATTCCTTACCGCCGAGATGGATGATCGCCGCGGCTTCGGTCTCCGCGCTTTCTTTCTCACCATCGCTTTGCTGAACAAAGCTGGCGGGGCCGCGATAGGTGAAGCGGCTGCCAACGCCAGGTTCGCTCTCGACCGAGAGGACACCGCCCATGCGATCAGCGAATTGCCGGCAGATCGCGAGCCCTAGTCCGGTGCCGCCGAACCGATCCAGAACGCTCTCATCCGCTTGGACAAAGGGCTCGAAAATGCGCTGCTGTGCTTCCGGCGCGATGCCGACCCCGCTGTCTTCAACCGCGAACCACAGCTCCGGGCCGTCCGTAGCCTGCGCGATGCCGCATTCGATGATGACCTGTCCTTCGGCAGTGAATTTGATTGCGTTGCTGGCAAGGTTCAGCATCATGTTGCGGACCATTTCCGCGGGGCCGCAGATCTGCTGGTCGCTGCCCGGCGCGGCATGGACGTGCAGATCGATGCCTTTTTCCTGTGCCTGCGGTATCAGGATGTCACGTGTTTGTGCGACCAGATCCGGCAGGGTGTAGGCGCTTTCCGAAACCGGGCCTTGCACACTTTCGCTGCGCGAGGCGTAAAGCAATTGCTCGATCAGATAGAGCAGATGCTCAGCGGCCTTGTGGCTGCTACCGACCATTGCGGCAATTCGGGGGCTGAGATTTTCCTCCTCGAGCTGCGTCGCGTACCCGATAATCGCATTGAGCGGTGTGCGCAGTTCGTGGCTGACGCTGGCGAGAAAGTAGCTCTTAGCGCGGTTGGCGGCCGTGGCCTGCTCGGTAGCGCGAGAGAGTTTTGCGATAAGCGTGGAGCAATAGGCCGGCAGCATCAGCAGACCCGCCAGCAAAGCCGCGGCCAGAACGGGCATGTCATGCCAGAAAGGAGAAACGGCGACTACGGTGGCAAAAGAAACAGCCATCGCTCCTGCTGCCAAGAACAGCCATCTGTTGCCGAAGCGAAACCCGTTGCCCAGAACCGCCCACATCATGATCACCCAGGCGAACGACATCTGCGCAGGCTCGAGAATCTGTGCGACGGCGGCCATCGTGGCATCGAGCAAGATCGAGCTGATCCAGCGCATTTGCGGCTTCATGCCGGTGCGCCGCCCGAGCATTAGCAAAGCATTGCAGCTGAGATAGATGCTGAAAGCCGCTATCACATAAGAAGAAATGCCGGTCAGCCAGCAGACGATCAGGGCGAGCGAACCCATGACCAGACGGTTGCTAAGAATCTCGCGTTCTCCCTTCCAGCGGCGGTCGCTGGTTGGGATGGGCTCAAAACCGGTGAAGAGTGGGCGAGGGTTCACGGGCGGCTTTGCAGGTGGTTGGTGGAGCCAACGAGCATGCGCTCGATATCGCCGCTGGCCATAGGTTTGCCCGTTAGCCAGCCCTGGATTTCGTCGCAGCCGGCTGCTCGCAGCAGATCGAACTGTTCCTGCGTCTCGACACCCTCGGCCACCACTTTCATCTGCAAGGCATGCGCCAGATGGGCGATAGTGCTTATGATCGCCCGGTCCGCCGAGCTTTCCGTAATCCGCATGACGAAGGCCCGGTCGATCTTGAGCCGCGTGGCAGGCAGATCGCGCAGATATTGTAGCGAGCTGTATCCGGTTCCAAAGTCATCGATCGAAATATTGATCCCCGCCTTGCGAAGGGTCTTGAGGGCGCTGATGATCTCGCCATTTCGCTCGAGCAACACCTCTTCGGTTATTTCGATGCATAAATAAGCAGGGTCCACGCCGAACCGTTCGATGCGGCTGAGGATCTCATGGACCACATCCTGCGTCAGAAATTGGCGCGGCGAGATATTGATGGCAATCCGGGGAACGAACAGGCCGCGATCGCGAAGGCGAACGATCTGGCGGCAGGCCGCATCGATCACCCAGTTTCCGATCATGTCCATCAGCCCGCTATCGCTGGCGACGGGAAGGAAGTCTTTGGGCAACAGGCGTCCGCGTGTGGGATGGTTCCAGCGGATGAGCGCTTCCATTCCGACAGGATTTCGATCGGCGATTTCGACGACCGGCTGAAATTCCAATTCGAATTGTCCCGCCGCAATCGCTTCGCGCAGTTCGATTTCGGTGCGCGCGTTCGCCTGGGCCACCTGATTGAGTTCGGGCGAGAAGAAACAGTAGCCGTTCCGGCCCCGTCCCTTGGCATCGTACATGGCGAGATCGGCCAGCCGCAAAAGCTCGTCCGCATCGTCGCCATCGCCAGGGATCAGCGCAATGCCGATGCTGGCGCCGACAACCTGCTCGACGCCGTTGATCTCGTAAGGACGGTTGATATCCCGCAGCAGGCCAGCGCAGCGACGGCTGATTTCGTCCGGCCCTGTCATCCCGCGAAAGACCAGCGCAAACTCATCTCCGCCGATGCGGGCGGCGATCTCGTCCGGCTGAATGATCGCGTTGAGGCGGTCTGCAACCTCGCGCAGCAGGATGTCGCCCGTCTGGTGGCCGCGCGTATCATTGATGATCTTGAACCGATCGAGATCGAGCAGCAGCAAGGCTGCGCATCCAGGCTTGTCCTCAGCCTCGTCGATGGCCTGTCCCAGCCGTTCCTGGAGCAGAGCGCGGTTCGGCAGGCCGGTGAGCATGTCGTGCAGTGCGAGGTGCGTCCGGTGTTCCTCGGCAAATTTGCGCGCCGTTATATCGACCGCGGTCGTTAGCACGCCCATCGTCTCGCCTTCGCGATTGAGGAGCGGGTTCTTGTTGCAGTGAAAGATCAGCTCGACGCCGTCATTGCTTAGGCGCTCTTCATAATGCGGGAGCGGTTCGCCGCTTTCCAGAACGATCGCGTCGCGCCTACGTTCGCGCTCGCCGAACTTCCTCGGGCACAGCGAATACATGTCACGACCGACAAGCTGGTTCGGCTGACGATTGAACATGGCCGCCTGATAAGCGTTCAGGAACAGGCACTTGCCGTCCTTGTCCAACGCGTTGATCATGATCGGGATGGTGTCGATGATCTGTTCGAGCATCGACTTTGCCGCTTCGTCTCCCGGAGTTCCGCTTTTGACGGCATGCGCATGTCGCCCCAGATCGGTTGCGCGCTGAGCGATCTCGCGCTTGCGCGCGCGCTGCTCAAGCAGCTTGAGCGAGCGTTCCTTGAATTCCGGCTGGGAAACCGGGCTTTGCAGAAAATCGGTGGCACCTGCATCCAAGGCTGCGATTCGGCATTCGCGGTCCTGATGCGCGGTGATGATGATGGCCGGAATATCGCCCCCGGCTGGCATTAAGCGCACCTTGCGGATGAATTCGGCGCCGCTCATCTCGGGCATGCGGTAATCGACGATCAGCAGATCGGCACGCTCGGTCTCCAGAAAACCCAATGCGTCCAGGGGGTTGCTGAAGCAATGGGTTTCAAAGCCAGTACCCATCATCTTCACAAACTGCGCATAGATGCGCAGATTGGTGGGACGATCATCAATGATGACAACTCTGGCCTGCATAGATCTCGCAGCTAGAGGGCGTTGCTATAAATTTGGTTAATTCGCGCTCAATTCTAATCTTGATTAATGTGGCAAGTCGTGACCGCGCTGGCATTCAGACCCTAAGCGGCGCTAGGCGTGGGGGATGCACGAAACATCCTCTCTATCTGCGTTCGACGCGGCTGCCATCGTCGTCGTAATCGCCGCGGTCCTGTCTTACTGCAATCATCGCTTCATTCGGCTGCCGCATGTCATCGGGCTTACCGTGATGGGTGCCGGAACATCGGTGATCCTGATTCTGATCGACGAGTTCGTGCCCGGCACGGCCATCTCGGACATGGTGGAGGCCTTCCTCACCCGCATCGATTTCTCGCAGACGCTGATGCAGGGCATGCTCAGTTTCCTGCTGTTCGCAGGCGCCCTCCACGTCGATCTGGCGGAATTGCGCAAGGGCTGGTTCGCGGTCTTGCTGCTCAGCACACTGGGTGTGTTGATATCCACGATCATCGTCGGCGGGGCGTTCTTTCTGCTGACCGGCGCGATGGGCATCGCGATACCGTTTATCTGGTGTCTCGTCTTCGGGGCGCTCATCAGCCCCACAGATCCCGTGTCGGTTCTTGGCATCCTCAAGCGCTTTGCCGTGCCGCCGGCTCTCCAGGCGACCGTGGCGGGAGAGAGCCTGTTCAATGACGGCGTGGGCGTCGTGGTGTTCACGATCCTGCTCAGCGCTGCCGTAACCGGCGCGGACTTTTCATTGTCAGAGGGGCTACGGCTCTTCGCCTTGGAAGCGGGCGGCGGTATCCTGGTGGGCCTAGCCAGCGGCTATGTGGCCTTTCGCGCTATGCGCAGCGTCGACGAGTATGCGCTGGAGGTGCTGATCAGCCTGGCCGTGGTCATGGGCGGCTATGCCTTCTGTTCGAATTTCCATCTCGCCGGGCCGGTGGCGATGGCGGTGGCGGGGCTGCTGATTGGCAATCAGGGCGTGACCTATGCGATGAGCGACGTGACGCGCGATTATGTGCTGAAATTCTGGGAGCTGATCGATGAGCTGCTGAACAGCGTCCTGTTCCTGCTGATCGGCTTGGAAATTATCGTGATCGCCATCAGCCCGGAGCTGGCGATACTGGGGCTAGCTGCGATCCCGCTGGTCTTAGCGGGGCGCGCCATTGCGGTCGGTGGCCCGATGATTCTGCTGCGCCCGCTGGGGCTGGTAGGTGAGGGCGGCTATCGCATTCTCGTCTGGGGCGGCCTGCGCGGCGGCATCTCCATCGCACTGGCGCTGGCTCTGCCTGCGGGCGACATTCGCAACACGCTGCTCGCCGCGACTTTCTTCGTCGTTCTCTTTTCGGTACTGATCCAGGGTGCAACGGTCGGCCGCATGGTGAAGAAAATCGGCCGGGGCGGCAGCGATGGTTCAGCGGAGGCGGCGCAGTGAGCGTCTTCTCAGCGCTTCAGCACGTCACCGCGCATCGGCGCAAGTTTGGCAAGTAACCGGTTCTGGCTGGCAAAAGGGATATCTTGCTCACGCATCGCCTGTTGCAGATTCTCCACGAGCGCGTTCATGTCGTTGACCTGTAGCCCCATATCCTTGTGGGCGGCGCGCATGTCGCGGCCCGTATAGTCGCACCCGGCAGCCAGGATGTAGCAGAACTGTTCGAACAGCGTCCGGCGCAGGCGCACCATGTCATGCCCTTCGAAGATCGCGGCCGTACGCGGATC
The DNA here is from genome assembly GCF_016093175.1 of Novosphingopyxis sp. YJ-S2-01. Classification (NCBI taxonomy): domain Bacteria; kingdom Pseudomonadati; phylum Pseudomonadota; class Alphaproteobacteria; order Sphingomonadales; family Sphingorhabdaceae; genus Novosphingopyxis; species Novosphingopyxis sp. YJ-S2-01. The sequence continues at coordinate 2,231,785 of NZ_JAEDAI010000001.1, read as the reverse complement.
GGCCTGATTGATCTCGATCAGCCTGTCGGTCATCTGCCGGATACCGGGCTGCCCGCCGAAGTCGTGGGCAAGGGTGTCGCTTCGCACCGGAGCGGCTCCGGCATTGGCATTGTTCTGCGCATAAGGATTTACCGGAAATTCGCCGGTAACGGGATCGCGCTTCTCCTCCTCGATACCGAGTGCTTTGGCCCAGTCGACAGGTTGCTGCGTTGCGGACGCTGCCGGGTCTTGCAACATGAGCAGGAGGGGAAGGATGATGGGCATAAACGGTCTCTGATTAAAAGGCTGCTTGAAGCGAAAGGAGGCCGCCGCGCTGATTGTCGGCGATCGCGATCGTGCCAAGGTCGGCATAGGCGGCGGTCAGCGTGAAGTGGTCGCCCAGCGCCAGCGCGGCGAACAGATCCCACCAGTCATCCTCTCGGGCGATGCCGAGATTATTGGGTTTCGTCCGATACTCGCCGCCCACCACGAAGTTGCGCGAAAGCATATATCCCAGACTGCCCTCGAACTGCACCGAACGATTATCCGATCGATCGCCGCCAAAGCCGAGAAGGCCGAGCTGGTTCGCCTTGGTGAATCGCACGGTGGCGTTGGCGAGCAGACTCTGGCTCAGGAATATCTTGGTGGCCGCTACGTAGAAATCGGTGCCGTCGTCGGACACCGCGCCGACAGCCTGCGTTACCGCATCGTCCAGATTGTTCTTGTACTGCACACCGACGGCAACTTGGGGCAGCAGGGGCGGCCCGTAGACCGCGCTTCCGAACAGCCGAACCTTGGCGCCCCAGACATCCTGATTGAGCACATAGCTGCGCCCGAGGCCGAGCGCAGCACCGACGTCGAGCGTATCGAGGTTCTGGCGCGCATAGCTGAGCTCCACCCGGTCGAATAATCCGATGGCGGCTCCGTGGCTCTGCCAGTTGTAATCGGGCAGTTCCACATAGGTCACATGCGCTGATCCGCCAATGCCCTGAACGGTCTCCTTGCCCGCGATCAGCCCCCAGCCGGCCAAACCGCCACCCGAAGCGCCGTCCAGCGTGGCGATGCCGTTCGTCAGCCGCAGCTTTCCGCCCCAGCGAAGGCCGCCATAATGACTGCGGCCCGGCACGGCAGGCACCGAAGCATCGATCGGCGGGGGCGGAGGGGGCGGCACCTCCAGCGTGTCGCCGTTGTAGCTGACGACGGACATCGATCCTGATGGAGCATCCATCGACGCCGCTGTCTCATCGCCCGTCATCATCGCGCCGCTGTCGTCGGTCATGAACCCGGCGCTTTCAACCGGCTGAACGGCTATCGGGTCTGTCCGCCCGTCCGCATAGCTAACCGTCTCGGTCGGCGTGATGGCCGCGAGATCAAGGGCGATTTGCTGGGCATGAACAGCTGTTGCCGGGCCCATGGCGCAGAGGGCGAGAATTACCCTCCCGCCTTTTTTGCGCAGACCGGGAGTCGAGGCATTAGTCATGCCGCCGAGAGCTAGTTCGATCGGGTAAAAAAGCTTTTAAGCATCGGAGGAAGCCTATCGGCGCCGCCCGGACTTTTCGGCGGATCTGGGGAAGGCTGCTTAATCAATTGTCAGCCATTGCGGACTAGACGGTCGGCTATGATTGCCAAACTCTCCATCGCGGCGGCAGCCCTTTCCGGCGCCGTCGCGCTTGCTTTATCTGCACAGGCGGGCCCCGGTTCGACGTTAGCGGTTCAGGTAAAAGACGCTCGCGGTCTTCCGATCAAGGATGCCGTTGTCACGATCTACCCCGCCGCGGGCGTGAGCGTTCCGAAGGGTTTTTCCTGGCCTAACGCGATGGGCCAGAAGGATCTGGCGTTTGTTCCGGGAACATTGATCGTCGCTAAAGGATCGAACGTCGCTTTCCCCAATTTTGACCGGGTGAGGCACAGCGTCTACAGCTTTTCAAAACCGGCCAAGTTCGAGATCAACCTTTATGGGAGCGATCAGACGCGCTCGCAGAACTTTCCGATTGCCGGTACGGTAGCGGTTGGCTGCAATATCCACGATCAGATGCGCGGCTATATCAAGGTCGTCGATACGCCCTTCGCCGCGAAGACCGATCGGGAGGGGCGTGTCCGGTTCGATGGCTTGCCGGCAGGCGGGGCCAAGGTGCGCATCTGGTATCCAAGCGCAGTGGCCGCGGACAATGAGGCCGAACACGCCACCAGCCTGAACGGCGGGTTCAACAGTCGCTCTGTCGTGCTGCCGCTGCGCGGATGACGTCCGTCATATGAACCTGACGCGTTTACAACACCGTTTCGCTAGCATGAATTTTCGCGTGGGATCGCTGCGCGTGCGCATCGCGGTCATCTATGCGCTGCTGTTCGCGGCAGCGTTCGGTGCGGTCATCATGGTGGCGAGCGGAGGGATCGAGGCCTATGCGGCGCGCGTCATCTCGCGCGACATGGCGGCTAATGCTGATGTATTCGAGGAAATACTCGAACTGCGCGCCAGCGAGATGCGCGCGCAGGCCGACGTCCTTTCAGGCGATTTCGGTTTTCGCAAGGCGGTCGCCCTTGGCGATAATCTCACTATTGAAAGCGCGCTCGATAGCCTGAAAGCCCGTGCCGGTGTGCCGGAGGCTTTTGTGGTGGAGGCCAGCGGCGCAATCATCGGCGATGCCAGGGCCTTGTCCGCAAAGGAGCGACGCGGGCTGTTCCAGGCGCTCTCGAATGGAGAGAGCGCGGGCATCGTGACGGTGTCGGACAATCCCGCAAGCGCCGTTGCCGCGCCTATTCAACTTCCGGACCTCGCCGGATGGCTCGTGTTGGCAGAACCGCTGACCAAAAGCGCGCTGACCAGTCTTTCGGAGCTTTCCGCTATTCCGCTGGAAAGCCGGATCGTGGCAGCCAACAAATTGCCGCAGAACATTACGGTTTCCAGCGACACGAGCCCGATCGAGCGGTCCGAAGATGGCGAGCGCATCCTTTATCGCGCTTCGGCGCTTCCATCGCTCAGCGGATCGATGAAGCCGGTTTTGCTGCTGCGCCACTCGCTGAGCGAGGCCTTGTCCGAATATCGGCCCCTGATCTGGCTGCTGGCCCTGCTCGGTGTGATCGGCGTTTGTGCCACGATCGTCTTGGGATGGCTGATCGCGCGTGGAATCACCCGCCCGATCGCCAAGCTGGATGCGGCCGCTCAGCGCGTGGCAGACGGGCATCATGCTTTTGTGAACGTGCGCTCACGTGACGAGGTGGGGCGCCTCGCGACCAGCTTCAACACCATGATCCAGGCGATCCATGACCGTGAGCGCAAGATATCGCATATTGCGCTGCATGACATCTTGACAGATCTGCCCAATCGGAAGCTGTTCACCGAACAGCTCAATTCCGCCCTTGCCCGCATGACGAATGGCAAGAGAGTGGCGGTCTGCTATCTTGATCTCGACAATTTCAAACTGATCAACGACACCTCCGGCCATCCGGCGGGCGACGCTGTTCTGAAAGAGATTGCGCGGCGCCTGACCAGCTTCATGCCGGGGGCGGTTGTGTCGCGTCAGGGCGGCGATGAGTTCGCGGTGATGATCGCCGATATCGAAGCGGACGAAGATATGCTGGGCCATGCCGAGCAGCTTTTCCACTGCTTCGATGAGCCCGTGACGATCGGACGGCAGCAGGTGCCGATCAATGCCAGTATCGGTATTTCCTGCTCACCAGACGACGGCATGGAAGCGGAGACGCTGATCAAGAATGCCGATCTGGCCCTTTATCGGGCGAAGCAGGAAGGCAAGGCCGGCTATCAATTCTTTGAACAGGCGATGGATGACGCAGCCCGCCGGCGCCGCCAGCTGGAACTGGACCTGCGCATCGCGCTCAGTGAAGGTCAGTTCGAGCTGTATTTTCAGCCGCTCTACAGCCTTTCCGAAGAACGGCTGGTCGGGTTCGAATCCCTGTTGCGCTGGCACCACCCCCAGCGCGGCATGGTTTCACCCGCAGAGTTTATCCCTCTAGCAGAGGAAACGGGGCTCATCATCCCGATCGGCGAGTGGGTGATCCGAGAGGCCTGTCGTCAGGCAGCGCAGTGGCCGGAGCGGCTTCGCGTGGCGGTCAATGTCTCATCGATCCAGTTCAAGAGCACCAATCTCCAGAATGCGATCCTGCAGGCGCTTGCGCAAAGCGGCCTTGAGCCATCTCTCTTGGAGGTGGAGATCACCGAGTCGGTATTCATCGCCGATATCGATCAAACACTCGACCTCTTGCATAAGCTGCGCAGCCTGGGCGTGCGCATCTCGCTCGACGATTTCGGCACGGGCTATAGCTCGCTCAGCTATCTGCGCAGCTTCCCATTCGACAAGATCAAGATCGACCGCAGCTTCGTGACCGATCTCGATCAGGGGACGGGCGCCAGCGCAATCATTCGCGCGATCACAACGCTGGCGGGCGCGCTGGGCATGGAAACGCTGGCCGAGGGTGTGGAAGCGGAAGACCAGATCGAATCGCTGCGCCGTGAAGGATGCCAGCAGGCGCAGGGTTTCTGGTATAGCCGGCCCGTTCCCGGCGGCGAGGTTGGCAGGATCGTGAGCCGTCTCGGCGATCCCGGCGCGCGCATGCAATCCGTCGCCTGACGGCAGGACGCGTCCTTCTCCAGCAGTTGCGGGTTCAGTTCTTGGCGAACTGATCCGTCGCGCGGATCAGCCGATCGAGGATGCCCGGTTCGTCATAGGTATGGCCTGCGCCCTCTACGATGTGCAGCTCCGATCCCGGCCACGCCTTGTGCAGCTCCCACGCGGTGCGCGCATGGCAGGGCATGTCGTAACGGCCGTGGACGATAATGGCGGGAATTCCGTGCAGCGTGCCGATGTCACGCAGCAATTGGCCTTCCTCCATCCAGCCGCGGTTGACGAAATAATGCGTCTCGATACGCGCAAAGGCCAGGGCGAAGCGGTCTTCCTCGAACGCGTCCGCCGCTTGTCTGTCCGGCAGCAGCCGGATGGTGTTCCCCTCCCATCCGGACCAGCGTTTGGCGGCCTCCAGCCGCTCCTCCATTGCTCCTTCGGTCAGGCGTTTATGGTAGGAAGCGAGCACATCTTCGCGCTCCTCCGGCGATAGCGGGCCGACCAGGGCTTCCCAACGTTCGGGAAACATCTCCGACACGCCGTAGCGATAATACCAGTCCATCTCCGCCTGCGTGAGCAGATAGATGCCGCGCAGCACCAGCTCGCTCACGCGCTCGGGGTGCGTCTCCGCATAAGCGAGCGCGAGGGTGGACCCCCAGCTTCCGCCGAAGACCTGCCATTTCTCGGCGCCGGCCATGGTCCGCAGCCGCTCGATATCCTCCACTAGATGCCAGGTCGTGTTCGCTTCCAGCTCTGCATGCGGCGTCGCGCGTCCGCAGCCGCGCTGGTCAAACAGCATGATGTCATAGGCTTCCGGATCGAACAGCCGGCGATGGTCGGGCGAGCAGCCTCCGCCAGGTCCGCCGTGAATGAAAACCACCGGTTTTGCGCCGCGCGTGCCGCAACGCTCATAATAGATTTCGTGCCCGTCGCCGACATCGAGCATGCCGGTTTCATAGGGTTCGATGGGCGGATAGAATGTGCGAAGATCGGTCATGACTTGTACGATATACGGTTGCGCCCTGCGGTAAAGCGGCGCGATCAGTCCCGCCCGAAACCCGACAGAAATGCGGCGACATTTTCTCCCAGTGCATCCACCGCATAGCCGCCTTCCATCACGACGAGCGTTGGCAGGTCGACTGCTGCGATCCGGCGGCTCATTTCGCGATAATCGTCCTGTGTCAGCGCAAAGAAGGAGATCGGATCGCCATCATAGGTGTCCGCGCCGAAACTGACGATCAGGCAGCGCGCGCCCCATTCCCTGATCCGCGCCAGCGCTGCGTCCAATGCGGGCATATAGGTCTCGGCCGTCGTGCCGCGCGGCAGCGGCCAATTTGCCGTCGCGCCTTCACCCGCGCCAGCGCCCATTTCATCAGCATGCCCCCAGAAGAACGGATAGTCCGTTTTGGGGTCAGCATGGATCGAGCAGAACAGCACGCTACCGTCTTCATAGAAGATGTCCTGCGTGCCGTTTCCGTGATGATAGTCGACATCGAGGATCGCCACCGGGCCAAGACCCTGGGCCGCGGCCGCCCTGGCGGCGATTGCGGGTGTGTTGAGGTAGCAATAGCCGCCCATATAGTCCGCGCCGCAATGATGGCCGGGCGGGCGGCACAGGGCGTAGGCGCTGCCTTCACCCGCCGCCAGCGCATCGACGCCCGACAGCGCGGTCTGCGCGGACCAGTAGGCGGCGGTCCAGGTGCCCGCCGAGATCGGGGTCGCCGTATCGAAAGAGTGGGCGCCCAGCTTTGCATCGATCCGTGTGAGATCCAGCGGACGCCGCCGGATGACCGGGAGGGCGTAGGGAATAGCATCGCCGGGCCGGCCCGCCGCGAGCCACTCGTCATGTGCGGTCTGCAGGAAGGCGACATAGTCCGCATCATGCACCGCCAGGATGGGCTCCAAGCCATGATCGGTAACCTCCGCCCAGTCGGCAAAGTGATTTTTGACAGCAAGCGCGCGTGCCGGGGTTTCGGCAAAGTCGGTCCAGTCGCCGTTGTGGAGTTCACGGGCGGGGGCGTGCGCGCACTGACGATCATCGAAGAACAGCTTCATGACCGCGGCGTTTCGGCCATTGTGCCTGGGTGGTCAAGGACGCTGCGGCGTCACGTCTTCCAGCCCCAGAACAGCTCACACGGAAGCACGTTGCGCCATTCATAGCCGCTATCGATATGGTCGAAATGCTTTGCCATGAAGTCGCGCGCGCGTTTGCTGAACTGATAGACAAGGAATGCGCCGCCGGGCCTCAGGACGCGGTGGGTGGCCGCTGCGATTGCCGGACCCACGCCGGCAGGCAAGGTGGAGAATGGCAGGCCGGACAGGACATAGTCAGCCGCGTCATGGCCATGTTCGGCCACGATCCGCTCGACATCGGCCGCGCTGCCCAGCACTGCGGTGAAGCGTGGATCATGAATCGTACGGCGCAGATAGTCGATATAGAGCGGGTTGGTATCGATCACGATCAACGCGCCGTCCGCGCGCAGGCGTTTGAGCACCGGTTCGCAAAAGGTGCCCACGCCCGGCCCATATTCCACGAAAAGCTTGCAGCTGTCCCAGTCCACCGGTTCCAGCATCTTCTCGATAGTGAAGCGCGAGGATGGGATGACAGAGCCGACCATGCGCGGATGCTCAAGGAACCCGCGCGCAAACACGCCCCATTGGCCAAGCAAGCGGCCCGTCCGCTCGCGCAAGGACCGATCGCGTCCCGTCGCAAATTGGTTTGTATCGTTCAAAAGGGAATAACCTCATGTCGCGCTCCCGGTCAGGGCAGCGAAGCAAGCGGCTGCGTTGGCAAAAACGCCTTCGGATTGCAACCGCGTAGGGCAAGGTGAGCATTCCGAGGTAGCGTAACCGAAAGCAGACGCAGTCCGGCGGGTCGCGCGCAGAGGGGCTTCGTGCATCGATGGTCCAGAGAGCCTGATGAACGGCGTCGATCACAATGATCGAATTACCTATTGCGAGTCATTACCATTATCACTAGTCCGGTTGCATAATCGTTCATGCAATTGAAAGCCTAGTCCATGTCTGTCTCCCTCTCCGCGTCCCGCATCGCCCTTGCCGCCGCGATGCTGCTCACCGCTCCCGCGGCCCTGGCGCAGGAGAGCGACGCATCGGATCGTGAGGGGTCCGATTTCGACGAAATCGTGGTGACCGGCTATTTCGACACGGTAACCGCCGGCACCAAAACCGATACGCCGCTGATCGAGGTGCCGCAGCCGATCACGGTGGTGACCGACGATACGTTCAACGATCAGGGCGCGCTCAATATCGCGCAGACGCTGCGCTATGTGTCCGGCGTGCAGTCATCGGCTTATGGCCTCGACAGCCGCGTCGATTCGCAGTTCGTGCGCGGCATCTCGCCGGTTCAATATCGCGACGGGATGCGCGAGCTATTCGGCTTCTACAATTCGATCGCGGCCGACCCTTATGCCTTTTCGCGCGTCGAGCTGGTGCGCGGGCCAGCGTCGGTCCTGTTCGGGCAGGGCAGCATCGGCGGTCTCCTCAACCTCGTCTCCAAGACGCCGCAGTTCGAATTCGGCGGAGGGATTTCGCTTCGCTACGGCTCGTTCGATCGCAAGGAAGTCCTGGCCGACGTAACCGGGCCGCTGTCCGACACTATCGCGGTGCGCCTGACGGGCCGGGCGCGCGATGCCAATACGCAGACCGATTTCGTGCCTGACGACCGCGTGCTGTTTGCGCCTTCGGTCACCTGGCAGCCAAGCATGGACACCTCGCTTACGCTGATCGGTAATTATCAGGAAGACGACGGCGGATCGGTTGCGCAATTCCTGCCGCTCGGCACCGTCCTGTCGGACGACGACCGCGAAAGCGCGCGCAATATCGAACGCAATCCCAACGGCTTTCTGCCCTATTCCACCTTCGTCGGAGAGCCGGGCGATCCCTATGACGGGCGTATCCTCTCGGGCACGGCGCTATTCAATCACCGGTTCAGCGATGTCGTCCGGCTGCAGGCACGGGCGCGCTATATCGACAGCGATATCGATTCGGTCGTGCGCTACACCAACAGCTATTCCAATCCGGTCAATCCGTTCCTCGATGACGATCGGCGTCAAATCCAGCGTTACACACAGGGCGCGCGCGGCGGCATCGACGTGTTCAGTGCGGACGCCGGCCTAGGCTTTCAGTTCGCCACCGGCGCTGCGATCGAGCATGAGGTTCTGGTCGGTGTCGATTACCTCTGGAACGAAACCAACCGGCAAAGCAGTTTCGCGCTCGATACGATCGATCTCTACGCGGATCGTATCAGCAACGGCTTTCCTGCGCCGCCGCTGGGTCCGGTCGCCACGGCATCGCAGGAGCAGATCGGCGTCTATGCGCAGGATCAGATTTCCATCGCGGACCGGGTGCATGTCGTCGTCGGAGGACGTCAGGACTGGGTCGATGACATCAGTACGGCTGGCGTGCAGCAGGACAGCAATGCCTTCACCTGGCGCGCCGGAATTATCGGCGAGCTGGCATTCGATATCCATCCCTTCTTCAGCTATACTGAAAGCTTCCTGCCGATCGCCGGGTTCGATCGGGACGGGGAGGGCTATCGGCCTTCGCGCGGCAAACAATATGAGATCGGCGCGAAATGGCGGCCCGATCGCAGTACGCTGGTGACCGTCACCGGCTATGATATCACCGAGCAGAACCGGCTGATCAACGATCCGAATGATCCCACGAACCGCATCCAGGCGGGCGAGCTGCAATCGCGCGGGATCGAGTTCGAAGCGCGCCGTATCCTGCCGCATAACTTCACCGTGCTGGCGAACTACAGCTATAATGAAGCCGAATTAACCGAAGCGAGCGATCCGCGCCAGATCGGCTTCCAGCTCGACAATGTGCCGAAACACAATGCTTCGCTCTGGCTGTCCAAGACGGTCGATATGGGCGAGTGGTCGCTGCAACTGGGCGGGGGCGCGCATTATGCGGGCGAAAACATCTCGCGTGGCAATGTCGCGCTTCCCGGCGGTGGCAGCGGGGTCAACATTGTCCGCACGCCTGATGTGAGCACCTTCGATGCCTTCGCCGAAGTGACCTACGGCAAGACGAGCATCGCGCTGAACGCCAACAACCTGACCGATGAACGCTACCCCGCTGCCTGTCTGGCCCGCGGCGACTGCTTCCTCGGCGCGGTCCGTAACGTCTTCGTCACGCTGACGCAGGGGTTCTGATGGAACCTGCGCTTGCCATGCCCGTCGCCGTCCTGCTGGCCTGCCTCAGCGTCCTGCTTTTGCGGCGCGCTTGGCGGCGGCGGCAGGGCGCGCGCGCGCCGCGCACCGCTATGGTGGCAAGCGGTTGGTGCGCCTTGGCGCTCGGTTCTATTCTCGCTGCGATCGGGGCAGGGGCCTGGGGTGTCGCGGTGGCAGCGACGGCCGCAATGATGACGGCCATGGCTCTTCTCGGCTTTGCCGCCTGGTCCGCTCCCGCAGGACCGGCGATGGAACGGCAGCGCAGAGCGCAGGCCGCGCCAACGAAGCCGCACCGCGTCTGCGGCAGGATCACCACCTTTCTGCTCGTTGCCGTCGGAGCGTTTGCAGGTGCCGTCGCGCTGGCGCTGGCGCTGCGCTTTCTGGCTCTGTTGGCAGGCTGGAGCGAGGCGGACGCCAATGTAACGATGCTGTTCGTCCAGCCCATCGCCTGGGCGGTTCTCGCCACCGCGCTGCTCGTCACCCCGTCCCGCAAGCGTCAGTTGGGTATCATCGCTTTCTGCGCGGTCCCGGCTCTTCCGGCTTTATTGTAAAGGAGCGTCCTGATGGCGTCCCCGTCCGCAAAATCCGCCCTTTCGGCCCATTCGGCGATCGGCCTTGTCGTCGGCGCGCTGCTCTATATCGTTTGCGTGACGGGCACTCTGTCGGTCTTCTATCCGGAGCTGCAGCGGCTTGAGCAGGTCTCCGCCCCGGAGATGAGCCAAATCGATCCGGCCGCCGCGCAGCGGGGGATGGAGGCGGTGCTGGAGAAAGAGCAGGCGCAGGGGCTCGCGCCCACTACCCATTTTTACATCCACATTCCCACCGAAGACCTGCCCCGCGCCACGATCAGCACCGATACGCAGGCATTCCACCTGGATGCGTCCGGCGCCATTGCGATGCCGGAAGAGATCGCTTGGTCCGATTTTCTCATCGCGCTCCATTACAAGCTCAGCTTGCCCAATTTCTGGGGACTGACCCTGGTCGGCGCCTTGGGCGCAATGTTGCTGGCTCTGGCCTTTACCGGGGTGCTCGCATTGCCGCGGATCTTTCGCGATGCCTATCGGCTGAATGCGCGCTCGGCCAACACGGCGCTCGCAGACTGGCACAATCGCCTCAGCACTTGGACGCTGCCCTTTTCGCTGGCGATCGCATTTACCGGCGCAGCGATCGGTCTCGGCGGCTTGGGGGCGCTGGTCATGGGCAAGACGGCCTATGACGGTGACAGCGCGGCCGTTTATGCCCCGATCTTCGGTGAAGAGATGGAGGGGAAGGAGACGGTAGACGGCCCCCCGGACGTTGCCGGTCCGCTGGCCTATGTGGCCGAGCGATTTCCTGATCTCAAGCCGACCTATGCGATTATCCATGATCCGCTGCAGCCAGGGCAGCATGTGCAGATTCTGGGCGGTTATCCGCGGCGGCTGATCTTTGGCGAATATTACAACTTCGATGAATCCGGCCGTTTCCTGGGATCTGCAGGACTGGCGGATGGGGACCTCGGTCAACAGGCGGCCGCCTCCACCTATAATCTGCATTTCGGCAATTATGGCGGGCTGCCGGTGAAGATCGTTTATTTCATTCTCGGTATGGCCGTCAGCGTGATCAGCGCAACCGGCTTTTACATATGGCTGGCCAAGCGCCGCCGACGCGGGCACCGTGATGAAGCCTTGCGTGCTTCCTGGCATGCGGTGGTATGGGGTTGCCCGGCCATGATCCTGACGACCTTTGCGGCGCGAATCATCATCGGGGACGATGCGCCGTTCGACGCGATCTTCTGGACCGGACAGCTCTTGCTGGTTTTGGTCGCAGCTCTCTGGGCAAAACGCCGCACACGCTGCGCGCCGTCCCGCAGCGACCGACTGAAAACCAGCGCCGCCTAAGGCAAACGCTGAGGTCGTCACGAAAGGAAGATGGTCGGGGAGAGAGGATTCGAACCCAGAATAGCTCTCGACCGCAACCGCAGATTTCCGCGGGTTTTGCAGAATTGCGTGCCTCTTGTGCAGGGCTTATGTGTGGGTGTCCAGTGTCCACTTATCGATGTCCACAACTAGCAACGGGTTGCTCGCATTATCTGGACGGCGGACAGCGATCATCCCTAGCTAAAAGGGGCAGCGGTGACGTTTTCAATCGGGAAAAGCTCGTTGGTTACCGTCACAGCTTGATCCTGCTCCCTTAAGGAGCCTTGATCGCGACCATCGGGCAGATCGCATTTAAACTCGGCCCAAAAATCTATTTCTAAATCGCAGGGACTGGAAGCTCGTTCAGTTCTAAGCGAGCTTCGGCCCAGTTCGGGTAGTTCTTTGTGAGAATCTCGAAGAATTTCGGGCTATGGGTTGGTTCGAGAATATGAATCATTTCGTGAACCACCACGTATTCGAGTAGGTCGCGGGGCTTCTTCACGAGTTCGGTGTTCAACCTGATCGTGCGCTGCGCAGCGTTACAACTGCCCCACTTCGTTTTCATTCGTTGTAGGAAATAGCGTTCAACGGTCACTCCTAAACGAGGCTCCCATTTTTTGATTATGGGCGGGAGGGCTTGGTGCAAAAGACCGAGGTGCCACCGATGAATGATCTCGGCCCGCCTTGATGCGTCTGACCCAGGCCTGACACAAAGATGGATGGTTCGATGGTCAACGGTCACACCTTGTCGACCTTCGCGCTCTTCGATCTTTAGGAGGTGACGCCTTCCCCAAAGATAATGGCTTTCGCGTGTCACGAACCGCCGCGGTGACTCGCGAACTTGGCCCCGGAATCGCTCCTGCTGCTTTCGTATCCAGCCAAGGCGTGTAATGGCGTAGGCGCGAGCCACTTCGATCCGTGTGTCAGTCGGTGCAACGAGTGTGACGCGACCTTCCGGAGGATGAACTGAAAGGTGGACATTCTTCACTGCCTTTCGGGTCACTGCGATCGACAAGTCAGCGATTTCGATTGTCTCGACCATCAATACCCCGGTTGGCTCTTGATGATTTTGAAGATCGCCATGGTAGCATCACGGTCGCGGTCGAAGAGGGGGAACAGTGTGTTTTTAACTTCCTTTTCTCGGATGGGATCGCCTTTCCATCCTGCGGGCGCGCGCTCGCGGACAGCGATGTCCACTTCGAGTGCTAGATTTGCTCTTTCATCATCATCTGGCGGACAAACGAATGTCGTTGCCGGGAGCGCTGTCAAGTTGCTGTAGATCACAGCGGCTTCACGGTTGCCTTGAAGCACCGCCGGTAGCCCCGGATCGGCTTCCTTTTCCGCTAGCTTCCGAACCAGTTCCTCGGCTTCGCGAAGAAACTCTTCGTAGGCCTCCGCACTCTCGCGAGCATGCTTGATTAGGTCCTCGAGCAGTTTGGACATCTCCTCATAGAAGCGCGGGTCGGTTAGTTGCTCGCGGATGATCGTCTTGCGGATATTATTGATGATCCCCTCGGCGATCGCGTTCTTCGAAAGCTTGCCTTTCTCGTTGAGCTGTTTGGCAATGGCATCGTGGATTCCGGTTTCGATGATCGCTTTGGTGAGCGATACCTTGGAGAGCGTTCCAAGAGTGTTGGCCGCCTCTGCCTCAATGTAAGTGTTCAGGAGATGCCGCATGTCCGCCTCGTAGGGCTTGATGTCGAGCTCCTCTCCCGAGTGTCGCTTGACCGCTGCGCGCAAGTCCGCATACGCCTCGACTTCTCCAACGATCTCGGCCTGCTCTGTCGCTGAGTATCCCGCCTCTTCTAGGTTGGCGGCCAGCGCACCATACGCTCGCACGAACGAGGCAACCGACTTGTAGAAGGCGATCCGCAACGGTTCCGTCTCCAGCAGCGCTTCGGGGCTACCGGCATCGCCGCAGAAATATCGCAGGAACTGCTCGACCTCGCGAGGCGGCGGAACGGGTTCGCATAAATAGTGCAGTTCCTCGCGGATAGCATCCAGTCGCGCCTTACCTTCTTCGAGCCATTCCTTGATCGTGACGTTATTGTTGCCGCCGTCCCCTTGGTCGACATCGAGCTCGTCGGAGCTGTAGATTGCAATTGCCTCTTGGACCTTCCCGAACAGCTCCTTGAAGTCGACAATGTAGCCATATTCCTTGTCGTCGCCATCGAGTCGGTTGGTGCGGCAGATCGCCTGAAAAAGATTGTGATCGCGCAGTGTGTCGTCGAGATAGATGTAGGTGCAACTTGGGGCATCGAAGCCGGTGAGCAGCTTTGAGACGACGATGATCAGCTTCATGTTCGCAGGTTCTTCGATGAACCGACGCTTGATCTCCGTTTCATAGGCTCCGGTGCTCTGACCGCTCGCGAGCACAAAATTCGTGTAAGTGTCGAATTTGTAGCGTTCATCGCTCTTGGCAGGTTCACGGGAGACCGCGTTGTGGTTCGGCTCGAATGAGGTGACAATCCCCACTTGGCCAGCCAGACGGGTGCCCTGAAAGAGCCGGAAGTATTCGCATGCGTCGCGAATGGAATCGGCGACTAGGATCGCTGTGCCGCGATCATCTGACAGGCGAGGCTTGAGATCGAAGTCCTTGACGATCTCAGCAACGATACGCTGTTTGCGACCTGTCGAACTGAGCAGCTCTTCCATCCTCGCCCACCGCTTGCGAAGAACTGCCTTCTGATATTTGTTCAGGCCCTTAGTCTGCTTCTCGAACCAAGCGTCGATGGCAGCTGGGTCCGTCATTTTCTGCGGCACGTCGCGGGCTTCGTATTTCAGGTCGAGGACCACCTTGTCCCGCACGGCTTCCTGAAACTTGTAGGTATGGATGTAGGTCCCGAAAACGTCTCGCGTGGTCTGCCGGTCTTTCTTCAGGAGCGGCGTGCCGGTAAAGCCTACGAAGATCGCACCCTCCAACCAACGCTTCATCTGCTTGTTCATGTCGCCGCCCTGCGTGCGGTGACATTCGTCCACGAAGACGTAGAACCGGCCGTGCACCTTTGGCGGCGGACCCGATAGGTCGGTCGTGTCGAATTTATGAATCAGTGCGCAGATCAAGCGGGGCGAGGGGGAGGCCAGCCAACTCACGAACTGGTCCCGCTTCGTCACCCGCGGCGAGGGTGCGTCAGCTGCGGTGACACCGGCGTTTCGCATCACGCCCTCGATTTGCTTATCGAGTTCGTCCCGGTCGGTGACAATAAGGACGCGCGCCTCGGGGTCGTGTTCCAGTATCCACTTGGCCAGCAGGACCATCAGGATACTCTTGCCCGAACCCTGCGAGTGCCAGATCACCCCGCCTTCGCGTCTTGCCAACCGTTCCTGGGCCAGCTTCACACCGGTGAACTGATGCTGCCGTGGCACCTTCTTCTGGCCGGCGTCGAAAATGACGAAGTGTCGGATGAGATCGAGTAGGCGGTCCTTGCGCAGCATCTGACCGATCGGTCGATCGAGCAAAGCACCGGGAGCGAGATCGTCGGTTGGCGAGTCCTCGTCGCGCCATTCCACGAAGTAGGTTTCTGGCGTTCCCATCGTCCCATAGCGCAGTCCCTGCGTGTCATTGCCAGCTAGCAGCAATTGCGCGGCAGCGAAGAAAGGGGCGTTGAAGATCTCTTCCTGGTTCGAGATCAGTTGTCTGATTCCGTCACCGATCTCGACCGAGGAGCGCTTGAGTTCGATCACCGCGACAGCAAGGCCATTGAGATAGACCACGAGATCGGGCCGCCGTTCGTGGCCGCCCTTGATGGTCACCTCTTCTGCCAATGCGAAGTCGTTGTTTTCCGGGTTGTCCCAGTCGACCAGATGGATTGTCTTGAAGGGCTCGCTGGCAGAGGTTTGGACGTCCACTCCGTAACGCAGCAGCGTGTAGGTGCGCATGTTGGCCTGGTAGAGCGTGGTGCCGGTGACCTCGATCGCCTGCATCAGCTTGGTCAGTGCCGCGTTGATCTCGTCCGGCGTGTAACCCCGCTCGGATAGGTTCGAGCGCAGAAGCTCGGGTTCGACGCAGCGATTTTTGTCGCGCTTGGACCAGTCGCCGAGATATTTATAACCGAGACCGTCGTTCGCTGCGGGCGCGGTGATAAAGTGCACTAGGCGATCCTGTGTCACCCGTTCGCTCCGGGGGCGGTCAAGCATGAGCCAATTCTTTGCTGGCGTCCTCTTCTGTCTCAACGGGAAGGCGCACGCGACCCGTCAATAGCGCCTGCATCATTGCCTGCTTCAGCGCGGTGGTTTTGGACAAGCGACGTTGAAGCGTGGCGATCTCGATAGACATATCGCCTATGACTTCGGCAATCGCTCTCTGCTCCTCGGGTTCCGGCAGCAGGATTTCTGCAGATGCGATGTGCTTGCGGTTAGTCGCATAAACCTTCGTGCCCGCTGCCAGGCGACGGAGATGGCGTGTGAAGTCAGGAATATGCTGCAAGTAGGCCTTAAAGCCGTCAGCAAGAACAGCTTTATCGAACCTCACGGCGATTGTGTGCTGACCGGCGACAAGATCGATTTCATCAAGGCCTCGCACTTCGACCGACTTCCCGATCCCATTAAGATCTTCGGAGGCATCGACGAAAACAAGATCGCCGTCTTCCAAGCGCGAGAGCCGACGCGCTTCTCCCTCTGGCAGCCGAGGAAAATCGTTACAATCAAGGTCCAGATGGGTGTCAGGAAATACGTGAATATCTCCGTAATGAAGATAGCGGATGGGATCCTCGATTGTGAGTTGTGCGCGAGAATGGGTGCCGTTCTTCAGGAAGGACACATGGTCGCCCAATTTTTTTACTTGCCATGGCTTTGAGAAGCCGGGCAGGCGCTCTTTTCCGGTTAGCAAGCGCTGCATGGTGGCGGTGCGCAGGTCGCGCTTTTTGGCGAGCAGCTTGATCATAGCCGAAATCGTCGCATCCACATCCGCCAGCGCCACCGCTATGGCGCGCTGTTCGGGGAGTGACGGGACGGGAAGGCGCATTTTGTTAAGAGCACTAAGATTCACAACGATCTGTGCAGATCCGGCACTAGGCCGCAGAAACTCGGCCCGACCAGAAGGCGAGTTTAGGAGTGCAACCAGGAAGTTTGGATTGAGCTCGGCCTTTGTTCGCAAAAGCCCAACAGCTCTGGATATATTTGCGCCTATCAATCTTGCCGGGACGACTGCTGCTTCGCCCGGGTATCCAACCAGGGCGATGACGACATCATTTTCCCCAAGGACGGTTCGCGCATATTCGGAGCTTTTCTCAACTGAGATCAGAGGCTGGTCAGAGCCAATGCGTCCTTCAGCAATGTCTCCACCCCTTAGCATAGGTATCCCAACAGATTGGAACTTGCCCGCTTTGACAACCCCGTAAGTCGCTCTCTGTTTAAGAAACCGTTCAAGGGGTTCAACAGGCCAATCCGCTGGGAGAACTCCGATCTCGGTCTGCTTGTATCCGCGCCTTATTTCCATGTCGCACCCATGGCCTTGAGATGACCGGCAACACGCGATGAAAGCGTATCAACCTCCCGCTCCAACTGAGGCAAGGGCGAAGCGTAACGCTCGGCAAGGGTGCAGACCCTAGCAGCAAGCTTTTGAGCCACCTGCTGCACCTCCCCGGCAACCCTCTCCTCGACGACCGCGAGCCATTTGTCAGCGACTACGAGTGTCTTCACGTCATCCTCGCTGAGTGCAGCGTATCTCTTATGAACAAGTTGCCAGAGTTTGTCTTGGGCCGCTTTGCGCTGCTTCTTTGTCTTGGCGAGCGCATCGATCACCTTCTTGTAGGCTTCCAGCGCGGCTCGCTCATCTGCGAAATCGAGGTCTTCGCCGATCTCCTTCAGCCTGTCCTTGAGCGCCTTCGCCACGATCTTCTGCTTGTCGCCTTCGCCCTCGATCACCTCGGACAGCAGTCCGTCCTCGCCCGAACCTTCCTCGATCTGGTCGGCAAGATCCTGTTCCAGTTCGGCGATGCGACCGTCGAGCTCGTCGATCGCCGCCTGTTCGGCTTCGAAATAGCGATCCACCATGAGCCGCGCCGGAACCAGGTCGGACGTGAAGCGGCGTTTGCCCAGCATGTAGTCACCCGGCTCGGGCCATTCCATCTTCCCGCTCTTGCCCTTGCGCTTGACGATTTCGCGCGGCTGCACTCCATCCACCCAGCCGACAGCCGCGATCAGATAAGCGTCATCCTGCAGGGTCTCGGCCCAGTAATCCATCAGGTGCTGATACACGTCATAGTGATTGAGCATCGGGACAGCCCGGAAGGCGTCCAGCAGATCCTCGGAGATTGTTTCGATCAGCTCTTTCGGATTATCGCCGGCTGCAAAGCGGCGGCACGTCGCATCCGTCCTTTCGCGCCAGGCAGTAAAAACTTCTCCGGCCGAGGTCGCGAAACGCTTGAATTCCGTGTCGGCGCTGATCGCATCCTTCACTTGTTCAGCGGGGAGCGTCATACCGAGAAAGCCGGGCCGCAAATCTCCGAATAGCTCGCCGCGAAGCCTGGGCATGACCTCCCACCAAGGCTGAAGCGCATCGACGTCTCTTACAGGGATGCCGCCGTTGAGATGCGCGTCGATATCGTGGATGTCTTCCGGCTCAGACGTGTCGATGTAGCGCGCGAGGTTCAGGTTGAACGCGTTTCGCTCGTCCATGATTTCGTCAAACGGGACCATGCGGGCGTATCTCTGCAAATCCGCACCCTTGCGGAAAGTGTCGACGATCCGGTGAATGTCCTGCTCGCGCAGGCGGTTTTTGGCGCCGTCCTTTCGGAACCCTTTCGCGGCGTCGATCATGAAGATCCCGCGGCGGGCAGTGGCATTCTCCTTGTCAAGAACGACGAGGCAGGCCGGGATGCCGGTCCCATAAAAGAGGTTGGCAGGCAGGCCAATGATCCCCTTGAGGTAGCCGGATCGCACAAGCGCCTCGCGCAACGTCGCCTCAGCATTGCCGCGGAATAAAACGCCGTGAGGGAGGACGCAAACCGCCTTGCCTGTGCTGTTCATCGATCGGATGATGTGGAGCAGATAGGCGTAGTCCCCCTGCTTTTTCGGCGGCGCTCCCCAAGCGAAGCGGTTATGAATGTCCGCGACCGCTCCCTCCTCGTCGTAGGAGAAGCCATTGCTCCATGACTTGTCGGAGAAGGGTGGGTTTGCGACGACGTAATCGTAAGTGCGCAAGCGCTCATTTTCCAAGAACTTGGGCGCTGTCAGCGTGTTGCCGGGCAAGATATTGGCGGTTGGGAAGTCGTGCAGGATCATATTCATGCGGGCAAGACCGGCGGTGGTGACATCCTTCTCCTGGCCTTCCAAAGTGATCCGTTTGCCCGCTTCGGCTGCAACCTTAAGCAACAACGAGCCGGAGCCGCATGTGGGGTCATATGCGGTGGTTCCGGCGACGGAATTTCGGGGGGAGATACCAATAACTTTTGCGATAATGCGGCTGACTTCGGATGGCGTGTAGAACTGGCCTTTGCTTTTGCCGCTTTCCGTCGCGAAGTGCCGCATCAGGTATTCGTAGGCATCTCCCAGGATGTCGTCATGATCGGCACGGTTCTGCGCGAAATCGAGATCGGGACTGTTGAAGATAGCAATCAGGTTACTGATTCGCTTCTCTTTCTCACTACCATCCCCGAGCTTGTTCGGATCGTTGAAGTCCGGAAAGTCGGTACGAGCGAGCCGTTCGTTGGCATCGACTAGCGGCTGGATGACCTGGGTGTTGATCAGATCGCCGATCTCCGGGTTGCCGGTAAGCGCCACCATGTCATCGAAGGATGCGCCTTCGGGGATGACGATCGGAGGCTCCATGTCGTCGCTGTTCGCATACTTGTCCGACACGTATTTAATGAACAGCATGAACAGGACGTAGTCCTTGTATTGGGTCGAATCCATGCCGCCACGCAGCTCGTTACAGGACGCCCAGAGCGATGAATAAAGGTCGGACTTTTTGACGGCCATAAATCTTCTTTCTGCGATTGCTCGGCTCACCGTGTTCGTAGGCCCATGACAAGGCGCGCGCCATTGCTCTGCTTACCGGTGGCTTGAGGTAAGGTGCTTGTTTTGCCGATAACGCCGGGGCTCCGGCCACGTCCAGTCCCAACGCCAGCGGGTCAATCATGGGGGCGCTCGGTGTTCGGTAGGCAAACACCGCGTCCGAACGTATTCCGGCACCTAACACTTCGGTATTGCGGCGAGGCACGGCGCTGATCGTTGGGCGCCGACGGACGAGTGCCGCACCTGATGCAGCGCCGGGTAAGTTTAGTCTGCAGGCCGACCGGCGAACTCACAGAACATGGTTCGGCGAATGCGGATGTAAAAAAAAGTGGGCGGGCGGGCCACCGTAGCAGGCCGCCTCAAGTATCGTGTCAATCGCTGCCGGTCTCCCGATCGGCGAACGCGAGCTGCATCAGCCGCTCGCTCAACGCGCGGGCGCCTTGCCGGTAAGCAAGCTCGCCCCAGTCCGGCCAGCGGTCGATCCGCTCGTGAAGCCAGAACAGCATCCTGTCGCGCGCGTAGTCGTCCGAGAACGTGATCGACCACAGAACGCGTGTGAGCGGGATGTTCGGTCCAAGACCCGTCCCTGCCAGCACGATCGCAGACTGCCCTGCGATGTCCTTGCGACCGAACCGGTATTGCAGGTGCAGGGTCGCACGCTCGTGCGCCGCGATTAGGCGATCCCGTTCACCCTGGTCCGGCGTGCTCGCTAGACCGTGGAACGATTTGAGCGTGGGCAGCCCGATCGCGAGCGGCGCCGCGTCGGGGCTCCGGGTGGATGCGAGCATCAGCAGCACCGCGTGGCCTTCGGGGGGACAGCTCGGCGTTCGGCTTGGCTACCGTTTGCGGCATCAGCTGCTTCAGGCCGGCGAGCCAGGTGAGGTAGTGCCGGCTCAGGTCCCAACTGCCAAACAGGTCGAGCGCGCGTTCCTCGGTGTGGATCACGCGGCGATCGAGCGAGACCAGCGTGGCGAGCATAAACTCGAGTTCCTCGTTGCGGGTATCGTCGCGCGGGATCCGTGCCATTCCAAGCCGCGAGACCCAGAAGTATTCGCGGACGCTGGGCCACCGCTGGCCCGTGTGGTCGGTCAGCGGCGGCAAACCGTCGAGTTCGCCCTGGGCGACGAGCCAGTAGCCCCAGGACAGGTTGGGATTGAACCGGTCGGAGTAGGGGATCTCGTCCCAGTCGCGCGCGCTCACCGGCGGCGCTCCGGATCGAGACCGACCGGCGGCGGTGATGCCGGATCGAGCTGGATGTCGCTGTGGCCTTTGTCATCTACGGTCGCCCTGAGCTGCCGGGCGAGCCTGCAGGTCTGTTCGTAGACCTAGGCGAGGTCACGGTAGACGCGTCCGCTCTCGGCACCAAGGTCGTTCGGATTGACTCGACGACCGGGGACCAGGTCGTGGTTCCGGTCGCACTGAAACCCGAACCACCAAAGCGGTTGGTGACTGCTGCGACCGTCATCACCATCTTCGCTCCGGCCGGGGCGTTTCCGAGCAGCCGCGATCGGATGGCAAATGGTGATCTCCGCAGGCCCGCCCTCGCAGGGCGCCGCGTAGTCGAGGCCGCCGTGCGGGCTGATGCCAAGCGCACCCGGCACGGCGTCGACCTGGAAGCCGGACAGGGGATGATCCCCGTTCACCCCGACATAGCCCCCGAGAGCCCCGTCCTGCTGCCGTAGGATGTTGCAGCGCAGACCGGTGGAGGCGTCCACCCAGGCGAGCTTGTCGGGCTCCTCCTGCCATGGTCCGTCGCCCGAAGGATGGCGTGCGGGGACGTGGAACACCTGCGTTGCTTCGATCTGCGTGCCCGCGATCTGGTAGGTTCTGGTTTCGCCGACCGGCACGAGCGCCTGGCTGGTGGTGGTCTTCTTTTTCGGCATTTTCGATAAGTCCTTCTGATACGAAAAAAGCCGCTGTCCCGGTTGGACGAGCGGCTGATGATCGCTCGCCGGATGGCGGGCGCGGATGGGCACGATAGATTGCGGATGACGGGCCGTGTCGGCTCCCGCCATCCTGCTGGATCAGGTCATCTTTTCCTCCCTCTTCATTCCATCATCATCGTCGTCATCACGGCTGCCGATCCAATCGACGCTGAACCGCCGCGACGAAGCGATGCTGCTTGGCTTTCAGATCGGTGCGTTGCGCGCTCGCTCGATCAGGCGCCAAGCTTCCCATGCCGAGGCGAGCCGATCGCGCTGCTTTGGCCCGCAATGGGTCCACAGGAAGAGAAGCCACAGCGCCTGGGCATCGCGCGCTGCGCTGGCTTCCATCGCCGTCCACATGGGACCGCTCTCGGTGACGATGTCATAGGCGGCGGCTACCTCAGCGAGTTCGCGTTGTCCGCACGGGTGGCAGATCGTTGTCAGATCGGGACGGTAGCGTGCGACCAAGCCCGGCGGGTAGGGCGACAGTAAATGGTGGGGCAAGGCGTTGTGCCGTTCCGCGTGGTCCAGCGTGCGCCGGGTATGAGACAGCACCGTCGCATCGCGCGGGATCCGCTCGGCGATAGATTGGGTGATCTCGGCTTGCGTCTCGCCGGATCCGAAGGAACGGCGGTCGAGTTCGAACCGCGCGCCGTTCGACGGGTCTGTCCTTACCAAGAGCAGCGCGGCGCCCGGCGTTTCGCCGCGATCGATACAGACCGACACCAGAACGTGCGGATGCGACCTGCGGCGGCCCACGATCATGCCGCCTGCTCCATCCGGTAGACATTCCCCCGCAAGGCGGCTTCGCGCAGCCGGTCACGCGCCCACGGCTTGAAGTCGCGGATCACGAACGCGCTGTCCGGACAGACCGCCAGTGCCGCATCGGCGATAGCCGTCGCGCTGCGCTCCCGGTCGCAGCAGATAGCGCCCATTGCCGCCAGCCAGCGCATGCCGATGATCGTGGTGGTGAGGACGTCGGCGAGGACCTGATCCTTAACGTCGTTCCACTTGTCGGCTTCGACCAGTTTTCCGATGGCCTCGGGCGGCGAGGGCTTGGAGGGGATCCCGCAACCCGCGGCATACTCGTCGAGATGGACCGCGTCGGCCTGCACTGCGGTCGAGCGGCACAGGTCGATCCGCTCGCGGGCATAAGGCGAGGTGTCGAGCAGATGGACTGGCAGGCTAAGGCCGTGGCGGGAGGCCTGATAACGCAGCACGGCGAGGTCGCGTGCCTCTCCGCCCCACGTCACCATCCGCGCATCACGGCCGATCGCATCGAGCGCGTTGAAGAATTCGCGCAGGATGTCGGTCTCCGTGTAATCCGCAAGCGTCATAACAACCGGTTCGCTGATTTCGGGAAGGTCGCTCTGGCCGTCGAACCGGACCACCATCCAGGCGGCGGCGGCAATCATGTGGAAGGGCCAGCGGAGCTTCTCTTCCTTGCGCCGTCCGCGCTGGTCGTATTTGGGTCCGCGGCCGTAGGTCCATGCCTCGTGCGCGTCGCGCCGAAACTTGTACTCGAAATCGCAGACGAGAAAGACGCGCGGACCAGTTGTCTCGTCTCGCGCGTGCGCGGCGATTGCGGCATGTGCTTGTCGCTCGAGTGAGCGCTCCAGCGCGACGAGGTCGGCGGCGACATTGAGGGTGTTATCGGTCATTTCATTTCCTTTGGTGCAGATGCACGAAGGCCCGCCGGTTCGGGCGGGCCTTCGTGAAGCTTGTGATGGGTAAATTGGTGAGCTGCGATCAGCGGTGCCGTTCGTGCGCGGTCATAGTGCCGAGCGTGGGCTCCGGAAGGCCGCTGCGATAGAACCACGCCCGCTCGTGATCGACCAGCTCGGGCTCGATCTCCTTCTCCCAGACGCTCGCGCCCGCATTCCAGCGATATTGCCGCGCTTTCAGCAGATCCTTCTTCCCGATCGGCGAGCCGGTCGCGCGCACGAGCGTGCTGGTCCGGTCGGCGCCTTCCAGCAGCCGTTTGAAATGCGTGCATTCGGGATCGGCGCCCCAGCCTCCGCGGCGCTGTTGGAGGAGCAAGAAGAGGCTCCAGACATCGTCACCTGCGCGATGGGCGGTGCTGTGCCAGCCCTCCTGTGCCAGCAGCCATTGCTGCGCGCGCCCGTCGAGCCCGGAGCGTAGCCAGTCGATATCTTTCATCGAGCAGCCCCAGGCGACACCTGCGAGCTGCGGATACCGCTGCTCCAGCCAGGCAATTTCGAACGACGCATTGTGCGCCACGAGCAGGTCCGCGCGATCCAGCATGGCCAGGACCGTATCGTCGGGGATCGACTTGCCGATCAGGTGGTGGTTCGCAAGGCCCGTGAGCCAGGTAATGCGCGGGTCGATCATGACGCCTGGATCTTCCTGCCAGACGCGCGGCGCGGCGTGGTTCACGACCTCGCCATTCTCGTCCACCCAGACGAGCATAATCGCCAGTTCCATGATGCGATCGCTGGCGGGATCGAGACCTGTGGTTTCCAGGTCGATCAGTGCTAGGCAGCGCGCATCGGGCGGCGCGCCGATTGGCGTATCGAAATAGGGCCTCGGGACCGCGCGGAGGACGCGATAATTGCCATCGGTTGCGAGGCGGCCCGCGAGCGCCTCGCTGTCAGGGTTGAGATGTTCTGTGTTCATGGGGTTTTGCCTTTCGGTTCGGTTGCCGAACCGGCGAGGCGGAAGCCGAGCGCTCACGCTCTTTTCCTTCCCCTAGCCGGTTCACCCGGCAGGCCTCCTTTCAGTAACCAAAATTCCTCCCGGCCCGCAGCTGTCAGCGAAGGGTCCGCAACTCTTCCAAGGCGTCGCCGACGCCGCCCCAGGACGATGGTTCGTCCGCACAGGATGGCGCGCCGGAGCTGCGCACATAGAATGGATTGAAACCGATCGACCGGATGGAAGATCGGCGAGGAGCCCGGGGCAGCGCCCGTGCGACGTGTGAGCGGAGCGAACTACACCTTGCAGCCCGGAACGGGCGGAAAGGCGGGACAAAGTCGTTTGCTGTAGTTGGTAACCAACACTGCATATGACTTTGTGGTATTGCGCCTCAATCAGGGCTGCAATTTTGCGGCCCTTATTGAGGTATTGCGCCTCGAAAATTCACCGCGATTGTTAAGCTGGATCAGGTTCGCGGTGCCGGGTTCGCCGGTCTCGGTTCAATTTCCATATGCGAGAGCATCTGGGTGCCTTGTGATTTTGGGCATTTGTTCCGCCTGAAACGGTCGGAATCGGGAAGCCGGAAGCTCTCGCATACACCCTGAAGGCCACGCTTTGGCGTGGTTTCCCGTGAGTCGACAGAAAGTATGCGAGAGCATCGGGTCAGTGGACACGAACACGCCGAAATACCGATTTTGGGCGGGTGGAGAATTTTATGCGAGAGCATATGGAGAAACGCATAAAAACGGGGCCCTATGCGAGAGCATCGGGTCTGTGGACACGCATAGAATGGCGAAAAACCGTGGATGCCGATGATATGCGAGAGCATCGGGGGAAATTTTAAATCGTTGGATTTTAATCTTTAAACACGGGTGGACCCAAATCTGCGCGAATTGGTGTCGATTCAGGGTGCTTATGCGAGAGCATCGGGTGTTGTGATTTGGTCTGGGGCTCCTCGAACGGGACCGAGTTTGATGCGGGGATTGATGATGATCGAAGAGAATTCTGACGAAGTTCCCGGAACCGATGAGGGTGTGGAAGACACCTCGGACTCGATGTCGAACAGCAATCCGGAGAACCTTCTGGAGTCGCTCGAACCCTTTCCGGAGGACGCCCTGAATGCGTCTTCGGAGAAGGAGGAAGAGCTCGTCCCGGCAACGGAGAAGCGGCGTGAGAAGCGTCGTCGACAGCGCATGATCGAGGACCTGGCGAATACCTATGGGCTGGATGATGAGGATGCGATCCAGACCATGATGCTCATCGATGAACTGCTGCCGGAAAGGGCCCGCATGTCCACCGCGAAGCATGTGGGCCAGCGTCTCGAGCTGGCGATGAAGGACCTGAAAGACCGTCATCCGAGACTGCTTTTCACCCGGGAGGGGAAGGGGCTCGATGTCACGGATCCTTCGCGATACTTCTATCCGACGGGAGCATTCGCCAAGCTGCTGGACGATGAGGAGGGCATCCTGCGTGCCATCATCGTGAACCGCCGCGCCCGCGCCGGTGCAGAACGCATGGCACGGGAACATGATGCGGTGGAGGAACTGCTTCTGACAGAATATGTCAGGCGTTCCACGCTGGTAGAGCAGTGGCGATATCTGCTGCCGAAATACATGCTGCCGTTCTTCTCCATGATGGAGGCGGCGGGTGTGAAGGCGGATCAGGCCCGGGTCGACACAGCGCTCTTCAACCGCATCCGGGACGTCATCGTGGAGTGGTCGGATGGCATGGTCTCGCGCGAGGACATCATGGCCGCGGCGCGTCGGACGGAGGAGGAGTTCCTCCATGCGCTGAAGGAAAACGATCCCTCCGAGACGCATAAACCGGTCGAGGAATCCTTCGATGAATACCGCGAGAGGTTGCGCTTCGCCTTGCAAGAGGCGCGTGCCGACCTGGCGGGTTTGGACGATCTGGGCGCCGAGGAGAACGACATGTCCGAAGCGAGGATACGGGTCGATCATCTGATGACGGCGATCAGTATTGATGCCGGGATGGATGCCGCAGGGCGGCTCGTGTTTCCGTCGGTGGGCACTTTCATGGAAGCCATCGCTGCTCGCCCCCGCGCTCGCCGCGGCATCGTGACCGGGGATTTCGGGCCTGCCGATCACGATGGATTTGTCGCTGACGAGGATGCTGTAACGCTAGTCGCGAACGTGTCCTTGGATGGGGCGGTCGATAACGGAGGAGATGATGACGTTACCCGGGCACGGGAGCCCGTGGTCGATGCCGATGTCGATGATCTGGTTGACGTAGCGATTGATCCGACCGGGGACGTCTATGCGCAGGCGGAGGTCCTGAATGGGCCTTCCGCGGAGGATTACGATCCCGACATTCCGGACGACCTATTCGGTCCGGAAGCTCTGGTTGCAGATGATGATGATCCGGGTGGGAAGGGTTCGCCGGGGCCCTCGGACGATGATCATTCCTTCGCTGATGCCGGCACCGTAGCCGGAAGCGGTGGTGGTCTGGAGGATGGCGCATCGCGGAAAGAAGAGGGCGGCGAGGTGCTCCCTCCCGTGGGTGAGGGAGCACCAGCATTCGATCCTTCGGGCGTGACGAACTGGCCGTCGGAAAACATGGAGGTGCGGCGTATCGCTCCGGGGTTGGCGAGGTCGACAGGTCTATCCCGCTCGACGTTCGACAGGCCCTTTACGATGTGGCGCCCGTCCACGGAGCCGCCACCGTTCTGCTTCATGGGCTTCCGATTGCAGCCGGATATCTCCGCCCGTCAGGGACGGGAGGGCCCGATCGAACCGGTCGATCTGAGTCGCCTGGAGATCGGGGATGGTCAGTGGAAGGCGGCGACGGTGCCAGGGTGTTCACGGATCTTGGGTCAGTCCCATCCGCTCATGCTTCCCCCGCATTCGAGGCTCAGCTGGTATGGTAGGAGGCTGGGCTGGAGCGAGCTCGACATCCGTTCGCTGGACGACTTTGGCTCCCCTGCCAAACCGGAGACGGTGGCCCCCAAGGGTGATGGCGGGAAGCTGGCAGACGCTATGCGAGGGGTGGCCGCTATGCGCCTGGCCGAGCTGGTCCAGAGGGTGCCCGGGCACTTCCTCGCCGACACAGGGGTTGGTGCCGAGCGTCGTGCCGAGGCCGTCGAGGATCTTGCTCGTTACTGGATCTTCGTGCTGCTGGCTCGGCATGATCAGGCGAATTTCGACCAGATGTTTATAGACGGGTTCTTTCAGGGGGTCCACGGTCCGGATTTCGTTGTGGATGCTGCGGGTAACGCCGATTTCGGTGCAGCGGACAGGGGAGGACACATCGGTATCTTCTCCCCTAATCTCGTCAGGAAGCTGCCACCCGTTGTTACGGGCGAGCCGTTTCAGGGGGCGATCGGTGCGGGCGTAGTGGCCGGTATGAGGCGTCAGGCTATGTAAACCATCCTGGCACCTTGGCATGATGTTGGAAGGGGCGGACCCGTCGCATCTGCTGGGTCGGGCCCTTTGATTTCGCCTCTATTCTGATTGAGTCGAGCTGTTTTGTCTTCCTGCGCTCGGTTGGTATCGCTGCGCGAGGAGACCAGTCGGGCGTTCAAGATTATCACGCCGCCACCCGCGGCACCTCATCGATCCGCGTCGTCCAGGCCGGCGATTTCATATCGGCCCGCGTCGTCCAACTGCGCCTGAATCCTTGAACGCCGGGCACAGCCGTGAACTTTCCATAGCGTGTGTTGATGGCATCGAGCGCACCCATAAGCCGTTCGCCGCGCTCGATACCGTCGGCACATTCGAACAGCGTGCGCGGTCGAAGATCAGCGCGCTCAAGGTGTTCCAGCACGATCCCGGCTTTCGTGTAGGCGAACCCATCACACCATGCGGCCTCCGCACCGCGGCGTGCTGCCGCGATCAGCAGGAACCCGTCATCGCTCATCGGATGTAGGGTAAGCGTGCGGCTGGCGCTGTATTGCGGGAGGTCTGGACGATGGCGGTTGGTGTGGAAGAACACGGTCAGCCGTCCGGCCACCAAGCCATGCTGGCGCAGCTTCTCTCCCGCTCGCATGGCGTATTGCGCAATCGCGCCCATCAACACCTCAAGCGTGGTGATTGGCGTGCCGAACGAGCGGGTCACCGCCATGCCCTTGCGCTGCGGTTCGAGCACTTCCACCACTTGCGCAGGGACGCCGTTAAGTTCAGCCACGAGTCGCCCCAGCACCGCTGTGCCGAGCCCGCGAGCCTGCCGAAGTTTCATGTCGCGAAGCTGGCCGGCTTAATGGATCCCGAGCGCGGCCAGCTTGCCTGTAGTAGCGCGACCGACACCCCAGACATCCGCAACCGGGAACCGGTCCAAGACCCAGCGTGCGATGGCAGGATCGCGCATGTCGGCGACCCCGCCGAAATAGGGTTTTTCTTCGCCACGGCGTTGCCCAGCTCCGCCAGAGTCTTGGTAGAACCGATACCGACACAGGTCGGGATCGTCGTCCACTGCTCGACCCGCTCACGCAGCGCCTGGCAGTGGCCCACTAGATCGCGATCCGCGAATCCGGCAAGGTTGAGGAAGTTCTCATCGATCGAGTAGATTTCCACGTCGCGCGCGAACGGCTCGATCGCGGCGAGGATGCGCCGTTGCATGTCGCCGTAAAGCGAGTAATTGGACGAGCGCACCGCAATGCCGTGCGCCTTCACCTTATTGCGGATCAGATGGATCGGGTCGCCCATGCGGATGCCGAGCGCCTTGGCTTCGGCGGACCGGGCGATGGCGCAGCCGTCGTTGTTCGACAGCACGATCGCGGGGACGCCGCGCAGCGAAGGATCGAATGCGCGCTCGCAGCTGACGTAGAAGTTGTTCGCGTCCTGAAGCGCGATGGCGCCGGTCATGGGTAGCGGCGGGCGAGGCCGACGACCACACCCCAGATCTCGACATACTCGTCCACCAATGTGTGCGGATAGCCTTCGGCCTCGGGCACCAGCCAGAGCCGGTCATCCATCTTCCGCAACCGCTTCAGCGTGCGTTCGCCATGGACCAGCGCAACCACGATCCGGCCCGGGACCGGCCGCTCCGCGCGGCTGACAACGATCAGGTCACCGTCGGCGATACCAGCGCCTTCTAACGAATGACCATCGACCCGCATGACATAGGAGGCGGCCGGCTTCTCCATGAGCCAGGCACCCAGATCGATTGGCTCTTCCACGTCGTCCTGCACGGGCGATGGGAAACCGGCCGGAGTGCTGACCAGCAATAGCGGAATCTCGCGTGGGACTGCGGTCCAGTCCAACTGGGTTAGGCGAATGGCGGGCACGGGGACTGCGCTCAGTCGAAAGCGAACGCGCGTTGCTGGCGCAGGGTGTTCTCTTCGCCGGGTAGCTCGCGTTCGAGCAGCGTCAGAAGGCTCCGGGTCGCATCGCGCAATTCGATCAAGCGGGCAAAGCTATCGCGGTCACGCTCCGGAATCTGGCAGCGATCATAAGCGGTGCGGCCTTCGCGGATCATGTCGATCCGAAGCTGATCGGGGTTGCCGGACGGCTGCGTCGAATCATCGGGCATACCGGAACATTATGAGAACATTCGGTGACTTACAAGATGTCCGGTGCGGCTGACGGTTGCGGAAGGCCCGACACCGTTCCGCGCACTTCCAGCTATTTACCGCGCATTAGCGATTCAGGAGGCGAGGTAACCGTAGGCCGTCCCACCGATCAGCAGGATGTAAAATCCGACCGAGAGGCTCCAGGCACCGAGAGACCTAAGCCGCTTAGCCACCGCGCGTTCCGCAGCTGTGATTTAGCCAATAGCGATCCCAGCGTAGAGCCTTGCCGCTGGCGACCATCGCACAGCCAATGTCGCCACCGAGAGGCGACACGCACCCTGCCGCAGTCCGATTGCCACCGCCGCCGCCGACTGAGAGGCAGCGCATTGCCGGGCCCTCGATGAGCGTGTGCCCGTGCCGACTAGTACCGACCGGACGACCGAGGAGAGCGACCAAGGCACGTTTCGCGTCTTCGGCGGACGCATCGGGGCAGGGCTGATTGGAGCGGCAGGTGCCGTCGCTCTCTCGCGTGGCGATCCCGCTCAGGCGGAGACGCGGTCCCTCTTCACACCAGACTGGACCGTCGCCATCCCACACGTGGGTGGGCGTGCACTCGAAATTCGTGCCGGCAGGCACGACCGCGACGGACGCCAGAAGCGTGAGCCAGCTCATGGGTCTTGTATTCCGTACTGTCGCACGGGGAACGAGCCCGTTCGGCTATCGTCGTGACCGAAGCCTTGGCGCCTTCGGCGATCAGAGCCATACGGCATGCATGTGCAACCTCTACCGCATGCAGGCCAGCGTTGATGAACTCCGCCAGGCGTTCGGCGCGTTCGACGGGGATCGATCCAATCTCGGACCGCGCGACGAGATCTACCCGAGCCAGAAGGCGCCAGTCCTGCGACTGATCAAGGGAATGCTGACGCTGGACGAGATCGAATGGGGCGTGCCGCCGCCGGTGAGCGCAAGCGGATCGGTCACCAACGTCCGCAATCTCTCCAGTCCGTTTTGGCGACCGATGCTGACGAACCCACAGCAGCGCTGCCTCGTCGCTTGGACGCAGTTCTGCGAGTGGACCGGACCGAAAGGATCGAAGCGCAAGGTCTGGTTCGAGCGAACCGACACGGGAGTCTCGGCGTTCGCAGGTCTGTCGCGAAACACAAGCGAACGGCCGCGGATGGCGTTCCTCACCACTGAAGTGAACGACACCATTGGCGCGATCCATCCCAGAGCAATACCGGTGATTCTTGAGGCGGACAGCCACGAGAGGTGGCTGACCGGTGACTACGATGTGGCGGCCGGACTTGCGCGGCCGTTCGACGACTCACGCACGGTGACGATAGACGAAAGCTGAGGCCAGCTACTCGCCCGCGAATACCCAGTCGAGATAGGCGGCAAGGCGCACACCGCCCTGCTGCAAACGCCGCTCGGCAGTGCCGAGATGCTTATACTGATAGGCGTAGCCAAGCCGCGGTGGCTCAGAGCCATCGGTCTCGGGGTAGATCGTATCGCTGATCGCGGTGCTCTCGCCAATCCAGACCAGCGGATCGAAAGTCCACCATTCTATAGTCTGTTCGGGCGTGATGCGGCGACCGAGCCAGTTGGAGTATTCGCTATAGGAGAGGTTGCGGCTGTCGATAAGACGGCTGTCCCAGACCGAATGCAGGTTCGTCGCATCGCCGAACCAAGTGACGCGCACGTCGTTGGCGCCTCGGTCCGCGCCGTTTCCGTTATGGAGCGGCTGATGAAGATCGCCGACGATATGAACGATGAAGTGCAGCGCCAGCGCCTTGTCTTTACGGCTCGCCGTCGGATTGCGCAGAGTGTCCGTGAATCGCTGCAGCGCGGTGAACGCATCCCCTTCGGGCGGCGCGCCGACCTCGGTATAGGCCCGCCCAGCGGGTACGGTCACATAGTGCCATGGGCCAGCCTCTTCCTGCCAGAACGCGTCCGGGTTCGATCGCTCCTCGTCTGCCCAGGTCGACACTTCGGCGAGGTCCTCGCTGCCGAGGATGATTTCGATCTCGGCGCGTGTCCTGCCGTTGATCCGTTGGTCGGCGAGCTCGCCAATCACCCGGTGCCCGGTCTGACCCCACGCCTGCGCGGCGCTCGGAATGCAAACGGCAAGCGCGGCGCTCGCTATAAGAAATACCTTCATGGCCGGAAGCGATAGCCCGGTTCGGTTGCGGTTGCGAGACTACGGCGGCGAGATGGAGCCTTGCGGAACGGTCGGTCTTGTCCAATTGCTCGCCATGAAGCATCTCTCGGATAGAATATGATGGTGGGAGACATCCGATATTACTCGACGATCTGCGGAACGCCCGGCGCGACAAGGGCTGGACCCAGAAGACGCTTGCCGACCGTTCGGGAGCGAGCGAGCAGGCAATCTATCGGCTCGAGCGCGGCATCGGTTCGGTAGCGACGCTGGACGCGGTCATGACCGCGCTGGAGTTCCGGCTGACCGGTATCGGACCCGGGAGAACGTTGGCGGAGCAGTTCCGCGCTCGCCGTCTCAAGCGCGGAATGGCACTCGATGCACTGGCGGTCAGGACCGGTCTGACCCACAAGACGATCTCGAATATCGAGAAGGGTGGCGGTTCGATTGCCAGCCTAATGCGCTTGATGGAGGCACTGGCTCCGCAGGCGAAGCGCCGGGCTCCCGAACGCGCCTACTGGGGCCAAGGCGACAAGGAGGACCGCGATAGCAGGTTCACGCCACCCGAGTTCATGAACAACATCTACGCGGCATTCGGCTCCGTAGATATCGACCCTTGTGCACACCGGCTCAGCCCGGTCGTCGCGAAGCGGCGCATCTTGCTGAATGAGGGCGGCGACGGACTAATCGACGACTGGTCCGGCCGACTGGCGTTCGTCAATCCGCCTTTCTCCGCCCAGCTGAAATGGTTGCAGCGCGCGCATGAGCAGTGGCGATTGGGGAACGTCGAAGCGGTGGTGTGTCTCGTTCCTGCCCGGACGGACTCGGCTTGGTTTCACGATACCCTGACCCAAGATGCGGACATATGCCTCCTACGGGGCAGGGTGCGCTTTCTGGACTCACGGGGTGGGGCCCAACCAACACCATTCTCTCTCATGCTGGTAGCGCTCGGCGTGACCGCGAAAGAGAAAGCAGCGTGGAGCGATCTGGTGAGCGGATACTGGTTAGCTCGTTAGCAATTGAAGCTCGCTCGATCGATGGCATTCTGCTGCAAAGCGGCGCACTTATTGGTTTAGCATTTGCTGAACCTAATTCAGGCCGACCTCCGCAGAAGGCGAAGCGAATGGCGCCTTCGGTGCATCTCGAAATCGGTCGTTCGTTCGAAGCCTGATGTTCGGCGGGAGCTGGGCCGGGAGCGGACAGTCCGGTATTGGTCGACCGAACCCGGAAAGGTGCCATACGGCTTTTGACCAACCTGCTCCGGCTGTCACATCATTCGACGGCTGTCGGTCGTTCGCCCCGATTTATCTCAGTTGAGAGCGCTCTGGCGCGCCTCTGCATCCCCCATCCGGTGGCTAAAGGGCTGCTACCGTGGGCATGGGCTCGGTTTCCGGGTTTTCCGCGTCTTCATGCTGGATTGTTATACGCGTTCCAGGGTCGGCGTCCGTTATGGAAACATTGGCCTGCAACTGCCTTGCCAGTGCTTCGACGATGCTGGTCCCTAAACCCGCGACGGCCGCAGGTCTGTCATCGAGCGGCATGCCAACACCATCATCCTCGACTTCCAGCGTCCACACGCTGCCCTCGGTGACGTAGGAAACCCGTATAGTTCCGCCTTGATCGACAGGGTAGGCGTGCTTGAGGGCGTTGATCACCAGTTCGGTGACGATCAAGCCAAAGCTCACGGACTTGGATGAGCTTACACTGCCTTCCACAGCATCGACTTCGATCGTCAGTATCTCGGGATCCGCGATCATCGAAATTCCGATGCTTTCGCAAAGCTGTTCCAAATAGGGCCCCAGCTCGACTTCGTCCGATCCCGATTGCGATAGCTGCTTCTGGATCGTGGCGATCGAGAGAACACGGTTCTGTGCCATCTGGAGGTGGCTGCGAGTCTCGTCATTGCTGACCCGGCGGGCGGATTGCATGAGCACCGAAGCGATGATCTGAAGGCTGTTAGCCACGCGATGCTGGAGTTCCTGCATCAGCATCACGTTATTGGCTATCAAGTCCTCCATCTCCCTCTTGGCTGTCTTGGCTTCGGTCGTGTCGATCACCGTCAGAAGAAGACGGATGCTTTGCGACCCCGGATATTCGAGCCTGTGAGCCGAGAGCTTGAGCGAACGTTCCGAGCGATCCTTTGCAGCGGGCACCACCATCTCGTAGTCATCGATATTCGCGCCGCCCGAACCGGTCGCTCGTAAGAGCGATTTCAGGCGCGCGACGTCCCACTCGCCATCGCCCATTTCGAGGATGGAACTGCCCGTCAGCACCGCGCAGTCGAGACCGAAGGCGCGGCAGAAGGAGAGGCTCGCCGCGATCACGGTGAGATCTTCGTCGAGCATGATCAAGGGCGTGTTCGAGTTCACGACCATTGCATCGGCAAGACGGGTTACCGGGTCGGAAGCTTGGGTTGGTGGCGGGGTCATGAATACCCCTTCCTTGATTGACCGGCACAGCGCAGGTTGCGTGTAATTCCGGGTCTTTCGGCTCAGGCCGACTCGTCGCTGGCCGTTGTCGCCAGTGCGCGATAGCTCTCCAGTAGCACGCACCGGCGCACTATGAGCTATCATTTCGGGAATGAATCATTGGAAAGACTGAATTTAGCAACCCGATCGGCAGCTCACCGCTATGCAGTGCTTTCAGCGCGCTGATCTGCAAGTCCGAATGGCATGCGCGCCCAGACCCGCTCGTGGAAGAAATACAGCACCAGCTTGGTGAAAATTTCCAGGCCCCCAATGGAAGCGGCGGTCGCCATACTCCCGGTGAAGAACCATGCCAGAGCGAAGGTGTCGAGCGATGCGATTACGCGCCATAGCCCTGTCTTGATGGTCGTTCGACGCATGGTTTCGCGGTGCCGATCCTTGCGGAACACGGTGCCCCACCCGGTGAGCGACCATGCACGCTCGTGCAGGAAATAGAGGACAAGCTTCGTCGCAACCTCTGTGATCGCGATATAGCTCGCCGTCTCGAGGGCATCGGCCTGAGCGACCGGCGCCCCGAACATCGGCCCCAGATACGTGATGAGAAGATAGGACAGGATGAGCGTGTCGATCGTGCCGACGGCCCGCCAGGATATGGCCTTGGCGACAGAGCGCCGGGGCTTTATGTTCGGCCTCTCCGGCGGATCGAGCTTCGGCGATCCCGGCCCGAACAACGGTTTCTGGGTAGGTTCTTTCATTGCTGGCGCCGTCGCTTCGCAGTCACGCTCGCAGGAGTGAACGGAGCGTCATTCGCCAGACTGGCGGCGATGCTCGGCCAAGGCGTCTTCGAGCCTGGCGTATGAATATGGTCCGACGCGATAGTGGACCGACGTTACGGCAATGATCCCTTCCGGTAGCGAGGGAGCGGGCTTCGGCTCGAGCGCGCCGCCTTCATTTTCCCAGTCGCCGGTTCCGGGCTGCTTGGGGGTTGCTGCATCAGTCACGGTTTTTCACCTAAATCGTCCTTTTCGGAAATGGGGCGTTCGTCAGCCGGCCAACCAAGATTGGACAGGTTATTCGTCCTGCGCCAATCGGCCATCCGTTTCGCACGATGTCCCATCGACTCTGCAGCTTCCTTGCGCTCTTCGGGCGAACCCGAGCGATCTGCCTTCATGGCCGCGAGTTGGTGATCGAAGAGAAACTTGTTCATCGGCATCGGAAAGATCCTTGGCAGAGGGGACGTAGCGAGAGCCGGGGAGGTGGATCCCCGGCCCTGCTATCGGCGTCAGCCCTGCTGGGCGCGGGCCTGTCCCTTCTGGCTCTGTCCGTCACCCTGCTGGTGCTGCAAATTCACGGCGCTCTTCTTGCCGCCGTCGACTTCGCTGGTTTCGTAGCTGAAACGCTCGTCGACCTTCGGCATGTGGCCTTCCTGCTGGAGGTCTGCCTTCTTGAAGCGAAGCGCTTCGCCACCCTTTTCGGGGGTGATGGAGCCGGTGCCCGAGCTGCTGTCATAGCTCTTGATCTTGCCGTAATGTGTCATCTGTCATTCCTTCGGTCGAGTGTGCAGCGCGCCAGAATTGACCCGGCTGCGACTAAGAGGCGAAACTGAAGGAAAGAGTTTCCAAGTGGTGGAAACGGTGACCGTCGATTGCGACTGGTAGCTGGAAATAAGATGGGGATTTTTATACGAAATTCAAGGCCACGGCATCATACAAGCCTGAAGATAGTTTAATCGCCTCGTATTTCGTCGGGCGGTGAATTGCCCGCTGAGGGACCGTCTCTAACCGCCTCGTAACTCCCCTCGGCGCGATCCATCTGGTCTTTGCCATCGGCTACCTGCCGTTCGGCATTTTGCTTATTCTCCTGTGCTTCGCGCAGCCTGCTTTCAGCCTTGGTCAGCGCTCCGTTGGCATCGGCGATCTGCGACCGCGCTCGCTCGATGCTCTCATTGCTTTTCTGGATTGCGCGCTCGCCCTGCGCCACGTCGTCCTGACCGGCAGACCACGCGTCGCCATATTGTCCGATCTGACTTCCTCGTTCGGAAATTCGTTCGCCTGTCGTCAGCGGTGCTTTGGCATTATCAGCGCACGCACCAAGTGCGAGAAGTGACGATGCAGCGATCGTCAGGAGAGGGAGGTTCTTCATGATCATTTCCTTTGCGCGTCTTGCGAGATACCCTCGGCGGAGCAGGCTGCGGTAATCAGTAGGAAAACCACCAGAATATCGCTCCGATGAAGAGGACGGGAAACATGCCAGCAAAATAGCTAGGGCCGTCGGCGCGTCGGGTGTTCACTGGCACACCTGCTGACGCAATGACCTGTTAAGACGGCGCATTTTCGTTCCTCAAATGAGGTCCGCGCGCCATAATAGGCTGCGGAACGACTATTAGAATAAGATGAACGAAATGGCCGCCTATAACGCAGTGCAATAGACCGTCTATTAAGACTATTAGTTATCACATATATGACGATGGAGTCTCGTCTTTACAACTCTATGCAATCAATTCTTACGCACAAGCGCAGGCCTTTATGAAAGCCAAGCACCAAGAGCCGCCCTCCGCACTTACCGATTGCAGCTGGGAAGGGCGCGAATGGAACTTAGGCTTGTCACCCCAGCCGATGCTGGAAAAAGAACCGAAGCATTTCCCGCGATGCATCGGGGCCGTCTTGTGCAGTGTAGGACCCGGCAGCCGATCCGCCGGACCATGCGTGCCCGGCACCTTCAAGCAACCAGCTTTCCGACATGCTGCGCCCGTCGGCGGCGAGCATTGCGGTCTTGCGATATGAGCCGCCAGACGGCGCAGATCCTTTGGTAACACTACGCTCCAGACCGGACATCGCGGAAGCTGCATCCCAGGCCGCGTGAATGCGTTCGCTGTTGACCGGGTGGACCGTGCTGTCGCGATCGCCGTGGAAGGTGATGATCGGAACATATTTCTGGGAAGAGGACTGCTGGCGCACCGCGCCGCTCCCACGCATTGCCGCGAGCGCACTCGGCAAGTCCTTCGCCGCCCCGCAGGCGAGCCCGGAGTGGATACCGGCCGCGGCATAGAGGTCGGGGAAAGCGCTCGCCATGATCGCGGCCGCAGCTCCGCCCGCGGAGAGCCCGGCAACATAGACGCGATCGGGGTCGACGCCTTCGGCTGTGATGATCTCGCGGGTGATCGCAGCGATGACCGCCGGTTCGCCCGAGGCCTTCCCCTGATCGCCAGGCCGGAACCAGTTCCAGCACTTTTGGACATTCGCCGACCTCGGTTGCTCGGGATAAGCGACAATGAATCCCAGTTCGTCCGCAAGCGCGTTCATCCGCGTTCCGCGCGAGAAATCCTCCGCAGATTGCGTGCAGCCATGCAGCATGACCACGAGCGGAGCAGGATCGTTCAGGCCGCTCGGCCTGTAGAGCAGATAGTCGAGAGAGCCGGCAGCATTGCGCAATGTGCGCCGATCGAAGCTTGCAGGGTCGGGGGTGGCCGACGCGGGTCTTCGACTGCCGGCTTCGGTTGCTGACCTGGCAGCGGGAGCGGGCAAGGCGATGGTATCGCCGATCTCGTCGACCGAGGTCTCGCTAGCGGTAACCGGGGCATTCCTGAAGCTCAGATTGCGCTGGATAAGATCGGTCGCCTGCCGGAGCCTGCCCGCTCGCGTCAGAGCGAGAACCTCCGACATGCTAGCGTTCAGGGGATTGGACATTTCAAATACCTTCGGTTGTCGCGCGAAAATTACGCAAGGCGGTCGGCAAGAGCGGATTTCACGTCTGGAGGCGCGTGGAAGGCGCCCAGGATCGACAGGGATCGAATGGTCGCCTGCGCAAGGTCCGCATCCACGTCGCTGGCGATGCTGAGCAGACCGAGCACGCGAAAATCGAGCATCTCACCCGCATCGCGCGCCGTTTCCAGATCGGCACGAACTACGTGGCAGATTCCCAGCACGGGGGTGTCTCGCCCCTTCACCTGCAGGGCAATCTCGTCGTGCCGGGCAAGCTCGTTTCGGATGGCGGTGCGGATGAAGTCGGTGCGATTTGCAAAGACGCTTTCGCGCACCAGCAAGTCTATCGAGCCGAGATCGACGAAGCCCAGGTTGACGGTGATCTTTTCGGTTTCGGTGTTCGGACGGGTCACAGCCATCTCTCTGTCATCCCAGTGGATGGTCAAGAGATGGTAGCGCTGATGCACCGCCACAAGGGTCGCGGGCCGATAAATATATATATTCCGGAGAAATTCGCGGAAATCCGGCATTGCTTTCCTTGATCGCTCACACCGCAGGAACGAGTGAGCCCGCCTGACATTGGAAAGTCAGCTACCAGCCGCTTTCGACGGTTTCGGGCGTTCGATCGAGAAACGCCAATTCCTTCTATTTCGACTCCTAGTCGTCCACGCAGCCGCTCCGGTGCGCGGCCCCTCCCTTTGAAGGATAACCCATGAGCGCTCCAAAGAATCTCTCAGACCTCTACGTTGAGGAACTCAAAGACCTGGTGTCGGCGAATGATCAGATGAAGAAGATCGTCAAGCAGATGGCGAAAAAGATCGAGGACGAGGCCCTGTCCGGGATGCTCGACGATGCAGTAGGCGGCATCGAGGAACACACCCAGACCCTGCGCGCAATGCTCGCCGACAATGGCGGAGCGGATAAATCCAAGGAACATTGCAAGGGAATGGAAGGCCTCGTCGCCGAAGCCCGCGCCCACGTGATCGACGAGGATGTGAGCGATGAGGTCCGCGCCGTGGCCGCTATCGCGCAGTATCAGCGCATGAGCCACTACGGCATTGCCGGCTTCGGCACTGCCAAGGCGTTTTCCGATGCGCTCGGCCGCGACGACGATACCGCAAAGCTCGATGAGATTGTCGACGACATTTACGGTGCCGACGATTTCGCCAGCGAACTGGCCGAACGCTCGGTCAACCTTGCCGCCAAGCAGGACAATTGAACTGATTTCGTTGGGCGCGGTGGCTGATGCCGCCGCGCCCTCCGATCAGGTTTCATTTCCCGCATCAAAGCAAACACCTGGATCGCATGAACTGCGATCAGGGCATTGGCGTATGTTGGACAGGGTGCCCGCAAGGTCGGCTACTTTAGCAGCCTATCAATCCTGTAGGAGGGTTCGACCCGGGGTTTCTCGCCACGCCATCGAGCGGAGTGGGCGAACAGCCGCGCAGCTTCCTCGCCGCCAACTGCCAGATCGTTCGCGCCGGTCCAGTTGACCAGCAGGCAAAGTCCGTCTGCCGCCAGCGTTTCGTGAGCCCGCCGAGAGACGGTGGCGATCTCCTCCGTAGACAGGAAATAGAGGACTTCGGACAAGACAATCAGGTCGAACGATCCCTCCGGCCAGTCGCGTGGCGCCTCAGCGCGGCGATACAGAACCGTGTCGTTCGTGACGGACTTCGACCTGGCGATAGCAAGCGCCTGTTCCGACACGTCGAGCGCGAGAAGCGCATCGCAGTGGGCGGCGAGGTCACGAGACAGGAACCCGGTGGCACATCCGATCTCAAGAGCGTTTGTGAAACGCGCACCTTCAAGCGCGGCGGTGGTGGCTGCGCGTTTGTCACGTTCGTAGGCACTGTTCTCGAAGTCCCACGGATCGGAATCGTCCGCGAACAGCGCGTCGAAGGTCTCCGCGCGGGCTGGGTCACCCTCATCCACCGATGAAAATCTCCGGGCTCTCGGCGAAGTGATCGAGCAGCCTTTGCGGAATCACGACGCCATCCGGATCGTCGGCGATCAGCGATGTCGTTTGCGAGCGGTAGGCATTGATCGCCTCGAGCTTGCGGGCCCGATATTGCCGATTGGCGAAGATACGCAGATCGTCAGGCACGCCGCGTTCTCCGAACCGGCCCCAGATGGGAAACCGCCAGAATTTTGCTCCGATCTCGTCCGCGACCATGCGACCGAGCGTGGCGGCGGTCTTGTGGTCGCAGTGCGGATCTCCATTCCAGGTCGTCCAGACCGACCGGGTATCGAGCGCCGAAGCGAATGCGAAGATGCGCTGCAGCCGGTACAGTCCGAGCCGCTCGAGATCGCTGCTGCCGTCCTCCAGCCCGGCGCGCATCACCGGGATATTCTGTCCGGGGGCGAGAACCTCCAGCGCCGCCCGCATTTCCCTCATGCGGAGCGCGACGAGCCGGTCGCGGCCGTATTCAACCGAACGCAGATGCGATCCCTCGCCGTCGGTGAGCAGCACGATCCCGATCTCTCGCCCGGCCTGAGCAGCAGAAGCGAGCGCTTCCCCGCAACCAAAGGTCTCGTCGTCGGCATGGGGCGCGACGATCAGCAGGCCGCCGGGAGGACCAAGTTCGTCGATTTCGACGGGGCGCGAGTCGGCAGCCGCCGAGAGGAGCGCGCCTTTCGCAGAAGAAGGCAGGCTCATAGGAACTCCAGTTCGTGCTCGAGATGGAACAGTGTCTTAGCCGCGCGTGCGCGCTTGGCGTCGGGCGCCGCCTGGCACAGGAACAGCGCCAGATCGCGGCGAATGCGTTCGACCAGCGAACCGGCGATATGCGAGCCCATGCCTAGCGCCTGCTCGACCGTTTCGATGACGGTGCGGCAGCTTCGCTCCGTCACTTCACGCGCGAGTAGCGACAGCGCCGCCACATTGGCCGGGGCGTCTTTGGCTTCCACCGCGCGGGCTGCGCGCAGCAACCAGAGCCGCGCGGTTTCGACGGCTATTGCCGCTTCCACCATCCTGCATTGCTGGTGAGGATCGTCGGCGCGGTCACGATCCAGAAGTTCGCGTTGCATGGCGCGATAAAGCGCCTCGGCTCCACCCAGATGGGCGGCGCAATAGCGCCAGATTCCCCCTTCGAAATACGGCTCGCGCAGATAGTCGCCCGGATCACCGAGTTTCTGGCTGCGCGAGATATCGACCCCGTCGAAGTCGTAACGCCCTGAGCGTGTCGCCCGCATGCCGCCCATGCGCCAACCCGATGCATCGGCCCGTTCCGCATCGTCGCTCGGCACGAGAAGAAGTTGCGGACCGGCTTCGTGCGCGACGGTGACGATTGCCCGGTCGATCAGCCCGAGGCCGGAGGCGAAGCGCTTGGCTCCGCGCAGGGTGTCGCCGGCAGGATCGAGCGTCAGCGGGCAATTCGGATCGTCCGCACCCCACACTCCGAAAAGCGCACCACTTCGGATCGCAGAGAACGCCTCATCCCGCGATGGCCCGCGCGCATAGAGAACGACCAGCTTGACGGCATTCATATGTCCTTCGAACAGCCGAGCGACCGAGAGGTTGGCCCTGCCAAGGGCGCGCAGCGCATCGAAGGCGGGCAAGGTTCCCTCGTCCTGCGTCCCCCAGCCTTGCCCGCCCTCTTCCCGGGGGAGACAGAACACAAGCCAATTATGGTCGCGCAACTCGCCGATATCCGCGGCGAGATCGCCATCGTCGCAATCGACCGCACAGGCTCGCGCGGCGACAGCCTTCTCGACCGTGGCTATGGACAGCAAGGTCAAACGATTGCCTCCTCTGCCAGCAGGGCCCGGGCGTGAGCCAGCTGGACAAGGATCTCGCTGTAGCGAAGCGCTCTTTCAGGCCGGTCTCTTTTGGCCCGATACCCATGACGCACCCGGAAGGAAGCGAGCCTTCTCAACTCAGCGAGCGGGACAAGCGCTGCGTCGCAAACCGGATCGATCTCGCTGGCGCGTCTGCTCAACGCCGCACCGCAGCCACCGGCGGCGCGACCTTCCAGACGGGCAGACGTGCGTGTGCCGCCATCGGCGATGGTGATCACACGCCCTCCGTCGGCCAGGACCATCGCACACAGCGCCGCATCCTCGCCGTGATGGGGGACGGGCAATCTTCCGAGTTTGCGGTATGTGGCGGCTGCGATCGCCAGGCTCGCCCCCGAAGCACGATGTGCGAAAGCACCTGTCTCGCCACTCCATCTGCGCCAGAGGACGTCGCAGGCCGCGTAGTAGGCGCGCTCGGCATCTCCGGCAAGGCGCACCTGGTCCGGCAGAGCGGCGAGGCCGACATCGTCCAGGCGGACGTCTTCACAGATCAGATCGAACCCGTCGGCAAGACCGTCCAAGCCCTGGCGGACCCATCCCGGTCCCACCTCGCTATCCGCGTCAGTGGTCAGCAGCGCGCCTGCCGGTGCGAAGCGGCTGGCGACATCGAGCGCGAGCCGCCGTGTGTATGGAGCGCTGCGTATCGCCGGGGCGAAACCAACTTCGATTACCACGCCCGATAGTTCGTTGAGCCCGAGCCAGTCCCTGATGAGTTTCGCCGACGCGTCCTGCGTATCGTTCACCGCGAACACCGCCAGGCCCCGCTCGCTAATGCCTGTCATGGCGCTCAGCAGCGCCGCCAACATCTGCGGAAGGATTTCCCCTTCGTTGCGGACCGGGACCGCGACCGCGAAGGTGAATTCTCCCACCGCGTTGAGGCTGAATTGCTGGAGCGTCGCCCGGCCATCGAATGGCGAATTTGCGAGCAATGCGGCCAACCATGCCGCGTATTCCATTGAAACGCGGCGTGGCGCAGGAGTTCTGACGAAGTTGCGCTGGACCTCTGGCGGCAGCGAACAGGCTACGCGGGCCGACTGATACCCGCCGCTCACGGTCTTTCTTGGCCGATGAGCG
Source organism: Novosphingopyxis sp. YJ-S2-01 (assembly GCF_016093175.1). NCBI lineage: Bacteria > Pseudomonadati > Pseudomonadota > Alphaproteobacteria > Sphingomonadales > Sphingorhabdaceae > Novosphingopyxis > Novosphingopyxis sp. YJ-S2-01. The sequence continues at coordinate 2,188,988 of NZ_JAEDAI010000001.1, read as the reverse complement.
CCTCAAGCGAACTATGGCAGAAGGCGGTCATGTTCGGGAACCCGCGCCATCCGATCGGACTATCGACGAGGATCGAGCAGTCGTGCGTGATCGGCCCGAGTGTTGCATCTCGCAGAACGGTATTGGGGAAAGCAGTTCGTTCGAACATAGGAAGGCTCCGGCTGATCGAGGAAGAGCCGATGCCTTTCCAATTATCGGGACAGTCGGATCATAAACGCCCGACATTGCGATATGGGTTCAGCCAAGCGGCGTTCCGGTCTGGAAAGACGCCTGCTTCCAAGCCGGCTCAACAATTCAATACCTACCAAGATTGGGGCGCCTAACTGTCATCCGCTAAATATTGCACAAACGGCAGCTTACCGGTCAGAGCGCGAGCATCTCGAATGACCGGGATTAGGGCGCCTTGCTGCCCTTCTGCTTCTGGGCCGTATGCGGACCGTCCGCTGTTGGCCTCACATTCGGCAATATAGACATCCACGGGCCCATAAGTCGGTGCGAGGCGTTGCCGTTACATGACCATGCACCATACGCGCACGGGGCGCGGAAAACCCCTCCTCCTTGTCCACGGACTGGGGGCGACCTGCGGCTCGTGGGACACGATCTCGCCTGCGCTTTCTCAAGTCAGGGAGGTAATTGCCATAGACCTGCCCGGCCACGGGCAGACACCCGAAGAGGCCGACAGCGGCACGTTTGACGGGCTGGCGCGCAGTTTGCACGACTGGCTCGGCGCGGAGAACCTCAAAGGTATCGATATGGTTGGCAGTTCGCTGGGTGCTCGCCTTGTGCTCGAGATGGCGCGGCGCGGCCAAGCGGGCGCGGTTGTCGCACTGGATCCGGGCGGCTTCTGGCAAGGGTGGGAGCGCACCTTCTTCAAAGCCACCTTGATGCCATCGGTTGCTCTGGTTCGCGCGCTACGACCGGCGCTTTCTGCCATCACCGGAAATGTCGCCGGCCGGACCGCGCTTTTGGCTCAGCTCTCTGCAAGGCCGTGGGCGCTCGACGGGGCATTCGTCGCGCGCGAATTGAAGTCGTTGGCTGACACGCGCACCGTCAATTCGCTCGTGAAGGACCTCGCCAACGGCGCAATGCAGGAGGGTCCTGCGAAAACGGCTGCGCCTGTTGTCATAGGCTGGGGACGCAAGGATCGGCTGTGTCTGCCGCAGCAGGCGGATCGCGCGATGAAAGCTTTCCCTGAAGCGACGCTGCACTGGTTCGAGCGTAGCGGGCACTTCCCGATGTGGGATCGGCCAGAGGAGACTGTCCGCGTGATACTGGATGCAACGAGCATCTAGGAATCGAAATAATACTGCAATTGAGCGGTTAGCAAGTCGAGGGCCAATGCAGGGGCTGGCCCCATTGCAAAGTCCTTTGTTGAGCCGGGAGCAGACCGTCTCTTTTTTGTTGGATATTGAGAGAAGCAGACATTCGCATGCCTATCGGGGACGGCAGGCTTAGGCTGTGTCATTGCCGATCACGTCGAGTCTATCAGTTCATCAAATCCAGCAACGCATCGGCGGCCCTGGAGCGATAACGCTCATTGTGCCGCAGCCCGAAGAAGGGGCGCAATGCGATCTCGAAGGCAGCGGCGTGGATTGTGTCGGCGGCGATCAGCGGCCCAGCGACTAAGGTGGACAGCGCGGTTACGCCAGCGCCGGTTGCGGCAGCGGACAGCAATGCCTCATTGGATGGCAGCGTCAGGACCACATTCAATTCATCGAGCCTCACTCCTTTATCCTGCAAGGCCGCAACCAGCGCGGCGCGTGTGCCGGATCCTTCCTCGCGCATCAGCCAGGGTAGCGCGCGCAAGGTATCGGCATCGGGATCGTCCGGAGGATCTATGCCGATCAGCGCGAGCCGATCTTCTCCGACCTGCCAACGCGCGAGAGCCGGATCGTCGAGCGGACTTTCGATGAACCCCAATTCTGCATCGCCATCACGGACCCGATCAGCAGCCTGCACGCTGTTGCCGATTGCCAACTCGATCGTGATGCCAGGATAGCGCATTTTGAACCGCGCGAGGATGGGCGGCAGCCAGTAACCCGCGATCGTCTGGCTGGCGACGAGCGACAGACGGCCGCGCTCAAGCCCAGCCGCATCGTCCAGCATGTGCTGCGCCTCGTCCGCACGAGCGAGCACGTCGCGCGCTTCGACAAGGAAAGCGCGGCCCGTTTCCGTCAGTTCGATCCCACGCCCGACGCGGTGGAACAGACGCACGCCGTGTCGCTCCTCCAATGTCGAGACGGTAGCGCTGACCGCGGATTGCGTGAGGTTCAGCGCCTTCGCCGCGCGAGTGACGTGTTCGCGCTCGGTTACGGCGACGAAGATGCGAAGCTGATCGAGGGTCATTCGCTGATCCATAAGCGTAAGCGAACGGAATGATAAGAACATTGCGTTGGAATCGAACAGTTAGTGACCGCATCTTCCTCAAATGACCAGCCCCCGAAAGAACCAGCCCGTGCCGACTGCCACCGCCGCCGTGCACACCAAACCCCGCAGCAGCTTCGCCCACGCTGAGTCGGGGGCCCTGCACCACCCGCGCCGCGTTCTACCGGGCTTCCTCCTGTGTTGCATGGTGACCGCGCTTGCCTATGGCGGCTCAAGCCTCGAAGCTGATCTGTTTGGCAAGGCGTGGATCGAGGCACTGGTGCTGGCGATCTTGATCGGCACTGCGATCCGCACCGCGTGGACGCCGCATGCCCGCTGGCTGCCGGGGATAGACTTCAGCGCGCATCCGCTGCTGGAGGTAGCGGTGGTGCTGCTGGGCGCATCTGTCAGCGCTGCCACCATCTTGGCGGTCGGCCCTGCCATGCTGGGCGCGGTCGTGGTGGTGGTGACGCTGGTGATCCCGGCGAGCTTCCTCATCGGCCGCGCGCTAGGCCTGCCCAAGCGAATGGCGATGCTGGTCGCCTGCGGCAACTCGATCTGCGGCAACAGCGCGATCGCCGCCGTCGCACCAGTGATCGATGCCGATAGCGACGATGTCGCCGCCGCCATCGCGTTTACCGCCGTTCTCGGCGTGGTGGTGGTGCTCGGCCTGCCGCTGCTGGGCTTCGCCATTGGACTGACCGATCTGCAATATGGCGCGCTGTCGGGCCTCACCGTCTATGCGGTGCCGCAGGTAATTGCCGCCGCTGCGCCGTTCGGGGCGACCGCGATCAAGATCGGCACGCTGGTGAAGCTGGTGCGGGTGCTGATGCTCGGCCCGGTCTGCGTGGTCCTCGCTATGCTGGCGCCGCGCCTGCGCGAAGAGGACGAGGGCGCGCGCGATGGCGATGGCGTCCGCGCCAAGCCTACCCGTCCGCCGCTGCACAGGCTGGTGCCGTGGTTCATCGTCGGCTTCATCGCGCTGGCCGCCGCGCGCTCCTTCGGGCTGATCCCGGAAGCCTTGCTGGCCCCGATCGCGACGGCCGCCACGCTGCTGACGGTGATCTCGATGGCCGCGCTCGGCCTCGGCGTCGATGTGCGCACCGTCGCCAAGGCGGGTGGTCCGGTCACTGCCGCAGTGGTGCTCTCGCTCGTCACGCTCGGCGCCGTCGCGCTCGCCGCGATCTTTTCCGTCGGGCTTTGATAAAGTCGGCGACACGGCGAAGCGGGATGCGCGAGCAATGCTACCGCGGCTGAGAAATGCCCGAAACCGCGCTTAATCTCAATCATTCATGATAGCTGATGGGGCATGTGAACCGATGACCGGTTCAAGGGCTGCGCGGCGATGGGCGAAATGACTGATTGTGCGGCGCATCTCAGACCGGCATGAATTGGGCCGTTTGTAGACTATCCGGTTGCAGACGGCGAAAGGCAGATAGCTGCCAATCAATCTACACCTCAGCGATAGCAATTGGAGACCATCACTGTCGCTCCCCGACCTGCGCATGAACGACTACTTTCGCCGGAACCCGCCATTTCCGCTTCGTGTGAGTGAAGCCGTAGCAGCGCTCCCCAATTTCGGCCGTTCAGCCATCGAGTTGAGCTTTCCAAATGCAGCCATCGTTTAACTAGCTCCGCGACCAACCGCGAAATGCTCATCGATGTGTGGCTGGGACGCTAGTCGCGCTCGATCTCTATTTCCGTGCGTTTCAGCGAGACGGGTATCTCGACCCTTTCCTCGCTCACCTGTTTTACCAGCCTGATCTCTTCGCGCAGAACGAGCTGACGCGTGACGATCAGTCGTTCCTCGACCACCGGCACGATCACCACGCCGTCCTCCTCGCGAACCGGCGGCACTTCGTCGATGTCGCGGCCGATCGGCACGCGTTCGACAGACACGCTCTCGCTCGTCATCGTTTCGCTCAGCGCGGTGCGGTCCTCGACGACGCGGCTGTGAACCTGCACACGGCCGGTTTCGACGGCGCGCTTGCCGATGCTGACACGTTCTTCGACGACGGGAATGCGGATCATATCGGCAGACGCCTTTGCGTCCGTTTCTTCATTTGCATGATCGGTCATCACGGATTCCTGATCGATGAAATTCAATAAAATGGGAGCCGCCAACGGCAGTTGACGGCTCCCAGGCTACGCAACTGCTAAGGGTCAGCGGCGCTTGTTCGTCTCACGGTCCTTCTCGACATCGATGTCGGTCCGGCGGGCGCTCTCCTCGACGCGTTCCTTGCGGATGTCCGCATCCTTGGAAACCACGACCTCGTCGGTGACGAAGGCCTGCTTCTGCACGACGGCTTCCTCGTCATGCTCGCGCATTTCGACAGTGCCGTCCTTCATCATCGCGTCGGCCTGGCCGGGGGTAACCTTGCGGTTGACCTCGCGCGTCTCGACCCGGACGGTCTCGTCGCGAAGATTGAGATCTTTGGCGACCTTCTCGCTTACGACGTTCGAGGTGACGCGGATCGCGCCGCCATCGACCATGCGCTTGCCGATCGCGACCTTCTCCTCGACCACGGGGATACGCTTTTCCTTGTGGCGCGCATCGCCATGATGGCCCGCGACGGTTCCGGCGACCACGCCGGCGCCCTTGGGGTGATAGATCACGCGGTCGGCTTCGATCTCGAGCCGTTCGACGGCGCAGATGCGATCGTCTTCGAGCTTGATAGCGCTAACCCGCTCGGCACCCTTTTCGACGAGCAGGTCGTCGATCACGCCGATCTTCACATTGGTGGGCGTGACGAGCGGCCGTCCGCGAATGTCCTGCTCGCTATTCTCGAGCTTCCAGTCGGACAGCGAGTCGAGATGGGCGAATTGATCTTCATGCCGAAATGTTTCGTTGGTCATGATATTGTCCTTTGAATCGGTTCTGGTTGGATTTCCCGGCGATCAGTTCAGCACGTCGACATTCGTCGCATAGATGTACGAGTCGATTCCGGCGGGGAATTCGGCGGTCGCAGCTTCCGGCAGATCGCCCGCTTCGCGCACCGTGCCGGTGACGTTGACCCGCGAACCCGGATTGACGTCGAGCGCGCCTTCCTTGGGCGTGCCCGGGGTCTGAACCTGGTCGAACACGACCAGCGCGCGGCTATCGGCACTGTCGCCGACGAAGAACGCCATGTCGCCGCTCAGCGATTCGACCGGCACGTCCTGCAGCGCGACTTCGCGACCGTTCATCGCGACGAGGCCGCCGGTTCCGAGCAGTGCCGCCATCGTGGTGATCGGGCCGGTGCTGGTGTCGGCTACGGGATCGGCCATCTGCTCGGTGGCAACGGTCTGATCGGCAATGACGTTGTCGTCATTGTCGAACATGCCGATTATGAACCAGGCGATCAACGCCAGGAGCAGCAGAGCCAGAAGCCATCCCCACCACGGAAAACCCGATTTCTTCTCGATTGGTATTTCGGCCATATAACATTCTCCAATTTGTAATCGTCATCGGAGGTTAATGTCTTTGGGAGCGCGACCAGTTGATCTGGATCGACTTGCCGGTTCCACGACCGATTAAATTTAATTATGGGCTGGTGCTGGCCGAATCTTGCGCGGATCCCGGCCCTATCATCGATACGCGCCGCCCCGTCGCTTGGACGCCTAGCCGACCGAATTATGCAATTCGGGTCGAAGCTGTCTGAGCTTGCTCTGCAGGTAATGATGATCGAATCCGGCTATTTCCATGAGCTTGTCAACGTCCGCGATCACCAGTTCATCGTCGATCAGCTCCATCACGCCGGCCGATCGGAGCTTGCGCAGGACCCGGCTGACATGCGCCGGCGTCAGGCCGAGCGCGTCGGCCAGGAGGATCTGGCTCAGCGGCATTCGGCATTGCCACTGGCCATCCTCGCTATTGCCGCAGGCGCGGAAGAAAAGCTCGCACATCAGATGCGCCAGGCGCTCGGTGGCGTCGCGGCGGCCCAGGCTCGCGATCCAGGAGCGCGCGACGCCTAGATCGATCAGCTGCTGGAGCCAGCATGCCTTGGCGATGGCGGGGTGGCTTTCGATCAGCGCCTGCATCTCCACGCGGTCGATGATCGCCACCTGCGAGAAGGTCACCGCGGCAATGCTGTGATCCATCTCGTTCAGCAGACCGGTGTGCATGTCGCAAAAGTCGCCCGGCATCATTACGGCCAGAACCTGCCGCCCGCCCTCGGGCAGCATCTTGTAGCGGCAGCCCCACCCTTCGAGAAAGACGTAGAGCGGCCCCGGCGGATCCCCTTCGCGGATCAGGTCCTGCTGTGCGGGATAGCGGCGGGTGTTGGCGCAAATCCCCTCGAGCGCCGCCACGTCCCGCTCCGACAAGCTAGCGCAACGGCTCAGCCGTTCGACGAACGTGTTCGTAAGCCGCCGCTCTCCTGCTAGAATGATCTCGGCCATTATACGTCCCCATTACCCTCGACCATCGGGGTATGAATTTCATCGCCGGCCATCTCAAGATGGAGGAATGCGATGGCAATAAAACCGAGCCGCGACGATCGTTCGGATCGACCGCAAGTTCGCAGTTCGCGATCCCGACGAAGCTCATCGACCACGCTCCATAAAAAAAGGCCCGCAGGGAGTGAGCGGGCCTTTTGATGGAGGATGCCCGTTAGGAGCACCCTCCGGTTCGATCTTTAAAGCATCAGATACCGTCTGCGGTATCCTCGAGCGTCTCAGCCTGCTGTTCCTTCATGTCGGCCTTCTGCTCCATTTGCGCGGCGCCAACCTGATCGGTGGCAAGGTCGGCCTTCTCTTCGGCCAGATCGCTCTGCGCTTCGGCAACACCGGCCTGCGCGTCCATCACTTCGCCCTGGGCCTCGGTCACGTCGGCCTGCTCTTCGGCGACTTCTTCACCCGGGCTGTCGCAGGCTGCGAGAGTGAACAGGGCGGGAAGCGCAGCGGCCAAAATCATTTTCTTCATATCATATCCTGTTCGATTAGCTGTGACGATCACAATGCCTTAATTATCCACGAGCGAAGGGCGTTTGGCAATGTCGCCATGCAGTCCTTAACATTTGTTGCCGGGCGCGCGTTGCGATCGGCTCCTTCCCATACAGGTTGCTGCGTGAAGGAATGGGCGGGATGAAGCCCCCGTCTTACACGGCGAATCGACAGGCGGAGCGGCATTGCTGACATTTCTGTCAGTATCCACGGAGTGACCGACCATGCCGAGCCCCGCCACCCCACGGACCTGACCATCACGCCGCGCGATCTGCGCTTCGGGCGGGGCCGCGCGATGAAGCGCTACTGGTTGAACGACGAAGCCGACGCCAACGCTGCTCTCCCGGTCAGAAGCTTATAGACAATCGTAAATTATGAGCCGCCTTTTCGGATCGTCCGACAACTCATTCTTTCAGTTGGCACCATATTAACGTCCGCTTTCGCGATTGCCGACGAGGTCGCCGAATGACTGGGATTGGGGCGCTTAACTGCCTCGATCATGCCTTTCAGCAAGCTGCGCTTCGGAGATAGATGGGTAAATTTTCAGGGCAGTGAGATCGGAGGGGTAGGGGATCAATATCTCGGCTTCACCCCGGCCATTAAGAAAGGCGAACGCTTCACTCTCATCGACCCTGCCAGACAAAATCACTGGTTCCGCTGTGATGCCCCAGCGTCGTGGCCACTCATGTGCATAGAATGATGCGACCTCACGATTGAGTGTCCAACTGACGCCTGATGCGACCTTGTCAATTACGCCCGTTCCTCCACGATAGACGGTCAGCGGGAAATTCATAGTGTTGAACTCCCGCTCTTCCGTTGACGACATCAAGTGTGCGCCCCATTTTCGATGAATTCTTCCAACGTGAAAAACGTGGCATCCTCAAGTGATGAGACGGAGCTGCCTATGAATGAACCAATTCTGATGCCGCCGACGTAAGGTTCGCTATCCCAAGGGTGGCGTAGTGCGCCACCTGCCATTGCTCTATTTAAATCGCCATCTTCAAGCCACGTGTCGATAATAGAAGCAATCAATGCTATTCTTTCATGATCGCTAAGACTTAAAAGGACCGAAGAACCTTTTTCGCGGTCTCTTGTCCATGCTTTCATGCCTGCGGGGTCGAGTCGGAAAAAGTCGGCAGTGTTTGGCAACTCGTGCCAATTTTTGTCGTTCATGATCCAGCTCCCATTGAGAAAGGCACATTGGCCGCAAGGGTCAAACGCGGGGTAATCGGCGCTAACCGTAAACGACGCGCTCAGAACGCACTAAATATCACTTTCTGAGGATGCCCGAATCAGAACGGAGACGCCGATGGCGACCTGAACCAACGCGGGAGCGCGCCTCAATTGGAAGAAGCCGGATAGGTCTGGGATCGAGGTGGTTGGTAATTACCGGCACGTATCGATTCAGAAACTCCATCCGCTCGCGAAGCACGACGTCGAGGCCCTCAGTCTTGATGCGCTTCGAATAGTGCTTGGCGTTCGTCCCGGAACGGGCATGTCCCATGATGTCAGCTCGCATGATCTCGTTGACTCCATCCACCTCATAGAAAGAAGAGCCTAGCGCCCGGATGGAGTGGATATCAGGCCCTTTGCCCTTGTTGTTTACTTTGACCTCCATGCTATCGAAGATCCACTGGACCATGAACCGCCATGCGCGATCGTAAAACTGGGCACCGCCTCGTTTAGTCTCGAAGAGGTAGAGTTCAGGAAAGAGGGCGACATGGCCTTCTCTGCGGATGGCTTCGACGTAGTCTAGGAATCCGAGGCGAATGAGTTCGGGGTGGAGAGGTATCTTGCGGCGACGTGCCAACCTCTTCTCACCGCCCTTTTCTCCGTCCCTGCCTCGAGTGAGGTTGTCCCTGATATGGATGTGAGGGACTGGATGATCGACTAACACGTCCGCGATCTCCAAGCCGCAAACCTCCTCCCGGCAGGCGTGGGTGTAATACCATATCAGGGGCGCCCAATAAGCAGCATCGTGCCACACTTGGGGGCTTAGACTGTCTGTTTTTAGCCGCTTCTTTCCTGGGCCTCCGCCGCAATAGAGCGGTGATCGGAACAGGCATTCGAGCTGTTCCTTCTCCCAAGGGGGCCGCAGGTCACTGGTGTCCTCCTGCGGGATAGCCATAGTCGCTGCGGCGAAGTTCATTACAACGGCACCCGGAATTCTGGGTTTCCACGCCGAGCGCTCCAGGTGCTTGGCTACCGTGCTCATTGTGCTCAGATCGCGGTTCACCGTTTTGAGGCTGCGCTCGAGCTCAGGGGTCAACTTCGGCAGTTCCTCCTGAACCTCTTCGAAGGGTCGCGACATGTTGCCCTTCTTCAGCGTCCCAAACCTGAAACCCCTTGCCGGGATGAGTAGCAATCTCTGCACATATGTCTCTACGTCGCGATGATCGTAAGAGCCAAGTTCACGGTCGCCGGTCATCCAGGCGAAGCATTCTAGGATCATCCGCTGCTGTTTCAGGTCCCCTTTCCACACCTTCTTTCGCTTCAGCGTGGCGAGAGTATCTTCGATGATTTCGCTGAAGCGGCGGCTATCGTAGATTGTGAACGGGCATTCCGTAGTTGGCGATGGTGATGGCGAGGGTAGGTCTGGCGTTGCGGCCAGAGCTATCGCAGCGTTGGCCCGGCAGAGAAGAGCTTTCACCTCGGGAGAAAGCTCGCCCAGATCGGCGGTCATCGTTCGCATGGGATCAGCTGCTTCAAAGACGTCTTCGTCAAATACGCGTTGCGCCCGCGCGCAGGCGGAGGCGCCGGCACGTATCATGTGCGTCCGTGCGGCAGCGATGTTAGATTCGCTGGGCGTAGCTCCAATCGCTTCCAAGGCAGCGCTGACGTATTCATCGGACAATTCGTCACGTAGCTGATCGACCAAGGGCCACGTCCAGGCCGGGGTGCTTTTCTTTGCGTGCAATCTTGCAGCGTCGAGCTTTTGACGCTCGAAGGGATCCATGTCGTAACGTGGGTCAGGTAGGCGAAGCTGCCTGTAGGCTTCGCCGTGGCGTGCTGCTTCCTCCGTGACCGAGGACGACCAAGGAGCGTTCTCGTAAGCGGCCGTTAGCCAAGATCCGAGTTGCTGCTCAAGCTCTCGCCGAAAGATGGCTTCTATCTCAATGCCGGTCAGGTTGCGCTGGCCTTCCAGCATCGTCTTCACTTCCGCCCTTACAATCACGAAACGCGCCGAGAGGATTGCCACGCGCTCACGCGCGGCGCCCGGATCGGCAGTCTGCAACGCCAAGGCTAGCGGCTTGGAGATAATATTTCGGAAATGAATCCGGCGGCGGAACGAATAGCGCCCGTCGATGCGGATGGTGAACGGTATGCGGCTCATCGATAACGGCCTTCCCGCATGTGCTCCCGCTATGTGTGTTGGTCGTATTACCAACACGGGGCGGAAACCAATGCTAAAAGGCGGAAATCTGCGGCTTAGCGCGCTAAAATGGTCGGGGAGAGAGGATTCGAACCTCCGGCCCCTGCCTCCCGAAGACAGTGCTCTACCAGGCTGAGCTACTCCCCGACCGAGCCGGAGACGGGCTCCGGCGCGAGGCAGGCGTGCCCTATAGGGGCGGTGTCGGGACGCTGCAACCATAAAGCGCGATTACGATTGGCTGCTTGAGCGGACCGGCTCTTGTCCCTAGCTTCGCGCGCCATGGCCGAGCACTATGAACAGCAATATCTGGACCTGATGCGCCGCATCTGGACGACGGGGGACGAGCGGGTGGATCGCACCGGCGTCGGCACCCGGGCGGTATTCGGCGCTTCCATGCGGTTTTCGCTGGAAAGCGATGCGGTGCCGCTGCTCACCACCAAGCGCGTCTACTGGAAAACCGCGGCGCGCGAATTTCTGTGGTTCCTAACCGGCGAGACCAATATCCGCCCGCTGCTGGAGCAGAAGGTGCGTATCTGGACCGACTGGCCGCTCGATCGCTATCGCCGCGAAACGGGCGATGCGATAACGCAGGAGGCGTTTGAGGCGCGCATCGTGGAGGATGCCGAATTCGCCGCACAATGGGGCAATCTCGGCCCGGTTTACGGTAAGCAGTGGACCGACTGGCCGATCTATGAGGAAGCAGGCGAGGGGCTGTATCGCCGCCGCGCGCGCGGGCATGATCAGGTGGCCGAGATCGTCGACAGCTTGAAGAACAACCCCGGATCGCGCCGTCATATCGTCGAGGGCTGGAATGTCGCCGAACTCGGGCAGATGGCACTGCCGCCCTGCCACAAAACCTATCAATTCTATGTTGCCGACGGGAAGCTGTCGGGGCTTCTTTATCAGCGCAGCTGCGATCTGGGGCTTGGCTTTGCGTTCAACATTTTTTCGCTGGCGCTGTTTACGCGGATGCTGGCGCAGCAGACCGGCCTGACACCCGGTGAGATCGTGTGGAACGGGGGGGACGTGCATCTCTATCTGAACCATCGCGATCTGGTGGAAGAGCAGCTTTCGCGAAAGCCATCGGGTGCACCGACGCTGCACATCGCCCGCACACCGGCCAGCATCTACGGTTATCGGATCGAGGATTTTGAGGTGCGCGATTACGCTCCGCAGGAACATATCCGCGCGCCCGTCGCTGTCTGAGCGGGTGCTGCGGCTGCCCGCTCGGTATCTTGCACTCGCGGCAATAAAATTATAGGGCACAGCAATATTGCAATTGGAGCAGCCGAGTCCGATCGGCCGCCGAGGAGAGAGCTTCGATACGATGGCACCGCCGGACAAATCCAATCTGCCGCCGCTCAAGCTGCACGTTCCCGAACCCAAATTCCGTCCCGGCGACAAAGCCGATTTTAGCGAGCTGGAGATTCCCGCCGCTGGCGCCACGCCGCGCCCCGATGAAGCCGGCGCGCCCGATGGGATGCGTGATCTGGCTTATGGTCTGGTTCGCGTCCTTGACGATGATCACGACGCGGTTGGCCCCTGGGACCCGCGGCTAAGCGATGAGCAGCTTCTTCAGATCCTGCGGACCATGGCGCTCACCCGCGCTTTCGACGAGCGCATGTTCCGTGCGCAGCGGCAGGGCAAGACCAGTTTCTATATGAAGTGCACCGGCGAAGAGGCGACGTCGGTTGCCGCCGCTTTTGCGCTCGACCGGGAAGACATGTGTTTTCCCAGTTATCGCCAACAGGGCATTCTGTTTGCGCGTGGCTATCCGATGATCGAGATGATGAACCAGATCTTCTCGAACAGCGGGGACAAGCTGAAGGGCCGTCAGCTGCCCATCATGTATTGTTCGAAAGACGACGGCTTCTTCACCATCTCTGGCAATCTCGCCACGCAATATCCGCAGGCCGTGGGCTGGGCGATGGCGAGCGCCGCCAAGGGCGACACCCGCATCGCTGCCGCCTGGACGGGCGAGGGATCGACGGCCGAGGGCGATTTTCATTCGGCGGCAACATTCGCTGCAGTCTATAACGCGCCCGTAATTCTGAATATCGTGAACAATCAGTGGGCTATCTCTAGCTTCTCTGGTTTCGCCGGAGGAGAGCGCACCACCTTTGCGGCCCGCGCGGTCGGCTACGGAATTGCCGGGCTTCGCGTCGACGGCAATGATCCCCTCGCCGTTTATGCCGCGACGCAATGGGCGGCGAACCGCGCGCGGCTGAACGCCGGGCCCACCATCATCGAGCATTTTACCTACCGGTCCGAAGCGCACAGCACGTCGGACGATCCGTCCGGCTATCGCAGCGCACAGGAACGTGAGGAATGGCCGCTTGGCGATCCGATCAACCGGCTGAAGCAGCATTGCATCAAGAAGGGCATCTGGGACGAGGAACGCCACGCCGAGCAGGACAAGGAACTCGCCGAAAGCGTGCGCGCGACCGGCAAGGAAGCCGAAAAGCTCGGCGTGCTCGGCCACGGCATGCACCAGCCGTTCCGCACCATGTTCGAGGACGTGTTCGAGGAAATGCCCTGGCATCTGAAGGAACAGGCCGAAATGGCGATATCGGAGCGTAAGGAGAAATTCCCCAAGGGCCTGCCGCGGGGGAACGACTGATGCCCAAGATGAACATGATCCAGGCGATCAACAGCGCGCTAGATTGCGCGATGACCGCCGATCCCGACGTCGTCATCATGGGCGAGGATGTGGGCTATTTCGGCGGCGTGTTCCGTGCCACCGCGGGTCTGCAGGAAAAGCACGGGAAGACGCGCTGCTTCGATACGCCGATTTCCGAATGCGGCATCATCGGCGTTGCCGTAGGCATGGCCGCTTACGGCATGCGGCCCGTACCCGAGATCCAGTTCGCGGATTACATCTATCCGGGGCTCGACCAGATCATCAGCGAGGCGGCGCGCATGCGCTATCGCTCGGCGGGTGAGTTCACCAGTTCGATGACGATTCGCTCGCCTTTCGGCGGCGGCATTTTCGGCGGGCAGACGCACAGCCAGTCGCCCGAAGCCATTTTTGCGCATGTCTCCGGCCTGAAAACGGTGATCCCGTCCACTCCCTATGACGCCAAGGGTCTGCTGATCGCAGCGATCGAGGACAATGATCCTGTCGTCTTTTTCGAGCCGAAGCGCATCTATAACGGCCCGTTCGACGGCTATTATGATCGGCCCGTAAAGCCCTGGTCCAAGCATCCCGCGTCCGAGGTGCCGGAGGATCATTATCGCATTCCGCTCGGCACCGCGAAGGTGGTACGCAAAGGCTCCGATCTCACCATCCTGGCTTATGGCACGATGGTGCATGTGGCGCTGGGCGTGGTGGAAGAGCATGGCATCGATGCTGAAGTGATCGACCTGCGCTCGATCGTACCGGTGGATATCGACACGATCGAGGCGTCGGTGAAGAAGACCGGCCGCTGCATGATTGTGCACGAGGCCACGCGGACCGCCGGGTTCGGCGCCGAACTCAGCGCGCTCGTTCAGGAGCGCTGCTTCTATCATCTCGAAGCGCCGATCGAGCGCGTGACGGGCTTCGACACGCCCTATCCGCACTCGCTGGAATGGGGCTATTTCCCGGGGCCGGTCCGTATCGGCAACGCGCTCGACCGGATCATGAAGGACTGAATTGATGGGACGCTATACGTTCAACCTGCCCGATATCGGTGAAGGCATTGCCGAGGCCGAAATCGTCGAATGGCACGTCTCCGTGGGCGACATGGTCGAGGAAGACCAGCAGATCGCCGACATGATGACCGACAAGGCGACGGTCGAGATGGAAGCGCCGGTGGCCGGCAAGATCGTGGAGGTTGCCGGAGAGGCGGGCGACACCATCCCGATCGGCTCCATGCTGGTGGTGATCGAGACCGAGGGCGAAGTCGAGGATGACGGCCACGGCACGGCCGAGCGGACCGACGATCAGCCCGCGGACAAGGAAGGCGTGGCCGAAGCGGCGGACGCTGGCCCCGGCATGGACGAGAAGACTGTCGCCGCCGAAGATCCCGGTGTGCAGGACAACCAGGTCGATACGCCGCGCACTGAAGTTTCGCCGAAGGACGGCGCGAGCATTCCTGCCAAGGAAGACGGCGTGGCCTCCGAATCCGAAGCCGAGCCCAAGGAGGGCGAGGGTGCTAAGACTTCGCGCGGAACCGACGGTGACGAGAAGAAGGTTCTCGCCTCTCCCGCCGTGCGCAAGCGCGCCGAAGAGCTCGGCGTCGATCTGGCCGATGTGAAGCATCAGGGCGAACATATCCGCCACGGCGATCTCGACGCCTATCTGAATTATGGTTCGGGGCAGGGCTATCGTCCCGCCGGCGCCTCCGCCAAGCGCGAGAACGAGACCATCAAGGTTATCGGCATGCGCCGCAAGATCGCGCAGAACATGGCCGCCTCCAAGCGCTCGATCCCGCACTTCACCTATGTCGAAGAGCTCGACGTTACCGAGCTGGAGCATGTCCGGGCCGAGCTGAACGCGACTCGCGGCAGCAAGCCGAAGCTGACCGTCTTGCCGCTGTTGATCGTAGCGATCGCGAAGACCATTCCGGACTTCCCGATGATCAACGCTCGCTACGATGACGAGGAAGGCGTGGTGACCCGTCACGGCGCGATCCATCTCGGCATGGCCGCGCAGACCGACAAGGGCCTGACGGTGCCTGTGATCCGCAATGCGCAGGATCGTAATGTCTGGCAGCTGGCGAGCGAGATCGACCGCCTGGCTAATGCCGCGCGCGATGGCAGTATCAAGGCGGACGAGCTTCAGGGCGCGACGCTGACTCTTACTTCGCTCGGGCCGCTCGGCGGCATTGCTACGACGCCGGTGATCAACAAGCCCGAAGTGGCGATCATCGGCCCGAACAAGATCGTTGAGCGTCCGGTGATCGTGGATGGAGAGCTGGAAGCGCGCAAGCTGATGAACCTGTCGATCAGCTGCGATCACCGCGTGGTCGATGGCTGGGATGCGGCGAGCTTCGTTCAGGCGCTCAAGAAACTGGTCGAGACCCCGGTCCTGCTGTTCGCGGACTGATCCGCTGGGAACGCGAACGGGTCTGGCAGTTCTTGTCGGGCTCGTTGGCGTGCCCGCTATCCTGCTGTTGACGCCGCAAATCGATGATCCCTTCGCATCTCGCGGCGAGGGGACGTGGCGTTTCGTCTCGATTGCAGGGCGCGACGTTCGTGGCGGAAACTACAATGTAGTGGTGCGCGGGCCAGCGGCCCTCGCAGGAAGCGATGGCTGCAATCACTGGAGCCGCGATCCCAAGAATCCAGGCAAAAGGACACTCGTTTACTGTTCACCGACGCCCGAACGGGCTGCCTATCGCTGCTTGGCGATGGCACCCGATCTGGAGCGCCGCATTGCTTCGATGGAAGCAGATGGACGCGTCGAATTTGCAGACGGCACCGTCATGGTGCGCACCGCACGGCCGAAATTAGAGCTATTCTGATCGATCAACGCACCCGGCCACGGAAGAGCAGGCCGGGTGTGTTTGCGCGTGCGGTCAACACCCAGCGCACATGGGTGACGTCGTCCGGCACGGCGCGGCGCGTGGCGCCATTTGCCGTCGGGACCGTCAGATCGTCGAGGCACCCCCAATTGCGTCCGCCATCGACCGAAACGAGGTCGCCCCCCCCGATGAACGCCACGCTGTCGGGAACGGCGCTGGTGAGCATCTTCTGTCCGCTAGCGGTGCCGTTACGATAATCTACACGAAAGAGCAGGCTGTCGCCGCTGCGCACTTGGCTCGCCGGCTCCAGCCGAACCCTGCGGCTGCCATCGCCTTCCTGGGCCTGTCGCTCGACATAGACCGTGCTGGCGACGGGTTGCGGGCTGTTGGCGCGGGCCGTGGCGGGAACGAGTGCTACGGCGCCGAGGATGGCGAGACGGAGAAGGAAGCCGGCGATGTCGCCGCTCACGCGGCTGCGAAAGATGTTCGTCATAGCCGCGCGGCTCTACGCGCCGAGGCGTCAAGATTCGGTAAACCATGTTGGCCGAGGACCGATCGCGCCCCGGTCTGCGAGATCGCAGCGAGGCGCGCCAAGCGGGCAGGCTAAAAAAACGGCGGATTTTCGTAAAAATGCGCGCGATCGCAATTTTTCTGCTCTCTTTGCGTTGACAGTTTCGCGCAGCCCGCCTAGTGGCGCTGCTCCACGATCAAGCGGGTGTAGCTCAGTTGGTTAGAGCGCCGGCCTGTCACGCCGGAGGTCGCGGGTTCAAGTCCCGTCACTCGCGCCATTCGTGGTACATAAAGGCCCGGTTTTCCGGGCCTTTTTTGTGTCTGCCGTCGGCGAGGGGCGTTTCGCCTCAGCCGCGCCACCGCCCCGTTTCCATCCAGCGCAGAAGCGGGCCGAGGGGCAGGATCCAGACAAGCCCCAGCACGAGATAGACAGGAAGCTGCGCCCACCAGGGCAGCCTGCCGATATGGTCCACCTGAGAGAGCACGAGCGCGGCCCACAGGCCGATGAAGACGAGCAGGCCGAGGACGCCCACCGGCTTGCGCCAGCTGGGCTGCTCTTCGGGGCTCAGGGGGCGGTTGGGGTCGCTGCGCATATCAGGGGGTGATCCATTCGCGTTCGGTGAGGATATGGGTGAGGGGGATGTCCCAGGGCTCGCGCGGCAACTCTGCGGCCTCCTGCGCAGACCAGGCGAGGCCAATGGTGACGGCGTCCGGCAAGCCTTCGAGAGCCCGATCATAATGCCCGCCGCCCTGGCCAAGCCGCGTCCCGCTGCGGTCGAAGGCGACAAGCGGGAGAATCAGCACGGACGGCGTCAGCTCGGGCGAATCGGCGGCAGGTTGTCCGCCCCCGAAAGGTGCCTCATGCAGCGGTTCCCCGCCTTTCCATTGGCGAAACAGCATCGGTGCCTCGCGATCGGCGAACCAGGGCAGGGCGATCGGGCAATTGCGTGCCCGTGCTGCCTCAAGCAGGCGCACAGGATCCGCTTCCCCGCCAATGGCACAATAACCGGCCACCACCGGCTGATCGCTCAGAAGTGGCGTCATGACGCTGGGCGGAACGGAAAATGCCCGCGCACGGTCAGCCAGGCGCATCGCATCGCAATAGGCGCGGCGCTTCTCGCGAAAATGTCGGCGTAGGCTGGGTTTGTCGGTCATGGGAGGCATGTCCTGCCATGGCGCGGCGGTTGGCGGAACCACCATGGGTCGTTTGCTGAAATATCCTCTGACGCCAGTAACGTCAGGTGGGCGCCATATGTGCAGGGCCAGGACCCCGCCAGGGACGGCTCCCTAGGATGTTGTATCGCCTCAGGGATATTTGCTCGAGCTCGTGCCGGGCAGTCCCGCCAGTTCTGGATTTAGGAGCTCGCCGATTCTTTCTCAAGGCGCGTCGCGAACGCTTCCACCCGCTCGGCGAGATTCTCGAGCGCTTTAGCCGACCGTTCGTCGCCTTCAGCGGTCGGTGCTTCGGGCGCAGGTGCTTCGCCAATGTCCTTCAGCTTGTCCGCCAGAAACAATGCGGCATACAGCAAGGCGCGCGTTTCGCTCAGCGCGCCGGGATCGGCTCCTTCGCGCAGACTTTCGTCGATGAGCACTCCCAGCGATTCGAGTCGCTTTTCCTCGCCATCGGCGCAGCTCACCACATAATCGCGCCCGCCGATCGCCAGAGATACCTGTGCCATCAGCCCAAACCTTTCAGAAGATCATCGATCTGACCGATGGCCTGCCGCGTCTCCGCGCGCAGCGCCTCATGTTTGCGCGCAAGGTCGGAAGGCTGCGACGCTGCCGGGCGCGCGGCCGTCGCGGTTTCGACGCGTGCTAGCGCCCGTTCGATCCGGCCGATGGCCATGATGATGCGTGTTTCGGCGCTTTCTTCGGTCATGGCGTCATCTGCTACGGAGCCGCTCCGCCTGTCAACAGGATGGCGGGCGAGTCCGGCGGTGGCGGGGAGGACGGGAGTGAGCGGAGTTGGGGTCGCGCGGGGAGAGGGGCGGGTTGACGCTGCCCGCTCCAGTTCCCAAAGGAAGCCGCATCAATCGACTCGCCGCCACGGGGCGGCATTCACTCGATCCTAATGCGGAGAACCCGATGGCCGTTTCTGAACGCGAACTGGCAAATGCCATCCGGGCGTTATCGATGGACGCGGTGCAGGCGGCCAATAGCGGCCACCCCGGCATGCCGATGGGCATGGCAGACGCTGCGACCGTCCTGTTCAAGGATTTCCTGAAGTTCGACGCGGCCGATCCGCACTGGGCGGACCGGGACCGGTTCATCCTTTCGGCCGGCCATGGATCGATGCTGATCTATTCGCTGCTGCACCTCAGCGGCTACGCCAAGCCGACGATCGAGGATATCCGCAATTTCCGCCAGCTCGGCAGCCCTTGCGCCGGCCATCCGGAGAACTTCCTTCTCGACGGCGTGGAATGCACCACCGGGCCGCTGGGGCAGGGCTTTGCCATGTCGGTGGGCTTCGCGCTTGCCGAGCGTCATCTGAATGCGATCTACGGCGATGGGCTGGTGAATCATCGTACCTGGGTGATCGCGGGTGACGGCTGCCTGATGGAAGGCGTGAACCATGAGGCGGTGGGCCTGGCGGGGCACTGGAAGCTCGGTCATCTCAACGTTCTGTGGGACGACAACCGAATCACGATCGACGGCTCGACCGAGCTTTCGACCAGCGAGGACATTCCGGCGCGCTATCGGGCCAGCGGTTGGCATGTCGTGTCCTGCGACGGGCACGATCATGACGATATCCGCCGCGCGCTATCCGAAGCGAAGGACGATCCGCGACCCAGCCTGATCGCCTGCCGCACCACCATCGGTTTCGGCGCGCCGAACAAGCAAGGGACGGCGGCAACGCACGGCTCGCCGCTGGGCCCGGACGAGATCGCCGCGGCGCGCAAGGAACTGGACTGGAGCCATGATCCGTTCGTCATTCCGGCTGAGATCAAATCGGCGTGGGAAGACATTGGCAAACGCGGCGCGGAAGAGCACGGCCGCTGGAAAGAGCGCCTTGCCAACCATTCCGACAAGGCCGAGTTTCAGCGCCGTATGTCCGGCGAACTGCCGCAGGACTTCTCGGTGGCCGAGCATGTCGGCAATTTGATGAGCGATCCAAAGAAGGTGGCGACGCGCAAGGCATCCGAATGGGCGCTGGAAGCGGTCAATCGCATGCTGCCCGAAACGATCGGCGGCAGCGCGGATCTCACCGGATCGAACAACACGAAAACACCGGATATCGAACCGCTTACGGCCGATAGTTACGGCAGCCGCTACGTCTATTACGGCATCCGCGAATTCGGCATGGCTGCGGCCATGAACGGCATGGCGCTGCACGGCGGCGTCATTCCTTATGGCGGCACCTTCCTGATCTTTTCCGATTACAGCCGTCCGGCCATCCGCCTCGGCGCGCTGCAGCAGGCGCGCGTCGTGCATGTGATGACACATGACAGCATCGGTTTGGGCGAAGACGGGCCCACGCATCAGCCTGTGGAGCAGCTGCAGAGCCTGCGTACGATCCCGAACCTGCACGTCTTCCGCCCGGCGGACGCCGCCGAAACCGCCTGGTGTTGGCAGCTCGCATTGCAAAATGCGGAGGGGCCGTCGCTGATGGCGCTGAGCCGCCAGAACCTGCCCGCCATCGCCACCGATGCGACCGAGCAAGGCTGCGCGCGTGGCGCCTACCGGCTGAAGGCCGCCGAAGCGGACCGCAAGGTTATCCTACTTGCCACGGGTTCCGAAGTCTCGCTCGCGCTTGAAGTCGCTGAGAAGCTGGAGCGCGAGGGCGTGGGTGCGGACGTGGTTTCGATGCCTTGCACAGAGCTGTTCGATGCGCAGGACGCCGACTATCGCGCGGATATCCTTCCAAACGTCGATCCTTCGCATATTCTGCGCGTTTCGATCGAGGCGGGCACGACCTTCGGTTGGGAGCGTTACACGATGGCGAACGGCCTGAATTTCGGGCTCGACCGCTTCGGCGCCTCGGCCCCGGCGGAGGATCTGTTTGAAAAATTCGGCCTGACCGCCGATGCCATCGCGCCGAAAATTCTCGAAGCGCTTAATCGCTGAGCTAAAAACCCGAGCGCTCAATCGCTGAGCCAAAAATATGGCGCTGCTGCGCCGAAACACACAGGAGCAAATCCCTATGACGGTCAAAGTAGCGATCAACGGTTTCGGACGCATCGGCCGCCTCGTGGCGCGCGCCATGCTGGAACGGCAGGACACAAATCTGGAGCTGGTGGCGATCAACGACCTTGCCGACGCCAAGGCGAACGCGCTGCTCTTCCAATATGATTCCACCCACGGCCGCTTTCCTGGCGACGTGACCGCCAGCGACGACTCGATCACCGTCAACGGCCACAAGATCGCCGTGACGTCCGAGCGTGACCCCGGCAAGTTGCCGCACAAGGACATGGGCATCGACATCGTGCTGGAATGCACCGGTTTCTTCCAGAGCGACGGGGCAGCCCGTCCGCATCTCGACGCCGGTGCCAAGCGCGTGCTCATTTCTGCGCCTGCCAAAAATGTCAGCAAGACCATCGTGTTCGGTGTGAACCAGGACAGCCTGACCGCGGACGACGTGATCGTCTCCAACGCCAGCTGCACCACCAACTGCCTGGCGCCGGTGGCCAAGGTGCTGAACGACACCGTCGGCATCGAGCGTGGTTTCATGACCACGATCCACAGCTACACCAATGATCAGCGCATGCTCGATCAGATGCACAGCGACATGCGCCGTGCCCGCGGCGGGGCGCAGAACATGATCCCGACCACCACGGGTGCCGCCCGCGCGGTCGGCCTCGTCCTGCCCGAACTGAACGGCAAGCTGGACGGCAGCTCGGTGCGTGTGCCGACCCCGAACGTTTCGCTGATCGATCTGGTGTTCACGCCGGGCCGCGACACCACGGCGGAAGAGCTCAACGCCGCGCTGAAGGAAGCTTCGGAAGGCGCCATGAAGGGCGTGCTCGCCTTCACCGACCAGCCGCTGGTGAGCAGCGATTTCAACCATCAGCCGGCCAGTTCCACGGTCGACAGCCTGGAAACCGCCGTGCTCGAAGGCAAGTTGGCCCGCGTGGTCAGCTGGTACGACAATGAATGGGGCTTCTCCAACCGCATGCTCGACACCGCGGGCGTCATGGCGAAGCTCCTCTAGGCTAAAGCGCCATCATCCGTTCGGGCTGAGCTTGTCGAGGCCTGCTTTTTATCTTTCGGCGTCTACAGCTACAAGACGACCCTTCGACAGGCTCAGGACGAACGGAGAATATGAGATGACCCAGTTCAAAACGCTCGACGATCTCGGTGACGTCACCGGAAAGGTGGCGTTGGTTCGCGTCGACCTGAACGTGCCGATGCGCGACGGAGACGTTACCGACGATACGCGTATCCGCGCCTTCCTACCGACCGTCGAAACGCTCTGCGAAAAAGGTGCGAAGGTGCTGCTCCTCGCGCATTTTGGCCGCCCCAAGGGCCAGAAAAGTTCGACCCAGTCGCTTTCCATGGTCGTCGGCGAAGTCGAGGAAGTGCTCGGGCGGGAAATCATGTTCGTGACGGAAATTGCGGGCGATATCGTTGCGCAGTCGATCGGCATCATGCGCAATGGCGAAGTGGCCATTCTGGAGAACAGCCGCTTCTATCCCGGTGAGGAAGCGAACGACGCCGAATTCGCCAAGGCTATTGCCGCCAACGGCGATTTCTACGTGAACGATGCCTTTTCCGCGGCGCATCGCGCCCATGCGACGACCGAGGGGCTTGCCCATCTGCTCCCGGCCTATGCGGGCCGCGCGATGGAAGCGGAGCTGAAGGCGCTCGCAAGCGCGCTCGACAATCCCGAACACCCGGTTGCTGCCGTCGTGGGCGGTGCCAAGGTGTCATCGAAGCTGGACGTTCTGACCCATCTGGTGAGCAAGGTCGATCATCTCATCATCGGCGGCGGCATGGCCAACACTTTTCTGGCGGCGCGGGGCATCGATGTCGGCAAGTCGCTGTGCGAGCATGAGCTGACCGATACCGCGAACGACATCATGGAACGCGCCGATGCATCCGGCTGCACGGTGCATCTGCCTTATGACGTGGTCGTCGCGAAGAAGTTCGAGGCGAACGCCCCTTCGCGCACCGTCAACGTGCACGAAGTCGAAGCGGACGACATGATCCTGGATCTTGGGGCATCGGCGGCCGAGGCGCTGGGCGATGTTCTGAAGACCTGCAGGACGCTGGTGTGGAACGGCCCGCTCGGCGCGTTCGAAACGCCGCCCTTCGATGAGGCCACGGTGGCTCTCGCTAAGACCGCCGCGGCTTTGAGCAAGGACGGCTCGCTCACCTCGGTGGCAGGCGGCGGCGATACGGTTGCCGCGTTGGCTCATGCCGGCGTCACCGAAGACTTTTCCTATATCTCAACGGCTGGCGGCGCATTCCTCGAATGGATGGAAGGTAAGGACCTGCCCGGCGTCGCCGCGCTTTCTGATGCCTGACTTCACCATTCGCGCGGCAACCGACGCGGACCGCTCCGTCATCGCCGCGATCCATGCGGCCAGTTGGCAGGAGCAATATCGCGACGTACTGCCGAGCGATTTTCTCGATCGGGAAATCGAAGGCGCGATGGAGCGGCATTGGCAAGACCAGCCCTTCAGCGAAGGTGATGTGCTGCTGATGGCGGAGCGGGAAGGCGAGGCGATCGGTTTCGCCGCAACCTGGTGCGGCGATTGTGCCTATATCGACAATTTGCACGTCCGCTCCGGCAAGCGATCGGGCGGCGTCGGCCGCGCTCTCTTGGCCGAAACGGCACGGCGGTTGATGGCCCAGGGCCATTCCGCAGCCGATTTGCATGTCGTCACCTCGAACGATCGCGCCCGGAAGCTCTATGGCGCACTCGGCGGCGAATCGGCCGGCTTCGAGAACAAACCGCTTCTCGGCCACGACGTCCCGCACGAACGTATCCGCTGGGCCGATCTCACCTTATTATCAGCGGTCGCATCGGATCAAACTTAGCGCAATTGCCATCGTGCGGCGGCTTGCCTATGGCCCGCGCATTCGTATGCATTCTGCCATCAAATAGGGGTATTTATGTCGATCACGCCGGAAGTGAAAAAGATCCTGGATTGTTACGAGTCCGACAGTCCCGGCGTGAAGGCCAATCTCTATCGCATCCTGATGCAAGGCAAGCTCGGCGGTACGGGCAAAATGATCATTCTGCCGGTCGATCAGGGTTTCGAACATGGTCCCGCGCGCAGCTTCGCGCCCAACGCGGAGGGCTATGATCCCCATTATCACTATCAACTGGCGATCGATGCAGGCCTGAATGCCTATGCCGCGCCGCTGGGCGCGCTGGAAGCGGGCGCGGATACCTTTGCCGGCCAGATTCCTACGATCCTGAAGTGCAACAACGCCAATAGCTGGGCGTCCGCGCGCGACAGCGCCGTAACCGCAAGCGTGGACGATGCGCTGCGTCTGGGCTGCGCCGCCATCGGCTTCACCATCTATCCCGGTTCCGACGATTTCTTTGAAATGGTCGAGGAAATTCGGGAGCTGCGCGCCGAAGCGGCGGCGGTCGGCATCCCCACCGTGATCTGGTCCTATCCGCGCGGCGGCAATTTGCCCAAGTCGGGCGAGCTTGCGCTCGACGTCGGCGCCTATGCCGCCCACATGGCCGCTCTGGCGGGCGCGCACATCATCAAGGTGAAGCTGCCGAGCGATCATATCGAGCAGGAAGATGCCAAGTCCGCTTATGAGGGCATGGATTTCTCCGCCCAGTCGGACCGTGTCGAGCATGTCGTGAAAAGCTGCTTCAACGGCCGCCGCATTGTTGTCTTCTCCGGCGGGGCCAAGAAGGGTGCGGACCAGGTCTATCAGGACGCCCGTGACATTCGCGACGGCGGTGGTAACGGTTCGATCATCGGCCGCAACAGCTTCCAGCGCAGCCGCGAAGACGCACTGGACATGCTCGGTAAGTTGATCGCGATCTACAAGAACGAGGAAGGCTGAGTCTTTACGCCATGACCGCCTGCCAGCTCTATCTGATCAGCCCGCTCGATGTGGGTGGCGATTTTCCCGATCGGCTGGCGGCGGCGCTGGATGGCGGTCCCGTTGCGGCGTTTCAGCTGCGCGTGAAGCACAAGGCGAGCCATGAGCTGGCCGCCCTTGCCCAGCCGCTGCTTGATCTCTGCCGTGCGCGCGATGTTGCCTTCATCGTGAACGATGACATCGCGATGGCCAAGCGGTTGAAAGCCGACGGCGTGCATCTGGGGCAGACCGACGGTGATCCGCGGGAGGCCCGGGCGGAGCTGGGCGCGGACGCACAGATCGGCGTCACCTGCCACAACAGCCGCCATCTCGCGATGGAAGCCGGCGAAAAGGGCGCGGATTATGTCGCCTTCGGTGCCTTTTTCGGAAGTGCAACCAAGGAAGCATCGCACCGCGCCGAGCCGGAGGTCTTGCGCTGGTGGTCCGCGATCATGGAAATCCCATGCGTCGCGATCGGGGGGATTACCGCGCAAAACGCCGCGCCGCTGATCGAGGCAGGCGCGGATTTTCTGGCCGTCAGCGGCGCGGTTTGGGGCCATCCCGACGGGCCGGGTGCAGCGGTGAGTGAATTCGGGAAGCTCTTGCACACGCGCTAGGGGAGCCAATCGCATCTGAAGTCGTTTTGCCTCCGACACAATTGCGAGGATACGACATGCGAGTAGCGTTCACGGCAGTCGCCACTTTGGCCCTGATGGGCTGTAATTTCGCCGACAGTGGCTCTCAGGAGCAGCGGGCCGAGTCTCCCGAAAGCGCGCAGGCAGCGCCAGCACCGGACCGGAACTTGGCCGACAGCATGGCGTCTAACGACCCCCAACCGCTTGCGAATGACGGTAATGCCATGTTCCCGGCGCCCGGCACGCCCGCGGGTGACGCCATGGCATCGAACGGTGGGGAGCGCGGCCTCCAGATGGCATCGGCAACGTCGATGAGCGGGGCCACTCCGCAGGCGCAGCAAACTCCCACCGCCAAGGGCAGCGGTACGATGAGCCTTTCCGCCGAAAAAATCGCGAACGAGTTTCCGATGATGCAGGCGCAGGTCGTGCTCGATCGGCTTGGCTTCACGCCCGGCGTTGTCGACGGCAAGATGGGCATGTCCACCAAAAACGCAATTTCCGGATATCAGGAAGCGAACGATCTTCAGGTAACGGGTGAGCTGGATGAAGCCACGCGGCGCAAGCTTGCCCCCTATCGCAACATTGCCGCCACACGCACGGTGACGCTGCCGGCGGACATCGCTGACATGAGCTTTACGAAGGTGCCCGATTCGCCCGAAGCGCAATCGAAAATGAAGCGCCTGGGCTATAATGATTTGATCGAGAAATTGGGGGAGCGCTTCCATACCACGCCAGACACGCTGGCTGCGCTTAATGGCGGGAACCGTAATTTCTCCGCTAACCAGAAATTGGTGGTGCCGAATGTGGGCGGTGACAGCATCGCGCCGGGCTCGATCGATGATCGGGGCTGGCAGCAGACGCTGCAGAGCCTGGGCGTTGGCAGCGAGCAACCGAAGGTCGACAAGGTCGTGGTGGACAAGTCCGACGGCACGTTGAAAGCGTTCGACGGCAATGGGAAGCTGGTGGCGCAGTTTACCGCAACCATGGGATCGAGCCATGATCCACTGCCGCTGGGCGACTGGAAGGTTCTTGGCGTCGCGCACAATCCGCCTTTTTCTTACAATCCGGAGCTGTTCTGGGATGCGAACGACAGCAATCCCAAGCTGCAGCTGCCGCCCGGCCCCAATGGCCCGGTGGGCGTGGTCTGGATCGATCTGAGCAAGGAGCATTACGGCATTCATGGCACGCCTGAGCCGCAGACCATCGGCCGCGCGCAGAGCCATGGCTGCATCCGCCTGACGAACTGGGATGCAGCGCGTCTCGCGCAAATGGTGCACAGCGGCACCGAAGCGCATTTCCAAGCCTGAGGAGCGGCGCTGACGATGAAGAGCCGCTGGAGGGACGTCAGACTGGTCGCGCAGGCCGTCGTGATCACCTCGGCCGTCTGGCTGGTGCTATTCTATCTGTTTGGCGACCGCCTGCCCACAGCTCCGTCGCCTGCCGAACTGGCCGGTGGCGGGCCGGTGGCGGGGCAGGGGGGAGAGGGCACCCAAATCGATCCGGTGGCCGAGCCGCGGGGAACGCAGCCGCGCGGCAAGCGTGTCGCCATGAGCCCGCAAAACGGTTCGCCCGATCAGGGCAAGCTGTTCATCCCGGTGGCCGGGGTGCGCAAATCGGACCTCGTGGATAGCTATACCGATGATCGCGGTGGCGGCACGCGGACCCATGAGGCGATCGACATCATGGCGGATACCGGCACGCCTGTCTTTGCCGCCGCACCTGGCACGGTCGAGAAGCTGTTCTGGAGCGATCTTGGCGGCAATACGATCTATGTCCGCTCTCCCGACGAGCGAACGATCTATTACTATGCCCATCTCGACGCCTATCGGAACGGGCTGAAAGAGGGGCAGCAGGTCCGTGCAGGTGAGCCTCTCGGGACCGTAGGCTCTTCCGGCAATGCCGATCCCGCCGCGCCGCATCTCCATTTCTCGGTGCTCAATACCACGCCGGAAGCGAACTGGAGTGAGGGCACACCGATCAATCCCTATCCGCTCCTCTCCCGCTGAGGCGGTGCACCACTGCGGAGGATGATGACAGGAAAGGGGGGATGGGCAGAACGCTACAGGCATTGCCCTTGTGCGCCTTGATCGTTAAAGCGCGCCATCTCGCGGATGGGCTTGCCCGTCCCGCTCTTTCCACCGCCAGTCAAGGTAGCGCTTCCCCATGAAGATCAGCGGCGTCGACATCCGTCCCGGCAATATCCTGGAATATGAAAAAGGCCTCTGGAAGGTCGCCAAGATCCAGCACACCCAGCCCGGCAAGGGCGGCGCCTATATGCAGGTGGAAATGAAGAACCTGATTGATGGGCGGAAGACGAACGTACGTTTCCGCTCCGCCGATACGGTGGAAAAGGTGCGCCTCGATACCAAGGAATTCCAGTATCTCTACGCAGATGGCGGGCATCTGGTGTTCATGGACAAGGACACCTACGAACAGATCAATCTCGACGCTGACATGCTCGGCGACGAAGCCCCGTTCCTGACGGACGGGATGGACGTAACGCTGGAACTGTATGAGGAGCGGCCGATTTCGGTGCAGCTGCCCGATCAGGTGGAAGCGGAAATCGTCGAGGCCGATGCCGTAGTCAAGGGACAGACAGCTTCCTCCAGCTACAAGCCGGCCGTGCTCGACAATGGCGTGCGCGTGATGGTGCCGCCGCATATCGCGGCGGGCACGCGCATCATTGTCGATGTGTACGCCAAGGAATATGTGAAGAAGGCAGAGTAACTATGCGCAAGACCATCCTTTTCGCCGCCGCCACGCTGGCCGTCGCCGTCCCCGCTTTCGCGCAGGACGCTGCTCCAGCTGCGCCGAGCGCGAGCGAGCAGGCCGATATCGATCGCGGCGGCATCATCTTCGGTTCGTTCAGCCAGGCCGTGCGTTCCGACCAGATCACCGAGCAGGAAAAGAACGCGCTGTTCGGCTGCATGTACGACAATTCGATCAAGGCGATCGCCGAGCAGACCGGTAAGGTGCTCGCGGCCAATCCGCAGATCGATGCGACCAAGCCGGAGAACGTGTTCAACGTGGCTGCGGTGGTTTGCGGCGCGCGTAAGGCTAAGACGGCAGACGATAGCGCGGCGGCCCCCGCCACGCCGGCTCCGCAGAGCCGCTGATGCCAGCCAAGTCCGGCCTCGTTACGGTAATGGAGCGTGCCGCCCGCAAGGCCGGCACGCGTCTTCGGCGCGACTTTTCCGAAGTCGAGCATCTGCAGGTCTCCAAGAAGGGACCTTCGGACTTCGTGTCCAAAGCGGATCAGAAGTCCGAACGCACGCTCTATGATGAGCTTACCAAGGCGCGGCCGGGCTGGGGTTTCGAACTGGAAGAGGGCGGAACGATCGAGGGCGAGGCGGGCGAACCGCGCTTCGTGATCGATCCGCTCGACGGCACGTCCAATTTCCTCCACTCGATCCCGCATTTCGCAATTTCCATTGCGGCGCAGGAAGCCAAGCCGGACGGCGGCTGGGGCGAGGTGTTCGCCTGCCTGATTTATCAGCCGCTGACAGACGAGAGCTTCTGGGCCGAACGCAGCCGCGGCGCGTGGCTGCACGATCGCCGGCTGCGCGTATCGGCGCGCCGTGATCTTTCCGAATCCCTGATAGCCACCGGCGTTCCGTTCCAGGGCCATGGCGACATGGCGGAGTGGGAAGCGATTTTCGGCAAGATCGGCCCGCAGGTGGCCGGTATCCGCCGCTTCGGTGCTGCCTCGCTCGATCTCGCTTGGCTGGCTGCTGGACGTTATGACGGTTTCTGGGAAAGCGGCCTTTCGCCTTGGGATACTGCTGCGGGCTGCCTGATGGTCCGCGAGGCGGGCGGTTTCGTGACCGATTGGCGCGGGCGCAGCCCGGCTATCGCCGATGCCCAGGTACTTGCCGCCAATGACGCCTTGCACAGCAAGCTGCATAAGCTCCTGGCGCAGGCGCTCAAGGAAAAGCGCGAGGCGGCCTGAGCCGCCCATTCCCGCCCGACTGGTTGCGATTTCGTCACGATGTTTTCCGCCCCCGCACCCTTGCGGGGCGCGGGCAAGCTGCTTAGAAGCGCGGGCATAACTGATAATGGACAAAGCCCCAGTGGTCGATCTCTCCCAATATCTGCCGATCCTTCTGTTTCTCGGCGTCGCGCTCGCAATTTCCTGCGTGTTCGTGTTCCTGCCGATGGGCGTTGCCCGCCTGACCGGCGCGCACAAGCCGACGGCGGCGAAGCTGGCCGAATATGAGTGCGGCTTCCCCGCGTTCGAGGATTCGCGCAGCCAGTTCGACGTGCGCTTCTATCTGGTAGCGATCCTCTTCATCATCTTCGATCTGGAAGCAGCCTTCCTCTTCCCCTGGGCGGTGAGCCTTGAGGAAATCGGCTTTGCGGGTTGGGCGACCATGATGGTCTTCCTGTTCGAACTGGTGATCGGCTTTGTCTACGCCTGGAAAGTGGGAGCACTGGAATGGGAATGAGCGCCGATACCACGCAGGCCACCGAGGGTCAGAATTGGGGTCCGCGCGGGCAGGGCGAAGTGACGCCGCCCGATCAGGATTTCTATAACTCGCTGAACAGCGAAGTGCAGGACAAGGGCTTCCTCGTCACCTCGACCGAGGAGCTGTTCCAGTGGGCCCGCACTGGCTCGCTGTGGTGGATGACGTTCGGTCTCGCCTGCTGCGCGGTGGAGATGATCCACGTAAACATGCCGCGTTATGACATGGAGCGTTTCGGCGCTGCGCCGCGTGCTTCTCCGCGTCAGAGTGACGTCATGATTGTTGCGGGAACGCTGTGCAACAAGATGGCACCGGCCCTGCGCACGGTGTACGATCAGATGTCCGATCCCAAATATGTGATCTCGATGGGCAGCTGCGCCAATGGCGGCGGCTACTATCATTACAGCTATTCCGTGGTGCGCGGATGCGACCGGATCGTACCGGTCGATATCTATGTGCCCGGCTGCCCGCCGACTGCCGAAGCCTTGCTTTACGGTGTGATGCAGCTGCAGCGGAAGATCCGCCGCGTCGGAACGATTGAGCGCTGATATGGCTGTGCTTCACTCTGCACCTCGTCACGCCTCCAATGATGGCATCCTGGACGCCCTGACCGGCGCGCTCGGCAACATGTTTGTCGAGGCCAAGGAAAGCCATGGTGAAATCAGCATCACGGTCGCGCGTGACAGCGTTGCCGATGCGCTTCGTCTGCTCCGCGATGAGCATGATTATCAAATGCTCGCCGAGATTGCCGGCGTCGACTATCCTGATCGTCCGGAGCGGTTCGAGGTCTGCTATCATCTGTTGAGCCTTACCAAAAACCATCGCATCCGCGTGAAGGTGACGACGGATGAGGATCATCCTGTGCCGACCGCGACGGCGGTCTGGCCGAACGCCGACTGGTTGGAGCGTGAGGTTTTCGACATGTACGGCGTATTGTTCTCCGGTCATCCGGACCTGCGCCGCATCCTGACGGATTACGGCTTTCGCGGTCATCCTTTCCGCAAGGACTTCCCGCTTACCGGCTATGTCGAGATGCGCTATTCCGAAGAGCAGCAGCGCGTGGTTTACGAACCCGTTGAGCTGGCGCAGGATTTCCGCAGCTTCGACTTCATGAGCCCCTGGGAAGGCGCGGACTATGTGCTGCCCGGCGATGAGAAGCGCACCACCGGCGCTGACATCGACGATCCGCAGGTGACGGAGAAAAAGAGCGATACCGGTGCCGGTGCCAAGGCGGACAAGAAGGCTGCCGAAGCGAAGTCCGAAGGCAGCCCGGCTGTGAAGGATAGTGGCAAGAAAAAGCCCGATGCGCCCGACCAGACCGAAGGCGGGAACGCCAAGGAGCATGGGGCCGAAAAGACGGTCGATAAGGACGGCCAGGAGAAGGCCGGGGGCAAGGACTGATGGCTGATTTCCTTGAAGAGATGCGTCACGATGCGGACGCCGCCGATCCAACGACCGGCGATCTCGATATCCAGAACTACACGATCAATTTCGGTCCACAGCATCCCGCAGCGCACGGCGTGCTGCGCATGGTGATGGAACTGGACGGCGAAATTGTGGAGCGCGTCGATCCGCATGTCGGCCTGCTTCACCGCGGCACCGAGAAGCTGATCGAATATAAGACATACCTTCAGGCGCTGCCTTATTTCGACCGGCTCGATTACTGCTCTCCGCTGTGCATGGAGCATAGCTATGTGCTGGCCATCGAGAAGCTGCTGAACCTCGAAGTTCCACTTCGCGCACAATATCTGCGGGTGTTCTTTGCCGAGCTGACGCGCATTTCGAACCATCTGCTGAACCTTGGCAGCCATGTCATGGACGTAGGCGCGATGACGCCGAACCTCTGGCTGTTCGAAATCCGTGAGGATTGCCTGCAGTTCTTCGAGCGCGCCTCTGGTGCGCGCATGCACAGCGCCTATTTTCGCCCCGGCGGCGTTCATCAGGACGTTCCGCTGAAGCTGCTGACCGATATCGGTGATTGGCTCGACACGCGGTTTCCACGCCTATTCGAGGATGCCATCAGCCTGGTGGCCGACAACCGCATCTTCAAGCAGCGCAATGTCGATATCGCTGTCGTATCGCGCGATGAGGCGATTGCGCGCGGCTTCTCCGGCCCGATGATTCGTGGTTCCGGTATTCCGTGGGATCTGCGCAAATCGCAGCCTTATGACGTGTATGACCGGATGGAGTTCGACGTACCCGTCGGCACCAATGGTGATTGCTATGATCGGATGATGGTGCGCGTCGAGGAGTGCCGTCAGTCCGCGCGGATCATGAAGCAGTGCCTTGCCGAGATGCCCGAAGGGCCGATCGCGAGCGACGACCGCAAGGTGGTGCCGCCCAAGCGCGCCGAGATGAAGCAGACGATGGAAGCACTGATCCATCACTTCAAGCTCTACACCGAGGGCTTCCACGTGCCCGAGGGTGAGGTTTATGTGGCGACCGAAAGCCCCAAGGGGGAGTTTGGCGTGTATCTGGTGAGCGATGGTTCGAACAAACCCTATCGCTGCAAGATCCGCCCGACCGCCTTCAGCCATCTGCAGGCAATGGATTTTATGACGAAGGGACACATGCTGCCCGACGCGACCGCCATTCTTGGCGCGATCGACGTCGTTTTCGGGGAGAGCGACCGTTGACCGGCCCCACTTACGCCAACGAAAAGCAGATCGCGGAGCCTGAGGCTGCCGATGAGCGGCCTTTCGCGGATTTCGCCTGGACCGCGGAAAATGCGGAAAAGGCAAAGATGTATATCGCGCGCTATCCCGAAGGGCGCCAGCGCAGCGCGGTCATGCCGCTGCTCGATCTCGCGCAGCGCCAGATCGGTGCGCAGACGCAAACGCAAGGCTGGCTGCCGGTTCCGGTGATCGAATATGTCGCGGCGCAGCTCGATATGCCGTACATCCGCGCCTATGAGGTCGCGACCTTTTACACCATGTACAATCTGGAGCCGGTCGGCCGTTTCCACGTGCAGGTCTGCGGCACCACGCCGTGCATGCTGCGCGGTTCGGACGACGTTATGGCCGCCTGCAAGAACAAGGGCATGGTGAAGGGCAAGACCACGCCGGACGGCATGTTCACGCTGACGGAAGTCGAATGCATGGGCAATTGCGCCACCGCGCCGATGGTCCAGATCAACGACGACAATTACGAAGATCTCGATTATGATAAGACCGTGCAGATCCTCGATGCGCTGGCAAATGGCGAAAGTCCGAAAACCGGTACGCAGATCGAGGGACGTCACACGTCAGAACCTGTAGGCGGGCCGACCACGCTGAAGGCTATGGTTGATGAAAATCACGATTATCGGGGCGAATGGTGATGGAGCTGGTCGTCCCGATCATTATCGGACTGATCGTCCTGTTTATCGCCCTTAAGTTGCTGAAGGGCGTTGTGAAGACGTTCGGTATTGTCATTGCCATCGCGATTGCCGCGGGCCTGTATTTCGCCATGGGAGGCGGGGCATGAGTTTCGATTTTCTCGCCGACAAGGATCGGATCTTCACCAATGTATACGGCTATCAGGACTGGGGCCTGAAGGCGGCCGAAGCGCGCGGTGACTGGGATGATACCAAGGCGCTGATCGCACGCGGTCAGGACAAGATCATCGAGGAGATGAAGGCGTCGGGCCTGCGCGGCCGCGGCGGCGCGGGGTTCCCGACGGGCCTCAAATGGTCCTTCATGCCGAAGGAATCGAAAGACGGTCGCCCAAGTTTCCTCGTCATCAATGCCGACGAATCCGAGCCAGGCAGCTGCAAGGATCGCGAGATTCTGCGCCACGATCCGCACAAGCTGATCGAAGGCGCGCTGATTGCCGGTTTCGCGATGCGCGCGCGCGCTGCCTATATCTACATTCGCGGCGAATATATCCGTGAGGCCGAGGTGATGGAGGCCGCGATCCAGCAGGCCTATGACGCTGGCCTGCTTGGCAAGAACGCCGCGAAATCCGGCTACGACTTCGACGTTTACCTGCATCGCGGTGCGGGCGCCTATATCTGCGGCGAAGAAACCGCGATGATCGAAAGTCTGGAGGGCAAGAAGGGCCAACCGCGCCTGAAGCCGCCGTTCCCGGCAGGTGCGGGCCTTTACGGGTGCCCGACGACGGTGAACAATGTCGAGAGCATTGCCGTGGTGCCGACCATCCTGCGGCGCGGGGCGAGCTGGTTCAGCAGCTTCGGCCGCGAGAACAACCACGGCACCAAGCTCTATCAGATCAGCGGCCATGTCGAGCGGCCCTGCGTGGTTGAGGAAGCGATGAGCATCCCCTTCCGCGACCTGATCGAAAAGCATTGCGGCGGCGTGCGCGGCGGGTGGGACAATCTGCTCGCGGTGATCCCGGGCGGATCTTCCGTTCCGCTCGTGCCTGCCGAGCAGATCATGGACGCCCCGATGGACTTCGACGGGCTGAAGGAAGTCGGCTCCGGCCTTGGCACGGCAGCGGTCATCGTAATGGACCGCTCGACCGACATCGTTCAGGCGATCAGCCGGATCAGTTATTTCTACAAGCATGAAAGCTGCGGCCAGTGCACGCCCTGCCGCGAAGGCACGGGCTGGATGTGGCGCGTGATGGAAAAACTACGCACCGGCGATGCCGACATCGCGGATATCGACATGTTGCAGCAGGTGACGAAACAGATCGAAGGCCACACCATCTGCGCCCTTGGTGATGCGGCCGCCTGGCCGATCCAGGGCCTCATCCGCCACTTCCGCCCGGAAATAGAGCGGCGGATCCAAGAGAAGAACGGCCGCGCGCCGATGATGGAGGCAGCGGAATAATGCCAAAGGTCACCGTAGACGGACAGGAACTCGAGGTTCCGGACGGCGCGACCGTGTTGCAGGCCTGTGAGTTGGCCGGCAAGGAGATCCCGCGCTTCTGCTATCATGAACGGCTGTCGATCGCCGGCAATTGCCGGATGTGTCTGGTGGAAGTGAAGCCCGGACCGCCGAAGCCTCAGGCAAGCTGCGCGCTGCCTGCGACGGAAGGTCAGGAAATCCGCACCGATAGCGAGATGGTCAAGCATGCCCGCGAAGGCGTGATGGAATTCTTGCTGATCAATCATCCGCTCGATTGCCCGATCTGCGATCAGGGCGGCGAGTGCGATCTGCAGGATCAGGCCATGGCCTACGGCAAGGGCAAGAGCCGCTACGAGCTGAACAAGCGCGCGGTAACCGAGAAATATATGGGCCCGATCGTCAAGACGATCATGACCCGTTGCATCCATTGCACCCGCTGCGTGCGCTTTGCCGAGGAAGTGGCCGGGGTCGAGGAAATCGGCGCGATCGGTCGCGGCGAGAATATGCAGATCACGTCCTATCTCGAAGAGGCCGTGAACAGCGAACTTTCGGGCAATGTGGTCGATCTGTGTCCGGTCGGCGCGCTGACCTCCAAGCCTTATGCGTTCGAAGCGCGGCCGTGGGAGCTGAAGAAGACGCTTGGCATCGATGTGATGGACGCGGTTGGTACCAATATCCGCTTCGATGCGCGCGGCCGCGAAGTGTTGCGCGTGCTGCCGCGCGTGAACGACGATGTAAACGAGGAATGGGCGACCGATAAGGCGCGCTACGCCATCGACGGCTTGATGCATCGCCGGCTCGACAAGCCCTATGTGCGCCGCGACGGCAAATTGCAGGTGGCGAGCTGGAAGGAAGCGTTCCAAGCGATCGCCGATGTCAACGCCGGTTCTTCGGTTGCGGCTGTTGCGGGCGACCTGGTCGATTGCGAGACGATGTACGCCGCAAAAGCGCTTCTGTCTGCAATGGGCTCGGACCATCTCGAAGGGCGCCAGACCGGTCTCGACTATGACGTGACCAGCTATGACGCCGTGCGGTTCAACACGCCGCTCGCCGATCTGGAACATGCCGATCTGGTGGTGCTCGTTGGGAGCAATCCCCGCCACGAAGCGCCGCTGGTCAACACCCGCATCCGCAAGGCGATCAAGCGTGGCGCAAAGGTTTACGCCTTCGGACCCAAGACGAACCTTACTTACAAGGCCGAATGGCTCGGTGAGGATTTGGGCGGCCTCGGCAATTTGCCGGAAGCGCTGGTCGAAGCCCTCAAGAATGCCGAGAAGCCGGTTGTCATCGTCGGTCCTGCGGCTTTGGCGAGCGAAGGTGCGCATGGTGCCGCACTCAAGCTGGCAGCCGAGCATAAGATCGTTCGCGATAGTTGGAACGGCTTCAACGTTCTGCACACCGCCGCCGCGCGGATGGGCGGGCTTCTGCTCGGTTACGCGCAGGCTGGCGGTATCGGCGATATCGTAGACGCAAAGCCGAAGCTTGCTTTCTTCCTCGGCGCGGACGAGGTCGACTTCGCGAAATTCGACGGCACGTTCAAGGTGTATGTCGGCCATCATGGCGATGCCGGTGCCCATGCAGCGGACGTGATCCTGCCGGCCGCGGCTTATCCGGAAAAAGCCGGCACTTATGTGAATATCGAAGGCCGCGTGCAGCGCAGCGCGAAAGCCGTGTTCGCCCCGGGCGACGCGCGCGAGGATTGGGCGATTTTCCGCGCGCTGTCGGAGGTGCTGGGTCACACCCTGCCGTTCGACGATTTCGATGGCCTCCGCGCCGCGATGTACGCCGATGTGCCCGCTTTGGCCGCAGAGGGATTGATCGCTTATAATTGGTCGCCGCCTCAGCTTGCCGACAAGGCGGGCGGTACGGTGTCCTATCCGATCCGTGATTATTATCTGACCAACGCCATCTGCCGCGCGAGCGAGACGATGAACCGCTGTTCGGCCGAACTGGTTCACGGCATCGACATGCTGGAGGCCGCGGAATGAGATATCCTGGCTTGATGCGGAGCGCCGCGAAAATCCTGTTCGTGGTCGCTGTCGTTGTTTCGATTGCCACCCTATCTTTAACCTTGTTCGTCGGCAGTCGGACGGGAGAGCCTGGGGTATTGGTTGCCGGAGTAGTCGGAGCGTTTAATGCGGCGATACCGCCGTTCATTGGTGCGGCGATCATCTGGCGTCTGGACATCTGGCTTTTTGAGCGGGGAGACCGTCCATGACCGCGCAATTTATTTCGTGGGGCATGGACCCCGCCTGGGCGTGGTTCACAGCGACCATCGCTGGCATCCTGCTCATTGCCTTGCCGCTGATGCTGGCGGTCGCGCTGATTATTTATGCCGATCGCAAGATCTGGGCGGCGATGGCGCTGCGCAAGGGGCCCAATGTGGTGGGGCCTTTCGGCCTGCTGCAAAGCTTCGCCGATGGTCTCAAGGTTTTCCTCCAGGAGACCATCATTCCGTCTGCGGCGAACCGCGGGCTCTTCCTTATCGCACCGATCATCACCTTTACGGTGGCGCTGCTTGCCTGGGCAGTGATTCCGTTCGGGCCGGGCATGGTGCTGGCGGACATCAATGTCGGCCTGCTCTACGTTCTCGCGATCAGTTCGCTCGGCGTTTACGGCGTCGTGATTTCGGGCTGGGCGTCCAATTCCAAATATCCGTTTTTCTCGGCGATGCGCGCCGCCGCGCAGATGATCAGCTACGAAGTTTCCATCGGCTTCATCCTGATCAGCGTCATTCTCTGGGCCGGTACGTCGAACCTCGGCGGCATCATCGATGCGCAGCGCGGCACGATCCTCGGCATCGTCAGCTTCAACGGCCTCAACCCGCTGCTCTTCCCGATCGCGGTACTGTTCTTCATCTCCTCGCTTGCGGAAACGGCGCGCGCGCCGTTCGACTTGACCGAGGCAGAGTCGGAGCTCGTCGCCGGTTACCAGACCGAATATAGCTCGATGGCGTTCGCGCTGTTCTGGCTAGGCGAATATGCCAATGTCATCCTGATGTGCGCGCTCAATGCGCTGCTGTTCTGGGGCGGATGGCTGCCGCCGATCGATTGGGCTCCGCTTTACTACGTGCCCGGCATCATCTGGTTCTTCCTGAAAATTCTCGTTTTCTTCTTCATGTTCAGCTGGGTAAAGGCCACCGTCCCGCGTTATCGCTATGATCAGCTGATGCGTCTGGGCTGGAAAGTGTTCCTCCCGATCAGCCTGTTCTGGGTGTTCCTGGTCTCCGGCTATCTGATGATTACCCGTTACGGAGTGCTCTCATGAGCTTCGCTGATACCGTCAAAGCCTACACTCTTTCGGAGTTCGTGAAGGCGCATTGGCTGACCTTGAAATATTTCTTCAAGCCCAAAGCGACGATCAACTATCCGTATGAGAAGAACCCGCTTTCCCCGCGTTTCCGCGGGGAGCATGCTCTGCGCCGCTATCCCAATGGGGAAGAGCGCTGCATCGCGTGCAAGCTGTGCGAGGCGGTGTGCCCGGCACAGGCGATCACAATCGAGGCCGAGCCGCGCGATGATGGGAGCCGCCGTACCACGCGCTACGATATCGACATGACCAAGTGCATCTATTGCGGTTTCTGTCAGGAAGCCTGCCCGGTAGATGCGATCGTCGAGGGGCCGAACTTCGAATATTCGACGGAAACGCGCGAGGAGCTGATCTACGACAAATCGAAGCTTCTCGAAAATGGCGATAAATGGGAGCGCGCGATTGCCGCGAACCTTGCCGCCGATGCGCCCTATCGCTAAGCCGCGGCCATAACGATTCAATAACAGAACAAACCGATCCAGATCCGTCAGGGCCGAGCGTTGCGAAGCCGATATATCCGACAGGCACCCCCTAGGGTGTAAGGGCTGACGACACAGGGGACCATCGAAGCTCTTGATGCAGACACTCGCCTTTTATCTGTTTGCGACAATCGTGCTCCTTTCCGGGGCGTTCACGATTTTCGCGAAGAACCCGGTGCATAGCGTACTGTGGCTCATCCTCGCCTTTTTCAACGCGGCGGGGCTGATGGTGCTTGCGGGCGCGGAGTTCATCGCGATGCTGCTCGTCATCGTCTATGTCGGCGCGGTTGCGGTGCTGTTCCTGTTCGTGGTGATGATGCTGGACATCGATTTCGCGGAGCTGCGCGCAGGCTTTGCAAAATATCTGTTCTTCGGCATCATCCTCGCCGCGTTTCTCGCGATCGAGCTGGTGCTGGGGCTGGAGGCGTTCCGTGCCGGTGCGATTAAACTCGGCACGGAAACGAGCGCGCCCATCGATATGAGCGTTTCGAACATCGAGGCGATCGGTGCGCTGCTCTACACCAAGTACGTCTTCCTTTTCGAAGCTGCGGGCCTCATCCTGCTGGTTGCCATGATCGGCGCAATCGTGCTGACGCACCGCCAGCGCCGCGGCACCCGCCCGCAGAACATCAAGAAGCAGGTCCGCCGCCGTCCTGGCGAAGCGGTCCGAAATCTGAACCCCGAAGTGGGGCAGGGGGTCGAACTGTGATCGGCATCGAACATTATCTCGTCGTCAGCTCGATCCTGTTTGTGATGGGCGTGCTCGGAATCTTTTTGAACCGGAAGAATGTGATCATCATTCTGATGGCTATCGAGCTGATCCTGCTTGCAGTGAACATCAACCTGGTGGCTTTCTCCAGCGCCTTGCAGGACCTGACCGGCCAGATTTTCGCCATGTTCGTGCTGACCGTCGCCGCGGGCGAGGCGGCGATCGGGCTCGCCATTCTGGTTATCTATTTCCGTGGCCGCGGCACCATCGCGGTCGATGACGTCAACCGGATGAAGGGCTGACGCGCGCCGTGATCCAGATCATCGTTCTTCTGCCGCTGCTCGCGGCGATCGTTGCGGGCCTCTCGAACCGCACGATCGGTAATGTGCCGGCCAAATTGCTTACGACGGGCGCGCTGTTCGTTTCCTGCGCGCTGAGCTGGGTGATTTTCACCGGTTTCCTTTCAGGCGCGAGCGAAGCTTATGTCGCGCCGGTCATGACCTGGGTCCGCTCGGGCGGGTTCGATTTCGATTGGGCCTTGCGCGTCGACACGCTGACCGCGGTGATGCTGGTTGTGATTACCAGCGTCTCGGCGCTCGTTCATCTCTACAGCTGGGGATATATGGACGAGGATCCGGATCAGCCGCGCTTCTTCGCCTATCTCTCTCTCTTCA
The DNA here is from genome assembly GCF_016093175.1 of Novosphingopyxis sp. YJ-S2-01. Lineage (NCBI taxonomy): Bacteria > Pseudomonadati > Pseudomonadota > Alphaproteobacteria > Sphingomonadales > Sphingorhabdaceae > Novosphingopyxis > Novosphingopyxis sp. YJ-S2-01. The sequence continues at coordinate 2,149,320 of NZ_JAEDAI010000001.1, read as the reverse complement.
CCTTCGCCATGCTCATGCTGGTAACCGCCGATAACCTCGTCCAGATGTTCTTCGGTTGGGAAGGGGTGGGCCTTGCCTCCTATCTCCTCATCGGGTTCTGGTTCCGCAAGCCGAGCGCCAATGCAGCCGCGATCAAGGCCTTCGTGGTCAACCGCGTCGGCGATCTCGGCTTCATGATGGGCATTTTCGGAGTGTTCCTGGTGTTCGGAACCGTTTCGATCCCGGAAATCCTTGCGGCCGCCCCCGCACAGGCAGGCTCCAGCATCGGTTTTGCGGGCCTTCGCGTCGATACGATGAGCCTGCTCTGCATCCTTCTTTTCATTGGTGCGATGGGCAAATCAGCCCAGCTCGGCCTGCACACATGGCTTCCGGACGCAATGGAAGGCCCGACGCCGGTTTCCGCGCTGATCCATGCCGCCACGATGGTCACTGCGGGCGTCTTCATGGTCTGCCGTCTGTCGCCGCTGTTCGAAACCAGCCAGTTTGCGCTGAACTTCATCACGATCATCGGAGCAACTACCGCGATGTTCGCCGCGACCGTTGCCTTGGTGCAGACCGACATCAAGCGCGTGATCGCCTATTCCACCTGCTCGCAGCTCGGCTACATGTTCTTCGCCGTCGGTGTGGGTGCCTATGGCGCAGCGATGTTCCACCTATTTACGCACGCATTCTTCAAGGCACTATTGTTCTTGGGCGCGGGCAGTGTGATCCACTCCATGCATCACGAGCAGGACATGCGCTTTTATGGGGGGCTGCGGAAGAAAATCCCGATTACCTTCTGGGGCATGATGGCCGGCACGCTCGCCATTACGGGCGTGGGTATCTTGGGTCTCGGCGGTTTTGCAGGCTTTTATTCCAAGGATGCGATCATCGAAGTGGCTTACGCCGCGACGGGGCCCTATTCCGGCTATGCCTGGTTCATGGGCGTGGCCGCCGCGCTCCTCACCAGCTTCTACAGCTGGCGCCTGATGTTCCTCACCTTCTGGGGTAAACCCCGCTGGGCCGACAGCGAGCATATTCGCCATGCGATGCACGGACATCATGACGACGCTGAGCATTCCACCCATGCGCATGAGGAATCGGATGCCGATAATCCGCCGGCGCAGGAAGATTCCGGTTACGCGCCCGATCCGCATGGCGCCGATGCGGAAGATCTTCCGCCGGGCACCGCGGGCTATCATCCGCATGAGAGCCCGTGGGTCATGCTGTTGCCGCTAGTCATCCTTTCTTTTGGCGCGGTTTTTGCCGGCTTCCTGTTCCACAACTTCTTCGTCGAGCCGGAAACGGCGGGTGAATTCTGGAAGGGCAGCCTCGCGTTCAACGAGCATCTGATGCACGCGATGCACGAAGTGCCGCTTTGGGTGAAGCTCGGCTCGACCGTGGCCATGCTGATCGGTTTGATCACCGCCGCGCTGATGTACCTGCGCGAAAGCGATGCGCCCAAGGCGTTCGCTGGCAATCTGCGCCCGCTCTACCGTTTCCTGCTCAACAAATGGTATTTTGATGAGCTCTATAACCTGATCTTCGTGCGGCCTTCATTCTGGCTGGGGCGGATTTTCTGGAAGGGCGGCGACAAGGGTCTGATCGACCGGTTTGGCCCGGATGGGATTGCCACGCTTGTGCGGTCGGGCTCGGGTTTCGCGGTCCGCTTCCAGTCGGGCTATCTTTATTCTTACGCGCTGGTGATGCTGCTCGGCCTCGTCGGCCTCGTCACCTGGGTGATGGTGCGCTGACATGAGCGATATCGGTTTTCCCATTCTCTCGCTGCTTCTTGCGATTCCGTTCGTCGCGGCGATTGTCTGCCTGTTTGTCGGCGCCAGCGGTGCGCGCGCGATTGCACTGGGTGCGACGCTGCTGAACTTCGTCATCGGCATCATCCTTTGGGCGCTCTACGATCCCGCGGGCGCGCAGTGGCAGTTTGTCGAGCGTGCCGATCTGTTCGGGCCGTTCTCCTGGGCGCTGGGGATCGATGGCATCGCACTGATGCTGATCGTGCTTACCGTCTTCCTGATGCCGATCTGTATCGGCGCCAGCTGGAATGCGATCGCCAAGCGGGTGCCGGAATATATGGCGGCGTTCCTGTTCATGGAAACGCTGATCATCGGCGTATTCGCCGCGCAGGACATCTTCCTGTTTTACATTTTCTTCGAAGCGGGCCTCATCCCGATGTATCTGATCATCGGCATCTGGGGCGGCGCAGATCGAATTTACGCGGCATATAAGTTCTTCCTCTATACGCTTCTCGGCTCGGTGCTGATGCTGATTGCGATCCTTTGGATGGTGCAGCAGGCAGGCACGGCGATGATCCCCGAGCTGATGGTGACGGACTTCCCGGTTCAGGCGCAGACCTGGCTCTGGCTTGCCTTCTTCGCCAGCTTTGCGGTCAAGATGCCGATGTGGCCGGTCCATACATGGTTGCCCGACGCGCACGTTCAGGCACCAACCGCCGGCTCCGTCATCCTGGCCGGTGTGCTGCTGAAGCTGGGCGGATACGGTATGCTCCGCTTCTCGCTGCCGATGTTCCCGCAGGCGTCGGCGGAGCTGATGTGGCTGGTATTCGGTTTGTCCATGGTGGCCGTCGTCTACACGTCGCTGATTGCGCTGGTGCAGCAGGACATGAAGAAGCTGATCGCCTACAGTTCGGTTGCGCATATGGCGATCGTCACCGTTGGCCTGTTCGCTTTCAACCAGCAGGGGCTTGAAGGCTCGATCGTGCTGATGCTGAGCCACGGTATCGTCTCGGGCGCGCTGTTCCTGTGCGTCGGTGTGATTTACGATCGCCTGCACACCCGCGAAATCAGCCGCTACGGTGGGCTTGCGATCAACATGCCGACTTATTCGGTATTCTTCCTGCTGTTCACGATGGCCTCGATCGGCCTGCCGGGCACCAGCGGCTTCGTCGGAGAATTCCTGGCGCTCGCCGGCACCTATCAGGCATCGACCTGGGCTGCCCTGATCTGCACCACCGGCATCATCTTGGGCGCGGCTTACATGTTGTACCTCTATCGCCGGGTTGCGTTCGGTGATCAGATCAATGCGGACGCTGCCGCGATGAGCGATGTCGACAAGCGCGAACTGTGGCTGTTGGCACCGCTCGCCGGCGTGGCTCTCTGGATGGGCGTCTATCCGGAAAGCTTCCTGGCACCGATCCGGAAGGACGTCTCCGTCCTGGTCGAGCGTCTCGACAGCGCCAAGCCTGCGAGTGACAGCAACATTATCGAAAATGCTCCGTGGACGCAGCGCTACCGCGTTGCGGGCGAAGTTTCCCACGAAGAAGCACCTGCCGCCGGGGAGGCGCACTGATGGATTACGGTCGTTCCCTCCTCATCACGCTACCTGAGCTTATCCTCAGCGTCGGTGGCCTGGTACTCCTGTTGTGGTCGGCATGGTCCGGTGCGAAGGCCATGCGCGGCGCGAGTATTGCCGCGGTTGCCCTACTGGTCGGCGCTGGTTTCGCGGCGCTCGGTTTCACTGGCGATGCATTCGGCGGGCTCTACAGCGGCGATCAGTTCTCTGATTTTGCGCATGTTCTGATCTATATCGCGGCGGCCATTTCCCTGATGATCGCGCCGAAATTCTTTAACCGTCAGGGGCTGGCGCGTGCCGAATATCCGGTGCTGGTGATTTACGCCTGTGTCGGCATGGGCATGATGGTTTCCGCCACGGACTTCCTGACGCTCTATATCGGGCTGGAACTCAACAGCCTTGCTGCCTATGTGCTCGCCAGCTTCCTGCGCACGAACGAGCGTTCGGCTGAGGCAGGCCTCAAATATTTCGTACTCGGCGCTCTTGCCAGCGGCATCCTGCTGTTCGGTATGTCGCTGGTGTACGGCTTCACCGGATCGACCAGCTTTGCTGCAGTTTTCGCCTCGTTGGACGGCGGAATGGAAACGGGCGCATTGTTCGGCATCGTGTTCGTGCTGGCAGGCCTCGCTTTCAAGATCAGCGCCGTGCCGTTCCACATGTGGACGCCCGACGTCTATGAAGGCGCGCCGACGCCCGTCACCGCCTTTTTCGCTAGCGCCCCTAAAGTAGCGGCAACCGCGCTCACCGTCCGCGTCGCAGTCGATGCATTCGGGGCGCAGACGCTCGCTTGGCAGCAGATCATCATTTTCGTGGCGCTCGCCTCGATCATCCTCGGTGCCGTCGCGGCGATCGGGCAGACCAATTTGAAGCGGCTGCTTGCCTACAGCTCGATCAACAATATCGGATTCATGCTCATTGGCCTGGCGGCAGGAACCGCAGAGGGTGTTTCCGCCGTGCTCGTCTATCTCACGATTTATGTGGCGATGACGCTGGGCAGCTTTGTCTGCATCATGCAGCTTCGCGGCCCCGATGGTTCGCCGCGGGAGGAGCTGAAGGATATCGCGGGCCTGTCGCAGACCAATAAGGGCCTTGCCTTTGCGCTGGCGATTTTCATGTTCTCGCTCGCCGGTATTCCTCCGCTGTTCGGTTTCTGGGGCAAGGTCGTCGTGTTCAACGCGGCTATCGCAGCCGGTTTGCTGCCGCTCGCGGTGATCGGCATTGCCGCTTCGGTGATCGGCGCGTTCTATTACATCAAGATCGTGAAGCTGATGTATTTCGATGACGCGACGAGCGAGCTGGCGCGCGGTGATAGCCGTGCTCTGGCATGGACCGGTGCGGTGCTCGCGCTGCTCGTATCGCCTGTGGGGTATTTCGCGATTCCGTGGCTTGGCACCTTTGCCAGCAACGCCTCTTCGGCCCTGTTCTGATCTCGCGCATCGACAGCGTTTCCAGCACCGCGTCGACCAATGACGACGTGGCGGCAATGGCCCGTTCGGGCGCGGAAGAAGGCTACTGGCTGCGCGCCGATCGGCAGAGCGGCGGCCGCGGCCGGCTTGGACGGAACTGGCAGAGCCCCGTCGGCAACCTTTATGCCAGCACGCTCATCCGGCTGCGTCCAGATGATCCGCCAGCGCCCAGCCTCGCCTTTGTCGCAGCGGTTGCTGCACATAAGGTGCTGCTGCCGCTTGCCGGAGAGCGCGCTCTTCAACTGAAATGGCCGAATGACCTTCTGCTGGACGGAGGCAAATGCACCGGCATCCTCTTGGAACGGGAGAGCGATGTGGTGGTCCTTGGCATGGGCGTAAACCTTGCCCATGCGCCGGACATTCCCTGTCGCAAGACTGCCAGCTTCGCGGACGTTGGAACGGTCGTCGAGCCCGCCGCCCTGATGCCTGAGCTGGCCTCCGCGTTCGCCGCGATGCTGGAATGCTGGCGAGCTGATGGGCTCCCCGCCATATTGAAGCAATGGGAAGTGCGCGCTCATTCGCGCGGCGCAGAACTATCGGTATCGCTCGGGCCAGACGAAAAACTTGTCGGACGCTTCGGGGGCCTTGCCGCCGACGGCGCTCTGTTGTTGGAATTGGCAGACGGCAGCTTGCGGGAAATTCGGGCTGCCGATGTTGAGATCGTCAGGGAACGGAGCTGAAGGCCATGCTGCTCGCCATCGATGCCGGTAATACCAATATCGTCTTTGCCGCTATGAAAGCGGGCGAGGTCAAGGCGCGCTGGCGCATCGCCACGGATCCGCGTCGCACGGCGGACGAATATGCCGTTTGGTTGCGCCAGCTGATGGAGCTGGCGGGAATCGATCCGTCAAGCATCGACGCCGTCATCGTTTCGACCGTGGTACCGCGCGCGCTTCACAATCTGACGCTTCTTGCCGACAAATATCTCGGGTGCGAGGCTCTGGTGGCTGGGCGCGGGGCGGCGGATTACGGTCTCGTCGTTGATGTGGAGGAGCCGCGCTCGTTGGGCGCAGATCGCGCGGTTAACGCAGTTGCCGCCCATGCAGCGCATGACGGCGATCTGATCGTCATCGACTTCGGCACGGCCACCACGTTCGATCATATCGATTATACCGGTGCCTATAAGGGCGGCATCATCGCGCCGGGCATCAACCTTTCGCTCGACGCGTTGGTTGCGGCGGCGGCCAAGCTTCCCAATATAGCGATCGAAGCGCCCGCCACGGACAGCGTGATCGGGCGTAATACCGAAGATCAGATGCATATCGGCGTCTATTGGGGCTATGTTTCCATGATGGAAGGGATCGTCCAGCGAATGCGGACAGAGATCGGCCGCCCGGCGCGCGTCATCGCGACCGGTGGCCTTGCCCAGCTCTTCGATAAGCATACCGACCTGTTCGACGCCGTCGAACCGGACCTTACATTAAAGGGACTGGCGCTGATCGCCGCCCGCGCTGAAAGCACATTATGAAACCGAAAAAAGAACTTCTCTTCCTGGCCCTGGGTGGCTCGGGCGAGATTGGCATGAACGTCAACCTTTACGGTTGTAACGGCAAGTGGATCATGGTCGATCTCGGGATCAGCTTTTCCGATCCTTACTATCCCGGCACCGACCTTGTTCTGCCTGACCTGGAATTTATCGAACGCAATGCGGACGATCTGCTGGGTATCGTGCTGACCCACGGTCATGAGGATCATATCGGTGCCATTCCGTGGCTCGCCGAAGAACTGGGTGTGCCGCTTTACGCTACCAAGTTCACCGCGGGCCTGATCGGTTACAAACTGCGCGAGCATGGGCTGGAAAAGGACATCGAGCTTAATGTCATCGAAGATGACGGCCAGTTTCAGCTGGGCGATTTTGGCATCCGCTATGTCCCGCTCGCCCACAGCATCGCGGAAGGCAATGCGCTGCTGATCGAGACGCCTTATGGTAATGTTTTCCACACCGGTGACTGGAAAATCGACGAGGAGCCGCAGATCGGCACGCCGTCCACTGCCGAGGAATTGACGGCGATCGGCGATGAGGGCGTTCTTGCGCTCGTTTGCGATTCCACCAATGTGTTCAACGAAAGCGCGTCCGGTTCGGAAGCAATGGTCCGAGAATCGTTGATGGAAGCATGCCGCGCGATCGACACGCGCATCATGGTGACGACTTTCGCCTCCAATCTTGCCCGGCTTCAAACGCTCGGCGAAGTTGCCAAAGCCACGGGCCGCGAACTGTGCGTCGCAGGGCGATCGCTGGACCGGATGATCGAAAACGCGAAGGCGACCGGCTATCTGAAGAACTTTCCCGATGTCGTTCGCTTCGATGAGGCGATGCAACTGCCGCGTAGCAAGGTGCTGATCGTAGCCACCGGCGGGCAGGGCGAACCCCGTGCAGCCTTGGCCCGCGTGGCTGAAGGAAACCACAAGCTTTCGCTGGAGACCGGAGACGTCGTCCTGTTCTCTTCCAAGCAGATACCCGGCAACGAAATTGCGATCGGTATCATTCAGAACAAGCTCGCCGAGATGGACGTGACGATGGTGACCGAGCGGCAGGCTGACATCCACGTCTCCGGCCATCCCGGCCGCCCGGAACTGAAGGCGATGTATGACTGGATCCGGCCCGATATCCTGATGCCGGTGCATGGCGAAATGCGCCACATGAAGGAACAAGCCCGTCTGGGTCTGGCGCACGGCATTCCGCGCGCGGTGGTGCAGAAAAACGGCGATGTCGTCCGCCTTGCTCCGGGTGAGCCGAAGATCATCGGCCGTGAGCGGGCAGGGCGTTTGATCGTCGATGGCGATATCATCATCGCCGCGGACGGCGCGACCATGAACGAGCGTCGCCGTATCTCGAACAACGGCCAGATTTCGGTCGCGGTGGCGATCGACGCCGGCGGCAACATTGCCGGCGATCCGGTGATGCAGACGCAGGGTGTGCCGATCGAGGACGAACGCGACGAGTTTTTCGACGATGCTATCGACGCCGCGCGTAAGGCGACCAAGAAGTTCGACGGCGATATCGAGAAGCTTCGTGAGAATGTTCGGCTTGCCGTGCGCCGGATGGCGCGTGAATGGACCGGCAAGAAGCCGATCGTCGACGTCCTGGTGGTGGAGGCCTGAACACGCCATGCAACTGACCTCGGTCATTGCAATCTATGTTCTGTTCTGGTGCCTGACCCTGTTCGTGGTGCTGCCGTTCGGGCTGCGCACGCATGACGAACTGGGGCATGAAAAGGTGCCCGGACAGGCGGATAGCGCACCCGCCAATGCCTCTGCCTGGAAGATCATCCTGCGCACAACCGTGGTGGCCGGACTGTTGTTCGGTCTGTTTTACCTGAATTATGTGTACGGGTGGATCGAGGCGAAGGACATGGACTTCTTCGCCCCGCTGCGTGAAGGCTGATAGGGCTTCAGGTACGCAGCCGTTCAATCGCCTGCGCCAGCGCCACATAAAGCTTGCCGACATCGGAGCTTAGCAGCGTCACGCTGATGGCGCTGCCGTCGCGCGTGCTCATGAGGCTGCGCATGATGCTCTCGAAATCGTGGATATAGCGGTTCACCTGGCTGCGGAATTCGGCATCTTCCTCATAATGCTGGGCGACTACGCGCACTTCGCCGGCGTCCAGCAGGCGCACCGCGCGCCGGGTGAACACGCCGCGATCGCCCTTGAGATAAGCCGCCCAGGCCGTGTCCGTCACTTCATTCGAAAGCAATTTGGCCACATCGATGGAGGTCGAATTAAGCGATTCGGTCAGCAGCAGCATGCGCCGTGCAAAGGCATCGTCATCGATACCGTCGAACTGCTCATGCGCCCGCTCCAGCCGCACCTCCAAGTTCGATGTCATCTGTTCCAGCTTGGCCAGTCGCGTCTGTAAAAGCTGGGTCGTCTCGTCCGATCGCTCCAGAGCGGCGCGGACCAACGCGTCCCACTGCGCCGCGCCGTCCGCCATTTCCTCTTCTACCGCCGCAGACAGCGTTTCGCCGGTCCGCAGACGTAGGGTTTCGGCGGACTGCTCAACAACACCATCAAGCGCGCCGCGCGCATGGTCCGCCGCTTCGATCGAGCGATCGCGAACCTGCTCGACCGATTGGGAAAGCCGCGTTTCAACATCCTCGGCCAAACGTTGCAGAGCGCCGCGCGCCTCCATCAGCGCGCGTTCCAGAGCTTTCCCGTCTGCGCGCCGCTCGGCAAAGGCTGCGCCGCTGTCTGCAAGAAGCTGTTCGATTTCCTTCCGGTGCTCGGTCAGAAGCGAACCAAATGCCGCGGTCCGCTCTGCAAGCTCGCGGCTCGTGCCATCGATACCGTCTACGGTTCCCGAGAGGTCCTGCGCGCTTTGCCGGGTTTCTTCTATGCGCAGATTAAGCCGCTCGACACTCGGGTGCAGCGCATTTTCGCTCTGCCGCACGACGCCATCCAGAAGCGTTTTCAGCCGCTCCATATGGTCGCCGAGGCCGCTCAGCGCGCCGTCATTCTGCATGATGCGATTGCTCAGCGCATCGCTATTTTCCAGCGCCGCCGAGATCGCAAAAGCGATCCGCGCCGTGGCATCGCTGCCGGTCTTGTCCAGCTCTGCGATCCGAGCGCGTGCTTTCTCCGCGCTTTCGTCGATTTCCATTGCGAGCCGTGAAATCCGATCGCCTTGCTCGCCGCCGCGTTGACCGACATCGACGATCGCATCGTCCAGTTTCCCAAGCTGTGTGCGCAGGCTGTCTGCTGTCTCGATAGCGAGCCGCCGCTGCCGGTCCGCGCTGTCGTCCAGGCTCGCGAGCAGATCTGCGATGGCCGATTGCATGGCCGCTTTCAGATTGCTGCCGGCGTCTTCCGCGGTTCGCAGGAAAGATTCGATTCGCTGCTCGCTCGACGTGCCATGCTCGCCGATCGCCTCATGCGCCTCTTCGGAGCGCTGCGCCAGCATATCGATCGCCTCACCAAGCCGCGCGCTTGCTTCCTCCACCTCGGCAGACCGCCGGAGCAATTCTTCCACCTGCTGATGGGCGGCGGATCCGGCTGCCGCGATTTGGTTCGTGACATCCTTGGCGGTGCTGGTGACGACGGGCAGATGATTGCGCAGGCGCTCCAGATTCCCATTGGCGTTGTTGCTGACCGCGTCGAGCGCTTCTGCCTGACGAACGCTTTCCCCAAAGGCCGATTGCAGCGTCTCCGCCGCCTCGCGAATATCGCGTGCCCGGGTGCGGCCCAGCATGTCGAGCTCGCGCGCTTGTTCGGCAAGGAACTCGCGCGCAAGGCTGATTTCATTGTTGATCGCCTGAACCCGGTTTTGAAGTGCATTGCCCGAGCGATGCATCGCCGTGGATACATCTACGAATCGCTTTGCCTCACGATGGCTGGTGCGCAGCACGAGAAGCCAGATCAGGCCGATCAGCAGCAGCGGCACTGTCCAGCCCGTGATCAGCTCACCGACACGGGCCGGGGCGGGCAGGTTGGTTAGCTCGGGCCAATGGGCGAACAGGAAAAATCCGGTCCACGCAACTGAGAGGACGATCAGCAGGATCGGTACAATCGGTGTCGGGCGCTCACCCTCCGGTTCGTCCCCCCACTGCTCTTCTGGATGGGCCGGCTGCGAATCGGTTGCCGGGGCAGCTTCCGCCTCCTGATCCGCGAAATACTCGTCACGCTCGCCGACTTGCATGTGCTTTTGCCCCACCCATAAACCGGGGGCGATCATAGTCTCTCGCCATCGAAACGCAAAGTTAACCCTCCCACGTCTAGGATCGTTCCTATGTCCTATGACAATGGAGCATTGGATGCCGCGCTGTCGCAGGCAGCCGGCAACGACCCGGATCTGATGGGGGAGCTGCGCCGCGCTTTCGAGGAGAGTACGCGGCGGCAGATCGACCTGATGTCCCGCGCGCGCTGTGATGCCAACTGGATTTACGCTGCGCTCAGACTGAAGGGCATCGCTGCGAGTTTCGGTGCCAGCGAGGTGCAGCGGCTTGCCGAGGAAGCAGCCGAGGGAGCGCCTGGCGATCCCGTGGTGCTGCGCGAGCTTCGTGATACCATCGAAAGCTGATACGGTGCCCCGTTCGGGCCGCTCGCACATTGCAAGGCAGCCGCGCGGCATCTAGAGCCGCGGTCGGAGGCCGATATTGGAAAAATTCGCAATCCTGTCGCTCGTCGCGGATCAGGCGAACGCGCGCGCTACGATGTTCGGGCGCTCATTGATCGATCATCTGATATTCGGGCTGGAACGCAGCGGTGTGCGCCGGTTCCTGTTGACCGGAGACGTGCCGGCTACGGAGGCCGCCCGGTTGGTGGACCGGATCAAGGCGAAGGGCTTGGGCGCATCCTTTCATCGGTCGCTAGGCGAACTCGATGCCGTCCTCCCGGCGGAAGCGCGCCTCGTCCTCGTCGCTGGCGACGCATGGATCGCGCCGGAGGCGTTCGGGGAACTTCTGCAGTACGACAAGGCAGTGTTGGTGACCGAAGGGCGTGGCTGGGAGCGGATTGATCGGGACCATTTCTGGGCAGGTGCCGCAGTGTGCGGTCGACGCGGAGTCTCCGCCGGTGCCGATCTGCCGGATGGCTGGGATATCGTTTCGACCCTGTTGCGCCAGCTCGCTCAGGATGGCGCGCGGCGGATTGATGTGGATACCGACGACAAGCTGCCAGCGCCTGTCCGCGTCGATTCGGAAGAGATCGCCCGGCGCACCGAGCGCATGGCGCTTAGCCGGAATGAAGCGCCGCATTGGCTGGACCGCTTCGTTACCCACCCGATCGCGTCGGGCCTTCTCGGCTTCGTCAGGAAACAGATACGGTGGCGTAAGCCACTGGGATGGTTGCCGGTCGCCGTCGGCCTTCTGGGCACCATCGCGGGATATCTCGGTGCGGTCGCGGGCGTAGGCGCTGCAGCGCTTGCTGCGCTGGTCCTGGAGCGGGCGCTACGGCGGATCGATCCGGATTGGCATCCGGGCGAAGCCGCTGAATGGCGCAGCGGTTTCACCTTTGCGCTGGTGGGGGCATCGCTACTTCTGCTGTCGCGACGTGGGGATATCGGATGGATACCGTGCGCGGCGCTGCTGCTGTCTGCCGCGGTCTGCGCGACTGCCGATCTCGATGATCGATGGCGCGCGATCGTGCCGAACCTGCCTGTTACGGCTCTGATCCTGCTGGTGCTCAGTCTGGCACTTGGACCGATGGCGATCGATTATACCGTGCTCGCCTGCCTGGCGACGCTAACGGCAGAGCGCTGGGCAAGTTTTCGTGCGCGGCGAACAGCCTTAAAGCGAAATTAACGCAAAGTCCCTAGGTCCGGAGCCGGTACCATAAGGGCGATACGAATTTGGCGAACGATCGAGTGCCATCAATTACGCCGCTTCAGGAAGCGGAGCGCATCGATCGCGAGCAGCCGGCCTTGCTCGCGGACCTTGGCGCGCGCCTGTTTCCCCGTTCACAAATTGTGCTCGACGAAGCGACTATTGCCTCGGCGCGTGCCATCCTGTTCACGCTGGTCGGCCGGATTGAGGCCGAATTGATTGGTCAGGAGCGAAATATCGCTTGGCCGGTAATCGAACGCAGCGGACTGCCGCAGGATAGCGCGTTGCTCGCTTTTCTCCTCGCCCATGCAAGCTGGCTGCGGCTTGTACAGCGTGTTGGCGGCGGTGCGGCGCAGCGGTCGAATATCTGGTTGGCGGGCCTTGCGGCGGAAGATGACGGGATGCTCGGCCGGAGCGCACTCGATCTGCTCTCGGCGCGCAGCCGTCCGGCACCGGAACGATTGTCCGGTTACCGCGATCTTCCCGCGCCACTTTTCCGACAGCTGGTCAAGCAAGTCGACGCCGCCCTGACACTGGAGTCGGGCAGTGCCAAGCCATCAAACGCCGCGGATCTGATCGCGGGCTACAATGAGGCCGATGGCTTGCCGTATCTTGCCGTGCGCTTGGCCGGCCAACTCGCTTCAGCCGGAAACACGTCCGAATTGCGACAGCCCGAGAAGGCTGGAATGGACCTTTTTGCAGGATGGCTCGCCACAGAACTGGATGCTGGCTGGTATGACGTGGTCCGCATTCTGGGCGAAGGCGGCGTCCGGCTCATGCTCTTGCTTCGCGCTGCCGGCTTCGGGCTGGACGAGGCGGGAGCGCTGATCGACCAATTGGGCGACCCCGATAACGCGCGCGCGCTGCGCTCTTATGCTGAGATTGATCGGCAGGCGGCTCGCCGCGTGCTTTTTGCACGCAATTCTGCGCCGGAGCAGGCGCATGCGTAGTCTCGCGCTGCACGAACCGATTTGCGGTACCTGCGGCCCGGACGGCGAGCTGCTGTCGGCGGATCTTCCGCTGCGCCGCTTGCAGTTGCGCGCCGGCGGGGACGACGGTGGAACGATCGCCTTGCCCGGTCTCCTCGCGCTGTGCCGTGAAGCCACGCGTCTGGGCATGAAGCTCGCCCGGCGGATCGAGGCGAGCGATGCGGACAATGATTATCGCTTTCTCGTCGAAACCGCGCCGGGAGATGGCGGGAGTGTGGACTTCTGCATCCTTTCCTGGTCCGAAGCAGCACGTGATCAAAGACCGGACGCCGCGCCGCGCTTCGCACTATCGCCTGCGAACCATGAAGTCGGCTTCCAGCTCGATTCCGGTCTCAATCTAATCTCCTGCGATTTAGGAGCTGTAGAAGAGCTGCCTTCGCCCGAAATCGGTAGCGCGTTGACCGATTGGCTTACTCTGCTTCCCGATCAAGCAAGCCGGATGCCGATGCTTGCGGCGGTGGCCGAGCGGCAGGCGTTTCGCGGGCAGCGGGCGAAGATTGCTGATCGCACGGTGCAGCTATCAGGCCATCCGATGCTTGCCGCAAATGGTGAATTTGCAGGCTATGTCTGCACGCTGGAATTGCTTGCCGCGGAAGCCCAAGACGAAGAACGGCCATCGCTGGCCCCTTTTCCGGCGCAGCTGGTCGGTCCAAAGCTGCAACGTCCGCTCGACCGCATCGTCGCCAATGCCGAGACCATTCATGCGCAGATCGAAGGCCCGATTCGCGCCAACTATGCGGGCTATGCGCGTGATATCGCGTCAGCTGCCAGCCATCTCAAAGGGCTGGTTGGCGACTTTGGCGATCTTGAGGCGGTGGAAAACGCGCAGTTCACGCTGGAGTGCGAACGCATCGACTGCAGTGAACTCGCCCGGCGCGCTGCCGGATTGCTCTCCGTTCGCGCCGCCGATCATAATATCACCATCCATGCGCCGGCAGAGTCCGACAGTTTGCAAGCCACGGGCGAATATCGCCGCGTGCTGCAAATCCTCGTTAATCTTATCGGCAACGCCGTGCGCTATGCGCCCGACGGCACGCGAGTGACGGTAGAAACCGAGACTTCAGAAAGCGGCATCCCTTGCATCGCGGTTGCCGATCAAGGCAGCGGCCTGACCGACGAACAGCGCACAAAGGTGTTCGAGAAGTTTGAGCGTCTCGGGCGCTCAGGTGATGGAGGCAGTGGCCTCGGGCTTTACATCTCGCGCCGCCTAGCACGTGCCATGGGCGGGGATCTGAAGGCAATCGAAGCGGAGGAAGGCGCCCGCTTCGTGCTGAATTTGCCCCCGGCCTGAACCGGGGGCAGGGGGAAAGCGCCTCAGCGCTCTCCCATCATCACATAGTTGCGCTGTGCCGGGCCGGTATACAGCTGGCGCGGACGACCGATAGTCTGGCCGGGATCGGAGATCATCTCGTTCCACTGCGCCACCCAGCCGACCGTACGGGCCAGGGCGAAGAGCGCGGTAAACATGCTGGTCGGGAATCCGATCGCCGAGAGGATGATGCCCGAATAGAAATCGACGTTCGGGAACAGCTTCTTCTCTTTGAAATAATCGTCGTTCAGCGCCATTTCCTCAAGCTGCAACGCAGTCTCGAACACCGGATCGCTGACATTCATGGCGTGGAAAACCTCGCGCACGGTCTTCTGCATCACCGTCGCGCGTGGATCGTAATTCTTGTAGACGCGATGGCCGAAGCCCATCAGGCGGAAGGGGTCGTTCTTGTCCTTCGCGCGCTCGATGAATTCCGGGATGCGATCCGGCGTACCGATCTCATGCAGCATGTTAAGCGCTGCCTCGTTCGCGCCGCCATGCGCCGGACCCCACAGACAAGCGATTCCCGCCGCGATGCAGGCAAACGGATTGGCGCCTGAAGAACCGGCCAGCCGCACCGTGGAAGTCGAAGCGTTCTGCTCATGGTCCGCATGCAGGATGAAGATACGGTCCATGGCGCGCTCGATCACCGGATCGACCTCATAGGGCTCGGCTGGAACGCCGAACGTCATGCGCAGGAAGTTGCCGGTGTAGGACAGGCTGTTGTCGGGATAGACGAAGGGCTGACCGATCGAATATTTGTACGCCCAAGCTGCGATCGTCGGCATCTTGGCGATCAGGCGATGACTGGAGATCATCCGATGCTGCGGATCGTGGATGTCCGTGCTGTCATGATAGAATGCGCTGAGGGCACCGACGACACCGCACATCACCGCCATCGGGTGCGCGTCGCGTCGGAAGCCGCTGAAAAGCTGGCGCAGCTGCTCATGCAGCATGGTGTGGCGCGTGATCGTCCAGGAGAACTTGTCCAGCTCGTCGCTCTGCGGAAGTTCGCCGTTCAACAGAAGGTAACAGACTTCCATGAAGTTGGAATGCTCAGCCAACTGGCCGATCGGATAACCGCGGTGGAGGAGGACGCCCTCCTCGCCATCGATGAAGGTCAGTCCGGATTCACAGCTTGCAGTCGATTTGAAACCGGGATCGAACGTAAACATGTCCGTCTTGCCGTACAGCGAACGGATGTCGAAAACGCTGGGTCCTTCGGTGCCATGAAGCACGGGGAACTCCTGCGTTTCGCCTTTCAGGTCCAGTTTGGCGACATCGTCGGTCATGCGGTTCTCCGTTAATGATATGATTTGGGGCCAAAAGGTCCCTTCATGAATGTGCGAACGCAGCAGAGGCGCATTGGTGTCATTCGATCGGCCATACCGCGCGCCTGAAAGGCGTTTCGCTTGCCAAGGGAAATGAAGCTTGCGGGGCATCAGGTCAAGAGTGATGCGCCGCACAATTCCGCCGGGAATTAGCGCTGCGCGCCGTTGATGCTTCGTGATAGCATGACCGGGCGATGGGGGACGCAGTCAGACAGCATGAAAACCGGCGGCCATTCGGATTGCCTTCATGGCCGCGCGCGTTGCGAGCGCGCGTCGAAAGGCTGCTCGAAGCGGAGCGCGAGCAGCTGCCGCTATGGGTAGTGGTCGCTTTCGGCGCGGGCATTGTGGCGTGGTTTGCCTTTGGAGACGCCGTGCTGGCACCGATGCTGCTGGCGGGCGCTGCACTTTTTCTATGGGGATACGGCTTCGGTCTCGACAGCCGGATCGGCGCCGCAATGGCCATCATCGGCTTGTGCCTGAGCCTCGGCGCGGCCGATATCGCCTGGCAGGCCCGAACGGCAGATCCGGAGCCGTTGGCCAAACCTTTTTTCGGACCGATCATGGGAGAGGTGATCGAGGCAGAACAATTGCCGGCGCGGCAAATCGTGCGCTGGACGATCCGACCTACCCAACCAACCGGATTGCCGTCCCAGATCAGGCTGAACGCGCCGGCGACGCTTGAAAATGAGGGGGTGCGGGAGGGGGCGATCGTCCGGGCGAAAGCGCGCCTGATGCCGCCAGCCGGCCCTGCCATTCCCGGCGCTTACGACTTCGCAGAGCGCGCCTGGTTCGATGGTCTGGGCGCCACTGGCAGCGTCATCAGCGACATCGACATTCTGAAGGGCGGCGCAAAGCAGGGGGTGCTTGCGCAGTGGCGCTCCGCGCTGGCGCGCCATGTGCGTCGGCAGATGGCGGGCGGGGCGGGCGCCCTCGGCGCAACGCTCGCCACGGGCGACCGGGGCGCCATCGATGAAACCGATGCGGAGGCGATGCGACGGAGCGGAATGGCGCACCTGCTTTCGATCAGCGGCTTGCACGTGACCGCCGTGGTCGGCGCAATCTATCTGATCGTGAGCCGTTTGCTGGCCCTCATTGCGCCGCTTGCGCTTCGGATTCCGGTGCCGCTCGTCGCGGCAGGCGCGGCTGCAGTGGCAGCGATCGGCTATACGCTGCTGACCGGGGCGGAAGTGCCCACGATCCGCGCCTGCGTGGCCACTTTGCTCGTCCTGATCGCTATGGCCCTGGGCCGACAGCCGATCAGCCTGCGCATGGTTGCGGCGGGCGCGCTTCTCGTGCTGTGCCTTTGGCCGGAATCGCTGACGGGTCCAAGCTTCCAGCTGAGTTTTGCAGCGGTGACCGCCATTGTTGCGCTGCACGAATGGCTGGTGATGAAGCGCTTCGTGGCCCGCGGCGATCGCGGGCGCTTGTCGCGCGCCGTACGGTTCGTGGCCGCATTGTTCGTAACGGGACTTGTTGTCGAAATCGTCTTGATGCCGATCGCGATGTATCATTTTCACAAAGCGGGGCTCTACGGGCCATTTGCCAATGTTCTGGCGATCCCGCTCACCACCTTCGTGGTGATGCCGCTGGAAGCGTTGGCCCTGTTTCTGGATATCGCCGGATTGGGCGCCCCGGTCTGGTACTTATGTGAACGGGCGCTCCAACTGCTGCTCGGCATTGCTCATGTCACGGCGAACCAGCCTGGATCGGTCGCGACATTGCCGTCGATGGCACCGTCAGCGTTCGGGCTCATGATCGCCGGTGGCTTGATCCTCTTTCTGTTGAAAACCCAGCTCAGGATATTCGGGATTTTCCCAATTGCTGTGGGAGCTGTAATGGCCCTCACGACGCCGATGCCCGATCTTTTGATTACCGGGGACGGACGACATGTGGCATTCTCGGATGGACAGGGCGGCATCGCGCTGCTGCGCGGAAGCGCGGGGGAATATGTGCGCGGGCTGCTCAGAGAAAATGCCGGATCGGACCGGGAGGCTTCTGCCGTCGTGGACGCTAGGAATGCGCGCTGTTCGGAAGACATCTGCGTCGTGCAGCTGCGGCGGAGAGGACGTTTGTGGACGGTCGGGGCGACCCGCAGCGGTTACTTGGTGCCTTCGATGGAATTGGCCGCCTTTTGCAGGCGCGTCGATATCATGATCAGCGATCGGCGATTGCCCTATAATTGCCGGCCGTCGTTTCTGAAGATAGATCGCACGAGCTTGGCGAAGACGGGCGGATTGTCGATCGATCTATCCCGCCCGGCTATCCAAACGGTGGCCGAGCGGACCGCTCATCTGCCGTGGAGCACGCTCAAAAGCGGAACCTCGGCACGAATACGGCCGGCAAATCTGCCGGCCGCACCGTCGATCAGAAATTGAGCCACGTCCCAAAACGTGTTGATCAGTGGTAGCGCCGCAGAAGCCCCGCCAGCTTGCCCTGAATCTCGACCTCGTCATCACGATAATATTGCGGTTCGTAGCTGCTGTTGGCGGGATCCAGCCGGATGCGACCGCCATCATGCTGCAGATATTTGAGCGTCGCGTCCTCACCTCGCACCAGCGCGACTACGATATCGCCGTCGCGCGCAGTCTGCGTGCGTTGGATCAGCGCATAATCGCCATCGAAAATGCCCGCCTCGACCATGGAATCGCCCGAGACTTCAAGCGCATAATGTTCGCCAGTGCCGAGCAGTGCGAGGGGTACGGAGAGCGAGCTTTGCCCTTCCATCGCCTCGATCGGCACACCCGCTGCAATGCGGCCGTGAAGCGGAATCTCGACGACATCGTTGGCCGCCACCGGAATCGCGCCAGCAGGGCGGCTCGATTTGGCCAAAGGCGAGGCACCGCTCAGCTGCACCGGCGCTGCATTACCGCGCTCCGGAATTTTCAGCACCTCGAGCGCGCGCGCGCGGTTCGGCAGGCGGCGGATAAATCCGCGCTCTTCCAAGGCGCTGATGAGGCGATGCACGCCCGACTTACTCTTGAGATCGAGGGCTTCCTTCATTTCCTCAAAGGAGGGTGAAATCCCGCCCTCTTCGAGACGCTGATGGATGAAGGTCAGCAGCTCATGCTGCTTGGCGGTGAGCATCGATCAATCTCCCATTTCCGAACATATGCGGAACGTTTAGGAAACCAACTGGCGCCCGTCAAGCAATTCATTATCCTATCGCAATGTAATCCACGATTTCGCCGACCGGCTTTGCCTTCGCACCTACCGGCCATTCGATCAGAGCGTCAGCGATGGCAAGCGAGCTGATCAGGCCACTCGATTGCTTCGCGAGTGGCATGATACCATCCCGGGTGAGACGGGCGCGCAGAAATTCGGTCCGTGTTCCCCCGTCTGCGATCGCGCCGAGGAGACGTGCGCTGCCGGTGCGGGGCAGGGGACTTGCCGCCCCGCCCAGATGACGCAGCAGCGGGAGCAGAAACAGCGTTGCAGTAACGAAAGCCGAGCCGGGATTTCCTGGAAGGCCAAGCACGACCTGCCGTTTTTTCCGGCCCGCCAAAAGCGGTTTGCCCGGCTTCATCGCCACTTTCCAGAATTCGATGTCGGCCCCTTCGGCGATCAACGCGGGTTTGACATGGTCATGCTCCCCCACCGATGCGCCGCCGACGGTGACGAGCACGTCTGCATCTTCTGCTCCCCGGATAGCGGCGCGGACCGCCTCTTCGCTGTCGGCAACGGCGTGGATCATCCGAATATCGGCGCATAGCCTATCGACCATCGCGGACAGCATCGGGCCATTGCTGTTGTAAATCTGTTCTGCCGCCGCATCGCTGCCGGGCTCGGCCAGTTCATCGCCGGTCGAGAGAATGACGAGTGAAGGACGTTTTCCCACGATCACCGAGCCTATGCCTGCGCTGATCGCCAGAGCCAGTGCGCCGGGGGTCAACAGATCGCCCGCTTTCAGAAGGGTTTCAGCTGACCTGAAATCTCCGCCGGTGCGCCGGATGTGACGGCCCTGTTCGCCGGGGCCCTCGCCCGTCAGATGAAGCTTGTCGCCATCGCGCTCGGTATCCTCTCGCACGAGCACGGTATCCGCACCTGCCGGAATAAGAGCGCCGGTGGAGATGGCGACGGCTTGGGAGGCACCGATAGTGCCGTCGAACGGTGATCCGGCCCGCGATTCTCCGATGATATCCAGCGGCCCGGACAGATCGGCAAAGCGAATGGCATAGCCGTCCATCGCACTGTTGTCGGCAGGGGGCTGATCGCGCCGTGCAGCGACCGGCGCTGCGAGATAACGCCCCGCCGCGGCCGCAACCGCCAGTTTCTCCTCACCCAGTGGTTTCCCAAGTGACAGAACACGCCGCTGGGCCTCTTCCACCGTCAGCATCAGGCGGCGTGCCAGTCGCCCGACCGGCCCCCCGACTTGGCGAGCAGGCGCACTCCCTCGATATTCATGCCCTTGTCGATCGCCTTCACCATGTCGTAGATCGTGAGAAGCGCCGCACTGACCGCGGTCAGCGCTTCCATCTCGACGCCCGTCTGTCCGCCGATCTTGACGGTGGCGCTTGCCCGAACGGCATCGTCTTCCAAGGCGAAATCGACGGTGCAGCCGCTAAGCTGCAGTGGATGGCAGAGCGGGATGATCTCAGCCGTCTTCTTTGCCGCCATGATGCCCGCGATCCGCGCTGCCGCGAGCACGTCACCCTTGGGCGCGGCGCCATTGCGGATGGCCGCCAGCGCCTCAGCGCTCATCACGATCCGCCCTTCCGCGGTTGCCTGCCGCACGGTCACGTCCTTGTCGGACACGTCGACCATGCGCGCCCTTCCCGCAGCATCGAGATGGGTCAGCTCAGCCATGAAGCAGCGCATGGGTGGCGGCCGCGATATCATCATGCCGCATCAGCGATTCGCCAACCAGGAACCGAAGGATCCCGCTGCGGCTGAGCCGTTCCAGATCGGCATGCGTATTGATACCGCTTTCAGCGATCACCACGCGCCCTTCCGGTACTTGCGCGGCGAGCCTCTCGCTGGTGGCGAGATCGGTTTCGAATGTTTTTAGGTTACGGTTGTTGATGCCGATCAGCGGTGACTTCAGCTCCAGCGCGCGTTCGAGCTCGGCCTCGTCATGAACTTCGATGATCAGATCGAGCCCGAAGTCGAGAGCTTCGTCCTCGATCCGCCGGGCCATGTCGTCATCGACGGCCGCCATGATCAGCAGCACCGCATCCGCGCCGATCGCGCGGGCTTCAGCAACTTGCCAGGGATCGATCGTAAAATCCTTGCGCAGCGCCGGAAGCGATGCGGCGTCTCGTGCGATGCGCAGATAATCGTCATGCCCCTGGAAGAAGCGCTCGTCTGTCAGCACGGAGAGGCAGGCGGCGCCCGCCTGTGCATAGGCTTCGGCCGCGCCGCGCGGATGAAAGTCCTCACGAATGACGCCCTTCGAAGGGGAGGCCTTCTTCACTTCCGCAATCAGGGCGAACCCGTTTTCGGTAGCGGCATCGAGCGCGCGTGCAAAGCCACGCGGCTGCGGAGTTTCACGCGCGATCAAAGCCAGTTCGCGGGCAATCCGCACCGTCTTGCGCGCGGCCACTTCCTTGCGCTTATGCGCTATGATCTCGGCCAGTTTATCGCTCATCGAATTCCTCATTGCCGTGCGATCCAGCAGTCGAGCAGCGCATTGGCAAGGCCCTTGTCGATCGCTTCCGCCGCTTCTTCCACGCCGTCCTTCCAGTTTTCGACCTCGCCGGCGACCATCAGTGCCGCGGCGCTGTTGAGCAGCACTGCATCGCGATATGCGCCGCGATTGCCCTGGAGTAGTCGGCGCAGGGCCGAAGCGTTCTCATGGGCATCTCCACCCTTCAGCGCCTCCAGCTTGTGCGTGGGAAGGCCGGCGTCTTCAGGATGAACGGCTGCCTTTGTCACCGTGTCGCCGCGGACATGGAAGATCGTGCTGCTGCCGGAAATGGAGAGTTCGTCCAGCCCCTCATCGCCCGAAACGATCATTGCATGTTCATAGCCGAGGCGCGATGCCGCATCAGCATAGGTCGCCGCCAGATCGGGCCGCGCTACACCGATCAGATGGTTGCGGATGCGGGCCGGATTGGCGAGCGGACCCAGCATATTGAAGATCGTACGCCGGCCGATCCGTTTGCGTATGGGGGCGAGCGCTGCCAGCGCCGGATGATGCGTCGGCGCAAAGAAGAAAGCGAGGCCGAGTTCTTCCAGCGATTGCTGTGCTTCTTCGGGCGTGATCGATAGGTTCACACCGATTTCCTCAAGCGTGTCGGCAGCCCCTGTACGGCTGGTTGCAGCGCGGCTGCCATGCTTGGCGACCGGAACACCGCAAGCGGCAACGACGATCGCGACGGCGGTGGAGATGTTGACGCTATTCGCCCCGTCTCCGCCGGTGCCGCAGACGTCGATCGCGCCAAGCGGCGCGGCGACCGGCGTCATGCGGGTGCGCATTTCACGGGCCGCTCCGGCAATCTCGTCCGCGGTTTCGCCGCGCACGGCCATACCGATCAGGAAATCGGTGATCGCGGCTTCGCCATGCTTCCCATCGAGGATGGAGGCGAAGGCGGCGGAGGCCTCGTCCTGCGAAAGCGGACGTGCGGGATCGGGGAGAGATGTCATCGGATCAGTGGCAAAGCACAGGCGCCCGCCAAATGCCAGCGTGCTATTGGGTCGGAGCTGCCGGGCGCAATCCGGCTAGCGCCATGAAATTGGCGAGAAGCGCATGGCCATGTTCCGTCGCCACGCTTTCAGGGTGGAACTGGACGCCATGGATGGGAAGCTCGGCATGGCGGAAGCCCATCACCGTGCCGTCCGGTCCGCGCGCATTGACGCGCAGCGTATCCGGCAGGCCCTCTTCGGGCACGATGAGCGAATGGTAGCGTGTTGCCGTGAAGGGGGAGGGCAGCTCCTCGAATACTCCGCTGCCGTCATGCGTGACCGGCGATGTCTTGCCGTGCATCAACCCGCCCCGCACTACCTTACCGCCAAAGTGCTGGCCGATCGCCTGATGTCCGAGGCAGACGCCGAGGAGAGGGCGTTTTGCGTCAGCGCAGGCAGCGACCAGGCCAAGCGAAATCCCCGCTTGATCCGGCATCTTCGGTCCCGGCGATATCAGGAAAGCGTCCGCACCGCTCGCCATGGCCTCTTCCACCGTCAAAGCGTCGTTGCGCTCCACGTGCACATCGGCTCCCAGCTCCATCAGATAGTGGACCAGATTGAAGGTGAAGCTGTCGTAATTGTCGATGACGAGGATCATGGCAGGTGCTTTAGCCGCCAGCACGACGCGCGCCAAAGCAAAACTGGCACCGGAGGCCTTGCTGCCTTATGGAGACGCGCATGAAACCGGTGCACGCAAACATTCCCCACCAGCTCGGCAAAGCAGACGCGAAAAAGCGGCTGGAAAGCGGCATGGGCAAACTCAGCGAAATGATCCCCGGAGGCGATGTGACGTCGCATCACTGGGAAGGCGACCGGCTGTTCTTTACCGCACAAGCCATGGGCCAGACGATTGCTGCCAAATGCGATGTGCGCGAGGACGTTGTCGCGGTGGAACTCGATCTGCCGCCGATGCTCGCGATGTTTGCCGGCAAGATCCGCGAGAAACTGGAACGTTCCGGGCCTAAGCTACTGCAATAGAGGTTTCAGCGGTCCTTTGCGAACACCGCTATGATCGGGCCGAGGGGGGCGCGCTGATCCATTCGGTCGCCTTCGGGGAACCACAGGCTCGATACCGATCCATCGAGATAGAGCGCGTTGCGGCAGTCAAGCCTGTCGCGATAGAGCCTCGCCAGGCGGCCGAACGATACCGCGCTGTTGCTGATCACAAATACCGCGCGGCCCTTCGCGTCGATGCCGACGGCGTTGCGGATGTGGTGGGACTGCCCGTTTGGCGCGATCTTCGGATGGAGCTGGCCGTCGATCAGCAGCATCGGGCCGGATTGGGTCGCGAAGTCGGGCCGCGTTTTCACCTGCTCGGCAAATCCATCGGTCGTCAGGATACGCCACGCGCCGTTCGATCCAAAGAACACGCCATTGGGAAGCAGATGGAAATTGCCCGGCCCCGCAGCCCGGTTCAGCGTCTGCATGCGTTTGCCGTCTTCGACATAATAGCCGATCGGCAGTCCGCTTTCATCGAACATGCCGCCATTGACCGCAAAAAGCAGAGATTTCGCTCGGGAAGCTAAGGCAATTTCAAGGCTGGAGAAGCTGCGATAAGGCACGCCGTCCGGGTCCGCATCGAACATGGCGATGCGCGCTTGTGAGGGATTGGCGGTGCAGACTGTGAAGTCGTCACCTTCAAAGCTTACGCTGTCACAGACGGGGCGGCCGAAATCGGCTGCCGTAGCGGCGGCGTCGCGCGTTCCTTCTTGCGATCCGCAGGCGGCAAGCAGCAGCGTCAGCGCCGCGAATGTCCAGCGCTTCACTGGCCGAAATCGGGCTCGCCCGCGACGCGCACCGCCTCCCGTGCCGCGGCAAGTAGCGCGCTGGCCTTTGCCTCGCACTCGCGTTGTTCATAGGCCGGATCGCTGTCCGCCACGATGCCGGCGCCTGCCTGCACATGCATCAAGCCGTCCTTCACCACTGCCGTGCGCAGGACGATGCAGCTGTCCATCGATCCGTCAGGGGAGAAATAGCCCACGCCGCCGGCATAGGCCCCGCGCGTTTCCGGCTCGAGTTCGGCAATGATCTCGCAGGCGCGTACCTTGGGCGCACCGGATACCGTGCCGGCCGGAAAGCCTGCAAACAGCGCGTCCAGCGCGTCCTTGCCGGCCGCCAGCTCACCTGTGACATTGGAGACGATGTGCATCACATGGCTGTAGAATTCCACGAAATGACTGTCGGTGACAGTGACGGATCCCTTGGCGGCAACGCGGCCAACATCATTGCGGCCTAGATCGAGCAGCATGAGATGTTCGGCCAATTCCTTGGCGTCTGCCAGAAGACTTGCCTTGTTCGACTGATCTTCGGCAGCCGTCTTTCCACGCGGTCGCGTACCGGCGATCGGCCGGATCGTAACCTCGCCGTCGCGTGCGCGCACGAGAATCTCGGGCGAGGAGCCGATCAGGGCGAAATCGGGCAGGTCGAGATAATAGAGAAAAGGCGAGGGGTTCACCCGCCTCAGCGCCCGGTAAAGTTCAAACGGGGGCAGCGGGAAGGCAGCGGTGAAGCGCTGGGCGAGCACCACCTGAAAAATGTCCCCCGCCTCGATATAGTCCTTCGCGGCGCGGACCATCTCGGCATAGTCGCCCGGCGGCAGCTGGGGCTCGAACTCGGGATGGGGGATCGTCTCGTAACGATAAGCGGGCTTGTGCAACGGCGCGGTCAGTTTGCGTTCCGCCTCATACAGTGCATCTTTCGCCGCCGTGATGATATCATCTGCGTTCCGGTCGGCATTCGGCCAGACAGGCGCAATCAGGAACATCTCGTCGCTCAGGCGGTCGAATATCGCGATCACGCTGGGACGGACAAACAGAAGGTCCGGCAGGTCGAGCGGATTGTCCGCCGGACGCGGCAGTTTCTCTACGAGGCCAACCGTTTCGTAGCCGAAATAGCCGACCAGACAGGAAAGCGCGCGCGGCAGCTGCTCCGGCACGTCCATCGCGCACTCTGCCACGAGCGCCCGAAGCTCAGCCAGGGGATCGCCGCCGAGCGGCTGAAAGTCGCTGCGATCCTTGCGCCAATGCCGATTAATCTCCGCGGATCGGCCATGCGCGCGAATGATAAGATCGGGATCGATGCCGATCAGACTGTGCCGACCGCGGACATTGCCGCCCTCCACCGATTCGAGAAGGAAATCACCGCGGCCCTTTTCGCAAAGCTTCAGGGCCGCAGAGACCGGCGTTTCGGTGTCGGCAATCCTGCGCCGCCAGAGCAAAGCAGGGCGCCCTTCCGTCAGCGCGGCGAGTGCCGCCTCTTCACCGTGGAGCGAAGCACTTGCCGGCTTTGCATCTTTACCGTCGTTGGCCAAGGCGTCAGTTGCCCTGGCCGGTCAACTGCGCGCGAAGCTGATCGAAAGCCTTCTGGTTACGCTTCACCCCGACTTCATCACGCATGGCAGCGATAAAGGCTTCGGAATATTCCTGGCCCAGAGCCTGGCTCAGCTGCTGGTTGGTCGCTGCAAGCAGCGGCTTGTTGTCCTTCGCGCTGTGCGGGATCAACTCTTCCAGATGGACCAGGAAGAAACCGGCCTGCTGCGGCGCGGGCAGCAGCTTGGTGCTGCCAGGCGACATGGAGAACAGCATCTGCAGCGGCGGGGGAATCTGGCCCTGGTTCTGGGTGAGTTCCTGTCGCGTGCCGGAGATTTTTTCGACCTGCCGGACCGGTGCATCGTTCGCGGCAAGCGCCTGTGCCAGCGACGTGTCCTTATTGACGCTGTCCCGCACCTTCACGGCAAGGGCGCGGGCGGCCTTGGCCGCCTCTGAACGCTTCCAGGCATTCACCACCGCCGGCTTGATCTTGGCAAGCGGCGGGGGCGCGGCGGCATCAGTTTTCGCGATGCCGACAACCGCAAAGCGCTGCTCCTGGCCCAGCTGAATCAGTTGCGGATCGCTGCCAGCATCCATCTGAAATGCTGCCTCGCGGATTGGCGCCAGATCCTCGGCCAATTTGAAGTTCGGATTGTCCGGCGAGCCGCCCTCCGCGAACAGCGGCGGGGTCGTCTGCACGGTCGCGCCAACCGATTTCGCGATTTCAGCAACCGTCGCGCCGTTGGATAGCCGGTCCTCGATATCGCCGGTCATCTCGTCCAGCGCTTCCTGGCGCCGCTGGGTAAGCAGTTCCTGACGAATATCGGCGGAAACCGCGCTAAGCGGCTTGGCTGCGATCGAGCGCTCGCTTTCCGGCTTCACCACATACCAGCCCAGATCACCCTTCGCAGGCGGCGCGACATTTCCGATGGGCGTGCCAAAGGCGGCGGCGGCCACGGCGTCCGAAGTCTGCGCTGCATAACCGGCACGGCTCACCTTATCGGCGGTGGAGACTGCGACGCCGATGTCGGATGCGATCGCGGAGAGGCTTTCGCCCTTGCTTGCGCGCTGCTGCACCGCTTTGGCGGCGGCCTCGGTCGGCACGATGATCTGGCTGATCGTGCGCTCTTCGCTCGCAGCGTAATCGGCCTTGTTGGCGTTATAATATTGAGCGACCTCGGAATCGCTCACCTGCACCTTGTTCGCCATGCTGTCCGCGCCGAATTCGACGTACCGGATCGAGCGGCGTTCCGGCACCACGAAGGTTGCGCGATTGGCCTGATAGAATGCGGCAAGCTCCTTTTCGCTCGGTTCCCGCTTGGGCACAAAAGCTTCCGAGGGAATGATGCCGAGCTCACCCTTGCGCTCCTCCAGAATCAGCGAAGCATAGGGCACGGTCATGCTGTTGCCAGCTTTGGCGCCCACTCCCGCGGCGCTGAGGATTTGTTCGAGATACAGGCCCCGGCGTACGTCGGTACGAAACTGCTCTTCGGTGAGGTTGTTCTGGCGGAGCACATTCAGGAAGGTCTCCTGATTGAACTGTCCATCGAGCCCCTGAAATGCCGATATGTCGCGGATTTCCCCATCGACCATCGCCTTGCTGACGGTGATGCCGTGCTTCCTGGCATATTCCGCCACCGTCACGCGGTTGACCAGGCTGGCGTAGACATCTTCGAGCCCGCCCTGCTCAATGAAAGCCGCCATGGTCAGGCCGGGATTTTCCTGCTGCACCTGTTTGAAGGCGTTGTTCATCGCGTCGTTCAGCTCGGCCACGCCGATATCCTGCGAACCTACCTTGGCGACGTTGCCGCCGCTGACGCCCGATCCGGAGATGCTGCTGGAAACGTCGCCTAGAGCAAAGGCCAGTCCGATCACCGCGACAAAGGCAATCGCGAGGATGGCGCCGATTTTGCTCTCGAACATTCTGCGGATGAAGCTGATCATGGGGTCGTGCGGGCTTCTTGCAATGGAGGTGGATATAAGTCCGGCGTCCTTAGGCGGGCGGGACGAACTCCACAAGACGGGGCGTCTGGCACCTGCGGCCTTCAGCCGCTAGGGGCACGGGCGATAACAAAGCAACAGGGGATGAGCCATGGCTGAACGCCGCAAATTTATCGCAGGTAACTGGAAGATGCACGGGCTGGGATCGAGCGTGAGCGAAATCGGCCCGATCGCGGCAGCTGCCGATGCACTGGATGGCGTCGATGTCGCGCTATGCGTGCCCGCCACATTGATCCACCGCGCCGCGAAGGCCGCGCCTACGCTCTCCATCGGGGCGCAGGATTGCCATCAGGAGGATGCGGGGGCGCACACCGGCTGCATCTCCGCCGCCATGTTGGCCGAAGTGGGGGCAAGCCTCACGATCGTAGGCCATAGCGAACGCCGGCAGGACCAGCATGAGAGCGATGCCGATATCAAGGCCAAGGCCGAAGCAGCCCGCGCGGCTGGCCTGTCGGTCATTTTGTGCTGCGGAGAAACCGAGGCGGAACGGGACGCCGGGCAGGCTGTTTCCCGCGTCACCGATCAGATCGCCGCTTCCATGCCGGACGGTGCGGCGGCAGACTGGCTCACGATCGCTTATGAACCGATCTGGGCGATCGGCACCGGGCGGGTTCCGGGAACCGATGACGTCGCCGAGATGCACAGCGCGATCCGCGCAAAACTGCGCGACCTGATCGGTGATGAGGCGGAAGGCATTCGCATTCTCTATGGCGGATCCATGAACGGTGGCAATGCTGCGGAGTTGCTGGCGGTGGGCGACGTTGATGGCGGCCTCGTCGGCGGCGCTAGTCTCAGCGCGGACAAGTTCGTGCCCATCATCGAGGCGGCGGCAAAGGCTGGTTGAACGGCGCGCCTGAACCTCAGACTAGCGCAAGCATCCGATGTGCCGCCATCGCTTGCGAAAGCGGCGGCACATCGCTATGTGCGCCCCCTTCCAAGGGACCCCGTGAATTCATGACGCTCTTTCATTTCCTTATCGTGGTGCAAGCCATCGTCGGCGCGGCGCTTGTCGGCATTATCCTTATGCAGCAGAGCGAGGGCGGGGGCCTTGGCATGGGCGGCAGCCCGTCCGGCCTGATGTCGGCGCGCGGCGCGGCGAACTTCCTGACGCGCGGTACAACGGTGCTGGCCATCCTGTTCGTCACGCTGTCGATCGCGCTTGCCGTGGTTGCCGCCAAATCCGGCGCACCGAGCGAAATCGATACCAGCTTCGAACGCCGCGCACCGGCAGCGGATGGATCGGGCGAACTCCCGGTTGGCACGGTTCCGGGCGATCCGGTTCCCGCGAGCGCGCCTCCGGGCGCGACCGATACCGCTCCGGGGCAGGACGCCCCGGCGGGTAACGCAGTCCCGCTCGACAAATAATTCAATAAAGCGGGGATAAGGCCGATCGAGCGCTGGACATCCCGGCGTTTCGATCCCTAAGGCTCTCCTCCCATGGCGCGGTATATTTTCATCACCGGCGGCGTGGTCTCCTCGCTCGGAAAAGGTCTCATGGCGGCATCGCTTGCCGCCCTTCTCCAGGCGCGTGGCTACACCGTCCGCATTCGCAAGTTCGATCCTTATCTGAACGTCGATCCGGGGACGATGAGTCCCTATCAACATGGCGAAGTTTACGTCACCGACGACGGGGCGGAGACCGATCTCGACCTTGGCCATTATGAGCGCTTTACCGGCGTCTCGGCCCATCAGAGCGACAATGTCACGTCGGGCCGTGTGTACCGGGACATCATCGCCAAGGAACGGCGGGGCGATTATCTGGGCGCTACCGTGCAGGTGGTCCCGCACGTGACCGACGCCATCAAGGAATTCGCACTCGCCGATACCGAGGGGCTGGATTTCGTGCTGTGCGAGATCGGCGGCACCGTTGGCGATATCGAATCGCTGCCGTTCATCGAGGCGATTCGCCAGCTGCGCAACGAGCTGGAGCCAGAACAGTCTGTCGCGATTCACGTTACGCTGGTGCCGTTCATTGCCGCCGCGGGCGAACTGAAGACCAAGCCTACACAGCACAGCGTCCGCGAGCTCGCAGGCCTTGGCATTCAGCCAGACCTGCTGCTGTGCCGCTGTGAACGCCCCCTGCCCGATAGCGAGCGGCGCAAGATCGCGCAGTTCTGTAACGTGCGCAAGGAGGCGGTGATTCCGGCGCTGGATGCCAAGAGCATTTACCAGGTGCCGCTTAACTATCATGCCGAGGGCCTCGATACCGAAGTGCTGCGCGCCTTCGGATTGCCGGACGAAGGCACGCCCGATCTGTCGCGCTGGCACGATATTCTCGATCGCTTCGAACATCCCGAAGGGGAGGTGACGATCGGCGTAGTCGGCAAATATGTCGGCCTGCCGGATGCCTATAAATCGCTTAGCGAGGCGCTGGTTCATGGCGGCATGGCGAACCGTGTTCGCGTGAACATGAAATGGCTCGATGCCGAGATGTTCGAAGAGGATTCGGACGATCTGGCTGCGAAGCTGGAGCCGATGCACGGCATTCTCGTGCCGGGCGGTTTCGGCGAGCGCGGGAGCGAGGGCAAGATCGGCGCGATTCGTTTTGCGCGCGAGACCAAGGTGCCGTTCTTCGGCATTTGCCTCGGCATGCAGATGGCCTGTATCGAGGGGGTCCGCAATCTGGCTGGCAAGGCTGACGCTTCGACCACTGAATTCGGGCCCACCGATGAGCCCGTCGTCGGCCTGATCACCGAGTGGATGAGCGAAAAGGGCCTGGAGGAGCGCCGCGAGGGCGGCGATCTGGGCGGAACCATGCGTCTGGGCGCTTACGAGGCGAAGCTCGACGGCAATAGCCATGTCGCCCGGATTTACGGGTCTGAGACCATCCAAGAGCGCCACCGCCACCGGTATGAGGTGAACACCCATTACGTTCCGTCGCTGGAAGACGGCGGTCTCGTCTTTTCCGGCATGAGTCCGGATGGCACGCTGCCCGAGATTATCGAGCGGCCGGACCATCCCTGGTTCATCGGCGTGCAGTTCCACCCGGAGCTGAAAAGCAAGCCTTTCGATCCGCACCCACTCTTCGCCAGCTTCATCGAAGCAGCGGTGAAGCAGAGCCGACTGGTCTAGGTCGAAACGAAAAAGGCGGCCGATCGCTCGGCCGCCTCCTCATTCTTGCTAGTGTTGTTTGCGATCAGGCCGCGCGGATATGGCGCTGTTCTTCGCGCGCATCCTCGGCAGGCTCATCGTCGACCGTCTTCGCCGTGACGCCGTTGACCGCAATCTTGCGGGGCTTCAGCGCCTCGGGCACTTCGCGGAACAGCTCGACCGTCAGCAGGCCGTTCTCCAGATTCGCGTTTTCCACGCGGATATGGTCGGCAAGCTGGAAGCGGCGTTCGAAATTGCGGTTGGCGATTCCCATGTGCAGGAATTCGCGGTTCTGTTCGCCCTCTTCCTTCGCGCCGCGCACGATCAGCTGATTCTGCTGCGCGGTAATGTCGATCTCGTCCGGTGCGAAACCGGCCACGGCGACCGTGATCATGTACCGATCATCGGCGATGCGTTCGATATTGAAGGGGGGATAGTTATCGCTCTGCATCGTGCGGCCTGCATTTTCCAGCAGATCGAACAGCCGGTCAAAACCGACGGTAGTGCGGCGATAGGGGGTGAAATCGTTACGGTTCATTTCTTCATTCTCCATCGAGCAATTCAGAAGATGGAGCCGGACAGGTCCGCGCTCCGTTAATTCGCAGGCCCCGAATGGCGACCTACGAGAAGCAAGATGGTCGTTACGACACCGTTTTCAAGAGGGCTGTCGAGCGGCTGCCCGGCAAAGAAATTGACGCAGACCGTAAGCCCAAACGAAAAGACCCGGGCCGAGGCCCGGGTCTTCACGTGACGATGGTTCGTCCTGTTTTTCGGTCGCGCGGTGGACCGGGTCTCCCCTTTGCCCCGACCAGGCCCTGCGCGTGCCCTTCTCCCTGAACCTCAGCCTTATCTGGCTGCGCTCGAAGTGCGTAGTCTTGATGCCGCAAGTTCAGGGGGCGTTCAAATGAATCCGGCTTCAGGCGAACGGAATTCGGCTCGCCCGTTGCAATCCTGCAACAAGTGGTGCGGCCTGTGCCGATCGCTTGCCACCATCGCTGCACGCCCTTAAGGCGGCGGCCATTCGCCGATAGAGGTCTTCCATAATCCCATGATCCTGTCCCGTTCCGAATGGATGGTCGCCAAGCGTTACCTGCTGCCTGGCAAGGGGGAGGGCTTTTTGTTCCTCGTCGCCAGCATCAGCCTGATCGCGGTGATGTTGGGCGTAGCCTCGCTGATCATCGTGATGAGCGTGATGAACGGCTTTCGCGCGGAGCTGTTCGACAAGACGGTGGGACTCAATGGCCATGCGGTGGTGCAGGGCTATGGCGGGCGCCTGCCCGACTGGCGCGAAATTCTGAAGGACGTGGAGGAAACCCCCGGCGTCACCGAAGCGCAGCCGCTGATCGAGCAGCCGCTTCTTACCAGCTTCAACGGCCGAGTGGAGGCGGTGCTCGTACGCGGGATGCTGCGGCAGAACATCCTCGATAACCCGACGCTGGAGGGTAAGACGGTCGCTGGCGATCTGCGCGCTCTGGAGCCGGGACAGGAACGCGTCGCCATCGGCTCGCGGCTCGCCCAAAACCTTGGCGCGACGGTCGGATCGCGCATCACAATCATAAACCCGGCAGGTCGCGCAACGCCGTTCGGCACTGTGCCGCGAGAGATCAGCTACGAAGTCGTCGCGATCTTCGAGGTCGGCATCTACGATTATGACGAAAGCTACATCGTCATGCCGATTCAGGATGCGCAGACGCTGATGCTGATGGGCGACGAAGTCGGCATGATCGAGCTGAAGACGGTCGATGCGGACAGGGTGGGTGAAATCCTGCAGCCGCTCATGCCCAAGATCGCGGGCCGCGCGATCGTCACAGATTGGAAGACGCTCAACAGCTCGCTGTTCGAGGCGCTGGCGGTGGAGCGGGTGGCGATGTTCGTCGTGCTGTCGATGATCGTGCTGGTCGCCGTGTTCAACATTCTCAGTTCGCTGATCATGATGGTGCGCGGTAAGACCCGCGACATCGCGATCCTGCGCACCATGGGCGCGACCCGAAAATCGCTGCTGAAAATCTTCATGACGGTGGGCATTACAATCGGATCGCTCGGTATTCTTGCCGGGCTGGTTCTGGGCTTCGTCTTCCTGTTCTTCCGGCAGGGCGTGGTGAACGTGATCCAAGCGATTACGGGCCAGAACTTGTGGGACCCTTCGGTGCGCTTTCTCACCGAACTACCGTCCAAGACCGACCCGTTCGAAGTGACCGCGATTTGCGTTCTCGCCTTCGTGCTCAGCGTGCTCGCAACGCTTTATCCCGCGTTCAAGGCGGCGAATACCGATCCGGTGGAGGTTCTGCGCTATGAATGACGTGATCCGCCTGACCGATGTCCGCCGCAGCTTTTCGCAGGGCGGCGTCACAATCGACGTGCTGCGCGGCGTGAACCTTCATGTCGCCGAGGGTGAGATTGTGGCCCTACTCGGACCCTCGGGATCGGGCAAATCGACGCTGCTTCAGGCGGTGGGCCTGCTGGAAGGCGGATTCTCGGGTTCGATCCGCATCGACGGCGTCGAAGCGTCCGCGCTCGACAGCAACGATCGCACCACGCTGCGGCGGGAGAAGATCGGTTTCGTTTATCAGTTTCATCACCTTCTCCCCGATTTCGATGCGCGCGAGAATGTGGTGCTGCCGCAGCTGATCGCGGGTTCGCAGAAGGCCGAAGCGGTGGAGCGTGCCGAACGGCTGCTCGTCAAGCTGGGCCTGGAAAAGCGGCTTGACCATCGCCCGTCCAAGCTATCGGGCGGGGAGCAGCAGCGCGTGGCGGTTGCC
This sequence comes from Novosphingopyxis sp. YJ-S2-01, assembly GCF_016093175.1. Taxonomy (NCBI): domain Bacteria; kingdom Pseudomonadati; phylum Pseudomonadota; class Alphaproteobacteria; order Sphingomonadales; family Sphingorhabdaceae; genus Novosphingopyxis; species Novosphingopyxis sp. YJ-S2-01. Next base: position 2,115,883 of record NZ_JAEDAI010000001.1, on the reverse strand, counting down.
CGCGGTCTCGCCAACCGGCCCAAGCTGATCCTGGCGGACGAGCCCACCGGCAATCTCGATGAGAAGACCGCCGATGTCGTCCTGGCCGAATTTCTCTCGCTGGTGCGGGAGGAAGGCTCCGCGGCGCTGGTGGCGACGCATAATGAGCGTCTCGCGGGCAAGATGGACCGGGTCGTGCGCCTTCACGAAGGCGTGATCGAATAGCGGCCTTAACCTTCGGGTTTGGCCAGCTTCTGGCGAATGTCCCGCATCGTCGACCAGACGCCGTAAACCAGCATCGCGGCGAGAAAGAACCATACCCAGATCGGGATGTTGCGGCCGACGATCGCCAGATAAACATAGGCTGAAACGAAGAACACGCCTGCGCTGAGCACCGGGAGGACGATCGGTTTGCCGCCGCGTTTGTTGCGAACGAGCCAGGCGATCGAGAGCAAAAAGAACGGGATCGCGCCCACATAGATGGCGCCAAACACCAGCGGATCGACGCCGTAATTCGCGCCGAGCGAATAGAACCAGTTCTGCACGTCCTGCCACATCGCCGCTGGTCCCTTACCGTCTCATTCATCCACAAGATAAGGGGCCGCGCCCCTCGCCGAATCGGCCTAGCTTCGCTATCTGTTCGAAATATGTCTTACGCCCCGTTCGTACCACTCCGCGTCTTTTCCGCCTACACCATGCTGGAAGGTGCAACGGATGCGAAGGCGATTGGGGGACGCGCGCGCGGCCTTGGATTTCCGGCGGTCGCAGTGGCCGATCGCAACGGTCTTTACGGCGCCATGGCGTTCGAAAAGGGATGCCGCGATGTCGGCGTGCAGCCCATCATCGGCGCGATGCTGGCCGTGTCACGCCCAGGCGGCGATCCGGCGAGCCCGCAGATCGATTGGCTTGCGCTCTATGCGCAGGATGAAGGCGGATACGACAATTTGTGCGCGCTCGTTTCGCAGGCCCATCTGGACCGCCCACTGGAACAGGCGCCCCATGTTGCGTTCGAGGCATTGGAGGGGCGCACCGATGGGCTGATCGCGCTGACGGCGGGCGGCGAAGGAGCGCTCGCCCGTCATTTGGAAGAGCGCCAGCCGGATAAGGCGGCGGCTTATTGCGAGAAGCTGGAGGCGCTTTTCCCCGGTCGCCTTTATATCGAAGTCAGCCGGCGCGATGATCCGGTGGAAAAGGCGGCCGAAGCCGGTCTGCTCGATCTGGCTTATGATCGCGATATTCCGCTGGTTGCCACCAATCCGGTGCTTTTTTCCGAACCCAGCTTTCACCGCGCCCACGATGCGATGCTGTGTATCGCAGGCGGGCAATATGTGCTCGATGACAATCGCCGCAAAAGCCCCCGCGAGAGCTGGATGAAGCCCGCCGTACAGATGCAGGAGCTGTTTTCGGACTTGCCCGAAGCGCTCAACAACACCTTGGTAGTGGCCAGGCGCTGCGGCATCGGCGCGCCCAAGCGTCCACCGATCCTGCCCAGCATTGCCGGCGATCTGGACGGAGAGGCCAAGCAGCTTGCCGATGATGCACGCGCCGGTCTGGAGGCCCGCCTCGCGCTTTACGACGATCTGGGCAGCGAACAACGCCAGAGCTATTTCGACCGGCTCGATTTCGAGATCAAGGTTATCGTTGGCATGGGATTTCCCGGCTATTTCCTGATCGTTGCCGATTTCATCAAATGGGCCAAGGCGAACGACATTCCGGTGGGGCCGGGGCGCGGCTCGGGCGCGGGCTCGGTGGTCGCCTGGGCGCTGACCATCACCGATCTCGATCCGATCCGCTTGGGGCTGCTGTTCGAGCGCTTCCTGAACCCGGAGCGCGTGTCGATGCCGGACTTTGATATCGACTTCTGCGAAACGCGGCGCGGCGAGGTGATCCGCTATGTCCAGAAGAAATACGGCTCGGACCATGTCGCGCAGATCATCACCTTCGGAAAGCTGAAGGCGCGCGCCGTGCTGCGCGATACCGGCCGCGTGCTGCAGATGAGCTACGGGCAGGTCGATCGCCTCTGCAAGCTTGTCCCCAATCACCCGACCGATCCGTGGGATCTGGCGCGGGCGCGCAAAGGCGTTGCCGAATTGCGGCAGGAGATCGAACGGGACAGCAATGTGGCCGAACTGTTCGAATTGGCCGGCAAGCTGGAAGGCTTGCCGCGCCACAGCTCCACCCATGCCGCGGGCGTGGTGATCGGGGATCGTCCGCTGGCCAAGCTGGTGCCGCTCTACCGCGATCCGCGCTCGGACATTCCGGTGACGCAATTCGACATGAAGTTCGTGGAGACGGCGGGCCTCGTCAAATTCGACTTCCTTGGCCTGAAGACTCTTTCTGTTCTGCAAAAAGCGGTGCAGTTCATTGCCGAGCGCGGTGAGACGGTGGACCTTTCCACGCTGCCGCTGGACGATCCGGGCGTGTTCGAGCTTCTGAAGCGCGGCGAGACGGTTGGCGTCTTCCAGCTGGAATCGGAGGGGATGCGCCGCACGCTAGCCGCCGTTCGCCCAACCGGGTTCGAAGACATCATCGCGCTCGTCTCGCTCTACCGGCCCGGGCCGATGGACAACATCCCGATGTTCGGCCGCCGCAAGAATGGCGAAGAGACGATCGAATATCCGCATCCCCTTCTGGAGCCGATCCTGAAGGAAACCTACGGCATCATCGTCTATCAGGAACAGGTGATGCAGGCCGCGCAGATCCTGGCTGGCTATAGCCTTGGCGAGGCCGATCTGCTGCGCCGCGCGATGGGCAAGAAAATCCAGGCGGAAATGGACAAGCAGCGCACGCGCTTCGTGGAAGGCTGCGCTGCCAACGACATTGACGAGCCGCGGGCCAACCAGCTGTTCGATTTGATCGACAAGTTCGCAGGCTATGGCTTCAACAAGAGCCACGCCGCCGCCTATGCCCTGCTCGCCTATCAGACGGCGTGGCTGAAGGCGCATTATCCGGAAGAGTTCTTCGCCGCCTCGATGTGCTTCGACATGCACCAGACCGACAAGCTTGGTATTTTTGTGGACGACATGCGCCGTCTGGAGATCGCCTGCTTGCCGCCGACGCTTAACGAGAGCGAGGCGGAGTTCTCCGTGGAGACGACGGAGGAGGGCGGCCGTGCGGTGCGCTATGCGCTCGCCGGCCTCAAGAATGTAGGCGAAAAGGCGATGGAAACGGTGGTCGCGGAACGCCGCACCAAGGGCGCCTTCAAGTCGCTCGACGATCTGACTGGGCGGATCGATCCCACCCTGCTCAACAAGCGCAGCATCGAAACGCTGGCCGCCGCCGGTGCCTTTGATGCGCTGAACCCGGATCGCGCCGCCGTGCAAGCCGGGGCGGAAACCATTCTTGCCGCCGCACAATCGGCAAAAGCGATGCGCGATAGCGGGCAGGGCGGTCTGTTCGGCGGCGAAGAAAGCGACATTCCGGCGCTGCGTCTCCCAACCGCAGAACCATGGTCTCCCGGTGAGATCATGACGCGCGAAAAAGATGCGTTCGGTTTCTATTTCTCGGCGCACCCCGTGACGCAATATCGGGCGCAGCTGATGGCGAACGGCGTCAAGACGCAGGCCGATCTCGCCGCCCTCCCACCGATTGCCGAGGGCGAGCGGCGGCAGGTGAAAATGGCGGCGCTGGTGGAAAATGTGCGGTGGCGCGAATCCCGCCGCGGCAGTCGTTTCTGTATGGTCGAACTGTCGGACACCAGCGGGCAATTCAGTGCGAGCTGCTTCGAAGAGGACGTCGGCAAAGTGCTGTCGCAGGCAGCTGACGAGAGCGCGTGCCTGCTCCTAGATGTCGAGCTGGATATGCGGCCGGGCGACGACAATGCGCGCCTGACCGTGCGCGCCGCCAGACCGCTCACCGCCAGTGCGGGATCACTGGCCGAAGCGCGGCTGTGCCTTGAACTTCAGGTCGATTGCGAAATTGCCCTGCGCGAGGTGGCGAACATAACATTGCCGCTTTCGGGCGGGCGCAGTGAGTTGATCATCGACGTACCGGGACCACGAGGGCGCACGCGAATCTCGCTTGGAAGGACATTCCGGGTTGACGAAGCCCTGCGCGAACGGCTCATGTCGCTGGAGGGGATCAGCCATGTTGCGGAGTTGAGGCCGGCCGGCCCGCCGCCTTTGCGCTTGGTCTCCTGAAAAAGCGCCCGAACAGGGCGGTTCGATAGGAGAGAGATATGCTCGGAGCGATGCAGGACTTCCCGCTGCTCGTCACCAACCTGATCGATCATGCGGAGCGAGAGCACGGCCCGCGGGAGATCGTAACCCATTGGTCCGATGGTGAGCTCAGCCGCAGCAACTGGGCCACAGTTGCCTTGGAGGCGCGCAAGTTTGCGCAGATGCTCGAGCGTCTTGGCATGAAGCGCGGTGACCGCGTGGCAACCATCGCCATGAACCATGCCCATCACATTTCCAGCTGGTACGGCACGGCGGGCATGGGCGGCATTCTCCATACGATCAATCCGCGCCTTCACGCCGATCAGCTGGTCTATGTCCTGAACCATGCGGGTGACCGGCTGTTGTTCGTGGATACGATGTTCCTGCCGCTGGTCGAAGCGATCCGCGATCGGCTGGAGACGGTGGAACAGGTCATCCTGTTCGATAACGCCAAGCCCGGCGGCGAACTCAAAACCTATCGCGAGCTGATCGATGCCGAAGACGGGGATTACGCCTGGGTTTCTGCGGACGAGCGCGATCCGGTGGGGCTGTGCTATACCTCTGGCACCACGGGCAATCCCAAGGGCGTGCTGTATGAGCATCGCTCCAACGTCCTGCACGCCATGACGGCGCTGCAACCTGCGGTGATGGACCTTTCCTCCCGCTCCGTGATGCTGCCGATCGTGCCGATGTTTCACGCCAACGCCTGGGGCATCCCCTTTGCGGCCGCCGCGGTGGGCGCGAAGATGGTTTGTTCCTGCTCCAATGACGGCGGCGTCCTGTGGAAGCTTTTCCGCGAAGAAAAAGTCACGTTCAGCGCAGGTGTGCCGACCGTCTGGCTCGCCATGTTTGCCGATATGGACGCCAATGGCGGCGACTACGGGGCGCTCGAGCGCGTGGTCATCGGCGGATCGGCCGCCCCGCGCGCGATGATCGAGCGGCTCAAGAAGGCGGGTATAACGGTTGCCCATGCCTGGGGCATGACGGAAACCTCGCCCATCGGCACCACCGGCGCGCGGCCCCACAACTGGGCCGAGCTTGATTTCGATGCGCAGGTGGACATCATCACCAAGCAAGGCCGCCCGCCCTTCGGCGTGGAGCTGCGCGTCGTGGACGAGGATGGGCAGGAGTTGCCGCGCGACGGGGAGAGCAGCGGGCGGCTTCATGTGCGCGGGCCCTGGGTGCTGCGGCGGTATTTCCGCGCCGAGGAGGACACCGTGGATGCGGACGGCTGGTTCGATACCGGCGACGTGTCCGTACTCTATCCCGACGGCACCATGCAGATCACCGATCGCGCCAAGGACGTTATCAAGTCCGGCGGCGAGTGGATCAGCTCGATCGAGCTGGAGAATGAAGCGCTGGGTTGCGACGGGGTTGCGGAGGCGGCGGCGGTGGGCGTGCACCATCCCAAATGGGACGAGCGCCCGCTGCTTCTGATCGTGCGCAAGCCCGGTTCCGGCATCGGACCGGAAGATATTCTCGATCATCTGCAGGGGCGCGTCGCGAAGTGGTGGCTGCCCGATGAGATCAAGTTCGTCGAGGAGCTTCCGCACACCGCAACGGGCAAGATCCTGAAGCGCGCAATTCGCGACGAATATGCCGACTACAAGCTGGAGACGATCGATGAGTGATTCCCATATCGATCCGCAGCGCGAGCAGTTCGAGATATTCAAAAGCCTGCCGCGCGACCAACCGATTGAAATGCTGAACCTGGTGCGCTTTCGGGAAGCAGCGGACTACCCGGCCGATCATGCGCTGGCGGGTGAAAAACTTTCGGGCGCCGATGCCTATCGCAACTATGGCAAGGAGAGCGGCCCCATATTCTCGCGCGTCGGCGGGACGATCGTCTATCGGGGCGGTTTCGAGACCGTGCTGATAGGGCCAACGGACGAGCGCTGGGATGCCGTCTTCATCGCACGTTACCCGGATGCCGGTGCTTTCCTGGAGATGGTGACCGACGAGGACTATCGCAAAGCGGTGGTTCACCGTCAGGCTGCGGTCGAGACCAGCCGGCTCGTTCGCCTTTCGCCGGCAGACGGTGGCAAGGGCTTCGGCTGATCCAGCCAATGCCCGCCGTACGATGCGAAAATCATCAGATCAGCCGTAGCTGACCATCTGTTTCCGGCCTGCGGAAAAGATCGCAGCGCAGATCGAACTTGCCCTTCACGAAGCCGTGGCGGCGGCGTGCTATATCCATTCGGGTCCGAAGCAGCTCGGCCCATGGCCCTTTGCCGCGCATCCTGGCGAAGAAGGCAGGGTCATTGTCTTTGCCGCCGCGCAGCTCGCCCACGATCCGCATGACGCGGGCGGCGCGGTCCGGATAATGCACGTCCAGCCAATCTCGGAAAAGCGGCGCAAGCTCGTGCGGCAGGCGCAGCGGGATTGCGGACACGCCTTTCGCTCCGGCACTGGCAGCAGCCTGCGTAATGGCTTCGATTTCGTGGTCAGTAATCGCAGGAATGATGGGCGCTATGTTGACATAGGTCGGTACGCCCTTGGCCACGAGCGTCTCGACCGCCTTCAGTCGCCGAGAGGGATGCGCGGCACGCGGCTCCATGATGCGAGCCAGCGCCGGATCGAGCGTGGTGACGGAGATCGCCACTGCCGTCAGGCCGTCCTGCGCCAGATCGACGAGCAGATCGAGATCGTCCAGCACACGGTCCGATTTGGTGGTGACGCAGATGGGATGCCGCGTTTCCACCATGAGTTCGAGCACGGCGCGGCTGATGCGATAGCGCCGTTCAATCGGTTGATAGGGATCGGTGTTCGTGCCGATAGCGATAGGCCGGACGGCATAAGTCGGCTTGGCCAGCGTCGCACGCAGGAGTTCCGCGGCCTGCGGCTTCGCAAACAGCTTCGTTTCGAAATCCAGGCCGGGCGAGAGATCGTGAAAGGCGTGGCTGGGCCGTGCAAAGCAATAGACACAGCCATGCTCGCAGCCACGATAGGCGTTCACGGATCGATCGAAGGGCACATCGGGGGAGCGATTGAAGGTGAGGATGCTTTTGGCGTGTTCTTCGGTAACCTGCGTGCGCAACGCGGGTGCTTCGCCATCGATTGCGCAGCGGGCATCGCGCCAATCGCCGTCCATCTCGCGCACCGCCAGCCCGAACCGCTGCGAGACGTCCGCGCGCGTGGCCCCGCGCCCCTTGGCAATATTTCGATCCGCCGACTCTGCCATGGAAGCGGAGTAGCACGAGAACATATTGGGAACAATAAGCCGAGAAAGCAGTCTTGATGCTCGACTGAATTCAGGACTCAGTCGAAACGAAAGCCATTATCGCTCCGAAAGACGCGGCATCAACTCCACGAAGTTGCAGGGCTTGTTCGTACTGTCGAGCTGATCGCGTAGAATGCCGTCCCAGCCATCCTTTACCGCGCCGTTGGAGCCGGGCAGGGCGAAGATGTAGGTCGTCTTGGCGAGTACCGCGCAGGCGCGCGACTGGATGGTGGACGTACCGATGGTCTTGAAGCTGAGCCAGCGGAACAGTTCGCCAAAACCTGGGATGTCCTTTGATTTCACCCGCTCAAGCGCCTCGGGTGTGACATCGCGGCCGGTCAGTCCCGTGCCACCTGTCGAAATGATACAATCAATCTGCGGATCGTCGATCCATTCTTCCAATTTTAAGACGAGTGCATCGGCGTCGTCGCGGCAGATGGTGCGCGCCACCAGCTTGTGGCCCTCGTCCGATATGCGCGCCGCCAGGATATCCCCGGAGGTATCATCGGCTTCGGTGCGGGTGTCGGAGACCGTCAGCAGTGCGATGTTGACAGGTTTGCCGGCCATCAGCGCTGCGCCATGGCGCGGCTATCATTCTTGCGCACCCATGCGGGCCCGCTCATGCCCGGAAAGCGCGGCCAAGCATTCTGTGACAGCCCTTCCAGGCTCTTCGATTCTTCGCCCGCCATGGTTTGATACATCCAGTAATTGCGCAGGATTATCCCGACATAGGCGCGCGTTTCCCAATAAGGGATCGACTCGATGAAGAGCAGCGGATCACCCTGATCACGCACGTCATATTTCCAGCGGCCGACCGGGGAGGGGCCTGCGTTGAACGCTGCAATGACTTTCGGCAGCAGTCCTTCGGTCTGGTCCATGTCGCGAAGCTGTTCCAGATAGCTTTGGCCATATTCCAGATTGACTTCGGGTCGCTTCAGATCGGCCGCGGAGAAATAGCTGCCGCGTGCGCGCGCCATGTCCGCCGCGGTGCCAGGGCGCACCTGCATCAGCCCGCGTGCATCGGCCGGGCTTACCGCGTCGGCCTGAAAACGCGATTCCTGCAAGGTGTGGGCAAAGACCAGCCAGGGATCGACCCGCCAGCCTTCTTTCGGCGCCCATTTGGGGGCGGGATAGCGATCGAACGGATTAGCGCTCGACCCGCTGGGTCCATAATGCGCAAGATAAAGCTGCGTGGACGGCAGGCTGAGCTGGTGCGCAAGCGCCAGCAGATCGGCGCGCTCCTCATCGCCGCCAATCTTCGCTTCATGCCGCAAGACCTGATCCGCCAGGCCGCTTTCACCGAAGCTGGCAAGCGCGGTCGCAATGCGGACATTGGCGTTGCTCGCAATGCGGCCGGATACCGCCTGACCGCGGTTCTTCGGCGCGGCGCGGGTCATACCGAGCTGTTCCTGAGCGAGGATGCCGTAAAAAGTCTCGCCATATTGCGCGGCGGTCTGCAAACGCGGCTGCGCTTCCCCAGGGCGGCGTGCGGCGACGCTTGCGCGCGCGCTCCAGTAAAACCCAGCGGCGCGCGTTTCTTCATTGGCGGCGAATTTGCCGACCCGGTCGAATGCCTGTGCCGCATCGGCGTAATTTTTCATGCGCCAACTGGAAAGGCCGCGCACCCAATCGGCCTGCGGAGCCCACTCACCGGTTCCAGTGCTCGCGACCTCGGCCATGCGGCGCGCGTTGGCGTCATCATTTTCAATATAATAGCCCCAGGCCACGCGCTGCTGCATTTCGGTAAGTGCGGAGGGCGAGAGACCGTCGAGGCCTGCAAGCAGCGCGGTTTCCGCGCCAGCGGGATCGTCTGCCTTGATCCGGTCCACAATCGCGTTGCGGGTTGCGGTCGCGGCTGCATCGGAAACCTCGCTGGGGTCCGCACGGCGTGGGCTGGAGCCGAGATAGGCCAGGCGCCGAACCTGCGGCGTATCGGGAAGAAACTGTGCGCCGCGCTTTTGCGCCAGGCGGCTCAGCTGCTCGGCCTGCGGCAGATAGGGCGCGGTGTTGATCAGCGAAAGGAGCGGCCCCAGCTCGACGCGTGGGCTTCCTGCTGCAAGATACAGCTCCGCGCGCGCCATGTTGGCGAGCGGGCCCGCAGGTGCATTGGCCAGCATGGCTTGTGCCTCCGCCCAGCGCTGCTGCTGGATCGCGGTGAAGACGAGGGCGAAATCGTCATCATTGCGGATAGCGGGAACCTGGATGGCGGGCGTAGCGGGGACCGGTGCCTCGATTCCCGTAATCAGATCGGCGGGTACAGCATTGCTGGCCGCTGCGTTGTCGCTACCTGCAAAGGCCGGCGCGGCAAGAGCGGTTGTCGCGATAAGGAAAGGGAGGAACTTTGCTTTCACCAGGTACCTTCTTTCAGCAGCAATTGCAGATCATCCCAGGCAGGCCGCTTGCAATGCGGACGCCTCAGGAGCGTGCGCGGATGGTATGTGGCTACCAGCGCCTTTCTGCCGCCATCATGGTTAAATTCGTGTAAATGCGCGCGGGCCCCGGCGATCGGCTGCGCAACGAGCGCCTCGCTCGCAGCCGTACCCAGAATCAGGAGATTATCGGGTGCCGCAAACGCGATATGACTGCGCATCAGATCGGCCAACTGGGGCAGGTCGCCGACAGGCAAACGTCCGCTCGGCGGACGCGTGACCGACAGGCTGGCACGGTAGCAGGCAGCCACATCAATCCCGATGGCCGACAGCATGTTGCGTAGAAGCGTTCCGGTGGAGCCGGAAAGGATGGTGCCGGACGCAAGATCGTCCTCGTCCGGGCAGTCGGATATGATCATGAGCGGCGCCTGCAATTCGCCATGCGGCAATGCGCGCATCTGCCCATAATGCGTGCCTGGCAGATCGTCCGTGCGGCGCAGCCGTTCATGCAATGCCTCCAGCGTCGCCGGGAACGGCGGCGCGGGCGTTGCAGCGGGCGTGTGGCCGGGCGCGGGGGCGTTCCCCGGTTGGGGGGCATGCGCCGGTGCGAGCGCCGGCTTCACGCGCGGTGCCAGCTTTGGCGCAGCGGGCGGCGCCTCCAGCCAATTTACGGGCTGATGGGCGCACCAATCCTCGACACCCGCCAGCTGCCACCAGCTGATGAGCGATTCGACCGCCGCCTCTTGTGATTCGACCGCCGCCTCTTGTGTTGTCATCCCGCCCGTCATCGGACGCGTGAAGCCACAGCAAGGGGGCGCGCGTCAATTGCCACGGAACGAAAAACCTGCAAAACGCCTTGAATGTAGGATGTAATGAGACGCGCCGGATGAGGCGCGGCGCCAGATAAGGGGATGCCGGGTGAGCGAACGCGAAGCCATGCCATATGACGTTGTGATTGTAGGCGGGGGGCCTGCAGGCCTGTCAGCTGCAATCCGTTTCAAACAACTTGCGGATGAGGCAGGCGCTGATCTGAGCGTCTGCGTGCTCGAAAAAGGGTCTGAAATCGGGGCCCACATCCTGTCGGGCGCCACCGTCGATCCGCGCGCGCTCGACGAGTTGCTGCCGAATTGGAAAGAAGACGGCTGCCCGATGGCGCAGACCCCCGTCACCGAAAACCTGCATCTCGTGCTCTCCAAAAACAGTTGCTTCTCCATTCCGGAGATCGCGCTGCCCCCGCTCATGGGCAATGACGGCTGCTATACCGGATCGCTCGGCAATATGTGCCGCTGGCTTGGCGAGCAGGCCGAGGGCATGGGTGTGGAAATCTTCCCCGGCTTCGCAGCGTCCGAGGTTCTCTATAATGAAGACGGATCAGTGCGCGGCGTCGTCGCCGGCGTCATGGGCATCGGCCGCGATGGTGAGCATAAGCCGGATTATGAACCGGGCGTAGAACTCACCGCGAAATACACTTTCTTCGCGGAGGGCGTGCGCGGCGGGCTGACCAAGGGGCTGAAGGCTGAGTTCAATCTGGAGGCGGATTGTCAGCCGCAGGTCTACGGCCTTGGCCTGAAAGAACTGTGGGACATCGATCCGGCCAAGCATGAGCCGGGCAAGGTTGTTCATACGCAAGGCTGGCCGCTTGATGAGGCATGGGGCGGGGGCTTCCTGTATCATCAGGCCGATGGTCAGGTTGCGCTCGGCTTCGTGGTGGCGCTGAGCTATCGTAACCCGCATCTGTCGCCGTTCCAGGAATTTCAGCGCTGGAAGCACCACCCCGAAATTCGCAAATATCTGGAGGGCGGCAAGCGCGTGGCGTACGGCGCACGGGCGATCAACGAGGGCGGATGGCAGTCCGTGCCCAAACTCGCATTTCCGGGCGGCGCGCTGATCGGCTGTTCCGCGGGTTTTGTGAACGTGCCGCGCATCAAGGGTACGCACACCGCCATGAAGAGCGGCATGCTAGCTGCCGAAGCCGCGTTCGAGGCGATCCAGGCGGGACGCGAAGCGGATGAGCTGTCTGCTTACCAGCATAATCTCGACCATAGCTGGATCGCGACCGAGCTGAAAAAAGTCCAGAATGCAGAGCCTTGCGTCGACAAGTTCGGTGGAACCTGGGGTACGCTTCTGGGCGGCATAGACATGTGGATGCGCACGCTGAAGATCGGCCTGCCTATCTCAATGAAGCACGAGCCCGATTATACCAAACTATGGCCCGCCGAAGCTTGCAAGAAGATCGAATATCCCAAGCCCGATGGGGTGATCAGCTTTGACAGGCTATCTTCGGTCTATCTTTCGAATACCAATCATGAGGAAGACCAACCGGTTCATCTTCAGCTCAAGGATCCAAGCCTGCCGGTTGAAAAGAACCTGCCTATCTTCGACGGCCCGTCGCAGCGCTATTGCCCTGCAGGTGTCTATGAGTTTGTGGAGGAAGGCGGCGAAGAGCGCTTCCAGATCAACGCGCAGAATTGCGTCCATTGCAAGACCTGCGACATCAAGGATCCTTATCAGAATATCAATTGGGTGGTGCCGGAAGGCGGGGGCGGCCCCAATTATCCCAATATGTAAGCCCTGAAAGCTCATGTGACTTCTGAAACGGAAATCGCTTACGCCAAGCTCAACCTGGCGCTGCATGTGCGCGGCCGGATCGCTGGCGGCTATCATGCGCTTGAGACGGTTTTTGCGTTCTGTGACGACGGAGACCGTTTAAGCGGTGTCGACGCAAGAAGCTTGTCCTTGACGGTGACGGGACCGTTCAAAGATGCGCTGGAAGGCGAGGATGAGGATAATCTCGTCCTGCGCGCGGGCCGAGCGGTAGCGGATGCGTTTGCTCCGGAACGCGGCGCGTCGCTGCGCTTGGACAAGCGTTTGCCTGTGGCGTCGGGTATCGGCGGTGGCTCAGCCGATGCCGCCGCGGCGATCAGGCTGCTCAACCGGCTCTGGCGGCTTGAACGACCGCTCTCCGATTTCGAGGCGATAGCAGGCGAATTGGGAGCGGACGTTCCGGCCTGCCTTTTCAGTTGCAGCGCTTTTGGCACGGGCAAGGGTGATGATCTGCGCTTCGTCTCGATCGATGGTCTGGAAGGTCGGCATCTGCTGCTCGTCAATCCGGGCATGGCGGTCTCGACTGCCGACATTTTTCGCAGATGGCATGGCCGGGATGGCGGCGCGCTTGCAGGGCTGAAGCTGTCTTCGCTGCAAAAGTCAGCGCGCAACGATCTTGAGAAGGCTGCGGTCGCGCTTGTCCCCGAAATTGGTGAGCTGCTGTCCGCTTTGGGTCGGCACAGCGATTTTGCGCGGATGTCGGGCTCGGGCGCGACCTGCTTTGCCCTGTTCGATAGCGCCGATGCGGCCGCGACGGCGCGGGACGATCTGCGCGCGCAATTCGGCGACCATTGGCCGGGATTTTGGACCATGACGGCACAACCGCGCATCGAAGCTTGCGATGATGCCGCGTCCGCGCCAGAGCGAGCGACGTCATGACCCGTCGCCTTGCCATCATTTCCATATTTCTGCTCGCCGCCTGCAGTGGACAGCCGGACAACGAAACCTTGGCTAAGGCTGAGGCAGAGCAGGGCGCGATGCAGGCAGACAATGGACGGATCGATTGTGCGCTGGACGGTGCCGAAACCTTTTCGCGCGAGTGTACGACCGATCGTATTTCCGGGCCGGATCGCGAACTTCTGATTATCCAGCATCCGGATGGCGGGTTTCAACGCTTTGAAATCGTGACTGACGGACGCGGGCTGATCGCAGCTGACGGGTTCGACGATACGGAAATTCGGCTGCTCGACAATGACGAGATCGAGGTGACCGCCGGCGAAGATCGTTACAAACTGCCTGCGCGGATCCAGTCGGGCGCCGCCGCCAGCGACGCCCAGTGAGCGTAGATGGCAGCCCCGTTCTGCGCGTCGCGGCTTTGGGCGACGGGCTTACCGAAGACGGCCGCCATGTGGCACTGGCGGCACCCGGAGACCGCGTCGATACAGACGGCACGATCCACTTCGGTCCGCACCATCAAGAGCCACCGTGTCGGCATTTTCCCGAATGCGGGGGATGTCAGCTGCAGCATCTGGATGATGCGACAATCGCAGACTTTGTCAGAGACCGCGTTCTCAACGCGCTGGAAGCCAATGAGATTGTTCCGGACGATGTAGCGCCGGTTCATCTTTCTCCACCGCAGAGCCGTCGCCGCGCAGTGCTGCATGCCATCAACGGTCCCAAGGGGCCGCGTATCGGCTTTACGAAAGAACGCAGTCACCATGTGATCGACATGTTCGAATGCCATGTCCTCGATCCGCGACTGTTCGCAATGGTGGCCCCGCTCCGCGCCCTTCTCGGTAACCGATTGGCCAAGGGTGGCGCGGCAGAAATAACGCTGGCGATTGCCGATCAGGGCGTCGACGTGGCGATCAAGGGCGCGCGGTTCGAAGGTCTTGAAGGCCATGACGCCATCATCGATTTTGCCGAGCAGCATGGTCTCGCACGCCTCAGCCTGGACGATGGCTACGGTCCCGAACCGCGCTGGGAGCCGCGGCCGGTTACGATCAGCTTCGGTGGTATCGCGGTACCGTTGCCGCCGGGCGCTTTCTTGCAGGCAACGGCAGATGGTGAGGCCGCGCTGATCGAAGCTGCGCGGGCAGGCATAAGCGATGCTGCAACAATCGCCGATCTTTTCGCCGGGCTGGGCACCTTTGCGCTATCGCTGGGGCAGGGAAGGCGCGTGTACGCCGCAGAGGGCGAGCGTGCCCTGGTGGAAAGCCTGAAGGCCGGTGCAAATGCAGCGCGGCTTCACGCCGTGTGCGAACATCGCGATCTGTTTCGCCGTCCGCTGGAGACCGCGGAACTGGACCGGTTCGAAGCGGTGATCCTCGATCCGCCGCGGGCCGGTGCGCGGGAACAATCTATCCGTCTCGCCGAGGCGAAGACCCCGCATATCGCCTATGTCAGCTGCAATCCGGCAAGTTTTGCGAAAGATGCTGCGCGGCTCGTCGCCGGGGGCTATCGGCTGCGCAAGGTGACGCCGGTGGGCCAGTTTCGCTGGTCCACCCATGTCGAGCTGGTCGGGACTTTCGAGCGCTAGATCGTCTGGAGTAGCGCGATAATGGCCAGGCCGATCAGGCAGAGGGTCGAAAGAAAGAACAGCACGAAACGCACCGGCACCTTGTTGACCGTCGCCTGCCAAACACTGTGCAGGACGCGCAGGCCAACATACCCCCAGGCCAGCCCGACGCTGAGATCATTCACGCCTCCGGCAAGGCTGAGGATCACAATCACCGCATAGAAGAGTACAGGCTGTTCCAGAAGGTGATTGTAATTATGCGCCTTCCATTGCGAGCGATCATCGATGACGCCGTCCAGATCCTGCCCACGGCCGCCCGCGCGGGCTGAGAGATCGATCTTAGCTTTCGCCATGGCGGGAAACCGCGTGGCGACCATCCAGAGCAGCATCACCAGCGTCCAGCAGATGAGCACCGCGCCAGGCGCAAGAATGGCGGTATCGAGCATGTTTTTCTCCCTGTTTCGCGCAGGGGAGACTGCGCGAGGGACGCAACAGCGTCAATCGCGGATGAGCGTGGCACTCAAATCACGATAGGTCCTTCCCCGTTAAGAACGGGGAAGGACAAATGGCTAGCGTTTGCCGATAGCGAAGACGTTGTCGGCGGGTTCGGGCGACTTTTGGCCAGTGTACAGGCTAGCCATCGGTTCGTCGGTTACCACATGGCATCCGCTCGTGCCGAAGCCGTTGAACTGCGTCCTCATGGCCGAGCCATAGGCGCCCAGCATGCCGATTTCGATATAATCGCCTACCTTCACGTCTTCCGGCAGAAGGAAGGGGCCGGTCATATGGTCCAGATCATCACAGGTCGGGCCGTAGAAGCTGTATTCTGCCAGCGGTGCCTCTTCGCCGCCCTGGCGCAGCAACTGCACCGGGAAACGCCAGCCGATATGCGCGGCGTCGAACAGCGCGCCATAGGCACCGTCGTTGATGTAGAGTTCCTGGCCGCGGCGGCGTTCCACCTTCACGATCAGTGAGTTATACTCGGCACACAAAGCCCGGCCCGGTTCGCACCAAAGTTCGGCCGAGTAGCTGATCGGAAGATCCCAATAGGCGCGATAGATCGTCTCGAAATATTGCTCCATGGCCGGAGGCTCGAGCCCCGGATAGATCGACGGGAAACCGCCGCCAACATCGATGTAATCTACCAGCACCGAAGCCTCGACGATCGCGGCGCGCACGCGCTCCAGAGCCGTCACATAGGCATGCGGCGTCATCGCCTGACTGCCGACGTGGAAGCAAATGCCCAAACCGTCCGCGGCCTGGCGCGTGGCCATCAGAAGCTTCGCAGTTTCATGCGGTTGCGCGCCGAATTTCGCAGCGAGGCTCAACTGGGCATGATCGCTGGGAACGCGGATGCGCACGAACAAGTCCAAATCAGCGGCGTTGTCCGTCGCGCGCAGGATCTTTTCCAGCTCTTCATGGCTGTCGAGCGAGAAGGTGCGCACAGCGTGGCGCTCATAAGCTTCGCGGATTGCGCTCTCCGCCTTGACCGGGTGCATGAAGCACAGTTTCGCCTGCGGCAACGCCGAACGCGCGGCGCGCACTTCCGCGATCGATGCAACGTCATAATGGGTCACGCCCGCGCGCCACAGCGTGCGCAGCAAGGCCGGCGAAGGATTGGCCTTCACCGCATAGAGCGTCTTGCCACGGAAGTTTTCCGTGAAGAAACGCGCGGCGCGCTCCGCCGCATGGGGGCGGACCAGCGTCACGGGTTCGTCGGGCGCGGTGGCCTGGACTACAGCGAGAGCGTCAGGAAATTCGTGCAATTCAAGGGACCCCCAAAGGATTAGATTCAGTCGGAGCTGCCTTGCGGTATGGAAGGTCCCATGGGGCAGCGGAGGCGCGATATATGGACGCGCCGGGGCGCTGTAAAGTGGTTTCGGTATGGATAAACGCCATAGCCCGAAGTGAACGGACGCGCCGGACCGATCGTTCCGACATTCGTCGGGGAAGGAAGGCCTTCTACGGAAGAATGCCCCGTCAACTCAGGCGGTCGCGGAAGGTGGTCCAGTCAAACCGGCGCACCTCACGCAGCTCGTCGGTTTCGCTATCCCACAGCCAGATCGATGGCAGCGGCACGCCGTTGAACGTAGTGGTTTTAACCATCGAATAATGGGCCTGGTCCAGGAAAGCGAAGCGCATGCCGGGCTCCATCGGCCCGGGAAGGCGATAATCGCCGATAATGTCTCCGGCGAGGCAAGAGGGGCCTCCCAGGCGGATGACCGGTCCCTCGCGCGGTTCGCCGAGCATAGCGGGCCGATAAGGCGCCTCGATCACATCGGGCATGTGGCAGGTTGCGCTGATATCGGTGATGCCGACGGGCATGCCGTTGTCGATCACATCGAGCAGTTCGCCCACCAGGATGCCGGCATCGAGTGCGATGGTTTCGCCGGGCTCCAGATAAACCTCACAGCCGGTGGTTTCGGCGACATCATCGAGGAAAGCGATCAGCTCTTCCCGGTCGTAATCGTCGCGGGTGATATGATGTCCACCGCCGAAATTCAGCCATTTGAGGTCGTCGATGAACGGTTCGATATAGGGAACGATCGCTTCCCAGGTACGATAGAGCGGTTCAAATCCCTGTTCGCACAGGCTGTGGAAATGAAGGCCGTCGACCGGCTCCAGATGGGCCTCGGTCAGCTGATCGACCGGTAAGCCGAGGCGGCTATGCGGCTGGCAAGGATCATATTTCTCGACTTCGCCCTCCCGGTGCATCGGATTGATGCGCAGACCGATATCGAACTGCTCGCCGCCGTCGCGCAGACCGATGATCGCCTTGGAATGGCGGGCGATCTGGGACGGCGAGTTGAAGATGATATGGTCGCTCATCGCCGCGATTTCGGCAAGGTCTTCGGCCTTGAAGGCGGGCGAATAGGTCGCGATCTCACCTTCATATTTGTCGAAAGCGAGGCGCGCTTCCCAAAGGCCGCTGGTGGCGACGCCGTCCAGATATTCGCCGATCAGCGGGGCGACTTCCCACATCGAAAAGGCCTTCAGCGCGGACAGGATTTTTGCCCCCGAACGCTGTTTGACGTCGGCGAGAATTTCCAGGTTCGCGCGCAGCTTGGCCGCATCCACCACGAAAGCGGGGGACGGTACGCGCGCCAGATCAAAACGGGCGAAGGCGCCGGGGTCGCCGGCTTGCGTGTTCATCATCTTGGGCTCCATAGGGCGGTCTCATAAACGTCTCGAGCCGTTCACGCCAAAGGAAACCCGACTTGCCAGACCAGGCCGACTATCTGACGCGCCCGCAACTCTATGCGCTGTCGCTGGCGACCGCGGTGGTGGTGGCGAACGCCTATTACATTCACCCGATCGTGGCGCCGGTGGCGGACAGTTTCGGGGTGAGCCATGCGATGATCGGCGCCGTACCGGCGCTTAACCAGATCGCGCTGGCCATCGGTATCTTCCTGTTTCTGCCGCTCGGCGACCGGGTGCGCAACTCGCGCCTGGCAGCCGTATTTACCGTCGGCCAGTTCGCCGCGATCGCCTGTATGGCACTGGCCAAGGATTTTGCGCTGTTTACCGCGGCTTCCACGATCCTGGGGCTGTTCACCATCACCCCCTATCTTATCCCTGCTTATGTTTCGAAGCGCGTCGATCCTGCGCAGCTCGGCCACGCGGTCGCGATCGTCACGACAGGCGTCGTCTTCGGCATCCTGCTTGCCCGCGTGGGCGCGGGGTTGATCGGCGAATATTGGGGCTGGCGGCCGGTCTACTGGATTGCAGCGGGATTGCTCGCGATCACTTCGGTTGCACTACCCTGGCTGATGCGCGAGCCGAAGCCGCTGCGCGCCGCGGAAGACGAGGTGACTTATGCGGCCCTCCTCGGTTCGACGCTGAAACTCATGCGCGGGCATCCGCACGTTCTCCTGTCCGGCGCGATCCAAGGAATGAATTTCGGTATATTTCTCGCGGTCTGGCTTGCGATCGGTCTTTATCTTCCAGACATAGGCTATGGCGTCGATATTGTTGGTTATCTTGCCGGTATTTCGATCGTCAATCTCGCGATCACACCGCCCTTGGGCAAATGGACGGACCGGGTGGGGCCGCGAAAAGCGCGTCTCATCGTCGCGGTTGTGCAGCTTTGCGCGGTCGGGTTGCTGTTTCTGGGCGGCGGCAACCTGTTCCTACTCGCCATTCCCTTGCTGGTTATGACAGGCGCCGGTCCGATCATCGACATCTGCGGACGGGCGACGTTCCTGATCGAGGAACCGTCGATCCGCACGCGGTTGATGACGATCTACATCATGCTGATGTTCATCGGTGGCGGTATCGGCAGCTGGGCAGGGACCGCGGCTTACGAATTCGCCGGATGGACCGGAAGCTGCTTTTTCGTGCTGACATTATCGCTCGGCGTGACGGCGGCTTCTGCCTATGCGCGACGGGTGCCGAAGGCGGGGCATTAACGCCACTTGTCAGTGCTATCACGCGCAAAACAGTCCGGAGCGACCGGACGGCTCCGAACTGTTTTGTTGCCCTAAGAGCGACCTAGAATGGCTGTGAGTTTGCCCGGCGCTTAGAATTCTACCGGGCCGTCCAGTTCCTTCACCTGCCAGGGCAAACCATGCTCGTTCAGCATGTCCATGAAGGGATCGGGATCGAACTCTTCCATGTTGAACACACCGTCGCCGGACCATTTGCCGGTCAGGATCATGGCCGCGCCGATCATGGCCGGTACGCCGGTGGTGTAGCTCACTGCTTGATTGCCGGTCTCGGCATAGGCGTCTTCATGATCGCAGATATTGTTGATGTAAAAGGTGCGCCGTTCGCCGTCCTTCGCCATGCCGGTCGCGATATCGCCGATATTGGTTTTTCCCTTGGTGGTCTCGCCCAGACTGGACGGTTCGGGCAGAACGGCCTTCAGGAACTGCAGCGGCACGATCTCCTTGCCCTCGTACATGACCGGATCGATCCGCGTCATGCCGACATTCTGAAGAACGGTGAGATGCTTGATATACTCCTCGCCGAAGGTCATCCAGAAGCGCGCGCGCTTCAGTTCGGGCAGAAACTTGGCGAGGCTTTCCAGCTCCTCATGATACATCATGTACATGGTCTTTTCGCCAACGCCCTCGAACTCGAACTTCTGCGAGACCTGCATTGCAGGTGTCTCGACGAATTCACCATTTTCCCAATGGCGGGCGGGTGCGGTCACCTCACGAATATTGATTTCCGGATTGAAGTTGGTGGCGAAAGCCTGGCCATGGTCGCCGCCATTGCAATCCAGGATGTCGAGCTGCTCGATCGTGTCGAGTTTGTGCTTCTTCAGCCACGCCGCGAATACGCTGGTCACGCCCGGATCGAAGCCGGAGCCGAGCAGCGCCATCAGCCCTGCGTCTTTGAACCGGTCCTGATAAGCCCACTGCCAGTGATATTCGAACTTCGCCTGATCGCGCGGTTCGTAATTCGCCGTGTCCATATAGTGCACGCCGGTTTCCAGGCACGCGTCCATGATGTTGAGATCCTGATAAGGGAGCGCGAGATTGACGACCAGCTTGGGCTGCACTTCGCGGATTAGCGCGGCGGTGGCGGGCACGTCGTCCGCATCGATCTGGTAGGTCGCAATGTCGACGCCGGTCCGCTCCTTCACCGAAGTCGCGATCGCGTCGCATTTGGACTTCGTGCGGCTGGCCAGAGCGATCTTGGAAAAGATGTCGCTGTTCATCGCCATCTTGTGGACCGCGACCGAGCCGACGCCGCCCGCGCCGATTACCAGAACTGTGCTCATGCCGATTGCTCTCCGCGATTGTGGTTGGGGAAGGATTGGGCATCGCATATAGCCCGTGTCCATGACCGGACAAGACGATCCCGACCGCAAGCCCAGTTCCGAAGGCGTGGCGCTGGCCGCTGAGCGCGTGGCGACGCTGCTACCTGCGACGCCGCTCCTTCCGCTGGAGATCGACGGGATCACGATCTGGTGCAAGGCAGAGTGCGATCAGCCTGTAGGCGCGTTCAAAATCCGCGGCGGCATTCACCGTCTCGCCGATCTGACGGAGCAGCAGGCGGCGCGAGGCGTCGTGGCCTTCTCCAGCGGAAATCACGCGCAAGGGATAGCTTGGGCGGCCCGCAAACGCGGCGTTTCCGCCACCATCGTCATGCCGTCCGATGCGCCAGCCGCCAAGGTGAACGGCACACGGAAGCTGGGCGCCGAGATTATCTTTTACGACCGTTCGACCGAATCGCGTGAAGAAATTGCGGCCGAAATCGCGGCTGAGTCCGGTGCCGTGCTGATCCCGAGTTTCGCCGATCCCTGGATCGTTGAGGGGCAAGGCAGTTGCGGGCACGAGATGCGGCAACAATTGCTGGATTTGGCGGGCTACGCACCGGATCAGATCGTCATCTGCTGCGGCGGCGGCGGACTGTCTGCGGGGATCACGCTCGCCAATCCGGATGCGCGCATCGTCATCGTGGAGCCGGTGGGCTGGGATGATATGGGGGCGTCGTTGCGCCATGGCGTCATCGAGCCGGTCGGGCCCAACCCGCCGCCCACCGCTTGCGACGCGCTGCAAACGCTCAAGGTCTCACCGATCACCTTCGATATTCTTCGCGATCGCGGTGCCGTCGGTGTGGCGGTGAGCGAGGGGGAAGTGGCTGCCGCCATGAAGCTGGCATTTGAAAAGCTGGGCAGGCGATTGGAACCGGGCGGTGCGGTGGCATTGGCGTCGGTGCTGTCTGGCAAGGTTGCGCCGACGGATCGAACCGCAGTCACCTTATCCGGTGGGAATGTCGATCCAGCGATTTTTTCGCGCATGACCGGCCTGCCGGCGTCATGATCGCGTAATCCTAGCGCCATAATGCGCGATCGCGCGTCCCTGGCGGATTGAGGGCCCTCACTCAATCTTTTTAAGATATCTTATCTTCGATCGCTAAACTCCTGAACGGAAAATCGAATGGCCGAGAAAAATCGCAAGATCGAGCAGGCTGTTCTAGGGCATGACGGGGGCGGCAAGCTGTGGGATCGCGCCTTCGCCTTTGCGTTCAAGGGCCTTGTCTACGCACAGATCTGGGAAGACCCGGTGGTCGACATGGACGCCCTGGCGATCAAGCCTGGTCACCGCGTCGCCACTATCGCCAGCGGCGGCTGCAATGTCTTGTCCTATCTCACCGCAGATCCGGCGGCGATCGACGCGGTTGATCTCAACACGGCCCATGTTGCGCTGGGGCGGCTGAAGCTCGCAGCCGCACAGCACTTGCCCGATTACGCCGCCTTCCGGCGCTTTTTCGCGGAGGCTGATCGCAAGGAAAATATTGCGGCATACGAGGCTCATGTTCGCCCGTATTTGGACGAAACCAGCCGGGCTTATTGGGAAGGGCGCGATCTAACCGGGCGTCGCCGCATTCGCGGCTTCGCGCGCGGCGTCTATAAGCGCGGCTTGCTGGGCGGGTTCATCGGCATGGCACACCTCGTCGCCAAGCTTTACCGGATCGATCCCAAAGAACTGCTGGATGCGAAGGACATCGAGGAGCAGCGCGCAATCTTCGAGAAGCGCCTGGCCCCGATTTTCGACAAACGCTTCATTCGCTGGCTGACCGATCAACCGGCTTCCCTCTTCGGGCTCGGCATCCCCCCGGCGCAGTTCGAAGCGCTGGCGGGCGACGCCAAGATGTCCGATGTGCTGCGCGCGCGGCTCGAAAAGCTGGCCTGCGATTTCGCGCTGGAGGACAACTACTTCGCCTGGCAAGCCTTCGGCCGGGGTTATGGCAAGGCTGACGACGCACCATTGCCACCCTATTTGCAGGAAACGAATTTCGAGGCGGTCCGCGGGCGCGCCGATCGCGTTACCGTGCGCCACATCAGCATGACCGAACATCTGGCGTCATCCGATGATGAGAGCCATGACCGTTACATCCTGCTCGACGCGCAGGATTGGATGAGCGACACGCAGCTGACCGAACTATGGACGGAGATCACGCGGACCGCACGGCCTGGCGCGCGCGTGCTGTTTCGCACGGCGGCGGAAGAGAGCTTGCTGCCGGGACGTTTGCCGGACGCTTTGTTGTCGAACTGGGACTATCGCGAAGAAGCCTCGAAGGACTTCACGAAGTGGGACCGCAGCTCGATCTACGGAGGTGTGCACCTCTACGTGCTGAAGTGAAAGTCAGCGCCTTTTAGACGTGCGCCACATTCAACCGACAGGCCCGCCTTTATGACCACCCATGCTGAGCAGATGGACGCGATCTATAAGGTCCAGCGCCACATTTATGACCTGACCAGGAAGTACTACCTCCTAGGTCGCGATCGTTTAATCGAGCGTCTGCAACCCCCGCGCGGCGGCAGCGTGCTGGAGATCGCGTGCGGGACGGGACGCAATCTGGTGGCCGCCGCGCGGGCCTATCCCGACGTGCATTTCTTTGGCCTCGATATCAGCGAGGAGATGCTTATCAGCGCCCGCGCAGCGGTTAGCCGGGCGGGATTGGACCACCGGGTAACACTCGCGCGTGCCGATGCCACCGCATTTGATGCGCAGGCATTGTTCGGCGTCGCAAAGATGGACCGCGCATATATCAGCTACGCCCTCTCGATGATCCCGGACTGGCGCGCCGCCATCGGTCAGGGCGTCGATGTGCTGAGCCCTGACGGATGCCTTCATGTCGTCGATTTCGGACAGCAGGAGCGCCTGCCGAAGCTGTTTCGTAGCGGGCTGCATGCGTGGCTCGCGCGCTTCCATGTGGCGCCACGTGCCGAGCTACCGGAGCTGGTCGATCGTTACTATCGGGACGGTCATGACGTCGCTTTCACCCGTCTCTATGGCGGCTATGCCTGGGCGGCGGAAATCGCTGCCGCTTAGGTGATCATCGCCTTCAGCGTGGCGATCCGATCCGCCTCATCGGCTGGCTTGTCCTTCCGGATCCGCGATATGCGCGGGAATCGCATGGCAAGGCCGGACTTGTGCCGCTTGCTGTCATGGATCGAATCGAACGCCACCTCCAGCACCAGCGTCTTCTCCACCTCGCGTACCGGCCCGAAGCGGTTGACCGTGTTCTGGCGCACGAAGCGGTCCAGCATCTTCAGCTCCTCGTCGGTGAAGCCCGAATAGGCCTTGCCGACAGGCAGCAGTTCCTCATCTTCCGTCCAGCAACCGAAGGTGTAGTCGGAGTAGAAAGAGCTGCGCTTGCCCGAGCCGCGCTGAGCGTACATCATCACGCAATCGGCGACGAGCGGATCGCGCTTCCACTTGTACCACAGCCCGGTCTTGCGCCCCGCGATATAGGGGCTGTCCTTGCGCTTCAGCATCACGCCCTCGATCGCGGCGTCGCGCGCGCCTTCGCGGACCTCTGCCAGGTCATCGTAGCTGTCCGAGGGGATCAGCTGGCTGATGTCGAAACGGCTCTGGTCCAGTTTCGGAACGAACGCTTCCAACCGCTTGCGCCGCTCGCTCCAGGTTAGCGGGCGCAAATCGTCGTCGCCCTCGATCAGAATATCGTACAGCCGCACGAAAGCGGGCGCATCGCGCAGCATCTTCGCTGTCACCGTCTTGCGGCCGAGGCGCTGTTGCAGGGCGTTGAAACTGGCCGCCTGGCCGCCCTGCACATCGCCGCGCACGAGCAGCTCTCCATCCACCACCGCATCGGCATCGAACGCGCCGGCAATATCCGGAAAGGCGTCGCTGATCTCTTCGCCGCCACGGCTGTAGAGCTTTACCGCGCCTCCGGTCCCGACGATCTGCACGCGGATACCGTCCCACTTCCATTCGGCGGCATAGACAGCCAAATCGACGCGCATGTCCTCGAGCGGATGGGCCAGCATGAAGGGGCGGAAATAGGGTGTGCCTTCGGGATCGGGGCGCTCGGCCTTGCCTTCGCCCCAGGCAAACAGCTCGGCATAAGGCGGGGAGAGCGCGTGCCACACTTCTTCTACATCGTCGACATCCAGCCCGAAGCCTTGCGCCACCGCGGTTTTGGCGAGCCGGGCCGAGACACCCACGCGCATGCCACCGCTCGCCAGCTTCAGCAGTGCATAACGGCCGTTCGCATCCAGCCTGTCCATCATCGAGGCAAGCAGTTCCGGTGCCTTGGCGCGCGTGGTCGCTCCCAGCTGATCCACCACGGCTGAGATCGACAGGTTGTCCTGTTCGCGCATGCCGCCTTCTGCCTCCGGCCACATCAGCGCGACGGTTTCGGCAGTGTCACCGACATAATCGCGGCTCATGCGGAATAGGAGCGGATCGAAGCGACCGTCTGCCATGGCCCGGATTTGCGAACTTTTCACCGCCTTGAGATCGAGGTCGCCGGTCAGCGCGGCCAATGCCCATCCGCGATCCGGATCGGGCGTTGCCACCAGATAGTCCGCGATAAGGGTCAGCTTCGCATTGCGCGAGCGGGTGTAGATCAGGCGATCAATGAGTTCGGCAAAGGCTTGCATGTCCGCCCCTTCAACCCGCGCCAGGCAGATCGGTTCACTCGTCGTCGCGCCGCTCCAGCGTACACAGGAAGCATGCACCGCCGCTGGTGCTTTTACTTTCAAGCGTTCCGCCCGCCTGAGCGGCAAAAGCGCGGATCAGGCGCTGGCCCAAGCTGGACGGTTTCGGCTGCTCGGCCGGAAGGCCCACGCCATCATCTTGTACAGTCAGGCAGAGCGCATCCTTCGTGCGTGTCAGCTCCACCTGAACCTTGCCGCTCTCGCGTCCGGGGAACGCGTGCTTGGCCGCATTGGTAACCAGCTCATTAACGAGCAGCCCCAGCGCCACGGCGCGGTCGCGCTCCAGACGCATGGGCTCCACCGTTAGCAGCAGTTCGATCGAGCGTCTTTCCAAGAGGCCGGTGCGCAGCGCCTCGCACAGCTCGTTCAAATAGTCCGCCATCTCTACCCGGCCCGGCGTTCCGTCCCCGCGGTAGAGCGCCCGGTGCGCGCGGGCAATGGAATCGACCCGTCCCAGCGCCTCTGACAGGGCTTCTTGCGCAGGGCCAGGCTCCATCTGCCGTCGCTGCATGTCCAGCATCGCGGTGACCTGCGCGAAGTTGTTGCGCACGCGGTGGTCGAATTCGCGCAAATACAGGTCCCGCTCTGCCACATCGGCTTCCCGCTGCTCGACGGCACGGCGCACCGCCCGGCGGAAGATCTCGGCCAGCGCCACAATGGCGAAGCCGGAAAGCACATTCACAATCACGCGTGGCCCGTCGCCATCGACGATGAGGCGGAAGCTGCCGTGGACAGGTAGGACGAAATACCACGCGAACAGCGCGGACAGAATCATGGTCAGCACGCCCGCCTGCCACCGGCCCACCAGCGTCGCGATCAGAACGAACGGGAAGATCAGCGCAAACGGCCCCGCCCCCGGCAGAAGCAGATCGAGCAAGGCGCGCGTTCCGAAGCTTGCCGCCGTACAGCCGATCCCAACCAACGCCTGGCTGACCGGAAGCGGCAGGCGCGATCCTACCCGGTCCGGAAAATCCAGCTCTGCAAGGCGGTTGGGCATGGGTGAAGCCTAAAGGCATCCACTGGCCAGTCAATCCGTACGCTTCGGCAACGATCTGACGATGCCGGTCAGTCGTCTTCATCCTCCCGGCCCACCATCGCCAGCGCGCGCGCCTTGCGTTGACGCATCGTGCACCAGTGGACGAGCGCATCTTCGCGCCCGTGCGTAACCCACACCTCTTTGGGCGAGACCTCCTCAATCGTGCGGGTCAGCTCGTTCCAGTCGGCATGGTCTGAGATGACGAGCGGCAGTTCCACATTGCGTTGCCGGGCGCGCTGGCGCACACGCATCCAGCCCGATGCCATGGCGGTGATCGGATCGGGCAGACGGCGGCTCCAGCGGTCGTTCATCGCGCCGGGCGGGGCGAGCACGATGGCGCCCTTCAGCTCTTCCTTGGGCCGATCGCCTACCAGCTCGAGCGAGCCCAGGTTCACGCCCAGCTCCTCGTAGAGGCGGCACATCTTCTCCAGCGCACCGTGGAGGTAGATCGTCTCTTCATACCCTGCATCGCGCAGTTCGCCGATCACACGCTGTGCCTTGCCCAGCGCATAGGCGCCCACCAGGATGCAGCGTTCGGGGTTAGCCGCGCGCGCCTCCAGCAGCTTGGCCACTTCCTCCCGTGTATCGGGGTGCGTGAACACCGGAAGACCGAAGGTCGCTTCGGTGATGAACACGTCGCACGGTACGACTTCGAAAGGCGGGCAGGTGGGGTCCGGCCGGCGCTTGTAATCGCCCGTCACCACCACCCGTTCGCCCTGATACTGCAGCAGGATCTGCGCGCTGCCGAGCACATGGCCCGCCGGGTGGAAGCTGATGGTGACACCGCAGCCGAGATCCAGCTCCTCGCCATAGGGCACGGCATTGCCCTCCGCCTCCACGCCGTAGCGCAGGCCCATGATCGACAGCGTCTGGGGCGTCGCCCACACCGCTCCATGCCCGCCGCGCGCATGGTCGGCATGGCCATGGGTCACGAGCGCGCGGGGCCGGGCGACCGACGGGTCGATCCAGGCGTCGCAGGGCTTCACATAGATGCCGGTGGGGTGCGGTTCGATCCAGTCTTGGGCAGGCATCGCTGCGATATGGGGAGCCCGCGCGTCCGACGCCAGCTTCACACTGCTTCACACTATCCAGAGCGGGAATTTCGCGAATGCAGGGCGGGAACAAAAACAGGCGGCTTGCCGCGGGAATCGGAAGGGGCGTGGTGGCGCGCATCGACCATTCTCTGGTGCATGGGGAATGATGTAGGACAGCGAAAAGGTTCGAAGGCGGAGCGCTGAGTCATGCTTCCCTCTCGAGCGGTGGCAGGGTGGGAAGCCAAGATACGAACAGCTCGGGCGCGGCGGGGCCACGCAATTGCGCTGCCGCCGAAATGGGGTGCGTGAGGCGGAGAGATCGGCCCCGCCGTCGAACCCCAGCAGCAAGCGGCAGCATCACACTCATCCCCCGTCAACGAGCAGGCGGGAGACGGCGAGCTATCATGCTGGGTGATATAGGTTATTGAGAAATAACGATAATGTGCGATAGTAAAGCGGCTTGTTCCAACGTGGGGTGGCGAACAATGTCCGAAATCGACCGGTCGGAGGCACCGGAAATACCGGAAGGTATCGCTCGTCGATCCATGCTCGAACTTCCGTTCGCGCTGGTTCTGACCGATGCCACCGCGCCCGATCAGCCGATCATCTACGTCAACCGGGCGTTCGTGAAACTGACCGGCTACAGCAAGGAGATGGCGTTGGGCCGCAATTGCCGGTTCCTGCAGGGAGAAAGAACCGAAACCGAGCACAGCGATGCAATTCGCGAAGCGCTGGAACGCGAAGAGGACATCACGCTCGATATCGTGAATTATCGGGCCAATGGCGAACGCTTCCTCAATCGCCTGATGATTGCACCGTTGCACGATGAATCCGGAAAATTGACTCATTTCCTAGGCATTCAGAGCGAGCGTACCGATGATCTCTCCTATGTCGAGCGCGCTATGATGCTCGACGAGTCGCTGCGCGAAGTTCAGCACCGGGTGAAGAACCATATGGCAATGTTGCTCTCGCTGATCCGGCTGGAAGCCAGCCATGGCGGCGATGCGCACAAGGCGTTCGAGGTGCTCGCCAACCGCGTCGAATCGCTCAGCTTGCTGTACGAAGAGTTCTCGCACGAGCCGAAGAACTGCTCCACCATCGCTCTGGGAGCCTATATTCCTCGCATATGCTCGGCCATCAACATGCTGGATGGGCAGCGCAACGTCGTCCTCAACGTCGATACCGAGCGGTTCGAGGCGAATATCGAGGCGGCGTCGCAGCTCAGCCTCTTATTGTCCGAACTCCTCACCAACGCAATGCAACACGGCTATCCCGATCAGGAGGGCGG
Organism: Novosphingopyxis sp. YJ-S2-01; assembly: GCF_016093175.1. Classification (NCBI taxonomy): domain Bacteria; kingdom Pseudomonadati; phylum Pseudomonadota; class Alphaproteobacteria; order Sphingomonadales; family Sphingorhabdaceae; genus Novosphingopyxis; species Novosphingopyxis sp. YJ-S2-01. Next base: position 2,087,318 of record NZ_JAEDAI010000001.1, on the reverse strand, counting down.
CTGCGTGGAGGCGAGGCTGTGGATCGCGGACGGCGATAGCCTCTGTCTGGAAGTAAAGGATGATGGGGTCGGGCTGCCAGACGGCAGCACCTGGCCCGAAGAGGGCAATCTGGGTGCGCGGATCGTGCGCGATCTATCCGCCCGGTTGAAGGGGGATTTGCAGGTGGACAGCTCCGACGAAGGCATGCGCGTCACGCTTGCGGTGCCGATGGAAGCGATGGGCTGACGCGGCGCGGGATGTACTCCTGCGTCCTATTCGCGACCGACAACGGACCCGGCGCAGGTCCAGCGTTTACGCCACTTATCAGTCTTGGGAATGTTCCGACAGCTGCTTGGCCATCCAGCTGTCCGCCGCATCCACGTCGAGAAACACTTCGACGCCCGGCCCGCCAAGGCTGCGTTTGGCCTGAAGCTTGTTCAACACCGAACTGACCAGGATCGCCAGCGGTGCTGTCGTACACTGCCGTAAATCCGTCATGAAGCCTACGAAGACCTGCGCTGTCTCGGCACTCTGGACGGACAGTTCGGTGCAATCCGAGAAGATAACGAAATAGGGGCACACTGCCTTCGCAGCCTTTGCCTTGGCCGTGAAGTCCGGGGCGAACCGCGTCAGCAGGTCCTGCCCCCAGTAGCCGCTGAGCTGCAGGTGCAGGATGCGCTCATGCGCGTCGAACCGGATTTCGTACATCCACGGATAGTACGAGCGCGTCGTTGCCGGAGATTTAGCGGATAGACTTAACAGCTATTAAAAACGACGTTCTTGCCGGTTTCTGGCTTCATGCTCGCCCTTTTTTTCGGAACCGGTCGGAATCGGTTCTAGAAAGCATGCCAAACCCGATACAAATACCGTTGCTACGCAGATGATCGCTTCATAGCCCCCTACTTCCAAAAGGAGAGGAACTATGAGGCATAAATTATTTGCGGCAGCCGCTTTGTCTATTGCAGCGGTAGCATTTTCCACCAATGCGTCCGATGCACTCGCACAGAACACCAGCGATCTCGGTCCGGGCGACTACTACTTCTACCAATATGACTATTATGCCACTTCGGCCAAGGTCGAATTGGTCGGCTTCGGCGTCGGAGATTGCCGGGGCGGTGTGAGTGTCTCGGGCGAGCAAACCCCTTATTATCGCGAACAAGTCTTGGGAATCTGCCGCCGCGGCGGTTATCCCGAAATTCTGCCATGAGGGTGATGGAACGCAGCGTTTAGCGTTCTTTCGATCGAAATGGGAAGGTTCGCCTAGGCATAGGCGAGCCTTCCTGTGCGAATCAAGCCGCCTGCACCGTTTCCATTTCCAGTCGGCCCCAGATTTCGGACAGCGCATCGGTCAGGCCGCGCATCATTGCCTCGTCATGGTCCGGGCCGGGGGTGAAACGTAGGCGTTCTGTGCCGCGGGGCACGGTGGGGAAGTTTATCGGCTGCACATAGATGCCATATTCGGCGAGCAGGATGTCGCTGATCCGCTTGGCCTTTACTGGATCGCCCACGATCAGCGGCACGATATGCGTTTCGCTTTCCAGAAGCGGCAGGCCGGCGTCCAGGAACATGTCCTTCAGCATGCGCGCATGGCGCTGCTGCGCGGCGCGTTCCTCGCAGCTGGCCTTCAGATGGCGGACCGAGGCGAGCACGCCTGCAACCAAGACGGGGCTGAGCGAGGTGGTGAAGATGAAGCCGGGCGCATAGCTGCGAATTACGTCGATGATGGTCTTGTCCGCCGCGATATAGCCGCCCATCACGCCGAACGCCTTGCCCAGCGTCCCTTCGATGATGGTGACGCGGCTTGCCGCCTCGTCCCGCTCGGTAATGCCGCCGCCGCGCGCGCCGTACATGCCGACGGCGTGCACTTCGTCGCAATAGGTGAGGGCGTTATATTTGTCGGCAAGGTCGCAGATCGCGTGGATCGGCGCGACATCCCCGTCCATCGAATAGACGCTCTCGAACGCGATGAGCTTGGGTACTTCCGGATCGGTTTCGGCCAGCAGCTCCTCCAGATGCACGAGATCGTTATGCCGCCAGACGCGCTTCTCGCAGCCCGAATTGCGGATGCCCGCGATCATCGAGGCGTGGTTGAGTTCATCCGAAAAGATCACGCAGCCGGGCAAAATCTTGGCCAGCGTGCTGAGCGTCGCCTCATTCGAGACATAGCCGGAGGTGAACAGCAGCGCGCCTTCCTTGTCGTGAAGGTCTGCCAGCTCATGCTCCAGATCGACATGATAATGCGTGTTGCCGCCGATATTGCGCGTGCCGCCGGAGCCTGCGCCCACATCGTGCAGCGCCTCTTCCATCGCCGCAACCACCTTGGGGTGCTGGCCCATGCCGAGATAGTCGTTCGAACACCAGACGGTGATCGGCTGCGGCCCGTTATGATGGGCGAAACAGCGGGCGTTGGGATAGGCACCCTTGTTGCGCAGGATGTCGATAAAAACGCGGTACCGCCCCTCCTCGTGCAGCCGGTCGATGGCCTGAGAGAAGATGTGGTCGTAATTAAGGCTCATGAAATTCGTGCCGCCAATCGCTGTCGGTTCCCGGTGGACATAGGACCGCAAGTCGCGGAAATCCAGCGCGAACGGGTTGCAATAAGCTCCTAGAGAGTTTCGAAACTGGTCAGACCATATTCGGCCAGCGCCGGTTTATAACCTTCGGCCAGCGCTGCCGGACCGGTGGAAACGAACAGGCCGGGCGTGGCGGCGGCGTCCGCGAAATCGGTTTCGGCAAGATAGAGAATGCGCCGGGCGATCCCCGCCGCGCCGTCGATGAAGCGCAGACCCGTGGAAGCGGCGGTGAGTTCTTCTTCCACCAGTGGGAAATGCGTGCAGGCGAGCACGGCGACGTCCATCCCGGCGGCTTCGGCGCGGGCGGTCAGGTGCTCGATCACGCCTTCGAAAATCGCCGGATCATTATCCTCACCGCGCAGCTTGCGCTCGGCGGCGGCTACCAGTTCGGGTGCGGCGACGCGGATCAGCGTTGCGCCATTGCCATGTTCGGTCAGCAGATTGTCGACATACGGCTGGCGGATGGTGGCGGCGGTGCCGATCAGGCCGATGACCCCACTCTTCGTTGCCAGCGCGGCAGGCTTCACCGCGGGCACCGTGCCCACCACCGGAATATCGAGCGCCGCGCGCACCGCGGGCAGCGCGATGGTGGAGGCCGTATTGCACGCGATGGTGACAAGCCGCGGGCGATATCGCTCCACCAGCCGCCCGAGCAGCGCCGGCACGCGCGCCGCGATCTCGCTTTCCGTCTTCTCGCCATAAGGGAGTCCGGCAAAATCGGCGGCATAGACTATCGGCGCAGCCGGCGCGGCGCCTTGCAGTGCGCGCAGGATTGAAAGCCCGCCCACACCGGAATCGAACAGGAGGATAGGGGCGGCTTCATCCATGCGCAGTTCGCATGGAGGGAACGACCGCCCCGGTCAATCGGTAGCCGGGTTCAACTCAGGGAGTCCCTGATCTCATCTAGCCAGCGTCGATATTCGTCGAAGCTGATCCGACCGTCCCGATCGGCATCAGCTAAGGCAAGAGAGGGCTTGCGGACTTTTTGCGGAGCGGTGGAGGAGCTGTCGCTCTTACGCACCGTAACCGTCGCTCCTTCTATCTCCGAGCGTTCGACATAACCTGACGAATCGACGTCGAGATTGGCGAAGGTGCGTTCCTCAAAGGGTATATCCAGCAGTGCGCTACCGAAAAGGGAAAGGGTCGAGCGCTGTTCCGTGGCTGGAATCTGCGGCGCACCTACCGGTCCGCCCGCAACCGAGAATATCAGTGCGGCAATCATGATGCTCATAAGAATTACTCCGGGAACCGTAGCAAGTCGCCGCCATGTCCCTGAGGTTCCTGTTCGGGGCACGGCGTGCGATCCGGGATAAGCGTCGGCGGGGGCGGCGGGCAGCTCCGGCACACCGGATACGGCCCCGCCGTAACCCTCTACTCGCGCGAGGATCCGCGCCGCTTCGAGCGAGCTTTGTGCGCCCAGCTTGGACCGCGCCGACTTCAGCCGCTTCTCGACCGCGTGATGCGTGATGCCGAGGTCACGCGCGATCTCCTTGGCCGTGGCATGGCCCAGCCAGCGGTCCAGGCATTCGCGCTCCTTCGCTGAAAGACGCGCAACGGCGGCGCGCTGCGCAGCCGTATCTGTTTCGGTTTGCGGGCATCTCATGAAGGGCCGAGCCTAGCGTGAGGCAGCGGGGAGGCAAGGTACGGTCAACTGGTACTCGTGGGAAAATGCGTCACCTACGCCAGGAGGGGTTTCGCCAAGGGAGAAGGCCGGTCTATGACGATGGCATGGCTATCTACCTCGCGGCGGCAATCGGCTATCTGCTCGGCTCCATTCCCTTCGGCATTCTGCTGACGCGGATGTTCGGGGCGGGCGATTTGCGCTCTATCGGTTCGGGCAATATCGGCGCGACCAATGTGCTGCGCACGGGCCGCAAGGGTCTGGCGGCGGCGACGCTGCTGCTCGATCTGCTGAAGGGCCTTGCCGCCGTGCTGATCGCCCGCGCGATCTATGCCGAAGGGGCGGACTATGCTGCGCAGGCTGCGGCGGCGGGCGCGTTCATAGGGCACCTTTACCCCGTCTGGCTGCGCTTTGACGGCGGCAAGGGCATCGCCACCTTGGGCGGCATCATGTTCGGTCTCTTGTGGGAGGGCGGGTTGGTCTATGCCGTGATCTGGCTGGGCTCGCTGGCGCTGCTGCGCATCAGCTCGCTCGCCGGGCTGCTGGCCGCTGCTTCCGCGCCGATCGCCGCGCTGATCTTCGGCCATGCCGAGCTGGTTCCGCTGCTGATCGCCTTCCTCGTGCTCACGATCTGGAAGCATAAGGAGAATGTTGCGCGGTTGCTGAAGGGGCAGGAGCCAAAGGTGGGGCAGCACTAGACGGATATAATCTCCGGGGGGAGGGATCATGGAAGATGCATTCGATCGGCTGCGGCTGATCCGTTCGGCCAATGTCGGGCCGGTGGGCTTCGTGCAGTTGCTGGCGCGTTTTGGCAGCGCGGGCGCGGCGATCGCGGCGCTGCCCGATCTGGCGCGGCGCGGCGGGGGCAGGGCGCCCCGGCTTGCCGATGCCGGTGCGATCGAGGCGGAACTGCGGCGGGTGGAGGCACTCGGCGCGCAGCTGCTGTTCCTCGGCAGTCCGGACTATCCCGCGCTGCTGGCCCAGATCGATAACCCGCCGCCGGTGCTTAGCTACCGCGGACGGCGCGCCCTGATGGAGGCGCGCGTCGTCGCGATGGTTGGAGCGCGCAACGCCAGCGCCTCGGCTTGCCGGTTCGCGCGCGGGCTGGCGGCGGAGCTGGGCCGCGAGGGCTTTGCCGTGGTCTCCGGCCTCGCCCGCGGCATCGACACCGCGGCCCATGCCGGATCGATCGAGGACGGCACGATCGGCATTGTCGCGGGCGGCATCGATATCCACTATCCGCCCGAAAACCGCGACCTCCAGGAAGCGATCGCCGCCCAGGGCCTGCTGATCGCCGAACAGCCGCCCGGCACCGAGCCGCGGGCACGCCATTTTCCGTTTCGCAATCGCATTATTGCCGGGCTCGCACTCGGTACCGTGGTGTTGGAGGCGGCCCCGCGCTCCGGCTCGCTCATCACCGCAAGACTGGCAGGCGAGGCGGGGCGGGAGGTGATGGCGATTCCCGGAAGCCCGCTCGATCCCCGTTCGCGGGGCTGCAACCAGCTGATCCGCGACGGCGCGATCCTGGTGCAGTCCGCCGCCGACATCGCCGAACAGCTCGGCCCCATCGACGCCCGCGCCGTCCGCGCGCCTTCGCAGCCCTTCGCACCGCAGCCGATCGATACCGAAGACGGCACCCGGCAGAGGGTGCAGGACCTCCTCAGCCATGATTTCGTCAGCGTCGACGAACTGGTCCGCCAGTCCGGCGAGCCACCCGGCGCGGTGCAGACGGTGCTGCTGGAACTGGAACTGGCCGGAAGGCTGGAGCGCGGCGCCGGAGGACGGGTGCGCTTGGCATGAAATCCTGGTCTGAAATGTATTATAACGACCGGCTTGCACTCTGCATGTTCGCGTTCTTCGGCCTCGGATGGTTTGGCAGTGCTGCGGTTCTCGACTGGTTTTACGGCCGCGACTTGTTGATCCAACTGCTGTTTTCGCTCTTCTGGGCTTTCGCATGGCTATGCGGCGCTATCGTTGCGATCGCGGCGTTGGTACTGGGCGATGCACGACCTGCACAGGCACAGCGGCGCTGGCTGAGCCGATCGCTTCCCTTGCTGTCCCTGATGGGAACCGCACTGCTGCTGTGGGGAATCTCAAGCCTGATTTCCGACCGCGCACGGCTTTCCTTTGCCGAGGCCAACAACCACGTGCTTGAGGGACCGCCGCCGAAAGCCGCCATTTATTCGCAAGGCATTCCCGACGGCGGCACGGCAATCATCCGCTCACCGGGGCGCGATCCAGAGAGTTTCGATGGGAATACAAGCTATCAACTTGTCGGCGGTAACATCAGAAGCTGTGAGCGAATGAATGCTCGCGATTGGTTTTGTATTTTCGGATGAGGACCGGGCAGCTCCCCCTGTTCCAAATTCGTTCCGCCCACCCATCTTGACCGCGCCCGAAAATCCGGCTTGACGGGCGGGCCGGTTCGCCACCAGCCTCGCGTGCACATACGAGACCCAACAGAAAAGCAAATCACCTCATGCAATTAGTCATCGTGGAATCGCCGGCCAAGGCGAAGACGATCGAGAAATATCTGGGCAAGGACTTCAAGGTCCTGGCGAGCTACGGGCACATCCGCGATCTGCCGCCCAAGGATGGCTCGGTGGATCCGGACAGCGATTTCGCGATGACCTGGCAGGCCTATGCCGACAAGTCCAAGCGCATCAAGGAGATCGCCGACAACGCCAAGAAGGCGGACCGACTGATCCTGGCGACCGACCCTGACCGCGAAGGGGAGGCGATCAGCTGGCATGTGCAGGAACTGCTCGCGCAGAAAAAGGCGCTGCCGAAGGATGTTAGCCGCGTCACCTTCAACGCCATCACCAAGAAGGCGGTGACCGACGCGATGGCCGCGCCGCGCGGGCTCGATACCGATCTGATCGATGCCTACCGCGCGCGCCGGGCGCTCGATTATCTCGTCGGCTTCACGCTTTCGCCGGTGCTGTGGCGCAAGCTGCCGGGCGCGAAATCGGCGGGCCGAGTCCAGTCGGTCGCGCTGCGCCTGATTGCCGAGCGCGAGCGGGAGATCGAGGCGTTCAAACCGCAGGAATACTGGTCCGTCACCGCGCGGATGCAGCATGACGGGCAGGCGTTCGATGCGCGCCTGACGCAATTCGACGGTGAGAAGCTGGACAAACTGGCGCTCGGCAATGAAGGCACGGCCATGAAGGCCAAAGCCGCGGTGGAAGCGGCCAGCCTGATCGTTTCCAAGGTCGAGACCAAGCCGGTCACGCGCCGTCCCGCGCCGCCGTTCACTACCTCCACGCTGCAGCAGGAGGCCGCACGCAAGCTTGGCTTCTCCGCCAGCCACACCATGCGGATTGCGCAGCAGCTCTACGAAGACGGCGCGATCACCTATATGCGTACCGACGGCGTGCAGATGGACGGCAGCGCCATTTCGGACGCGCGCAAGGCCATCGCGGACAAGTTCGACGGCGGCTATCTTCCCGAAAAGCCGAATTTCTATTCGACCAAGGCGAAGAACGCGCAGGAGGCACACGAAGCCATCCGGCCCACGGATTTCCGCAAGGACCGGGCCGGTTCGGGCGATCACGCCAAGCTCTACGACCTCGTCTACAAGCGCGCGATGGCCAGCCAGATGGCACCCGCGCAGATGGAGCGCACCGCGGTGGATTTCGCGGACGGCACCGGCCAGATCGTGCTGCGCGCCAACGGCCAGGTGGTAAAATTCCCCGGCTTCCTCGCGGTCTATCAGGAAGGCCGCGACGATAAGGACGACGACGACGGCAAGCTGCTGCCGATGATGCGCGAGGGCGATCGGCCCGCGGTCAACGCCGTCGATGCCGAGCAGCATTTCACCCAGCCGCCGCCGCGCTATTCGGAGGCCAGCCTGGTCAAGCGGATGGAAGAGCTGGGCATCGGGCGACCGTCTACCTACGCTTCGATCATTCAGGTGCTGAAGGATCGCGGCTATGTCCGCACCGAGGGCAACCGCTTCTGGGCGGAAGAGACCGGGCGTCTGCTGACTGGTTTTCTGGAACGGTTCTTTGAGCGCTATGTCGCCTATGACTATACCGCCGGGCTGGAGGATGAGCTCGACGAAGTGTCCGGCGGCCGGGCGGATTGGCAAAAGGTGCTCGCCGCCTTCTGGCGCGACTTTAAGCCCAAGACCGAAGAAGTGATGGAACAGAAGCCGAGCGATATCACGGCGGAGCTCGACCAGTTCTTGGCGCCTTATCTGTTCCCGGAAACCGAGGACGGCACCGATCCGCGCGTCTGCCCGCGTTGCGGCGACGGCAAGCTCAGCTTGCGCGGCGGCCGCTTCGGAGCGTTCGTCGCCTGCTCCAACTATCCGGAGTGCAAATATACGCGCCAGTTCGCGCAAGGAGGGGGCAAGGACCAGGCCGATGTCGAACCGGAGGAGCTGGGCGTGGACCCGGCGACCGGCGAGACAGTGGAGACCAAGACCGGGCGCTTCGGCCCCTATATCCAGTCCGGCGAAGGCAAGGAGGCGCGCCGTGCCTCCATCCCCAAGGATTTGCCGGGCGAGCTGGATCTGGAGATGGCGCTGAAGCTGCTTTCGCTGCCGCGCGTCGTCGGTCCGCATCCGGAAACGGGGCAGGATATCGAGGCGGGCATTGGCCGCTACGGCCCCTTCCTGCGACACGACAAGAAATATGCGAAGCTGGAGAACACGGCCGAAGTGTTCGAAATCGGCATGAACGCTGCCGTCACGAAGCTCGCCAAAGCCGCTGCCAACAAGGGCAAGGGCCGCGGCGCGCGCGAGCCGCTGAAAGTGCTCGGCAAGCATCCGCGGACCGAGGAAGAGATCAAGCTGATGGACGGGCGCTACGGCCCCTATGTCACCGACGGCAGTACCAATGCGACGATCCCCAAGACGGTCGACAAGGACGCGCTGACGCTGGAAGAAGCCGCCCAGCTGATCGACGAACGCGCCGCCAAGGCCCCACCGAAGAAAAAGAAAAAGGCCGCACCAAAGAAGAAGGCGGCCGCGAAAAAGCCTGCTGCGAAGAAAGCGCCCGCGAAGAAGGCGCCGGCGAAGAAGCCGGCAGCAAAGAAGCCCGCGGCGAAGAAGGCAGCGAGCGAAAGCTGAGCTGTGCCCGAATAACCGTAAGTCCTGAGCCTGTCGAAGGACGTTTCTCGCTAAGGTGCAGCGCCAGCCGGAGAGACGCCCTTCGACTGGCTCAGGGCTACGGATGAGGGGACGGTTGAATGAATTTGCCACGCGGCACATTCGCCGCACCCGAACGTTGAGCGCGTAATGCCATTTTTTCTGAACATGTTCGGTCGCGCAAACCGCGATGCGGGGCCGGTCGGCCCGCGGGATGCGGGCGGCGATGGCGACGGATTGCCGATGCCGCGGCGGCTTTGGGCCATCGCGGCGATCTCCTTCGGCAGCGCCCTGTTCGTGATCGACGGCACCGTCGCCAATGTGGCGCTGCCCACCATCGCGCGCGATCTGAACGTGGCGGACGGCGTCGTGACCAATGTGGTCACCATCTATCAGCTCGTCATGGTGATGGTGCTCTTGCCCTTCTCCACGCTGGCCGACCGGCTGGGGCACCGCAATCTGTATCAGCTCGGCCAGTGCGTGTTCCTGGCCGCCTCGGCGATGAGTTTCTTCGTGGACAGCCTGCCGGGATTGCTCGTCCTGCGCGCCGGCCAGGCGCTGGGCGCGGGCATGGCGCTCAGCGTTTCTGCGGCCATGCTGCGCAGCATTTATCCCGAACGCAGCCTTGGCAGCGGGCTCGGCATCAATAGCGTGATCGTGGCCAGCTCCAATGCCATCGCGCCGACTTTAGGCGGATTTCTTGTCTCGCAGCTCGACTGGCGATGGGTGTTCTTCGCCGCCGCGCCGCTTGCCGTGATCTCCCTCATCATCGGCCGCTCGCTGCCCGATCCGGTGAAGGAGCATCGGCGGTTCGACTGGATCGGCGGCCTGTTGAGCGCCGCCGTGCTTGCGCTCATGATCGGCGGTGTGCAGGTGGCCACGCATGATCGCAGCTGGTTCGGGTTCGGCGCGATCGCGCTCGGCGCCCTGCTGGCGGTGCTGTGGGTGCGCCGATCGCTGGGGCAGGAGCGGCCGATCCTGCCGGTCGACCTGCTGAAGCGGCCCGCGCTCGGCCTCTCCGCGATGGCAGCGGTGGCGGGCTTCATCGGATCGGCGCTGTTGATCGTGGCACTCCCGTTCAAGCTGGAACAGGGCCTCGGCTATGCCCCGGACGAGGTGGGCCTGCTGATCGCGCCTTTTCCGCTGACGCTGCTGTTCGTGGCGCCTGCTGCGGGTTGGCTATCGGATCGCGTCTCGCCGTCCGTCATGGGCTGCGTCGGGATGGTGATTGCCATCGGCGGACTGATCCTGATCGGGCTGATCCCCGGCAACGCGCACCCCTTTGCCATCGCCTGGCGGCTCAGCCTCTGCGCGCTGGGCTTCGGTCTGTTCTTCGCACCCAATTCGCGGCTGCTGATCGGCAGCGCGCCCAAGGAGCGCTCGGCGGCGGCGGGCGGCCTCCTTTCCACCTCGCGCCTGCTCGGCCAGACGCTGGGCGCGTCCATCGTTGGCGTGCTGCTGGCGATGAACCTGGGGCTGGGCGTGGCGCCCGCCTTCGTGGCCGCGGGCTTTGCACTGCTGGCGATGATCGGCAGCGCTTACCGGTTCCGGGTGACGGGTTCGAACCTGATGCGCAAGCGTGCGGGCTAGGGCGGCTTCAGACAGCCGAACCCGGCCCGAAACCGTAAGTCCTGAGCCTGTCGAAGGACGTTCCTCGCCGAGGTGCGGTTCTATCCCGATAGGCGCCCTTCGACAAGCTCAGGGCTACGGGTCGGGGCGATGGTTGGATGCTGATGTCCGACCGTAGGTTTCACCCTTTGCCCTTCCGAGACCAAAACTGCCCCAACAGCCGTAAGTCCTGAGCCTCTCGAAGGACGTTTTTCCTCGGGGCTTTGCGCTGTCCCGATGGGCGCCCTTCGACAGGATCAGGGCTACAGATTGGGGGATGGGGTTGTGGGAATGAAGTCGGGGACAAAGGAAGAAGGCGCTTCGTTAATCCACCCAGTCGAGGCCGATATTCTCGAACAGTTCGCGGCTGTCGTCCCAGTTTTCCTTCACCTTTACGTGGAGGTAGAGGTGCACGGGCACGCCGAGCAGCTTGGAAAGCTCCTTGCGCGAAGCCTCGCCGATGGCCTTGATACGGGTGCCCTGCTTGCCCAGCATGATGGCCTTCTGGCTGTCCCGAGCCACCAGGATTTGCTGGTGGATTTCCACCGATCCGTCGGGCCGTTCCTTATACTGTTCGCTGTCCACCGCGCTGGCATAGGGCAGCTCGGCATGGAGCTGGCGGTAGATCTGCTCGCGCGTGATTTCGGTGGCTAGGAGGCGCTGCGAGACGTCGGAGACCTGATCCTCCGGAAAGTGCCAGGGCCCTTCCGGCATCGCTTCGGCGAGCGCGGTCTTCAGGTCGGGCAGGCCGTCGCCGGTTTCCGCGCTGACGAACCATGTGTGTTCGAACGTCACCGCGCCGTTCAACTTCTCGGTAAGGACGAGGAGCTTGTCCTTGGCCGCGATGTCCACCTTGTTCATGACCAGCCATTTGCGGCCCGGACGGTCCTTCAGCGCCTCGATCAGCGGTTCCAGCTTCGGCCCCGCGCCGGCTTTCGCATCGACCACGAACAGCAGCACATCGGCATCGCTCGCGCCTTCCCAGGCCGCGCTGACCATCGCACGATCCAGGCGGCGGCGCGGGGCGAAGATGCCGGGCGTGTCCACCAGCATGATCTGCGCGGGCCCCTCCAGCGCAACGCCGATCAGCCGGGTGCGCGAGGTTTGCGGCTTGGCGCTGGTAATCGCCACCTTCTGCCCCACGAGCGCGTTGGTGAGCGTGGACTTGCCGGCATTGGGCGCACCCAGCAGCGCGGCGACGCCGCAGCGGGTGGCGGACGCATCCTTAACCGGATCGGTTTGATCGTTCACTTATATTTCTCCAGAAATTCGCGGGCGGCGCGGGTTTCCGCTTCCTGTTTGCTGGGCGCTTCGGCGGTGACGGGGTCGAGGCCCTTGATGCCCACCTCCACTTTGAAGACACGCGCATGCGGCGGGCCGCTTTTCTTGACGACGGTGTAGACGGGCGGGCGGCGGTTGGTGCTGGCCGCCCATTCCTGCAGCACGGATTTGGGGTGGCGCGGCGCCTTGGCGGCCCCGTCCACCATATCGGACCAGTGGCGCTGCACGAAGGCACGCGCCGCATCGATCCCACGATCGACGAACAGCGCGCCGATCAGCGATTCCATGACATCGCCCAGCACATTGTCGCTCTCCGCCGCGCCGTCGCTGCGCGCCTGCTTGCCCAGCATGATGAGCGGCCCCGCCGCGAGCGAGCGGGCCACGACGGCGCAGGTGGCACCGGACACCAGCGCGTTGAGGCGGTGCGAGAGCTTGCCCTCGCTCTCGTCCGGAAAGCGATCATACAGCATTTCGGCGACGGCAAGGCCCAGCACCCGGTCGCCCAGAAATTCCAGCCGCTGATAATCGGGCCGCCCGGTGCTGCCATGCGTCATCGCCTGTTCGTACAGCGCAAGATCGCCGGTCGGCTCGATGCCGATTCCGGCCAGCCATGCGGGAAACTGGCTCAAAATCCTTCTCCGATCCGGTCCCAGCGCGTGGCGGAAATCCAGGTCCACGGCTCCCACCATTCGGCCGACCCATCGGTGGAGAAGATGGTGACGAGCGCGCGTCCGATCAAATCCGATTGCGGCACGATGCCGATCGCGCCGCCCACTTCGGCGGGAAACCGGCTGTCCGCGCTGCGATCCCGGTTGTCGCCCATCAGGAAGAGCGATCCTTCGGGTACGGTGAACGTCATCGTATCGTCGCCCATGCTGCCCTGCACCAGATCGAGGATTTCATAGCTTTTGCCCGACGGCAATGTTTCGCGGTAGCGCGGATAGCGGCAAAAATCCTTGCCATCGATGGTCTCCGCGAATTGCGGCGAATAGCAGGGAAAAGGCGATCCCGCCGTCGCGGCCGCGCTCACCATGTTCGGCGTGACGGGCAGCAGCAGGTCCGCGATCCGCTGTTTGGGCAGCGCCTTGCCGTTCAGATAGACCACGCCTTCCTGCACGCGCACCGTATCGCCGGGCAGGCCGATGACGCGCTTGATATAATCGGTGCGCTCATCCGGCGGCGCCTTGAACACGACCACGTCGCCGCGTTCGGGCTGATGCGCGAAGATGCGGCCCGGGATCAGCGGCACATCGCCCGGCAGGCTGTAACGCGAATAGCCGTAAGGCCATTTCGCCACGAGCAGATAATCGCCCACCAGAAGCCGCGGCTGCATCGATTCGGACGGAATATTGAACGGGGCGACGATGAAGCTGCGGATCACCAGGACGATCAGCAGGACTTTCAGGAGATAAAGGCCAAGATCGATCCATTCGGAGCGCCCCGAGCCGCCGCTTTTGGAAGCGCGCCGCGCCTTGTCTTGCGATCCGGCCGTATCGAGCGGTTCGCCCGCTTCGTCGTCGCGCGCGCTGTTGATCATAAGAGGGGCCGGGCGATAGGAACAGACAAGGCTGGCCCCATAAGCGCGCTCGCGACTAAAGACCAGCTTCAACCCGGCAGCGAGAAGGCATGAGATTATGAGCGGTGAGTGGCAGTTTCTGGACGAAGACGAGAGCCCGGCACTGACCGATCTGTTTGCGGACGATCCGCAGGGGCGGGTGAAGCGCCTCACCATCGAAGAGGCGGGCATCCGGTTCGATCTGTCCAAGACGCATCTGACGGACGCGCTGGTCGATAACTTCGTAACCGCGGCCGAAGAGGCGGGCCTCGCCGATCAGCGCCAGAAACTGCTGAGCGGCGAGGTGGTGAACCCCACCGAAGGCCGCGCCGCCGAACATACCGCCGAGCGCGGTACGGGCGCGCCGGAATCGGTGGAGCTGGCACGCCAGTTCCATGCGCGGATGCGCGGGCTGGTCGAGGTGATCGAGGCGGGCGCCTTCGGCAAAATCGAAACGCTGATCCATATCGGCATCGGCGGCAGCGCGCTGGGGCCCAAGCTGCTGATCGACGCGCTGGGCCGCAACAGCGGCGGCATCGAAGTGCGCGTCGTCTCCAATGTCGACGGCGCAGCGATGGCCGAGGCGGTGAAGGACATCGATCCGCAGACCACGCTGCTGGCCGCCGCATCCAAGACGTTTACCACCGCCGAAACGCTGCTCAATCTGGAAAGCGCGATGCAGTGGCTGCGCGAGGGCGGGGTGGACGATCCCTATGGCCGCGTGGTTGCGCTCACCGCCAATCCGGACAAGGCAGTGGAATGGGGCGTCGACGAAACGCGCATCCTGCCCTTTTCGGAAAGCGTCGGCGGGCGCTATTCGCTGTGGAGTTCCATCGGCTTTCCCGCCGCGCTCGGTCTCGGCTGGGCGGCCTATGAGGAAATGCTGGAAGGGGCAGGCGCGATGGACCGCCACTTCGCCCATGCCGATTGGCGCGAAAACGCGCCCGTCATGGCGGCCTTCGCGGACCTTTATTACACGCAAGCCCGCGGCGCGGAGACGCGCGCGATCTTCGCCTATGACGAACGCCTGCGGCTGTTGCCGAGCTATCTGCAGCAGCTGGAGATGGAATCGAACGGCAAGTCGGTGACCGCGGACGGCGAGCCCGTGGACTGGCCGACGGCGCCGATCACATGGGGCGGGGTCGGCACCGACGCGCAGCATGCCGTGTTCCAGCTGCTCCATCAGGGCACGGTACTGGTGCCGGTGGAGTTCATTGCGTCGAAAGAGCCGGGCCATGATTTCGACGATGCGCATCATGAGGCGCTGCTCGCCAACTGCTTCGCGCAAGGCGCCGCGCTGATGGCGGGCAAGCAGGCGGACGATCTGGCGCGCAGCTATCCGGGAGACCGGCCGTCCACAACCTTGCTGATCGAGGATGTCACGCCCGCGATTCTGGGCGCACTCATCGCCTTCTACGAGCACCGCACCTTCGTGAATGCGGTACTGCTCGGCATCAATCCGTTCGACCAGTTCGGCGTCGAGCTGGGCAAGGACATGGCCCGCGCCATCGAGGAAGGCGGCATGGACGATTTCGATGCGAGCACCAAGGCGCTGATGGAAGCCGCGCTGGGCGATCCGGCTTGAGGCCGGGCCGCACCGCCCTAGATTGAAAGCCGATCCTCCTTTTTCTCCGATGAAAGCATCCCATGGCCCAATATGATTACGACCTCTTCACCATCGGCGCGGGATCGGGCGGGGTGCGCGCGAGCCGCGTGGCCGCGAGCCACGGCGCAAAGGTGGCGATTGCCGAAGAACACCGCGTCGGCGGCACCTGCGTCATCCGCGGCTGCGTGCCCAAGAAGCTGCTCGTCTACGGCGCGCATTTCGCCGAGGATCTGAAGGATGCGCGGTGCTTCGGCTGGGATGTGCCGGACGAGTGCAATTTCGATTGGCAGCGGCTGCGCGACAATGTGATGAAGGAAGTGGACCGGATCAATTCGGTCTATCGCGAGACGCTGACCAATCACGGCGCCGAGATCATCGACGAACGCGCCGAACTGGTCGGCCCGAACGAGGTGAAGCTGGCAAGCGGCAGGACGGTGAGCGCCAAGCACATCCTGATCGCCACCGGCGCGACGCCGCATGTGCCCGACTGCCCGGGCCATGAACTCGGTATCACGTCGAACGAAGCCTTCCATCTGGACGCCGTGCCGAAGCGCATCCTGATTGCGGGTGCGGGCTATATCGCCAACGAGTTTGCGGGCATCTTCCATGAATTCGGCGCCAAGGTGACGCTGATCAACCGCACCGACGTGATCCTGCGGCAATATGATCATCAGATCCGCGACCGACTGCTGCAGATATCCATGATGAAGGGCATCGATTTCCGCTTTCATGCGGAGTTCCGCGGGATCGAGAAGACCGAGAATGGCTGCCTCAACGTCTCGATGACCAATCATGAGGATATCGAGGTGGATTGCGTGCTGTTCGCCACCGGGCGCGTGCCCAATACGGGCGGTCTGGGGCTGGAAGCGGCGGGCGTGGACTATGACGAAAAGGGCGCGGTTCGCGTCGATGAATGGTCCAAGACCAATGTGCCCAGCATCTATGCCGTGGGCGACGTGACCAACCGCATGCAGCTGACGCCCGTCGCGATCCGCGAGGGGCAGGCCTTTGCCGACACGCTGTTCGGGGACAATCCACACCAGGTGGATTATGAAAACGTCCCCTCCGCGGTGTTCAGCCACCCGCCCATGGCGGGTGTCGGCATGACCGAGAGCGAAGCCAAGGAAACGCTGGGATCGGTGAAGATCTACCAGTCCGATTTCCGCGCGATGAAGAACGTGCTCGCCAATCGCAACGAACGCGGCCTCTACAAGATGATCTGCGACGGTGAGAACGGCAAGATCGTCGGCCTACACATGATCGGGCCGGAAGCGCCCGAGATCCTGCAGGCGGCGGCCATCGCGGTGAAGGCGGGCCTGACCAAGCAGGCGTTCGACGATACCGTGGCGCTGCACCCCAGCATGGCCGAGGAACTGGTGCTGATGAAATAAGGCGCGGGGGTTAACGGGCGGCGCGCTTTCCGTTAGGGAAGGGCGCATGCCCAGCCCCCGTTTCGTCCGTTCGCTCGCCGTCCTCGGCGGGCTCCTGCTGCCGTCCGCGGCATATGCGCATGGAGACGAGGTGCATCCCGGCCAGGGTTTCTGGTCGCTCTGGCACTGGTCGCCCGAAATCATCGCCGCGCTGCTGCTGGCGGGCTGGGTTTACGCCCGCGGCCTCGGCGGCGGACGGCGGCCCTCGGCGTGGCGTATCGCGAGCTTCTATGCCGCCTTGATCGCCTTTTTCGTGGCGCTGATTTCGCCGGTCGAGCGGCTCGCCGATCATATCTTTGCGGTGCATCAGGTGGAGCATATGCTGCTGCGCACGATCGGGCCGCTGTTTCTGTTCCTCGCCATCCCGCAGGGCGCGCTGATGCGAGGGCTCCCCAAGGGACTGCGTTCCTCGCTGGTGGGCCCTGTGGCGCGCACCGGCTGGCTGCACAAGCTGCTTCAATTCCTGCGCCGTCCCCTGGTGGCGACGCTGCTGTTCATCGGCACGAGCTGGGTGTGGATGGTGCCGGAGTGGCACGATCTCGCGATCCTGAACGAGGCGGTGCATTATAGCTGGCATATTTCGCTGGTGGTGACGGGCGTTCTGTTCTTCTCGGTCCTGCTCGATCCGCATCCTGCGCCCGCCGGGCCCGGCATCGGCACGCGCATGGCGATGTTCGTCGCCGCCGCCTTCGGCAATATCAGCCTGGGCGCGACGCTCAGCTTCAAAACGAAAGTCCTCTACACCGCCTACGACCATCTCGGGCGCATGTGGGATGTGGCCCCGCTGACCGATGAGCGGATTGGCGGCCTCGTCATGTGGATCCCCGGCTGCATGATGTTCGGGCTGGCCGCGGGCATCATGCTGTTCCGCTTCGGCGAGGAGGAGAAGCGCACGGTCGAGCGCCGCCAGCGCGAAGGCCGCATGACCGCGCGCGATCCCGCCGCGACCAAGGCCAACAATCGGCGACTCGGCTGGTCGCTCGCCGGCTTTGCCGCGATGGTGCTGATGCTGGCCGTGGCGGTGGTGAGTTTTCTCATTCAAATGGAGCACAGCACCGCGCCCGACGCCGTGGCGCATGTCGGCGCAGCGGAGCACCGGGCGGGGTGAGCTTCAACGGCATTGCGAGGAGCCGCAGGCGACGAAGCCTGTCCTGAGCGACTGCTGCAAGCAGACAGTCGAAGGGCAATCCAGAGCGGATGCAACGCCGTAACCGCTCTGGATTGCCGCGCTCCGGGCTTTGCCCTCCGCTTGCAATGACGTCGGCTCCTACCTCCCCCGTTGCCAAACGCCCCCTTGTCTGGAATGACCGCCGGCAAGGCTCAATTTCCGTAAAGGCACCCCATGCAGCACATTCTCGAACAGCTGAAAGAAAAACGCGCGCAGGCCGAACTGGGGGGCGGGCAGAAGCGCATCGATGCGCAGCACGCCAAGGGCAAGCTTACCGCGCGCGAGCGGCTGGACGTGCTGCTCGATCCCGGCAGCTTCGAGGAATATGATCGCTACGTCGAACATAATTGCACCGACTTCGGCATGGATGAGCAGCATATTCCGGGCGACGGCGTCGTCACCGGATCGGGCACCGTCAACGGGCGCCTGGTGTTCGTCTTCAGCCAGGATTTCACCGTGTTCGGTGGATCGCTGTCCGAACGTCATGCCGAGAAGATCTGCAAGATCATGGACATGGCGATGAAGGTCGGTGCGCCCGTCATCGGCCTGAACGACAGCGGCGGCGCGCGCATTCAGGAAGGCGTCGCGTCGCTCGGCGGCTATGCCGAGGTGTTCCAGCGCAATGTGCTGGCGAGCGGCGTGGTGCCGCAGCTCAGCCTCATCATGGGGCCATGCGCGGGCGGCGCGGTCTATTCGCCCGCGATGACCGATTTCATCTTCATGGTGAAGGATTCCAGCTACATGTTCGTCACCGGCCCGGACGTGGTGAAGACGGTGACGAACGAGGTGGTGACGCAGGAAGAGCTGGGCGGCGCCGTCACCCACACCACCAAAAGCTCGGTCGCCGATCTGGCGTTCGAGAACGATATCGAGGCGCTGCTGTCCGCGCGCGACTTCATCGATTTCATGCCGCTGTCCAACCGCGAAGAGGTGCCCGAGCGCCCCACCGCGGACCCGTTCGACCGGCTGGAGCCGAGCCTGGACCGGATCATTCCGGCCAATGCCAACCAGCCCTATGACATGCATGAGGTGATCCAGAAGACGCTCGACGAGGGCGACTTCTTCGAGGTGCAGCCGGCCCATGCCGGCAACATCATTTGCGGCTTCGGCCGGGTGGAGGGCCGCACCGTGGGCGTCGTCGCCAATCAGCCGATGGTGCTGGCCGGCGTTCTGGATATCGCCAGCGCCAAGAAGGCCGCGCGTTTCGTGCGCTATTGCGATGCCTTCAACATCCCGATCCTGACCTTCGTCGATGTCCCCGGCTTCCTGCCCGGCGTAGCGCAGGAGCATAACGGCATCATCAAGCACGGTGCCAAGCTGCTCTTCGCTTATGCCGAGGCGACCGTGCCGAAGATCACCGTCATCACGCGCAAGGCCTATGGCGGCGCCTATGACGTGATGGCCTCCAAACATCTGCGCGGCGATTTGAACTACGCCTGGCCCACCGCCGAGATCGCGGTGATGGGCGCCAAGGGCGCGGTGGAGATCATCTTCCGCAACCAGAGCGAAGAAGAAATCGCCGAGCGCACCAAGGAATATGAAGACCGCTTCGCCAACCCCTTCGTGGCGGCCAGCAAGGGCTTCATCGACGAGGTGATCATGCCTCACTCCACCCGCGTGCGCATCGCCATGGGCCTAAGAAAGCTGCGGACCAAGCAGCTGGAGAACCCGTGGAAGAAGCACGACAATATTCCGCTTTGATACGCCTTCGCTGAAAGAATGAAGCGCCCCACCCACATCTTCTTCGACGTCAACGAAACGCTGATCGACATTGCGCCGCTGCGCGATACCGTCGCCGATCGGCTTGGCGGCGGCGCGGGGCAGGGGCGGCGTTGGTTCAATGCGCTGGTCAGCTATTCGCAGGCGGAGACGCTGGCGGGGGCCGAGCATGCCTTCGCCGACATTGCCGCGGCAGTGCTCGCGATGCTGGTAGCGGAAGATGGCGCTGCGCTGTCGCTGGATGAGGCCAAGGCGGTCGTTTCGGATGGGCTCGGCGCATCCGATGCCTGGCCTGACGTGGCGCCGGGTCTGGCGCGGCTGAAGCAGGCGGGTTTCGAGCTCGTCGCGCTCACCAATTCGGGCGAGGACGGTCTGGAAGATCGGCTCGCCAGGGCCGGAATCGCGCGGCATTTCCACGCGATGCTGAGCGTGCAGCCGTCCGGTGCCTATAAGCCCGATCGCCGCTGCTACGGACGCGGTCTCGCCGAGACCGGCGCATCGGCGGCGCATTCGCTGATGGTCGCCTGCCATCCTTGGGATCTGATGGGCGCGCGCCATGTTGGCATGGACATCGCCTTCGTGCAGCGGCCCGGCTGCGCCTGGTATCCGTTGGAGCGTTCGGCCGCTTTCCACGTTCAAACCATCGAAGAGCTGGCCGATGCGCTGGCCAAAGGAGAGATGTCATGAAACTCGGCCGCCTCAACCATGTCGGCGTTGCGACGCCCTCTATCACGGACAGCATCGCTTATTATCGTGAAACGATGGGCGCGGTGGCGATTACCGAGCCGTTCGACCTGCCCGAGCAGGGCGTAAAGGTGTGCTTCGTCGACACGCCGGACGGCGCGGGCGAAGTGGGCAAGGGCACGCAGATCGAGCTGATCGAGCCTTATGACGATGCCTCGCCCATCAACGGCTTCCTCGCCAAAAATCCGCTCGGCGGGCAGCATCATGTCTGTTTCGAGGTGGAGGATATCGACACCGCACGCGCTCATTTCGAAGGGCAGGGCAAACGCATCCTCGGCCCCACCCGCATCGGCGCGCATGGCACGCCCATCTTTTTCCTGCATCCCAAGGACATGATGGGCCAGCTCACAGAGATCATGGAGACGCCCAAGGGCGATCATTGATCGGTCTACGGAGGCGCGGCTTGATCCGATTATAGAACCGCGTCATTGCGAGGCGAAGCCGAAGCAATCCAGAGCCGTTGCCGTGCTGCATCTGCTCCGGATTGCTTCGTCGCCTGGCGGCTCCTCGCAATGACGGAGTATGCCGGGCGTAAGTAGTGCTGGTTTCGAGTAGCTCAGGACGAGCGGATAGGGTGATAGCATGACCGACAAACCGACCTATGCCGATTGGCAGGAACAGGCCTCCAAAGAGGTCAAGGGCCGCGATCTGACGCGCGAAACGCCCGAGGGCATCGTCGTGAAGCCGCTCTACACCAGCGAGGACGCGATCGATCCGGGCCTGCCCGGCTTCGAACCGTTCACCCGCGGGCCCTATGCCTCCATGTACACCGGGCGCCCCTGGACGATCCGGCAATATGCTGGCTTTTCCACCGCCGAAGAGTCCAACGCCTTCTATCGCCGCAACCTCGCCGCGGGACAGAAGGGCCTGTCGGTCGCCTTCGATCTCGCCACGCACCGCGGCTATGACAGCGATCATCCGCGGGTCACCGGCGATGTCGGCAAGGCCGGCGTGGCGATCGACACGCTGGCGGACATGAAGATCCTGTTCAACGAGATCCCGCTCGACAAGATGTCGGTGTCGATGACCATGAACGGCGCGGTACTGCCGGTGCTCGCCTTCTACATCGTCGCCGCCGAAGAGCAGGGCGTGGAGCAGAAGCAGCTGTCCGGGACCATTCAGAACGACATTCTGAAGGAGTTCATGGTCCGCAATACCTATATTTACCCGCCGCAGCCGAGCATGCGGATCGTCGCCGACATTATCGGCTACACCGCCGAGCATATGCCGCGCTTCAATTCGATCTCGATCAGCGGCTATCACATGCACGAAGCCGGGGCGACGGCAGTGCAGGAGCTGGCCTATACCCTGGCCGACGGCATGGAATATGTTCGCGCGGCGATGGACAAGGGCCTGCCGGTGGACAGCTTCGCCCCGCGTCTCAGCTTCTTCTTCGGCATCGGCATGAACTTCTTCATGGAAGTTGCCAAGCTGCGCGCCGCGCGCACCCTGTGGCACGATATCATGGACGATTTCGGCGCGGAAAATCCGAAGTCCAAGATGCTGCGCACCCATTGCCAGACCAGCGGCGTGTCGCTCACCGAGCAGGACCCGTACAACAATGTCGTGCGCACCACGATCGAGGCGATGGCCGCCACGCTGGGCGGTACGCAAAGCCTGCACACCAACAGCTTCGACGAAGCCGTGGCGCTGCCCACCGATCGCTCCGCCCGCATCGCGCGCAATACGCAGCTGATCCTGCAGGAAGAGGCCGGCATCACCGATGTCGCCGATCCGCTGGGCGGCAGCTATTATGTCGAAAGCCTCACCCAGGCGCTGGTGGACAAGGCCAAGGAGCTGATCGACGAAGTCGAGGCGGCGGGCGGCATGACCAAGGCGGTGGCCGAGGGCCTGCCCAAGCGCCACATCGAAGAGGCGGCCGCGGCGAAGGCGGCCGCGGTCGACCGCGGCGAACAGGTGATCGTCGGCGTCAACAAATACCGCCTTCCCGAAGAAGAAGAGATGGAAATCCTCGACATCGACAACGCTCGTGTCCGCCGCGATCAGATCAAGCGGATCGAGGAAACGAAGAACGAGCGCGACGAGATTGCGGCCACCGAAGCGCTGGCAAACCTGCGCGCTGGCGCGGAAGGCGATGCCAATTTGCTGGCGCTGTGCGTCGAGGCGGCGCGCGCACGCTGCACGCTGGGTGAAATGTCGGCGGCGATGGAAGATGTGTTCGGCCGGTTCGATACCGTGCCGCAGCCCGTGAGCGGCGTATATGGCGGCGCCTATACCGGCGATCCGCGCTGGACCCGCGCAGGCGAGGGCGTCGAGGCGGTGGAGCGCCGCCTGGGCCGCAAACCGCGCATGATGGTCGCCAAAATGGGTCAGGACGGGCATGACCGCGGTGCCAATCTGGTCGCGTCCGCTTTTGCCGATCTGGGCTTCGAGATCGTCAGCGGTCCATTGTTTCAGACGCCCGGCGAGGCGGCGGATTGGGCTGTGGAAAAGGATGTGGATATCGTGGGGGCAAGTTCGCTCGCCGCTGGCCACAAGACGCTGATCCCGGAGCTGATCGAAAAGCTCGGTGAAGCGGGCCGTTCGGATATCAAGGTGATCGCGGGCGGCGTCATCCCGCCGCAGGATTACGAATATCTGCGCGAGAAGGGCGTCCAGGCGATCTTCGGCCCCGGCACCAATCTGGTCGACGCCGCGGGTGAGGTTTTGCAGCTGCTGGGGCACAACCTGCCGCCGTTGGAGGAAGCTGCGGAATAGCCTTTCCTCCCGCAGCATATGCGGGTCAGGGAAAGTATGGAACAATACACAGACGGCATGGGTTGGATCATTGCCGCCAAGGCGGAATTCTGGCGCGCTTTTCTCCGCGCCAGCCATCTCATCTGGAGACCTGTTCCATGTACGCTATTCAATGGCCGAAGGGCTTCGTGCCCGGTTTCGTCGATAATTTCGCCTCGAACGAGATGATCGTCACCGGCCTCTCCGTCGCCGACATCTGGCCGCTGCTCAGCCAGCCCCACGAATGGCCGGGCTATTATGATAACGCCGCGGATGTTCGCATTCATGACGGGGGCGGTCCCGAACTTCAGCTGGGCGACAGCTTCCACTTCAAGACCTTTGGTTTCCCCGTCGAATGCAAAGTGGTGGAATGCGTCGAGGCTCATCAGGGTGAGCCAGCGCGGATCGCGTGGTACGGCGAATCCGGCGAAGGCGATGATCGACTTGAAGTGCACCACGCCTGGTTGATCGAAAATCTGGACGCGGACCGCGTGAGGATTCTGACGCAGGAAACGCAGAACGGCAATCCCGCGAAAGAACTGGCAACCTCCAAGCCCAATGAGATGATCGACGGGCACCAGAACTGGATCAACGGACTGGTGGCCACCGCCAAGTCCAGGAAAAGCTGAGGCGCCAATGAACCCGGCGGGGCCGCGCGATGCGAGTACGCACGCGCGGCCTGCCAGCTTTTTAGAACTGGGCCCGAGCTGCGAACGCGAACAGTGCGTTGCAAAACCTCCTTCCAGAGGGGTTTTCGGAAGGCAAAGGCTTCGCTATCGCAAGCCCATGACCGATATCCGCACCGACTGGACTCGCGACGAGATCGCCGCGCTTTTTGACCTGCCGTTCACCGAACTTCTCTATCAGGCCGCCACCGTTCACCGGGAAAACCATGCGCCGGGAGAGGTGCAATTGTGCACGCTGCTCTCGATCAAGACCGGCGGTTGTCCGGAGGATTGCGGCTATTGCAGCCAGTCGGTCCATGCCGATAGCGGCGTGAAGGCCACCAAGCTGATGGAGCCGCAGGCGGTTCTCCAGCGCGCGGCGCAAGCGAAGGATCAGGGTTCGCAACGCTTCTGCATGGGCGCGGCGTGGCGCAACCCCAAGGACCGGGACATGCCCAAGATCGTCGAGATCGTGAAGGGCGTGCGGGACATGGGCATGGAAACCTGCATGACGCTGGGCATGCTGACGCCGAAACAAGCGGACATGCTCGCCGAGGCAGGGCTCGATTATTACAACCACAACATCGACAGCAGCCCGGAATATTATGAGACGGCGATCTCGACGCGCTCGATGGACGAGCGGCTCGAAACGCTGGATCATGTACGCGGCGCCGGGATCAACGTCTGTTCGGGCGGTATCGTCGGCATGGGTGAGACCCGCGCCGACCGCGTGGGCTTTCTCCACACGCTGGCGACGCTGGAGCGGCACCCCGAAAGCGTGCCCGTGAACGCGCTGGTACCGGTGAAAGGCACCGTGCTGGGCGATATGCTGGCCGACACGCCGCTCGCCAAGATCGACGACATCGAATTCGTTCGCACCATCGCGGTGGCGCGCATCACCATGCCGCGCAGCATGGTCCGCCTCAGCGCGGGCAGAGAGAGCATGTCCGAGGCAACGCAGGCTCTGTGCTTCACGGCCGGCGCGAACTCGATCTTCACCGGCGACAAGCTGCTGACCGCCGCCAATGCAGGCGACGATGCGGATGCCGCGATGCTGGCGAAACTTGGCCTGAAAGCGATGACGAGCGAAGAGCCGATGCGCGCGCAGCGTGCGTGCGGCAGCGTGGCGATGGAGGCGGCGGAGTAAAAATCGAGCTCCGTGCCAGGATGACGAAACAATAGGCCGCAAAGACGGTCCGAAAGAGGAAGCCTGATGTTCAAGAAAATCCTGATCGCCAATCGCGGCGAGATCGCCTGCCGCGTCATTCGCACCGCCAAGAAAATGGGGATCGCCACCGTCGCGGTCTATTCGGATGCGGACGCGCGCAGCCCGCATGTCGAACTGGCGGACGAGGCGGTGCATCTGGGCCCGCCGCCCGCAGCCGAATCCTATCTGCTTGCCGACAAAATCATCCAGGCGGCCAAGGACACCGGCGCCGACGCGATCCATCCCGGCTACGGCTTCCTGTCCGAGCGTGAAAGCTTTGCAAAAGCTTGCGCAGAGGCGGACATCGCTTTCATCGGCCCGCCCGCCAATGCCATCGCGGCGATGGGCGACAAGATCGAATCCAAGAAGCTGGCGCGCGAGGCCGGGGTGAACACCGTGCCCGGCTCCGAAGGCGCGATCGACACCACCGAAGACGCGCTAAAATGGGCTAACGACATCGGCTATCCGGTGATGATGAAGGCCAGCGCGGGCGGCGGCGGCAAAGGCATGCGCCTCGCCTGGAACGACACCGATGTGAAGGAAGGCTTCGAGGCGACCAAGCGCGAGGGGCTTGCCAGTTTCGGCGACGACCGCGTGTTCATCGAGAAATTCATCGAACAGCCGCGGCACATCGAAATTCAGGTGCTCGGCGATAAGCAGGGCAACATCGTTTACTTGCACGAGCGCGAATGCTCGATCCAGCGCCGCCACCAGAAGGTGGTGGAAGAGGCGCCGTCGCCCTTCGTCTCGCCCGAAATGCGCAAGAAGATGGGCGAACAGGCCGTGGCGCTCGCCAAGGCGGTAGATTATCACAGCGCGGGCACGGTGGAGCTGATCGTCTCCGGCGCCGACACCACGGGCGAAGGCTTCTACTTTCTGGAGATGAACACGCGGCTGCAGGTCGAGCATCCGGTGACCGAATATATCACCCATGTGGACCTTGTGGAGCAGATGATCCGTGTCGCCGCGGGCGAGAGCCTGCCGTTCACGCAGGACGAGATCCCGATGGATGGCTGGGCGATGGAAAGCCGCGTCTATGCGGAAGACCCCTATCGCGGCTTCCTGCCCTCGATCGGACGCCTCACGCGCTATGATCCGCCCGCCGCAGGCAAGCGTCAGGCCCCGTTCGTAACCGGGGACGAAGACGGCAGCGAAAATGTCCGCGTCGACGACGGCGTTGCCGAGGGCGGCGAGGTGTCGATGTTCTACGATCCGATGATCGCCAAGCTGATCACTTATGGCGATACGCGGATCGAGGCGATCGACCGCATGGTGGATGCTCTGGGCCGGTTCGAGATCAAGGGCCTCGGCCACAATATCGATTTTCTCTCCGCGCTGATGCAGCATGAGCGTTTCCGCTCCGGTGAGATCACCACCAATTTTATTGCCGAGGAATATCCGGACGGTTTCCAGGGCGCGCCGGCAAGCGAGGAACTGCTCAAGCGGCTTGCCGCCATCGCAGGGTTTGTCGCCACCGCCCATGCCGATCGCAATCTGCTGATCGACGGTCAACTCGGCGCCAAGCAGCAGCCGCCCGCAGAATGGCAGGTGCGCATCGGTGATGATTTTTACGATGTCGCCATGTCCGAGAACGAGGTGGCCGTGAACGGCGAGCCCACCGGCCTGTCCATGGCCTATGCGCCGGGCGACCGCATGGTGGAGGCCGAGTTCGGCGATGACTGCATCGTTGTATCGATCGAACCGACGCGCGCGAGCTTCCGTCTGAACACACTCGGCGCCAGCCACGATCTGCGCGTGCTGCCCGCCCATGCTGCGCAGCATGCACAGCACATGATCGACAAGCTGCCGCCGGATACGTCCAAGCTGCTGCTGTGCCCGATGCCGGGCCTTCTGGTCTCGCTGCATGTGGCCGAGGGCGATGCCGTGGAACCTGGCCAGCCGTTGGCCACGGTGGAAGCGATGAAGATGGAAAACATCCTTCGCGCCGAAAAGTCCGGCACCATCTCCAAGATCAACGCGGGCGAGGGCGACAGCCTCGCGGTGGACGAGGTGATCCTGGAACTGGAGTAACGCGCGCCCAGACTGCTGCCGCCTGCACCCGTTTTGGCCGAGCGCTTCGACGTCGCTCAGCCATGCTTGTCGAAGCCCGCTTTTCCGCTCTAATGGCTTTGGAGCGAAATCAGCCCTGTCGACTGCCCGCGTGAAGCAATCGCTGAGGGCTGAGGGCAGGGGCGGGGCGAACGGGTGAGGGGTGTGAGAGCGATGTCGAGCGTTGCGGAAGAAGCTGCGGGATCCGGCACCCCCGCAGAAGCCGATCCGAAAACCATCCGCCTGGTCATCGGGGCGTCCTCGGCAGGTACCATTTTCGAATGGTATGATTTCTTCATCTACGGCACGCTCGCAGCCAGCGGCATCATCGGCCGCGTGTTCTTCCCAAGCGGCAATGAGACGTTGCAAACGCTGCTCGCCTGGGCCGGCTTTGCCGTCGGGTTCGGCTTCCGCCCGCTCGGCGCCATCCTGTTCGGTTTTCTGGGAGACCGGGTGGGGCGCAAGGCCACCTTCCTCGTCACCATCACTGTCATGGGTCTGGCGACTGCAGGCGTCGGCCTGATCCCGTCGGCGAGCACCATCGGCTATGCCGCGCCGATCCTGATCATCCTGATGCGCATCGCGCAAGGCCTGGCGCTGGGCGGCGAATATGGCGGCGCGGCGGTTTATGTTGCCGAACACGCCCCGCCCGAACGGCGCGGCTTCTATACCAGCTTCATCCAGGCCAGCGTGCCGGGCGGCTTCATTCTCAGCCTGATCGTGGTGCTGGGCGTAAAGGCGGCCATGCCAGCGGAAATATGGGACGCTTGGGGCTGGCGCGTTCCTTTCATCCTGTCGCTGCTTCTGTTGGCCATTTCACTTTGGATGCGGCTTAAACTGTCCGAAAGCCCGGTCTTTAAAAAAATGAAGGCGTCGAACGAACTGTCCGGCAATCCCTTCGTCGAAAGCTTCACTTATCCCGGCAACAAGCGCCGCATTTTCGTGGCGCTGTTCGGGCTGTCCGCAGGGTTGACCGTCATCTGGTACACCGCCTATTTCTCCAGCCTGAGCTTCCTGAAAGGTCCGATGCGGATCGAGGGCACGGCAGCTGAAATCATCGTCGGTATCGGCGCGACCCTTGGCCTCTTCTGGTTCCTTCTATTTGGCCGCCTGTCGGACCGAATCGGACGCAAGAAGCCCATCGTCTGGGGCTTCGGATTGACGCTCATCCTGCTGTTCCCGATCTTCTGGGGTATCGGCGCTGTCGCCAACCCGCAGCTAAGCGACAGTTTCGACCGAGCACCGATCGTGGTGAGCGGACCGGCCTGCGATTATAATGCGTTCGCGTCAGAGCAGGCCAGCCCATGCGGCCAATTGCTGGCCGACCTGTCGGCCCGCGGCGTGGAATATACCATTCAGCCCGCCGAAACGTTGTCGCTCGCCATCGGCGGTGAGCAGATCACGTCGTTCGACAAGGCCAGCATCGATGCCGGACTGGCCGCTGCGGGCTATAATTTCGAGCCGGTTGTACCGGAGCCGTTGGCGATCGCTGTCATCATCCTGATGCTAGTGCTACTTGGCGGCCTGTCCGGCGCGACTTATGGTCCGATGGCAGCCCTGCTAAGCGAAATGTTCCCGCCGAAAATCCGCTACAGTTCGATGTCGATCCCCTATCATTTCGGCACCGGCTATTTCGGCGGTTTCCTGCCACTGATCGCCGCAGCCATCATCGCGACGACAGGCGATCCCTATTCCGGATTGTGGTACACCTGGGCTGTGGTGCTGATGGCGTTCCTCGTGACGCTCTTCGGACTGCCGAATGAACAACCCGATTGGTCGGCCGAGCGGAATTAATGGACAAGCCAAAACCGGAAGACTTTCCGCCGCTTCTGCGGCTGCGCCTCGATTCCGACGCGCTCATTGCCAACTGGCGCACATTGAATGACATGAGCGGCCGTGCGTCAGCAGGCGCCGCCGTTAAAGCCGATGGCTACGGCCTCGGTGCCCGCGAGGTCGTGAAGCGCCTTGCTGCGGCGGGTTGTCGCGCTTTCTTCGTCGCGCACTGGCGGGAGGCTGCGGCAATAGCCGATCTCATTCCGCCGGAACAAATATCGGTGCTGAACGGTGTTCTGCCAGAAGAGGTAGGTCCCGCTATCGCACTGGGCGCCAAACCTGTGATCAACAGCATGGAGCAGCTCGCCACTTGGCGCGATGCGGGCGGCGGGCGCTGCGATATCATGTTCGAAACCGGCATGAACCGCCTCGGCATTGAGGACGAGCGGGCAGGCGAAGTCGCCGCTCTCTCACTCGACATCGATATGGTGATGAGCCACCTTGCGTCAGCTGACGAAGACGTGCCCCAAAACGCGGCCCAGCTGGAGCGCTATCGCGCCGTAGCCACCTATTTCCCGAATGCCCGCAAAAGCCTCGCGAACAGCGCCGGTATTGCCCTCGGCCCCGATTATCATTTCGACGTTACCCGGCCCGGCCTGTCGATCTACGGCGGCATCCAGCGCCCCGAATATGAAGGCCGCATCCGGCAAGTCGCCTTCCCCGAAGCCCGCATCCTCCAGATCCGCCACCTAAAACCCGGCGACAAGGTAGGCTACAACGCCACCTTCACCGCCGACCGAGAGATGACCGTGGCCGTCGCCGCTATCGGATATGCCGACGGCTACATGCGGGCATTCTCGAATGGCGGGAAGTTCTTCATCGGAAACGATTCGGCTGAAGTTGTGGGTCGGGTTTCAATGGATCTAGTTATTTTGAAACTAGCTTTCAGACAGATCGGTCACCAGTGGGCACGAGTAGCACAATCTCTAGCTATGGCCGCTCGCTCCACTAATTTGTCACAATATGAATTGCTAACAAACTCTGGAAGAAGATCGGAGAGAAGCTGGTGTGTATAAGAAAAGGGCCGCGCAAAAGCGGCCCTTTTTTAAGACAGTTAAAGCGGTTCAGAAGTTCGCTACGAAGCCCGCATAGAAGAAACGCCCGGTGTTGTCATAAATAGCGCCACCGCCGCCTGTGCCATCGATGCCGAAGGGCGGAAGTTGATCAAGTACATTATCTACGCCCACGTAGAAATCGTACTTTTCCTGAACATTAAAGCTTAGACGAATATCATTATAGTAAATGTCCGGATAATAGATCTGCGGGAAAGCATCGGCGTTTTCAGGGGGTCGGCCCTGAACCGAATTTTGGGTCTCAAAAGCCGCAATGGTCTGTTTACCAACGTAACGGCCTTCATAGGTCAAAGTGACGTTATCTACTTCCAACGCAACCGAAAGGTTTCCTGCCCATTCTGGATCACCCAGGGTGCTCTTCAAACGTACATACCGATCCGGGTCACCGATAAACGAGAAGCTGTTCCGCTCAGCGACCCAACTGACGAGACCCCGAATTGCCAGGCTCGCGTTAGCGCCCAGGTTTTTACGATAGCTAATGTCAGCATCAATACCCGAGGTTTTCAGAGAAGCGAAGTTGAATGGCTGGTTGATGAAGCCGGGACCGACGGCTGGGAAGGTTTCATCTGCGAGTCCCGGAAAACGACGACCTTGCTGACCGTCGAATGCGTAATCTTGGAAGACATTCCCAGTTGGCGCACGCCGAAACACGACGGCACAGAAAGGATTGTCCAACGAATTCGGGTCATTATAGCAACGATCAACGATTGCCTGCGCCGACAGCCCAGAGATTACGTCTTCGACCTCGATATTATAGTAGTCAAGAGTAATCGAAAAGCCAGGTAGGAACGTCGGTGCGAACACCCCACCAAAGGTAAAGCTATTGCTTTTTTCGGGCCGAAGGTTGGGGTTACCGCGATTGAAACCGGAAATATTGCTCGGCGAGACATTGGTGAATGGAATTACATTTCCATTAGGAAGTGTGATCGTGGTTGGAATGCCGGCTTCTGCACAACGTGCAGCGAAGTTCGGCTGCTCACCTATCCGAGTTGCATTACACGGATCGGCGATAGTATTAAAAGTTTCAGATTGCGTTGCGAACAAATTACCCAGGTTCGGTGCACGTACCGAGCGAGCATAGCCCCCCCGGAAACGCAGTCCAGGGAACGGAGAATATATAAGGTTCGCGTTGTATGCTGTCACACCACCCGAGAAGTTGTAGTCAGAATAACGCACAGCTCCGGAGGCGGTAAGTTCCTCAATGCCAGAGACGCCGGAAATGATCGGTACGTTCAGTTCGCCGTACGCCTCGTAAACCTCAAGGGCGGGCGGATCGAATGGAGTATTCGAATTCAGGAATGTTGCCCCGGCATTAGTCAGATCGTCAAAACTAGAAAACGCCTCCTCGCGGCGATATTCACCGCCTACTGCGAAACCGACGGGGCCACCGGGCAGTTCAAAGAGGCCACTGCTATCGCCAGAAATAAAGGCAGTGACGTTATACTGATCAGCGGTTTCGTCCCGGGTCGATTCATACAGCACATAGTCCTGTGCCGCTTGAGAGGGATTACCTGCTCCGAAAAGATTTAACGGCGCACATGCAGGATCGTCGTTTGCGGGATTTGAATCAACATTGATCCGGCACTGGATACTCCCGTCGGGAGCGCGAACAGCAGCAAGGGCGTTGTTGAAGTTCGCAATCAAGATGTTGCCGCTAGTACGGTAGAATGTATCCGTGTGACCATAGTTGAAAGCCGCCTCATACCGGAGGTTGCCAACATCGGATAGGCTGCCACGAATGCCGGCCACTACCCGATACGTGTCACGATCATGATCCTCTCCCCGCGTCCCGATGTCGTAGTTGAAGCGCTGGATTACAAATTGTGGCGTACCACCGCCTGGACGCCCAGTAATCGAATTAATTGTAGCAATGGCTTGCGGAGTAAGAAACGGGTTGTTCGTATTGAACACCGAGTTGAGGCGCGAATTGAAGAATGTCGCCTGGGGGCTAGCCTGAAATGAGTCTACGTGAACGTACTTTGCCTCAAGAAAAGGCTGAAATGCCGGCGATATATCCGCGTTTACCAAAATATTGCCAGAGTAGCGCTTGAGGCCGACATTAGCCAGTCCGCCCTCAATACCGGTCGCGCCGAGACCACCGATTGACCCCCCTGTGAGTGTGTAGTTTCCGGTATTACGCACCAGAGAACCGTCTGGCTGGAAAAAGTAACGAACTGGGATGTTAAATCCCTGCTGATCAAGTTGACCGCTACATGTATCTGTAACCCTGCGATCAAACCTAGGAGCAGGGCAACTGGTGCTAAGGGCACCGCCCCCAGAAATGAACCCAAACTTCACGCCGGGACGACCGTTTCCGCCAACAAAGCTGGTGTCGGGAATGCCGTCGCCCGCCGGCGGTTCCGGAGTCACCGATCCGTCCGGGTTTATTGTAACGGTGGGGTCCGTGGTAACAAACCCGGGGGTACCCGCAAACGCGCCAAATTGATCGGGACGATCAGTAAAAAAGAGGGGGTTTTGCTGGGAGTACTCGCCCGAAAGCGCAATGTTCAGTCGATTGTCGAAAAAGTTTTTGCCGATCGTTCCGCTAACCGAATACGACCCGCGATCACCCTCGTCGGAAATTCCGCCTTGACCTTTGATTCGGAGGCCATCGAAATCGTCACGGAGAATGAAGTTCACGACACCGGCAACGGCATCCGAACCATAAACCGCAGAGCTACCACCCGTAATAAC
This sequence comes from Novosphingopyxis sp. YJ-S2-01, assembly GCF_016093175.1. Taxonomy (NCBI): domain Bacteria; kingdom Pseudomonadati; phylum Pseudomonadota; class Alphaproteobacteria; order Sphingomonadales; family Sphingorhabdaceae; genus Novosphingopyxis; species Novosphingopyxis sp. YJ-S2-01. Next base: position 2,054,684 of record NZ_JAEDAI010000001.1, on the reverse strand, counting down.
TTCTACGCGTTCAAGCAATTCGCTCGGAATGGTATTGACGTCGACGTTGAAATCGCCTGGCGTCGAAGTTACGTGCCTGCGGCCGTTTACCAGTACGAGCGTACGAGTTGTCCCGAGTCCGCGGAGATCAAGCAAGCTTAGTCCAGCAGTACCGATAAAGCGTCCCGAATTGCTTGTGCTGAATGTTGAACGCAGCGCAGGAAGTTCGTTCAGCGCGTCGCCCAGCGCTATATCACTACCTCGGGTAAGTGTTTCAGCGTCAATTGCCGTAACAGGAATGGGACCTTCCAGATTGGCGCTCCGTGCGATGCGGCTACCGGTAACGACAATAAGGCCATTATCTGTTTGCTGCGCGGTAGACGAGTCTGGCACAATCGCATCGACTTCGCTTTCAACGCGCTCATCTTCATCGTTGGTTATCTGAGCATGAAGCGAGGCCGGCAGCAACATGCTGCAAGCAATGCCAGAAATTGATGCAGCAAATAAAAATCTCGATGTGCGCATAAACTCTCTTCCCTGAATAATTGCTGTCTCAACAAAGCCCGATTGTCGTTTTTCTGCAACCTGCGTTGCGGTCGTTGCAAACTGTTTGTCGATTGCCGTGACATATCGGCCACATGCCTTCGAGGGAGGTACCCACTTGCGTGCAGGTTCGTTCGCGGCCATTTAGCACATCGTCGCGCAGAGCTGTTACGTTATTGCAGCGTCCCGATGAGGAGTGAGTTGGCAGTGCAGACTAGGTCGAAAGACGAGCAACCCATCACCATCAAAAAGTACGCCAATCGGCGGCTTTATGACACGTCCAGTTCCAAATATATCACGCTGGATCATCTGGCCGATCTGATCCGGCGGGACGTGGAGTTTGTGGTGATCGACGCGAAGTCCGGGGATGACATCACGCATACGGTGCTTACCCAGATTATCATGGAGGAAGAGAGCAGCGGGCAGGGGCTTTTGCCAACGAACTTTTTGAAGGAAATCATCTCCTTTTATGGCGGGTCGATGCAGGGGATGATCCCGGATTATCTGGAAAATTCGATGCGCCAGTTCCGTGAAAACCAACGTCAGCTCGACGATGCGCTGGAGAGTGCGGTGGCCAAGGGGCCGTTCGGTGAGATCGCCCGCAAGAACCTGCAGATGATGAAGGCCGCGCGCGATGCGTTCGTGCCCGCACCGGGCGCTGCGGCGCCATCGGCGGAGAGCAGCCGCGGCGAGATGGATGAGCTGAAGCGGCAGGTGGCTGAACTTCAAGCCAAGCTCGACCGGCTTTCGCCCGAGGATTGATCGCACCGCCTTGGCCAACTCCAGAAAAAAGACATCGAAGCGCGCGGGCCTTCCCAGCCGCGAGCAGATCCTCGAATTTGTCGAGAGCAGCGACACACCTGCGGGCAAGCGGGAGATCGCCAAGGCGTTCGGTCTCAGCGGTCAGGACAAGATTGCGCTGAAGACACTGCTGAAGGACATGACCGACGAAGGACTGGTGGCGATGGCACCCGGCCGCGCCTTCCATAAAATGGGTGGCCTGCCCAAGGTGACCGTGCTGCGGGTCACCGATATCGACGGCAATCAGCCGGTCGGCGTGCCCGAAAGTTGGGAGGCGGACGGTGTTCCCGCGCCGAAACTGCGCATTATCGAGCGTGGCCGTAACGGCGCCTTGGGCGTGGGCGACCGCGTTTTGGCGCGTACCGAGGCGCGCGGAAACGGCCATATCGCGCATGTCATGAAGAAACTGGCGCGCGGTAGCGAACAGCTGCTGGGCGTGGTCGAGAAGGACGGCGAGCGCTTCATGCTGCGCAGCACGGACAAAAAAGCGCGCCGCGATACGCCGATCTCCGACCTTGGCAATGCCGAGCCCGGCCAGCTGGTGGTCGCGGAAAAAGGCGGGCGCGGCAACCGCATCACCGCGCGGGTGATCGAGGTGCTGGGCGATCCGTTTGCGCCCAAGAGCTTCAGCCTGATCGCCATCGCCAAATATGGTATTCCCAATGTGTTTCCGGACGCCGCGATCGAAGAAGCGCAGCGCGTTGCCGAACTACCGGTGGCGGCGGAAAGGCGCGAAGATCTTCGTCACCTGCCGATCCTCGCCATCGATCCCCGCGATGCCCGCGATCATGACGATGCGCTCTGGGCGGCGCCAGACGACGATCCGGCGAACGAAGGCGGCTTCAAGGCGGTCGTCGCGATCGCCGATGTGTCCTTCTATGTGCGCCCCGGCGGCGAACTGGACCGTGAGGCGCGGCGGCGCGGCAATAGCGTCTATTTCCCGGACCGTGTGGTTCCGATGCTGCCGCATGAGCTGAGCTCGGACAAATGCTCGCTGAAGGCGGGCGAGGACCGCGCCGCCATGGCGTGCCACCTCGTCATCAACAGCCAGGGCGAGGTTACCGGCCACCGCTTCACGCGCGCCACGGTAAGGCTTGCAGCGAACATCGCATATGAGGATGCGCAGGCGATCGTCGACGGCAAGGATCGGCCGTCCGGCTCGCAGATATCCGAGGAGGACAAGCGTTCCTTCGACAAGCTGAAAGCGGACGGCGATCTGGCGAAGGCTCTGGAATCGCTCTGGGCTTGCTGGAAGCTGCTGTTCAAGGCGCGGGAGAAGCGCGCGCCGCTGGATCTCGATCTGCCCGAACGGCAGGTGCATCTGGACGATCAGGGGCGCATTGCCGAGGTGACGGTGCGCGAGCGTCTCGATGCCCACCGCCTGGTCGAGGATTATATGATCGCGGCCAATGTCGCGGCGGCCAAGGCGCTGGAGGCGAAAAAGTCCCCGGTGATGTACCGCGCGCATCTTCCGCCATCGCGCGAGAAGCTGGTGGCGCTGAAGGATTATCTGAAGACATTCGACATGGAGTTCGCCTTGGGTCAGGTGGTGACGCCGGGGGTGTTCAACCGGCTGATCGAGCGCGTCGATAATGACGAAGTGCTGCCGCAGGTGATGGAGCAGATCCTGCGCACGCAGACGCAGGCTTATTATGGTGCGGAGAAGACGGGGCATTTCGGGCTGGCGCTCGGTTCCTACGCGCATTTCACCTCGCCCATCCGGCGCTATGCGGATCTGCTTGTCCATCGTGCGCTGGTGGATGCCTATGATCTGGAAATGCCGGCGCCGAACAACCGTTCGATCCAGCGCGGCACGGGCCTGACGGAAAAGGACGCTTCCGATCTCGGCCATATCGCCGAGGTGATCAGCCGTACCGAACGGCGCGCGATGGAGGCGGAGCGGGACACGATGGACCGTTATGTCGCGGCCTATCTGGCGTCCCATGTCGGCGAGCTGGTGGATGCGCGGATCACCGGCGTGCTCGATTTCGGCTTTTTTGCGATGGTCGAGGGGCTTGGCGGCGACGGGCTTGTTCCGGTTTCCACGCTGGGCGCGGAGCATTTCGCCTATGACGAGGCCGCGCGCACGCTGACTGGGCGGGACAGCGACACCGTCTACAAGAGCGGCATGAAATTGAAGCTGCGCCTTGCCGAGGCGAACCCGGTGTCGGGCGGGCTTCGGTTCGAAGTGCCGGACGTGGAAATCCCTGGGCGGGCGCCGGGCAAGCCGGTGCGTCGGGATCGGCGCGGGCGTCCCTCCAGCGTGCCGCGCAAGAGCAAGCGGCCGCAAAGCGGGCGGAAGAAAACGCCCGCTGGAAAGGGCGGCGCCAAGCCGAAAGGGAAGGGCAAAAAGAAGCGCTGATCGCTTCGACTGGAACGGAGGCGGGTTCGCCGGGTTGATCGATGCAAAGGAGATTGCATGACCCATCCCGTTCCCGGCACCGCCGCCCCCAGCCTCGACCTGCCGCTGACCATCCAGGCGAAGTTCGAACTTTCCGCCCAGACGCCGGATCGTTTCACGATGCTAGTCTTCTACCGCGGCTCGCACTGTCCGCTATGCAAGAAACAGCTGGAAGAGCTCGGCAGCCGGTTGGACGAGTTCACCGAACGCGGTATTTCGCCTTTCGCCATCTCGATGGACGATGAAGAGCGCGCGATGAAGGTGGATGCCGAGTGGGATACCGGCAACCTTCCGCTCGCTTATGATATGAGCGAAGAGAAAGCGCGCGAATGGGGGCTGTATATCAGCACCGCGCGCGAAGGTTCGGAAGAGCCGGCGGTATTTTCCGAGCCCGGCATCGCACTGATCCGGCCCGACGGCAACATCTATATGATGCAACATCAAAGCGTCCCGTTCGCGCGCCCGAGCTTCGATGCGATCCTGAAGGGAATCGATTTCGTGATCGAAGAAGACTATCCGCCGCGCGGCACGAAAGCCTGACGAAGCCGGTTGCGGGCGGCCGCTCAGCTCAGCCTGTCGATATCCTCGTGGCTCAGTCCGCCTGGGATCACCATGACGGGACAGGGCAGGCTGCCCATTGCAGCGCCGGTGAAGTGGCTTACGAGCGGCCCCGGCCCGCCATGCGCCGAGGCGCCGAGCACGAGGGCGGCGATGTCGCCGCGTTCGCTTAAAAGCTCCCGCACCACATCGGGCCCGCGGCCTTCCTTCACCGTGATCGAAGGGCGTAGGCCCGATTCCTCAAGGATGGTGCCTGCCGCGCTGACGACAAGCGCTTCGGCCCGGGCTTTGCTCTCTTCCTCGATGGTTTGCTGCACGCCCGCCCAGGCGACGAAGTCCTGCGGTTCGACCAGCGCAAGAATGTGCACAGCGCCCCCCGTCTTTGCGGCGCGCCGCGTGGCGAAGCGCAGCGCGAGCAGCGCTTCATCCGTTTCATCGATCACCACCAGATAGGTGCGCATGGCGATGGTGCCTCTCCCAATTGTCATCCGGAAAGCTGCGCCAAAATCCCGATCCATGCAAGCTTGGGCGGCTAAACCCTCTTGGACGCAGCGTCACCCTTTGGCATAGACCCTCCACACGCCAGCGATAGGAACGAATCTTCCATGCCCATCGAACTTAAAATGCCCGCTCTCTCGCCGACGATGGAAGAAGGCACGCTCGCCAAATGGCTGGTGAAAGAAGGCGACACGGTCAGCTCCGGCGACATCATGGCGGAGATCGAGACCGACAAGGCGACGATGGAGTTCGAGGCGGTGGACGAAGGCACCATTGCGAAGATCTTGGTCGAGGAAGGTACCGACGAAGTGAAGGTCGGCGCGGTCATCGCGATCCTGGCCGAAGAAGGCGAAGATCTGGAAGAGGCGGCCAAAGCGGCGTCCGGCGGCGGCGCGGCGAAGAGCGAAGAAGCCAAGACCGCGCAGGAGCCGAGCAAGGAACCGTCCGACCCCAACAAGACCGGGGATGAGGATAAAAAGGCAGAGCGCTCCAAGACGCAGGCCGAGGATCATGGCAAGCCGACCGATCAGGCCGTAGCCGACGACGGCACCAAGGCTCCTGCTGCGCCGACCGACGACAGTGGAGAGCGGATCAAGGCGAGCCCACTCGCGCGCCGGATCGCCGCGCAAAAGGGCCTCGATCTGACCGCGATCGAAGGCAGCGGACCCAAGGGCCGGATCGTAAAGGCCGACGTCGCCGATGCGAAGCCGACGGCGAAATCCGCCGAGGCGCCCGCAGCGAAGGCAGAGGAGGCGAAGTCCACCGCCGCCGCGGAAGGTGACTTCCAGACGGATATTCCGCACGAGGCGGAAAAGCTGTCCAACATGCGCAAGACGATCGCGCGCCGCCTGACCGAGGCGAAGCAGACGATCCCGCACATCTACCTCACCGTCGATGTGCAGCTCGACAAGCTCCTGAAGCTGCGTTCCGATCTCAACAAGGCGCTGGAACCGCAGGGCATCAAGCTCTCTGTCAACGACATGCTGATCAAGGCGCTCGCAAAGGCGCTTATCCAGGTGCCCAAATGCAATGTCAGCTATGCCGGCAACCAGCTGATCAAATATAGCCGCGCGGACATCAGCGTCGCGGTCAGCACTCCCACAGGCCTCATCACGCCGATCGTAACGGGCGCGGAAACGAAGGCGCTCGGCGCGATCAGCCAGGAGGTGAAGGAGCTTGCCGGTCGCGCCAAGGAAGGCAAGCTGAAGCCGGAAGAATATCAGGGCGGCACCGCGTCCATCTCCAACATGGGCATGTTCGGCATCAAGCAGTTCGATGCCGTCATCAACCCGCCGCAGGGCATGATCCTGGCGGTCGGCGCGGGCGAGAAGCGCCCCTATATCGTCGACGATGCGCTCTCCGTCGCCACCGTGATGAGCGCCACCGGCAGCTTCGATCACCGCGCCATCGACGGCGCGGACGGCGCGGAGCTGATGCAGGCGTTCAAGCAGATCGTGGAAAACCCGCTGGCGATGGTGGCCTGAATTGGATGACAAACCCCGCGATCCGGCTATCCGTGTCACGGCGATGCCGGCGGACGCCAATGCCTATGGGGACATTTTCGGCGGCTGGTTGATGAGCCTGATGGACAGTGCCGCCGGCCTCGTCGCCGCGCGGCATGCCCGTGGGCGCGCCGTCACCATTGCGATGGACGGCATGCAGTTTTACGCGCCGGTCAAGGTGGGCGATGAGGTTTCGGTCTATGCCGATCTCACCCATGTCGGAACCAGCAGCATGAAGATCGACGTGGAAGCCTGGCGGCGCCACCGCCATGCGGACCGCCACGTCAAGGTCACCGAAGCGCAATTTACCTTCGTCGCCGTCGACGACGAGGGACGGCCGCGCCCCATTGCGCAAGAGCCCATCTCCCAGGAGGACGTCACAGTATGAGCACCACTTACGATCTCGCCATCATCGGTTCGGGCCCGGGCGGCTATGTCGCGGCGATCCGCGCTGCGCAGCTAGGCATGAAGGTTGCCATTATCGAGCGCGAGAAGCTGGGCGGCATCTGTCTCAACTGGGGCTGCATCCCGACGAAGGCGCTGCTGCGCACGTCCGAAATCCACCATTATATGACCCATGCCGAACAATATGGGTTGAAGGCGGAAAAGCCGGGCTTCGATCTGGAAAAGATCGTGGATCGCAGCCGCAAGGTGGCCGGCCAGCTGAACGGCGGCGTCACGCATCTGATGAAGAAGAACAAGATCGATGTCTTGAACGGCGTCGGCACCATCACCGCCAAAGGCAAGATCGCGGTGAAGGGCGAGGACGGCAAGTCCACCGACGTGAGCGCGAAGACGATCATGATTGCCACGGGCGCCCGCGCGCGCGACCTGCCGTTCGCGAAGGCGGATGGCGAGCGCGTCTGGACCTATCGCCATGCGATGGTGCCCAAGGAAATGCCGAGGAAGCTGCTCGTGATCGGTTCGGGTGCGATCGGCGTCGAGTTTGCCAGCTTCTACAGCGATATGGGCGCGGACGTGACGATCGTGGAAATGCTCGACCGCATCCTGCCGGTGGAAGACGCGGACGTTTCCACCTTCATGACCAAGGCGCTGAAGAAGCAGGGCATGGATATCCGCACCGGTGCGGGCGTGGAGAAACTGGAAAGCTCCAAATCGGGCGTGAAGGCGACGATCAAGGACGCCAAGGGCAAGAGCACGACCGAAGAGTTCAGCCACGTCATCGTCGCCATCGGCATCGTGCCGAACACCGAGAATATCGGCCTTGAAAAGCTCGGGGTCGAAACCGAGAAGGGGCACATCAAGACGGATGGCTTCGGGCGCACCAATGTCGACGGGATCCTGGCCATCGGAGATGTGACCGGCGCCCCCTGGCTGGCGCACAAGGCCAGCCATGAAGGCGTCGTCGCGGTCGAGAAGCTGGCGGGCAAGGATGTGCATGCCTTCGACAAATCGAACATCCCGGGCTGCACCTATTCGCGCCCGCAGGTGGCGAGCGTCGGCCTGACCGAAGCCAAGGCCAAGGAGGCCGGGCATGAGGTGAAGGTCGGCAATTTCCCCTTCATCGGCAACGGCAAGGCGATTGCGCTGGGCGATCCGGAAGGCTTCGTGAAAACGGTGTTCGACGCCAAGACGGGCGAACTGCTGGGTGCGCATATGATCGGCGCGGAAGTGACCGAGCTGATCCAAGGCTATGTCGTCGCGCGCCAGCTGGAAACCACCGAGGAAGAGTTGATGCATACGGTCTTCGCGCATCCGACGCTGAGCGAGATGATGCACGAAAGCGTGCTCGACGCTTATGACCGCGCGATCCATTACTGACCGATTATCGCAGGCATACCGTGGCTAGCCTGAATGCCGGACCCGAAATGAACTGAAAGCTGCCCGGTCCGTTCACCTTGCGTAACGAACAGGGAACTATCAGTATGAGCCGCGTCACTCAGGTACAGAATTTCGCGCGCGCAGGGTATCTTGCGCGCGCGATCGTTTATTTTCTCATCGGCTATATCGCGCTGACAACCGGGCGCGGATCTGGCGCTACCGACATTCTAAGCCAGATCGAGGAGATGCCGGCAGGTCATGTCGTCTTGGCCTTGGTGGGGCTCGGCCTGCTCGGTTACGGCGTCTTCCGCATCTACGGCGCGGCTATCGATATTGAAGGCGGTGGAACGACGCCCAAGGGCATCGCAAAGCGCCTGGGCCATGTCGCCAGCGGATTAGGGCACCTTTTCCTTGCCTATGTTGCCATCAAGACTGCGTTCGGGGCGGGCAGCGGCGGCTCCGGATCGGGCGGCGGTGGACAAGAGGAAGCCGCGAGCATGGTGCTTGGGTTCCCCGGCGGCTGGATCGTCCTCGCGTTCATCGGCCTGTGCTTTATCGGCGCCGGGTTCGAGCAGGCGAAAAAGGCCTATACCGGCAAGTTCATGGGCAAGCTTGATGCGGACACGCCCCATTTCGTAAAATATCTCGGCCATGCCGGTTATGCGGCCCGTGCGGTCGTATTCCTCATCATTGGCTGGTTCACCGTAAAGGCTGCACTTGCCGAGCAGGGCAGTCAGGTTCGCGGCGTCGGCGGCGCGATCAGTTCCCTGCAGGACAATGGCTGGCTGTTCACGCTGGTCGCGATCGGCTTCCTGCTCTTCGGCCTCTTCAGCCTGGCCATGGCGCGCTATCGCACGATCCGTAATGAGGATGTGCTGGAGCGGCTGAAACGAGAGGCCAAGAAGCATTCCTGATCCTGCTCCGTTCCTGCTTTGGCGCGCGCGATTTCAATGCTATGATCGCGCAATAAAGCAGGAACGGGAGAGGTTTCATGTTTTTCGCAATTGCCATGCTGCTCAGTGCGCAGGATCCAGTGATTACCACCAATCAGGCCTATAATGATTGTCTGATGAAGCTGACGGTCAGCAGTCTCGACGAGAAAAAAAGCGAAAAAGAGTTCGTTGCCGCGGCCAATGACGTTTGCGCCAGCCAGAGGGATGCCTACCGCGCTGCGGTCGTTAAATCCGAACGCGAATTCGGGTCCAGTCAGGCCGATGCCGCCAGCTATGCCGATGAGGAAATTGCGAACATTCTCGCGATGATGAAAAACAATTACGCCAACTACAGCGAAAGCAACACGCGGCCCGTGCTTCGTTAGCGTTTCCCGGCTGCGGTCCTCGGGTAAAGACAGGTTTCGTCGTCCGGGATCGGTTCGTTCCGGTGAGCGAATACAGCCTCCATCGCGCTGCTGAGTGACATTGGCGGCGGACGGCCCATTTACCCTCCGTAGATCCCCAGAAATCCATGCGTATGGCTGGCGAACCAATGCTCGCTTCCTATCTCCGCACCGTCGCGGTCGCCCGGCCGTATCAAAAATCAAACAGACGAAGGACCTTTCATGACCGATTACAGCACGAAGCTTGCCCTCTATATCGGCGGCGAATGGCTGGGTTCCGAAGGGCGAGAGACCGTGCATCCGCTCAACCCCGCGACGGGCGAGCGGATTGGTGATCTTCCGGTCGCGACCAAGGCCGATCTCGATCGCGCGCTGGACGCCGCGCAGGAAGGCTTTGCGCAATGGCGCGATACGCCCGGTGCCAAGCGCGCTGCTGTGCTGCGCAAAACCGCGGCTTTGCTGCGCGAGCGTGCCGATCATATCGCAAAAATTGCCACGACCGAACAGGGCAAGCCGCTGACCGAGGCGAAGGGCGAACTGGGCGCGACGGCCAATCTCCTGGAATTTCATGCCGGTGAAGCGGAGCGTATTTATGGCCGGGTGCTCCCGCGACCCACCGGCACCCGCTCACTCGTGCTGCATCAACCGATCGGCCCGGTGGCGGCGTTCTGCGCGTGGAACTTCCCGATCCTCAATCCGGTGCGCAAGCTTGCTCCCGCCATCGCTGCGGGCTGCTCCATCATCCTGAAGCCCAGCGAGGAAACCGCGGCCAGCGCGATCGAGGTTATGCATTGCTTCCGCGATGCCGGGCTGCCCGGCAAGGTGGCGCAGATGGTGTTCGGCGTGCCCGACGAAATTTCGCGCCATCTGCTGGCATCGCCGGTGACACGCAAACTCAGCTTCACCGGGTCGGTGCCAGTCGGCAAGCATCTCATGAAGCTGGCAGCGGACACGGTGATGCGCTCAACGATGGAGCTGGGCGGACATGGGCCGGTGCTGGTGTTCGATGATTGCGATCTCGACAAGACGCTCGACATGCTGGTGCCGCACAAGTTCCGCAACGCCGGTCAGGTGTGCGTGTCGCCCACGCGCTTTCATGTGCAGGAGGGCATTTACGAAAAGTTCGCGGCAGGCTTTGCCGAGCGCACTAAGGCCCTGAGGGTCGGCGCGGGCATGGACTCCGACACCCAGATGGGGCCGATGGCCAATCCGCGGCGGCCCGAAGCGATCGAAGAGATGGTCGAAAATGCTCGCAGCGAGGGCGCAAAGATCGTCACCGGCGGATCACGCGGCGGCTCCAACGGCGGCTTCTTTTTCGAACCGACGGTGATGACCGACGTGCCGATGTCGGCGCGGGTCATGAACGAAGAGCCGTTCGGCCCGCTCGCACTCATCCGGCCGTTCGGTACGGATGAGGAAGCAATCGCGGAGGCCAATCGGCTCCCCTACGCGCTGGCGGCATATTGCTTCACCGAAAATGGTCGGCGTCAGAACCGGCTGGGCGATGAGATCGAGGCAGGCATGATTGCGGTGAACCAGCTCGCACTCAGCTGGCCGGACAGCCCGTTCGGCGGGATGAAGGACAGTGGTTTCGGTTCGGAAGACGGCCCGGAAGGGGTCGCCGCGCACCTGATCACGAAAACCTTCCACATGAAGTGAGCAGTTATTGGGCGGGGTTTCTGCGACAGGGGCCCCGCCTGCCGCTGTGATCAGTTGACGCGGCGCTTGTCGAGTTTCCGCGCCAGCGTACGCCGATGCATGCCGAGCCGCCGCGCTGTCTCACTGATGTTGAAATCGGTTTCGGCGAGCACCTCGTTGATCCGCTCCCACTCCATTGTCTTGATCGACGTGGGCCGCCCTTCGATGGGGGCTTCTGCATTACCGGCCTGCTGGCCGAACGCAGCCTCGATCTCGTCCGTATTGGCAGGCTTGGCGAGGTAGGATGTGGCACCCAGCTTGATCGCCTGCACCGCGGTGGCGATGCTGGCATAGCCGGTCAGCACGATGATGATCATTTCGGGATCATGCGCGTGCAGCGTTTCCACGCAGTTGAGACCCGAGGCCTGCGCCAGTTTCAAGTCGACGACTGCGTAACGCGGCGTGCGATCGGCTAGGACGGCATCGACCTCCGCCGGGCTGGCCGCCAGCACCGCCTCATATCCGCGCCGTTCGAAGGAGCGGGCAAGGGTGCGCGCGAAGACGGCGTCATCCTCGACGATCAGCAGCAGCGGCTTGTCCGGCATCCTCATTCTCCAATCGAATGGCATCGAGCGGAAGGCGAAGGCGTACCTGCGCGCCCGTTCCGCGCCGCACGTTGCGCGCGTCGAGCGATCCGCCGAGCTTTCGCGCTACATTGCCCACCAGAAAAAGCCCCATCCCGCGACCTGGTTCCGCCTTGGAACTGTTATAAGGTTTGCCCAGCGCGGCCAGCTGAGCAGGCAGGAAGCCCGGCCCCCGATCGCGGACCGTCAGACAAAGCCCTTCGGCCTCGCGCGACAGAGTGACGAGGATATGATCCGGTGAAACCTCTGCGGCATTGTCCAGCAGGTTGAACACCGCCTGTTGCAGCACGAGGTCCGACGCGATCGGCACGTCCGGTCCGAACGCATCTTCATAATGCAGATCGGAAAACCCGCGCGCCTCAGCCCAGTCGGTGACCATGCGGTCAAACAGAATACGCACGGTGGTCGCGGCGGACTGTTCTCCGCGCGCATCGCCGGACGAGAGCAGGATGTTGGTGACGATGGCTTTGCAGCGCTGCACCTCTGCTTGCATATCGACCACATCGCGCAGCAGCTCGGGATCCGAGCGGACGGCATCGATATTCCGCCAGTCACCCAAAAGAACGCTGATCGAGGCGAGGGGGGTGCCCAGCTCATGCGCCGCGCCGCTAGCGAGCATGCCGATGCGCACGATGTGATCTTCCTCGATCGCCTGCCGCCGGATCGCCGCGAGATGGGCATCCTGCGCGCGCAGATTGCTGTTGATGCGCGTGACGAACATGACGAGCAGCACCGCCACCAGCGCAAAACATACCCACATGCCCTGAATGTGGAGCGAGAAGAGATCGGTGTGAAAAGAGACCGGCAGAGTGATCGGCCGGTAGAATAGCGTCAGTATGGCAAAGGCCACGCTGGTCGCGAGCACGAGCGCCCAGCTCGACCACCGATCGAGCAGCACCGACCCCAGAACGACCTGCAAGAGGAAGAGCGAGACGAACGGATTGGTCGCACCGCCGCTGAAATAGAGCTGGGCGGAAAGAGCCGCGACATCCAGCAAGAGTGCGCCGAACAGGGCACCGTTACGGATCGATCCGCCGCGGCGCACCAGCGGCAAGCTGACGAGGTTCAGGATCACCAGGCCCACCAGCACGGTCAGCATAGGTGCCAGCGGCAGCGTAATATGAAATACGAAATGGGTTAGAAGAATGGTGGCCAGCTGTCCGGCCACGGCGAGCCAGCGCAGCTGGATGAGCTGCATCAGGTTCTCGCGGCCCGCGCTGTCCGTTTCCCTTGGCTCGGCCACGGGCAGTGGCAGCTTGTTCACGGGCGCTCGCCACGCTGGGAAATGCGGCGCGAGCGGATCAGAAAGATGAGGGCTGCTGCGGCCATGATGGCAAGGATATACCATGTGATGGCGTAAACGAGATGATTGTTGGGGAAGGAGACGACGGTGAGCCCGCCGATCGGTTGGTCCGATCCGCCAGCCCCTGATTTCGGCTCTGCTTCGGCATCGATGAAATAGGGGGCAACGCCGCTCAGCCCGCGTTCCGCGGCGATGGCGGCCACATCGCGCGAGTACCAGCGATCTGCCGCCGGATCATTATTTCGCAGAAATCCGCCGCCGGGTTCGCTTATCCGGAGAAGACCGGTGACGCTCTGCTCGCCGACAGGCAAGGAAGGCTTCTCACGCTTTGGTACGAAACCGCGATTGATGAGGATGATCCGGCCATCGTCTGTTCGCAGCGGCGAAAGCACCCAATAGCCGGATCCCTTCTCGGTTGCGGCCAGAGTGAGCGTGGTGGCGTCCGGCAAGTAGCGGCCGCGTGCGGTGACGCGCAGATAGGCGTCATCCTTCGTCGCCGTTTCCGGTGCCGGTACAGGCTGTGCATGGATGCGCGCATCGACCTGCGCGATCAGCGCTTCCTTCCACGCCAGACGCTTCACCTGCCAAGTGCCGAGCGCCAGCAGACTACCGATCACCAGCAGGCCTGCCAGCAGCGCGAGCGCCGGGCCGAAACGCCGGATCACATGTCGCTCATCGCCTGCATCGGCATCATGTTGGCGTTCATATGATACATCACCCAAAGCGATCCGCTGAACGCGATGATCACGATAACTACCGTGAAGATCAGCGCCATGATGGACCAGCCGCCCTCGGCCCGCCGGTTCATATGCAGGAAGTAGACCATGTGGACCACCATCTGGACGGCCGCGAAAATGAGGATGATCAGCGCGGTCGCCTGCGTCGTCAGCGGCCGCGTCATCACCAGCCAGAACGGTATCGCGGTGAGGACCACCGACAGACCGAAGCCGATCATATAGCCCTTGCGCGAGCCGTGGCCTTCCTCATGCTCGAGCCCGTGGGCGTGATCATGCGCGTCATGGCCTTGCGCGCTCTTGGTGGTGTCGTGCGTGCTCATCGCAGCATCCCCATCAGATAAACAAAGGTAAAGACGCCGATCCAGATGACGTCGAGGAAGTGCCAGAACAGGCTGAGGCACATCAGGCGGCGCTGATTGGCCGCGATCAGTCCCTTTTTCTGCACCTGCACCATCAGCGTCACCAGCCAAATGACGCCAAAGGTGACGTGCAAGCCGTGTGTGCCGACCAGGATGAAGAAGCTGGACAGAAAGGCGCTGCGCTGCGGCGTCGCGCCTTCCATGATGAGATGCGTGAATTCGTACATCTCAATGCCCAGGAAGGCGAGGCCGAACAGGCCGGTGATCGCCAGCCAGGCCTGCATGCGGCCACGCCGACCCTCCACCATCTCGAGCATGGCAAAGCCATAGGTGATCGAGGAGAACAGCAGCATCGCCGTGTTCAGCGCGATCAGCGGCAGCTCGAACAGTTCCTTCGGTCCCGGACCGCCGGCATAGCTTGTGCCCAGTACGCCATAGGTAGCGAACAGCATGGCGAAGATCAGGCAATCGCTCATCAGGTACAGCCAGAAGCCGAGCATCGTGCTCGAACCTTCCGGGTGATGTGGCTCTTCCGGCAGGTGGAAGGTGTCGCGATCGTAATCGCTGGTCACGCTGCTCATGCCGCCGCTCCCGCCAGCTGCCGGGTTCGGAGCGTTTCTTGCGCCACGACCTCTTCCTTCGGGATGTAGAAATCCCGCTTGTAGTTGAACGTATGGCCGATCGAGACCGCCAGGATGCCCAGGAAGCTCAGGCCGGCGAGCCACCAGACATACCAGATCATGCCGACGCCGAAGGCCACGCTGAGGGCGGCCAGCACCATGCCGGCGGCGGTGTTGGCAGGCATATGGATTGCCGCGAACCCGCTTTCAGGGCGCTTGTAACCGCGCGCCTTCATGTCCCACCATGCATCGCTGTCATGCACCACCGGCGTGAATGCGAAATTATAGTCCGGCGGCGGCGAAGAAGTGGCCCATTCCAGTGTGCGCCCGTTCCACGGATCGCCGGTGACATCGGCCAGCTGCTTGCGATTGCGAATGCTGACGAAGAACTGCATCAGCATGGCCGCGATACCCAGCGCGATCAGGAAGGCGCCGAAGCCAGCGATCAGGAACCAGATCTGGAGGCTTGGGTCTTCGAAGGTGCGCAGGCGGCGCGTCACGCCCATCAGGCCAAGCACGTAGAGCGGCATGAACGCGAAGTAGAAGCCCGTGACCCACAGCCAGAAGCTGCGCTTGCCCCAAGTCACATCCAGCTTGAAACCGAAGGCTTTGGGCCACCAGTAATTGATGGCGGCAAACGCCCCGAACAATACGCCGCCGATGATCACATTGTGGAAATGCGCCACCAGGAACAGCGAGTTGTGCAGCACGAAGTCGGCCGGGGGAACGGCGAGCAGCACGCCGGTCATTCCGCCCAGCGTGAAGGTGATCATGAAGGCGATTGCCCACATCATCGGCAGCTCGAACCGCACGCGGCCGCGATACATCGTGAACAGCCAGTTGAAGATCTTGGCCCCCGTCGGGATCGAGATGATCATCGTGGTGATCCCGAAGAAGCTGTTCACGCTGGCGCCCGAACCCATGGTGAAGAAGTGGTGCAACCAGACGAGATAGGCGAGAATGGTGATCACGAGCGTAGCGTAAACCATCGACGTATAGCCGAAGAGCCGCTTGCCGGAGAAAGTGGAGACGACTTCGCTGAAAACGCCGAACATCGGCAGGATCAGGATGTAGACCTCCGGATGGCCCCAGATCCAGATGAGGTTCACATACATCATCGGGTTACCGCCGAGGGTGTTCGTGAAGAAGGCGGTGCCGATGTAGCGGTCAAGGCTGAGCAGCGCGAGCACGGCGGTCAGCACCGGGAAGGCGGCTACGATCAGGATGTTGGTGCACAGCGCCGTCCAGCAGAAGATCGGCATCTTCATGAAGCGCATGCCCGGCGCGCGTATCTTCACGATGGTCGCGATCAAGTTCACGCCGGATAGAAGCGTGCCGACGCCCGCTATCTGCAAGGCCCATATGTAATAGTCGACGCCCACGCCCGGGCTGAAGGCGATGCCGGACAAGGGAGGCATGGCGAGCCAACCGGTCTGCGCGAATTCGCCCACGAACAGGCTCATCATGATGACCACGGCGCCCGCTGCGGTCATCCAGAAGCTGAAATTGTTGAGGAAAGGGAAGGACACGTCGCGCGCGCCGATCTGCAGCGGTACCACATAGTTCATGAGGCCCGTGACGATCGGCATCGCCACGAAGAAGATCATGATTACGCCGTGCGCGGTGAAGATCTGGTCATAATGATGCGCGTTGAGATAGCCCTCGGACCCACCGAAGGCCATCGCCTGCTGAAGCCGCATCATGATCGCATCGGCAAAGCCGCGCAGCAGCATGATGATGCCCAGCACCATGTACATGATGCCGATTTTCTTATGGTCCACCGTGGTGAACCACTCCTTCCACAGATAGCCCCAGACCTTGTAATAGGTGAGGGCCGCGAGCAGCGCGCCGCCCGCCAGTGCAACCACCAGAAAGGTAACGACCACAATCGGCTCATGCAGGGGCAGCGATTCCAGCGTGAAACGGCCGAAGATGGGGCTGACGTTCAGGGGGGAGAGGGTTTCAGGCTGAGCCATATTAGTTGTTCCGCTGGGAGGGAATATCGAGGGCGCCGGGGGCCGAACGGCTTCGTTGGTCCACATCGGCGGGGGATTGCGGCGGTTCTTCACCGGCATCGGCGCTGTTGAGCGGGCGCTGCGGCTGGTGCCCTTGAGGCATGGACATGCCGTGCTCGTCGTCGATGCTCGACGGATCGGCCCGGTCCATCTTCATCATTTCGCTCATGCAAACCGAGCCGGGCTCGACGCAGTGATTCACGACCAGATTGAACAGGTCAGGTGCCACGCGGCCATAGCGCATGACAGGCACGTTCTCGGTGGGCTTGGCGAGCTGCAGATAACTGGCGCGGGTCAGCGCGTCACCATCGGCCTGATTCATCGCCACCCATTGGTCAAACTGGGCCGGCTCCATGCCATGAAAGCGAAAGCGCATGCCGGAAAAGCCCGCGCCGCTGTAATTGCTGGAGAAGCCGTCGTAATTACCCGGCTCGTTGATCACCGCATGCAGCTGCGTTTCCATCGACGGCATGGTGTAGATCATCCCCACCAGCGTGGGCACGTAGAACGCGTTCATGACGGATGAGGAGGTGAGGCGGAACTTGATGGGGCGGTCCACCGGCGCGGCCAGCTCGTTCACCGTGGCAAAGCCATATTCGGGATAGATGAACAGCCATTTCCAGTCGAGCGAGACCACCTGAACCTCTAGCGGCTTGACGTTCGCCGGGACCGGTTCTCCCTTGGTAATCCGCTCGATAGGCCGATAGGGATCGAGGAGGTGCGTACCCGTCCAGGTGGCCGCGCCAAGGCAAATCACGATCAACAGCGGCGCGGACCAGATCACCAGCTCCAGCTTGGTCGAATGGTCCCAATCCGGATCGTAACGCGCCTCCCTGTTATTCGCGCGGTATTTCCAGGCAAAGATACCGACCAGCGCGATCACCGGGATCACGATCAGAAGCATCAGGGCTAGTGCGAAAACCAGCAGGTTGCGCTGCTGCACCGCCACATCGCCCATCGGGTTCAGCACCACCATGTCACATCCGGACAAGAGCGCGGCCAGGCCGATCGCGGGAACGAAACGAAGCATGGCGCCAGCGAAGCGCGCAGAAGTGGGAAGTCTTGCCATGACGCCTTATCTATCAATTCATGGTGCGGTGCCACATTGGACATTTTGTCCAATCCCAAAAGTTTTTGCGCTAATGCATAGAGCGCGTCTACCGATGGATTCTCCACTTCGCGGGACAACAAGACCATGACAGCCGAGACCGGCCTGAACGCAGCGCCCGATCGCCCGCTCAACGCTTCTCAAAGCGCCGAGCGCGACGCCCGCGCGATCAACACGCGCCATAGCCATATCGCGCCGAGCGAAATTGCCATCGGCGTCATCATCGGCAGGACGTCGGAATTTTTCGATTTCTTCGTCTATGCGATCGCCTCGGTGCTGGTTTTCCCGTCGCTG
Organism: Novosphingopyxis sp. YJ-S2-01; assembly: GCF_016093175.1. NCBI lineage: Bacteria > Pseudomonadati > Pseudomonadota > Alphaproteobacteria > Sphingomonadales > Sphingorhabdaceae > Novosphingopyxis > Novosphingopyxis sp. YJ-S2-01. Next base: position 2,036,566 of record NZ_JAEDAI010000001.1, on the reverse strand, counting down.
GTCTTCCCGTTCGTCGATCCACTGACGGGCACGCTCTACAGCTTCATCATCTTTGCACTGGCGTTCGTGGCACGGCCTTTGGGCTCGCTGATCTTCCTGCGCATCGACGAGATGTTGGGGCGTGGGACCAAGCTGACCATTGCCTTGTTCCTGCTTGGCGGGTCCACCGTGGCGATCGGATTTCTGCCCGGATATGAGACGATCGGCCTGTGGGCGGCGGTGTTGCTCGCGATCTTTCGGATCGGGCAAGGCGCGGCACTGGGTGGTGCATGGGACGGCCTGGCCTCGCTGCTCGCGCTCAATGCGCCCGAGAACAAACGCGGCTGGTACGCCATGATCCCGCAGCTCGGGGCGCCGCTTGGCCTGATCGTGGCGAGCGGGCTGTTCGCCTATCTTCTGGTTTCCCTGTCGACCGAGAATTTCCTGAGCTTCGGCTGGCGCTATCCCTTCTTCGTCGCCTTTGCGATCAACGTGGTCGCGCTGTTTGCACGGCTGCGCATGGTTTCGACGCCGGATTATACCGCACTGTTCGAGAGCAAGGATCTGCAGCCCTCGCGCGTGGCCGACACGCTGCGCAGTGACTGGCGCAGCATTGTGATCGGTGCGTTCGCTCCATTGGCAAGCTTCGCGCTGTTTCATATGGTCACGGTGTTTCCGCTGTCCTGGGTGGCGCTTTTCACGCCCGAAAAGCCCGCGCAATTCCTGCTGATCGAGATGGTCGGGGGTTTCGTGGGGCTGGGCGCGATCGTCGTCTCCGGCTGGGCCGCGGATCGTTATGGCCGGCGCTATGTTCTGGGCATTTCGGCAGCCGGGATCGCGGCTTTCAGCGGTTTCGCGCCGCAGCTGCTCGATGGCGGCAATGTCGGCGAGTTCATCTTCATGATCCTGGGCTTTGCGCTTCTCGGCATCGCGTTCGGCCAATCGTCCGGCACGGTCGCCTCCAACTTCGCGACCGCGCGGCGCTACACCGCCTCTGCCCTGACGTCGGACCTCGCCTGGCTGGTCGGCGCCGGCTTTGCCCCGCTGGTCGCCCTCGTCATCGCGAGCCGCTTCGGCCTGATCGCCGCCGGTGCCTATCTGCTGTCCGGCGCCCTCGCCACGCTGATCGCCCTCGGAATCAACAAGGAACTCGGCCGCCGCATGGCGTGAGGTTCGCGAAAAGCATCTATCCTTTGGCGAGCGCTTTCTTCAGCGGGTCCAGATAGGGTTCGAACGGCTTCCACGCCCCCTGGCCCGAACGGTTGATCGGGCGGCGGACCTGTTCGCTGCTGGCGGTGCGCACCGCGCGCTCGGTCTTGTGGAAATCGAGGCAAGCCTGTTCGAACGGCAGGCCGATATGGTCGAGCATCCGGCGGGTCTGGCCTTCCAGATCGTCCAGCACATCCTCATGCTGCACGCGCAGGACGCGGCCGGGCAGCACATCGTCCCAATGATCCATCAACCGCACATAATCGGCATAATAGCGCCCGATCTCTTCCAGGCCGTAGGTAAATTCCTGCCCCTCGGCGAACAGCTGCTTGAAGCCGGAAAAGCAGCAATCCATCGGATCGCGCCGCGCATCGATGATGGTCGCGTTCGGCAGGATCAGATGGATCAGGCCGATATGCCGGAAGTTGTTCGGCATCTTGTCGATGAAAAAGCGCGCGCCCTGCCGGTGAATGCGCGTGTCCGCGATATACTGCTCACCGAAACCGGTGAGCTGCTCCTCCGACAGATCGTGCAGCACCGCCGGATAGCGCGAACGGGCGGCGCTGCGGCCGCGCAGACGGTGGGCGAGCGAGAGGATGTTGGGCAGCTCCAGCGTGCCGTCCACCTGGCTATGGCTCGCAAGGATTTGCTCCAGCAGCGTGGACCCCGCGCGCGGTAGGCCAAGGATGAAGATCGGATCGGCCGCATCATGGCCGGCCTGTGCCTTTGCGGCGAACAGATCGGCAGTGCAGGCTTCGTGCTGACGGGCCAGTTCTTCGCTCATCGCATCGGCGCTGTAGCGCGTCTGCGCGCGCTTCAGATCATTGCCTTCGCGGTAGAAGCGGAACGCCTCGCCATAATCCATCCGGTCCTCATGCGCCTTGCCGAGCGCGAAGCTGAGGTGGACGCGGTCCATGAAAGCCAGATCGGGCCGCTCCACCTGCGCGCGCATCCGCGCCATTTCATCGTCCGAAAAATTGTAGGTCTTCAGATTGGCGAGCGCATAATAGGCATCGCCATGATCGGGCCGCGCGTCGAACGCAGCGCGGTAGCTTTCCACCGCCCGGTCCTGCTGGCCCATGGTCTTCAGCGCATGGCCGCGGCTGGTGAGCGTCGCCGGATCGCGCGGCAGGCGGTCCAGCACTTGTTCGAACAGTCCCAGCGCCCGGTCATAATCGCCGGTCTGCAGGCTCTCGATGGCGAGCTGGGACTGGAACAGCGGATTGTCGGGATCGCGCGCGTGCAAGGCCTCGGCCTCCTTCCGCGAGCGTTCGAATTTCTGGCGGCGGCGCAGCGCATCGATATAATCGAGCCGGATCTGCACGTCCTCCGGCGCAAAAGCGGAGGCGCTTTCCAGCAGGAATTCGGCATCGTCCAGAACGCCCAGCCGAATGCCGATCTGCGCGAGCAGCCGCATGCCCTCCACATCCTGCGGATGACTGCGCAGATAATGACGGCAGATTTCCTCCGCCCGGAGCAGGCGCCCTTCGTGGAGATGGTTGGTCACGGCGAGCAGTTCGCGCGGCAGACCGGCAAGCCGCCGCTCCTGCGCCGCTGCCGCCTGCGCTTCGGCAGCGTGTCCCGCCGCCGCCTGCAAGTGGGCAAGCTCCCGCCAGCTTGCCGCGAGCGCGGGGTTGAAGCGCACCGCGCGCGCATAAGCGCCGATCGCTTCGTCCCGCTTGCACGCATCGCGGGCGATATGCCCCGCCTCCTGCCAGGCGCGGCCATATTCGGGCATCGCGCGGTGCAGGCGTGTGAGATAGTCCGATGCCTCTTCGGTGCGGCCGGCATAGCGCGCCGCGACCGCCGCCAGATAGAGCGCCTCTCCATGCGCGGCGTCATCCGCCAGCACCGCCTCCGCCGCGGCCAAGGCATCGGCATGGCGGCCCTCCTGCAAAGCCTTGCGGCCTTGCGCCAGACGTTCGTAACTTGTGGTCATGGCCATGAGCCCTAACGCAGGAACGGCGGCGGGAGCAAATGCCACCGCCGCCGTTCCGTTCAATCCGCCTTCGGATCAGTAATCGAAGCCGACCCGGATACCCACGGTGAGCGGCCGGTTGGTCACGATGCGCGGACGATCATAATAAAAGTCGCCCGAAATCTGCGCCCGTTCGTCGCTCAGATTCTCGCCATAGACCTCGACATTCCACTGGCCGGTCTCGACACCTGCGGACAGGCCGAAGGTGGTGTATCCGTCCAGCTTCAGCCGGTTGATGGCGATGATGTCCGTGAACTTCGAACCCGAATGCGTCATCTGCGGCATGACATAGGCGCTCAGCGTCGGGCTGACGTCCCAGGCATAGCGCGCACGCAAATTGCCCTGGAAGTTGGGTGCATAGGCCAGATCGCTGCCCAGCTGCACGTCGTCCGTAGGCGTCAGCACCTCGGTGATCTCGCTATCCAGCACGGACAAAGCGCCGGAAATCGTGAGGCCCGGCACGGTATAGGGCGCGTAGGTGAACTCCGCTTCCAGCCCCCAGATCTCCGCATTCGCCGCATTGTCCGAGAAGAACAGATTGGTGATGCTGGGATCGAAGATGGTGGTCTGCAGATTGCTGATGTCCACGTAAAAGGCACTGCCGTTCAGCCGCAGCTGTCGATCGAACAGCTGCGTCTTCCAGCCCAGTTCGTAATTGTTGACCGAATCGGTCTCCAGCTCGAACGGCACCGTGAAGCCGTCTGGCCCTTGCGCGCCGCCGGGGCGGTTGAGCAGGCCCGGACGGAAGCCCTCCGAATAGGTGGCATAGAACAGCAGGTCATCGGTCGGCGTGAACGTCAGCGTGCCCTTGAAGATCACGCCTTCGGACTTCGCCTTGTCCGGTGCGCTCAGCGCGTTGAACACCTGCGTGGCCTGCGCCTGCGAAAGACCGGCGGCCATGATATCCTGAACAGTGTCGCCCTGACTGAAAGTCTGGCGCAGCGCGGCGTTGCACGAACCGATGAAGGTGTACTGGCCATCGCCGTCGTAGAGATCGGACAGATTGGTGCCAAAAGCGTTCTGATCCTCGGCCGCACCGGCGTTGCAGAAGGCGCTGTTGGCCGTGCCCTCGAAATCCACTTCCACATTGTAATAGCGCGCGCCGAACGTGGCAGTCAGCAGATCGGGGACGAGATCGTAGCTCGCCTCGCCGAAAATGCCGATCTGCCGATCGGAACGGCGCACGTCGTTTCGGAAGATGGCGCTGGCCGGCAGCGGACCCGGATCGCTCTGATAGGCCCCCGGGAAAGGGAAATTGGGGGCAAAGCCGCCAAACGGGGCCGCCTCGATATTGCCCGGATAATTATAGTCGTTCCGCTCCTTCAGGATCAGGTTCGAATAGAAGCCGCCGCCGGTGACGCGGAAACGGTTCTGTTCGGGCGTGCTGAAGCGCAGCTCCTGCGTGAAGACGGTGGTTCCGCCCTGGGAGGTAACGTAGAGATTGGGCTCCTGACAGGTGCCGCTCGGATCGTTGCCCGCACCGGGATAGCTCACCGAGCCGTCGCAGATATAATAAGGCAGATACTGCCCGGCGAAGAGATAGTCGGTGTAATCGACCCGCTGATCGACCTCGCGGTCCGTATAGGCTCCGTTATACACGATATCGAGCATGCCGAGGCGCCCTTCGACACTCCAGGCGGTGTTGGAGAAGTTATCCTCCAGCCGATCGTCCTCGAAACGCTGGATCTCCAGATTGTCGAGATCGAGCTCGGGATCGGCGAAGAAAACGCCGTCTGTTTCCAGGCTCTGGCGGGTGTGCGTAAGCGTAACGCTCCAGTCCGGCGAGATTTCGTAGAGCGCGGAGGCGCGAAATCCCGAATATTGGGCGTCGTTAAAATTGTCCTCGACCAGCCCGGAATTGTCGGCCTGACGAAACGTCACGTTGGAAAGATCGGCGCCCGCCTGAATGCCGGCGCGGTTCGGTGCCACGGGTACGCCGTTGCGGCGCACGGTGCCGGCTTCGCGGAAACGCGCGCTGTCACGCAGGCTGCGCGTGCCCGCGATATTGTCGATATAACCGCCCTGATCGTCCAGATAGACGACCCCGCGCACCGCCAAACGGTCCGTCACGGGCAGGTTAATCATGGCCTCGGCCTTGTAGCTTTCCTCGCCGCCCTTGGTGAAGGACGTGCCGACGGTGAAGCTGGCATCGAAACCCGACAGGTCGGGCTTGTTGGTGATCAGACGGACTACGCCCGATTGGGAACTGGCACCGAACAGCGTGCCCTGCGGCCCTTTCAGCACCTCGATCCGCTGCAGATCGGCAGCGTAAACGTCGAGGTTGCGGCCCGGCTGTGCCAGCGGCTGCTCATCGAGATAAAGCGAAACATTCGGAGCAAGTCCCGCAACGCCCGCGGTGGTGAGGTTGGGCGTCGTCGAAGCGAGCCCACGAATATAGATCGTGCTGAGGCCAGGGCCCTGACCGCCTGCAGTGACCGACGGCAGCTGCTGCAGATAATCGTCGAAGGTGTTGATATTGAGCTGCTCGAGCTCCTGCTCGCCAATGGCGTCGACGGCGATCGGCACGTCCTGCAGGTTCTCGTTGCGCCGCTGCGCGGTTACGATGATCACCGGCGCACCGCCTTTCGGCTTAGCCTTCTGCGCCGCAGCACTTTGAGCGGCAGGGGGCTGCCGCGTTGCCGGCTGCTCACTGGTCTGCTGCGCGGCCGCAGGCGTGGATAAGGCGATAGCAATCGCGACGCCGGAGGCGCCGTTCGAGATGCGGTTCATTTTAGGTCCCTTGTTTCAGAGTCGGCATCGCCAGAGGACGCCGGTTCAGATGTCGGAATATGGCGAAACATGGTTCGCCCAAGACACAGCTCAGATAACAAGGGCTTAGCGCCATGGCCACACAAGCAGGGCAAATGATGACACACAGCCTAAGACTGTTGCTTCAGAGCAACAGGCGACTGGCGGGAACAAATTCGCGGACGGAGCGAGCGGTGGTGTCCGATCGTTACCGATCGAAAGATCGCAGACACTCTTCAAAGAAGAGCACCGGTTTTGAGTTTCGCGATTGATGCAGTCTTGGGAATAAGAACGTTCTGCTATTGCGCGCAGTACGTCATGGTCTGTGCGATCTGAGTTCGCGCTACAAAGTTTTAGCAATCTGGCCTATCAATCCCGCTCGCCGAACCAGTTGCATTATCCCTTATTCTGCTGTCATTGATCTATCGAAAGAAGCCCCGCCCCACTCTTTGGTGTGACCTCTGTCGCATATCATTCCTAAAATATCAGTATGGTTGCCTCTGCCCAGCGATACGCTACCGTCGGTCCTCATGCCGCCATTACTGTTCCTTCGCATCGCCGCGCTTCCGATTGCGCTAGCGTTGACTGCCTGTGCTCCGGACGACGTGGGCGAACCGCCTGCCGAGGAGGCCGTCACCGTGACCGCGCAGCCTGTGATCTATCGTCCGGAACAGCGTGAGGTTGAAGCGATCGGGACCGCCCGGGCGCAGGATTCGGCCGAAATCTATCCCGAAACTGACGGGCGAGTGACCGCGGTTCTCTTCCAGGGCGGCGATTACGTGCGGTCCGGAGATCCGCTCATCCGGCTTGATTCCCGCGAAGAAACGCTTGCGGTGGAACTGGCCAAAAATGCGGTGCGGGAGGCTGAGCAGTTGCTTGGTCGTTATCGGCGGATCGAAGATACCGGGGCGCTCTCGGAAAGCCAGATCGAGCAGGGTGAGACCGCGCTCGTCAGCGCGCAAATCCAGTTGCGGCAGGCACGGCTCGCCTTGGCCAATCGCACCGTCCGTGCGCCTTTTTCCGGCAATATCGGTTTTACCGAAGTCGATGTGGGCGACCGAATCACCACGTCCACGCTGATCGCGCAACTCGATCGGCGATCGGTTCTGTTCGTCGACTTCCAGGCGCCCGAGAGCGTCTATAATGCGATGACACCGGGCCGGGCGATCAGCATCACGCCCTATTCGATGCCGCAGCGCACTTTCGAGGCGGAAGTGCGCGACCGCAATACCACGATCTCCAGCGAGGAGCGGACGTTTACCGTGCGCGCCCGCGTTCCCAATACGGGCGACGCGCTGCGCCCGGGCATGAGCTTCCGGATCAATCTTGATCTGGCCGGACGCGAACTGCCCGCGGTCCCCGAAGAAGCGATTATCTGGGGCAGTGACGGTGCGCATCTGTTCCGGGTGGTCGATGGCACCGCGCGGCGTTTGCCGCTCACGATCGTGGCGCGCCGCGAAGGATTGGCGCTGGTGGATGCGCAGCTGCCGCGCGGCGCGACCATTATCGCAAAGGGCGCGCAAAAGGTCCGCGACGGCAGCAAAGTGGAAATCGTGGAGACGCAATCGGCTCCCACGGTCCGCGCGAATAAAGAAGGGGCCGCTGCCCGTTCCGGACGCGGGCGCGCGGGGCCTTGATGCAAGAAAAGTCCGATCTTCCGATGCTCGCGGTCAAGCGGCCGCTGTTCATCTTCGTCCTCAATCTGCTCATCGTGATTGCGGGCCTTGCTGCCCTGTTTGGGATCGAAGTGCGCGAACTGCCCGATATAGACCGGCCGGTGGTTTCGGTCACCGCGACCTTCCCCGGAGCGGCGCCCGAAACCATGGACAGCGAGGTCACCTCGATCCTGGAAGACGCGGCGGCGCGTGTCACCGGCGTGCGCGAGATCAGTTCCTCCAGCGAGGAGAACAATAGCCGCATTCGGGTGGAGTTCAGCCCGGGGACCGATCTCGATACCGCGGCCAGTGATGTGCGCGAAGCGGTGAACCGGGTGCAGCGCGATCTGCCAGAGCGCGTGGAGCAGCTCAGGATCGTAAAGGCGGACAATGACGCGTGGCCGATCATGCGGCTCGCCGTGTCCAGCCGCGTTCATGGGGAAGCCGAACTTACCGAGATCATCGATAACGATGTGATCCCCGAATTGCTGACCGCCGAGGGGGTGGCCAGTATCGACCAGTTCGGCTCGCGCCAGCGGCAGATGCGCGTGGCGGTGGACCCCGTGCGGCTGGGACGCTTCGGCCTAACCGTCGGCGATGTGTCCGAAGCCTTGCAGAACGCCCCGTTCGACGTTCCGGTCGGCAGCTTCCGATCAGATGCGCAGGAACTGGTGGTCCGGGCCGAGGCCAATGCGGCGACGCCTGCACTGATCAAGGACGTGGCGATCAACCGCAATGCGCGCATCGGCGATGTCGCGGAGGTCTACTTCGCACCTGCCGATGCCACCAATTTCGTGCGGCTGAACGGAGAGCAGATCATCGGGCTGGGCGTCGTGCGGCAGGCAAGCAGCAACACGATCGAGATATCCGATGCCATCCGCGCGTCCGTCGACCGATTGAACAAACGCTTCGACGACCTCAGCATCTCGGTCATCTCCGACGACGCGGAATTCGTGCGCGTCTCGGTGAAGGAGGTGCTCATCACCCTCGGCTTCACTGTCGCCATCGTGATCCTGACGATCCTCCTGTTCTTCCGACAATGGCGCGCCACCATTATCCCGAGCGCCACCATACCGGTCGCGCTGATCGGCGTGCTGGCGGGGATCTGGTTGCTCGGTTTCTCGATCAACCTGCTGACACTGCTGGCGCTGGTCCTCGCAACCGGTCTGATCGTTGACGACGCGATTGTGGTGCTGGAAAACGCGCAGCGCCTTCAGGGCAAGGGGCTCGGCCGGAAAGCGGCGGCGGTGATCGGGACCCGGCAGGTGTTCTTCGCCGTGGTCGCGACAACGGCGGTGCTGGTTTCGGTGTTCGTCCCGATCAGTTTCCTGCCGTCCGAGGCGGGGCGGTTGTTCCGCGAATTCGGCTTCGTCCTCGCGCTGTCGGTCATCATCAGCTCGTTCGTCGCGCTATCGCTGGTGCCTGCGCTCGCCGCACGGTTGTATCTCGTGCCCCGCGACGAGGATGGAGAGATCACCGAAGAAGGCCGGGTCGCGCGCGCCATCGGCAGCTTTGGAGAAAAGCTGAACGGCTATTATGAGCGCATCCTTGAACGCTGCCTCGATCATCCCAAGGCAGCCGTCGGCATCGCCGTGCTGGCGGCGGGGGCGGCGGCGCTGCTCTACACCACGCTCGATAACGAACTGGTGCCCGACGAAGACCGTGGCAGCGTGATCGTCGATGCCAGCGGGCCGGACGGCGTGGGCATCGATTTCATGCAGGGCGAAATGGACGCGGTCGAGCAGGTGTTGCAGCCGCTCATAGATTCCGGCGAGATCGTCTCCAGCTTCTCGATCGTCGGGCGCTACGATCCCAACCGTATCCGCGTGGATGCCACGCTGGCCGACTGGGACAAGCGCGATCGCAGCCAGAGCGAGATCGTAGACTCGCTGCGCGACCCGCTGAAGCGTATTCCGGGCTCGCGGGCCAGCGCGCGCGGGCAGGGATCGCTCAACGTCGGCGGCGGCGGCGGGGACCGGATCGAGGTGGCGCTGACAGGCAGTGATTACGACCACATCTACGAGTCGGCATTGAAGCTTTCCGAGGCGATCGACACCCGTTCCGACATCCTGTCGCAAAGCGATATCAGCTATCAACCGACGCAGCCACAGCTCGCGATCCAGATCGACCGCGAGCGCGCCGCCGATCTTGGCGTCGATCTCAACGAACTGGCGTTGACGCTGCGCGCGATGGTGGGCGGAAACGAGGTGGTCGATCTGAATGTCGACGATCAGGCGATCCCGATCATGCTCAGCGCCGAGAGCGTTTCGATCACCAATCCCTCCGATCTGTCCAACCTTTCGGTGCGCACCCGCTCGGGCGGCCTCGTCCCGCTGTCCGCCGTTACGCGCATCCGCGAGGAAGGCATCGCCGCCGAGCTCGACCGTACCGAGCAACGCCGCGCGATCGAGGTGGAGGCGAATGTCGATCCGTCCGTACCGCTCGCCGATGCAGTGAAGGAGATCGAGCGATTGGCTGGCGAAACGGTAGCTAGCGACATCGACCTGGTGCTGCAGGGAGAGGCGCAGACGCTGGAAGAGACGTCGAACGATCTGCTACTGACCTATGTTTTCGCCTTCCTGATCGTGTTCCTCGTCCTGGTGGCGCAATTTGAAAGCCTGACGAGCGCGCTCGTGGTGCTCCTAACCGTACCCTTCGCGCTGGCGGCGGCAATCTTCGCACTTTTCCTATCGGGCATTTCGCTCAACATCTATTCGCAGATTGGGCTGGTCATGCTGATCGGGCTGATGGCCAAGAATGGCATCCTGATCGTGGAGTTCGCGGACCAACTGCGCCTCGAAGGACGCTCGCTGCGGCAGGCAACCCAGGAAGCCGCAGCCATCCGCCTGCGCCCGATCATGATGACGCTGATCTCCACCGTATTGGGCGCGGTGCCGCTAATCATCGCCAGCGGCGCGGGCGCAGAGGCGCGCCAGTCCATTGGCTGGGTGATCTTTGGCGGCCTCGGCCTTGCCGGGCTGTTCACCCTGTTCCTGACGCCGGCCATCTACCTGCTCGTCGCGCGCTTCAGCGAGCCGCGTTCGCAAGACCTCTCGCGCCTACGCGAGGAACTGGAAGAGGCCAAAGATCGCGGCATGATGCAGGAAGGTGGCGCTGCGGCATGAAGCCCTTCCTTCTATCGTTCGCCATGGCTGCGGGTCTTAGCGCTTGCGCCGCTCCGGATCGGCCCGTGCTGTCCGCGCCGGCAATGTCGCTACCAGACGATTTTGCCGCCGCCTATCGTCCTCCGGCCGGGGAGGGGAAGTTATGGTGGAAGGGATTTAACGATCCCGAGTTGAACCGATTGGTCGAGCGTGCACTCGCGCAAAATCTCGGCATTGCCGGCAGCCGCGAAAGGCTGCGATCCGCCCTCGCGCTGCTCGATGCCGAACGATCGGATCGGCGCCCGCAGGTGGACGGCTTCGGTGAAGCCGGTATCGATGCAGGGCTGGGCGATGGCGGCAGCGATCTGCGCGCCACCGCGGGCCTGCTCGGTTCCTTCAATCCGGACATCAACGGGCGTCTGTCTGCCGAGATCGAGCGGCAGCTCTCTCTTACCCGCGGCGCGGCCTATCAGATCGCCGATGCGCGCCGTCTGGTCGCTGCGTCGGTGGCGCTTGCCTATATCGAATTGAAGCGCAGTGAGGAGCGGCTGGACCTGCTCGCCCAGTCGAGCGATCTGCAGGAGCGCACGCTCAATATTGTGACGCTGCGCTACGAGGCGGGCCTGTCGGCCAATCTTGACGTGCGCCGGGCCGCTGCCGATCTTGCACGAACCCAGGCACAGCGCGGGCTGATCGAGCTGTCCCGTGCCGATGCGCTCAACAGTCTTTCGGTGCTGGTCGGGCAACCGGCGTCCGATCCTTCACTACTACCGGACGATGGCGGCGGAATCCCGCAATTTGCAGGCGGTCCTCCGCGCGGAGTGCCCGCCGATCTGGCGCGCCGCCGCCCTGATCTGCTTGTCGCCGAAACTGAACTTGCCGCCGCCGCTGCGGCCATTGGCATCGAACGTGCGGATCTCTATCCAAGCCTCGTCATTCCGGGGCAGATCGGGCTCGATGCGCTGGGTCCGCTCGATATCCTGTCGTCCGTTCTGGGCACGCTCACCGCCGCCCTGGACATTCCGATCTTCGACGGTGGCCGCCGCCGCGCCGAGGTGCGGTCCGCCGAGGCGCTAGCAGAGGCCAGCCTGTACGATTACCGTCAGACGCTGCTGCAGATCCTCGCCGAAGTGGAAACGTCGCTGGTGGCCATTCAGAGCTACAAGGATCGGCTCGATGCGCTGGCCGACGCCATCGATCAGAGCGAGGTGGCGTACAATCAGTCGAACGCGCTGTACCGGGAGGGGCTGACTAGCCTGTTCGAAGTATTGGATGTGCAACGTCAGCTGATTTCCAGCCGCCAGGACTATGTCGATGCACAGGCCCAACTGGCGAGCGCAATCGTGCGCATGTACAGCGCCGTCGGCGCCCCGACGGATGTGCCGCGAGACGAGGGATTACCCAACGCTGCAGAAGTGCCGATGCAATGATAAACGCGCCGCGCAGGCGTATTCTGATGGCTCCGCTCGCCTTAAAGGAGATCGGATGAAGGCCGATACTTCGGATCTTCGCCCTAAGCGCAGCATGCATTCGATGCGCTGAGGTTCAAATGCGCCGGGCGGTGTTCTTACCCACTATCCTGAAGCAGACGATCTGACTAAGGCCCGCGCCATGTTCGCCCCGCTCGTCTCGGTCCGTACGCTGCTTTTGGCGATCTTCGTCATCATGGCAGGCAGCGGTTTCCTCTCGACCCTGATCGCAATCCGACTGGAAACGGCAGGATCGAAAGCTATTACGATCGGTCTGGTCGCCGCGGCCTATTTCGCCGGTCTCACCGTTGGATCGGTACGCGTTCCGGCCATCATCGCCCGGGTGGGCCATATCCGTTCCTTCGCCGCCTTCGTTTCCATTTTTTCGGCAAGCGGACTTTCCTATTCCATTCAGATGAGCGCACCCTTCTGGGGTATTCTGCGCTTTGTCGACGGGTTCATGATGGCGGGCGTATTCGTCTGCCTGGAAAGCTGGCTCAACCGGCAGGCGACCGCCAAGACGCGAAGCGCCATCCTCGCCGCCTACATGATCGCGCTGTACGGCGGTCAGGCGATCGGCCAGTTCCTTTTGACCCTTGGGTCCGAACGGCCCAGTATGCCCTTCGTCATCGCGGCCATTCTGCTCTCGCTTTCGGTCGTTCCGGTGGTTCTTACCAAAATCGATCAACCGAGAATCGAATATGTCGAGCCCTTTTCGGTAAGGCGGCTCTACTCCGCCTCGCCCCTAGGCGTGGTGGGCGTACTGGTTACTGGTGCGATCCTGGGCGCTTTCTATGCGCTCGGCGCCATTTACATTCAGCGGCTGGGCATGGGACTTGCCGGGGTGGCTCTGTTCACCTCCTGCGTGATCGGCGGCGGGGTTGCGCTCCAATGGCCGCTCGGCCTGCTGTCAGATCGTATCGACCGTCGCTCGGTCATCGTGGGCTGCCTCCTGATGGTACTCGCCGTGAGTGCCGCTCTGGTGTTGTTCGCGCAGCCGGACGCGCGCCTGTTCCTACTGGGCGCGCTGTTCGGCGGCTTTGCCTTCGCGCTCTATCCACTGTGCGTTGCCCATGCGAACGACTATCTGACCGAAGAGCAGCGCGTGGGCGCAAGCAGCGGCCTGGTTCTCGCTTATTCGGCGGGCGCGGTGGCGGGGCCGCTGATCGGTTCGGCTGGCATGCAACTGATCGGCATACAGGGCCTGTTCGCAACCGTTGCGCTCTTCGCGATGCTCGGCGCGATTTTCGGATCGTGGCGCGTAATTGTCGGCCGTGCCGCCCGCGTGGCGAACCGGCAGACCTTCCAACCGCTCACCCGCACCACGCCCATGATGGCGGTGCCGGAACCGGAAGAGGACTGAACTTCGTTTCGCAGCACACGCGCGCAGACCGATGCTCTCGGTAAGCGCTCAGCGGCGGGTGAGAACGATCAGGTCCGCACAACGCTGGGCTAGTTCCAGGCACCCGGCTTGTACCTCGCTCATCGGTTTTAAGCCAGAGCGCGTACCCGCGTAATGAGAGCGATGGCGGAAGGGGTGGGATTCGAACCCACGGATGCTTGCGCATCGGCGGTTTTCAAGACCGCTGCAATCGACCACTCTGCCACCCTTCCTGTGCTGGACAGGCCTGTTCGAGCCGTCCGGTCGCGGGTTCCCTTAGCGTGGTGCCACGCCGCTGCCTAGCCTTGCGCTGAAGCGTGGCGAAGCGGCGACCATTTGCGGTTTCGCGCGCGGTTCATCCGTGCGACAACGACACTGCACCATAGATTTGTGGCCCAAGGGAGTTCTTCATGCCGCGTATTGTTCTGGCAATCGTCACAGGTCTTGCATCGCTGATGCTGGCTAGCTCCCAACCGGCGTTCGCGCAGGATGCCGCGGGCTTTCAGGCCTATTTGACGCAGCTGCGCGCCGCTGCGCTGGCAGAAGGCGTGAGCGCCGCTACGCTCGACCGCGTTCTGCCCACGCTTACGTTCAGCGAAACCGCGATCCGGATCGACCAGAAGGCGAGCGGGGGCGGGGGGAGCGGTGCGATCCCGATGTTCACCGGATCGGATGAGCAGCGCGCTATTATCGGCAAGGCCGGGCCGGGCCGCGACAAATATCGTGAATTGCGTCCCCAGCTCGATCAGATCGAGCGCGAACTGGGTGTGCCGCCTGGCATCATTCTCGCCATCTACGGCAAGGAGAGCAATTTTGGCAGCTATACCGGCAATTTCGATACGATTAGCGCGCTGGCGACGCTGGCCTATGAAGGACGCCGCCGTGCCTTGTTCGAGGGGGAGGCGATAGCAGCGCTCAAGATGGTCGATCGGGGCGTTCCGCGCACGAAATTGACCGGCAGCTGGGCGGGCGCCATGGGCAAGCCGCAATTCCTGCCGTCTGTCTATTTGCGCCTTGCGGTAGACGAGGACCGCAATGGCTTTGCCGACATCTGGGATAGCGAGGCGGACGCGATGGCGTCGATCGCCAATTATCTGGTTGCCGCGGGATGGCGGGCGGACCGGCCCTGGGGCGTTGCGGTAGACGCGCCCTCCGGTTTCGATCGCAGCGCTTACCGCAATCGCACCGTGCCTACGCGCTGCCCGCGCGTGTTCGAACGGCATAGCCGTTGGATGACGTTAGCCGAATGGGAACAGCTCGGCTTCCGCCCGCAGGCCGGTTTCTGGCCGCAGGACAAGGGCAGGATCCTCGCCACGCTGCTGGAGCCCGACGGCCCCGGCAACACGGCCTATCTGCTTACGGGTAATTACCGCGCGATCCTGGATTATAATTGCTCAAATTTCTACGCGATGGGGGTTGGCCTTCTTGCGGATCAAATCCAGCGCTAAGCTGATCATCCTCGGGCTGATGTCAGCCGAACTGGCGTCCTGTTCCGGCGGTCCGCAGCTTAGGGAAGTTTCCGACAGTCCGGTCAAGATTGGCGCTCCCTATACTGTGCGCGGCGCGACCTACGTTCCTGCCGATGATCCGGCTTATGACGCGGTAGGCTATGCCAGTTGGTACGGCGGCGCGCATGAGGGGAGAGCGACGGCGCGGGGCGAGCCTTTTCGCAAGTCCGCGATCACCGGCGCGCACCGCACGCTGCCGCTACCAAGCTATGTCGAGGTGACTGCCCTGGAGACCGGACGCACCATCCTTCTGCGCATTAACGACCGCGGGCCATTTGTGGCCGGGCGCATTATCGATCTTTCGGAAGGTGCGGCGGAAGAACTTGGCGTCAAGGCAGCAGGGATTGCGCCGGTCCGTGTCCGACGCGTCGAACCGCGCGAGAGCGAGCGGCAACGCCTGCGCCAAGGCAAGCGCGTTAACAGGCCCAGCGCATCGCCGCGTGAACTCGCTGGGTTGCGTACCAGATTGAACCAAGGCGGCGGCGTGACGTCATGGCAACAGGTCGCACCGCAATCCTCTGTTCTCTATGTCCAAGTCGCCAGTTTCTCGGAGAAGGCCAATGCGTCGCGGCTCGCTTCGCGCCTTGGCGCCAGCATTCGGCCAAGCGGCTCAGGTCACTGGCAGGTGCTGCTCGGCCCCTATTCTTCTGGCGAAGCCGCACGCGTAGGGGTGGAAGCGGCGCGCCGGGCGGGCTATTCGGACGCGATGATCCTGAATCGCTGATCGAACCTGTTTGTCCTCACTCCATCTATCGACGGAATTTCATGCGCCATTTCCTCAGTCTCGCCGCCGCCCTTACGCTTGCCGTTCCCGCCTCCGCCCAGGCACCGAGTTATGACAGCACAGCTCCGATCGCCTATATGGTCGATCTGAGTTCCGGCGCGGTTCTCTATTCGCGCGCAGCGGACAAGCGCATGCCCCCGGCCTCGATGGCCAAGATGATGACGGTGCTGGTCGCTTTCGATCTGATCGACGGCGGCAAGGTGAACGCCGACAAGAAAATTCTGGTCGGCGAGGATTCCTGGCGCGAATGGAATAATCGTGGATCGTCCATGTTTCTTGGCGTCAACGAGCAGGTTTCCGTGCGCAATCTGCTGCACGGCATCGTGACGCTTTCGGGCAATGACGCCACCGTGGTCCTGGCCAAGGGGCTTGCCGGCTCGGAGCAGGCGTTCGTCGGCATGATGAACGAGAAGGCCCGCAAGATCGGCATGAGCAACAGCCATTTCGGCAATACGAACGGCTGGCCTGACGAAGGCGTTACCTATGTGACCGCGAAAGACCTGGCCACGCTCGCCAAGGCGACGATCGAAGAGCATCCGAAGCTTTACGAAGAATATTACGGGCAGCATAATTTCACTTGGCAGGGCATCAAGCAGCCAAACCGCAATCCGCTGATCGGCAAGGTGCAAGGTGCCGACGGGCTCAAGACCGGCCACACTGAAGAGGCCGGCTATGGATTTACCGGATCGGCCGAACAGAATGGCCGCCGCTTGGTGGAGGTCGTCGCCGGGCTCGACACCTATAACAACCGTATCAAGGAATCCGTTGCCTTCATGAACTGGGGCTTCGGTGCATGGACGACCAAGCCCCTCTATAAAAAGGGTACGGAAGTCATTGAAGCGAAGGTGCAGCAGGGCGGCTCTCGCAGCGTTCCGCTCGTTGCACCGCGCGATCTAGCCGTGACGCTGCCGGCGACGCAGGGCGGCGATTACAAAGTTGCGGTGCGCTATGAGGGGCCGCTCACCGCGCCGATCGCGAAAGGGGCCAAGGTGGCGGACCTGATCGTGACCACGGCGGACGGATCGACCCAGCAAATGCCGCTGGTGGCTGGCGAGGATGTGGGAGAGGCCGGCATTTTTTCCCGCATCTGGAACGGCTTCCTGTCGCTTTTCGCCTGATGGAACGGGGCCGTTTCATCGCACTGGAGGGGGGCGAGGGGACCGGCAAGTCCACGCAGGTGAAGGCGCTGGCCGCCGAGCTTTCGCGCCGCGGCATCGATGTGGTTACCACCCGCGAGCCAGGCGGAACGGTGGGGGCCGAGGCGATCCGCGATTTACTGCTGGAAGGAGCGGCAGATCGCTGGACGCCGGAGAGCGAGGCATTGCTATTTGCCGCGGCGCGTGCCGATCATGTCGCCAAGCTGATCCGCCCGGCAATCGAACAGGGCCAATGGGTTTTGAGCGACCGTTATGTCGACAGCTCGCGCGCCTATCAGTCGGCCAGCGGACTGCCGGACGATGACTTGATGACATTGCACCGCATCGGGAGCGGCGGATTATTGCCCGATCGCGTGTTGTTGCTGGAACTGCCCGAGGGCGAGGCAGGACGACGCGCCCATCGTCGCGACGGCGGGGCAGGCGATCGCATCGGCGGGCGGGACGAGCAGTTCCATGCCGATGTCGCCGGCGCGTTCCGCCGCTACGCTGCGGCCGAACCGGATCGCTTTCGTCGGATTGAAGCAAGCGGGACACCCGAAGACGTCACTCGCGCTCTGGTTTCGGCGCTCGGCGACTATATCTCGTGACGCGATGACAAACTTCATCGGACATGATCGCGCGGAAGCGGCGGTTCTCGCCGGTTTGGCCGAAGGACGGCTTCACCACGCCTGGCTTCTGAGCGGGCCGAAGGGCATGGGCAAGGCCAGTTTCGCGCTACGCGCCGCGCGGTTGCTTCTGAGCGATAGTGATGGACTCGAAGGTTTCTCCGCTTCGGAAGAAGGGCAGGCAGCTGCGTTGATCCGCGCCGGATCACATCCCGACCTGAAGATTTTGCAGCGCCTACCCAAGAAGGACGGGGTCGATCCGGAAGATGTCAGCGATGAGGCGGATCTCAAGCGCAATATCAGCGTCGATCAGGTGCGATCGCTGCAGCCATTGCTCGGCGGTAAGACGTCGATCGCGCCGCGGCGTGTCATCATAGTGGATGCCGCTGATGATCTGGAGCGCAGCGGTGCTAACGCGCTTCTGAAAAACCTGGAAGAACCGCCGGAAAACACTGTGTTTTTCCTAGTTTCACATGCACCGCAGCGACTGCTTCCGACCATTCGTTCGCGCTGCCGGGTTCAGCGTTTCGACCCCTTGAGCGATGAACAGATGGATGCTTTCCTGCGTTCCGCACTGCCCGATCTGCCGGACCAGGACCGTGCAGCGTTGATCCTCGCCGCGGAAGGATCGCCGGGCCGCGCGATCGCCATGCATGGGCTCGATCTCGGTGCGCTCGACCGGCAGCTGGCGCAGATTTACCGCGAGGGCGATCGCAGCGGCAGCCTGGGATCCGGACTTGCGCAAAAGCTTTCGCTGAAAGCCGCGAATGAGCGATATCTCGCCTTTCTGGAGCAGGCGCCTGCTTATTTCGCAGCCATCGCGCGCGAGACCCCCCCTGCCCAAGTGGCCCCTGTAATCGATGCCTGGCGTGAAGCCAGCGACCTTGCCGCACGCGCCGTCCCGCTTACGCTGGACAAGCAGAGTGTGGTTTTTCGCATGGCGCGGTTGCTGGCAGGCCTCTCTGCCCATAGGGATGCACGGCAATGACCGACACCAGCCCATTCTACGTCACCACCGCGATCAATTATCCCAATGGCAAGCCGCATATCGGCCACGCCTATGAAGGGATTGCGGCCGACGTCATCGCCCGTTTCCGCCGCTCCCAGGGACGCGAGGTCCGTTTCCAGACCGGCGTCGACGTCCATGGCCTGAAGATGGTGAAGACCGCGCGCGAAAAGGGCCTCGAGCCGTCCGAATTCGCGGCACAGATGACACCGCACTTCACTGAGCTGTGTGAGCGTTACCGGATCAGCTGTGATCGGTTTATCAGCACGAGCGAGGACGCCAACCACATCGCCGCGCAGGAAATCTGGAAGCGGATGGAAGCGAGCGGCGATCTCTATCGGGACCGCTACGAAGGATGGTATTCGGTTCGCGACGAAGCTTATTATGCGGAGGGCGAACTGCTGGACGGGGAAGGGGGCGCAAAGCTCTCCCCGCAGGGAACGCCGGTGGAATGGACGGTCGAAGAAAGCTGGTTCTTCCGTCTTTCAGCCTATCAGGAGCGTCTGCTGGCGCTCTATGCCGACCATCCGGAGTTCATCCAGCCTGATAGCCGCCGCAACGAGGTCATCCGCTTTGTCGAAGGTGGCCTTAACGACTTATCTATCTCGCGCACCAGTTTCGATTGGGGCGTGCCGGTGCCGGATGATCCGGATCATGTGATGTATGTCTGGATCGATGCGCTCACCAATTATCTGAGCGGCCTTGGCTTTCCTGACGACAAGGATGGACTGGTCGAAAAATTCTGGCCCGCGAATGTCCACCTGATCGGCAAGGACATCGTACGCTTTCATGCGGTTTACTGGCCGGCGTTCCTGCTGAGCGCGGGGATCGAATTGCCGCATCAGGTGCACGCTCATGGGTTCATCCTCAATCGCGGGCAGAAGGAATCCAAATCGCTCGGCAATGTCACCGATCCCATCGCGTTGGCAGACCGCTTCGGATCGGACGCCATCCGTTATTTCCTGATGCGTGACGTCAGTTTCGGTCAGGACGGCAGCATTTCAGATGAGGCCATCGTGACCCGCGCGAATGCTGACCTCGCAAACAGCTTCGGCAATCTCGCACAGCGGACATTGTCGATGATCCACAAGAACCTGGATGGCAAACTAGCTACTGGATGGGAACCGGCAGAAGCTGATCTTGAGCTTCAGGCGCTCGTCCAGAATGCATGCGGTGAGGAGCTGCCGGAAGCATTCGAGCGCTTTGCGTTCTCGCACGGTCTCGAGGCGTGGATGCGGGCGGTGTTCGCGTGCAATCAATATGTCGATGAGCAAGCGCCCTGGACGCTCAAGAAAACCGATCCCGAACGGATGGCGGCGGTTTTGAGCCAGCTTTTCATGTGCATCCGCACGCTTGCGATAGCGATTGCTCCGATCGTTCCGGACGCGGCGGAGAAGCTGCTCGATCAAATGGGTATCGAAGCCCGCAACTGGCGCGATATCGCTGATCAAAATTGGTACCAGGCACGCGCCGCCGGCGCGCCGCTTGGCAAACCCGAGGGCATTTTTCCGCGATTGGAATTGGAGGCGACCGATGCTGGTCGATAGCCACTGCCATCTGAATTATGACGGGCTGGTCGATCGGCAGCAGGAAGTGCTCGCCGCCGCCCGTGCGCGCGGCGTTTCCGCCATGCTCAATATATCGACCCGCGAAAGCGAATGGGACGATGTGGTGGCGACCGCCGAACGCGAGTCTGACGTCTGGGCCTCGATCGGCATTCATCCGCACGAGGCGGATGCCCATCCAGAAGTGGACACCGCCAAGCTGGTAGCAGCCGCTGAGCGCGCCCGCGTGATCGGCATCGGCGAAAGCGGTCTCGATTATTATTATGATCATAGCGACCGCGATCAGCAGCGGCGCGGCTTCCGCGCGCATGTAGCAGCGAGCCGCGAAACCGGACTGCCGCTGATCATCCACACCCGCGAGGCCGAGGTCGATACCTTTCAAATCCTGCAGGAGGAGATGGGGAAGGGGGCTTTTCCGGCCCTGATACACTGCTTCACCGCCAGCGCCGATTTCGCGGAGAAGGTGCTGAACCTCGGCCTCTACATTTCGATTTCCGGTATCGTGACGTTCAAGAATGCCAAGGAGTTGAAAGACGTAGCAGCCAAAGTTCCCGATGACAGGCTACTTGTCGAAACCGACAGCCCGTTTCTGGCGCCCGTTCCGCATCGCGGAAAACCCTGCGAACCAGCATTCGTTGCTGATACGGCCGCCTATGTTGCAGAGCTTCGCAGCGTCTCGATCGAACAGCTCGGCGAAAGCACGACGGAGAATTTCTACACGCTCTTTTCAAAGGCGGTCCGGTGAAGCTGCGGGTTCTGGGCAGCGGGACCAGTTCGGGTGTTCCGCGGATCGGCAATGATTGGGGCGATTGCGACCCCGGTGATCCGCGTAACCGGCGCCGGCGTGCCTCGATCCTGATCGAGCATGACGGAAAGAACATCATCGTCGACACAGGGCCGGACTGCCGTGAGCAACTGCTGGATGCGAATGTAGCCACGCTCGACGCGGTGATCTGGACGCATGAGCATGCCGATCATTGCCATGGGATCGATGAGCTGCGCGGCGTTTATTTCAACAATCGGGGCACGGTACAGGGCTATGCGCGCGAACGCACTCAGGCGATCCTGACCGACCGTTTTCCGTATGCCTTCCAGGGCTTCAACGAATATCCCGCTTATGCCAGCGTCGATCTTTTACCCGACGACAGCATGATCGCAGGTGTTCGGGTGCGCGTGGTCGATCTGCCGCACGGTCCCATCAGCTCTGCGGCAATGCGTTTCGACATCGGCGATGTGGCCATGGCTTATGCGACGGACTTCAACGAGTTAACCGATGAAGCTCGCAAACTGTTCAAAGGCGTCGATCTGTGGGTGGTGGACTCGGTGCGGCGCCGTCCGCATCCGACGCATCCGCATCTTGCGCAGGTTCTGCGGTGGATCGACGATTTGGGCGTCAAGCAGGCGGCGCTGACCCATCTCGACCAGTCGATGGACTATGTCACACTAAAAGCTGAGCTGCCGGAGCATGTGGAACCGGCCTATGACGGACTGGAATTCGTCTGGTGATCGGCGGCGGCCTGGGCGTGAACCTGATCTGGGCGATCGGCATTCTGGTGCTTTGCATTAGCTCGCTCATGGCACGGCGCGTACCGCTGAAAGGCGCTGTGCGCATCGGACTGATCTGGGTGGCCATATTCGTTGCAGCCTATCTCATCATAAACTTGATCACAGATTTAACATAATATGTATTATCGCACTTAGAATGGCCGAAACTCGGAACAGCCTTAACGACCTCGTAACCATCATGGCGCGTCTGCGCGACCCGCAAGGTGGATGCGAATGGGACTTGGCCCAGACCTTCGCCAGCATCGCGCCCTATACCATTGAAGAGGCCTATGAAGTTGCCGACGCGATCGCGCGTGGCTCCATGCCCGAACTGAAGGATGAGCTTGGCGATCTGCTACTCCAAGTGGTCTTCCACGCGCGGATGGCCGAGGAAGCTGGTGCTTTCGCCATTGAGGATGTGATCGAAGCGATCTGCGACAAGATGGTCCGCCGCCATCCCCATATCTTCGATCAAAGTTCGCCCAATGAAACTCACGCTATCGAACAGCGCTGGGAAGAGATCAAGGCGGCCGAACGCGGCGATGTTGGCGTGCTGGACGGTGTTGCGCTGGCACTACCTGCGCTGCTGCGAGCGCAGAAGATCCAGAAGCGCGCGGCCCGCGTGGGCTTTGACTGGCCCGACGCAAGTGGCGCGAAAGCCAAGATTATTGAGGAACTGGACGAGGCCGAAGCGGCGACGAGCGCCGCGGATGTGGAGGACGAGGTCGGTGATCTCCTCTTCGCCGTGGTCAACTACGCGCGGCATCGTGCCGTCGATCCGGAAACCGCGCTTCGCGGTGCGACGGCGAAATTCGAACGGCGCTTCCGCCAGATGGAAAAGTCTTCGGATCAACCCCTTGGAAGCTTAACCCTCGAAAGCCTCGAAGAACTGTGGGCTGCCGCCAAGCGTGCTCAGGCATCTTCAACGGACTGATCAAGACGCCGGAAACGCCCCCAATTGCGCTCCGACATGCGAACGTTCAATTCTGTCATCTCGCCATCCTGCGATTGACCCAGCACCCGTCCATTCTCATGCAGCCAGGCGAGCAGACGTCCCTCACCCGCCGGTAAACGCACGACTGCTTCCCGGTCGTCCGCAGTCAACTTGCCTGCGACCAGCTCGCGCATAGCCTCGACGCCCTCACCGGTAACGGCCGAGATCGTAGCCACGTCGTACAGGCTCGCCGCCGCTTCTGCCAGATCGGCTCGCTGCTCAGATCCGATAAGGTCGATCTTGTTCCAGACCTCAAGGATCGGAATCGGATCTTCCTCCCCTTCCCCGTTCACGCCCAGGTCGCGAAGGATGGCCAAAACATTGGCCCGCTGCGCATCGCTTTCCTCATGCGCAATATCGCGCACATGGACGATCAGATCCGCTGCCGTCACTTCCTCCAACGTCGCCCGGAAGGCAGCAATGAGTTCGGTCGGCAAATCGGAAACGAAGCCGACGGTATCTGACAATATTGCTTTATCCAGACCGGGCAGGCTGATCTCACGCATGGTGGGATCAAGCGTGGCGAACAACAGATCTTCCGCCATGACGTCACTTCCGGTCAGGCGGTTGAAAAGCGTCGACTTTCCGGCATTGGTATAGCCGACCAACGCCACGACCGGCCAGGGAGCGCGCTGACGCCGGTCGCGGTGCAGCGAGCGCGTGCGGCGCACATCCTCCAGTTCCCGGCGCAGTTTGGCCATGCGATCACGGATCAGGCGACGGTCGGCTTCGATCTGGGTTTCACCCGGACCGCCTAGAAAGCCGAAGCCGCCGCGCTGGCGTTCAAGGTGCGTCCAGCTGCGGACGAGACGACCGGCCTGATAATCAAGATGGGCAAGCTCAACCTGCAGACGACCTTCGGCGGTTGCTGCGCGCTCACCAAAAATTTCGAGGATGAGCCCGGTGCGGTCGATCACCTTGGTGCCGGTCTTGTCCTCCAGGTTGCGCTGCTGGATTGCGCTTAGCTGCGCGTCAACGATCAGCAGTTCAGCATCGTTCTCCTCGATCGCCGCCGCGATTTCCTCAACCTGCCCGCCGCCCAGTAGGGTGGCTGCGCGCGGTGCGCGCACGCGATAGGTGCGCGAATCCACGACATTCAGCCCGATTGCGAGGGCCAGTCCCCTGCCCTCCTCAAGCCGCGCGTCGGCGTCGAAACCGGACTCTCGGTGGATCTGCGGGAGGACCAGCACGGTACGGGCACCGCGGGAAAATTCATCCTCGCGGCCAAGCGTAAAACCGGTACTCAATCGTCCTCCTCGTCTTCGCGGTTATATTCGGCAAGGTTGATCGGCTGCAGCGGCTGAACGGTCGACACGGCGTGTTTGTAAACGAGCTGGCACATATTTTCCCGCTCCAGCAGCAGCGAGAACAGGTCATATGCGCGGATCGTCCCCTGCAGCATTACACCGTTCACCAGGAACATCGTCACCGGCTCCTCGGTATCGCGCACGGCATGGAGGAACACCTCCTGCAACACGCCCTTGCGGTTGTTCGCGGACGCCATCAGGTCGTCGAACTGGTCCATCTCGACAGGCTCACTGGCCATTACGGTGCTAATCGCATGCTTGTAGACAAGCTGGGCCTGGCCATCGCGGCGCAGAAGCACGGAAAAATTGTCGAACCAGGTAATGATACCCTGCAGTTTTACGCCTTTGACCAAAAACATCGTTACCGGCGTCTTGGTCTTGCGCAGATTGTTCAGGAACAGGTCCTGAAGTCCGTTATTTCCATCTGCCATTCGATTGTTCCCCCGAATTTGGCGGGCGTTCGTCCCCGCGGATTATTGTTATCGTCACTCTGTCTGCCGAGGGCTCAATCGCCTTCCTTCTTCCGATCGGAAATTCCGAGAAGCTTGAGCTTCCTGTGCAGGGCAGAGCGCTCCATACCGATGAACGTAGCCGTGCGAGACACGTTCCCCGAAAAACGCCGGATCTGGATGCGAAGATATTCGCGTTCAAAGGTTTCCCTGGCTTCGCGCAGCGGCGATCCCATCATGTTGGTGATTGCGGACCCCGAATTTCCATCCTGTCCCATCACTTCCGGCGGCAACATGTCGAGTTCGATCTTGTCCCGCCGCTCGACCGGGGAAAGAATGATCGTCCGCTCGATCACATTGCGGAGTTGGCGGACATTACCCGGCCACTCACATGATTGCAGCGCTGCCATCGCCTCTTCGGTAATCTCGGGCGGCGCAATATGCTGTTCGCTGGAGAACCGGGCGACGAAATGACGGGCCAGCGCCGGGATATCCTCGCGCCGCTCGGTCAACGGCGGCAGATCGATGGGAACCACGTTGAGCCTGTAGAACAGATCTTCCCGGAACCGCTTTGCCTCAATTTCCTCCGCAAGATCGCGCGAGGTGGAAGAGATGAAGCGCACGTCGACACGAACAGGACGGCTGCCGCCGACGCGGATAAAGCTCTGATCGGTTAGCACACGCAGAATTTTCCCTTGCGTGTTGAGCGGCATATCCGCGACCTCGTCGATAAACAGGGTGCCGCCATGGGCTCGCTCAAGCAGGCCAGCCTGAATAAGGCGCCCCTCCCGCTCCATCCCAAACAGTTCTTCCTCGACATGGTCCGGTGCCATGCGTGCAGCGCTGACGGTGACGAAAGCCGCCGAAGCGCGCGGGCTCCAGCCATGCAAAAGCCGCGCGGCCACTTCCTTGCCCACACCCGCCGGCCCGGTAATCAGCAAACGACTTCCCGTGCCGGCCACACGCTTAAGCGTCGCGCGGACATTGTTGATGGTACTGGAATTGCCGGTCAGTTCCTCAGCCTGTCCCACCTTTTCTTTGAGGACGGCGTTCTCCTGCTTCAGCCGCTCGGTCTCCGTAGCGCGATTGACGAGGTGAATCAGCCGCTCGGCCTCGAAAGGCTTCTCAATGAAGTCGACGGCGCCCATGCCTACCGCGGCAACCGCGGTATCGATATTTCCATGACCGGAGAATACGATCACCGGAAGATCCGGATCGCGGCTCTTTACTTCTTTGAGGATTTCGAGACCGTCCATTTTCGAGCCGCGGAGCCAGACATCGAGAAGCAGAAGCGACGGACGACGTTCGTTGATTGCGTCCATCGCGCTATCGCTGTTCTCGGCCGTTCGCGTTTCGAAGCCCTCGTCAGAGAGCACGCCCGCAACGAGATCACGAATGTCCTTTTCGTCATCGACTATGAGGATATCGAGCGACATTAATTCTTGTCCTTCGGGCCGTTCTGGTCGTCACTGAGTTTGTTGCCGCCGGGCGTACCCAACAACGCGGGAGAGAAGCGCAAGGTTACGCAAGTGCCGCCATCAGCGGAGTCGCTGAAGCCGATCTCTGCGAAATGCTCCTCCACGATCTTCTTCACAATCGCGAGGCCGAGGCCGGTGCCGCTAGCGCGGGTGGTCATATAAGGTTCGACGATGCGATCGCGGTCCTCGGGCAATCCGATGCCGTTATCACTAATCTCGACACGGATGTCATCGTCGCTCTTTGCGATCCGGACGCCAATCCGGCCATCGGAGAGATTGAAACCGGGATCGGCCTGAGCACGTTCATCGACCGCTTCCACCGCGTTCTTGATGATATTGGTGAACGCTTGGCCGATCTGGCGTCGATCGCACACGAGCTCTACATCGTCATCCGGCGCGTTGAGATCGAAAATGATATCGGGGTGTGCGACTTCGTGAAGCAATAGCGACTGTTTGACCATATCCTGCAGGCTCTCGCTGCGGAAAACGGGCTTGGGCATTCGTGCGAAGGCCGAGAACTCGTCGACGATATTGCGAAGGTCGCCAACCTGACGAATGATCGTGCCGGTAAGTTCCAGGAAGACGTCGCCATCTTTCGCAATATCTTTGCCGAACTTGCGCTTCAGCCGCTCGGCGGCGAGCTGGATCGGGGTGAGAGGGTTCTTGATTTCGTGCGCGATGCGGCGGGCGACATCGGCCCAGGCGGCGCGGCGCTGGTCCACCAGTTGCTGCGTAATATCTTCGAACGTCAGAACCTTGGCGTCAGGCCGGACGGACAGATTCACGGCGAGCGTGCGGGCATCGTCACCGCCGCCGAACTGCATCACCGCGCGCTCTTCTCCTCCATCGACCAGATCCGCCATAGCGGGCGAAACATCGCGCAGCGGCCTATCGATAAGACCCTGGCCATCGCTGCCGAGCAGTTGCTGGGCGATGCTGTTGGCAAGACGGATGCGCCCATCGTCGCCAAGGCTGACAATGCCGGCCGTCACCGATTCCAGCACGGTTTCGATGAACGCGCGGCGTCCATCGAGCTGACTGTTCGCAGCAAGCAGATCGGATGTCTGGATTTCGAGGCGCTCCGTCATGCGATTGAAGGAGCGGCGCAAAATTCCGATTTCATCCGGCTGGTCGTCGACGATCGGCACGCGCGTGGAAAATTTGCCGTCGGCCACATTCTGCGCGGCATAGACCAGCTCGGTAACCGGATTGACCAGCCGGTCCGCCACCAGCAACGCCACCCATACGGCAACACCGATAATCAGCAGTGAGATCAGGAACAGCGCGGCATTGAACTGAAGCTGCAGACTGCGCGATCGCTCGGCCAGCGCGCGATAATCGTTCAACACCTCCTGCGCGCGGTCTCCCATCGTGAAGCCGGCCGAATTTACGGTGCGGGTGGTGTAAAGATAAAGTCCGCTCTCCGGAAAAATCGGCGTCGCGGATTCGATCTTATCCGCGTCGGCCTGCACCACGATCTGCTCGCCGGACTTAAGCTGGTGCATGATGTCCGGCCCTATCCATTGGGGATCGCCCGTCGGTGTGCCCTCCGAACCTGCCACCGCGGCCGTGCGCTGGCGCCCGTCCTCGCCCAGTTGGACCATGACCGCCTGGTTGAATTTACGGCCCACGGTTTGAACGACATAGGCATCCTGAAAGGCGGGCGACTGCAGGCTTGTCTGGCCGAGCACGATCCTGAGATCGCTCGCCATGGTGAGCGTTTCGTCGCGCACGTCGTTCAGTTTTTCGGCGTAATAGCCCTTGGAGAGCGAAACCGAATTTTCGATCATTCCGCGCGCCGGGTCCGAGAACCAGAATTGCACACCGCTCTGAAACAGGATCGAGGCAAAGATCACGACCAGCAAGGTCGGCACCGCGGCGATCAGCGAGAACAGCGCCACCAGCCGGACATGGAGCCGCCCCTTGCTGCCGATCGACGACCGCGCCGCGCGGCGCAGCGCCATCCTCCGGCCGCCTAGGACAAGAATTGCAGTAGCGGGCAAAAGATTGGCAACAAGCAGAGCTGCCATGACCACGGGACTGAGCGGCACATTGTTGCTGCCCTGGCCAGAAAGCACCCAGTAGGTAAGACCGGCAATCAGGAGCATCCCGATCGCGCTGACCCACTCCCATATGGAGATGGCACGTTCGCCGCCGGCAAAGTCTGCCAGTCGGGAGAAGACGCTTCGGCGGCGTTCGCTTATCTCAACGTCCAATCGGGGCGCGCTAGTGGCCATCAGGACACAGTTAGCCCATCAACGTGGCCGGTTCACCACAAAAAGCGGTCTAAAAGCGATATTCACCGTCCGCTGGACCCGGCTGGACGCGTCAGGCCGCTTCTGCACGCTCCAGATAGGGCTCGTAGAAGCGGGCGAGCATATCGCGCACCTTCTTCGGGTCCGGCTCCTGATTCACTGCATTGCGCCATTCTGCCGAACCGGGCAGCCCCTTGACGTACCAGCCCAGATGCTTGCGCGCGCACCGGGCGCCGACATCTGGACCATAATGATCCATCATTGCCAGATAATGCTCATCGATCAGGCGATATTGTTCCGTCAGCGAGGGATCGGGCAGACGGGTGCCGTCCGCCAGCCAGCGCATCACCTGCCCGAGCAGCCACGGCTTTCCATAAGCGCCGCGGCCGATCATGACGCCATCCGCCCCGCTTTGCTCCAACGCCTTGTCGGCATCCTCGATGGAGCAGATGTCGCCATTGGCGATGACGGGAAGGTTCGTGGCCTCTTTCACCTTTGCAATGAACGACCAGTCCGCCGTCCCCTTGTACATCTGGCAGCGCGTGCGGCCATGCACGGTGATCAGCTTGGCGCCGACATCCTCGGCAATATGCGCAAGTTCCGGCGCGTTCAGGCTCGAATGGTCCCAGCCCATGCGCATCTTTACAGTGACCGGCACCTTCACCGCATTCACGGTCGCCTCGATCAGGCGGCGCGCCAGCGGAAGATCGCGCATCAGAGCAGAGCCTGCATCGCCATTGACGACCTTTTTTACCGGGCAGCCCATATTGATATCGATAATCGCCGCGCCGCGATCTTCATTCAGCTTCGCCGCCTCGGCCATCACTTGCGGATCGCAGCCGGCAAGCTGCATCGAGACCGGCTCCTCTGCCGGGTCCCACGCCGCCTTCTGTACCGATTGGAGCGTCTCACGGATCATCGCCTGGCTGGCGATCATCTCGGTCACGTTGAGGCCGGAGCCATAGCGGCGCACAAGCTTTCGGAACGGCATGTCCGTCACACCGGTCATTGGCGCCAGGATCACCGGCTGCGCAATGGTGATGTCGCCGATCTGGATGGGCGAAAGCCGCATATCGTAAGTCCGCATGTTGACAGGAAGGAGGCTGGTTAGACCCGCGTGTTAGACCGCTAAATAGCGTTAAAGCGCTTGGCGGACAAGATCAGGGGGCGCTAAGGGCGCGGCGATGGCGCAAGACCTGCATATCCTGATCGTCGCTGCCGGCAGCGGAAGCCGCGTCGGCGGCAATGTGCCGAAGCAGTATCGCTCTTATCTCGGCAAGCCACTGCTTCGCTGGAGCGCCGAACGCTTCGCGCAGGATAAGCGGGTCCGCTCGCTGACGATCGCTATCGGCGCCGGGCAAGAGGGAGAAGCGCTGGCAGCGCTTGGCGGTATCAAAGCAAAGCTCATCACCGGCGGTGCCACCCGGCGCGATAGTGTACGAAACGGGCTGGAACATCTGGCTGCACATGGCGCGCAGGGCGTAGTTTTCATTCACGACGCCGCACGGCCGGATGTGCCGGATAGCGTGATCGAAGCGTTGATGACCGCACTGGCAATTGCGCCCGGAGCAACTCCTGTTCTGCCGGTTGCCGATAGCATTATCCGGGCGGAGGACGGAGTTATTGTCCCGCGCGAGGCCCTTCGCCGCGTCCAGACACCGCAGGCGTTCGACCTTCAGGCCATCCTTGCCGCCCACCGTGCCTGGCCAGAGGATCGGGATGCGAGCGACGATGCCCAGATGCTGCGCGCAAGCGGGGGAGAAGTAGCGTTGGTGCCGGGCGATGAGCGTTTGAAAAAGATCACCTTTGCGGAGGACTTCATGGAACTGAGCCCCCTGCCCCCCTTCCGCATCGGGACGGGATATGACGTGCATCGCCTGGTTCGCGGTGAAGAATTGTGGCTGTGCGGCGTTTTGTTCGATCACGACTTCGGCCTTGCCGGCCACAGCGACGCCGATGTGGTGCTTCACG
Organism: Novosphingopyxis sp. YJ-S2-01; assembly: GCF_016093175.1. Taxonomy (NCBI): domain Bacteria; kingdom Pseudomonadati; phylum Pseudomonadota; class Alphaproteobacteria; order Sphingomonadales; family Sphingorhabdaceae; genus Novosphingopyxis; species Novosphingopyxis sp. YJ-S2-01. The sequence continues at coordinate 2,006,419 of NZ_JAEDAI010000001.1, read as the reverse complement.
CGATCACCGACGCGATCCTGGGCGCGATCGGGGCTGGGGACATTGGCAGTCATTTCCCGCCAAGCGATCCCCAATGGCGCGGCGCGCGATCGGACCGTTTCCTGGCCCATGCGGTGGCGCTAGCAGATGCCGCGCACTACATGATCGGCAATATCGATTGCACGGTGATCTGCGAGGCTCCCAAAATCGGACCGCGGCGCGATGCGATGCGCGAGGAAGTTGCCCGGATCGTCGGCACCGATATCGCACGTATCAGCATTAAGGCGACGACTACTGAGGGCCTGGGCTATACCGGTCGGCGCGAGGCGATCGCCGCCAGCGCCAATGCGCTGCTTCAGAGAAAGGACGAACCATGACCGATACGCTTTTCTCTTCGGAGGTGTACGATCTCGCAAAGCGCGTGATTGACGAGAACAAGGCGATCGGACGCCGGGTGACCGTCGCCGAGAGTTGCACGGGTGGACTGGTATCCGGCGCGCTGACGGAGGTTCCGGGAAGCAGCGCGGTGTTCCAATGCGGCTTCACCACCTATGCCGATGAAGCGAAGATCGCGATGCTGGATGTCGCGCCCGATCTGATCGAGGTGTTCGGCGCAGTTTCGATGGCGGTGGCTTGGGGCATGGCGCAGGGCGCGCTCGCAAAGAGCGACGCGGATGTTGCCGTTGCGATCAGCGGCGTTGCCGGTCCCGGCGGCGGCTCGCCAAACAAGCCGGTCGGCACGGTGGTCTTCGCGAAAGCCAAGCGCGGCGATGATCCCGAGCAGATCCATGCCGATCGCAAGGACTTTGGCGAGGACAAGAGCCGCGCCGAAATTCGCCGTCAGGCGGTGATCTGTGCGCTCGAATTGTTATTGCCCGACGCGCCATAAAGCTCCTCAGCGCGTTTTTCGAACGCACCGATCATCTTCATCAACGCCTTTTCGAAAAACTGGCCGGCCAGGCTCTGGAACAGCCGGTTCTTGAAGGCGAAATCGACCTTGAAGTCGACGATGCAACCGCCTTCCCCGTCGCTCTCGAAGGCCCAGTCGTTGTGAAGATATTGCAAAGGGCCATCGACATATTCGACGTGGATGGCCGTCTTGGGCACCTTTAACACCTTTGAAGTGAAGCTCTCGCGGATCGCCTTGAAGCCCACCACCATATCGGCAATCGTCTCGGTCGGCTGTTCCTTGCGCACGCGCATGGCCACCACCCAGGGCAGGAACTCGGGATAGCTTTTCACGTCCGCGACCAGATCGTACAACTGCTCGGGCGTGTAGGGCATCCGGCGCTTTTCGCTATGGCGGGGCATCAGCGCGCCGCCGCCTTGGCCAGCTTCTCCTCCCGCGCAGCCCGCATCTGCGCGAAATCGTCACCGGCATGATAGCTGGAGCGGGTCAACGGGCTCGATGCGACCATCAGGAAGCCCTTGGCGCGCGCAATCGCAGCGAACGCATCGAAGCCTTTGGGCGGAACGAAGTCCACCACCTCGGCATGCTTGGGCGTCGGCTGGAGATATTGGCCCATTGTGAGGAAGTCGACATCGGCGGAGCGCATGTCGTCCATCACCTGATGCACCTCCAGCCGCTGTTCGCCGAGACCGAGCATGATGCCGGACTTGGTGAAGATCGACGGCGCGTGGCGCTTCATCTGCTCCAGCAGGCGCAGCGAGCTGTAATAGCGCGCGCCCGGACGGATGGTGGGATACAGCCGCGGCACCGTTTCCAGATTATGATTGAACACATCCGGCCCCGCCGCGCCGATCTTCTCGATCGCCTGTTCGTGCTTGTTGCGGAAATCGGGCGTCAGGATCTCGATCGTGGTGCTGGGCGTCTGGTTGCGCAGTTCGTTGATTACTCTGACGAACTGATCCGCGCCGCCGTCCGGTAGATCGTCCCGGTCCACCGACGTGATGACGATATGTTCCAGGCCCATCTTGGCCGCAGCCTCGGCGACATGGCCGGGCTCGGACTTGTCCACGATGCGTGGCATGCCGGTCTTGACGTTACAGAAGGCACAGGCGCGCGTGCAGACATCGCCCAAGATCATCACGGTGGCGTGCTTCTTGGTCCAGCATTCGCCGATGTTCGGGCAGGCGGCCTCTTCGCACACGGTATTCAGGTTCAGCTCGCGCATCAATTTGCGCGTTTCGGCAAACCCCTGGCTGGTCGGGGCCTTCACCCGGATCCAGTCCGGCTTGCGCTTGCGTTCCGGACGATTCTCGGGAACTGGAGTGTTGGTCATGTCGTTCATGACCCGGAAATAGCGACGCCACCCAATGGTTGCCACCCCCAAAGCCGTTCTAGGGATAAAGGAAATCCATGACCGACTTTAACGATATGATCGAAGGCTATCGCGGCTTCTACCGCAACGATTGGGAAGCGCACCGCCAGCGCTGGGAAGAACTGACCGAAGGCCAATCGCCGCAGGTGATGGTGATCTCCTGCTCGGACAGCCGAGTCGACCCCGCACTCGTGTTCAACAGCAAGCCGGGCGAGATCTTCGTCGTGCGCAACGTGGCGGCGCTAGTCCCTCCCTTTGAAACCAGCCCCGGCTTTCACGGTGTCTCCGCAGCGATCGAGTTTGCCGTCCAGTTCCTGAAGGTCCCCGAAATCGTTGTGATGGGCCATGGGCGCTGCGGTGGCTGCAATGCTGCGCTGACAGGCAATGTCGCAGACACCGGCCATGGCGAAGGCGCCCACATCGCGGATTGGGTACGCATGCTGCGCGATGCCAAGAAAAAGGTGGCGGACGAATATGGCACCGAAGGCCGCGACGCTGGGCGTGCCATGGAGCTTGCCGGAGTGCGCGTCAGCCTCAACAACCTCATGACGTTCCCCTACGTCGCCGAAAAGGTCGAAAAGGGTGAACTGAAGCTGCAGGGTGCTTATTTCGCCATCGAGGACGGCGAGCTTCACGTACTCAACAAGGACAGCGATCAGTTCGAAACGGTGAGATGAGCGACGCTCTTCCCGATTTCTACAACGATCTAGATGCCTCGCTCGACCGTGCCTGGGCGCTCCTTCTAGAAGGGGCGCACAGCCGGTCAGGCGGGGCGCATACGCCGTCGTTGGCCACCGTGGACGCCAAGGGGCGGCCGCAGCAACGGATCATGGTCCTGCGCGAAGCCGATCGAGATAGGCGGCACATGCGTTTTCACACCGATGCCCGATCCGACAAGATCGTGGAGATCGGCTCGGCCGCGCCGGTCAGCGTGCTAGTTTACGATGCGGACGCCAAGCTGCAGTTGAGGCTCTCGGGCACAGCCAGCGTTCAAACCCGTAGCGCGTCAGCCGACGAGGCCTGGAGCAAGGCAGATAACTTTGCGCGCCGTTGTTACCTGGCTGATCCCGGCCCTGGAACGCCAATGCCGGAACCCACTTCCGGCCTTCCCGCAGCGGTTCAGGGCGAGAAGCCAAGCGACGAGCAACTGAAGCCCGCCCGCAGCAATTTCGCGATCGTGCAGGTCGAAATCGATCAAATCGATTTTTATTATCTCGCCCATCAGGGCCACCGCCGGGCGCGATTCGCTTGGAACGGCGAATGCTGGGACAAAACCTGGCTGGTTCCCTGATCAGTCGCCGCCACCGGACTGCCTAAAGGCAGTCCGCCGCGTATGAAGCACCGCCGGGCTGGACAAGGGCCGCTCGATCCTTATCCAAGGCGCCATGAAGACCGGCACACTCATCTCTCTCGCGCTCTACTTCATCCTCATGATTGGCATCGGGCTCTATGCCTGGCGCAAGTCGACCGACAGCAGCGAAGGCTATCTGCTCGGAGGACGCCAACTGCATCCCGCAGTGGCTGCCCTGTCCGCCGGCGCCAGCGACATGTCCGGCTGGCTGCTCCTCGGTCTGCCCGGCGCACTGTTTGCCTCCGGCCTCGTGTCCGCGTGGATCGGCATCGGTCTGTTCTTCGGTGCGCTCCTCAATTGGATCATCGTCGCGCCTCGGCTGCGTGAGCAGACCGAGCGGCTCGGCAACGCCCTCACCATCCCAGAATTCCTCGCCAACCGCTTTCCGGACCGCGCGCTGGCGCTACGCGTCACCAGCGCGCTTATCGTCGTAGTGTTCTTCGCAGTGTACACCGCTGCCGGCCTCGTCGGCGGCGGCAAGCTGTTCGAGACGAGCTTTGCCGCGCTCTTCGGTGACATCGGCATCCCCGACTACACGCTGGGCCTGTGGATCACCGCGGGCGTCGTGCTGGCCTACACCATGGTCGGCGGCTTCCTCGCCGTCAGCCTGACCGATTTCGTACAAGGCTGCATCATGGTCGTTGCGCTCGTCCTCATGCCGCTCGTCGTCATGTTCGGGCCCGGCGGCAGCGCGGGCGAATCGCTTACGCAGGTACAGCCGGGCTTCCTAGACCTCACTTACGGGCTCACGACCATCGGCTTCTTCTCCGCGGTCGCCTGGGGCCTTGGCTATTTCGGCCAGCCGCACATCATCGTGCGCTTCATGGCGGTGCGCAGCGTGAAGGCCGTCGCCACCGCGCGGAACATTGGCATGACCTGGATGTTCGTCTGCCTGCTGGGCGCGCTGGGCGTGGGCCTTGCCGGCCGCGCCTACGCCGCGCGTAACGGCATCGTGGTGGAAGACCCCGAGACGATCTTCATCGTTCTCGCCGACCTGCTCTTCCACCCCCTCATCACCGGCTTCCTCCTCGCCGCGCTCTTGGCTGCCATCATGTCGACCATCAGCTCGCAGTTGCTCGTTTCGTCCAGCTCGTTGACGGAGGACTTCTACAAGCTGTTCCTGCGCAAGAATGCGTCCGAGCGCGAGTCGGTGAACGTCGGGCGCATCTGCGTCCTTCTCGTCTCGCTCGTCGCGATCCTGATCGCCAGCGATCCGAACAGCGAGGTGCTGGGCCTCGTCTCCAACGCCTGGGCCGGCTTCGGCGCGGCGTTCGGCCCCATGATCCTGCTCTCGCTCACCTGGAAGCGGATGAGCGGCGCAGGCGCTGTCGCAGGCCTGCTCACCGGCGCGGTCGTCGTCGTCGGCTGGATCGCCCTGGGCTGGGGCAAGAGCTTCATGGGCGGCGAAGGCGTGTACGAGATCATCCCCGGCTTCATCACCTCCTTCATCGCCGTGGTGGTCGTCAGCTTGATGACCGAACCCGCCCCGTTCGAAGAGGTGGCCGACGATTCGGCACCGCAGCCTGCCGAGTAATGCGCCCCTGAACGTTTGCAATCGCGGATGCAAGCAGGCAGGGCAGCGCGCATGACAACCGATGGCAAACGCAACACCGCCCTTCTGATCGACGCCGACAACGCGTCCCACGCCGGCATCGACGCCGTGCTCACCGTGATGGCCGAACTGGGCGAGGTGAACATCCGCCGCGCCTATGGCAATTGGCGCAAGCAGGCGCTTAAGGGTTGGGTCGACAAGCTGCACCTCTACGGCATCGAGCCGCAGCAGCAGTTCGACATGACCAAGGGCAAGAACGCCACCGACATGAAGATGACCATCGATGCGATGGACATGCTGATCGGCGGGCGTGTGAACGGCTTCGGCATCATGAGCTCGGACAGCGACTTCATGCCGCTCGCCATGCGCCTGCGCCAAGACGGCTACCCGGTCTACGGCTTCGGCAGTGCCAAGACGCCGGAAGCCTTCAAGGCCGCCTGCACCCGCTTCATCGATGTCGACGCGCTGATGCGCAAGGACACACCGCGCGGCGACAAGCCCGCCAAGACCGGGGAGGCCAAGGCGTCCAACGGCACGCAGGAGCGCGGCCAAGTGGACGACAAGCTCATCGCCCTGCTCGTCGATGCGTACAATGCCAGCGACCGGGACGAGCGCGGCTTCGCCAACATGTCGCAGGTGGGCCAGCGCGCGGGCAACCGTTCCAGCTTCGACGTGCGCAACTACGGCTTCTCGCGTCTTAGCGACCTGTTCGAGGCGGTGCCCAACTTCCAGACCGAACGGCGCGACGGCAACCAGCTCTGGGTCAAGCGGCTGCGCTGAGCTTCACACTGCTTCACACAGTCCTGGTAGGGAAATCCTTGCCTCCGGAAACGCCCTGCCCCCGCGGCCCCGCGCGCGCTCACGATATCAAAGAACCGATCCTCGTTTACCCCATTTGTTCTCCTGTAGGACAGCGCAAAATCGCGCGGCCGGAACGCCCTCGCCTGTCGGACCGTTGACCCTCCAAATCTAAAGGAGATCACATGACCGACGAAAACAAGCGCACCGAAACCGCCCGCGACCATGACGACAGCCGCATCATCGATGCCGCGCAGAAGGACGCGATGGGCGGCGGCGCCGAACAGAGCCGTTCGGGCGGCGACAAGCAGACCGCCGTCGGCACCCGCGCCGAAGCCAAGCGCGTGGACGATCCGCAGGTCGATACCGGCGTCGACAAAGGCGACGATCGCGCCGACACCAAGCCCAATGAAACCAGCGCCACGTAAAAGCCTATGACCACCGCCCGCCGCCTCGTCGTCCACGGCCGTGTCCAGGGTGTCTGGTACCGCAACTGGACGGTCGAGGCGGCGCGCGATCTTGGCCTTACTGGCTGGGTCCGCAACCATGACGACGGCACGGTGGAAATCCACGCCGAGGGTGAGCCTGACGCCATCGACCGCCTGATCGACCTCGCGCAGGACGGCCCGCCCGCCGCCGATGTCGAACGCATCGACTGCGCAGAAGCCGAGCCGGAAGGGTTCGAAAGTTTCGCTAAGCGACAGTGGCCGATCTGCTCTTCACCTACGGCTTGCTCATGACCGGCCAGACCGGTTTCGCCGACTTGCAACTTCACGACAAACTGACATCGATCGGCCGGGACAGCGTCTCCGGCCGTCTGTACGATTGCGGCGGCTATCCCGGTCTCATCCTCGGCGAAGGCACCCCGGTTCACGGCGAAGTCTTCCGCGTTACCGACGAGGCCGTCTGGACAGCGCTCGACCGGTTCGAGGATTACAATCCCCACGACCCAAGCGGCTCGCTCTATATCCGCAGACAAGTGACGACGTCCGGCAGGCGCGAGGTCTGGCTATATGAATATAACTTCGACGTAGCATCGCTGCCGGACATCGGCGGCGGGGACTGGCGCACATGGCGTTCGCGCTAGTGGGCGCACCCCGATGATGATAAACTCAGCGCCATGACAGCTCATGAAGTCATTGCCGTGCGTCCCAGTCGATACCTTTTCAGTATCGACGACTTTCTCCTGCTCCACCGGCAAGGGTCGTTCGCAGACAAGGCGAAGGCGGAGCTTATCCGGGGGGAAATCTACACGGTGAACGCGCAGCATAGCCGCCATGCGCGGGCAAAGACGAGGCTCCTGCTGATACTCACCGAGGCGCTGAAAATTATCCAACCGAGCTGGGAGGTTCTGTCCGAAGTCACGGTTCGCATCGCACCCGACGGCGCGCCCGAACCCGATCTGGTCGTAACCGACTATCATGGTGACGAGCTTGTTCCGGCCGAGACCGTGCAGCTCGTGATCGAAGTGGCCGACAGCACGCAGAAATTCGATCTCGGCCCGAAAGCTGGCCTCTACGCAGCCGCCGGAATTCCGGAATATTGGGTAGTCGATCTGGAGCGACGCGTGATCCACCAACTATGGGCACCCGGTGCAGAGCGCTATGGCGAGCGGCGCGAGATGCTGCTGGGCGAACCCGTCCAGGCTATGACCATCGACAAACTAGCAGTGGAAACTGGCAAAATCTGATCTCCGCCACAAACCGGCACCAACAAACCCGGTCGCTTCAGCGAAAATTGGAGCCTATCCCGCATCCCACCCGCGCAGTACGTGCAATTTAATCGAACAAGGCTCCCGTTCGCTAGGCCTAACGGGTCCCAGTCTTCGCCGGGGGCGACGCTTAGGTTCGCACCCCACTTTTCAAACAGGAAAAACCGGTCTTTTGGCTTCCGCGCTTAAAGTCGGTCATTCGCGGCGCGTGCCTTATTGCCCGAAAGCGGTCGTTCGTTCGGCTAGCGACGGCTCGTAATGGAATGGCCGAGAATGGGGTGGAAAGCGGACCAACAGCTGTTCGTGACTTGATACATGTCCCAGTGCAAATCACTGCAAACATGACTAACGTTGTCTGAGCGTCAAGTTGTGCTCATCACTCCGCAACCGGAAGCCTCCATCTGCGGTAAATTCAATCTCTCGAGCGGTCGCCATAACAGCCATTGCGTCTTTTAGCTTCGGCGGCAAGGCGATCGCACAAGGCGGCGGCATGTACTCCGAGGGGTGATAATAGGGCTCATCATAAGGAACATCGTAACGGATTTGATCGGCACGAAAATCGCTTCCCTCTAAGCGGTAGAGGAACATTAGCTGTGCGCAACTTGGCTCCCAGCGGAAAACTTCATCAGATGCCGTTATGATCAACGGCGCTGCGTTTCCGTTTCCGTCCAAGACAAGTTCGTCATCGATAGCCGTTACAAGCCAATCGCCTTTCATGGTCGCAACTTTGGCGCTCGTGTCATCGATAAATTGATCAGCGCAGGCGGAGATTCCCAAACTGGCAAGCAAAACGGAGCTAACCCTCAGTTTCATGGCCTCAGACCTCAATAGCGGTAGAAGTGTCCGCCATTGTCAACTGTACGACAAATGATGAGTAACGACTAGGGGGTCGTTGGCAGCCGTCGCAAAGCTCTCGGCTGCCATCGTAGCCGGCGGGTTCTCGAACCGAAAACCGGTCAGTCCGCATCTAATCTCGGTCCTATCCTTCAAAAAGAGACGGGCGGCATCCGAGGACCGCTGCTGAAGGAGAATAAAGAACGCCACCCCGGCGTGAACCGGGGTGGCGCTGATAGTGCTTCCAGATGGGAAACTAACGCGTCAGGCGCTTATAGCTCGTCTTGCCCGGCTTCAGCGCGTCTTCGCCCAGGCGGCGGACCTTGTCTTCTTCGTAAGCCTGGAAGTTGCCTTCGAACCATTCGACGTGGCTGTCCCCTTCGAAGGCGAGGATGTGGGTGGCCAGGCGATCGAGGAAGAAGCGATCGTGGCTGATGACCACGGCACAGCCCGCGAAGCTTTCCAGTGCCTCTTCGAGCGCGGCGAGCGTTTCGGTGTCGAGATCGTTGGTCGGTTCGTCCAGCAGCAGGACGTTGCCGCCCTCCTTCAGCATCTTGGCCATGTGCACGCGGTTGCGCTCACCGCCCGACAGCTTGCCGACCTTCTTCTGCTGGTCGCCGCCCTTGAAGTTGAACGCGCCGACATAGGCCCGCGTCGCCATCTCATGCTTGCCGAGCTTCATATAATCCAGCCCGTCGGAGATTTCCTCCCAGACGTTCTTGGCGGGATCGAGATGGTCGCGGCTCTGGTCGACATAGCCCAGACGCACGGTCTCGCCGATTTCGATGGAGCCGGAATCAGGCTCTTCCTTGCCGGTGATGAGCTTGAACAAAGTGGTCTTGCCCGCGCCGTTGGGGCCGATCACGCCGACGATGCCGCCGGGGGGCAGCGAGAAGGTGAGGTCTTCGAACAATACCTTGTCACCGAAGGACTTGGTCAGCCCTTGCGCCTCGATCACCTTGCCGCCCAGCCGTTCGGGCGTCTGGATGAGGATCTGCGCCTTGCCGGGCGCGCGGTTTTCCTGCGCCTCGACCAGTTCGTCGAACGCGCGGATACGCGCCTTGCTCTTGGTCTGGCGGGCCTTCGGGCTCTGCCGGATCCAGGCCAGCTCGTCCTCGATCGCCTTCTGGCGGCCCTTGTCCTCGCGCGCTTCCTGCTCGAGTCGCTTGGCCTTCTTCTCCAGATAGGTGGAGTAATTGCCCTCATAAACGAAGTAGCGCGAACGATCGAGCTCGAGGATCCAGTTCACCACATTGTCGAGGAAGTAGCGATCGTGGGTGACGAGGATGACGTTGCCGGCATAATCCACCAGGTGCTTTTCCAGCCAGGATACGCTTTCGGCGTCGAGATGGTTGGTCGGCTCGTCAAGCAACAGGATGTCGGGCTTTTCGAGGAGCAGGCGGGTGAGCGCCACGCGGCGCTTCTCACCACCGGAAAGATTGGCGACCGAGCTGTCGCCGGGCGGGCAGCGGAGGGCCTCCATCGCGATTTCGAGCTGGTTGTCGAGCGTCCAGCCGTCGACCGCGTCGATCTTTTCCTGCAGCGTGCCCATCTCTTCCATGAGCGCGTCGAAATCGGCATCTTCGGGCGGATCACCCATCAGGGTGCTGATCTCGTTGAACCGATCGACCAGGTCCGCGACGGGACGCACGCCGTCCATCACATTTTCCTTCACCGTCTTGCTCTCGTCCAGCTCTGGCTCCTGCGCCAGATAGCCGACGGTGATGCCCTCGCCCGGCCAGGCCTCTCCGGTAAATTCCTTGTCCATGCCGGCCATGATCTTCATCAGCGTGGACTTGCCGGTGCCGTTCGGCCCGACGATGCCGATCTTGGCGTCCTGATAGAATTGCAGGCTGAGGTTGGAGAGCGTGGGCTTGGGCGCTCCGGGGAAGGTTTTCGTGAGGTTCTTCATCACGAAGCTGTACTGGGCGGCCATGTCGTCTTGCTTTCGGTTGGCCCGCCCCGTTTTCCGTAAGTGCTGAGCCTGTCGAAGCACGTTTCTCGAACGAGAGGCGCCCTTCGACCAGCTCAGGGCTTCGGAAAGAGGCGGGCAGTATGGAATTTCCCGCTCCCTCTAGTCGCAAGGCCCGCGCGCTTCAACCGTCCTTGGCAAGCGCCCCCTTGGCCGATAGATCGGGCGGCATGATCAAACTCATCCCGCTCACCGCCCTCCTTCTCACCACCGCCGCGCCCGCGCTGGCGCAGCAGGATCTACGCAACCTTTCGCCCATGCAGGCGGACGCGATGAGCGACGAGGTGGCCTATGACATAACCGAAGGGCTGGTAACGGAAGTCGGCCACCGAATGGCGGGGACCGAGGACGAGGCGCGGGCCCGCGAATGGGCGGTAAAGAAGCTGACCGATCTGGGTTTTGCCGACGTTCACATTGAAACCTACCAGATGCCCGTCTGGGTGCGCGGCACGGAGACGGCGGAGGTGATCGCGCCCGCACCGCAAGACTTCCACATCACTGCGTTGGGCACCAGCGGCTCGACCGGGCCGAAGGGGATTGAGGGCGAGGTGGTCTATTTCCCGAGCTTCTCCCGCCTGCTCGCCGCGCCGGAGGGTAGCCTGAACGGCAAGATCGCGTTCGTGACGCACGATATGCGCGTGACGCAGGACGGCTCGGGCTATGGATTTGCCGGCCCCTCGCGCTGGCGCGGGCCGAATTTCGCGTCCAAGGCGGGTGCCTCGGCCATTGTCATCCGCTCGGTCGGCACCGACAATCATCGCAATCCGCACACCGGCGGCACCACGTTCGATGAGGGCGTGAAGCACATTCCGGCGGGCGCCATCAGCAATCCCGATGCCGACACGCTGGAGCGACTGATTGCGCTGGGCGAGCCGGTCCGCATGAAGCTGGTGCTGACGCCGAAGGACTTCGGCATGCAGGAAAGCGGCAATGTGATCGCCGAAGTACCGGGCGCAGACGAAACGCTGCCGCCGATCGTGGTGGCCTGTCATCTCGATAGCTGGGACCTCGCGCCGTCGGCCTTTGATGATGCGGCGGGCTGCGGCATTATCACCGCCGCGGCCAAGCGCGTGATGGAGATGGGGCAGCCGCGCCGGACCATTCGCCTCCTCTGGGCGGGCGCGGAAGAAGTCGGCGTGTTCGGCGGCAAAGCCTATGGCGAGGCGCACAAGGATGAACCGCATGCGCTGGCCATGGAATCCGATTTCGGCGCGGACCGCGTGTGGCGCGTGGACTTCAACCTGGGCGATGCGGACCTCAAGGATCGGCTGGCGCTGGCGCTCGCCCCGCTCGGCATCGCGCGCGGCGATACCCATGCCCATGGCGGCGCGGATGTCGGCGCGATCATCGAGGCGGTGAAGCCCGCGGTGATCGATCTGCAGCAGGACGGCACGCGCTATTTCGATCTCCACCACACACCGGATGACACGCTCGACAAGATCGATCCCGCCCAGATGGCGCAGAACGTCGCGGCCTGGACCACGGTGCTGCAGATCATGGCCAATCATGACGGCCCGATCGGCCCCGAACTCGCCGCCGCGCAAGAGGGCGGCTGAGCCGTGCGCCGCGCCGTTCTGATCGCTTTGCCGCTGGCGCTGATGGCGTGCAAGCAGCAGCCTGCCGATCCCGATCTCAGCGGAGAAGCAAAGATCGACGCGGAAGCAAAGTCCTTGAACGAAGCCGCCGATGAGGCAGCGCGTATCGTGGAGGAAGATGCCGCGAGCAGTGCTGCCGAACGGCGAGAGAGCACCGCCGCAGCCGCTGCCGCTGCGGGCGCACTTTACGGCGGACAGGCTGCGCAGCCAAATGGCACCGGCCGCCGCAGACCCAATGCGGATGCCACGCCCAGTCCGGAACGTCCCCACTGATCGGGCACCGAAGCCCGGCTAGAGGTTTGTGCGATAAAGCTCGCTCATCCGGCCCCAGGCGCGCTCGGCGGCGGACTGATCGTAGGACGGGCTGTCGATGACGGTCCAGCCATGGTCCGCGGGATAGACCTCGATCTCCGCAGGAACATTCGCTGTCGCCGCAGCTTCGCGAAGCGCGGTCTTGTCGCCCGGTGCCTTCTCATCGTCATTCTGGGCGATCGCGAACAGATAGGCGGCCTTGGTTTCGTCCAGCAGCTTGTGCGGGCTATGCGGATCGTCCGGCTTCACCAGCCCCCCGCCATGGAGCGAGGCGGCGGCGCGCACGCGGGCCGGCACCGCGGCGGCGGTGTAGACGGTGAACGGACCGCCCATGCAATAGCCGTTTGTGCCCACCCCCTTGGCGGTATCGACCTCTTCGCGCGCATCGAGCCAACCGATCGCCGCCTTGGCATCGCTCATGATCGCGTCCGGCCCCAGCAGCTTGCGCATCTCGCCCGCCTTGGCAAAACCGTCATTGGCCTGGAAATCGGCGAAGTCACTGAACATCGGCGCCTTCCCGCTACGATAATATTGGTTCGCGACAAGCACGGCATAGCCCTGCCCCGCCAGCCGGCGCGCCATCACCTTGAACGCATCGCGCAGGCCCGCAATGTCCGGCCACGTAAGGATCGCCGGGTGTTTGCCGGAAGAGGGCCGCACGAAAAACGCATCCATCGTGCCGTCCGCCGTGGGAATGCTCACCATGCCCTCGGTAAGGCTGGCAGTGGAGGCCATTCCGCTGGTGCCAGGAGTACAAGCCGCCAGCGCCGCCATGCTGCCGAGCGCCGCGAACTGCCGGCGGTTGACCGACCAGTCATGGCGCTTGGCTGATTCCATCCGGTTCAGATCGTCGCGCTCGCACATAGGTTCGTCTCCTGCCGTTAGTTTTTCGTCGAAGAGCTTAAGCTGCAGACAGCGCGCGTAAAGCCCCGCTCTTGCAAAGGGTTTGCCAGCCGATAAGCTCCCGGCAACCCCTGATTTTCCGGAAAGCCCTTATTCATGCGCAGAACAGCCCTCGCCCTCCTCGCCTCCACTTTGCTAAGCGCTCCGCTTATGGCCCAAACCAAAGACAGCACCGCTCCGGCCTCTGCAGCCGCCAATCCCGACGATCCCTATATCTGGCTGGAAGACGTGCGGTCGGACCGCGCGATGGACTGGGTTAACGCCCACAATGCCGAGACGGTGAAACGTCTGGAGGCGGACCCGCGCTATCAGGTGAATTATGACGAGGCGCTGGCGCTGGCAGGGGCAAAGGATCGCATCCCGATGCCGAGCTTCCTGAACGGCGATATCTACAATTTCTGGCAGGACGAGGAACATCTGCGTGGCATCTGGCGCAAGACGAGCCTTGCCGATTATCGCACGGCCGATCCGAACTGGACAACCGTGCTCGACATTGATGCGCTGGGCAAGGCGGAGGGCAAATCATGGGTGTTCAAGGGTGCCGACTGCCTGGAGCCTGAAGAACGTCTGTGCCTCATCAGCCTGTCCGACGGCGGTGAGGATGCGACCGTCACGCGCGAGTTCGATCTGAAGACGGGCCGGTTCGTTGACGGCGGTTTCGATCTGCCGCGCGCCAAATCCGCGGTCACCTGGGAAGATCAGGACCACCTGTTGGTGGCGACAGACTGGGGCGGCGATGATCTGACGACATCGGGCTATCCCTATATCGTCAAGCGCCTCGCGCGCGGACAGGCCATGGCCGATGCGGTGGAGGTCTATCGCGGCGAGAAGGACGATGTCGGCGTGTTCCCCGGCATGGTACAGGACGGATCGGGCAACAGACTGCCTACGGTCGTGCGCGCGATCGATTTCTTTCACTCTACCACTTCCGTTCTTACTGATGACGGCGCAAAGGCGCTTGCCATCCCTGAAAAGGCGAACATCGCCGGAATGGTCGACGGTCATGTGATCGTGAGCCTGGACGAGGACTGGACGGTGGACGGCAAGACCTTCGCCGCCGGTTCGGTGGTCGATCTGGCGCTTGCCGATGTGAAGGCCGATCCGGCCAATCTCGCTCCCCGCCTCGTCTGGGCACCGGGCCCGCGCGACGCGCTGGAAGGCGTCTCGACCACGAAGGATCGTCTGCTGATCGCGACGCTGGAAAATGTACGCGGGCGGCTGTGGTCCTACGCCCCTGACGGCGATGATGGCTGGAACGCGATGCAGCTCGATCTGCCTGACAATCTCTCGCTCGGTTTCGGTTCGACCGACGAGAAATCGGACGAGGCGTTTCTGGTTGCCAGTGGTTTTACGACACCGACCACACTGTATCTTTCCAACGCCGAGACAGGTGAAATCGAGGAAGTCAAATCGCTTCCCGCAAAGTTCGATGCCGAAGGATTGGTCGTCGAACAACTGGAGGCGACGTCCAGCGACGGCACGAAGATCCCCTATTTCGTGGTGCACCGGAAAGACATTCCGCTGGATGGCAACACCCCGACGCTACTGAATGCTTATGGCGGCTTCCAGGTCAGTCAGACGCCTTATTATTCGTCCAATATCGGCAAGCTATGGCTGGAACGCGGCGGCGCCTTTGCGCTCGCCAATATCCGTGGTGGCGGCGAGTTCGGCCCGGCCTGGCATGAGGCGGGCCTCGGCACCAAGCGCCAGATCATTTATGATGATTTCGCAGCAGTGGGCGAGGATCTGATCGCCCGCAAAATTACATCGCCGAAGCATCTTGGCATCTTCGGCGGCTCCAATGGCGGGCTGCTGATGGGCGTCGAAATGATCCAGCGGCCGGACCTTTGGAATGCCGTCGCCATCCAGGTGCCGCTGCTCGACATGATCCGCATCAGCAAGATCGCGGCGGGCGCGTCCTGGCAGGGCGAATATGGCAATGTGAACACCGATCCGGAGGCGATGGCCTTCTGGCAGAAAACTTCGCCCTATCAGAACCTGGAACGCGGCGCGGACTATCCCGAACCGTTCATCTTCACCACCACCAAGGACGATCGCACCGGCCCCCAGCACGCCCGCAAATTCGCCGCGCGCATGGAGGAATACGGCCTGCCCTTCTATTACTATGAGAACACGGAAGGCGGCCACGGATCGGGGGCGGATATCAAGCAGTCCGCGCGCACCAATGCCCTCACCTACACCTATTTCATGGAAAAGCTGATGGGCCCGCCCGCCGGCGGCACCGGCGAAGGCTCGAAATAAGCGTGAAAATGGTCGGGGAGACAGGATTCGAACCTGCGACCCCCTGGTCCCAAACCAGGTGCGCTACCAGCCTGCGCCACTCCCCGACTGCCCAGCGCCCTAGCTTCGCGCGGCTGGGTGGACAAGAGCTAAGATAGCTAGGCGGCGGCCGCGGGCGGGCGTAAACGGCATCGCATGAGCGAAACGATTGAATGCGTGGTAGTCGGCGGCGGGCCGGCGGGGTTGACGGCGGCAATCTATCTGGCGCGTTTCCGGCGGCAGGTGGTGGTGATCGATGCAGGCGAAAGCCGCGCGGCGATGATCCCGACTTCGCATAACCATGCCGGGTTTCCGGACGGGATAGCGGGGGAAGAACTGCTTGCCCGGATGCGTGCGCAGGCGGAGAAATATGGCGCCGAAATCCGTACCGGGCGTGTGCTGGACATCGCCGCGCTGGGTGACGGCTTTCGGCTGGACAGCGACGATGGTGCGATTACGGCGCGCGCCGTCCTGATCGCGACAGGCGTCGTCAACCGCCGCCCGCCCATCGCCGAGGCGGATCATGACGAAGCGCTTGCGCGCGGCCTGCTGCGCTATTGCCCGATCTGCGATGGCTATGAAGCTAACGGGCAACGGATCGCCGTGCTGGGCGCAGACGGACACGGTGTGGCCGAAGCGCTATTCCTGCGGCAGTATAGCGATGACGTTACCCTGCTCACCTTGGTCGAGGCCGATCTCGGTCAGGGCGACCGTGCCGATTGCGAGCGGGCGGGCGTCGCCATCGAAACACGCCCCGCTTCGGCCTTCGCGTTCGACGAATGCGTGCGCGTAACTTTCGAGGATGGCGGAGAGGAGCGCTACGACACGCTGTATCCCGCGCTCGGCTCCAACGGCAATTGTGAGCTGATCGATGCGATGAAAGTGGCTCAGGACGAGGACGGCTGCGTGCCGACCGACCGGCACCAGCGGCTGAAGGTCGACGGACTTTATGCCGCGGGCGATATCGTGGCCGCGCTGGACCAGATCAGTGTCGCCATGGGCCACGGGGCCATTGCCGCCACCGCGATGCACAATGATTTGCGTCAAAAGGACGGGCAAACCCCGCGCTGATCTGCTTTCACGGCATGTTCAGGCGGCATTGCTAGGGTGCATAACCTTCGGGCGGGCCTCTAATGTCGTTTCACGCAGGCTGCCTGACAATCCAATAATGGCTGCGCGCTGCCGGATCACGGGAGTATCAGGCGCGGGTTCGCAGCCCCCGGGAGAACTGATGACAATTCGCAGCTGGACCGCAATTTCCGCCGGAACGCTCGCCCTGATGGGCGGGCTGGCGCTGAGCGTCGCGGTATTTCCAAGCGCCGCAAACACGCCGGACCGCGAAACGCGCGTGAAGCTTGCCGACGAGATCCGGATCGCGCCTGCCGCGCTACGCCGTAGCGCGGTGCTGGAGCATCCCGCCGGTGCTGCGCCAGCCTCTGTTGCGAAAGCTGCAATGAGCCCTGCCCCGGCGTCCCATCCGGCCTCCATCGGCGGTATCCCGCCGAAACTGCTCGACCGCGCCCTGTCCTCGCTCGACAGGCATCGCGCCGAGCTGTCGCAGACGGCGCGCATCGGCATCGTCGATTACGCCGCGCATAGCAGCAAGCCACGCTTTTACATCGTCGATCTCGATTCCCGTACCGCTACGGCGCTGCGCGTTACTCACGGCAGCGGATCGGATCCCGATCATGACGGTTATCTCGATCGTTTTTCGGATGTCGACGGTTCCAACGCCACCTCGCGCGGGGCCTATCGAACGGCGGAAGTTTACGATGGCAAATATGGCCGCGCCGAGCGACTTGACGGGCTGGACGCCAGCAACCGGACGGCGCGCGACCGCGCGATCGTGATTCACAATGCGTGGTATGCCGAACCGGGCATCGTGGCGAGCCAGAAGAAGCTCGGCCGCAGCCAAGGCTGCTTCGCCTTTTCTGCGCACGACCTGCCGGAGGTGATGCGCGCGCTTCCGCCGGGAAGCCTGATTTACGCTGACAAGACCTGATATATTTTGCATTGCAGTATCCGAACCTCGCCCCACCCGTTGGTGTGCGAACGATAAGGATAACAATGTGACGAAGCGGGACAGCGACAACATGGTGGCGGCGGGCATGGAAGCCTGGGCGCTCGGCTTCGAAGCCTGGACCGTTATGGGCCTGCGGATGATGCGGCTCGCAGGCGGCGGCGCGCTGGCGCAAAGCGAATCACGGCGCATGGTGGAGGAAAAGCTGGAGGCGCTTGGCGAACTGCAAATGAAAATGCTCACCGGTGGCATCTCCAGCGATCCCGTTACCGGCTCTCGGCAGATGATGCGCCATTTCAGCGGCAAGGTGAAAGCCAACCGTCGGCGCCTCGGCTGACGAATGGCGCTTGCGCGCGCCGCTCTCCGTCCGCTACTGCCCGCTCTGGTCGGGCCTGTAGCTCAGTTGGTTAGAGCTGGCCGCTCATAACGGCTAGGTCGGGGGTTCGAGTCCCTCCGGGCCCACCAGACACCTCGCGCGTCCCCGTCCGCCCGGCCCGCATGGCGGCGCGCAGATCAGACAGTGTGACAGGATCGACGCCGCGCGCCGCGCAATGGGCGAACAGGCGTGTCCACCAGTCGTAGAGCAATTCCAGCTCCGCCTCGCTGCGCACATAAGGGGTAAAGCCCGGTGCCAGCGACGGCGAGTGGAAGGAGAAGACCAGCAGCGGCAGCTTTTGCGTCAGGGCCGCATCAACGGCCTCGATTGCTTTCTCAGTGGAAA
The DNA here is from genome assembly GCF_016093175.1 of Novosphingopyxis sp. YJ-S2-01. Classification (NCBI taxonomy): domain Bacteria; kingdom Pseudomonadati; phylum Pseudomonadota; class Alphaproteobacteria; order Sphingomonadales; family Sphingorhabdaceae; genus Novosphingopyxis; species Novosphingopyxis sp. YJ-S2-01. The sequence continues at coordinate 1,988,109 of NZ_JAEDAI010000001.1, read as the reverse complement.
TACCTTCCGGCGTGAGCGCAATACGCTCGACCAGTCCCAAGCGGCTAAGCGCTGCGCGCATGTTCGCCCTGCCCTCGCTTGCACGGAACAGACCGGCGGCGCGGGGACCGAGATGACCGGCAAGAACGCTGGTCACCGGCAATTCGGCGAGGTGTTCTTTGGACAGCCAATAAGGCACAAGAGGCGTGGCCGCGTAATTGGGGCCGGCCTGTCCGCGATAATCGAAGAGGCTGCGCACCGACGTGTCGCAGTCCAGGCCGAATTCCTGAAGGATGGCCGGGCTTGCTGCCCCCGCACCATAACGACCGGCGCGGTAAATCTTCGATTCGACACCGATGTTCCGCAGGATCGCTTCATACAGCAGGCCAAACTTTTGCCGCTCCAGCTCGGGCGGCAGGTTGCAAGCGTAGCTGTTGCGAACCGAAACCGTTTCTTCGAACGGTGGGCTGACCCAAGGATGCAACTGCACGCCCACATCTGCGGCCCCAGCGCGGCACCAACCGGATAGCATCTCCGCTGCGGCGCCATCACTCACGATGGGATAATCCACTAGATAAATGGGATTTACGCCCGCCTTCTCACAAAATGTCTGAAAGCGCGGCATGGCCCGCACATGCTCCAGACCGTGCTGATCGCGGGTGAAGGGACCGTCCCAGTCAAACTCTTCTTCGGTATCGACGGTGACGATGAAGCGCGGCCGCCACTTGGCCCCAAATTCTACTGGTGTACCGTCACCCAAGGGCCAACGCGGATCGCTGGGCGGTTCGCGTCGGTCCATGATCTGCTCCGTCAGTCGAGGCGGCCCGCACCTTCGCGGCCGAGCCGTTCCTTGACGGCCGGAAGCCTCAGTAGCAGCGAGTCCTCTTCGAAACGTAAATCGCCGCCCGCCGCCTGCGCGAGATTGCGCACCAACCGCAATGAAAAGCCGAGGCCGAGCAGCGGTTCACCCGCCTCGTCGGCACCGCTTTCGGTGCTGAGTAACTCTTCCTCTGTCTTGCCGGCGAGCCGCTTAGGGCGCGAGATATCAATGAGGTTTACCGGCTCCATCCCGATGCGGGTGCGGATAACGCAATCGATCCGCTCACCGCGCTCGCAACCGATCACCAGCGCGCTCACCAGCCGCGTCGCAATCCGTTCGGCCGACTGCTGACCCAGCGCAAAGGCGCGCACGGTTTCCGCCTTGCGCAAATGCAAAGATACGCCGCGCATATCGGTAAGCGTGCGCAGCCGGTCTGCCATGCGGTTTAGCAGCCAGCCCGCCTCCGTCGTGCCTTCGTCTTCGTCGAGCCTGCCGGTCTCCAGCCGCGCGGCCAGATCGAGATCGTCGAAACCGGAAAGCAGCCGCCGTGCATCGTCCAGAATGCTGGTCGCAAGTGCGCGATAGGCGGAGGAAACAGGCCCGAATAGCTGCTGTTCGATAATCTCCGCAAAGCCGATAATCGCGTTCAAGGGCGTGCGCAGCTCGTGGACGAGCTGACGCATCTGGTCGCTGCCCGAATCCTCGGTACCGCGGACCGTGATAGTGGCATCGTCTGCGGCATGCGGACGGCGCATCATGCCCTTGAAACCCAAGAAGCGGCCATCGCGATCATCGAACATGGGGCCGGCATGAATGCGCCAGTCTCCCGCCACCATCGGCGCACCGGTGAGACGCATGCGCGCGCCTGAAATCGGCATGCGCTGGCGGAAAGCGGCGGCGGCAAAGGCGTCCGGGCCGGGATCGTCCTCATAGGCTTCTTGCGCAATCGATACGCCCGCAACGGCACCGATCGGAACGCCCTCCGCCTCACGGATCAGGCCCCGTGCGTCGGTTTCGAAGGTGAAGCGTTCGGCCGATGGGGCAGGCTCCGGGGCGCTGCCGCCCTCCAGTGGCAGCTGCGGCGCCTCGGCCCGTTCGCGCTGCTCCTGAAAGCGGCGGATGCGATCGACCAGCGCGCTGATCTGGGATGGGCTCTCGGCGCTCGAACCGGCTTCGGATGTCGCTTCTTGCGCCGCACGCAGGACAGCGGGCTCCACCGCCGGCTCCTCAGCTTCACTTTGATCGACGATGCGCCGCTCGGCCCGGTCATCCTGCAAGACGAAATCGGCATGGGTCCATGCGCTCAACGCCCGCGCCGTGGCTGGCCCGATATCGTCGCGCTGGCGCAGAAATCCGCGCGCGCGCGTCGGAAGGCCGGGAACCATCGCGGCCCATTCCTCATCCGTCAGCCGAGCAGAGCGCACGGCTTCAGCGGCTACGGCGGGCTTATCCGAACAGAGAAAGCGCACCAAGGGGGCGGAGCGAAGGCGACCCGAAAGGGCGCGGACGCTTTGCGCGCGTACCGGCTCGCTCGTCCCTTCGTGCAGGTGACGCAAGCGGGCCAAGCCGATCGCGACGTCCGTCTGATCCTGCCCCAAAGGGCTCTGCGCCAGTAGATCGATCAGCTGACGCCACTGAACTGCGGCCTGACCGGTTTGCTGGCCGCTCAGCGCTGTCTTCAGGCGGTCGTCGTAGCGCAACGCGGTTGCCCCTGTCGTAAAAATGGTTGCGGATTGGTTTCGAGCCAAGTGGGTAGCGCTGCGCGGACCATTCGGGAAGCAACGAATGAAAGCCGCCCTGAGATGGGACAATTGCATTACCGGATAATTTTATTATAAGCTTCGGGTGTTTTGGGGGTCTCGGATAACAGAGAATGGCTACAATCCATCTTGACGACATAGATATGAAGCTTCTTGCCGAGCTTCAGAAGAACGGTCGCATGACCAATGTGGAGTTGGCGCAGCGCGTCGGCTTAACCGCCCCGCCCTGCCTGCGCCGCATGCGCGCACTGGAGAAGGCAGGCGTGATCAAGGCCTATCATGCGCATGTAGATCCCGCTCAGCTGGGCTATTCGATCACCGTCTTTGCCATGGTCAGCCTGAAGAGCCAGGCCGAGGAAGATCTGCGCGCATTCGAAGAGCATGTCCGCGCGCTGCCTGAAGTGCGCGAGTGCCACATGCTGAACGGTGAGATTGATTTCATCCTGAAGATCGTCAGCCACGATCTGCAAAGCTTCCAGCAACTGCTTACCGGCAAGCTGACGAGCGCACCCAATGTCTCCAGCGTAAAGACCTCGCTGACCATCCGTACGGTGAAGGATATGCCCGGCGTTCCGATCCCGGCCGAAGCCGAATAGCGAAACGGCCCCGAAAGCGGGGCCGTTTGCTTGAATTACCGAGTATTTCCGAGGTCAGCTGGCGGTTGCCGCCGCCTCCGCCGAAACACCATTGTTCAGATAGAGCTTCCAATAATTGGCAATCGCTGCGCGGTTGCCTCCGTTCACCATGTCGAACTCGGCGAGGGCAGCCGCCTTGTCACCCATTTCGGCGAGCGCGATCCCGCGGCGCGTATGGATCATGTCGGCGTCAACACCGCCCTTTTCCAGAGCAACCGAATAGAGATCGGCAGCCTTGGCGTAGTCGCCATAGCCCATATAAGCGTCAGCGGTCGAGGCCGCGATCTTGCCGTTGGCCGCCGTGCGCGCGTCCTTGGCGGCAGACGGGAGCCCCGCCTTGTCGGCAGCGATATTTCCCTGCGCGATTCCGCGCTGTTCGTTCAGGAAGGTGCTGTTGCTGAGACCATTGGAGCCGGCCTCATCGATTACCGCGACAACCTCACCAGGGAACCGGCGCGGATCGAGCGCTTCGATATATTCGCCATAATCGCGCTCGCTCTTCAGCGCACCAACCTGACGCATCAGACGCATGAGATCGAGATTCTCCGGCGTCGTCAGGTTCGCGCCATCGCGATAGACGATCAGCGTATCACGCCAGTTGGTCGCCGTCGGATAGGCGGAAACGAGCCGGCCGAGCCAATCACTGGCCGCGGCGTTGTTCTTGGCCTGCAGCGCCAGGGCGGCACCACGCTTGTACCAATTTTGGTCGACCGCCTGACCGGATGCCTTCTGATTCTCGATCGCCGTGTTGAGCCACTTCAGCGCGGTCGCATTGTCGCCGGCGTTATTATAGGCTTCTGCCATGACCGCGGCGATATTGTTGTCGCGATAACCAGCGTCATAGGCCTGCTGCAGCATCTGCGCGGCGCGGGCATAATCCTTGTCCTGATAGGCAAACTGGCCTTCGAAGAAGGAATAGCGGCCCTTTTCGTCCGGACTGGCCAGACCGCTATCGAGCACCATGTTGATGCCGCGGCGCTGGAGCGCCTGATCGTTCAGTTTTGCGCCAAGCTGAAGGGCGAGATTGCCCGCCCAATACATATCGTTCGGCGCGGTAGCCGAGCCGACGCTTGCATCGAACGCGGTCTTCGCAGCAGCGAAGTCACCCGCCTGCAGCGGCTTTACGACGCTATTATAGCCTTCGGCATATGCTTTTGTGGGCGCAGGAACGCGCTGTTCCTCCTGCTGCGCTTTTTTCTTCGGCGCGGCCTGCGCGGCGCCGGGGGCCATTGCCATCATCGAACCGGCAGCCAGCGCCAGGGCGAGCTTCCTGTGAGAAATGCGTTTCATAGTCTTCCTTCCTGTTGCGGCTTAACTCTGCCGTTCAAGCCGTTGATTTGATCCGATATCGGCCAAAAGTCTCTGTTGCATCCTTTATCGCGCGAATCGTCTGAATGCCGTTTGAACGCTGCTTAAACGCCTCGGTTTCGCGAACGGGATTGATCGCGGCGGAAAGCGACACCGCCTTGGCGTGCGCTTGTCCAAGCGTTAGGACACCGCTTATGCTAGCACTCCTCTCTCCCGCCAAGACGCTCGATTATGACAGCGAGCTTCCGCCGCATGACGTAACCGCGCCGCGGCTCGAAGCCAAGACCGGGCGATTGGTCTCCGCCGCCTCCAATCTGACCAAGGACAGGATCGGCGAGATCATGAAGATTTCGGACAAGCTCGCCGACCTCAACTATCGGCGCTATCGCCATTTCGACGATCAGCCCGAACGCGCCGCGATCTACGCCTTTGCGGGAGACGTCTATAACGGGTTCGAGGCGAAAAGCCTGGAGCCGGAGGCGATTGCCTTCGCCCAAGACCATGTGCGCATCCTGTCCGGTCTCTACGGCCTCCTGCGCCCGCTCGACGCGATCCGCCCATATCGGCTGGAGATGGGGACGCGCTGGGCACCGCGATACGACAAGCTCACCGATTTCTGGGGCAAGACCATCGCCGATCTGCTCGCCGACGATCTTGACGCCGAAGGATCGGGCACGATCATCAATCTCGCCAGCAACGAATATTATGCCGCGGTCGAAGGGTCGCGCACGGTGCGGGCGGCCCGCGTGATCGCGATCGATTTTCGAGAGGACGGGCCCAAAGGCCTGCGTTTCAACAGCTTCGCCGCCAAGCAGGCACGCGGAGTGATGGCGCGTTATATCTGCGAGCATCGGCTGGAAAAGCCGGAAGAGCTGAAGGGCTTCGACAGCGACGGCTACCGGTACGTGGAGGACGGCAGCGAGGAGCATAGCTGGCGCTTCGTCCGGGCGGCGGCGTAAATGCGGTTAAGAGAAGTGCCTTTCGACCGGCTCAGGGCTTCGGTCTTTAGAACAGCTATTTGCCCAAACCCCGCAGTCCTGAGCTTGTCGAAGGACACTTTTCGACAGGTTTCTCCGCGATGACCAAGTCCGCCATCATCATCGGCGCGTCCGGCGGGATCGGGGCAGCGCTGGTCGAGACCCTGCGCGACGAAGGCGAGTATGGCGTCACCGCCCTCGCCCGCTCCTTCGAAGGTGATGCGCATATCGACATTACCGACGAAGCGAGCGTGGCCGCCGCTGCCGAGCGGTGCGCTCCAATGAAACCGGAGCTTATCATCCTCGCCACCGGCCTGCTGCACGAGGGCGAGCGGGGTCCGGAAAAGGCGCTGCGCGATCTCGACGGCGACTGGCTTGCCCGTTCCTTCGCCGTGAACGCCATCGGCCCGGCGCTGGTGGCAAAGCATTTCCTGCCGATCATGAAGGATAGCGGCATCACCCGCTTCGCCGCACTGTCCGCCCGCGTCGGCAGCATTTCGGACAATCGGCTCGGCGGTTGGTACGGCTACCGCGCGTCCAAGGCGGCGCTAAACCAGATGATCCGCACCCTGGCGATCGAATGGCGTCGCAAGAATGAGCGCTCGATCGTGGTCGGCCTGCATCCCGGCACGGTCGACACCGCGTTGTCCGAGCCGTTTCAGGGAAATGTGCCGGAAGGCAAACTTTTCTCCGCCGATCGCGCGGCGGTGCAGCTCCTCGATGTGCTGGACGATCTGAGGCCCGGTGATAGCGGCCGTATCTTCGCCTGGGACGGCGAGGAGATTACGCCATGACGTCATGAGCGCGCGCTGCCCCGCCCCGCCTTGAACAAAAGCTGTCGATAAGCCGGAAAAACCCCCTGCCCGGCTGGCAATCGCTCGCGCGATCCCCTAGGCTTTTGCCCAACCGAAACAATCAGGATACTCGCTTGTGAGCGACGACGGCGCCGTGATCGATCCCGGCCAACCCCCCCGCGATATTTCTCCCATCTCGATCGTCGACGAGATGCGCACCAGCTATCTCGATTATGCGATGTCGGTGATCGTCAGCCGTGCGCTGCCCGACGTGCGCGACGGCCTGAAGCCGGTGCATCGCCGCATTCTTTACGCCAGCCAGGAAGGCGGCTTCGTCGCCGGGCGGCCCTATCGCAAGAGCGCCAAGATCGTCGGCGACGTGATGGGCAACTATCACCCGCATGGCGACAGCGCGATCTACGATGCGCTGGCCCGGATGACCCAAGACTGGTCGATGCGCGTGCCGCTGGTCGACGGCCAGGGCAATTTCGGATCGATGGACCCCGATCCGCCGGCCTCCATGCGCTATACCGAGGCGCGGCTCGCCAAGGTGGCGAACTCAATCCTGGCCGATCTCGACAAGGATACGGTCGATTTCACGCCGAACTATGACGGCAGCCGGGAAGAGCCGCAGGTTTTGCCCGCGCGCTTCCCGAACCTGCTGGTAAACGGCGCCGGCGGCATCGCGGTCGGCATGGCGACGAATATTCCGCCGCACAATCTGGGCGAAGTCATTGCCGCCGCACTCGCCTATATCGACAATCCCGGCATCGAGATCGAGGAGCTGATCGAGATTGTTCCCGGCCCCGATTTCCCGACCGCGCCGATCATCCTGGGCAAGGGCGGCGCACGCGCAGCCTATATGGAAGGCCGCGGATCGATTATGATGCGCGCCCGGCACGAGCTGGAGGAAAACCGGAGCGACCGGCGTTCGATCGTGCTCACCTCGATTCCCTTTCAGGTCGGCAAGAACGGTCTGGTCGAGAAAATCGCTGAAGCGGCGAAGGACCGGCGGATCGAGAATGTCTCGGACATCCGCGACGAATCCAGCCGTCAAGGCGTTCGCATCGTCATCGATCTGAAGCGTGATGCGACGCCGGAAGTGGTGCTCAACCAGCTGTGGCGTCACACGCCCGCACAATCGAGCTTCCCGGCCAATATGCTCGCCATTCGCGGCGGCCGGCCGGAGGTTCTGAACCTTCGCGATATCATCGAAGCGTTTGTGAAGTTCCGCGAAGAAGTCATTACGCGGCGCACCAAATATGAGCTGAACAAAGCACGCGAACGCGCGCATCTTTTGCTCGGCCTTGTGATCGCGGTAACGAACTTGGATGAGGTCGTCCGCATCATTCGCGGTTCGGCAAGTCCCGCCGCCGCACGCGCTGCCCTTCTCGCCCGCGAATGGCCGGTGGCCGAGATTGCCAGCTATATCGCACTGGTCGAAGCCGTCGAGCATGAGGTGGATGGTGACACCTATCGTCTGTCCGAGCGGCAGGTGAAGGCCATCCTCGATCTGCGCCTCCATCGGCTCACCGCGCTGGGGCGCGATGAAATTGGCGATGAATTGCAGCAGCTTGCGGACAAGATCGAAGAGTATCTCGCAATCCTGGCCGACCGGCGGAAGCTTTACGAAGTCATGCGCGAGGAGCTAGAGGCGATCCGCGACGAATTCGCCACCCCGCGCCTCAGCGAGATCGCACCAAGCTGGGAAGGCCTCGAGGACGAGGATCTGATGGAGCGCGAGGAGATGGTCGTGACCGTCACCCATGGCGGCTACATCAAGCGCACCGCCCTCGCCTCCTTCCGCTCGCAAAAGCGCGGCGGCAAAGGCCGCGCTGGCATGGCGACCAAAGACGAGGATGCGGTGACGGAGCTGTTCGTCACTTCGACGCATACGCCCGTTCTATTCTTCTCGAACAAGGGTCAAGTTTACCGCCTAAAGGTCTGGAAGTTGCCGGAAGGTGGTCCGCAGACGCGCGGCCGCCCGATGGTGAACCTGCTGCCGCTGAGCGAAGGCGAAGTGATTACCAACGTCCTGCCGCTGCCCGAGGATGAAGGCGAATGGGGCAACCTCCACATCGTGTTCGCGACGGCACGCGGCATGGTCCGCCGCAACAGCATGGATGCGTTCACCAATGTGCCGTCCAACGGCAAGATCGCGATGCGCTTCGACGATGAAAGCGACGACCGTCTGATCGGTGTGCGCCTGCTGACCGAAGAGCATGACGTGTTCCTCGCCAGCCGTCAGGGCAAGGCGATCCGCTTCGCGGCGACCGATGTGCGCGAATTTCAAAGCCGCACTGCCACCGGCGTGCGTGGCATGAACCTCGCCGATGACGACGAAGTGGTCTCGATGGCGACGCTGCGCACCGACGATACCACGTCCGACGAACGCGACGCCTATCTGCGCGCCGCGCCGTGGAAGGAGAATGAGGCGGAAAGCACGCTTCCCACGGACCGGATGGATCATCTTCACGAGACCGAAGAGTTCATCATGACTGTGTGCGCCAACGGCTATGGCAAGATTTCCAGCGCCTATGATTATCGCCAGATCGGGCGCGGCGGAAAGGGTCTGATCAACATCGACAATATCGGCCGTAATGGCCCGGTCGTCGCCAGCTTCCCGGTCGTCACCGGGCAGCAGCTGATGCTCGTGACCGATCAGGCCAAGATGATCCGCCTCGGCCTCAACAATATGCGCGTCATCGGCCGCAACTCGGCCGGTGTGCGCCTGTTCGACGTCGCCAAGGGCGAACATGTCGTCGGTGCCGCGCGGATCGACGAAGACGAGAACCCGGAAAACGAAGCGGAAGCCGCGATCGCCGAGGAATTGGCCGAGGGCGATCCCTAGGCTGTGCAGCTCGACGACGGCACCAGCCGCGAGACGCTGAGCGAAAATGTGGAAGAGGAAGATCCGGACGCCGAGTGAGGCGGCGCTAGTCGATATGCCCGGCGAACCAGGCGGTGACATCGTCCTCGCTCAGTTCGCCGGCGGCCACTCCCAATACGAGCACGACCAGTTCGGCCTCGCCGATCGTGAAATCGAAGCCGTTCAGCCGCAGGAAGAGTAGCGCGCAAACCGCCGCGGTACGTTTGTTTCCGTCTACAAAGGGATGGTTTTTGGCGAGGCCGAAGAGATAGGCTGTCGCGAGTTCCGCTGCGCTTGGTTCGCCATAAGCCGCGATATTTTGCGGACGAGCCAAGGCGCTTTCTAGCAGGCCTTGGTCGCGCAAACCGCTACCGCCGCCATGCTCCGCAATCTGCGCCTCATGCAAGGCATGAACAACGTCTTCGCGCAGCCAGATCCAGTCGGTCACTTAGCCAGTTCGCGCAGGGCGCTGCGATAGTCCTTCATAATTGCCCGCGCTTCAGCCATTTGCGCATCGAACTCTTCGTTCTCACGCCGCAGCGTGACGCCATCGGTCGTCTCGCCAAGCGAAAGCTGGTCGCCAACCTCAAGATTCAGTCGCGCGAGCACATCCTTTGGCAGAATGACCCCCGCACTATTGCCAACCTTCACGATCTTGACCCGCTTCGTCATAACAGCCGTTATAACGCCGCCTCTTGCTTCCCGTCAATCGCGGTTGCGCGCGAGCGTTGGACGATGCCGGTTGTCATCATAAACACACCGACATAGTAAAGCGGCCATACCAGCCACGCGGCGATGGCGTCCGCCAACAGGCCGCCTTCGCGGGCGAGCAGAAACAGGTCGGATGCCAGGAAAAGCAGCGCGCCGATGCCGGTGCGGTAGCGCGGAAAGCGGCTGTACCAGGCGGTGCCCGCCATCAGCGAGACGAAACCAACATAGACGAGGAGCCCCGCTTCATCGCCGAGCGTCGGCGCGAGGAACCAGCCGATGGTGAGCGCCGCAAACGGGATGACGATGGCCAGTAATCGCTGGCTCGGCGTCGGCGCGGTGCGGCGGTTGAGCCAGAAATAGATGATCGCGGCGATATGCCCGCAGACGAACAGGAATGCGCCGTTCACCAGATCGAACTCCAGCACCACATCTCCACCGGCATAGAAGCCCAGCATCAGGCCAATCAGCGCGCGCATGCGCACCGCGCGCCAGCGTAGCGCATAGGGAAGGAGGAGCGCGACACCCGCTCCTTTCCAGAGGATGGACAGACCGCCCAGCATCGCGGTCTGCTCCACGAAGACATAGCTGATGCCGAAGAACAGGCTGGCGAGCAGCCATGGCCGTGCGTGCGCGAGATCGTGATCCTTCACGCGTCAGCCTCGCATAACGCCTGCAGACTTTGCGCAAGCAGGTTCGGCAAATCGTCCGCGATCAGCCCGGCTCCTCCGCGTCGCCCGGCATCGCCGTGCAGCCATGTCGCCATAGCCGCCGCCTCGAACGCATCGCCATGCTGAGAGAGCAGGCCCGCGATCGTCCCCGTCAGCACATCCCCCGCCCCTGCCGTCGCGAGCCAAGGCGTTGCGTGCCGATTGACACCATGGCGGCCGCCCGGCGTGGCAATATGGGTCTCGGCGCCTTTCAACAGCACGGTCGCGCCGCTGCGCGATGCCGCACCGCGTACGGCGGCGGCGCGGTCTCCCATATCGATATTGGAAAACAAGCGCCTGAACTCGCCTGCATGGGGCGTCAGCACTACTTCCTCGCGCAGGGCCGCGAACAGGCTCTCCGGCTTTTCCGCAAATGACGTCAGGGCATCGGCATCGAGCACCATCGGAAAGCCCCGGCCCAGCCAGTCCAACACCTTCTCCCGCGTCTGTGCGCCGACACCGAGACCTGGCCCCAAGGCGAGCGCGCCGGTACGGTCGTCGATGAACGCGTTCTCCCCATCGTCTTCGCGCAGCATGATCGCCGTCAGGTGGGCAGCATGTTCGTCGAGCGCCGCCGCTTCGCCCACCACTGTCACCAGTCCGGCGCCCGCGCGCAGGCAGGCCATGGCGGCAAGGCGCGCGGCCCCGGTGGCATGACGCGGGCCCGACAGGATGAAGGCATGGCCACGATCATATTTGTGGCCGTCATTCGCGGGCGGCGTCACCCGCGGCGGCAACACCGTTCCATCTTCGGCGAACCGGGCTTCGAACATTTGCGCGTCTCCTCTAAGCGGTCATTGTCCCATCGCCCCCCTATTTGCTAGAGGGCGGGCCATGGAACATCAGGTGCACATCATCGGCGGCGGGCTCGCCGGATCGGAAGCGGCGTGGCAATTGGCGGAGGCCGGCGTCAAGGTGCGCTTGTCCGAAATGCGCGGAGGCGGCGACATGACGCCGGCGCATCAGACCGAAGGCCTTGCCGAACTGGTCTGCTCGAACAGCTTCCGCTCGGACGACGATACCGCCAACGCAGTTGGCCTGCTCCACCATGAGCTGCGGGGCCTCGGCTCGTTGATCATGCGCGCGGCCGAAGAGGCGAAAGTCCCTGCCGGCTCTGCTTTGGCCGTGGACCGCGATATTTTCTCCGCTCACGTCTCCAAGGCGCTTGAATCGCATACAAATATTGAAGTCGTTCGCGAGCGGATCGACCGTCTGCCGAGCGAAGGTCTCGCCATCGTGGCCACAGGCCCGTTGACTGCTACGGGCCTGGCCGAAGATATCCTGGCGCGCAGCGGGCAGGACAGCCTGGCCTTTTTCGACGCCATTGCGCCGATCGTCTATCATGAGAGCATCGATTTCGACATCGCATGGTATCAGAGCCGCTGGGACAAGGTGGGGCCGGACGGGGACGGCAAGGACTATATCAATTGCCCACTCGACAAGGCTCAATATGACGCCTTCGTCCAGGGCTTGATCGACGGCGAGAAGGCCGAATTTCGCGACTGGGAAAAGGACACGCCCTATTTCGAGGGCTGTATGCCGATCGAGGTGATGGCCGAGCGCGGGCCGGAAACGCTGCGCTTCGGGCCGATGAAGCCTGTCGGCCTTACCGATCCGCGCACCGGACGCTGGGCCCATGCCGTGGTGCAGCTGCGTCAGGACAACCGCCTCGGTACGATCTGGAACATGGTCGGCTTCCAGACCAAGCTGAAATATGGCGCGCAGGTGGAGCTGTTCCGCACCATTCCGGGGCTTGAGAAGGCAGAATTTGCGCGGCTCGGCGGCCTTCACCGCAACACCTTCATCCACTCCCCCTCGGTGCTCGATCATCAGCTGCGACTGAAGGCCGCGCCGCATATCCGGTTCGCGGGGCAGATCACAGGCTGCGAAGGCTATGTCGAAAGCAGCGCGGTCGGCCTTGCCTGCGGACTGATGACAGCGGCGGAAATCCGCGGCCACAGCTTCACCCCGCCCCCGGCGACCACGGCGCTGGGCGCGCTGCTCGGCCACATTACCGGCGATGCCGAGCGCAAGGACTATCAGCCGATGAACGTCAATTTTGGCCTCTTCCCCATGCCCGAAGGCAAGGTGAAGAAGAATGAGCGCAAGCTGTTCTATACCGAGCGTGCGAAGCGCGACATGGCCGAATGGATGCGTCCCGTCGTGGCGGCCTGACCTAGCAGCGACACCTTACTTTGGCTTTGCGCTTGGGCGCCGTGGTGGCGAACTCCTGGCGCGTCAGGAGGCCATTGCGGTCTGCGTCCGCACCTTTGAATCGTTCACCAGTGGCAACCGCCCATTCCTCGAACGTCAGCAGGTTGTTGCCGTCGGTATCGAGCTTGCGGAAGGCGGCGGTGCGACTTCCCATCAACTCGTTCCGGCTGATGAGCTCATCCCGATCCCGGTCGTAGCGGTTGAAACGCACCTCTTCCCGTGACAGCTTGGGCGCTTCCGGGGGAACGGGCGGCGCAGGACCGCGCGCGTCGCCGATATCGCCGGCATCGGGCAGGCCGGTCGACACGGCTTCGAGCGGCGGGGGCGGGCCGGTTACCGGCTTTTCGTCCTGAGCGCGGCCCTGCCACCAAAGCAGACCTGCGCCGAGCAGCAGCAATGTTCCCAGAATGCCCGCAATGAAACGGCTCATGATGGCTCCCCCCGGAAACGATCATGGCGGGCTTTAACGTCCCGTCAACCCGTGCCAGCTGAGCCGCAGCCCTGCGAACCGACCTTCCGATTGTGCGGCGAGCAGAAGAAGCGACAGCGGGCGAAGCCGGCGGGGCCATGAGCGCGTCTCGGCCATATCGAAATCGGCGCTCGTCTGACCCACCTCGGCAAGTGACCAGACCCGGCCTGCCGCCTCCAAGCCATCGGGCGCATCTGGCCCGGCAAAACCGGTAAACAGCCCCTCACCTCGCTCACGCGCGAACGCATCCGGCTCTTCGGGCGTGAGCAACCGCGCTTCCCAGCCATCGACCATGCGCTGCATCGCCGGTTTGATCGCCCAGGCAATCCGCGCCTCCGCTTGCTGGATCCGGGCAATCAAAGGCTCGCCCTTGGGCGGATCATTCGATTGTAGCACATCGCGCCACCAGGCGAGCCGGATTTGGCCGAGCATGGCCTCGCTGCTGGTATCGACGATGCGCGCGAGCCTCCGGTCCAGCTCGAGCAACAGATCGAGCAGTTCCCTATCCTGCGGCAGGGCAGCGGTCAGCGCGAGCGCTTCCCAGGGTTTGGCGTCATCGGGCGGGGTCATAAGTACAGGCCAGTGCCTAAAGCAATCAAAGCTCCATGAAAATGCCTGGTTAAGCGCGATCCTTAAGCCCTGTTAACCATGCGCGTTGAACGCTTCTGCACCATTACCGCCCTATGGCGCTCGCTGAACTCTTTCGGGTTCAAGCAATCGAGGACTGTATTCGCGATGCGAAACAAACGGGCGAGGCTGGTCAGCACCGCATTCACGCGGCTGTTACGCGATGAGGGTGGCAACACCCTCGCGATGGTCGCTGCCGGACTGGTCCCACTCCTTGCGATGGTCGGCGGAGCCGTCGACATGAGCCGCGACTACATGGTCAAAACAAGGTTACAACAGGCCTGCGACGCTGGAGTGCTCGCAGGGCGCAAAGCTGTAGGCAACGGTAGCTACGGGGATGCTGCGAAAGCGCAGGCGGCGCGCTTCTTCAACGCCAACTTCCCCGCAGGCTATCAAGAGGGCACGCAGCTCAGCTTCACGTCAAGTTCCGCGAACAACGGCACCACGGTGGACGGGGTGGCAAGCGTTCGCGTGCCCAATCTCGTCATGTTTATCTTCGGAATGGCCCACACTGATCTGAGTGTGACATGCACCTCAGCCCTTGATGTCACCAATGTGGATGTCACGATGGTGCTCGATACCACCGGCTCGATGGACGATCCCATCTCCGACGGGTTGGGCGGAACCACCACCAAAATTGCGGCGCTTCGCGCAGCAATGAAGCAATTCTACGCCACCATTAAAACGGCTTCGAACGGTACGACCGCGCGTGCGCGCTACTCTTTCGTTCCTTATGCGCAGACCGTCAATGTGGGCAAAATCGTTTACGCGACCAACCCAGACTGGATGGACTACACACACAGCTACCAAAGTCGCGAGGCGCAGTGGAGAAACGAAACTGACACCAGTAAGCCGCCGGTGGGTTACACCAATCCGCAGACGCAGAATGTCGATTATTACGATACCTATTCGACCGGACCGTACACGACGGTCTCGACTTTCACGTCGCTCAGTTCTTCGACCTGCTCATCCAACGTGCCGAATTCCGGTTCGTGGACGAACGATGGAGGGACAACGTCAACGAATACGGTAGAATACCTGTCTGACGGTAGGCGCAAGACCAACGCCCTGACCAATCAGCCGCAAAAGCAAGAATATGTATATACATATTCCTATTCTGGCTTTCTTTACGGTACCTGCTCGATCAAGCGCGCAACGGGTTACCGCGTACGACATTACGGCACCGTGACTTACGAGGACCCGGTTTATCCGACCAAACAGGTATTCACCGGCTGGGTCTACAAGAAGCGCAAATTCGATGGCGTAGAAAACCAGAACCTGAAAAATTACCTCAACGGCCAGACTTTCGTCACGCGAACCGGAGATAATGGCGCCGATCAAAGCCTTGTTTGGGCTGGCTGCATCGAAGAGCGCGACACGATCAACAGCGGTGACGTGGAGTATAAGAACGGTGCCATCAGCCCGAGCGGCATGAAGGATCTCGACATCGATGGTGTGCCCAGCAGTTCGGAAGATGGCTGGCGCCCCTATGTCCCGGAACTGACCTATTTTCGCACCTACACATCCTATGGGAATGTCTACTACAATTCAGCGGATACGAGTTCAGAAGGGCTTAAATCTTTCGCCAGCTGCCCGAAGCCCGCTCAACTCCTGAAGTCGATGACGGAAACCGAATTTGCTTCCTATGCCGATGGGCTCGTTGCGAGCGGCGGTACGTATCACGACATAGGTATGCTGTGGGGCGGACGTTTCAGTTCATCGACGGGTCCGTTCAGCGCAACCGTGAACGCTTCACCCGCAAATGGTCTTTACGTCGGACGCCACCTCATTTTCATGACCGACGGCATCATGCAGCCGGGCGTCGATCTCTATAGCGCCTATGGCGTCGAGGTTCACGACAAGCGGGTGACTTCCGATGGTTTCAGCGATCAGACCCAGCGGCACACCCAGCGGTTCAAGGCCATTTGCGAATCTATAAAGTCGAAAGGCGTTCGCGTCTGGGTCATCGCCTTTTCGACTGCCTTGACCGACGATCTACGCAATTGCGCGAGCGCGAACAGCTCCTTCGTCTCGCTAAATTCTCAACAGCTTAATGATAACTTCTTGAAGATTGCCCAATCGATCGGCGATCTGAGGATCATCAAGTGAGGCGCTTGCTGAACCTCATCCGGAGCGACGAGCGGGGCGTGACGGTGATCGAGTTCGCCGTCATCCTGCCCACCTTTCTCTTAATGCTAATTGGCACGTTCGATATCGGATATCAGGTCTATCTGCGCGCCACGCTGTCCGGCGCGGTACAGGCGGCTGCGCGGGCGAGCGCGTTGGAAGGCGGCCCAAGCTCAATTGCTTCTATCGACAATACCGTCCGAAAACAGGTCCAGAGTCTTGCGCCCGAGGCGGACATCACGTTCAATCGGAAAAGCTATTTCAGTTATAATGATGTGGCGCGAGCCGAAGCTTTCGCGGACTCCAACGGCAATAGCGTTTGCGATAATAATGAAAGCTACGAAGACGAAAACGGCAACTCTTTGTGGGACAAGGATGTCGGCAAAAGCGGCGTTGGCGGTGCGCGTGATGTTGTGCAGTACAATGTCAACGTCACGTACGATCAGCTATTTCCACTCTGGAAATTAGTCGGCGGATCGAAGCGCGTTACCATATCGTCCACCACCGTCTTTCGAAATCAGCCTTATGATTCGCAGACCAAGGCGGCGTCCGTCACGAGGACATGCTTATGACGCCGCGCAGATTGATACGCCATCGCCCATCCACAGGAATAGGCGGGCTTATCCGCCGCTTGCGTCGGAACCAGAGCGGTCTGGCACTGACCGAGTTCGCGCTGAGCCTGCCGATCTTTGTCGGACTGGGAATGTATGGCACGGAATTAGCCTATCTCGCTGTGGTGAATATGCAGATGAGCCAGGCCGCGCTTACTTTAGCGGACAATGCGTCTCGTTTGGGGCAAACCCAGAACAACGTGACTTCGGTGGCGATCAAGGAAAGCGATATCATCACCGTCTTCAATGGTTTGAAGCTGCAGGGACAGACATTCGATCTGCTCAGCAATGGCCGCGTGATCCTCACAAGTCTTGAGCGCAATCCGACGGGCGGCCAGTGGATCCACTGGCAGCGCTGTCTTGGAACAATGAAAGTCAAGTCTGACTATGGGGATGAAGGGACCGGATCAATCGGCACGAGTTTTCCCGGCATGGGTCGGGCTGGCCAGGAGGTGACCGCACTTAGCGGCACTGCTGTGATGTTCGTGGAGCTAAACTATAAGTACAAAGGCCTTTTCGGCGACTTGTTCGTAAAGGACAAGATCCTGAACCAGCAAGCGGCTCACAATATTCGTGACAACCGCAATCTCACCGTCGGACTGATCGACGACGCTCCACTTAAAGAACTATATTGTACGAAATACACCGCTGGCTGAGCCGCTTGCATCGTAACGGCGGCGGGAGTGGATCCCGCCGCCCGTAACGCCATCAGTCGCGGTAACACACCTTCTTCACGGCGGCGACGATCCGCTCGGCATCGATCAGCGTCGCTTCTTCCAGGTTCGCCGCATAGGGCATCGGCACGTCTTCGTTCGTCACGCGCATAACCGGCGCGTCGAGATCGTCGAAACCCTCCTCCATGCAGATCGCGGCGATTTCCGAGGCGATCGAGCAGGTCGGCCATCCTTCCTCGGCCACCACCATGCGGTTGGTTTTCTTGAGGCTCTTCAGCACCGCCGCCTTATCGAGAGGACGCAGCGTGCGCAGGTCGATCACCTCCGCCTCGATCCCCTCACCTGCCAGCGTTTCGGCGGCTTCCAGCGCGAGGCCGACGCCGATCGAATAGCTGACGATCGAGACGTCCTTGCCTTCGCGCATGATGCGAGCCTTGCCGATCGGCAGGGTGAAATCATCGAGCTTGGGTACTTCGAAGCTGCGGCCGTAGAGGAGCTCGTTCTCCAGGAACACCACCGGATCGGTGCTGCGGATGGCGGACTTCAGCAGGCCTTTCGCATCCTGCGCATCATAGGGAGCAATCACGATCAAGCCGGGAACGCTGGCGTACCAGGGCCCGTAATTCTGCGAGTGCTGGGCACCCACACGGCTCGCCGCGCCATTGGGTCCGCGGAACACGACCGGGCAGCGCATCTGGCCGCCGGACATGTAGTTGGTCTTGGCGGCCGAGTTCACGATATGGTCGATCGCCTGCATGGCGAAGTTGAACGTCATGAACTCGACGATCGGGCGCAGACCGCCCATTGCCGCGCCCGTGCCGACGCCGGCAAAGCCATATTCGGTGATCGGCGTATCGATCACGCGCTTGTCGCCAAACTCGTCGAGCAGACCTTGGGTCACCTTGTAGGCGCCCTGATACTGCGCCACTTCCTCGCCCATCACGAAAACGCGGTCGTCGTCGCGCATTTCCTCGGCCATCGCATCGCGCAGCGCTTCGCGAAGGGTGAGCGTTTCGAACTCGGTGCCCTCCGGAATTTCCGAATCGTTCAGGATCTCGGTTTCGCCCGCGTCGGCCATATCTTTGGTCGCGCTCTTACCCGGACGCTCGTGGCGATCCTCATCATCGCCGCCATCGGCCGCCTGATCCTTGTCGGCAGCGGCCTTGGTCTCGCCGCCGGACTTGGCAGAACCGCCGCCCCTGGCAACTTCCTCAACATCCTCGCCTTCCTCAGCGAGAAGCGCGATGACGGAACCGACCTTCACCTCGTCAGTGCCTTCTTCAACCAGAATCTTGGCAATCGTGCCTTCGTCCACGGCCTCGAATTCCATCGTCGCCTTGTCGGTTTCGACTTCGGCCATGATGTCGCCGGAAGAGACGGTGTCTCCTTCCTTGACCAGCCATTTGGCGAGCGTGCCCTCCTCCATGGTCGGAGAGAGCGCGGGCATTTTCAGTTCAATCGCCATCAGTAGGATTCCACCAGCACGTCGGTATAAAGTTCATCGAGATCGGGCTCGGGCGAGCTTTCGGCGAAGTCCGCCGCGTCGCTGACAATCGAACGGATTTCCTTGTCGATCGCCTTGAGATCGTCCTCGCTATGGCCATCCTTGATCAGCTTGGCCTTGAGCCGCTCGATCGGATCGGACTTTTCGCGCATCTCCTGCACTTCCTCACGGCTGCGATATTTCGCAGGATCGGACATGGAGTGACCACGATAGCGATAGGTCTTCAGCTCCAGGATGATGGGGCCGTTGCCGCCGCGAACATGCTCCAGCGCCAACTCACACGCGCCGCGCGTCGCCAGCACGTCCATACCGTCGACCTGGATGCCCGGAATGCGGAAGGACTGGCCGCGGCGGAACATCTTGTCTTCGGCGGAAGAGCGATTGACGCTCGTACCCATCGCATATTGGTTGTTTTCGATCGCGAAGATGATCGGCAGGTTCCACAGCTCGGCCATGTTGAAGGCTTCGTACACCTGGCCCTGGTTGGCCGCGCCATCGCCGAAATAGGCGAGGCAAACGCCGCCGTCGCCGCGATATTTGTGGGCAAAGGCGAGACCCGTGCCGAGCGGCACCTGCGCACCGACGATGCCGTGCCCACCGTAGAAGCGATGCTCCACCGAGAACATGTGCATCGAGCCGCCCTTGCCCTTCGAGATACCGGCCTGGCGCCCGGTCAGTTCGGCCATGATCACCTTGGGATCAAGGCCGTAAGCGAGCATATGGCCATGATCGCGGTAGCCTGTGATGACGCTGTCGAGATCGCCGTCGAGCGCGGACTGCAAGCCCACCGCAACCGCTTCCTGGCCGATATAAAGGTGGCAGAAGCCGCCGATCAGGCCGAGGCCGTACAGCTGACCCGCCTTCTCCTCGAAGCGGCGGATGAGCAGCATCTGGCGATAGAACTCCAGCATCTCATCTTCGCTCGCCTCGTAAAGCTCAGGCTTGCCGGGCGCATCGTCGGTGATCTGCGTATGCCCGTGGAGGCGGTCCTCCGGGGCGTCCTTTTCCGCGGCCTTCGCCTTGCTCGCGGTTTGCTTCTTCTGCGGAGTTCTCGCCATTTGAATCCTTTCCCGTCGGGGCCTTCCGCGGCCCCCGAAGTGGTTTGCCTTCCCTAGCGGAATGCGCGGGCCGCGCAACAGGTTGCCGCAAGCGATTAGAGGCTCTGCATAGCTATGCGAGCGGCAGATCTTGTCATTACTCGTCGAGGGGGACGATAATTTCGTCCGGCGCGGCGACGCCCAGTTCCTTGCGCATCATTTCCCCGGCCAGATCCGGGTCGACGCGGTCACCGTCCAGGAGCCTGGCGCGATTGCGCAGGGCGTCGCGCTCCTCCTGCAGCTTCGCCAGCTCGATCTCGCGTTCGGCCAGCCCGGTTTTGTAATCGCTCCAGGCGAGGATACCTGTCGGCCCGAGCATGGCATAAGCCGCGATGGCGAGCAGCGCCATCAGCGCTAGGCCAGGGCCAAGCGCCGAATAAAGCAGTGACTGGATCTTCGGGCGGCGGCGCATCATCACTGGCAACTGAATCATACACGCCGGGCAATGGCAAGATTTTAGCGCTCGATCGCAGGTCTCACACGGTCAGCGAGCCGTACGCGTATTCGCCGGTAGGCAAGAGCCAAGATGATTTCGGTTCGGCAACGGAACAAGCTGCAGCAGGCTTCGTTCGAGAGACAAACCATCCATGCGGACGGTGACCGAGACCAGATGGTTGCCTCCGCCTAATGAAAGGACCGAACACATCATGGCGAACGAGACCAGCGAAAGCTCCGCACGCACCGCCCGCGTTCAGCAGGCCGCAGGCACCACTTCGGCAACGCCCGCGACCAGCGCCGCGGCGTCTTCCGGCGACACGGCCAGCGAAAGCAAAACCGAGAAGGCCAAAGCAGCCGCGTCGGACGTCAAGAGTTCTGCCAAAGAACAGGCCCTTGGTTTGAAGGATAAGGCGCTGTCTTCTGCACGCAGCGCAGCAACCGACGGCAAATCCAAGGCCGTCGAAAAGGTGGGCGGCGTCTCGAAGGCCATTCAAGCCAGCGCCAGCAAGCTCGACGAGGACGTCGGCCAGACCTATGGCGATTTCGCCCGCTCTGCCGCGAAATCGATCGACGACATTGCAGCCCAGCTCGACGCCAAGGATATCGATGAGCTGCTGGAAGACGCCAAGGCGTTCGTTCGCAAGAGCCCTGCTATCGCCATCGGCATCGCTGCGGCCCTCGGATTTGCAGCCTCGCGCGTCGTCAAATCCGGCCTCGATCTCGACGACAACGTTTGAGATTGATGCGGGCAGAAACGGCGGGGCCAGGGAATGAGTGATATCGCAGAAGCCGATCATTATCGAGACGGACCGACGCGCGAGGACATACCGCCTCCCGTCGGTGAGACGTTGCACGAGAATGTCGATCGATTGGTGGGCGATGTCAAAACGCTGATCGGCGCGGAAAAGGCCTATTGGGGTGCCAGGCTGCGCTATTCCAAGTCGCTGGCGAAGCAGGCCGCTTTGCTGTTCGGCGCGGCAATTGCGCTGGCTGCCTCGGCATTCACCGCCCTCATTCTCGGTACGCTACTCGTGCTATCGGCGCGGGTCGGGCCGATCTGGGCAACGGTGATCGTGGTGTTGGTCACGCTGACAGTCTCCGGACTGCTGGCATGGATCGCTCTTAAGCGCGCCAGAAAACTGGCAATCCCAACACCAAGTCATGGCAGCCGCGATGAAGAGGATGAGCTATGACCGCACGTCGTGAACGGGTCGCCGAACTCGACATCGCCCGAAAGGCGGTGCGCCGAAAGCTGAAGCGCAGCATCAGTACCGCGAAGCAGGAAATCACCCCCGGCGCGCTGGTTGGCCAGTTCAAGCGCCGCAAGCGCAGCCAGGTGGAACGGCTGATTGCAGATGCCAAGGCGGAGGCGGTTCAGAACCGTGATCCGATCCTGCTTGGCGGCCTTGCCGCATTGGCTGCCGGACTGATCGCCCATTCCGTGCGGCGCTGGAAGCGGCATCACCGCCGCCATGTCGCCGAACCCGCGCCGCTTACCAAAAATTTTGATGGAGAAAGACTATGACCGAACAGAGCAATCAGGACGGCGAAGGCCGCGTGAAGCATGCCGCGAATTCCGCGAAGGAAAAAGCTGGTCACGCCTATGACAGCAGCCGTGACGCGGTGAAGCGTGGCGCAGAAAACACCAAGGTAAAAGCGCGTGAGCTCGGCCACAAGTCGGGGGCGCAGATCGAGAAGAACCCGTTGGCCGTACTTTTCGGCGGTCTTGCCATCGGCGCTGCGGTTGGTGCGCTGCTTCCGCGGACGCGCAAGGAACAGGAATATCTCGGCAAGACGGGCCGCGACCTCAACATGCGCGCGAAAAGCGCGTTCGAAGCTGCCAAGGAATCCGGCAGCCAGCAGATCGATCAACTCGGCCTGAGCGGCGATGCGGTGAAGAACCAGTTCAAATCGCTCGTCGACAAGGCTGGCGGTGCCGCGAAGACAGCCGGCAAGGCAGCGGCCGAAGGTGCCAAGCATCCCGATAAATCGGCAGTCGCCAACGCTGAAGGTGCCTGAATAACGTACTCCGATGGCATTCTCTCGGGAATGTTTTGAGGGCTGTCTTGAATCGGAAAGGCCGCGCTGGTAACGGCGCGGCCTTCAACACGTTTCAAAGAACGGATGCCGATCATGGCCAAGCTTCATCTCGTCTTCGGCGGCCGGGTCTCTGATCCGCGCGTGCTGGAATTCGCCGATACCGACAAGCTCGATATCGTCGGCATTTTCCCCAATTACGAAGAGGCCGAAGAGGCTTGGCGCTCGGCGGCGCAGCGCACCGTGGACGATGCGGAGATGCGCTATGTCGTAGTGCATCTGCACCGGCTGCTGGAGCCCGGCGATCCGGCGAATCCGTGAGGCAGCAGACCCTGATCCGTTCAGGCCTTCCGGTAACGCAGGATCAGTAGCGGCCGCGAGAGCACCAGCCCGACGATAAAACCCGCAATATGCGCGGCGATGGCAATCTGAATGCCGTCGCCGCCGAATGCGAAGGCCATCATCAGATTGAGGCCGATCCAAAGCAGCAAAAGTTGCGCGCCGCGCGCGATCTCGGCGGGCAAGGGGCCGACCGGCTTCGGCCTGTTGCGCGCAAATAACACCATATAGCCTGCGATAATCGCGGCGATCGCGCCGCTCGCCCCCAGGACGGGATTGAGCGAGCCCGGAGACCAGGCCGTTTCGGCGAGACCACCCGCAATCGCCCCGGTCAAATAGACCAGTCCCATCAGTTTCCAGCCCAGCGCCAGTTCAACGAAGCGACCGCAGAAAAACAGGATCAGCATATTGAACAGCAAATGGCTGAAATCGATGTGCAGAAAGGCGTGGGTCAGCAATGTCACCCATGCCGGCCACCAGAAATCATAAGCGCCCGCACTGCCCAGCGCGCCAGTGAGACGCGCCGGAATCAGCGCGCCCTCGACCACCGCTTGCTGCTGGAATCCACCCAACCAGACGAGCACGAAGATCAGCACATTGATGCCGACCAAAATGTTGGTCAGCGGCCCTTTCGGCATGTTCATCGGGCGGGCTCCATCGTCCGGGCCGCGATGAAAATCAGATGAACTCGATCTTCTCGATGAGGTAATATTTGTCGCCCGACGGGACAGTTACCTCAACTTCCTCGTCCACCTTCTTGCCGATCAGCGCGCGGCCGAGCGGGCTGGAATAGCTCAGCTTGCCCTGCTTGGCATCGGCTTCCGCCTCACCCACGATCTGATATTTGATCGGCTTGTCATTCTCGTCGAGCATGGTGACGGTGGCGCCAAACACCACCTTGTCACCGGATAGTTCGGACGGATCGATCACCTGCGCGCGGCTGAGCTTGTCTTCGATATCGGCGATGGACGCCTCTACCTGCCCCTGACGTTCCTTGGCGGCATGATATTCTGCGTTTTCGGAGAGATCGCCATGCGCGCGCGCCTCCTCGATCGCATCGACGATCAAAGGACGCTCCTCCTTCAGCAGCTTCAGCTGCGCACGAAGCTTTTCCATTCCCTCTGCCAACATCGGCATCTTATCGAACGTCGCCATGGCGGCATCCTTCACGTCTGAATCTAAAACCAAATCCCCCGCGGCTGGCCGGTGCCATCCGCACGCAGTTCGCTAAATTGTAAGGGAGTTACTGCGACCGCGAATAATAGTCCTGAAGTGAGCGAACTTCAAGGTGGTGTGACTTCAACGCCCGGATTGCCCCCATCGCGGCGACGCCCGCTGCTGCCGTGGTATAGCTTGCGACGTTCTGTCGCAGCGCCGAACCGCGGATGCTGGCGCTGTCTTTCAGCGACTGCCAGCCCTCGGTCGTGTTGAAGATCATATCCACGCTGCCGTCCTTGATACGGTCGACAATATGGGGCCGTCCCTCGGCCACCTTGTTCACATGCTCCACCTCAAGCCCCTCCCCTTGCAGGAAAGCCGCGGTGCCGCCGGTGGCGATCACCTTGAAGCCCAGCTCAAGCGCGTCGCGGACGGCGGGCAGGATCACCGGCTTGTCGCTGTCTTTCACCGACACGAACAACGTGCCTTCCATCGGCAGTTTCATGCCCGCGCCGATTTGCGACTTGGCGAATGCGGTTGCGAAGTCACCGTCGATGCCCATCACTTCGCCGGTGGACTTCATCTCCGGGCTCAGCACCGGATCGACGCCGGGGAAGCGCGCAAAGGGGAACACCGCCTCCTTCACCGCAACATGGCCGATGTCGAGATCAATCGCGGGCAGATCGGCCAACTTTTCGCCCGCCATCACGCGCGCTGCGATCTTGGCCACCGGCACGCCGATCGCCTTGGCGACGAAGGGCACGGTGCGGCTGGCGCGCGGGTTCACCTCAATGAGGTACACCTCGCCGTCCTTCACCGCGAACTGCACGTTCATGAGACCGCGCACGTTGAGGCCGAAGGCCAGCGCCTCGGTCTGACGGCGGATCTCGGTGATGATGCCGGCGGGCAGGCTGTGCGGCGGAAGCGAACAGGCGCTGTCGCCCGAATGGACGCCGGCTTCCTCGATATGTTCGAGCACGCCCGCGACCACCACCTGATCGCCGTCGCAGATCGCATCGACATCCACCTCGGTGGCATCGCGCAAATATTGGTCGATCAGGACGGGGCTGTCGCCGGACACCTGCACTGCGGTCTCGATATAGTTTTCGAGCTGTTGGGGGCTGTCGACGATCTCCATCGCGCGGCCACCAAGCACATAGCTCGGACGCAGCAGCACCGGATATCCAATACGCTCCGCCCCGGCGAGGGCCTCCTCCAGGCTGCGTGCAATGCCGTTCTCTGGCTGCTTCAGATCGAGCTTGCGGATCAGCTTCGCAAACCGCTCCCGGTCCTCAGCCAGATCGATCGCGTCGGGATCGGTGCCCAGGATCGGAATGCCCGCATCCTCCAGCGCCTGCGCAAGGCCGAGCGGCGTCTGTCCGCCGAACTGCACGATGACACCCTTCAGCGTGCCCTTCGTCTGCTCGATATGCAGCACTTCCAGCACGTCCTCGGCGGTCAGCGGTTCGAAATAGAGCCGGTCGGACGTGTCGTAATCGGTGCTCACCGTTTCCGGATTGCAGTTGATCATGATCGTCTCGTAGCCGGCCTCCTCCAGCGCGAAGCAGGCGTGGCAGCAGCAATAGTCGAACTCGATCCCCTGCCCGATCCGGTTCGGCCCGCCGCCCAGGATCACGACCTTCTCGCGGTCGGACGGTTCGGCTTCATCCTCCGGTTCACCGAAGATCGGCGCTTCGTAAGTCGAGTACATGTAAGGCGTGGCGGCATCGAACTCGCCCGCGCAGCTGTCGATGCGCTTGTACACGGGCCGCACGCCAAGCTTGTGCCGCAGCGCGCAGACTTCCGCCTCGTTAGTTGCCCCCGCCATTGCCTGGATGACCGAACCGATCAGCCCGCGCGACTGGGCGACGGTGCGCCCCGTGCCGTGCGCGACGTGGACCGAATCGACCGCGAGGTTGGCAAGGCGGCTGTCGGAAAAGCCCATCGCCTTCAGCCGGCGCAGCCCGGCCGCGTCGATCGGCAGGCCGTTCTCCTCGATCTCCGCTTCGGCTTTGATGATCGCCTCGATCTGGCGCAGGAACCACGGATCATAGAAAGTGATCGCGTGGATTTCCTCCACGGTGAAGCCCTCGCGCATCGCCTGCGCCACCACCAGAATCCGCTGCGGCGTTGCCTTGGACAGCGCCTCCACGATCCGCTCCCGGCTGATGCCCTGAATGTCACGGACGCGGTTGAAGCCATCGAGCCCGGTTTCCAGGCCGCGCAGCGCCTTTTGCATACTTTCGGCAAAGCTGCGGCCGATCGCCATCACCTCGCCCACCGACTTCATCGAGGTGGCGAGATAGGGCTCCGCGCCCTTGAACTTTTCGAAGGCGAAGCGCGGGATCTTGGTGACGACATAATCGATCGTCGGCTCGAAGCTCGCAGGCATCGCGCCGCCGGTGATGTCGTTGGCGATCTCGTCCAGCGTATAGCCCACGGCCAGCTTCGCCGCGACCTTGGCGATCGGAAAGCCGGTGGCCTTGGAGGCGAGCGCAGAGCTGCGCGATACGCGCGGGTTCATCTCGATCACGACCAGGCGGCCGTCCTTCGGATTGACCGCGAACTGCACGTTCGATCCGCCGGTTTCCACGCCGATCTCGCGCAGCACCGCCAGCGATGCGTTGCGCATGATCTGATATTCCTTGTCGGTCAGCGTCAGCGCCGGCGCGACGGTGATGGAATCGCCCGTATGGACGCCCATCGGATCGACATTCTCGATCGAGCAGATGATGATGCAGTTGTCGTTCCGGTCCCGGACGACCTCCATCTCATATTCTTTCCAGCCGAGCACCGATTCCTCGATCAGCACCTCGTTGGTCGGGCTGGCATAGAGGCCGCCGCGCACGATCTCCTCGAACTCTTCGCGGTTATACGCGATGCCGCCGCCGGTGCCGCCCATGGTGAAACTGGGGCGGATGATCGCGGGCAGGCCGGTGCGCTCCACGGCTTCCAGCGCCTCTTCCATCGTGTGCACGGTGGCCGAGCGCGGGCTTTCCAGGCCGATCTTGTCCATCGCCTCGCGGAAGCGCTGGCGGTTTTCCGCCTTGTCGATCGCGTCCGCCTT
Source organism: Novosphingopyxis sp. YJ-S2-01 (assembly GCF_016093175.1). Classification (NCBI taxonomy): domain Bacteria; kingdom Pseudomonadati; phylum Pseudomonadota; class Alphaproteobacteria; order Sphingomonadales; family Sphingorhabdaceae; genus Novosphingopyxis; species Novosphingopyxis sp. YJ-S2-01. The sequence goes on along the minus strand of NZ_JAEDAI010000001.1, from coordinate 1,961,187 downwards.
GGCCCCGATCAGCTCCACGCCATATTTTTCGAGCGTGCCGTCCTTGTCGAGCGCCAGCGCGCAGTTGAGCGCGGTTTGGCCGCCCATGGTGGGGAGTACGGCGAGCACCTCGTCCGGACGCTCGGCGCGTTCCTTGGCGATGATCTTGGCGACCATCTCGGGCGTCACCGGCTCGATATAGGTGGCATCCGCCATGTCCGGATCGGTCATGATCGTGGCGGGGTTCGAGTTCACGAGGACGATGCGATAGCCCTCCTCGCGCAGCGCCTTGATGGCCTGCGTGCCCGAATAGTCGAACTCGCAAGCCTGCCCGATAATGATCGGCCCGGCGCCGATGACGAGGACGGTGTTTATGTCAGTGCGTTTGGGCATTATTGGTGCTCGCGGTTCGGAATTGCTATGTTTGCTATGAGTTTGCGCTTCTGCAATTCGCTAGACGCGCACATTGCGCCTTCAAATGACGTCGTGCTCGGCGCCCAAATTGCCAATTCGTCAGGACGATCCCCTGTAACCACAGTCCAGTATGTCAGACCGGCGCGCTCCATCTCCTCTCGCTCATCATCGCGATGCAGAGATAACTCGAAAGAATCACAACTTTTTTTAATGTCATTAAAGTCAGAGCGCACCATCATTCGCTTACCGAAAGATCCACAACCCGCGAGCACTACCCCTAGGACTATCGTCGCAGCAAACGACCGAACTTTCACCTTAGCCCTCCCACGAACTTCTCGAACAGATAAAAACTGTCCTGTGGGCCGGGGCTGGCTTCCGGGTGATACTGGACGCCAAACACGCGGCCGCCCCTCGTCTCCAGCCCGCAATTGGTACCGTCGAACAGGCTGACATGCGTTTGGCTCACGCCCTCGGGCAGCGTGTCGCCATCCACGGCAAAACCGTGGTTCATGCTGGTGATCTCGACCACGCCGTCCTCGAGGCGCTTCACCGGATGGTTCGCGCCGCGATGGCCCTGGAACATCTTGGCGGTTTTCGCGCCGAGCGCGAGGCCGAGCAGCTGGTGGCCGAGGCAGATGCCGAAGATCGGCATGTCGCGCTCCAGCAGCCCCTGGATCACCGGCACGGCATATTCGCCCGTCGCCGCGGGATCGCCGGGGCCGTTGGAGAGGAACACGCCGTCCGGCTTCAGCGCCATGATATCGTCGAGCGAAGCGCGCGCCGACACCACGGTGACGCGGGCGCCTGCGCGCACGAGGTTGCGGAAGATGTTGCGCTTGGCGCCATAATCGATCGCCACGACATGGGGCGCGCCATCGCGCGGGCTATCAGCAAAACCGCTACCCAGTTCCCAGGTGCCGCCCTTGTCCCACAAATGGGTTTCCTCGCCGGTCACCTCGCCCGCCAGGTCCTGCCCTTCCAGCCCGGTCCAGTCGTTCAGCGCCTTCATCAGCAGATCGCGGTCGAACAGGCCTTCCTTGCTGTAGGCGATCACCGCGCCCGGCGCGCCTTCGCGGCGGACAAGGCGGGTCAGCGCGCGGGTGTCGACGCCGGACAGGCCGATCAGCCCCTCGCCCGCCATCCAGTCGTCGAAACGCTGGGCATGGCGGAAGTTGCTGGGCGCGGTCACGTCTTCACGCACCAGACAGCCGAGCGCATGGGCGTGATCCGCTTCCACATCCTCGTCGTTCGCGCCGACATTGCCGATATGCGGGAAGGTAAAGGTGATGATCTGCCCGGCATAGCTGGGGTCCGTCATCACTTCCTGATAGCCGGTCATTGCGGTATTGAAGCACAGTTCGCCCACGCGCATGCCTTCGGCGCCGAAGCCCTTGCCCCAGACGGCGCGGCCACTGGGCAATAACAGCAACCCCGTGGCACCGGGCGGAGCGTCGGGAATGCCGGTATCGGACATGGGGCGAAATCCTTGTTTTGCGCGTGCGATCGGGCCGCGCTCGGCGGCCTTTCGAAGTGGCGATGGGCTACAACCGGCAGGGCTGCACGGTCAATCTAGGAAAGATCGGGGAAGGCCGCTATGGCGGTACTTTATTTCTCACGACATTTCCGGAGCTGAACCCATGATTCGCGATGAGCTGAAGGCTGCCCAGATCGCCGCCATGAAAGGCGGGGACAAGGAGCGCTTGGCCGCGGTCCGCCTGATGCTGGCCAAGGTAAAGGACCGCGATATCGAACTGCGCGGCAAGGAACCGGGCGACGACGATGCGATGGTGATCGACGTGCTGCAGAAGATGGCGAAGCAGCGCCGCGAATCGATTCAGATGTACGAAGATGGCGGGCGCGATGAGCTGGCCGCCGCCGAACGCAGCGAACTGGCCGTGATCGAACAGTTCCTGCCCGCGCAGATGAGCGAAGACGAAACGCGCGCGGCGATCGAGGGGATTAAAGCGGATCTTAACGCTTCGGGCATGAAGGATATGGGCCGCGTGATGGCCGAGCTGAAGGCGCGCCACGGCACCGAGCTCGACATGAGCCGGGCCAGCGCGCTCGTGAAGGAGAGCCTGTCATGAAGCCAATCGTCCTTACCGCCCTTGCCGCTTCGCTGGCGCTCACCGCCTGCGCCCGCGCCGACGATGTCGATAACGAAAGCAACGCAACGAGCGAGGCAAAGGAAGCCGCGCTCGAGGCGCAGACCGAGGATTTCGTGATCAATGCCGAGGATTTCGGCCGGGAGCAGCTGGGCGGCAAGATCGAAGGACCCGCCGGGCCTGAAGTCGAAGCCTCGCTGCTGATGGCCGACGGCACCTCGATCGGCGATATCCGCAGCTATGTCGCCTGTCCCGAAAATATCAGCGTGTGCGATCCGGCGAAGCTTCCGGCGGACACGATCTACACCTATGTCCATGTCGTGACGCCGGGCGTGGACGAGCCCAATGACGATGCGATCGGCACGCCTAAAGCGATCAAGCCGGTCGCCAAATCGGTGACCTTCCGGACCGACATGCCGGCGGGCGGTTTCGTCGGCCATGCTGGCTATTCGCTGGAACAAGCGCGCGCGGCGCTGGGCCCGCAGGGGACGTTCACCGTCTCGTGCAACGAAGGCAAGCTGGTATGGGAAGTGGCCTCCGGAGAATTCTGGGGCACGGGTGAGCCGGTCACCTTCTTCTGGAAATCCAGGAAGCCGCCGCAGGGCCCGGCCAAGGCCTATGGTTTCGACGCGGACGGATTTACGGCGAACGGGACCGGCCCCTTCCCCGCCCCGCAAGCGGATGGCGACGCGACCGGTTGCACCTGATTTCGCGCCGGGGCGGCAATGCCGCCTTGGCGAATCCCGGGGGGCTGCCTAGACTGTCGGCATGACCCTTTCCCCGCAATGGCTCGACCAGCTCAAGGACCGGATCAGCCTGTCCTCGCTGATCGGCCGATCGATCAAACTCACGCGCGCGGGGCGCGAATATAAGGCGTGCTGCCCGTTCCATAACGAGAAATCGCCCAGCTTCACGGTGGTGGAAGAAAAGGGCTTCTACCACTGCTTCGGTTGCGGCGCGCATGGCAGCGCGATCGACTGGATGATCCAGCATCAGGGGCTGGACTTCATGGAAGCCGTCAAGGCGTTGGCGGACGAGGCCGGCATGGACGTGCCCGCCCCCGATCCCCGCGCCGCGCGGCAGGCGGAAAAGCGTGCCAGCCTGCATGATGTGATGGAGGCGGCGCAAACGCGCTACCGCGACAAGCTGGGCGGCCTGGAGGGCGCAGGCGCGCGCGCTTATCTGGAACAGCGCGGCTTTTCGGGCGAGATCGTCAAGAACTTCGGCTTCGGTTTTGCGCCGGACGAACGCGGCGGTACGGAGCGCGAACTCTCGCGATACGAAACGCCGCAACTGATCGAGGCGGGTCTGCTGATCGATGTGGAGGGCAAGCAGCCCTATGATCGCTTCCGCGGTCGGCTGATGATCCCGATCCGCGACATTCGGGGCCGCGTGATCGCCTTCGGTGGCCGGATTCTGGGCGACGGCACGCCCAAATATCTGAACTCGCCGGACACGCCGCTGTTCGACAAAGGGCGCACGCTCTACAATTTGGACAAGGCCGCGCCTGCCGCGCGCCAGACCGGGCGGATGATCGTGGTCGAAGGCTATATGGACGCGATCGCGCTCGCCCAGGCGGGGTTCGTCGATGTGGTCGCCCCGCTCGGCACCGCGCTTACCGAAACGCAGATCGAGCTGCTGTGGAAGCACACCGAATGTCCGGTGCTCTGCTTCGACGGGGACAGCGCAGGCCAGCGCGCGGCCATGCGGGCCGCCGAGCGTGCGATGCCGCTGCTGCGCCCTGGCCACAGCCTTGCCTTCGTGACGCTTCCCGCTGGACAGGACCCGGACGATCTGGTGCGCAGCGCCGGCCCGCGCGCCTTTGCAGAGCTGCTGGAACGCGCAGAGCCTCTGGTCGAGCGCCTATGGAATCACGAACGCGCCGCCGCCCCGCTCGCCACGCCCGAACAGCGCGCGGCGCTAAAAGCCCGGCTGAACGGGCATGCGGCAAACATTCGCGATGACGACATTCGCCATCATTATCATGCGGCCTTTCGCGAACGGCTCGATTCGCTCTTCGCGCGCCAGCAGCGTCCGCAAGGTCGATACGAGCGCGGTAACAATGCGCGTCCGGGCCGCGGTCCGTGGCGTCCTGCGCCCCGCCCCGCCTCGGCCGCGTTGAAAGGCTTCAACGCGGCCAGCTTCGACCATGCCATGGCTTGCGCCGTGGTAGCAGGGCTCGAGCGTTATCCCGACATCGCCCATTCGCATTTCGAAATTCTCGGCGATTTTCAACCGGCGGACGCGAAATTGGCCGAGCGCCTGGACGCGCTGCTGTCCGTTCCGGCAGCCCGGCACGCCAAAGGGGTTGATCAACGTGGGGATTATCCCATATCAGCCGCAGCTGGATTGTATAATAGAGCGCAAGGGCCGAACGGGGCCGAGCCGCTGATCTTTTCCTTCAATCGGCCAAACACACCCGGCGCGGCTCCTGATGGGGTCGTCGAACGGGCAAAGCGGGATTTGTGCGAAGCTATTCGCGTCATGGTGGAACGCCCCGCGATCGAGGCCGCGCTGGAACGCGCGACCCGCGCCGCGGAAACGAACCTGACCGAAGATAGTTACGCAGAACAACAGAGACTGCGCGCCGTGCGGGAGGAATTCGACCGTCGGCTCGCCGACCTTATGCAGGATGAGGGCTAACCCCCTCCCCTCATTGCAAATTGAGAGAGTAGAGCATTGGCAACTCGGGCGAAGAAGAACGAAGCGAACGGTGATGCGGATAATGGCGATGCACCGCTGATCGACCTCAACGACGCGAAAATCAAAAAATTGCTGAGCCGCGCTAAGAAGCGCGGATATCTCACTTATGATGAGCTGAACGACGCGCTGCCGCAGGACCAGATGAACTCAGAGCAGATCGAGGACGTGATGTCCGCGATCTCCGAGATGGGCGTGAACATCGTCGAAAATGACGAGGAAGCCGCCGAGGAGCCTGAAGACGAAGTCGAAAGCGTCGACGCCAAGGATTCCGCCGACAAGAAGGGCGCGGACAAGAAAGCCGCTGTCAAAAAGCCCGCCGCGGGCGAGCGGACGGACGATCCGGTGCGCATGTACCTGCGCGAAATGGGCGCGGTCGAACTGCTGAGCCGCGAAGGCGAGATCGCCATCGCCAAGCGGATCGAGGCTGGCCGGGACACGATGATCCTGGGGCTTTGCGAATCGCCCATCACCTTTCACGCCATCATCGAATGGTCCGCCGCCCTCAATGAAGGCGAGATGCAGCTTCGTGAGATTCTCGATCTCGACGCCATGCTTTCCAAGGAGCCTGCTCCGGAGAATATGGAAGAAGACGAGGACGACGACGGCGAGATCAGTGAGAAGACTGCCGGACCGTCCTATAAGGATGAAGAGGACGAGGAAGATAATTCGGACGAAGGCGACGACGAGGATGAAGACGGCGCTTCCGCACGCAAGAAGCGTGAGGATGAAGAGGACGAAGAGGACAACACCCTCAGCCTAGCGCAAATGGAAGAGACGCTGAAGCCGGGCGCGCTGGAGCGCTTCGCGCGGATCGAAGACCTCTTCCGCAAATTCTCCAAGCTGCAGGAAACGCGCATGAACGCGCTTGGCGTCGGTAATGATCTGAGCGCCGCGCAGGAGAAGAAGTACCACCAGCTGCGCGAAGATCTGACCGCCGAGGTGGAATCGGTACAGTTCCACGCGACCAAGATCGAATATCTGGTCGACCAGCTTTATGCATTTAACCGGCGCCTTACCACGCTGGGCGGCCAGATGCTGCGCCTTGCCGAGCGCCACAAGGTGCCGCGCGGCCAGTTCCTGGAGCAGTATGTCGGCCATGAGCTGGATGAGAACTGGCTCGAAACGGTCTCTGGTATCGACCGTAAGTGGAAGAAATTCGTCGATAACGAAGCCGATGCGGTTGACCGTATCCGTACCGAGATCGGCGATATCGCGTCGGCCACCGGCATGTCCTTGGGCGAATTCCGCCGCATCGTGAATATGGTGCAGAAGGGCGAGCGCGAGGCACGCATCGCCAAGAAGGAAATGGTGGAGGCGAACCTGCGCCTCGTGATCTCCATTGCCAAGAAATATACCAACCGCGGCCTGCAGTTCTTGGACCTTATCCAGGAAGGCAATATCGGCCTGATGAAGGCGGTGGACAAATTCGAATATCGTCGCGGCTATAAATTCAGCACCTACGCGACGTGGTGGATCCGGCAGGCGATTACCCGCTCGATCGCCGATCAGGCGCGCACGATCCGTATCCCGGTCCACATGATCGAGACGATCAACAAGCTGGTGCGCACCAGCCGCCAGTTCCTGCACGAGCAAGGCCGCGAGCCTACCCCGGAGGAAATGGCTGAGCGCCTTTCCATGCCGCTGGAAAAGGTTCGCAAGGTGATGAAAATCGCCAAGGAACCGATCAGCCTCGAAACGCCGATCGGCGACGAGGAGGATTCGCATCTCGGCGATTTCATCGAGGACAAGAACGCGATCATTCCGGTGGACGCGGCGATCCAGTCGAATCTCAAGGAAACGGTCACCCGCGTCCTTGCCAGCCTCACCCCGCGTGAAGAGCGCGTGCTGCGTATGCGCTTCGGCATCGGCATGAATACCGATCATACGCTGGAGGAAGTGGGCCAGCAGTTCAGCGTGACCCGAGAACGTATTCGCCAGATTGAGGCGAAAGCTTTGCGCAAGCTCAAGCATCCGAGCCGCAGCCGTAAGATGCGCAGCTTCCTGGACCAGTAATCCACAGGCTATCCACCAGTTGCCCACTGGCTGAGACGCGTTGGTAACTGCCTCTTTAGCATTGCGGCGTAGTTTTGCCGTGGCCCCGGCGGCAGCTTTTTGCCGCCGGTTGGTCTGGAGGGACGGGACCGCTCGTGACAGCACAGCAGCAATTCGATGCCCCGATCGGGGCGGGTGACCGGCTTATCGCCCTGAAGCAGAGCGAGGGGCACGCCTCGGCCGCGCATTATCAAGCGCTGCTCGCGAACGCGCAGCCACCCGAACTGGCAGACCTCGTTCACTTTCTGTGCCTGCTTCACGGGCGCAGGCCGGGCGTTATCGATCACGCCGCCAGCACTGCAACGGGCGACGAGCGCGCCTGGCTTGACGATGCAGCCGACGCCTTCATGAAGGAGCGGCTCTATATCACCCGGCTTACCGTCGATGCGGGGCCGGTGACGGGCGTATCCGAAGACGATCATAGCGAGGCAGCCGCTGTGGAGCTGCGCGGTTCCTTCCAGTTGCTCTCCCGCTCAGAAAGGCGGGGCTGCGCCGTTGGCGCGGCGCTGGCGTTCGCGCTCGACTGGCCGGATCTGCGCGCCATACTCGATCCGCTCGCTCGTCGCCTGGGCATCGATCCGCCGCTGTGCGCGCTGCCGAGAGAAAGGGAAGTGCGCGATTTGGCCGAAAGCCTTTCCGCCACACCGGCCGTTTCGCGCGCGATGATGTTCGGCGCGGATCAGCTATTTCAGCTTCAGCGCGGTGCTTGGCGTCTTCTAGCGGCCCGGGCCAGACTGCGCGCGCAATAAGGTTCTTGCCCGAGCCCGCTTGCATGCAAGGAACGCGCACCTTAACCCGTCCTCAAACGATACCGATCAAGGACGGACTATATGCGTTTCGAGGGCACCCAGGACTATGTCGCCACCGATGATTTGAAGGTGGCCGTTAACGCCGCGGCCACGCTGCGGCGCCCGCTTTTGATCAAGGGAGAGCCGGGGACAGGCAAGACTGTGCTTGCCGCGGAAGTGGCCAAGTCCATGGGCGCGCCGCTGATCGAGTGGAATATCAAATCCACCACCAAAGCGCATCAGGGCCTATATGAATATGATGCCGTGGCTCGGCTACGCGACGGCCAGCTTGGCGACGAACGCGTCCACGATATTTCGAATTACATCAAGCGCGGCAAGCTGTGGGAAGCGTTCACCTCCCCTGAAATGCCGGTGCTTCTCATCGATGAGATCGACAAGGCGGATATCGAATTTCCGAACGACCTGCTGCAGGAACTCGATCGGATGGAATTTCACGTCTACGAAACCGGCGAAACGGTGAAGGCGGCCGAGCGGCCCATTGTTATCATCACGTCGAACAACGAGAAGGAACTGCCCGATGCGTTCCTGCGGCGCTGTTTCTTCCACTATATCAAATTTCCGGACCGGGAGACGATGCAGGCGATCATCGACGTGCACTTCCCCGACATCCAGAAAATCCTTGTGCGCAAAGCAATGGATATCTTTTACGAGGTGCGCGACGTGCCCGGCCTGAAGAAGAAGCCGTCGACCAGTGAGCTGCTGGATTGGCTCAAGCTGCTGCTGGCCGAAGACATGCCGCTCGACGTTCTGCAATCGAAGGACTCGACCAAGGCGATCCCCCCGCTCCACGGCGCTTTGCTGAAAAACGAACAGGACATCATGCTGTTCGAACGGCTCGCCTTCATGGCGCGTCGTCAAGGCGGCTGATTTAGCGCAACCGGTTCAGGCGTCGTGCCTCAATCCGCTGGCAATCAGCGTGGGCGAAGAATGGTGCGCGTCGATTTTGTAACCGATTTCGAAGTCTCCCCAGCGCGTGCCATCGATGATGAGCGGCATGTACACATTGCGCACAACCAGATATTCCCGGCCATCTCCCTCCTGCCGATAAACCGCCATCATATAGGGCGCGGTGCTCGCCTTGGCTTTTCGGTCAATCGGATACATAATGATGCGCCCGTTACGGCAATATTCGGTGTCATGGGTGAGATCACCCGTGGGCGCGCGCGAATGTCGGCTGAGATGCGTCGGCAAATATCCATTGCGGTCGGTACAGGCGCAAGCCAAAATCCTAGGATCCGAGGCTGACACATCGTCGAGAATGGGCCGCCAGTGTATATCGGCCCAGTCGCACAAGCCCGTCCGGTAGCGCTGTGGCTTGCTGTTTACGATCGGTTTGTAATCCGTATCGAACAGGTCTGATCGTGCCAGTTTGCCGTTCGCAAGGGCCTCTTCGGTAAGCGCCGCGATCTTCTGCGCGACATCCCAGGCTCGGGTCACAAGCTCACTGTCCTCGGGCGCCAGATCTGCTTTCACGATGCTATCGAACATCTCGTTCGCAGTCATCTCCAGCCGTCCGACGCGTTCATAGGCGTCCGCCAGCTTGTCATTATTGTCGGATACCGCGGTGTCGAAGGCACCCAGTACGTTGCGAAGTTTTTCGACGTGGCTGCTGATGGTACTTGTCGCCTGCACGATATCGTCGTTCTGCCGATCAACTTCCAGCACCAGATCGGTAACGCTCGACAGCGTTCCCTCGATACGGCCGATCGATTTCTGAACGGTGTCGCTCGACTTCGTTCCGCGCTCGATCTTGGCGATCACCTGCTCTGCTTCGCTGCCGAGCGATTCGATCGTGTGCGAAATATCGTCTGTCGCCTCGCGAGTTCCGCGGGCCAGTTCCTTCACTTCGCTGGCTACGACCGCAAAAGTGCGTCCTGCCTCACCGGCTTTTTCCGCTTCGATGGCGGCATTCAGCGCCAACATGTTCGTGGTGCGCGCAATTTCATCGATCGTCTGGGAGCTGCGTTTGACCTGATCCATGGCCGAGGCGAAGCCGGATACGTGATCACCCAGCGCCGAAACGAGTTCCAACAGCCCTTCGATATGTTCGAGTGACCCGCGAATGAGCTGTGCCCCTTCCGCAAGACGCTCACGCGCGCGCTCGGAAAGCAACCGTGCCTCGTCGCTGGCATCGACCACCTGCCGCTGGTCTGCCTCAAGCGCACCGACCGTATCGATCAGCGCTCCATGCTCGCGCCGCAGCCGCTCCGATGATGCAATAACGGTTTGAACGATACCGGCGACATCGCTGCAACCAACCGTGACCTCGCCGCAACTTGCCGGAATCTGCGCAAGCGCTTCGCTAGCGGAGGTCTGGATGATCTCATGCTTCACTGGTAACGTTCCCCTTGTACTCCCGACGACTGCTAGCCTCCAGATGGTTAGCGCCGCGTAAACGCAGAATAGGAATTCCGAACAATGTTCTTCGCCTTCATGGACGAACTGCGCACCGCCGGGATCGGGGTGACGTTGAAAGAACATCTGATGCTGCTTGAGGCGCTGGAGAGCGAGGTGATCGAGCGACGGCCCGAGGAGTTCTATTATCTTGCACGCGCCACCCTGGTGAAAGACGAAGGCAAGCTGGATCGCTTCGATCAGGTATTCTCCAAGGTATTCAAGGGTCTGGAGACAAACTATGGGACCGAGCAGCAGGATATTCCGCTGGATTGGTTGAAAGCTGTCGCGGAAAAATATCTGTCTCCGGAAGAAATGGCGGAGATCGAAAAGATCGGCGACTGGGACGAGCTGATGGAGACGCTCAAGAAGCGCCTGGAGGAGCAGGAGGAGCGCCACCAGGGCGGCAACAAGTGGATCGGCACCGGCGGCACCAGCCCTTATGGAAACTCGGGCTACAATCCGGAAGGCGTGCGCATCGGCGGAGAGTCACGTCACAAAAAGGCGGTGAAGGTCTGGGACAAGCGCGAGTTCAAAAATCTCGACAACACGCGGGAGCTGGGCACCCGCAACATCAAGGTGGCGCTACGCCGGCTGCGTCGGTTTGCGCGCGAAGGCGCGGCGGAAGAGCTGGATATCGACGCGACCATTCGCGGCACCGCCAAGCAGGGCTGGCTCGACATCCACATGCGGCCCGAACGGCATAATGCGGTGAAGCTGCTGCTGTTTCTGGACGTCGGCGGATCGATGGATCCCTTCGTGAAGCTCACCGAAGAGCTGTTCAGCGCGGCGACGAGCGAGTTCAAGAATCTGGAGTTCTTCTACTTCCACAACTGCCTTTACGAAGGTGTATGGAAGGACAACCGCCGCCGCTTCACCGAACGCACACCGACCTGGGATATCCTGCACAAATATGGCCATGACTATAAGGTGATCATCGTCGGCGATGCGTCGATGAGTCCCTATGAGATCAGCCATCCAGGCGGCAGCGTCGAGCATTTCAATGAGGAAGCCGGCGCCGTCTGGCTGCACCGCCTGACCAATACCTATCCCGCCACCGCCTGGATCAACCCGGTACCCGAGCGGCAATGGGGCTATTCGCAGAGCGTGAAGATGATCCGCGATCTGGTGGACGGCCGCATGTATCCGTTGACGCTGGATGGTCTTGACGATGCGATGCGCGAACTGAGCCGCAAGCAGGGGCAATAGTCTCAGCGCAGCGATCGATATCCCAGACCGCCGCTTCCGACAAACTTCCTTATAGCGCCTTCGGCTTAGCGTTTCCTAACGAACTCCGCACGCAGGACGAGGCCCTTGATGCCGGGATATTTGCAGTCGATCTCCTGTGCATCGCCGGTCAGGCGGATGCTTTTAATCACAGTGCCCTGCTTCAGCGTCTGGCCCGCACCCTTGACGTCGAGGTCCTTGATCAACGTCACCTGATCGCCATCGTTCAATAGATTGCCGACGGCATCGCGCACCTCCACGGATGTAGTATCCTCCGCTGCGCTTGCGGCCTGTTTCGCGGCGAACTCAGACGCCGGCATCCACTCGCCGCTGTCTTCGTCATAAACATATTCATCATCGGCCATTAAGCGCCTCAATAGACAAGAAAGTCGTGTCTAGCCGCGCACCATGCCGCCTCATCGCCATGTGTCAGCGCGTCAAGATCGCTCGGCGTGGATTGTGGGTCGTCGACCCATTCGCGCAAAGCGGGTCCGCCATTGATGATGTCGATGGCGAGATGGCCCTCGGTATATTCATATTTGAAGTCCATACCACGCCACAGCGGATAGTCCGGGTAGAGCCGCCGGATCGCCTTGAAGGCGAGGGCCTGGAGGCGCCAGGGCCGGAACGCGGCATGATCGTAGAAGCGCGCTTCCGGGTGAATGTGAACCCCGTGGCACAGTTGTCCGGCATGCTTGTGGAACGTCGGCTCGAACCAGATTTCCCGCAGTGCGCAGCCTTCCAGCCATTCCGATGCGGCCGTGCGCATCACATCGATCACGGCGCGCGCATCGATATCCGGTGCGCCGAAGATCTCGAGCGGGCGGGTCGTCCCCCTGCCCTCGCTCAGCGTCGCGCCCTCCAGCATCACCGTTCCAGCGTAGCTGCGGGCCATGGACAGGTTCGGCGCATTGGGGCTGGGGTTGATCCAGATGCGGCTTTCCGGCCAGCCGAAACCCGGTGCGTCATCCGGCTGCCAACCCTGCATCTCGACGACGCGATAATCCACCTCGATCCCGAAATGATCGATGAACCAGCGCCCCATTTCACCCAGCGTCAATCCGTGACGCATCGGCATGGGCGCGGCGCCGACGAAACTTTCGTAGCCGGGACGCAGCGTCAACCCCTCGACCGGGCGACCCGCCGGATTGGGCCGGTCCAGCACCCAGATTTCCTTGCCATGCTCGGCGCAGGCTTCGATCATGTAGAGCAGCGTCGTGACGAAAGTGTAGATGCGGCAGCCGAGATCCTGAAGATCGATCAGGACCACATCGAAGGTGCTCATTGACTGGCCGGTCGGGCGGCGAACGTCGCCGTAGAGGCTGAATACCGGGATGCCGTGGACGCGGTCGGTCTCGTCCGGCGTCTCGACCATATTGTCCTGCTTATCGCCCTTCAGCCCATGTTGCGGGCCGAAGGCAGCGGTCAGATTGATGTCCTCACACCCCGCCAGCGCGTCCAGCGAATGCGTCAGGTCCGTGGTCACGGATGCCGGATGCGCCACCAGCGCCACGCGTTTGCCTTTCAGCGGCGCGCGCAGTTCGGGTTCACTCAGAAGGCGGTCGACGCCGAATTTGATCTCGCTCAAACCAATATACTCCATCGCTCCGGCGATCCGCCGCAGACCAGTGATTGCAAGGGCGGCGACTCAGGCCGGCAGCTTGAGCACGAAACTGCCCGGATCATGGAAATCCGGCTGCGCCCCGGGATGGGCGAGCGCCCAGTAGCTTTTATCGCCGTCCACCGTCTCGATTACCGCCGAAACCGCCGCTTCGAGCGCCTTGACCCGCCATTCAAAGGGAAGCACCAGTTCCGCCTCCAGTGCAAAATGGCTCGCCGAAGCATCAAGGCCGATCACGGGCGGTGCCGGTAATTCCAGCGGCGTCATCGCCTCGCGCACATCCATGAAGCGATAGGCCGCCCAGCGATAAGACGGCGAGAAATTGAACTCCTCATAGGCGCTCTCGCCCGGACGGCGCAGGAACAGTTCGAAACAGGTGGTCTGCCAGAGATCATCCGCGCGCGCCGCCTCGGCCGGGTCCGGCAGCGCCAGCCGCTCCTCGGCGATCTCGAGATGATAGCGCAGCTTAAGGCCGCTGGTTGTGCGCTCGATCGCGACGTCCAGGCTGATGTCGTTCGGAACAGGCCCATTGGGATGGGGCGACAACGCCAGGGTCTCGTGAGGCTCAGACGGAGTGAAGGATTGGGTCATCCTCACGTCATAGAGCTTTCCCGTCCGGCTGTCGAAGCCGTTCGGTGAGCGCGCCATGCAAAGATTTTTCCTGCCTTAGCGTGGCCCGATCCCTCTTGGCCCCACCGCGCCGCCGATGTAACCGTTCGCCCATGAACTATTCGTCCGATCTTCTTCGCACGCTTGATGAGCGCGGCTACATCCACCAGCTGACCGATGCCGAAGGGCTCGACGCGCTGGCGAGCAAGGAGATTGTGCCGGGCTATATCGGCTTCGATGCGACCGGTCCGTCGCTCCATGTCGGCCACTTGGTCTCCATCATGATGCTGCGCCAGCTTCAACAAGCCGGACACAAGCCCATCGTGATCATGGGCGGCGGGACCACCAAGGTGGGCGACCCCTCCGGCAAGGACGAGAGCAGGCAAATGCTCTCGGATGATCAGATTTCGACCAACATCGCCTCGATCCGCCAGATTTTCGAACGCTTCCTCACTTTCGGTGACGGCCCCACCGATGCCGTGATGATCAACAATGACGATTGGCTGGGTCAGCTCGGCTATATCGAATTGCTGCGCGATGTCGGACCGCACTTCACCGTCAACCGCATGCTCACCTTCGATAGCGTAAAGCTTCGGCTAGACCGGGAACAGCCGCTCACCTTCCTCGAATTCAACTACATGATCCTCCAGGCCTTTGATTTCCTTGAGCTGTCGCGCCGCCATGGCTGCCGCCTGCAAATGGGCGGATCGGACCAGTGGGGCAATATCGTCAACGGCATGGAGCTGACGCGCCGGATCGATGGGACGCAGCTGTTCGGGCTGACGACGCCGCTCATCACCACCGCAGATGGCCGCAAGATGGGCAAGACGGCGAGCGGCGCCGTCTGGCTACGCTCCGACATGCTGAGCCCTTATGATTACTGGCAGTTCTGGCGCAACACGCAGGATGCCGATATCGGCCGCTTCCTGCGTTTGTTCACGGACCTTCCGCTGGACGAGATTGCGCGTCTGGAAGCGCTGGAGGGCGCAGAGCTGAACGAGGCCAAGAAGCGCCTGGCCGACGCGGCCACCGCCATGGCACATGGACAAGACGCTGCCGAGGCGGCGGCGGCCACCGCGCAGGCGACGTTCGAAGGCGGCGGCGCTGGCGAAGACCTCCCCACCATCGCGATCACCGATCCGATCAGCATTCTGCACGCTTATCTGGAGCTCGGTCTCGTTGCCTCGAAGAAGGAAGCCCGGCGGCTGATCGACGGCGGCGGCGCGCGACTGGATGGCGAACCGGTCGATGATGTGAACCTCATGATCGAGCCTGGTGATGAGCCTCGGCGGCTGTCGGCGGGGAAGAAAAAGCACGGACTCGTGACGAAAGGCTGACGGCGGCGGCACGGCGGCGGCGGTAAGACTCTGTTCGCTAAAACGCTTAAACGCGGCTTTACCAGGCCGTTACACAGTCGAAGCTCCGATGAGCGCCTCGACTGAAAGACACCATCCATGCCGAATGCCGCCCTCGACAATTTCGATCTCCGACAGGCCGCGCGCCACCGTGCGGATTTCAAGACGATTATGGAGAGGACCGCGGGGCGCGAGCATTTCTCGCATATCTGCAATATCTCGGCCAACGGGTTCATGATCGACGATGCCGAGGATTTGAGCCGGGGCGACAGGGTTTCGGTACGGCTTCCGGTCATTGGACGCATCGAAGCGCATTGCGTCTGGGCGGTCGATACGCGCGCGGGTTTTCAGCTGGAGCGCATTATCCGCATGCCGGATTTCATCGCGATGCTGGACGACCTTCAGAACCCCCGCTGAGGCGTTCATCTGGCCATCATCAACCTGAGCGCAGGGTCCTGACTGCGCTGTCCCGCTCGAACAGATAGAGAGCAATTCGCGCCGCTTCTCCCCGCGCGCCTTCCAGTCCGCCGTCGCGTTCGATCAGCATGCGCGCATCATCGCGGGCGTAGCCGATCAATTCGCGCACCTGCTCCTCGCTCGCTACGGAAAAGCCTTCCTCGCCGGACTGGCGCGTGCCCATCAGTTCTCCTGCGCCGCGCAGCTTCAGATCCTCTTCCGCGATACGAAAGCCGTCATTGGTCTCACGCATCAGTGCCAGCCGCGCGCGCGATGTCTCGCTGAGTTGCCCGGTGCGCAGCAGCAGGCAGGTGGATTTGGCGCTCCCCCTCCCGACCCGTCCGCGTAGCTGATGGAGCTGCGCCAGGCCGAAGCGGTCCGCGGCCTCAACGATCATCAGCGACGCGTTGGGCACGTTAACCCCCACCTCGATCACCGTGGTCGCCACCAGCAGCGAGAGCACGCCGCTGGCGAAGCGCTCCATCACCGCGTCTTTTTCCGGGCCTTTCATGCGCCCATGGACTAGGCCGACCTTATCGCCGAAGCGCAGCCGCAGCATAGCCGCCCGCTCCTCGGCCGCTGCGAGATCGCTTGCATCGCTCTCCTCGACCAGCGGGCAGACCCAATAGGCCTGACCGCCGCTTTGGATATGACGACCGATACCGTCCACCACCTGCGGCAGGCGCTCGTCCGAAACCACCACCGTCTCAACGGGAGTCCGCCCCGGCGGCAGTTCGTCGAGCAGCGACACCTCCATCTCACCATAAAGCGCGAGCGTGAGGGTGCGGGGAATCGGCGTAGCCGTCATCGCCAGCAAATGCGGCGGCCGCTCGGCCTTCTGCGCCAGCAGTAATCGCTGCGACACGCCGAAGCGGTGCTGCTCGTCGATCACGATGAGGCCGAGCGCCTTGTAGCGCACCGCCTCCTGAAAGATTGCATGCGTGCCGACCAGGATATCGATCGATCCGTCGGCAAGCGCCATCAGAGTGGATTCGCGCACGCGCCCTTTATCGCGACCGGTCAGAATTTCGATCTGTACCGGCAGCGATCCTGCCAGCTCCCGCAGGCTTTCCAGATGCTGACGCGCAAGAATTTCCGTCGGCGCGAGCAGCGCGGCCTGTCGCCCCGCCTCAACCGCGCGGAGCATCGCGATCAGCGCCACCGCCGTCTTGCCCGAGCCGACATCTCCCTGCAGCAGCCGCAGCATCGGGCGTTCCTGCGCCAGATCGCCCTCGATCTCCCGCACCGAGCGCGCCTGCGCACCGGTCAACGCAAACGGCATTTTCAGCGCATCGACCAGGCGCCCGTCGCCCCGGATGGGATAGGTCTTCCGCCGGTCGCTGGCTGCACGGACCAACAGATAGGCCAGCTGATTGGCAAACAGCTCGTCATAGGCGAGCCGCTGTCTGCCAGCCTCGCCATCCGGGCCATGAGCGGCTGTCAGCGCAAGGCGCCAGTCCGGCCAATCGAACTTTGCTTTCAGGCTGGGCTCAATCCATTCGGGCACCTGGGGGGCGCGCTGCATCGCATTTGCCACCAGATCGCCCATGCGCCGGTTCGATATGCCATCGGCCAGCGGATAGACCGGCTCCACCAGCGGCACCGCCCCACCCTCTTCCAGAACCTCCGGATGAATGATCTGGCGTTCCTGGCCATAGGCTTCCAGCTTGCCGGTGATCCGCCGCGTCTCGCCGACCGGAAGCTGTTTTTTCGCCCAACCCGAATTGCGACCGAAAAAGACCAGGCTGATGACGTCCCCGCGCGTGTCCGCCGCGTGAATGCGCAAGGGGCTGCGCGCGCTGCCACCGCTGCGGTGGTCGAGCACGTCGATGGTGACGATGACGGTCTCGCCGATCTGCGCGTCGTCCAATCCTTCGATCGCGCGCCGATGCACGAAATAGCTTGGAAAATGAAACAGCAGGTCCTTCACCCGCTCCAGCTTCAGGCGCGCGAGCGGCTTTGCCAGCGCGGCACCGATGCCCTTCAGGCTGGTCAATTCGGCGAACAGTGGATTGAGAATATCGGGCCGCATGATTATCTGGCCTCCTAACCGAACATGTCCGGGCTGAGTAGACCCGGTCCGCGTCTCATCCGCCAGCAGGAAACCAAGCCATGCCTCTCGACCGCGACGCCCGCGTCCGCCGCACGAAATTCCGCGCCTGGCACCGCGGCACGCGCGAGGCTGATTATATGATCGGCGGCTTTTTCGATCGCCATCATGAAAGCTTCTCCGAAGCCGACTTCGAGTGGTTCGAACGGCTGCTGGAAGAACAGGATGTCGATATCATGGCCTGGGGCATCGGAACGCAGGCCGTGCCCAGCGCGTTCGATGGCCCGCTGATGGACAAGTTCCGGAAGCTCGACTTCATCGACATCCCGCGCTGATCGGTCCGTTACCTTCTCTTCCACCGTTTGTGCTGAGCCTGTCGAAGCACTGCCCCTATCCGCAACGCCCCCTAAGAAGACCGGCCCTTCGACAAGCTCGGGGCGAACGGAGTTTTTCGAACAGTCTGATGCCCGATCTTTCCAGGATAACGCAGGCTAAGCGCCCGCTCACGCTCAGTTCGGTTCCAGTCGGCTTTCTGCCGTGGCTGCTGGCCGATCTGGCGCGCGCTGCGAAGGGCCGCGCGGTCTACATCGCGCCGGAAGAAACGGAAATGCGCGCGGTGGCCGAGGCCGCGCAATATTTCGCGCCCGAGCTGGAGGTGCTGGAATTTCCGGCGTGGGATTGCCTTCCCTATGACCGCGCATCACCCTCGCTTCCCGTAACCTCGCGCCGCATGGCGACGCTGGCTGCCCTACAGGCCAAGCCCAAATCGGCGCAGCTTCTGGTGACCACGGTCAATGCCGTCACGCAGCGCACGCTGACACCCTTCCGCCTGCGCGAACTGGGCGCAAGATTGCAGCCTGGCGCGGTCATCGAGCGCGAGAAGCTGTCCGAACTGCTTACAGCCAACGGATATGAGCGCACGGAAACCGTGGCCGATGCGGGCGAATATGCGGTGCGCGGATCGATCGTGGATCTGTTCCCGGCGGGCCGCGAGCTCGCGCTGCGGCTCGATTTTTTCGGGGACGAGATCGAATCGGTTCGCGAGTTCGATCCGGCGGACCAGCGCTCGGTAGGACGGGTGGATCACTTCGACCTGCTCCCCGCCGCTGAGGCTCTCTTGGACGAGGGATCGATCAAGCGCTTTCGTAGCCGTTATCGCGAGCGTTTTGGGGCCACCGCGACCGGCGATCCGCTTTATCAAGCGATCAGCGAGGGCCGCCGCTTGGCCGGCATGGATCATTGGCTGCCGATGCTGGAAGAACGGCTTGTCCCGCTTTTCGACCATCTTCAGCCGCAGGATCTGATCGTTGCCGATGCCGGTGCGCCCGCCGCGGCGCAGCAGCGCTTCGATGCAATTCAGGATTACCAGCAGAACCGGCAGCGCGCACAATCGAGCGAGCCGGGCAGCTATCGTCCCTTGCCCGCCGATGCGCTCTATCTGACGCCCGATCAATGGACGCAGGAACAAGAAGAGCGGCCCGTCCACCAACTCAGTGGATTTGCCGAGCCGGAGAGCGACCGCGTGCTTGACTTCGGCGTCGCCGGATCGCGCGATTTTGCGCCCGAGCGTGCCCAGAACGCCAATGTCTACGAAGCGGCGGTGAAGCATATCGATGCGCTGCGGAAGGACGGCAAGCGCGTGATTCTGGCCAGCTATTCGCGCGGCGCGCGGGAGCGGCTCACCGGTCTGATGAAGGACCACGGCCTCAAGAAGTCCAAGGCCGCCAAAAACTGGCAGGAGGCACAGGGAGCGGCAGCAGATGGCAGCGCCGCGCTCACCATCCTGCCGCTCGACAGCGGGTTCACGGGCCCTGACATCGCGGTCATTACCGAACAGGACATGCTCGGCGACCGGCTGGTCCGGCGGCGCAAGAAGCGCAAGAGCGCGGATGCTTTCCTTGCCGAAATCCAGGCGCTGGCGGTGGGTGACCTCATCGTTCACGCCGATCATGGTATCGGGCGCTATGAGGGACTGACCCAGATCGAGGTCGGCAAGAGCGCGCATGACTGCGTTTCGCTGGCCTATTCGGGCGGCGACAAGCTGTTCGTGCCGGTCGAGAATATCGACGTACTTGCGCGCTACGGCGCCGATCATGAAGGTGCCTCGCTCGACAAGCTGGGCGGCGAGGCGTGGCAGCGGCGCAAGGCGCGGATGAAGGAGCGCATCCGCGAGATTGCGGGTGAGCTTATGAAAACCGCTGCAGCCCGCGCTCTGAAGCCCGGCGAAGTCGCCGAGGTGGAAGACAGCAGCTACGCCAGCTTCGTCGATCGTTTTCCTTATGAGGAAACCGAAGATCAGGACCGCGTGATCGGCGAGGTTATCGAAGATCTTCAGGCAGGTAAGCCGATGGATCGCCTCGTCTGCGGCGATGTCGGCTTCGGCAAGACCGAGGTGGCGATGCGCGCCGCCTTCGTCGCGGCGATGAGCGGGATGCAGGTGGCCGTCGTGGCACCGACCACGCTGCTCGCACGCCAGCACTACACCAATTTCGTCGAACGTTTCCGCGGTTTCCCGCTGGAAGTCGGCCGCCTCTCGCGCCTTGTACCATCGGCCGAGGCCACGAAAACACGCGAAGGGCTGAAAGACGGCACGATCGACGTCGTCATCGGCACCCATGCGATCCTTGCCAAGTCGGTGGAT
Source organism: Novosphingopyxis sp. YJ-S2-01 (assembly GCF_016093175.1). Classification (NCBI taxonomy): domain Bacteria; kingdom Pseudomonadati; phylum Pseudomonadota; class Alphaproteobacteria; order Sphingomonadales; family Sphingorhabdaceae; genus Novosphingopyxis; species Novosphingopyxis sp. YJ-S2-01. The sequence continues at coordinate 1,940,772 of NZ_JAEDAI010000001.1, read as the reverse complement.
TTCAAGCGTCTCGGTCTCGTTATCGTCGATGAAGAACAGCGTTTCGGCGTGACCCACAAGGAGCGGCTGAAGGCTCTGAAAACCGACGTCCATATGCTGACGCTCACCGCGACGCCGATCCCGCGCACGCTGCAGATGGCGATGTCAGGCCTGCGCGAACTGTCGGTGATCCAGACCCCGCCGGTCGATCGTCTGGCAGTGCGCACCTATGTGATGCCTTGGGACCCGGTGGTGATGCGCGAGGCTCTGCTGCGCGAACATTATCGCGGCGGCCAGAGCTTCTTCGTTGTCCCGCGCATCGCGGACCTCACAGATATCGAGGAATTTTTGCGCGAGGAGGTGCCCGAGGTGAAGGCCGTCGTCGCGCATGGGCAGATGTCCGCTGGCGATGTCGAGGAGCGGATGACCGCCTTCTACGACAAGCGTTACGACGTGCTGCTGTCCACCACGATCGTCGAGAGCGGGCTTGATATCCCCAGCGCCAACACGCTCATCGTCCACCGGGCGGACCGCTTCGGCCTTGCCCAGCTCTATCAGCTTCGCGGCCGCGTCGGTCGTTCCAAAACGCGCGCTTATGCCTATCTCACCACGCCTGAAGGCCGGGTGCTGACCGAGACGGCGGAAAAGCGCCTCAAGGTCCTGTCAGACCTCGATAGCCTGGGTGCGGGCTTCCAGCTCGCCAGCCACGATCTCGACATTCGCGGCGCGGGCAATCTCGTTGGCGATGAGCAGTCCGGCCACATCAAGGAAGTTGGCTTCGAGCTCTACCAGTCGATGCTCGAGGAGGCGATCATCGCCGCAAAGGCCGGCGACATGGGTATGGATGCTCCGTCCGAGAAGTTCAGCCCGCAGATCACCGTCGATGCGCCAATCTCCATTCCAGATTTCTACGTGCCGGACCTTTCCTTACGCATGGGCCTCTATCGCCGGATCAACGAGATCGATCAGGTGGACGCCATCGAAGGCTTCGCCGCCGAACTGATCGACCGCTTCGGCGATCTCCCAGATGCAACGGAGAACCTGCTCACACTGATGCGGGTGAAGCTGAATGCGCTGACGGCCCAGGTCGCGAAGATCGAAATCGGTCCGCGCGGCGCGCTGGTCAGCTTCCACAACGACAACCCGCCGGACGTGCCGGCGCTGATGCGCTATGTGGAGCGGCTGGGCGAGGTGGCGAAGCTGCGGCCCGACAGCAAGCTCGTCATCAACCGCGTATGGCGCGATCCCAAGAGCCGCCTCCACGGCGCGCTGCAGCTGTCACGCGGCCTTGCCAAAATGGCGCAAGGCAAAGGCTGATCCGTCGCAGCCAGAGCTGTTCGGGCTGATCGCGTCGGGCGCTTTTCTCCGCGCTAGGCAGTGCTGAGAGCGAAGGCCGATCGGCTCAACGCCTAGCGAAGGCTTAGCGAGCCGTTAGCGGTTCGCGGCCAGCGCAAATTCGCGAAAGGCGTCAGGCTCCAGAGCGCCTGCGCGGAGGAAGCCTTGCCAGTAATCGCATCCTTCGTCAGCGATCAGATCGCGCTGGCCTTCGCTCTCGATCCCTTCCGCGATCACTTCGAGCCCGAGCGCCTTTGCCATCGCAATGATGGCGCGCACAACGATCCTGTCCCGCTCAGAGCCCTGAAGCTCCCCTGTCATGCGTTTGTCGAGCTTCAGATAATCGAGCGGAAGCGCGCTGAGATAGGCGAGCGAGCTGTACCCGGTGCCGAAATCGTCAAGCGCGATCCGCAGCCCCTCGGCACGCAGACGTCCGAACTGCTGCCCTGCCGCTTCCAGATCGTCGATCAGTGCACTTTCGGTAATCTCGACGGTCAGGCAGTCCTTGCGAAAACCATGGTCTGCCAGATATCCCAGCAGCCGATCCGCCATGTCCGGACTTGCCAGATCCTGCGCGGTGACATTGATCGACAACCGCAGGTCCTGAAGCGCCCCGCCCCAGCTTGCCGCCAGATCGATTGCTCGCTCCTGGATGTGCCGCGACAGCGCCAGAACGAAATCGCTGCGGGCGGCGGCGGCGAACAGCGCTTCACCCCCAAGCGTGCCGAACTCCGGATGCTGCCAGCGCGCCAAGGCCTCCGCACCTGTCATGCGCCCGTCGTGCAGCGCGAATTGCGGCTGAAACAGGATAGCGATCTCGCCCCGGTCCAGTGCATGGCGCATGTGGCGGCCCAGCGTCTCGTCCATCAGCGCTTCATCAAGGCGCCCTGCCTCGGATTGGACGATGGTGCGGGTATCGGCCCGCATCGCTTCTTCCAGCGCCATGCGGGCACGTCGCATATAGGCAGCGCCATCTTCCGCGTCATGCTTCTCCGCAATGCCGATGCGGGGGCTCAAGTGGATCGCACTGCCTTCGATTTCGACGGGGCGGTGGAGCTCGGCCACCAGCTGGCGGGCGACAAGCGGCGCGGACGCGGCGGCATCCAGCGCGATGAGAAACTCCGCGCCGCCGGTGCGCGCGGCAAAGGGCGGGCGCCCCTCGATCACGCGGAGGAAGCGGCGAATACGCTCGCCTACGTCAGCCAATGCGCGGTCGCCGCCGTCCCGGCCATGGGAGACGTTGACGTTGCGAAAGCCGGCCAGTCCGATCAGCAGCATCGCGCCCGGCAGAACGGCATCCTCCAGCCGCAAGCGCGCGGCCTTGCCGGTCGCCAGACCGGTGATCCAGTCCCGCTCATCGTCGCGCGCTGCCTTATGTTCGCGCCTGTCGTTCATCGCGTTCAACCCTTGCCCCGCACCATCGCGCCCCCTAGCACGGTTCCCTAAGCGCGGGACCGTTAAATTCCTGTCATCTCGACCTTGAGGGTCTGGCGCTGCAATGAACGTTTTTCTTGAGGCATCGGCATGATCGAAGGCACCGCGCTGCTCGCCAGCCCCACCCGGATGGCCCGCGAGGCGCGCGAAGAACTGCTCGGCCGCTACGAATTCGTGGACCTGGAAGATGCCGCGCGCGTCGTGGTGCTGGGCGGAGACGGCTATATGCTGCAGGTGCTGCACCAGATGCTCGAAAATGGCCGCCTGAAACCGGTGTTCGGCATGAACCGCGGCACAGTGGGTTTCCTGCTCAACAGCTGGCGCTCGGATGACCTGTCCGACCGACTGGCGAAAGCAAAAAGCTTCTCCGTCGCGCCACTACGGATGAGCGTGACGAGTGCCAGCGGCGAAACCCGTATTCTGCCCGCCATCAACGAAGTGTCGCTGCTTCGCGAGACGCGCCAGACTGCCAAGATCGAAGTGCGCATCGATGACCGCGTGACGATTGACGAGATGGTGTGTGATGGTGTGCTGGTTGCGACGCCGGCGGGATCGACCGCCTATAATATGTCGGCGAACGGCCCGATCCTGCCGCTAGGCTCCGCCATGCTGGCCCTGACGCCGATCAGCCCGTTCCGTCCGCGCCGATGGAAAGGGGCCATCCTGCCGGACCGCAGCCGCATCAGTTTCCGTATCCTGAATGCCGACAAGCGCCCGGTATCCGCCGTTGCGGATCAACGTGAAGTGCGGGATATTACCCGCGTGGATATCGAAATCGATCGCAGCCGGCAGCTTACGCTACTGTTCGATCCGGAACATGCGCTTGATGAGCGGATCGCGATGGAACAGTTCGCCACCTGAACGGCGGCGTACACCCTGTTAAAGCCCGCGGCGGTCGCCCTTTCCGTCAAGCTGAATAGTCGGTGGGGCAAGGCCGTCAAATCCGTCACGCCCCTTGTCCTTGGCATCGATAGCCATGCCATCGCGCGCGGCAGGATAGTTTCGCGGCGAGTCAGCAATCTCGACGATGGCCGACAAGGCGCCTTGCCCTTCAGCCCAGCGCAAGGCTGCGGCTTCCGCCGTAACGTCGTTCACATATTCGCCGCGATGCCGCGCGCAAACGGAAAGGAGGCCGTGAATCAGTTCACAGTTCCATCCAAACCGGTTTGGTCCGATAGGGATCAACCGAATACGAGCCTCGGCCTCCAGCGCCCGCTCGCCTTCCTCCAAACGTTTGACTTTCATGGCACTTCCCCTCCCAGCAGGCCTGTCACCACAAGCCACTATTGGCAAGGGCAGACGGCAGGTCAAGGATGGCCGAGCCGAATTGGTCAGGTTTGAGCGAAAGCACCGTTCTGGGACGGCATGCACTGATATCAGTGCTGAAAAGTGGCTCCCCGAGTTGCTGTCGAACATATCTTCTAACGCCCCTTTTTGCGTTGGTTTTTGTGATTTGCCTTGGTTCGATGCCCCCATTTATGACCCCGCCGAAGCGTTGCTTGGCGGGGTTGGGGGAGACTTAGGTTTGGGGCTGGTCAGCTTTCCAATCGCGTATGGTGGAGAGAGGCCATCGGACTGAGTTTGGTCCGATTCTCCGCGGACGGGGGAAGGAGCCCTCTTCCATCTTTCGATATAGCGTCGTCTTGCTCAGGCCAGTCTCAGCCTCGACCTGCAGACGGGTCAGCAGGGGATCGTCAGCGACGCGCTGCAAGAATTGGCGCTGGACCATTTGCTGGGAAATGGGCTGTTCGCTTGATAAAGCACTCATGCTGTCACCTGCTCAGATCTGAATTTTTCGGTTTCATCGCCCCAGCAGTCCCAGCCTTTGCGGCGGGTGCGGGCGAAGAGTTCGAGGCGGCGGGCGGCGGTGGGAACCAGGCGCTCGCAGATCTCGTACTGGCTATCCGGCTTGCGGCTGTGTTCGCGGCGTTCGGCGTCGATGCCGGCGCCGTCGATTGCCGAGACGATCACGTTGCGGACATCCCGCGCCGTGGTAGGCGAGCCGAGCGTGCCGATCAGGAACGGTTCGGTTGCCGAGCGCATGACATAGCCTGTGCCGAAGGCGGACTTTCCGTGGCGCGTCAGCTTGTGCCAGCTGCCGCCGGTCACATAGCGGAAGCCCCACGCCTTCATCGTTTCGAGCGCCTGCGGAAGCGACGGCCAACATGCCCACATGAAGAGCAGGCAATCGCCCTGCCCCAGTCGGGCGACATCCAGCGCCTGCAGATCTTCGAACGACATGGTGCCGTAGTGTGCCGCGGGTGACTTCGCTTCCCCTCGCGCACTGCGCAAGGCGAACGACCAAGGCGGATCGGCTAGGATCATGCCGTAGCTCACCGGGGTGATGTCTTCGAACCTATCGAACGCCGTCATCAGCCGATCCCCAGCGCGGCTTTATAGGTTTCGATGAGTAGCTCCATTTCCTTGCGCTCTTCCGGCTTCAGTTTCCGGAGGCGCACGATCTGGCGCATGATCTTGACGTCGTAACCTTGGCTCTTCGCCTCCGAGTAGACATCGCGGATATCGTCGCCGGTGCCCTTCTTTTCTTCCTCCAAGAGTTCGACGCGCTCGATGAAGAGGCGGAGCTGTTGGTCGGTGGTGGTGGCGTTCTCTTCCGCGCTATCGTCTTCGACTGCTTGAGCGCGGTCGCCGCTATTGTGACCGGGGCCGCTCATGGTCTGCCTCCGGTGAGCAGCGCGTAGGCCTCGGCGCAAAGGCCGGTCAGGACGAGCAGGGCCAGCACGATGGCGAAGCCGCGGAGTGGGCGGCGGGCGCCCGGGCCGTGGGGGCGGCATCGGGGGCAGCGGCAGTGATGGGGATGAAAGTAAAGCATTCCTTCAAACTCCGATTCCGAAGAGACCGAGCAGAGCGCGACCCGGGAGGGCCGCGAACGCGATTGATCCGACTGCAATGCAGGCGCGGCGAACGGCGCGATCGAGGCGCGGATGCGACGTCCTGCGAAGAGTGTGGCACCCGTCGTTCTGGTGCCGTTGCCGCTGCGCGAAGGGGGTTGCCGGTTCATGCCGCACGAGCCCGGCCTTCGATCGCATTGGCACCTTCCACCGGTTCAGGTTCGCGGCAGTTGGTGCAGAGCGTGGGATCTCCCTCCACCCAGCTGCAGCCATGCCCAAGCGCGTCTATGCACGCATCGTGCGCGCTGCAGGCGCATTCGCGGCAGAGCTGCGGTTCATCGAGCTCGACGCCGCAGCGGATCGCGACGAGAGCGTTGTAGACGTTCGCGTCCATCGGGAACGTCGCTGCGATGTTTCTGACGACGACGCCGGTAACGTAGGCCTCATCATTCTCCAGTTCGGCGAGATGGGAAACCATCCAGTTGATCTGCGCGACGCCCCATTTCGGGCGCAGCGTTCGGGCGACGTCTTCGAGCGTCCTGTCTGCCGCCTCGCGCCGTTTGCGCAGATAGGTGCCGGGTGACATCGCGGTGGTGACCGGCGCGGCGATATCGGGCTGGGCGAACCCATCCAGCGACGGCGCTTCCATTGTGCTCATCATGTTCATGTCGGGTGCTCCGTTCGGGCAGCAGGGAGCCGTTTCGGAAAGCGCGGGTGCGCGAACCGAAGCGGTTTGAATTTCGGACTTTGATGGGGGGAGGCCGCGGGGCGGGCCGATCAGGGGGCGGCCGGCTGAACCTCGGTGAGCGAAGGGCCGATCATGCCGATCCTTCCGCAATGCCTTTCAGCACCAAGCGCAGACTGGCGGATGCGACGTCGACTTCATCCAGCTCGATCAGAGCGCGCCGCGCGTCGGCCGCGCAGAAGTCGTCGTCGGCCAAGCCTTCGGACACCGCGCGGCTGACGTCACCGAACTCGGCGGCGATGGCGGTAACGCCTTTCAGGAGAGCCTCCTCCCCGCCCGCCGCATCGGGCAGCGGCACGAAAAGCCCGCCATTGGCGCGGCAGAGGTGCCGCGTGATGTGCGGGTGGCCAGCCTTGCCGTGGCCCGCGCTCTCGATGATCTCGACATCGCGGATGGTGAGGCTGTGATGATAGTTGGGCGAGGCGGCGCGGGAGAGGAGGCTCTCGCTCTTTCCGGTATCCTGCGCGCATGGAGTGAAGCCCCCTGCGGCCTCGATCGCCTGACGGACGGCGCGCGCCTGGCGCTGCTCTTCCGCCGGCAAGCTGCCTTCGAGTTCACGCATCGGCCCCTCCCCTGCTTCGCATGGGGAAAAAGACAGCGAGTATGATGCCCTGACAGGCCTGCCGGTTCCCGGCAGATTGCGCCCATGAACGGACGAACGGGATCATCGCGCCGCCCCTTCCCTTGGTTGATCGAACTGGATGGCTCCCCGGACGGAGGGCGGGTTGGCCCCTCCGCCCGGTTCGCCTGTCCCGGAGGGGAATCCGGAACCGCTCCCGTGCGCCAGCGCCTTCGCTTGAGCGACGCCAGCGCCTGTCCCGTCGCCAGAATGCGTAACCGGCTTCGAGACACCTGGGGGGTGGGCGGGAGTTTGAGGTTCGCGCGGATAGATATCCGGGCGGAGATCGTGACGTGAGATGCCGTAAAGCTTCTCGACCGTCAGGACGTAATCGACGGAGAGGCGGTGGGCCTTGTTCACCATTTTCCAGACGGCCGTCGCCGAGCAACCGATCGCTGTTGCGAGCGCGCTGTTTGAACCGGCCAGTTCCACTGCACGCATAAGAGCCTGAAAGGAAAGCGTTGCAACCATGGTGCTAGGACTGCAACCTTGGTGGTTACAAGTCAAGCACCAAAATACTATTCCAACTTGTCACCTAGGTTGTAGGTAGTGCCAATGGGTTTGGGTGAGCGCCTCGCTGAGCGGATGAAAAGCGCGGATTTATCGCAATCTGAACTGGCGCGCCGTGTCAACGTCACACCCCAGACTATCGGAAAATTAATTCGGGGAGAGGCTCGTGGTTCGATCCATCTTCACCGGATTGCGCGCGAGCTTCGGACTTCGCCGGAATACCTGACTGGCGATATCGATGATCCTACCGCTGGCGCACCACCAATTCTTCCAGAGCGCGACGACATCATCGAAGTGCCGATGCTCGATCTTGCCTATGGCATGGGCGGCACGTTCCTGGAGGACGACGATCCGGAAGTGCGCCACGAGCCGTTCTCGACCTCTTTCATCCGCCGCTACACCAAGGCCGGTCCGGAACATATCGTGTTCGCGGAAGGTATCGGCGACAGCATGGCCCCAACGATCGGTACCAATGATCTGGTGCTGATCGACCAGAGCGACAATCATCTGCGCATGGCCGATCAAATCTGGGCGTTCAGCTTCGGCGGAGTGGGTATGATCAAGCGTTTGCGTCCGCGCCCGGACGGCAGCGTGGCCATCCTTTCCGACAATCCATCCGTGCCGGAAGACCGTGCGGTAGATGACGAACTGCATCTGATCGGCCGTGTGGTCGCTAGGGTGGCGAAGTTGTAGCTATATCCGGGGGGAGATTATGAAGAAGTGGATGATTGGGGCGGCCGTGCTGGCCGCAGTGCTTTTTGGAGCATGGTATTTCGCGTCGCCCAGCTATGCGATGATGCAGCTGAAGGACGCCGCCGAAGAAGGCGATCCCGAGGAATTGCGTGACCGGATCGATTTCCCGGCTGTACGCGAATCCATGAAAGCTCAGATGTCTGCTATGATGGCACGCAAGATGGCCGAAGAACCCAGCGACGGGTTTGCAGCCTTGGGTGGTGCGCTAGCCATGGGCATGGTCGGTCCGATGATCGACGGCTTGGTCACGCCAGAATTCATGGCAGCCATGATCGAGAAGGGTAAAGCCGAAAAGAAGGACAGCGCTGGCGCATCGGAGGTGAGCACCGAGGATGCATCGCCGGTGAACTGGAAGATCGATCGAAATGGGTTCGACCGTTTCCGAGCGCGCCCCGATGGCGACAAAACCGGTGCGGCACTCCTATTCGAAAGAGACGGCCTTGGCTGGAAGCTGGTCTCTCTCGACTTGCCAGCGGACGAGCTGGCCGGAGAGGAATGAGGGGGAAAATATGGCTGATTTAGTACATCCGTTTCTATCGAAAAAGTTTGTCGGTAATCCGACTTCGATTGGCACGTCGGCTGACCGGTACGAGAACTTTCTGATGGCCGGCGAGCAAGTGCAGATGGAGTTCAAAGGGTTGCGTGACGCGGCCGTTTTCACCGACCGGCGTATGCTCGTGATCGATCCCCAGGGGCTGCGGGGCAAAAAAGTCTCCGTAAGCAGCTTTCCCTGGAAGGCGATCACGGCCTTCTCCCTGGAAAACAGTGGCACGTTCGACCTTGATGCCGAGTTGAAGATCTGCGGTTCGGGTTGGGGCGTCTGTGAACTGATGTTCACGAAGGGCGTCGACGTTTCGAAAGTAGCGCAATTCATCAACGAAAAAGTGTTCGGCTGAACAGACCGAGGGGGGGGGGATTACATGGCAAACGGTACGAAACTGTGCCGGGAATGCGGGACCGCAAACCCACGGGACGCGGAAGTCTGCTCCAACTGCGGCGCGACTTTCGCGAGCGGGACCGTCGCCGAACCGAAGAAGAGTGGATCCAAAGCCAAAAAGTTGGGGTTGGGCTGCCTTAGCATTTTCGTTCTACTGTTTGTCATAGGTCTATTTGCTAGCCCCGATCCAGATGAGGCAACCGCTGACTTGGCAAACATCGAAGCTGAAACCATGGCGGCTCCCGCTGCCAGCACCGATAACAATGAGGATATAGCAGAACCGGCGGCCACCATCGAACCAGCAGAGCCGAGCCTGACCGGACCACAGCGCAACGCGGTGCGTAGCGCGAATAGCTATCTGGCATTGACCGGTTTTTCGCGCGCTGGTTTGATCAACCAGCTTTCTTCCGATGCTGGGGAAGGGTATGACGAGGCGGACGCCACGGTCGCAGTCGATAGCTTGAATGTCGACTGGAACGAGCAGGCCGTGCGATCCGCCAAGCAGTATCTCGATCTCACCGGCTTTTCTTGTAGTGGGTTGATCGAGCAGCTCTCCTCTAGCGCTGGCGAGAAATATACGAACAGTGAAGCGCGGTACGGGGCTGAGCAGGCAGGGGCGTGCTGATCGTGGAAGATCCTCTCAATCCTCCGCCGGGAGCGACGTTTCAAGATTTTCAGGTCTTGAAGTTTACCGACTCGGCTTTGGATCCGATCATCAACGAAATTGACCGCCTTTTTGGGTTCAAATTCTATTATGCGGCGTTGGCCCTTTCGCTGTCTCTTCCCGATATATGCTCTTCGCTTGAACTCAGCGCTGCGAAAAAGAACAGCCCCATAGGGCCCCGTTACAAACGCTGGTGTGAAATTTATCTTCAGCCGAAGTTTTCGACATTCGACCCCGTCGATTGCTGGGCCCTGCGCGGCAGCGTTCTTCACAATGGAAAGCTGCATGGAAATAGAGAAGCAAAGTACGATCGGATCATTTTTACGCTGCCGTCACCGGCGTTAATCCATGAGCTCGTTTGTCAAGGTAATGGAGGCTCGGATGAAACTGCACTACAACTAGATATTAAAACGTTCCTCCATCAGATGGTTGCAGCTGTGCAAGAATGGTTCTCTAAAAAGAAAAATTCGGCTGAAGTTTCAGTCAATCTGAAGGGTTTGGTTCGTTACAGAACTGACGGTCTGGCGCCGCACTGCGTAGGGATACCAGTGATCGCTTAAGCGATTTAATCCTTTATGGTTAAGCGTAATGCGGCACATGCTTCGCTCGTGCGATCATCAGGCAGCCATCGGACATAGAAAGTTGATGGCGTCGCCTGAACCCGGTGCAACCACCGGCAGACCACAGTCACCAACATTCGCCGGCTGCCCGATGATGCGGCGGGGTTCGACAGAACAGACGAAGCGGACGCCGCATGCTTCGTTCGTGCAGTCATAAGTTACCTCGCGGTAGAGCGGCGTAATGTTGCGGCCGCGTACGACGCGCGCGGCACTTTCGCAGACCGGGCAAGCGATCTTGGGGTCCGAGGATTTTCCGGCCATCTTACAAATACTCCCATCCCTTGTTCCCCTAAAGTTCCCGCCGTCTTCCTGCTAACCGATCGATCCAGCGCCTGCAATCGGCACCTCACATTCCAGCCTAGTGGTGAGGCCGCTGCGCGGATCTAGATTGTGGGCGACGCTCGCGACGATCCAATTCTCGGCTGTGATCTCCGCGCGAAAGCCGGTGAGCGTGACCGGCTGTTCGGCACCGATTTCGGGCCGCCCGAAGGCAAGGTTCACAGATAGCGAGCGCGGGGCGCGGCGGATGCGGGCCCATTCGGCATCGGCAGCGCGCTGTGCCTCCTCTTCGCTAGCGAAGATCTTGTGCAGCACCTTGGGGTTTTCGGCATCGCCGGTGGTGACGGATGGGGCTTCTTCAGGCTCCGCCTTCGCCTTCGCTGCGCGTGCTTTGACCGTTTTCTCTTTGGCCGCCTGCTTGTCGTGCCATTTGGCGGTGACGCCGGAATACTCCTCGCGCGCGGCGATCCGATAATCATGACCATCGCCATCCCGGTACGCAATGCGGACGGGAGGCAGGCTCTCTCCGCCGGCAGTCTGGCCGCCAGCCAGGGGTAAAAAGAGGAGCGTGCCGTTCTTCACGGTGGCGACGGCATCGTTTTCCTTGCCCAAGCGCCGCAGGAAGGCGAGATCGCTCTCCCGGCTCTGCACCAGCGTTGCGAACTGGCGCGAGGCCAGCGCCGCCGCAATGCGGGCTTTTATTTCCTGGCGACCGGCCAGTTCCTGCAGCACCGCACCGAGCGTCACATCCTGCCAACTCTGATCCCGCCGCATGCGCCAGGACGATGTGAAGTCCGCGCTGCGGGCGCGAAGCGTGATCCGATCCGGCGGTCCGGAATGAGTAACCTCGTCCACAGTAAAAAGCCCCTTGTCGAACAGGCCCGCCGCAACGCCGCCGTCCTGCCCTTCAAAGCCCAGCTGCACCTGTATGGTGGCACCAACCGGCGGCAGCGCGAGATCGCCTGCGCTATCGTCGAGGTCTACGGTGAGCTGGTCTGCCGCGTCCTCGCGCCGCTCCTGAAGTGCGATCGACATCAAATAGGGACGCAAGCGGTCTGACAGATCGCGGCCATCGAGGGCGATGCGCCACGCGGGGCGCGCGATGGGCTGCATCAGAACAGCCCCTTTGCGATGCGAGCGATGCTGAGTGCATCGCCCTTGAGCGAGGCCAAGCCCGGCGCGGCGCCTGCCAGCTTATCGAAGAGCAAGTTGCCGATGGCCGCGCCGGGATCGTCCACGCGTTCGAGATCCATGGCCCATTCGTTGCGCCGGGCCTGGCCAAAGCGGTCGAGCACCGTTTTCTTGGTATCGAGGGCGAGGATGGCGTAGCGGCCGAATACGTTGCCCAGCCCGTCCACCAGAGGCTGCGCCGCGCCTTCCTGCATCATGCGGTTCAAGGTGGCGAGCCCGCCCTCCGGCGCGCCGACGCCGAAGGCGGTGGTACCGGACAGAGTAATGACCTCCGGCCCCGGACCGAGGAACTGCCACGCATCCGGCGCGCCGATGCGTTCGTTGCGGGCGAAGCGGACCGAGCGGCGGTGGACGATGTCCTGATGAGCCAGCGAGGAGATCGAGAAAAAATAGAGGCCGAGGCTCATCAGCATCGATCAGTCATCCTCATATTCGGAGCGGCGATCTGCGGCGCGCTCGCGCTCTATCTGCTCGATGATCTGGCGGACGCGGCGGGCAATCTCCTGCGGATCGCTGCCGTTGATCGTGAAATGATAGCTTGCGGAGGGCTGCGGATCGCGGCGTTCGCGCGGCGGGCGACCGAACGCGGGCGGCGCAGGATCGGCGTGCCGGATTGCCGGGCGGAACGCGCTTGGTTTCCGAGCCGGCATCTCGAATTGCGGCAGAGCGGACGGCGCCGGTTCCCGCGCGATCTCGACCGAACCGAGCCGGGGAACCGAAGCGGCGGAAAGCGGCGCGAAGGACAGTGAGCCAAAAGCAGCCGCTGCGGTGAGGCGGTTGGCGAGGCCACCCATCTCGCCCAGCACATCGCCGGTGCCGCGGCGAATGCCCAGCGTCAGACCGTCGGTGACGTGGCCGCCGATGGCAGCGAACACACGGCTTGGGCTGCGGATGCCGAGCAGCTTCTTCACGCCGTTTACGCCGCCCAGCACAACGTCCTTCAGCGCGTTCCAGACCGCGCCGGGCGCGGCGCGGATACCGCGGACGAGACCCGCGATGATCTGGCCGCCGATCGTCAGCATGCGGGCGGGCCAGCTTGTGGCGAGCGCGACGATCGCCGCCCATCCCGCCGAGAATACGCCCTTCACGCCATTCCAGAGACCGGCGAAGAAGCCAGTGATACGGCTCCACTTTTCGTAGAGGATGTTTGCCGGATTGTAGCGACCATCTGCCGCCCCCTGGATGAAGTCCCAGACGCCGACGAACAGATCCTTCACTCCTTCCCACAACGCTGCGAAATAGGGTTTGACGACATCCCAGTGCCGGAAAATCAGGCCGAGCGGCGTGAAATTCACGAAGAGCGTCTTTGCGATGTCGAGCGCGCTTGAAAGCACCGCCACGACCGAGTCCCAGATGCCGGCGAAGAAGGCGCTGATGCCCTGCCAGTGCTTCACGACGAAGCCGAGCGGGGTGAACGTCATCAGCAATGCCTTCAGCACGGTGAAGGCGCCGGAGAAGACCGCCTCCACGCCGCTCCAAAGTGCAGCGAAGAAGGGGGCGACCTTGTCCCAATATTTGATGATCAGGAAGGCGCCGATCGCGATGGCGGTGATGGCGAGCCCGATCGGGTTCATCAGCAAGAACCGCCCCGCTGTGAAGATCGCCTTGCCGACCCCGATGAAGCCCTTCTTCACCATCGCCAGTCCACCGCCAGCGGCGATGCCGCCCTCCTTCAGGCCGAACAGCGCTAACCGCGCCATAGCGAGCGGCCCCATGACGGTGCCGATGACGATCGCCAGGGCTCCCACGCCGACGAGCAGTCCGCCAAGAATTGCAGCGGCGACGGCGATGGTTTTAGCCAGAGCCGGGTTCTCGCGCGCCCAAGCCGCGATGTTGCCGGCGACGGTGGAGATCAGCGCGGCGCCCCGATCGATCACCGGCAGCAGCTGCTTGCCGAAGCTGATGCCCATAGCGATGACGCCATTAGTTGCGGTTTCGAGCTTGTTCGACGTCTTGGACATAGCCGTCTCGAACTCCTGCCCCATCGAGCCTGCGTAGTTCTGCGCATCTCCGACGAGGGCGAAGTTCGCCTTCAGATCTTCGAGGTTGGCCAGCAGCGGCGCGATCGCGGCGACGGATTCGCGACCGAACAGGTTGGTGAGCATCCCGGATTGGCGATCCTTCGGCAGCTTTGCGATGGCGTCCAGCACCTCCAGAATGGCACCGCGCGCATCGGTCTGCATCCGCTGCGCCATGTTCGAAGCATCGAGACCCAGCGCCTGGAAAGCGGCTCCCTGCGTTTTCGTGACACTTTCGCCCGCCGCCATGGTGAGCATGAAATTCTTGATGCCAGTGGAGCCGACGCTGCTTTCCACGCCGATGGCATTCATCAACTGCGCCATCGAGGCGACCTCGCCGCTCGCCACGCCCATAATCTTGCCGAGCGGACCAACCTCCGTCACCATCGCGGCAATCTCCGGCGCGGCGCCGCCGAAGGTATTGGTGAGCGCGTTCACCTTGTCGCCCAGCTCGACAGTCTGCGGCAATGTGAGGCCCAGCCCCTTGCGCCAGGTAGCCATCATCGATCCGGCTTTATCAGCAGTGATATCGAACGCGGCGGCCATCTTCGCGCTGTTGTCCACAAAGGGGAGCAGATCTTTTGCGGCAACGCCGGCGCGTGCGCCCTCGGCTGCGATCTGACCTAGGCCTTCGATCGGCACCGGCACGCGCGCACCGATCTCGATGAGGCCATCCTCGATCGCCTTCAGCCCGGCGGGCGAAACGTCATTCAGGACTTTCTTCACGTCGACCATCTGACCCTGAAAATCCATCGCGGTCTTGGACGCCGCGAAGGTGGGCGCAGCGACCGCGACGCCGGCACCAAGCGTGGCAGCGCCAGCGCCCGTCAGTCTCGATCCGCGATCACGCGCAGCGTCCATGCGGGCGCGGGCGCCGTCCATGCGCTTCTGCCGGTTGGCGAGGCTTTCCAGCGCCTGCTCCTGATCGTCGATCGAGCGGCTAGCGGCTTCCATGTCGCGCTTCAGGCGGCGCTGCCCGTCGCCGAGATCCAGCGTCGAGATACCGGCTTCGCCGAGCGTACCGCGCAGCTGATGCAGCTCCCTCCGTTGGTCGTCGAATTCGTTGCCCAGATTGGACGCTTCCCGCTTCGCTTTCTCGAACGCGCGGATCATTTCGCGCGTGGGCTTGTCCGCCGCATCCACCTCGCTGGCTAGGCGCGTCACCTCGGACCGTGCATCGGCCAAAGCGCGCCCGGTTTCGATGCTGTCCCGCTTCACCTTGCGGAAGGAACCGAGCGCGTTCTGGGTTTGCTCGAGCTTGCGAAAGGCATCGCGCGAAGATTTCAGCTCCTTGCCCATGGCACGGCCGCCCTCCTGCACCGCGCGCATCGGCCCCGTCGCCTTTTCGACGGCGGAGAAAATCATGCGCAGTTTCAGTTCGCGGTCCACGGTCTGCTCCTCAATCGGCCTCGCGCGGTTGCATCGCCCTAAAGCGATCGATCGCCAGCGCGCGCCAGTTCATCAATTCGGATAAGGAGAGCGGCTCCAGATCGGACAGGGGCCAGTGGAAGACAGCCGCTATGTCGGCCATCGCGTCCTCTACCCGTTCGACGCAATCTCCGCCCGCTTCGCCTTCGGAATAAAAAAACCGACGACCTCACCCACGATCTGCATGAAATCAGACGGGGCCAGGTTGCCCGCATCGATGTCCGCCCGATTGATCACCGGGCTGGAGATCCGCGGCAGCAGCTTGGCATGCTCATCGCTGTCCGCTTCGTTGATGAGGCGCGACAGAGAAAGCCCCTTCAGTGCGGCGCCGGCTGGCGGCGTCAGGACCACCTGATCGATCTGCCTTTCGCCGCGCACGAACGGATAATCGAGCGTGACCGTGACGGGCTGCGGACGATCGCTGGCGGCGGCGATCTCCGCCTTCTTCTGGCTGTCCATGTGGTGTTCTTTCCTCATTGCTCAGTGAATGGGCGGCGCGGCAATCAGAGGCCAAGCGCGGCGCGGATCGGGGCGCGAACGTCGGTGCCGTTGTAGCGCTCGATCCCGGCAAGCTTGTCGACATGGATCACTTCGCGATCGTCCACGAGCAGCGTGTAGACCGTGATCGCGCAGGAGACCTTGGTGCTGCCGTTCTCGCCGCGCTTATGCTCGCCCGCCTCAAGTTCCTTGTGGTTGCCGCGGATGACGTGCTCGACCTGCGTCACGGCGCCGTCATTGCCCTGCTGATAGGCTCCGACGAAGCGCAGGCCGAGATCGCCCAGACCGGTGATGCCGAACTGTTCGAAGCTGGCGATCGAGAAGCCACGGGTTTCGTACTCGCAATCGATCTTCTCCAGATGCTGGTTGACCTCGATTGGCGCGGCCATCCCGCCGGCGATCCACTCCTCCATTTTCCTGCTGAGTTTGGGCGCACGGCTCATCGTCGCCTCGCCTACGAAACGTCCGTCGGCGAACAGGGCGAAATCCTTCAGATCGGTGGGCAGCGACATGGGGCGGTCCTTTCAGTTGGCGATGCAGGGCAGGCGGCAAGCGGCGATCAGGCCGCCTGCGCCAGCTTCCCGAAGTCGGCGAAGTAGGTGTCGGTGATGGTCTGGGTGAGGTGGATGCTCTCCGCCGGAGGGACCGGCGTGAAATCATAATCGATGAAGAGCTGGCCTGCGGACAGGGAGGCGCTGTCGTTCTTCGCGGGATCGTACCGTGCCTCGCCGCCGATCAGCAGGCCCTGGGCTTTCATCTGGCCAACCTTGTGATTGATGGTGGAGAGAATGTCCTTCACCAGCCCGGGGCGCAGCGGCTTGTCGATCGCCCACATCAGGCCGTCGGCGATGGTATCGCGCAGCACCTGCGCCGTGCGGACAGCGCTTTCGAAAGCGAACAGCGGCTCTTCCGAGCAAGTGCGATTGCCCCAGAAGCGGAAGCCATCGCGGCGGATGACGGTGGTAATGTCCGCATCGTTCAGGATGCCGGCATCGGTAGCGGAGGACTGCAGATCGAAACCGATCGGACGGGACGTCCCGAGGACGCCGTTGATGGCGACATTGGACAGCGTCTTGTGCCAGCCAACCTCCTGATCGATCTTCGCCCGAAGGCCGAGCGCGTAGGCGGTGGCGGGCGCATCTGCGATGGCCCCTTCCCTGCCCAGTACCTTTACGCGCGGGGCGATAAGCATCAACTCGCGCTGGCCGAAATTGGCGCGGTACCCGATGGCATCGGCGCTCGCCGGTCCGGGTGCCTCTGCATAGACGAAGCCGTGCAGTTCCTGGGCGACCGAAACGAGCGCGGCCGTTACCGCCTGATCGTCGAGACCAGGCGCACCAAGAATGCGTGGGCGGACGCCGAGCAGGCTTTCGGCATCGCGTAGCGCCTGGACGCCGGTGCGTCTGCCGTCACCGTCGACCGTACCCACCGCGTTAGCGCTGGTGGACGCGCTATCGGCGCCTTCGGCCACGCGAACGATCTGCACGATGGTTCGGACCTGATCGGCAATCGCCTCGAGCGTCGCGCGCAGCGTACCGGTGGTACCCGCAGCGGCGATGGCGGGAGCGAGATCCGTGAACTGAACCGGCACGTTCAGGGGGAAGACCTGCGCATCGGCGTCGTCCGCGGTGGCCACCAGACCAATCACGGCGGTGGAAACAGTGCGCAGCGGGCGAGCGCCCTCGGTGGCTTCGACTAGCTTGACGCCGT
The DNA here is from genome assembly GCF_016093175.1 of Novosphingopyxis sp. YJ-S2-01. Taxonomy (NCBI): domain Bacteria; kingdom Pseudomonadati; phylum Pseudomonadota; class Alphaproteobacteria; order Sphingomonadales; family Sphingorhabdaceae; genus Novosphingopyxis; species Novosphingopyxis sp. YJ-S2-01. The sequence continues at coordinate 1,923,200 of NZ_JAEDAI010000001.1, read as the reverse complement.
GGTGGAGCGGCATGGGCGGTCCTTTCAGCTGGATTTCTGGGTGAGCGGGATCGACAGAGTAACGGTCTCGGCGCTCGGCGCGCTGGCGGCTTCATGGCCGGTCAGCTGCACGGCAATGGTGCCAGGGCCCGGTTGCTCGATGGCAATGGCGGTGAGCACGAGCGCGGGATAGAAAGCGGCGATGGCAAGCGCGGTGGCGGCAAAGATGGCCTGGCGTCCGGCATCGTTCAGCGGCGCATCGACCAGGTCCGGCAGGTGCGAGCCATAGTTCCGGTTGCAGAGGCGGCTGCCGATGGGCGTCGACAGGATATCCTCGATCGACTGCCGGACATGCGCGAGTCCCGCGATCGTTCGACCGTTCCTGCGATCCATGCCCGAAATCGTGGCGAGCCGGGCCGTCATTCAGGCAATCCGGACTTGGCGGCGCCGGCAGCAACCCCCCCGTGCATGTGATGCACGAGGCTGATGTCGCTTGCGATCACGTCTTCCGTGACGGTTACAGTCCCCACGATGGTGACATCGGCAGAGATCGAAACGCCGCCGGGAGCGACGAGCGCAACCGCGCCACCCGCCGTAGACAAATCAACGGTACAACGGTGCGCTTCATGATCGTAGGCGAAGACTGCGCCGTCATCGAACTGGAGCAAGGTTTGATCCCTGGCATCAGGTGCGGGCCGCTGCGCGGAGAAAAGCGCGCTGAGCAGGAAAGCGGCAGACCAGTCTCCGTCCGGGCAGACGATCACGACTTGCTCGCCAATCGAAGGCGGCGACCAGATGCGCAAGGATCCTGCGCGCATGCAATTCCAAGGGATGGCCTGCGTTTCCACGCTACCGACCCTGACGCGCACGGTTGCGGCATCGAGATCGCGCTCGAACACGGTTCCGATCCGGATCAGGTCGCTGGCGTCGGTGCGCGCCATTCAGCCAGCCTCTTCCGCTTCGTCCATCAGAACGGCAATCGCGGTAAAGCGCGTGCCAGCTTCTCCGATGACCGCATCGGCGCCCTTGGCCTGGTGCGGGAAATGGATTTCTCCGGAATCGATGCGCGCGCGCAAATCATTGGTGAGGTCGGCCAGAGGCTGTGCAGCGGCTCGCATTTCGGCGAGGGATTGCGCCGTCGACAGGGCAGCGGCGAGCTGCGCCAACTGGGCCAGCATTAAGGTCGAAACGTCCGCCACCGTGCCAAGAAGTGAATCGGTATCCCCTGCCCCGGCTATGATCCGCTCGCGCAGCTTTGAACGATCGGCCGCCGCGTGGGCTGCCTGCTCGGCAGCGTCGATTGCTTCTTCCGGATAACCGAGATCCGCCGCTTCCCCGCGCGAGACGTTGATCGTCTGGCGACCTTCAAATTCAATATCGAAACGCATCGATCGTCCCCGTTCAAATGGTCAGGATGTTGCCGGCGGAGGTGCCGCCGTTGTGCTTCACGGCACCGTTGGAGAGTGTGAGGGCCTGATGCGCGGAAAGGATCACGTTGCTCGCCGCGTTCTTCACAAGCGTGATCGGCCCGCTCGCGGTGCAATATTCAGTGTTGAAAATGACCGTTGATCCCAAAGCCGGATCGATAAGAACGGCCGTGTCCGTCGCAACGAAATCGACGCGATTGCCCCGAAAAATCATCGGCGCGTTGCCGTTCGAAACGGGCGCGACAACGCTGTCGTACCCGTTCCAAGGAAGCCCGGCGTCTACCTTGCCGGCGATGTCCAGCACGCAGCCGACAATTTCCAGCCCATCGCCGAGCGCGCCGGCGACGATGTAATAATGCAGGTTAGTGCCTCCGGTGATGCGGGTGTCCACGGTAATGCGCGGCTTCGCACCGGCACCCTGCGCTTCCAAACGCAGCCTGCGACCGCCCAAGGTAATATTTTCGGTGAGGTGGAGAGTTCTTCCTGCAGTGACGTATGCGGTGACCAGAGCGCCCTTAGGCGCAGCACCAATCAGCGCGGCCAGGCTGGTGAAGACACCGCCACGCACATTGGTGGGTTCGGCGGCAGTCGGATCCCAGGTGGCGGTGAAGTTCAACTGCTGCGCAACAACGCCGCGAAGGTCCGCCGCGAGCGCATCATAGGCACCGCGACGCTGCGCGATTTGCGCATCGGCGGCGGTGTAGAAGCCTCCGAACTGTTCGCGCAGATTGTTCATGGCCTGCGCCGCGAGGGTGATGTCTTCGACGCTCATGGATCAGTTTCCTTTCCGCAGCGCCGTGATGGCAAGGCGCTGCGCGTGCAGTTCGTTGGCGGTGATCGCCTCGGCGCGAAGGCTTTGGACGGCGAAGGCGTAGAGCTCGTCATCTGGCGCATCGACGATGACGAGGCCTTCCGCCGCACGGCTGAAATCGAGCACGTGCTCGACGATGTAATCGATCGCACCGGTGCGACGCGGCGCGATGTCCAGCCCTGCCCAAATCGAAACGAGCGCGCCGTCGGTATCGAAGAAGCCCATTTCCCGAACATCGAATGCCGGCGTGTCGGAGAGAAATTCGGCGATGACGCGCCAACTGCTCCGTCCGAGAGGCTGGCGCTTGGTGATCGGCACGCGAGCGAGCTCCCGCCTCAGGGTCTGCTGCGCTGCGGATGGACTGTAGACCGCGCCGAGTCCGTCGCCGAGAGCGACATGGGAGATGGCCACCTGCCCCGCCGAGCCCGCGGCCGTGCGAATTTTGGTAAGTCCGATGTCGGTGATCAGCGCGGTGGGCATTACGCAGCCTCCGCGAAGATCTGCACGGCTCGGTCTATTTGACGGTGCCGGAAGCCGCACCGGACCGATGCCGAAGCGGTGACGCCCTGCGCCTCCGGCTGCGGCACGAGCATGCCGGCTTGGCGGTGACTGCGGCGGACACCAGTGCGAAGGTGCAGGGCGACATCGAAATGCTCGCCTATGCGCAAGCTGTAATGCGAGCGGGTGGGTTTTACATAGTCGATCTGCGCGGCGATCATCGCGAGCAGCCGTTCATCGATGCCCAAGCCCGCGGCGAAGATGCTCTCCGCAAATGCCGTGATCCGAAAGGTGTGCGGCGCGTCCCCGCTTTCGAACCACTCGACGATGTCGAGACCGATATCGAGCGCTTTTAGCGCGGTGCGGACGGCGCCGATCGTTCCCTTGTGCCGGTGCACGAAGAACGCATCGGCAACGACGCGGCGCTTGCGTGCCTCGCTCCACCCATCATCCCACAGATCCACGGACAGCGCCCATGCGAGCCAGGGGAGCAGGTGCGCGGGACAGGTGTCCGGCTTCCAGAGGTCCCGGATCGGCACCTCGACCGCGTCCATGCGGCGTGTGAGCGCGGCCTCGATCGCACGTTCAAGCGGTGTGCTGGAAGGCGGCAGCAGGCTCATTCGCCAATGCCTTCCGCATGGACCGCGATACCGGTACAGAACGCAGCCTCGGTCTCTTCGCAGATGACATCCTTCCAGCCATGCAGCGTAACGCGGCTGATACCTTCGACGCGCAGCTGGGCGAGAATGCCGTCGAGGGTGATGTCCCGGCCCAGTAGCTGGTTGGCGGCCTGCCAGGCGCTCAGCCGTTCCCGCGCGGTTTCGATCAACAGCCCGGAATCGGGACCGGCATAGGTCCGGATCGACGCAGTGACGACGTAGGGGCGGATCTTGGCGGATTGTACGGTGAGCCGGTCGGTTAGCGGACGCCGTTCCTCAGCAGAGAGAAACGCTGCGACGGCGGAAACGAGATCGGCCGATGCGCTGCCGTCACCCTGGCGTGACTGAACGGTCACCAGCACTTCGCCGGGTGCCGGGCTGATGCAACTGGCACGGCGTACGCGGGCGTCTGCCTCGGTTGCGAGCGAAACATAGGCGCCGACTGAACCGGCGGCGGTGAAGGCTTCCGGCGCGCGGACGATGCGGGCGCGCAGATCCTCATCATTCTCCAGCACGGCGGGAACGCCGCGCGCGCGATCTGCAGGGATGATGATCTGGCGCTCCACGCCGTAGAGCGCGCCGATATGATCGAGGTCCGGGCCGGAAGCGAAGGCGGGCATCACGGCGAGCCCTGCTTCGTCGATGCGGGACCGGATCAGCAGTTCGCGATAGGCAAAATATTCGGCGAGCTTGACCGCCGGATCGGCGGGGCTGAGTGAGCTGAACTCCGGGAACAGCGCGGCGATATCGGCGATGATCGCGGCGCGCACGGCGTCATAGCCGACAGCTTCAGCAACCCGTGGCGCGGGCAAGCGCGAGAGATCCACGCCATCAAACTTTTCACCGGAGATCGCCATGCGCGCCAATGACGCGGATGGCCGGGTTCAAAGCAACGAAGCCCTGCGCGGAAATGCGATTTCCGCGCTTTGACCGACGTGCGATTTACGGCATATTCGCAAGGACCGGTGCAGCTTCGAAATCCCATCAGGACAACGTCGCGGCCGTGGATGGGGGGATGGAACCATGGCGTTCACTGAAGGAGAAAGGCGTGCCTGGCGTGAAAACAAACGCCGGCGGGAAGCTGAGACCGGCTTGATTGCTCCGAGTTTCAACGCCCGGCCTATAACGGAGTGCGTTCATTGCGGTCGCCCTTTCGGCCTTGGCGAAGGCTTGATCACCGATGAGGTTTCGCTTTGCGAAATCTGTGAAGACAACTGAGGGGCAACGGGATGCTGAGGGAATGGTCCGATCGCATTGCCGATCGTCCGCGAAAAAGAACAATCCGGTTTCCGGATTTGCTGCCGACCGTGATTTGCGCCGCAATTCTGCTTATCATTTTGGGCAGCACCATCTGGGGATGGGTTAGCTAAATATGCCCGAAGAAATCAGGACGATCGCTTTCGATCCCGAACGTGTGCGCAAGGCGCGAAGCCGCGGATTGGGCCAGCTTCTGGAGCGGATGTGCAGAGGTGAGCCGATCGATACGAAAGACCTCGAGCCGTGGGGCATCGAGGTGGACAAGCTGGTGATGATCCCGTGGCTGGAGGAGTGAGAAAGAATGGCTAGGAAAGGCAAAGGCTATCAAGGCCTTATGCGCAGAAGAACCGACGAGCAAGCTGTCGCCGATCACAACGCGAAACTGCAAACCTTGAAAAGTCTGTGCGAAGATTATGATCAAGGCAGGATTGAATATGTGTTTCTGATCGCAACGGAAGTGCAGAACATTCTCACAGAGGGTCGAAGGGCTGTCGAGTTGCGTGGCAAGGTAACCTTCCCCTCGCCTGAAGATAAAGATAATCCGAAGATCTTGTCGGCATACTTTCCGCTGACAGCGATCAGGCTTCAAAACGAACCGCTCCTGGGCTCTTTTAAGCCGGTAATAGAAATGTCATCCACATCGTGGAGGCGGCTGAAGTTTAGTGTTTGGTGGAACGAGGTTGTATTCCGAGCCTCTGCAGCCTTGCCTGGAACGCCCCCTGGGATGATCCCAGTCAACGGAAGTCCTAGCGTTCCCTATGCTGACAGAGAGAGATTAAATCGTCGTCAAGTAATCCAGTTCCTACGCAACCATAGGGGGGCACATAGCCTAGAGGAATTTCCGGCCATCCTTGATGAGATTGACAGCCCTTCGAGCTGGGGCGGCTTCGTGATGCAAGACGAACAGACTGGACAGCAATACAGTACTGATGATGGCTCTTTGCCGTGGCAAGCTGGGCAATTGGCTGCAATGACGCGAGAAATTGCTGGCGAGGTGTTAGCTGCTTTTGCTTTAAATGATTGGCCGAAAGATGCACCATTGACTTCAAGTGAGTAGGGATGAGGTAAGTTAATTAGCCCTTATATTCTCACGATCCGCTGCATTAGGTTCTACTTTTGTCAAAAGGACTAGTGGAAGAAGTCTTGCAATAGAGTTTTACCACGGTTTGGATCCAGTAAATTCGATTACAGGCGAACCGGCATTGATCCCGCGACCGGAGAAGTGACAATTATCGCTCGTCAACAGCGAGCAACCACTCGAGATATGCCGCAAGCCGGATGCCGCCTTGCTTCAGACGCCGTTCGGCAAAGGGCAGCTGCCGATACTGGTAATCGTAGCTGAGGGACGGCGCCTTTCCGTCTGCGTTGGCGGGTGGGTAGGCCTGCTTCCTAACTTCAACGCTTTCGGCGATCCAGACCATTGGATCGGGCGTCCACCAGTCGATGACGTCCTGTGGCGTCATCTCGTTTTCGAGACGGTTGGTATATTCGGTGTAGCTGAGGTTCTGCCCCTCGATCAGAGCAGTGTCCCACACGCTGTGCAGATTCGTGCGATCGCCGAAGAAGGTGACGCGGACGTCGTTCCCTCCCCGATCGGTGCCATCACCGACGTGCATGGGTTGGTGAAGATCGGCGACCAGGTGAACGACGAAAGCCAGCGCGGTACGCTTGTCCTCTTGCGACGCGGCGGGATTGCGCAGCACGGCCGAGAAGCGTTCGAGAGCGCTGTAGGCGTCTCCTTCGGGCGGCGCGCCGACATCGGCATAGGCTTCGCCTTCCGGGATAGTGACATAGTGCCAGGGCGAGGCCGTCTTCTGCCAGAACGGCGCGGGGTTCGAACGCTCTTCGTCGGGGACGGTGGACAGCGTGGCCAGATCTTCATCGCCGATAATCTTCACAATCGCCGCGCGGGCCCGACCGTCGATATTGTCCTGCGCGATCTGGCCGATGATGCGGTGGCCGTTCTGGCCCCAGGCGTAAGCGGAAGACGGGCTGAGCAAACCCAGAGCGGAAATGGCGAGGATAAATTTCATTCGGTTTCTTTAGAGGACAGTGGCGGCTGTGTCAGGCGGGAGAATCACCCTTCATGATCAACCGCCGATGGCAGCTTTGCGCCCCAAAGCCGGACATTTTGGTCATGTGTAAAAAGGCCTGAAACCGGACGAAAGGTGGACTGGTTCAGAACGCTGCGAGACACCGTTGACTGCCGACGGTTCTACCGATCCGCAGGTTCAAGTCCTCGCGCAGATCCTCGTGCTGCCTCAGGATGGAGGACGAGGATCATGAGCTGGGCCGCCGGGAATAGCTGCTGGTCATGCGGCAAAGCGCAGCGGGTTGAGGGCGCGTATCCTGCGAAAGGGACGAGCAAACCGATCCTGGCCGAGACATGATTGCACTTACTTGATGCAATCGACGGATCGATCAAGCACGATAGGCGTCTTTTATCTGACGCTTCCGACAAGCCGCAAGCGAACAGGAAAAACCATGCCAGACGACACTCAGAAGCAAATTAGTAACAGTGGAAACGACAGTTTTCAGGGCCTCAAGGCCATGTTGTTCAACGCCACGCTAAAGCATCCCTCGCAGCCTTCGCATACCGATACGCTCCTCGATGCGGTAGACAAAATTTTTCGCAATCAAGGAGTTGAGGTAAATCGCGTTCGCCTTACGGAGTATAATCTGCCGCCCGGCGTTTATCCGGATATGACCGAACATGGGTGGCCCACGGATGACTGGCCCGCCTTGGCCGACAAGGTTTTTGCATCGGATATCATCGTGCTCGGCACGCCGATCTGGCTGGGGCAGGCAAGCTCTGTGGCGCAAAATTTCATCGAAAAGCTATACGCCCACAGCGGGCAGGTTAACGATGCAGGACAGTACCGGTTTTACGGCAAGGTTGGCGGTTGCCTTGTTACCGGCAACGAGGATGGTGTGAAGCATGTCGGTATGAGCGTGCTCTATTCGATGCAACATGTCGGCCTCACCATCCCGCCGCAAGCCGACAGCGGCTGGCTCGGCGAAATTGGGCCCGGACCATCCTATGGTGACAAGCAGGAAGATGGCGCAGGCCGCGTCGGCTTCGACAATGCTTTTACGCAGCGCAACACCACCTTCATGGCATTCAATCTGATGCATATGGCCAAGATGCTGAAGGAGGCGGGCGGTATTCCGGCGGTTGGCAATGTGCTTACCGAATGGGACGATGGGGGCAAGCCAGGTTGGCCTTATTCGGAACATCACTCGAAATAGAGAGGCATCGGCGGCGCTAACGAGCGACTAGCGGTCTTATCCTTCTAAAGCACACACTATTTTTCGACACTTAGAACCCTTTCGAAAGAGGCTGCCATGCCAATTGCAAAAACCAAGCAACCAGCATTGAAGGGAGGCTGCCGCTGCGGGGAGATCAGATATGTTGCGCGCTCCGCTCCATTATTTTCCTTTGCCTGTCATTGCACCGATTGCCAGCAGCTGACCTCCGGCGCGTTTTCGTTGGGCTTGACGGTGCCGCGAGACAGTTTTGAAGTGACCAAAGGTGAGCCGCGGATTTGGACCAAGATTGCTGACAGCGGCAAGCCCAGCCATCAGTATAGCTGCCCCAATTGCGCTGGCTGGACCCACACGCTTGCCGAAGGCTCCAGCGAAATCATCATCCTGCGGCCTACCACCTTGGACAACCACAAATGGGTACGGCCGGTAGGTGAAATATTCACTCGATCGGCGCTGCCATGGGCCACGCTGGCAACTGCACTTAGCTATGAAACCGAATTCGATGATACCCAGCCGCTAATCGATGCCTTTCAGGCCGCCGATCTGGTCCCTGGCAGCTGATCTGAAGCGATCTTTACCGGCACGGGTTTCGATGTGGTCGTATTCGACAGTTGGCCACGCTGTCCGATTGGCGCCAGCACATTGGGCTCGCATATCGAACATGATCTCGCTTATCTCAGCTTCATTCAGATCGGTCAGGCCCAGAAGTTGGCGGGCCGGGTAGCGGACCGGGCGGGAACTAGGCGCCGGTTTTTCTATCAGGCCGTCCTGGTAGACGCTGGCGATACGGCCAGCTGCCTTTCGGCGGGGACCGCGGCCTAGCGCAGCCATCAACCCGCCGATCCAGCGCTCCATACACGCCAGTTCGGCGCCGAGATCGTCGCTCATGGCGCCCGGCGGGGGGGCAGCGAGGAAGAGATCGGTGACGAAATCGTCCAGCCAGAGATCGGAAAGCAACGCCCCCCTACCCCTTCGAACCGATCCGGGAAGGGTTGCGGATTGGGATGTTCGGCAATGAAGGCATCGGTATTTTCTGGATCGGACCGAACCGCCAACGGCACGCGCAGATCGATATGCTTGTTCACCTCAACTTGCGCGGGTCAAAAAGCATTTAGTCCGCTTACACGTCGGATAGTAGGCGCGAGAACATTAAACCCTAAACGAAGACATCGTTCTCACTTGCCGAACTTGCGGGCAAAAAGCAGAAATTGCCGGGAGAACTAACAGACAGGCTTATCATGAATTGACTGACTAACGCACACCGGCGCGCCAAATAGAGATATGTAGGAAGTAACCTAATCCCAAGGCAGGTTCATTGCTGCCCACATTTCGGCGGTTTGCTCAGCGCGATCTCTCCGTGTCTTCTTGAAGTCGTATACTGCTCGGCGCCAAACACTGTAGAGTATTGCCAAGACAGTAGCTGCAATGAAAATTACGACGCCCAATATAAGAGCAGCGAATTCAGTTTGCGTAAGGCTGAAAATCACCTCAACTCCTCCACGGCGTCCCGAAGCAGTTCAATCTCATAGTCGTACTCGGCGCGAATGTCATTAAGCCGATGCCCAACCCACAAGCCCGAACCAGTAACAATGGCACCGATACCTGTTATTGCGATCCCTACTAAACTAACAGGTCCAGCCCCTGTAGCAATCGCTACAAGTCCACCCGTCGCAATTGTGCCGCCAATTGACCCGCCAAGCGTGTACGCTAACGTAACTTTGTTTGCTACTTTCCTAGCCTTGAGCAAGATGGAGCGTGATTCGCTCAACAATTGACCACGAAGTCGGGCCCGAAATCTATCAGGCACCCATATCGCAACACTGCCGCCATTGGACGGTATGGTAATCTCTCGCGTGCCCGCTGGCGGACGCGGCCTAAAAAGTGAGGCGGCATCCCAACTGGATAAGTTGCGATTTGAAAGCTCTGTAATGTCCACGCAAGCTGAATGCCAGCCATAAGACTGGACGTCTAGATCCAAAATTACTGTTCACACTAGATCTCGGTCTTTCTACTCACCATCGAGTGATCTGACTTGACTTTAGAGGGTGGCACTCCCGACCAGCATATCGAACATGATCTCGCTAATTCTAGCTTCGTCCAAACCGGTTAGGCCCAAAAGCTGCCGAGTTGGGTAGCGAACCGCTGGCGAACTAGGCGTTGATTTTTCGAACAGACCGTCTTGGTGGATGCTGGCGATGCGGCCTGATGCACCGTCGAAGCCGATCTCGACATCCTCGGCGCTCCATTTGCGGTGCAGCAGGCGGTATGTGCGCAGGCCCCTGAACATTTGGCGTTGGCGTACGGTGGCGCGGCCGCTGGGGCGCGGGGCGCTGCGGTTTGCGGTTGCCTGGTCGACGGGAAGGAAGCGGATGATCGCGACGCGTTCGAAGCTGCGGATGCCGCCCGCTTCGATATCGTACCCGGTCATTAGGCCGCCGTCCTTCTTCCAGCTTTTCATAGTCACCTTGCGCGGTTTGCCGCTGCCGCCTTCGGGATAGAGGAAACTGACGGCGCGGTTGACGACGGGCGGGCCTGCCGCCTTCCGGCGCGGTGCGAAGGGCGTGCCGTCCGTATTGCGCTGCGCGGCGATGCGCTTTGCCTGGCTGCCGCGGATGGCGTTGGCGATCTTGCCGGCTGCCTTTCGGCGGGGGCCGGAACCGAGCGCGGCGATCAGCCCGCCGATCCAGCGCTCCATGCGCGCCAGTTCGGCGTCCAGATTATCGCTCATGACGCCCGGCGGGTGGCCGCGAGGAAGCGATCGGTGCCGAACTCGTCCAACCAGAGATCGGAAAGCAACGCCTCCCCTACGCCTTCGAACCGATCCGGGAAGGGTTGCGGATCGGGATGTTCGGCGATGAAGCCATCGGGATTTTCGGGATCGGACCGGACCACCACCGGCTCGCGCAGTTCGAGGCGGATCTCGATGTCGCTGCGGCTGTCGTCGACGATGTCGCAGTCGAAGCCGAGATTTTGGCTCTGATCGATCAAAGCGGGTTCGTTCTCGGCGCACCAGATGACCAGCGGCACCATCAGCTGATCGAGGCCTTGCGCGAAATCACGGATGACAATCGTCAGCCGGTAGCGATAGCCGAAGGACAGGCTGGAGCCGCGCGCGAAGTCGATTGCCCCGTCGGAGACGAAAACGTGAAGCCGCTCCGGACTGCCGGACAGGCCAGTGACCGAACGGAGCAGCCAGTCCCGCAAGGAATCGGCCTTGCGCATCAGGCCTCGACCGCAGCCTCATCGTTCGGGGCGCGCGACTTTGCGGCTGCAGGCGGGCGCGCATCGGCCAGTGCGGCGGCGATATCGCTGCCCAATTTCTTTTCGGCAGCGCTACCGTCTGCCAGTTCCAGCGCACGCGTCTCAGCCGCGTCGAGGAACTGTGCGGGAAAATCGCGGCCATGGCGCAGCATGTGGAGCGTCTTGCGATCGTTCATTTCGGTTCGGTCCTTTCGGGGGCGGAGAGCTGTTGTGGACAGGTGAAGGGCAGCGCCGCGCCGTTGCGTACGGCCCAGCGGCAAATGCGGCCGCCGGCGGCGTTCAGGCGCTCGCCCCAGTTTTCGACCGCGATGTCGTACTCGGCCGCGGCCTTTGCGCTGGTAAGGATGGCGACCGGCGCGATCGGCTTGGGTTCGGTCGCCGCCTCAAGATCCGCAGAGGGCGGAAAGATCGGCTTCAGGCGTTCCCTGGGCGCGCAGGCGCTCACAGCCAAGGCGCACGCGCACAGGATCGGGAGCCGCGTCCGGCAGTTCGGCAATCGCATCGATCAGTTCCTCTTCCTTGTCGTCAATCCGCAGGGCATCGGCCAACCGTTCTTCGGCCGCCGCACCGGCTGCGACCGCGTCGGCTTCGAGCGCCTCGACGTTCGCAACGGCCCGGGCAGCTTCGGCTTTCGCCGCACCGTCATCCCGCCCCTTGCAGTAGGCAGTGGGCAGGCAGAGCGCGGCGGTGCAGGCAATCGCAATCAGCGCGGATCGCGCGCCCGCAAGCTTCACACCGAAACCGGCGACTTCGATCATGCCACCAGGCCCGGCAGATAGAGCGTACCTAAACGGCCGAAGCGGCGGCGGCGGACAGCGCTGAGCTCCTGATTTCGGAAAGGCTGGCGATAGCTGACATGGATCCAGCCTGCCGGGCCAAATTCGTAGATCAGCTGATCATAATTCAGATGGGTCTCCATCCAGCGCGCGACCTCGATGTTCGGAACGCCGGGGATGGTAAAGTCCGCCGCTTCGCCCAAGCTGTGCTGCGAGGCTGCCGAACCGCCGATGGCCCGGTTCAGCGCGGGCGAACGATATCCGGAAGAGATAATCACCGGACGATCGAAATGGCGACGCACGGGTTCGAGCACGCGCTCACAAAGGCGGCGCAACGCCGCGATCTCGTCCGGCCCGGCCGAATTGTCGATGCCCTGCCGAGCGGCGACCTGCGATGCGGTCATCTCGGCGAGGGTGAAATGTTCGGAGAGCTTCATCCGCTCACTCCTTTGTTCGGTTGCGGGAAAGTCACGGCGTGTTCCACCAGTCGCATTTGTGCCTCAGCATGATATGGCCGAGGCGCAAGGTGGCGTAGGTCAACAGGCCATAATGGCCGAGCGCGTAAATCCAGGCATTCGCTTCCAGGTAGATCGGGCCGAACAAACGACCTAGCCCGAAGGTGCCCAGCGCAATCGCGAAGCACCAGAATTTTACGATGTGCCAGCGGCCCGACTTTATCACCGCGGGCAGCGCGAAATGGAGGAAGCCGAAAGCAAGCAGCAGATAGGCAATGCCGATCACGCGGCTGTGAAGAGGTTCGATGAAATCAATCATCGCGGTCGTCCTTCGAGGTACCCCTGCCCAACTTTGCCAGCAGGCGATCCTTCAGCTCCAAAGGCAGCTTGCCCATCTGATCCTGCAGCGCATTGCCGAATTCGATCGCTCCCATCGCCAGATGGCGCGACAGGGCGCCTGCGGCAGCCATCAGCAGTTGCAGCGACCAGTCCGGCACGATGCGGGTCCAGATCGCCGCCGTGATGGTCGATGCAATCAGACAGCACGCAAGCGTCAGCCAGAAGGCCAGACGTCGCTCCGGCGGCGTCAGCGCCATGACGAGATAGGCGCAGGCGAGCGAAAGGAAGAGCCCGCCGGTCAAGTCCGGCAGTGGCGCGGCAATGCCGAGCGCGGCCAGGAACAGCGCCACCAGCGCGTTGGTTTCGGTAGGCAACATCGCGGCAGTCAGTCCCAAATCTGTCGGATGGTTCGAACGGGCGGGGTGTCCGCCGTAGCGGGTAAGCGCACTGGCGCGCCGGCGGCGAGTTCCACGTTGGTCGACAGCCCCGGATTGGCGGCGAGCACTGGCTGCAAGGCAGCGGGGCCGAGCGCCGCTTCACGCCAGATCAGCGCATCGAGCGTATCGCCGTCCAGCGCCATGAGAGTAACGTCTGCCATCAGATCAGCTCCGCACGAAGGCGCGGACGACCGAGGATGTCGCGGACGGCAAGTTTGCCGTCGGCACGCAGGCGAGCGACCTGCCGATCGGCGACTTCCGGATCCACGCCGCCCCTGCCCGTGGCATCATAATCGCGGTGGCTCTCGATCAGCTCCGCCTTTGCAAAGGCATGGATCGCGCGCTGCCAGGCTAGGACGAGGAAGCTCTGACCGTCGATTTCGGCTGCCGGGATCTCGGCCAGCGTCAGCTGGTTCATCGCGACGGCGGCGAGCGCGAATTCGGCGAGATCGAGAAGCGCGGTCTGCATCGCGCCCTGCAGCGCCGCTCGGGCGCGTTCGGGCGTAATTGCATCATCGAGTCGCTGGACCTTGCGGAAAGCGGCGATCGATAGCGCGGGCCAGAACGGGCCGCAGGTGACGGCGTCTTCAGCCGGATCGACGGCGCGATCGGCAAGCGGCGGTGCGATGACGGAGATCGGCGAGGAAGGCATATCGCTGTTCGTCCCTCTTCCGTTCGTGGTCGCGGCACGCGCCGCTTAGGTGGTTCGGGGGGTGGGGAAGGCACGGCCGAGGGGGAGAGAGATGTTCCCGGCCTGCCATCCGCCCCCCGGCGCTGGGGAGCGCAGCTCGCTCAGCTGCCGGTATCGGCAGCGGGTTCGGTTTCGCGTTCGGTCTTCGGCAGCAGTTTCTCGATCTTGCGGTCGAGATCCCGGCGCAGCGTTTTGGCACCGCAGTTGGAATCGAGCTCCAGCGCGCGCTGGGCGGCGGCACGAGCGCTTTCGAGGAACATGCGATAGGCGCCGGCCACGCCGTCGGCAGAAACACCGCCCTCGCCTTCCAACTCGGCAGCCCGGCGGGCGCTGAGCTGCGCCTCTGCTTTGTAGAGCTTGGCGCGGACCTCGTCCGGCATGTCCTCTTCCGCCACCAGGTCCTGCACCGTGTCGACGATGTCGGCATCGAACGCCTTTCCATCGCGCAGGGCCACCAGCGCGGCCTCGGCGATTTCCTCGGCAATCGCGCAGGGCGCGCTGCGATCGAAGCGCAGCGGCAGCGGGATGCGGCGGGTGACCACTACATCGGCGAGCGGCAGCGCGGTTTCCCAAGCGCCGGTATCGATCGCCCACATCAGGATGTTGGTTAAGACGTCGTTCTTCTCACCCTGCGGCAGCCTGTCGGGATGCGCGGCTAGGCCGAAGACCCAATCGGTGTAAGCAGGCAGCAGCTCGCGTTTCAGATCGATCTTCTTCTCGATCGATTCGATCGTCTTCAACCGCTTTAGATCCTCGGTCAGCTGGACCAGCTTCAGATCCGCAGCCGCCTGCGCGGGATCGCGCCGCGCCGGCGTTGCCGCGATGGGCATCGGCGCATTGGCGATGGCTGCTTCGGCGAGCTTACGTTCGCGAATCTGGCGAAGTTTTGACTTCATAACTTTGGTCCTGGCTGGCGCGAGCGTGAGACGGGTTCAGGGGGGGGGAGCGATCAGGCTTCCGGTGCCTCGAAAGGCGCAATGTTCTCGATGAGCGCGGCCTTGCCGTACTCCTCGACGACAAACGCCTCATTGAAGCTTTCCCAGTTGACGAAGCCGCGGCGCTGCGGCGCCTGCTCGATCTTGCGGCGGCGGGAGCCCTCCTGCTCGTAGCGCGACAGGTTTTCATGGCTGGTGAGCAGGATAGTGCCTTCGGGAAACCAGGGCACGATCTCTACGGGCCGGGTGCCGACGCGCGCGGTCTGGATGATCTGGTCCGCCGCGATTTCCTCGCTTGGCTTGTCCTGATCGACCAGCTTGAAATGGCGATCGCTGAGCAGGCCTTCGGAGATGAAGCAGACGATATTGCCGCTGGCCCGGTAAGGCTGGCTGATCACGTCGTGATAGGCTTCCAGCACCAGCTGATCGATCGAGCGATAGTCGCCGCCGGCCCCGTAGGTGACCTTGCCCGAGCCGCCCTGAATCTCGGTGATGTTCTGGGCGGGCGCCTGTTCGCGGATGTGCTGCAGCCAGCCCTTGTTAACGTCCTGGCCGAGCGGGTTCGCGTCGCGGTTGCTGGTGGCAGCGCGATGGGTGCCGTTGAAGGCAATCTTCAGCCGATCCTCCACCTGCGCGCGGACCAGCCAGCGGCCGATGCGCGCCTCGAAATCCGGGAACTTGGCCCAGCTGTCCAGGAAGGCGAACTTGATGATCGTGTCCCAGTCGGTGACGGTGCATTCGTACTGGTCGTCGGCCAGCTCGATCGGACTGACCGGCTTGCGTTCATTCACATCGGTATCGGTGGTCGAGGCGACGACCTTGCCGCTCGTGCCCATGAAGATCTTCTCGCCCTTGATCTCGTTCACCAGGATGTTGTTGAACTTGGCGAAGAGGCCGAGATCGCTCTGCTGGATGCGATCAAGCAGCTGCTGCTGCACGGTCGGATCGACGGCGAAGGACCGCGCGGCGACGGTGAGCGGATCGGCACCGGGATCACGGCCATTGGCTTCCAGCACCGCTTCCACATAGCGGGAAAAGCGATCTTCGGTTTCGGGACGGATGTTCATGCGGGTGGCTCCAGGAGAAGAGGAAACGGCGCGGGCGCGCGGCTGTCTGAGGACGGGCGTTAGTAGACGAAGTCGCCGCCTGCGCGGCCGCCGGTGGAAAGCGGGCGCCGGCTGAACTTCTTCTCGTCCGGTTCGCGTTCGAGGCGCTGCTCCAGCGCGGCCATGCGGGCATCGGACTTTTCGAGCTGCGCGGTGATGGCGCTGAACGCCTTTTCCATCACACCGCCCATGCCGGTCATCGCGGCCGAGAAAGCCTCGGTTTCGGGCGTGCTCGGCTGCCCCGGCGCAGTGGGTGGCGATGCAGGTGCAGGAGACGGGCGCGGCGTGGGCGCGGGCGGAGTTGCTACCGGCGCCGGATCATCGGACTTGCCGCCGGCGAGCGTGGAAAAGAACTTCTTCATCTCGCCCAGCATGCCGGTGATTTCCTGCTGGTCCGCGGTGGGTGCTGGTTCTGCGATGCTGAACTGCATCTCGTGCGGCGCAGCGATGCTGACGTCTTTCGGGTAGAGCGCCGAGAAGCGCATAGCCTGATTACAGAGCACGGCGGGGCTATCGGTGACGCCGAGACCGATCAGGCCGGAGCGGCCGCTGCCACCGAGGTTCGCCTTGATCTCGATCGAGGTGTAGAGCTTCTTGCCCTGCTTGTTCGCTTCGATGAGCGGCGGCAGCGCCTCGATGCGGGCGTAGAGCGCGGCGACCTTTTTAGGACTGCCGCCGATCTGGACCTCGTCTTCCTGCCATTTGGCATCGACCATGTCGCCGAGGGCGTTGAACGCGCTGTCCAGCGTCACGCCGCGCAAATGTTCGACGAACAGTCGCGGCTTCAGCGTCTCGACGCTGAAGGTTTCTGCGCAGTCGATGATCTCCTGCCGGCTGATGCGGCGGCCGTCGATGGTCTCGCCCTCGATGGCGACGCGGGTCCAGTCGGTCACGGGATTGGTCATGGGGTTCGGGCTCCAGTTTCCAGTTGGCCGGCGCGCATCGCGATCCCGGCTTATCGCGGCCAAGGGCCACCGAATGCCGGCTATTTTCAAGCAAGCGCCGCGCGGAAATCCGATTTCCGCGCTGCCCCGCATCGAAAGGCGGAGCGGCAGCGGCTTAGGTCTGCCGCGATGAGCGAGACCGCCACCCTGCCCAGTTCGCCGGAAGCCGAAGGCGACGCCGAAGCGCTGCGCGACGATTACTATCGCGAGGCGCGCAGCCTGTACTGGCGCGGGTGGCGCGTAACGCAGATCGCGCGCGAACTGGGTCTGAAGCGCAGCAGCGTCCAGAGCTGGCGAGACCGGCATAAATGGCACGAGGCGCCCGCGATCCGCTGGATGGAGGAATCGCTACAGGCGCGCTTCTGCACGCTGGTCGAGAAGGACAAAAAGACTGGCGGCGACATCAAGGAGATCGATCTGCTCGGTCGCCAGGCGGAGCGGCTTGCGCGCATCCGACGGTTCGAGCAGCCGGGCGGGCACGAGGGTCATCTGAACCCGGAGGTTTCCAAGCGGAACAAGGCCGCGCGGGCGAAGCTGAAGGCGAACCATTTCAACGAAGCGCAGGTGGCCGAACTGCGCGCGCTGCTGGAAGACCTAGCCTTCGAATATCAGCTGCGCTGGTGGGAAAACCGCAGCCGCCGGACGCGGATGATCCTAAAGTCTCGCCAGATCGGCGCGACCTATTTCTTCGCGCTGGAAGCGCTGGTGACGGCGCTGGAGACCGGCAACAACCAGATCTTCCTCTCCGCCTCCAAGGCGCAGGCGCACATCTTCAAAAACTACATCGCGCAGTTCGGTGCGAAGGTGGGCGTGGCGTTGAAGGGCGATCCGATGATCGTCACATCCGAGTTGGTGGATGAAGGCAAGACCGGCATCGAGCTGCACTTCCTAGGCACCAACGCGCGCACCGCGCAGGGCTATCACGGTGATTTCTATTTCGACGAATTTTTCTGGGTGTTCGGCTTCGAGCAGCTGAACAAGGTGGCCAGCGGCATGGCGATGCAGAAGAAATATCGCCGCACCTACATGTCAACGCCCAGCACGGTGGGGCACGAAGCCTATCCCTACTGGACTGGGGAACGGAAGAACCGGAACCGCAAGAAGGCCGATCGCCTGTCGATCGATGTCAGCCACGAGGCGCTGCAGGCGGGACGGCTGTGCGAGGACAAGGTGTGGCGGCAGATCGTCACGATCGATGATGCCGAGGCGGGCGGCTGCGACCTGTTCGACATCGACGAGCTGCGCGACGACTATGCGCCCGACGAATATGCCAACCTGCTGCTATGCCAGTTCGTCGACGACAGCCTGTCCGCCTTCAGCTTCAACCAGTTGGTGCGCTGCCACTGCGACAGCTGGGTCGAGTGGGATGGCTTCGAGCCGCTCAAGGATCGTCCCGTCGGCAACCGCGCGGTGTGGGCTGGTTACGATCCGCAGGAGAGCGAGCAAGGCGACAATGCCGCGCTGGTGATCGCGCTGCCTCCCGAGGCACCGGGTGGCAAGTTCCGCGTGATCGAACGGCACCAGCTGCGCGGCTTCGACTTCCAACAGCAAAGCGCCTTCATCAAGGGGGTCTTCGCAAAGTACAACGTCACCTATTTCGGGATCGACGC
Source organism: Novosphingopyxis sp. YJ-S2-01 (assembly GCF_016093175.1). Classification (NCBI taxonomy): domain Bacteria; kingdom Pseudomonadati; phylum Pseudomonadota; class Alphaproteobacteria; order Sphingomonadales; family Sphingorhabdaceae; genus Novosphingopyxis; species Novosphingopyxis sp. YJ-S2-01. The sequence continues at coordinate 1,904,748 of NZ_JAEDAI010000001.1, read as the reverse complement.
CACCGGCGTGGGCGCCGCGGTTTATCAGCTGGTGCGCGACTGGTTCCCGAGGGTCACGAAGATCGAATATTCGCTGGAGGCGAAGCAGCGCCTGGTAATGAAGGCGCAGAATGTGATCCGCACCGGACGCATTCAGTGGGACGCGGGCTGGACCGACATCGCGCAGAGCTTCCTCGCGATCAAGAAGGTGCTGACGCCGCGCGGCGGGCAACTGACCTACAAAGCGGATCGATCGAAGGAGACCGGCCATGCCGACGTCGCCTGGTCGATCATGCACATCCTGGACAACGAACCGCTGGACGGAAAGCCGAAGGCGCGCAGCACGATCGAGATTTTGGGAGGCGACGATGGCCGGTAAGACGAACGAGCTGCCGATGTTCGAGGCGGAAGGCGACGGCGGCGCTGAAGTGCAGCTGCAGCGGGTGGAACCGCCCGCGCAATCAAAGCTGATGGCGGTAGAGTTCGGCGAGCCGGAAAGTGTGCTGAACCGGCGCGCGGCGATCATGGATATGCTGGAATGTCGCTGGCAGGGGCGCTGGTTCAATCCGCCGGTGCCGCTCGACGGGCTCACCCGCGCCTTCCACGCCAGCCCACATCACGAAAGCGCACTACGGCTGAAGCGCAACCTGCTCACCAGCAGCTTTCGTCCTACTCGCCTGCTCTCCCGGCGCGCCTTTTCGGCACTGGCGCTGGATTTTCTCGTGCTGGGCAATGGTTATCTCGAAGAGTTGCCGAACCGCATCGGCGGCGCCGCGCGGTTCGAGCACACGCTGGGCAAATATATGCGGATCGGCGCCGAAGGGAGCTTCTTCCAGGTGCGTGGTTGGCAGCTGGAGCATGAATTCACACCGGGCAGCATTGCGCATGTGAAGATGCCTTGCCTGGATCAGGAAATCTACGGCATCCCGGAATATCTGGCCGCGCTGCAATCCGCCTTCCTGAACGAAAACGCGACGCTGTTCCGGCGGCGCTACTATCTGAACGGCAGCCATGCCGGCTTCATCCTTCACCTCGACGGGCAATTCGAGGAAAAGTCCGTGGACGGGGTGCGCGATGCGCTGAAGGGATCGCGCGGGGTTGGCAATTTCCGCAACATGCTGCTCGTTTCCAACGGCGAGGGCACGAACAAGGAGAAGGTGAAGCTGATCCCGATTGCCGAGGTGGCGGCGAAGGACGAATTCCTTGGGATCAAGAACGTGACCCGCGACGACGTGCTGGCCGCGCACCGGGTGCCGCATCAGCTGATCGGCGTCGTGCCGGGCGTGACCGGTGGTTATGGCGATACGAGCAAGGCGGTGGACGCCTTCATCCAGCTCGAGATTCTGCCGTTGCAGGACCAACTGATGGACCTGAACGACGCGTTAGGCGCCACCGTCGTCGATTTTGCCGAACGCCAAACCAGCTGAAGTATCACGTCCGGCGCCCGACATGGGCGGGGGCGGGCCTGCGCCAACAGGCCCCACCGGCAGTGACTCCTGCCACGAAAACCGACCGGCCTGCGCCGGCTTTCGTCCCGCCCAACCCGCACGGGGCGGCGGAACGTTTAGAGAACAAGTGACAGGAGTCAAACGCCCATGAATGCAATCTCTCCCCTCACCCTGAATTCCGTTCGGCCAGTGCGGCCGCCGGCGCCGTATATCGGCGGCAAGCGCCTGCTGGCGAAGCGCATAGTGGCGCGGATCGGCGCTATCCCGCACAGTTCCTATGCCGAACCGTTCGTCGGCATGGGCGGCATTTTCCTGCGGCGCGACAAGTGCCCGAAAGCCGAGGCGATCAACGACTGGAGCGAGGATGTGGCGACGTTCTTCCGCGTGGTGCAGCATCACTATGTCGCGTTCCTGGACATGTTGCGCTTCCAGATCAGCTCGCGCGCGAATTTCGAAAAGCTGGCGGCGCTGGAGCCATCTTGCTTGACCGACCTGCAGCGATCGGCGCGGTTTCTGTACCTGCAGCGGCTTGCGTTCGGTGGGAAGGTCGAGGGCCGCAACTTCGGAGTGTCGGCGGGCGCGGCGCGGTTCGATGTGACCAAGCTGGCGCCGATGATTGAGGCGGTGCACGAGCGACTGGCGCGGGTAACGGTGGAGCGGATGCCGTGGGCGGACTTTATTCGTCGGTACGACCGCGACGGCGCGCTGTTCTATCTCGATCCGCCCTATTTCGGCAGCGAGGACGACTATGGGAGCGCGATGTTCGACCGGTGCGAGTTCGAGGAGATGGCGGCTCTGCTGAGAGCGAGGAAGGGCCGCTTCCTGCTTTCGATCAACGACCATCCGGAGGTGCGCCGGATCTTCGGGGGATTCTCGATCGAGACGATGAAGGCACGCTACACACTGGCGGGCATGGACAAATCCAAGCTGTTCGGTGAGCTTTTGATTTCCCCCGCCTGACGATCAACCGCGGCCGACGTCGCCGCCCCAGTTACGCTCGCCTCGATCGTCCGGGCCGTGCCGGCTCTGTCGCTTGCGGGTGTCACGCTCATAGGGGACGGCGGCGGTCGGCTCGTTGCCGCGCAGCACGCCGACCTGCCGGTAGATACCGTTGAGGTTGGAGTTCAGAACCACGCGGCGCGCCTTGTCGTCCTTGATTTCCAGGCTGCGCCAGAAGGCGGTGAACGGCCAGCGCTCGCAATCCTTGCGTGATGCGAGGTAGGCTAGCGCCAACCGGATGGACCAGCTGCGGCGGACCGGTCGATCTTCCGCCGCCCGAACCGCCTCTTCGAGCGCGTTGAGTGCCATTCGCATCAATCTCGAATCATCGCCGCCGTCCATCCTGCGGATATGGAACATAATGGGAACACGCGGAAGCCATTGCGTTTGCCACCCGCGCCGCGCGCTGAACTCCCCACCCCGCCCGCGGGCCAAATTTGTCGCTTTTGACGCGCGGGCCTGACGGCTGTTGGGAAAAGCCCGTACTTGTCGAACGAATGAAATGGCGCGCGAACATGATGACGCATTCCGATGCAGGAAAAAGCCTCCGTGCGCTGTTTACTCACGAATGCAATGAGCTTGCCGAAATAGCCCCGTAGACGCGCTCCGTTCCTTCCTTGCACTCGAAGGCCGCGAACTGGCATTATCCTTGCCCCTTGGCCATCGCCAGGCCCCGGAGCGGCGCAAGCCGCTCCGTCCTCCAGTGCGTGAATGCGCCGGGGTGGTTGGAGTTGGAAGTTATCCACAAGGTTCAGTTCTAGCCACGCGTGCCGAAGGCACTCCTTTTATGTCTATCTCGAAGAGATGGTCAGCATTCTCTCCGTGTCGAAGATTCGCGCTCTAGCGAAGAACCGAGGCGTGCCAAGGCCTGCTCCAATGAGCTTTTGGCCGAGAGGCGGGCGGGCTTTGGGGCTGTATAGACGAGCGTCTTCAGCCAGCTGTACCAGTTGGCGTGCGCGTCCCGCTCCATCGTACCTTCTGTGTAGGCCTTGACGATGGCCGTGGCTTCGGCCGGCACCAGCAGTTCATATGCGTTAGGGATCTGTTCGATCTGCGGGCCTTCTCTCGAACCGGTCGGCCGTGTTCGCCGAATCCATCGGATGAACCCTGCCTCGCGTAGTAACGACAGCGCTCTGTGTGTGGCGGAATAGGAATAGCCCAGCGCGGCCGCAATCGTTGCGACCGCAGGCTCTAGCTTGCCGCTACTGTACCGCACCGCCTCAAGGAGGAGATATTCGAGCACGTCCAACCCGATTGCCCCTCCAAGCATACCATTGCGAGCTTTCGGGCTCACGGCCTGCCGTTCGGAGCGCGTCTTCACCTCCATCTCGCGCGCGCAGCGAAGAAGCTTGCGACACCATCGCCGCGCCTTTCGCGTGTCACCCTCCGCGATCGGTTTCCAAACCGTGTGCTCGCGCTCACCTTCGTTAAAGCTCTCCCGCCAAATCTTGAATGAAGCGCCAGTGTTCGGATCGATACTGCGCGAGCGCTTGTGCTGCGTGAAGCCGAGAGCTGCTCCAATCGCGAGGCCGGTCATGCCGCACCTCCGGTCAATTTTAGCGGCGCGGACCTTCCAGTAAGGCGGAAGCAGGCGGGAAGCCCTCCAGCAAAAGCTCCGCCCACTCTTCGGCGATCTGTCGCCTTCTGGTCATATAAGCTGCCCTGTTGTAGCGCCCTTCGACGCCTGGAGTTTGGTGGGCCAGCATTAGATCGATGACTGCTCGATCGCCTGGCCGGTCCATATCCATCGCGCGCTCGTTCATGATGGTCGAAAAGCTCGATCGCCATCCGTGAGGCACATGGTATCCATGCGCCTCCGGAGCACGGCGATAGAAGCTGTTGAGTGCGTTCTCGCTGCCTGGGCGATTGGAATGTCTGACAGAAGGGAAGAGATAGCTGGCGCTGCCGCTTAATGTGCGGGCAACGCGCACCACATCGATGGCCGCTGGTGCAAGCGGAATTACAAATTCCATCGCCTCGCCGAGCTCTTTTTCTTTCAATACAAGTTTCATCTTTTCGGCGGGTACGCGCCACAATGGTTCGTGCGTGTCTATCCCCTCGATCTCGGCGTGCTCGGCCCAGCGCACCATCCCAGGACGGGCGGCCGTGAGCGCTAAAAATCGAGATGCTAATCGAGTAACGGGGTGTGCCGGCAGATTTTCGACCGCCTGCAAAACGGCCCTTGCCCCTTTCAGCTTCGTTGCCGCCGGATGCCGCCCCTTCTTTACCGGGGCGAGTGCGGCCACAATTCCCGCTGAAGGATCGTTCTGGACTGCGTCTGAGGCCATGGCGACCTTGAAAACTGACGATATCCTTCCCCGAAGCCGATGCGCAGTCTCCACCGCACCCCGGTCTTGGATGGCGAGCAACAATTTCCGGATATCGGCGGATGAAATGCTGTCGATAGGCTTTGCGCCGATCGTCGGGAAAACCTCGTTCTCCAGACCCGCCAACACATTTGCGGCATGTTTTTTCGACCAGAGACGTTTCTGGTTTTCGTGCCAGCGCCGACCAAATGTCTCGAACGTGGCAGTCGTCTCCTCGCCGCTTGTCTGCTTCGTCCTTGCAGGATCCTCGCCTTCCAGTCGGCGACGGTTGGCATCCTCCCTGAGTTCGCGGGCTCGCTTCAGCGAGAACTCCGGATAGGGTCCGATGACGAGTTGCTTTTCCTTGCCCTCGAATCGGTACTTCCAACGCCAAGACTTGAAGCCCGTCGGCGTCACGAACAGAAAAAGACCTTTGCCGTCCGAAAGCTTGTAAGCTTTCTCCCGCGGCCCGGCCTTTCGACACTGAGCGTCGGTCAGCATTCGATGCCCCCATCCTGGAAGCACGATGCCCCGAAAATACCCCCAAAAATGTCAGGCTTAGGCAGGATGGCGCGGAACCGCATGGGAACGCCATTCTCCCCAATGCCGAGCTATTGCAAGGCTTTTGGACCTGTCTGGAACTGGTTGGGAATGGTGAATGGCTCCCCGAGTTGGATTCGAACCAACGGCCGCTCGATTAACAGTCGAGAGCTCTACCGCTGAGCTATCGGGGAGCAGCCCCGGTCCCCCGGGGCAGGCCGCGCCTATAGCAGCGGCTTTTTGGGAATGGCAAGCCTTGTGTCGCGCTATTTTTTTCCCGCGATCCGATAAGGCTGTAATCGTCCGCGGAGACGGCTCACAAATGCAGCCTGGGGCCCCATGTCGCAATCGTTCGCGGCATTGGGCCCCATCCGTTTCACGTTCTTCCCGGCCTGCCGTGCGGCCCTAAAGCTGCCCGTGGCAATGCTTGTACTTGCGGCCAGAACCGCAAGGGCACGGCGCGTTGCGGCTGATATTGGGATTGTTGGTCAGCCCCTCCATATCCGCTTCAGCCGTTTGCTGTGGCGGCAGCGTGTCCACCAGACCGCGCGTGCCTGCATCGGTATCGTTGGTGTCGTCCATACCGGTCAGCGGATCGATATGCGTGGTCAAAAAGTCCGGCAGGTCCGGCAATTCGGCCATGGGCATCGGTGCCTGGGCGCGGAATTCGCTGGTCGCAAGGGTGCGGGTCACATCTTCGCGGATTTGATCGAGCATGCGTTGGAACAGCGCGAAGCTCTCCTGCTTATACTCGTTCAGCGGCGTCTTTTGGGCGTAGGCGCGCAGGAATACCACCTGGCGCAGCGCATCGAGTGTGGAGAGATGTTCCTTCCAGTGATGGTCGAGCGATTGCAGGAGAATGCTCTTTTCCACATCGCGCCACATCGATTCGTCGATGCCCTGGATCTTCTCCTCGATCTTCTGGACGGTACGCTCGACCAGCCGGTCGGCCACCATCTCCGGCTCGATCGCATCTTCTTCCAGCCAGGCGTCGATCGGCGGTTCCTCACCCAGAAGCTGCGCGGTCTTCTCCTTTAGGCCCGGAATGTCCCATTGCTCGGGATAGGTGCCAGGCGGGCAGTGATCGTTCACGATCGCGTGGATCGCGTCCACGCGCATATGCTCCACCACCTCTTCGACGGTGTCGGAATCCATGATGTCCGCGCGCTGTTCGTAGATCACCTTGCGCTGATCGTTCATGACGTTGTCATACTCGACGACCTGCTTGCGCGCTTCGTAGTTACGCGCTTCGACCTTCTTCTGCGCGGTCTCGATCGCTTTCGACAGCCACTTGCCGCCGATCGCCTCGCCATCTTCCAGGCTGGAATTCATCATCCGTGCGAACAGCGATTCGCTGCCGAAGATACGCAGCAGATCGTCTTCCAGGCAGAGGTAGAAGCGCGACAGGCCTGGGTCGCCCTGACGGCCGGAGCGCCCGCGCAGCTGGTTGTCGATGCGGCGGCTTTCGTGACGCTCCGTGCCGAGCACGAACAGGCCGCCCGCTTCCAGCACCTTTGCCTTTTCCGCGGCGATTTCCTGCTTGATGCGGGCGATCTCTTCGTCGCGGCGCGGGCCTTCCTCGATGTCCGCAAGCTCTTCCTCGACGCGGAATTCCAGGTTGCCGCCAAGCTGAATATCGGTGCCGCGCCCGGCCATGTTGGTGGCGATGGTAACCGCGCCGAGCCGCCCGGCCTGGGCCACGATATGGGCCTCGCTCTCGTGCATGCGCGCGTTCAGCACGTTGTGCTTCACCCCCTCGCGCTTCAGGAACTCGCTGAGCAGCTCGGACTTCTCGATCGATACCGTGCCCACCAGCACCGGCTGGCCGGTATCATATTTCTCTTTGATCGCCGCCGCGATGGCAGCGAACTTGTCGTTCGTGTTCTTGTAGAACTGGTCGTCCTCATCGATCCGCTGGACCGGCAGGTTGGTCGGCATCTCAGCGACGTTGAGTTTATAAATCTCGTAAAATTCCGCCGCCTCGGTAGCCGCTGTACCCGTCATACCGGAAAGCTTCGGATACATCCGGAAATAGTTCTGGAAGGTGATGGTCGCCATCGTCTGGTTTTCGGGCTTCACGTCGACGCCCTCCTTGGCCTCCACCGCTTGGTGCAGACCGTCGGACCAGCGGCGCCCATCCATCATGCGCCCCGTAAATTCGTCGATAATGACGACCTTGCCGTCCTTGACGATATAGTCGGTATCGCGCTTGAACATCAGATGCGCGCGCATGGCGTTTTCGAGATGGTGGACCACCAGCGTGTTCTCGAAATCATACAGGTTCGTACCCTCGAGAAGACCAGCCTCCTCCAGCAGGCGCTCGACCTTCTCCGTGCCGTCTTCGGTCAGCAGCACCTTCTTGGACTTTTCGTCCTTCTCGTAATCTTCCTCGTCCAGCCGCGGGATGATCGCGTTGACGGCGGCATAAAGTTCGGACCGGTCGTCGGTGGGGCCGGAGATGATCAGCGGGGTCCGCGCCTCGTCGATCAGGATCGAATCGACCTCGTCGACGATCGCGAAATTGAACGGCCGCTGGACCATGTCCGCGCGGTCATATTTCATATTATCGCGCAGATAATCGAAGCCGAGCTCGTTGTTCGTCGCGTAAGTGATGTCGCTATTATAGGCGTCGCGGCGCTGTTGCTGATCCAGATCGGGGACGATGATGCCGGTCGAAAGACCTAGGAAGCCGTATAGCTGCCCCATCCACTCCGCGTCGCGGCGGGCGAGATAATCGTTCACCGTGACCACATGGACGCCCTTGCCGTGCAGGGCGTTGAGATAGGCGGCCAGCGTCGCGACCAGCGTCTTGCCCTCACCGGTGCGCATCTCGGCAATCTCGCCGCGGTGAAGCACCACGCCGCCGACCATCTGCACATCGAAATGCCGCATGCCGAAGACGCGCTTCGATGCCTCACGCACCGTGGCAAAGGCTTCGGGAAGGATGTCGTCCAGCGTTTCACCGGCCTCCAGCCGCTCCTTGAAGCGAGCGGTCTGCGCTTTCAGATCCTCGTCGGAGAGGCTCATGATATCCGGTTCGAAACCGTTAATCTTGTCGACGATCTTATAGATGGACTTGATGTAGCGTTCGTTGGACGAACCGAAAATCGATTTGGCAATGGCGCCGAGCATAGGATGATCCCGTTGAGCTATGATGGCCGGCCCGGCGCATCGGCACCGGGCTTTACGGCAAAAGATGGTAAGAAATACGCGCATCGCAACCGGATGCGCCGGGACGGGTGCACCCGTCAGGCAGGTCAGCGCGTCAGGGCTTGCCCGTAAAATGGGCGTGGCGATCGCCCGCGCCCCAGCGCAAAGGAAGCGCAGCCGCGTAACCGAAGCTTCGCGTGAGGGAGAAGCCGCCGCGAACATCATCCGTATGTTCGGCGACCGAAGCGGGAATGGCGGATGCGCCGATCCGCTCGGCAGAAAGAGCGGTCAGGACGTTGCAGGCGCGGCTTTCGGCTGCAACATCGCCGCTGTCCGCCTCGGCAGAAGCAGCCGCCCGCAAGGTCTGCGCGTCCAGCGGCACACCCATCATGGCGTGCGCCAGTAGCAGCATCAGACTTGCAAAGGTAAACTTCATCGATAGACCCGCGCGGGAACGTTCCTTGGGCGTCTCCTATCAAAAACAGACCGAAAGGCAACTGGCCCTTGGCGCTCCCCCCTTCCCCCCTTGCCCCTTCAAGCTTTCCCGAACTGCCCGCCATCGCCGGCGTGACACTACGCACGGCTCGTGCCGGCTATACTCGCCGACAGCGTTTCGACATGACCTATGCGGAACTGAGCAAAGGCACGACCGTCGCCGGTGTGTTCACGAAAAGCCGCTGCCCGTCCTACGAAGTGCAACTGGGCAAGGAGACCGCGCTGCTCGGCCATGCGCGGGCACTGATCGTGAATGCGGGTAACAGCAACGCTTTTACGGGACTGAGCGGCCGTGAAGCGGTGGAAACGATCATCGCGCGCGTGGCCCATCATCTCGGCTGCCAGCCGTCGGATGTGTTCGTCTCCTCCACCGGCGTCATCGGTGTTCCGCTGCCGATCGACAAGGCGGAGGCGGGGCTTGCAGAGGTGTTCACCGCCCAGCCCTGCGGTTGGGAAGACGCGGCAACTGCAATCGGCACCACCGACACCTTTCCCAAGGGCGCAAGCGCATCGGCGGTGATCGGCGATGCCACTGTACAGCTTGCCGGGATCGTGAAGGGATCGGGCATGATCGCGCCCGATATGGCAACGATGCTGGGCTATATCTTTACCGACGCGGCGATCGAGGCCCCCTTTCTGAAGGAAATGCTCGACCGGTCGAACGCGCGCACATTCAACGCCATCACCGTGGACGGCGATACTTCCACCAGCGACACCGTCCTCGTTTTCGCAACCGGACAGACGGGTGGCCCGGTGCTGTCGGATTGGGACGATGACGGCGCGGACGCTTTCTACGCCGCGCTGGAAGAGGTCTGCCGCAGCCTGGCCCATCAGGTCGTGCGCGATGGCGAGGGCGCGCAAAAATTCATCGAAATAACGGTGACCGGCGCGGAAAGCGATGAAAGCGCGCGGCGCATCGGTCTGTCGATCGCCAACTCACCGCTCGTCAAGACGGCGATCGCGGGTGAAGATGCCAATTGGGGCCGCGTGGTCATGGCGGTCGGCAAAGCGGGCGAGCCTGCCGAGCGCGATCTGCTCTCCATCCGCTTCGGCGCGACCGAGGTGGCCGCCAAGGGCATGGTCGTCCAAGGCTATGACGAGGCACCGGTGGCGGAACATCTGAAGGGCCAGGAAGTCGCCATCGGCGTCGATATCGGCCTTGGCGAAGGCAGCGCCACCGTGTGGACCTGCGATCTGACTCACGGCTATATCAGCATCAACGCCGATTACCGGAGCTGATGAGGACAAGCGGCATGCACGACCTTTACGAACCCGTCGCCGCCATCATGCGCGAGTGCGGCGAAACCATCATCCTGGCCCGCTTCCGCGATCTCTCCGAAGACCAGATCGAGGAAAAGAGCCCCGGCGATCTCGTCACCGTGGCGGACCGCGAGAGCGAGCGCTTCCTCACCAACAGGCTAAGCGAGCTTTTGCCGGACGCCGCCATTTTGGGTGAAGAGGCGACGGCGGCGGATCCTTCGGTGATGGACCGCATTCATGAGCCGGTCTGCTGGGTGATCGATCCGATCGACGGCACCGGGAATTTCGCCGCGGGCCGATCGCCCTTCGGCATCCTGATCGCGCTGGTGCGCGGCGGAGAGACGGAAGCCGGGTGGATCTATGATCCGGTATCGAAGCGCCTGTGCCATGCCCATCGCGGGGCCGGCGCATGGATCAACGGCGATCCGCTGCATTCGAAAGGAAGCGGCAAGGACAAGCCCGTCATCGCGCTTTACACCAGCTTCATGGAAGGCGAAGAACGCATTCGCGTCGACGCCGCGGCGGCGGCCCATTTCGAGATCGTGCCCCCGCCGATGTGCGCGGCCGAGCAATATCCGATGCTCGCCACCGGCCAGCACGACATCACGATCTATCGCCGCTCGCTTCCCTGGGATCATGCCGCTGGTGCGCTGTTTCTGAGCGAGGCGGGCGGCAAGGTCGCACGTTTCGATGGCACGGCTTACCGGCCCGATCAGACGGAGATGACCGGCATGCTTGCCGCCGCAACGCCGGATCTGTGGGATGAGGCAGTGCGCGTCCTACTGTAGCGCCTCCAAGGGAGCGTCGCTAAGCGCGCGTTTCAATACCCAAGGCCGAAAGGGCTGAGCCTGTCGAAGCCCGCCTCTCGAAAGCGCACTAGCGCCCAGCCGAGAAACGTCCTTCGACAGGCTCAGGACTTACGGTCTCCAAGAGACGTGGCGCTTAGAGCGCGCCTTCAAGCCAGCTCTTGATCTGCGCCTTGGGCGCAGCACCAACCTTTGTTTCCACTGGCTGACCATCCTTGAAAAGGATCATCGTCGGGATGCCGCGAACGCCATATTTGCCGGGCGTGTTGGGGTGATCGTCGATGTTGAGCTTGGCGATCGTAACGCCGTCCAGCTCTTCGCTGATCTCTTCAAGCGAAGGGCCGATCATCTTGCACGGTCCGCACCATTCGGCCCAGAAATCGACGAGCACGGGCCCGTCAGCCTTCAAGACGTCCTGTTCGAAATTGTCGTCGCCAACTGCCTTGGTGGCCATGATCATTACTCCTTGAATGGGTTGTTTCGAAGGTAGAAACGCGCAGCGGTCCGCACAAGTTTCGCTGGCGATATGAAAGCTTGGGCAGGCTCAAGCCGGGCTGTGTTCGGCAAGCTGCGCCGGACTCAGCTCGATCAAGGTTGGCCCGTGCGAGTAAAGCAATGCCGTTTCCACTGGGCGATCGGGGAAAATGGTGCCCAGCGCGGCGGCATAGCGGGCCATCTGCCGCTTATAGGCCGCGGGCACCGCATCCACGCTTCCCGGAATTGCAGCGCCAGTCTTGAAATCGATCACCACAATGCGCTCCGGCTCGATAAGAAGCCGGTCCACCGTACCCGCGATCACGCTTTCGCCGACAACCGCGGCGATCGGCGCTTCGGCCAGTGCGGTGGGTGCAAAGATGGCGGACCAGCGCGGATCGTCCAGCACGCGGGCCGCGCTTTCGTAAATCTCGCTGCGCTGTCTCTCTGCCAGCTCCGGCGCGCGGCGGGCGAGCCAGGCCAGCGCCAGTTCATGGCGCCGGTCAGGATCGGCGCTGGGAAGATGCTCGAACAGTCCGTGCAGCAACCGCCCGCGCTCTGCCGCAGCCCGGCGCTTCGGATCGGGCGGCGCGGCGGCGGCATCGTCCTCTCCGCTGCCAGATGGCGCAAGCGGGCGCGGCGGACGGCTTTCTTCCGGTGCAGGACTATGCAGCCAGGCGGGCAAGGGCGTGGGCGGCAGATCGTCCGTTGCAGACGGCCCTTTCTCCTTGGCGACATCGCTACCCGCGAAGCGCCGTACCGCACCCCAATCGGCATCCTCTTCCCATTCCAGCCCCATGCCGTCCATCGCGCGGTCGAGCGCGGCGTACCAGCTATGCTCGGGCACGTCTTTGGCGCGCACCCCCAGCGAACCGGCAAGCACCAGCCGCTCCTCCGCCCGCGTCAGCGCCACGTAAAGAAGCCGCCAATGCTCCTCCAGGTCACGCGCTTCGGCCATCGCAGCCGCTTCCGCGAGCCGCCCTGCCCGCTCCTCCTTTCGCAGCGCCAGAACCGGCAGGTCGGCATCGTCGAGCCGAAGGTCAAAACTGCGATCGGGTGTCTTCGTGGGATCCGCGGTCGTATCCGCCAGGATCACAAGCGGCGCCTGCAGTCCCTTGGAGCCATGTACCGTCATCACGCGAACCTCACCGCTCACCCCGGCTTGCTCGCGCTTCACATCGACATCGCCGCGATCGAACCAATCGAGGAAGCCCTGAATAGAAGCGTGATGGTTCGCCTCGAACAGGAAGGCGGCGTTGATCAGCTCCCCGATCGGATCGAGCGCCTCGCGCCCCAGGCGAGCAACGAGGCGGCGGCGACCATCGATCGGGCCGGACAGAATGTTCTCGAGAAACTCGTGCGGCGTTCCGAAATCCGCCCGCGCCAGAAGATCGCGTAGCGGCGCGATCCTGTCCGTCAGCTCCTCCTGCTCGCGCAGATGGCGCCAGAGCGTGCGGCCCCGCGCGCCCGGCCCACGCCAACCATAACGGAGCAGATCGTCCTGGCTCCAGCCGATCAGCGGCGATACCAGCAATTCGGCGAGGTTGAGATCGTCTTCCGGCTGCACAGCGAAACGGATTGCCGCAAGCAGGTCTTTCACCGCCAGTGGCTGACCAAGGCGCAGGCGATCGACGCCCGCCACCGGTACACCCTCCGCATAGAGCCGGGCGACCAGGAGAGACGCCAGCTCGGAGCGCCGCCGCACCAAAATCATGATATCGCCGGGCGCCAGCTTCTTGCCGGTGGTGGCGAGAACCGGTTCCTCTTTCAACCACTGCTTGATCTGCGCCGCCAGCTTGCGCGCATAAGCCAGCTTTTCTTCGGCCAGCCAGCTCTCCTCATCCTCCTCGGACTGCCCATCGTCGACGGGGCGGACGGGCCGCAGCAACAGAACCTCCCCCACATCCGGCTTCACCCCGATATGCGGAGCGACCGGCGACTCCAGACCAAAGGCTTGATGCCCGCGCTCACCAACCAGTGCATCGACCAGTTTCAGGATCGGCTCGGTCGAACGGAAGCTAGTGGCTAGGTCCAGCCGCGCCAGCTCGCGCGGCTCGTCGCGATTGGGATCAGTGGCAAGCTGCTCGATCCGTTGATGAAGCCGCTCGCGCGCGTCGCGATATTGCTCCGGATCGGTGCCCTGAAAACCGAAGATCGCCTGCTTGAAATCGCCAACGGTAAACACCGTGCGGAGCCGACCGCCCTGCGCGCCGACGCCGGTAAAGAAATCCTCGGTTACCGCTTCGATGATGTCCCACTGGGCGCGGTTAGTGTCCTGCGCCTCGTCCACCAGCACATGATCGATGCGCGCATCCAGTTTGAAGCGGATCCATTCGCCGATGCCGGGCTGGGCGAGCAGGCGTGCCGCGCGGCGAATGAGATCGTCAAAATCGACGACGGCGCGGCGACGCTTGGCCAGCGCATAGGCATCCGAATAGGCCCGCCCCGCCGCGAGCGCGCCAGCGTAAAGGGCGGCAAAGCGGGCAAGGCCGACCTGCGCGTGCAAATGCGCGCACCAGTCCAGCATCGCCTGCGCGTCTTCGGCATAACCGTCCGCCTTGGGCGCGCGCTTCGTCAGTTCGCCTTTCTGGGTGGCCCATACGCTGTTGAGATCGGCCAGTCTGGCCGCGCGGTCGGCAGCGTCAAGTGCCATCCAGGCATCGATTTTGGCGACATTCTCCGCGCCCGTCTTTGCCTTCCAATCCGCATTGTGCGCACGAATGCTGCGCAGCAAATTCTGATCGACGGCGGCACATTGGTTGGCAAGCCAGGCTTCCGGATCGCCCTCGATCTCGACCCCCGCGATGCGGCGCGCAAAGACTTCCGCGCCCTCCAGGCTGTAAGGAACCAGCGCCATCGCATCGGGCGCGGATGCACAGCGGATGAGGAAGCTCTCCGCCCCCTGTTCACCAAGACGTAGGCTCAGCTGCTGGATCGCATCGATCAGCCAGGCGCGCCCCTCACCCGCCGCATCGGACACCAGATCGGCCAGCACCTGACGGCGCAGCTGCAACTGATCGCGTTCTTCCAGCGGTGCGAAGCCCGGCACCAGACCGGCCTCTGCCGGGAAGGCGGCGAGCAGGGTCTGGCAGAAGCTGTGGATCGTCTGGATACGCAGGCCCCCGCCCGGCGCGTCGAGCACCTTGGCGAACAGTCGCCGCGCCCGCTCTTGATCCTCCGGCCCGAAGGGGGCGCCAATGGCTTTGAGGTCCGCGGCGAGCGGCTCGGGCTTCATCCGCACCCACGCGGCAAGGCGCGCATTGATGCGGTTCGCCATCTCCGCTGCACCCGCCTTAGTAAAGGTGAGGCAGAGCAGGTTTTCGGGAGCAGATCCTGCCAGCAGCAGTCGGAACACGCGCGCGGTGAGCACCTGCGTCTTGCCGGTGCCCGCCGATGCGCTCAGCCAGACATCGCGGTCCGGTGCCACCGCCTCGCGCTGATTGCCGCGCAGCGGATGGAGAAGGCCGTCCGTCACGAAGCGCCCCTTCCATACCATTCGTCGAGACGCATCAGATGGTCGTAATCGCCATAAGGCGAATATTCCGGGTGCAGCATCGCGGTAAAGGGCGCATCTCCCGTGAGCCAGGTTTCGACCGCCTCGCGCAGATGATGCGCGGCATGTGCGACGAAATCATCGGCCGTGATCGCATCGTCGCCGCGTCCGCCGATTGGCGTCTCGATATAGCCGAGCTCGCCCTTGCGCGCGCCGCTCGGTGCTTTGCCGAGCGACCAATATTCAAAGCCGCCTGCATGGCTGGACAGGCCCTCCACTCCGCCGCGCTCGACGATCAGGCCGGTCAGGCCCAGTTGCAGCGCATAGCCCGCGCGCACCTGCGATTTGCCGGGTGGTTTCCCGGTCTTGTAATCGACGATCACCAGCGATCCGTCGGCGCAGCGATCGATCCGGTCAACCCGCCCCTTCAGCGTCACGCCTTCATAATCGATACGCCCCTGTTTCTCGATCGCGGCGATCGCGCGGCCCTCATTGTCGCGCAGCCGCACGGTTTCTTCGGCTATCCAGTCGATGGCCTGCAGCAGACGCGGCTCCCACAAAGCCCGCATCAGCGGATGAGCCCCCTGACTGCCGAGTAGCGCGACGGCGCGTTCGTGCAGCTTGGCAGGATCGCAGCCATCCTCCTTGGCCCACAGCTCCAGGATGTCATGCACCGCCGTGCCGCGCCAGGCGGGCGTCGGGTCTGCATCGACCGGATCAAGGCGTCGCAGCCCCAGAATGCGGCCCGCGTAGAAAGCGAACGGGTCCGCCTTCAGTCGGTCAAGATCGGTGATGTTGAGCGGGACGCGCCGCTGGTCGGCAGACGGGCGCGGTTCGGGACGTTCAGTTGGTGTAACATTTTCCGGCTGATCGATCGACGCGGCGAGCGCCAAGGCCCGCTCATCCGATCGCAGATTGCTGCCCGCCATCGCCTGCAATCGGAGCAGGAAGCGCGAGGCGACGCCCGGCCCGCCCCGATCCCGCCGCGCGCGGCTCAGCACGACTTCGGGCGCGCCCATCAAGCCGGCAAGATCATGCGCGGCCAGCCCGATCGAGCGTTCCAACGCGGGCAGGCCCAGTTCGCGCCGGATCCGCGGGGCAAGCCATGGGTCGGGCTGCGGCAGCGTGGGCCAAGTGCCCTCGTTCAATCCGCCGCAGATGACGAGGTCCGCCTGCTGCAAACGCGCTTCCAACAAACCGTAGATGGCAACGCGCGGATGGCCACCATAGGCCGGGCGCACCGCAATGTCGGCCAGCAGGGTTTCGATCCAGGCCGGCAATTCTTCGGCCTCGGCAAGATCAGGACCGAACGCGGCACCGGTTTCCAGATCGGTCCAAAGTTCGGCCAGCATCCGGCCCTCTCGGCCGCGCCACACGCGATCTCCCGCGAGTGCTTCGCCCACCGTGCGCAAGGCTTCCAGGGCCGCGTTTACCGAGCGACCCGCCTGCCGCAGAGGAGCGAGCTGCGGCGCCAGTTCGGACCACCAGCCTTTCAGCTGTTTCCACTTCCCCGTATCCAGCCCACGCTCTTCATCATCCGCTATCCGCCGGTCGATCCGTTCAGCGATGCCGCCAAGACCGCCCGCCGATCGCGGGCCGCGCAGCAGCAAATCGAGCGTCCGGACCCGGTCCAGCCAGGCGAGCCGCTGCGCCTCGTCCGCATTACGGACGAGCGGATGCTTCAGCAGCGTGAGCAGCGCCACGGGCGCGGAATCCTGCGCAGCCGCCTCAGCGAGCGCCAGCATTAGCGTTCCCACCGGTTGTTCGGACAAGGGCCGCCCGGCGCTATCGTCCGCCTCGATCCCCCAACGCTTGAGATGGGCTGCGACCCGCCGTGCAAGTTCGCGATCGGGCGTGGCGAGCGCTGCCCGCTTGCCCGGTTCTTCCAGCGCTTCGCGGATCAGGATCGCTATCGCCTGCGCTTCGGCCGCACTGTCGGGCGCTTCGAGCACGCGTACACCCGCCAGGCTACGACGCTCGGATGGCAGATCGCGCCATTTCCCGGTCGCTTCAGGGGGCGCAAAGGCGTTGCTGATGGCGTGGGCACGGCGCGGCGACGCATCGCTTTCGCCCGAGCGGACCCAGCGCATCACCTCATCGCGGGCGATACCCATGCGATCGAGCAGAAGTTTCAGGTGGAATTGTGGATGGGTTTCCAGCGAAGGTTCGGGTGTCAGCCCTTCCTCACGCGGGGCGTGGGGGCCGATTTCGGCCCATTCCTCATCCGGCATCGCGATATCAAGATCGGGCAGCACCACCTGCCCGCGCTCCAGCTCGGCCACCGCGCGAAGAAGCCCTGCGACAGCCGGAGCCGCAGTGGTGACGCCTGCAGCAACCACGAAGCCGGGCGGCGGGCTTTCGCGCCAGCGTGCGGCGACACCGTCCAGCAGGCGATTACGCCGGTCGGCAACGTCGATGCGCCCGATGGAGCTAAGATGCCTCTGCCAATCGCCTGCCACATCGGCGAACAGCTTCAGCGAGCGGCGGTAATGATCGGCCAACTCTTCGGCGAGCGGCAGGGCATCCAGCGCAGCTGCGTCCTTGCGCTCGATCATCAGCTGATCGAGCGCGCGGGCGAATTGATCCGCAAGACGCAGCGCTTCAGGCGCGCTCACTCGCTCATCGTCGATGCGCATGCGCCGCTGGACGATGCGCGCGACGGCCAGCTTGCGTGTCAGCGGATCGACCGCGGGCGGCACATCTGCGCCGACCGGATCCAGCGCCAGCCCCAGCGATTCCCCGATATCGAGGTCCCCCACCGGCACCATACGCGGCAGCAGCAGGCCAGGCGCGGCGCGGCGAACGAACGCATCGGTAATCGCCCGCGCGGCGCGGTTGTTGGGCACCAGCACCATGCCGCCCGAAAGCCCGCGCTCTGCCTCGGCGAAACGGTCCAGCATTCCGGCCGCCAAGGCGTCGGCGAAACCGCGATGCGCCGGAATGGTGTAAACGGCTGGCTTGGCCCTACTGCCCATCGGCCCTTCGATCAGCCCCGCTCAGCCATTGGCAAACCAGGCTTCGGTCGGTTTGATGGCGGCGGGCGTGCCGATGTCGAACCACTCGCCGTCAAAGATGCTGCCGTAAAGACGGCCCGCCTCGATCGCCCTGTCCCAGAAGCGGTTGGTGCTGAATGCCTCGCCGTCCGGGCCTTCGACCAGAGATTTTGCCATCAACTGCACGCCGGTGAAGATGAACGGCGCGACCTTGCGCTCCATACGCCGCGAAATGCGGCCCGCGCCATCCAGGTGGAAGTCGCCGCTGCCGCCATGATGATGCGCCCGAGCATGCGGCACCAGCAACAGCAGCGCGTCCATGCGCTCACCGTCCCATTCCTCGGCCAGCTGAACGAGCGCCGAGCGCGGCCCATCGACCCAGATATTGTCGCTGTTCACGCAGTAAAAAGGATCGGACGCGATCTGCGGCAGGGCCTTTACGAGGCCGCCGCCGGTTTCCAATAGCTTCTCTCGTTCGTCCGAGACCGTATAGTCCATACCGAACGGAGCCGTCTGGACATGGCCCTCCAGCGCGTCGGCGAGATAATGGACGTTGACCACCACATGCGAGACGCCTGCCCTGGCCAGATGCTCCAGCGTATGATCGATCAGCGGCCGCCCGGCGACGCGCACCAGCGGTTTCGGCGTGCTGGCGGTAAGCGGGCGCATGCGCTTGCCCAGCCCCGCAGCCATCACCATCGCGCCCGTTACCTTTTTGGAGGCTTCGCTTGCCATCTCAGCTTTCCGATCCGGCGGCGACCAGTTCGGAGCGGCGGTCTTCGGGCACATTATCGTCGAACCACTGGCGCATCGGATCCAGCGCGGGATGCGCGAGATCGCGCTCCAACAGTTTCCACATGCGCGGCAAAAAGCCGAGATAGCGCGGTTTGCCGTCGCGGCGCCATAAACGCGTGAAAATCCCGATGATCTTGGCGTTACGCTGCGCACCGAGCAGGGCGTAATGCGTGCGGAAATCCTCGCCCTCGCCCGTCAGCTCGCAATAGCGATCCAACATGCGCGCCTCCAGCTCCTCGGAAACATCGCGGCGCGCATCCTGCAGCAACGAGACGAGGTCATAGGCCGGATGACCAGCGAGCGCATCCTGGAAATCCAGAAGCCCCAGCCGATCCTCACCGATCAACATGATGTTTTCGGCATGATAATCACGCAGCACCGTCACCGGCTTTTCCTGCGCGGCAATTACCGGCGCCAGCAGCTGACGCCACAGCGCATCATAGCCTTCCCGGTCCACCTTCAAATGAGCGGCGGGCGCGAACCATTCCGGCAGAAGCGCAGTCTCTTCCAGATATTTGGCTTCGTCATAGGCCGGCACATTGGCGGGCGGCACATCGCGCAGGGCAATCAATTCGTCGATTGCCTGCTCGTAAATGGCCGCCTCTTCCTCGGGATGATAGGCAAGATGCTCGCGCATCCGGCGATTGCCCAGGTCCTCCAGCAGGACGAGGCCGCGTGTCAGATCGCTGGCGATAATCTTTGGCGCGCGAAAACCGTGGCCTGTAAGATAATCGGCGATGGCAACGAACGGCGCCGGATCCTCGTGCGGCGGAGGCGCGTCCATCAGGACGCCGCGGTTGCCTGCTTCGTCCTCCACACGGAAATAGCGCCGGAAGCTGGCATCGCCGGCTAGCGGTTCGATGCGAGCGCCGGTCCAGCCGGCAGAGCTGAGGAAATGCGGAGCGCCTGCGGGCGGGGTCATCGCGGTGGCCATCGGCCTTCCCAACTACGCGCCGCGTCCACTGTCAACCGCCGAGCAGCGCTGCCATCACGATCGATGCGGATGTGGAGCGCATCGGCAACAAAGCGCGGGTCCGCACGCTCAGGCCATTCCACGATCAGCGCGCCGTAGGAGCGCGCTTCATCCAGGCCGAGCTCTTCCAGTGCCGCAGGATCGTCTAGCCGATAGAGATCGACATGCGATATGGGCAGGCGCACCGCAGGCGGGTCATAAGGGTGAACCAGCGCGTAGCTGGGGCTGGCCACTTCGCCATGATGACCGAGCCCCTGCAGGATACCGCGTGCAAGAACCGTCTTGCCCGCCCCCAGATCGCCGGACAGCGCGATGAGGTCTCCCCGCCGAAGCTGACCTGCCAGGCTGCGTCCCAGCATGAGCATTTCCGCCTCGTCCGAAATGTTCATCTTCCTGGTCACAAGCGTGGCAGTTCGATGGTGATCATGGTGCCCTCGCCTTCCTGCGATATCAGCTCCAGCGTTCCGCCATGCGCCTCCACCAGCTGCCGTGCAAAGGGCAGGCCGAGCCCGCCCGAACCGGCGGCGGCGTCTGCCTCCAGCCGGTTGAGCGCACGCGCCTGCGCTTTGGCATCCATGCCCGGTCCGTTGTCCGAAATGACGATGCGCGCACTGTGCTGGCTGCCGTCCGCGAAAACGAGCACGGCGGCATCGGTGCCAGCATAAGCGAGCGCGTTGCCCAGAACGTGATCGAGCGCCTGACGCAGGCGGCGCTGATCGGCCGGCACCGTGCCTGCACTGCCCCGGATATCCAGCCGCAGATCGATCCCTGCCGCCAGCGCATCGGCGCGATGGTCCTTCGTCAGCGCACCGAGCAGGTCCGCGATTTTCAACGGCCGCTTGTCGATCGGCAGCGCCCCGGCCTCGCCCTGGCTGAGGTCCAGCACGGTGTTGATCTGGCCCGACAACCGCTCGACCGACTGCAGGATCGCGCCGACATATTCCTTTGCCTGCTCGCCCAATTCGCCCGCAAGACCGGCGGCGAGCATCTCAGCGAACCCCTGGATCGACGTGAGCGGCGTGCGGAATTCATAGCTCATATTGGCAAGGAAACGCCCCTTGATCGCATCCGCCTCGGTCAGCGCCTCGTTGCGTTCGCGCAGCGCCCGCTCGATGCGATGGCTGTCCGAAATGTCGAGCATCGCGAAAAGCGCGTTGCCGTCCGGCAGCGGCAGCGTCGAAAAGCGGAAATAGCGTCCGTCGGAAAACTCCAGCGCGCCATCCCGCCGCGCCCGCCGCTCGGTCGCCGCGCGAACCGTCTCGCGCATCACCGCGGCCTTCGACGGATCGACCAGGCGGCGTGCCAGCGAAGCGATCAGCTTGTCGATATGCGGATGCCCGGCGAGCGCCTTTTCGTCCGTCTCCCATATCTCGGCAAAGCGCTCATTCCAAAGATTGAGGCTTCCATCGGACCCGAACACGGCGATGCCTTCGAACAGATTGTTGAGCGTTGCCGTACGCACCCGCAGCAGCGTATCGCGCGAGCTGGCGAGCCGCGCCTGTTCGGTACGGTCCTCAAAAATAAGCAACAGCCCGGCGTCGGGCGTGGGCTGGGCGAGCACGCGCAGATGTGTGTTGTCCGGCAACAGCCAGTTTTCCTGCACCGGCTCGGCCGACTGGAACCAGCTTTGCCGCTCGCTGCGCCAGGCTCCGAAATCGCGGACCTCGGGAGAACGTCCGGCATCACGCATTCTGTCCAGCACGCGGGCGAAATCAGGCTGGTCGGCCAGCCATTCCTCATCCATGCCGAACATCCGTCGGAACGGCAGATTGGCGAACACCGCGCTGCCGTCGCCGTCGAACTGGACGACGCCGGAGCTCATGGCGTCCAGCATGTCGCGCTGCGCGGAAACGAAACTGCGATGCTTGGCCCGCGCTTCGGCAAGCTCCTGCATTTCGATCGCATAGCCTGCCACGCCGACATCGCCGATCGGCACGTCGACCACCATCATGTGGCGCCGATCGCCCTCGATCGTGACCGCGAGCTCGCGCGTAATGGTGTTGCCCTTGTCCATGGCTTCCTGCGCGACTGCGGCGGGCGAACGCCCTTCCACCGTCTCGATCAGTTCGGCGCTGGCCGCCACTACATCTTCGGCGGACGCCCCCCCGACAGCCTGCACGAATGCATCGTTCACCAGCATCAGCGAGCCGTCCGGCGCGCGGTGCCACATCGGCAGCGGCGCCGCCTCGATCAGGCCGGACAGAGCATGGAATGCACGCCGGGCAGCGTCCGCTTCGGCGGCTAGCCGCGCCTGATCGCGATGGGATTCGGAACGGTCGAAAAACCACAGAAGCGCTGCGCCATTCGGATAGATCTGACTGTCGGCGAGCGCTCCCTTGATTCCCAGCGCCCGGTCGCTGCCTTCTACCGCGAAGCTTGCCTCGAAGGATTTGCCGGTGCGCTGGACGAGGCCGACCTGCTTGGACAGTCGCTCGACATCCTCGGGCGCGAAGCCGCCGGGACCAGCTTCGGTCGAAAGGTCGGAAAGATGGCCGATCTTTCTCTCGATCCCGAGCCATCCGAGCAGCCGATCCGGCGTATCGACCTTGCCGTCCAGGCGAACGATCAGCGGAATGGCGGGTGCGGTCTCGATCAGGCGGCCCAGCCGTGCGGTCTGGCGCAGGCTTTCTTCGGCGCGCCGCCGCATGGCCATGCCGGTCCACACAGCCCAGGCACCGCCGAGCAACCACGCCCCCAGGACGATGCCGACCGCCGCCATCGAGAATGCATCGCTCATCCTTGCCGGGCTAGGCGAAGCGCTGCGCAGGTCAAGAGGGATGCGCAGGCATTGCACCCGCTCAAGCTCCTAAACCGGTTTCTTGATGCGCAGCCCAAACGCGAAAGAGCCGCAGGCGATGGGCCTGCGGCTCCTCATGTTCGCTCGGCAAATCTCGCCGCAAGATACGGCGAGGATCGTCCGATCAGTAGCGGTAATGCTCGGGCTTGAACGGGCCTTCCTGCTCGACGCCGATATATTTCGCCTGCGCCTCGGTCAGCTTGGTGAGGTTCACGTTCAGCTTCTCAAGGTGCAGCGCGGCCACTTCCTCGTCGAGATGCTTCGGTAGCACATAGACGTCGTTCTCATATTCGCCGGTCTTGTGCTTGGTGAACAGCTCGATCTGCGCCAGCACCTGGTTGGTGAAGCTCGCGCTCATCACGAAGCTGGGGTGGCCGGTCGCGTTGCCGAGGTTGAGTAGGCGACCCTTGGACAGAAGAATGATCCGCTTGCCGTCCGGGAATTCGACCATGTCGACCTGCGGCTTGATCTCGGTCCACTTCATGTTTTCCAGGGCACCGACCTGGATTTCGTTATCGAAGTGGCCGATGTTTCCGACGATCGCCATGTCCTTCATGCCGCGCATGTGCTCGATAGTGATGACGTCCTTGTTGCCCGTCGTCGTGACGAAGATGTCAGCGCGCTTCACGCCTTCTTCCATGGTGACGACCTCGAAACCGTCCATCGCCGCCTGCAGGGCGCAGATCGGATCGATCTCGGTCACGAGCACGCGGGCGCCGGCGCCGCGCAGAGAGGCAGCAGAGCCCTTGCCGACATCGCCGTAACCCGCGACGCAAGCCAGCTTGCCGGCCATCATCACGTCGGTACCGCGGCGGATGCCGTCGACCAGCGATTCCTTGCAGCCATATTTATTGTCGAACTTCGACTTGGTGACGGAATCGTTCACGTTGATGGCCGGGAAAGGCAGCTTTCCTGCCTTTGACAGCTCATAAAGGCGGTGGACGCCCGTGGTGGTCTCTTCGGAAACGCCGCGGATCGCCTCGACCGTCTTGGTGAGATAGCCCGGCTTTTTCTCGATGAATTCCTTGAGGGCGCGCTGCATTTCACGCTCTTCCTTATTTTCCGGCGCGTCCATGCTCTCGCCCGCTTCCATGCGCGCGCCCCACAGCGCGAACATCGTGGCATCGCCGCCATCGTCCAGGATCATGTTGCAGGGCTCATCGCCCCAATCGAAAATACGTGCGACATAGTCCCAATATTCGCCGAGTGTTTCGCCCTTTACAGCGAACACGGGGATACCCTGATCGGCGATCGCGGCGGCGGCGTGGTCCTGCGTGGAATAGATGTTACAGGTGGTCCAGCGCACATCCGCGCCGAGCGCGACCAGCGTCTCGATCAGAACGGCGGTCTGGATCGTCATGTGCAGCGAACCGGCGATCTTCGCGCCCTTCAGCGGCTTGTCCGATCCGTAACGCTCACGCAAAGCCATCAGGCCGGGCATTTCGGTTTCGGCGATGGCGATTTCCTTGCGGCCGTAATCGGCCTGCGAAAGATCTGCGACGATATAATCCTGAGCGGCGGTTGCCATGATATGTCTCCTGGAGAGGCGTGATTCGCGGCCGTGCGGGGCGCGCACAGCCGATATGGTGCGCTCCATAACGGCTGTGCAGGCAAATATAAAGAAAACTTTATATGTGGGTGAGCGGCGGCCCGATCAGGCCGCGCCGAAGCCGCTCGACAGCATGGCGGGGTCAATGCCCGCGCTCCGATAGGCCGCGCTCCAGACATGCTCGGGCCCTTCGCCGAAGAGCACATCAGTATCGCAATCGGCAAGCAGCCAACCGGGCCGGGTCATCTCCTCCTCCAGCTGCCCGGCATCCCAGCCGCTATAGCCTAAAGCGAGACGCCAGTTTTCCGGTCCCCTGCCCTCTGCAATGTCCGTAAGAATGCTGAGACTGGACGTCAGGCCCCAACGGCCAGCAACATCCACTGTATCGCTGCGCTGATAATCCAGGCTGTGGATCACGAAGCCGCGTTCGGTCTGTACCGGCCCGCCTTGTAGCAGTGGCTGCCCTTCTGCCGGCCCGGCGGCCTCCAGATCGAGCTGGCGAAACACTTCGGCGGCGCTCACGCCATCCACCGTGCGGCCCAGATCGATTCCGAGCGCCCCCTCTTCATCGTGCATGCACATGGCGATCACCGCGCGTTCAAAGCGCGGATCGCCCATGCCCGGCATGGCAAGCAGGCAGCGGCCAGTGAAGTAGATGGGTTGAGTCATAGCAGTTCAACATAGGGGCCGTAGCGCAAGCGTCCAGCTTGCGGCGGGCATTGCGGGGATGAAAGTTTCGCGCCAAGGACCATATGCAACGCTCCCTAGAGTCCCGAGAAAGGAAACAGGCATGTCCATCAAGGAAGGCGATACCCTCCCCAAGACCCAGTTCATCACCATGACCGATGACGGCCCGCAGCCGGTCGATTTCGATCAGTTCTTCAAGGGCCGCAAGGTCGCGCTCTTCTCCGTGCCCGGCGCCTACACGCCCACCTGCTCGGCGCGTCATCTGCCCGGCTTCGTCGACAAGGCGGACGAGCTGAAGGCCAAGGGCATCGATGAAATTGCCGTCACTGCCGTGAACGACGCCTTTGTGCTCGGCAAGTGGACCGAAGATGCCAAGGACATCACACCGCTCGCCGACGGCAATGGCGAGTTCGTGAAGGCGCTGGATCTTACGATGGACGGCACCGGCTATGGCATGGGCACGCGTGGCCAGCGTTTCTCCATGATCGTGGACGACGGTGTCGTGACAAAACTGAATGTCGAGCAGCCCGGCGATTTCCGCGTCAGCTCTGCCGATCACATGCTCGAGCAGCTATAAGCGAGGGAGGTTCGAGCCATTACTCCGGAAAAGATCATCGAGGAATTGCGACGGCGCTATGAAAGCGCCGTCGCGAACCTGCGCGCCGACCTGATCGCCTATATCAAGGACGGTACCGCGCCCTCACCTTCTGCACGGGCCGAGGGGCGTTACGCCTATCCCGAGCTCACCATCCGCTATGAAGGTGAAAAGCGGGATCGACATCGCACCACATCCTTCGGGCGGCTGGTGAGCGCAGGTAGCTATGCCAGCAGCATAACCCGGCCCGATCTGTTCGAGGATTATCTGACCGAGCAGCTGAAACTGCTCGATGCGCAATATGAGATCGAAGCCGATATCGGCGTTAGCTCTCAAGAAATTCCCTATCCCTATGTGCTGGACGCAGGCAGCGGGCTGGAACTGGGCGGCGTTGCGTCGCTGGAACTGGCGCGCCATTTTCCGACCACGGATCTTGCCGATATCGGAGATGAAGCCGCAGACGGCCTCTTTGTGGCAGCGCTTGGCAAACCGTCGCCGCTCGCATTGTTCGATGCCCTGCGCACCGACTTCTCGCTCGCGCGTCTGCGCCACTATACGGGCACCGCGCCGGAACATTTCCAGCGTTACGTGCTGTTCACGAACTATCACCGCTATATCGACGAATTCGTCAGCTGGGGCTGTGAGCAGGTCGGTAAGGGACGGTTCAGCGCGCTGGCGGGTGCTGGCGGGCTGTTGATCGACCAGTCGCATGATGCACCGGGCGATCTTGTTGCCGACAGCACCTGGCGCAAGCACCAGATGCCCGCCTACCACCTGATCGGGGAAGACCGCAGCGGCATCAGCCTGGTCAATATCGGCGTCGGCCCGTCCAACGCGAAGACGATTACCGATCATCTGGCCGTTCTGCGGCCCGAGGCATTCCTCATGATCGGCCATTGCGGCGGCCTGCGTCCCTCGCAGCGGATCGGTGACTTCGTGCTGGCCCACGCCTATCTGCGTGATGACCATATTCTGGACGATGTGCTGCCCACCGAAATTCCGATCCCGGCCATTGCCGAGGTGCAACAGGCACTGGCTGAGGCGGCAGAGGAAACGCTGGAGATTGACCGGGACCAGTTGAAGCGCCGGATGCGCACCGGCACTGTCGTGACCACCGATGACCGCAACTGGGAGCTGCGCTTCTCGGCCAGTGCATTGCGTTTTTCGCAGAGCCGCGCGGTCGCGATCGACATGGAATCGGCCACCATCGCCGCGCAGGGATATCGCTTCCGCGTACCCTATGGCACGCTGCTATGCGTTTCGGACAAGCCGCTGCACGGCGAAATCAAGCTGCCGGGCCAAGCCAACCGCTTCTACGAAGAGTCGGTTTCGGCCCATCTCCAGATCGGGATTGCAACCTGCGACAAGCTGCGCGCAACCGGAGCGCAGCTGCACAGCCGTAAGCTGCGTGCCTTCAACGAGCCGCCGTTCCGCTAGGGTCTCGGGCAATCTCGCCACTTTTTCGCAGGTGCGTCATCGACTTGTTGTCGTTTGGAAACAAGTCGCGCGCTCGTGCATTGATTGAGCGAGATTGAACGAACAGGAGACCAAATATGGTAGACGCGAAGAGCACCACGACCACTCCCCCGGCCAAGAAGTCGACCACCGAGAAGGCGAGCGACGGCATCAAGTCTGCTGGCAAGAAAGTGTCCGACAGCAGCAAGGCGGCCGGTAAGAAGGTCGGCGAGTCGGCAAAGTCGGCATCGGAGTCGGTCAAGGCCGGCGCTCAGAAGACGAGCGAAACCGTGAAGGCCAACCCCGGCAAGACCGCAGCCGTCGTAGGCGGCGTGGCAGCGGCAGCTGCGGCGGCAGTGGTCGGTACGAAGGTCTACAAGGACAAGAAAAAGAAGGACGCCGCGCGCGCCGAGGTCGACAAGGTCGGCATGCCGGAAATGCGCAGCGGCTCGACCAAGGTCAATCACGACAAAAAGTGATCGACCGATCTTATAAAGAAAAAGGGCGCCGCGACGGCGCCCTTTTTTGTTCGGTGACTGAAAATTGAGCGTGTAACGGCGCGCGGTTCACCAACCGCAGCTACGGCCCTTGTTCTGTTTTTTCAGCCAGGACTGAAGCGGCGCGAAATATTCCAGCATTGCCTTGCCGGACATTTCACGGCTGCCCGTGAATTTCTCCAGCGCATCGGGCCAAGGGCGCGAGGCGCCCATTTCCAGCATTGCGTTCAGCTTCTCGCCGACTTCCTTGTTGCCGTAGAAGCTGCAACGGTGGAGCGGCCCCTTCCATCCGGCGGCGTCGCAAGCAGCCTTGTAGAACTGGAACTGCAGGATGCGCGCCAGGAAGTAACGCATATAGGGTGTAGTCGCCGGGATGTGATATTTCGCGCCCGGATCGAAATCCGCCTCGGTCCGCTGCACCGGCGGGGTGACGCCCTGATATTCCAAGCGCAGATCATCCCAGCCCTTTTGCAGGCCATCGCTGGGGATCGAACCGTCGAACACGCCCCAGCGCCATTTATCGACCAGCAGGCCGAAGGGCAGGAACGCCACCTTGTCCATCGCCTGACGCAGCAGCAGGCCTATATCCTTGTCCGCGCTCGGCACCTGCGATTTGTCGAGCAGGCCGATCTGGGTCAGATACTCCGGCGTAATCGACAGCGCGATCATGTCCCCGATCGCTTCATGAAAGCCATCGTTCGCGCCGTTGAGATAGAGGAAGGGCTGCTTGTTGTAGGCGCGCTGGTAGAAGTTATGGCCCAGCTCATGGTGGATGGTGACGAAGTCATCCGCGTTCACCTTGATGCACATCTTGATTCGCAGGTCGTCGACATTGTCGAGATCCCATGCCGAAGCATGGCACACCACTTCGCGGTCGCGCGGCTTGGTGAACAGCGAACGGTCCCAGAAAGTTTGCGGCAGCGGCTCAAAGCCGAGCGAGGTGAAAAAGCCCTCGCCGGTCTTCACCATCTTCAGCGCATCGTAATCCTTCGCCTCGAGCAGTTCGGTGACATCATAGCCAAGATCGCCAGCACCTTCGGGCGCCACGACGTCGTAGATATTGCCCCATTCCTGCGCCCACATATTGCCGAGCAGGTCGGACCGGATCGGGCCGGTGGCGGGCTGCACCTCGTCGCCATATTTCTCGTTCAGCTTGGTGCGGACATAACAATGCAGCTCGTCATAAAGCGGCTTTACGTCATTCCACATCTTGTCGGTCAGCGCGGTAAAGTCTTCCGGCGGCATGTCATAAGCAGAGCGCCACATCGATCCGACATCGCTATAGCCCAGTTCCGTCGCGCCCTGATTGGCGATGGCAACCATGCGGATGTAATCGTCGCGCATCGGCGCACCCACATTGGTGTTCCAGCTGGTCCACATCTCTTTCAGATCGGCAGGGTTGCGGTTGGTCCCCATAGCCGCTTCGATGTCGCTACCGTTAATCGGCTCACCGTTCAGCGTGCCCTTGCCTTTGCCATATTGGGACTGGAGCGATGTAGAGATGGTATTCAACTCCGCCGCTGCACCCGGCGTGGTCGGCGCCGGAAGTACGATGCCGCCACGCAGCGTATCGAGCTTGCGCTTGGTATCGTAATCGAGGCCCGGCACATCGGCAAAGCGCGCAGCGTCGTTCGCGAAGCCGACCGACATTTCGGTCCCGATGGTGCCGAAATAGGCCGCCAGCGCATCGGTGTCGTCCGTGATATAGGTCGCGTTGGTCCAGGCGGCCTGCGCTGCCGGAAGCGAGAATTCGGCAAGCTTCGTTTCCGCCGTTTCCACGAACGCCTCCGCCTCGGCCTTGCTCGGCACGACAGCATCTGCATCCGGCGCAGGGGCCTCGCTGGTGGTCGATCCATTATTGCCGCCGCGGCCCACGGCCTGCGCATAAGCCGGGGCTGCCGCGGCCAGGCTGGCGGCGGCCAGCGCTACGAACGAAATGCTGCGATGAAATCTGGTCACGGGAAATACTCTCCTGGATGGCGCATTGGCTGCGCTGTCTTCGATGCGCCGGACCGTGCCGCCTGCCGGTTGGGCCGTCAAGCCGCCAGAAAGCGCGCCATCGCCTCGCCAAGCTCCGGCTTGGTTACGCAGGACATATGCGTTCCGGGAATCCAGTCGAGCGTGGCATTGGGCAACTGCTCGGCCAGCGCCTCGGGCGAGCCGTTGTCGCGATCATCGCGGCCGCACAGTACCTGCACCGGCGTGTCGATATTGCTGAAGTCTTCGATCGCAGCCTCAGGAATCGAGGCGAGAAGATGCCCCATCGCACCGCGATCGATCTTCTGGGTCTTCATGAACTGGATCGCCATCCAGTGCGGATCGCCGCGCTTGGCTGTCTCATAGGCTGCCAGCGCGTCCACGAAAAAGGTGCGCCGCTTGCCCCAGCCCGAAAGGCCTTCCATGCCCATGCCCGAGAGAATGGCCTTGCCCGGCTTCAATCCCTTGCCGAGCAACCGCGCCGTCGTGCGCGCGCCAAGCGAGAAACCGCCGAGATCGAAGTCTTCGAGGCCGTAATGCGCAATCAGATGCTCGGTATCGCGCACCAGCACGTCTTCGGGATAGGCTTCCGCTTCGGGTGGCGCGGCGCTTTCGCCATGGGCGCGAAAGTCCGGCATGATCACGCGGAAACCTTCGGCCGCCACCTTTTCGGCATGGCCGAAGCGAATCCAGTTGGTCTGCGCTTCAGAGAACAGGCCGTGCAACAGCATAACCGGCCGCCCCTCCCCCATGATATGGACGGCAAGCTCGGTGCCGTCGAAGGAGGGCACGGTTTCTTTGGTGGCGGTCTTGGTCATGCCAGAAGACCTAACCAGCGGCGGCGATGAAATCCACCGCGCCGCTGGAAAAGTGCGTCTTTTGGCTGTGGCTGCCCTCGGCGTGACCGAGCTGCCCCAGTCTCAGGCCTTTTGCAGGTGCTTCTGACCGAGCAGTTCGGCGATCTGGACCGCGTTCAGCGCGGCGCCTTTTCGCAGATTGTCGGAGACGCACCACAGCGACAGGCCATTATCCACGGTCGAGTCCTCGCGGACACGGCTGATATAGGTCGCGCCGTCGCCCACGCATTCCACCGGCGTGACATAGCCGCCGTCTTCCTGCTTATCGACGAGCATGATGCCCGGCGCCTCACGCAGGATATCGCGTGCTTGCTCCGCCGTAATCTCATCCTCGAACTCAATGTTCACCGCCTCGGAATGGCCGACGAACACGGGCACGCGCACGCAAGTTGCGCTCATCTTGATTTTGGGATCGAGAATCTTCTTGGTCTCGACCACCATCTTCCACTCTTCCTTGGTCGAGCCGTCTTCCAGGAAGACGTCGATATGCGGAATGACGTTGAAAGCGATCTGCTTGGTGAAGACGTTCTGGCTCTTCTCGTCATTGACGAAAATCGCGCGGGTCTGTTCGAACAGCTCGTCCATGCCCGCCTTGCCCGCACCGGAAACCGACTGATAGGTCGCCACCACCACGCGCTTGATCTTCGCGGCATCGTGCAGCGGCTTCAACGCCACCACGAGCTGCGCGGTCGAGCAATTTGGGTTGGCGATGATATTGCGCGCCTTGTACCCGTCGATCGCGTCGCCATTCACTTCCGGCACGATCAGCGGCACGTCCGGGTCCATGCGATAGAGCGAGCTGTTGTCGATCACGACGCAGCCGGCGGCGGCAGCCTTCGGCGCATAGGTCTTGGAGGCGCCCGATCCAGCAGAGAAGAGGGCGATGTCCCATCCGGCGAAATCGAAATGCTCGATATTCTTCACCTTCAGCATCTTGCCGGTTTCGCCGAACTCGACCTCGCTGCCCACCGAGCGCGAGCTGGCGACGGCGGCGATCTCGTCGATCGGGAATTCCCGCTCGGCCAGAATGTTCATCATTTCCCGGCCGACATTTCCCGTCGCGCCGACCACGGCCACCCGATAACCCACTTTTCATCTCCTTCTCGTCCGGCGAGCGCATGCCGGAGAACCTGCTGCATAGCAACAAAGTGGTACGTGCACGGCCAAAAGCAACGCTTTGGCAAACGGATGCTGCGCTAAGCGATCAGACCAAACCGGCGAGATGCGCCGCAAGCACCAGCGCGGCAAGGATCGCGCCCGCCGCACCTGCTATCGATATCCAGGTCTCACCCGCACCGCGCCGCACCGCGAGTATGTTGACCAGCGCAAACACCGTCAGAAAAACGAAGCTCGCCGCCTTTACCAGCGGATCGAGCCCGCCGAATAGCGCCAGCAGCGCCGCCACTCCGGCGATAAGCACCGTCGCGAACCAGGGCACGCCATCGGCAAGCGTTTTGTTGAAGACGCCGGGCATGCCGCCCTCCTCCGCCGCGCGCTTGCCGAGCCGTGCGGTCGAGAAAATGGTCGCATTGATGGCGGACGCGGTCGAGAGCACTGCGGCAATCGTTACGGCGATGAAGCCCGGCGTTCCCGCCGCCGCGCGGCCCGCAATGGCGAGCGAGATTTCCTTGTTCTTGATGATGGCATCCGCGCCGATCAGCATCGCCGTGCCGAGCGCGACCAGAATGTAAACCAGGATCACCGAAGCGACCGCCCAGATCATCGCCCGTTCCACGTTCCGATCGGGATCTTCCATCTCGTCATAATCATAGGCGAGAAGCTGAAAGCCCTCATAGGCCATAAACACACTGGCCGCTCCGACAACCGCACCGAGGATATGCGACTGATGCGACGCCGCCCCCGCACTGGCGGCCAACTGGTCCGGCGCCCACTGTAAAAGGCCGATCCCTGCGAGCGCCAGCAGGATGGCGAGTTTCGCCCAAACCGCGAAAATCTCCACGCCCGCGCTTTCCTTCACGCCGATCAGATTGACGCCCGCCAGGATCGCGATGGCGGCGACGGCGGAGGCTGGCTTCAGCCACTCCGGCCCACCCAGCGCATCGGCGAGATAGGCGCCGAAAGTGTAGGCATAGACCGCAACCGTCAGCGTATAACCGATAAAGAGCATCCACACGGCAACCTTCGCCGCGCTCTGATGGTCGCGCTCATGCAAATAGGCAAACGCCCCGCCCGCGCTGCCATGATGGCGGGTAAGCCTGCCATAGCTATGCGCGGTGGCGAGTGCGATCAGACCGCCGATCAGAAAGCTCGCCCAGGCCCATGAACCAGCAACGGCAATGACCACGCCGAGGGTGGAGAAGATGCCCCCACCGATCATGCCGCCCACTGCCATCGACCAGGAGGCGTTCAGGCTGAGCTTATGAGGCTTGCTGTCGCTTTCAGATGCCATCGGCTCACGCTCCGTCCTTGCGCAGCATTGCCGATCATCGGTTAAGCTGGGATATGTTAAACAACCATGCGGCGCGTTGGTTCGCCCTTCATTCCGCGTTGGGGTATATTCCCGGTCGGCGGTGCCGGGCAGCGCCGCCGGGATTTAGCTTCAGAGCCGAATTCGTGCGTCGCTATTGCGCCGCGCCCTCTTCCTTCGGTCCAACCCCGCGGCGATCGAGGAAGTTCAGGATCGTGTGCCACACATGCGGGCTGATCTTCGGTCCGCCGACGCTGTGCGTCTGGCCGGGATAGAACATCATCTCGAACGGCGTGTCGCTGCCCTGCAACTTCGCAGCGAGCTGGGTGGCGTTCTGGAACACGACATTATCGTCCGCCATGCCGTGGATGAGCAGGAGCGGATCGCCGATCTTTTCCGCATTGGCCAGCGCTCCGGCGCGCTCATAATTATCGCCCTCGCTCGGCATGCCCATATAGCGTTCGGTATAATGCGTGTCGTATAGCGTCCAATCGGTCACCGGCGCCCCGGATACGCCCGCGGCGTAGAAACCGGGCGCGGCCTCGAGCAGCTTCAACGTCAAATAGCCGCCATAGGACCAGCCGTAGATCGAGACGCGCTCGGGATCGACGAAGGGCTGTTCCTTCAGCCAGCGCGCGCCCGTCAGCTGGTCTTCCACCTCCACTGTGCCCATCTTCTTGTAGAGCTGGTCCTCGAACGCCTTGCCGCGGTCCGGCGAACCGCGCCCGTCGATCGAGAACACAATCCATCCCTGATCGACCAGATATTCCTGCAAGGGACTTACCCAGTCCCGCTTGACCTGCCGTCCCGCGCCGGGGCCGTTATAATGCTGCACGAACACGGGATATTTCTTCCCAGGCTCGCGCTTGGGGCTCATCATCTTGTAATAGAGCGTGCTGCCGTCCTCTGCCTTCAGCGTGCCGAATTCGGGCACGACGTGGCTGGCGAGGTAAGGCGCGTAAGGGTGCGAGGCATCCAGCTTGTTCTCGCTGATCCAGAAGCTGCGCTTGCCATCGGCATCCGCCAGATAGGTTTGCGGCGGCTGGGTGGGGCTGGAACGCGTCACCAGCATGGCGCGGGCCTTGCCGTCCATGTTCGCGCCGTTCCACCAGCCTTCTTCGGTCAGGCGTTCCACCTTGCCCTTGCCGTCGAGGCGCGTGCGATAGACATGGTTTTCCAACGGCGTTTCGCGATTGCCGGTGAACCAGACGAGGCCCTTGTCCTCATCCAGCCCGATGACCGAACCGACCACCCAATCGCCGCTCGTCAGCTGCGTCCACTTGCCGTCTTTCCAACGGTAGAGATGGTTGTAGCCGGTTCGCTCCGAAGACCACAGCAGGCTGCCGTCCTTCAGCGCACGGAAATTGCTCGAGAGGTTGGTGAAGCGCGGCTGCTCCTCGGAAAACAGCACCTCGCTGGCGCCCGTCGCCGGGTCCACTTTCAGCAGATCGATCTCGGTTTGCGGCCGGTTCTGGCGCTGCACATACAGCGTCTTGCCATCCGGCGCCCAGTTTACGCGCGCCAGATAGATGTCGGAATTGGCCCCCATGTCGACCTTCACACGGTCGCTGCCGTCCGGGTTCATGACGTAAAGATCGACGATCGCATTGGGTGTGCCGGCGGCCGGATAGCGCTGATCATACACCTCGGTCCCGTCCGCGCCGATGGCCGCGCGGGTAACCACTCCGACGGGGCGGTTATCGACCCGCGCCACCGCGATCCGGTTGTCGTTCGGCGCCCACCACTGGCCGGTGTCGCGGTCCATTTCCTCCTGCGCCACGAACTCGGCGACGCCCCATTCGACATCGGCTGGTTCTTCCGGCGTGATGGCGTTAGCAGTGCTCGCGTCCATCGGCTGCACCATCAACCGCCCGTCCCGCACGAAGCTGAGATAGCCGCCGCCGGGGCTCAGCGTCGGGTTGAGCTCGCCCTCCGGCGTATCGGTCAGGCGGCGCACCTCGCCGTCGCGGCCCGCGAGGTAAAGATCGCCGTCGAGCGGCACCAGGATCGACTGTGCGTCGGGCGACCACTCGTAGGACACGATGCCCTTCAGGCTGCCGATGCGCGCACGTTCGCGCTGCATCTTTTCGGCCTCGCTCAGCGCCGCGCCGGAGCCGACCTTTTCACTGTCGACCAGCATGCGGCTCTCGCCCGTATCCAGGTCGATGGCCCACAGATCGTAACGTTCCTTCTCATCCTCGCGGTTCTTCAGCAGCGTCACCATGGATCCGTCGGGCGCCAGCTTGAGGCCGCGCGGCATCGGCCCGCTGAGCGACGGACTGCCGAAGATGCGCTCCAGCGTCAGCGGCTGCTGCTGAACGGAGACTTGCGGCATCGGCTGGGTATCCGTGGTCTGGGCGGTGGCAGGGATGGAGACGGTAAGGCTGGTGGCAGCAAGAAGTGCCAGAACGGCGGTGCGCTTCATGAACGGTCCCGGAGACAAAGGAAAAGGGCGCACGGATCGCTCCGTACGCCCTTCATGCTAGCAGCCGCGCGTTGCCGCGCAAGGCTGGCTTGGTTCTTATGCGCCCTTGGCAGGACGAGGATCGCGACGCTCGGCAATACGTGCGCGCTTGCCGGTGCGGCCGCGCAGATAATAGAGCTTCGCACGACGCACGACGCCGCGGCGAACCACTTCGATCGAATCGATGTTCGGCGAGTAGAGCGGGAAAACGCGCTCGACGCCCTCACCGAAGCTCATCTTGCGAACGGTGAAGTTGGAGCCCATGCCGCGGTTCGAGCGCGCGATGCACATGCCCTCGAAGTTCTGGACGCGGCTACGCTCGCCCTCAACCACCTTCACGCCGACGCGCAGCGTGTCGCCCGCGCGGAATTCCGGAATATCCTTGCCGAGTGCTTCGATCGCTTCGGCTTCAAGTGTCTGAATGATGTTCATGGCATCAATCCTCTTTCGTTTCGCGCCGCGCGCCAGAGGGCGACCGATCCGGAACACCCCTGTGGCGTTCCCATAGATCCGGCCGCCGTGACCGTGTGATCTCTTCCGCCTTGGCCTTGCGCCAGGCAGCGATTTTCGCATGATCCCCCGATCGCAGCACTTCAGGGATCGTGCGCCCTTCCCATATTTGAGGTCGGGTGTAATGCGGATATTCAAGGAGGCCGTCTTCGAAGGACTCCTCCTCACCGCTGGAAGCCGCGCCCATTACGCCGGGAAGCAGCCGGATGCAAGCGTCCAGTAGCGCAAATGCGCCGATTTCGCCACCCGAGAGCACATAATCGCCGATCGACACTTCCTCGATCGGCCGCGCATCGAACAGGCGCTGATCGAACCCCTCGAACCGCCCGCACAGGATGGAGACGCCCGGCCCCGCCGCCAGATCGCGCACTCGCGTCTGCGACAACGGGCGTCCACGCGGTGTCATAGCGAGCAGCGGAGCATTGGGCTGCGCCTCCAGCGCATGATCGACGGCGCGTGACAGCACATCGGCGCGCAGCACCATGCCCGCGCCGCCGCCTGCGGGCGTGTCATCGACGGACTTGTGCTTGTCCTCGGCAAAATCGCGGATCTGGATGGGCGAGCAAGACCAGCGCCCGTCCGCCAGCGCCCGTCCCGCCAGACTGATGCCCAGCGGCCCGGGAAACATCTCCGGATACAGCGTCAGGATTTGCGCGGCGAAGGTCACGCCTCGTCGTCGAGCCACGCCGACGGAATGACGATCGCCTCCGCGGACTCTTCGGTCTGCGCGACAGGGACGAGCAGCGTCTTGCCTTCGATCAGATCGATCTCGATCAGATCGCCGGCGCCGAAGTCCTCCACCGCGAGAACGGTGCCGATGGTTTTGCCGTCCGGCGTGGTGCAGGGCCGCCCGATCAGGTCGACATGATAATATTCGCCCTCTTCCAGCGCCGGCAGCGCTGAGCGGGGGACGGTAAGTTCGGTGCCACGCAGCGCCTCGGCGGCGTTGCGATCAGGAATTTCAGCAAAGCGCGCAATGGCGCCGCCCTTGTTAGGGCGTATGCCCGATGGCGTCAGCTTGCCGCCATTGAAACTCTTGTGACGCTTCAGGCCCGCCAGGTCCTCGGTGAACAGCTTCAGCCGCACCTCTCCCTGCACGCCATGCGCGCCGGTGACGACGGCCAGAGTGACGGGCTTGTCGGACGGGTTCATGAGATGTGTGAGCGCAGACTTCTGGCAGTGCAGGCATCAGACGGGGAGGAGAGCGCGGCTCCCCTCCCCGTTGAGGGCCATCCGAAACCCGGACATCTGCCCCTCCCGCAAGCAGGAGGGGAGACGGCGATCAGCCCTCAGCCTTCTCTTCGCCTTCGATAGCCTCGGCAACCACCTCTTCGGTGGTCTCTTCCTTGGCTTCGTCGGAAGCAGGCGCGTTCTTCGCTTCTTCCTCGGCGGCCTTGGCGGCGGCAGCCTTTTCCTCGCGCTCCTCGGCGCGTTCCTTGGCCTTTTCGCCCGGCTCGGCCTTCTTCGGATTGTTGCGAGCCTTGCGCTCGACAACGCCGGCGGCATCCAGGAAGCGCATCACGCGATCGGAAGGCTGCGCACCGGCGGCGATCCAGTGCTTCGCGCGCTCGACGTCGAGCTTCACGCGATCTTCGCTGTCCTTGGGGAGCAGCGGGTTGTAGCTGCCGATCCGCTCGATGAACTTGCCGTCACGCGCGGCGCGCGAATCCGCCACCACGATCTTGTAATAAGGGCGCTTCTTGGAGCCACCGCGCGAAAGACGCATTGCTACTGCCATTGATATATTCCTTCTTCGTCAGTCGTTTGTTTGAGTTATTTGCGTTTCTTGTTCATGAGATTGGCGAGCTCGGGCGGCAAACCGCCCCCGCCCATTCCGGGCATGCCGCCCGCGCCGGGGCCGCCAATGGCGCCCATCGCCTCTTCCAGATTGCCGGACTTGCCGAACATCTCGGCCAGCCCTTTCAATCCGCCCATCTTGCGGATGCGCTTCATCGCGCGCGCCATTTCCTGATGCATCTTCAGGAGCTTGTTGACGTCCTGGACCGTGGTGCCCGATCCGATCGCCACGCGGCGCTTGCGCTTGGCGTTCATCAGGCCGGGCTTCTTGCGCTCCTCGCGCGTCATCGAACAGATGATCGCGTCCATATGCACCAGCATCTTGTCGTCCGCGCCGCTGGCGGCCATCGCCGCTTTGGCCTTTTTCATGCCCGGCATCATGCCCGCGAGCGCGCCGAGGCCGCCCATCTTGGTCATCTGCCGCAGCTGGGAGCGCAGATCGTCCAGATCGAACTCGCCCTTGGCCATTTTCTTGGCGAGCGCTTCGGCCTCATCCGCCTCGACCGAGGCGGCGGCCCGCTCCACCAGACCCACGACATCGCCCATGCCGAGAATGCGACCAGCCACGCGTTCAGGGTGGAACTGCTCCAGCGCTTCGGGCTTCTCTCCCGTACCGACGAACTTGATCGGGCGGCCGGTGACGGCGCGCATCGAAAGCGCCGCGCCGCCACGCGCATCGCCGTCCATGCGGGTCAGCACCACGCCCGTCAGCGGCACCTGATTGGTAAAGCTCTGCGCGACGTTGACGGCATCCTGGCCGGTCAGCGCGTCGACCACGAGCAGCGTTTCGGCGGGCTGCGCGGTATCGGACACCGCGCGCATCTCGTCCATCAACTGCTGATCGACGTGCAGGCGGCCCGCGGTGTCGAGCATCAGGACGTCGAAACCCTGCAGCTTGGCCGCCTGCATCGCGCGCTTAGCGATATCGACCGGCTGCTGCCCGGCCACGATGGGCAACGTCGCCACGTCAACCTGCGTGCCGAGCGTCGCCAGCTGTTCCTGCGCCGCCGGACGGTTGACGTCGAGCGAGGCCATCAGGACCTTCTTGCGATCCTTGTCCTTCAGCCGCTTGGCGATCTTGGCGGTCGTCGTCGTCTTGCCCGAGCCTTGCAGGCCGACCATCATGATGACGGCGGGCGGCGTGACCGCGATTTCCAGATCGGACGCTTCGGAACCGAGCATGCGGACGAGGCCGTCATTGACGATCTTCACGACCATCTGACCCGGCGTCACCGATTTCAGGACCGACTGGCCGATCGCCTCATCCGTAATCGACTCGACGAACTCGCGCACCACCGGCAGCGCCACGTCCGCTTCGAGCAGCGCGATACGCACCTCGCGCAGCGCCGCGCGCACGTCCGCTTCGGACAGCGCGCCCCGGCCCTTCAAGCGGTCGAACGTGCCGGAGAGCCTGTCGCTCAGCTTCTCGAACATAACCCAAAAACCTTTCAGCCCAGCGCCAAACGCAAAAATCGCCGGTGGGCGAGAACTCGCCGACCAGCGCGATTGCGTATGACAACCGGATAGCTTGATGGCTGCCCCGAAAGGCTGCCTAGCGATACGCGTTTAGCGTGGTGCGCGGGCAATTGCAACGCCGTTACGCGAGCGACGCGTCTGTAAGCTGTCAACGCAGTCTGACGTTAAGTTCTATTAACCTTATCTTCGGACGTTTCCGGCAAGGAGGGCTCTCACCGTCGGGGGGACGCCCATGAATCAAAGTAACAGCAACAGCGGACTCCGCGCCACGCGAGGCGCTCAGCGCGACGTCATCGCCGGTGGAATCCTGTTTGCCGCCATCATCCTGTTCGTGGGAACCGGCGGGTCGGTCGTCTCCGCCGTGGTGCGTCAGCTGCAGGGTGTGGGCGAAACCGACAACCTGATGGTCACCGCGTTATTGCTGAATATTGCGCTCATCATATTTGGCTGGCGCCGCTACCGTGAGCTGATGAGTGAAATGGGCGAGCGGATCGCGGCGGAAGACCGGGCGAATAAGCTTGCTGTTACCGATCCGCTGACCGGCCTCGCCAATCGCCGCGGGGTCGCAGAAGATGCCGCGGAACTGTTCATGCAAGCCCGCAAATCCCAACGGCAGCTTGCTTTCCTCATGCTTGATCTTGATGATTTCAAACGGATTAATGATCTTTACGGGCACGAAGCGGGCGACGCCGTTCTCAGCGCGATTTCTGCGCGCATGCGTGAGGTGACGCCGCCTGAAGCGCTGCTGGCAAGGCTTGGCGGTGATGAATTCGGCTGCGTCATCCTCTATGATGCGGATGCCCCCGAAACGGTTGAGACGATGGCGTCGAATCTGGTTGAGAGCATCGCGCGCCCCGTCGTCCATGAAAAGAACGCCTTCGATATCACCACCTCGATCGGCATCAGCAGCAGCAAGAGCGGCGCGGAAAGCGTCGAGATCCTGATGCGGCGCGCGGATATCGCGATGTATGCCGCCAAGCGGCTGGGCAAAGATCGCTTTGCCTGGTTCGAGCCGGGCATGGAGGACGAGCTCCATGCTCGCAATGATGTCGAGCTGGCCATGCGCCGCGGCATCCCGCTCGGCGAATTCATGCCCTATTTCGAACCGCAGATCGATCTTGCCAGCGGGCAGTTGATCGGGTTCGAGATGCTGGCGCGATGGATGCATGACGGCATGCTGGTAGAGCCGGACACCTTCATCGCCATCGCCGAAGATACCTCGTTGATCGAAAGCCTCTCCCTCGCGATTATGGAACAGGCGATGATCGAGGCGCGCGGGTGGCCGGACCATATCTCGCTGTCGGTGAATATTTCGCCCGTCCAGCTGCGAGATCCATGGATGGCGCAGAAGATCGTGAAGTTGCTGACTGAAACCGGCTTTCCCGCACGGCGGCTGGTGGTGGAAATCACCGAAAGCTCCCTGTTCCAGAATCTGGAGCTGGCGCAGACGATCGTCACAAGCATGAAAAATCAGGGAATCCGCGTGGCGCTGGACGATTTCGGAACGGGCTACAGCTCGCTGTCCCATCTTCGCGCATTGCCGTTCGACCGGATCAAGATCGACAAGAGCTTCGTGCTCTCGATGGCCGAAAGCGCCGACAGCCGCGCGATCGTGAAGGCGGTGGTGGGGCTTGGCGATAGTCTGGGTCTACCCGTCACGGCGGAGGGTATCGAAGATGCTGATACGGCGCAGCGAATGCGCGAGATGGGAGCGGAGATCGGCCAGGGCTATCATTACAGCCGCCCCGTCGGCATCGAAGGCGCACGCCGCCTGCTGGGCGATTACGGCATGCCCATCATCACCGATGCGCAGCGCGAGACCGCGGCTCTCAGG
Organism: Novosphingopyxis sp. YJ-S2-01; assembly: GCF_016093175.1. Lineage (NCBI taxonomy): Bacteria > Pseudomonadati > Pseudomonadota > Alphaproteobacteria > Sphingomonadales > Sphingorhabdaceae > Novosphingopyxis > Novosphingopyxis sp. YJ-S2-01. Next base: position 1,864,114 of record NZ_JAEDAI010000001.1, on the reverse strand, counting down.
GAAGATGACGAGCGCCGCGCCGCCGGTTGACCTGATGCCCCGGCACCGCTGGACTTGAGAGCCCCGCGAACCTAAAGCGCGGGCCATGCACAATGGCCGCTTTCACAAGATGCACGGGCTCGGCAACGACTTTGTCATCGTCGATGCGCGCGAAGAGGATCTCGCACCCTCCCCCGCCATGGCCGCCGCCATCGCCGATCGGCATCAGGGCATCGGCTGCGACCAGCTTATCGTGCTGGAACAGAGCGAGCAGGCAGACCTGCGCATGCGCATCTACAATGCGGACGGCAGCGAGGCAGAGGCCTGCGGTAACGCCACGCGCTGCGTGGTGGCGCTGATCGGGCGCGACATCGAAATCGAAACCAGTGCCGGAACGCTTCAAGGAACAACCGGTGATCTGCCGGACGTGGCGATGGGCGTTCCGCGTTTCGGCTGGGAAGACATTCCGCTGGCCTATGCCGTCGATACCGCCGCGATGCCCGTCGGCTACGGCCCGCTGGAGCACCCGATGGCGGTGAATATCGGCAACCCCCACGCCATATTCTTTGTCGATGATGTCAACGCGGTCGACCTCTCAGCTCTTGGTCCGGAGATCGAGCATGACCCGCTGTTCCCGGCGCGCGTTAATGTGAACGTCGCCGCTATCCGCGCCGATGGGGGCATCGACCTGCGGGTGTGGGAGCGGGGTGCGGGGCTGACGCTCGCCTGCGGCTCGGGCGCCTGCGCCACGGGCGTCGCGGCGATCCGGCAGAAGAAGGTGCAAAGCCCCGTCGCGGTCCATCTGCCCGGCGGCGTCCTTACCATTTCCTGGGCCGAGGGCGAAGCGGTGCGGATGAGCGGCCCCGCCACCTATGTCTATGACGGGCGCACCGACTGGAGCCGCTTCGCATGACCGAGACGATTTCGCTCGGCTGCCGGCTCAACATCGCGGAAAGCGACGCGATTGCCGCATCGCTCGGCACGCGCGACGATCTGATCGTGGTGAACAGCTGCGCGGTCACGAACGATGCCGTGCGCCGCACCCGGCAAGCCATCCGGCGCGCCCATAAGCGCCGCCCGGATGCGCGGATTGTCGTGACCGGCTGCGCCGCACAGATCGCGCCGCAACATTTTGCGGAAATGCCGGAAGTCACGCGCGTGATCGGCAATGCGGAGAAGGCAGATGCCAGCCTTTACCCTCGCCCAGCATCCGCTAGTCCTGAGCTTGTCGAAGGACGTGCATCGGGCGGGGACTTTTCAGCTGCCGAGCACCGCCCTTCGACAGGCTCAGGACTTACGGCTCTGAGTTTGGAGACCGAAGCCAAGATCCGCGTAAGCGACATCATGGCTGTACGAGAGACCGCGCCGCATCTGGCGGCCAGCTTCTCGGACCGCGCCCGCGCCTTCGTCGAAGTGCAAAATGGATGCGACCATCGCTGTACCTTCTGCATCATCCCCTATGGTCGCGGAAACAGCCGATCGGTGCCCGCGGGAGCGGTCGTAGACCGCGTCAAAGCGCTGGTGGACGACGGCTTTGCCGAGATCGTGCTGACCGGCGTGGATGTTACCAGCTTCGGTGCCGATTTGCCCGGCACGCAAAATCTCGGCCAGCTTGTCGAGCGTATCCTCGCCGCCGTCCCCAAACTGCCTCGTCTGCGCCTGTCATCGCTCGACGGTATCGAGGTCGACGACCGGCTGTTTGCGCTGCTGACCCAGGAACCGCGCGTGATGCCGCACATCCATCTCTCGCTGCAGGCGGGCGACGACATGATCCTGAAGCGCATGAAGCGCCGCCACAGCCGCGCGCAGGCGATCGACCTCGTCCAGCGCCTCAAAGCGGCGCGGCCCGAGATCGCGGTCGGCGCGGACATCATCGCAGGCTTCCCCACGGAAACCGAGGCGATGTTCCAAAACAGCCTGCGGATCGTGGAAGAGTGTGAGATCGTCCACGGCCATATCTTTCCTTATTCGGCGCGCACCGGCACCCCTGCCGCACGCATGCCACAGGTGAACGGAACCGCAATCAAACAGCGCGCCGCGCAGCTGCGCCAGGCGGTGGAGTGCCGCCGCGCGACATGGCTGGGCTCGCTGATCGGCAGCGTTCAGCCTGTGGTGGTGGAGAAGGACGGGCACGGGCACGCGCCCAATTTCGCCAGGCTGCGCGTTCCTAAAGATAAACAATCGCGGATCGGCAGCATCGTGCCGCTGCGCGTCACCGACATCGATAACGAAACCCTCATCGGAGAAGCAGCATGAGCAGCAAGCCAAGCTGGCGCGACCGGCTGTTCGGTGGTCTGAAGGGCACCAGCCAGCGCCTTAGCGGCAACCTCGCCGGCATTGTCGGTGCCGGGCGGCTGGAGCCGCACGATCTCGACCAGATCGAGGACGCGCTGATCATGTCCGATCTTGGCCCCGAAACCGCCGCGCAGATCCGCGACAAATTGGCCGCCGAACGCTTCGAAGGCGGCGTGACCGAATATGCCGTCATGCAGGTGGTGGAGCGAGAGATCGCCGCCATTCTGCGCCCCGTGGCCGAGCCGCTGGAGATCGACGCCTTTCCTCGTCCGCAGGTCATCCTGGTCATTGGCGTCAACGGATCGGGCAAAACCACCACCATCGCCAAGCTCGCGCATAATTTTGTGGAGCAGGATTATGGCGTCATGCTGGCGGCGGGCGACACGTTCCGTGCAGCCGCGATCGGCCAGCTGAAGATCTGGGCGGACCGGATCGGCATTCCCATCATCAGCGGCAAGGAAGGCGGCGATGCGGCCGGCATCGTCTACGACGCTGTAAAAGAAGCAACCGCGACGGGCATCGACGTGCTGATCGTCGACACCGCCGGACGCCTGCAGAACAAGCGCGAGCTGATGGACGAACTGGCCAAGATCCGCCGTGTGCTGGGCCGTCTTAACCCGGAAGCACCGCATGATGTCGTGCTCGTGTTGGACGCCACCACCGGGCAGAACGCGATCAATCAGATCGAGACGTTCAAGGAAGTGGCGGACGTCACCGGCCTTGTCATGACCAAGCTGGACGGCACTGCGCGTGGCGGCGTGCTGGTGGCGGCAGCCAAAACGCAGGGTCTGCCGATCCACGCGATCGGCGTTGGCGAGACGCTGGACGACCTGAAACCCTTTGATCCGGACGAACTGGCGGCTGCAATCGCCGGGGACACGCAGTGACCGACGCGCACGGCCCCGCCGCGGCAACCGACGCCGCGCCGCCGAGGAAGAAGAACGGCCTTCTCAGCTTCGCGCTCGATTTCGGGCCGTTGCTCTTGTTCTTTCTGTCCTATCGCCTTTTCGATCCGGGCGACAATCCGGTGTCCGCCGCGGTCTATTCGACCGGGGTGTTCATGCTCGCGATCGTCGTCGCGCTAATCTTGTCATGGGTGCTTTTGGGCAAGATATCGCCGATGCTCTGGCTCTCGGCGATCCTCGTCATCGGCTTTGGCGGCCTCACTATCTATTTCGGCGATCCTGCGTTCATCCAGCACAAGCCGACAGGCATCTACGCGCTCTTTGCTATCACCATCTTCATCGGGCTGCTTCGGGGCAAACCGGCCATCCGCTATTTGCTGGAATATGCCTTCGAAGGACTGTCGCACGAAGGCTGGATGAAGCTGTCTCGCAACTGGGCGCTGTTTTTCCTGTTCCTCGCCATCGCAAATGAGGCGATCATCGCGCTGTTCGATTTCGACACCTGGCTGACCCTGAAGGTCTGGGGCGTCACGGCGCTTACGTTGATCTTTGCGGTAGCCAACGTCCCCATGCTGATGCGCCACGGCCTGAAAGTGGATGACGAGGAGGAAGCGGTCGAAGTCCCGCCGCAGGGGTGAACCTGACCTCGGTACGATATTCTGTTTGCCCGGCTTATTGCGAAGGACCGCCTTTGCTCTCCCTTCTCGCTGCGGGGAGTAAGAGGACGACGCTTCAACAAGTTCGACCTGAACGGAGCTGACCGAGCCTGTTGATAGAAAAAGGGCCGCCCCGCGGGACGGCCCTTCCTGCTTTACTAGGGTAAGGCTCAGGCGCTCTGGTCGGCCCGCTCGATGCCCTTGCCGTCGAGATTCTTCCCGACGAAATCCCAATTGACGACGTCCAACAGTGCGTCGACATAGTCGGGGCGCGCGTTCTGATAGTCGAGATAATAAGCATGCTCCCACACATCGAGCGTGAACACCGGCTTTTTGCCCTGATGCGCGATGGGGGTGTCGGCGTCATGGAAGCTGGTGATTTCCAGCTTGTCGCCATCCAGCACGAGCCATGCCCAGCCGCTGGCGAAGTGACCGGTCGCCTCTTCCTTGAACTTCTTCTTGAAGTCTTCGACCGAACCGAAATCGCGCTCCAGCGCGTCCTTCAGCTCACCAGACGGTTTGCCGCCTTCCGGTGCCAGGCATTCCCAGTAGAAGCTGTGGTTCCAAACCTGCGCGCTGTTGTTGAACAGGCCGTTGTCGCCCTGGCTCTTGGCGTGAAGGATTACTTCGCTCAGCTTCGGGCTGGACAGGCCGGTCTTCTCGATCGCGGCATTGGTTTTGTCGACATACGCCTTGTGGTGCTTGCCATGATGATAATCGAAGGTGTCTTCGCTGATCGTGTCGCCGAAGGCGGTCTTCGCATAGGGAAGATCGGGAAGCGTGAAAGCCATGGGGAATTCTCCGTTTTCGTGTCGAGACTGAACTGTCGTCCGGTCAATGAGAGAGCCAGCCGTTTGTTCCGGCGCGGCAACGACTTGCGAGCCATTCTCAATAGCCCCCCGACCTAGCACTGGCGCTTTGATCTGCGCTTTCCTATGCTCGCGGCGTCGAATGTGCGGAGGCAGATGGAATGCAGTTTCTGAAGACCCTTTTTTGGGTGGCGCTGGCAGTGGCGCTGGTGGTGTTCTCGGCCAATAATTGGGAGCCGGTGTCGATCGGGCTGTGGGGTGGCCTGCGCATGGATACCAAGCTGCCCGTGCTGGTGATCGGCGCGTTTCTGGTCGGTTTCCTGCCTCTCTACCTTGTCTATCGCACCATGCTCTGGCGGATGCGCCGCCGTATCGCGACGCTTGAGGCCGCAAACCGCCCGGTCACGACGCATTATGAGCACGAGACCGCTCCCGTCAGCGAACCGGCAAGGCCCGCATCGACCATCGACCGGGAGACGGATATCCAGCGGGGGCCTGCCGCAATATGACCAACCCGCTCTACGCCGCGATCGACACGCCTTATCTGGATCATGCCTGCGATCTGGCCAGAAAACTGAAAGGCCAGGTCGGCGGCCTGAAGCTGGGCCTCGAATTTTTCTGCGCCAACGGCCACCATGGCGTGCATGAGATCGCCCATTTCGGCATGCCGATTTTTCTCGACCTCAAGCTGCATGATATCCCCAACACCGTCGCCAAGGCGATGCAGGCTATTCATGTGCTGGAGCCGGCCATCGTCACCGTTCACGCCTCGGGCGGCCGCGCAATGATGGAGGATGCGAAGGCCGCCGCCGGCGTTTCCACGAAGGTGGTGGCGGTGACGCTGCTCACCAGCCTCGATGAAGAAGACATGGCGTCTACCGGCATCGGCGGATCGCCTCACGATCAGGTCCGCCGCCTCGCCGATCTGGCGGCAGAGGCCGGGCTCGACGGAATCGTGTGTTCGGGCCATGAGGTGAAGGCCGCGCATCAGGCGTGGAAGGACGGCTTTTTCGTGGTTCCCGGCCTGCGTCCGGCCAACGGCGATGAAGGCGATCAGAAGCGCACCGTAACGCCGCGCGCCGCGCGCGACGCGGGCGCTTCCGTACTAGTCGTCGGCAGGCCGATTACCAAGGCCGATGACCCTGCCGCCGCCGCGCGCGCCATCTCTGGCACGCTGTAGCTCCCGTTTAGGGCGCTGCGCGTAACCCGCGCCACCTTTGCAATCTTACGCGTGGTCCTACATGGGAACGCGTGACCGACCCCGCTTCTGTCGGGGACATAAAGTTTGCGAGATGAGTTCATGACCGACATTAAAATCTGCGGCCTTTCCACGCCCGAAACCCTCGATGCCGCGGTAGACGCCGGCGCGACGCACGTAGGCCTTGTCCATTTCGAGCCAAGCCCACGCCACGTCTCGCTGGAAGACGCGGTCAAGCTGCGCCGCCGCGCGCCGAGCGAGGTCAAGGTGGTGCTGCTGCTCGTCAACGCCGATCCGATGGCGACTGCAAAGGCGGTGCAGGAAGTGCAGCCGGATGTGATCCAGTTCCACGGGCGGGAGGCACCGCAATGGCTCGCCGCACTGCGCGGCAAGCTGCCGATGGAAATCTGGAAGGCCTTCGGCGTGCGCGATGCCGAGCAGATCGCCAACGCCTATCAGTTCGATCAGGCCGCGGACCGCATGCTGTATGATGCGCCCGCCAAGAAGCTGCCGGGCGGCAACGGCGAGGGGTTCGACTGGTCGATCGTTGCCAATCACGATCATCATCTGCCCTGGGGGCTTGCCGGCGGTCTTGATCCCGAAAACGTCGTCGAGGCGATGGCTGCAACAGGCGCGCCGCTGGTCGACGTGTCTTCCGGCGTGGAAAGTGCGCCCGGCGTCAAGGATATAGACTTGATCCGGCGCTTCTGCGAAGCGGTCCGCGCGTTCGACGCCCCGCGAAATTAGGATCGTTCGAATATTAAAGCGAACGAACAAGATGGTGATATGACCGAGACTCCTCTCCCCAACAGCTTCCGCTCCGGCCCGGACGAGCGCGGTCATTTCGGCGCCTATGGCGGCCGTTATGTCGCCGAAACGCTGATGCCGCTGATCCTGGATTTGGAGCGCGAATATCGCGCCGCCAAAGAGGATGCTGCTTTCAAGGCCGAGTTCGACGATCTGCTCGAACATTATGTCGGCCGCCCCTCCCCGCTTTATTATGCCGAGCGGCTGACGGAACATGTTCGCGAGAGCGCCCCTGCCGGCAAGGGCGCACAAATCTGGTTCAAGCGTGATGAGCTGAACCATACCGGCGCACACAAAATCAACAATTGCGTCGGCCAGATCCTGCTCGCACGCCGCATGGGCAAGACGCGTATCATCGCGGAAACTGGCGCGGGCCAGCATGGCGTCGCCACCGCCACCGTCGCCGCGCGCTTCGGCCTGCCCTGCGTCATCTATATGGGCGCGCGCGACATGGAGCGGCAGGCGCCCAATGTCTTCCGCATGAAGCTGCTCGGGGCAGAGGTCATCGGCGTCGAGAGCGGCGCGCGCACGCTCAAGGATGCAATGAACGAGGCGCTGCGCGATTGGGTCGCGAACGTCCACGACACCTTCTACATCATCGGCACCGCGGCGGGTCCGCATCCCTATCCGGAACTGGTGCGCGATTTTCAGAGCGTGATCGGTACCGAAGCCAAGGCGCAGCTGCAGGCGCGCACCGGCCGCCTGCCCGATCTGCTGGTCGCCGCGATCGGAGGCGGCAGCAACGCTATCGGCCTCTTCCATCCGTTTCTCGACGATCCCGATGTGAAGATGCTCGGCGTGGAAGCAGCGGGCGAAGGCCTGGAGAAAAAGCACGCCGCCAGCCTCGCAGGCGGCGCGCCCGGCATCCTCCACGGCAACAAGACCTATCTCTTGCAGGATGAAGACGGCCAGATTGCCGAGGCGCACTCGATCAGCGCCGGCCTCGATTATCCCGGTATCGGCCCGGAACATAGCTGGCTGAAGGATTCGGGCCGCGTAGATTATGTGTCCGCCACCGACGAGGAAGCGCTCTGCGCGTTCCAGCTTCTGTGCAAGACCGAGGGCATTATCCCTGCACTGGAGCCCGCCCACGCCATCGCCAAGGTGATCGAAGCCGCGCGCGACATGGATGAGGACCGGATCGTCCTCGCCAATCTCTGCGGCCGCGGTGACAAGGACATCTTCACGGTGGCAGACGCGCTGGGTGTGGCAATATGACCCGCATCTCCGACGCCTTCGCCAAGACCCACGCCGCGCTCGTCTGCTTCGTTACGGCGGGCGATGGCGATACCGCCGCGAACCTCGATGCGCTCGTCGAAGGCGGCGCGGACGTGATCGAGCTGGGCATGCCGTTCACCGATCCGATGGCCGATGGTCCCGCGATCCAGGCGGCGAACCTGCGCAGCCTGTCCAAGGGCACCACCACCGCAGACATCCTGAACATCGCACGCGCTTTCCGGCAGCGTCATCCCGAGGTGCCGCTGATCCTGATGGGTTACGCCAATCCGATGGCACGTCGCGGACCCGAATGGTTTGCCGAGGCAGCGTCCGAAGCGGGCGTCGATGGCGTGATATGCGTCGATCTGGCGCCTGAAGAGGACGCCGAACTTGGCCCCGCGCTGCGCGAAAAGGGCATCGCACCAATCCGCCTCGCCACGCCCACCACTGACGAACGTCGTCTGCCCACCGTGCTCGATGGCGCCAGCGGCTTCCTCTATTATGTCTCCGTCGCCGGGGTCACCGGTAAGCAGCAGGCGACCGGCGGCAGCATCAACGAAGCGGTAGCAAAGCTGAAGGCGGCCACGGATCTTCCCATCGCGGTCGGCTTCGGCATCCGCACGCCCGATCAGGCCGCCGAAGTGGCGCGCCATGCGGACGGCGTTGTCGTCGGTTCCGCCATCGTCGATTTGATCGCCGAACATGGCGACCACGCCCCGGCAAAGGTTAAGGACTATGTCCGCAGCCTCTCCGAAGCTATACGCTCCGCCCAAGCCTAATTTTTCAGCCGCAGGAATCCGCCCATGAGCTGGCTCAACCGCGTTCGCAACGCCATTCCCTTCGTCGCCAAGCGCGAGACGTCCGAACATCTCTGGCACAAGTGCAAGGGCTGCGGCGAAATGGTGTTCCTCAAGGAATATGAGGACAATCAGAATGTCTGCCCCAAATGCGGGCATCACGGGCGAATTCGTCCCGAACCGAGGTTCGAGGCGCTGTTCGACAAGGGTAGCTGGAAAACACTGCCCACCCCGATGGTGCGCGAAGACCCGCTGAAATTCCGCGATTCCAAACGCTATGTGGATCGCCTGAAGCAGGCACGGCAGGCCACCGGTGAAAGCGACGCGCTGATCAACGCGATCGGCGAGATCGAGAAACAGAAGGCCGTGATCGGGGTGCAGGATTTCGCCTTCATGGGCGGGTCCATGGGTCTTGGCGTTGGCGAAGCGTTCATCCTGGGCACCAAGGCGGCGATCGAAAACAATTGCCCCTATATCATCTTCACCGCCAGTGGCGGCGCCCGGATGCAGGAGGGGATCCTGTCGCTGATGCAGATGCCCAAGATGACGGTGGGCGTGGAGCGGCTGAAGGCAGCGGGCCTCCCCTATATCGTCGTGCTGACCGATCCCACATCGGGCGGCGTGATGGCCAGCTATGCGCTGCTGGGCGATCTGCATCTGGCAGAACCCGGCGCCACCTTGGCCTTTACGGGCCGCCGCGTGATCGAAAACACGATCCGCGAAAAGCTGCCTGACGATTTCCAGACCAGCGAATATCTGCTCGATCACGGAATGGTCGACATGATCGTGGACCGCCATGATCTGCGCGAACGAATGTCCACGCTGATCGGCTATTTGATGGCGAACCGGCAGGACAAGGCGGCGTAACCCGCTCGGTAGGTCTCACCAAGTCCGTTCGCCCTTGAGTTTGTCGAAGGGCCTTACTTCTTCGTCGCATGAAAAAGCAGGGCTGCGACAAGCTTAGCCCGAACGGAGGTTGGAAAGGTTGGCTAATCTCGACGGTGCCATCTCCTCCGATGCCGCAGTCCAGCGCCAGCTCGACCGGCTGAACGCGCTATCCCTGCCGCAGGGTCGCATCGGACTGGATGCAATGCGCGTTCTGATGGAGCGGCTTGGCCATCCCGAGAAGGCCTTGCCTCCCGTCCTGCATATCGCCGGCACCAACGGCAAAGGCTCCACCGCCGCGTTTCTGCGCGCAATGCTGGAGGCGGACGGCAAGCGCGTTCATGTGTACACCAGCCCGCATCTCGTGCGCTTCAACGAGCGCATAAGGCTGGGTGGCTCGCTGATCGAGGACGCGCTTCTTACCGAATTGCTGGAGGAGGTGCTCGATCAGGCTGGCGATCTGGGTGCCAGCTTCTTTGAAGTCACCACCGCCGCGGCCTTCCTGGCATTCTCCCGAACCCCCGCCGAGGCCTGTGTGATCGAAGTCGGTCTGGGCGGCCGGCTCGATGCCACCAACGTCATCCCTGCCCCCGCCGTCTGCGGCATCGCCGCGCTGGGCATCGATCACGAAGCGTTTCTGCTTTCCGAAGAACCGGGGAGCCCGCCCGATCCGATGACCCGCATCGCCTGGGAAAAAGCGGGCATCGCCAAGACGGGCACACCGCTGGTCACACAGCTCTACGCGCCGGATATGATCGAAGCCATCGGTACAGTGGCAGAACGCACCGGCACCCCGCTTTTCCGGCGCGGCGCTGACTGGACCGCCGAGGTTCAGGAAGGCCGGTTGCGCTATCGTGATGCGGCAGGGGTGCTGGACCTGCCACTCCCCAACTTGCCCGGTGGCCATCAGGCGGAGAATGCCACGCTCGCCGCCGCCATGCTGCGGCATCAGCGATCGATAACCATCGCGGACACCGCAATCGCGCGTGGGATCACAGCGGCACAGTGGCCCGCGCGGCTGCAGCGACTCCAGCAAGGTCCACTCGCCAATCTCCTGCCGGATACGCGCATCTGGCTCGATGGCGGCCATAATATCAATGCGGGCGAAGCGTTGGGCGATTTTTTCAATACGCGGAGCGCACCCATGCCCATCGTGATCGGCATGCTCGCCAACAAGAATCCGGACGCGCTGCTCCCGCATCTAAAGCCGACGGGGATCGTTGCGCTGCCCGTTCCGGGGCACGAGTCGCATCCGGCTTCCGCATTCGGCGGATATCCGGTTCCGGTCACCCAAGCGGCGGACATCGAATCCGCGCTGCGGCTCTTCATAGCCGATCCTCCGAAAGAACTGCTTATCGCGGGATCGCTATATCTTGCCGGCGACGTGCTGCGGCAAAACGAGCAGGCGCCAAGCTGAACTCCCAATAATTGCGATTGACTTGCAATAGCGAATGATGGTTCAAGGAGCTTCCAACGCAAGGAGGCCTCATGACCGACCGCCCACGCCCGAAATCCGTTCAAGCGAACCGCAGCCATGCTGATGGCCCGAAGGGGCACACACCGCGCCACTGCCGCATGCTTCCGCACCCTGCACCGGCGCACGAAACCACCCGCATGCTCCTGTTCGCGTTTCGGCGCATGGCGCAGCATGGCCTGCGCGATGCCGTCGCGGCGGAGAGGATGCTGGGCCACTTCGGTGCGCATTTCCGCGCGCCGCTCATTCTCCTACGCGCCTTCGTGCTGGAGCTGGCGCAGAAAGGCGAACGCAACATCACCATCGCGCATTGCTGCACGCCGTGTATGACGGCGGACGAGGCGGCAATCCTGGCCGTGCTGGACGACCCTGAAACGTCAGCGCCGCAGCTGACGGCGCTGCTGGGCGGCGCGGATGCAGCGCACGCCCAGCAGATCGCCGAATGTCTGACGCATCAGCTCGCTGGAGCGCGCGCCTAGCTTTGCGCTTCGGCCTCCTGCACGATCTGGTCGCTTTCCTCCGCGCCGGCGGTGCCGAGCGACCTGTCAACAAGCCCGGTGCGGATCATCCACCAGAACAGGAACACGCCGGGCAGAGCGGCGAGCGTGGTGAGCAGGTAGAAATTCACATATCCCAGACCCTCGATCAGCGCGCCCGCGGTCGTCCCGGTCAGGAAGCGGCCCAGGATGCTGGCGGCGGCCGACAGCAAAGCGAAATGGGTGGCGGTGAATTTAAGATCACACAGCGCCGAGAGATAGGCGACGACGCAGACCCCGCCGATACCGCTGGCGAAATTCTCGAACCCGATCGCGCCGGCCATGCCCCAATTGCTGTGGCCGAGGGCGGCAAGGCCGGCGAAGCTGAAGTTGGACCCCGCCATCAGCACCAGGCTGAGCAGGACGGAGCGTTTCATGCCCATCTTGGCGTATAGAAACCCTCCGACGAACACGCCCGCGAGCAGCGCCCAGAATCCCAGACCGACATCGTAGAGCGCGATCTCGTCATTGCTGTAGCCAAGATCGTCGAACAGCAGGCGGAAGGTAAGGTTGGCGAGCGTGTCGCCGATCTTGTGCAGCAGCACGAAGATCAACACGGTCCAGGCGCCGTGGCGCGAGAAGAACTCGACCAGCGGACCGACCACTTTGGAGTCGGCCAGCATGCTCTCCCCGCTCGCCGCCTTCTTTCCGCTCGACGCCATCAGCCAGATCAGGATCGCCGCGCCCAGCGCCATCGCCGCGATGGCGATCAGGCCCAGTGTCTGCCCGCCTGTTTCGGTCAGCGGTGACCAACCCCAAAGCAGCACCGCAAGCAGCGCGGCGAGCCCGGGCAACAGCGTCCAGTTGATATGGCCCGATCGCCCTATGTCACGTGCGCGCCGCGCGGTCAGATCGAAAAAGGGAAACAGATAGCCGACGATCACCATCAGGCTGAGAATTTCGACGTCGAGCACCCGGTCGAGCAGCAGCGCCAAGCCATAAGCGACCGGAAAGCTCAGGATGAACAGCGCATAGGGCCAGCGGTCCATATATTGCGGCCAGAAGCGATCGACCTTGCGGGTCGGCTCGCCCATCACCAGCGCGGTCACGACGGCGGGCAGCGCGAGCAGCGCACAAGCGGCATAGGCCGCGCCCCAGCCCATCCGCGCGGCGATCACCAGCGCCAGAGATCCGGCCACCGCCGCACCGATCCGCCAGCCATATTGGCTCATGCCCGATCCGACGCCGAGTTGCCGCGGCTCGAGCAGTTCGATCCTATATCCATCGATCACGATATCGAAGGTGGCGCCGGCCACGCCGACCATGATGGCGGCCAGCGCGACCAAAGGCAGCGATCCCGTGGGATCGATATTGCCCAAAAAAGCCACTGCAGCCATCACGAGCAGGCCGATCAGCAGCATCCAGCTGCGCCGCTGGCCGATCCGCCCCAGCAGCGGAATGCGGAAGCGATCCACCGCCGGCGCCCAGGCCCATTTCAGATTATAGGCGAGGAATGTCAGCGCAAAGGCGGTGACCGCCGATTTTTCGATATTGTCCTGCGCCAGCCGCGTGGTCAGCGTCGCGCCGATCATGGCGAAGGGGAAGCCGGACGAGATGCCGAGGAACAAAGCGGCGATCGGGGCACCCTCGGTATAGGGCCGCACGCCTTCGGGCAGACTGCGCCGCCAGCCTGTATATTCCACCGTTTCGGTCATGTACGCGTCCCCTTCGATGGCTTGGCGAGGTCTACCGCCTCTTGTCCGTTCGTCTCCCCTCGTCCATTGCGCGAGCATGAACGACGGACGCAAGCGAAATAGCGGCGATGGACCGCGCGGGCCAGCAAAGCGGGATGGCAAGGACGCGCCCCGGCGATCTCCCAAGCGCGGCACCAAGGCTAGCGGTAAGGCGGCGCAGAAGGCTGCGGTTCAGCTGGGGCCACGTGAAAAGGCCGAATGGTCTCCGCTTGGCGGAGCCGGCGGCCCGCTGGATAAGGCCAAGGACGAACAGCGTATCGCCAAGCTGATGGCCCGCGCGGGAGTGGCCTCCCGCCGCGAAGTCGAGCGTATGATCGCCGACGGACGCGTTGCTCTGAACGGCCAGCTTCTGGAAACGCCCGCTACGCTTCTGAAAAATCTCGACGGGGTGACAGTCGACGGCAAACCGGTGGGTGAGCCGGAGGTCGCACGGTTATTTGCCTATCACAAACCTTCCGGCCTGCTCACCGCCGCGCGCGATCCGGGCGGGCGCCCGACCATCTACGATCGCTTGCCCCCCAATCTGCCGCGCGTGATGCCGGTCGGCCGCCTCGATCTCAACACCGAGGGGCTTTTGCTGCTCACCAACGATGGCGAGTTGAAGCGCTTGATGGAGCTGCCCAAGACCGGGATTGAGCGTACCTACCGCGCGCGCGCCTTCGGCGACATCAGCCAGGAACAGCTCGAAGATCTGATCGACGGGGTCGAGGTTGACGGCATGCGCTACGGCAAGATCGACGCCAATCTGGAACGGCGCACCGGCCGTAACCAGTGGATCGAAATGACGCTGACCGAAGGCAAGAACCGCGAAGTTCGCAAGGTACTCGAACATCTCGGCCTGCAGGTCTCCCGCCTCATCCGCACGCGCTACGGCCCGTTCACGATCGGCGATCTACAGCCCGGCGACGTCAGCGAAATCAAACGCGGCGATCTGGAACGGTTCGTAAAAGACCTAGGCTGAGCGCGAACGGAAGAGACCGGCTTTAACTGCGTCCGCGCTGCATCGCCCTGGCGATTGCCTTCATGGCGGCTTCGACGTCCACCTCCAGCGGCTCAGGCGTTTCAGCTTCCTGTTCCGGTACGGCCTCGCGCAGCGCCTCAGCGATCCGGCGCAATAAGGCATCAGCCTCGGCCGCAGCTTGTCCGTGCGGAAAATCCTTGCTGTGCGCGTTCATCGCCTCGCTCCCATGAGCAACTGCATGGCAGCGCAAAGGTTAACAGCCGCCCAAGCTTGCGCGGCTATCCACAGAAGATTAGCGGCAAAGCCATGAGGATCATTTCCGGACAGTATCGCGGTCGCAAACTCGCCGCTCCCAAGGGCGATGCCACACGCCCCACCGCCGATCGTACGCGCGATTCGCTATTTTCCATGCTCACGAGCCGCCTCGGCAGCTTCGATGAGTTGGCGGTGCTAGACCTGTTTTCGGGATCGGGCGCGCTGGGGCTGGAGGCGCTTTCACGCGGCGCAGCCTCCTGCCTGTTCGTGGAGCAGGACCGCGCCGCCCTCGACGCGCTGAAGGCTAACATCGCGGCATTGGGCGCAAAGAATGCGGAGGTTCGCGCCGGATCCGTCTTGGCCTTGGGGCAGGCCCGGCGCGCTTACGATATTGTACTGCTGGATCCGCCTTATGGAAGCGGCGCGGGGGGCGTGGCGCTGGATAAGTTAAACCGGCAAGGCTGGATCGCCCCATCCGCCTGGATCGCTCTGGAAACGGCGAAGACGGAAGCCGCGAATGCGCCCGGTTTCATAGTCGAAAGTGAACGCACAATAGGAAAAGGGCGGCTGACGCTGCTGCGCCCGCCGCCCTCCGACAGTTGATCCGGCCGTTTACCGGATCGATGTAAAAATTACTTGCGGCCCGGATTGACGCAATTGTCGGTCACCGTGCGGCTGCAGGTGGGATAGTCCTTGTTCATGGCGGACGCTGGCGGCTTCGCAGCGGCGCCGCTCATGGCTTCCCTATTGGTGCCCGAACCCATGCTTCCGGCCGGCTTGCGCATGGAACTGTTCATATTGTTGCCCTGACCGGCCATCGCGCCGGTGGTTCCGCGGGTGCTCGCGGTCGCACCGGTTGCGCTCTGCGCCGGGGGCGTCGCGGGCAGGCCGGCAGCCTTGCGAATCTGCATCCAGGC
Source organism: Novosphingopyxis sp. YJ-S2-01 (assembly GCF_016093175.1). Taxonomy (NCBI): domain Bacteria; kingdom Pseudomonadati; phylum Pseudomonadota; class Alphaproteobacteria; order Sphingomonadales; family Sphingorhabdaceae; genus Novosphingopyxis; species Novosphingopyxis sp. YJ-S2-01. The sequence goes on along the minus strand of NZ_JAEDAI010000001.1, from coordinate 1,848,728 downwards.
CTGGTCGCGCTGCGCCTGCGGCAGAGCCCAAAGCTGCGAACGCTGTTCTGCGTTTAGCGCGAAATACAGGCCCTTCTGCTGCAGATCCCAGCTATCGAAGCTGGCTTTTTGCTCCGCTGTCAGGCCGTTGTAGATGGCCTGCTGCTGCGGGTTCATGGTGGGCGACTGCTGCTGCATGGCCATATTGCCCTGCGCTTCCATCTGCCCGCTGGACATATCGTCGTTCTGCATCTGCGCGTAAGCGGCCGTCGAACCGAAGGCCAGAATAGCGGCGCTCGTCAGTAGGATCTTTCTCATAATATCTCTCCGTCTATGACGTCTGATTTCTTCCAACTCCGCCGCAACAACCAACGGAAGCGAAACGAAGTTCCTCCGCCTCCCTGCCGATCCGGCCTGATTGGACCATCGACTCGAACGCCTTGCCGCAAGCGCTGCACAACTCATCCGCAACGCCTTTCACGCGCACGACGCGCTTGCCGCATGCGCGCACGTTCCCTACCTGTTCGCTTATGTCCGAAGCGCCCGCCATCGATACCGCCCCCCTGCCCCCTTATGCTGCCAAGCTGAACGCTCCGCAGCGAGAGGCAGTGCTGACGACCGAGGGGCCGCTTCTCATGCTGGCGGGCGCTGGCACGGGCAAAACCGCTGCGCTGACCGCGCGGCTTGCGCATATTATCCACTCCCGCCTTGCCTGGCCAGGCGAGATCTTGGCGGTTACCTTTACCAACAAGGCCGCGCGCGAGATGCGCGAGCGTGTTGGGCGTATGCTGGGCGATACGGTCGAGGGCATGCCCTGGCTGGGCACCTTTCACGCCATCGGTGCCAAGATGCTGCGCCGCCATGCCGAGCTCGTGGGCCTTAAATCCAATTTCACGATCATCGATACCGACGATCAGCTGCGGCTTCTGAAGACGCTGATCCGCGAAGCCAATCTTGATGAAAAGCGCTGGCCCGCGCGCAGCCTCGCTTCGCTGCTTGATCGCTGGAAAAACAAGGGCCTCTCCCCGTCCGATCTGGACGAGGGAGAGAATGAGGCCTTTGCCAACGGCAAGGGCCGCATGATGTACCGCACCTATCAGGACCGGCTGAAGGCATTGAACGCCTGCGATTTCGGCGATCTGCTGCTCCACAATCTCGTCATCCTGAAGACGCATCGCGATGTGCTGGAGGGCTATCAGCGCCGCTTCAAATATATCCTGGTCGACGAATATCAGGACACCAACGCCGTCCAGTATCTCTGGCTGCGGCTGCTTGCCCAAGCCCGCAAGAACATCTGCGTGGTTGGTGATGACGATCAGTCGATCTATTCATGGCGCGGAGCAGAAGTCGCCAATATCCTGCGGTTTGAAAAGGATTTTCCCGGCGCCAAGGTGGTGAAGTTGGAGCAGAACTATCGCTCCACCCCGCAGATTCTGGCCGCCGCGTCTGGGCTGATCGGCGCGAACAGCGGCCGCCTGGGCAAGACCTTGTGGACGGAGGGCGAAGAGGGCCCGAAGGTGAAGGTCGTCGGCGTATGGGACGGGCCGGAAGAGGCTCGCCATATCGGCTCTGCGATCGAGGACCGGATGCGCGACGGCGTTTCGCTGGACGAAGTTGCCATTCTGGTGCGCGCCGGCTTCCAGACCCGCGAGTTCGAGGATCGGTTCATCCAGATCGGCCTCGATTACCGCATCGTCGGCGGCTTTCGCTTTTATGAGCGCGCCGAAATCCGCGATGCCATCGCTTACTTGCGCATCGTCAATCAGGAAGCGGACGATCTGGCATTTGAGCGCATCGTCAACACGCCCAAGCGCGGACTCGGCCAGAAGGCGGTCGAGACCATCCATCGCGCCGCCCGCGCCGAAAATGTGCCGCTATCGATTGGCGCGGCGCGCCTTGCCGATACCGACGAGCTGACGGGCCGGGCCCGAAACAGCGTCGCCGCGCTCACGGGTGATATCGCGCGCTGGCGCAAGGCTTCGACCGAGCTTTCCCCGGCGGAACTGGTCCGGCAAATCATGGACGAAAGCGGCTACAACGCCATGCTGGATGCCGATCGCACGCCCGAGGCCGCGGGGCGCAAGGAAAACCTGGTCGAACTCGCCCGCGCGATGGAGGAATATGGCAACCTCGGAGAATTCCTGGAGCATGTCAGCCTGGTGATGGACAGCGACGCCGGGGCCGATTCGCCCAAGGTCACCATCATGACGATCCACGCCGCCAAGGGTCTGGAGTTCGCGCATCTGTTCCTCGCCGGATGGGAGGACGGGGTGTTTCCATCCCAGCGGGCGCTTGACGAAGGCGGGCTTGCGAGCCTGGAGGAAGAGCGGCGCCTTGCCTATGTCGCGATCACGCGGGCGCGCGAGACCTGCACCATCCTCCATGCCGCCAACCGCCGCATCTATGGCCAGTGGACCAGCTCCATCCCCTCCCGCTTCATCGATGAATTGCCAGCTGAGCATATCGAGGAAGAAAAGACCATGGCCGGCGGCGAAAGCCTGTGGCGCGCCAATTGGAGCGCGGAGGCCGATCCTTTTGCGAACGTGTCCCGCGGGACCGGTCGCGGCCCCGGCTGGAAGCGGGCGGTGGCGGCAGGCGGCAGCGGCGGGGCCGACGGCAAACTCCCCGAAAATCACCGCAGCGCGGTCAGCTTGGGCGGCCAGGGGCGCGACGACGTAAGCGTGGGCATGCGCGTCTTCCACCAGAAATTCGGCTACGGCAAAGTGGAGGAGATCGAAGGCAACAAGCTGGAGATCGAATTCGAACAGTCCGGCCGCAAGCGCGTGATGGATACCTTTGTGGAGGTAGCTTGAGCAGCAGGACGCAGGTTTTGGAGAAATCCTTGCTGGAGCTATTATAGGCGACGGAGTTAAGCTTCTTGGTCGAGGCACTTGTTTCTACGCACGACAGCGCGTGTATGCCAGAATACATTTATAAGTCGGACGATTTTGCTGATCTACTGCGGCGTATGTTAAACGCTGTTAAGCAAAGATTTGCACTTCGATCCTAGCGTCCTGCCACCACTTCCAAGTGAGAAGCATGACAGCCGCCTTTCTCCTCAGCATCAACATGTTCGTCGCGGCGCTTTTTGCGACGGCGTTCGCGGTGGTTGCGGCAACTAACCCATCCATTCGCGGTGCGCGCTGGCTTGCAGCAGCCTATGGCATCGGAGTGGTCGACGTTGCCCTGGAGTTCTGCCTCCCCTGGCTCGTCCATCCGAATATCGCTGTCGTCGGCATCTACATAACCTATTTGGCAGCGCTGAGCTTCGGTGTTCTCGGCGTTGCCAGCCATTACAAGGTGCGCTCGCCGCGCCGACTACTGAGCTTGATCTGGGCGATGGCCCTGGGGGCTCTGCCGATCATATTGACGCTGCCTTACGGCTCGACTCCGCGCCTCCTGCTCTATCAATTGCCCTATGCAGCGCTGCAGGTCCTGATGATCTGGGTCGTGTTTCGATCGGGCCGACGAAAGGCCCTCGATCGGCTTCTCATGGTGGTAAGTGGGTTGGCCGCGCTTTCCTGCCTCTTCAAACCTGCGATTGCTTGGCAGACCGGTACTGCGACCGGCCCGCAAGGTTATATGGCTTCGCAATATGCCGCCGTTTCCCAGACCATGGGTTCAGTGACGCTAATTGCGCTCGCTCTCATTCTGCTGCTCGTGATCATGCGCGATACGATGCTGGAGATGATGGTGCGATCGGAAACCGATCCGCTGTCCGGCGCCCTCAACCGCCGCGGTTTCGAACGACAGGCCGCACGGCTGATCGAACTGGCGCAGCGCAAGCGGACAGCGGTATCGTTCATCACGCTGGATCTGGATCGGTTCAAATCCATCAACGATCGCTTTGGGCATGCGGCAGGCGACGAGGTCATCGTCGACCTGGGTCAGCTTCTGGCAGATGCGGTGGACGACAAGGATATCGTCGCGCGCGTGGGTGGTGAGGAGTTTGCCATCCTCCTGCCGGGCCGAACATCCGATCAGGCGGGCGTGACTGCCGAGAATATTCGCAGCCTCATTTCCCGAAAGCTGCGCGTGCGCAGCGATAGTATCGAGCCAGTAACCGCCTCCCTCGGCGTGACCCAGTATCAGCCAGGCGAGCAGCTTTCGGATCTCAGCAGGCGATCGGATCTGGCCCTCTACGATGCCAAATCAGCAGGACGTAACACCGTGTTCATCAGGAAGGCAGCGAGTCCGAAGCCGCCCAAGCCCTCCGACAGGAATATGTTTGCATGGGCAGGCACGTACTTAGATCCCGAAGGTTCGCGCGTCACCACGCGTAACAAGCATCAGCTGCACTGACGCGACAGACCCCACCGACAGCCGACTGTTGCACGGGAAGCGCACTTTTCGCCACGCCCCGCAAAAACATATTCCGCGTAATTTTACGATAGCGTGACACTCATCAGAATAATATTGAAACACCGCTGTCATACAGGGGACAACGATATGTTTTTTGGATGTTTTGTTCGCCGCATTTCCGTTTCCGGTCTCGCTCTTGCCGCTGCCACTGCCGCCGCAAGCTCCGCTTCCGCCCAGTCTGAGATAAATCCGCAAAATCTTCCCGAGGATATCGCGGGAGGTGAGGCTGCGCCTCAGGATCAGATCGTTGTCATCGGGTCGCGGAGACAGGACCGCACCCTGGCCGACAGTCCCGTCCCGATCGACATCATTTCCGCTGACGAACTGAACAACACCGGTTACACCGAGACCAACAAGATCCTCAATCAGTTGGTCCCATCCTTCAATTTCCCGCAGCCCTCCATCACGGATGGTACCGACGCCCTGCGCCCCGCCACCCTGCGCGGTCTTTCGCCTGATCAGACATTGGTGCTTGTGAACGGCAAGCGCCGCCACACCTCGGCGCTGCTCAACCTCAACGGGTCGGTCGGACGAGGATCGGCAGCGGTCGATCTCAACGCGATCCCGCCGCTGGCAATTCAGCGTATCGAGGTGCTGCGCGATGGCGCCTCCTCCCAATATGGTTCGGACGCGATTGCGGGCGTCATCAACATTCAGTTGCGCACAGCGGAGGGAGGCCGCGCGCAGGCGACGTTCGGCAAATATGTGACCACGATGGACGGCGTGCTGCAGCAATCCGGACCCGTGGTGAACGCCAATGGTCAGCCTGTGCTCGATCCCAAAGCCGGCACCGGCGGCGTCTATCAGCTGAATGACACTGGCGAGGAACGTAAACGCCGGGACGGCGACACGCTGACCCTCGCCTACAATATCGGGCTTCCCGTCGGGGCGGGCGGTTTCCTTAACCTCACTGCGCAGTATCAGGATCGTGACTTCACCAATCGCGCCGCTGCCGATCCGCGTCAGCAATATCCCCTGATCGGCGGTCGGATTGACCCGCGGGAGCTGACTTTCGATCGCTACAACCACCGTTATGGCGACGCTTCGACGTCGGACCTCAACTTCTTCCTGAACGCGGGCTATGATCTGGCGCCCTCGGCGCAGCTTTATGCGTTCGGAATGTTCGGCATTCGCGATGCAGAAAGTGCCGGTTTTTATCGCCGCGCGCTCGACTCGCGGAACCGGGATTTCAGCGCCAGCCAGACGAGCTTCGTGCCCTTCTACCCCGATGGCTTTCTACCGCTGATCGTCTCCACCATCCGCGATCTGTCCGGCGCGGTGGGTGTACGCGGCGATGTCGACGGGCTGAACTATGACCTTTCTGTCGTCCACGGTGAGAATTTCTTCCATTTCTATGTGGAGAACAGCTTCAACACCTCGTTCGGACAGGCCAGCCAACGCCGGTTCGATGCGGGCAAGCTGGCGTTCGGCCAGACCACCGCCAATCTGGATCTTCAGAAGACGTTCGATCTGGGCATTGGCGACGGCCTCTCCGTCGCCTTCGGCGGTGAGTATCGCAAAGAGAATTTCCGCATCTTCTCTGGCGACGTGCAGAGCTATGCCGCCGGGCCGTTCGCCTCCGCACCGTTCAACGGGCCAGCAGGCGCGCAGGTTTTCCCCGGCTTCCGTCCGGCGAACGAAGTGGACGCCAGCCGCGATTCCAAAGCGGTTTATGGGGAACTGGAGACCAAGTTCTTCGATATGCTAACCGTGCAACTTGCCGGGCGGTACGAGAATTACAGCGATTTCGGCGACACCACGAACGGCAAGGTGGCGCTTCGGTTCGAGCCGATCAGCGGCATTGCGCTGCGCGGTTCGGCGTCCACCGGCTTCCGCGCCCCTTCGTTGCAGCAGCAATTCTACGCCACGACATCGACCAACAATGTCAACGGCACTCTGGTTGAAATCGGCACCTTCCCGGTTTCCAGTCCCGTGGCGGTCGCACTGGGTGCGACTCAACTTCGCCCGGAAAAGTCGACCAACCTGTCAGGCGGCATCACCTTCTCGGCGCTGCGAGGGTTCAACCTTACCGCGGACTATTACAATATCCGCATCGATGATCGCATCGTGGTGACGGAAAACCTGCAAGGACCACAGGTCGTCAGCCTACTGCGTTCCGCCGGCTTCAATTCGATCACGTCGGCGCGTTTCTTCGTCAACGGGATCGATACGCGCACCCAGGGCGTGGAGATTGTGGGTACCTATCGCCTTCCCGATTTCGGTTCCGGATCAATCTCCCTGACCGGCGGCTACAGCTATAATGAAACGAAGATTATCGATCAGGCTGCCCTTGCGACGCTGCCGGGACTGACCCTGTTCGGCCGGCAGGAATCGCTGCGGCTGACGCGTGGCCAACCGCGCACCAAGCTCAATCTTGGCGTCGACTATGATTATGGTATCTTCGGCCTGACCGCGCGCGCGAACCAGTTCGGCACGGTGCTGATCCCGGGCCCGACGGAGGCGCGTGATCAGACGCTGGGGCGGCAATGGGTGGCCGATCTGGAACTGCGCGTGAAGCCAGCACCGTTCGAGTTCGCGGTCGGCGCGAACAATCTGTTCGATTCCTATCCCGATCGGGTCCGCTTCGGACTGGATGGCGGTGAGAATTACGGCCTGAACGGCTATTTTCTGCCCTACAGCTCGTTCTCGCCATCCGGCTTCAACGGGCGTTTTCTCTATGCGAGAGCCAGCGTGGAGTTCTGATCCCGGTCGGGATCAGAACCACAAGCGCACCCCGGCGACAAAGTTGGTCGCCGACGGACGCTCGCCTTCCGCGCGGGCAAAGTCGGCGCTGCGACCTACACGCCATTCCTGTTCGATGCCCATATATGGCGCGAACTCGCGGGCGATTTCGTAACGCAGGCGCAAGCCCAGCTCTGCGCGGTCGAGCCCTGCACCGATGCCCAGTTCCGGCACGTCCTGCGCCGCCAAGTTGAACTCAGCGCGCGGTTGCAGGATCAGGCGCTGGGTGATGCGCTGGTCCAGCTCCGCCTCGGCACGAGCGGTCAGATCGCCAGTGTCCGAAAGGAACAAAGCGGTATCGACTTCGAAGCGGTAAGGGGCCAGCCCCTGAACGCCGATCACGGCGTAGGTGCGATCACGTGGTGCGAAATCCTGCCGCACCCCGGCCTGCAGGTCGAACCACGGGCCGATGGCGTGGCTCCAAAGCGCCTGCACTTCCGCGCTTTCGGGGCGCTCGCCGAAGCTGCCCTCGCCCTCGCTCTTGTAGAAGAACTTGTCGATATCTCCGCCGTAGAAGCCTTGCAGATCCCATAGATAGCCGTCGCGCCCATCGCGGGCGCGATATTCGGCGCGGTCGGCCATGAACCAGAAAAAACGCTGTCCGCCATTTTCGGTTTTCAACTGCTGGCGGGAAGCCCGCATCGCATCGGCGCCCCAGATGGCGTCGGCGGCGCGGGCGGGACCGCTACCGGCGGCAGCGGGCGGTGGGGCTTCGGAGGTGGGGACGGTGCCGGTGGACGGAGCGCCACCAGCGCCGGCGGCGCCGGGGGCGGGCGCGACGTTGTCGGCGGCCTGCGGCGTCATCCGGCTTTGGTCCACCGCGCCGTGATTCATTCTGCCATGATCCATGCCGCTGTGGTCCATGGTGCCGTGGTCCATGGTCCCTTGGCTCATGGAGCTGTGATCCATCGAGCCGTGGTTCATGGCGTCATGGTTCATGGAGCCGTGATTCATCGTCCCGTGATCCATGCCGGAATGGCCCGAAGCGGCATTTTCCTTGGCGGTCGCTTTCCCGTCGGCAGGGTCGGCCCCGGAAGCGGGGGCCTTTTCCGGCTCGGCCTGCTGCATACCAGCATGGCCGCCATGGCCTGCATGCTGGGCCGCGACAGGACTGGCGGCGAGTGCGAACAGCAGAGCGATCGCACGCGTCACGCCGCCGTCTCCGGCGCTGCGACGCTGACGATCTGAAACATCCCTGCGTGCATGTGATAGAGCAGGTGGCAGTGAAAGGCCCAATCGCCGGGCTCGTTCGCGGTCAGATCGAACTGCGCGCTGCCGCCAGGCTGGACGATCACGGTGTGTTTCAGCGGCTGGTGCGCGCTGTCGGCACCATTCACCAGCTCGAAAAAATGGCCGTGCAGATGGATCGGGTGCGCCATCATGGTGTCGTTCACCAGCTTCACCCGCACCCGCTCATTATAGGCGAAGCGGATCGGATCGTCGCTGACAGCGGTGAACTTCCGGCCGTCGAAGGACCACATATAGCGCTCCATATTGCCGGTGAGGTGGATTTCCATGAAGCGCGAGGGCGTGCGCCTGTCCGGATTGGGCGAAAGCGCGCGCAGCTTGCGATAGTTCAGGACGCGGTGGTCCACCTTGTCCAAACCAATCCCCGGATCGCCCATTTTATCGACCGGGTTCATCGAAACCATGTCGATCCCGGGGCCGACCTTGACGTCATCGGGCAGCACCGCGGTGTCGCGCATCGCCATGCCCGACATGTCCATTCCGTCCATACCCGCCATGGCGCCATCTTTGGACGAGGCGGCCCCATGATCCATGCCGCCATGGTTCATCGCGCCATGCCCCATCGAATTGTGGTCCATTGCGCCGTGATCCATGCCCGCCATGCCATCGCCGCCGCCCATGGCACCGTGGTTCATGCCCATGTCCGCCATCGTGAGCAGCGGAGGATCGCGCAGCGGCGGAATGGCGGCACGCGCACCGGGCGTGGAAGCGAGCGTCGCAACGGCCATACCGGACCGGTCCATCGCCTCGGCGACGATGGTATAGGCCGCAAGCCGGCCGGGCTCCACCAGCACGTCATAGGTTTCCGCCACCCCGATCTGCAACTCGTCCACCTCCACGGGCTGCACATTCTGTCCGTCTGCGGCCACTACCGTCAGCGGAAGTCCGGGAATGCGCAGGTTGAAAAAGCTCATCGCCGATCCGTTGATCACGCGCAGCCGCACCCGTTCGCCCGGCTGGAACGCAAATTCCATGCCTTCCTTCGGGCCGCGACCATTGAGGAGGTAGGTGTAGGTCGATCCGGTCACGTCCAGAATATCGGTCGCCATCATCCGCATGCGCGCCCACATCCGCCGGTCCGCGCCGCTCAGCGGGTAATCGTCGGTAGCGGTCGTCTGCTGATAATTGAAATAGCCCTCGCCCTTTTTCAGCTTGGCCATGATCTCATGCGGATGGCGGGGCGTAAATTCGCTCAGCAGCAGCACATAATCGCGGTCTGCCAATACCGGATCGCTGCCCTTCGGATCCACCACGATCGGCCCATAATGGCCCGTCTGCTCCTGCAGGCCGGAATGGCTGTGCCACCAATAGGTGCCGTTCTGACGCAGTGCCGGAATGTCGTAAGTGAATGTTTCGCCCGGGCCAATGCCGGGAAAGCTGACGCCAGGCACGCCGTCATATTGAAAGGGCAGCAACAGGCCGTGCCAGTGGATCGAGCTGCCGGTGTCCAACATGTTGGTGACGTTGATACGCACCGGCTCGCCCTCTTTCAGGCGAACGAGTGGCCCGGGCACGCTGCCGTTTACCGCAACGGCGTGGCCGCGACGGCCCTGCACGATGCGGTGGCCCTCCCCGATGGTGAGGTCAATCTCCCGCCCGTGCACCTCGTCGAAGCCCGCCCGCAGCAATCCGTTATGAGCCAGATCGCCGCCACGCGCCCAGGCAGGCGCCGCCATTGCGGCAGCGCCCAGAGTGGTGCCGCCGATAAGCTGGCGGCGCGACAGGGTGATCGGCATAAGAAGCGGTCCTCGAAACTTCAGACCGCTACATGCATACCCTTGGGGGGTATTTCAACTACGCGCGGTTCAGAACACCGCGCGCGCTGTCGGCTCATTCAGCATGGCTGCGCGCACCATCGGGATCGGCGGGCCGCCATAGCTCAGAAACTCGTCGTGGAAGGCCTTCCACTTCGAACGATCGCCCTTGGTCCAGTCCTCGCGCAGCTTGCGGATCATCAGCTTGCCCATGGTGTAGTTGAGATATTGCGGATCATAGGTGCCGCGCGCCGCCTGCTGCCGTGCATTGCCTTCGTCCTGATAGCATTCGTTGCGGAACAGGTCGTAGCTTTGCTCCACCGTCATCCGGCCCGTATGCAGACGGATGGCGGAGAGGAAGCGGCAATCGCGCAGCAGCGCGTTGGAGAGCTGCCCAATATGCGTCTCCGGATCGAAATCGTTGAGGCCCGCATCGTACATCATCTCTTCGGTATAATGCGCCCAGCCCTCCGCAAAGGCATAGCCGACGAACAGCTGGCCGAAGATGCTGTCCGATCGATTGGAGTGCAGGAAGTTGAGGAAGTGGCCGGGCCACACCTCGTGCACCGACGTGAACAGCAAATCCTTTACGCCCGGAATATAGGCCGCGCGCGTTGCCGCATCCCAGTTGGGATCGGGCGGCGAGATGTAATAGACGCTGGGCAAGCCGGTCTCATAGGGCCCGGGAATATCGATATAGGCGCTGTTCTGTCGGTTATAGGGCGGCGATTCCTCGACTTTCGCCTGCTCGGTGCCGGGGATCGTCACGATATCGTTCTCAATGATGAACTGGCGCAGCATCGGCAGCTGGCGACGCGCCTCGGCCACCGGTCCGCCTTCCGGCTTGTCGGCGGACATTTTGGCGATGCAATCGGGAATGCTCGCGCCCGGCGCGAACTGGCCGCAGGCCTCGCGTAGCGCGGCCTGATTGCGCGCCAGATCTGCCTCGCCGATCGCTTCCAATTGATTGAGCGGCGTATCGACGCCTTCATTGGTCAGGATCATCTTCGAAAAGTTCCGCGCGCCGATGGCGAAGCCGCCTTTCGTGGCAGGCTGCGATCCGACATAGTCGCTCAGATCGCGCATCGCCGCAGCAGCCTTGGCGGTCGCCGCATCGAACTGCGCCTGCAAAGCGGGGTCCTTCACGCTGGCGAAGGCTTCCTTGGCATCGCCGGTATAATAATCCGCAAACCCGCCGAACCCGGCCTGGCCATATTTGACGAAGGTTTCGGGCAGCGGCAGTTTCAGATTGTTCTTGATCTGCGCCGCGGCGGCCGGAACGTTTTCGGCATATTTGATGAATGCCTTCATGCGCGTTTTCTCGTCCGCATAGGGCCGCGCGATATAGACATTGGGATCGAGCCCGCCGACGTAGAAAGCCGGGTTCTTGTGCGGGAAGTCCGCATCTTCCAGAAAGAACAGCTGGCCTTGTGCTACATGCACCAGATAATCCCGCTCGAACCGTTCCTTCTCGGTCAGGCCGGTCATCGCCTTCGCGTCGCGGATCGTCGTCTTCAGAAAGGCTTGTTGCGCGGCAAGTCCAGCCGGGCTCCAGTCTGGCAGCATGCCGTCATATTGATGCTTGCCCTGATAAACCGCGAAATTGGGGTATTGGTTGAAATAGCCGGTGAGGAAGGCATCGCGGAAATTGGCCCATTTGCCTTGATCAAGGGTGGTGCCGGTGGACGCCGCCGCGCTGTTTGCGGGGGGCGCCGTGCTCGCCGTCTGACAGGCGGCGAGCGCAGCGGTGGAAGCGGCGAGCGCGGCGATATGGCGAAGCCGGGGCAGACGGGGCAGGTTCATGGACTCTTCTCCTGTTGATGACCGGAGACTGGCACAGGGACGGGCGGAGACCAAGCGATGCTTGCGCCCCGGAAAATAGCGCGGCTATCCCGCGCCCAATCGCACGCCATATTGCCCTGCCCCGCCGCCGTCCCCATAGCGTGCGGCGATGAGCGCCGCCCCCCACCCCTTCCGCATCGCGAATTACCGCTTCTACTGGTTCACGCGCCTGTTCAGCATGCTCGCGGTCTATGCGATGATGCTGATCGTCGCGTGGCAGGCCTATAATCTGGCGCGTGAGACGATGGGCATCGCCGGGGCTTCGGCACGGCTGGGGCTGATCGGGCTCCTCCAGTTCATTCCCCTGTTCTGCCTGACACCGGTCACCGGCTGGGTCGCCGATCATATGGACCGGCGCTGGGTGGTGCGGATCGTGTTGACCGCGCTCGCGGCCATCGCGGGCACGCTGGCGCTGCTCACCTACAGCCAGTCCATGACGCTCGCTCTGCTATATTTCATGGCTGTCCTACTGGGCACGGCGCGAGCATTTCTGGGGCCGGCGCAGGGCGCCCTCGCCCCCAATTTGGTGCCGAAGGAGGTGCTGCCACAGGCCATCGCGCTCAGCACCATCGCGTGGCAATTCGGCGCGCTGGTGGGCCCGGGCATCGCCGGTCCGCTTTACGGCATCGCGCCGCATCTGCCCTACACCTTGTCCGCCATCCTCTACGCCGCTTCGGCAATCTGCATGTTCTTTGTAGGCGATGTGCCGCGCAGCGCGCCCAAGCGCACCGGACCGATCGAGCAGATCGTCGAGGGCGCCCGCTATGTGTGGCGCAACAAGCTGGTGTTCGGCGCGATCACGCTCGATCTGTTTGCCGTGCTGCTTGCCGGCGCAACCGCGCTGATCCCGGTCTTCGCGCGCGACATCATCGATCTGGATTGGTCCGCGGACCTGATCGGTGGCCCCGTCGGGGACTGGGTGCGCGGCAGCCCGGAGCACGCCTTGTCGCTCCTGGCCGCATCGCCCGCGGTGGGCGCCGCCGTAGTGGCTGCGATTTTCAGTATCGTGCCGCTGAAATCCAATGTGGGCGTCAAAATGCTCGTCGCCGTGTTCGTGTTCGGCGGCGCGACGATCGCCTTTGGTTTCTCGACCCTGCTCTGGTTCTCGATGCTGTGCCTGTTCGTCGTCGGCGCGTCGGACATGTTCAGCGTCTATATCCGCCAGTCGCTGATCCAGCTGAACACACCGGACGACAAGCGCGGGCGGGTTGGCGCGGTGTCGCAGCTTACCATCAGCGCTTCCAACGAACTAGGCGAGGCCGAATCCGGCTTCCTCGCCGCGTTGATCGGGCCGGTCTGGGCGGTGGTGGCGGGCGGCATCGGCGCGATGGCGATCACCGCCGTCTGGATTCGCCTGTTCCCGCAACTGGCCGGGGCCAAGACGTTTGATCCGTCGGACGAGGTTCTGGCCTCCGAGCCGGACGCGATGGAACGAGGGGCGGGACCAAAGGTTGAACAGGAAACGAAAAGCAAAGCCGAAGGGACGCCTTAATGAAAGCCGACACCATCCTCCAGACCATCGGAAACACGCCGCATATCCGTCTGTCCAAGCTGTTTCCCGACCACGAAGTCTGGGTGAAGTCCGAAAAATCGAACCCTGGCGGATCGATCAAGGATCGCATCGCCCTCGCCATGATCGAAAAGGCGGAAAAGGACGGCCATCTGAAGCCGGGCGGCACGATCATCGAACCCACATCCGGCAACACCGGAGTGGGCCTTGCGATGGTGGCCGCAGTGAAGGGCTACAAACTCATCCTCGTCATGCCCGAAAGCATGTCGATCGAACGCCGCCGCCTGATGCTCGCTTACGGCGCCACCTTTGATCTGACGCCCAAGGAGGGCGGCATGGGCGGCGCGATCAGCCGCGCGAAGGAACTGGTCGAACAGACCGACGGCGCCTGGATGCCGCAGCAGTTCGACAATCCCGCCAATTTCGAGATCCACAAGCTCACTACGGCGCATGAAATATTGAAGGATTTCGAAGATAGCCCGATCGACGTAATGATCACCGGCGTCGGTACCGGCGGCCACATCACCGGCTGCGCGGAAGTACTCAAGGACGCCTGGCCTGAGTTCAAGGCCTATGCAGTGGAGCCCGCGGGCTCTCCCGTCATCTCCGGCGGCAAACCCGGTCCGCACCCCATTCAGGGTATCGGCGCGGGCTTCATTCCGGACAATCTGCACACCCAGTCGATCGACGGGGCCATTCAGGTCGATCCAGCCGACGCGAAGGAATGGGCACGCAAGTCCGCTTCGGAAGAAGGCATATTGGTGGGCATCTCTTCCGGTGCCACGCTTGCTGCCATTGCGCAGAAGGTGAAGGACCTGCCTGCTGGCGCCCGCGTGCTCGGATTCAACTATGATACCGGCGAGCGGTACCTCTCGGTGCCCGACTTCCTGCCCGAAGAGTAAAAGCAAGGAAATAAGGCGGTTAATGCCGTAACCCGCGCCATGCTTCGTTCGAAAATTCGCCACATTTGGGTCCCAGCTTGTCCAAGCGGGTGGGGACTCGGTGTGACGAATTGAAGAGATAGCAATGTCCAAAACCCTGACCGATCGCAGCAGCTTTCAGCCAAAGGCGCACGCGGGCGCGGCAGAACCCAAGCGCTCCTTCCTGTTCAAATTCTTCCAGAAGCACCGCCACGGCATCAACGATTGGCTGGCGGGCTTTTCGCGCATTCCGAACACGCCGGTGCTCGATGCCGGAGATTTCGATTGGACCGCGGCGTTGGCGGAGCATGCCGACGTGATCCGCGAGGAAGCGATGGCGATCTACCGCCACCATAACGCGATCCCGCCGCTCAAGGACTTATCGCCCGACCATGCCGGTATCGCCACGGACGATAGCTGGCGCAGCTTCTTCCTGATCGGCTATGGCGAGCGTATCCACGAAAATATCGCCCGGGCACCGCGCACCACCGCGCTTGCCGAGAAAATTCCCGGTCTCAATAGCGCGTTTTTCTCCATCCTCGCTCCTGGCACCGTCATCCCGCGCCATCGCGGCGTGACGAAGGCGTTCATCACCGCGCATCTGGGCCTGAAAGTGCCCAGCGATGCAAAAAACTGCACGATGGAGGTCGAAGACCAGCGCGTGCAATGGGGCGAAGGCGAATGGGTGGTCTTTGACGACACCTACGAACATGAGGTGTGGAACAACACGGACGAGACGCGGATCATTCTGCTCTGCCAGGTCGCCCGCCCGATGCGCGCGCCGGGCAGTTGGCTGTCCAAAGCGATCATGGCCTATGTTCGCGCCAGCCCCTTCGTGCGCGAGGCCAAGAACAATCTCACCGGCTGGGAAGAGGCTTTCAAAAAGGCCGAAGCCAATATCCCGGTGCCCGCCAAGGCGTAGCGTCTTCCCGAAGCCCGATCCTGCGATGCAGGGTCAGGCTTCGAGCGGCTGGAACAGCCCGAACGGCACCACATGATTGGTGATCGAGTGGCCAACCTCGGCCCTTCCCAGATAGGGAATGCCGGCCCGCCCGCACCAGTCCTGCGCAATCTCCTCGGCAGTGGCCCCGAAGGGGCGATCGTTCTCGGGCACCGCCGTGACCTCGCCCAACGCGATGCCGGTAAGGCCCGCGTCTTTCAGAACGCTGGTCACATGGAAGAACAGCCGGTCGATCGCGTAGAGATATTCGCCGGTCTCCTCCAAGATTAGCACATGGCCGGACAGGTCCGGCATCAGCGGCGTGCCCGTCATCATCGCCAGCGTGATCAGGTTGAAACAGGCATAGCGCTGCCCTGCCTGCAGCGAGGGCGCCAAAGCCAATGCATCGCGCCGCACCAGCCAGCCGAGCGCCCGGGCCACCGCCGCGCTGCCGCCCTCGCGCGATATATCGGTGGGCATCGGCCCGTGCGTGACTTGGCCGATCCCGGCCCGGTAGAGCGCGCCGAGCAGATAGCCCATATCGCTATATCCGAGATACTGCTTGGTCTTCGCCGCATCGCCCAGCTGCGCCACTGCCGCCTGCGCGATGCGGCACGACCCATAGCCGCCCTTGGCAAACCAGACCGCCTCCAGCGTCGAATCGTTCGCCATCCGCACGAATGCGGCCTCGCGGTCCGTATCGCTACCGGCGAAATGGCCGTCCTCTTCAAAGCATTGCGGATCAAACACCAAATCCGCATCGGGATAATATTGCTTGGCCAGCGACCAGACCTCGCCTGCCTGCTCGCGGCTCAACGGCGTTGCCGGGGCGCAAATTCCGATCCGCATGGTTCCGTCCATTCCCGCATTGCCAAAGCCTGCAGCCACGCATAGCCAGCGCAGATGACCAAGGACAATTCCTATTTCTTTTGCGGCATCGGGGGCAGCGGCATGCTGCCGCTCGCCACCATCCTGCGGGCTAAGGGCGCGAACGTCGCCGGATCGGATCGTGCGCTCGATCAGGGCCGCAGCGAAGACAAGTTCGAATGGCTGCGCGCGCGCGGCATCACGCTGTTTGCTCAGGACGGTAGCGGTCTGGCGGAAGGCCAGACGCTGATCGCGTCCGCCGCGATCGAGGACACGGTGCCCGACATCGCTGCGGCCAAGCGCCTCGGCTGCGAACGGCTTACGCGCGCGCAGCTGCTTGCACGGCTGTTCAACGCGGCAGAACTGCCGATCGCCGTCGGCGGCACCAGCGGCAAGTCCACCGTCACCGGCATGACCGGCTGGATTCTGGCCGATTGCGACCGCGATCCCACCGTGATGAACGGCGCGGTGATGAAGAATTTTCTAGGCGAGGAAGGTGGTTTCGCCAGTGCCCGTGTGGGAGCCGGGGCCCCCTTTGTGAGCGAGGTGGATGAAAGCGATGGATCGATCGCGCTGTTCGATCCCTACATCGCCGTGCTCACCAATATCAGCCTCGATCATAAATCAATGGACGAGCTGCGCGATTTGTTCGGCGAATTCGCGCGGCGCGCGACCCATGTCATCTCGAATGCCGACGACCGCGAAAGCGCGGCGCTGATCGACGGACTACAAATCACCGGCGTTACCGGCTTCGGCTTTTCGGACGGTGCCAATTTCCGCGCGGTCGAGGTGGAGGAGCAGCCGCTCGGCAGCCGGTTCACCTTGGATGCGCGCGGCAAGCGCTATCCGGTCACGCTGCAGGTGCCCGGCCGCCATAATATCGCCAACGCGCTCGCCGCACTCGCCGCCGCGGAAGCAGCCGGCGTGCCGATCGAAGACGCGGTTGCTGCCATCGGTCGCTTCGAAGGCCTGCGCCGCCGCTTCGACGTGGTCGGCACCGCGGGCGGCGTGACGGTGATCGACGATTTCGGGCATAATCCGGAAAAGATCCTTGCCACGCTGCGCACGCTGAAGGCTTTTCCTGGACGGCTCCTCGTCTTCTTCCAGCCCCATGGCTACGGGCCCTTGCGCGTCATGGGTGATGATCTCGCCGCCATGTTCGCCACGGAACTGCACGCAGACGACCGGCTTTTTCTGTGCGATCCGGTTTATTTCGGCGGCACCACGGATCGCAGCGTCAGTAGCGTAGAGATTGTCGGGAGGATCGAGGAAGCGGGCGGGACTGCAGACTATGTTGCCGAGCGCCAAGAGGTGGGTGAGCGGCTGGTGCAATTGGCCGAGAATGGAGATCGCATCGTCATCATGGGCGCGCGCGACGATACGCTGATCGACTTCGCGCAAGACCTGATCCGGCGGATTGAAGCTCGCGATTGACGCTGCACTGTCACCGGTTGATGGTAAGGCTTGGGGTCAGGGCCGTTCGTTGAAGGCTGCCGGGCGAGGCCTCATATCTCATGCAAGCGTAAATAACGTTCGCGCCCCAAGCACAGGCCAAACACAGGTTCGACATGCCCGATTTGAAACCTTTCGATGAACAGAGTGCGGACCATCTCCGCCTCGTGCTGCGGACGGGCCAGATCGGAATTTGGGAGCTCGATCTCCACTCCGGCGCGGCTGTCAGAAACGAAGTCCATGACGAAATCTTCGGTTACTCCGGCAGCTTGGACAGATGGGATTACGACTTGTTCCTGGACCATGTCGTGGAGGCGGATCGGGGGCGCGTCGATCAGCTGCAGAAAAGCGCCATCGCGGAAAATCGTGACTGGAATTTCGAATGCCGCATCACGACGGCGGGCGGCCAGGAAAGATGGATTCAGGCAGCCGGTCGTCCGGTGCAGGATCAGGACGGCAAGACGGTCAAGCTGATCGGCAATGTCATCGACGTGACCGAAAACAAACGGTCCGAAGCCATGCTCAGATTGCTCACCAACGAGCTGAACCATCGCGTGCGCAACATGCTCGGCATGATCCAGTCGATGGTGCGGCTATCGGCCAAAGGGGCGGCCGACCTGCCGAGCTTCGCCAAGGCGCTGGAACGCCGGGTTGCCGCCCTCGCCCGCACGCACCAATTGCTGGTGGAAGGCGCAACCGAGACGATGTTGCCCAGCAAGATCCTCAAGGCGGAACTTTCCGCTTTCGACGGGACCACCAGCCAGGTGCGCATTTCCGTGGTGGATGAAATCCGGCTGGGAGCGACCCCGGCGCAGGGTCTTGCCCTAGTTCTTCACGAGCTTCTGACGAACGCCCTCAAATATGGAGCGCTTTCCAATGAGAGTGGACGGGTCGACGTCACTATCGACCGCGAGGCCGACGTCGTGGAATTGATCTGGAAGGAAAGCGGCGGCCCGCCGGTGGAAGAAGCGCCCGAACCCGGTTTTGGATCGACGCTCATCTCGAAATCGCTTTCGGGCGACGACGCAGCCGACCTGCTGTTCCGCCGGGAGGGTGTGGAATGTCGCATTCGCTTGCATGCCGGATAGCGCGCAACGCCTGCGACCTTCCCTACAGCATGGGCGATCTGCTACATCGGACATGATGCAGGATCGCGCTCTCCTCACCGGAAAACCGCCCTCCACTCGTCGGCGGTACCACTCGGTTCGTCCGAATTGAGAGGGGGGTGTCTGCGGATCGGTGCGACTTTCCGGATATCGCCTGAAGCCTGCCCAATCCGCTCTCCCGGCCTTTCTCGCTCACCTGCCCTTGCCTTCTTCCGCCCGCTCGCCTAAGAGCGCCGCTTCCGCCGGGGGTTCGCCCCGCGGGAGACAGAAGAAGGCCGGAGGGGCGTTCGCACGGTGCGGCGTCAGCGATCGGTAAGAAAAGGATATGACTCATGCCGTTGTACGAGCATGTGTTCCTGGCGCGCCAGGATCTGAGCCAGGCTCAGGTCGATACGCTCGCCCAGAACGCTACCAAGATCATCGAGGACAATGAAGGCAAGGTCACCAAGACCGAGACCTGGGGCCTGAAGTCCCTCGCCTACAAGATTCAGAAGAACCGCAAGGCGCATTACGTCATGCTTAACATCGATGCGCCCGCAGGCGTGATCGCAGAGCTGGAGCGCCAGACCCGCGTCAACGAAGACGTGATCCGCTATCTCACCATCCGCGTGGATGAGCTGGAGAGCGAGCCGTCGGTGCAGATGCGCAAGAACGAGCGCAGCGACCGCAAGGGCGGCCGTGACGGTGGACGCGATGGCGGCCGCGGCCGCGACCGGGACGAAAGGAACTAAGCCATGGCACGACCCTTTTTCCGTCGCCGCAAGACCTGCCCCTTCAGCGGGCCCGATGCGCCGAAGATCGACTTCAAGGACACCAAGCTGCTGCAGGGATATATTTCCGAGCGCGGCAAGATCGTCCCTAGCCGGATCACGGCGGTTTCCGCCAAAAAGCAGCGCGAGCTTTCGCGTGCGATCAAGCGTGCACGCCACATCGGCCTGCTCCCTTATGTCGTGAAGTAAGGAGAGCCAGATCATGGATATCATTCTGCTGGAACGCGTCGAGAAGCTGGGCACGATCGGTGACGTCGTCACCGTGAAGGACGGCTATGCGCGCAACTTCCTCCTTCCCAACAAGAAGGCCCTGCGCGCCAACAAGGCGAACCGTGAGGTGTTCGAAGCCAATCGTGAGCGTATCGAGGCCGAGAACGCCTCGAAGCGCAGCGACGCCGAGACCAAGTCCAAGGACGTCGACGGTCTGGAAGTAACGCTGATCCGCGCCGCCTCCAATACCGGGCAGCTCTACGGTTCAGCCTCGGTGCGCGACATCGAGAACGGCCTCAACGAACAGGGCGCCGAGATCACCAAGTCGATGATCGTGCTGGAACGCCCGATCAAGTCGATCGGCATGTATGACGTGCGCGTCATGCTGCACCCCGAGGTGGTTTCGATCGTAAAGGTCAACGTCGCCCGCTCCGAAGACGAAGCCGAGCTGCAGCGCAGCGGCGTCGACGTCATCGCCAAGATGTTCGAGGACGATCAGGCCGAGCTGCGCGAGCTTGCCGCCGAAGTCACCGGCGACGGCGACGCTGGCGACGAAGGCGTGCCGAGCGCAGCCGACGCTGCCGAGGTGTTCGAGGAAGCTTCGGTCGAACAGGCCGAAGACGGCACCGCACCGCGCGACGAGGGCACCAGCCCGCCGTCCGACGCCAACGCATAAGCGACGGGGGCTGCAATGCCCCCGTTACAAGTTACAGAAAAGGCGCGGGAACCCACCGGTTCTCGCGCCTTTTCACGTGGCCCTTCCGGGCCTTCCGGGCGGGTTTGAACGCGCTCTAGACTGTCGCTGCCATCGCGGCGACAACGGCGAGCAGCGTACCGCCGGACATGATAAGGGGGAGAATATTCTTCAGCATTTCCTGTTCTCTCGTGCGCAAGTCATTTGCTTGACGTGCGATGAACGGAAGCGAAGTCGCTAAGGTTCCCGGCCCACGTTAACTTTTCGCTAAGGCTCGCGCCTTGCGTGAACCCCAAACGCAGCGGATCAATAGCCCATCAAGCTCATGACTTCCTTGCGGCTGCGCTGATCGTCCAGAAACACGCCCAGCAGCCGACTGGTGACCATCGACACGCCAGGCGTCCGGACACCGCGCGCCGTCATGCAGGCGTGGCTTGCCTCGATCACCACTGCGACACCGCTCGGGTTCAGTTGATCCTGAATGCACTGCGCCACTTCGGCCGTCAGGCGCTCCTGCACCTGCAAACGACGGGCATAGCCGTGCAGCACGCGCGCTAGCTTGGAGATACCGACCACTCGGTCCGTGGGCATATAGGCGATGTGCGCCTTGCCGATAATCGGGGCCATGTGGTGTTCGCAGTGCGACTGGAACGGAATGTCCTTCAGCAGGACAAGTTCGTCATAGCCGCCCACTTCCTCGAACGTGCGCGAGAGATGCACGCCCGGGTCTTCCTCATAACCCTGGCAATATTCTTTCCAAGCACGTCCAACGCGTTTTGGCGTATCGAGCAGACCCTCGCGATCCGGGTCGTCGCCGGTCCAGCGGATGAGCGTTCGGATCGCGTCCTGAACATCCTGCGGCACCGCTATCTTGCCGTCCGGCGCACGCACCAGATCGCCGTCTACCGCATGATCGAATTCGCTCATTTCACGCTCCTTTTCCGACCCGCAGCGCTATCGCGCCAGTCTCGGTCGGGCAAGGGCTTGCGCAGCCCGAACGGGCTTTGAGCTGTCAGCCCGCCAGCGCCTTGACCTGCCGGTGAAGCCCTACCGGTCTTTTTTGGCGAACGGCTTCGCACCGCCTTTGGGAGCGCCGCCGCGTTTGCCTTTATCGAACTTGCCTTTGTCGAAGGGTTTGCCTGCGCCGCCCTTCCCCTTGGCGAATTTCGGCTTGAACGCCTTGCCCGAGGGCTGGTTCTGCGAATCTCCCCCGCCCTCTTTCCGGTGCAGCTTGGGGCGCCCTGCGTTTGCGGGCTTGCCCTCATGCTTCGGTTTGCGACCGGGGCGGGTCCGCTCTGCCGGACCTTCGGGCGATTGGGTGATCGTAATGTCGTCGCGCGGATCGCCCTGCTCGTCCGAATTGGCAGTACGGCGAAGCGCCGCCTCGAAATCGCCGCTGACCGCGCGCGGAATTTGAAAGAAGGTTTCGTCCGGTCCGATACGGATGGCACCGACGTCTTTCTTTGTGATGTGACCGCGGCGGCACAGAAGCGGCAGGATCCAGCGCGGATCGGCATTCTGCCGCCGCCCCGCATCCATGCGGAACCAGATGATGTCCTCGAAGCCGGGACGGTGGCGCTCTTTCTGCGCCTCCTTGCGCGCCTCGGGCGAGTTTTCGATCAGTTCTTCTGGTGCTGGCATTTTCGCACGGTGGATCTGGACTAGTGCCGCCGCGATATCGCGCGGGCTGCGCTCGGCCAGCAGTCGATCTGCCAGGCGGAGCTCTTCCTCATCATAATCGGCCGGCTCCAGCAAAGCCGTGAGCAGGCGTTCCTGGTCCTGCGCCCGGATCGCCTCCGGCGTGGGGGCATCGATCCAGTCCGCCTGCACCTTGGCACCGCGCAGCATCGATTCGACGCGGCGGCGGCGCGGATAGGGCACCACGAGCACCGCGGTGCCTTTATTGCCCGCACGCCCGGTGCGGCCGGAACGGTGCTGCAGCGTCTCCGCATCGCGCGGAATCTCCGCATGGATCACCAAGCTAAGCGCGGGCAGATCGATGCCACGCGCCGCGACATCGGTGGCCACACAGACGCGCGCACGCCCGTCACGCAGCGCCTGCATGGCGTGATTGCGTTCGGATTGCGAATGCTCGCCCGACAGCGCCACGACTGCAAAGCCGCGTTCCTGAAGGCTGGCGTGCATCCGGCGCACGCTCTCGCGTGTGGCGCAGAAGACGATGGCCGTCTCGGCGTCGTGAAAACGCAGCAGGTTCACCACCGCATGCTCGATTTCGTGGGGCGCGACTGTCACCGCCTGATAGGCGATATCGCCGTGGCCGCGATCCTCGCCCACCGTCGAGATGCGCAGGGCATCGCGCTGATAACGCTTGGCCAGCGCCACGATGGGCTTGGGCATGGTAGCCGAGAAGAGCAGCGTGCGGCGCTGATCCGGCGTTCCGTCGAGAATTTCCTCAAGATCGTCGCGAAAGCCCATATCGAGCATCTCGTCGGCCTCATCGAGGACGGCGGTGCGAAGATCGGACAGATCGAGACCGTTGCGTTCGAAATGATCGCGCAGACGGCCCGGCGTGCCGACGACAATATGGGCGCCCTGTCGCAGTACGCGGCGTTCCTTGACCGGGTCCATGCCGCCGACGCAGGTAGCGATGACGGCGCCGGCCTTTTCGTAAAGCCAGCCAAGTTCGCGGCTTACCTGCAAAGCCAGCTCACGGGTCGGCGCGATCACGAGTGCTAGCGGAGCGGCAGCAACGCCCAGACGATTGTCCTCACCCATCAGCTCGGCGGCCATGGCGAGGCCGAAAGCGATGGTTTTGCCCGAGCCGGTCTGCGCCGAAACGACCAGGTCACGCCCGGCAGCCTCGTCTTCCAGAACGGCGGCCTGCACGGCGGTGGGGTTGTCATAGCCGCGCGCGGCAAGCGCCTCGGCAAGCGGGGCGGCGATATCGTTGAAGGGCATGGGCCTCGATAAGGTGCAACGATCCGCGATGTGCCGATCGATCTGGCCGGCGCGCTATACTGGATCGTTGTCAGGAAAGTGGCGCGCCCGGAAGGATTCGAACCTCCGGCCCCCAGATTCGTAGTCTGGTGCTCTATCCAGCTGAGCTACGGGCGCTTGGAAGGGCGGCTGATACGGTCCAGATGCCATCCTTGCAAGGACTAATTCCAACCTTTTTGCATTAGTTTTCCGATCGCCCGGTGAAGCCGCGGGCCAGCGTCTCGTAAAGCTTGTCCGGACAGACAAGCTGGCTGGTCTGGTTCGCGATCAGTGCCGCCGCCAGCATGGGCATCATCAGGCCGCGGCTGACGGTGGTTTCAGCAAGAATGATCACGGCCGTCAGCGGTGCGCGCACAACGCCGGTGAAATAGGCGACCATGCCGAGGAGCACGACCGCGCTTGCGGGTTCGCCCGGGAACATGAAGCGCAGCATGTTGCCGAAGCCTGCACCCGTCGAGAGGCTGGGCGAGAAGATGCCCCCCGGCAGCCCCGCAACCGCTGTGGCCAAGGTCGCCGCAAATTTGGCGAAACCGAACCACAAAGGCAGACTGCGCCCCTCGATCATGGCGCGCGCGGGATCATAGCCTGTGCCCCAGGTCAGCTGTGTGACCACGCCCAGCACCGCCACGATGACCCCGCAAATGCCGGCGGCCAGAAGCGGACGCTTTGCGATCTGGGATCCCAGGCGGCTGGTGCTCTGCGACGCGGCAATCAGGAGCCGCGAAAAGCAGCCGCCCGTGACCCCGCCCAATGCGCCGGCCAGCGGTGCGACGATGAGCGCGCTCTTGAAAGAAAGCGCTGCTCCGTTGACGCCAAAATAGATATAGTCCCCCGAAAGCCCCTGCGCGACCATACCGGAGATCAGGATCGCGGTCATCACGAGCAGCGTCACGCGCTGTTCGTAAGCGGCGGCCAGTTCCTCGATCGCGAAGGCTATTCCGGCAAGCGGGGTGTTGAACGCCGCGGCCACCCCCGCCGCGCCGCCTGCGATGTACATCGAGGTGCGCATCGGTATCCGCATGATCTTGTGGCACTGCGCCATCACCGCTGCGGCGAGCTGTACCGTTGGCCCTTCCCGGCCGATGGACCCCCCGCACAGCAGCGCGCCGAGCGTCAGCAGCGCCTTGAGGATAGCGGTTTTCATGGAGACCAGCGCCGCAATGGTGCCGGAGCTGGCGGACTTCGCCGCGATTACCTGCGGAATGCCCGATCCGCGCGCCATCGGTGCGAAACGGTTGGTGGCCCAGACCAGAACGATGAAGCCCAAGGGGGTCGTGACCAGCGGTACATAGGGGTAGGCTTCGTGAAACGCGGTGAACCGGCCCGCCACCCAGTCGCTTACATCGGCAAACAGCAGCGCCACCACGCCGATCGCGATCGCACCGGCACCGATCGCGACGCGGCGGCGGAAGACCAGCGATTGGGGCCCATGCGCGCGCATCATAGCGCGGGCACGGTTGCGGGTGATCGGTTTCATGCGGCGATCCGGTTAGGAGCTGCGGTGGGGCGCATCACCGCTCTCTATAACGAAGCGGCGGCGGGATCAAAGGCGGCGATCGCTCCTAGCCGCCCTGGCTCCCCTTCAACGCCGCCTGAGCGGCCGCCAACCGCGCAATCGGTACGCGGTAAGGCGATGCGGAGACGTAATCGAGGCCGGCTTTGGCGCAGAAGGCGATGCTCGCCGGATCGCCGCCATGCTCGCCGCAGATGCCCAGCTTAATGCCCGAGCGCGCCTTGCGGCCACGCTCCACCGCGATCTCGATCAGCTGGCCTACGCCCGCGAGGTCCAGGCTGACGAACGGATCGCGCTCGTAAATCCCCTTCTCCACATAGTCGCCGAGGAAGCGGCTCGCATCGTCGCGGCTGACGCCCAAAGCGGTCTGCGTCAGATCGTTGGTGCCGAAGCTGAAGAACTCGCCCACTTCGGCGATCTCGCCCGCCATCAGCGCGGCGCGCGGCAGTTCGATCATGGTGCCGACGAGGTACGCAACCTCGCGCCCCTTCTCCTCGAACACCGCCTTGGCGGTGCGATCGACGATCTCGCGCGTGATCTCCAGCTCGCGGCGGGTGCCGACCAGCGGGATCATGACCTCGGGCAGCGGCGCTTCGCCCGAAGATGCCTCCACGTCGCAGGCTGCCTCGAAGATGGCGCGCGCCTGCATCTCGTAGATTTCGGGATAGGTAATGCCCAGGCGGCAGCCGCGATGGCCCAGCATCGGGTTGAACTCGTGCAGCTCGTCCGCACGGCGCTTGAGCGTATCGACCGACACGTCCAGCTCGCTCGCCAGTCCTTCGAACTCGGTATCCTCGCGCGGCAGGAACTCGTGCAACGGCGGGTCGAGCAGACGGATCGTGACCGGCAGGCCCGCCATCTCGGTGAAGATCGCCGCGAAGTCGCTGCGCTGTTCGGGCAGCAGCTTGGCCAGCGCCGTGCGCCGACCTTCTTCCTTGTCGGCCAGGATCATCTGGCGCACCGCGCTGATGCGGCCGGCATCGAAGAACATGTGCTCGGTCCGGCAAAGGCCGATGCCCTCCGCTCCGAATTCGCGCGCGGTCTTGGCATCGAGCGGCGTTTCCGCATTCGCCCGCACCTTCAGGCCGCGCAGATCGTCCGCCCATTCCATAAGGGTTGCGAAGTCGCCGGCCAGTTCGGGCTGCAGCGTGGGCACCTGCCCCGCCATCACCTGCCCGTTGCCGCCGTCGATGGTGATCACATCATCCTCATCGAAGGTACGTCCCGCCACCGTCAGCGTGCGCGCCTTGGCGTCGATCCGCAGCTCGCCCGCGCCGGAGACGCAGGGGCGGCCCATGCCCCGCGCCACCACCGCAGCGTGGCTGGTCATGCCGCCGCGCGCCGTAAGGATGCCTGCCGCCGCGTGCATGCCGTGAATGTCTTCAGGGCTCGTCTCGACGCGCACCAGGATCACGCTTTCGCCATTGGCCGCACGCCGCTCCGCCGTATCGGCATCGAAGCAGATCGTGCCGGACGCCGCACCGGGCGACGCGGGAAGGCCCCGCGCCACCACATCGCGCGGCGCATCGGGATCGAGTGTCGGGTGGAGCAGCTGGTCGAGCTGCATCGGATCGATCCGCGCGATCGCCGCCTTGCGGTCCACCAGCCCTTCGGCGGCCATGTCGACCGCGATCTTGAGCGCCGCCTTGGCCGTGCGCTTGCCGGTGCGCGTCTGCAGCATCCACAGCTGCCCGCGCTCCACCGTGAACTCGATGTCCTGCATGTCCTTATAGTGCTGCTCCAGCGTCTCGAACACGGCGGTCAGCTCCTCGAACGTCTCCGGCATCGCCTCTTCCAGGCTCAGCGGCTTGGCGCCCGCCTCCTCGCGCGCGGCCTTGGTCAGGTACTGCGGCGTGCGGATGCCCGCGACCACGTCTTCGCCCTGCGCGTTGATCAGATACTCGCCGTAATAGGCGTGCTCTCCGGTCGAGGGATCGCGGGTGAAGGCGACGCCGGTGGCGCTCGTCTCGCCCATGTTGCCGAACACCATTGCCTGCACGTTCACCGCCGTGCCGATGTCATGCGGGATGTCGTTGATGCGGCGATAGACGCGCGCGCGCTCCACGTTCCAGCTGCCGAACACCGCGGCGATTGCGCCGTTCAGCTGATCGTTCACGTCCGTCGGGAAGGGCTGGTCATGCTCCTGCGCCACGATGCTCTTGAACTGCGCCACCAGCGCGCGCCAGTCGGCCGCGGTCATCTCGGTGTCGTTGAAGTAGCCCTTGTCTTCCTTGGCGATCTCCAGTGCTTCCTCGAACAGGCCGTGGTCGAGGCCCAGGACCACGTCGGAGTACATCTGGATGAACCGGCGGTAGCTGTCCCAGGCGAAGCGCTCGTCTTCCGAGATCGCGGCGAGGCCTTCCACCGTCTCGTCGTTCAGGCCCAGGTTCAGCACCGTGTCCATCATGCCGGGCATCGAGATGCGCGCGCCGGAGCGGACCGAGACGAGAAGCGGGTTGGCCGCATCGCCGAAGCCCTTGCCCGTCACGCCCTCGATATGCGCGATGCCGTTCGCCACCTCTGACAGCAGGCTATCGGGCAGCGTCTCGCCCTCATCGTAGAAGCGCGCGCACATGTCCGTGCTGATGGTGAAGCCCGGGGGCACCGGCAGGCCGATCGAGGCCATCTCCGCCAGGTTCGCGCCCTTGCCGCCCAGCAGCGCCTTGTCGCCCGTGCCGCCCTCGGCCACGCCGCCTCCGAAGCGGTACACATAGCGCTGGGGAGAGTTCTGGTCGGTCATCGGTCGGCTCCTTTGGAGTCTGTGCTTTGGGAGTTCGGGTTGGTCGGGCCGGTGCAACGCAGCTTCACACGCTTCACACTGTCCTGAGGGAGAAATCTGGCCTGAGGGAGAAACCTGGCGCTCATAAACGGGCGCCGCATTGCGCCAATGGGGCCTGTGCCGAGGGCGGGCGGCGGGAAAAGGGCGACGCGCGCGGTGCGCCGGTCTGCATCCTTATCGTTCACCGTCATCTCCTCGCATTCCCCACGGCAGCGCCAACGCGCGCGCGACGCGTCCGCGGCAATCGAATCAGCCTGATCTTCTGCCGCATTTACGGGCGTGTAGGACAGGTTTTTTGCCCCCCTGTCCACTGCCCGGTGGACAGCCCTAGCCAGTGTCGGGGGCACTGGCAAATTCCCGGCCTAGCCAGTGCCGGAAGGACTGGCAAATTTGCGGCACCAGAAAGAACAAAAGACCGCTGACGGACAGGAACCAACAGTCGAAATAAAGATTTATTGTATCGGCTGCGGCCAACGCATGAATTGGCCAAAGCCAAGGCATGAAAGGTCATAACAATGAAAAAGAAGACTCTTACCCTCTTCCTTGCTGCCACCTTGCCCGTGGCGCTTCTCGGTGGTTGTGCGGCCACCCCCTATCAGCCGGCCAGCGCATCGGCGATGGCGGACGGCTACAGCGACATGATGGTCGGCAACAATGTCTATCAGGTCAATTTCAAGGGCAATAATCTGACCAGCCGGGTCACGGTCGACAATTATCTGCTCTATCGCGCCGCGCAGCTCGCGCAGCAAAAGGGCTTTGCCGGGTTCACCCTCATGAATGCCACCACGGACGATACCGATATGGTGGACGTGACGCCCGCCATCGGCCGTGGGCTCTATCCCGGCTTTTCGCCTTATTACACGCTGTACGGGCCGTTCGGTGCCTATGAATGGAACCCGTGGACGACGGCGAATTGGGACAATAGCGTCGATGTGACCAGCGTGAACAATTACGATGCCCACGCCACCATTCGGCTGACGAACAGCGCGGGCGGAAAGACCTATTTCAATGCCGCCGATGTCATGTCGCGGCTGTCTTCATCCGTGAAGATGCCGGGCTGAGACCGGCGACAGCCGAAAAGGGGCGGACAGACGCCCGCCCCTTTTTCAAAACCTTACCCTTCGATCTTAGAAAAATCGGCAACCTGGTTCACGGCAGCCCGGAAACGCGACAGCAGAGCGAGGCGCGCGGCGCGCTTGGTCTCGTCCTCATCGTTCACCGTCACGCCTTCGAAAAAGCGGTCGATCGGATCGCGCAGTGATGCCAGCGCAGCCATCGCGCCCTCGAAATCCTCCGCCTCGACAGCGGAGCGGGCGCGCGGCTCGGCTGCGGCCAGCGAATCGATCAGGGCCTTTTCCGCAGCTTCAGGCGTGTAGGACAGGTTTTGCTGTTCCGCCGCCGCTTCAGTGCCTTCCTTTTTCAGGATATTGGCCGCGCGCTTATATCCGGCTATAAGGTCCGTGCCCTCGGGCGTCTCGACGAACGCCTGCAGCGCCTTCACCCGGGCGAGCAGCCTGACGAGATCGTCCTCCCCGCCAAGCGCGAACACTGCGTCGATGAGATCGTGGCGGACGCCTGCTTCGCGCTGCTGAACTTTCAGGCGATCTGCGAAGAAATCTAGCAAATCCCAAATTCGCTGAAGATAACGATTTTCGTCACCATCATACCGTGACGTAAGCCGGTCTTTGAATGCCGTTCGCGCAGCATCGGCAAAGGCTGAAAAATCGACCGGGCTTTTAATTTTCCAGTTTGAATCGAGGCCCCTCAGCGCAGTTTCAAAGACTGGCAATCGAACGTGTGACGTTTCGATTATTTGAATTACCCCTAAGGCCGCCCGCCGCAAGGCGAAGGGGTCTTTCGAGCCAGTTGGTTTCAGATCTTCGCTGAAAAACTGAATCAAGGTATCCAGTTTGTCCGCCAAACTCACCGCCACCGTCACTGGCGCGATGGGCACATCGTCGCCCTGCCCCACCGGCTTGTAATGATCGCGGATCGCGGCGGCCACGCGTGGGTCCAGGCCCTCGGCTGCGGCATAATAACCGCCCATAAGGCCCTGAAGTTCGGGGAATTCGCCGACCATCTCCGTCACCAGATCGGCCTTGCAAAGCTCGGCAGCCTTCTGTGCCAGATCGGCGGTTTCCGGCTCGCCGTCGCCGACAATCCCCTCTTCCACCAGCCAGCGGGCTAGCTTGGCCACGCGGTCCACCTTGTCGGCGACGGTGCCCAGCTTCTCGTGGAAGACGATGTCCTTCAGCTTTTCGGCATGCACAGCGAGCGACGTCTTGCGGTCCAGATCCCAGAAGAACTTCGCGTCCGAAAGCCGCGCGGCGAGCACCTTTTCATTGCCCGCCACCAGCGCCGCCCCGCCGTCCGTCGCTTCGATATTCGCGGTACAGACAAAGGCGTTGGCAAGGCGGCCCTCCCCGTCCTCGCAGACGAAATATTTCTGGTTCACGCGGGCGGTGAGCTGGATCACCTCCTGCGGCACATCCAGAAACGCTGCGTCGAACCGGCCGAGCAGCGGCACCGGCCATTCGGTGAGGCCGGCATTTTCCACCACCAGCCCTTCGTCCGCAACCAGCGAAAGCCCCGCGTCCGCCGCCGCCTCCGCCGCGCCGTCGCGCACGATGGCCTCGCGCTCTTCATGATCGACGATGACATGGCCTGCACGCAGCTTCACCGCATAGTCGTCCGCGTCACCAATGGTGATGTCGCCGCGATGATGGAAACGGTGTCCCAACGTCACTGCGCCGGACGTCACCCCATGGACCTCACACTCGACGACCTGCTCGCCGAACAGCGCGACGATACCGGAAAGCGGACGCACCCAGCGCAGGGACTCGGTGGTCTGCGAGGCAGCGCCCCAGCGCATCGATTTCGGCCAAGAGAATTCGCGGACGATCGCCGGGATCGCCTCGGCCAGAACGTCGCGCGTGGCACGGCCGGGCGTTTCGATCACCGCAAACAGGACGGCGTTGCCCTTCTTGTCCTCGCGCTCGACCAGTTGATCGCGCGTGAGACCCGTGGAGCGCAGAAAGCCCTCGATCGCTTTGTCCGGCGCATCGGCGCGCGGGCCCTTGCGCTCTTCGGAAACCGCCTGCGTTTCGTCCGCCAAGTCCTTGGCAATCAACGCCAAACGCCGCGGCGTGGAATAGACGGTGATGGCGGATGCGGTGAGCCCCGCCTCGCCGAGCTTGGCGCGGAACAGTTTCTCCAGCTCCGCGCGC
The DNA here is from genome assembly GCF_016093175.1 of Novosphingopyxis sp. YJ-S2-01. Taxonomy (NCBI): domain Bacteria; kingdom Pseudomonadati; phylum Pseudomonadota; class Alphaproteobacteria; order Sphingomonadales; family Sphingorhabdaceae; genus Novosphingopyxis; species Novosphingopyxis sp. YJ-S2-01. The sequence continues at coordinate 1,817,855 of NZ_JAEDAI010000001.1, read as the reverse complement.
GCACCCTTCTGCATGCGCGCCGGAATTTCTTCCGATCGCAGTTCGAGCAGGAAATCGGTCATGCCACGCTCCAGTCGGGATAGCGCGCCGTCCAGTCGGGCGTGTGCCGCTCGATATGCGCTTCGCACGCGCCCTTCGCGAGATCGCGGACGCGGCCCATATAGGCGGCGCGTTCGGCTACGGAGATGACGCCGCGGGCCTGCAACAGGTTGAACACATGGCTGGCCTTCACCGCCTGCTCATAGGCCGGGATCGGCAGCTTGGCGTTGAGGCAGTTCTCGCTCTCCGCCGTCGCCTTGCGGAACAGATCGAACAGCGCCTCGGTATCGGCATGTTCGAAGTTCCAGGCGCTCATCTGCTTCTCATTTTCCAGGAAGACATCGCCGTAAGTCACGCCGTGGCCGTTGAAATCCAGATCGTAGACGCTGTCGACACCCTGGATGTACATGGCCAGCCGCTCCAGCCCGTAGGTCAGCTCGCCGGACACCGGCTTGCAGTCATAGCCGCCCATCTGCTGGAAATAGGTGAACTGCGTCACTTCCATCCCATCGCACCAGACTTCCCAGCCCAGGCCCCATGCGCCCAGCGTGGGGCTTTCCCAGTCATCCTCCACGAAGCGGATATCATGGAGCAGCGGATCGATGCCGATCGCGACCAGACTGTCCAGATAGAGCTGCTGCAGATTTTCCGGCGATGGCTTCAGGATCACCTGATACTGGTAATAATGCTGCAGCCGGTTGGGGTTCTCGCCATAGCGCCCGTCGGTCGGGCGGCGGCAGGGCTGCACGAACGCGGCACGCCACGGGTCCGGCCCCAGCGCGCGCAGCGTGGTCGCGGTATGAAAGGTGCCCGCGCCCATTTCCAGATCATAGGGTTGCAGGATCAGACAGCCCTGCGCGCTCCAGTAATTGTGGAGCGTCAGGATCATGTCCTGAAAACTCAGCGGCTTTTCGGGCGGCGTAGCGGCCACGGTTTTCCTTTCGCACGCGCGAGATGGATGACGGCGCCCGCCTTGGCGGATGGCCCCGGAACGGTCAAGCCGGGCCGAAGACCGCTCGCACACCATGTCAGCCCTACGCGACTGTTGGTCAGGTCTTATTGACATAGACAGCGAATCGTGACAGTTCGTCAGGGAAAGCTGACATAAGGGAGGCAGATGATGGCGAAGTTTACTTTGGAGCGGATGGTCCGGGGCTCGTACAAAATATATCGCGCACCATGGCTCGATATCTTCTTCGGCATTGCCACGGCTGCGTTTCTTAATGTGCTGATCCAGCCCCATCTCGGCACCGCTCATCTCGGCGCTGCGGCGCTGATCGTTGCCGGCGGACTCATCGCTGCCAGTGTTCTAGGCACGGCGCTGACCGGACTGGATCGGCGTTTTGCGGAAGATTACAGCTTCCGCCTGATGAGCCAGGCGGCGCTGGCGGGGAATTTGAGCACGTTTTTCGCGATCGCGCTCTGGATACAACTGTTTGGCCGGGTGGACTGGCTTAAGTTTCCAGATCTTAATCAGGGGCTAGCCACTCTGCTCGGCAGTTGGAGCCTTTGCTACCTCTTCCTGCGCGTGCGCACCGCACGATGAAGAACCGACTGCGGGTGCTGCGCGCCGAGCGGGAGTGGAGCCAGGCGCGGCTGGGCGAGGAGCTCGACGTTTCGCGCCAGGCGATCAACGCGATCGAAACCGGCAAATATGATCCGTCGCTGCCGCTGGCCTTCAAGATCGCACGACTTTTCGAACAGAGCATAGAGGAGATTTTCGATGATGGGTGGAGGAGTGAAGATGATCGATAAGGAGGACAGCCGCTCCGGGCTGAAACGGGGCCTCTGGATATTGGCAAGTTGCCTGGCGCTGATCTTTCTCCTCGGCATCGGCGCGGGCTTCTTGTCGGCACATTTGGAGCATGGTGGCGGCTCTCCCGGCACGGCAGGATATGCCGTGCTGGCGGCCGTTCTGGTACTGATTGCCGGTGCGGTGGTGCTGCTCGTCCGCTCGCTGAACCCGGGCAACGGCGAAGCGCCAGCGACGCGCAAGGAACGGCTGAACCGCAACGTGCTGATCGCATCCGGCGCACTCGGGGGTCTTATCGCTGCCGCGCTCATAGCGTCAGGCGGCGCGGATGCGGTCTTCGCAGGCGGCCCGTTGCCGTCCGGCATCGCCCTTGCCCTTGCCGCCATCGTCGCGATTCTGCTGCCTGCTCTGTCCTATTACTGGCATCGCTATGCGGTCGATGAACAGGAAATGGAGGCCTACAAGCAAGGCGCCCTGGCGGGCATCTACGTATACATGATTGGCGCGCCGACATGGTGGCTGCTCTCGCGCGGCGGCTGGGTGCCTGAAGTCAACGGCATTGCGCTCTATCTGATTACCGTATTCACGGTGGGCGGCGTATGGATCTGGCAAAAATATCGGTGAGCCGAACGCTTCCGCAATATCGCAACCGACACCGCCGGTTCCTATCTTGACGGAAGCCTTTTCAGAGGAGCTTTTCCATGACCTTCGCCACTCTCCGCAAATCCGCCCTGGCCGGCGCCCTTGGCCTTGGCTTGATCGGCTTCGGTGCGGCCAATGCGCAGGAGGCCGTGCAGCCTGGCGCGGCGGCGGCGCAGGGCGAGGCCGCCCCGGCCAGCGCACCCGCAACGGTGCAGGCCGATCCAGCCTTGTGGCTGGTGGAGGATGACGACACCAAGATCTATCTGTTCGGCACAGTGCACATGCTGAAGCCGGGGATCGACTGGTTTGCAGGCCCCGTGAAGGCCGCGTGGGATGCCAGCGACAGCGCGGTGTTCGAGGTGCTGCCGGGCGACGATCAGGCAGCGACGGTGGCCACTTTTCAGCGGCTCGGAACCGATCAGACGGGCGTGAAGCTGCGCGATCGGCTGGAGGGCGAGGACCGCAGCCAGTATGAAGCCGCGCTCACCAGCTTCGGCATCCCCTACCCCACCTTCGACAGCTTCGAGCCGTGGCTGGCGACCATGAATCTGTCGCTGCTGGGCTTTGCCAAGGCGGGGTTCGATCCCAATAGCGGTGTCGAAAGCATCCTACAGGCCAAGGCGAAGGCCGCGGCCAAGCCGATGATCGGGCTGGAAACCATCGAGGAACAGCTCGGCTTTCTCGACAGCCTACCGATGACGAGCCAAGTGAAATGGCTGAACGAGACCGTCGACACCTTGCCCGATGCGGACGAGGCGATGGACGAAATGGTGTCAGACTGGGCCGCGGGCGAGCCGGAGAAGCTGGCCGAACTCCTCAACGAGGGCATGAACGATCCGGTGCTGCGCAAGGCGATGCTGACCCAGCGTAACGAGAACTGGGCCAAGTGGATCGATCATCGGCTGGAGCAGCCCGGCACGGTGTTTCTGGCTGTGGGTTCAGGGCACCTTGCAGGCGCCGACAGCGTGCAGGATCAGCTGAAACGTTACGGACTGAACGCGGTACGGGTAGAGTAACTGGAGGAACGAGCAAGCTAGCCGCATGTGATTGCGATGGAAAGTTGGGCGAAGATGCGCCCCCTTTGCATTTGCTTAAGCCCGGCGCATCATAGGTCTGGTCCATGCGCTTCCTCCTCGCCCTGCTCTCGCTCGTCGCGCTCTATGGTTGCTCCGACGCCGCGCCGACCTATGACGTCAGCCCTTCCGCCAAGCCTGCGCTCTGGGCGGTGGAAGGCGCGGACGGCGGCCCTCAAGCCTATCTCTTCGGGACGGTCCACTTGCTGCCCGAGGGCGTGGAGTGGCAGAGCCCGGCGCTGGACAAGGCGATGGACCGCTCCGATGCGCTGGTGATCGAAGTGCTGGGCGCGGATGATCCGCAGAAACTGGCCGGCGCATTCAAGGCGCTCGCCTTCTCCCCTAATCTGCCCCCGGTCGAGGAACGCCTGCCCGCCGATCTGAAACCGGAGCTGGAACAGGCGAAGGATGGCATCGGCCTTGCCCGCATGATGCTGGACGGCATGGAAAGCTGGGCCGCGGCGTTGACACTGGCGTCCGCCCAGCACGAAAAGCTGGGGCTGGACCGCGCGGACGGCGTGGAAACTGTGGTCGAGGCGCACTTCAAAAAGGCCGACAAGCCGATTTGCGGGCTGGAGACGATGGAAGAACAGCTCGGCGCCTTCGATACGCTACCGGAGACAGAACAGCGGCAGATGCTGAAGGATGTGGTGTCGGATACGTCGGACGCGCGCGCCGAATTCGAAAAGCTGCTCCAGGCCTGGGCGAGCGGCAATGAATCCGGGCTCATCAAGGCTTCGCAGGGCGGCATGATGGACACGCCGCGCATTCGCGAAGCGGTGCTGGTCGCGCGCAACCGCGCCTGGGCGGAGCGGCTGGATGCAATGCTGAAGAAAAACGAGCATCCGTTCGTCGCAGTGGGTGCCGGGCATCTGGTGGGTCCGGACAATGTGCGCGAGTTTCTCGCGGCCAAGGGATATAAGGTGGTGCGGGTGCAGTAAGTTTGCCGCTTGGCAAGCACAGATCACTGGACTGCGCCTACCAATGGCTCGGCCTTGCCTTTATCCCCCTTCCCCCCTATAGCGCGCGCCTTCGTGCGGCATATTCATCCCTGGAGGGTGCCGGACGAGACAACCAACTGGAGAATTACAATGAGCGATCAGCTGACCCTGTCGGCCGAAGCGCGCGAGCGGGCGGGCAAGGGAGCCTCCCGTGCACTGCGTCGTGAAGGCCGCGTTCCCGCCGTGATCTACGGCAACAAGAAGGACGCCGCGTCCATTCACGTGTCCGAAAAGGAGCTGTTCAAGCTCCTCATGACCGGCCACTTCATGAACAGCGTTGTCGAAGTGACGCTGGACGGCTCTACCGAGCGCACGCTGCCCAAGGACGTCCATTTCGATCCGGTCACCGATCGCCCGATGCATGTCGACTTCCTGCGTCTCGACAAGAACGCGAAGATCGACGTGAACGTCCCCGTCGTATTCGTGAATGAGGAAGCATCGCCCGGCCTTAAGCGCGGCGGCGTTCTGAACGTCGTGCGTCACGAGCTGGAACTGCTTTGCGCTTCCGACAAGATCCCCGGCGAGATCGAAATCGACGTCACCGGCCTGGAAGTCGGCGATTCGATCCACATCTCGGCGGTCACGCTGCCCGAGGGCTCGGAAAGCGCGATCACCGACCGCGATTTCACCATCGCCACCATCGTCGCTCCGTCGGCGCTGAAGCGCGATGAAGGCGAATCCGGCGAAGACGAGGTCACCGAGACCGAAGTCACCGAACAGCATGCCGAGACCGTCATGGGCGAGCAAGGCGAAGAAGAAGACAAGCCGTCCGAATGATCGGACGCTGTCGCAAGACGTTGATCGGGGCGGCGCTCATCGCCGCCCCCTTCATGCTTGCCCCGGCTGCCGCGCAGCAGCAGCCAACCGCACAGAGCGATTTTTCCTGCTATGCCCTGCTGACGTCGCAGGCGCAGGCGATCGCGGTCAATCAGCGCATCCCGCCGGCCCAGAAGGCCGAACGCCTCCGCCAACTCGACATCCTGATCGCCTTCTTTCAAGGGCGCATCAGCCAGCTTTCCGCCCAAGGCGCGCTCGCCATGCTGAACCGCGGAAAGCAGGTGGTGGTCGTCATGCCGCCGGCCGAACGTGAGGCGCAGTTGACCAATTGCACCGCCGTCTACAGCTCGGTGGATGGTTTTACCCAGCAGCTCGATCAGGGTCTCGATCCTGCCGCGCCCTGACGCGCATTCTCATCAGACGCACTCAATCAGGAGGCATCCGTCATGCAGCTCTGGGTCGGCCTCGGCAATCCGGGCCCGCGCTATGCGCTGCACCGGCACAATGTGGGCTTCATGGCGCTGGACGCCATTGCGGAACTGCACGATTTTCCCGCGCCTTCGAAGAAGTTCTCCGGTTGGCTGGTCGAAGGGCGCTTCGGCAGTGAGAAGATCCTGTGCCTGAAGCCCGCGACGTTCATGAACGAGAGCGGCCAAAGCGTCGGCCAGGCGATGCGCTTCTATAATCTGGAGCCCGCCGACGTCACCGTCTTCCATGACGAGCTCGACCTCCAGGAATTCAAGCTGAAGGTGAAGACGGGCGGCGGCCACGCCGGCCATAACGGCCTGCGCTCCATCGACGCGCATATCGGCGCGGACTTCCGCCGCGTGCGCATCGGCATCGGCCACCCCGGCTCCAAGGAGCGCGTGAACGGCCATGTCCTCGGCAATTTCGCCAAGACTGAAATGAACGATCTTGCGGACATGCTCGGCGCGATCGGTGCGGAAGCAGAGTGGCTGGCGAAGGACGAGGATGCCCGCTTCATGAATGAGGTCGCGCTGCGGATGCAGGGCTGACGCCCCATCCCTTCAAGCGGGCTGCGCGCGCAGACGCGGCATCGCCCCCCCGCGCGCCACTGGAAATCTGCCGCTTGCGGCGCTAGATGCGCTGGCATCACATCAGGACGAGTATCTCATGGGTTTCAAATGCGGGATCGTCGGGCTGCCGAATGTCGGCAAGTCCACGCTGTTCAATGCGCTTACGGAGACGCAGGCGGCGCAGGCGGCCAATTATCCTTTCTGCACGATCGAGCCGAATGTCGGCCAGGTCGCCGTGCCCGATCCGCGTTTGCAGAAGATCGCCGGCATCGCGGGCAGCGCGAAGATCATCGAGACGCAGCTCAGCTTCGTGGACATTGCCGGCCTGGTGCGCGGCGCCTCCACCGGCGAGGGTCTGGGCAACCAGTTTCTCGGCAATATCCGCGAAGTGGACGCCATCGTCCATGTGCTGCGCTGCTTCGAGAATGACGACATCCAGCATGTCGAGAACAAGGTCGATCCCATCGCCGATGCCGAGACGGTGGAGACCGAGCTGATGCTCGCCGACCTCGAAAGCCTCGAAAAGCGCGTGCCCAATTTGCAGAAGCGCGGGGCCAGCGGCGACAAGGAAGCCAAGGCCACCGCCGCGGTTCTCTCCAAGGCGCTCGATCTGCTGCGCGACGGCAAGCCCGCACGGCTTACCGAACCGGCAGACGAGGAAGAGGCCCGGCTGTTCGCGCAGGCGCAGCTGCTCACCGCGAAGCCCGTGCTCTATGTCTGCAATGTCGAAGAAGACGCGGCGGCGAACGGCAATGAATATAGCGCGCGCGTGTTCGAAAAGGCGAAAGCCGAAGGCGCGGAGGCAGTGATCGTTTCCGCCGCGATCGAGGCGGACCTTGTCGGCATGAGCCAGGAGGAGAAGATGGAATTTCTCTCCGAAATGGGGCTGGAGGAAACCGGCCTCGCCCGTATCATCCGCGCGGGTTACGAGTTGCTCAATCTGCAGACGTTCTTCACCTGCGGCCCCAAGGAAGCGCGCGCTTGGACGGTGCACAAGGGCGCCAAGGCCCCCGAAGCGGCGGGCGAAATCCACAGCGACTTCCAGCGCGGCTTCATCCGCGCCGAAACCATCGCCTATGACGATTATGTCGAATATCAGGGCGAAGCCGGCGCACGCGAACACGGTCGCCTGCGCCAGGAGGGCAAGGAATATCTGGTGCAGGACGGCGATGTGATGCTGTTCAAGTTCAACGTGTGATCGGCGCACAGCCGTAACATTTCGGCTCTACAATCCACAGGCGGTTGGATTGCTGATGCCCGCGCCGGGTGACGGAGTATAACATGAAGAAACTGGTTCTGCTGATCCTGGCGCTGATCGCCGCTCCGGCGCTCGCGCAGGAAGCGCCGCCGCCGCAGGATGCGCCCACCCCTGTTATCTTGATCGGCATTGATGGTTTTCGCGCCGATTATCTGAACCGCGGCATCAGCCCGAATATCTCGGCCATCGCGGCGGAGGGCACCAGCGCGCCGATGCGGCCAAGCTTTCCCACCAAGACCTTCCCCAATCACTACACGCTCGTCACCGGCAAGCGGCCCGACAATAACGGCATCGTCGGCAACTCGATGATCGACCCGCGCCGACCGGGCGTGATGTTCTCGCTGGGCGATCCCAAGCAGTCGCTCGACCCCTTCTGGTGGGACGAGGCGGAGCCGATCTGGGTCACTGCCGAAAAGCAGGGCGTGCGCACCGCCACGATGTTCTGGCCCGGCAGCGAAGTCGCGATCCATGACCAGCGGCCGCAGGACTGGCAGCGCTTCGATCAGGCGGTAACCGGTCGTCAGCGGGTGAATGCGGTACTCGATTGGATGCGCCGTCCGGCTGATATTCGTCCGCGCTTCGTAACGCTGTATTTCGATACGGTGGACACCGCCGGGCACCGTTACGGTCCGGACAGCGCGGAAGTGAACGCGGCAATCCAGAACGTCGATGCCGAAATCGGCTATCTGCGCGAAGGCCTGCGCGCCATGGGCGTGAACGCGGACATCGTCGTGGTCGCCGATCACGGCATGCGCGCGGTGGACCCGGCGAAGGTGGTTCAGCTTGCCGATCTGCTGCCGCTCGACAGCTTCATCATGGTCGAAGGCGGGCCCTATGCCGCGATCGAGCCTGCCGCGGGCACCGACGACATTGTCTATGACGCACTGTTGAAGGCGCACGACCATATGGATTGCCGGCGCAAAAAGGACCTGCCGGGTCGCCTCGATTACGGTGAGAACCCGCGCGTCGCAGCGATCATCTGCATTGCCGAGCCCGGCTGGACGATCCTGGCAGGCGATCCGCCCTACCCGGTTTCGGGCGGCGCGCATGGCTATGACAATCAGGACCCCGACATGCTTGCGCTGTTCGCCGCCAGCGGCCCGGACATCACCGGGGAAGCCAAGGGCACGTTCGACAATGTCGATATCTATCCCCTGCTCGCCCGCCTGATCGGTATCGAGCCGCTGAAAAGCGACGGCAGCGACAATCTGGCCAAGGCGCTGACACGCAAGTAACCGCGGGCGCCAAAAGGAAGGGCGTTCGGCCGGGCCTCACCGCTTCCTGTGAGGCGTCTTAATCGCTTGCCATCTGCCGGGACGTGACCGAAGATTGCGGCCATGCAATTTTACGAAGACCTGATCGTCGGTTCGCAGCGCAAATTCGGTCGCTACGAAGTCACACGCGAGGAGGTGCTGCAGTTCGCCACCGCCTATGATCCACAGCCTTTTCATCTTGACGATGCGGCGGCGGCCGAAACCTATTTCGGCAAGCTTTCCGCCAGCGGCTGGCACACTTGCGCCATGACCATGCGGATGATGGTCGATAGTTGGGAGGATGAGGCGCAGGCCTCGCTCGGCTCACCAGGCATTGACGAATTGCGTTGGCTGCGCCCGGTTTACCCGGGTGATGTGTTGCGGGTGGAAAGCGAACTGATCGAAAAGCGCCGCTCGGGCTCGCGCCCTGAAATGGGCATTACGAAAACGCGGCAGACCACCTTCAATCAAAAGGACGAACCGGTTCTGTCGATGATCGCGAACGGCCTCATCCGCGTGCGCGATCCGGAAGCGAACGACTGACCGGCACTCGCAGGTCTAAGCAGGGCTTCCAGGTCGTCAGCTTTCCCGCGCAGCCGTCAGATGCCGCAGGTATACACACCTTGCGGATATTGCTGCTCGGCCTGCTCGGTAATGACGGTGAGCGTCGCCGGCCAGCTCTGCGCATTCGCTTCCACTGCACCTGGCACTGGCTCCCCATTAGCCGCGTCAGTCGGCACCGTGACCGGGGCGGAGGCGGTATCGTCCCGCACGATCGTAATCGTCAGGCCCTTCTGATTCTGAAAGGCCGGGCCTTCGGTGAGGTAGTTATAGCCGCCGCCGCGCATGCCATCCAGGCGCACGACCCCGCCGGGCAGCCGCACCACCGCGCGCGGGCGTTCCATCGCGCCCGCCGGGGAGGCTGCCACCAGCAGCAGTTCGTCTGCCGCGGAGGTGAACGAACAGCTCTGCAAGGGATCGATCGCTCCGCCGAAATCGGCGGCGGTAACGGCCTGCAGATTGAGTGCGGCCTGGCTGCTCTGTGCCGGTTCCGCCTGAGAGGGCGACGCACCTAGCGATGGGCCGGACGTCGTTTGCGCCAGTTCGGCTACGCTGCGATCCGGCTCGAACTCATCTACGGGAACGGTACGGGCGCAAGATGCCAGAAGGATCGGGGCAGCGGCAATAAACAGAAAGGCTTTCATGCAGGCGGAGATAGCCCGTTGCTGCCTGTTTTTAAAGGCGCGATGGCGCGCTAAATCGGCTCAGGCGCCGCAGGTCCACAGACCGTCGTCGAAGCGCGCCTCGTTGCCGTCGGCGATCGCCACCGTCATATCGCCCTGACCTCCCGCGGCCTCGATCACCGCGATGACATTGCCGTCCGAGAAACGACCGCCATTCTGGATCGCCTCGATCCCCCCGGCCGTATCCGCCTGCAGCGTGCGGAAATCGCCGCCCAGCTTCAACAGCCCCTTGCCCTTGGCCGCGCCATTTGCCGGACCGGCAGCCACGAACAGCTCGCGCCCGTCCGCGCTGGTGAAACGACAGGTCGGGCCGCTGCCAAGCCGCGCCTCATAATCGGCCTGGGTCAGCGCATCGAGCACGATCGGCCGCTCCTTCGCCGTCGGCGGCGCATCGGCGGGCAGATAAGTGTTGTTTTCCTTGGCGATCTCTTCCTCGCTCTTGTCCGAACAGGCGGCCAGCGCGAGCGGCAGGGCGGCGGTCAAGCTCAGGACGACGGACAGGCGCAGGTGCATAGGGATCTCCCTCGATTCGCATGGATCGATGGGGCGATGCGCTAAGTGCGGGAGCGCTGCAATTCAATGCTCTTGCGGCGCATTGCGCCCCCGGTTGCGTCGATTGCGGTCCGACGATACTGCCCGATCGATTTTCGGAAGTGGCTTTCCGTGCCGTCTGGCGTGCAGCTTCAGCGGGTTACGTCCCGCGATGTGCACAGGACGGAAACCACCTGTCCGGATGCAGCGCATAGCGGCCGCAGGTTCACGGACCATCGCCGCAGTGCGCCCTTCGCCGTGGGACAGTCCGCCTCGAACTCGGCTTCCCCGCCTTGCGCAGCGATACGGAACCGTGCTTCGACGAAAGGACGCGAGGGCTCGGGCCACAAGTCCCACCAGAGGCGGCCGATCACATCGGCGGTATCGTCGATCTCCAAAGCAAGGAGGCCGTTGCAGTTCATGAAATCCAGATGGCCGTCGATGCTTAGCAGCTTGACGCAGTCTTTTGACTTTTCGAGCAACCCGACCGCCAGATCGTTTCCGCTGAGGCCGACCGATCCCGCAATGGTGATGGCTACGGCCTCCGGCGACATGTCCCGTTTCTGCTTCATCCAGTATCTCGGCACCGTGACCATTGCCCGTACCTGACATGAGCGACCGCCGCCCGTCGATTACCCCTTCGGATAATGACGCTGTTGGCAAGCAACGAGGCCCCTTTCATCAAATTAGATGACGCGTTCGCGGACCTGAAAGCCAAGGGGTCTAGGTTTGAGTCCGCCGCCGGAACAACTGCTCTACGGCCAAAAAGGTCGCCGTCGCCAACCACGCAACTGTCAAAATCAGAACAGAGGCAAAAATGTTTCTTGGGGTTAAAAAATAGGTGAGCGCCCTGATCACGAAAGGGGCAGCTCCGATCGTCGAGAGAACCAACAACCGCGATAGCCGTCCAGCTATCCAAGACTCGGCGAGGACATAGATAGGAGTCGCCAAAAACCAGCTTACGGCCGTCAAAAAATACGGGATCGGAGAACTGAAAGCCTGAGTGAACGATATCTCGTCCAAGAGCATCCACCAGAGCGTTCCGGCAAGCGGAGCCGCGACAGCCGCTGCGGCGATTGCCCGTACGTCTCTAAGTGCCATGGACCCCGTCGTTAGATAATTAATAAACGATCGCAATGGGGCGCTTTAGCGACTGCAGGCTTTTGGTCCCGCGAAACCTTAAAACGTCATCAGAACGGCTCGACGCATCAGCTCACTTCCGCCCGAATAGCTTCTCGATATCTTTGTGGCCCAGTTTCACCCAGGTGGGCCGCCCGTGGTTGCATTGGCCGGAGCGGGGGGTGGCTTCCATGTCGCGCAATAGCTGGTTCATTTCGGCCACGTTGAGCACGCGGCCCGCGCGGACGGAGCCGTGGCAGGCCATGGTGGCGGCGACATGGTCGATGCGTTCTTTCAGGCTCAGTGCCTCGTCATAGGCAGCGAGTTCGTCGGCGAGGTCTTCGATCAGGCCCAGAACATTGCCGTCGCCCAGCATTGCCGGCACGCTGCGCACCAGCATAGCGCCCGCGCCGAAGCGCTCCAGCTCGAGCCCGAACGCGGCGAGTTCGTCCGCGCGCGCTTCCAGCCGGTCGCAAGCTGTTTCTTCCAGCTCGATCACCTCGGGCATCAGCAGGCGCTGTGCTGGCACAGCCCCCTCGCCCGCCGCGGCGCGCATGCGTTCCAGCACCAGCCGTTCATGCGCGGCATGCTGATCGACGATCACGAGCCCATCTTCTGCTTCTGCCACGATATAGGTCTTCGCGACCTGCCCGCGCGCAACGCCGAGCGGATGATCGGCCGCCTGCGGCACGGCTTCGATTGCCGGCGCGGCGCGGCCCATGGGGGCGAAGGGGGTGGGATCCTCGCGGAAGCTATTCCCCTCTCCCTCGCTCGGCGGGGTGGGCATGGGATGATGCCCCAGGCTGGAAGCGGCGGCGTATTCATTGGGCGACCCCACCTCCAGCCCCTCCTGGATATGGGAGGAGGACAGCGCCGCGCTGCCTTGCGACCACAGCATGCGTTCGGGCTCGCGCACCGGTTCCTGCTGCCAGAGCTGCTCGCTCGACTGGCTCGGGCGGCTGACAGAGCGAAAGCCCGCCTCCTCCAGCGCACGCCGCAGCCCCGAGACGATCATGCCGCGGATCATCTGCGGCTCCCGAAAGCGGACTTCGGTCTTGGCGGGGTGGACGTTCACATCGACCGCTTCCGGCGGCACGTCGAGGAACAGCGCCAGCACGGCATGGCGATCGCGCGCAAGCATGTCGGCATAGGCGCCGCGCACCGCGCCGGTCAGCAGCCGATCCTTCACCGGGCGGCCGTTGACGAACAGATATTGGTGGTCGGCCACGCCGCGGTTGAAGGTGGGCAGGCTGGCGACCCCGCCCAGCGTTACGCCCTCGCGCTCCAGCTCCACCGCGACGCTGTTTTCGACAAGGCCCGGCGTGGTGAGCGCGGCGACCCGTTCCGGCCCGGTCATGCCCGGCTGCACCGAGAGCGTGCGCCGCCCGTCATGGTCCAGCGTGAAGCCGATTTCGGGCCGCGCCATGGCGAGGCGCTTTACCGCATCGAGCGCGGCGGCATATTCGGATCGCGCGCTGCGCAGGAATTTGCGCCGCGCGGGCACCTTGGCGAACAACTCCTCCACACGCACCCGCGTACCCGGCGGAATGGCCGCCGGGCCTTCCTCCGCCAGCAGGCCGTGGTCGACGGTGCGGGACCAGCCCTCGCCGTCCTTCGTGCGGCTTTCGATGGTGAGCCGCGCGACCGAGGCGATCGACGGCAACGCCTCACCGCGAAAGCCGAGCGTTTCAACCAGTTCCAGCGCTTCGGTTTCGCCCAGCAGGCTCTCGGGCAGCTTAGACGTGGCGTGCCGTTCCAGCGCGAGTTCCATCTCCGCACGCACCATGCCGCAGCCGTCGTCGGTGACTTCGATAAGGCCCAGACCGCCGCTTCCCAGCCGGATCGCAATGCTTTGCGCGCCCGCATCGATCGCGTTTTCGACGATCTCCTTCAGAGCGCTGGCGGGCCTTTCCACCACCTCTCCGGCGGCGATGCGATTGACCAGGGATTCGGGAAGCCTTCTTATTGACATGGGGGGCGATCTAGCCGAAGCGCACGCATCAGGCGACTCCCCATAGCGCGATAGGATGTTTCGCTGCCGAAACGGCGGCTCGAACCCGCTATAGGATTTGCCAACAGGGACCCGCCCCACCCAAGGCACAGGAATAGTCATGGTTTTCTCTCGTCTCTTCAAGTTCAACTCGCATGACATGGCGATCGACCTCGGCACCGCGAACACGGTGGTCTATGTGCGCGGCCAGGGCATCGTCCTGAACGAGCCTTCGGTGGTGGCGATCGAGACGCTGCAGGGCATCAAGAAGGTGCGCGCCGTGGGCGACGACGCCAAGATGATGATGGGCAAGACGCCCGATTCGATCGAGGCGATCCGCCCGCTTCGCGACGGCGTGATCGCGGACATCGATGTCGCCGAGCAGATGATCAAGCATTTCATCCACAAGGTGCACGGCAAGCGCCGGATGTTCAGCTATCCCGAGATCGTCATTTGCGTGCCGTCGGGCTCCACCAGCGTGGAACGCCGCGCGATCCGCGATGCCGCCAGCAATGCGGGTGCATCGGAAGTGTTCCTGATCGAAGAGCCGATGGCCGCTGCGATCGGCGCCGATATGCCGGTGACCGAACCGATCGGCTCCATGGTGGTGGATATCGGCGGCGGCACGACCGAAGTCGCCGTGCTGTCCCTGCGCGGCCTTGCCTACACCACCTCGGTGCGCACCGGCGGCGACAAGATGGACGAGGCGATCGTCTCCTATGTCCGTCGTCACCACAATCTGCTGATCGGCGAAGCCACGGCGGAGCGGATCAAGAAGGAATATGGCATCGCCCGCGCCCCTGCCGACGGCATCGGCCAGACGATCCACATCAAGGGCCGCGATCTTGTGAACGGCGTGCCCAAGGAAATCGCCATCAATCAGGGCCAGATCGCCGATTCGCTGTCAGAACCGATCGGCACGATCGTGGAAGGCGTGCGCATCGCGCTGGAAAACACCGCGCCGGAACTGGCCGCGGACATCGTCGATCAGGGCATCGTGCTCACCGGCGGCGGCGCCCTAATGGCGGGCCTCGACGAGCAGCTTCGCGACGAGACTGGCCTGCCCGTGACGGTGGCCGAGGATCCGCTCACCTGCGTTGCGATCGGCACCGGCCGCGCGATGGAAGATCCGATCTTCCGCGGGGTTTTGACGACCGCCTGAGCCCGCCCGTTCACCATTCGCCGTCCATCAGGGGGGAGCGACCGACATGGCCACGCCGCCGAGCCGGCGTCCGGGTTTTTCCCGCAAGGCGCAATATGGCATTTTCGCCGGCTATGTGCTGGCGGTGGCCGGTGCGCTGGGCGGACTGCTGCTGCTTGCCATCTCGCTGATCGACCCAACCGGGTTCGCCGCGCTCCGTTCGATCGGGCGTGAGGCGACGGCGCCGGTGGCCGAGGGCGTGGACGGCGGCCGCCGCGCCGTGGGCGGCGCCGGCAGCACCATCGCCGCTTATGTGAACGCCGGACGCAAAAATGCCGAACTGCAGCGGCAGGTCGATGCCTATCGCGCGGAGCTGATCAAGGCCCGCTCGCAGGAGCGCGAGATCGAGCGTCTGCATCAGATGCTCGGCCTGGTCCAGAACACCGCCGAACGGGTCGCAGTAGGCCGCCTCATCAGCACCAGCGCCTCCTCCACGCGCCGCCTCGCGACGCTATCGGTCGGCACGCGGCGCGGCGTGCGCTCGGGTCAGCCGGTGCGCAGCCCCAAAGGGCTGGTCGGCCGCATCCTGAACGCCAGCGCAGGCACCGCGACCATTCTGCTCATCACCGATCCGGAGAACGTGGTGCCGGTGCGCCGCGCAAGCGACGGCCTGCCCGCTTTTTCCACCGGCCTTGCCGACGGCAATGTCGAAATTCGCGCGATCAATGCGGGGCAGAACCCGTTCCGTGCGGGCGATGTGCTGGTGACCAGCGGCAATGGCGGCCTTTATGCGCCCGACATTCCGGTGGCGCAGGTGCTGCGCCTGACGCCGGACGGCGCGGTGGCGCGGCCGTTCGCGCAGCCCGCCGACACCAGCTATGCGATGGTGCAGCGCGTCTTCATTCCCGTGGCCCCGCCCAAGGCGCCGGAGGCCCCCGCCTCCGATCTGCCGGCGGATGACGCGGCGGGCGAATAAGCCGCCATGCGCCGTTCCACAGTCACCAATGCCTATCCCGTCGCCAAGCGCCGCCGTTACCGATCAAGGCTGAACCGGCGCGCCTCGCCGCTGAAGGCGAATGCCGTGCCGATCATCTCGGTGCTGGTCGCCTCGCTCGTCACCACCCTGCCCATCCTTACCGCGCTGCCGCTGCTCCCGCCGCTCGGCCTCATGATGTTGATCGCCTGGCGCCAGCTGCGCCCCGGCCTGTGGCCGATCTGGATCGGCTTTCCGCTCGGCCTGTTCGACGATCTGTTCTCCGGCCAGCCGATCGGAAGCGCGGCGTTCCTGTGGTCCGTCGTGGTGATCGCGCTCAGCCTGATCAATGATCGCACCAACTGGCGCGATTACTGGCAGGACTGGCTTGTTGCGGCTTTATGCCTTATATTCGCGATCATTGGGGGCATGCTGATAGTGGGGCTGGTGTATGAACCGGCCGGGTTGGAGCCGCTGGTGCCGCAAATTCTGCTTTCGATCTTCGGTTTTCCGATCGTGGCGCGCATTGTGTCCGCGCTGGACAGGTGGCGTTTGTCGGCATGATTTCCTTCCGCAGGCGCCGCCGCAGCACCAGCAAACGCTCCAAGCCGCCCAAGACGATCAACAGCGCGCAGCAGGACTTCACCTTCACCCGCCGGGCGATGTTCGTCGGCGGCGTGCAAGGCGTGCTGGGCCTCGCCTTGGCCGCGCGCATGACGTATATCTCCGTGGCCGAGAACGAGCGCTACAAGCTGCTTTCCGAAAGCAACCGCGTGAACCTGACGCTGCTGCCTCCGCGCCGCGGCTGGTTCATCGATCGCTATGGCAAGCCGATCGCCGACAACCGCGCCGATTTCCGCGTCGATATCATTCCCGAGCGCCTTGCCAACCGGGAAGGCACCGTGCGCGAACTGGCGACGCTCCTCAACCTCAGCGGTGAGGAAGTGACCCGGATCAACAAGGAACTGGACGAAAAGAGCGGGTTCCAGCCCGTCCAGGTCGCCTCCGGGCTCGATTGGGAACGCTATGCCGCCGTCTCGGTACGTCTGCCGGACATGCCCGGCGTGTCGCCGCGCCAGGGCTTCTCGCGCCGCTATCCCGCGGGCGCCGCGGTCGGCCATCTGATCGGCTATGTCGGCACCGCGTCGAAGGAAGAATATGACGAGAGCAAGGATCCCTTGCTCATCACGCCCGGCTTCAAGATCGGCAAGGACGGGCTGGAATCGGCCTTCGAGCAGGATCTGAAGGGCAAGCCCGGCGCCAAGCGCGTCGAGGTAACGGCCAGCGGCAAGATCGTGCAGGAACTCACCACCCGCTCCGACGTGCCGGGCAAGCCCGTGCAGCTCGCGCTCGACATCGATCTGCATCACTATGCCGCGCGGCGCCTGGGTCAGGAATCGGGCAGCGTGGTCGTGATTGACTGCGAAACCGGCGGCATCCTGACGATGGCGTCCATGCCCAGCTTCGATCCCAACAGCTTCTCCGACGGCATCGGCGTGAGCGAATATAAGTGGCTGCAGGCTGACGATCACGTTCCCTTGCGCAACAAGGCGCTAAAGGGCCTCTATCCGCCCGGCTCCACCGTGAAGCCCAGCCACGCGATGGCGTTCATGGAGAACGGCATCGATCCGGACGAGAGCATCATCTGCGGCGGCGGACGACGCATCGGCAACCGCTTCTTCCACTGCTGGGGCAATCATGGCGTGGTCGATATGGCCAAGGGCATCTACCAGAGCTGCGACAGCTATTTCTATCACTTCGCGCAGAAGGTCGGCTTCGAAAAGGTCGCGAACTTCGTCGACCAGCTCGGCATGGGGCAGGAATTCCCCCTGCCCGTCACCAGCCAGTTCTACGGCACGGTGCCCAGCCCAAGCTGGAAGGAGAAGAAGTTCGGCAAACCTTGGCAGACCTATGACACGGTGAACGCCAGCATCGGCCAGGGCTATTATCTTGCCAATCCGCTCCAGCTCGCCGTGATGTGCGCGCGGCTCGCTACCGGCAAGAAACTAATGCCGCACCTCGTCATGGATCAGCAGGCCCCGCCGCCAGCCAGCCTCGGTTTCCCCGAAGACCATATCGTTCGCGTGCGCAACGCGATGTCGGACGTGGTGAACGGCCCCGGCACCGCCGGCCGTGCGCGCCTGCCGCTCGACAATGTCAAACTGGCGGGCAAGACCGGCACCGCGCAGGTGGTCAGCCTGTCGCGCGGCGACGGCAAGAACACCATCTGGAAATATCGCGACCACGGCCTCTTCATCGCCTTCGCGCCGTTCGACAACCCGCGCTATGCCTGCGCCACGGTGATCGAACATGGCGGCGGATCCGGCGCGGCCTATCCGGTGGCCCGCGACGTTCTGCTGTATCTCTATGACCGTCAGAAGGCGATGGATTCGCTCCTCGCGCTGGAAAAGCAGTGGGGCGGCGATATCGAACAGCGCATGGCGCGCGATCTCGCCCTTTTCCGCGCCCGCCAAAGCGGTGAAGCGCAATCGGACACTAAGGACGGGGAGCAGACGACATGAGCACGCGCCCCGGCGGCATCGTCCCCGCCCCCATTGCGGAGCTTCCCTGGAAGCTTATCCTGACCCTGTTCTGCCTGGCCGGTTTCGGCGGCGTGGTGCTCTACAGCGCAGCCGGTGGCCATCTGATGCCCTGGGCTGCGCCGCATCTCGTGCGCTTCACGGTCGCCCTCGGCCTTGCCATCGTCATTTCGCGCTTCTCGCCGGATTTCTGGAAGCGCATGACCTTTCCTATTTACGGCGCGGTGCTGGGCATGCTGCTTCTGGTGGAGCTGCTCGGCCAGATCGGCGGCGGCAGCCAGCGCTGGCTGAATCTGGGCGTTATCACGCTGCAACCGTCCGAGCTGATGAAACCCACCATCGTCCTCGCGGTCGCCCTGTTCTTCGATCGGTTGCCACCGAGCAAGCTTTACACCTTCGACGCGATCTGGCCGCCGCTGGTGCTGATGGGTTTGCCCAGCGCGCTCGTGCTCCTGCAGCCCGATCTCGGCACCACCATCACCATCGTCGCGGGCGGCGTCACCGTGGCCTTCATGGCCGGCCTGCCGATGCGCCTGTTCGTGGGCGCGGGCGCGGCGATCGCAGTGATCGCCCCCCTCGCCTTCTTCTTCGTGCTGCACGATTATCAGCGCGGGCGCGTGACAACCTTCCTCGATCCGTCGGCCGATCCACTGGGCGCGGGCTATCATATCAGCCAGTCCAAGATCGCGATCGGATCGGGCGGGCTGTGGGGCAAGGGCTTCCTCAACGGCACGCAGAGCCACCTCAACTATCTGCCCGAAGGCCATACCGACTTCGTGTTCGCCACGATGAGCGAGGAATGGGGACTGATGGGCGGCATCGCGATCCTTATCGGCTTTGCGCTGCTGTTCCGCTGGGGCTTCGCGGTCGCGCTGCGCGCCAACACGCGCTACGGAAAGCTGGTCGCCGCAGGGCTGACCACCACCATCTTTTTCTACGTCGCGATCAACCTGATGATGGTGATGGGCCTCGCCCCCGTGGTGGGCATTCCGCTGCCGTTCCTGAGCCATGGCGGCAGTTCCATGCTGACGATCATGATCTGCATCGGCCTCATCATGTCAGTCGATCGCAAGCCCGGCCGGGGCGGCGGCGCTTTTTCGTAGGAAATCGCAGCGGACCTAGTAGCGTGAAAGGCCGCAGCGGCACCCTCTCTCCGGCACCTTCAAAATTTTTCGCTGCCGCAGCGCATTCAAGCGTTGACAATGCGGCTCCCATGAACCAAATGCCGCCTTCCCAAGCGCGCCCCAACAGGCGCCGCGGCCATGGGGACGCATAGCTCAGTTGGTAGAGCAGCTGACTCTTAATCAGCGGGTCCTAGGTTCGAGCCCTAGTGCGTCCACCATTTTTCATTAATTGATAACATTTGGCTTGTGCCCCTGGCTGCCTGAGAATGCGGCTCGTTCGGCCTCATGGGACTTCAGTGGATTGCGTAAACGCGCCAGCTGCGTCGGAATGAATGCGTCGGCCGCTAGCCCCAGATCTAGCTTCCACCCTGTCGCAGCCCCAGCTTGCCGACCACGGTGTCTGCCGGCGATCTATGTGTACAAGGCACGTTGCCGTTGTTGCCGAAACACCCATTAGCGTGCAGATGGGCCCGGTGGAGAACCAAAACCCAAATTCCGCGCTACCGCTCACTGTCCGTATCCTTCTGTTCGTACTGCTATTTCTTGCGGCGGCCTGGCTGATTTACCGAACGTTCGAGCTACTGCTGCTTGTGTTCGGAGCCATGCTGGTTGGCCTGCTCCTAAGCGTCACAGCGAATGAGCTACGGCAGCGAATTGGCCTCGCTTACAAATGGGGCGTGTTGCTGGCCACGATCCTACTGATTGCCTTTTTGGGGGGTCTTGGTTGGTTGTTCGGGCATGAGGTAGTGACGCAGATCGGCGATCTGGGGCAGAAGGTGCCCCAGGCTTGGGAACGCTGGTCCCGCAGCCTGTCGCAAAATCCCATGGGCAAGGTTTTGGTGGACTCACTACAATCTCAAAACACCATCGTTTTTATCACGAATGAATCCCGCGCCATCGCCGAAGGCAGCGTAACAGTCCTTTTCAATCTGTTGATCGTGATCGCGGGCGGGGTATTTTTCGCGGCGGCGCCACGCCGCTATCGCCATATTTTCATAGCGCTATTTCCACGCCCCGCCCGGCCGCTAGCTGCGAGAACGGCAAGAGATCTCAGCCACAACCTTTCCTATTGGTTGCTGACCCAATCCGCATCGATGGTGATTATGGGAATCATTTTTACGATCGGACTTCACCTCTCCGGAGTGCCAGCCGCGAGCGCCCTGGGTGTTCTGGGTGGGCTCAGCGAGTTCATCCCTTATGTGGGACCAATTCTCGCAATGATTCCCGCGATTCTGCTGGCGTTCGCCGGGCAGGGATCTCTTCTGGGCGTAATTCTCACCTATCTGATTGCCCGGATTGTGCAGGCGAACATCATCACGCCGCTGCTCACCAGCCGGCTCGTATCCGTGCCGCCGGGAATCTACATGTTTCTCATTCTGGGAGCCGGATATGCATTTGGCACCTTCGGCCTGTTCTTCGCGGGACCACTCGCCATTTTCTTCTACACGATTTGGGTTCGCCTTTATCAACGCCATTTTCTGGGAGACCCGGTTTCGCCTACAGCAGGGCAGCTTTAGATTATTTCGTGACGCTGTGGGTTCGATAAAATTTAAGCCCGACGACTTGCTACCCGACACGGATGGCAGCTGACCCTTCTCGTTGAAAAAGAGCGGGCGACCTCGTCAGAATGGAGATCGTAGAGTTGGGCGCGATCGAGATGCGGGTGAAGGCGGGATATTCCTGAAGCACTCTAGCGCAGCTGGCTGTCCTTGCTGCCGCGGCGATTGAAGCCGCTGGCCCCCCTCGCCTTGTCGCGTTTGGCCTGGCACTCCACGCAGGTGCGCACCCCGGGCAGCGCTAAGCGGCGCTTTTCCGGAATGTCTTCCCCGCACATATCGCAATATTCTGCGCTTTCGCCCTTGGGCATGCGCGAGCGCGCCTCGGCGACAGCATCGCTCACCGTATCGTCGATCTGATCCTGTACGGCGCCGTCGCGCGCCCATCCACCTGCCATCGCAGCCTCCTGTTACTGCACCGGATATGGGAACGCCGGTGCTGCCGCGCAATCGCCGGGGAAATGCCGCGCCCCGCTGCAACGCAGCGGAACGGGAAACCGCATCGTCTGTTTGGACAGGCAAGTCTCCTGACATTCGAAAGGCCTATTTAATGACCGACCGCAGCTTGCTGTTCGAACCGCTTCGCATGGGCGATCTTGTCCTGCCCAACCGCGTGCTGATGGCGCCGCTCACCCGCAACCGGTCTCTTGGCGACGGCACGCCCAAGGAATGGGCCGAAACCTATTACCGCCAGCGCGCAGCGGCCGGGCTGATCCTCAGCGAAGCCACGCAGATCAGCGCGATGGGCAAAGGGTATCTCGATACGCCCGGCATCTACACCGACAAGCATGTCGAGGGCTGGAAAAAGATCGTGGATGCCGTGCATGCGGGCGGCGGGCGCATCTTCTGTCAGCTTTGGCATGTGGGGCGAATCAGCCATGTCTCCCTGCTGCCGGAGGGCAAGCAGCCGGTTTCCTCCAGCGCGGTGCAGGCCGACGCGCAGACCTACACCGCCAACGGCTTCGAACAGGTGAGCGAACCGGTCGCGCTGGACGACGAGGGCATAGCGCAGACGATCGAGGATTATCGCAACGCCGCCCATTGCGCGGCGCGCGCGGGGTTCGATGGGATCGAAGTGCATGCCGCCAACGGCTATCTGCTCGATCAGTTTTTGCAGGATGGCGTCAATCGGCGCGATGACAAATATGGCGGATCGATCGAGAACCGCATGCGCCTGCTTGAAGATGTGCTCGATGCCGTCATGAACGAATTTCCGAAAGAGCGGATTGGCGTGCGGCTGTCCCCGCTTGGGCAGGCCAGCGACATTTCGGACAGCAATTCCGAAAAGCTGTTTTCCGCGGTCTACCAGATGCTGTCGGAGCGCGACCTCGCCTACCTTCACGTGGTCGAGGCTTTTCCGGGCAGCGATGGGGACAGCGAGCAGCATGCGCTGATCCGGCGGCTGCGCGAACAATATGACGGCGTGTACATTGCCAATGGCGGCTATGATGCAGACAGCGCGGTTCGGGAAATCGAAGGCTGGAACGCCGACGCGGTCACCTTCGGACGGCCGTTCATCGCGAACCCAGATCTACCCGAGCGTTACCGGCGCGATGCGGCGCTGAACGAGCCCGATCCGGACACCTTTTATGGCGGTGACGAGACGGGCTACACCGACTACCCGTTTCTGGATGAGCCGCGCTGAGGCGGGGCGGAATAGTGGCGGGCGCCGGGTTTACCCCCAGCGCTCCGTCCACCCCTTCGTCACGGTGACGATGTCGCCAAGCTTCGCATTGGCGAATAGCTTGGCGGCAAATCCATCCGGCACGCCAACGCAGCCATGGGTGGCATAGCGGTTATCGACTTCGGAGCTGTGGACGGCGACGCCGTCCCAGGTCAGCCGCAGCATATAGGGCATCGGCGCGTCGTACAGGTTCGAGACGTGATCGATGTCTTTTTCCAGGATCGGAAAGGTGCCGAGCGGCGTGGGTTTATGATCCGCTCCATAAATGATCGTCGCGCGGCCAATCTCATATCCGCCGCGATAGGCGTAGATCTGTTCGCTATCGATATCGACGACCAGACGTAGCGGACCGGCAGGCGCGCGCCCTTCATCCCAGATCCATTCGCCGGACTTCAGCGGCGCGGGCAGCGTGCGCACGGTGGTGGGTTGAAACTCGCCCTTGTTAGCAGACGGCTTGGCCTTGGCGGGCTTCGCCGCGGGTGCCTGAAGCTGACGCTGCTCGCCGGCACCGGCGGCTTGCTCGTTGATCTGGCGGTTGGCGGGGCGCGGGCGCTGTGCGGGTTGGCCCGCGGTCTCGTGAATGAACCGGTCCTGGCCCGCGCGCGTCTGCGCTTCGGCGCTTTCATCACCCGTCATGCTGACCAGCGCGAATGTCACGCCGAAAAGGATCGGCAGGATAATCAGCATCTGAAGCGCGAACCGGGCAAGTCTCATGATGGCCATTCCGATACTATGACAGTTTGGCACGATTCTGCCAATCGGGCCAGCGCAGCCGTGTCAGGCGGGGACGATAGACCGGAAATCGTTAACGGCGCTTGCCGAGCCCAAAAAAAAAGCGCGCCCGGATGGCCGGGCGCGCCTTGTTTACCATTCGATTGGGTGGCGGATCAGAAGCTGCCGCGCACCGTGACACCGTAGGTCCGCGGCTCGGCGAGATAGGCCGAATAGGTCTGCTGTTCAGCCACGAACGGCGTGTTGAACGCCACCTGCGTATAATCAATGTTGAATAGGTTCTGCGCCCACAGTTCGATCGAATACTGGTTGTCGGGTGCGCGCACGCCGATGCGGGCGTTCACGACGGTGAAGCTGTCCTGCTCCTTGCCGTACAGAAGATCCGAACCGGTGTTGTAATCGCTCACCGTGCGGACGTTGGCATAGGCAAGGCCGCTCCAGCCGCTGTTGCCGATCGGCGGGGTCCAGCTTGCCGAGGCCGTGGCAGTGATGGCCGGGGCATTGGACAGACGCTCGCCGGGCAGCAGGCGGAGGGCCGGATCCAGCGGAGCACCGCTGTCCGTGCCGATCAAGTTGTCCTCATAGCGCGTATCGGCGTAGGTCAGACCTGCAGTGAAGTTCAGATACTGGCTCGGGTTGATCGTGCTTTCCAGCTCGACACCCTGCGCCAGCACGCCGAACTTCACATCGTCCGGGCTGCACGACCCGGTGAGGCCGAAGGCGTCTTCGTCCGCGCCGTCCAGATTGGTGCTGCAAGCGTTGATGTTCTGCACCAGGAAGACCGAGCCGTTGAACGTGTTCAGCTGGAAGTTCGAGAATTGCTGGCGGAACGCGGCGATGCCGAGCGAGAACTCGCGCGTGCCATATTTCGCACCGATCTCGAAGGCATCCACCGTTTCCTGCGCGAACTGCAGGTTGGAAGCATCGGCCAGCGCATTCGGCCCGACGATGACCGAGATGTTGCTGGCGCCCAGCGTATCGGCGGGCGAGTAGAAGGTCCCGCTGATCGCCGAACGATCGAGGTTGAAACCGCCCGCCTTATAGCCGCGCGAATAGCTGCCGTAGAGCAGCAGATCCTGCGTCGGCTTGTAGCTGACGATGGCAGTGCCGGTCAGTTCCTCTTCGTTGCGGCGATCGTTGAACGTCGCACCGTTAAGCTCCGAAGTGCTGTTGCCCTGACAAGTGAGCGAGATGATGCCACCGGCCAAGCCTGCCAGAGACGGCACGCCCAGAAGGCCGGAAAGCAGTGCGCGGTTCTGCGGACAGATCGTGTTGTCGTTGCCGATCAACGCATCGAAACGCTTCGTTTCATTGGTGTACCGCAGACCCAGCGTCACATCGAGCTTGTCGGTGACGTGAATGATATTGTGTGTGAACGCGGCGAAGCTTTCGCTGTTCTGCTTGTAGATATCACCGGTCGAGCCGAGATCGTTCACACGCGCCAGATTGTCGAGGCCCGCCAGAAGGAGCGGTGTTGCGGGACCAAAGGCAGCGGGGCGCCCGGGAACCTGACCGGCGAGAAGCGCACGTCCGCCAGCGCTGAGGCAGGCATTGCTGCCCGGCGCCGCAAGTGCCGGGTTGATGGCGTTGATGATACGGCACGGCGCAAATGCACCATATTGCGTGCCGAAGCGCAGATTATCGCGCACCACGAGATCTTCATTGGCGTAGAAGCCGCCAACGAGCCAGTCGAGCTTGTTATCGAACAGCGAACCCTGGAAGCGCAGTTCTTGGGTAAAGGTATGGAACTGGCGGGCGCCGGCATTTTCGGTTGGCGCGCGGTAGAGGATATCGACCTGCGTGTAGTCGGTGTCCGAACCCTGATAGTTGTTATACTCGCGGTAACCCGTGATCGACGTCATATCGACATTGCCGAGATCGTAATTCACCTCGAGCGAAACGCCGTAATCCTTCGTCTGCCCCTCGAAACTGCGACCGGGCGTCACGTAGATGTCGCGGTCGAACGTGCCGTTGTTGAGGGCGGCCGGATTCTGCCCGAGGCCGAGCAGCACTGGGATAATCGGGTTCGCCGTGCTGGTGAGCGGCGGAGTGCCCATCGGTCTATCGAACTTAGCATTTGCAGAGGTTGCAGGAAGGTCATCACTGAGCCGCGCGAGTGGCGCGAAATCGGTCTGCACGAATGTGGCGGCGCAGCAGGCTTCGTTCTTCTCGGAATAATCGCCCACGAGGCGCGCAGTCAAAAGCTCGTTCGGTTCGAACAGGAGCTGGCCGCGAACGAGATAACGATCGCGGTCGTTGACGCGCACATCGTTGACGACATCTTCGTAAAAGCCGTCGCGCTTGAAATAGACGCCATCGACACGGCCCGCCAGCGTATCGCTGAACGGCACGTTGAGACCTGCCTCTACGCGGATCGCGTCATAATTGCCGTAGGTGAAGGCACCATAGCCGCTCAGATCGAATTCCGGCGGGGCGGTATAGATCGAAATGAGACCGGCCGAGCTGTTACGGCCACCGAGCGTACCCTGCGGGCCGCGCAGGATTTCGATACGGTCGATCGGGCCGAGTTCGCTGAGCGCATTGCCCGAACGTGACCGATACACACCGTCGACGAACACCGCGACCGAGCTTTCAAGGCCGGGGTTGTCGCCCACCGTACCGATACCACGAATACGGGCCGAACCGTTCGCCTCGTTACCGGTGGAAGAAACCAGCAGAGACGGCGCCACCTGGTTCAGTTCGCGGATATCGCTGGCGCCGGACTTTTCGAGCTGATCGCCCGACACGGCATTGACCGCGATCGGAACGTCGTTGAGCGACTGGCTGCGCCCCTGTGCGCGAACGATGATAACGCTGCCGTCATCGGCCTGCGCTACGGCAACGCCGTTATCGTCCGGCGCAACATCGGCGCGCTGCGTGACCGTATCCTGCGCCGGCGCAGTCTGTGCAGCCTGAGCGAAAGCGGCACCCGGCAAGGCGAGGCCTGCCAGAGCGGTCGAAACGGTCAGCGCGTGGCGCAAACGGACATAAGGGCGGGTCTGCATGGTGGCATCTCTCCTTCGTAAAGCCGCCGCCTGCATGATTCAGGCGTTCGGTATGTTTCCCTGCGCCTAGCCATGAAGCGGCGACGGCACAAGCCTAAGCCGCAGTCCCGCTCGATTTTCGGACATTCTGTTGCGCAATTGCCATAGCGGTTGGAAAGCCAGCTTCGAAGGTTGGCCATGCCTTAAGCGCGCGAATAGCGCTGCTCAGATGTCGGCGATTCGCTCCGGCCGCGCCGTGACGCTGTACCACATGCCGTTGCCGGTGATTTCCATGTCGGCCGTGCCGCGCATGTCCATCGGCACGATGCGGCGGAGAATATCGGTGCCGAAGCCCTTCCCTTCGACCACGGGTCGATCGCCGCGTTCGAACCGTTCGCGCCATTCGAACACCTGCATCCCATCATCGGTGCGGTGCCAGGTAAAGTCCACCTCGCCCACATCCGCGCCCAGTGCGCCATGCTTGATGGCATTGGTCGCAAGTTCGCCGATCATCAGCGTCACGATGAAGGCCCCGCGCGGAGAAAGCAGAAGGACGTCGTCCTGTTGCACTGTGATGCGATGGCTTGGCCGATCGCTGCGATACCCCGCCAGAACGCGCTGGACCAGTTCAGTCAGCGGAACGCTCTTCCACTCCTGATCCGCCAGCAGTTGTTGCATCGCGCCGAAGCTGCTGATCTTTTCCTGCAGCTTGCGGATCAGCGCATCCTTGTCCTTTGCATCCCTCCCGATCAGGGACACGAGCGAAGCGATCTGCGCGTACATGTTGCCCATGCGGTGCTTCAGTTCCGCATTGACGACTTGCAGATCGTCAATCGCCTGGCCCTGCTCTATCTCCACCATCGCACAGGCGGCAAGATCGGCCAGGATCGCACGCTCCCGCTCGCCAAAGCCTGCGCGCGGTTTGTCGTCGAGTACGCACAAGGTGCCGATGGCATGGCCGCCACCCGTCACCAGCGGTTGCCCCGCATAAAAGCGCAGTCCCGCTTCTCCGGTGACCAGCGGATTGTTCGCGAACCGTTCGTCTTCGCGCGCGTCGGGCACGATCATCATGTCATTAGGGTTGCGGATGGCGTGATCGCAAAAGGCGATGTCGCGGCTGGTCTGCGCAATGTCGGTGCCGTGCCGCGCCTTGAAATGCTGGGTGTCGCTATCGATCAGCGACACGAAGGCGAGTTTGACATCAAGCGTGTTGGCAGCCAATCGAGCGATCCGATCGAACCGCTCCTCGGCCCCGCTCTCCAGCAGTCCGGTCGCGTAGAGCGCTTTCAGACGCTGCTTTTCGGCCAAATCAAATTCCCCCGGCGCGCCAATCCCTTAGAACGAAGCGCGCCGCTCCTAGCGATGCAAGAACCTATAGCAAATCGCGCGTGCCGCGTACAGCGCACAAGACTCTGAGCGAATGCCGTCTGTCGCCGCCCGGGCAGCCCGGTCAGGCTGCCTCAGCGCGCCGCTCCGCCATCTCTTCGTTCAGCATTTCTGCGAGCAGGAATGCGAGTTCGAGCGATTGGGAGGCGTTGAGGCGCGGATCGCAATGGGTGCGGTAACGGTCCGCCAGCATGGCATCGGTCACCTCGGCTGCGCCGCCCGTGCATTCGGTCACGTTCTGGCCGGTCATCTCGATATGGATGCCGCCGGCATGCGTGCCTTCCGCGCGATGGACGTCGAAGAAGCCGCGCACTTCGCCCAGAATACGTTCGAATGGCCGCGTTTTCAGGCCGCTCGGGCTCTTGACGACATTGCCGTGCATCGGATCGCAGGACCACACCACCTTATGCCCCTCACGCTCCACCGCGCGCACGAGCGGCGGCAGGCCGGATGTCACCGTATCGTGACCGAACCGGCTGATGAGGGTAATGCGCCCCGCTTCACGCTCCGGATTGAGCACATCGAGCAGGCGAATGAGCGCGTCCGGCTCCAGGCTTGGCCCGCATTTCATGCCGATCGGATTGGAGAGGCCGCGCATGAATTCGACATGCGCAGAGCCCTCGAACCGGGTCCGGTCGCCGATCCAGAGAAAATGCGCGCTGGTGTCATAATGCGCGCCGCTTCGCTGATCGGCGCGGGTCAGCGCCTGCTCATAGGGCAGCAGCAGCGCTTCATGGCTGGTGTAGAAGGGCGTCGATTGCAGCTGCGGAATGCGATCGGGATCGATGCCGCAGGCGGCCATGAAGGCCAGCGCCTCATCGATCCGGTCTGCCATTTCGCCATAAGCCTTGGCCCATTTGCCCTGGCCCATGAAGTCGAGCGTCCACTGGTGCACCTTGGCGAGATTGGCATAGCCTCCCCCGGCGAAGGCGCGCAGCAGGTTGAGCGTCGCCGCCGCCTGACTGTAAGCGGATAGCATGCGCTGCGGATCGGGCTCGCGCGCGCCTTGCTCGAAATCGATCGCGTTGATGATATCGCCGCGATAGCTCGGCAGCTCGGCATCGCCCTGCACTTCCGTCGGCGCGGAGCGCGGCTTGGCGAATTGGCCCGCCATGCGCCCCACTTTCACCACCGGCAGCTTGCTGGCATAGGTGAGCACCACCGCCATCTGCAGGATGACGCGGAAGCTGTCGCGGATATTGTCCGGGTGGAATTCGGCAAAGCTCTCGGCGCAGTCGCCGCCCTGCAGCAGGAACGCCTCGCCTGCCTGCACCTTCGCCAGATCGGCCTTCAGTGCATCGATCTCTCCGGTGAAAACGAGCGGGGGATAGCTGGCCAGCGAGCCTTCGACCGCAGCGAGCGCTGCGCCGTCGCGATAGTCGGGCATCTGGATGCCCTCATGCTCGCGCCAGCTGTCCGGTGTCCACTGCGTCGTCATCGTTCATTCCCTATTTCGCGCGTCACCCCGCGCCTTTGGCTGCAATCTATATCATGCCCGCGCCCACGCATAGCGCGCCCGGCGATAGCTTTTCTTTATCACAGAAAGATGCGCAAGCGATCGGCCGGCAGGCGGTAGCGCCCGCCCCTCTTACTGCGCCTTCCCCTTTGCGGCCGGCGCCAGCTTGCCGCTCGGCATCGCGGCCGGTGCCTTGTCGACCGGCGTGATCGAGCCGGTTTTCTCCACATCGGTCGCCCCGTCGCGAATGCCGCGTCCGGTGGTGAGATAGGTGGCGAAGCTCGCCAGCCAGTGGCCGCCAGAATAATTCTTGCCGCTGACATTCTTCAGGCCGGCCTCGGCATGCTTATTGGCCGTCGCCAGCAGGGCCGCACGGCGCGTGTCGCCGGGCGGCAGCGCGCTTGCGATGCCGCGCAGCGCCCAGGCGCGCGAGAGGTTGAGCCCGTCCAGATGCACCAGCTTCCCGTCGGTGGGATCGCGCACCTCGCCCACTTCCAGCCAGTCGGTCGAACCGTCGCTCGGGATCCCCGGCAGAAACGCGGTCAGCCATACGCGATATTTATCGCGCGGCAGCACGCGGCGCATGAGATCCGCCTCTTCCAGGCAGGGCGAGAGGAAATCCTCGCCTGAGGGTTCGTAGCCGATCGGGCAATTCTCATCGTCGCCGTAGAACTCGATCGCCTTGTCCTTGACCATCTTGGCAAGGCCTGCATCGCCATGCTCCTGCGCGTAATCGAGCATCAGGCTGAAGGCGAACGCGGTCTGATTATGCGTGCCTTCACGGATCGGATAGGCCAGCTTCGGCAGCCAGTCCTTCAGCTTGTTGAGGATGACGGATTCCAGGGGCTTCAGGTTCTGGACCAGCTGCGCGGCCTTTTCGCCCTTGGGGCCACCGCGCGCCGCGATCTCCTCAAGCTCGGCATAGAGCTGCAGGAACCAGGCCATGCCATAGGGCCGTTCAAAGCTGTTACGCCCCTCGCCCATCAGATATTTGGCCTCGGCCTGAATATTCTCCGCCGTCAGGCTGCGCTCCAGCGCGGCTTCCGCGTCCGGCCCCATCGCGCCCAGCTTGTCCTGCCCCCACAGCCGCGCGAGCAGCCAATGACCGTGAACCGAGCTGTGCCAGTCATAGCAGCCGAAGAACGCCGGATGCAGCTGCTGCGGCGACTGCACGTCATTCGGACCGTTCAGGACATGGCTGATCTTGTTGGGATATTGCTTGTTCACGCAGTCGAGCGCCAGACGGGCGAAACGCTGCGCCTGATTGTCGGCCTCCATCTTGGTCATGCTGTCCTCAACACGGGGGGATTGCGCCGCGGTCGGCTCATCGGCGGCAGGCTGCGCGCCCTCGTCCTCGCTCGAAAAATTGCATGCTGCCAGGCCCGTCAGCAGCGGCAAGGCGATCAACAACCTGGTCTTCATCTTCAATTTTCCCGTTCGGCGCGTTTTGCAGGACCCTAGCGACCCATGCCCGCAGATTGAAGCGCCGCGGACGACGGAAGCGGTATTTTATCAAAGGCATCTACCTGAAGACGGCATCTTAACGCGGTCCACCGGCTGCGTCCCGCACTGGCACAGCAACAAAATGGCCCGCGCGGGGTGCGAAATTGCCGCCTAGAGAAACATCCAGCAGTATTGGGTGAGTTGGAAAAGCGTGATTCGCATAGCGAAAATCAGACTGACGAAAGCCGGCGTGGGGCCTCGCCAGCCCACCATCGGCGCACGCGAGTTGATCATCGCGCTCATCGCCTTTTCGCTCCTCGCCTTCGTGCCCGGCTTTGCGCAGATGAGCGCGGATGATCAGGCGTTGGTCGCCCCGGCACAACCGCCGCTGGGCGATGTGGAAAAGGCAGCAACCAATTTCCCCGGCTCCGCCTTCTTTTTCATGGATGAGGACAGCATTCCCTCCGCCGCACAGTGGCAGGAAGCCGTCGCGGCCAAGAGCGAAGACACCGCAAGCGATCTGCCGGTTCTGCCCGCCGGAGCCGCCAAGCCCTTCGCCATCAAGGCGGGCACCAGCGATTACAGCCGGGCCCTCCAATGCATGACGGACGCGATTTATTATGAAGCGGCGCTGGAACCCGATGCAGGCCAGGAAGCGGTGGCGCAGGTCATCCTCAACCGCGTGCGGCATCCCAGCTATCCCGGCACCGTCTGCGGCGTCGTCTATCAGGGATCAGAGCGCTGGACCGGTTGCCAGTTCAGCTATAGCTGCGACGGATCGATGGCGCGCGGCCGGGTGCCGCTCTACTGGAATCGCGCCCGCGCCGTTGCAGCCAAGGCGCTGAACGGATCGGTCTTCGCCCCTGCCGGACTCGCCACACATTATCACACCACCGAGGTGCATCCCTATTGGGCGCCGAGCCTGCATTTCATCGGCACCATCGGCGCGCATCGCTTCTATCGATTCCGCGGCCAGGCCGGCACCGAGGGCGCCTTCCTGCGCCGCTATGTCGGCGGCGAACCGCTGCCCGGTCCGCATGCCCGCCTGCCCCGGCCCACGCCGGAAAGCGATCTGCCCGATCCTATCGAGCTGCAACGCGATTACGAACGCCAGTTTGCCGCCGCCAAGGAACAAGCCGAACTCCAGGCCCGCAACCTTGCTTCGGCAGGCGTGGGCAATGGCAGCGCCCTCAAGCCTCAAGCGCTGAAACCCCGCAGCTTCGCCGCTCCAGAATATTCGGATGCCGCCAAGGCGCGTGGCGGCGAACAGGCCTTTGCCGCCACGAATCTTCCCGACAGCCGCATCAAGGCCGAATATCAGGCAAGCGGCAGCTGGAAAGACCCGGCCATGCGCGCAGTACGCTGAGATATTATACCGGGCAGCGATCGTATCGCCGTGCATCGCCGCCGCGCGAATACACCATCGAATTGCCGTCGGGATCGACCGCCAGCCGATCCCGCCGCAGCGTGGAGGCACCGCCCCAGGCCGTGATCCTCAGATCGACGATGATGCCATTGTCGCTCAGCTGGAGCACGGAAAGCGGCTCAGCATTGGCATCCGGAAACTGAATTTCCGATGCGCCGATGACGATCCGGTCCAGGCCCGGCCGGCCGCCGCAATCATCAATCTCATGCGCCCAGCGACCAAGGAATGGCACCGGCAGCACGGGCTGCGCTTCCGGCTCGGCCTCGGCAGCTTCGTTCGTCGGCTCATCGATCGGCGGCCCACCCGGATCGGGCGAGCCTGACGTATCGACATCGGCGGATTGATCGGACCCGGTGTCGGCTGGCTGGCAGGCTGTCAGAATTGCCAGAAGTAGAAGGCCGTGCCGCATGATCGCGATCCCGTCATGATAAAAAGTGCGGTCTAGCGCGGATCGGGCGCGTCGCAACGGATCATTGTCTGCACCGGCCCCTGGACCGAGTGATATCGTGCGGTGCCGTCCCCGTCAGCGCCAGAAAGATCGCACGAGCAGCCTCCCGGTCGCCGACTGTCTCCTGCAAGGTGATGGCGGCCTTATCTCCATCGATCCCTACATGCGTCACCGGCCCGCCTGTTTCGAAAAAGCGAACCTCGTGCGCCTTCACTTCCACATTCTGAAAGGTGGGATTGTAGGTGTTGTCACCTGCGCAGGCCTTGCGGTCGGGCGCATAGAGGCCGCGAAAGCGCTCGGGAACCGTCACCGCGGTTTGCGGGCTGCCGTCATTTTTGTCGGATGACGGCAAGGCCACCGGAGTGTCGGGCGAAGATACGCGATGATCCATCGGCGGCAATTCCGCTCCGCCCGGCTTTGCCGGATCATCCGGAGAAGCGGCGACCGGTCCGGGAATCTGCGGAGACGCAGCGCTCGTTGCCCCATCCGAACCACCGGCCCCATCGCCACCCGAACAGGCGGCGAGGATCAGGACAGCAAGCGCGGTAAATGCATTTCGAGCCATGTCGCCTGCAACGGACCGCTGCTTTAGCCGGTTCCTCCTACGGCCAGCTTCGCCACTTGCGCAGCCCCGCCCTAGCGATCACCGGAACGCGTTCCCATCTTGCGCGCTTCATCATCGGCGCGGGCGCCCGCTCCGCCGGTTGACATTTGCGAACATAAGCGGAACACGCAACTCCCATGGCACTTACCACAATTCAGGTGCGCGGCGCGCGCGAGCATAACCTCAAGGGCGTGGACGTGGATCTTCCGCGCGACAGCCTGATCGTCATCACCGGCCTGTCCGGTTCTGGCAAATCCAGCCTGGCGTTCGACACCATTTATGCCGAAGGGCAGCGGCGCTATGTGGAGAGCCTTTCCGCTTATGCGCGCCAGTTTCTGGAGATGATGCAGAAGCCGGATGTGGAGCATATCGAGGGTCTCTCCCCCGCCATCTCGATCGAGCAGAAGACGACGAGCCGCAACCCGCGCTCCACCGTCGCGACGGTAACCGAGATTTACGATTATATGCGCCTGCTCTGGGCGCGCGTGGGTGTGCCCTACAGCCCGGCGACCGGCGAGCCGATCACCGCGCAGACAGTCAGCCAGATGGTCGACCGGGTGATGGCGTTGAAGGATGGCACCCGCTTCTATTTGCTCGCCCCCGTGGTGCGCGGGCGCAAGGGCGAATATCGCAAGGAAATGGCCGAGTGGCGCAAGGCCGGCTTTACCCGCGTGCGCGTGGACGGCGAATTTTACGACATTGAGGACGCGCCGAGCCTCGACAAGAAATACAAGCACGACATCGAGGTGGTGATCGACCGGCTTGTGGTGCGCGAGGGGCAGGAAACGCGGCTGGCGGATAGCTTCGAGACAGCGCTAAGGCTGGCCGAGGGGCTGGCCTATGTCGATCTGGCGGATGGCACGGTGGCGGAGGCTCTAGAGCAAAGCGCGGGCCCGGATGCAGATACAGAGGCAGCGCAGACAAAGGGCGGTGCGATGAAAGGCGCCGGCGTGCCGGATAACCGCATCGTCTTCTCCGAAAAGTTTGCCTGCCCCGTCTCCGGCTTCACCATTCCGGAAATCGAGCCGCGGCTGTTCTCCTTCAATGCACCGCAAGGTGCCTGCCCGGCCTGCGACGGGCTGGGCGAGCGGCAGGAGTTCGATCCGCAGCTCGTGGTGCCCAATGAGCTACTGACGCTGAAAAAGGGCGCGGTGGTGCCTTGGGCCAAGTCCAACCCGCCCAGCCCTTATTATATGCAGGTGCTCGGCAGTCTCGCCAAAGCCTATGATTTCGATCTGGAGACACCCTGGCAGGATCTCAGCCATGAACAGCAGCAGGTGATCCTGCACGGCACCAAGGGCAAGAAGGTGAAGCTCACCTTCAAGGACGGGCGCAAGAGCTACAGCGTCGACAAGCCGTTCGAAGGCGTGATCGGCAATCTCCAGCGCCGCCTGATCCAGACCGAAAGTGCCTGGATGCGCGAGGAACTGTCGAAGTTCCAGACCGCGCAGCCCTGCGAAACCTGCCACGGCGCGCGCCTGCGGCCCGAGCCGTTGGCGGTGAAGATCGCGGGCGAGGATATCTCGATCAGCACGCGCCGCAGCGTGGTCGACGCACTGCAATGGTTCGAAGGCCTGCCCGAGCATCTGACCGATCAGCAGAACCAGATCGCCAAGGCCATCCTGAAGGAGATCGTCGAGCGGCTCGGATTCCTCAACAATGTCGGCCTCGACTATCTGAACCTGGACCGCACCAGCGGCACGCTGTCGGGCGGGGAAAGCCAGCGCATCCGCCTCGCCTCGCAGATCGGCAGCGGCCTTTCCGGCGTGCTCTACGTGCTGGACGAGCCCAGCATCGGCCTGCACCAGCGCGATAACGATCGGCTGCTCGAAACGCTCAAACGCCTGCGCGATCTCGGCAATACCGTGATCGTGGTGGAGCATGACGAGGACGCGATCCGCGCAGCCGATTATATTGTGGACATGGGCCCCGGCGCCGGCGTCCACGGCGGCGCGGTGGTGGCCGAGGGGACGCTGAAGCAGATCCTGAAGGCAAAGGGTTCGCTCACCGCCGATTATCTGACCGGCAAGCGCGAAATCGCCGTCCCGGAGACGCGCCGCAAGGGCAACGGGAAAAAACTCACCGTCCACGGCGCCACCGCCAACAATCTGAAGGACGTCACCGCCTCCGTTCCGCTGGGCACCTTCTGTTGCATTACCGGCGTTTCAGGTTCGGGCAAGTCCAGCTTCACGATCGATACGCTCTACGCCGCCGCCGCGCGCACGCTGAACGGCGCGCGCGTGATCGCGGGGCCGCACCGGAAGGTCACCGGTCTGCAGTATTGCGACAAGGTGATCGACATCGATCAGTCCCCCATCGGCCGCACCCCGCGCTCCAACCCCGCCACCTATACCGGCGCGTTCACCACCATCCGCGATTGGTTCGCCGGCCTGCCGGAGAGCAAGGCGCGCGGCTATACGCCGGGGCGCTTCAGCTTCAACGTCAAGGGCGGCCGGTGCGAGGCGTGCAAGGGCGACGGCGTCATCAAGATCGAGATGCACTTCCTGCCGGACGTCTATGTCGAATGCGAGGTGTGCAACGGCAAACGCTACAACCGCGAAACGCTGGAGGTGAAGTTCAAGGGCCACTCCATCGCCGATGTGCTGGACATGACGGTGGAAGACGCGGTCGAGTTCTTCAAGGCCGTGCCGCCGATCCGGGACCGGATGGCGATGCTGTACGAAGTGGGCCTGGGCTATATCAAGGTGGGCCAGCAGGCGACCACGCTTTCGGGCGGCGAGGCGCAGCGCGTGAAGCTCGCCAAGGAACTCGCCCGACGCTCCACCGGGCAGACGCTGTATATCCTGGACGAGCCGACCACCGGCCTGCATTTCGAGGATGTGCGCAAACTGCTCGAAGTGCTCCACCGCTTGGTGGAACAGGGCAACAGCGTGGTGGTGATCGAGCACAATCTGGACGTCATCAAGACCGCCGACTGGATCATCGACATGGGCCCCCTGGGCGGCGTCAACGGCGGCGAGGTGGTCGCCGAAGGCACGCCCGAACAGGTGGCGACGGAAGAAGGCAGCTTTACGGGCGCGTATCTGGAACACATGCTCGGGAAGTAGAACGGCGCGCGAAGCAAGCGCGGATCACCGCCCGCAGCGCGCCCCCTAAACCGCGAACGCCCCCTTCGGCAGCCGCCCGCGCAGCCAGTGGACGATAGCCGCGCCCTCCGCTTCGCCATAGCCGGGCGCGAGGGAGATGGTCTTGCCGCGATATTCGAACTGCACCGCGCCTTGATCGGGCCGGGAGTAGAAGCCTTCTTGCGCGCGTACATCGCGCACGCCCGCCTCGTCGGGGCCGATCTTGCTCGCCATGTCGGAAATCGCGTCCACGGCATGATCGGTGACATGGTGCAGCCCGAACAGCCACCGCGTGACGCGCAGCCGCCCGTCCGCCACCTCCAGCGTGACCGACCCGCCCATGCGCCATAGCGCCGCGAAGATCAGGCCGAGCGACAGCGGCACGATGAACATCGCGAACCGAGCCATATCGAGCCCGTCCGGCTCGCCCGGCCACAATTGCATCAAACCTGTCACCAAAGCGAGAAGCACAACCAGCGATGTCAGAACCGTCTGCCGAGCCAGCAACCGCGCCGGTATCCGCAGCCGCTCACCACGCGCCGAGCGTTCCAAGGAAAAGGAAGTGCCAGCGATGGTCGACTTGGAAGGTTGTGCCAGTTCCATGAAGTGAAACGCTAAGGCAGGCACCAAGCATAGTCAACGGATGGAGCTTTACGCGCACTCCATTCGGCAAACCGCGAACACCTCCTCCGGCAGGCGCCCGCGCAGCCAGTGGAAATATTAACTATCTAACAATATCGCCAGTTAAACTCCACTCTACTCAGTCTGATCATGCTGCTTCCTTAAACGACCAGTACCGTTTAACGTCCTGTTCAAACCGACCACTTTTAAACCATTGACTTTCTAAATAAGCTGAGCGGTAGTTCCCCACCTCGTCACCCATTTCAAGATTAAAATAGGGAACGTTGCCGCCCTTCGCCCATTCAATAAAATGAGCCCATTCTTCTTGCGCTGCGTTAACGATGCTCTTCCAAGATTCAGTTGTCTTTGGCTTGTTCCTGATATCCCAAAGTGTTATCCCAAATAGACATTTTGCAAATAGTTCAGGTCGATTCGCGATCACAGATTTGGAAAACCCCCCGCTGGCCGCAATTATCAAGTTCCACAACAACGCAATCCTATCGATGGTATAGTCCGAGATCACTTCCGAAAATTGGTTTTTTCCCTTTTTCGTAACTGATTTATCCGTAGCTTTAGCTAAGTTTCCATCCGCTAGCAATGCCAGTCTTCTAAAAAGCGCCCTATCGATAATTTGCATCGGGTCTATAAGACCTTCTTTTTCGGGAACGGTAAATTGGCCGGTCCTGTATTCGTAAAGCAGACCCGTTCGCAAAAATACTCTCGACATTATCTCGCGTTGAATGTTCATGTCGGCTTCTCGATCTGCTCGAATAACGCTAGTTTGCGTGTTCGTAGCGACCGATATCTTCTTTATAAGATCATGATGATTCGAAAGGTCTATATTTTTTAGATCGATAACCTTGAGTAGGACCTCCTTTCCGGCAAAAGCGGAGTTAACTTCTTTCTCCTCGATCGAACTATATATCTGCGCAAGCGTGAATGCTGTTTGACCTCCGTTCACAATTTGCGGTGAGGAAATAGTGATTTTCCCCTTTCCAACCTTCCCTATGCGGTCTGTGAACGAACTAGAGCGAGCTATCATAGTGATACCGTTGTTCAGTAACGCGAACTCTCCGAACCTGCTTGAGAGGATGGAGTCACGGATGCCCTCGTTAGTCCGTTGCTGCTGGTATTCTAAATAAGATCTTGGATTGTATCTTAGTATTGCATTCTTTTGGTTAGCCACCAGCTTTGCTACCTGAGCAGTAGGCACGAGCGCTAACAGTATGTTACAATTTCCAAATTCTGTAGTTACGGTCCTTAGCAGAGCAGTTTGTTGAGCGATATCCGAGAGGGTTAACTCGAAAGTTATCGTAGAACTGTAGTGCTGCTCAGCCGTCAAAGTTGGGAGAACAATTAGTTGATAAGCATGCTCGAAGGTGAAAATGCTTACCTCAAATGGCTTGAACAGAGCCTCTATGGCCTCTCTATGACGCTCTCTAACATTTGCAAGAATTACAACTTTGAAACTATACTCTGCTAAGTGCTCTATATTGCAAATATTTCGAATGAGTCCCTTTATTTTTCCATTAAACTCTTGGCCAAAGGTGTCTGTCTGGTGACCTTCGGAAATCCGGTCGATATGCATCTTTGCGATATCATCCAATCCGATCGATTTTTCTTCAAAGTTATCGGAGTTTGCACCAAACTTTGACTGGATAAACTCGACATACTTTTGCTCGTGGTCGATGAAATATCCATCGACGCCTCCATCACCAGGACCGTCGGTGATCAAAGCCTCTCTATCATTGAAGGATAGTATGCCTTTAACAGCGCTCAAATAACTATGGATGTAAGCGACTGATCTGGCTCTGACGAGATTAGTGATACTATAGAATGCCTCAGCATAAATTTTTTTCGTAGTATCGGTTTCACCCTGCGTGATAATTTCATCAAGTACCGACAGGAGGGATTTATACCTCATCGAGTTCTCTTCCGACAAAAAATTTGCCGGCAACACATTGGTCTTGTCCATTTTTCCCCCCAACTGATATGCCCAAATAACTAGTCGGGCATCGGCCGCCCGCCAACAATTTTCCTCTGTCCTACAGACCAAATACCGTAATATATGGTCGGTCCCCTGAGCTTCCGGAGGACCAATCATGCCGTCATTTCCTGTCATCGCCGATGCTGCCGCCGGCTCGGACGCGCTGCCGCCGGGTGGTTCGCTTGGGGCGGATCGCGGTGGCGCCGGATCGACGCTCCACCCGCTCCCCGCTACCCAACCGGGCCAAAGTACCACTTTGGACCGAACCCCCCGCGAGATGCGGCTGACGGGGTGGACGCCGCAATCGAAGCGGATGTTTCTGGAGGCGCTCGCGCGGTGCGGGAATGTGCGCAATGCGGCCGCCTTCGTCTCGATGAGCCGGGAGGGGGCGTATCAGCTTCGGCGGCGGGACCGGGCGTTCGCGCTCGCCTGGGAAGGGGCGCTGGTGCAGGCGCGCGAGCTGGCCGAGGACGTGCTGCAGGACAAGGCGCTGAACGGCATCGTCGAACAGCTTTCCTATCATGGCGAGGTGGTAGACACGCGCACGCGGTTCGACGGGCGGCTGTTGCTGGCGCTGCTCGGCCGGCTCGACAAGCGCGCGGAAAGCCGGGCGGCGGCGCTGGGTGCGGAGCGGTTCGACGATCTGCTGCATGCGATTGGCGCGGGCGAGGATGCGGGCGCGCTGCTGGAGGCGCCCGAGGCGGACGCGCGCTCCGCCGGGGCCGGGGTTGCGGCAGGGAGTGGCGTTGGCGCGGCTGCCGAGGAAGAGGACCCGCATTTGATTTGGGAGCAGGACGGGGAATGGTGGACCGACTATCCCCCGCCGCCGGACTTCGACGGCTATGAACAGGGCTGTTACGGCGATGAGGATTACAGCCGTTCTTTAAGCGAGGAAGAGCTGGAAGCGATCGGCGACGAGGAGGCGGCGGACGAGCGCCTCGCGCGGGCCGAGGCGCAGCGCCGCGCCGCCTTCGGGCTGGACGGGGCCGAGGCGGGCGGGGATGGGCCTCATGAAAAAGCGCCTCTGGACAGTGTGAAGCCGTGTGAAGCGGGCGGGAGCCGTCCGGGTAGCCCACGCGTTGAAGACGGGCATCCACCCAAAGGAGCCTCTCCCCATGACCGACACCAATGTACGCCTTCCCCTCATCCCCCCGGCCCAGCTCAGCGAGGAGCAGAAGCCGCTCTATGAGGACATGAAGAAGGGCATCTCCAGTGACTTCGCCGCCTTCCAGACGATGGTGCAGGACGGGCCGAACGAGGGCGCGCTGATCGGCCCGTGGAACCCCTGGCTGCACGAACCGCGCATCGGCCGCGCGATCTGGGACCTGACCGAGGCGATGACGGCGGAGGCCAGCCTGCCGGAACCGGTGCGGCAGGTCGTCATTCTGGTGGTCGGCGCGCATTTCGATGCGGCGTATGAGCTCTATGCCCACATCGCCGTCGCCGAAAAGGTGGGCATGGAGGACGCGCGGCTCGCCAGCCTGTGCAGCGGCATCAAGCCCGGCGATCTCAGCAAGGAGGAAAGCGCGGGATACGACGTTGCCTTCGCGCTGGTGAACGGCGGCACCCTGCCCCGCCCGGCCTGGGACCAGGCGGTGAACCTGTTCGGCCAGCATGGAGCGAACGAGATGGTCTATCTCGTCGGGCTCTACTGCATGGTCTCGATGACGCTGAACGGCTTTGCAGTGGGCGTGCCCGAAGACGCCTGAGCGGCGCGCGGGAACCGGTGGTGCGGGCGGGCCGTTGCCGATCCGTAACCACCGGCCCCTTTGCGGGCCACCCAAGCGGGAGATAGCAAGATGACGATCACGACAAAGGGCGCCCTGGCGCTCGGCATCCTGGGCGCGGCGACAGCCCTTGGCGGCTGCGCCACGCTGGCCGATACGGTGGGCGAGAGCTACAACACCGCGCTCGTCGGCCAGCAGGAGGTGCCCGGCCCCGGCGATCCGGACGGCACCGGCACCGCGAAGGTGACGGCGGACGCGACGCTGAACCAGGTCTGCTACGATCTGACCGTTCAGAACATCAGCCGCCCAACGGCTGCGCATATCCACAAGGGCGCACGCGGTGTTTCAGGCCCGCCCGTGCTGACGCTCGATGCGCCCACCAATGGCGCCTCAAGCGGGTGCCTAAAGGTGGACAAGGCTGTGGCGGCATCGATCATCGCCGATCCGTCCATGTACTATGTCAATGTGCACACCGCGGACTATCCCAACGGCGCGATCCGCGGGCAGCTGTGACGCCCGCCGCAATGGTTGTTGGTTGATCGGCAGCTTTGCGCCATAGCGCGCGAATGACCGATACGCCTCGCCCGAACCGCCCAGCGCCGCCTGCCATCGTTCTCGTCCGCCCACAGCTGGGCGAGAATATCGGCAAGGCGGCGCGGGCCATGCTGAATTTCGGCCTTACCGACATGCGGCTGGTCGCGCCGCGCGACGGCTGGCCGAACCCGTCCGCCGGCCCGGCGGCGAGCGGGGCCGATGTGGTGCTGGAACGCGCGCAAGTCTTCGACACGGTGGCCGAAGCGGTAGGCGACTGCGCGCATGTCTACGCTACCACTGTGCGCAAGCGCGGCGTCACCAAGCCCGTGCTGACGCCCGAGGCGGCGGCGAAGGAATGGATTGGTGCCAGCGGCGGCAGCGCGATCCTGTTCGGCCCCGAACGTTCCGGCCTGGAGACCGAGGATCTTGCGCTCGCCCGCGCGATCGTGACGGTGCCGATCAATCCGGAGTTCGGATCGCTCAATTTGGCGCAGGCGGTGATCCTGACGGCCTATGAATGGTCCAAGCACGACGCGTCGCTGGCGCAGCCCACGCGCGTGGAGGATGAGCCCCCTGCCCCGCAGGAGGAACTAGAAGGCCTGATCGCCCATCTCGACGGTTTACTGGAGGAACGCGGCTATTTCCAGCCGATCGACCGCGCGCCCGCCACGCGGCGCATGCTACGCACGTTGCTGACTCAGCCGTGCTGGAACAGCGGCCAGGTACGCTCCATGCGCGGCGTGCTCAGCAGGCTGGAGCGCCGCCCGATCGAGAGCGACTAACGCGCGTCGAAACGCTTCAATTCATAAGCGATCGAGCTTTCGACCAGTTGATCCCACAGCGCGCGGATCACGTCTTCAGGCAAACCCGCAGCCGCCGCACGCTCCGCTGCCGCGTCGATGACCGCCGCCTTGCGCGGTTCGTCTCGTACCGCGCCGCGCTCCGGCTTGATGCGAGCCGCGGCATCCATATAACCGAAGCGCCGGACGAGCAGGTCCACCAGCGCGCGGTCCACCGCATCCACGCCTTCGCGTACCTCCACCATGGTGGTGCAGTCCGCAGGATCGATCGTTAATTCGGTCAAGGTCATGGGCATTCCTCTAGCATCGCAGCAGGCGATGTCGAGGGAGAGCGGAGCAAGTAAATTGACCTTCATAGCCCGAATACGTACTGTCTTCCTGGTACTAGGAGGATGATGCTCATGCTAATGTCGCTTATTTTGCTCGCAGGTGCAGGAATGGTCCAAATGCCCGCTACGCCTGACGCAATCGAAGAAGGTTCAGATTATCGTCTTGTTGTTTCGCCCGCGGCGAGAGCGGCCATCATCAATGAGAGCTCCGACGTCGAGGCGCTGTGTTACCAGGGGCGGCCGAAGCATCGACGCTTCGGGAAATCGGCTATTCGGATTTGCCTCACCCGTGATGAATGGAAGGCTGTCGATCAAAACATGGACGAAACTGGGCCCAGCGTTCGGGATTACCCCAGGCTCCAATATCGCACCGAAGTCTATCCTACGCCCTGACACGCCATATCGAACTGCATCTCGTTCAGGCCTGCCGTTGACTTCTGTGCGCGCGCGCTTTATCCGCGCGCCTTCGCAATGGGCTCCGCACCCCGGTGAAGCGGCGGCCGCGCTCTGTTTCTGGCAGGGCGGTGCGATACCGGGACCAACGTCAAAGCATATTGGAGATGCATTATGTCGAAGCGCAAATCTTCGAAGTATAAACTCGATCGCCGTATGGGCGAGAACATCTGGGGCCGTCCGAAGTCCCCGGTCAACCGCCGCGAATATGGCCCCGGCCAGCACGGTCAGCGCCGCAAGGGCAAGCTGAGCGACTTCGGCATCCAGCTGCGCGCCAAGCAGAAGCTCAAGGGCTATTATGGCGACGTGACCGAGAAGCAGTTCAAGCGCGCCTATACCGATGCGAGCAACATGAAGGGCGATACCGGCCAGAACCTGATCGGCCTGCTCGAGCGTCGCCTCGACATGGTGGTGTACCGCGCCAAGTTCGCCCCCACCATCTTCGCCGCCCGTCAGCTCGTTAGCCACGGCCACATCCGCGTGAATGGCGTGAAGTGCAACATCGCCAGCCGTCAGATCGCCGTCGGTGACGAGATCAGCCTGGGTGACAAGGCCAAGGAAATGGCACTGGTCATCGAAGCGCAGGGCCTCGCCGAGCGCGACGTGCCGGACTATGTTTCGGCCAGCGGCAACGACAAGGTCAGCTTCGTTCGCGTCCCCACGCTGGACGAGGTGCCCTACCCCGTGAAGATGGAACCGAACCTGGTCGTCGAGTTCTACTCGCGCTGATCAGCTCCACACCGAGATTACAAAGGGCGGTCCGCTTGGGCCGCCCTTTTTCGTTTGAGCAGATGCGCGGCGGCGTGCGGCGGTGTGCCGAACGACTTAAGCCCGGCGCGCGCGCCTTGCTCCCCTTCCCGCCCTCTGCCAGATTGGGCGCAAAGCGCTATCGCTCCTGAGAGGAAATTCATGAAAGCCCATCTGCTTGCCGCCGCCGCCGTCACGACGCTTGCCGCCTGCACCCATGTGCCCGATGCCGCCACCGCCAGCCTCGATCAGCTTACCGGCCGCACCCCGATGGGCGGCGATATGGAGGTTGCGGATGCAGGCACCATTGCGCCGCCGCAACTGTCCGAACAGACGATGAAGGATGTGACGCGCGAGCTATCCTCGGATGAATATCAGGGCCGCGCGCCGGGCACGATCGGCGAAGAAAAGACCAAGGCGCTGCTGGTGAAGCGCTTCCGGCAAGCCGGTCTGCAGCCGGGCAACGATGGCAGCTGGTTTCAGGAAGTGCCGCTGGTGGAGATCGCCGCCAAGCAGTTCTCCCCGCTCACCGTTACCGGCGGCAAGCAGCCGCTCAGCTTCCAACAGGGCAGCGATTTCGTGGCCGTCACCTATCGGGAGAAGCCGCAGATCGATCTGAACGATAGCGAGCTGGTGTTCGTCGGATATGGCATCAACGCGCCGGAGCGCGGCTGGAATGATTATGCCGGGATCGACATGACCGGCAAGACGGCGGTGATCCTCATCAACGATGCGGATTTCGGCACGGAGAGCCTGGACGGCCCCTTCGGCGGGCGGGCGATGACCTATTATGGCCGCTGGACCTACAAGTTCGAAGAGGCGGCGCATCAGGGTGCGGCGGCGGCGCTGATCATCCACGATACCGCGCCCGCGGCCTATGGCTGGAACGTGGTGGAATCCA
Source organism: Novosphingopyxis sp. YJ-S2-01 (assembly GCF_016093175.1). Taxonomy (NCBI): domain Bacteria; kingdom Pseudomonadati; phylum Pseudomonadota; class Alphaproteobacteria; order Sphingomonadales; family Sphingorhabdaceae; genus Novosphingopyxis; species Novosphingopyxis sp. YJ-S2-01. The sequence goes on along the minus strand of NZ_JAEDAI010000001.1, from coordinate 1,773,456 downwards.
GCTGGACGGGCCCGCAATATCTCGCCCAGTCGGACGATGGCGGGGCAGACCAGACCAAGGTGAACGGCTGGATCCAGAAAGCGGCGGCTGAAAAAATCTTTGCCAATGCGGGCAAGGATCTGGGGCAGATGATGCAGGCCGCACGGCAAAAGGGCTTCCAGGCGGTGCCGCTGGGAGAACGCGCTTCGCTGTCGTTCGAGAACGATATCGAGCGCACCCTGTCCAACAACATCGTCGGCATCCTGCCCGGTGCCACGCGGCCCGACGAATATGTGCTCTACACCGCGCACTGGGATCATCTCGGCATCTGCAAGCCCGCACCCGATGGCGACGATATCTGCAATGGCGCGGTCGACAACGCCACCGGCACCGCCGCGCTGGTCGCGCTGGCCGAGGCGCAGGCGAAGGCCGGTCACCCGGACCGCTCGATCGTCTTTCTGGCCGTCACCGCCGAGGAATCGGGCCTGCTCGGTTCGCAATATTATGCCGATCACCCGATCTATCCGCTGGCGAAGACAGTGGGCGGCGTAAACATGGACGCCTTCTCCATGGCTGGCCCGGCGAAAAACCTCACAGTTATCGGCATGGGCAAGAGCGATCTCGATCGCTATCTGAACGCCGCCGCGCAGGCCGAGGGCCGCACGCCCGAAGCGGAGCCGACGCCGGAGAAGGGCTATTACTACCGATCGGACCATTTCAGCCTCGCCAAAAAAGGCGTGCCGATGGTCTATTTCGAGGGCGGCGAGGATCTAGTGAACGGCGGCCGCGCAGCCGGCGCGGCGGCGGCCACCGATTATGTCGAAAACCGCTATCATGGGCCCAAGGACGAATATAATCCCAACTGGAACTGGGCGGGCGTGATGGCGGACCTGCGCCTCTATTACCGCATCGGCCGCGAACTGGCGATGACGAGCGACTGGCCGAACTGGGTTCCGGGAGACGAATTCCGCGCCACCCGCGACGAGACGGCGGACCAGCGAAAATAACGACCCTCGGCGCCGTTCGGGCGTGCGAACAGTAAGTAGAGACCCAATCTGACTATGACCTCCACCTTCCTCCCCCCCGCCGAATGGGCCCCGCATGACGCCGTCTGGATCGGCTTTCCCGGCAATCCCGAAGAATGGCCCGCAGAGCTGGCGGAAGCGCAGAGAAACGTCGCGGCCTTTGCCGATGCCGTCCATGCGGGCGGCAAGGGCGAGCGGGTGGAGCTGATCGCGCGCAGCGATGCCGATGCCGAAACCGCGCAAAAGCTCGTCGGCCCGGGCGTGAACGTCTCCGTCATCCCCTTCGGCGATATCTGGCTGCGCGATACCGGGCCGATCGTGGTGAGCGACGGCACGAGCCTTCGCGCGCGCGGCTTCGGCTTCAACGGCTGGGGCGGCAAATATGTGATGGCGGGCGACGAGATCGTGCCCGAAACGCTCAGCGAACGCGCCGGCCTTCCGTTCGACGCGAACGACTGGATCCTCGAAGGCGGCGCCATCGACGGCGACGGCACCGGCCTTGCCGTCACCACCGCGCAGTGCCTCCTCCACCCCAACCGCAATTCCGGTGTGCTGCAGGAGGATATCGAGCGCTGGCTGGCGAGCGACCTCGGCATCGATCGCCTCCTCTGGCTCGGCCAGGGCCTCATGAACGATCATACCGACGGGCATGTCGACAATCTCGCGCGCTTCGTGGCGCCTGGCGTGCTCGCCATTCCCGAGCCCGCGGGCAGCTCCGATCCCAACCGGGACGTTTATGCCGATGCCGCCCGCCGCGCCCGCGCCTTCGGCGTGGAGGTGACCACCCTGCCCTCGCCCGGCCGGTTCGAACACGACGGGGAGATCGTGCCTGCCAGTTACATGAACTTCTACATCGGCAATGCCGCCGTGGTCGTCCCCACCTATGGCCGCCCCAATGACGATGCCGCGGTCCGCGCGATCGGCGCGCTGTTTCCGGACCGCGAAGCCGTCGGCGTGGACGCACAGGGCGTCATTCGCGGCGGCGGCTCCTTTCACTGCTGCAGCCAGCAAGTTCCCGCGCTATAGCCACGGGCGGAAAAGGACAGTTGAGAGGAAAGCCCATGAAGAACTGGATCATCGCCGCGGCGCTCGCCGCCATCCCGCTAGCCGGGGCGCAGGCGCAGGACGCCGTCACCCCCACCATGTCCGCCGAAGCGCGCGATCAGCTCGATCAGGTACTGCGCGGCGAATGGCGGAGCAAGGACAGCGCGCGCGACGTCTATCGCCACCCGGCTGAAACGCTAGCCTTTTTCGATGTCGAACCCGACATGACCGTGGTGGAATACGCCCCGGGCGGCGGCTGGTACAGCGACATCCTGGCGCCCTATTTGGCGGAAAAGGGCCGCTTTATCGCAGTGCAGCTTCCCGATGCCGATGGCGTGCCGGAGGGCTATCGGAAGAACGCCGCTGCGGGCGCCGCTGCTTTCCCGGGCAAACTGGCGGAGCGCACCGGCCTCTCCGCCCAAGGTATCCCGTCCTATGTCGGCGGCGATCTGCCCGAAAGCCTCGACGATACGGTGGACCGCGTTCTCGTCATCCGCATGATGCACAATCTGATGCGTTGGGGCGTCGCCGACCGCGAACTCGCCGAATGGCGCCGCGTGCTGAAGCCGGGCGGCATGCTCGGCATCGTCCAGCACCGTGCCAAACCCGATGCCAGCGCAGACTATGCGAACGGCACCAAGGGCTATCTGCGCGAACAGGACGTGATCGATTTCGTCCAGTCGCAAGGCTTCGAACTGGTCGGCAAGAGCGAGGCCAATGCCAATCCCGCGGATAGCGCGGACTGGGAAAACGGCGTCTGGACGCTGCCCCCTAGCCTCGCCCTGAAGGATCAGGATCGCGCGAAATATGAAGGGATCGGCGAAAGCGATCGCATGACTTTGCTCTTCCGCAAGCGGCCCTGACGCCCACGATAAAATCATATTAACCAATCAGGGTTAGCTCCGAGGGCCTGTTTCATGGGGAGCGGCCCTTGGCCCTGACGGTTAGTTTCTTCGATGTCATGACGGCGCTGATTGCCGCGCTCGCGGTGCTCGCCTGCATATGCTTCGCCGTGATGCGGGGTCGCTGGGCCTTGGCTTGGTTGGCCGCGTCGCTGGTGATCGGCGCCGCTGAAATGCAGGCGATGAAAATTATTGATTATGGCGCCGTCATCGTCGCCATAATCACCTTTACCGTACCGATTGCGCATTGGTGTTTCGCCCAGGCTCTGCGTGCGACGGTGAACGCCGGGCTGTCGAGCAGGTGGTTGAACGGCGCGATTGCCGCATTGATCGGCCTGTCGCTGGCAATGTTGGCAGCCGGGGCCGACGCCTTCTGGCAGACCCTGCCCTTTCAGATTGCGGCGGTGATCACAGTGTGCGACGGAGCGCGCTGCATCGCGCAGCGGCGCAGCTCGTTTCTCGACGGCGCGATCGTGGTCACACAAATCTGTGTCGCGCTGATGCTCTTGCTGCGCGTCCCGATCCTGTCACCGATCCTCGGCGGACATTCCCACTTCTCTACGGCCACGCAGGATGCGCTTCTGAGCGATATGCTGACCGCCTGGGCGATCCTCGGCCCGATATCCGTTGCGCTGCTGATCGCCAAAGTGGTCGGCGGAATGGTATCCAGTTATCGCAGCCGCGCCGAGCGCGACGACCTTACCGGCTTGCTCAATCGCGTTGCCTTCAATGAACATTTGGAAGCGTGCCAGGACGGCGCACTTATCCTGTGCGACATCGATCATTTCAAATCGATCAACGACAATTTCGGGCACCCAGTCGGAGACAGGGTCATTTGTCGTCTCTCGCAAATCCTGGCCAGCCAGCGCGGCCCTGCCGCCCGCATTGGTGGAGAGGAATTTGCACTGCTTTTGCCCGGCGCTACCATGGGCGATGCCCTGCATTCCGCCGAGGCAGCGCGAATGGCATTCCGGATCGCTATTCGCTCCGACCTGCCCGAAGCAGGCGCTGTCAGCGCCAGCTTTGGCATCGCGCCAATTAGGAGTGGAACCAGTGTCCAGCAGGTGCTGGCCGAGGCCGATGATGCTCTTTATCGCAGCAAGAAGCAGGGTCGCGACCGCGTTTCAATCTATCAGACCGTCAAACCCGAAAACCAGCGATCTGGCTGCCTGCCGCGGCCTGAACGATCTTGCTTTCTGCCGAACCGGGTCGACGCTACAGACGCCTGACGTTCAGTCGGCGTCGAAATCGTCCTGCTGGGCAATGCTCATTGTAAAACGGCGATCCTCTCCCGGCGCGAGCAACCGGCTGGCCGGCTTCTCTCGGAAATCACCTTCCCAATTCTGCGGCTCGGAAATTCCGGACCAAGGCTCGATACACAGGAACGGCGCACCCGGTTTTGTCCAGATGCCGAGAACATCCATGTCCGGAAAGGCTATATCCAGCGCAGGCTGGCCCGGCGCGCCATAGCGTACAAAGCGGCTTTCGATGCCGCTGAAGATCATCGCATCCTCTTCAAACTGGCGATCATCCGGGGCCAAGATATTATCAGCGATAGGGGTTGGCAGAGCTTCGGGACGCAGAAAACCTTCCGCATCGATGCGGCGCAACGGGACAATCTCCCCCTTTCCGAAACGGATCCGGTGGGCACTGCGCGGCGCATTGAAAGGCAGCGGCCAGCGAAAAGCAGGGTGAAAACCGAAGGAGAAGGGCATGGCATCCTCTCCCGTATTTCTCACCGTTGCGGTAATCGACAGCTCCGAATCTTGAAGGACGAAATGTACTTCCAGCACGAAGGCGAACGGATAGAGTGCGCGGGTTTCTGAATCGTCACGCAAGGTAAAGGTGGCGGCACCGGGCTGGTGCTGTGCAACCTCAAACAGCCTGTCGCGCGCGAATCCATGTTTCGGCATGTCATAATGCCGACCGTCCAACCGATAACCACCATTGTGGAGCGTCCCGATTACCGGGAACAAGATCGGCGCTCTGCCTTTCCAGTAACGAGGATCTCCATGCCACAGGAGATCCCGCCCCTCCCCATCGACCAGCGACTGCAACTCCGCTCCGCGCTTAGAGACGGTGGCGGTGAAGCCGGACGATGCAAGAGAAATTAGGTTGCGCATAGGCGCCCCTATTGATGATGACGCGAGTGTAACGTTTTTGCAGCAGAATGGGTCCGTGGCCGAAGAGGAAAAGCTGAAGGCGAGTTTTGCGCTGAGGATCCGGTTGAGCGACGCGGATTGACGACAATGAAACCGTGTATCATGCTGAACTGCTGCGTGCGTTCTGCGCTGCGTTCCTGAGGATCGGGTCGGTCATGAAATTTTCCAAAGCTTTCGACTCGCACCGCCCGGTTCAGGTCCTCGCAGTAGCGCGGCGGCGAATATCTCAATCTTTGGTCACTCGGGAATGTGGGAAGCTGGCACCCCTCGCCGCGATTGCGCTGCTTGGCAGCCTATCGGCCTGCGCGGAGCGCGTGCCCGATGCACGCGGTGTAGACCATGACGAAACGCTGCTGACCGTCTCGGCTACCGGCCGCGCCGAAAACCAGCCGGACGAAGCGCGCTTCACCGCAGGCATCCAGACGATCCGCCCCAGCGCCGCCGCCGCGAATCAAGCCAATGCGGAGGGCATGGGGAAGCTGATCGCCGCGCTGAAGGCTCAGGGTGTGGCGGACAAGGACCTGCGGACGCAGACGATCAGCGTAAACCGCATCGGTTACGGCAAGCAGGAGGGGCAATATGAAGCGAATAACAGCGTAGAAGTACGCGTGCGCGATATTGCCCGGGCCGCCCGAGTGGTAACGGCAGCCACTGGTGCAGGGGCGAACCTACTGTCCGGTCCTGATTTGCGCCTGTCCGATCCAGAGGCGGCAAGCATGAGCGCCTATACCAACGCGTACAAGGCAGCGCGGGCGCGGGCGGAGGCTTATGCCGGTGCGGCGGGCCTCAAGATCTCACGGGTGCTCGCGATCCGCGACAGCGCGCTGCAGGACGGGCCGGTGCCCTATGCACCGCCGCCGATTGTGCGCCCTGCCTCACCGGTTGCCGAGCAGGCATCGGTGGCGTTGCAGCCTGGTACGACGACGAGCACGGTGACGGTGAGTGTGGACTTCGCGCTGAAGGGCGGCAAATAAGGCGCCCATGACCAAGCTGACCGTCGCCGCCCTGCAACTCGCCCTGAATGCCGATATCGAAACCAATATCGGCGCCGTTTCCGATCTGGTGGAAGAGGCCGCGGGCCGCGGCGCGCAGGTGATCCTGCCGCCCGAACTGTTCGAAGGGCCCTATTTCTGCAAGGTGGAAGAAGAGGCGCTCTTTGCCACCGCCCGCCCCGTTTACGAGCATCCTTGCGTGCTCGCGATGCAGAAACTGGCGGCCTCGCTCAAGGTGGCGATCCCGACCAGCTTTTTCGAACAAGACGGGCAGCAATATTATAACAGCCTCGCCATGATCGGCCCGGAGGGCGAACTGATGGGCGTCTACCGCAAGTCGCACATCCCGGACGGTCCCGGTTATGAGGAAAAATACTATTTCCGCCCCGGCAACACCGGCTTCAAGACGTGGGACCTGTACGGGACGCGCATCGGCGTCGGCATCTGTTGGGACCAATGGTATCCCGAATGCGCGCGGGCGATGGCGCTGATGGGCGCGCAGCTGTTGTTCTATCCCACCGCCATCGGCTCGGAACCTTATGACGCCACGCTGGACACGCGCCATATGTGGCGGCGTGCTATGCAGGGTCATTCGGTTTCCAACTGCATGCCGGTAATTGCCGCCAACCGGATCGGCGTGGAAGACGGGCAAGCCTTCTACGGCCACAGCTTCATAACGGATGAGTGGGGCGAACTGGTAGAGCGCTTCGATGGCGGGGAAACCGGCGTCCTGGTGAGCACGGTCGATCTCGCGCTGGCCGCCAAGCACCGCGCTGGCATGGGCTTCTTCCGTGATCGCCGCCCCGATCTCTACGGCCGCCTTAGTGAGGATCGCTGAGGCGCCGGAAGGACGATCAACCCGGCCAGACGCGGCTTCCCGGAGCGATGCCCAAAGAAAAACGGCCCCGGATCGCTCCGAGGCCGCTCTTCAAACTGGCTTTGCAGCTTAGTTCTGCGTGTCGCCAACGCCGGTTTCGCTGGGAGCGATTTCGCCGTTGTCATCCATGGCGTTCGCTTTTTCTTCGCCCATTTCCTCGACCTTGTCGGCCTTGTTCTCGAGCGCATCTTCGGTGACTTCGTTGGTCGCCATGTCGGCCTGCTCGTCGATCGCGTCGGCCTGTGCCTCGGCGTTGTCTTCGACGGCATCAGCTTCCTTGCTCTGGCAAGCAGTGATCAACGTGGCCGAGCTCAGCAGAGCGGTGGCCAGAACCAATTTACGCATTTTAATCTCCCTAGTTGATCGCGGCATGCGCCGCTCGATCGGCGCGCAACTTCGCTATGTGGTCGGCCAGTTGCAAGCGAAAAGCGTCGAATTGTTTCATTACTGTCACGGCTTCTTCGCCCAAGAAACAGACGCTATCGTGAAGATTCAGTAGCTTAGTCGTTTCACCTGCAAAAACAGAGGCCGGCACCGCACACGGATCCGCCCCGCTTTCGCACAATGCGTTACGTTCTGCGCAAGTCCTTCGCCTGCTCGAAGACCGCCTCGAACATCTCGGGCGTCAGCCGGCCGGTATTCGTATTGTATCGCGAGCAGTGATAACTATCGATCAGGATGCGCCCGTCAGGCAGCGTATGACTGCGGTTGTGACCAAAGGGAAAATCCGCCAGCCGCCCGCCACAGTGCCGCACGAAGCTATCATGCGCGATCCGCCCGAGCGCGATGAATATGCGGGCCTTGGGCAGCTCTTCCTCCTGCCGGGAAAGAAATTGCCGGCATTGGTTGATTTCCGCGGAAGTCGGCTTGTTCTGGGGCGGCAGACATTTCACCGCATTGATGATGATGGCCCCGTCCAACTCGAACCCGTCATCCGCCGCAGACCCATAACTCCCGCGGGCTAGTCCCATCTTCGACAGTGTCTCGAACAGAAGGTCACCCGCATAATCGCCCGTAAACGGTCTCCCGGTTCGATTCGCACCATGCTTTCCGGGTGCCAAGCCAATGATGGCGAGCCATGCGGCAGGATCGCCCCAAGCCGGAACGGGCGCATTCCACCAGTCCGGGTGCTCGGCGCGCAGTTCCTCACGCAGCGCCACCAGCCGGGGGCAGAGCGGACAGTCGCGGTCCGGTTCAGTCGCGGCGAGCGGGATATCGACAGGTGCGTTTCGTGTCATGCAGACTTGCCTACCGCCCACGCCGCCACCATGCCAGCCTCCAGAACCGACGCAGGAGCGAAAGTGAGCCGACAGCTGCAATCCGCTGATTTTCAAGGTGCTGAATTTTATTGCATCGCGCTCGGGTCGAACCGGATGAGCGCCGAGCATGGTGATCCACGCGCCAACGTGCGGGCGGCAATGCTGGCTCTTCAACGCCTCGGATCGCTGGAGCGCGCGTCGGATATCGTCGAAACCGAACCCCTTGGCCCCTCGCGCCGTCGTTTCGCCAACGCGGCGATCCTCCTGCGCTGCGACCTTGATCCACCCAGGCTGCTCGCCGAACTGAAAGCCATCGAGCGGTATTTCGGCCGGCGACGGGGCCGCCGCTGGGGTGAGCGCGTGATCGACCTCGACATCATTATGTGGTCAGGCGGTGCGTACCGGAACGCTGCGCTCATGATCCCTCATCCGGCCTTCCGCATTCGCTCTTTCGTCCTGAAACCCGCTGCCCAGATCGCGGCTGAATGGCGTGATCCGGCTACTGGCCTGTCGGTCCGCCAGTTGCTCTTGCGCCACAATCACCCCAAGCCGCTTGACCGAGCCCCACGCACTTTATAGGGGACGCGGCGGTGGGGCCCTTAGCTCAGTCGGTAGAGCAACTGACTTTTAATCAGTAGGTCGCTGGTTCGAACCCAGCAGGGCTCACCACCTTTTCCATGTTCCGGTCGTAGCGGCTGAGCTGGCCGCACATTCGGTTACGGCAGCCGCTTTTCGATCCGCTCGAGCTGTTTCAGAATCAACTCCTGGCGTTCGAAAATTCTTTCGTGCTGCTCGCCGCGCAGGCGATCGAGTTTTTCCTGCATGCCCAGGATCTCGATTTCTGATCGAAGGTTCACCTCATAATCATGGGCGGCGGCGATCCGGTCCTTTTCGGCCTGCCGGTTCTGGCTCATCATGATGATCGGTGCCTGGATCGCGGCCAGCATCGACAGCATGAGGTTAAGGAAAATGTACGGATAGGGATCGAAGGCGCTGCCTTTGGCCAGAAGAAAGCTGTTCGTTCCGGTCCAGGCCAGAAGGAACAGGAAGAACATGCCGATAAACGGCCAGGAGCCGCCAATACGCGCGACGGAATCGGCCAGGCGATCCCAAAAGCTGTCCTGCGCATCGGCCAGGTCGCCAACGTCCCGGCTGATGGGGGCGCGGCGTTCGATATGATCGACCACGCGCTGCTCTTCAGGGTCAGCCGGGTTCGCGCCAAGCAGCTTCCTCGTCAGTTCCGTCATAACATGTTTAGGATCGATCATACGCGCATGTCCTTCGTTCGGCGCAGTCTTCCGCGGCCAGCCGGGCGCTGCTTACCTTCAGCAATGGCAAGGCGTCGCCGGTTAAACCAGCAGCTCCGGGAGAAGTCTGAACGATACGCGGCCACTTTGCTGCGCGGACGCGCTCAGGCCGTCACCGTGCCTTCGAACGGCTCGCCAGCCAGATGGTGTGACGCGGACCTTTGCCGTTGCTTCTGGCGCGTACCATCTGCTCCTCCACCGCAAGGCCGCTGGCATTCAACCGCTTGGTGAATGCCGTGTCCGGCGCGGCGGACCAATAGGCCACCAACCCTCCCGGCTTGAGCGCGCGCCCTGCGGCAGCGATTCCCGCCGCACCATATAGTCCATCATTGCCGGCACGCACCAGCCCGTCGGGGCCGTTGTCGACATCCAGCAGGATTGCATCATAGCATTCCTGTGCGCCACGGATCGTTTCGCCGACATCACCGAGGCGCAAGGACAGGCGCGTATCGTCCAGGCACGCGCCCGTCAACTCCGCCATCGGCCCGCGCGCCCACTCGACGATCTGAGGTACCAGTTCGACCAGGTCGACTTTCGCATCTTGTTCCACAAGCCCGAGCGCCCGGCGCAACGTGAAGCCCATGCCGTAACCGCCGATCAGCCAGCGCTGGCTCTTGCGCCCCGCCAGCCGCTCCGCCGCCAGGCTCGCCAGCGCCTCCTCGCTGCCGCTCATCCGGCTGTTCATCAGCTCGTTGCGATCGAGCACGATGATATGATCGCCCCCGCGCCGATAGAGTTTCAGCTCATTGCCGCCCGGTATGGGCGCGGTGTCAATCAGTTCGCGCGGGGTCATGGGCTTCGCTATTGCCGCTCCGAAGGCGGAAGACCAGCTTGAAGCGCCGCCGGGATCGGCCTACCTCCCCGCGAACATGGCCGAACCTCCTATCCTCTCCTATGAAGGCCTTGGCCTGGTGCAAGGCGCCGGCTGGCTGTTCCAGGATCTCGACATCCACATCGGCCCGCGCGACCGGCTGGCGCTGATCGGCCGCAACGGCGCGGGCAAGACCACGCTTCTGAAGCTGCTCGACGATCGGATCGAGGCGGACCGGGGCAAGCGCACCGTGGTGCCGGGCACCAATGTGGTCTTCCTGGAGCAGAACCCGGACTTCGGCCCGTTCGATACGCTGCTCGACTTCGCGGTCCACGGGGCCGACGGCCCGCCCGAGCATGCCGTGCTCGCCATCGCCGACCAGCTCGGCATCGACCTCGGCCGCGAGGCGGCGAGAGCCAGCGGGGGCGAGCGGCGCCGTGCCGCGCTTTGCCGCGCGCTGGGCAGCGAACCCGATCTGCTGCTGCTCGACGAGCCCACCAACCATCTCGATCTCGCCGCGATCGAGTGGCTGGAGGACTGGTTGAACCGCTTCAAGGGCGCCTTCCTCGTCATCAGTCACGACCGGACCTTCCTGACGCGGCTGACGCGCGCCACGCTGTGGCTCGACCGCGGGGCTCTGCGGCGCAAGGACGTCGGCTTCGGCGGCTACGAGGCGTGGATGGAGCAGATCGCCGCCGAAGACGCGCGCGCTGCCGAGAAGCTGGACGCCAAGCTGAAGCTCGAAGCGCACTGGCTGGAACGCGGCGTCACCGCGCGGCGCAAGCGCAACCAGGGGCGGCTGTCGAAGCTCTACGAGATGCGCGCGCAGCGTGCCGCAATGCTGGGGCCGACCGGTCCCGCCAAGCTCGCCATCGCCACCGATGACAGCCGCACCAAGTCGGTGATCGTCGCCGAGGGGGTGACGAAACGGTTCGAGGACCGGACCATCATCCGCGACTTCAGCTTGCGGGTACAGCGCGGCGACCGGATCGGCATCGTCGGATCGAACGGCGCGGGCAAGACCACCCTGATCAAGCTGCTCACCGGAGAGCTGGAACCGGATGAGGGCTCGATCACGCTGTCACCTACGCTCTCGGGCGTCGTCATCGATCAGCAGCGCAGCCTGATGCAGCCGGACAAGCGCGTGCGCGACGTGCTGGCCGACGGCAGCGACTGGATCGACGTACGCGGCGTTCGCAAGCATGTGCAGGGCTACCTCAAGGACTTCCTGTTCGATCCGGGCGTGATCGAGACCAAGGTCGGCATCCTCTCTGGCGGGGAGAAGAGCCGCCTGCTCTTGGCCCGCGAGTTCGCCCGCGCCTCCAACCTCCTCGTCCTCGACGAGCCGACCAACGACCTCGACCTCGAGACGCTCGACCTCCTGCAGGAGGTGATCGCCGACTATGAGGGCACCGTGTTGCTCGTCAGCCATGACCGCGACTTCCTGGACCGCACGGTGAACCTCACGCTCGGCCTCGACGGATCGGGCCATGTCGACATCGTGGCGGGCGGCTATGCCGACTGGGAGGCGAAGCGTCGTCCGCGCACCGCTCCTGCGTCCGCCGCCAAGGCCGCCCCGCCGCCGCCTGCTCCGCCGCCGCCCAAGGCGCGCAAGCTCAGCTACAAGGACCAACGCGACCTCGACCGGCTGCCCGGGCTGATCGAGACGATGGAGGCCGACATCGCGGCCGGTGAGACGGCGCTGTCCGATCCGGACCTCTACACGCGCGATCCGGGCCTGTTCCAGCGGCTGACCAACGCGCTCGACGCCAAGCGCGCTGAGAAGGACGCGGCGGAGGAACACTGGCTGGAGCTGGCCGCCGAGGCCGAAGCGCTCGACGGCTAGCTTCACACTGCTTCACACAGTCCAGAGAGGCTTTTTCTCCTCAAGCCAGCCCCTCTTCCTTCATCGCCTGCTGCACGGCCGGGCGTTCCTTGTGCCGGGCGCGATAATCCTGCAGGGTGCGCGGCAGATTCACGCCGAACTTGTCCGCCCAAAGCGTTGTGACGAAGAGGTAATTGTCCGCCGGCGTCGGTTTGTCGCCGACCAGCCAGTCGCCGCCGTCCATTAGTTTCTCGGCCAGCTTGAACTTCTCTTCGACGGTCTGCTTGGCCGCTTCCTTTTCGCTGCCCTCCGCGCCGCCGAACAGCGGACCGTAAGCGCCGTGGATTTCAGTGCCGATGAAGCCGATCCATTCCAGCATCTTGTACCGCGCGCGTCCATCCGGCGCGGTGCCGAAGCGATCGGCGAGCAGCGTCAGCACCGCCGGATTTTCGGTCAGAAAACCGTCCTCGGTCTCGATCGCGGGCACATAACCGCGCGGGCTGATTTCATAGAAGTCCTTGCCGCTTTCGGTCTTATGTTCGGAAAGATCGACCTTTTCCTTCTGATAATCCTCACCGCTTTCGACGAGGGCGATGTGGCTGGCGAGGCTGCAGGCGCCGGGGGAGTAATAGAGTTTCATGGGGGGATGCTCCGTTTGTGGTTCGTGCAAACCAAGCGCGCGGGCGCTTCGAGCGGTTCCCGCCAAGCATGCCGTCATTGCGAGGCGCCCGAAGGGCAACGAAGCAATCCAGAGCGTATGCAGCGCCGCAACGGCCTTGGATTGCCGCGTCGCTTCGCTCCTCGCAATGACGTCGATACTCACCCCGGCAGCCGGTAGAACGTCGCCAACCGGTCGAGCGCGATGCGCAGCACCAGCTTGCCCGAACGCGCGGGCCAGCCCAAGCCGCGTTCCGCCGGCCCCATGCTCTGTCCATCGCACACCACGCGCCAGGCGATGTCAGACAGTTCGCCGCCGAGCGCCGCCAGCGCGCCGTCGAAGCGCTGCTTGGCGGCCAGTTGGCGTTCGCCGGGCTCCAGATGATCGGCGGGCCCGCGCCGCCCCTTGCCGCGCGGCTCCGGGTTCCAGCCCATCGTGACGCGGGGCCCAAGCGAGGCGCTTTCATAGTCGAAGCGCAGCTTTTCACCCGCATCGAACTGTCGATCGGTTAGATGCCCGCGAGCGTGTAGCCAGGCGAGCGGGGACTCCGCCTGGTTGACGGTCACGCTGCGAGCGGGGCGACCGGAAGCAAGCCGCCGCCCGCCCGGCAGGCCGCGTTCGGCCAGCGGGCGCGGATCGTCATGTAGCTTCGGCTGTTTCCGCGGCATGATATTCTCCCATTTGGTTCTATTTCTGGCTTGCCATGGGTCCGTCGATGTAGGACAGCGGAAAAGGAACCGGACAGGAGATTATTTTTATGCTTCACCGCATCCGTGAGGTTCGCAAGGCCAAGGGCCTGACGCTGGACGAGGTTGCCCGCGCCTGTATGCCGCCCACCACCGCGCAGACCATCGGGCGGCTGGAAACCGGCACCCGCACGCTGTCGCTGGACTGGCTCAACCGGATTGCAGAGGCGCTCGGCGTCGAATCCAGCGAACTGGTGGAGCTGCCCGATCGCACCGACATTCCCGTCGCCGCGCGCCTTACCGCCGAAGGCGCCCGCGCGCTGACTCAAACCGCCACCCTCGCTCCGCCCGCACCCGGCGGATCGACCCAGGCGGTGGTGGTGGAAACCGGCATCGGCGATTATCGCGCGGGCGATGAAATCTGGATCGAGACGCTGGCGCCCGAATCTTATGGCCGCGCGCTCAACCGCGACGTCCTCCTCCCCCGCCCCGCCGGCCGCTTCCTCTTCGGCCGCCTGATCGGCCGCGAAGACGGCAAGCTGCACCTGCTCCCGCTTGGCGCAGGCGGGCGACAACAGGTGGTGGCCGATCCGCCATGGATCGGCGTGGCGACGAAGCTGGTGCGGGGATTGTAGGTCAGCGCCGCTTTTATCCGATCCGTTCAGGCTGAGCTTGTCGAAGCCCCGTCCTGTTTTTCCAGTCCTGAGAGAGATCGCGGGAAGTACGGCCCTTCGACAAGCTCAGGGCGAACGGGGAGCGGGGTTGCCCGCTAACTGATCTTCATAAACCGAGATTACGGCGTCTTGAGGAAGGTTTTAGAAAACACGTTATGACCCTCCGCATCCTCACCCTTGCCTCGCTGTTCCCGAATGCTGCCGCGCGCAATTTCGGCATCTTCGTCGAACGGCAAACGGCGGCGCTGGCCGCGCGGGAGGGGATGGAGGTGACGGTGGTGAACCCCATCGGCCTCCCGCCCTTCCCGCTCGATCGCCATCCGCGTTACCGGGCATTGCGTGGATTGCCGCGGCATGAGCGGTGGCGGGATCTGTATGTGCATCGCCCGCGCTTCCGCCTGCTGCCGGGCTTGCCGGACCGCAACCCTGCGGCCATCGCCCGCGCGGTGCTGCCGCTGGTGCGCGACCTAAATGCAAAGCGTCCGTTCGATCTGATCGATGCGGAGTTTTTCTATCCCGACGGCCCCGCGGCGCAGGCGATCGCGGGGGCTTTGCACCTTCCCTATACGGTGAAGGCGCGCGGCGCCGATATCCACCATTGGGGCCGGCGCGAGGGATCGCGCGAGGCGGTGCTGGAGGCGGCGCGGGGCGCGACGGGGCTGCTGGCGGTGTGCGGGGCGCTGAAGGACGATATGGCCGCGCTCGGCATGCCTTCTGACGGCATCACGGTGCATTATACCGGCTGCGATCAGACGCGTTTCCGGCCTGTCGACGGCACCGGCCTGCGCGCGCGGCTCAGCATCGACGGGCCGGTGATCGCCACGCTTGGTGCGCTGATCGAGCGCAAGCGGCAGGATCTGGTGATCGAGGCGCTTGCCGCGCTGCCCGGCGTCACGCTGCTTCTGATCGGCAAGGGTGAGCGGGAAGCAGCCTATCGCGCGCTGGCGCAGGCGCGCGGGGTGGCGGACCGGGTGCATTTCGTCGGGGCGGTGCCGCATGACGATCTGCCTGAATGGCTTTCAGCGGCGGACGTGCTGGTCTCACCATCAGATAGCGAAGGGCTGGCCAATGCCTGGGTCGAGGCGCTTGCCTGCGGCACGCCGGTGGTGGTGAGCGAAGCGGGCGGCGCGCGTGAACTGGTGTCGAGTGCGGTGGCGGGCCGCGTGACGGCGCAGGAGCCCGCCGCGATCGCTGCGGCGGTGCGCGAGTTGCTTGCGGACAAGCCGGATCGCGCGGCGGTGCGTGCGACGGTGGAGCGGTTCAGCTGGGACCGGAATGGCGAGGAATTGGAGGGGTTTTTCAGGCGGGCGCTTGCTCTGTATCCGTAAGTCCTGAGCCCTGAGCTGGTCGAAGGGTCGACGGACGTTTGGCTTCGACGAGAAGCGCCCTTCGACAAGCTCAGGGCTACGGATTCATCGGCAAACAGTCGGTCCTCAGCCCAGTGGATACAGCGCCGCGACCACCCAGCGTTCTTCGGCGCGCAGCAGCGCGAGCGTGCGGGCGGCGGCGCGGCTGTCCATCGCCTCGATCCCGATGCCGCGCTCTTCCATCGCGCGGCGAAAGGCGGCAGGCGGCTGGACGAGCTTGACGCCCGTGCCGAGCAGCAGGAACTCGGGCCTGGGTTCGCTCTCCAGCGCATCACCCAGATCGGCCACCGCCAGCGCATCGATCGCCGGCGGCGTCCAGGTGCGCGCCTCTTCCTGAGTCAGGATCACACCGTCCGGGAAGACGGCATCGCGCACCTTGAAGCCGGTGCCCGAAAAGCCGGTGACCTGCGGCCCCGCGCCCTGTTCCTGACGCATCTCGACCATATCAGCGGGTATATCCCTCGCGGTCCTTCGGCACGGCGCCGGGCTTGTCGCCCACCGGCACGAAGCTGTCCGGGCCGACCTTCAGCCACACCAGGATCGGCGCGCCCCAATAGATGGAGCTGTAGGTGCCGACCACGATGCCCAGCGTCATCGCCGCGGTGAAGCCGAAGATGGTTTCGGGGCCGAGCAGCAGCATCGCGACCAGCACGATCACCATCGTCAAGCTGGTCATCACCGTGCGCGACAGCGTTTCGTTGACCGAGAGATTTAGCAGCTCCCCGATCTCCATCTTTCGGTATTTCTTCAAGTTCTCACGGATACGGTCATACACCACGATGGTATCGTTCAGCGAATAGCCGATAATGGTCAGCAGCGCGGCGATGATGTTGAGATCAAACTCCAGCTGGGTGAGCGCGAAGAACCCGAAGGTCAGCGTCACGTCATGCGCCAGCGCAGCCAGCCCCCCAACGCCGAATTGCCATTCGAATCGCACCCAGATGTAGATCGCGATGGCGACCATCGCGGCAAGCAGCGCGATCGATCCCTTCTGGAACAATTCGTCCGATACCTTGCCGGACACGCTGTCCACGCCGTCCACGCGGGCGCCGGGATAATCCTTCTGGATCGCGCCGACGATGGCGTTGGTCATGGCGTTGGCCGCGCCCGTCTTGCCCTCCGCTTCCTGCGGCAGGCGCATGCGGATCGAGACTTCGTTGGGCGCGCCGAAGCGCTGGATTGAGGGCGATCCATAGCCGAGCGAGCCGACCGTATCGCGCAATTCGGACACGGGGGCTTCGGCGGTTTCGGTGAAGGTGACGCGGATCATCTGGCCGCCCACGAAATCGACCCCGAAGTTCAGCCCGCGCGTCGCCACCAGGACGATCGAGATGATCATCAGCAGCACGGACAGGCCGGTGGCGATGTAGCGCCACTTCATGAAATCGATATTGGTATCGTCCGGAACGAGTTTCAGCAGTCGCATGGGTTTCGATCCTCAGATGTGCAGTTCGGTGGGGCGGTTGCGGCGGACCCAGCCGGCGACCCACATGCGCGTGACGGTGACGGCGGTGAACACCGAGGTGACGATGCCGATAACGAGCACGACGGCAAAGCCGCGGATCGGCCCGCTACCGAACAGGAACAGCAGCACCGCGGCGATGACGTTGGTGAGGTTCGCGTCGAAGATCGCGCGGCTCGCCTCGCGGTAGCCCACCTCGATCGCCTGGATGACGCGGCGGCCCCTTCGCTGCTCCTCGCGGATGCGCTCGTTGATCAGCACGTTTGCGTCCACCGCCGATCCGACGGTGAGGACGAAGCCGGCGATGCCCGGCAGCGTCAACGTGGCGCCGAACAGGCTCATGATCCCCAGGATCAGCAGCAGGTTGATGATCAGCGCGGCGTTGGCATAGAGCCCGAAACGACCATAGGTCAGCGCCATGAAGGCGAGCACTGCGAAGGTCGCAACCGCTGCGGCAATGCCGCCGGAGCGAATGGAATCAGCACCCAGATCTGGGCCGACGGTGCGTTCCTCCACAATCTTCAGATCGATCGGCAGCGCGCCGGAGCGCAGCGCGATGGCGAGGTTGTTGGCGCTCTCCACCGTGAAGTTGCCGGAGATTTGCGACGTGCCGCCCAGGATCGGTTCCTGGATCACCGGCGCGCTGAGCACCTTGTTATCCAGGATGATCGCGAACTGCTTGCCAACATTGGCCTGCGTCAGCTGCGCGAACTTCCGGCCGCCCGTCGTGTCGAACTGGATGGTGACGACGGGCTGGTTGTCCTGATTATAGCTCTGCTGCGCGCCCGTCAGGCTGTCGCCCGAAATGCCGCCCAGGCGCCGCACGGCGACATAGCCGCTGCCGTCTTCCAGCGGGAAGGCCTGGCTGCCAATGCGCGCCTTGCCGACCTGCGTATCTTCCGGCGGGTTCTGATAATCCACCATCTTGAATTCGAGCTTGGCAGTCTGGCCGAGCAGGTCCTTCAGCGCCTGCGGATTGTCGAGCCCCGGCACCTGCACGACGATGCGATCATCGCCCTGCCGGATGATCGTGGGCTCGCGCGTGCCCAGTTCATCGATACGGCGGCGGATCACGTCGGTGGCGGTGTCCATCGCATCATTCAGATTGCGCGAAATGCCCGCATCGGACGGCGTCATGACGAAACGCGTTCCGTCGAGCACGCGGATCGTCCAGTCGCGCTGGCCGGTCAGGCCCGCCCCGGTGGTGAGGCCCTGCACCGCTTCGCGCGCGGCATCGACCTGGCTCTGGTCCGCCACGGTGAAGCTGAGCTGACCGCCGGTGCGCGAGATTTCACCATAATCGACGCCATTTGCATCCTTCAGCGCGGCGCGGACATTCTCTTCCATCTTCTCCAGCTGCTGCTCGCGCACCTGCACGGGGTCCGCCTCCAGCAAGAGATGGCTACCACCGGCCAGATCGAGCCCGAAATTGATGGTCTGCTTGGGCAGAAAGTCCGGAAGCGCGGCCACCGTTTTGGCGGGCAGCAGGCTGGGCAGCGCCAGAATGACGCCTATGATCAGCAGCAGCGTGATGAAGATACGCTTGGGTTGGGTGAATTCGAGCATGGATGGGTGGCCTGATCAGAAGTGGGCGCGCGAAGGGACCGGAAAGGCGGCGACTCAGTCGTTCGCCGGCTTGCCCGGGTTCTTCGGCACCACATCGGCCAAGGTGGACTTCACCGCGCGCACCGTCATGCCCTTGGCCAGTTCGATCTCGACATGGTCTTCGGACACCTTGGTCACTCTGCCCATCAGGCCGCCACCAGTAACCACTTCATCACCGCGAACCACGCTGGCAACCTTGGCGGCATGCTCTTTGGCGCGCTTCTGCTGGGGCCGGATCAGGAACCAGTAGAACACGATGAAAATCAGAACGAGCGGCAGGATCTGCATGATCGCACCGGCACCGCCGGAAGCGGCCTGGGCGTTGACAAGCATGGAAGTCATCGAATTTCCCTTTAGGAAAGATAAGCGGGCAGCGGTTTTTGGCGACCGCGCGTGCCGCATATAGGATCGGGCGGGCGATTATCACTCCAAGCCCCGCCGCGCAACGCCGATCGAAAACCCGCGGCGGCAATGCAAGATCCTACGCGGAAGGCTTGCACAAGCATTTCGTCCGCCCTATAGGCCGCCGCTCGGTCGGGACGTAGCGCAGTCTGGTAGCGCATCACACTGGGGGTGTGGGGGTCGTAGGTTCGAATCCTATCGTCCCGACCATTTTTTCGGCGACCCGTCAGCGCCGCTTAGCCTTCTCACAGCATGAACGTTCCCCGCCCGCCCGGCTTGCGGACGCGCGGCTGTCTCCTGAATGGGCGCGGTCTTGCTTCGCATACCGATCGACGACCAGCCGATGGCAGCGATTTTTGGAGACGTGCACGGTTCGATGAGCGCCATGCGCGATCGTAGTAGCCTTCTGATCGATACGCTGCGCCGCATGGGTGACGGCATCACTTCTGCCGATGCCATGCATGCCGACGCGGAGGCGTGGCCGCTGGAGCAATAGCTGCGGCAGCGCCTCGCCCTTCGTCTGATCATGGCCTAGGTTGTGATGTCCCCGATATTCGCGACCGTGAGGCCATGCTCGTCGATCATTTCCTCGATATCGTTGAGTCGCGCCATTTCGCCGTCGTCCCGCATGATCGAGCAGATCACTGCTGCATCGCCCACCCCGGCCAGGCGGCACAGTTCGATGGAGCCTTCCACAGCAGACATGCGCACACTGGTACCCTCGGTTCGGGCGATCAGCGGGAAAACATGGCCCGGGCTCACCAGATCGCCGGCGGTTGCACCAGGCTTTACGGCCATTTCCACAGTGCGCGCGCGGTCCGCGGCGGAAATGCCGGTCGTGATGCCGTCGGTCGCTTCGATTGAATTTCCGAACGGGCGTCCGGTCTGGTTGTGTGCCGTCGGATTCATCAGCGCTATGCCGAGACTGACGGCGCGCTCCGATGTCATCGTAAGGCAGATCAGCCCGCGGCCGTAGCGGGCCATGAAGTTGATCTTGTCCGGCGTAATCATGCTGGCGGGCGTGCAGAAGTCGATATCGCCGCCGCGAAGTCTGTCGCCGGTGATGACGATGATGTCTCCGCGGCCCAGTGCGTCCAGGGCTGTTTGAAGATCGCCCATCACATCTGCTCCGGAAAACCCTGAAGGGACTTGGCACCATTCAAGGACTGCTCGCCCACCAATCGCAGCTGCATGCGGGCGCGATCGTCCAGGCACTCGCCTTCCGGGGAAAACAGGCCGGGATAGGTCCGCACGGTGGCACCCATCGGCGTCGGCCAGCCGCGAAGGGCATGCACGATGCTGCGCATGGTGAGCAGCGTGCTCATCGATGCCTGGTCGCCATAGGCCGTGGCGATCAGACCGACAGAGCGGCCGTGCAGATAGGGCCGCGAATCCTTGGCCAGATCCTCCAGATAATCGAGCGCGTTTTTGACGAGCCCCGACACCGTGCCGTGATAACCCGGCGCCGCCAGGATCAGGGCGTCGGCCTGGCGAACCGCCTCCACCATCTCCCGGCCCGTGTCCTTCGCATGGCCCGGCCCGCGATAAAAAGGCAGATCGCTGAGATATTCCCCGCCGAAGACATCGACGTGAGCGCCCGCCTCGATTGCAGGCTGGGTGGCGGCGCGCAGGGCCATTTCGGTCGAGCTGGGACTGGACACCGTCCCCCCTATGGCCACGATTCTAACGCTCATGCTGCTCTCCGCTCTTCCAGATAGTTTTGTAGCTTTTCCCGGCCGTTGTCGGTCAGACGGAGACCGAGCTTGGTGCGCCGCCAGATGATATCTTCGACCGTGCGTGCCCATTCCCGCGATACCAGATGGTCTACCTCGCGCTGGGTCAGGCCGTGGCCGAAATCGATGCCGCAATCCTGCAGCGTTGCCGCCTCCCCTAAGATAGTAAAGGCATCGGTGCCATAGGCCCGTGCCATGCGCCGACAGGTGAACGTATCCAAGAACGGATAGCGGGCACCCAGCTCGCCGATAATGCGGTCTATTTCTCCAGCCCCGAACTCACCGCCCGGTAAGGGCTTGGTTCCCGTCCAGGACTTGGGGTTGGGCAGGGAAAGCCGTTCGGCCAGCTGGTTGACGGCGTCCTCCGCGAGGTGGCGATAAACGGTCAGCTTGCCGCCGAACACATTGAGAAGCGGCGCGCCGTCCTGTTCGGTGGAAAGCTCCAGGCTGTAGCCGCGCGTTGCCGCTTCGGGCTTGTCCGCGCTGTTGTCGAGTAACGGGCGGACGCCGGCATAGCTCCACACGACATCGGACGGAGCGAGGGATCGCGCGAAGAAGCGGTTCGCACCCTCGCAGATATAGGCGATCTCCTCCTCGCTCGCGGCGACCTGATCCAGCGTGCCGGTGTGATCCGCATCGGTGGTGCCGATCAGCGTGAAATCATCCTCATAAGGAATGGCGAAGAAAATGCGCCCGTCCGGCAGCTGGAAAAAATAGGAAAAGTCGTGATCGAACAGGCTCGGCACCACGATGTGCGATCCGCGCACGAGGCGCATGCCGCGCTTTTCGTTTACCCCGCCCGCCGCCAGCAGATCGAGCGCGCCCGGCCCGGCGGCGTTGACGAGTATGCGGCCGCGAAAACTGCCCTGTTCGGTGTCGGCGCGCCAGAGCTCTTCCTCGCGGCGAAACCCGTTGACGCGGCACCGCGTGCGCACGTCCGCGCCCCGATCGGCAGCATCGCGCGCGTTCAGGACGACGAGCCGTGCGTCATCTGCCCAACAATCCGAATAGACGAAGGCATCGGAAAACTCGGCCTTCAGCGGTGCGCCTGCGGCGTGATCGCGCAGATCAATCGTCTCGGTCGCGGCAAGCTTCTTGCGCCCGCCGATATGGTCATAGAGGAACAGGCCAAGGCGCAGGAGCCAGCGCGGACGTAGGCCCTTTACGTGCGGCAGGACGAAGCGCATCGGGCGGATGATGTGCGGCGCGATGCCCCACAGCCTCTCGCGCTCGTTCAATGCCTCGCGCACCAGCCCGAATTCGCGATGTTCCAGATAGCGCAGGCCACCATGGATCAGCTTGGAGGAGGCCGAAGACGTGCCGCTGGCCAGATCCCGCGCTTCGAGCAGCAGCACCCGCGCGCCGCGCCCGGCGGCGTCACGCGCGATCCCGCATCCGTTGATGCCTCCACCGACGACGATGATGTCGTAGACGTCCTCGTCGTCGATAGCGGTTTGCGGGGCGGCTTCAGGCATCGTGGAAACTGGTCCGGCCTAGAACTTCAACGGACCATGTTCGATCTCAGGCAGAACGTGGCGCGCGAACAGGTCGGCTTCCGCTGCGTGCGGATAGCCCGACAGGATGAACGCTTCGATCCCCTCATCCTGATAAGCGCGCAGCTTGGCCAGCACCTGGTCGGGATTGCCCACAATTGCCGCGCCGCAGCCCGAGCGCGCCCGCCCGATACCGGTCCAGAGATTGTCCTCGACAAAGCCGTCGCCACCCGCCGCGCCGCGCAGTTCCTGCTGGCGCTGGACGCCGTAATTCTTGGCATCGAGCGATTTTTCGCGGATCGCCCTGCCCTGCTCATCGTCAAGCTTGGACAGCAGCCGATCGGCATAGGCGCGCGCCTCCTCCTCGGTTTCGCGCACGATGACATGGGCGCGATAGCCGAATTTGAGGGTGCGGCCATATTTCGCCGCGCGCTCGGTCAGATCGGCGATGTTTTCGCGCACCTTATCCATGGTGTCGGGCCACATCAGGTAGACGTCGCAAGCCTCGGCCGCGCATTCGCGTGCCGGATGGCTCAGTCCGCCGAAATAGAAAGGCGGACATTTCCCCGAAAGCGTGGTGATCCGCGGCGGCTCAAGCTCCATCTGGTAGAACTCGCCTTTGAAATCGAGATGCTCGCCGTTCAGCAGCGTGCGCACGATCTTCATGATCTCCGTGCCGCGGGCGTAACGCGGTTCGCTTTCCATCTTCTGCCCCGGCATGTCGGAGGAGATGATGTTGACGTTCAGGCGGCCCGCGGTCTTGTCCGCGTTCCAGCCCAGAATACGGTCGAGCGTGGCGATGCGGCGGGCAAGCTGCGGCGGCCAGTCTTCCCCCATGCGCGTGGCCCAGAGCAGCTTCATCCGCTCCAGATAGGGCGCGACCGCAGCCGCGAAGATCGTGGTGTCGACGCCCAGCTGATAACCCGACGGCAGAAGGATATTATCGAACCCGCCTTCTTCTGCGCGCAGCACGAGATTGCGGCAATGCTCCCAGCTGGAGGCGAGCTGCGCATCGGGCACGCCCAGAAATTCATAATCGTCATCGCACAGCGCGGAAAACCAGGCGATCTCGCACTGGTGCTTGTCTTGGCTTGTCATGGCAAATCCTCTCCTCTCGCGGCGACGAGCACCGCATACCAATCCTGGCGCGTCCAGCGGACGCCGAGCGCTTCGGCACCTTCGGCGATCCGTTCCGCGCTTTGCGATCCGATGATCGGCACAATCCCGGCGGGATGCGCCATCAGCCAGCTATAGGCGGCGACCGCGCGGCTGACGCCCTGCGCATTCGCGACCAAATCCAGCGCAGCGACGACCTGTTTGTCGCGCTCACTCTCAGCATTGAGCAGGCGTCCGCCGCCCAGCGGTGACCAGGCCATCGGCGTCAAACCGAGCCGCATCGCCTGATCAAGCTCGCCATTTTCAAAGCAATCGATCCGCAGCGGGCTGATCTCCGGCTGCGTGGTCACGAGCGGCGGATCCAGAAAATGGACCAGCGCCTCGATCTGGCTTTGCGTGAAATTGGACACGCCCAGCGCACGGATCTTGCCGGAGGCCACGGCATCCTCCAGCGCGCGGGCGACTTCCTGGGGATGTGCGAGAATATCGGGGCGATGGATCTGATACAGATCGATCGTCTCCACCTTCAGGCGGCGCAGCGAGGCATCGATCGCCTCGGCCAGATAGGCTGGCGACTGATCATAAGGCAGAGGCGGGCGAATACCGCCCTTGGTGGCGAGCACCATCCGGCCACGCAGTCCCGGCTCTGCCGTAAGCACCTCGCCGAGCAGGCTCTCGGCGTCGCCGAAGCCGCCTTCCCCGTCGAAACCGTAAATGTCGGCGGTATCCAGCAAGGTGATACCGGCGTCGAGCGCGGCATGCACCAGCCGCGCGGCTTCGCCGGCGCTACGGCCATTATCGGCCAGCCGCCACATGCCCCAGGCGATGGGAGAGATGGCGATGTCGCTGGTGCCGAGATGCCGCTCGGCTGCGGGAGGGGTCAGGTCAGTCATTCATGGTCCTTTGAAAAAGGCGGCGCGACGGAGCCGCGCTCGATCAGATCATGCGGAAGGCGCCGATGGGTAATATCGCCCCCGGAAATCAGAATTTCGGTCGCGGCGCGGGCCAGTTCGGCCATCGGCTGATGGATACTGGTCAGCGGCGGCCAGACGGTGCGGGCCAGAGGCGTATCGTCGAACCCGGCAACGGACAGCTGATCCGGCACCTTGATCTCGCGCTCATGCGCCACGCTCAGCACTCCAGCGGCCATGTCGTCATTGGAAGCAAAGATAGCGGTGGGTGGATCGCGGCGACCCAGCAATTTGCGCCCGGCGGCGATGCCGCTTTCCACATCGAACTCGCCATTTTCGATCAGACTCGGTTCGAAGGCGATCCCCGCCCGGTCCAACGCGCGGCGATAGCCGAACAGCCGGTCTTCGCTCGCCATATGGTTCGGATGGCCCTTGATGAAGCCGATCCGGCGGTGGCCGTAATTGATGAGATGTGTGGTGATGTCATCCGCTGCCTGCGCATCGTCCATGAAGACCGAGCTGGTCAGCGCGTGATTGGTGCCGGGCGAAATACGCACGAATGGAATGTCGAGCTTGTCGAGCACGTTCAGCACCGCCTCGCAGTCCGTTACCGGAGACGAAAGCACGATGCCGTCGACCTGCGTTTCGGTGATCAGCCCGCGCACCTGCTGACCCACTGCCGGATCGTCCACGTCCACCGGCTGGGCGAGCAGACGGATGCCGTTTTCCTTGCAGAAATTCCAGCATCCGGACTGGATCTGAAACATATAATAGGGACTGTGATTGTCGTAGATCAGCGCGATCTGGTTCGATTTCGCACCGGACAAGATCCGCGCGGCCACACTGGGGCGGAAGTTCAGTTCCTTCATCGCCCGCTCAACCTTCGCGCGGGTTTCGTCGCGAACATAAGGGTGGTCGTTGAGCACCCGGCTGACGGTCTTCACCGCCACACCCGCCCGCTCGGCCACGTCCTTGATATTGGCTCGCTCGCTCATGCGGCCAGCGTCCCGGCCATGTCTGCGAACAGATCGGCAAATTGGCTTTCGCGGCGGTAAAATACCGGCGGCCGGCCAATCGGTGCGGAGACCTGCCGCGTGCCGGGCGCATGTTCTTCGCCGGTCCAGCAGCAAATCCACGCTGTGCTTCCGGGAAAGACGACGCTTCGCGCGTCCGCGCCTTCTTCGATCACGGGCGCGACGAGCAGGTCCTCCCCGTAAAGATATTGGTCCTGCACATCATAGAGCGACCGGTCGTCCGGATGATGCAGAAACAGCGGGCGCTGTGCGGGTAGGCCGGTGGATTGCGCCTCGCGGCACAATTCCCGGACATAAGGGGCAAGATGGGCGTGCATGCGACTCCAGCGTGCAAAGCATTGCAGCAGTTCCGGCGTAGAATCATATTGCAGATTATCGTCCGGTCGATTGCCCTCATGCGTGCGCATGACCGGCGCGAAAGCGGCCAGTTCGCACCAGCGCTGCATCAACTCTTCACTACGGATATTGCCGTGCAGCGACGTATAACCGCCGCAATCGGAATGGCTGTAGGCATTGCCGACAAGTCCTGCCGACAGCGCGGCGGTGATGACCGTGCCGATGCCGTCATGCCGCGTGAAATCAACCGACTGATCGCCGGCCCAGAGCAGCTGACAATGCGCCTGAATGCCGCTGAAGCCCGCGCGCATGAAGAACAGGGCGTCGCCGGTTTTGCCGCGGCTGGCGACTGCGTGCGCATTCACCTCGCCCCAGAGCACGGGGTAGCGATTATGCGCCTCCATCGGGTCAGAACCGTCGGCCAAATGCAGATCGGTGGGAAGATATTCGCCGAAATCGGCCATCCAGCCCATGATCCCGTTGTCGAGCATCTCCCGGCCGATGATGCGTTCGGCGAACCAAGCTTTCGTTTCCTCGCGCGTGAAATCCAGGACGCCGCAATCGAATTCGCCGAAATCGACGAGATGCGGCTCGTCGCTGTCCAAGGACAGACAGAAATGGCCTCCCGCTTTCGCTTCTGCGAACAGCTCTCCGTCGACGGACAGATAGGGATTCACATAGGCAAGGAAGCGGATGTCGCGCGCGGCAAGCTTGGCGATCCGCGCCTTGAGGGCCGGAAAGCGCTCCTCGCTCCGCCTACCCAGCTGCCAGTCCCAGAACAAACGCCGTCCGAAGCTCGTCTCGCGGATGCCGGCCCAATCCTCACACCACAAACCGGCTACCGCAGCGCCCGCATCGATAAACTGCTCGAGCCGCTCGAAGCTCTGATCACCGCCTTTCAGTCCGACAATCGCACCGCCGATCGCCCAGTCAGGCAGCGGCGGCTGGCGGCCAAAGCGAGTAGAAAGACGCGATACCAGCGCGCGAGGCTCATCCGCCGCAAAAATCTCGAACCGCGCCGAGCCGCGCCAAAGCTCGACAGCATGATGCGCCGGGTCGCTGAAATCGAGCACGCTGTAGCAGCTTTCGGCGCAATGCACGGCAAGCCAGCGTGACGTCAGAAAAGTCGGCTGCGGATAATTGGTGTTCCAATAATCGCCCCCGGCCATTTCCTCGTCCATCAGGCGCGTCAATTCCGTGCTCTTGTCACGGCCCACGCCCGGCTCGCTGGTCCACATCGGGAAACGCCGCCCATTGAGCGCGAGATAGCTCATCTGCTCACCCCCGCCCCAAACGAATTCCTCGGGTTCGGCGAAAAAGCGCACATGGATGCGATCGAAGGCGGGATCGAGCGACGCAATAGTCAGGCTATTGCCGGAGACGGATATCCGAACATGAGACTGGCCATCGACGAGTAGCTCGACCGAGTCGTTCTGCATCGCGAACTCGGTCGGCTCGATCGGATCAAACGGCGCATCGTCGATGCGGAAATTACCGCGATACATAGAAATGTCGGGTTTGCCGCGCGCGATGACCACCGCAGGACAGTCCCGCCTGTGTCGCAGCACGATCTTCGCGCCAATGCGGACCTCGAAGCCGTCCGGAACGGCATGAAACTGCAATTCTGTGTCCAAAAATCCACTCCCTGACACGAATAGTGCCTATTCCGACTACATTAGGCAAGCCCGTTATGACAACGCTTGACATAAATGATTGAGCCTCGCATCAAAAGGGACTGCCCGGGCGTGGAGAAGTGCGACAAACGCATTCCGTTTCCCGGCGTGATGACATGGGAGATGGATATGGGGACTTTACACCTTACTCGTATGCGCGCTCTGCGCTGGACCGCCAGCGCGATTGCCCTCAGCTTTTCCGGCGCTGCCTATGCCCAGGCCGTCGAATATCCGCAGGAAGCGGAAGAGGAAGTGATCGAAACGCCCGCGGGCATCGACACCATCGTCGTCACGGCGCAGAAGGTGGAACAAGACGTCCAGGACGTGCCCATCGCAATTTCCGCCTTCACCGGCGAACAGCTGCAGGCCAAGGGCGTCGACAGCATAGAAGACCTGGCCGTAATCGCGCCGTCGGTCAGCTTCCGCAAGGGCACCACCAGCGCCAACAGCGCCATTGTGATGCGCGGCGTGGGCACGATCAGCTTCTCCATCGCGGCCGAGCCGAGCGTGTCGACCGTCGTGGACGGCATCGTGCTGTCCCGCTCTGGGCAGGCCTTCATGGATCTGGTCGATCTGGAGCGGCTCGAGGTGCTTCGCGGTCCGCAGGGCACTTTGTTCGGCAAGAACGCGTCCGCCGGCCTCGTCAACATCGTCTCGCGCGGCGGCAGCGACACTTTCGAGGGCGAGGTGCGCGCGGAAGCGTTCACCGACGAAGAATATCGCTTCCGGGGCACCGTGGCCGGCCCGCTGGCGCCCGATCTCAGCGCGCGTCTAACGGGCTTTTACGGCACCTATGACGGCAACATCACCAACGTCTTCTACGACGAGAAGGTGAACGGCTACGAACATTATGGTGCGCGCGGCATCGTCGATTATCGCGGCCAGATTGCCAATCTTCGGTTCATCGCCGATTATTTCAAGGCAGACGACGATTGCTGCGCGGATGTGCGCGGCGTGAGCGCGGGGCCGGTGATCGATGCCGAGCTCGGCCTGCCCGAAGGCGTGGCGCTTGGCGAGGACCAGCGTTTCGTAAATCACAACCTCATCACTCGCACGCTTGATACGCAGTGGAGCCTCACGCTGTCCGGCGATGTCGAGCTGGACGACAAGCATACGCTCAGCGTGGTGACGGGCTATCGCAACTGGGCCAACGAGGAAATCCGCGAGGGCGACTTCACACCGAGGCCCCTGGTCTCGCAGTTCCAGCTGCACGACTTCGGCGAGGTGACGACCGAGCAGATGTCATTCGAAGCTCGCGTGGCTTCGGACCCACGGGCGCCGTTCTTCTATCAGGTCGGCGCCTTCCTCTGGCACTCGAACAACACGCAGGATTTCACCCGCAGGGACATCACCTGTGGAACATCGACGCTGCCGATCGATCCGCTGACGGGCGGGCGGCCGTGCAACCTGTCCGATCCGGTGAACACCGCCTACCCCACGGCCACATCGAACAGCGACGTCAACTCCAGCAACTATGCGATTTTCGGTCAGGCCACCTGGCAGATCACCGATGCGCTCGGCTTGATCGGCGGACTTCGCTACACCTGGGATGAGCTGTCCTTCACGCATATCCGTGCGCCCGGCGTCGATGCGCGGACGGGCCGCCCCGCAACCGGCCCCGGCGTGAGCGGCAATCCGGCAGGCGGTACAATCGCGTCCGGTGGCAACGGGACCAACACTTCCAGTGGATCGCAGAACAACGGCAATCTGTCGGGCAAGGCGGTCGTCACGTTCGAGCCGACCGATGACATCCTGCTCTACGGCAGCTATACGCGCGGCTACAAAGGCCCCGCGTACAATGTGTTCTTCAACCATACCGCACCCGCCAATGCGGTGCCGGTTTCGGAAGAGACGTCCAACGCCTATGAAATCGGTCTGAAGTCCCGTTTCTTAAACAATATGGTGCAGGCCAACCTCGCCGCCTTCTCGGTGATCTATGACGGTTTCCAAGCCAACAACTTCGTCAATCTGAACGGCACGATCATCACCAACCTGACCAATGCCGGTTCGGTGAAAAGCCAGGGTTTCGAAGCCGATCTGCTCTTCGTGCCCGTCGACGGGCTGACCTTGAATGCCAATGCGGCCTATGCCGATGCGCGGGTGAGGAAGTTCAATCCCAATCCGCTCACCAACGCGCCCGACGCCCGCAACGGCACCCGGCTGCCGCTGGCGCCCGAGTTCACCTATACGCTGGGCGCAGATTATGAAGCGGACCTCGGCAGCTTCATCGGTTATTTCAACACCAATTACCGCCACACCAGCAGCCAATATTCCGATCTTGGCGAGCAAGGGCTGATCGATGCCTATGGGCTATGGAATGCCTCGATCGGCTTTTCGGACCCGGCCGACCAGTATCGGCTGACCTTCCATGCGCGCAACATTCTGGACGATAGCTATGTGCTGCTGAACGTGGGCGCCGCGTCCCGCCTCCAGATCCCGCGCGACGCGGACCGGTATTTCGGCGTCAGCCTGCGGGCCCGCTTCAACTGATCCCCTAGCCTCTCCCAAGGCGACAAGCGGAAAGCCCCCGGTTCACGCCGGGGGCTTTTTTGCGTCTACTGTCAGGTTGAAAGGCGCTCCTGCCAGAGCCGCGGCAGGCCGCTCGCCCGAGCGTTCGTTCCAAGGTTGCCAGCAAGGATCGCACGAGCCACGGAAACAGCTTTGGCGAGGCGCAGAACCTCAACGGTAGATGCGGTCCCGGCGATATTTTAGCCAGCCAATGCGGGCGAGTCTCGCCTTTCAGGCCGGGCCCGCTCTCTCTGCGTGCCTGCTCCTAAAGACAGAAAAGCCGGCGGATCTGGGACCAGCCGGCTTTTTCTATCGGGACCTCAGGCAGCGACAAGCGCGTCTCAAAACATTTGAAAAGCTACTGGGAGGCGCGCCCGGTATCGGCGCGCCCGCCCTGCCCTTCAAACCTCTTCGTCGGCCAGTTCGAGACGGGGCAGAATCAGCTGCACCAGACCGAGGGCCGCAAGATAAGCGCCTCCGCAAATCACGAACATCGGCGCATAGCCATGACCGTTCGTCAGCGACCAACCGGCAAATTCGATCATGCCCGTGCCCGAAAGATTGCCGGCGATGGCACCCACCGCGATCACGCTGCCCACGCGGATTGCGGGCACGACATCGGTGGTCAGGCCAAAGATATTGGTCGAGAAGCCCTGATGGGCGAACAACCCTGCCCCGATGAAGATCGCGGCCAGCCACGGGCTTCCGGTAATCAGTGCGAACGGCATGATCAGCACCACGAGCGCGAACACCAGCATGGACAGCTTGCGCGCGCCGTTGATGGAAAAGCCGCGGCTCAGCAGGATGGGATAGAGCGCGCCCGATGTGATCGCGCCGATCGCCGCCAGCGTGAAGATGATCGCCACCGGCCAGCCGAGTTCCCCCTGTCCCATGCCGAATTCCCGGTTGAAGAAATCGGGCATCCAGAAGAGCACGAACCACCAGACGCAGTCGGTCAGGAATTTGGCGCCGGCCACCGCCCAGGTGCGCCGATCACTCAGCAGCGCGCCCCAATTGACGGGCGCGCGTTCCGGCACCTTGGCCACCGGCTTCAGCTTGCGCATCGCCGGGATCCAGAAAATCAGCCAGATAAAACCGAGCGCGCCGGTAACGATGAAAGCCGCGCGCCATCCAAAGGCGACGGCAAAGGGCGGGATCAGAAGCGGTGTTATGATCGCGCCTAGATTGGGCGCGGTGTTGATGGCGCCGATCGCGAGGGAGCGTTCGCGCAGCGGGATATACACCGCGGCGGCCTTCATCGCAGCCGGTGTGTTGACCGCTTCCGCAGCTGCCAGGACTACCCGGGCCGCGACGAATTGCTGCACGCTGGCCGCAAGTGCATGCGCCATTCCCGCGACGCTCCAGATGACGACGGCAAAGCCGTAAGCGAATCGCACGCCGAACCGGTCCACAAACCATCCGACGCCCAAAAGCGCGATGGCCGCGGCCAATTGGAAGGTCGAGCCGAGATGCGCGAATTCCTGATCGCTCCACCCGAACTCCAGCTCCAGCGTCGGCTTCAACAGGGCCAGTACCTGCCGGTCGACATAGTTCAGCGCTGTCGCGAAGAAAATCAGGCCGACCAGCAGGATGCGAATTTTCCTGCCGGCGGCATGCGTGTCGAAGATTTCACCCGTAGCCTGCATCTCATCCTCCCTTGGCACCGCCATGTTTCCGGCGGTTGCATCCCGTTTGTCGGTTGACTATCAGTATGACAACGATGGACAGAATAGCAAGCCGTCGCGAAGGAAGCAGCGATGAATTCCACCAAGGGAGGGGGCGACGTGTCAGATCACGTCCAGAATGATCCATCGGATCGATCCGACTGGCACCGCTATTATGCCGGTGATCTCTATGGGGAAATGGAACTGGCCGAGGCGGAGCGGGATGAACCCCGCTCCTTGCGGAAGGTTCTGACGAATATCGTTCCCGGCCTGCTTCTGTGCGCCACGCTCGCCATTGCCGCGGCCTGGATGAGCGATCATTACGGGCCGCCTACCATCCTGATCGCGCTTTTATTGGGTCTCGCGCTGAACTTTGCCGCAGTCGATCCGCGCACGCATCGCGGGCTCGATCTGGTCGGCCGTGAAGGCTTGCGGATCGGCATCGTGCTCATCGGATTTCAGGTCACGCTGGGGCAGATCGCAGGCATCGGCCTTGTCCCTTTTCTGGCGCTGCTCTGCATTGCCGCCGTCGCCTTTTCGGGCGGCATGCTGGGCGCACGTCTTTCCGGCCAATCCCGTTTCGCAGGAATTCTCGCGGGCGGCGCGACGGCGATCTGCGGCGCGAGCGCTGCGCTGGCGCTCTACGGCGTGATCGGGCGCGATCGGCTGCCGCAGGCGCAGTTCGCCCTCACTTTGGTGGGCGTCGCCCTGGCGAGTGCGCTTGCAATGGCGAGTTATCCCATTTTGGCCGCGCAGCTTGGCCTTAGCGACCGGGCAGCCGGCTTCCTGATCGGCGCGTCCATTCACGATGTCGCACAGGCAATCGGCGGCGGTTATTCCTATTCCAACGCCGCCGGTGCCGAGGCGACCATCGTGAAGCTGGCGCGCGTTGCCCTGCTGGCGCCGGTGGTCCTACTGGTCTCTCTTTGGATCGGTAAGCCGGGTGAAGAAGGCAAGGCGTCCGGCAAGAGACTGTCCATCCGCGGGCTGATGCCGCCCTGGTTCGTTACCGGCTTCGTGATCGCAGTGGCCGTGAACAGCGCGGTGTCGCTGCCGGAGATCGCATCCAATGGTGCGGAATCGGCGGCCAAGGTTCTTCTCGTGCTCGCCGTCACGGCAACTGCGCTACGCTCACGCACCGATCTGATCGCGCGCCTTGGCTGGCGTGCGTTCATCCCGGTTCTGGGCGCGACGCTTGCCAGCTTCATCTCGGCGCTGCTCTTCGTCGTGCTGGTGGTCGACTGAAAACCGGGCCAGTCCGATCGCTCAGTCCGATCGCGCTGCCTGCCGCTGGATCGAGGCAAGCAGCGCCACCGCCACAAGGACGAGCGCTGCAAGAACGTTGAACAGGCCGGAAAAGCCGAAGCTCGGGACCAGCGCCAGCGTCAGCCAGGGCATAATCAGCGACGGCACCGTGTTGGCTAGGTTGAAGATGCCCAGATCCCTGCCGCGATTACGCGGGCGTGGTAGGACCCGCAGCGTCTGGCTGGAATGCAGCGCCATGAAGACGGAGGCGGAAAGCCCGAACAGGGCATAGCCTGCCATGGCCGGGTATAGCCCATCCGCGGACGCCATCGCAGCCAGGCCGACGACCGTAAATCCGGCGGCAACGGTCAACGGCACGATTGGCCGGTCCTGCCGGTCCGACCAGCGACCGACCATCAGCGTTAAGGGGATCGCCACGCACAGCACGATCGTGAACAGCGTGGCCGGCACATTTTCGTCGATGCGCGAATCGATCGACAGAAACCAGAAATAGAGAAAGGCAAACAGTGCCGCTTCTGCGATCTGAAGCAGCAGCCGGCTGGTCCACATCCGCACGACCGCCGGCCGTCTTTTCAACGGAGCCTGTGCTTCCTCTCGCTGGTCCCCCGCTCGGCTCTCTTCCATCAATTGCGGCATCGCGCGTGGACGACCGAACAACAGAACCGGTGCGATGGCGATGATGACCGTTGTGGCAACCAGCAGCAACCGGTCCTCAGCATCCGCAAAACCCGGAACCGTGATCAACGCCCCGGTCAGCGCGCCGAGCGCCGGCGTGAACGAGAGCAAGCCGCCCAAGAGCCCCTTCTGCCGGTCCGGCACACAGTCCCCCGCCCAAGCGGTGAGCGGCGCCAGCATCATGTTGAGCACCACCTGCCAGGCCATCACCAGCGCGATCAGCACCGCTAGCTGCGTAACCGCACCGATCGCCAGCAGAAGCGCGGTGGAACAGACAAGGCCCGCGCCGATCCAGAGCGTGCGATTGCCGGTCCGATCGCTCAGAAAGCCGAACAAGATATTGGACAAGCTGGCCGCGATCGCGCCGCCGAAGCTGATCGCGGCCAACCAGCCGAGACTGTCCTCACCCGCCAGCAGATTGACGCGAAGGGGCAGGAGGATGGTGAGTAGCGGGACATAGGCCACCGCGCCGCCGGCATTGGCCAGCGCATAAAGCAGCAGAAAGCGCAGCGATTGCGCACGTCCATCCGCGTCAGACTGTCTGCTGATAGCGATACCCGCCTCTCCGCACCTCTACTGCCCGAGTGCGATAAGCCCTGGGCGGGGCGCGCGCCAGAGTGTCGATGCGATTAAGCGGCGGCGGCCTTGGTCTTGCGGCGGCGCTTGGATGCGTACAAGGCCGCATCCGCCACCGCGAGCGCTTCTTCAAGCGAGTCGCCGGGCGCCGCGCGGTGCATGCCGATACTGGCCGAAACGGTCAGCGTGACGTTGCCGCGATCATCCTGCCCTTCCACATTGTACACCATCGCCAGTTCCAAGCGCCGGAACAGATCCTCGGCGGGCATCGTCAACGCGTCTTCCATCAGGATGACCACAAATTCGTCGCCGCCAAACCGGCCCACGAAGTGCGGCGGCGGCACCGTGGCACGCAAGGTGGTGGCCATCGCCTTGATCACATCGTCACCGGTAAGATGGCCGAGGCGATCGTTCACCTGCTTGAATCCATCCAGGTCCAGCAGCAGGACGGCAAGCTTTTCGTCCTGCGATCGGTTGGCGACGAAGGCGCGCATGGCATCGCGGTTGCCGAGCCCCGTCAACGTGTCGGTCTGCGCGGCGCGGCGCAATTTTCGCTCCAGTTCGTAACGGTCGGTCACATCGCGGAATACGCCGATCAAGGCCACCGCTTGGCCGTCCTGATATTCTACCTCACCGCGCGTGCGCACGCGCTTATGATGCCCTTCGGGCGTTACGATCTCCAGATCGGCCTCATAAGGTTCACCCTCCTCGATCGCCCGGGCCATCAACCCTTCCAATTTGGTGCGTGAGGAGGGCGTGTAAAAACTGAGGGCCAGTTCCAACTGTGGGGTATTGGCCACGGGAAGGTCATGGATTTCGAAAATGCCGTCCGACCAATGGACGAGTTCTGTCGACAGATCGAGCCGCCAATGGCCCATCTGTGCCATCTGCTCCGCCTGGCGAAACTGCACCTGCTTGCGCACCAGATTGCCGACGAGCTTTTCCTGCATCTCCGCACGCCCGCGCGATCCAGCCAGGCGAACACTGCTTTCGACCATTTTCGAAGCGATCGCCGAAAATTGCCGCAAGCGCTCGATTTCCTGCTCGCTCAAATCCCGCGGCTTGTCATCCACCAGACAGAAGGCGGCTTCAACCGGAGCGGAGTAGAAGTCGGTCTCAAGGTCCAGCGGAAGACCGGCGTAGAAACGGATACCGTCCTTGGTGGCGACGAACGGATTGTTCTGAAACTCGGAATCTTCGCGCAGATCAGGAATGATGGTAAGTTTATTATCGGCAATAGTGCGCGTGCAAATCGAATCCTGGCGACCGTTGCTCACCATCTCATGCCCAGCGCTCGACAGGAACCATTGTCGCTCGCCCAGGATCGAGACTGAGGCCGCAAGACATTGAAAACTTTCTCTGGCGAGCCCCATCAGCGCGTCGAGCGCATCGGAACGCAGCAGCGCGACAAGCCCTTCCGCCGTCTCACCCCAAAGCGAGGGCGCTTGAAATTCGCCGGAGTTCCAGTGCGTCGTCATCTGCCGCTATCTGCCTGCCGTTGGTTAATTTGAAGTAAGCTCAAATTGGGTGGGCCCCAGCCAGTATCGATATGCCTTTACGCGCCATTGCGGCGAGAAAAATGATCCTGTCCTACAATGTACCATATAGGTTAGAGCGAAGCTTCCACACGGAGGATTTCGTTATGCCCGTTTTCGATACGCTGATTGGTCCCGTCGCCAGCCTGCTGGATAAGCTGATCCCCGACAAGCAGGCACGCGAAAAGGCAAAACTTGAACTTCTACGTCTTGAGGGCGGGCAGGAATTGGAAGCGATCCGCGTGCGCATGTCCGCTATCATTGCAGAAGCGCAGTCGCCCGATCCCTGGACCAGTCGCGCGCGGCCGAGCTTTCTGTACGTCATGTATCTCTTGTTTCTCTGGGCGATCCCGATGGGCCTGATCGCGGCCGTACGGCCCGATGCCGCTCAGGCGATCGGTCAGGGAATGACCGGCTATCTCGCCGCCCTGCCGGAGCCGCTCTACGCACTCTTCGGCACAGGTTATCTGGGATACACCGCCGCCCGGCAATGGGGGAAGGTGCGCGGGGTGGAGAGCGGATACCGCTCAATACTCCTTCGCGGGGGCGCTTGTAATTCGATTACGCCCGGCTAAGCCTTCGCATCTTCGAACCCGAACAGACATGGGGACCATGATGAAAGCTTTCACCAAAATCGCCGCCTCCGCCGCCTTTCTGGCGGTCCTGCCCGCGCTTGGCGCCTGCGCCCAGAATGGCACCGATGAAGAGGCGACGGCCAAGGCCAACGCCATGGGCAATGACCTGCAGGATAGCGTTTCCGACATGAGCACCAGCATGGAAAGTAGTGCCACCGAAATGGGTAATGACATGGCCACCACCGCCAGCCAGATGGGTGACGCCGTCGATGGCGAAACCGCGCCCGCGGACGCAGAAGCACAGTAATTCGACGCCGCCTTTACGGCGCATGTAAAAAGGGGCGGCTTCCATAATGGGAAGCCGCCCCTTTTTTGATGAAATTTGGTCTCTGGCCGTCAGGCGACCGCGGGCCTTCGCGCATACCAGCCGAAGCAAGCGATGATCGCGTAGCAAATCGCCGGGATCACCAGCGCGATATACAAACTGCCGAGCGTATCGGCGACCACGCCCGTCAGCAGGGGCACAACCGCGCCGCCGAAGATGGCGACGTTGATGATGCCCGAACCGTCCGCCGCGCGGCTGCCGAGCTTCTCGCACGCCAGGCTGAAGATCGTCGGGAACATGATCGAGTTCATCAGACCGATCGCCAGCAGGCTGTAACCCGATACCGCGCCAGTCGTGTTGGTCGAGATAAGGAGCAGCGTGATCGCGCCAATCGCGACGAAGGCCAGCACCTTGCCGGGGCTGAGCACCCGCAGGATGGCCGAGCCGATGAATCGCCCGACCATCGCGCCGCCCCAGTAAAGCGCGATCAGCGAACCGGCCTTCTCCTGGCTTAGCGCCATCACGCCGGGCTGCTCCAGATAGCTGACGATCAGCGACCCGATCGAAACCTCCGCGCCTACATAAAGGAAGATGCACAGCGCCCCGAAACCGAAGCGTTTGCGCTTCAGAAGATCGAAGCCTGCCAGCCCAGCGCTTGCTTCATGCTTCTCGCCCTTCAGCTTGTTGCGGAACATCCAAACTACGAAGGCAACTACGGCAAGCATCACGGCAATGGCGAGATAGCCGCCGACGATCGCCTGGCTTTCGGAACTGCGATAGGCATCGAGCGCGGGGCCGGTCAGATCGGCCGCGCTGACATCGGCCAAGCTGCCCAGGATCAGCGCTGCACCGGCGATCGGGAAGATCGTGGTGCCGAGCGAGTTGAATGCCTGCGCAAAGGTAAGGCGGCTATGCGCCGTCTCTGGCGGGCCGAGCAGCGAGATGAGAGGGTTCGCCACCACCTGGACGATCACGACGCCGCTGGCGAGGACGAACAGCGCAAAGAGGAACAGCGCATAGGTTGCCGTTTGAGAGGCGGGGATGAACAGCAGACAGCCCACCAGCATAGTGAGCAGACCCGCCACCGCGCCGCGCATATAACCGATCATCTTTACCAGCTTCGCGCCGGGAATACCGATCACCAGATAGGCCGTGAAAAAGCAGAACTGCACCAGCATCGCCTGCGTATAGTTGAGCGTGAAAAGCTCTTTCAGCTTGGGGATGATCACGTCGTTCAAGGACGTGATGCCACCGAAGATCAGGAACAGCGCGAAGACGAACCCCTGCAGGCCCGGCGCGTGGATGTGTTCTCCCGGCAATTCCTTCTTGCTCGGATCGGTGCTGGACGAAACGTCCGGTGCCAGTGCCATTGAAGCTCCCTCTCACTTATTATTGTGAACGTTCATTTGCCACGTCGATGCGCCGAAAGGAACCGCCAAAGTTCCTCACTGTCCACCACCCAGCTATGGCCCCCGTCCACGGTGATCCGACCGACCACATCCGCGCCGTTCCTGCAATCGGAATAACGTTCCTCATAGACGCCCGGCGCCACCCAGCGGGTGACCGGCGCGGCGCGGCAACGGTTGAGCGCGGCCCAACGCATCTCGGCGGCGTGCATATCATATTGCCAATAGCCTGCGCCGCCGCCGGTGATGGGGTTCGTATTGTCCTTCGCTCCGGCGAACGCGATCACCGGCAATGGCTTGTCCGGACGACAGGTCTTCGGATCGGGCCGCTGCGGCTCATCGGGATCCGGATTGCCCGCGCGCAGGCCGACCACGGGCGCAATTGCGGCGAATTTGTCCGAGGCCACGCAGCCGAGCCAGCTCGTCATCCGCCCGCCGCCCGATAGTCCGGTGGCGTAGACTCGGGCGGGGTCGGCGCAGTGCTGGGCGGCCAGCCAGTCGATCGCCGCGCGAAAGAAAGCGACGTCGTCGGCATCCTCCGGCCCCGGAATGTCGCCGGTGACGGTGGGCACGCCCGGAATGTTCCAGACGAACCCCTCGCCTGCCGGAATGCCCGCATCGGGCGCGGCCAGGATGAAGCCATGCGCATCCGAGGTGGCTTCCAGCCTGGAATCGCGCAGCATGGCGGCGCCGGTCGCCGTGCTGCCATGGAGAAGGAATAGGAGCGGCGCAGGATCGGTGCCATCGAAGCCCGCCGGGATATGGATCAGCATCGAGCGACCGGTTTCCCCGACGGAAATCCGCTGCGTCTGCCCCGCCGTCCCGATGGTGCAGGCGGGTGCGGCGAAAGCGGTGGAGGCCATGACGACACACGCCAACAACAGCGCGAACAGGGACAATAGCGGGCGGATCACTGGATGGCTCCCATATCGGCGATGATGCGGATCGGCTGTCCTGTCGATTGGATCGCCAGTTCGCCATCGATCCAGTCGGCAGGCTTTCCGTTCACGGTAGTATGGCCGGGCGGAACGTCCAGCGGCCAGGTCAGAATGTAACCGGCAGCGGGCCGGGCGCTGCCGCCAATAGTGGCTAGCAGACGCCCCCCGTCCAGCTTCATCGCGAGGTCGATCGTGCCGACGCTGCTGTTCAGGCCCTTTACGTCCACGCCCTCACCTTCCAGCCAGTCGCGCGTCATGCCGCCGCCCAGCACCAACGCGCCGTCGCGCCCTCGCTCATAGGCGAACAGATCGAGCGCGGCCCGAATGAAGTCGGACGCCACCCAGGCATGCGGCATATCGCCGATGAAGCGGATTTCGCGTGGGTTCCGACCCACCACTTCGGCCCAGCCATTCCACGCGGCGGGACGGCGGTCGTCCATGTAGAAGTCGAGCAGCGCATTGGCCTGCGCGCGCCGCCCGAGACGCACGAAAGCGGAGACGTTGCGAAGCTCGTAGGGCGTATAGTCCGCCCAGTCCGCGTCCGGATCATCGCGGAACATCACCCGCTCAAACTGCTTGTCGAATGTGCGCGAAAGAAGCTTAGGGTCCAGCGCCTCCAGTTCGCCCGCGGGGTCCAGTGCCATGGTGGTGGAGGTGGCATCGAAATCGCCCAGGCTGGTCGCGCCGGGAATGAAATCGATGTCGAAGCGCGCCGCCGCCGCGCTGATCGCCTTCTGGATGTCGACGGCGAACTCCTCGCGCTGCGCCGCGATGGTCGCAGCCTGCGGCTTGCCGAGCACGCGCGCGGCGTAAGCGGCATCCTTGTATCCGGTGAGCGCCCAGAAATCGTCCCACAGGCTGTATTGCGGCGCGGAGCTATACCCTTCATGGCTGATCGAAGGCGGCATCAGGCCATATTTCACGCGATTATCGCCAATCAAGTTTTCCGGCGTGCGCTCGGACTGGCGCTGCTGCTCCATGTAACCCAGTGCGGCCTCGATCTTCGGCCATGCGCGTTCCAGCATCGCGCGGTCCCCGGTATAGCGGTAAAGCTGGACGAGCAGATGGATGAACTCGCCCTGCGCATCGTTTTCCGGCACCGGATCGGGCCCGCGATAATCGACGCAGCACGGCACCTTGCCATTGTCGAAGAGCTTGGTCGCGTACCAGTCGGCAAATTCGCGGACGGGCTCAATGACTCCGAGGCGCAGGAGTGTATCGCCCATCATCGCACCGTCACGGATCCAGCTGCGATTGTAGGAGCGGGTGCCCGGCTTCAGCTGCGGCCCGTCCCGGCTCATCAGCACATGGGCGAGCGCCGTGCGCACCGTATCGGCGATCGGCTGCTTTTCGGGCGGCACGGCGATCGTGATGCGATCGAGCTTTTCCTTCCACTCGGCAGCCGTTGCGGCGACGGCGGCATCGAATGCGGCGCGGGTTACGGGCGCGGCGTTGCCATCGAAAGGGATCGCCATCGGCACATCGATCGCCTCGCCCGGCGCCAGATCGGCTTCCCAAACCAACATGGCGGACGCGAGACTGTGCGGATCACGCAAGGAAGCACCGCCGGCGAGTGCCGCCGGATTGCCGAGCGCACCCTGAGCGAACGCAGCGGTAGCGACAGCTTCCGGCGGCTCGAGCGGAAGCAGCATGCGCACATCCGCGCCATCGTCGCGCTGGTTGGTCACGCTCAGTCGGCCATCCTGCCAGTCGATCGCCGAAATCTTCGATATCCCGCCTTGTTGGCTGAGGAATTGCGCGGGCGGATTCACCTGAAAGGGCCGCACGCCGAGCACCAGCTTCAGCGTCCGCCGCTCGCGTGCATCGTTCACCAACCGCCAGCGCGCGAGCAGGCGCGCGCTCGTCTCGTCCGCCACCAGCCGCGTTTCCAGATGCCAATCCGCGCCCAGCCAAGTCACGCCGGGCATCGGCAGATAGCCGTCCAGAAGCGACTGACTTTCGGCGACATCGGCCCAATCATGCGTTTCACCGTCCGCGACGACATAGGGCACGATCGAGAAGGCACCCTTGCCCACCTCGATGCTGCCGTCCTCATCGATCAGCCCGCTGTTCGCGCCGCCATCGGTGCCCACCAGCGTCCAATAAGGCTGCTCGGTGAAACCGCGCGGGAACGTGCCGCGCGGCGCGTCTTTAGCGAGAGAGCCGATGAAACCGTTGAGATCGGGCGCCCAGTCGGCGGGCTGGATCGCGATTTCGGTCAGTGTCGCGCGCGGGGCCCCTTCCGGCAGCAAGACGCGCAGCCAGGCCGCTTCGCTATCTGGCAGCGGCACGGGATCGCGCCCGCCATCCCCATCGGCGGTGACGTAAGCGGTGCGCCAAGTCTCACCGTTGTCGGACAGTTCTACGCTATAGTTCGGCGCCCCCTGCCCCGATGCCCAGTCGAGCACCGCGCCGCCGAGCAGCCTCTGCCCGCCAAGGTCGACGGTAAGCGCCTGTGCGCCTTGACCGGTCCAGGCGGTGTCCGGATTGCCGTCCATAGCGCGCGGGTCGCTCGCCACCGCTGTGCCCGGCTCTGCTACGGGAGCTTTCGGCGTCAACACGAGATCGTCGAACGCGATCTGCCCCGCCCCGCCATCGCGCCCGCGCACGATCACCATCTCCATTGATGCGGTATCGGGCAGGCTCTTGTCCTCGGTCGGCCCCCAAGCGAATTCGATATCGCGTTTGCGGATGCGCAGGGTCTGCCATTCGGCCGACGGCGTGAAATCGTTCCGGCGATACCACCAGACATTCTGGCCCGATGCGTCGACGAACTTGATCTGCAGATCGTTCGCGCCGCCCTGGCCGCGCACTTTCAACGTGATCTCGAAATTGTCCGGAAACGCAATCGGCAGCTTGCGATGCACATAGGCATAACCGGCGACCTCGCCGAAATCGTAATCGAGCGCCAAGGCCTCGCCGCTCGGCCCCGGCACGCTGATGATGCGTGCCTGCACCCCGTCTGATGCAGCCGCTTCCCACGGAGCCAGCGGCTCGAACCCGTCGAGCAGACGTGGGCCCGGCGTCGCCGCAATCAGCGCGGCGGAGGCAAGCAAGAGGGCGAGGCGTCTCAAGCCAGCCAGCCGCCGGTAAAGCCCGCGCGCGTTAGGCCGCGGCGGATGGCGGGGCTCTTGCGCATGGTCTCCCAGATCAGGCCGCTTTTGCGGTTTTCGATCATGCAGACGATCGGCCCCTGATCGATGCCGAGATAATCGTTATCCACCCAGCCGATGCCGGGCACCAGCTGCCCCTTGCCGATCGGCGCGTTGGTGCCTTCCAGCGTGGGATTGAAGCTGTCGAGAAAGCCGTAGCGCTGGTAAAGCGCGCTGCCGTAGCGATCGACCATGGCGCGCGCCGCCGCCTCCACGATCTCCGGCGCGAAGGCGATCGAGCCGAGCGCTGCGGTGGGCGCGATGGTGCCGTCGTCGCGCTCATATGGGCCGCGCGCGGAATAGCCGCGAAACTCTCGCTCGCGCCCGTTCACCGTCAGCTTGAAATGGCCTGGGCCGTCGCAGGCGGTGAGGCCCCAGACATTTTCGCCATAGCCGCTCCAGCCTTCCGGATTTTCGATCGCGTAAAGCTGCTGCGCCAGCGTCGCGCGACGGCTGTTTTCGAAGTAATCGATGCCCCTGGCGCGCATGAAGCGGTCCTGGATGCCGCGAAAATCGACCCAGACATGGCTGTACTGGTGGCCGAACAAAGGCGGAAAATCGATGCGCGGCGGGCCGTTCTCGGTGGTCCAGTTCGCCTCGAACGCGCTGGTCCAGCGATCCCAGGTTTCCGGCGGCAAAGCGTGCGTCGGCGATCCCAGTGCCAGCACATAGAGCAGCAGGCTCTCATTGTAGCGGTTCCAATCGCTCGGGATGAAGCCGCTTTCGGGCCGCCAGCCCATGGTGACGACCGGATCGTTTGGAACGAAGGCGGTCCATTCCACCGCGCTGTAGAGCCGATCGGCCAGCGCACGAATGCGCGCCTCGTCCGGGTGATCGCCGTCGAACCATTGCGCAGCGAACAGCACGCCGCCGAGCAGCAGCGTGGTATCGATGGTCGATAGCTCGCTGTTCCGGAAGCGGTGCCCGGTCTTCATGTCCAGGAAGTGGTAGAAGAAACCCTTATGGCCGCTCGTGCCGGTTTCCGCGTCGCCCATCGGCGCATTGGCGAAGAAGTCGAGCGTGGCCAGCGTGCGTTCGCGCGCCTGCGCCCGGCTGATCCAGCCGCGCGTCACGCCGATCGGATAGGCGGTGAGCGCGAAGCCTACGGCGGCGA
Source organism: Novosphingopyxis sp. YJ-S2-01 (assembly GCF_016093175.1). Taxonomy (NCBI): domain Bacteria; kingdom Pseudomonadati; phylum Pseudomonadota; class Alphaproteobacteria; order Sphingomonadales; family Sphingorhabdaceae; genus Novosphingopyxis; species Novosphingopyxis sp. YJ-S2-01. The sequence continues at coordinate 1,730,389 of NZ_JAEDAI010000001.1, read as the reverse complement.
TTGAGGCAAAGCTGGGCGTCGGCCAGCGATCGGGTGCTAGGCCGGTCTTGGGATCGGTGGTTTCCCAGAAAAAGCGGAACGTCCGCTCCTGAATGTCATCGATCAGACCGGCCTTGCCCGCGGGCGAAGCGGCGATGCCTGCCATCGGTGCGCAACCGCCCAGCAGGCCTGCTAGGGCAACACCGCCGGTTCCAAGAAGCCTGCGCCGGTCGATCATCGAAGAACCTCGTTTACTGGAAAAAAACAGGGGCCGGGCGGTATGAAACCGCCCGGCCCTTTCGCTGCGATCAGAAGCTGAAGCCGGCCGACAGCTTCAACGTACGCGGCGGGCTGCTGACGCCGTAGCCGACGCGCTCACCGAACACGGTGGGCGAGTTGGGCGTGCGAGTATTGTCGCCCGGACTTCCATTGAAGCTGCTGTAATTGCGATCGTTGAACGCATTGATCACGTCCGCGCGCAGCCGCACTTTCGCGCCATCGTACAGGAACGGCAGACTGATATATTTAGTCACTGCAAAGTCGAACTGGCGGCGGCCCCAACGATCGCCGTTTGATTCGACTTCGGTGCCGATCAGTTGCCGCTCGAACGGCACGGCAACACCGAGCAGGTTCTTGATATAAATAGGCGACTGATAGGTGAACTTGCCCGAAAGCGTCACGCCGATCGGCACGTCCACACTGCCCGCCATCACGATGCGATGCCGCGGTACGCCGGACGAACGCAGCACCGGATAATCCGCAATCGACGGATAATCGAGCGAGAAGGTCTCGCCGAACGAACGGTTTTCGGTGGCATCGGTATAGGTGTAGGTCGCGTCCAGGCTCCACGGCGAGACCAGCGTGTAGCGCTTGGTGAACTTCACATAGCCGGAGTCCGACGTGGTCTCCAGACCATTGGTGCCAAGCAGGATCGAACCATAGCCAGGAGGTGTGAAGCCGAAGGGGGAAGATGGCGTATCGGTCGTGCTGGCTGGGTTGTCGAAGAAGAACGAACCGTCCGTTCGCCGGTTGCCGAGCAGATAGGCAAAGCCGTCCTTGCTCTCGACATGGTTGTAACCGACTTCCAGATTGAAGCCCTGGAACCGCCCGCGCACGCCCAGACTGAACTGATCGGCATAGGGCACCTTCAGATCATTGTTGATGAAACGCAGTTCGCGGCCACCGCCCGGCGAGCTGTTGGCAAGCTGCTGGCGACCTTCCGGCGTCAGGTAGATCGGTTTGAAGGGGATACAGGTGGGGCTGGGATTGCAGTTCGCGTTCGGGATGGAGTTGTTGCCCTGAAAGTTGAACGTGCGCACCTGGAATGAGCCGACGCTGATTTCCTGCTGAAGGAAATCGAACTGGTTGCGATCATAAGATCGACCATAGCCGCCGAACAGCGTGAAGCGCCCGGCGTCGTCGAACTGCCAGTCGAAGCCCAGACGCGGCTGGAATGCACCCGTGAACGCTTTGCGCTGCGTGCCATCGGTAATATAATCGTTGATGTCGTAATTGGCGTTCTGAAGGTTTGGATAATTCGCTGCCGACACGGCATTGATATTTTCCTGCGGCGTCACGAAATCCAGGAACGCCGGCGTCCGCTCATAATCCCAGCGCAGGCCGAGAAACAGTGTAAGGCGGGACGTTACCTGCCATTCGTCCTGAGCATAGAGGCCCAGCTGGAAGTTGTCCGATTCCACGACCGAATTGCCCGGCCCCGACGCCGCACCGAACTGAACGCGGTAAGGGATCTGATCGTTGAAGCCGGTCTGGCTGAACAGATTGACGTCATAGGTATAAAGCGGGTTGAAGAAGTTCTGCTGCAGCGTGTTCAATGTCACCCAGGCCGTCTTGAACCCCACCTTGAAGGTGTGGTTGTCGAGGCCGGTATAGGTGAAATCGTTCTGGACCGTGGTGCCCTTCTGCCCCTTGTCCTGAAAGTTCGTGCCGCCGCCGATACGCAGCAGATCGAACTGGTTGAACGTGGTGGCTCCGGTGGCCGAAGTGCCCTGAATGGTTGCGCGAAAAACCTGCCCGATTTCAAAGTTCTGCGGCTGCGGTGACCAGGAGACGTCCGCATAGCTGACGCGCAGATCGTTGATCCAGTTGTCCGCCGTATGTTGCCAGCGACCGAGCAGGCGCAACTCGTCCACTTCGGTGAGTGTCTGCGTTTCCTGAACGGCAACGCCGCCGCCGCCGCTGCGGCCGGTCTCGTCGCGATATTTTGCGGTCACCTCGAACAGGTCGTTATTGGTCGGGACCAAATCGATCTTGCCGAAATAGAGGTTCTCGTTGAACTCGGAATTGAACAGGCCGAAACCGTCCTGATATTGCTGCGGCAGTGCCGAAGGCTGGATGCCGCCGCCCGGGAACACGTCGATCGGACGCTGGATGCGCTTGCCTTCATAGCTGACGAAGAAATGCATCAGATCCTTGACGATGGGACCGCCCAGCGCGCCGCCGAACTGCATCGTCTTCGTCTTGACCTTGTCCTGCTTGTTGAAGATTTCCGTGGGAAATTTCTGACGCAAGTTCTGGTCGGTGTAATCGAAGAAGCCTTCGCCGTGGAACTCGTTGGTGCCTGATTTCGTCACCGCGGTGATCGCGACGGAACTGACCTGATCGAATTCGGCCTGATAGTTGGAGCTGATGACGCGATATTCGCCGACCGCGAGCTGCGGGAACGGGTTGCCTTCCGAGCTATCCTGGCCGGTGATGCCGTTTTTGAGGACGAAATCCTTCTGGCTCACACCGTCGATGAAGACGTTGACCGTGCGGCTGTCCTGCGCCCCGCCCTGGATGCGCGACTGGCCGGAGGTGGCACCTTCGATGAACTGCACACCCGGTGCGAGGTCCGCGAAAGCAAGGAAGTTACGGTTGTTCTGCGGCAGCTGCTCGATAAGCCGCTGGCTGATATCGGTGCCGACCTCACCGCCCTGAAGCGAAACGATACGGTTGGCCGTCACCACGATTTCATTGCCGCCGGTGGCGGCGTCTTGAGCAGCCGAAACTTCCGCGGTAGGCGCTCCGTCGAGCGGGCGGACAGGCTCCGCCGTTGCTGTGGCAGCTGTCGTCAGATCGATGTCGAGACCGGCATTCTGCGCGACGGTAAGCTGAAACGTATCGGTCTTGCGCGTGCCGTTGGCGAGCGTGATTTCCAGCTGATAAAAGGCCGGACGCAGCGACGCGAAATTATAGCCGCCATTGGCATCGATCTCCGACGTGCGTCGATAGCCGGTATTCACGTCGATCGCCGTCACCTGCACCGGCGGATTGTCCGGCGTGGACGTGATCGTGCCGCGCAGCGAGGCAGTCTCCTGCGCATAGGCTGGCGCCGCTATGGCGATGGTGGCCGATGCGGTGGCCAGAAGCGCTGCAAGACGGGTTATCCGACCGCGCAGCGCAGGCGTGGCTTTTGTCAGGCTGGTCATTTTGCTCACTTTTCCCTGTTCCGGACATGTTGGGTGGTTGATGGAGCGGATCCGGTCGCTCCTGAGCACGTTTCGCGTATGACAAGCCGGGGCGATGCCATCTCCACGCGCTGATCCTCGCCGCCATCGATGATGGCGCAGAGCCGTTCGATCGCGCGCGCGCCGAGCGCAGCGATGTCGACACTCATGGTGGTGACCGATGGCGACACGAGCCGCGTCAACGGAATATCGTCAAAGCCGGTCACGGCGATATCGCCGGGCACGGTCAGGCCGCCGCGCCGCAGAGCCACCAGCGCGCCGATCGCCATGCCGTCATTGGCGGCGAACAGCGCATCGGGCCGCTGCTCGGTCGCCAGAATCTGCTCGGCGGCGCGCGTGCCCGAAGTCTCCAGAAAGTCGCCGGCCATGACGTGCGGCTCCAGATCATGGGCGCGCATCACATCTTCATAACCGCGGCGTCGCTCACGCGCTTCGCTGTTGTCCTGCGGGCCTGCGAGGTGCGCGATTCGGCGGCGGCCGGTCGCGATCAGATGTTCCGTCATCGCCACCGCGCCGGCGTGATTGTCGATGCGCAGCTCGGCATGGTCATGCTCGTCCGTGCCGCAGTTCAGGAGAAGCACCGGCAGCGATGACGGCAGCTGCGCAAACAGCAGTTCCGGGTCGATATGCGGTGCCATCACGACCAGGCCATCGACGCGCCCGCGCATGGTTCGCAGCGCAGCGACCGCAGGGCTCGGTTCGGAATGGACATTGGACAGCAGCAGTTGAAATTCGCGCGTCGATGCCGCACCGTCCATTCCGCGCACGAGTTCCGAAAAGAACTCACCATGCAGATCCGGGAGAACCACGCCGATGCTGCCGGTTCGCGACAGGCTGAGGTTGCGGGCACCGGCATGGGGCGTGAAGCCCAAAGCGAGCGCTGCCGCTTCCACCTTTGCACGCATTTCGGGACGGACGTTGCTGTGTCCGTTGATGACACGCGAAACGGAGGCAACCGAAACGGCAGCCTCGCGCGCAACATCGCGGATCGTCGGACTGGACATCGCCCCTTCACCTCTCCTGTGCCGAACCATTTTGTCCGGCGGCCCGGCCTCTGCTGCCGAGTCTCTCTTGACTTCATGTAACCGGTTACATCAAATGCCTGGCATGATCAATAGATGCGCTGCGCCAGGCTAGCTGCTAGCGACGGACGCACTCATGGGAGGATATGACGGGATGAACGATCTGCAGATTTCGCGGCGCGCGTTGATGATGGGCGCGGCTGCAACAACGGCCTGGCTGGCAAGCCCCGTGCGTGCGCTGACGCAGTCGGCGGGTCCCTCGCTTACCCTTCCCGCCTCGATCGAGCGGCTGATCGGGCAGATGACGCTGGAGGAGAAAGCGGGTCAGCTCACCCTGCTGGCCGCGGCCTGGTCCGGCGGCGCGGCGACCACGCTGAACCCGGCGGGCGCCAGCAGCAATTTCGAGGCGCAGGTCGAACAGGCGCGGGCGGGCCGCCTCACCGGCGTGTTCAACGGCAATGGCGCGGAGATGGCGCGCCAGATGCAAAAGGCGGTGATGGAAAGCTCCCGCCTCAAGGTTCCGCTGATCTTCGCATCCGATGTCATCCACGGTTTCCGCACCGTATTTCCCGTGCCGCTGGGCGAATCCGCCAGCTTCGAGCCGGAACTTGCGCGGCGCACCGCGCGCGCAGCGGCGATCGAGGCCTCCGCCGCGGGCATCGACTGGACCTTTGCGCCGATGGTCGACATCGCACGCGACGCGCGCTGGGGCCGCGGCGTCGAGGGATCGGGCGAGGATGTGCTGCTGGGCGAGCTGATGGCGGCGGCCCGCGTACGCGGTTTCCAGGGCAACGACCTGACCGGCGATCGCAATCTCCTGGCCTGCGCCAAGCATTTCGCCGCTTACGGCGCGGCCGAAGCGGGGCTCGATTACAACACGGTCGACGTGTCCGAACGCACGCTGCGCGATGTCTATTTCCCGCCGTTCGAAGCCGCCTTCGATGCCGGGGCGCTGAGCGTGATGGCTTCGTTCAACGAACTGTCCGGAGTGCCGGCCACCGCCAATCGCTGGCTGCTCACCGACGTCCTCCGCGGCGAATGGAAGTTCCCCGGCTTCGTGGTGTCCGATTATACCGGCGACGAAGAACTGATCGCCCACGGCTTTGCCGCCGATGCACGCGATGCGACGAAGCTAGCCTTCCTCGCGGGCTGCGACATGAGTATGCAGAGCAGTTTCTACATCGATCACCTGCCCTCGCTGGTCGAAGAAGGCGAGGTACCGATGGCGATGGTAGACGAATCCGTGCGGCGCGTTCTTGCGGTGAAGCACAAGCTCGGCCTGTTCGACGATCCCTATCGCCGCATCGATCCGCGCCGCGAAACAACGCGCATTCGTACCAAAGAGATGCTTTCGCTTGCTCGCGAGGCCGGACGACGCTCGATCGTCATGCTTAAGAATGATGGCGACCTGCTGCCGCTGCCCAAAAGCGGGCAGCGCATCGCGATCATCGGGCCTTTCGCCAGCGGCCAACATGACCTCGTCGGCCCGTGGAACGTCTATGGCACCGATGCCGATGCCGTCGATCTCGCCACCGGCGTGCGCGCGGCGGTGAACGATTCGTCGATGGTAAGCGTCACCGAGGGTTGCAAAGTCGATGAGCCGATCGAAGGCGGCATCCCTGCCGCCGTTGCCGCAGCCAATGCCGCCGACGTCGTGCTCCTCGCCATTGGTGAGAGCACGAACATGTCGGGCGAGGCGCAATCGCGCGTCAGCATCACGGTGCCCGATGCGCAGCTGGCTCTAGCCGATGCGGTGGCGGCGACGGGCAAGCCCGTGGTGGTGATCCTGAAGAACGGGCGCGCCATGGTGCTCGACGGGCCGGTGCGCGATGCGCGCGCGATCCTGGTCACCTGGTTCCTAGGAAGCGAGAGCGGCCCCGCCACCGCCGATATCCTCTTCGGGGATGAAAGCCCCTCGGCGCGCCTGCCGGTCAGCTTTCCGTTCGCGACCGGTCAGGAACCTTATTATTATGCGCACAAGACCACCGGCAGACCCAATCCGGAAGGCGAGCTGCAGCCCTATAAGGCGCATTACCGGAAATATCCCAACAAGGCGCTATTCCCCTTCGGGCACGGCCTCACCTACGGTGATATCGCTTATTCGAACCTGAAACTGAGTTCCGACCGGATGTCCTGGAATGGCAAGATCGCCATGGAGGCGACCGTCACCAACAGTGGCAAGCGCGCTGCCGAAGAGGTGGTCCAGCTCTACATCCACGATGCCGCGGCCAGCATCACGCAGCCGGTGCGCGAGCTGAAGGCGTTCAAAAAGGTGAAGCTGGCTCCGGGCGAGAGCAAGACGGTGAATTTCGAGCTCAGCCGTGCCGATCTGGAGTTTGTCGGACAGCAGCTGGGCCCCACGGTGGAACCGGGGCTGTTCCGCATCTGGATCGCCCCGTCGGCTCAGGCAGATGGTGTCTCAGGCAGCTTCATGCTGATGGCCGAGGGCTGAGCGGGAAAGCCCTTCAGCTCGGCTGCTCGAACGGCGCGTCGCACGGCGTGCCGTTCAGCGTCCGCGCTGCGATGGCCTGTAGCTTCACGGCAATTTCAGGTGACAGGCCGAGCTCGCTTGCGGCTTCTTCCTCGCCGCCGAGCAGGCGTGGGTCTTTGCCGGTGATCGAACCGAGCAGCACCAGCGCCTCCAGATAATAGCCATAGGCGCTGCCGTGATAATGATCGAACGTCCACAGATCGACCTGGCCGAAGGAGGTGCCGTCATAGGGGTTGGCATCGGCCACACCCGCAGCGATTGCGCAGTTGAACGCCTCGCCCACCGGGTTGACCCGGTCGACCGCCTCGTTCGCGGCTTTGGCTGCGTCGTAGCCACGGCGTATATCCAGCGCCATCTGATAGATCGAGCGGCCCGTCCAGGCCTTGTCCGGACGATAAGTAAGATCGGGACGCGACCAAGTGGACGTCAGCCCGATATCGACCTTCGGGTTGCGCGCCTCAAACATCGCACTGAACTTTTTGGAATAGGTGATGAGGTTTGCAGGGTCCGCCGGCTTGTCCGGATTGAGCGTGCTGTAATCCTGCAGCGCCACATGGTCCCACGCCCGGTCCAGCAGCGGTGCCTTGTTCTGCCAGTGCCATTCGAGCGACTTGCCCGGCGATGTTTCCAGATAAACGTCGTAATTCAGGCCCAGCTCTTCGGTGAACAGCTTGAACAGCGCCGGCACCCCGCCAACGCCCTCCCCGTTCAGATCGGTCACCGTGTCAGCGCGGTAATGCCAGACCGGCGAGAGCGCGCCGTAGGTAAAGCTGTTGCCAACGAACAGCACTGTCTGCGCAGGTGCCGCTGTCTCTGGCGCGGCGGCTTCCGACTGTGCCGAAACGGCCACGGACTGCCCGGCGAGCAGCAGCGACGCGAAAATCAGCTTAAGATGCATGGTGAAAACTCCTTCCGGGTGCGAAGGCGCTATTGCGCGGCTTCGGCGAGCTTCTGGAAAAACTGCAGCCGCTCGGTCGTGAGCTTGCGCGAGGAGGCGACCGGCCAGTTGGAAACCACCGCGAACACGATGCGCTGCTTGGGCATGATCGTTATGCCCTGCCCGAATATGCCTTGCGCGCCATAAGCACCGCCCGGATAGGTCCACCACTGATAGCCATAGCCGAAGCCGGGCACACCGATATCGGCATGGCTCGTCCCTGCCTGAGCAAACCAGTTCGCAGGCACCTGCCCCTTGCCGCCCTCCAGCGCGAAAAGACCCATGCGCGCATAGTCGGACAAGCGCAGCATGATGCAGCATCCGCCGGTATTGCCGCCGCCGGTATCGATCTGCCAGAACAGGTCTCCAGCAAAGCCCGCCGGATCAACGATCTTGCGCTTTGCGTAATCGCTCAGCCGCTCACCGGTCGCACGCCGTACAAGCACGCCGATCAGGTTCGTCTCGCCGGTTTTATATTCCCACTTCTGCCCAGGCTCATATTCGCGCTTTAGCTGACGCATATAGGCGACCGTCGGATCGACCCCTGCGGGCACCGGATCGCTGAACAAGCGCACCACGTCGCTGGTAGGATCGGTATAGTCCTCGTTCCACGCCACGCCGGACGTCATCGTCAGGAGCTGCTCGACGGTAACGCCGTCATAACCGCTGCCCTTCAGCTCCGGGATGTAGCGCGAGACGGGATCGGACAGCGAACCGATCTTGCCGTCCGCGATCGCTGCGCCCACCAGTGTGGACGTAAAGCTCTTGGCGACCGAAAAGCTGGTCCAGCGATCCTCCGGCGTCATGCCAAGGCCGTAGCGTTCCAGCCGCACCTTGCCGTTCTGGATCATCATCAGCCCGGCGACATTCTGGTCTTTCATGAAGGCATCGATCGCCGCCTCGTCGAACGGCAGCGGCGCGCCCTTGGGCAATGCCCGGGGCGTTGACGATGCCTTGGCGGTGGTGCCGGGGAACAGCGCATCCATGCGCCGGAAATTGGCGGAGCGGGTATCTTGGTTCCAGAACAAGACCTGTGCGCTTGCCTTGCGCAGTTCGACCAGTTCGTCCGGCGACATCTGCGTCGTCGCTGCGGCAGCTTTGGTTGGTGCCGGAGCCGGCGCGGGCGAACAGGCGGCTGCGGCAAGCGCCATGGCGAGGGGAAGAAATCGTTTCATGGCCGTTCCTTGATCAGCGTGACCTGTGCGACATCGATCCCGCCGCCGCGGAATCCACCTTCGCAGTACATCAGATAGTAGCGCCACAGCCGCACGAAGCGATCGTCGAAGCCTGGCGGAAGTTGCCCAGCGTCCACCGCCGCATCGAACCGTTCGCGCCACAGTTTCAGCGTGCGGGCATAGTCCAGTCCCATGTCGCGCTGGTCGGTCCAGCGCAGTCCGCGTTCCTCGGCCAGTGCGCGGAAGCGGCTTTCGGACAGGAGCATGCCGCCGGGGAAAATATAGGTCTGAATGAAATCCGCGCTGGATGCGTAGGATTCGAAGATATCGTCTGCGATGCGGATATATTGCAGCCCTGCCCGGCCGCCGGGCTTCAGATTTGCGGCGATACTATCCAGATAAGCGGGCCAGTATTTCTGCCCCACCGCCTCCACCATCTCCACACTGGCGATGGCATCGAACCGGGCTGCGCCCTCTTCTTTCAGCACATCGCGATAATCGGTGAGCGTGAAGGCCAGCCGCGATGCCTCGGGGCATGTCGCAGTGCGCGCCTCTGCGGCGCGTTGCTGCTCGACCGAAAGCGTGATGCCGCGATAGTCGATGGCAAAACGCTCGCAGGCGCGTGCCGCCAGTCCGCCCCAGCCGCAACCGATTTCCAGCAGCCGCGATCCGTCCTCCAGCGCCAGCCGATCGAGCAGCGCGTCGATCTTGCGCCGCTGCGCGCTCTCCAACGGCTCGCCATCGCCCTCGGCACGGGCATCGGCGAACAATGCGCTAGAATAGCTCATCGTCTCGTCGAGCCACAGCTCGTAGAAATCATTGCCGAGATCATAGTGATATTCGATGTTCCGGCGCGCCTTCGCCGGACTGTTATCGCGCAGCCAGTGGCGCAGCTTGCCAAGCAACCGCCACGGCCCGCGCGAGCGCGCCGACTGACCGAGCGGCAACCGGTTGCGCATGAACAGATCGAACAGCACCACCGGATCGGGGCTCGACCATTGGCCGAGATCCCAAGCCCGATACCAGCCCGCCGATCCGCCCGCGATCAGATGCAGCAGCGCGCGCCAATCGGCCAGATCCACTTGCGCTACCGGGCCTGGCTTGCGGCAGCCGAGAATGCGAAATTCGCCGTCCGGCAAGGTCGCCTCGATCCCGCCCTCGGCAAGGCCAATGTCGAGCCGGTCCAGCACCCGGTGCATGCTCGGCGCGAGAAGGCGCGACAGCACCCCGCCGCCGAGCGCGATGCGCTGCCGGGTCAAGTGCCTGGCCCTGTTGGACGCCGGAGCATTCATCCCATCGCCCATGCCGCAAGCCGCGCAGGATGGCAATCAGCCGAGCGCTATCCGGGCGTAGCTGCGGAGCCCGCCAGCAGCCCGCCGTCGAGGGTCAGCTCCGCGCCCGTCATATAGGCCGCCTCGTCCGAGGCCAGCATTACCGCCAGCGCGGCAACCTCTTCCGGCTTGCCAAAGCGCTTCAACGGCGTATCGGCGACGAGCGCGGCCATTCGCTCCTCGCGCTCGGGTCCATCTCCCAGCATCGGCTCCCACATCGGAGTGAGGATAGCTGCCGGATGGATCGAATTGCAGCGGATCGCCAGCTGTTGCTGCGCACAATAAAGCGCCACGGTCTTCGTATGATTGCGCACCGCCGCCTTGGACGCGGCATAGGCAGCGGCGCCCGGAATGCCGACCAGGCCGGAGCGCGAGGAGATGTTGATGATCGATCCCTTACCGCTGCCGCGCATGGCGCGGATTGCATAGCGGCAACCGAGAAACGTGCCGTCGCTGTTGACGGCATGCACCGCCCGCCAGTCGGCAAGGGTGGCATGCTCGGGATCGTGCGCGGCAGGGCCGGATTCGAAGCCGGTGATCCCTGCATTGTTCACCAGAACGTCGAGCACCGGCAGCACCTGCGCCATCGCATCCCAATCGGCTTCCTCCGCTACGTCGAGGCGAAAGGACTCTGTATCGAGCTCGGCGGCAAGCGATCGCGCCGCGCCCTCATCGATATCGGTCACGATGACGCGCGTGCCCTCATCATGGAAAGCGCGCACAATGGCTTCTCCAATACCGCGCGCGGCACCGGTTACGAGGCAGATCTTGCCCTTCAATCTTTGCATGGAAAATGATCCTGTGAACACCGGACAAGCGCGTGGACGCTTGCCGGTTCTGTGCCCGCATGGGGCGAAAAGCTTCGGATGATCAGAAGCGCTTGTTCACTGGACCTGCTCCGTTGGATTGACGCTGCGGTTGTTAGCGCTGACACACCGGCCGGTCAAATCGAGCTAGTTTTTGATCTTCTCATAAGCTGCCAGGGCCCGTTCGCGGGCCTCCTTATGACCGATGATCTTCTGCGGATAATCCTTCGGCCTGCAGCCTGCCTCTTCGGGATCATGGATCGCATCGTCGGGGACATCGGATAGCTCGGGCACGTAATCGCGGATATAGGACGCGGCATCGAACTTCTCGGATTGCGTAAGCGGGGCCATGATGCGCGGGAACATATTGCTGTCTACGCCGGTACCTGCGATCCACTGCCAGTTGACCGCGTTATTGCCGTAATCGGCATCGACCAGACAGTCCCAGTACCATTTCTCGCCCTCGCGCCAGTCAATCAGCAGATGCTTGATCAGAAAGCTGGCGCAAATCATCCGCACCCGGTTGTGCAGCCATCCATGCTTCCACAGCTGCCGCATGCCGGCATCGACGATCGGATAACCAGTGCGTCCATGGCACCAGCGGTCAAACTCGTCGCGGACCGTTGAGGAGCGGAAATCGCGCCATTCCAGTTCGTCGAAACGGTCGCGATAGCCCTCACGGCCATAATCGGGGAACTGCATGATCACATTCTGCGCATAGTCCCGCCAGGCGAGTTCCTTCAGGTACACGGTTGCATCGCCGTCGGCGTCCTGAATGCGGTGCCAGACATAGCTTGGCGAAACCTCGCCAAAATGAAGGTGCGGGCTAAGCCGAGAGCTCCCGTCCTCGGAGGGCAAATTGCGGCGGTCGTCATAATCTGCGGACTGGTCGCGGAAGCTGTTCACGCGTGTTCGGCCGGCAGCCTCCCCCGGCGTCCACATGTCCTGGAAGTCGGACGCCCAGTCCGGATTGGTCGGCAGAAGCTTCCAGTCATTCAGATCATCGCTGTCCGGCCATTCATTCGGTGCATCGATCGACTGCGGCGCGCGAATGGCGTCCTCGGGCGGCATTTCCTCCCGCAGCGCCTTCCAGAATGGGGTGTAGATCTTGTACGGGCCGCCTGAATTGGTGGTGACGCTGCCCGGCGGTTTCAGATAATTGCCGTCGTGCAGGCACAGTTCGCAGTCGTCATCAAGCTGCGCTTCCAGCTCGCTCTCGGCCTCTAGCCACCATGGTTCGTAATGGCGCAGCGCGTGAATCTGCCGTGCGCCATGCTGCGCAGCAATTGCAGTGAGCGCGGAAACGCAGTCGCCCTGCCTCAGGATCAACCGGCTGCCCTTGTCGCGCAAGTCCGCGTCCAGCGAGGCAAGGCTATGATGCAACCACCAGCGGCTTGCCCCGCCCATGGCATGATCGCCCACGCGTTCGTCATCGAGCACATAGACAGGAATCACCGGCCCCGCCTTCGCCGCGGCACGGAGCGCAGGCTGATCGGACAGGCGCAAATCGCGGCGCAGCCAGAGAATTACCGGATCGGACATGGCAGTCTCCCGTACAGAAAAAGGCGACGCCGATCGCGGCGCCGCCTCCCGTCATTTCATGTCGTGGTTTCGATCAGCCATTGGGGGCGGCTGCGGAACCGACCGATCCTGCCTTGGCGGACTGGAACTCGTTCTCCTGCAAATAGGTGTCGCCGTTCTGATCATAATAATAGAAACCATCGGCAGCGGAATTCAACGCATCGGCATCGACATAGGGCCGGTTCTGATCGTTCGCGCTGGCCTTCTTCGATCGCGGATCGGCACCAACTGCCCAAACTGCATATTCGGCGACAGAGAGCTTGCCGTCGTTATTGCGATCGAGATCGGAGAAATTGCTGCTGGCATTGTAGCTGCCCATATTGCCGCCGCTCATATTCGAACCGCTGTTCGAAGAACCGCTCATATTGGAGCCGCTATTGGATGAGCCACCTGCCATCTTGTCGCTCGAATTGTTCATCGAACTGCCGCTCATGGCCTCGCCCGAACCGCTGTTGCCGGAAGCGGCCATGCGGTCCCGGTCTTCCTTCATATATTGCGAGGTTTCCTTTTCCAGCGCGGCCATGTCGACCTTGTCGCGTGCAGCCTGCTGGGTGGGATTAAGCTCCACTGCAACCGGCGTAACGACCGCTTCTTCGGTCATCGCCGGGGTGGTGCCGTCGTCGAGAATGCCTTCGGTGGGCTCCGGCTCCGCATCTGAACAAGCGGCCAGGGTGACCGCGGCAGACAGCGAAAGCGCATAAGCGATGGTGCGGGTCATGAGTGGTTTCTCCGGTTTCCATTAATTGCTGCCCGATGAACGGGTGCACCCAGACGTCGTTCCAAGTTTTTGAAAAAGTCCAAGTTTTTGCACGGAGTGAGCCGCGGCCAAGACTTATTCCGCCGGAATTTCCACCGTGCGGCTGAACTGGCCGCCGGAGCGTTCGCCTGCAAAACGCGCATCGTTCACCGTTACCAATATGCGGTTCCCGCTGCGCTTGATCGTCGCGACCGGGGCGAGCGACCAATAGAGCAAGGCTGCCAAGCGATCATCCTGCCGGGCGGCACGGGCCACCGCAGGATCGTCCATATGCGTATCGATTGGCCGGCCCACCGCCTGCATGCGATTGGACCATGCATCATAGGATGCCCGGCCAAGTGTAGTGCCACGACGCCAGATGATTTCCCGGCGCCAAAATTTCACGGGCTCTTCCTGTGCCATCACGAAATCGGGCTCTATATTATAGAGGCCCTCGGCGAGGGTCTTCGTGGCCTGCTCCGCCTTGAAAGACAGCGCTCCGTTGAAGCCGGCATAAGCAATCACGGCGATAAGACCAATCAGCGCGGGGCGGCGCCATTCGGGTCGCATTGCACGCTCCCACTTGCGCGAGAGCCAGATCGAAAAGCCGAGGATCGACCATATCCAGACGTCGATAATGAACAGCGTGTCGCCATGAAACCAGCGATCGCCGAACGGGGCGAGCAGCTGAATGCCGTAGGTGTTCATGAAATCGAGCAGCGGATGGCTGATCCCGCCGATATAGCAGAGTGCGACGAGCCAGCCGAAGCGCACCGTATCGCGCCCAAGTGGCCGACGATCCCATTGCTGCCACCAGCGCGCATCGACATCGCGGTCTCCGCGCCCGCTCTGCCATCGGTCGAGCTGCCAGAGCAGCAGCGCAAGGAGAAACGGCAACAGCAGATAGCCGCCGATGCCGTGGGTAAAACCGCGATGATACTGAATGTAGGGCAGCCCAAACAGCGGCTGCGATAGGATATCGATATCCGGCAGGTTGGCGCTGACGATCAGCGCAGCGATGCCGAGACCGGTCTTGCGCTTGAGGCCAGCCTGCCCCAGCGCCCAGCCGGTCAGCGAATGGGTGAAATTATCCACGGAAGGCGCCCGACCTTAGAGGTCGGGGCCGGGGTCCGTCACCGTCCAGGTCTGGCCCTTGCTGACCAGCCGCTGCAGATCGGGCGTCTTGCCCTTGCTCGCCTCCTCGATCTGCTCGACCACCGCGCTTTCGAACGTCTCCCGCGGATCATCATACAGCACGCCGAGCGCCTTGGGGAACGGGCCGAAGGGCATTTCCACCAGCATCTGCGCCATCATGCGGTTGGTCACGTCGTGCACGCGCACGCCAGCAGCCTGCCAGTCGCCGTCCGTCACTTCGACCACTTCCAGCTTCAACGACTGCTCGTTCAGCTTCAGGCCCTTGGTCCCCTTGTCGAACAGCATCGGCTCGCCATCGGTCAGCCAGAGCTGGCCGGTTGCCGCATTCTTCTTTTCGGTGAAGTCCGCAAACACGTCCTTGTTGTAGACGATGCAGTTCTGGAAAATCTCGATGAACGCCGCGCCCTTGTGCCGGTGCGCAGCCTTCAGAACCTCTGGCAAATCCTTCGACACATCATAGCCACGCGCGATGAACCGCGCGCCCGAACCCAGCGCGAAGCTGCACGGTTCGGCGGGATGGTCGACCGATCCGAAAGGCGTCGACGGCGTGGTCGTGCCTTCACGGCTGGTCGGCGAATACTGGCCTTTGGTGAGCCCGTAAATCTCGTTGTTGAACAGCATGATCTGGCAGTCGAGATTGCGGCGCAGCAGGTGCATCATGTGATTGCCGCCGATCGACAGACCGTCACCGTCACCGGTGATGATCCAGACGTCGAGTTCCGGATTGGCAAGCTTCACGCCCGTCGCCACCGCAGGCGCGCGGCCGTGGATGGTATGGAAGCCGTAGGTTTCCATATAATAGGGAAAGCGGCTCGAACAGCCGATGCCGGAAACGAACACGGTCTTGGCCGGATCGGCACCGAGCTGCGGCATGGTGCGCTGCACCGCCTTCAGGATCGCATAGTCGCCGCACCCCGGGCACCAGCGGACCTCCTGGTCGGTCTCCCAGTCCTTCAGCGTGGTCGTGATCGAAGTCATCTCGTTCATGGAAACATCTCGTTCAGGAGTAATAGATCTTCCACAGCAGGAAGATCACAACCGCCAGCATCAACAGCAGCGGCAATACGGGTTTGGGCTTCGGATCGTCTTCGGGCCTAGGGCCTGGCATCAGAGCGCATCCTCGATCGCCATCTCGATCTCGGCGATCGTGAAGGGCTGGCCGGTTACCTTGTTAAGCGGTTCCGCATCGATCAGATATTGATCGCGCAGGAGCGTCTTCAGCTGGCCAGTGTTCATCTCCGGCACGATCACCTTGTCATAACTGCGCAAGAGATCGCCCAGATTGGCGGGCATCGGCCAGATATAGCGCATATGGATGTGGGACACGTCATGGCCTTCGCGGCGCATGCGGCGCACCGCCTGATGGATCGGCCCGAAGGTGGAGCCCCAGCCGACGATGGCGAGCTTGCCGCCCGCCTCGCCCAGCGTGACTTCCTGATCGGGGATCGAACCGGCGACGCCGTTCACTTTGGCCGCACGGATCGCCGTCATCTGTGCATGGTTTTCCGGGCTGTAATCGATATGGCCGCTGCCGGCCGCCTTCTCGATGCCGCCAATGCGGTGCATCAGGCCCGGCGTTCCCGGCTTCACCCAAGGACGCGCCAGCTTCTCGTCGCGCGCATAAGGCTGAAAACCGTCTTCGGGTGCTTCTTCCAAAAACTTCACCTCGAATGGCGAGTAGCCGTCCATATCCGGCACCTTCCAGGGCTCGGCGGCATTGGCGATATAGCCGTCGGTCAGGAGCATCACCGGCGTCATATATTCCACCGCGATGCGCACGGATTCGATCGCGCAATCGAACAGATCAGCGGGCGAGCGGGCGGCGATGACGGGCATCGGCGCATCGCCGTTACGGCCGAACACGGCCTGATAGAGATCGGACTGCTCAGTCTTGGTGGGCAGGCCCGTGGACGGGCCGCCGCGCTGGGAGTTCACGATGACGAGCGGCAATTCGGTCATGATGGCCAGACCCATCGCCTCGCCCTTCAGCGCGATGCCGGGACCTGACGAGCTGGTAACCCCAAGCTGCCCGGCATAGCTCGCGCCGATCGCCGAACAGATCGCCGCGATCTCGTCTTCGGCCTGGAAGGTGGTGACGCCATATTCCTTGAGGCGCGAGAGGTGGTGAAGAACCGCGGAGGCCGGAGTGATCGGATAGCCGCCGAAGAACATCGGCAGGCTGGCGAGTTGCGCGCCCGCAACCAAGCCAAGTGCCACCGCTTCCGCGCCGTTGACGGTCCGATAAAGACCGGGCTCGGCGGGCGCAGGATCGACATGATGCTGCTTCAGCGGACCGCTGATCTCCGCCGTTTCGCCATAAGCATGGCCGGCGTTGAGCGCGGCAATATTCGCCTCCGCGATGTCGGGCTTCTTCGCGAACTTGGCGTTCAGCCAGTCGACGATCGGCTTGCGGTCCCGGTCGAACATCCAGAGCGCCAGGCCCAGCGTCCACATATTCTTGCAGCGCAGTGCCTCTTTATTGCCGAGCCCGAAGGGCTTCACCGCTTCCAGCGTCAGCGCGCTGATATCGAACGCAAGAACATCGTAAGGCGCAAGGCTGTCGTCCTCGAGCGGGTTCGCCTCATATTTCGCTTTGTCGAGATTGCGCTTCCCGAACTCGCCGGTGTCGGCGATGATCAGGCCGCCTTCGCGCAAGCTGCCGACATTGGTCTTGAGCGCGGCCGGGTTCATGGCGACCAATACGTCCGGACGATCGCCCGCCGTCTCGATGGCCGCCGATCCGAAATTGATCTGGAAGGCGGAAACACCGAAGAGCGTGCCCTGCGGCGCGCGGATCTCGGCGGGGAAATCCGGGAAAGTCGCAAAGTCGTTGCCGGCCATGGCGGAAGACAGCGTGAACTGCCCGCCCGTCAATTGCATACCGTCGCCGCTATCGCCCGCGAAGCGAACGACGACGCGTTCCGCCGTCGCTGCCGGTTTTGTCTTTTCCACTGCCGTCGCCATGAGCGGCCTTTCATTCAATATCGTTATTCCGTGTAGGGGGCCGAAGTAGGACAGGCAGCCCTATCGCGCAAATTAGAAAATCTGTGCCCCGGCAAGCCATCGGTTCGCCGATTTGATTTTGACAGCGCAGCGATGCCCCGCCAGTGAAGGCCCATACCGAAAGTGAAGGATGCTCCATGGCCGATCTCCATGTCCGCGACGATGTGCGCAAATTCCTCGAGATGCTCGAGCAGATGGGCGGAAAAGCTGCTCATGAGGGCACGCCCGCAGAGGCCCGCATGGCGTTCAACATGATGACGCCGCTCGGCGATCTGGAGCCGGTCGATCTCGCCGTCATCACCGATATGCATTGCGATGGCCCGGCCGGGCGTATCCCGCTGCGCTATTACGATGCCCGCGCAGATCGCGGCGACAGCCCGGTGATCCTGTTCCTTCATGGCGGTGGCTTCGTTATCGGCAATCTCGATACGCACCATCCCTTTTGCACCTCGCTTGCCAAAGCGCTCGATCTGCCGGTGGTGGCCGTCGATTATCGCTTGGCGCCGGAGCACCCCTTCCCCGCCGCGCCCGATGATTGCGAGGCAGCCGCGCGCTGGGTCGCTTCGAACCCGGTCGCGCTGCCGTTCACGCCGACCGGCCTGGTGCCGTGCGGTGATAGCGCCGGTGGCAACCTTGCCATCGTCACCGCCCGCGCGCTTCAGAAGGAGCCCGCGGATGTGCCGGTTGTGGCCCAGTTCCCGATCTATCCACTGGTCGATTCGCAGGGCGAATATGAAAGCTTCCGCGAATGCTCGGAAGGATTCCTGCTGACCGCCGAGACGATGGAGTGGTTCGGCAAGCACTATGCCGCAGAGGCTGGAAACGAGCGTAATGACGTGCTGCATCAGGATCTTGCCGGCACCCCGCCGACGGTGGTCGTCACCGCCGGGCTCGATCCGCTGCGCGATCAGGGCGAGGCCTATGCCGCCAAGCTGCGCGATTCCCGCGTGTCGGTTCGCGAGATGACGGCGGACGGCAACATCCACGGCTTCATCTGCATCCGCAAGATGATCCCTTCCAGTCAGCAGGACATCGATCAGATGTTCGTGCTCATGAACGAAACGCTCGAAGAGGTTGGAGCCAAGTAATGAGCGAGACCACCACCCTTCCCTATCGGCCCTGCGCCGGCATCATGCTCGCCAACAAGGCGGGCAAGGTGTTCGTCGGCCAACGGATCGACAACCCGGACAGCGATGCCTGGCAGATGCCGCAGGGGGGGATCGACAAAGGCGAGGACGCCGAAGCCGCCGCATTGCGTGAGCTTGAGGAGGAAACGGGCGTCCCGGCCGACAAGGTTACCATCGTCGCCAGTTCTAAAGAAGAGCTGTTCTACGATCTGCCGCCCGAGCTTCTCGGCAAGATTTGGGGCGGCAAATATTGCGGACAGCGACAGCGCTGGTTCCTTATGCGCTTCGAGGGCGAGGATGAAGACATCGACATTACCACCCGCCACGCCGAGTTTCGCGCCTGGCGCTGGGCCGATCCCGAAGAGCTGCCGCAGCTGATCGTGCCGTTCAAACGAAAGCTCTATCGCGACATCGTGGAAGAGTTCGGCCCGCTCATCTGACCCGGCCACCTCGTACCGATCATGCTCAAGACGACCATCCTTGCCGCCGCCATTCCGGCCGCGCTGCTGCTGGCAGGCCCTGCGGCCGCGCAGATCAGCGAGCCACTGCGCGGCATGCTGGAGGCCGCGATCGACAGCGGCAATGCGGGCGAGGTCGATACCGTGGCGAAGTACGCCAAGCGCGCGCGGCCGGACGAGGCGGCGGAGATCGACGCGCTGGTGCGCGGCTGGAAGGACAAGGTTGCCGAACGCAAGATCGCGGACCTCAAGAACGCCACCTTTCTGGAGCGCTGGGAGGGACAGGGCCAGCTCGGCTTCAGCCGCTCCACCGGCGGCAGCAACGATCTGGGCCTCAACGCCGGGCTGCAGCTGAAGCGGCTTGGCGCGGACTGGACGCACGCTTTTCGCAGCCAGATCGACTATCAGAAGAGCAACGATGTGGTGACGCGGGAGCGGATCACCGCCGCCTTGGAGAGCCAGTACCGGTTCGAAGACAACGCCTTCGCCTTCGGCCAAGCCCAGTATGACCGGGACCGGGTGCAGGGCATCGCGCAGCGCTTCGCGATCTCAGGCGGCCTGGGCTGGACCGTCGTCGATGACCCCGGCCTGCGCATCGCGCTGAAGGGCGGCCCGGCCTATCGCTATACCGACTATCGCACCGCACCGAACGAGCGGGTGCTTACCGGCCTCGCCGCGCTGGACGGGCGCTGGCGCATCGCCACTGGCGTGACGCTCACCCAGCATGCCGAGACCTTCGTGGCCGCCGACAACAGCACCTTTGCTTCCACCACCGCACTCGACACCAGCATCCTGGGGCCGCTGAAGGCGCGCTTCTCCTATACGCTCGACTATCAGACCCAGCCGCCTGTCGGCGCGGTCGATCTCAACACGCTAAGCCGCGCCAGCCTGGTCTACGATTTCTGACCGGGCACGCTCAGGGCTGCTCTTCGGCCCGGCGCTGCGCCTCTTCCACCGTCGTCGCGGGCGTCACCGCCTCGGCCGAGCGAACGGGCGTGCGCGCAGCATCCTCAATCGCCATCGACAGGCGGTCCGCCGCCCCGCAGTCCGCCTGGCAGAGCAGCCGCAGCCGCGCCAGATCCTCGCGCGCGCGCTCCAGCGCGCCGCGTTCGGCCAAAGCCTGCCCCTCGCCCGCCAGCGCCGCCTGATCGTTCGGATCGCGCTGCAGCGCCTCGCGGTAGAGCCGGATCGCCTTGCCATCCAGCCCCTGCACCCTTGCGATATCGGCCAGCCCCACGAACGCCGCCTTGTAGGCCGGATCGACCGTCAGCGCCGTCTCGTACAGCCCGATAGCGCCGTCATAGTCCCCCGCAGCGCCGGCCGCGGCCGCCTGCTCGCCCAGCGCGATGGCGCGCGGATCGATCTCGGGCAGCTCAGGCTTGGTGAGCCCCGCGCTGGAGACCATGGCAAGGCCGAGCGAGAGGGCGATGGCGGCGGGTGAGAAGCGCATGATGGTGTCCCAGATGCTGTTCGGTTGGGTGGGCGGGTTGGAAGGCGGGGATGCTATCATGTCGGGCCGAACATGGCGAAGGTAAACCCGTCGCTGCCGTCATGCGCGGGATCGAGCAGCGTCGCAGCCCCGTGCGCGCGCCCGGCCCCGTTATAGCGAACGGACCGCCAGCCGGGCCAATCGGCCAGGAAACGCGCGGCCTGCCCCTCGCCTTCCTCATCCAGCAGCGAGCAGACGGCGTAGACCAGCCGCCCACCGGGCGCGACCATGTCTGCGGCGAGATCGAGCAGCCGCGCCTGCAAGCTGGTGAGCGCTTCCAGCCGCTTGGTCGTCAGCCGCCAGCGCGTCTCCGGATTGCGCCGCCAGGTGCCGGTGCCCGAACAGGGCGCGTCCACCATCACCAGATCGCACCGCCCTTTGAGGTCTGCCAGAGCCTCCGCCTCCCGGTTCGGATCGAGCAGCAGCGGCTCGGCGATCGTCACCCCGGCCCGTTCCGCCCGCTCGGGCAGCTGGCCCAGGCGGCGGCGGTCCGTATCGGCGGCGATCAGGCGGCCTTCGTTCTCCATCATCGCGGCTAGCGCCAGCGTCTTGCCGCCCGCGCCCGCGCACAGATCGAGCGCCGTCATGCCAGGCTTCGCGCCGCTGGCCTGACAGATCAGCTGGCTGCCGAGGTCCTGCACCTCGACGCGGCCTTGTGCATAGGCATCGGTGCCGACGATGTCGGTGCCTTCGGGCACGCGCAACGCATGGGGCGCGGCGGCGAGCGGCTCTGCACCCGGCAGCTCCTCCAGCAGTACATCGCGGCTCGCCTTCAGGCTGTTGGCGCGCAGGTCCAGCGGCGCGCGCTCCATCAGCGCATCGAGATCGCCGCGCACCGGCGCCGCGAAGCGATCGACCAGCCAGGCGGGGATGGTGCGGCCCCCGGCGCGCTTTTCGCCCGGGCCGATCGGCGCGGGGCCGTGCGGCGATCCGTCGAACAGCGGCGCCAGGTCGGGCTGTTCGGCGGCCAGCCCCACCATCGCCGCGCGCCCGTCCGCCGGCCGATCGCCCCAGCGGCGGATCGCGTTCCACGCCAGATCGCGCACCGCGCGCCGATCCTTGGACCCCGCGTACCGCCGCGCCTTGAAGAACCCCTTGGCGATCACATCCGCCGCCGGCCCGCCATCGCGCGCCGCGACGATCACCTGATCGAGCAGCTCGATCGCCGACTGCACCCGCGCTGCCGGCGTCATGCGAACCGCACCAGCTTCACACAGTTCACACTGTCCAGGAGCGGAAGTTCGTTCACCCCGCGAGCAGCGGAGATGAACAGGGCGGACCGCGCGAAACGGCTATGTCGGGACCAATCAGAATGCATGCGCCCGATATACGGATTTCGATGAATGTAGGACAGGGGTTTGAGCAATCCCCAACCACGCCCCCGGTTACCCGTCATTGCGAGGAGCCGAAGGCGACGCGGCAATCCAAGACTTGCGCGGCATTGAATCGTCGCTGCGTTGGTTGACCGTCGTTGTCAGCCTGGCGGTACACGGAAGCAGGCAGATATGGCTGAATTTAGGTGGTGAATCGGACTGGCGAGTTTTGGGTTCGTAAGCCCTCATTGGCTCGGCGCACCAGAAAGACGGCGAGCGCAGCAACCGGCGTAAGTCCGAATCAAGAAAGAGATTGCGCGCCTACCGGTAAGCTGACACTTCCGGATTACAATTCGGCGAGCAACGTTCAATGGCCCTGCGACTTCAAAATGTGCTCTTCCGCTTCGCGCTCGTCGCTTTCTTGCTCTTTTCTGTCCGTGCGATTGCACAGGAAAACGCTTCAGCGTCGCTGCGTGATTTTGATTTCGTCATCGATATCGTCGAGACCGACTATGCGGGTTTTCCGACGAAAACCGAGGGCGAAAAGCGCGATGCATACGAGCGGGCCAAGAAGAGTGCACGCGCTGCGATTGCAGCCGATCCCGATACTGCGGTCATCGAAATCCGCAATTTGCTAGGTTGGTTCGAGGATGGCCATCTGGGCCTGTCCGGTCCGCCTTCGGGTTTTCCCTCAGCGGTAGCGGATCGAGCTAGCCTCGAACCGGGAATGTCGCGCACGGCTACCGAAGAGGATGCCCGCAGAGCTTACCGAAAAGACCCGGCATCGATTGCAGGCATCTGGTCGACACCGAACCGCTCTTACGAACTGGCGATCGTACCCTCCGAGCTCGTCGCAGGCACTTTCGACGCCGTTGTCCTTTCCTCGCAGTCGTCAAATTGGGCTCCCGGCGATATAAAGGCGCGGTTGGACAACGACCGAGAAGCGATATGGTGGATGGGCGACCGCACCGAACGGAAAGTCGATGTCGTCATCACAGATACCGCCATCCGTTTCGTCGAGATCGATATAACCTTGATCCGTGATTATCCAGACGTGGCGATCGACAGGGATCGGATCGTCCCTGCGGACAGCTTCTTTCTCCGGCAGCTCTCTCCCGAAACCCTGTGGCTTCGCCTTCCCGATTTCGCCAGCGAGCATCGTGTCCTGATTGAGACGCTTCTTCTCGAGAATGACGAACTTATCCGCTCCACCCCGAACCTGATCGTCGATCTGCGGAACAATCGCGGAGGCGGTGACAGTTCTTACGACAGGCTGATGAGCTATCTCTACACCCGGCCAATTTATAGTGTTGGCGTGGAATTCCGGAACACGGCGCGCAACAGGGACGGCATCAAGCGGCAGTTGGAAACACTGGATTTGCCGCCCTCGTCCGTCGAATTCGCGAACGACTTGCTCAGGCGGATGCGCGCGTCTTCGGAAGACTGGGTTGCGTCTGACACGGGAGGGGTCTCGATCGAAACCTACCCGGAAGTAATGCCTTTGCCGCGGCGGGTCGGAATCCTGGCCGCCGGTGCCGGATCGTCGGGCGACCAGTTCGCGATCGATTCGCGGTTCAGCAGGAAGGTCACGCTGTTCGGTGGACCGACCGCGGGTGTGATCGACTACTCCAACGTCGTCGAAGCACCGTTGCCGTCAAACGCGAACTACTTGCTGCGCTGGCCGACTTCGAGAAGCCAACGGCTCCCGGAAGAGCCGTTGGACAATGTCGGCGTCCAACCGGACGTGCCTTTCGGTCCTGAGGTGATCGATCCAGTTGGACGAACCAAGGAACTGCTGGAAAGTGCGGTTCTACCGACTTCGTTCGGCGGGTAAGGCAAGGCAAACATGCTGATATAGGCCAAGAGCAAAAACCTTCATTTTCGGCTCTTCCACTTGAGAAAACCGCGACCACGCCGAGCGATTGCAAACGGACATGGCACATTCGATTATGAATGACTGATAATAGGCGCGACTACTGAACTGCCTACCGAAGCTACGCCGTAGAAACTTCGTCGCTCCTACGCAGGCAGGAGCCTATCGCGCCTCTCCGCAAGTGCGGTCGATAGACGGAATGAACCCTTACCTGCACAGGGGCTGCGGCTCGGAGCTGTCTTCCGCAAATACGCCATTCGGACTGAGCTTGTCGAAGTCCCGCTCTTCAGTGAATCGTAGGTAGAGAAGAACGACGGTCCTTCGACAAGCTCAGGACGAACGGGCCGGTAGGCTCAGCCTGCCGCCCAATCAACCCATCTTTCCCATTCAGGGGGAAGGATGGCAGCACCGTTACCGCGTCGGGTAGTTCGGGGCTTCGCGCGTGATCGCGACGTCGTGGACGTGGCTTTCCTGTAGGCCGGCGTTGGTGATGCGCACCATCTGGGCGCTCCGCAGATCCTCGATCGTGCGACTGCCGGTGTAGCCCATCGCCGCCTTCACGCCGCCGACGAGCTGGTGGACCACATCGCGCGCGCTGCCCTTGTACGGCACCTGTCCTTCGATGCCTTCGGGCACCAGCTTCATCTGGTCCTTGATGTCCTGCTGGAAATAGCGGTCGGCCGAGCCGCGCGCCATCGCGCCGACCGAGCCCATGCCGCGATAGCTCTTGTAGCTGCGCCCCTGATACAGGAACGTCTCGCCCGGCGCTTCCTCGGTGCCCGCAAGCAGCGAGCCGACCATGACGCAGGATGCGCCCGCGGCCAGCGCCTTGGCGACGTCTCCCGACGTGCGCAGGCCGCCGTCGGCGATGATCGGCACGCCATGCTTGTGCGCCTCTTCGGCGGACTGCATCACCGCGGTGAGCTGCGGCACGCCGACGCCCGCGACCACGCGGGTGGTGCAGATGGAGCCGGGGCCGATGCCCACCTTCACGCCGTCCGCGCCTGCATCGATCAGCGCGCGCGTGGCTTCCGCCGTTGCGACGTTTCCGGCGATCAGTTGCACCTCGTTCGACATGGCCTTGATAGCGGACACCGCCTCGCCCACCATCTTCGAATGGCCGTGCGCAGTATCGACGATCACCACGTCGCAGCCCGCCTCCACCAGCGCGCGGGTGCGTTCCAGGCCCTTTTCGCCCACCGTGGTGGCCGCGGCGACGCGCAGGCGGCCGCCGGAATCCTTGGTGGCTTCCGGGTTCATCACCGCCTTTTCGATGTCCTTCACCGTGATAAGACCAACGCAGCGATAGTCTTCGTCCACCACCAGCAGCTTTTCGATACGGCGCTGGTGGAGCTGACGGCGGGCCTCGGCCTGCGTCACGCCCGCGGGCACGACGGCGAGGTTCTCGCTGGTCATCAGCTCGGCCACGCGCTGCTGCGGGTTTTCGGCGAAGCGCACGTCGCGATTGGTCAGGATACCGGCGAGCTTGCCGTCCTTTTCCACTACGGGAATGCCGGAGATGCGGTTTTCCGCCATGATTGCCTGCGCCTGCGCCAGCGTGGCCTCCGGGTGGATGGTGATGGGGTTCACCACCATGCCGCTCTCAAACCGCTTCACCTGCCGCACGGCGGCGCACTGTTCTTCGATCGAGAGATTGCGGTGGAGCACGCCCAGGCCGCCCATCTGCGCCATGACGATGGCCATGCTCGCCTCGGTCACGGTATCCATCGCGGCGCTAAGCACCGGGATATTGAGCTCGATCCCGCTGGTGACACGGGTGCGCGTGTCTGCCTGGCTGGGCACCAGATCGGAAGCCGCGGGCTGCAGCAGCACGTCGTCAAATGTGAGGCCGAGGGGGATGTTGGTCATGGGAGAAGCTGCCTGCCGGAACGAGTCGTGGCAGCCCATGTAACGGCGGTACGTTACGTTAGGAAGGGGGTGACGTTTGTCGGACGCTAGCCCGGCCCCGGATAGCTGCTCTCATCCGCGAAATATCGGGCCAGCGCGACGTGCAGGTCGGCATCCTCCGCCGCGCCGGACAGATCCGTGTCGTCGGTCAGCCGGTCGTCCGGCGTGTGGTAAGCACCGCCGAGGAACGCCTGCAGCCGGGTGCTGTCCGAAAAGGCGCCGTTGGCCATCACCGTCGGCACGCCCTTTTGCAGCAGCATCCAGCCGTCCTGGCGCTTGATATAGGCATTGGCGTCGTCATCCGCGTCCACCTGCCGCCCGATGGCGCGCGCAACCTTACCCACGTCCGCGGCGATCGGCGTCTTGCCCCGTCCGATGATGGCCACCGGCTCACCCGCGGGCGCCACCGCGACGGTGTCGAGATTGAACGCGGCGACGATGCGATCCAGCGGCACCGGCGGATGCTCGGCAAAGGCCTTGGCGCCGAGCAGGCCGATCTCCTCGCCCGTCGTCGCCACGAAATAGACGTCGCGGTCCAGCGGGGGCGCCTTGGCGAGGCGCTCTGCCACCTCGATCAGCACGGCAATGCCGCTCGCATTGTCGACCGCGCCGTTGCAGATGCGGTGCGGCGCGCCTTCGGGGCGGCAGACGCCCAGATGATCCCAATGGCCGAGCAGCATCACCGCCCCCGCCTTTGGATCGCGGCCGGGCAGCTTGCCGATGACATTATAGCTCGACAGACGCTCGTTCTGGCTGCGCGCCGTCAGATCGGCGGTGAGCGCGAGCGGTTCGATCAGCTCCGGATTTTGGTCTGCGCGCAGCCGCGCCTCGACCAGCGTGTCCCCGCTCGCCGCGAACAGCTTGCGCGCCGCCTCATCGCCGATGCCGCCATAAAAGCGGGGCGCGCGGGCATCGTCCTCGGCCAGCTCGCTCGCCTTGCGGAACCAGGTGCCGCGCAAGGAGGAAACCCTGTCGTCCTCATCGAAGATCAGCAGCACGCCCTCGGCCCCTGCCCGCGCCAGCGTGGCGGCGCGTTCGGCGAGGGTGCGCGTCTCGCCCCGCGCATGCCCCGCCAGCATCAGCGCGATGCGCCCTGTGAGGTCGGGCGGCGGCGCGCCCTCGGCAATGCCATAGCCGGTGAACACCAAGCGCGCACCGTCCAGCCTACCGCTGTCGGCACGGCCTGATAGCAGCACCGAGCGATCGGCGATCGGCACCGGCTTGCCGTCCAGTGTGAAGAATCGCGCGCTACCCGACAGCGGCCTGCGCGTCACCATTGATACCGGCTGATACCAGCTTAGCCCGCCGTCCGCCGCGTCCGCGCCCGGCTGCAACCCAGCCTCGTTCCATTGCGTGGCGATATAGTGAACCGTCTTGCGCCCGCCCTCGCTATCGGGCGCGCGGCCGCCATAATCGTCGCCGGCAAGCACCGCGACATGCGTGCGCAGCTCCGCCGCCGTGATCGGCGCGGGCTCGACCGCCGTCGTTTCCGCACAAAGCGGGGCGGCGATCGCGAGACAGAGGAGAGGCCAAACGCGCCGGATCATAAAGCTACGGCTCGCCGCCGGCGCGCTTCAGCAGCTTCTTGGCCTCGATCACATGCAGATCCTCGATCATCTCCCCGCGGAAACGCACGGCGCCGCCATCGGCTGCGTCGATCAGAGCGCGGGCGCGCTCCAGCTCCGCCTCATCGGGCGCGAACAGGCGGTTCGCGGTCTCCACCTGCGCCGGGTGAATCAGGGTCTTACCGGTAAAGCCATAAGCGCGGCCCTGGCGGCATTGGCGCTCCAGCAGATCGGCATCGTCCAGCACATTGCACACGCCGTCGAACACCGGCTTGCGCGCCGCCGCGCCGGCCAGCACGATCTGCTGCAAGGCGAGTTCCAGCCCCTCCCGGTTCGGCCCCGCGCGCACGCCGAGATCGAGCGCCAGATCGTTGGTGCCCGCCAGCATCGCGGCGACCGGCTCCATCGCCGCAATCTCGCGCGCGGCATAGATCGCCGCCGCCGTTTCGATCATCGGGATCAGCGGCACGGCGATCCGCCCGTTCAGCGCATCGATCGCCGCGCCGTCGTTCACCTTGGGCAGCACGACATAATCGACCGACAACCCGTCGAGCAGATCGAGATCGCCATGATGCCATTCGGTGTCCGCCGCATTGATGCGCAGCGCCACCTGCTTACCGCCGCCAAAGCCGCCGCGGATGGCCTCTGCCGCCACGGCCCGCGCATCGCGCTTGGCATCGGGCGCCACGGCGTCTTCCAGATCGACCACGATCATGTCCGCCGGGAGCGAGGCCGCCTTTGACAGCGCCCCTTCGCGCCCGCCCGGCACGAACAGCGCCGAACGCACATGAACAAGATCCGGCTTCACTACAGCGGTCATCGAACGGGCGTCCTTCGTCGAATAATCCTTCCCCTTCCCCCTCCAATGCCGCAAAATCAACGCCATCGCAAAGGGAGGTTTTGTTCGTGATCTATCTCGTCGGCGCCATCGCGCTTCTGGTTCTGGTCTATGGCTTGATGGGGGTTAAGATCGTCCATCAGGGCTTTCATTACACGATCGAACATTTCGGCCGCTACACCACCACCGCCACCCCCGGCCTCGTCTTCGTGCCGCCCTTTTTCTACGGCGTTGGGCGCAAGGTGAACATGATGGAACAGGTGCTCGACATTCCGGGCCAGGAGATCATCACCAAGGACAACGCCATGATCCAGTGCGACGGCGTGGTGTTCTTCCAGGTGCTCGATGCGCCCAAGGCGGCCTATGAGGTGCACGATCTCTACAATGCGATCCTGAACCTCACGACCACGAACCTGCGCACGGTGATGGGATCGATGGATCTGGACGAGACGCTGTCCAAGCGGGACGAAATCAATGCGCGGCTGCTGCATGTCGTCGACGATGCCACCACGCCCTGGGGCATCAAGATCACGCGCGTCGAGATCAAGGACATCCGCCCGCCCAGCGACATCGTCGAGGCGATGGCCCGCCAGATGAAGGCGGAGCGGATCAAGCGCGCGCAGATCTTGGACGCGGAGGGCGACCGGGCTTCGGCCATTTTGCGGGCCGAGGGCGAAAAGGAATCCAAGATCCTGGCCGCCGAGGGCCGGCGCGAGGCCGCCTATCGCGATTCCGAAGCGCGCGAGCGCGAGGCGGAGGCCGAGGCGAAGGCGACGCAGGTCGTCTCCCAGGCGATCCGCGACGGCAACCCGCAGGCGCTCAACTATTTCGTGGCGCAGGATTATGTGAAGGCCATTTCCGGTTTCGCCACCTCGACCAACGCCAAGACCATCTTGTTCCCCGTGGAAGCGACGCAGCTGATCGGCACGATCGGCGGCATCGGGGAGCTGGCTCGCGAAGCATTGGGCGGCCATGCCGACGCGGCGACGGCAAAGGAAAAGCCATCGCAGATCGTCGCCAGCCCGTTCGCGGCAGAGCGTACCCGCGACGGCAATGACCTGAACACCGCCGACGATAAACGCGGCCGCTGATCCGATGGACGATATCGATCCCTATCTGCTCTGGATGATCGGCGGCGTCTTGCTGGTCGTCGCCGAAATGCTGGTCCCGGGCATCTATCTGCTGTTCGTCGGCGCCGCCGCGGTGCTGACGGGCGTTGCCACCTGGATGTACGATTTCGGCCCGGTCTATCAGATCGGCCTGTTCGCGCTGTTCCTTCTCGCCTCGATCATGATCGGCAACCAAATCTACAAGCGCAATCCGGTGGCGAGCAGCGACCCCGATCTCAACAATCGCTCCGCCCGCCTGGTCGGCACCTCCGTCACCGTCGTCCAGCCGGTGAGCGCCAATGGCGGTCGTGTAAAGGTGGGCGACAGCGTCTGGCCCGCCCGCGGCCCCGATCTCGCCGTGGGAGAAACCGCCCGTGTGCTGCATGTCGATGGCGGCGTGCTGGTGCTGGAAACGCCGCAAAAGCTGATCGAGAGCTGAGGGGGGCGGGCCAGCACAGCCCCTCGCACTTGTCTTTCGTCACCCCGGACTTGATCCGGGGTCCAGCTTCAAACCGCGCGTTCACATCAAAAAGCTGGGCCCCGGCTCGGGGGCCGGGGCGACGAGCGTGTGGGAAAGTAGCGGCCTGCCAATCTTGTCGCGCCGGGCGTTTCCCCTGGCCGCCCCTCAGCTTTCCGGAAACTGAAAGGCGTTCCAGCCGCGCTGAGTTTCGTCCACGATCATCCGTCGATGCGCAGGCGGCACGGCGCGCTGGCGGCAACCGATCCGCGTGCAGTCGCGGCAGCCAAGGCCGATAGGCATGGCCGCTCCGTCCAGATCGAGCCCCCCTGCATAGGTCAGGCCGTGGGCGTGGCGCGTCTCGCAGCCCAAGGCGACGGCATATTCCGGGGAGCTCTGGCCAAAGGGCTGGCGATAGGCGGTCACCGTGCGCGCCACCGTCAGGAACCGCGTGCCATCTTCCAGCTCAACCAGCTGCGTCAGCATCTCGCCATGCCGTTCGAACGCGCGGTGCAGGTTCCATAGCGGACAGCTGCCGCCGGTGCGCGCGAAGGAGTGACCGCCCGCGGAAAAGCGCTTCGAAATATTGCCCGCCCGGTCGACGCGGATCAGGAAGAAGGGCACGCCGCGCGCGCCGGGCCGCTGCAAGGTCGTCAGGCGGTGCGCCACCTGCTCGAAGCCGGCGCCGAAGCGCGCCTCCAGCAAGGCGATGTCGTAGCCCGTCGCCTCGGCCGCCTCGTGGAAGCGCCGATAGGGCATCATCATGGCGCCCGCCGCATAATTGGTGAGGTTCTGCAGCAACAGGCGCTGCGCCGGTTTGGACGGCATGTCCGCGCGCGCCACAATCGCGTCGATTGCCGGTTTCAGCTCGAACGCGGCAAGCTGATAGGCAGCCTGAAAGGAGCGGCTGGCATTGTCCAGCACCTCAGACAATTGCACCTGGCGATTGTGGATATCGAAGCGCCGAAGCAGCTGGGGCATCACCTCCGCCGGCAGGATGCGCACGGTGAAACCATATTTCACGCGCAAACGGTCCGACACGCTGCTGAGGAAATGCGGGCCGCCGAGCCGCAATTCGTCGGCCAACGCCTCGCACTGCTCCTCCAGCTCGGCAAAATGATTGCGCGAGCCCTCGATAAATTCGGACACCGCGCGCAGCGGCGTGGCGCCGTCGCGCGGGGCGGGCCCGTCTCCCGGACCGGCATCCTTGGCGCGGTGCAGACGGATGAACGCCTGCGCGATGCCGGGCTGCGCGGCGACGAATTCCTGCAGTTCCGCCTTGCCGATATCGAGCCCGGCCAGCGCGGGCGATGCCAGCGCTTCGGCCACCTCCCGCTCGATCTGCTCGTCCTGCTCGGCGATCAGTTCGCGCAGATCGGCATTGTAAGTGCTGGTGAGCTTCAGCAGGAACGGCGCGGTCAGCGGGCGCTGGTTGCGCTCGATCAGATTGAGATAGCTCGCCGAGATGCCCAGCTCCTCGGCCATTCGCTTTTGCGCCAGGCCCAGCCGCCCGCGAAGCCGGCGCAAGCGCGGCCCGGCGAAAATCTTGCGATCGGGAAGCGACGGCTCTTCGGCCATACAAGTAAATTCTTTACGGGTTTACAAGGCTTGTCCGCCCATTCCATACCTGTTCACACGATTTTTACAACATTCTTTTGACTGCGCGCCCGGCCTTCCGGCAAAGAAAGGGCATCGGTTTACCGGCGTTTGCGCGAGTCCCCCGGATGGGAAGTCTGTGAAGACCTTGTAGACCAATTCAAGATGGGAGTTACAACATGACCTATAACAAGCAGATCGACGAGGCGAGCACGCTGATCGAACGCAACGGTGCGCCCTGGGGCGATATCGAAGCTGCCGCCGTCGCCCGCATGCGCCTGCAGAACCGGTTTCTGACCGGCCTCGACATCGCCAAGTACACCGCCGGGATCATGCGCGCCGATATGGACGCCTATGATGCGGACCCCGCGAACTACACCCAGTCGCTGGGCGCATGGCACGGCTTCATCGGGCAGCAGCAGCTCATCTCGATCAAGAAGCATTTCGGCAGCACCAAGGGCAAATATCTCTATCTGTCCGGCTGGATGGTCGCCGCGCTGCGCAGCGAGTTCGGCCCCCTGCCCGATCAGTCGATGCATGAGAAGACCTCGGTCCCCATGCTGATCGAGGAGCTCTACACCTTCCTGAAGCAGGCCGATGCGCGCGAGCTGGGCCTTCTGTTCCGCGATCTCGACGCCGCCAATGCAGCTGGCGACGACGTGAAGCAGCGCGATCTGCAGAACAAGATCGACAACTTCCAGACGCATGTCGTGCCGATCATCGCCGATATCGATGCCGGCTTCGGCAATGCCGAGGCGACCTATCTGCTCGCCAAGAAGATGATCGAGGCCGGGGCCTGCGCGATCCAGATCGAAAACCAGGTGTCCGACGAAAAGCAGTGCGGCCATCAGGACGGCAAGGTCACCGTGCCGCATGAGGACTTCCTCGCGAAGATCCGCGCGGTCCGCTACGCCTTCCTGGAGCTGGGCGTCGACGACGGCGTCATCGTTGCGCGCACCGACTCGCTCGGCGCCGGGCTAACCAAGCAGATCGCCTTCACCAAGGAAAAGGGCGATCTGGCCGATCAGTACAACAGCTATCTCGATGTCGAGGAGGTCGATCCCGCCAATGTCGGCCATGGCGACGTCCTGATCGCCCGCGAAGGCAAGCTGGTGAAGCCCAAGCGCCTGCCGTCCAACCTGTTCCAGTTCCGCTCGGGCACCGGCGAGGACCGCTGCGTCCTCGACTGCATCACCTCGCTGCAAAACGGCGCGGACCTGCTCTGGATCGAGACCGAGAAGCCGCATATCGGCCAGATCGGCGGGATGGTGAACCGAATCCGCGAGGTCATTCCCAATGCCAAGCTGGTCTACAACAACTCCCCCAGCTTCAACTGGACGCTGAACTTCCGCCAGCAGGTCTATGATGCCTGGGAAGCGGACGGCAAGGATATGAGCGATTACGATCGCACCAAGCTGATGAGCGTGGATTATGACGGCAGCGATCTTGCCGCCGAAGCCGACGAGCGCATCCGCACCTTCCAGAAGGACGCGGCGCGCGAGGCGGGAATTTTCCACCACCTCATCACCTTGCCGACCTATCACACCGCGGCGCTGTCCACGGACAATCTGTCCAAGCGCTACTTCGGTGAGGAAGCGATGCTGGGTTATGTCCTCAACGTCCAGCGCGAGGAAATCCGTCAGGGCATAGCCTGCGTGAAGCATCAGAACATGTCCGGTTCGGACATCGGCGATGATCACAAGGAGTATTTCGCCGGCGAAGCGGCCCTGAAGGCGGGCGGCAAGGACAACACCATGAACCAGTTCGCCGCCTGACGCGAACGCCCTTCTCTTTTCCAGGCCCCATCTTCTGGAGAGGAGCGCCCGCCCCCGCTACCGTGCGGGGGCGGGTTTCGTTTTTGGGGGCCGCCTTCACTTTTGCGCCTCGCGCCGCTATATTTTCGCTCATGTCCGCCCGCAATCCCTTCGGTCCTGCGATGTCGCTGCGTGCGGCGGCGCTGGTGCTCATCATGAGCATCTTTGCGCATTCGCTGATCCCCGAAGGATCGGTGACGGACCGGGACAGCGGTTCGGCCTTCAACGCTTTTACGATCGACGTGTCGCTCGGCCCCACGCGCGCCAGCGACGTGGCGATGGTCCACACGGTCGAGCGCGCGCCCGATCCGGTGGCGGGCGGCAACAGCGCCGCGATCGTTCGCGGTAGCCTGTCGCGCACCCCCGCCCTGCCGGCCTCGGCCGACAAATCGGCCGCCCCCCGAAAGCAGCGCCAAGCGCTCTCGCCAGTCGCGGCGCTGCCGCCGCCCAGTAGGGCCCCGCCCTTCGCCTGATGCACATTGCGGCCCGTTCACCCGAACGGCCGCCCGATCTTCGCACGAACCCTCATCGGCCCTGCCCCGAGGCGGCCGATCCCGAACGGAGCGCAAGCCGCCGCTGAACCGGCGCGGCGCTCCATCGGACCAACGCATCAGGAACATTTATGAACACCGTTACCACGCCCGGGAAAGTCCGGGACCATATCGTCGACAATCCCGGCGGCCTCGATCTCGTCTTCACCGGGGAGAAGCTGCTCTCCGTCAACTATCACGATGTCGGATCGGTAAAGCTCTATCGCACGCAGGGCGGGCGCTATGTCATGCGCCAGCGCCGCTCCAGCCGCCCCGGCTTCATCGAGATCGACCGGCTGGAAATCGGACAGAGCGCGGAGCAGCTGCTCGATCTGCTCGTCACGGGCCGCGGCGTCACCGCCATGCGCGCCGAGCTCGGCCTCGATACCAGCATCCGGCTGGACTAGCGGGCGCGCTCCGCTTCGGCGCCGTCGATCAGCTCTTCGATAAAGGACGTCGCGAGGCCCGCGCGGTCCGCGACGCCCGCCTTGGCGTAAACCTTGCTGAGCTGGGAGCGGACGGTGCCCGGCGCCGATCCTCGCAGGGACGCGATTTCGCCAATCGAACAGCCCTTCAGCGAGAACAGCGCCACTTCCGCCTCGGCCGCGGACAAGCCCCAATGCGCGAAACGCTCATCGAGCAATTCGGCAAAAGAGCCGCGGGCGAGCACGAGCGCATCGGACAACCGCCGCGATTTCCGCAAGGTGCGGCGGATGTTGAGCGCGCTGAGCCCGATGCCGATCGCCAGCGCGACGGCTACGAGGATTTCCGTCCAGGCCAGCCACGCCGCCTCCCCGGCCTCTCCCGTCATGCTATCGAGCACGGCATCGGTAATGAAATAGATCGCTGCCGCCGCCTGCAATGCGAGCAAGAGGCCGGAGCCGGTCAGTGCACTCAGCCGAGCGCGCATGCCGCCGAGAGCTGACGAGGAGCGGCGACGCGCCCGGCGTCAACGAGGGTCCAGAAAGACCCGCATAAGCGGCTGCTTATGGCGATTTGCGGTGCGCGCATCATTGGTACCCCAGGAATAGACGCGCCATGGGAGCCGATCAATGAATTCGACCAACCGCGAAACCCGCGAGGCATTGGCAAAGGTGCCGGCCATCACATTGGGGTTCTGGATCATCAAGATCCTGGCCACCACCTTCGGCGAAACGATGGGCGATACGGTCAGCATGAGCTGGCTGGGCGAAACCACGGCCAGCGCCGGGCAATCGGGCCTGAACGGCTATCTGGTGGGCACCGGCATCTTTGCCGTGACGCTGGCGATCCTCGTCTGGTTCCAGATCAAGGCGCGCGCCTTCCATCCCTTCCTTTACTGGGCGACGATCATCGCCTCCACCACGGCGGGCACGAACATGGCGGATTTCGCCACGCGCTCACTCGGCATAGGCTATCCGGGCGGATCGCTGCTGCTCCTCGCCTGCGTGCTTGGTTCGCTGGCGGTCTGGTACAAGACACTGGGGCGGATCGATGTGGAATCGGTGCACACGCCGCGCGCCGAGCTCTATTACTGGATCACCATCACCTTCTCGCAAACGCTGGGCACTGCGCTGGGCGACTGGGTGGCGGACGGATCGCTCGGCTATCTGGGCGCGGCCGCGATCTTCGGCGGACTGCTGGTGCTGGTCGCCGCGGCGCATTTCTGGACGCGGATCGACAAGGCGATCCTGTTCTGGAGCGCGTTCATCCTCACCCGTCCGCTGGGCGCCGTGGTCGGCGATTTTCTCGACAAGCCGGTTTCGCATGGCGGGCTGGCGCTGAGCCGCGCGGCCGCCTCCGGCGTGCTGATCGCCGCAATCGTGGCGCTGATTCTCTTCGTACCGCAGCGTGCCAGCCGAACGGAACAGGCCGCCTGAACCGCTCAAGACTTGGCGAGCCCGCACAGTTCGCGCATGGGGCGGCTATGCACGATTCCGCCCACGCCTTCCGCCCCGCCGAGCCCACCGATCTGGCGGAAGTCCATCGGCTGATCGAACGGGCCTATCGCGGCGATGCGGCCCGCGCGGGCTGGACGCATGAGGCGGACCTAATTGAAACCCCACGCACCAGTGAGGCGGAGCTGGCAGACATCATCGCCGATCCGAACAATCGCCTGCTGACGGCGTGGGACGGCGCGGCACTGATCGGCACGGTGCTGATCTCACGCCGCGGCGCGGACGGTGCCTATCTGGGGATGCTGACGGTTGACCCGCAGTTGCAGGCGGGCGGCATCGGCCACCGCATTCTGGCTCATGCCGAAGCGGAGGCGGCCCGCCTTTTTGGGGCGCGGACGATGAAGATGTGGGTCATCACCGTCCGGCCCGAGCTGATCGCCTGGTACGAACGGTGCGGCTATCGCCAAACCGGCGCGCGCGAACCCTTTCCGGTAGAAACCGACCCACCGCTGGAATTCGCGGTGCTGGAAAAACCGCTCGCGGGCGGCTGACGCCTCAACCGATCAGGCCGAGATGTTCGACGAGGATGATCGATCCGATCGCGATCAGCACGATGCCGCCGCCGATTTCCGCGAACCGGCCGAAACGAGCGCCCACCCTGGCGCCGATCAGCATGCCGATAGTGGTGAAGACGAAGGTGCTGAAACCGATGGCCGCGGCGATCACCCAGATGTTCGCGCCGATGAAGGCCAGGCTCACGCCCACCGCGGCCGCATCGATACTGGTGCCGACCGCGGTGGCGATGAGCGCCAGCGGCCCGGCCTTTGCCGGCAGCACCTCCCCATCGTCATCGTCGCCGCGTACCGCGTGAAATATCATCAGGCCGCCCACGCCGGCGAGCAGCGCAAAAGCGATCCAGTGGTCGACCGAAGCGACGAAGCCCGCTGCGACCATTCCCAGCGCCCAGCCGATGACCGGCGTGATCGCCTCTATCACCCCGAACACCGCGCCGGATCTGATGGCGGAAAGCAAGGGCGGCCGGTGCGAAGCGCCACGGCCCACAGCGGCGGCAAAGGCATCGGTCGACATGCTGACGGACAGGAATGCGATTGCGGCTGGTGTCATCGAACATCTCCACCGCACGAACAGCGTGCGGACGCGGCGGGCCTATGAAAAGCCGCCGCCGCTGACAAGCGCTAGACCGCCGGTCGCCTCAGGCGGTCCCGTTGCCAGTCAGCGCATCGCGCAGCGCCTTTACCTCCGCGTTCAGCGCAACGAGACGGTCCGTGGACATGCCCGCTCGTTCGTAGATCATGGGGGCGAGGCACCCGGTCTCCGCCCACCGCTCACGCCCTAGATCGGTAAGCCGCACGCGCACTTGGCGTTCATCTTTGGGATCGCGGGTGCGGCTGACCAGTCCTGCGGCTTCCAGGCGCTTGGCCAGCGGGGTAATAGTGCTCGGCTCCAGCGCCAGCCGCTCTGCGATCGCGCCGATGGAGCGCCCATCCTCCTCCTCCGCCAGCGCCTGTAGAACAAGGAACTGCGGATAGGTGATGCCGAGCTTGTCCAGCATCGGCTTGTAAATGCGATTGATCGCCATCGAGGTGGCATAAAGCGAGAAACAGAGCTGCTGATCGAGCGGTAATGGTCCGGGCATGAAGCGCCTCCTTTGCTCTCTGTTAGCGCGCAACCCTTATCGCGACAAATAGTTCTGGACAGAGGTTTCTGGCCACCCTAAATATTATCGCGATAAAAAAAGGAGCGTATGATGAGCATCGACGTCAAATATCGCACGCAGGCCACCGCAACCGGCGGCCGTGACGGCACGGCGAAATCGCAGGATGGCAAGCTGGCGG
The DNA here is from genome assembly GCF_016093175.1 of Novosphingopyxis sp. YJ-S2-01. Taxonomy (NCBI): domain Bacteria; kingdom Pseudomonadati; phylum Pseudomonadota; class Alphaproteobacteria; order Sphingomonadales; family Sphingorhabdaceae; genus Novosphingopyxis; species Novosphingopyxis sp. YJ-S2-01. Next base: position 1,692,893 of record NZ_JAEDAI010000001.1, on the reverse strand, counting down.
TGAACCTTTCGAGCCCCAAGGAACTGGGCGGCGCGGGCGGCGACGGCACCAATCCGGAGCAGCTATTCGCGGCCGGTTACGCCGCCTGCTTCATCGGCGCACTCAAGGTCGCCGGACAGCAGTTGAAGCTGAAGGTGCCAGCTGACGTTTCGGTGACCGCGCAGGTGGGTATCGGCCCGCGCTCGGAAGGCGGCTTCGGCATCACCGCCGATCTGGAAGTGGCGCTACCCGGGCTGGAGCGCGAGGACGCACAGAAGCTCATCGACGCGGCGCACCAGATCTGCCCCTATTCGAACGCGACGCGCAACAATGTCGACGTCGGCCTTTCCTTGGCCTGACGTTTTATGAGCCCGGCATGCCTCCCTCCGCCGGGCTCATCGACACCCGGGGCGTTTCGTCGCTCCCGAGCAATGCTCGGGTCCGGGGGAACGCCTCGGGCATTTCGTCGCGGATGAAGGCGAGCATCTTCTCCCGGATCGCGCAGCGCAGATCGAAAGTGCGCGGTGAAGAACTGGCCGTGGCCAGGATGCGCAGCTCGATTGCGTCCGCCTTCATATCGGTCACCTGCAGCACATTGCCGCGCCCGTCATAGAGCGGCTCATCCTCGATGAAGCTTTCGAAATAGGCGCGCAGCCGGTCGATATCCGCCGCCGGATCGAGGTAGAGAAAGATCGCGCCGAACAGCCCGGCACCGGTCCGCGTCCAGTTCTGGAATGGCTCCTCCAGAAACTTCGACACCGGCACGATCAGGCGCCGGTCGTCCCACACCTTCACCACGATGTAGGTGAGCCTGATCTCCTCAATCCAACCCCACTCGCCCGCGACGACCACGGCATCCTCGATACGGATCGGCTCGGTAAAGGCCATCTGGATGCCTGCGATCAGGTTCTTGAGCGCAGGTTGCGCGGCCGCGCCGACCGCAAGACCTGCGAGGCCCGCCGACGCAAGCAGGCTGACGCCGATGCTGCGCACACTCGGCAGGCTCAGCAGCATCATCGCCACGGTAACGAGGATGATGAGGAAAATGCCGATGCGCACCAATATCCCTGTGCGGGTACGGCGGCGGCGCGCGTTGAGATTGTTCTCGACCGTGATGTCGGCATGCAGTTCCAACACCTCCCGCAAGGCGCGCAAGATGGCGATCAGAAGCCAGCCGATCAGCAGCGGCAGCGCCATCCCTTCGATCATGTGCCACAGATCGACGGTGGGATCGCTGAGCCCCCAGCCGCGCCGCGCGATGCCCACCGCAATCGCGACGAACAGCCAGCGCGTGGGCAGGCGCAAATAGCGCAGCACAATATTGTCGGACCGGTTTTCGGACTTGTGCGTCAGCCGGCGAAGCAGCGCGAAGACGCTGAAGTGGATGCCGAGCGCCACCAGCGCGGAAATCGCAACATCGATCAAATGCCGCCAAACCAACGGCAGCCCATCGAAGAAATCGGGGAGCGGTATATCGAGCATGGCGGCCCTAGCTAATGGCTAAGGCGTCATGCTGCAATGCAGCGGAATGTAGCGGAGGTTGGGTTAAGAAGGGAACGGTGCCGCGGCCGGGGTTGGCCCCGGTCCGCGGCGGTCCTCTCCAAACTTGTCAGGCGGCGGTGGGTGCCGCTTCCTTCACACCTTGATCGACATGGCTTTCGAACGGCGCAAAATTGTCGATGAACAGCTTCACCAGCTTGGCCGCTTGATCGTCATAGGCAGCCTTGTCGTCCCAGGTTTCGCGCGGATCGAGGATCGCATCATCCACGCCCGGCACCGATACCGGTACGTCGAAACCGAAATTGGGATCGGTGCGGAATTCGGCGTCATTGAGCGAACCGTCCAGCGCAGCGTTCAGGAGCGCGCGGGTCTCCTTGATCGGCATGCGCTTACCCGTGCCGTATTTCCCACCGGTCCAGCCGGTGTTGAGCAACCAGCATTGCACCCCGCCCTTGGCGATCCGCTCCTTTAGCAGATTGCCATAGACGCTGGGGTGGCGCGGCATGAACGGTGCGCCGAAGCAGGTGGAGAAGGTCGCTTCCGGCTCGGTCACGCCGATTTCGGTGCCCGCCACCTTGGCGGTGTAGCCCGAAAGGAAGTGATACATCGCCTGATCAGGCGTCAGCCGCGCGATCGGGGGCAGCACGCCGAATGCATCGGCCGTCAGCATGATCACCGTCGCGGGCACGGGACCGAGATTGTTCTCGCTGGTGTTCGGGATAAAATCGATCGGATAGGCGCCGCGGCTGTTCTCCGCCAGGCTCGCATCGTCGAGATCCAGCGTGCGGGTTTCGTCGTCCATCACGACATTTTCCAGCACGGTGCCGAAGCGGCGCGTGGTCGAATAGATTTCCGGCTCCGCTTCCTCGCTCAGGCGGATCATCTTGGCATAACAGCCGCCTTCGAAGTTGAAGACGGCGCTGTCGGACCAGCCATGCTCATCATCGCCAATCAAAGTGCGGCTGGCATCGGCGGACAGCGTGGTCTTGCCGGTGCCGGACAGGCCGAAAAAGACCGCGCTATGGCCGTCCGGGCCGATATTGGCGCTGCAATGCATCGGCATCACGCCCTTTACCGGCAGCAGATAGTTCAGAAGGCCGAAGACGCTCTTCTTCATTTCGCCCGCATAACGCGTGCCGCCGATCAGGATCAGCTTCTCGGTAAAGTTCACCGCGATCACCGTCTCGCTACGCGTGCCGTGGCGATCCGGATCGGCCTTGAAGCTGGGCAGATCGATGACGGTATATTCCGGGGTGAAGCCCGCCAGCTCCTCCTCGGTCGGACGGCACAGCATCGTGCGGATGAACAGATTGTGCCAGGCCAGCTCGTTGATCACGCGCACGGCGACGCGGTGCTCGGGCTGCGATCCGCCGAACAGATCCTGGCAATAGAGCGTTTTCTTTTCGCCGAGCGCGCTCAGGAAGTCTTCTTTCAGCGCGGCGAAATGCTCCGGGCTCATCGCGGCGTTGTTATCCCACCAGATATTATCTTCGGTCTCTGCGTCGCGGACGATGAACTTGTCCTTGGCCGAGCGGCCGGTGTGCTTGCCGGTTTCCACGACCAGCGGACCGTCCTTCGCCAAGCGCCCTTCCCCGCCAGCGACTGCCGCTTCGACCAGCGCCGCGCGCTGCAAGTTCCAGTGACAATAAGCGGAGACGGAAAAGCCCTGTTCGGAAAGCGAAACGTTGGGCTGCTGGTTGGGGGACTGGGACATGGGGCACGCATTCTTTCAAAACGGATGAAACGGGCAAAGTCCGCCTGCACCCGACTTGCCTTCTATTAAGAGGCGTCGACGAATGCGGTGGTGATGTTCTCAGATGACATGCCGGTAGATCAGCCGATCCAGCGCGTCAATCGCGGCTTTGCATTCGTATGCATTGCTGCACCGCACCCTTCAGCGCGTTAGCCGGAGGGGTCGCCGGGCACATAGCGGAAAGGCCGGACTTGCGGGCCGCGCCGCCCTGTTTTAACGCGCAAAAGCGAAGCTTCGGCAGGCAATAAGGACCAGCGGACACATGGCCGGCACCATCGCCCTTGTCGATGACGACAAGAACATTCTAACCTCCGTCTCCATCGCGATGCAGGCCGAAGGGTACACCACCAGGCTCTATTCCGATTCGCAGGCCGCCCTCGCCGCGCTGACCGATAATCCGCCAGATCTTGCCGTGCTCGACGTGAAGATGCCGGGCATGGACGGTCTGGAGCTGCTGCGCCGGATCCGTGAAAAGCACGAATTCCCGGTGATCTTCCTTACCAGCAAGGATGACGAGCTGGACGAGGCGCTGGGCCTTGCCATGGGCGCGGACGATTATATCACCAAGCCATTCAGCCAGCGCCTTCTCCTTGCCCGGATAAAGGCGATCCTGCGCCGCGTCGATTATATGAAGCGCGCCTCCGAAGCGCCCGAGGACGAACAGGCCGCCGCGCCAATGGAACGCGGGCCCCTGTCGATGGACGAGGCGCGGCATGAGGTGCGCTGGAACGGAAAGGCCGTCAGCTTGACCGTCACGGAATTCCTCATCCTGCAGGCGCTGGCTTTGCGGCCGGGCCTCGTTAAGACGCGCAGCCAGCTGATGGACGCCGCCTATCAGGACGACGTCTATGTCGACGATCGTACGATCGACAGCCACATCAAACGCCTGCGCCGCAAGTTCCGCGAGGTCGATTCCACGTTTGAGGCGATCGATACGTTATACGGAGCGGGTTATCGCTTCTCAACCGAATGAGCCGGAAGGCCTTGCGCTCGGCTGGTCCCGGCGGATGTCGCTCACCACGCGCATCCTCGCCGTCAATATCTTCGCGGTCGTGCTCCTGGCGGGCGGACTATTTTTTCTCGACAACTATCGATCGCGCCTGGTCGAGATCCGCACCGAAGCGCTGCAGCGCGAAGCGAACGCCATCGCCCACGCGCTTCCCCTGCTGTCGCAGAGCAGGCGCGAGGCATATCTGATCGACAGCGCACTGGCGCTGGACGGGCGCATCCGGCTCTATGGCCCCGGCGGCGCGAAGACGGCAGACACCTTCACGATCGCCCCGCCCAATTACGATGTCGAACAAATCAATTCCATTCCCTTCCGCCGCGCCTTTGCGCATGAGATCGACCGGATTACCGACACGATGGTGGGCACCGAAGCGCCGCCCGATTATGTGGATCCTAAGCCCGATAACGCTGCGAATTGGCCAGAATTGAATGCGGGCGAAGGCATCCACAGTATGGCGCGGCAGGGCCCGGACGGCGCCTATGTACTAAGCGCCGGGCGCAACTTCGGCAGCGGCAAGCTGCTTCTCACCACCCGCGCCGCCGATATTCGCGGCATCATTCGGGAAGAGCGGCTGACGATCGCGATCTTTTCAGTCGTCGTGCTACTCGTCTCGGTCTGGCTGTCCCTATTTCTGGCGCGCACCATCGTAAAGCCGCTGCGCCTTCTGGCCCGCAACGCGGTGAAGGTGCGGCTGGGCTTCGCGCGAGAAGTTTCGATCCCGCGCCTGCCTTCCCGCCGGGACGAGATCGGCATGCTGGCGCGCGCGATGTCCGACATGTCGAATGCGCTGCGCGAACGGATCGATGCGACGGAGGCCTTTGCCGCGGACGTCGCGCATGAGGTGAAGAACCCCCTCGCCTCGCTGCGCAGCGCGCTGGAATCGCTGCAGATGGTGGAGGATGAGGAACTGCGCGCGAAGCTGTTCGACATTGCCTCCAGCGACGTGCGCAGGCTGGACCGGCTGATCAGCGACATCAGCGAAGCGAGCCGTGTGGATTCGCAGCTTTCGCGCGCCAAGTTCGAGCGGGTCGACATCGCCGCGATGATCGAACAGCTGCTCGCCTCCCGCCGGGAGCGGGCCAATGGCGGCGACACCGTCTATCTGCGCTTCGTGCCCCCGGTCGACGATATCGCCTGCGTGATGGGGGAGGATGTGCGGCTGGAGCGCGTGTTCGAAAATCTGATCGACAACGCCATTTCCTTCTCTCCAGATGGCGGCGAGGTGGAAATTCTGGTCAGTAAAACGGCAAGCGAGGTGCTGGTGCGCGTGATGGACGAAGGCCCGGGCGTGCCCCCCGACCAGCGCGAGGCGGTGTTTGAACGCTTCCACAGCCGCCGTCCGGCGAGCGAGAGCTTCGGCAAGCATAGCGGCCTCGGTCTGGCCATCGCGCGCACCATCATCGACGGCCATCAGGGCAGCATCCGCGCAGTCGACCGGATCGACGATCGCGAAGGGGCCTGTTTTGAAATCCGCCTACCGCGCGCGGGAGTGACCGAATGATGGAGGGCAATTCGTCGAGCGAGGTGGTGCACGGCACTGCGGTGGCAATCGGCGCAGAAGGCGTGCTGCTGCTGGGCCGTCCGGGCTGTGGCAAATCCGATCTGGCGCTACGCCTCATCGATCGCGGCGCGCTGCTGATCGCCGACGATCAGGTGCGGCTGGCGCGCCATGGCGACACGATCACCTTGTCCGGTGCAGCCGAATTCGCAGGCCGCATGGAAGTGCGCGGGCTCGACATCGTGGCCGTGCCGCATGTCGCCGCCGCACCCCTTCGCCTCGCCGTGCAGTGCGATGCGGTGCCAGAGCGCCTCCCAGGGCCCGAACATCGCCGCTGGTTGGGTATCTCCATCCCCTCAATGCGCCTCGCCGCGCTAGAGGCGAGCGCGCCGATCAAGGCGGAGATGGCGCTGCGCATGGCCAAGGGGGCTATGGTTGACGGGGCCGACGCCGGGTCTAAAGAACGGGGCTATTCATGAGCGATCCTGCCGCCCCCAAGACGATATTGCTGGTCACCGGTCTGTCCGGCGCGGGCAAATCGACCGTGCTCAACCAGCTGGAAGATCTCGGCTGGGAAACCATCGACAATCTGCCGATCCGGCTGGTCGGCCAGCTTTTGAAGCTGCCGAGCGGCGATGCCCCGCTCGCTTTGGGTTTCGACAGCCGGACGCGCGGCTTCACTCCGGAAGAGCTGATCCAGCAGGTGAAGAAACTGCATTCCAAGCGCGGCGATGACATCTCCACGCTGTTTCTCGACTGCCAGGGCTGGGAACTGGAACGCCGCTTTTCCGAAACGCGCCGCCCGCATCCGCTGGCGCAAGACCGGCCTGCCGCCGACGGCATCGCGCAGGAACGCTCCATCATGGCCCCGCTGCGCCGCTGGGCGGATATGGTGATCGATACCTCCAAGCTTTCGGTCAGCGATCTCAAGGCACAGGTGCGCGAACGGTTCGACACCGGCCATGCGCGCGCCACCACTATCACCGTGACCAGCTTCGGCTTCTCGCGCGGCGTACCGCACAATGCGGATCTGATTTTCGATCTGCGATTCTTGCGCAATCCGCACTGGGTGGACGATCTCCGCCCGCTCACCGGGCTGGATGATGCGGTGTGCGATTATGTGCGCGCCGATAGCGATTTCGACAGCGCTTTTGCCAAGATCCGCGATCTCGTACTGTTTCTGCTCCCCCGCTATCAGGCGGAAGCCAAAGCCTATGTGAACATCGGTTTCGGCTGCACCGGCGGGCGGCACCGCTCGGTCTGCTTCGCCGCCACCTTTGCCGAAATGCTGCGCGAAGAAGGCTACTCGCCGAATATCGAACATCGCGATCTCGGCTCGCGCCCGGTGGACAGTCTGGAAAATTTGAGGAATGGCCCCGGCATGAGTCGCACAGCGCAAAAAAAGGGCACCGCCGAATGATCGGCATGGTTCTGGTGACGCATGGCAATCTGGCGACCGAGTTTCTCGTCGCCATGCAGCATGTCGTCGGACGGCAGGAGCAGATCGCCACGATCTGCATCGGCCCGAACGACGATATGGAAGTGCGCCGCAGGGAGATCGGCAATGCCGTTGCCGATGTCGACAGCGGCCAGGGCGCGATCATCCTGACCGATCTGTTCGGCGGCACGCCGTCCAACCTTGCCATCTCTCTCCTTGAAAAAGGCCGAGTGGAGGTGATTGCGGGGGTGAACCTGCCGATGCTGATCCGGCTCGACAGCGCCCGGCGCAACCTCGGCATTGTCGAGGCGGTGGGCGCGGCGCGTGAGGCGGGCCGAAAATATATCTCCGTCGCCTCCGAACTGCTGGATTCCGACAAATGAGCGAAACCGCCAGCCGCACCGTCACCATCGTCAACGACAAGGGGCTTCATGCGCGCGCAAGCGCCAAGTTCGTCGGACTGGTCGCGCGGCTGCCGGACGCTGTCTCGGCCGAGGTAGTCAAGGACGGCCATAGCGTGCCGGGCGGATCGATCATGGGCCTGATGATGCTGGGTGCCGGCAAGGGCAGCGAGATCACGATCAAGGTCGAAGGGCCGGACGCCGCGCTCTGGTGCGACAAGCTGGCCGGGCTGGTGATGGACGGCTTCGGCGAATAGCCTTGCCCGAGCGTCAGACCATCACCGGGTTTTCGAACCCGCGCGTCAAGTTCATCCGCTCGCTGCGCGACAAGAAGCATCGGCGGCGCGAGGGGCGTTTCCTAGCCGAAGGATTGCGCATCCTTACCGAAGCGCGCGAGGCCGGGCATCTGCCCGAAACGCTGGTGCTTTCCGACAAGGCCGATCCGCATCCGCTGATCGCCGCGCTGGAGCGCGAAGTGTTCGCGCGCGGCGGCGAGGTGATCGAGACCTCGGTCGATATTCTTGAAAAGCTCTCCGGCAAGTCCAATCCGCAAACCGTGCTCGGCGTCTTCGCCGATTTGCCGACAGCGCTGGACGATCTCGACCGCGCCGCCGCGCCGATCTGGCTGGTGGCGCAGGAAATGCGTGATCCGGGCAATCTCGGCACCATGCTGCGCACGGGCGATGCGGTGGGCGCGGGCGGGCTGATCCTCCTCGACGATTGCACCGATCCTTTTTCGGTGGAGGCGGTGCGCGCCAGCATGGGCGCGCTGTTCACGCAAAAGATCGCGCGCGCGAACGGCGGCGATTTTCTCGACTGGCTGCGCGCCGGGCCGGGCCAGCTCGTCGGCACCAGCCTGCGCACCGAAACCGATTATCAGGCCCCCGCTTACGCCCCGCCCGTCTTCATCCTGACGGGCAATGAGGCGCGCGGCCTGCCGGAAGCTTATGAGGATGCCTGCGACATCCTGGTCCGCATGCCGATGATGGGCAAGGCGGACAGCCTCAATGCCGCGGTGGCGACGGCGGTGATGGCCTATGAGGTGCTGAACCAGCTTCGCCGCGCCTGAACGGCGGGCCTGTCCGCGCATCTGGCGCAAGACCGGAACGGTTGCGATAGCGGAACGTTTTGGCGACATGACCCGAACCCTTGCCCTGATCCCCCTCGCCGCGCTCGCCCTTGCCGGATGCCAAACGCTCGACCCCTATGGCGATCGTTATTCCGGGGAATATGGCGGTTATCCACAAAATCCGGCGGGCACATATCCGCCCGGCGACTATAACGATACCGGCTATGCGCAAAGCGGCCCGGCGCGTGCCCAAGGCGTCACCTTTCCGTATCGCGCCATGGGCACAGAACCGTTCTGGAGCCTCGACATGGATGCGCAGTCGATCCGCTACCAAGGGGCGGATGGTGAGCAGATCAGCGTGCCTACGCCGCCTGGAAGGCCGAGTTTCAACGGCATGCGCTATGTCGCCGACGGCATGACGGTGGATGTCACCTACAGCCGCTGTTCCGATGGGATGAGCGACCGCCGCTATGCCGACACGGTGATGGTGGACCTTCCAGGCGGGCGCACCTTGCGCGGATGCGGCGGCGACTTTGCCGGCCGCCCGGAAATGGCGGTGGATCAGCCCCATGCCGGACAGCGCGATCTGGCCGGAACGCGCTGGCAGCTACTCAGCGTCAACGGCCTGCCGGTCGAGAGCCGGGATGCCGTGATCAGCTTCGATGGGCAGCAGTTCAGCGGCAGCGTCGGCTGTAATCGCATCAACGCCGATTATGTGGTGGACGGCATGGCGGTGAGCTTCGGCCCCGCGCGTACCACGCGCATGGCGTGCGATCCCGCCGTCATGGGGCAGGAGCGCGCTTTTCTGGACCTGCTCGACGCCGCGCAGGCGCAGCCCGTAGGCCAGCTCACCCGCCGTCTCGGCGCGATCCGCTATGCCCCCAATGGCAATATGATCCTGAGCGCGCCCGATGGCCGTGTGGCGGTGCTGAGCCCGTTCTACTGAGTATCTGCATTTGGAGGCGGCCGAAACCGCCTCCTCCTGCATGAGACTATTGCAGACCTGCGCGTGTCAGAAGTTGGAGATAGCACTGAAGTGCAGTCCTGGCTTCATCACGCGTGGCCCACGATTTCCGCGACACCCGCAGATTAGAGCCATGCAGTTGTGCTGCATGCCATTTCCATCGCTGGTGCCGATCTCGATGCAGGTCGTAGTAGTACGACTCTGTCATCTGTAGTTCCTTATGGAACCGCAGCAGAGGGGGCAGATCAATCGTGCGTGGCTCAGCCTTCGGGGTTGCTGTTATATTTACCTGCATCTGCCCGGTCATGGGGCAAACACTGAAGCCAAATATTCCCTCGATCTACCGCTTCCTGCGGTCATTTTCATGGATTTTTAGTCTATAAATATCTCCTTCACGTGGTGTCCAACTAGTCATTACTGCGCTCTTCGCCATACCTTGGCAAGGCCTCAAGTTCGTCGACCTGATCGATATCCTTGCGCCCAGTATCTATATTTAACTCGCGAAAACGACGTCCTGTGGAGAGAACGTTACGCTCGAAGCTGCCGACGAACTTGTTGTAATTGCCGACCGCGCTGTTGAGGCCGGAGCCAACACGCTTCAGATGTTCGGCAGCCGTCGCCAGCCGATCGTACATTTCCTTGCCGAGCTGGCCGATCTGCTTCGCTTCGCGCGCAAGTCCTTCCTGCCGCCAGACGCTGGCGACCGTCCGCGCAATCGCAACCAGGTTCGTAGGAGTGGCCAGCAAAACCCTCTTTTCGAACGCGTAATCCCAAAGGTCCGGCTGGTGCTCCAGCGCCGCGGCGAGGAAGTGCTCGCCGGGCACGAACATGATGACATAGTCCGGGGCCTCTTCGAACTGGTCCCAATAGGCTTTGCGGCTGAGGCCATCGATGTGGTTCTTCATCGAAGTGCAGTGGCGCGCCATATAGGCTTCGCGCGTCGTCTCATCGTCTGCGCCGAAGGCATCCTGATAGTCATTGAGCGACACTTTGGCGTCGATCACGAGCGATCGGCCGCCGGGCACGCGCACCACCGCATCCGGCCGCAGCCGCCCGTCGTCGGTCGAAATGCTGTGCTCCAGCACGAAGTCGGTATGTTCGGCGAGCCCGCAGGTCTCAAGCACGTTCTTGAGCTGCTGCTCGCCCCAGCGCCCGCGCGATTTGGGCGCATTGCGCAAGCTGTTCACCAGCTTAGCCGCCTCGCTCTGCACGCGCTGCTGGCCTTCCTTCATCTCGCCGATCAGGCCGGTCAAAGTGCCATAGGCCTCGGTCCGCTCTTTCTCGATCTTGCCGACCTGCTCCTCATAGCTTTTGAGGCGCTCGCCCACCGGCGCGAGCAACTGGCGAATTTTCTCCTCGTTGCGCTCGCCCTGTTGGTGGAAGCGCTGATCGGCGCGTTCCAGAAAGTTCTTCTGCGCCTCGCCGAGTAGCTTGCCGCCGATCTCGCTGAACTGCGCAGACAGCGCCTTGCGGGCCTCCTCATTCGCGGCAGCCAACGCCTTTTCGGACAGCTCCTTCACCTCGCGCAGTTCGGCGATACGCGCTTCATAAGCGCGGTTGCGCTCTTCCTGGCCCGATTTCAGCGAAGCCAGCTCGCTACGGTCATTCTCCGCTCGATCGCGTAGGCCCTGCATTTCACCGCGCACCGCGGCCATCTCAGCCTTGGCTTCGTCCCGCTCGCGCGCGACGCTTTCCAGCTGCATCCGCAGCAGCTCGACCGCCGCCTTGGCGTCATCGCCCCCGCGTTTCGCCAACATCCAGCCGAGCGCGGCGCCCAGCATAAGCGCCGCAATGACGGCAATAACGGTGATGATCGGATCCACGGCCTTCTCCCCACGAACAGAGCGGGAACGATAGCGGCGCGGACAGGCCGCCGCAAGCGACGTGGACGGGTTTTATGATTGGCCGGAATTGGCTGGCCCGCCCGGACCTGCGATCCGGGCGGGGACAGGACCTCAGCCAATCGACTGGCCGGTGGCCTCCCAGTCCTTCAGGAACGCCTCGATCCCGGCGTCGGTCAGCACATGCTTGAACAGGCCGCGGATGACGGCGGGCGGCATGGTGGCAACGTCCGCGCCGATCTTCGCGCTTTCGAGGAGGTGGATCGGGTGACGGATGGAGGCGACCAGGATTTCGGTGTCGAACGCGTAATTATCGTAGATCAGGCGGATATCGTCGATCAGGCGCATGCCGTCGAAACCATTGTCGTCATGGCGGCCCACGAACGGCGAGATGAAGCTGGCACCGGCCTTGGCGGCGAGCAGCGCCTGATTGGCCGAGAAGCAGAGCGTAACGTTCACCATCGTGCCGTCTTCGGTCAGCTTCTTGCAGGTCTTCAGCCCATCGACGGTGAGCGGCACCTTGATGCAGACATTGTCGGCGATTTTGCGCAGCACCTCGGCCTCGCGCATCATGGTGTCATGATCCAGGGCGACGACTTCGGCGCTGACCGGGCCGTCGACGAGGCCGCAGATTTCGGTCACCACCTCCTTGAAATCGCGCCCCGCCTTCTTGATCAGCGAGGGATTGGTGGTGACGCCGTCCAGCAAACCGGTTTCGGCAAGATCGGCGATTTCGGACGTGTCGGCGGTGTCGACGAAGAATTTCATGGGCGCGGCCTTTCGCGGGCGTTAGGGATAATTCAATAGCTTCCCCCTAAACGCTGCTCCCACCATTATGCCAGTCCTTCCTCGCCTTTCGGCTCTCGCCCCGTGCGCCTTCGCACTTGCCTTCGCCACCCCGGTTCACGCCGAAGATCAAGCCGAGCTGTGGCTCAACGGTATCGTGTTCGTCCCATTGCGTGAGCAGAACCAGCTTATCGTCGACACCAGTCTGCGCATGAACGAAGATGCCAAGGGACTCAGCGCTTATGTGCTGCGCGGCACGTTGCTTACGCATGTCGCCGAGCATGTGCGCCTGGGCGGCGGGTACGGCCAGTTCTGGAATTATAGCGATGGTGATTTCACGATCGCCGAAAACCGGCCGCATCAGGACGCCTGGATCGATTTTCCGCTGAAGGCCGGCGGCGCTATAACCTCTCGCACCCGGCTGGAAGAGCGACTGTTTTCCAGCGGCAGCAACGATGTCGGTGTACGTCTGCGCCAGATGGTCCAATATGTCGGGCCCGAACTGGGCAATACCAAGCTAAAGCCTGTGCTGAGCGAAGAAATCTTCTACAAGGTCAACAGCAATGATCGGCAGACCAGCGGCTTCGATCAGGCCTGGACCACGGCCGGGCTGCGCTATCCGGTGACGGACCGGTTCAATGTGGATGTGAACTATTTCAACCAGTGGGTCTTCCGCCCCGGCGACGACAAGATGAGCCACACCGCGCTAGTGATAGCCGGTTATCATTTCTGATCCCGACGGAGCGGCGGGCGAAGCGCTACAGCGCGCCGTTTAATCCGAAGACGCCGATCAGTAGCGGATCGTTCGTGGCGCGCGGATTGGCGCGAATATCGGCTTCCTCGCGTCCGATGGCGTTCCAGATCACATCGTTCGCCGCCCGGCCGACGCTGGTGGCGATACCCTGCACGTCTACTCCGCTGACCGCGCGGATCGCCTGCGCGACAATATCGTTCTGGGCGAGGCGCAACGCGCCGCCGATCTCCGGCACCATGGCGGTGATCAGCGCATTGCCCAGATTGCCCCGCAGATAATCGGTTGCCGCACGTGGGCCGCCGCGCACGATCGCAGTGGCATCGGCGAAGCTTGCATTGCGGATCGCGTCCGTCACCAACGGCGCCGCCCGCTCGGCCCCTTGCGCCGCTGCGATGTTGAGCTGGCGTTGCAGCCGATCGCGAAAGGCCGGGCTGCGCAGCACCGCGCCCAGGATCGCGCCGCCCTCCCCGAACTGGGCCGGCAGCGGGATGCGGTCCAGCTCGTTGTCATAAAAGCCGCCCGGCTGGAGCAGCTGCGCGAACGCATTTTGCGAACTGATCGTCAGCAGCCGGCGCACCGCCTCGTTCAGGCTGAAACCCGGCAGGGACTGGCAGCCGGTCAGCAGCAGCGCCGCCGATGTCATGACGCCGCCGCCGATGAATGCGCGGCGGCGGAGGGGGCCTTCGAGGCGGCTGACAAGAACTGACATGGACATACGCTCCTGTTCGTTACGCGGCGGCAACGGGCGGACCGCAGCGGAGTTCCGCAATCGTCCTCCGCCTTAGATCGAACCCCCCTTGGCCAAAACCGTAAGCCCTGAGCCTGTCGAAGGGCGTCTCTCAGCAACACACCGCGCGATGCCGAGAAGCGCCCTTCGACAAGCTCAGGGCTACGGTTAAGAGGGAAACGAAAAGTGCACCTGGCTCAGTCGGGCTTCTTCGCCACGCCCACCAGCGCCGGGCGTAGCAGACGATCCTTGATCATATAGCCGGCCTGGATTTCCTGTACCACGGTGCCCGGCTCCGCCTCGTCGCTCGGAATTTCCATCATCGCCTGATGGACATTGGGGTCGAGCGGCAAGCCCTTGGCGGCCACGCGCGTGATGCCGTGCTTGCCGAACACATTTTCCAGCTCCCGTCCAGTGGCTTCGATGCCGGTGATCAGGCCCTTCCACTTCTCTTCGTCGCGAATTTCCTTGGGGATCGCATCGAGCGCGCGTTGCAGATTGTCGTTCACCGACAGCACGTCGCGGGCGAAGCCGGTTGCGGCATAATTGCGCGCGTCAGCCGCGTCCTTTTCGGCGCGGCGACGCACATTCTGCGTTTCGGCCTGCGCATACAGCACGTTCTGTTTGGCCTCGGCGAGCTGATTTTCCAGCTCGGCCAGCCGGTCATGCTCCTGTAGCTCGGGCGAGCCTTCGGCGGTTTCTTCGCGCAGCTCTTCCGGCACGCCTTCCAGTTCTTTCTCGGCAGCTTCGTCCATCTGCTTGTCTTCGGCCATGTTTCCAGGTTCTTTCGGTTGAATTGAGGTGGCGCGGGAACGCTCGATCGAGGATCAATCGACGAGGCGCGAGAGCGCCCGCGCGGTGAAATCCACCATGGGCACGATACGCGCGTAGTTCAAGCGCGTGGGGCCAATAACGCCGACAACTCCGACGATCCGCCCTGCATTATCCTTATAAGGCGCGGCGATGACGGAAGAGCCGCTGAGCGAGAACAGCTTGTTCTCCGATCCGATGAAGATCTTCGTGGCCGCCGCCTCGCGCGCGCTGTCGATCAGCCGGGCGATCTCTTCCTCGCTCTCGATCTCGTCGAGCAACTGGCGCACCCGGTCCAGATCGGCGGCGCTGCTTTCGTCCAGCAGCCGCGCCTGTCCGCGCACGATCAGCACCGGCCGGTCCCGCCCGTCGAGGCTCCAGGTGGCGAGTCCCTCCCGCACCAGATCCGCGCTCGCGCGGTCCAGCGCGGCCTTGTGATTGCGGATATCCCCGTCCAGCCGCTCCAGCGCTTCGGACAGAGTGAGGCCCGCCAAATGTTTGGTGAGATAGTTGGACGCCTCGGCCAGCGTGGCGTCGGTGACCCCCGGCGGCGGCTCGACCAGCCGATTTTCCACGCTGCCGTCCTCGCCCACCAGCACCGCGATCAGCTGCGTGTCCGAAAGGCGTGCAAAACCGAACTGCTTCAGGCGCGGCTCACGCTTGGGCACCTGCACGATCCCCGCGCAGCTCGAAAGGCCGGACAGCATCGCCGTAGCGGACGCCAGCGCCTGTTCGATCGGACCGGACCCGCTCAGCTGCGATTCGATCGCCTGGCGCTCCTCGTCCGAAGGTTCGGCTACCTGCATCATGCCGTCGACGAACAGGCGCA
Organism: Novosphingopyxis sp. YJ-S2-01; assembly: GCF_016093175.1. Taxonomy (NCBI): domain Bacteria; kingdom Pseudomonadati; phylum Pseudomonadota; class Alphaproteobacteria; order Sphingomonadales; family Sphingorhabdaceae; genus Novosphingopyxis; species Novosphingopyxis sp. YJ-S2-01. The sequence goes on along the minus strand of NZ_JAEDAI010000001.1, from coordinate 1,677,535 downwards.
GGCCGAGGTCGGTCGGAAGCCGCCCAGCGCTAGTATGCGGCGCGGCAAGCAGGCCGATCTCCTCCAGATCCTGCATCACATTGCGGATCGTGGCGGGCGACAGGCCCAGCGCGGAGGCGCGGCTGATCGTGCGCGATCCCACCGGCTGCCCACTCTCCAGATAGGCCTCGACGACGCTGCGGAAGATATCGCGCGTGCGGTCGGTCAGTTCGGAAATGGGCGGCGTGTTCATTCGGCCAAGATAGGCGATGAAAGCTGAGACGCCAAATCCGGAACGTCGCCCTTTACGCACAGCTCTAGCAACAGCGCCGCCCCTTCCCTAAAGCCGCCCCAACCCAATCAGGAGATTCTCATGCGCCCCTCGTCCCGCGCCGCCGATGAAATGCGTGCCCTCAGCTTTGAAACCGGCTTCACCAAACATGCCGAAGGCTCCTGCCTCGTCAGCTTCGGCGATACGCGGGTGCTGTGCACCGCCAGCGTCGAAGACCGGCTGCCGCCATGGATGCGCGGCAAGGGCGAAGGCTGGGTGACGGGCGAATATTCCATGCTGCCTCGCGCCACGCATACCCGCGGCATGCGCGAGGCGGCCAAGGGCAAGCAGTCCGGACGCACGCAGGAAATTCAGCGCCTTATCGGACGAAGCTTACGCTCTGTCGTAGATATGAAAAAGCTTGGCGAGCATCAGATCACGCTCGATTGCGATGTGATCCAGGCCGATGGCGGCACCCGCACCGCGTCGATCTCCGGCGCGTGGGTGGCGATGCGCCTTGCCGTCGACGGCCTGCTGAAGCGCGGCCTGATCGCGCAGGACCCGATAGAGGCGAAGATCGCCGCGGTCAGCTGCGGCATCTATCAGGGCACGCCGGTGCTCGATCTTGATTATGCCGAGGATTCGAACGCGGATGCCGACGCCAATTTCGTGCTGATCGAGGGCGGCCGCATCGCCGAGGTACAGGCCACGGCCGAGGGCGCGACCTATGATGAGGAGGGCCTGCTGCGTCTTCTGCGCCTTGCCAAGCTCGGATGCGATCAGATCTTCAAGGCGCAAGAGGCTGCCGTCAAAGGATAATCGATCCGAAAGGAGAGCCGCCTTGGCCCATCGTAAGCTCGCCCCCGGCGATCTCATCATCGCCACGCATAATGACGGCAAGCTGCGCGAGATTACTGCGCTGCTTGGCCCCTACGGCATGACGCCGGTTTCCGCCGGGCAGCTGAACCTGCCAGAGCCGGACGAGACCGGCACGAGCTTTGTGGAAAATGCGCTGATTAAAGCGCGTGCGGCGGTTTCGGCCACCGGCACGGTGGCGCTGGCGGACGATAGCGGACTATGCGTGAAGGCGCTGGGCGATGCGCCCGGCGTCTACACCGCCGACTGGGCGGAAAAGAGCTGGTTCGAGGGAGGGCCGGGCCGCGATTGGTACATGGCGATGGGCAAGGTGGAGGGTAAACTTGCAGAACAAGGCCCGGACGTCGATCGTTCGGCCAGCTTCCACAGCACGCTCGCGCTGGTCTGGCCCGATGGGCATGAGGAGGTCTTCGCAGGCTCGGTGCCCGGCACGCTCGTCTGGCCCCCGCGCGGAGACCGTGGTTTCGGCTATGATCCGGTGTTCATGATCGACGGCGAAACGCGCACCTTCGGTCAAATGGACCCGGCGGAAAAGCAGGAGATCGACCACCGCGCCGATGCCTTTGCCAAGCTGGTCGCAGCGGTTTTCTGAAAGATTCCCGCCGAACCCGTAGCCATGAGCTTATCGAAGGGCGCCTCTCGATCGAGAAGCATGCTTCTATAGGCTTGGTACTCACGGTCGATGACGTCGATCACCCCATATCGGGCCGCCGTCCCACCACATTGCCCGCGGGCGAATAGCGGCAGACCAGCACTTCGTTCTGCCTGTTCGCAGCAACCGCGCAGCCAACAGCGCGCGTGCTGCGCCAGATCATCTGCGTATAATGGCCCACCGGTTTGCCGTTGCGGCTGTTCTGCGGGACCGGTCCGGGCACATAATCGGCCCGCTCGGCAATCCACGCATCAACCATTTCGCGATAGGAAAAGGCGCCGCGCGTCCCGATCCACAAATTTTCGCCCTGCGGCACACCGCTCTGCCGGGCATGTTCGAAACGACCGCTTACCGCCAGTTCGCGCGCATAGCTTCGCGCCGAAGCGACCAGCGCCTCATTCCAGACCAACGGCGGCGCGTCCACCGCGCGGCGCGCGGCGTTTTGGCGTGACAGCATGACGTCACGCAGCAACTGTTCGCCACGCGCTGGCGGCGGGCCACCTGGCATCCGCTCGGTTATAACCGCCGGCGCCTCGCTCTGCGGCATGCTGGCGACAGGCGGGGAGCAGGCGCCGAGCAGCAGGGCGAGCGGGAAGAGAATAGCTTTCATAACTCCGATCTGGGCACAGCCTGGCTGAACGGCAAGCGAACGCACCGCCACCGGTCAGGCTTCGACAACCGCCGGGCGAACGGATATGGGGGCGTCGTGACGTCCCCTCTCGCCCTCTACATCCACTGGCCCTTTTGCGTCAGCAAATGCCCTTATTGCGACTTCAACAGCCATGTCCGCGCGAACATGGATGATGACGCCATGGGGGAAGCGCTGCTGGCCGATATGGCGCACGAAGCCGCGCTGCTGGCGGGACGCGAACTCGGCTCGATCTTCTTCGGTGGCGGCACGCCGTCACTGATGCCTCCGACGCTGGTTGCGCGGCTGATCGATCAGGCGACCACACACTGGACAGCCGCGGAGGATATCGAAATCACGCTGGAGGCCAATCCCAGCTCGGTCGAAGCGGCCCGCTTTTCCGATCTGGCGGCGGCGGGCGTCAACCGGGTCTCGCTCGGCCTGCAAAGCTTCGAGGATGAGGCGTTGCGGTTTCTGGGCCGCGCGCACGGGGCTGCGGAAGGGCTCGCCGCGCTGGATATGGCGCAGGCGCAGTTCGGGCGCGTCAGCTTCGATTTGATCTATGCCCTGCCCGGCCAGACGCTTGAGGACTGGGAGGCGCAGCTCGCCCGCGCGCTGTCGCTGGGCACCGGTCACCTCTCGCTCTACCAGCTCACCATCGAACCGGGTACGCGCTTTGCCACCGATGTGCGGCGCGGGGCCTTTGAGCCGATGGACGACGACGCGGCGGCCGACTTCTATGTGCTGACGCAGGAACGCACGGCAGCCGCCGGTCTGCCGGCCTATGAAACCAGCAACCACGCACGCGCCGGACAGGAAAGCCGCCACAACCTCACCTATTGGCGCTATCACGACTATGCCGGCATCGGCCCCGGCGCGCACGGGCGGCGGCTGAATCTTGCCACCGAACGGCATCGCAAGCCGGAAAACTTCCTCGGCGCGGTGGCGCGCAACGGCCACGGCCTGCGCAGCGAAACGGCGCTTTCACGCGGCGAACAGGCCGTGGAGGCCTTGCTGATGGGGCTGAGGCTGACGGAAGGCGTGCGGCTTGACGTCATGGCATCACGCTTCGGTTTTTCGGAAGATGCGCTGATAGACGCCGCGGCAGTCGATCGTCTGGCGGGCCACGGGCTGCTCTTGCACGCCGGATCTCATCTGGCGCTGACCGAAGCGGGCCGCCCGCTGCTGGATGCCATTCTGGCGGAAGTGGTCGCAGTGGAGGCCGCCCCCGCCTGAGCGATGCCGCCCCTTCGCTCAGGGCTTACGATGCAGTCACGATCGGGGTAAGGATGCTGCCATGCCCCATCCGCTCATCCGCGAATATGCCGCCTATCTGCGCGACGATCGCCGCCGGTCCGTCCACACCGTGCGCGCCTATGTTTCGACGGCCGAGCGACTGATGGAGCATCTGGACGGCAGCGCTTCAAAGCAAGATATTGCGATGCTTTCTGCGCCGGACCTCAGAAACTTTCTTGCAGATCGCCGTAGCGACGGGATCGGCAATCGGTCGGCCGCGCGTGAACTTTCGGCAGTGCGTGCCTTCCTGAAATATTGCGGCGGAGATCAGGCCGCCCTTCCGCGCATCCGCGCGCCCAAAGCGGCGCGCACCGTGCCGCGCCCGGCCAGCCCGGACGACATCATGGCGCTGGGCACCGACATGGTGGAGGCGGCGCGCGAGCCATGGATCGCGGCACGGGACTGGGCCGTGCTGCTGCTTCTTTATGGCTGCGGTCTGCGCATATCGGAGGCGCTGTCGCTCACCGGCGGCGATCTTCCGCTCGGCGAGACACTGCGCGTTACCGGCAAGCGTGGAAAAACGCGGATCGTGCCGCTGCTCCCCGCGGTGCGCGAGGCGATTGCGAATTATGCCGAAACCACGCCCTTCCCCGCCGCCAGGGACGAGGCGCTGTTTCGCGGGCCGCGCGGCGGACCGATGAAGCCCGCAGCTATGCGCCATGCGGTGCTTCAGGCGCGCCGTCGCCTTGGCCTGTCCGAGCGGCTGACCCCGCACGCGCTGCGCCACAGTTTCGCGACGCATCTGCTGGCGGGCGGCGCGGACCTGCGCTCGCTGCAGGAACTGCTCGGCCATGCCAGCTTGAGTTCGACGCAGATCTACACCGCGGTCGATGCGGCGCATCTGCTCGATATCTATCGGCACGCCCACCCGCGCGCCTGAGGGCGTCACGCACAAGACGGGCGGCGGTCTTGGCCGCAAATATGGAGAAGCGGATCGCGCTGGGGGCCAAATCTGCCGCAGCATGCGAGGCGTGGCGGCGCGCTCTTGCAATCCGGCCCGCCTTTCCACAGACCGGGTGGAAGCGCAGCAAAGCCCAGGAGAGATCGATGCCGGAATATGAATCCATCAAGCTCGTCATTGAGGAGGGCGTTGCCACCCTGACGCTGAACCGGCCGGACCGGCTGAACGCGGTCACGCCTGCTTCGTTCGATGAATTTCGCGATGCGCTGACGCAGCTTGTTCCCGGCGGTGCGCGCGCGCTCGTCATCACCGGCGAAGGGCGCGGTTTTTGCGCCGGAGCGGATCTTGCCGGGCGGACCTTCGACGGCGGATCGCCGGGCGATGCCTCGCGCCGCTCGCTGCAGGAACATTTCAATCCGTGCATGCTTGCCCTTGCCGAGCTGGATATCCCGGTCGTCACCGCGGTCAACGGCGCTGCCGCCGGTATCGGGTGCAGCCTGGCGCTTGCCGGCGATCTTATCGTCGCCGGGCGATCGGCCTATTTCCTGCAAGCGTTCGTCAATATCGGGCTGGTGCCGGACGGCGGCGCGACCTGGATCATTCCTAAAGCGATCGGCATCCCCGCCGCGATGGAAGCGATGCTGCTGGGCGAGCGTATTGCAGCGGTCCGCGCGCTGGAACTGGGCATGATCAATCGATGCGTCGACGACACCAAGGTGCTCGAGGAAGCCCAGGCGCTCGCATCACGCCTTGCCTCCGGACCGACGGTCGCGATGGGCCAGATCCGCAAGCTGGTTCGCAAGGCGCAGGACATGACCCTTACCGATGCCATGGCGGCAGAGGCCGAGGCGCAGAAAATCTGCGGGGATACCGAAGATTTTCGCGAAGGCGCCGTAGCTTTCATGCAGAAGCGCAAGCCGGAATTCAAAGGCCGCTGACCCGCTGCGGCAAGGGTACCATCTTAGTGAAAAAAGAAAGGCCCGCAAAAAGCTTGCGGGCCTTTCAGGGCGATACTCTGGATCACCCGGTCATTCTGAGCCGATGACGATCAGATGCCGTCCGCGGTATCTTCCAGCTTCTCGGCCTTCTGCTCCATCGCGTCAGACGTCTGGTTCATCTGGGCTTCACCGACCTGATCGGTCGCCATATCAGCCTTTTCCTCGGCCAGATCGGCCTTGGCTTCGGCAACACCCGCCTGCGCGTCCATGACTTCGCCCTGCGCTTCGGTCACATCATCCTGCTGCTCGGCCTGCTCTTCGTTCGCACCATTGCATGCGGCAAGGGCCATAAGCGCGGTCACGGAGGCGGCTGCGATGAATTTCTTCATTAGTTTTTCCTGTTTGATTTAAAATCGTTAAGTTCGGCGCGCCCTATCAGCAACGGGCCGTCACGGGCAAGAACAACACGTACGTGATGTACGCCAAGCCACGAATGTGGTGCGCCCGACAGGATTCGAACCTGTGGCCCCCAGATTAGGAATCTGATGCTCTATCCGACTGAGCTACGGGCGCCCGGCGGGTCTTTTACGGGCGGGGGTGCAAGGGGTCAATTCGTCTGCGCAGTTGCGCGGACTTCGCCGATCGGACGGGCATTGGCGAGCGCTGGCACTTGCGTGCGCACGCGTTCGACGGCGGCGAGGTCGATGTCCGCGAAGCCGACGCCGGAGCGCTCTTCCATATCCAGCAGCACATGGCCCCAGGGGTCGACGACCAGGCTGTGGCCAAAGGTTTCGCGGCCGTCTTCGTGCCGGGCGACCTGCGCGGGCGCGGCGACGAAGCATCCGGTTTCGATTGCGCGGGCACGGGCCAGCACATGCCAATGCGCGCGGCCCGTCGGCACGGTGAAGGCCGCCGGAATAGCGAGCAACTGCGCGCCGTCCTCGGCCAGCGCGCGGTACAGCGCGGGAAAGCGAATGTCGTAACAGATCGACAGGCCCGTCGGCACATCCGCCGTCTGCGCCAGCACCGGTCCCTCCCCTCCTTCGTAAACGCGCGATTCGCGCCAGCTTTCGCCGGTGGAAAGATCGACGTCGAACAGATGGATCTTGTCGTATCGCGCCGCAATGGTGCCATCGGGAGCGATCACGAGGGTACGATTGCGGCGTTTGTCACCCTGTGCCACCGGCAGACCCAGATGCAGCCATATGCCGAGCGCGCGCGCTTTCTCGCGCAGTTTCGCGATCTCCGGATAGTCATTCTCGGCACGCACACCCGCACGTTCCCTGTCCCGATCGAGCAGCAACGCCATTTCCGGTGTCAGCAGCACCTGCGCGCCGCCATCCGCCGCCTCGTCCATCGCATCGGCGATCACGCGAGCATTGTCGGCGGCGGCAATGCCGCTCGTCATCTGGAGCAAGGCGAGACGCATCAGTCCGCCAGAAGCGCGTCGAGCTTGCCCTCACGTTCCAGCGCGGCGAGATCATCGCTACCGCCGATATGATCGCCGCCAATGAAGATCTGCGGCACCGTGGTGCGCCCGCCGGCACGCTGGATCATCTCCTCGCGCTGCGGACCGCCCATGGTGATATCATGCTCCTCAAAAGCAACGCCCTTGTCGTTCAGGAGAGCTTTGGCGCGGTGGCAGTAGCCGCAGGTGAACTTGGTGTAGATTTCAACGCTTTTCATGGCCGCAAGCCTAGCAGACTTCGCACGAAGGTGCAGGAAATTCGTTCACAGCACCCGGGCCCAGGTGACCACGCCCACCCAGGAAGCTCCGCTGCGCTTCAGGATGGCTGCGCAGGCCGCGCTGGTGGCGCCGCTGGTATGCACATCATCGACGATCAGCACGGCGCGCCCCTCGATTACCCTGCGTTGCCGCTGCGTGATGCCGAACGCGCCCTGTATCGTGCGTGCGCGGGCCTTTGCCCCCAGGCCGCGCAAGGGCGGCGTGCGGCGCTTTCGCCGGATGAGATCGGGGTGGAAGGGCCGGTCGATACGTCTTGCCAGCGCGCGGCCGATGAGCACCGACTGATTATAGGTGCGCGCGGCCAGCCGGCTCCAGTGCAGCGGCACCGGCGTCACAAGCATGTCGTCGGGCGGATCGGGGAGAAGGCGGGCCATGTGACCCGCCATCATGGTCGCCGCCCCCAGTCCGCGCGAATATTTGAGCTTCAGCACCAGATCGGTCGCAATGCCGCCATAGGCGACGGCGGATCGCAGGAAATCGAAGCGGGGCGGAGCCGCCAGACAGGCACCGCATAATGGCTCGCCCGGCACCTCATGTTCGAACGGCAGGCCGCAGCAGTGGCACCACGGCGGTGCCAAAAACTTCAGCTGACACCAGCAATCAAGGCAAAAGGCCGCCGCATCGGCCTGGACGCAGCCGCATCCGGGACAGCGCGGCGGCAGCACGAAATCAAGCGCCTGGCGCAGCGGTTGCGGGACAGCCAGCATGGTGCGAAGCTTGTCCCGGCGGACGCATCACGGCAAGAGGGAAGGCATGGCCAGCGCTCCCGATATTTTCGATTACCGCCGCCGCCGCGCGCTGCGTGGCCGCTCCGCCGGTGCCCCCTCCCTCTTCCTAGAATGGATGGCAGACGATCTGGGTGAACGCCTGTCCGCGGTGTCGCGGGAATTTCGCGATATCCTGCTGCTCGGCCCCGTCGCGCGGTTTCGCGAGAAACTGGCGCTCCCTGCCGAGGCTGCGATAAGACATGCAGCGCTGAGCGAGGCGGAAGCGCAGGATGGCGCAGAGCTGTGCACCGAAGATGCGCTGCCCTTTGAACCGGCAAGCTTCGATCTCATCATATCGGCAGGCACGCTCGATAGCGTGAACGATCTGCCCGGCGCGCTTATCCAGATTCGCCGGTCGCTGAAACCCGACGGCCTGTTTCTGGGAACCATGTTCGGCGCGGGCAGCCTTCCGGCACTCAAACGCTGCATGATCGCCGCCGATGGGGACCGCACCGCCGCGCACATCCATCCGCAGATCGACGTGCGGTCCACCGGGGACCTGCTGTCGCGCGCAGGCTTCGCGATGCCGGTGGCCGATGGCGACCGGTTGACGCTGCGCTATGGCGATCCGCTGCGCCTGATCAACGATCTGCGCGAGGCCGGCACGGGCAATGCGCTGGCGGGGCCACGCGCTTCCATCGGCAAGGCCGGCCTCGCGCGGCTGTTCGAGGCATGGGCCGGCATGGTGGAGGCCGACGGCAAACTGTCCGAGCGGCTGGAGCTGATTTCGCTGAGCGGATGGGCTCCCTCCCCCGATCAGGCCAAGCCCGCGCGCCGGGGCAGCGCCAGCGTTTCCCTGGCCGACGCGCTACGCTCCGGCGGCAAGAAAGCGGATCAAGGCGGGTAGAAGCTGCCGATCCGCCGGCGCGAGATCGAGCTCCGCGACGGTTGCAGGCGCAAACCAGCCGATTGCAGCGCCCTCTTCGCGCGGGTGCGGTGCGCCCTCCCACGCGGTGCAGGCGTAGAGCAACAGAATCAGATTGCGCGGCTCCAGCGGTGCGTCGGCAAAGCCAACAGGGGCAATCGCGCCGGGATCGAGCGTAATGCCGAGTTCTTCTTCCAGCTCCCGCGCCAAAGCGTCGGCAGCCTTTTCACATGGCTCCACCTTGCCGCCCGGAAACTCCCAAAGTCCGCCATGCATGCGGTTTTCCGGGCGTTTCTGAAGAAGCACGCGGCCACCGTCATCGATCAGTGTCGCTGCTACGACGGGTAGCACTGTCGGGGAAATTGCCACGTTAACCTTCCGAATTAAAAGCTTGTTTACGCCGATCGGCGAAAAGCAGCATCGCACGTGACGACATCCAGCAAATGGGAAATGCGATCGATGAAACAATGGATCCATCGCATTCTACATGAGCAGGACGGGGCCACGGCCGTCGAATACGGACTGATCGCGGCACTTGTAGTGATTGCCATGATCGGTGCGCTTTCGTCGATGAGCGGAACCACCATTCAGATGTGGAACTCCGTGAGCACTAATGTCGTGGACGCAACGAAGTAAAAGCCGCCGTTAATCTTTTCTAAGAGCTTTAGCGATAGGCTGACCAATGTTGGACGTTAGCCGTCAGGGACAGTTCGACGGGGTGAATGAAGCGCAATGCAAGGAGACCAGACGTGAAAACCTTTTATCAGATTTTCGAAAATGAAGACGGTGCAACCGCCATCGAATATGGCCTGATCGCAGCTCTGATCGCAGTGGCCGCGATTGCCGCGATGTCGGCGCTCGGTGGCAACCTCACCAACACCTTCAACAAGGTGAACAATTCGCTGAGCAACGCCAACAGCAAGTAAGCGTTCGCAGCTTGAATTTAAAAGGGCGGCGGCACGGAAGGGTGCCGCCGCCCTTTTCTTTGTACATTTCCCGTCTTGCTGAAATCAGTAGACGACGATCTTGTACTGCTGCCCCGCCTGCAGGCCCGCATTGCCGCTCAGGCCGTTCAGCGCCATGAAGCGCTCGGTCTGCAGCCGGTCATAGGCCATCCGCCGTGCCAGACTGGCCACCGTATCGCCGCTCTGCGCGCTCACGATATCGATCCGCCGCGGCTTGATCCGCGCCGCCTCTGCAGAACTCAGGCGCGACATGCTCTGGAACATGGTGCCGAACGGGTTCTGCCCGGCGGGCGTCAGCGTCACGAAATGATAGGCGCGGCTGCCCGAAAATTCATAGGCGAAAACAGTGACGTCCACCTGCCCATTCTGGGTATTGGCCCGCGCGGTCTGATAGGCCGCCGGAATACCGTTCACGGTGGTCCGCTGAAGCTGCCCAACTTGAAGCTGCGTCTGGCCCGCCACGGAGCGGAACACGTCGCTAATATAGCTCTGCAGGTTGCCGTTGAACGATCCCATGCTGAACTGCGCCTGCCCGGTGCCGCCCTGAATGGTCACCGCCTGCGCGCCGTTCGTCATGCCGTAGCCCTGCGGCACGGAAAAGCGCAGCCCCAGCTCGGGATGCAGGAACGTGTTGCCCTCGATCACGCCGTTTTTGGGATCGTCGCCATAGAGAATGCCGTCGATGGTCGCCAGATGCTGTGCGCGGTTGCGGATGCCGCCGGGCGCATAGGTCTGCGCGATCTGCGCGGCACGCGCTACGCGGCGCGCCGGATCGGGGTGCGTGCTCGCCCATTCGGGCATTGCACGTCCGTCCTGCCCGGACGCACGCTGATCCACCGCCGTCTGCATCGCAAGCGAGGCCAGCATGTCCGATAGCGCCATCGGATCATATCCCGCTTTCGAAAGATAACGAATGCCCAGATCATCCGCCTGCTCTTCCTGTCCGCGCGAATAGCTGAGCGTGTAAAGCTGCGCGACGGCGGGCGCATAGTTCTGGATAGCGCCGCCGAGCGAGCCGAGAAGGCCCGTCCGATCGCCCAGCAGGCCGCCCAGGATCTGACCGGCGACGCCGAAGAGGCCCGCTTTCGTCTGCGCGCTCTGACGCTGGCCGGAATGATCGGCGGCGACATGGCCGACTTCGTGACCCAGCACGCCTGCCATCTCCGCCTCATCATTGGCGAGCGCGACGAGCTGGCGCGTGATGTAGACATAACCGCCGGGCGTCGCGAAGGCGTTGTTGACGGGCGAGTTCAGGAGCGAAATCGTGTAGGCGCTCTCGCTGTTGGCGAGGCCGGATTGGACGGCGATCTTGCGGCCAACCCGCTCAACATAATTCGCCTCATTGCCCTGCGTGTAGAGCCCGCCGAATTCCTCGACGATTTCGCTATAGGCCTGCTGGCCCTGCTGGCGCGCCTGCGGCGTCACCGGCTTCGATTGGAACGTTTCCCCTGCGGTGAGCGGATCGTTATATCCGGCGCTGGTGCAGGATGCCAAACCGAGCGCGGCAACACCCGCCGCCAATACTCCACGATTAAAACGCATCGTTTCCTCCTCTGTTGTTATTGAGGAGGTGAACGGCGCGGCGGCGGAAAACGTTCCCTAGCCGAAACGGCCTGCTGTCAGACCATTCCCATGCGCAGATATTTCTCCTGACGGCGCTCACGCAAGTCGAACGGCTTGGTGCCGTCCAGCATGTCGAGCGCGCCGAAGATCGAACTGCTGATCGTCGCGATCGCTGCCTCATGGTCGCGGTGGGCGCCGCCCAGCGGCTCCTTGATCACCTCGTCGACCACGCCGAGTTCCTTGAGATCGCCCGCCGTAATGCGCATCGCCGCAGCGGCCTCGTCCGCCTTGTCGCCGGTGCGCCACAAGATGGAAGCGCAGCCTTCGGGCGAGATCACCGAATAGACCGCATGCTCCATCATGAGGACGCGGTCCGCCGCGGCCAGCGCCACCGCGCCGCCCGAGCCGCCCTCACCCATCACCGCGGCGACCATCGGCACGCCAAGGCGCAGGCATCGCTCGGTGGAACGGGCGATCGCCTCGGCCTGGCCGCGCTCCTCGGCCTGAATGCCGGGAAACGCGCCTGCGGTGTCGATCAGGGTGACGACCGGCAGGCCGAAACGATCGGCCAGGTCCATCAGGCGGATCGCCTTGCGATACCCCTCCGGCTTGCCCATGCCGAAATTGTGCTTGAGGCGGGACTGCGTGTCGTCGCCCTTTTCGTGGCCGATCACGACGACGCGGCGGTCTCCCTTGCGCGCGAAGCCGCCCTGGATCGCCTGATCGTCGGCAAACGCGCGGTCGCCCGACAGCGGCACGAACTCATCGAAGAGACCGGCGACATAATGCTTGAAATGCGGACGCTCGGGATGGCGCGCGACCATCGTTTTCTGCCAGGGCGTCAGCTTGCCGTAAACATTGCGCAATTGCCGATCGACTTTCTCCTGAAGCCGGCCGACTTCGGCGTCGATGTCGATCTCGCCGTCGGTCGCGCTGTCGCGGAGCGCGGCGATCCGCGTCTCCAGTTCTGCGATCGGTTTCTCGAATTCCAGATAGCTCGTCATGGCTGGCGGTTAGTCGCTGGCGCGCGGATGGTCAATCTGGCGAGGACGCTTGAGGGCCCGTCCGGCTCATCTGCGCAAGCGGATGACGCTCGTTCACCAGCGCGACAAGGCGGCTGGCCTCGACATGCGTATAGATCTGCGTGGTCGAGATGTCGGCATGCCCGAGCATGGTCTGCAACGCCCGGAGGTCCGCCCCGCCCGCCAGCAGGTGGGTTGCAAAGGCATGGCGCAGAACATGGGGACTGACGCGCGCAGGGTCGATCCCCGCCTTGCCCGCCAGCGCACGCACGATCTGAAACAGGCGGATGCGGCTGATATGCCCGGCAGAGGACGGGAAGAGCCAGGGCTGCCCCTCCTCAACGCATTCGCGCCAGCGCGCCGTCACCAGCCGTGCGCGGTCCGACAGCGGCACCAGCCGCTCCTTGCCGCCCTTGCCCTTCAGAATCAGGAAGGGCTGATCGCTCACCACCGCCCGGCGCGGCAGCGATACCAGTTCGGTGGCGCGCAGGCCCGACCCGTAGAGCAGTTCCAGAAGCGCCAGATCGCGCAGCGCGGCGGCGGGCGCACCCGGTGCCTCGGCCCGTTCTTCGGCAAGCGCGAACAGCCTGTCGATCTCCTCAAGGCTCAGCAGCTTCGGCAGCGGGCGCTGCAAGGCGGGCCGGGGCAGCGCGCTAGAGGGATCGTCGGCGCGCAGGCCCTCGTCCAGAAGGAAACCGTAATAATTGCGCAGCGCCGCGCATTTGCGCGCCACCGTGGAGGCGGCAAGATCCCGCCATTCGCCAGCCAGCGTGCCGAGCGCATCCTCGTCCGCTGCAGCAAGCGCGCCGCCGAGCAATTCGGACGTCTGCCTGAGGTCGCTTTCATAAGCGGCGATGCTGTTGCGCGAGAGCCCGCGTTCCGCCGCCAGCATGGCGAGGAATGCGTCTATCGATCGGCGGTCTGCGCCTGTGCTGCTCGGCCGGTCCGACCCCTCAGGCACGGGTTACGGCTTCGGCGGCGATCATGCGCGCCTCGGCCTCCATCCCCACCTGCCGCAGCGCCGCGACGATATGATATAGCTGGAAGGCGGGCATCACGCTCCAACCCGGACCCTGCAGGCCCGCCGCGGCGAGTAGTGCCACCGTGCCCGGCTCACCCCGCACCGCAGCCGCATCGATCGCCCGGCTCCAATTGTTCGCGGCGTTCAGCTGGATATCGAGCCGCTGGGCCACGTCATTCTGTTCGGCCTGCGAAAGACGCCCGAGCCCCGCCAGTCCGGCGGCCAGAAGCTTCGCCTTCGCGCCGTCATTCTCGCTATAATTGCCACCGAAGCTTTCGATCGCTCCCGCATCGACGCCGAATGGCGATTGCGGCGCGCCGACGGCCAGCAGCGCCCAGCCAAGGCTGCCCTCGCCCACCTGCCCGCTCCAGCGGACCGCCTGCGTATCCAGCCCGGCGGTCATCATCGCGGCAATCAGCCGATCGGCATCCGCGGACAATTCGTCGGTGGGCCGGATCAGCGCGGAAGCGCGGGCGGTGAGCACCAGCATCGAATAGCCGACATCGCCTTCGCCCCGGCCCCAGATATCGCGCAGCGCGTCCATCCGCGTCTTCTCGGTGCGCCCGGCATAGGCGCTTTCGAGGCGCGAGACGCGCGCGGCCACATCGTCGCCCACTTCATCATCGCCAAGGGCCTGCGAATACAGATCGACCATCGCGGCATTGCTGAGCGTGCCGAGCGCGGCGGCGTGATCGGACGCCTGGATGCGCGAGGCCAAAGGCAGCGCGGCGGAAAGCACACGCCAACCGGCCACCTGGCGGCCATAGCCATTGTACATGGTAGACGGCGGCTCCACGCCCGTGGCGACGGCTAGGCCGTAGCGCCAGGCGTTGAGGCCCTGCACCTCATCCCACTGGATGGTCACCGCGCGGCGGCCGTTGAAGCCGGCGCCGATAATCTTGGTTGCCAGCAGATAGTCGATACCGCTCGCCCAGCCGCGACGGCGAACCTCCGTCAGCAGCGCGCTGGCACGGCCCTGATCGCCCGCCAGCCCGGCGCAGATCGCGCGCGCAGTGCGCCATTCCTTGCTCTTCAGCGCCTGCGCAGCCGAATCGGCGATCGGGCAGAGCCCCGCCGGATCGGCCGAAGCCATGAACACCGGCATCGCCACCTGATAGAGCCGATCGGTATAGTCGGCATTGTCGACCTGCTCGATCAGCGTGCGGGCGCCCACGGTTTCGCCCATGCGCAGGAGCAGCCATGCGCGTGAGGCCACCCAGTCCGCGCCGTTCACATTGCGCGGCGTATCGGTGCGGCTGATCAGCGCGCGGCGCGCCATGATCGTGCCCCAGCGCGACAGCAGCGGTCCGCGCGTCCGGCGAACCAGCCCGTCCAGAAACACACCACCGGTATTACCGAAGGCGTTCGCGGCAAGGCCACCTTCCGCCTCGGTCAGGAAACCGATCTGGCCAAGCGAGCGGCGTTCTGCCGGGGGAACGTCGAACTTGATGACCAGCTCTTCGGCATCCTCCACTTCCTCATCTTCGGAAGGTGCGGGCTGGCTGGGAGCGGGCGCCGCGGGCTCGAGAGGTTGAGCGGATGGCGGCGGCGGGGCCGGAGGTGGCGGCGGCAGCGGTGTGCCGGACTGCGCCGGGCGGCTGGGGGCCGGTGGTGCGGGTGTTGCCGGTGTCGGCGCGGGCGGCGGCGGAGGTGATCCGAAGCCCGGCGGAAGCAGCGATTCCGGCCCCTGCTGCTGTCCGACGGCAGGCACCGTCGAAAGCGCGATCGCGCCCATGCCGGTCGCCGTGACCAGGGCCGTCCAGAGCGCCGCTTTCCGCATGGATCAGCCGGCGGGCTGCGCGGGCGTCACCGGTTCAGTGATCGTGGTAACCGGCTGCTCGCCGCCCATCGACCAGAACCAGACGAGGATCCCGATCACCACCAGCACCGCCAGGATTGCGAGGAGTTTTGCGCGGCCGGCGGCGCGTTCGCGTCTGCTTCGATATTGCATAATGATCCCAAAAAGCTTTGCCGTGCGCCTAGCCGATCTATAGCCGGAACCGCAATGCTTTCGAAGAACGCCTCTCTCTCCTCCGGCCTTGCCCGTAGATCGCTGGCCATGGATCGCCGCCCGATCGTGCTGGTCGGCATGATGGGCGTGGGCAAGTCCACCATCGGCCGGCGGCTCGCCAACCGAATCGGTTATGCCTTCGCCGATGCCGATGAGGAGATCGAGGAAGCGGCCAATATGAGCGTCTCCGAAATCTTTGCTCAATTCGGCGAGCCCTATTTTCGGGACGGCGAACGGCGCGTCATCGCGCGCCTGATCGAGCGGGAGCGAATCGTCATCGCCACCGGCGGCGGAGCTTTCTGCCAGGAAGAAACGCGCGATCTGATCCTGGATCAGGCGATCTCCATCTGGCTCGATGCGCCCATCGCCACGCTGGTGGAACGGGTCGCGCGGCGCGACACCCGGCCCCTATTGAAAGACCGCGACCCCGAAACCGTGCTGACCGAACTGATGGCCGAACGCCGTGTCCATTATGCCCGCGCTTCGCTGCGCATCGCCAGCGACAACGGCCCGCATGAGCGCACGGTCAACGCCATCCTGAAAGCCCTTCCCTCATGACCCGCGTCCCCGTCGATCTTGCCGGTGCCCCTTATGACATCCTGATCGCGCCGGGCGCGTTCGGGCAGATTGCGGAGCATTTGCGAGGATTTGCGCGCGCGGGCCGGCTGCTCGGCGTCACCGATGAGGGCGTGGCCGCGCATTGGCTGGAGCCCTTGCGGGAGCAGCTTTCCGATGCCGGTATCGTGCTGGAAGCCTTTATCGTGCCGCAGGGCGAGCAAGCGAAGAGCTGGAACTGGCTTGAGCAGCTGACCGACTGGCTACTGGATCGGGGAGTGGAGCGCGGTGATCATATTCTGGCGCTCGGCGGCGGGGTCGTGGGCGATCTCACCGGCTTTGCGGCCGCCATCGCCAAGCGCGGCTGCGGCTTTGTGCAGATCCCGACAACGCTTCTTGCGCAGGTGGACAGCAGCGTGGGCGGCAAAACCGCGATCAACACCGGCGCAGGCAAGAACCTCGTCGGCGCCTTCCATCAGCCCGGCTTCGTTCTGATCGATCCGGAACTTCTCGCCACCCTCCCGCAGCGCCAGCTTGCGGCGGGCTGGGCCGAGGTGGTGAAATATGGCCTGATCGACGATCCCGATTTCTTTGCCTGGTGCGAGGCCAACGGGGCGCACTTCTTCGCCGGCGACCTTGCGGTGCGGTCCGAGGCGATCGAGCGTTCGGTGCGGTCCAAGGCGCGCATCGTCGCCGCCGACGAGCGCGAGATGACGGGCACGCGCGCACTCCTCAATCTCGGCCACACCATCGGCCATGCCCTGGAGGCCGAAACCGGCTTCTCCGACCGCCTGTTTCACGGCGAAGGTGTAGCCTGCGGCATGGCGCTCGCCTTCCGCTATTCGGCGCGCCGGGGCGAATGCCCCCCCGAGGACGCCGAGCGCGCCGCCGCCCTGCTTTCGGCCAGCGGCCTTCCCGTCACCTTGCGGCAAGCGGGTGTCGATTGCGACGGCGCGCAGTTGGTCGATCACATGCGCCATGACAAGAAGATGGCCGGCGGCACCCTGCCCTTCCTGCTGGCGCGCGGGATCGGCAAAACCTGGTTGGCAAAAGATGTCGAGCTGACGGACGTCGCCGCGTTTCTGAACGAAGAGCGCGCCCTATGAGGACCCCGCTTATTCGGTAGCGAGCGGGTCGAAATCCTCCGAATCCTCACCGCCGAAGCTCATGCTCGATCCGGCATGCAGGTCGCCGGCTTCGCGCTGCAGCCGCATCCGCTCCAGATCGCGGCGGCGATATTCGTCGACCACGCGCTCGATCTTCGCTTCGTCGCAGTCCAGCGCCTCCAATGTATCGCGGGCCAAGCAGATCGCCGATTCGAGCACTTCGCGCCGGATTTTGACGCCCTTCGCGGGCTGCAGCGCCAACGATTGACGCCGATCATAAGCGCGCACGAAGAGCTTGGTCTTCGGGAAGGTTTCCTGAATCGGGACCAGCGCATCGGCATCCAACTCGCGGTCGTCCATGCAGAACAGGATCGCGCTGGCTTCCGCCGCGCCCGCACGCCGCAATAGATCGACGCGGGTGCCGTCTCCATAGAAGACCTTGCGCCCAAACTCGTTCGACAGGTTGATGACGTCCGGTTTGATATCGATCAGCGTCACCTCCCGGCCCGAAGCCTGGATGATTTGCGACGTGGTCTGCCCGAAGCGGCCATGGCCTACGACGATGACCGAGGTGACGGGCGAGGCTTCGGGATCGTCGAGTTCCGCCTCGCTCTCGGTCCGGCGCCGCGCGAGACGACCGGCGATCAGCATCAGAAAGGGCGTCGTCGCCATCGACAGCGTTACGACAGCGCCGAACAGGCTGGAGGCGGCGGGGTCGATCAGTAGCGCCCCTTCCGCCGCACTGAAGAGCACGAAACCGAATTCGCCGCCCTGGCTAAGCAGCAGCGCCATGATGACGGCGGGCGAATTGTCGAGCCCGAACAGCCGCGCGAGGGTGTAGATCACGACAGCCTTGACCGCGACGAGCGCGGCGGCGAGCCCGATGATCAGCAGCGGATTGGCGGCCACGACGCCCAAGTCCAGCATCATACCGACGGCCAGGAAGAACAGGCCGAGCAGGATGGAACGGAACGGATCGACATCCGCCTCCAGCTCATGCCGGTAAGGCGATTCGGCCAGCATCACGCCCGCGATGAATGCGCCGAGCGCGGGCGACAGGCCCAGATATTCCATTAGAGCCGCGCTGGCGCAGACCGCGAACAATCCCACGATCACGAACAACTCGCGCTCCGATACGCGCCCGACCAAAGCCAGCAGCGGATTGAGCACATATTTGCCCGCCGCAATCAGCACCGCAATGCCGATCGCCGCATTCAGCACCAGCTGGAAGCCCTGCGGCGTTCCCGCTTCCACCGGCGCGCGCGACAGCGCGGCGACGATCGTGAGCAAGGGCACGATCGACAGATCCTGAAACAGCAGGATGGAAAAGCTCTTCTGGCCGAACTCTGTCTTCAGGCGGCCCTGCGATTGCAACAGCGGCAAAACCTGCGCGGTGGAACTGAGGCCGAGCGGCAAGCCGATCACCAGCGCCGCCTGCCAGGTGAAGCCCATCAGCGCCAGGATCAACGCGAACAGGGCAAGGCCGCACAGCACCACCTGCGCCGCGCCCAATGCGAAGATATCCCGCCGCATGCGCCAGAGGCGGCTGGGCGACAGTTCAAGGCCGACGAGGAATAGCAGGAGGATAATGCCGATTTCGGCAAAGCCCAGTATCGTGTTCGCATCGCCGACAAGGCCGAGCACCTGCGGCCCGATCAATATGCCGCCGACCAGATAGCCGAGCACGGCGCCAAGGCCGAGGCGGCGGAAAAGCAGGACGAAGACCAGCGCCGCGCCGAGCAGGAAGACACCGCTCAACATGGCATCACCGGCCATGTGATGTTCGTTCATGCGGCGGTTTCCGATTGATCGAGGGCCGCCAGCAGCGCGTCCCAGGGAAGCAGGATGGCGGGGTGCCGCGCGGGATAGTCGCGCGCCGGCGTCAGCAGCGCTGCATCGGCGAACGCAGGCACATCGCCCTTGCCGGCCAGATGATCCGCCCAGGCATCGCGCGCGGCGGAGACGGCGGCGCGGTCCATACCCGCGGCGTCGCGCAGCAGCATCGCCGCCGAAGCTTGACCCAAAGCGCAGGAGGCGATGTCCGCGCTCAGCTGCTCGATGCGCCCCTGCCCGTCACGCTTCACCCAGAGCGTCACGCGGCTGCCGCAGGTGGGTGAGCGGCGCTCCGCATGGCTGGCGGGCGGGGGCAGGGCCGCGCCCTCTTCCAGCGATGCGGCGAGGCGAAGGATATCGCGATTGTAGAGAGCGCTCGCGCTCATTCCGGAACCTCGCTGTCGCGGGTGGGCCGTGGCACATATTCGCTCAGCGCTGCGCCGGTGGCGTTCATCAGCGGATAGGTGCGCGAACGGGTCAGCCAATCGGGCCGCGTGGCGCCGACGCCCATGAACGTCTCAAAGAGGAAAATGAGGAGCAGGAACATCAAGGCCGCCAGGATCAGCCCCTTCACCGCGCCGAAACCGAAGCCGAGCACCCGGTCGACCGGGCCGAGCGTCGATTTGCGCATACGCTTGCCCATGGCGCGCGCAATCCCCTTGCCGCCCGCATAAACGACAATCACGAGCGCTACGAAAGCCAGCGTTGCCGCCCCCGCCTCCGTCCCGATCGGTTCGATCAAATAGCCGGTGAGGGGCGCATGCAGGAACCGCACCGCGAAGATAATCGCGACCCAGGCGATCAGTGAAATCACCTCCTGCACGAAGCCCCGCAAGAACCCCAGCACGGCTCCGCCGCCGAGCAGCATAAGCACAATGATGTCGAAAGCGGTCATGGCGTGCCGATTAGGCGATTTTACGGAGTGGGGGAAGCGCCGCAAACCCTGAAAAGGCCGCGGCGCGCCAGATTTCCTAGCCGAGCATATGCGCCACCAGCTTACCCAAGGTTGCAAAGCCCGAAAGCTTCAACCCCTGCCCCTTGTCCTTGAGCGAAGCGGGCACCATGGCCTCATCGAAACCCAGCTTTGCCGCCTCGCGCAGGCGCAGCGCCCCATGCGCGACAGGGCGCAGTTCACCCGAAAGCGAGACTTCGCCGAACAGCACCGCACCACCCGGCAATGGCCGCTCCGACAGGGCGGACACCAGCGCCGCGGCCACCGCAAGGTCCGCTGCCGGATCGGAAATGCGATATCCGCCCGCGATGTTAAGATAGACCTCAGCGGTGGAAAAACTGAGGCCGCAGCGCGCTTCCAGCACGGCCAGGATCATTGCAAGCCGCCCACTGTCCCAGCCCACGACGGACCGGCGCGGGGTCGCGCCGCTCGACAGGCGCACGGTGAGCGCCTGAATTTCGACGAGCACAGGACGCGTGCCTTCCAGCGCCGGAAATACGGTGGCGCCGGTCAGCGCTTCGCTGCGGTCCGTCAGGAACAGCGCGCTCGGGTTGGCGACCTCGCTCAAGCCCTCTTCCTCCATCGCGAACACGCCGATCTCATCGGTGCCGCCAAAGCGGTTCTTGATGGCGCGCAGGATGCGGTACTGGTGGCTGCGTTCCCCTTCGAAGCTCAGCACGCAATCGACCATATGTTCGAGCACGCGGGGCCCGGCGATATTGCCGTCCTTGGTAACATGACCGACCAGGAACAGCGCGGTGCCGCGCGTCTTGGCGAAGCGGATCAGCTCCTGCGCGCTGGCGCGCACCTGGCTGACCGTGCCCGGCGCGCCTTCGATCAGATCCGAATGCATGGTCTGGATCGAATCGATGATGAGCAGCGCAGGCGGCTCACCCTCGCCCAGCGTCGTCAAAATATCGCGCACCGAGGTGGCCGAGGCGAGCTGCACCGGCGCCTTGCCAAGCCCCAGCCGCCGCGCGCGCAGGCGCACCTGATCCGCCGCTTCCTCGCCCGAAATATAGGCGACCGACAGTCCCGAATAAGCGAGCCGCGCCGCCGCCTGTAGAAGCAGCGTCGATTTGCCGATGCCGGGGTCGCCGCCCAAAAGCACCGCGGATCCGGCCACGATCCCGCCGCCAAGCGCCAGATCGAACTCCGCGATCCCCGTGCTGACACGCGCGGGCAGCGGTACATCGCTATCGAGCGGAGACAGGTCCACCCGCCGTCCGCCGCGCTGCAGATCGTGCTTTTGCGCGAACACCGTCTCGCCCGCTTCCTCGACGAGGCTGTTCCATTCCTTGCAATCGGGGCACTGCCCCTGCCAGCGCGGCTGAACCGAGCCGCAGGCCTGGCAGACATAACGTTTCTTGGGTTTGGCCATGGCGGCTGCCTAACAGAACGGATCGGGAACGCAATAATGGATATGCAACCTATCCCGCTTGCCCCCTTCCCCCGCTTTCCCTAATCCTTCCCCCATGCGGGAGAAGGAACTGCGGCTGGCGCTCATCTGCTATGGCGGGGTCAGTCTGGCGATTTACATGCACGGCAGCCTGAAGGAGGTCTGGCGCCTCCTGCGCGCCAGCCGATCGCATACGGACGAAGTGCATGAAGCCGAAGGGGTTGAGCGGGTCTATCGCGATCTTCTGCTGGCGATCGAGGAAAAGGCGGGGCTGCGCCTGCGCATCCTGACGGACATCATCGCCGGGGCCAGCGCGGGCGGGATCAACGGGATCTTTCTGGCAGAGGCGATCGTCACCGGCCGCTCGCTAGACCCGCTCACCGATATGTGGCTGGAAGTGGCCGATGTGGACCGGCTGCTCTCGCAGGACGCACGGCCCGTCAACCGCTTCTCGAAGATCTGGGCCGAACCGGTGGCTTGGGGCTTGTTGCGCAAGAAGGCCGCGGCGATCGAGAAGACCGTTTCGGCCGAAGCGCGCGCGGAGATTTCCGCCAAACTGTCCCGCTTCGTGCGCGCGCGCTGGTTCGCGCCGCCCTTCGGCGGGCATGAATTCACGCATCTTCTGTTTGATGCCCATGCAACGATGAGCGCGACAAGCACCGGCCCACGCCTGCTGCCCGCAAGCCAGCCGCTGGACCTGTTCGTAACCGTTACCGATTTCTACGGCCATCGCGAAAATCTGAAGATCAACAGCCCGGACGAGGTGACCGAAACCGAACATCGGCTCACCATCTCGTTCGATAGCCGCAAGGGCCGCGACATGAGCCTGGGGCCCGCCGCCGAGCTGGTTTTCGCCGCGCGCGCCACCGCCAGCTTTCCCGGTGCCTTCCCGGCCTTCACAACGCGCGAGATCGATACCGTGCTTGCGCAGCGGAAGATGGAATGGAAGGGGCGCGAGGCTTTTCTGGAACGCATCCTGCCCAAACAATTCGCCGCGGGCAGGGCGGAGGATACGCCGCTGGTCGACGGTTCGGTGCTCGCCAATGCCCCGTTCGCGCAGGCGGCCAGCGCGCTGAGGAACCGTCCGGCCCGGCGCGAGGTGGACCGGCGCTTCGTTTATATCGATCCCATCCCCGACGTATATCTGACCGGCGAGGTCCGCGACGAGGCGAAGGAGGCCGCGCGCAGCGGCGTGCCGGGCTGGTTCACCACCATCCTGGGTGCCAGCTCCAGCATTCCACGCGAACA
Organism: Novosphingopyxis sp. YJ-S2-01; assembly: GCF_016093175.1. Classification (NCBI taxonomy): domain Bacteria; kingdom Pseudomonadati; phylum Pseudomonadota; class Alphaproteobacteria; order Sphingomonadales; family Sphingorhabdaceae; genus Novosphingopyxis; species Novosphingopyxis sp. YJ-S2-01. The sequence goes on along the minus strand of NZ_JAEDAI010000001.1, from coordinate 1,654,940 downwards.
GCCGATCCGCGATAGTCTGGAGGCGATCGAGCGGCGTTCGGAGAGGATCGAGCGGATGCGCACCATAGCGCGCAGCCTGCGCACCGACATCGAACGATCGGTCGAAACCATGTTCGGACGCACCTTCTTCCTGTCGCGCCCGACACCGCGACGCCTCGCCAGCTGGCGCGACAGGGCGCTGGAGCGGGCGGCCAATTCCGCCGGGTATAGCTATGCCGCTTATGGCTATCTGAAATTGAACGGCATCGTCGACGATATCGTCGCAACGCTGCGCCGCACTTGTCCGGATGCAGATGTCAGCTTCTTCTCCGACGTGCGCCGCGCTTTGCACCGCGAACTCGACCAGCGCGGGCTTGGCCATATGTCCGATGCCAAGAAAATGAATGCCAATCCGGAAGCGATCGCCTTTTTCCGGTCGCACGATCTGCGTTTCCGCATCCGGCGAGCAAGGTATCTGGCGCGCCACTTCAGCGAAGAGGTGGAGATGCCTGCGCTCGCCGGACGCGATGCGCTGGACGCCATGGAAGAAGCCATTTTCGACGGGCTCGCCCTCTATCTCGACCGCGAAACGAGCGACTTTCTGGGCGACGATTTCGCGGAGGTGGCGGAAGCCGCCGCGCAGGACCCCGCCGCGCTGCTCGACGAATTGGCGCGGCGGCGCGATCTGCCTGCGGTCGACGAAGAGGCCGAAACGCTGTTCATCCGCGGGCTGGAGAAGCTGCCGGCCGAGGCGCAGCGCAGCATGCTGCTCGCCTATCTGGGCTTTCCGCTGCTCGATATCGCCACCTTGCCGCTGCTGGAAGGCGAAGGTCTGGGCGAGTTCGATCCGATCAAGGTGGATCGCATCGCGCCAGACGATGCCGCCACGCTGCGCCAGGGCGGCACGCGCGCAAAGTTGAAGGGCATCGAGTTCAACCTGTTCGGTGCGTTCTTCAGCCGCGCCTATCGCGAGAACGATTATCTATGGGGTCGCCTCGACAGCGCCGAACGGATGATCGATATCCTGCTGAGTTCGATCGCGGTCGGCGACCGTCCGAGCTTTGACGAAATTCGCGGCTTTAAAAAGCGGGCCTTCGCCGCTGTGCTGGACGAGGAGGAGGCGCGGCTGACGAGCGTCAAGCCGTTGATCGCATCGCTGCGCGAGGAGTTAGAGCGGATCGATTGATCGCTACCCTTCCCACCGGGAGAGGTAGCGAAGCTAGGTGAGGGCAAGCTGCAGATCGCCCTCACCGACTGCGACTAGGCTGCTGCGCAGCCAAGTCTCGTAGCCTCTCCCAAGGGGAGAGGCCCTTCACTCTGCGAACATCGTGCGAAGTTTGCCGAAAAAGCCCTGCGACTCGGGGCATTCCTCGCCGGTTTCGGTCTCGCGAAATTCGCGCAGGATTTCCTTCTGGCGCGAGGACAGTTTGGTCGGCGTTTCCACCGCAATTTCTACCACCAGATCGCCGTGCCCGCGGCCCTGCAGCACCGGCATGCCCGCGCCGCGCTTGCGCAGCTGTTTGCCGGACTGGATGCCGTCGGGAATACGGATCGAATGCTGTTCGCCATCGAGGCCCGGCAGATCGATCGAACCGCCGAGTGCGGCGGTCGTAAAGCTGACCGGCACCCGTGCGAATAGCGTGGTGCCCTCACGCTGGAAGATCGCATGCTGGCGCACATGGACGAAGATATAAAGATCGCCATGCGCCGCGCCGTTCGGCCCCGCCTCGCCCTTGCCAGACAGGCGGATCCGCGTGCCGTTGTCGACGCCGGGCGGGATCGACACGTCGAGCGTTTTGGCCACGTCCACGCGGCCCTCGCCTCGGCAGCTGCGGCACGGCGTTTCGATCACCTGACCGCGGCCCTGACAATTCGGGCAGGTCCGCTCGACCACGAAAAAGCCCTGCTGCGCGCGCACCTTGCCGTGCCCGTTGCATAGATTGCAGCCGCGCATTTCCGTGCCGGGCGCTGCGCCAGTGCCGGAGCAATCCTCGCAATGTTCGGAAACCTCGATCTGAACTTGGGTTTCGTGGCCATGATAAGCCTCTTCCAGGCTGATCTCGATATCGTAGCGAAGGTCCGCGCCGCGCGCAGGCCCGCGCCGTCCGCGCGCACCGCCGCCACCAAAGGCATCGCCGAACATGCTTTCGAAAATATCGGCGAAATCGCCGAACCCTTGCGCGCCCGCGCCGGCATGTCCGCCGCCGCCCTGCGCGGCATTGGTATAGGCTTCATGCCCATAGCGGTCATAGGCCGCGCGCTTCTGCGGATCCTTCAGGCACTCATAGGCTTCGCTGCACGCCTTGAACCGCGCTTCGGCATCGGCATCGCCCGGATTGCGATCGGGGTGATGCTGCATGGCAAGCTTGCGATAGGCAGACTTGATTGTCGCGCCGTCGGCAGTCTTCGAGACGCCTAGCCGCTCATAATAATCGACGGTGGTGGTCATGAAATGGCCCCAGCCTCAAATTCGGTAAACGTAAATAGCCGAAGCCCTGAGCCTGTCGAAGGGCGTCCCTCCATCGAGACGCGTCCTTCGACAAGCTCAGGACTACGGTGCTTGGTCATCGGGCTGCTGATCAGCCCTTCGTGTCTTCGTCGACCTCGGAGAATTCGGCGTCGACAACATCTTCGTCGCCGCCGGATGCTTCACCGGTTGCCGCGCCGGCATCGGATGCCGCGTCACCGCCATCGGCCTGCTGCTTCTCGTAGATCGCCTGACCCATCTTCATCGCGGCCTGCGCCAGCGCTTCGGACTTGGTCTTCATGGCATCCGGATCGCCGCCTTCGATCGCCGTCTTGGTCTCGGCAATCAGGCCTTCGATTTCGCTCTTCAGCGAAGCGTCGACCTTGTCGCCATTTTCCTCGAGCTGCTTCTCGGTGGTGTGGACAAGGCTTTCGGCGTTGTTCTTCGCCTCGGCACCTTCACGGCGCTTCTTGTCCTCTTCGGCGAACTTCTCGGCGTCCTGGACCATCTGATCGATATCCGCGTCGGACAGACCGCCCGATGCCTGGATCTTGATCTGCTGTTCCTTGCCCGTGCCCTTGTCCTTGGCGGACACGTTCACGATGCCGTTCGCGTCGATATCGAACGTCACCTCGATCTGCGGAACGCCGCGCGGTGCCGGCGGAATGCCGACGAGATCGAACTGGCCGAGCATCTTGTTGTCGGCCGCCATCTCACGCTCACCCTGGAAGACCCGGATGGTCACCGCGTTCTGATTGTCATCGGCGGTGGAATAGACCTGGCTCTTCTTGGTCGGGATCGTGGTGTTGCGATCGATCATGCGGGTGAACACGCCGCCCAGCGTTTCGATGCCCAGCGATAGCGGGGTAACGTCGAGCAGGAGCACGTCCTTCACATCGCCCTGCAATACGCCGGCCTGGATCGCCGCGCCCATGGCAACGACTTCGTCCGGATTCACGCCGGTGTGCGGTTCCTTGCCGAAGAAATCTTCGACGACCTTACGCACCTTGGGCATGCGGGTCATGCCGCCGACCATCACGACTTCATCGATGCCGCCCTTGTCGACACCGGCGTCCTTCAGCGCCTTCTTGCACGGCTCCAGCGTACGCTGAATCAGATCGTCGACCATCTTTTCGAGGTCCGAACGGCTGATCGTCTTCACGAGGTGCTTCGGACCGTTCTGGTCCGCGGTGATGAAGGGCAGGTTCACTTCGGTGGTCTGCGCGCTGGAAAGCTCGATCTTGGCTTTCTCGGCGGCTTCCTTGAGGCGCTGCAGCGCCAGCTTGTCGCCGCGAAGATCGATGCCTTCGGCCTTCTTGAATTCGTCCGCGAGGAACTCGACGATCTTGGAGTCGAAGTCTTCGCCGCCCAGGAAGGTGTCGCCGTTCGTGGACTTCACCTCGAACACGCCGTCGCCGACTTCCAGGATGGAAATGTCGAACGTACCGCCGCCAAGGTCATAGACCGCGATGGTCTTGTTCTCTTCCTTGTCGAGGCCGTAGGCCAGCGCAGCCGCAGTCGGCTCGTTGATGATGCGCAGAACTTCGAGGCCTGCGATCTTGCCGGCGTCCTTGGTCGCCTGGCGCTGAGCGTCGTTGAAGTACGCGGGCACGGTGATAACGGCCTGCTCCACCTTTTCACCCAGATAGCTCTCGGCAGTTTCCTTCATCTTCTGCAGGATGAAGGCGGACACCTGGCTCGGGCTGTACTTTTCGCCGCCCGCTTCGACCCAGGCATCGCCGTTCGGACCCTTGACGATGTCATAGGGGACCAGCTCCATGTCCTTCTTGGTCAGCGGATCGTCGAACCGGCGGCCGATCAGGCGCTTGATCGCGAACAGCGTCTTGTCCGGGTTGGTGACGGCCTGGCGCTTGGCCGGCTGGCCGACGAGACGTTCATTATCCTTGGCGAATGCCACGATCGACGGCGTCGTGCGCGCGCCTTCCGCATTCTCGATCACCTTGGGCTTGCCGCCGTCCATTACAGCAACGCAGCTATTCGTCGTGCCCAGGTCGATACCGATTACTTTTGCCATTTCTTTCCCTCGAAAACTTCGACAGTTGGTTTCATTCGATCCGACCCGTTACGGCATCGAACCGATCCGAATATGTGGGCGATATAGGTGCCAAATCGCTTGGCACAAGGCGGGCGCGCCATTAGGTTTTGCGAGGACCGCACCCGTCCCGAAACATGCCATTTGCCCGAAGGATATTTCCATGCTGCGCCGCGCCGTCACCGCCTTTGCCCCCCTCGCCGCGCTGATGGCGCTCGCTTCCTGCGGGCAGGGGCCCTTGCTCGCGGTGAACGATGCCTATGTGCGGCTGAACCCCAACGATCAGGCACCCAGCGCGCTCTACTTCACGGTCAGCGGCGGGCCGGAACCGACCACGCTGGAAGACGTGCTGAGCCCGTCTGCGGTGCGCCTTTCGATGCATGAAACGGTGCGCGATCCCCAGACGAACGTCACCAAGATGGAGCCTATCCTGCGCGTGCCGATCCCCGCCAAGACGGATGTAGAATTCAAGCCCGGCGGCAAGCATGTGATGGTCTATGGCGTGAACCTGCCCGCCCGCCGCCTGCACGAAATGGATTTCACCTTCGTCTTCGGCAATGGAGAGCGGATCGCGGTAACCGCGCCGATCCAGGAGATGGACGGAAAGGCGGCCAGCGGAATGAATGCGATGGATCACGGCACTATGGATATGGGCAGCACCACGCCGGACACACAGCCGCTGCCGACGCCGGACGGCACGCCGCGGCCGGTGCAGACGCAGACCCCAGCGGCGCAATAAGCGGCAAGGCTTGTTCGGCCCCCATCCCTCCGGCCGTCCGCTGACGGATGGGGAGCGTGCGCTCTGCCGCTCGGTCTTCGGCGATGCGATCGACTATGATCCGGTGCGCGTCCATCACCGCAAATGGTTTCCGTTTCAGCCCCGGAATACGACGATGGCGCCGGACGGCCATCTCTGGTTTCATCCCGGCGCGGCGCTGTTCTGCGACGATTTCTGCAAAAGCGCCCTACACCGGCAGGGCCTCTTCATCCATGAGATGACGCATGTCTGGCAGCACCAGCAGGGCATCTGCTTGCCGCTCAAGCGCCACCCCTTCTGCCGCTATGATTACAGCCTGAAACCGGGCTGGACGCTGAAGCGCTACGGCCTGGAACAACAGGCGGAGATAGTGCGCCACATCTTCCTGCTGCGCGCAGGACAAAAGGTCCCAGGTGCCCCGCCCCTCAGCCAGTATGACGGGATACTGCCATTCCGCAGCGGCTGATCCGGACGTCCACCGCGTTTCGCAATCGAAAAGGGCGCACTGCGGGTAGCAGCACGCCCCTTTAAAGCGTCGGTTCGCTCGCCCGATCAGTAGGGGCGGCGGGCCGGGTAGCCGTAGGTGCCGTAGCAATCGTCGTCGAGGCGACCGCGGCGGTCATAGCCGTCACAACCGTCGTTCTTGTCGATGAAATACCCTGCGGCAGCACCGGCGGCGGCGCCGACTGCTGCGCCTGTTGCTACGTCACCGCCGGTAGCGGCAGCAACGCCTGCGCCGAGCAGGCCGCCTGCACCCGCGCCCTCGGCGAGATAATTGTCGGCACAGCCCGCAAGCGGCATCGCCATGACGACGGCGGCGGGAAGAAGCGCTTTTTTAATGGTGAACATAAGTCGATACTCCGGCGTGTTGGTAAATTGCGTAACGATTGGCGAACCCACGTCCGGGCTGTCGGTTCCGTAACGATCCGTCGGAGCGTGCGAGCCGAGCGCCGTTGCTCGCATTTTCGGTTGCACCGACCTTCCCCGCCCTGCCAGAGCGTCCGCCAGGAGAGGAGACTTCTGTCATGATCAGCGCCATCGGCCTCATCGGCGCCCTTGCGCTGCTCATCTGGATGACGATCCGCGGCGTGAATATTTTGATCGCTGGGCCCGTCGCCGCCGCAGTGGTCGCGCTGACTTCGGGCATCGCCTGGCTGCCCCCACTCGCCGCAGAGGGCGCACCCAATTTCGCGACCAGCTATATGGACGGCTTCGTCGGCTTCTTCGCGGACTGGTTCTTCATCTTCCTGCTCGGCGCGATCTTCGGGGAGGTGATGGGCCGCACCGGCGCCGCCGCCAGCATCGCGCACGCCGTCACGAAAGCCTTGGGGCCCCGCTTCGCCCTCGCTGCCGTGGTGCTCGCCACCGCGATCCTTACCTATGGCGGCGTCAGCGTCTTCATCGTGGCCTTCGCGGTCTATCCGCTGGCCGTGCAGCTGTTCCGCAGTGCCGATCTGCCGCACCGCTTCATCCCCGGAGCACTCGCCTTCGGATCGGTCACCTTCACGATGACCAGCGCGGGCAGCCCGGAAATCCAGAACCTCATCCCGATGCAATATCTCGGCACCACCGCCTGGGCAGGGGCTGGCGTCAGCCTGATCGTCGCGATCCTGATGGCGAGCCTCGGCTATTTCCTCCTGTCACGCATGATCGCGCGGGCGGTGGCCAAGGGCGAACATTTCGAACCGCGCAAGGGAGTGGACGACGATACGCGCAATCCTTCCGAGCTGCCGCGCTGGTGGGCCGCGCTTCTGCCGCTCGTCACCGTCTTCTCGGTCTTTCTGATCTTTCAGTATCCGGAATATCTTGGCGCTCTTTCCAATATCCTGCCCCCCGAAAGCCTTGGCAAATGGGCGCTGGTGGTCGCGCTCGGCTCCGGCATCATTGTCGCCGCGCTGATCGGTCTCCGGTCGCGCGAGCGCCTGCCGACCGCCTTTTCGATCGGAGCGACGGGCGCGGTGGTGGCGATCACCAATACCTGCGCGGTGGTCGGCTTCGGCACGGTGGCGCAGCTTACCCCCGCCTTCCAGCAGGCGCTTGGCGCGGTCCAGTCCCTGCCTGGCGATCCGCTGATCGGCGCGGCCATCGCCGTGACCGTCATCGCCGGGCTCACCGGCTCGGCAAGCGGCGGCCAGTCGATCGCGCTGCCGCTCATCGCGCCGCATTATCTGGCGGAGGGCGCCAATCCGGCCGAGCTCCACCGCGTCGTCGCCATCGCCAGCGGCGCGCTCGATAGCCTGCCGCACAATGGCTATGTCGTCACCACCATCCGCGCGGTGTGCGGCGAAACGCACGCCCGCGCCTATCCCGCGGTGGCAATGACGACGCTGCTGGTGCCGATCATCGGCACCATCGTGGCGATCGCCCTGTTCACGATTTTCTGAAGGCACCCTGTCCTACCGGATCGGCCGCCCCTATACTGAAGCCGTGCGCAGCCGATCCCCGACCAGAACCGCCGCTCCGTTCGTCGATGAAGGGGCACGCTTCGGCCAAATTGCGAGACCCCGTTCCCGCGCCATGTGTGACCTTTCGAAATCGCTCTCCGAGACGCCATCTGTGCGTTCCGTAGATATGGCGCGGCACGCATGAACCGCGCCCGCGTCCTCCTGCGCACCGCCGCCGTCGGCCCGCTCGATTACCGCATTCCGCGCGAGATGGATGTCGAGCACGGCTCGATCGTCTCCGTGCCGCTCGGCCCCCGCCAACTCGTCGGCGTGGTGTGGGAGGAAGAGAAGTTCGATGTCGAGGAAGTGGGCGACAACCGCCTGCGCAATATCCTGGGTGTTCTCGACGCCCCGCCGATCAAGCCGGAATTGCGCCGTCTCGCCGAATGGACGGCGGACTATTATCTCGCGCCCCTCGCCGCGGTGCTGCGCATGATCCTGCCCAGCTCCAGCGCGCTCGGCCCCGGTGGCACCGTGATCGAATATCGCGACACCGGCATCGCCCCGCCGCGCATGACAGCGCAGCGGGAGCAGGCGCTGGAAAAGCTGGAAGGCGAGCAGGGCCTGGTGCGCGAGCTTGCGGCCAAGGCGGGCGTCACCGACGCCGTGATCCGCGGCCTCGTCAAGGCCGGGTCGTTCGAGGCGGTGGAGGTGAGCGGCGATGCGCCCTTCCCCCCGCTCGATCCCAATTTTGCGCAGGTCGACTTGACCGAGCAGCAGGAGGCCGCGTCCGATCGTCTGCGCGAGGCCGTGAACACCCGCGCCTTTGCCCCCATCCTGCTCGACGGCGTCACCGGCTCCGGCAAGACGGAAGTCTATTTTGAAGCGGTCGCCGCGGCGCTGCGCACGGGCCGCCAATCGCTCGTCCTGCTGCCGGAAATCGCGCTCACCCAAGCCTTTCTCAAACGCTTCCGTGCCCGCTTCGGGGCAGAGCCTGCGCTTTGGCACAGCTCGCTACGCTCTACCGAGCGCCGCCGCACCTGGCGCGGCATCGCCAGCGGCGAGGCGAAGGTGGTGGTCGGTGCGCGCTCCGCTTTGTTCCTGCCCTTCGCCGATCTCGCCTGCATCATCGTGGACGAAGCGCATGAAACCAGCTTCAAGCAGGAGGACGGCGTGCGCTATCATGCGCGCGACGTCGCGGTAATGCGCGGCCTGATGGAAAGCCTGCCGGTGGTTCTCGCCTCGGCCACACCCGCGCTGGAATCGCGGCACATGGCGGAAATCGGCCGTTATGAGCAGCTCGTCATTCCCTCGCGCTACGGCGCGGCGCGGATGCCGGATATCCACGCGCTCGATCTGCTGGAAGACCCGCCCGAGCGCGGCCATTGGATCGCGCCGAGCCTGGTCCGCGCGATCGAGGAGCGGCTGGAACGCGGCGAGCAGTCCCTCCTGTTCCTCAACCGCCGCGGCTATGCGCCGCTCACGCTCTGCCGTCATTGCGGGCACCGCATCCAGTGCCCCAACTGCACCAGCTGGATGGTCGAGCATCGCCTGATGCGCCGCCTCGCCTGCCACCATTGCGGGCATCTGGAGAAAATCCCCGAAAAATGCCCGGAATGCGGCGAAGCCGACAGCCTCGTCGCCTGCGGCCCCGGCGTGGAGCGGATCTGCGAGGAAGTGCAGAAGCTGTTCCCCGAGGCGCGCACGGTGGTCGCCACGTCGGACACCATCTCCAACCCCGCCCACGCCGCCGAATTCGTGGCGCGCGTGGAAGCGGGCGCGATCGACATCATCGTCGGCACGCAGCTGGTGACGAAAGGATATCACTTCCCCAACCTCACATTGGTCGGCGTGATCGACGCCGATCTGGGGCTGGAGGGCGGAGACCTGCGCGCCGCCGAGCGAACCTTTCAACAGATCGCGCAGGTGGCGGGCCGCGCAGGGCGCGCCGAAAAGCCTGGCAAAGTCGTCATCCAGACACGCAGCCCCGGCCATGCCGTGATCGAGGCACTGGTCGCCGGCGAGCGCGACGCCTTTTACGATGCCGAGACCGAAGCCCGGCGCCATGCCGGTGCCCCGCCTTTCGGCCGCCTCGCCGCAATCATCGTCTCGTCCGAGGATCAATCGGAGGCTGCCGAGACTGCGCGCATCATCAAGGCGAGCGCGCCGCAGATGGAAGACGCCATCGTCTACGGCCCCGCCCCCGCGCCGCTCGCCATGCTGCGCGGCCGCCACCGCCAGCGCCTCCTCGTCCACGCCCGCCGCTCCGCGCCGCTGCAAGAGGCGATGCGCGAATGGCTCGGCAAGCTAGACTGGCCCCGCGGCGTTCGCGTCACGGTCGACGTCGATCCGTACAGTTTTCTGTGAGCGGCATCTGCTCTTGAGCGTGCGGCCCGCGCAATTCTATAGCGAGCCGCCCACCGCCCGGAAGGACAATATGCGCCAATTCATGCTTCTGATCGCGCTGACCTTTGCTGCGCTTGCCCCCTCTCCCGCCGCCGCCGATCCAGCGGATATTGCGGCGGCGAGCCGGGGGGTTGTGCGCGTGGTGCTGGTGGCACGCGACGGGGGCCAGGTCTTTTATGTCGGCCATGGATCAGGCGTCGCGGTGGCGCCCGATCTGATCCTGACCAATGCGCATGTGGTGGAGCCTGCGCAGGGGGACGGCTCCATCGTCATCGGCGTGGTGCCGTCCGAGGGTTCGAAGAGCTACGGGGCCAAGGTGGTCGCCTACAGCCCCGGCAACGATCTGGCGCTGCTGCGCTTGGCGGACGGGGCGCGGGTAACGCCGGACACCATCTATGCCGGCGCTCCGTCCGATGGAATGGACGCCATCGCCATCGGCTACCCCAGCAATGTGGATCAGGCCCAGGGCCTGCAGGTGGAAGATATCATCCGCCCGCAGGCGGCCGTGAAAACGCGCGGCACCGTGTCGGGCGGGCGATCGGCCAAGCAGTTCGACACCATCCTGCACACCGCACCCATCGGAGCAGGCAATAGCGGCGGCCCGCTGGTCGATGCCTGCGGGCGCGTGATCGGGATCAACAGCTTCGGCTCGGTCAGTGACGGCAATGATGCGGAGTTTTTCTTCGCCGTTTCGGCACGCGAAATCATGGGCTTTCTGCGCAAGGCGGGCGTCCAGTTCCAGACCAATGCCGCGCCCTGCCGCTCGGTCGCCGAGATGACCGCCGCCGAGGAAGAACGCCAGGCGGCCGCCCGGGCGCGGATCGCAGCCGAGGAACGGCAGACGTCGGAAATGCGCGCCAAGGCCGAGGCAGCGGCGCGGCGCAAGGCGGAACTGTCAGTAATCGCGGAACGCGAGGACGGAATGGCGATTGCCGGACTGCTGCTGGCGCTGGCCGTTATCGGCGCGGGCGCGGGCGGCCTCTTCTTCACGCGCGGGCAGAAATATCCGGCCATCGGCGGCGCAGCGGCGGGTGCAGCGCTGATGCTGGGCGCGGTGCTGGTCTACCTCGCCCGGCCGAGCATGGGCGACATCGAGGACCGCATCGACCTGCCCAAGATCGTGCCGCCGAAGGCCGCCACCAACTCTGCCGCCGCGCCGACCGGCAAGCTGATGTGCACTTTGCAGCCCGAGCGAAGCCGGGTGACGGTATCAGGCGAGAACGAAGTGCCGCTCGATTGGCAGGCGGACGGCTGCGTCAATGGGCGCACGCAATATGGAAAGGACGGCAGCATCTATACCCGTATCTTCGTGCCCAATATCGACAGCAGCGTTTCGAAGAACAGCTTCGATCCTGCGACCGGCGAGTATCGGGTCGAACGGTTCCTGCTGGGGCTCGACGCGATGACCAAAGCGCGCTCGGTGCGGCAGCAATATGATGTGCCGAGCTGCGATGCGGGCGCGGACGCGCAGACGCGGCTGCGCGCCATGCAGAGCGCGATCGAGCAGGTGCTGCCGCCGCAACCGAATGAAATGCTGGTTTACCAATGCAGCAAGGCTGAGGGTTAGGAGCGTTCGCGCTCCAGCAGTTTGCGTTTGACGTCCAGGCCATAAGCATAGCCGCCCAGCGATCCGTCGCTGCGGATCACGCGGTGGCAGGGGATCAGCACGGCGACATGGTTGTTCGCATTAGCGGAGCCCGCGGCGCGCACCGCCTTGGGATTGCCCGCCGCAGCGGCGATGTCCGAATAGCTGCGCGTCTCACCGGGCGGAATGGCGCGCAGGGCCTCCCAGCAAGCCTCCTGAAAGGCGGTGCCCTTCACGTCGAGCGGGATATGCGCGAACTCGCCGGGCGTCTCGACCGCATCGACGACGTCCTGCAGAAGCGCCGCGAAGCCCTCCCCGCCCTGCTCTAGCGTAGCTTGGGGGAAGCGCCGTTCGAGCTCGTCCGGCCCTTCGTCGAAGGACAGGCGGCACACACCCTTGTCCGTGGCGGCGACGAGCATAGCACCAAGACTGGTTTCCACCACCGCCCAGCGCAGCGTCACACCTCGCCCGCCATCGTTCCAGATCGAAGGTGCCATGCCCATTCTCCCGCCGGCCTGTTCGTAGAATCGCGACGGGGCGTTGAACCCCGCATCATAAAGCGCGCCGGTCACATTGCGCGAAGCCGTCAAGGCATCCTGCGCCCGCTCCATCCGCAGCGCCCGGCCATAAGCTGCCGGGGAGAGCCCCACCTGCCGTTTGAAGATGCGCTGAAAGTGGCTGGGCGAATAGCCGGTGCTTTCTGCAAGATCGGCGAGTGAGACCGATTCGCATCCGCTACGGATTCGCGCCAGCGCGGCCGTAATGGCAGCCGCGTCGCGCGCAACGTCATCCGGCAGGCACCGTTTGCACGGACGCAAACCGGCCTCGCGCGCCGCCGTGCCATCCGCATAGAAGCGCACATTGCGCCGCGCGGGGGTTTTCGCGCCGCAGCTTGGGCGGCAATATATTCCCGTCGAATGCACACCGGTGACGAAACGTCCGTCCATCGTCCGGTCACGCCTTTGCACCGCCGCCCAGGCCGCCGCGTCATCCAGGTTCGAATCGCCGCAAGTCATGGCGCGCAATGTGAAGGGTTCGCCATGGCTTGGCATCCCGAAACTTGCGCTCGAACCTTGGAGCCGGGGCGCTGCTCCACTATCTTTCGACCATCGCATTGTAATCCCTTGCCGCGATTGCCGTCCCCTGACCTTGCCAAGGGGGAAGGCCGATGCTAACCGCGCCCCCAAGATCGTCAGGCCGGCCCCCCGGCCCGGTGCCCCATGGTCTTTCATGACCATGCGGAGATTCTTAAAGTGGAAGGACATTCGCGCGTGGAGACATCCAGCGGCATTTCGGCTAGCTTGGCGGGACGTTACGCCACCGCCCTGTTCGAGCTGGCGCGTGATCGCGGACAGATCGAATCGGTGGAGCGCTCGCTCGCCTCGCTCAAGCAGGCGCTCGACGAGGTTCCCGAGTTCAAGACGGTGACGACGAGCCCGGAATTTTCGCGCGAGCAGGCCGAGCGCGCCGTGCTTGCCGTGGCCGATCAGCTCGGCGTCGATCAGCTGACGCGCAATTTTATCGGCGTGCTGTCGGAAAATCGCCGCCTCGCCAAGCTGAAGCAGGTCGCGCGCGATTTCGATACGCTGGTCGCCGCCCATCGCGGCGAAGTCACCGCCGAGGTCGTAAGCGCCCACGCCCTCACCGACGACCAGATGGAGGCGCTGCGCAAGCAGCTGCGCACCCGCGTCGGCCGCGACGTCAATATCCAGTCCCGTATCGATCCGTCGATCCTGGGCGGTCTGGTCGTCAAGATCGGCAGCCGCATGATCGACAGCAGTATCAAGACCCGTCTCAACACGCTCGCCAGTGCGATGAAAGGCTAAAAGGCTCAATCCATGGACATCCGCGCCGCAGAAATCTCGAAGGTCATCAAGGACCAGATCGCCAATTTCGGTAATGAAGCCGAAGTCTCCGAAGTCGGCACCGTGCTGTCCGTCGGTGACGGTATCGCCCGCGTGCACGGTCTCGACCAGGTGCAGGCCGGCGAGATGGTGGAATTCCCCGGCAACATCCAGGGCATGGCGCTGAACCTCGAAGCCGACAATGTCGGTGTCGTGATCTTCGGGTCCGATACGCACATTAAGGAAGGCGATCAGGTCAAGCGGACCGGCACCATCGTGGACGTTCCGGTGGGCAAGGGCCTACTCGGCCGCGTGGTCGACGGCCTCGGTAACCCGATCGACGGCAAGGGCCCGATCCAGGCCGAAAAGCGCATGCGCGTGGAACAGAAGGCGCCGGGCATCATCCCGCGCAAGTCGGTGCACGAGCCCGTGCAGACCGGCCTCAAGGCCATCGACGCGCTCGTTCCCGTCGGCCGCGGCCAGCGTGAGCTGATTATCGGCGACCGTCAGACCGGCAAGTCCGCCGTCGCGATCGACACCTTCATCAACCAGAAGCACGCCAATGCGGGCGATGACGAGAGCAAGAAGCTCTACTGCATCTACGTCGCGATCGGCCAGAAGCGCTCCACCGTCGCGCAGATCGTCCGCCAGCTCGAAGAGAATGGCGCGATGGAATATTCGATCGTGGTCGCCGCGACCGCGTCGGAGCCTGCCCCGCTGCAGTATCTCGCGCCCTATACCGGCGTGACGATGGGCGAATATTTCCGCGACAACGGCATGCACGCCGTGATCGTGTATGACGATCTGTCCAAGCAGGCCGTCGCCTATCGCCAGATGTCGCTGCTGCTGCGCCGCCCGCCGGGCCGCGAAGCCTATCCGGGCGACGTGTTCTATCTCCACAGCCGCCTGCTAGAGCGCGCGGCGAAGATGAACGAGGCAAACGGCGCCGGGTCGCTCACCGCCCTGCCGATCATCGAGACGCAGGCCGGCGACGTGTCCGCCTACATCCCGACCAACGTGATCTCGATCACCGACGGCCAGATCTTCCTGGAAACGAACCTGTTCTATCAGGGCATCCGTCCGGCCATCAACGTCGGCCTGTCGGTGAGCCGCGTCGGCGGCGCCGCACAGACCAAGGCGATGAAGAAGGTGTCCGGCTCGATCAAGCTGGAGCTTGCCCAGTACCGCGAGATGGAGGCCTTCGCCCAGTTCGGTTCGGACCTCGATGCCTCCACGCAGCGCCTCCTCAACCGCGGCGCACGCCTGACGCAGCTGCTGAAGCAGCCCCAGTTCAGCCCCCTCCCCTTCGAGGAGCAGACGGTGGTGATCTTTGCCGGCACCAACGGTTATATCGACAGCGTCGATGTGGATCAGGTGTCCTATTATGAAAGCTCGCTGCTCAGCTACATGCGCGCCGAGCATCAGGACATCCTGGACACTATCCGCGAGACCAAGGACCTCGGCGATGAGGTCAAGGGCAAGCTGAAGGACGCGCTCGACAGCTTTGGCAAGAGCTTCGCTTAAGGATCGTGAACCGTAGCCCTGAGCCTGTCGAAGGGCGCCTCTGCAACGAGAGTCATGCTTCGACAAGCTCAGCATTTACGGGATTGGTGATAGGGTAAATGGCAAGCCTCAAAGAACTTAAAGGCCGCATCTCCTCGGTCAAATCGACCCAGAAGATCACCAAGGCCAAGCAGATGGTCGCCGCGGCGAAACTGCGCAAGGCACAGGCTGCGGCGGAAGCCGCGCGCCCCTATGCCGAGCGCATGGAAGCAGTGGTTTCCTCGCTCGCCTCGCGGATTACGCCCAATAACCGCTCGCCCAAGCTGCTTATCGGCACGGGCAAGGATCAAGTGCACCTGCTGGTTGTCCTGACATCCGACCGCGGTCTTGCAGGCGCGTTCAACGCGAACATCGTGAAGGAAGCGCGCACTTACGCTCGACAGCTGGAAAAGGACGGCAAGACCGTCATTTTCTATCTCGCCGGTCGCAAGGGCCGCAGCGCGATCAACCGCTTTCACCCCGGCCAGACCGAGAAATATTACGACACGACCGAGGTGAAGGAACCCGGCTTCGATGAGGCGCGCGAGATTTCGCAGGACCTTACCGATATGCTGGAGGCCGGCACGTTCGACGTCGCGCATCTGTTCTATTCCAAGTTCAGGTCCGCGCTGACGCAGGAGCCGACCCGCCAGCAGATCATCCCGGTGAAGATCGACGAGAGCGCCGCCGCCCGGGAGGCCGCAGACAATGCTCCGCCCGCTTCGGTGGAGTATGAGCCGGATGAGGAAGCGATCCTTGCCGATCTGCTGCCGAAGAACCTGACGACGCAGATCTTCACCGCGCTTCTGGAAAACATGGCTTCCGAACAGGGCGCCTCGATGACCGCGATGGACAATGCGACGCGCAATGCGGGCGAGTTGATCGACAACCTCACCATCCAGTATAACCGCAGCCGTCAGGCAGCGATCACTACCGAACTTGTTGAAATTATTTCTGGCGCAGAAGCGCTGTAACGCCAGGCAGATAGGACCGGATATGGCTACCCAGCTTCAAGAAAAACCCGCGACGACCAACAATGTCGGCCGCATCAGCCAGGTGATCGGCGCCGTCGTCGACGTGCAGTTCGACAATGAACTGCCGGAGATCCTGAACGCGCTCGAAACCGATAACAACGGCAAGCGCCTCGTCCTCGAAGTCGCCCAGCATCTCGGTGAGAACACCGTGCGCTGCATTGCGATGGACGGCACCGATGGCCTTACCCGCGGCCAGAATGTGACCGACACCGGCTCGCAGATCCGTATGCCCGTCGGCCCGGAAACGCTCGGCCGCATCATGAACGTCGTCGGCGAGCCGATCGACGAGCGCGGTCCGATCAACGCGAAGGCCACCGCGCCGATCCACGCCGAAGCACCGGAATTCATCGACCAGTCGACCGAGAGCGACATTCTGGTCACCGGCATCAAGGTGATCGACCTTCTCGCCCCTTATGCGAAGGGCGGCAAGATCGGCTTGTTCGGCGGCGCGGGCGTCGGCAAGACCGTGCTCATTCAGGAGCTGATCAACAACATCGCGAAGGGCCATGGCGGCACCTCCGTGTTCGCCGGAGTGGGCGAGCGTACCCGCGAGGGTAACGATCTCTATCACGAATTTCTCGACGCTAACGTCATCGCCAAGAACGAGGCGGGCGAAGCGATTTCCGAGGGCTCCAAAGTGGCGCTGGTCTACGGCCAGATGAACGAGCCCCCGGGCGCGCGTGCCCGCGTGGCGCTGTCCGGCCTCACCATCGCGGAATATTTCCGCGATCAGGAGGGCCAGGACGTGCTGTTCTTCGTCGATAACATCTTCCGCTTTACTCAGGCGGGTTCGGAAGTGTCGGCGCTGCTCGGTCGCATTCCCTCGGCCGTGGGCTATCAGCCCACCCTGTCCACCGACATGGGCCAGCTGCAGGAGCGCATCACCTCCACCAACAAGGGCTCGATCACCTCGGTGCAGGCCATTTACGTGCCCGCCGACGACCTTACCGATCCGGCGCCGGCCACCTCCTTCGCCCACTTGGACGCGACGACCGTGCTCAACCGCGCGATCTCCGAACTCGGCATCTATCCGGCGGTCGATCCGCTCGATTCCACCAGCCGCGTGCTCGAGCCGCGCGTCGTGGGCCAGGAGCATTACGAGACCGCCCGCGCCGTGCAGGAAACGCTGCAGAAGTATAAGAGCCTGCAGGACATCATCGCCATCCTCGGCATGGACGAACTGTCCGAAGAGGATAAGCTGACGGTGGCCCGCGCGCGGAAGATCCAGCGCTTCCTCTCGCAGCCCTTCCACGTGGCCGAGGTGTTTACCAACATCCCGGGCAAGTTCGTGCAGCTCGAAGACACCATCAAGAGCTTCAAGGCGGTGGTCGACGGCGAATATGACCATCTGCCCGAAAGCGCCTTCTACATGGTCGGCGGCATCGAAGAGGCGATTGAAAAGGGCAAGAAGCTCGCCGAAGAGGCCTGATCGCTCATGGCGGCGCGCTCATCGACAAACGATCGGCGCGCCGACATCTGGCTGAAGCGGCTGCTTTGGCTGGGGATTGCGGACTTCCTGCTCATCTCCGCTTTCGAGATTCACCACTACCGGATCGAAAGCTGGCGGCTGTTCGACGCGGGCTTTGCCGATCTTGCGGCAGCGGTCTTCAACCAGCCATCCACGGGCTGGTGGCTTTACGCCATCGCTTTTCCGTTCGTGGCGGTGAATTTCGGATCGATGGTGCTGATGCTGCGCGGACGCCGCGGGCTGCTCATCCCCTTCCTGATCTCGATGGTGGCCATCGCCTTCATGCAGTTCGCGGCGGGGCAGACGGTTCGCTATCACGATGTCTGGTCGGACGTTCTCTGGATGGCAGGCTACTTCATCGGCGGCATGATCACCGCCATCCTGTTTTTTAACTTGGACGGGCAGCCGCGCGGCGATATCAGCCGGGCAGACGCTTAAATCCACCACGCGGAAGACTGAACCATGGCCAGCACCCTTCATTTCGAACTCGTGACGCCCGAGAAGCTGGTGCGCTCCGACGATGTGCACATGGTCGTGGTCCCCGGCGCCGAGGGCGATTTCGGCGTCCTCGCCGGCCACTCGCCCTTCATGTCCACGGTCCGCGACGGCGATCTCTCGATTTACAAGTCCGAAGGCGCCGCCCCGGAAAAGATTCGCATCGAAGGTGGTTTTGCCGAAGTGAACGATAAGGGCCTGACGGTACTTGCGGAGAAGGCGG
The DNA here is from genome assembly GCF_016093175.1 of Novosphingopyxis sp. YJ-S2-01. Classification (NCBI taxonomy): domain Bacteria; kingdom Pseudomonadati; phylum Pseudomonadota; class Alphaproteobacteria; order Sphingomonadales; family Sphingorhabdaceae; genus Novosphingopyxis; species Novosphingopyxis sp. YJ-S2-01. Next base: position 1,636,703 of record NZ_JAEDAI010000001.1, on the reverse strand, counting down.
GCGAATAAAGCGCCGTTCCTGTCTGCCTATGCAGGTCTCTTAATCCGAAATTAGGCATAACTTGCTCAAAGCCATCCTCGATGGAGGAGGTCTTTGTGCAAACAACCAGCACCGGGAATATTCAGGCTCCGGGCCGATCGGTCGGTATCGAGGACGCTCCTCGGCAGAAGCCTTGGCAAACCGGCCTTTCCGGCCGTGCTCTGCTAGACGTCGCTCCGCTTCTTCTCATCCTGTTGTTCACGCTGGCTTTCCGGGCATCGCAGTTCGGCAATCCCGATGTCGATTTCGACGAGCCTTTCTATCTGCTGGTCGGCGAGCGTCTGCTCCATGGCGACATTGCCTATGTGGACATCTGGGATCGCAAACCGATCGGGCTGTTCCTGATATACGCCTTCGCAGCCGCTTGGCCGGGCGACCTGTTCGTTGATTACCTTGTGCTGGCAGCGCTTTTCGCCGCGGCAACCGCTTGGGTCATCTGGAAAATAGGCTGCCGCTATGTTGGGCGCTGGACGGCAGTGCTTCCGGCCCTTTTCTATGTGATCTGGCAGGAGCCGTTCAACGGCGGCGGCGGACAGTCCGCCATCTTCTACAATCTGCTGACGGCCCTTTGCGCCTTTCTGGCACTCCACTCCGGAAATGAGAGCCATGTTCAGGCCCGCATTCGAAACGGCGCGGCAGCCATGGTGCTGATGGGTATTGCCATCCAGATCAAATATATCGTGCTACCGGAAGGCATATTTTTCGGCTGCTATTTCCTTTGGGTCCTGCGCCGTGAACGGACCTTGATGGAGCTGCTGGGCATTGGCGCCGCCTATGTCGCGATCGCTCTGCTCCCGACCATCGGCGTCAGCCTCTATTATCTCGCGATCGGACATTTCGATGCCTTCTTCTACGCCAACTTCCTGTCGGTTTTCGACCGCGGAGCACTGGTGTCGGACCATGTCAGCGACAATCTAACCTACATTCTGATCGCAGGGCTGCCGCTGATTGTCTGCGGCATTCTGGGCTTCGTGAAGCTAGCAAGCGAGCGCGGTGTCGCCGGACGCGATGCCCCGTTCCTCCTCGGCTGGGCGATCGCCACGGCCGCTGGCTTTCTCATGATCAGCAATTTCTACTGGTACTATTTCATGCCCGTCATCCTGACGCTGTCGGTCCTGATGGTGCCGTTGCTCAGGAGCACCGCGACGGGCATCCTTGCCGTGCTTCTGCTGACGATCTGGCCGCTCTGGATCAGCGATACGCCGTCCTGGTCGCACACCGCAGATCGCAAAGCTTCGATTGCTAATCTGACCGCGATGATCCGTCCCTATGTCAGCCCTAGCCGCGATTGCCTGTATGTCTTCGATGGCCCGTCAGCGCTCTATCTGACGTCGAACAGTTGCCTGCCCACCAGCTACGTCTACCCCGACCATCTTTCCAACGATGTCGAACGCACCGGCCTTGGCATCGACGCGGCTGCCGAGATGCAGCGCGTCCTGAACAGCCGCCCCGGTGCCATCGTCACGGCGGAGAAAAAGGTGGTGCCGATCCTGAACGAGGCGAATGTGCGCGCGCTCGATACTGCGCTGCGCAGCGACTACCGGATGATCGGGCGGCGGCGGCACGGCTGGCGGGTAATCAGGGTCTATGCGCGCCGGGACCTTGTCGACGGCCAACGCTAATCTGGCGTCCCTTCCATCGGCGGGACTTCGCGGCGCGGCTTGATCTGGCGCTGGCGCCAGAGCCACAGGCCGGCCGCCACGATAAGCGCCGACCCCGCGATCGAAACCGCATCGGGAAAATCGCCGTAGAAGATCATCCCGATGCCCAGCGCCATGATGAGCTGCACATACACCATCGGCGCGATTGTCGCCGCAGAAGCCTTGGTGGTCGCAGTGTAGACGATCCAGTGAGCGGTGCTGGCCGTCACGGCGACAAAGGCGCAGCGCGCGATCACGCTCGTTTCGGGCCAGCCGACCTGCAGCGGCGCGAAGCCGCTGAAATGGCCGATGGTGGCCGCCAGGATCAGGAACGGTGCGGCAAACCCCGCCACCAGCACTTGCATCAACAAACCCGAACCGCTGTTTGAAACCTTCCGGTTAAAAATCATCAGGAAGGCCATGCCCAAGGCCGATCCGAGCGGTAGCAGCGCCGCCCAGCCAAGCAGCGCGATATTGGGGCGTAGCACCACCAGCACGCCGGCAAAGGCCACCACAGTGGCAATCCAGATCCGTTTCGAAGCCCGTTCCTTCAGCAACAGGGCGGAAAGCAGGCCCGTCAGCATGGGGCTGGTGAACTGAATTGCTGTCGCTTCGGCCAGCGGCATGAGAAAGATGGCGGAGAAGAAGCAGACCGTTGCCATCGCCACGAAGAAGCCGCGCGCGACCTGCGCCTTCCACATTGGCAGCCGAAATCCTGCGCGCCCCTCCTTCATGAACAGAATTGTCGCGAGACCGATCGCACCGAAGCTGTAACGCAGCGCGGCCACGGCCGTCCCCGGCCATTCCCCGGCGATCGACTTGATTATGCCGTCGCCGATAGAAAGACTCGCGAATCCGACGAGCGCGAACAGCATGCCTGCGCGCGCATCGTCGCGGTTTCCGGATGATCCTGATGTCATGACCGCGGCGCTTTAGAACGCGCGGATCGACTTGGCAAAGCGCGATATGCTTTCGGATTTGTTTACCCTTTTCGCTTAGCTCCCGTCATCCATGACGCAATATCCGAGCATTGATCGATGAGCGCTTTCGGCAAACGCAATGGCCCCTCCGGAGGGCGACCCAGCTTCGGCGTAGCACGGCCGATGAGCGGCGGCGCACCGCACCCGCGCGGGACTGATGCCCCGCCGCCCCCGCCGCCTGCGCCCCCTGTGGGTGGGGAACAGTTCCCGCCGCTCGATTCGCTGGATATCGGCACCTCGCCGCCTACCGCATCGATGGATGCCATGAACCGGCTCACCGAGCGGGCCACCTCGGTTTCCGAAACCGGCAAACAGGGCGAAGGCTTCGAAGCGTCGGTTCACCGCATCAAGGAACAGGTGCTGCCGCGCCTTCTTGAACGCGTCGATCCGGAAGCCGCCTCTACGCTCAACAAGGAAGAGCTGACCGAGGAATTCCGGCCGATCATCCTGGAGGTGCTGGCCGAACTGAAGCTCACGCTGAACCGGCGTGAACAGTTCGCGCTGGAAAAGGTGCTGGTCGATGAGCTTCTGGGCTTCGGTCCGCTGGAAGAGCTTCTGTCCGATCCGGATGTATCGGACATCATGGTGAACGGCCCGTTCCAGACCTACATCGAAAAGAAGGGCAAGCTTACCCTCGCCCCCACCCAGTTCCGCGATGAGGAGCATCTTTTCCAGATCGCGCAGCGCATCGTGAACCAGGTCGGCCGCCGCGTTGACCAGACCACGCCGCTGGCCGACGCGCGCCTCAAGGACGGCAGCCGCGTCAACGTCATCGTGCCGCCGCTGAGCCTTCGCGGCACCGCCATCTCCATTCGTAAATTTTCCGAAAAGCCGATCACGCTCGATATGCTGAAGGGCTACGGATCGATGAACGAGAAGATGTGCACCGCGCTCAAGATCGCGGGCGCCAGCCGCATGAACGTGGTGATTTCCGGCGGTACCGGCTCCGGTAAAACGACGATGCTGAACGCCCTGTCCAAGATGATCGATCCCGGCGAGCGCGTATTGACGATCGAGGACGCAGCCGAACTTCGCCTGCAGCAGCCGCACTGGCTGCCGCTCGAAACCCGTCCGCCGAACCTGGAAGGCGACGGTGCCATCACGATCGGCGATCTCGTCAAGAACGCGCTGCGTATGCGCCCTGATCGTATCATTCTGGGCGAAATTCGCGGCAGCGAGTGCTTCGATCTGCTCGCCGCCATGAACACGGGTCATGATGGCTCCATGTGTACGCTCCACGCCAACTCCCCGCGCGAATGCCTGGCGCGTATGGAGAACATGATCCTGATGGGCGACATCAAGATTCCGAAAGAGGCGATCAGCCGCCAGATCGCCGAATCGGTCGATTTGATCGTGCAGGTGAAGCGCCTTCGCGACGGCAGCCGCCGCACCACGCAGATCACGGAGGTGATCGGCATGGAAGGCGACGTCATCGTGACGCAGGATCTGTTCAAGTTCAACTATCTGGACGAGGATGCCGAAGGTATGATCGTGGGCGAATATGCCAGTTCGGGCCTTCGTCCCTATACGCTGGACAAGGCCAAGCAGTTCGGGTTCGACCAGCCCTATCTGGAAGCCTGCCTCTAGACCGGCTCCAACTCCTTTCAGCCGAGTTTGATTGCCAGCGCGGTACCGAACAGAAACACGATCCCGCTCATCACCGTGATAAACGGCCAGGGCATGAAGCCCGGTCGGTTGAAATCGCGGCGCTTCCGACGCCGATGATCGCCCACGATCGAAATCAGTAACAGACCGAGCGCGATTGCGGCGACCAGCGCCCAAGGGTTCCAGCTGAATAGCTCCATCGGCGGTACAGATGCGGATGGCATGGCCGGTTTCAAGGTTTGATCGAAGCCGAGCCTGCTCTAGGGCGGCGAGGTGACCGCGCCCTCATCCCTCACCGACCAGCAGCCCGAACAGCGCGCGATCGCCGGGGCGGCGCTGCGGCTGGTCTCGATGGCCGCGATTTCTGCCATGCTGGCGCTGGTAAAGCTGGCCCAGACGCGCGGCGTGAGTATTTTCGAAAGCGTGTTCTATCGGCAGCTGTTTGCGGTGCCGGCCATCCTGCTGATGCTGGCCCGCAGCGGCCGCTGGAGCAGCCTGCGCACCCATCGGCCACTGGGCCACGGCGTGCGGATGCTGCTCGGTATCGCCGCCATGAGCCTGAATTTCTGGACCATGACGCTGCTGCCGCTGGCCGAGGCGACGACGATCTTCTTCGCCGTGCCGATCCTTACCACCGTTCTCGCCGCGCTGGTGCTCAAAGAGCCGACCGGCCGCCACCGCTGGAGCGCGGTGGTCGTCGGGTTCATCGGCGTGTTGATCGTGGTGCAGCCCGGCGGCGGCGCGCTTCCTGCTCTGGGCGTGGCGGCCGGAGTATTCGGCGCGCTGATGACGGCGGCGGTGACGATCCAGATCCGGCAGCTCGGCCGGACGGAGCCGACGCTGACCATCGTGTTCTGGTTCAGCCTGACATCGCTTCTGCCGCTGGGCATCGCCATGCTGTTCATCGGAACGGTTCACGATCCGCTGACCTGGGCGATCATTGCCGGGATCGGCCTGCTCGGCGCGATCGGTCAGCTTTGCCTGACCGGTGCGCTGCGAATGGCGCCCGTCGCGATCGTGCTGCCGATGGACTATACCGGCCTCATCTGGTCCGCACTCTACGGCTATTGGCTGTTCGCAGAAATCCCCGCCACGGCCACATGGTTCGGCGCTCCGCTGATTATCGCGAGCGGGATTTATATCGTCTGGCGCGAACACCGACTGGCACGCCGCGCTGCGGCGATCCGGCCGCCGGTGCGCTGATCGCGAACGCGCGGGGGTCTAAGCTTCCCGCACGAACCGCAGCATTAAATTGTTGGCAGGCATCGCGCGACGGTCTGGCCTCTCAAATCCGTACTGCTGTGCCAGCGCGGTTATCTCGCCCAGATCGCGCAGGCCCCAGCGCGGATCGCGAGCCTTGAGTGAGGCGTCGAAGGACAGATTGCTGTCCGCCGTTTCGACGTCGGCTTCCAGAAACGGACCGTAGAGGATCAAGGGAGCGGCTGGCGGCAGCAGGCGCCCGGCACCCGCGAATAGGCCCTCGGTCGCTTCCCATGGGCTGATATGGACCATGTTGATGCAGAGGACGGCATCGATGCGGGCGACATCCCAATGCTCGGCGCGCGCATCGAGCGCGATCGGCGGCTCGACATTCGCCAGTCGCGCCTCGCCTGTCCAGGCGGCGATCGAGCGCTGCGCCGCAGGTTCGGGATCGCTCGGTTGCCAGCGCAGCGCTGGAAAATGGCTGGCGAAATAGACGATATGCTCGCCCGATCCGCTGGCCACTTCCAGCACGCGGCCGGTTTCCGGCAGCCATTCGGCCAGCAGCTCGGCAATCGCGGCGCGGTTGCGCAGCGTGGCGGGCGCATGTTGTTTGCCCTGCGCCTCGCCCGGTTCGGGCATCCACGGCTCCGGGCCACTCATTTCTTGGCCCTCGGCTGGGCCCTGCGCGCGGCCGGTTCACGCAGCGCCAGCCAGATCAGCAGCCCCAGCGGGCCGGCCAGAAAGGTGAGCAGCAGAATCGGCGCCTGCCAGATCCGGCCGAAGCCCTTCGCATCGGCGTCGCGCGCAATCCACATGCCGATGAACAGATCGAACGCGAGATAATGCGTCCAGCCGATCACCGTGCCGCCCGGATTCTTGAACATCGCCGCCTGCAGGCCCGCAACGCTATAGTCGGTCAGCGGCACATTTGGACCGCCCGGATCGATCAGCCCGCTCAAAAGGCCGCCCAGACCGACGACGTAGATCAGGCAGAGCAGACCGACGCCCAGATAGGTAATCGCGGAAAAGGTCAGCGGCGCGCGCGGCACGAAGATGAGCAATGCCCAGCCGCCCAGCGCAAGGATATTGGTGAGCGAGAAGAGCGTCTCCCAGCTCATATCATTCCGCCGCGATCGCCTCTTCCGGCTTCTCATAGGTCAGCACGGGCTTACGCGCCGCCATGGTCTCGTCGAGGCGGCTGCGCGGCGCATGATAGGGCGCGCCGTGCAGGCTTTCGTCGCCCGCCTTCGCCCGTTCCACCACCGAACGGAGGGCATGGAGGAACTCGTCCAGCCCGGCCTTGCTCTCGGTCTCGGTCGGCTCGATCAGCATCGCGCCGTGGACCACCAGTGGGAAATACATGGTCATCGGGTGGAAACCCTCGTCGATCAGCGCCTTGGCGATGTCGACGGTGGAGAAGCCCTCGGCCACGCCCTTGTCGCTGAACAGCGCCTCGTGCATGCACGGGCCGCTCTTCGCGAACGGCGCTTCGAGCATGTCTTCCATCGACCGCAGAACATAGTTGGCGTTCAATACCGCATCCTCGGAAACCTGGCGCAGGCCGTCCGCACCGTGGCTCATGATGTAGGCAAGCGCGCGGGTGAACATGCCCATCTGACCGTGAAATGCCGTCATCCGGCCGAAGCTATCGGCGTGATGATCCTCGGCGGTTTCCTCCTCGACCAAGCGGAAACTGCCGTCCTTCGCCTGCTCGACGAAAGGCAACGGCGCGAACGGCGCCAGCGCTTCAGAGAACACGACAGGGCCAGAACCTGGACCGCCGCCGCCATGGGGCGTGGAGAAGGTTTTGTGCAGATTGATGTGCATCGCGTCGATGCCGAGATCGCCCGGACGCACGCGCCCGACGATGGCGTTGAAGTTGGCGCCGTCGCAATAGACGAAGCCGCCCGTCGCGTGGACCGCATCCGAAATGCGCTTCATGTCGCGCTCGAACAGGCCGCAGGTGTTGGGGTTGGTAATCATGACGCCCGCAACGTCCGGGCCGAGCCGTTCGACCAGCGCATCGAAATCGACACGGCCGTCCTCGGTCGCCGGAATATCTTCCACCGCATAGCCGGCGAAGGCGGCGGTGGCGGGATTGGTGCCGTGCGCGCTCTCTGGAACCAGGATAACCTCGCGCGCATCGCCGCGCTTTTCGAGCGCTGCACGGATCGCAAGAATGCCGCACAGCTCGCCATGCGCGCCCGCTTTGGGGCTCATCGCGACGGCGGGCATGCCGGTCAGTTTCTTCAGCCAGTCGGCAAGCTCGTGAATAACGCCGAGCGCGCCCTGCACGCTGGCCACCGGCTGCAGCGGATGGATATCCGCAAAACCGGGCAGCCGTGCGACCTTCTCGTTGAGCCGCGGATTGTGCTTCATCGTGCAGCTGCCGAGCGGGAAGAGGCCCAGATCGATGCCGTAATTCTGACGGCTAAGCCGGGTGTAGTGGCGGATCGTCTCCGGTTCGGAGAGGCCGGGCAGGTCGAACGGCTCCTTGCGCGCCAGATCACCCAGGCGCGATTCGCCCCAGCAATCGGCAGGCCAATCGACGCCGGTCCGCTCGCTGTCGCCGATTTCGAAGATCAGCGGCTCTTCCAGCATCAGCGCACGGTTGCCGGTGGCGGTGGGATGCGGATTGGAGGCGGCGCCATCACGCGGCTGCGTCTGGCGGCCCTGCTTGTTCATGCTCATGCCAGTGCTCCTTCCAGCGCCTTGGCCAGCGCCTCGATATCCTCTTCGTCCACCATCTCGGTAACCGCGACGAGCAACCCTTTGGAGAGGCCCGGCTCATCCGCATAAAGGCGGCTCAGCGATACGCCCGCGAGCACGCCCTGGTCCGCCAGATCGCGCACGATCTCACGCGAGTCTTTAGGAAGTTCGATTGCGAACTCATTGAAAAACAGATTGTTGACCACACGGACACCAGGGATTTTGGCAAGCCGGTTGGCGCAGATCACCGCCTTTTCATGATTGATCGCAGCAATCTGGCGGATGCCTTTTTCGCCCAGCAACGTCATGTGGATTGAGAAGGCCAGAGCGCAAAGCCCTGAATTCGTGCAGATATTGCTCGTCGCCTTCTCGCGGCGGATATGCTGTTCGCGCGTGGACAACGTCAGCACGAAGCCGCGCTTGCCGTCTGCGTCCACCGTCTCGCCGCACAGGCGTCCAGGCATCTGGCGCACATATTTCTGCTTACAGGCGAACAGGCCGACATAGGGACCGCCGAATTGCAGGCCGACGCCGATCGACTGCCCCTCGCCCACGACGATGTCGGCGCCCATTTCACCGGGCGATACGACCGCGCCCATCGCGACCGGCTCGGTCACGACCGCGATCAGCAGCGCTTTGTGCTCGGCGCATTTTTTCGCGAGCGCGCGCATGTCCTCGATCCGGCCGAGGATGTCGGGATATTGCACGACCACGCAATTGGTATCGCCGTCCACCTGCTCGGCCAGCTCGGCCCAGTCGGTGCCGGCTTCCAGTTCCGGCGCACGGTAGACGATCTTGTCCTTGGTAAAGCGCGCCATGGTCTTGGCGACCGAGACATAATGCGGATGGACGCCGCTGCTTACCAGCGCAGTGGCGCGCTTGGTGACGCGCCGCGCCATGGTGATCGCTTCCCAGCAGGCGGTCGAGCCGTCGTACATCGAGGCGTTGGCCACATCCATGCCGAACAGGCGGGCAACTTGCGTCTGGAATTCGAACAGGACCTGCAGCGTGCCCTGCGCGATTTCGGGCTGATAGGGCGTATAGGCTGTCAGGAACTCGCCGCGCTGAATCAGATGATCGACGCTGGCAGGAACATGATGGCAATAGGCGCCCGCGCCCAAGAAGAACGGGCCGCTGCCCGCCGCCAGATTCTGCGCCGCTAGCCGCGACATATGCCGCTCCACTGCCATTTCGCTGGCGTGCATCGGCAGGTCCTGGATCGGCCCGTCGAGCCTTGCCTCCTCGGGCACGTCAACGAACAGGTCGTCAATCGAGCTGGCGCCGATACGGGCCAGCATGGCTTCGCGGTCATGATCGGTTTGCGGAAGATAGCGCATGAATGCTCCCAAAGCCCGTGAGCCCCGAACTTGTCGAATGCCGTCTCTCGTGTTCGAAAAACGCCGGTCGACAAACTCAGGACTTCGGTTTTCGTTAAATTCTAGAGGCCTGCGACATATTCCTTGTACGCAGCCTCATCCATCAGGTCGTCCAGTTCATCCTTGTTCTCCAAGCGCAGCTTGAAAAACCAGCCCTCGCCCTCCGGGTCCGAGTTGACGAGCCCCGGCTCATCGCCCAACGCGTCATTGCCTTCCAGCACTTCGCAGCTCACAGGCGCATAGACATCGGACGCCGCCTTCACCGATTCGACCACGGCGGCGTCATTGCCCTTTTTCAGCATCGCGCCGCTGTCCGGCACTTCGACGAACACCACATCGCCCAGCTGCTGCTGCGCATAATCGGTGATGCCGACCGTCGCCTCGTCGCCTTCGACGGCGATCCACTCATGATCTTCGGTAAAGTAACGTTTCATCTCAGCTCCCTTTCGATGGTCGGCGATAGCGCTGGGGGACGAAGGGCATTTTGGCAACCGTGCCCGTGAAATCCTTGCCGCGCTGGCGAATAATGATGCGCGTTTCCGGCTCAGCCAGCGCCGCGGGCACCATAGCCATCGCGATCGGCGTGCCGAGCGTCGGGGCATGTCCGCCGCTGGTTACATGACCGACGACCGTGCCGTCTGCGTCCACCACCTCGGCGCCCTCGCGCACCGGCTGGCGCCCTTCGACGCGAATGCCGACGCGCTTGGTGGCCGGGCCGTCGCGATGTTCACCGAGCACGCGTTCGGCGCCGTGGAAACCGCCCTCTTCGCGCCGCCGCTTGGACAGCGCAAAACCAAGATCGCCCGCCATCGGGGTGGTCTCGGGCGTCAGGTCATGTCCGTAAAGCGGCAAACCCGCCTCGAGCCGCAGCGAATCGCGCGCGCCGAGACCGACAGGTTTCACCTGATCCAGTGCGGTCAGCGCCGACGCGAAGCGCTCGGCTTCGCTTGCGGGTAGGCTGATCTCGAAACCATCCTCACCGGTATAGCCCGAACGGCTGATCCACAGCGGCACGCCATCCCAGTCGAACGCAGCTGCCTGCATGAAATAAAGCTGATCGGTACCGCTCAGAATTTCCGCCAGCGCCTCGCCGGCTGCCGGGCCCTGCAGCGCCAGCAACGCGTGATCTTCCAGATGATTGATCGTCACTTCATCGGGCAGATGCTCGCGCATGAAGCCGATATCGTCATATTTCACCGCGCCGTTGACGACGATGTAAAAAGCCTCGCCGCCATTCGGTTCGCTGTTGCCTCCTTCGCCGCCGAACGCCTCGGCGGAGGGCAGCCGGGTGACCATCAGATCGTCCAGGATGCCGCCATCTTCGGCTAGCAGCAGCGAGTAGCGCATGCGGCCCGCCTTCAGGCCGTGCAGATCGCCGGGTAACAGCTTTTCGAGCGCGCCCGCCACGTCCTCGCCGGTCAGAAGCACCTGCCCCATATGGCTGACGTCGAACAATCCCGCGCTCTCGCGCGTCCACAGATGTTCGGCCATGATGCCTTCATATTGCACCGGCATGTGATAGCCGGCGAACGGCACCATCCGCCCGCCCGCGGCGCGATGCCAGGCATCGAGCGGCAGCGTCTGCGGCTCTTCGGGCTGTTCGATATCGTCCTGTTCTTCGCTCATCGCCGGCTCCTTCCAAGGGGTCGAATGCAGACGGATCGCCGATGACGGCGCACCCACCTACCCCCTCTGTCACGGAACCTGAGAGCTTTCGCGGGCGGCCTTTGCCTGTCCACGCTTACCCCTTCGGTGGCGCGCCCCATAGGGAGCGTGCGCTTTCCAGAGTGCCTGATCCATCGCTACGGTCCGACTGACCTGAGAGATTCCGGGGCGGTTGCTCCTTCGGTGACCGAGCCGTGATGGCCGGTGCTCTCCCGTAGCGACGTCCGCTGAAAGCGGTAGCAAGCGCGGAGTGACGCATGCAGCGCGCGGAGTCAATCGGCCCCGCGCGGCTTATCCCCATATATGCGCAGGGCCTGGGTCTCGGCGAAGCGGTCGGTCATACCCGCCAGATAATCGGCGATGTGCCGGCTGCGCTCGGGCTCTTCCGCCGGAACACTCTCCGCCCAGCCGCCCGTCATCAGCGACGGATCGGCACGGTATGCTGCGAACAGATCGGCCACGATGCGCCGCGCCGCCTCCGCCGCACGCAATTGCGTCCGGTGATGGTAGAGATTGGCGTACATGAACTTCTTCAGCGTCCGCTCCCGCTCGGTCATTGCGGGGGAGAATTCCGCGAGCACCCTGCCCGCGCCGCGCACATCGGCCACGCTTTCGATCCGCTCAGCGGCGATATTGGCGCGGGCACGCTCGATCACGTCGTTCACCATCGCACCGATCTGCTGGCGAACGAGTTCGGAGACGAGGCGATCGGCCGGAACGTCCGCGAACTTTTCCTGAATGGCGGCCCAGCGCTGCGCGACGAAAGGCAGCTCGGTCAGCTGCTCGACCGACAGAATGCCGGCGCGGATGCCGTCGTCGATGTCGTGATTGTCATAAGCGATATCGTCCGCAATCGCCGCCACCTGCGCTTCCAGCGAGGGCCAGCGATCCAGTTCAAGGTCGAACGCCGCATTCGCCTGCGCCAGCGCCCAGCTCGGCTGCGCCACCGGGCCGTTATGCTTGGCCAGACCTTCCAGCAACTCCCAGCCGAGATTGAGGCCGTTCCAGCGCGGATAAGGAGATTCGAGCTCGGTCAGTACACGGATGGTGTGCGCGTTGTGATCGAACCCGCCATGCCCTTCGAGCGCCGCCTGCAGCGCATCCTCCCCTACGTGTCCGAAGGGCGGATGGCCGATATCATGAGCAAGACAGAGCGCTTCGGTCAGATCTTCGTTCAGCCCCAGCGCGCGGGCGATGGTTCGCCCGATCTGCGCCACCTCCAGGCTGTGGGTGAGCCGAACGCGGAAATGATCGCCATCGGGTGATACGAACACCTGCGTTTTGTGGCGCAGGCGGCGGAAGGCGATCGAGTGGATGATCCGATCGCGGTCTCGCTGGAACGGATCGCGCGGGCCGCGCAGCAGCCCGCCTTCTTCGGCATGAAGGCGCCCACGGCTGGCCGCCGGATCGCTGGCATAGCTCGCCCCGGTCATAATCGTCAGGGCAGCGGCGTGACGGCGGTTCCCGCCCCGCTGTTCCATGCAAAACCGTCGCCGCCGGCGTCCTGGAATTTCTTCAGCCAGTCGCGTGCAGCGCCGATCGAATCGAATGGTCCGACGAGAAGGCGCTCCTGTGTCTTGAACGGAGACGTCCAACCCTTCTGCCCTTTGAACAGTTCGGTCTTGCCGCGCGACAGGCGGCGATATTCGCCTTTCATCGCGCCGCTGGCGCCCGTGGCGATCTGCACCCAGTTGCGCGCAGGCTCTTCCTTCGCCGCCGGCTTCTTCTCTGCCGATTTGGTCGAGGAGGCAGCCGGTTTCTCCACCTTGTTGGCGGCCTTCTTGTCCGCCGCGTCCAGAGGCTTGGCACCCTCGGGGATCTTCTTGAGGCTGGCAAAAGGTGACGGTTCAGCCGCCTTGCTCTCGGTCGGCGCGGGGCCGAGCGGCTTGGCATTCTTGTACTGCTCCAAGCGCGCAAGATCGTCTGCGAAGACGTTGCGCGTCCGCTCCTGTGCCGGAATATCGATGGCGCGAACGATGGCGTTCAGGCTTTCGCGGCTGCCTGCCGTCTCGGCGACAGCGGCCTGCGGCGCGGAGGCCGGTTCATTGCTATCGATCGATGCGACAACCGTGGGCTGCGCAGTCGCGGCAGCAGGAGCGCTCTGCTGGGCGTTCCATTCCGCCAGTCCTTCTGGATTACCGAGCGCTTCGAAGCCAGGCCCAACCTCCGCGGTCTGTACCTCGCCGGCAGGTGGCGGCGTCGCAGCCGCCGCGCTGGTCGCGACGGGCTGAGAAATTGCGGGAAGCTCGCCCGCCGTGCTGGTCTGCGCAGCCATGGAAGTTTCCGCGGAAACGGCCGATTGCTCGCTGGGCGCGGGCGCTGCATTGGCAGTCCGGGCCTGCGCCGGCGCAGCAGTGCGCGTCGCAACCGCCGGCAATTCGCGCGGCGCGGTGGCAGCGCGGGCCGTACGTGCTGCCTGGCGCTGGGCCTGCGCGGCAGCACGGCGTTCCGCACGCGTGGGCTTGGCCGGTACCGATGCCTCTGCGCGCGTGCGGGTGCGTCGGCCCAAAGGCTCACCGGACGGGATGAGCCCGCTGTCCTGCGTCGCCGCGCCGGGACGCGCTGCGCTGTTGGCGGAGGCGATTGCACGCACCGCCGCGCTGTCCCGGCCCACCTGCGCGTCGGCGGGAAAATGCCCGTAATGGATCACCGCCGCCTGCTGCGCGCGGGTAAGCTGCGGCATGCGTTCGAGATAGGACTGCATGGCCGCGGTCGAGCGGGCATCGAGAAATCCGCGCACGATCCGGGTTGCTTCCGACACATCGCCATTGGACGCCAGGATGAAGGCTCGCGCGCGCCAGGCGAGCGGGTTGTTTTGCGACAAGAGCGGGTTGAGCAAGGCTTCGGCGCGCTTCTGATCGCCGGACAGGCCGAACGATACCGCCTGCCGAATGATCAGATTATCGGTGCTGATCGCCGTGGACCCGAGCGCATATTCGGCCTGCGCCTGCGCGTTGTTGCCGACGAGATCCATGGCCAGGCCACGGTCCGCCGCGATCGAGCGTTCCGATATGCCGAGTGCGATTGCCTGATCGTAGAGCTTCAGCGCCTCCACCGGGTTTTCGTTGTAGAGCTGCGCAGTGGCGAGCCCGGCCTTCACCCGCCCGCTCGAAGGCTGGATCGCCTCGGCCCGCGAAAAGAAACGCAGCGCGCTGTCATAATCGCGCAGGATCAGCGCGGCATTGCCCGCATCGAGAAGCGCATCCCCGTCGGTGGGCGAGCGTGCCAGCCGCTCGATCGCATTACGCAGTTCGGTGGCGGCCGCCTGATCATCACCATAATCCTGTGCGGCGGCAGGAGCGGACACGGCGAGCAGAGCCATCGCCGCGGAAATCCAGAGTGCTTTCATGTGATGCTATATCGCGTGTTCGGGGCCGGCATGCAAATCATCCGGCCCCGCAAGGCGGCGAGGCGACGGAGGCGCCGGTTGAACCGCAACCCAGATTGCCTCCGCCACCATTCGGTATCAGCGCTGGTTGTTCTGGCGCCCCAGGAACCGTGGAATATTCAGCGGATCACCGTCATCGCCGTCCGATTCCTGCGAATCTTCTTCCTTGCCCAGACCACGCGAGAGGTTGGACATCCGTTCGAAAAGCGTACCGCCGCCACCGCTACCGATGCGCGGTGCCGGGCGCGCAGGCGCATCGCTGCCACCGGGACGCAGCACAGGCTTCGGCGCAGCTTCCTCGTCCTTCTCGGCTTCCGGTGCAGTACCACCGCTCAGTTCGAGCGTGTCTTCTACTGCCTTCGGCTCTTCGCGGCGGCCGAAGATCGGCTTGGCTTCGGGCGCAGGAGTGGGCTCTTCCGCCACGGGCTCATCTGCCTGCTGATCGGAAGACAGGTCGAGCGGCTCTTCCGCCTTCGGCGCTTCTGCCTGCGGCTGCGGCACATCCGCAAAAACGTCCTTGCGCGGAGCAGGTTCTTCGGCAGCCGGTTCAGGCGCTTCGGTCCGTTCAGGAGCCGCCGCCTGGGCGGGACGCGAGTTCGGGAAGGCGAAGCTGCGGCTCGGCGCGGCGTTGCTGCCCTCGCTGTCGATGCCGGTGGCTACCACGGACACGCGAATTTTGCCGTCCAGATTTTCGTTGAATGCCGAACCCCAGATGATGTTCGCATCCGGATCGACCAGCTCGCGAATGTGGTTCGCGGCCTCGTCCACTTCCATGAGGCGCATATCCTCGCCGCCCGTGATGGAAACGATGACGCCCTTGGCACCTTGCATCGACACACCGTCGAGCAGTGGATTGGCGATCGCCTTTTCCGCTGCTTCCAGCGCACGGCCATCGCCCTCTGCTTCGCCGGTGCCCATCATCGCCTTGCCCATCTCGTGCATCACCGAGCGAACATCGGCAAAGTCGAGGTTGATGAGGCCGGGCATGACCATGAGATCGGTAATCCCGCGCACACCTTGCTGCAGCACTTCGTCGGCCAGCAGGAAGGCTTCCTTGAACGTGGTGTTCGGGTTGGCGACCAGGAACAGGTTCTGGTTCGGAATGACGATCAGCGTATCGACATTCTTTTGCAGCTCCTCGATCCCCGCATCGGCCGAGCGCATGCGGCGCGTGCCTTCGAAGGTGAAGGGCTTCGTGACAACGCCGACGGTCAGGATGTTCATTTCACGCGCGGCCTGCGCGATCACCGGTGCGGCGCCGGTACCGGTACCGCCGCCCATACCGGCGGCGATGAAGCACATATGCGCGCCTTCCAGCGCGGACTTGACCTGGTCCAGCGTCTCTTCGGCGGCAGCGCGGCCGACTTCGGGGCGCGAACCGGCACCAAGACCCTGCGTGATGTCCGGGCCCAGCTGGATGCGATGTTCGGCCACCGAGCTGTTCAGCGCCTG
This sequence comes from Novosphingopyxis sp. YJ-S2-01, assembly GCF_016093175.1. Classification (NCBI taxonomy): domain Bacteria; kingdom Pseudomonadati; phylum Pseudomonadota; class Alphaproteobacteria; order Sphingomonadales; family Sphingorhabdaceae; genus Novosphingopyxis; species Novosphingopyxis sp. YJ-S2-01. The sequence continues at coordinate 1,620,646 of NZ_JAEDAI010000001.1, read as the reverse complement.
TGCGTCGGTGTTGGCGACGACGAAATCGACGCCTTCGACATTGGCGGCGATCATGTTCGCGATCGCATTGCCGCCTGCGCCGCCCACGCCGATCACGGCAATTTTCGGCTTCAATTCGTCCACGGAGGGCGGTCCGATATTGATACTCATCGTTTAAGGTCCCCTCGGCCGATCGGCCCTGTCATGACATTGCTGTTACTTGGCATAAAAGCCGTGCGCTCGCATCCCCTTATTAAGCTTGTCGAGGCGGATAAAGGTCTGCGCGGCAACATAAGGTTAGAAATTCGCTCGAAATGCGTGGACAAGACGCTGGACCAGACCAGGCGATGCCTGCCGATAGCTTTGCTGCGTCATCGTGCTTAGCGAGCGCAAATCCAGCGGCTCGTTCTTTGCGTAAAGGATAAGGCCCGCCAGCGTTCCGAAGGCGGGGCCGGCATGCGCCTCCGGCAGGCCGCGAAGTCCGGCAGGCTTGCCGATGCGCACGGTGCGCCCCAGAGCCGATTGCGCATAGTCCGCAATTCCCTTCAGTTCCGCGCCGCCGCCGGTCAGCACCACTTGACGTCCAACCGGGCCGGAGAAGCCGAGATCCTTCAGCGCGCCGCGTATCTCGCCGATCAGATGGTCGAGTCGCTGCCGGATGACACTGTTCAGCTGCGCCTTGGTGACGCGCCCGCCCTCTGCCGGCTCCTCTTCGTTGTGGCCGCGATCGACATCGATCACATCATGATTGTCGCGCGGGTTGGTGAGCGCGGAGCCGTGAAAGCATTTCATCCGCTCGGCCTGCATCCGGCGGATACCAAAGGCGCTGGCGATATCGTCGGTAATGTCGGCCGCGCCGAAGGGAATGGTGGCGAGATCGACCAGCATGCCGCCCGCAAACAGCGCAACATTGGTGACCGACGCACCGAGCTCCACCAGCGCAACGCCCAGTTCGCGCTCTTCCTCGGTCAGGCAGGCCATGCCCGCAGCAATCGGCGCCGCCACCACCGCATCCACTTCCAGATGCGCGGCGCGCACCGTCATGTCGATATTGCGGACCGGCGCCGGATCGCCGAGCAGAACGTGGATATCCACGCTCAGCTGATCGGCGTGCAGCCCCTTTGGATTGCGGATGCCCTCCACCCCGTCCAGCGTGTAGAGCGCGGGCTGCGCATGCAAGATCAACTTGCCTTCCGGGTCGATGCCCTGCTGGCCGCTCGCCAGCAGATAATCGACATGCTCCTGCGCAACGCGGTGGCCGGACAGATCGACCTCCATGGTCGTGACGCGGCTTGTCAATCCGCCCGCACTGAAGGCAACATGGACACGGTCGATATTGATGCCGGCCATGCGCTCCGCCTGTTCCACCGCGGTGCGCACGGCGAGTTCGGCGGCTTGAACGTCGGTAACGTATCCGCGCTTCACGCCGCGGCTTTCGCGCTGGCCGGTGCCGAGAACGGTGAGTTTGCCTTCTTCTGTCACCCCGGCAATGAGGGCGGAAATCTTGGACGATCCGATATCGAGCGCGGTAATCAGCCGCTCCACCTTAGGCGCGGGCATCAGCCATTCTCCCCTTCGCCGGAGGCTTCCCCCTGCCCCGCCTTGCCCGTGACCGCGTCTTCGGAGAGATCATCGCCGGACTTCAACCGCATATAGCCCTTGGTCGGGTCGCGAAAATCGAAATAGGTAAAGCGGCTGCCGAGCAGGCGGTTCTTACCGTCCATCTTGGCGAACTTCACCAGCGCCCCGGCCGAAACGTCCCGTCCCTCGGGCAGCGCAAGCGTTTCACCGGTCTTGAACTGAAGGTTCCAGCGGCGGTTGCCGATCCATTCGGCCCCGGCAATTTGGGGTTTCAGAGCCGGCGCGGCATCGAGCAACTTCGATAGTGCGACCGCTTTCAGATTGGCGTCCGGACCGATCAGCATCGGCAGGTTCGGCTTGTGCTCCGGCACGATCGGCTCCAGCACATGGCCCTGCGCATCGATAAGCGCCAGCCGATCGCCATTTTTCCAGACAGCGGCGGGGCTGCGTTCGCTAAGGTCCACCACCAGCGTGTCCGGCAAACGCCGCGATACCCGCGCCTCTCCGATCCAGCCATTCTGCATTAGATCGCGCCGGATCTCACCGACGTCGACCAGCGGCATCGCACGGTCCTTCTGCGCCAGTACGATGTCATAGACCTTGAGCTCGTCGACCCGGCGGATGCCGCTTACCTCGACATTCTTGACCTCGAACCCGGCCTTCGCCGCCATATGGGCATATTGCTGGTAGACCTGTGCGCTGAAACCGCTGAGATTGGCCGCCACGATCAGCGCGATGGCGGTCAGCGCCACGATCGCCCATGTGAGCGCCCGCTGCATTTGCTCCTGCGTGAAGGGCAGCAGCTTGATCATCCGGTCCAGCGCGGAGACGCGCTTTACCTTGCGGCTGGACTGCTTCTTGCGCGCCTTGACCGGCCTGGACCCGCGCTTGATGCTGGCCTTGGTGGCGGCGCGTGTCATGGAGCCTGCTCCAGCGCCTCGCGTACGATGCGCTCCACCAGCTCGGCATAGTCGATACCCGCAGCCTTGGCCTGTTCGGGCACCAGGCTGAGCGGTGTCATGCCGGGCTGAGTGTTCACTTCCAGCAGGAACAGACCATCGCGGCCCAGCTCGTCATCCCAGCGGAAGTCAGAGCGCGAGGGACCCTTGCAGCCGAGAATCTGATGCGCCTTGAGCGCCAGTTCCTTGCAGTACTCCGCAATATCCTGAGGGATTTCGGCGGGGCAGATGTGGCGCGTGACGCCTTCGGTATATTTCGCGTCGTAATCGTAGAAGCCGCTCGATGTGACGAGTTCGGTCACCATTAACGGCTCCCCGCCGACCACTGCCGTCGTCAGCTCGCGTCCCTTGATGAACGGTTCGGCGAGGAGTTGATCGAACTCCTGCCACGGGCCCTTCACATCGCGGCCGATGGGATTGCCATAATTGCCGGCTTCGCGGACGATGGCGACACCGACCGAGCTGCCTTCGTTTACCGGCTTCAGCACATAGGGCCGGGCAAAGGGATCGCCGGAATACAGGCTTTCGCTGTCGACGATCCGGCCTTCGGGCATGGGGATGCCGTGCGGCAGCAGTTCGTTTTTGGTGAGCTGCTTGTCGATCGCGATGACCGAGGTGGTCATGCCGCTATGCGTATAAGAGACCTGCATCAGATCGAGCATGCCTTGCACGCGGCCGTCTTCGCCCGGCGTGCCGTGTAGCGCGTTGAACACCACATCGGGCTGCGTCTCGGCGATCACCGCGGCAACATTGCGGTCCATATCGATCCGCGTGACGGTGTGCCCGCGCGATTCCAGCGCGTCCGCCACGCCCTTGCCGCTCATCAGCGACACCTCACGTTCGGCGGACCAACCGCCCATCAGTACGGCGACGTGGAGTTTACGATCAGACATCAAAATATTCCGTACGAGCTGAGCTTGTCGAAGCCCTGTTCTTTTTTGCGATGGGTGCGGAAGAGAAATACGGTCCTTCGACAAGCTCAGGACGATCGGATACAGGATCGGATATCGGGAGATTCATCCCTTCCGCCCCACGCGCTGGATTTCCCATTCCAGTTCGATGCCGCTGTCCGCCTTCACGCGCGCGCGCACCTCCTCGCCCAGCGCCTCGATGTCCGCGCTTGTCGCCTCGCCGGTGTTGAGGAGGAAATTGGTGTGCTTCTCGCTCACTTGCGCATCGCCGATCATGAGGCCACGGCAGCCCGCTTTATCGACCAGCGCCCAGGCTTTTTCGCCGGGCGGGTTCTTGAAGGTGGAGCCGCCGGTGCGGCTGCGCAGCGGCTGCGATGCCTCGCGCTCTTCGGCGATCCGGTCCATCTCCGCACCGATCGATTCGGGATCGCCGGGAACGCCCTGGAACAGCGCTTCGACCACGATCGCACCCTCGGGCAGCGCGCTGTGGCGATAGCTGTACTCGAACCGCTTGGCAGGCCAGACTTCGACCGCGCCGTCGCGCCGCACCACGGTCGCCTCGATCAGGATATCGGCGCATTCGCGGCCATAGGCGCCCGCATTCATCCGTACCGCGCCGCCCGCCGTGCCGGGAATGCCGCGCAGGAATTCCAGGCCCGCAATCCCCGCATCGCGCGCCGCGCTGGCCACGGTGATGCCCATCGCCGCCGCGCCCGCACGTACCCGCGTTTCGCCCTCGATCGCGATCTTCCCCATCGCCTTGGGAAGCCGCACGACCACGCCGGGTACCCCGCCGTCGCGCACGATCAGGTTCGATCCGACACCCACCGGCATCACCGGCATCACCGGGTCCAGCGCGGACAGGAAACGCGCCAGATCCTCCACGTTTTCCGGACGCGCCAGCCAGTCGGCCGGGCCGCCGGTGCGGAACCAGATGAAATCGGCCAGGCTGCCCTTCTCGGTCAGCTTGCCGTCGAGCCGGGGCATGCTGGCGGTGCTCATTCGCCCCCGCCCCAGAAACGACGCCAGCGGTTCCACGCCCGCGCCTGCCGCTGCATCGTTTCCGCCGCACCGCGCTGCATCGCATCCAGTGCTTCGCTTGCCGCGTCGAGCTGCTTCAGTTGCACCTCGCGCACTGCTTTCTGCATTTCGATGCCCAGTTCCATCATCTCAAACATCGGCGCGCTCCAGCCGGTCGGAGATCGCAGCGGCCAGTTCGGCCGCCCAGACGGTGATGTCGCCGGCGCCCAGGCACACGATCATATCATTGGGCTGCACGACCTTGCTGAGTTCCGCTGCCAGCTTGGTTTCGTCCTCCACCAACTGCGCATCGCGATGCCCGCGGTCGCGGATGCCGGAGACTAGCGCTGCGGAATCCACCCCCTCGATCGGCGCTTCATTGGCGGTGTAGACGGGCGTGACCATCACCATATCGGCATCGTTGAAGCTCGATTGGAAGGCCTCCATATGATCGCGCAGACGGGTGAAGCGATGCGGCTGCATCACCGCGATCACGCGGCCCGAAGCGCCCTCGCGCGCGGCATTGAGCACAGCGCGGATCTCGACGGGATGGTGGCCGTAATCGTCGATCACGATGACGTTGCCGCCCTTCATCTCCACGGTTCCCACCTTGGTGAAGCGCCTGCGCACGCCGCCGAAATTGCTGAACCCTGCCGCAATGGCCGCATCGTCCATGCCCATTTGCAGCGCCACGGCGATCGCGGCGAGCGCGTTCTGAACATTGTGGCGCCCGGCCATCGGCAAGTCGATATCGGCGATGTGTCGCACCGATCCATCACGCGCCCGGATCGCGATGTCGAACAGGTTGCCGCCGGGATAGGGGCGCACATTCTCGCCACGCACATCGGCCTGCGCGCTGAAACCGTAGGTTACCGTGCGGCGGTCACGGATCTTGGGCAGCAGCGCCTGCACTTCGTCATGATCCACGCACAGGATCGCCGCGCCGTAGAACGGCACATTCTCGATAAACTCGACGAAAGCCGCCTTGATCGCGTCGAAATCGCCATAGTGATCCAAATGTTCGGGATCGATATTGGTGACGATAGAATAGGTGCCATCGAGCCGCAGGAAGCTGCCGTCGCTCTCATCGGCCTCCACCACCATCCAGTCCCCGCTGCCGATGCGCGCGTTGGAGCCATAGCGGTTGATGATGCCGCCGTTGATCACCGTCGGATCGATCCCGCCGGCATCGAGCAAGCAGGCAACGAGCGAGGTGGTGGTGGTCTTGCCGTGCGTACCGGCCACCGCGACGCAATATTTAAGCCGCATCAGCTCTGCCAGCATCTCCGCGCGGCGGACCACGGGGATGCGCGCATCGAGCGCGGCTTTCACTTCCGGATTGTCGCGCTTCACCGCGGTCGACGTAACGACGACGGAAGCATTCGCGACATTTTCGGGCTCATGTCCGATCGACACCGGAATCCCGATCGAGCGCAGACGTTTCACCGTAGAGCCTTCGGCCATGTCGGAGCCCTGCACGCTATAGCCCAGATCGCTCATCACCTCGGCAATGCCGGACATGCCGATGCCGCCAATGCCGACGAAATGGACGGTGCCGATGTCTTTCGGAACTTCGCGCATCAACCGGCATCCTTTGCAAAAGCGGGCCCGGCCACAGTGCCACCGCGCGCCGGAGCGGCGGCTTTCACGGTCATCGGCTCGACCAGCGGAGCGCCGCCGAAGCTTTCGACAAGATCGGCAAGCTCCTGCACCGCTTTGGGTCGGCCGCAGCTGCGCGCAGCCTTGGCGGCGTTTTCCAGGCTGCCGGGTTTCAGCGCCATCTTCTGGATTTGCTTCGCCACTTCCTTGGCCGTGAAACGCGGCTGCTGAATCGCACGCGCGCCGCCCGCCTCCACCATCTCGCGGACATTATAGGTCTGGTGATCATCGGTTGCGATCGGCAATGGCACCAGGATCGCCGGGCGACCCGCAGCGGTCAGTTCCGCGATGGTCGAGGCACCTGCGCGCCCAATCACGAGATGCGCCCAGCCAAGCCGTTCGGGCAGATCGGGCAGATAGGTGGCCAGTTCGGCAGGAATTTCGTTTTCGGCATAGGCGGCGCGCACCCGCTCGATATCCTCGGCACGGCACTGCTGCGTCACCTGAAGGCGGCGGCGCAGCTGCGGCGGCAGCATGGCAAGTGCCTTTGGCACCACTTCGCTCAGCACCGTCGCGCCCTGACTGCCACCCGTCACGAGCACGCGGAAGATGCCGTCTTCGAACAAGGGCGGGAACGGCTCCTCGCGGATCGCGAGCACTTCCTCCCGCACGGGATTGCCGATCAGATGGACCTTGTCCCTCTGACTGTCCGGCAGGCGCTTGATCTCCGGATAGCTGGTGGCGATCGCGTTGACCTTGCGCGCGGCAAGCCGGTTGACGCGGCCCAGCACGGCATTCTGTTCGTGGATCACCGTCGGGATATCGTCCGCGAACGCACCGAGCAGCGCCGGAAACGCCGGATAGCCGCCGAAGCCGACGACGCTGGTCGGGCGGAAAGTGGAATAAAGCTGCCGCGCCATCGCCCGGCCCTGCAGGATCGCCTTCATCGCGCCGGGCCAGCTCATCGGGTTTTTGGTGAGGCGCCCGGCGGGCAGCACATGCACCTCGGCATCCTCGAAGATGCCGGGGATCTTGGCACCACGCGCGTCGGTGATCAGCGCCACCCGGTGGCCGCGCTGTTCCAGCTCTCGCGCCAGAGCATGCGCGGGGACCATGTGGCCGCCGGTACCGCCGGCAGCGAGGACGAAATGCTTGGTGATGCTCATCCGCCAGCGCCCTTCATGATATAGCGGGAGCGGTCAAGATACGGGTTTCGCTTCGTGAAGGCCAGCAGCAGCCCCATGCCGATGCCGATCGCGATCAGCGAGGAGCCGCCATAGCTGATGAACGGCAGCGTCATGCCCTTGGACGGGAAAAGCTGCAGGTTCACCGCCATGTTGATCAGCGCCTGCCCGCCAAATTGCGCGACGAGCCCGGTCGCGGCGAGGATCGTGAACCGGTCCTCTTCGTCCAGCAGGCGCACCAGCACCCGGATGATGATGGCAAGGAAGGTCAGCGCGATGACGATGCAGGCGAGCACGCCGAACTCCTCTCCGATCACCGAGAAGATATAGTCGGTATGCGCTTCGGGCAGATGGAATTTGGCCGATCCCAGCCCGGGGCCGACCCCGATTAGCCCGCCTGCCGTAATGGTCTTGTAGGCCAGCATGATCTGGTTGTTGGTCTCTCCGCCGAATAGCCAGGTATCGATCCGCTGCGTTGCCACCGGATAGAAGACGTAGGCCGCGAGCATCAACGCGATCCCGCCGATCACCAGCGCCGCGAGCAAGCGCACCGATAGTCCGCCGACCAGCATGAGCGTGAACCAGATGCCACAGAAGATAATCGTCTGGCCAAGGTCCGGCTGGTTCATCAGCAACACCGCTATCAGCCCGGTGATGCCGAGCGACAGCGGAACCACGGGAATGTTCGGTTCTTTGCCCTTCCAGCTGAGGATCCAGGCCATCGTGACCGCGTAGAAGGGCTTCAGAAACTCGCTCGGCTGAACGTTGGCGAAGCCGGGGCCGATCCAGCGCTTCGATCCGTTCACTTCGCTCCCGAAGACGGGCACGAGGATGAGAAGCGCAAGGAAGATCGCGAAGGACACGATCGCGAAACGCCGCGCTTCGTCCTTCGGCAGCATCGAAACGAGCAGCATGATCGGGACCGAAACGCTGACCCACATCAACTGGCGATAGAAGAAATATAGCGGATCGAGTGTCACGCTGCTGGTCGACAGACGCTGCGCGGTGGCCGGCGAAGCTGCGGCCACCGCGAGCAGCCCGATGGCGACAAGCACCACGATAAGGCCCAGCAGCACGCGGTCCAGCTCCCAAAACCAGATGCCGATGGCCGAACGGTCGGCGCGGCCGAGCCGGTTTTCCATTGTTTCACGCCCGCGCGCCGCGATCGCGCCGGCCAGATGGCGCGGACCATGTTCAGCCATGCGCGCCTCCGGCATAGATCGACACCGCCTCGCGAAAGCATTCGCCCCGCGCCTCGAAATCGCGGAACTGATCGAAACTGGCGCAGGCGGGCGAAAGCAGTACTGTATCGCCCGGCTGCGCATCGCGCACGGCGCGGCGCACGGCGGTGGCCAGCATTTCGCTCTCGTCCACTTCCATATGCTCGGCGAGCTGGCGGGCATAGGTGGGCCCGGCGTCGCCGATGGTGTAGGCCTTGACGACATGGCCGAAATTGGGCGCGCATTCGTCGAGACTGTCGTCCTTAGGCAGGCCTCCGACGATCCAGCGGATGCGATCGAACGCGGCGAGCGCCGGAGCGGCAGAGGCGGGGTTCGTCGCCTTGCTGTCGTTCACGAAAGCGACCCCGTTGAACGTGCCGAGGCGTTCCAGCCGGTGCGGCAAACCGCTGAAGCTTTCGAGGCCTGCGTCGATCGCCTGCTGCGACACGCCGAGCGCCTCGCAGGCCGCGATAGCGGCGAGCGCGTTCTGCGCATTGTGCGGGCCCTGCAGCGAAGGCCAGCGGGATTGGTCCATGCACACACCCGGCGCGATCTTGGTGATCTGCCGGGAGGGACGTTTAAGCCCACGGGCGATCAGCGCGGACGGCGTATCGCCGATGCCGATCACCGCCTCGCCCTTCCCATGCTGCATCTCGAAAAGCCGCGCCTTGGACGCGGCATAGGCTTCAAAGTTCTCGTAGCGGTCGAGATGATCGGGCGTGATGTTGAGCAGCACCGCGATATCGCAGGCGAGGCTTTCCGTCAGATCGATCTGATAGCTAGACAGCTCCAGCACATAGACGCCCTCGCCGGTCTCATTCGGCTCCAGCGGATCGCGCGAGAGGATCGGCAGGCCGATATTGCCGGCCATCAGGCTGGGACGGCCTGCGGTCTTCAGGATATGGGCGATCAGCGCCGTGGTGGTCGACTTGCCGTTGGTGCCGGTAATGCCGACGACCTTGTGCGGCGGCAGCGCGGCGCGGGCCTGCGCGAACAGCTCGACATCGCCGATGATGGGCAAATTGGCAGCGCGCGCGCGCTCGGCGATCGGACTGGTGTTCAGCGGAACGCCGGGCGAGAGGATGATCGCATCGAACTGCGACAGATCGGCCTCCAGCAGATCGGCGATTTCCGCCTTGCCCTCGGCGCGGGCGCGCGGTTCGGGCTGGCCGTCCCAAGCGGTGACCTTCGCACCGCTGGCCACCAGCGCATCAAGCGTCGCCTGCCCGGACCGAGCCAGGCCGAGCAGCGCATAATGCTTGTCGGCGAAGGCGGGGCTGACGATCATCTGAGCTTGAGCGTGGACAGACCGGCGAGCGCGAGCACGAGGCTGATGATCCAGAAGCGGATCACAACGGTCGGCTCGGCCCAGCCAAGCTGCTCGAAATGATGGTGGATCGGCGCCATCTTGAAGACGCGCTTGCCTGTGCGCTTGAAGAAGAAAACCTGGATGATGACGGACAGCGCCTCGATCACGAACAGCCCGCCGACGACACCCAGCACGATTTCATGATGGGTGGAAACGGCCAGCGCGCCTAGCGCTCCGCCGAGCGCGAGGCTGCCGGTATCGCCCATGAAAACGGCTGCTGGCGGCGCATTATACCAGAGGAAGGCGAGCCCCGATCCGATGATCGCGCCGCACAGGATGGTCAGTTCGCCAGCGCCAGGCACGTGGGGGATGCCGAGGTAATTGGCGTAGATCGCGTTGCCGACGAGGTACACGATGATGAAGAAGGTCACCGCCGCGATTACCACGGGCATGGTGGCAAGACCGTCGAGCCCGTCGGTCAAATTCACCGCATTGCCAGCGCCCACGATGACGAACATCGCGAACAGGATGTAGAACCAGCCCAGATCGATCGAAACGCCGCTGAGGAAGGGCAGATACAGATGCGTGCCGTTCTGATCGGTGATCAGCCAGGCGGCCACGCCGGCAATGGCAAACTCCGCAAGCAGGCGGACACGGCCAGGAACACCTTTGTGGCTGGACTTCGACACTTTGTCGAAATCATCGAGAAACCCGATGATCGCAAAGCCGAATGTGACGAACAGGCAGGCCCAGACATATACGTTGCGCGGGTCCATCCACAGCAGCACTGCGACGGCGAGCGAAATGAGAATTAGCAGCCCGCCCATCGTCGGCGTGCCGACCTTAGCAAGATGCGTCTGCGGGCCGTCGCTGCGGATCGGCTGGCCCTTACCCTGGCGCATACGCAGCATGAGGATGAAGCGAGGACCGATAATCAGGCCGAGAAACAAGGCGGTCGCCACCGCCGCGCCGGAGCGCACGCTCTGGTAACGCAGCAGGTTGAACGGTCCTTCGAACCCGAACCATTCGGCGAGCAGGTAGAACATTCTCAAACTTCTCCGTCGACGAGAGCGCTTACCAGCTTCGAAAGCCCCACGGAGTTGGAGCCCTTGACGAGCACCGCTTCGCCGCCCTCGATTGTCCCGCGGAGCAGGGCCAGCGCCTCGTCCGCGGTTCCGCAATGGGCGAAGCGGGCCGGACCCTCAAGCCCGCTCCCCAGCTTTTCCACCAGATTTTCGAACTCCGGGCCGACGAAGATCGCCTCGTCCACCTTCGCATCCGCCAGCAGCGGCGCGATATCGGCGTGATAGCCGTCGGATTTCTCGCCCAGTTCCTTCATCGCCCCGAGCACAGCGACGCGGCGGCTGTGCGGTGCGGCGGCGAGCCCGGCAATCGCCGCTTTCATGGAAGCGGGGTTGGCGTTGTAGCTCTCATCGATCAGCAGAAGCGGCCCGCCGACATGTTCGATCAGGTGCCGCGCCCCGCGTCCGGCAAGGCCGGGCAGTTCGGCGAGCGCCAGCCCCGCCGAGGCGAGATCGCCGCCCACCGCGTCGACCGCCGCCAGCACGGCGAGCGAATTGGCGACGATGTGGCGTCCGGGTTGAGCAATTCGGTAACACAGCATGGCCGCGCCGATCTGCGCGGTTACGAGCGAGCCGCCATGCCGGTCCAGCGCCTCAACGGCGCGCGCGTCGGCCTCCTCGTGGAAACCGAAGCTGATCACGCGGTCGGTATGTTCCAATGCAGCATCGCGCAGCAACTCGTAATGGGGGTTATCGCGCGGCACGATGGCGGTGCCGCCCTCCACGAGGCCTTCGAAAATTTCGGACTTCGCGCGGGCAATCGCCGCTTCATCCGGAAAAAACTCGACATGGGCGGGCGCAATGGTGGTCACGATCGCGACATCCGGCCGGACGAGGCGAGTCAAATCGGACAGTTCGCCGGCATGGTTCATGCCCATTTCGAATATGCCGAAAGCGGTCTCGCGCGGCATCCGCGCGAGGCTGAGCGGGACACCGACATGGTTGTTATAGCTTTTCAGCGAGCGATGCGCGCGCCCGCGCGAGCCCCGATCGAGCCCGAGAAACAACATTTCCTTAGTACCGGTCTTGCCTGCCGATCCGGTGACCCCGATAATCTTGGCGCCCGTCCGCCCGCGCGAGGCCCGCGCCAGCGCGCGCAGCGCCTCAGCAGTGTCCCCTACCAGAACATGCGGATGATCGACGGCGCGATCGGTAATCGCGCCCGCGGCGCCGCTTGCGAAAGCGCCATCAACGAAGCGGTGGCCGTCGGTGCTTTCGCCGGAAAGCGCCACAAACAGATCGCCCGGCCCCACTTCGCGCGAATCGAAGGCGACGCCGTTCGCCTGAAACTCGCCATGCACAGTTCCGCCGGTAGCCTGTGCGATCTCATCGGCGGTCCAGAGCGCGCTCATGCGGAAACCTCCCGTGCCACCTGCACATCGTCGAAGGGCAGCACCTGATCGCCGACGATCTGGCCCTGCTCATGCCCCTTGCCGGCGACGAGGACGATATCGTCCGGCTTCGCCATCGCGATCGCGGCGGCAATGGCTTCGCGCCGATCGCCGATCTCCTGCGCATCGGGAGCGCCATCGCGCACCGCCTTGCGAATGGCAGCGGGATCTTCGCTGCGCGGATTGTCATCAGTAACGATCACCGTATCCGAAAGACGCGCGGCGGCTGCGCCCATCTCGGCGCGCTTGCCGATGTCGCGGTCCCCGCCCGCACCGAAAACGGTGATGAGCCGCCCCTTGCAATGCGCACGCAGCGCTTCGCAGGCAGCAACCAGCGCAACGGGCGTATGGGCGTAATCAATATACACAGGCGCGCCGCTTCGGCTGATCACCGCGCGCTCCAACCGGCCGCGCACCGGCTGAAGGCGGGAGAGATGCTCGCTGACATCATCCCAGTCCCCGCCCGTCGCGATGACAAGACCCGCAGCCGTCAGCGCGTTATTCGCCTGATAGGCACCGATCAGCGGGAGGTTGATTTTCTTGAGCCGTCCCTGCGCCTCGACTTCCAGCAGCTGGCCAAGCTGCGTGGGCGTCTGGGCGATCAGCCGTAAACCCTCCCCGCGCCGCCCGACCGTGATGCGGCGCAGCGAGCGCTTGGCCACGCGGTCGAACACCGCGTCGGACCATTCGTCGTCGGCCCAGATGACGGCGGTGCCGTTTTCGTCCAGCACCTCGTCGAACAAACGCATCTTCGCCTCGAAATAGGCCTCCATGCTGTCATGATAATCGAGGTGATCGCGGCTCAAATTGGTGAAAGCGGCGGCGCGGATCGGCAGTCCTTCGCTGCGATACTGGTCCAGCCCGTGGCTCGATGCCTCAAACGCGGCGTGGCTCACGCCTTCACGCGCCAGCCCGGCCATGTTGGAGAGGAAGGTGACGATATCGGGCGAGGTCAGGCCGGTACGGACATTCTCCGAGCCCGTGGTGATGCCAAGCGTGCCGATCGAAGCCGCATTTTGCCCAGCAAGCCGCCACAGCTGACGCGTCAGCTCAACTGTAGATGTCTTTCCGTTCGTGCCGGTGACCGCGACGGTTGCCTGTGGGAACGGCCGGAAATATTGCGCGGCAATCTGCGCGAACCGGCGGCGCGGCACCGCGTCCGCGATCAGGTGCGCACCGTCCACGTTCACCCCCTCGCGCGCCACCACGGCGATGGCGCCGGCGGCGATGGCCTGCGGGACCACCTCTTCGGCATTGAACTTGGCACCCTGGAAGGCCCCAAAGATATTGCCGGGGGCAATCTGGCGGTGGTCTATCGCGAAGCCGGTGATGGGCTTCAGGGCATCTTCGCCGGTAAGGTTTTGCAGTATATCGCCAAGGCGCATCAATGATCCCCGCCGTTGCGCCAAAGCAGCGGCATCAGTTCGCTCACATCCACGTCACGGCCCGTATCGGGCAGCACGCCGAGCATCGGGCCGATGCGCGGCACCAGCCGCTTGACGATCGGCGCCGCAACCCAGCCCGCGGTGCGCTGGAACGAGGTAGCGGCGGTGCCCTGCGGCTCGTCCAGCGACACAACCACAACATATTGCGGGTTGTCCATGGGGAAGGCCGCCGCAAAGGTCGAGACGAGCGAATTATGCGCATAACCACCCGCACGCGGCTTCTCGGCCGATCCGGTCTTGCCGCCGATGCGGAATCCCTCGGCATCGGCGTTGCGGCCGGTGCCGTCGAGCACGATCATGCGCAGCAGCTGACGCATCCGCGCACTTGTGGCCGCACTGAATACCCGCCGGCCCTTGGGTTCCTTGTCCGCGTCCACCTTCAAGAGTGTGCTCGGACGATAGATACCGCCATTGACGAGCGAGGCGTAAGCGGTGGCGAGGTGCAGCGGCGTGACCGCAATACCGTGGCCGTAACCGATGGTCATGTTGGTGAGGCGGCCCCAATCCTTCGGCCAGATCGGCAGGCCCTTTTCGGCGATCTCGATTTCCGGGCGCTTGTCGAAATCCAGGCTGCGCAGCGTCTTTTCCATACGCTCACGCCCCAGATCATCTGCGATGCGCGCGGTAACGATGTTGGAACTGTTCACCAGCGCTTCGGGCACGTTGATCCAGCGGCCCATCGGGTGATCGTCATGGATCTTGAAGCCCGCGATCTTGAGCGGAGCAGTGGCGTCATAACGCCGCGAGAGATCGCGCACCGTCCCGGCATCCAGCGCGGCGGCCACCGTGATCGGTTTGAAAGTGGATCCCAGTTCATAAACGCTCTGCGTGACGCCATTGGCCTGGTTCTTCACCCCCTCGGCATCCAGCTTATTGGGATTGAAGCTTGGCAGTGAGCTCAGCGCGACAATCTCACCCGTGTTCGCGTCCAGCACCACACCCGCTGCGCCGATCGCATGCGTGCTTGTCATCGCGCGCATCAATTCGTTGCGCAGCGCGCCCTGCACCCGGCTGTCGATCGAGAGCGCTACAGGCTCGCCTCGCAGATTGGGGTCCGTCAGCCGCTCCTCAAGCACCCGCTCCATGCCCATGCGGCCATGACCGCTCATGTCGGTGAAGCCCAACACATGCGCTGCAAGATCATATTCGGGATAGAGACGCTCTGGCTCGCGCGGGAATTCGATGCCGATTTCACCCAGCGCATGCACTTCGCTCACTTCGCGCGGAAGGGCACGCCGGCGCAGGTAGGTCGGGCGCTTGCCGGTCAATTTGGCGTAGAATTCACCGGCGGGCTCATCGGGGAAAATGGCCTGCAACTGATTGGCGAGCTGCCGCTTGTCGCCGCGAATTTCATCCGGCTTCACCCAGATGGCATAAGCCGCGATCGTGCGCGCCAGCGGCACGCCATTGCGGTCCACGATATCACCGCGCTCGGGCACGTAGGCGGAGGAAATCGCGCTGTAGCTCTTCTGATTTTCGAAGATCGCGAAGCTGCCAAGGCGCAGAACGATCAGAAGCACCGCAGCGGTGAAGATCAGCGCCAGGATCATCAGCCGCTGGTATGTGGCCGTGCCCACATGGCCACCATATTCGCCCAACCGCATGCGCGTGGGGTTGGTGGCGGCGAACGCCGTCATTGTTTCGATTTCTCGGCAGCGGCGCGGGCTTGCAGATCGCGCAGGGTGGACGCGCCGAGCAGGCTGTTTTCCAACTGCGCCACGCGCTTGGCGCGGTCCGCAGCAGCCATCTTAGGCGCGGCATTTTCCGGCGATCCATCAGGCTTGCCCGCCTTGGCCACGGCAGCGTCATTCGCCGCCGTGGCAACCGGAGCAGCAGACGTCGTATCGGCTTCCGCAGACGAAACACGCCCGCCATTCCCGACCGTGCCGATCGGCGCGGCGTCCAGGCCATAAGCGGCGGACACCATCACGGGCGACTGCGGGCCAAGGTCCTCGCCGCTGAAATCGGCCAGTTCGCGCACGCCGTCGACATATTGGCCAGGGCGCGGCGCGTCGTAACCGTAGAGAAGATCGTTCCACTTTTCGAGCTGATCGAGGCTGGCGCGCGCGCGGATTTCCGCCTGAAGATAGCTGATCTCACGCCGGGCCTCGACGATCTGATGGTCCGCGCGCACCAGCTTGGCGTGCATCGCGCCGACCTTCAGCGACAGCGGATAGAGCGAGATGGCAACGAGGAAGACCAGCGCCACCCAGCCAAGACCCTGCATTCTCTTGAGCCCCATGGTCATGCCGCTTGCTCCTGCCACGGCGACGCGTCGGTCCGCTCCGCCCAGCGCAGCACCGCCGAACGGGCGCGCGGATTTCGATCGAGCTCGTCCTCGCCCGCGCGGATCGCCTTGGACGGACGGGCGAAACTGGGCGCAGGGCCGCTATCCTGAAGCGGCAGATGGCGTGATCCACCGCCCGCTTGCCCGCTGCGCACGCGCAGGAACTGTTTCACGATCCGGTCCTCCAGACTGTGGAAACTGACCACGACAAGCCGGCCGCCGGGGCGCAGCAGCTTTTCTGCAGCGGCCAGGCCTTCGCGCAGTTCGTCCAGTTCCGCGTTCACATGGATGCGAATGGCCTGAAAAGTGCGGGTCGCCGGGTCCTTCGGCATGCCTTCGCGGTGGCCGAGCGCCTTGCGCACGATCGCCGCCAGCTCACCGGTGCGCGTCAGCGGACGCGCGGCGACGATAGCCTTGGCGATCCGGCGCGAGCGGCGTTCTTCGCCATAGAGATAAATGACGTCGGCAATTTCTTCCTCGTCCGCTTCGTTCAGGAAGTCGGCGGCGCTGGGGCCATCCTGGCCCATGCGCATGTCGAGCGGACCATCGGCGCGGAAGGAAAACCCACGCGCCGCCTCGTCCAGCTGCATCGAGGAAACACCGATGTCGAGCACCACGGCGTCCACCGCCTCGATGCCTTCGGCTTTCAGAACGGAAGCCATGTCTGAAAAGCGGGCGGGGAAGAGGCGCAAACGCCCCTTGCTCCCGCCCGCCAGTCCGGCGCCCTGCGCGATTGCCGAGGGGTCGCGATCGAACGCATAAACGTTCGCCCCCTGGGCCAGGAAGGCGGAGCTATAGCCGCCGGCGCCGAATGTGCCGTCCACGATGCGCGCGCCAGGGGTGATGGCGGCGGCGTGGACGACCTCTTCGAGAAGGACGGGAATATGAGGGGCCTCGGGCGCGCTCATTTGCGCTTCCTTTCGGCTTCGCTCAGAAAATATTCCGCGATTTCCTTCTGCATTTCGAAGCCCGTCTGCTGTTCCATGAGGATCGACGGGTTCCAGATGTAGAAATTCGTGATGTTGCCGTGAAAAAAGGCCTGACCGTCCAGCTTGCCGAAGAAGCGCAGCATCGGCGGCATGACGAAGCGGCCACTCGCCTCGAAGCCCACTTCCATGAGCGAGGACGCGATCGGTCCGCCGGCGGCCTGCCGGTCGAACTGTTCGCCGCGCTGCTGCGCATAGTCCCATTGCTTGTCCAGATCGGTTGCAAGACGGTCCCGCTCGGTGGTGCCGAAGCCCATCAGACAGGGAAGTTCAGGGTGGCGGGCGAGGCAGACGACGTTGCCGCCGCTGCTGCTTTCCACGGTCGAGCGCAGCTCGGACGGGATCGTGCACCGGCCCTTGCCGTCGATCGTCGACAGGCCCGAGCCGCCATATACGAACCCCCCTGCCACGATTTGCCGAACCCCTTTCTTCGCGGGGCAATACGCGTCCCGCGCCGGAATTCAGCAATTCCGACGTCGGTCTTTGCAACGGCAAAGCAGACACCCCGATTGCCCACGGGCATAGCATGGGATTTCATGGGACAACAAGGGAATTTTGGGGATATCCATGGGATTGTCCGGGCGGCGCGCGGAAATCCTAGGCTTTCACTTTCTCGGCGTCAGTCGCATGGGCCGAAAGTTCTTTTTCTGTTCCGGATTTGCAGCATCAGACCCACATTTTCACCCGCAGAATCCCCGGTCGTCCCAGAATTTCCCAGAACGCGCCCAAGATGCCGGCTCGTCACTCAGCACCACCGAGTTCGGCGAGAAGCCCTGTGATCAGCGCGCCATTACCCTCGCGCCCCCACAGGCCCGGTTGCAGCACATCGGCATCTGCCAGCAGCAGCGCCCTGCCCTTGCCGACGGCGCAGTCGGCGATCAGCCGAGTGGTGTCGATCGCGCATTTCGCCGCGGGGTCGGGGACATCCGCCAGCGCTGCAAAGGCCCCAGGCGACCGGGTCTCGATCCGCTCTCCCCGCACGTTCAGCGCCGGTGCCTGACCGGCCCGGTCCATCGGCATCACCAGCTCGATGCCCCAATGGGAAAAAAGCGGAGACAGAAGCGAGGTGAACAATGGCCGGCGTGCATCGCCGATCGGAAAGCGGCTCTCCCAATGCAAGGCGGGATCGGCGAGGATCAGCGCCTTGCCCCCTGCCCGCAGCCAACCGTCCAGCGCCACCAGCTCCGCCGGATCGAGCGCCCTTGGCTGTGCGAGCAGCAGAATGCCGGTGGGGGCACTTCTGGCACCCTCTGGTCTTAGTCCGTTCAGATCGTCCAGCGTCCGGATGTCATAGTTTCTCTGCAGATCGACATAGGCAGGTGCAGGTGAACCACCTCCGCTCAGTTGCTCCTGAATAGACGCCTCTCCACTGCGTAGCGGCAGGCTGGTCATCAGCATCAGATCGCCACGCGGCCCCGTCGGCTTTCCCGCGGCGCACGCTGCCAGCATGAGAATCGCGCCAAACGCCGTGGCGAGCGACCGTATGGACACGAATCTACTTCGCTTGGGCCACGGAGGTCTCCTCCGGCGCAGGAACGGCCCCGAGTTCAGCGAGCGGCTCCTTCGGCGCTTCGGTTTTAGGGGCCGCCTCCGCAACAGGAGAGCCGGTTTCCGCGATCTCTTCGGTTACCGGCACCTCGTTGCTCGCGCGGTCATTGGCAATCCCCGCCAGCCCGACGAGCAGAATGACCGCGACCAGACCGAGAACGCCGATCTGCAAGCGCTGAACATTCTCGCGCCGCTGGGTCACCGGCTCGCCTCAACCTGCCAGGGCATCGGTTCGAGATTTTTGGAGCGCATCCACTCCGGGTTGTAGAGCGTGGAGAGATAGCGAAAACCGGTGTCGCAAAGGATCGTCGCGATCCGCTTGCCTGAACCCAGTTTGCGGCCCAGCGCGACAGCACCGGCCACATTGATGCCTGACGACAATCCAAGGCACAGGCCTTCTTCGGCGAGGAGGCGGCGAACCCACTCCATCCCCTCTTCGTCGGAGATGCGAAACTGATCGTCGATCGGCGCGCCTTCAAGATTGGCCGTGATCCGCCCCTGGCCAATCCCTTCGGCGACCGAACTGCCTTCGGATTTCAGCTCACCATGCGCGAAATATTCGTACAGCGCCGCACCGTGCGGATCGGTCAGCGTGATCTGGACATCCTCACTCTTCTGCTTCAGGCCCATGCCCACGCCCGCGATGGTGCCGCCAGTGCCCGCCGCACAGGTGAAGCCGTCGACCCGCCCGTCCATCTGCGCCCAGATTTCCTCCGCGGTCGTCTCGATATGCGCGCGGCGATTGGCGATATTGTCGAACTGGTTCGCCCAGATCGCATTCTCGGTCTCTTCCGCGATCCGGCGGGAGGTGTGCACGAAGTGGCCAGGGTTGGAGAATGGAGCGGCGGGAACGGTGATCAACTCCGCCCCCAGCGCGCGCAGCGTGTCCATCTTTTCCCGGCTCTGCGTCTCCGGCATCACGATGATCGTGCGATAACCCAGAGCGTTGGCGACCAGCGCAAGCCCGATGCCGGTATTGCCCGCCGTACCTTCCACAATCGTCCCTCCCGGTTTCAGCGCCCCGCGCTCCTCGGCATCGCGCACGATATAAAGCGCCGCACGATCCTTCACCGACGCGCCGGGGTTGGTGAATTCGCATTTGCCGAAAATGTCGCAGCCCGCCGCCTTGCTCGGCCCCTTGAGGCGCACGAGCGGCGTATTACCGATAAGGTCCAATGTAGTGTGAAGCGTTTCCATCGACCCATTCTAGATATTGGCGATGGGCTGGGCAACAGCGGAGAAACAGCGCACCCCGTGATCGGTTCAAAAAGATTGACGAAGAATGACCTTCGAAATCAATAACTTATCATTTTTTTCGCTTGCCGATATTTTTCTCGGAACCCTTTTCGACAAGCGTCCGTTTGGATGGACAGAGCAGCGGAACTCCCTCCCCCCCTTTGCCGCTGTTCTGTATTAAGGCCCGGATGCGCTCCTCCCAACCCAGCCATCCGGGCCTCATTTTTGTCCAGCGTTTGGAGGATTAACATGCGTAAAATTGTTTTGGCGAGCCTCGTTGCAGCGACCTTCCTTGTTGCCGGGTGCAACACCGTCAAGGGCGCAGGCGAAGACATTCGTTCGGTCGGCCAAGCTGGCGAAGACGCGATCGACTGATCGCTCCGCATCCAGGCCCATCCGGGTTTATAGAGGCGATCGAAGGTCTTCGGTCGCCTTTTCTTTTGCCGTCTTCCGGTCCGTAATCAGCATCAGGATCAGCGATCCTTCATAAAGAAGCACGAGCGGGATACCGAGCATGAATTGCGAGATGATGTCGGGCGGCGTCAGGATTGCCGCGACCAGAAAGCTGATCACCAGCATGTAGCGGCGAAAGCCGATCAACTGCTCGCGGGTCACCAGTCCCGCACGGTGTAGCAGCAGTAGCAGGATCGGCAGCTGGAACGCGACGCCGAAGGCCAGCACGAAGCGCATCACCAGATCCAGATAATCGCCGACCGCCGGAAGCGCCTCGACATTGAGGCCGCCCGAACTGCCCGCATATCCAAGGAAAAATTGAAAGGCGAGCGGCATGACCATGAAATAAGCCAGCGACGCGCCTGCAATGAACAGGATCGGTGAAGCGAAAAGAAATGGCAGAAAAGCCTTCTTTTCGCGCGCATAGAGACCGGGTGCGACAAAGCGCCATAGCTGCAGCGCGATCACCGGGAAGGCGAGCAGGAAGGCCGTGAATAGCGCCACCTTGATCTCAACGAAAAAGGCTTCGTAGAGCTTCGTATAGATCAGCTTGCCTTGCCCCGGCGGAAAGGCATCCGTCAGGGGCCGCACAAGCAGCGCAAAGATATCTTCGGCGAAATAAGCGCCGATCGCGAAGCCGATCACGAGCGCGATCATGCACTTTATCAGGCGGCCACGCAGTTCGATAAGATGATCGAGCAGCGGCGCTGTGCTCTCGTCGATATCGTTCACGCGCTATCGTCCTTGCGGTCCGGCTCCGCAGGTGCGGGCGCAGACTCGTCCGGCGGAGGGAACGTCGCTGCGGGCGCTTCGGGCGGCGGCAGGGGCCGCATCTGCGGCTCGTCTCCGCGCTGCTGCTCCGGCGTCAGCGCGCCTTCAGGGTGTTCGCGCATGATGCGGGCATTCTCGTCCGCCCATTTTTTCTCGAGATCCTTGAGCTCGGCCTCGCGAACCATTTCGTCGAAGCCTTCGCGCACTTGCCGCATCACGCCGCGAATGCGCGCGACCCAGCGGCCTGCGGTCATCAGCGCATCCGGCAATTGCTTGGGTCCGATGGCGACGATGGCGATTACCGCGATCACCGCCATCTCGGAAATGCCGAGATCGAACATCGATACTCCGCCGCGTCAGACGCGATCAGTTGGAGGTATAATCCCGGTCACGCTCACGCTCGGCATCCGTACGCGGCTCGATGGGCGCACCTTCTATCCGGCGGGGTTCCTCGGGTGCACGGTCACGGCGGCTTTGTTCACGCTCGCGCTGGTCGGAATCCTCGTCCGTGATGCCTTTCTTGAAGCTCTTGATGCCCTTGCCGACATCGCCCATCATCTCGGAAATGCGGCCGCGGCCGAACAGGATGAGCACCAGTGCGGCGACGATCAGAAGTTGCCAGATACTCGGTTGCATTACAGAATCTCCGAAGGCCTGTTTCCCCCGCTATCTAAACGTTCCCGCGGCCGCTTGCCACCCAATCCTCATTTGGCACGTCCGATTCATCAACGGCGTCCGCGCGCGCCTCGGCCTCTTCCTCCAGTGCATCAAAGGCTTCGTCGACCGGATCGAGCAGCCCTGCCGCCTTTAATTCGTCGATTCCGGGCAGATCGCGCCGACTTTCCAGCCCGAAGTGAACCAGGAATTCCGGCGTCGTTGCATAGATCAGCGGCCGCCCCGGCACCTCGCGTCGTCCGGCAGGGCGCACCCAACCCGCTTCCATCAGCACGTCCAGCGTACCCTTCGATATCTGGACTCCGCGAATGGATTCGATCTCCGCGCGGCTGACCGGCTCATGATAAGCGATAATGGCGAGCGTCTCGACGCCTGCTCGGCTGAGGCGCCGCAGCTGTGTGCGTTCGCGCCGCAGCATTCTGCCCAGATCGGGCGCGGTCTGAAAGCGCCAGGCACGCCCGCGCTTCACCAGCTCGATTCCCCGCCCACGATAATGGTCTTCAAGCGCGGCTAGCGCCGCCCCGATGTCGATTGTCTCGCCGACATAAGCGCGGATTTGCTCCACCGTCATCGCGTCTTCCGCCGCGAACAGGCAGGCCTCCACCGCGCGGACGTCGTCGGCCGGGGCGCTCATGTCCGCTTCCGCAGCCGCAGCGGCGCAAAGGTGCCTTCCTGATCCAGCGCCACACGCCCCTGCCGGGCCAGTTCCAGCGCGGCGACGAAACCGGATGCGAGCGAGGATTTGCGCAGCTCCGGATTTTCGGACTTGGCCAGAAAATGCTCGATCCGCGTCCATTCGACGGCATGGCCGATCAACCGCGAAAGCCTGTCGATCGCCTCTTCCAGCGTCACCACCGCGCGGCGCTTGACGATGTGGAGCGCCGGCTCGGTGCGCGCGCGTAACTGACCATAGGCGTTGATCAGCGTGAAATAATCGCAGTCCCATGCGCGCTCCTGGATGACCCGGAGCCCCTCCGGCGCTCCGCGTGCAAAGACATCGCGCCCCTCGCGGTCCCGCGCCATCAACCGGGCACCGGCTTCGCGCATCGCATTGAGACGTTCGAGCCGCAATTGCAGGCGCAGCGCCAGCTCTTCGGGGCTCGGGTCTGCCTGCTCCTCCTTCGGCAGGAGCAGCGCCGATTTGAGGAAGGCAAGCCAGGCGGCCATCACCAGGTAATCCGCGGCAAGTTCGAGCTTCAGGGAGCGCGAGCGGTCTATAAAGGCGAGATATTGCTCAGCCAGCTCCAGAATAGATATCTGCCGCAGATCGACCTTTTGGCCGCGAGCGAGCGATAGCAGCAGGTCGAGCGGCCCTTCCCAGCCATCGATGTCGAGGGTCAGCTGCTCCGGTTCGCGATAGGCCGCTTCCTCGAAACCGTCTTGAGCGTCCGCGCTCACACCAGCGCCAGCAGCTCGTCGCGCTTGGCCACGAGTTCGTCCAGCCGCCCCTGCCCGCCAGGGTCACTCAAGGCCGCACAGGCAGCTTCGTAACGCCGCTTGGTTTGGGGCTTCATCGTACCGAGGCGCTGTGCAATGCCGGTCATGTCGTCCATTTTCGCCCAGCAGTTGAGCGCAATATCGCACCCTGCGGCGACCGCCGCTTCGGCGCGCTCCGGCACGCTGCCGTCAAGCGCTTCCATGTCCAGATCATCGCTGAACAGCAGTCCATCGAAGCCGATCTTGCCGCGAATGATGTCCTCGATCACGGTCGGTGAAAGCGTGGCGGGACGGTCCTCGTCCCATGCCGTGAAGACGATATGTGCGGTCATCGCCATGGTGGCGTGCGAGAGCGCGGCGAACGGCGCGATGTCGCGTTCCAGTTCATCGGCGCTGGCGTCTACCACGGGGAGCGACTTGTGGCTGTCCGCCATGGCGCGGCCGTGGCCGGGAATATGCTTCACGATCCCGCCCACCCCGGCGGCAGCCAGTCCATCCAGTACAGCGCGGCCCAGCGCCGCCACTTGCATTGGCTCTTCGCCCAGTGCCCGGTCACCGATAACATCGTGGGCGCCCGGCGCGCGAACATCGAGCAGCGGCAGGCAGTCGACATTGATGCCGACTTCGGCCAGCGAAACGCCGATCGCCTCCGCGTTCAACAGCGCGGCCTGCATGGCGGAAATGGGGGCCAGCCGGTAAAGCTCCGCAAAGCGCGCGCCCGCGGGAAATTGCGGCCAGACCGGCGGCTTCATCCGCTGAACGCGGCCGCCCTCCTGATCGACCATGATCGGCACATCATCGCGGCCGTGCAGAGCCCGCAAACCATCGGTCAGCGCGCGAACCTGATCCTTGCTTTCGAAATTCCGGCCAAACAGGATGTACCCGGCAGGATCCGCCTCGAGAAAAAAGCCGCGCTCCGCATCGGTCAGTTCCAGCCCGGATAGTCCGAAAATCGCCGCTAGCATGCCGTCCTGAACCTGGTTCGCCTCATCAGGCAGTAAGCTTAGACCGCGCCGGAATCGCGAGCAAGCGGGCGGTGGAAAACTCTGTGGATGGACGGCGGGAAAGCCGTGGACTTCCCGGCCCGCTCAGCCTGCGATCAGACAACTGCCGCCATCGCTCTTGATGCGATTGCACAAGCTGTTCGCATTGGCCCGGTCGGACGAGACGGCACTGAGGCGATAGACCGTGCGCCCCTCCACCTCTGCCTTCACGACGCGGTGGCGCATGTCCTTCAGATATTCATACTGGCCGGACAGCTTGCTCCACTGCTGCTCTGCCGCGGCCTCGCTGTTCAGCGCGGCAAGCTGCACCATCACCCCGCCCGAAGCCGGTGCGTTGGCGCCTGCAGCGGCAGATGAAGCGGCAGCGGCCGGTGTGGCCTTCGGCTCAGGAGGCGCGGGCTTGGCAGGCATTGCGTTGCTCTCGCGCGATTTGCCCTCGCTCGCGGCGAAGGCGGCATCGCCCTCCCCTTCGAACTGCTTGCCCTGAGGGTCCTCGGGCGCGACCTTGTAGTCGCCCTCCTGCGCGGCGATCAGTTCGCCATTGCCGCTCTGTTCCTGACTGTTGTTGTGAAAGGCGAAAATACCGCCGAAAATCACCGCGATCAGCGCAAGGCCCGCGATTACGAGCAGCACGACCTTGCCGGTGGAAGGACCGTCCGGCTTGTCGTAATCGTCCGCCGTCTCCAGCCAGGGGAGGCTGTCGTCCTCGCCCAGATCCAGGTCGCGCCTTACGTCGTCGGTCATTATTTTCGTCCCCGATATACGGGCATGGGAGGCATTCAGCTCACATGCTCGTCGCGGCTTCCACCCCCATGAGAGCCAGCCCGTTGCGGATAATTTGCCCGATTTGTGCGGCGAGATAAAGCCTCGCCGCCGTGGTCTCTTCGTCCTGTGTCATAATGATGCGCTTGTCCGGACGATCATTGCCGAGGTTCCAGAACGCGTGGAACGCCGCCGCCAGATCGCCGAGATAGAAGGCGATGCGGTGCGGCTCGCGCGCTGCCGCTGCGCTCTCGACAATGCGCGGGAATTGCGCGGCGAGCTTGATAAGCTCCTGTTCTTCCTCGCCCAGCCGATCGAGCTGCGCGTCGGACGGCGTCACCCCCATCTCGGCCTCTGCCTTACGTAGGGTGGAGCAGATGCGCGCATGGGCATATTGCACGTAAAAGACCGGATTGTCCTTCGACGCCTCGACAACCTGCTGGAAGTCGAAATCCATCTGGGCATCGGCTTTGCGTGTGAGCATGGTGAAGCGCACAACATCCTTGCCGACTTCTTCCACCACTTCGGCCAGCGTCACGAAGCTGCCCGATCGCTTGGACATCTTCACCGGCTCACCGCCGCGCAGCAGCTTTACCATCTGCACCAGCTTCACGTCGAACGCGGTCTTGCCATCGGTCAGCGCAGCGACGGCGGCCTTGATGCGCTTGACCGTGCCGGCATGGTCCGCGCCCCAGATGTCGATCAGCTGATCGGCGCTCTGCGCCTTCTGATAGTGATAAGCGAGGTCGGCACCGAAATAGGTCCAGGCACCATTGGATTTCTTGATCGGGCGATCCTGATCGTCGCCGAACTGGGTAGAGCGGAACAGGGGCAGCTCGACCGGCTCCCAATCCTCCACCGTCTTGCCCTTGGGCTGCTCGAGCACGCCGTCATAGACGAGGCCGCGGGCGCGCAAATCTGCCTCTGCGGCATCCGCCTTGCCCTCTTCGTGCAGCGCCGCTTCCGATGAGAACAGATCGTGATGGATGCCGAGCAAGGCAAGGTCGGCGCGGATCATCTCCATCATGTCGGCGACGGCTTCCTTGCGGAACAGCACCAGCCATTCGCTCTCCGGCGCGCCAACATATTTGTCGCCATATTCCTTCGCCAGCCGCTCGCCGGTTGGGATCAGATAGTCGCCCGGATAGAGGCCTTCGGGAATGGCGCCGATATCCTCGCCCAGCGCCTCGCGGTAGCGCAGATGCGCGGAGCGGGCGAGCGTATCGACCTGGCCGCCGGCATCGTTCACATAATATTCGCGGATGACCTTATGGCCCGCCGCTTCTAGCACCGATGCCAGCGCATCACCCACCACGGCGCCGCGGCAATGGCCCATATGCATCGGCCCGGTCGGGTTCGCGGAAACATATTCGATATTGACGGTAACGCCCTTGCCCGCTGCGGAACGCCCATAATCGTCCCCGCGCGAGGCAATCTCGCGCAGCTCGCCAAGCCAGACGCTATCGTTTAGGCGCAGGTTGAGGAAACCGGGGCCGGCGATCTCGACCGATTCCACGCCGTCCGCGGCGCGCAATTTTTCTGCCAGCTTCTCAGCCAGATCGCGTGGCTTCATACCAGCGGGCTTTGCCAGCACCATCGCGGCATTGCAGGCGAGGTCCCCGTGCGAGGGATCGCGCGGCGGCTCCACCGCCACCTTGTCGCGCGGCAGATCGGCCGGGATCACGCCCTCGGCGCTCAGCGCATCCAGCGCCTCGCCAACGCGTGCGGAATAGGTTTCGAAAATCGTCATGGCTTCACTCGCGATAAAATTCAGGCGGTCGCCTTGGCATCCCGGCGCAGCGAAAGCCAGATCAACAGCGCCATAACGCCCGCAAACGCACAATAGAGCGTAAGCGATGGGATCCAGGTCCAATCAAACCACTCCATCGGCACGGTGCGGATATTGCCTTCGATGAAACGCTGCCAGACCTCCACCTTCAGCGCCTGCGTTTCGCCTTCATAAGCGGTCACATTGGCGGCGGCGATCATCGAGGAGATAACGGCGCTGACCGCGAACAGCGCTGCGCCCAGCGTCTTCCAGAACGGGCCGCGGCACAGCGCCCAATATCCGGTCAAGCCAAGCCCGAGAAAAGCCATGGCGGGCATTGCATGACGGGGCCCGGTGCTGTTGCCGCCGGTCCAGTAGACATAGGCCGCGTTCAGCAGGAAATAGATGGCCGTGCCCGCGATGGCCAGCCAGCCGGCGGCCCGTAAATTCTCCCGGCCGATCATGCGGAACAGACCCACCGGAGCCAGCACGAGCAAGGGCGAAAGCCACAGGATACCGCGGCGCTCACCGAACAGGATTTCGTACATCACATGGGCCTTGGGATAAGTCAGCCCCATCACACCCTGCTGCATCCCTTCGAACCCTTCCACGCCCTCATAGCCTACCTTGAACGGCGTCCCGAAGGCGATGAGGTTGTAGATGACGAGCGGGGCCAACGCGGCGAGACCCGCGACCACGCCAACGCCCAGCAGCTTCAATCTGAGCACGGCCGGAAGTCTGCGCGTCTCCCATTGGCCATAGAGCAGCAGTGCCAGCACGCCGAAAACGGACTGATGCTCGACCACCAGCGCCCAGCCGAGCGCGAAGGCGGCAATTGCCGCTGCCGTGAAGAGCCGCCCGGGCCTTACCCCCTGATCGGGGCCGCTCACCGCAATATAGCGCAGTCCCGCCAGACCGATCAGCAGCAGCGCGCCCACTGCGGCATGGCCAAATATGGTGGTGGCCCAGCCCCAGGTGGGCGTGGCAATGGCATAGGACAGCGCCCCGAACATGGCAGCGCCGCGATTGCCCGTCAGCGAAACGCCCGTCCAATAGAGCGCGACAGCGCCAAGCGCGACGAGCAGCCCTGACGATAGAAAAGCGGAAAGCCAGACGCGCAGCACCACATAATCAACAAAGCCCCGGTCCCCCAGGCTCGGCGAATGAAACACCGCCTCGTCATCCGTGAGCCGGTCTAGCAGCCAGACTGCCGGTACCGCCATCAGCGTCATGCCGGGCGCCTTGTCGGTGTAATAATGATCGCCGAACTTCGCATGGTCCGATGCAAGTTCCGCATATTGGTCGATCGTCGCATCGCCTTCTTCAACGAGCGATACTGCTGCGAACAGGCGGGTGGTGTTGTTGGGATTAAAGGCCCAGGAACCGAAATAGCCGCAGCTTATCCAGACAAATGCAAAGAGCAGCAGCGCGGTGCGCCCGCCTACCGGCCAAACCTTCCCCCCCATGGCAGACCCATTCCCTCCCGGCGCGGCGCGGCTTTAACGCGTGACGTTGTAGCGCAGCTGATCCTGGCTCAGCTGGAACCCGACGAGATGTTCGAACGTCGCCCGCGCGATTGCGGCGCGCACTTCCGGCTGCGCCAGCGGATCGAGCGCCGCATCGGCATCGCCGGCCTTGCGCTCACGCGTGATCTGGCGGCGGATGTCATCGGGCAGCGTGGCAGCTGCGCGGTCGATATAACCGGCAGCGCTTGCTTTCGCAGAAGCGCGTTCCTGTCCAGCGGCAAAGTTCAGCGTTACCTCACCCACGCGCTTGGCGACGACGGCGGTACCGCCCTGCGTGATGACGGAGAAATAGGGCAGCGTCACTTGGCGCGCCTGCCGGGTATCGTAGCGACGCGCCTGCACGTCGAAATCCACCTGGCTGTAAATTTTCGCACCGCTTTCATTGCAGCTTCCGCGCACGTTTGTGATGTCCGCCACCACGTCCAGATCGGAAAAGTTCTGCGATCCAGCGCTGCGGAAAGTGGTGATATCGCCCAGCCCCTCGGGCACGCCGACGATGGGGCAGCCGGAGCGCACGACATTGACGCCAACCCCGCTTGAAAGGTCGAGATCGCCCTCTTTGGAGCAACCGCCAAGCGCAAGAGCCAGGCCGGCGGCAGCGAACAGGAATTTCTTCAACGGTCGATCCTTTCATGGCGGCGCGGACAAGATTCGCGCCGTTCCGGGGTTCACGCCGCCTTATCCCCGCAATATATAGGGTGCAACCGTGCTGGCCCATCGGGCCGGACGCCCTGCGATGAGCCGAGGATCCCCGCCATGCCCGAAACCACCGATCGCCTGCCGCTGCGCCTGCTTGTCGCCGCGCCGCGCGGCTTTTGCGCCGGCGTGGACCGGGCCATCACCATCGTCGAGCGTGCGCTCGAGATTTATGGCAGGCCGGTCTATGTCCGTCACGAGATCGTCCACAACAAATATGTCGTGGATACATTGAAGGAAAAGGGCGCGGTTTTCGTCGAGACGGTCGATGACGTACCGGACGGCGTTCCGGTGGTCTTTTCCGCTCACGGCGTTCCGAAGGCCG
Organism: Novosphingopyxis sp. YJ-S2-01; assembly: GCF_016093175.1. NCBI lineage: Bacteria > Pseudomonadati > Pseudomonadota > Alphaproteobacteria > Sphingomonadales > Sphingorhabdaceae > Novosphingopyxis > Novosphingopyxis sp. YJ-S2-01. The sequence goes on along the minus strand of NZ_JAEDAI010000001.1, from coordinate 1,591,492 downwards.
TCCCGCACAAGGCAGCCGAGCGCGGGCTCGACTATATCGATGCCACCTGCCCGCTCGTTTCAAAAGTGCATCGTCAGGCCGAGCGGCAGGTCGATGCAGGTCGGCATATCATCTTCATCGGCCACCGCGGACATCCGGAGGTGATCGGCACTTTCGGTCAGGTGCCGGAGGGGTGCATGACGCTGGTTGAAACGGAAGCGGATGCCGAAGCGCTGCAACCTGCGGAGCCGGACAATCTCGCTTTTCTAACCCAGACGACGCTCTCCGTGGACGATACCAGGGCGATCACCGACATCCTCCAGCGCCGCTTCCCCTCGATCGTCGGGCCGCGCGGCGAGGATATCTGCTATGCGACGTCGAACCGCCAGCAGGCCGTCAAGGCAATCGCCTCATCCTGCGATCTCGTGCTCGTGATCGGGGCCACCAATAGCTCCAATTCGGTGCGTCTGGTGGAAGTGGCCGAACGCGAGGGAACGCCCGCCAAGCTGGTGCAGCGCGCCGATGACATTGACTTCACCTGGCTGGACGGCGTTGGCACCCTTGGCCTGACCGCGGGCGCTTCGGCCCCCGAGCTGCTTGTTCGCGAACTTGTCGATAAGCTTTCAGAGCGGTTCGACGTTCAGGAGGAAGTGATCGAAAGCGCCAAGGAGCGGATGGTCTTCAAGCTTCCGCGGAGCCTGGAAGCGGCCTGACGTCTTGGCGGTCTATACGCAGGTTTCGCCGGATGCGCTCGCCCGGCTGCTGGCGCGTTATGACGTCGGCGCGCCGCGTGCCTGCAAGGGTATTGCCGAGGGGGTGGAAAACAGCAATTATCTCGTCGAGACCACCAGCGCGCAATTCATCCTGACGCTCTACGAGAACAGGGTGGATGAAAGCGATCTGCCTTATTTTATCGATCTCGTCGGCCATCTCGCCGCGCGCGGCCTGCCCGTCCCTGCGTTCATCGAAGATCAAGAGGGCCGCGTGGTGCAGGAAGTGGCCGGTCGTCCCGCATGCCTCATCGCGTTCCTGAACGGCATATCGCCGGAGCGGCCCAATGCAGACCAGGCGGCGAGCGTCGGAACGGCGCTGGCGCAGATGCATGCCGCTTGGGCGGACTTTGACGGCCAGCGACCCAATAGCCTGGGGCCTGAAGGATGGCAGGCCCTCGCCGCCCGGTGCGACCGCGACGGGCTGAGGGCGATCGCTCCCGATTTGGGGCCGCGGATCGAGGCGGAGCTGAAACTGGTTAAAGAGCAATGGCCGCTTCAGCTCGAAACAGCACCGATCCATGCCGATCTTTTTCCCGATAATGTCCTGATGCTGGACGGCGCGGTCACCGGAATTATCGATTTCTACTTCGCCTGCACGGATATCCGCGCTTACGATCTGGCGGTCACGCATGCGGCCTGGTGCTTTAAGCCGGACGGCACGGGCTTCGACGAGGATGTCTCGCAGGCGCTGGTTTGCGCCTATCGCGCCGGTTTCGGGCTTACAGAAGCTGAGGAACAGGCGCTGCCCTTGCTGGCGCGCGGCGCATGCCTGCGCTTCCTGCTTACCCGCGCTTACGACTGGATCGCGACCCCGCCGGACGCGCTGGTGACCCGGAAGGACCCTCTTGCCTTCCTGCGACGGCTGGACTTTTATCGCGCCGTGATGGACGGGGAGCGCGGCAACCCGTTCGCGCATCGCAGCAATTCAGGAGAACGCCCGGCATGAAGACGGTCGAAATTTTCACCGACGGCGCGTGCAAGGGCAATCCGGGGCCTGGCGGCTGGGGAGCGCTGCTGCGCTTCAAGGGTCATGAGAAGGAACTTTCAGGCGGCGAGGCGAACACCACCAACAATCGCATGGAGCTCACCGCCGCGATCGAGGCGCTGAAGCTGCTGATCGAGCCGTGCAATGTCGTTGTGACCACCGACAGCAAATATGTTCTAGACGGGATCACCCGCTGGGTGATCGGCTGGCAAAAAAACGGTTGGAAGAACAGCCAGAAGAAGCCGGTGCGTAACGAGGATCTGTGGCGCGCACTGCTCGACGCTTGCGCGCAGCATCATATCGAATGGGTGTGGGTAAAAGGCCATGCCGGCCATCCCGAGAACGAGCGGGTCGACCGTCTGGCGAGCGATGCAGCGGAACAGGCCGCCGGACCGCCCCCGCCCGATTACGACGCCGAAGACTGATCAGGCGAAGCGCGCAGGCGAATAACGTGCCGGCTCTATTGCGTCCGGCATTTTCCCCGATCCCAGAATAAGATACGCGGCTAGCGCGGCCGCCGCCGGCGCGGTCTGTATGCCGAAACCGCCCTGCCCGGCGAACCAGAAAAAGGCATCATTGTCCGGCGCGCGGCCGATGACCGGCAGCCGATCGGGCGCAAAGCTGCGCAGTCCCGCCCAGCGACGTTCCACGGTCTCGACCGTCCAATCGACCACCTCTTCGAACCGCGCGATTGCGGTCGCGATGGCGATTTCCTCAGGCGCAGCGTCGCAGGGATCGCTCGGCACCTCGTCATGCGGGCTGAGCCACAGACGCCCGCCAGCGTCCGGCTTGAAATAGAAACTGCCGTCTAGGCCGAGGATCAGTGGAAGATCGGCGCTCGCCGCCGGGCGCGTTCGGATCTGCGCGATCGAGCGGCGAAAAGGGCGAATACCGCAACGGCGCACGCCGCTCGCTAGGGCTACGGCATCCGCCCACGCGCCAGCCGCGTTGACCAGCAGCGCCGCCGAAAACGAGCCGGCCGCGGTTTCGATGAGCCACTCATCGCCTGACCATTGGGCCTGACGCAGCGATGCGCGAGTCTGCAGCGTGGCCCCTGCGCGCGCCGATGCCGAAAGATAATGCGCATGAAGGCTTCCCACGTCGATATCGCGGCAATCGGGCTCCCATACCCCGTGATCCCAGCCCGCACGGATGCCGGGCACCCGCTCTTCGATCCCGCCGCGATCGAGTTCTTCCATGCGCACCGGGCTATCTGCAAAGGCATCCAACATTGCCGCCACGTCCTGCTGCTGACCGCTTTGCGCAATATGCAGCGCGCCGCGCGGGCGCAGGAACCCGCCTTCGGAAAGCGCGGGAAAAGAGGCGCTGGTAAGCGGCTGCACCCCTGGGCCACCATAACTCTCATCCCAGAAGGCGGCCGACCTGCCGGTGCTATGATAGCCCGCCTGGTCCTCTCCCTCGAGCAGCAGGACCGAGCGATGCGGTGCGAGCGCGGCGGCAAGGCTGGCGCCCGCCATTCCGGCGCCAGTGATCGCAATGTCGAAATCGCTCACTGCGTCTGCCGTTCCAGGAACGCGCCGATGGTTGCCATTACCTGATCGCGCACCGGATCGGCCTCACGCAAAAGCTCGTGCGCTGCCTCATCGCCGTACAGCACCAATTCGACATTGGGCAGACGTTTTGCATCGGTTATGATCCGCCGGGTGTCCACCAGCTGATCCGCCGTTGTCGCCACGATCAGCATCGGGGTGTCGATCGCTTCCAACGTGCCCGTTCGCTCCAGCCCGCGGATGGAATCCATCGCCCGTTCAACCCAGCCCCAACTTGCCGGCCCCATTTTCAATTCGGGACGAAGCGCCCACCAGCCCGACTCATCATCATAGCGCGCCTTGTCATGGGTCAGCAGCTTATGACGTTCGCTGGGGCGCGATCCCGGCTTCTCGCTATCCTTCCAAGCCGCCCGCGCCGGATTGCCGATCCGCGTCATCAACCGCGCATAAGCATGGCCCACCCAATAGGGAACGCCGCCCGCATGAATGCCCAGCATCGGCGCACTCAGAATGGCAGCGTCGGGATCGACGGCCCGTTCCGCCAACGCCCGCAGGACCAGATGGCCGCCCATGCTATGGCCCATCAGAATATGCGGTCCAGGCGTCTGCGCAGCCCAATTTTTCCAGAACCAGGCCAGATCCGCGATCCAGGTCGCGAAATCATCTACGTGGCCGACATTGGGTTCTTCGGAGAAACGGCCCGAACCGGCCTGCCCGCGCCAGTCGCTGGCGGTGACATTCCAACCGTTTGTCCAGAAGCCGTGCAATGTCTCGAGATACTTCTCGTAGATATCGCCGCGTCCGGGAAGGAACAGGATCGATCCTTTCGGCACGTCTGCGCGCCAGTCGATCCGGCGTATCGACCAGCCGTCTTCGGCTTGCCAGTGGCTCTCCGTGGCGGCGTCCGGAATGGCTCTGCGGTCTATGGTTACCATTTGGCAAGCAATGCTGGTTAACGAGGGGGCTATGACTGGGAACCCCTTCGCTTACGGGCTGCTCGCCGCCTTGGCAATCTTGCTGCTGGTGACTGTCTATACCGACATCAAGGATCGCAAGATCTACAACAAGATCGTGTTACCGATCGCGATCGGCGCGCCATTATGGTGGATCGCGAACGGAGAACCCGTCTGGCCGGACATGGCGCTGCACCTGATCACCGGCGTGATCGTGTTCCTGCTGTTTTCGCTGTTCTTCTATCTGCGCGCGATGGGCGGCGGGGACGTGAAGCTGTTCACCGCCATGGCGCTCTGGTTCGATTGGACCACCACGACGCGGATGCTTTTCTACACCGCAATTCTGGGCGCGATCGTAACCGTAATTTTCTGGATGGAGCATCGCTTCGCGAAGCGTCAGGGATTTGCCCAGATACCCTATGGCGTGGCGATTGCTATCGCCGGGCTCATCATCTGCGGTGAACGATATTTTAACCAATATGGCTGATTGATCCACGCTGACCAAAAGGGGCCTTCAGGGAGACAACAGGCGTCATGGACAAGAGAAAACTCATTCTGCTCGTGGGGGCGCTGTTCATCGCCGCCATCGCCGCGTTCATGGCGCGCAGCCTGTTCATGGGTTCCGCGGCTCCTGAAACCCAGGCCGCGGCGCAGCCGACAGGGCCCAAGGTTCTGGTCGCCACTCGCGGCCTTCCGGTAGGTACAATCATTACCGCGGACAGCCTTCGCTATCAGCCCTGGCCCGCCGAAATGGTGACCGATGCCTATTTCATCGAAGGTGCAGAGGGCGCCGTCGATATCACCAAATTGCAAGGCACCGTCGTTCGCCACGCCATTACGGCGGGCGAACCGCTGACGCATGGTGCGCTGGTCTCCCCCGGCGATCGCGGCTTCCTTGCCGCCGCGCTCGGCCCCGGCATGCGTGCCGTCACCGTGCCGGTTTCCGGCCTTACCGGCGTTGCAGGATTTGTTTTTCCGGGAGACCGGGTCGATCTCGTGCTGACTCAGAATGTGGACGGCGTTGCTGTCGAGAACTCGACCAACAAGCCGCTGAAGGTTTCGGAAACGATCATCCGCAACCTGCGCGTTCTGGCGACCGACCAGCGTACCGAGCCCCAGGTGGACGAGAGCGGCAAGACCGTAGCCACCGGCTATCAACTGGTAACGCTGGAAGCCACGCCGCGGATCGCGGAAAAAATCACCGTGGCGCAGACCATCGGCACGATCAGTCTGTCGCTACGCTCGCTCGCCGACAGCTCCACCGATCTGGAGGAAGCGATCGCTTCGGGCGCGATCAAGGTGCCCGCCACCAGCGATCCAGAGGAAGAGGAGCGCGTGCTGCGCAGTCTCGCCCAGCGACCGATCGACGGCAAATCCAGCTATTCGACCGGCGGAGACGTCTCGCGCTTCCAGCGCCGCAGCATCCCGCCGCAGACCGCGCCTGAGAAAAAGGCGATCGAGGAAAAGGCAGAGGAGGAAGCCAAAGGGCCCGTCGTGAACGTCGCCCGGGGCAATAACTCCACCACCGTTACGTTCGACCGGAGATAGGGTCATGAGGAAGTTTCTTCGCATCAAGCCGGGAGCCGCGTTGTTCGCACTGGCCGCGGCTTCGGCAATCGCCCCGGCGATGATCGCCGCCACCCCGGCTGCTGCACAGCAGACCGATCGGCCCAGCCGCACGCTCACCCTCTCGGTCGGCAGGGGTGAGCAGATCAATTTGCCCTCCAGCATTACCGACGTCTTCGTCGCCGATCCTTCGGTGGCCGATGTGCAGGTGACCAACCCGCGGCAGATTTACCTGTTTGGTAAAGCGCCGGGCGAAACCACCTTCTACGCTACCAATGGTGCGGGCAAGACCGTCTACAGCGCAATTATCCGCACGGGACGCAATATCGAGACGATCGATCAGATGCTTACATTGGCCATGCCCGAGGCCAATTTGCGGACCAACAGCCTGAACGGCGTGACCTTGCTGACCGGCACCGTCGCCAATCCCGAGGACGCAGCCGAGGCAGAGCGCCTCGTCCAGGCGTTCGTCGGCGACAGCACCAAGGTAATCAGCCGAGTACGCACCAAGACGCCGTTGCAAGTGAACCTGCGCGTGCGCATCGCCGAAGTGAGCCGTTCGCTCGCCAAGGAAATCAACGGCAATCTGGCCACGCGCGACACGAGCGGCGGCTTCCTGTTCGGTGTCGCCCGCGGCCGTGACTTTGTGAATATCTCGGGCACGCCCACCAAGGGCCTGCCGGTGCTCGACGCATCGTCGCAATTCGGCCTGCCGCCGGGCAGCATCAGCCTGCCCTTCGACCCGGCAACCGGCCAGTTCGTGACCAGCGGCACGCAGTACAAGTTCAACATTCCAAGCGGCGCAAACGTCATTCAGGCTGCTGGGCGCCTGTTCGGTCTGGACGTGGCTGCCGCGTTCGATCTTTCGGAAACCGCAGGTCTCATCTCCACATTGGCGGAGCCAAATCTGACGACCGTGTCCGGTGAAACCGCGGAATTTCTGGCGGGCGGTGAGTTCCCGATCCCCATCGCAAACGGCCTGGGTGCCACCACGGTCGAATTCCGCAATTACGGCGTGCAGTTGCAATATACGCCCACAGTGCTGGCCAATGGCCGCATCTCCCTGCGCGTTCGCCCCGAAGTCTCCGATATCTCCAGCGTCGGCGCGGTTCGTTTCGGCGGAACCGAAATTCCCGCGGTGATCACGCGGCGCGCGGAAACGACCGTGGAACTCGGCTCCGGCCAGAGCTTCATGATCGCAGGACTTCTGAGCAACGCATCGACCAGTTCTGTCGAGAAGATGCCTGGGGCGGGCGACATCCCGATCCTCGGCAATCTATTCAAATCGAACGGCTGGCGGCGCAATGAAACCGAGCTGATGATCATCGTCACGCCCTATCTGGTGGAGCCTGTTTCGGATAACGAGATCGTTCTGCCGACCGATGGCTATCAGAGCCCGAACGATGCCCAGAGGCTGCTTCTGAACCGGCAGAGCGACGGTGTCAGCGGCGGAACCCGCCCGATGCCAACGATCGCGCCGGAAGAGCCTGCGGGTCCGGCAATCGGCAATGCTGCACCGGCCAACTCCAACGCGCGCGCCAGCAACGACACCGCCGCTCCCGGCTTCAGCTATTAACGCGCCCCGACAGCCAGAAAGGTCAGCTTCCATGCATATTTCAGCAAAGCTTATGATCGCCGCTATCGGCCTGTCGCTGGCGGGTTGTACCGGCAGCCACGTCAATCGCACGATGTATTCGGTTCACCAGCCGGTGGTGACGCGTGCCAATTACGCGATTGACCTTAACGCAGGCGCAAACGGCCTGGCACCGGGCGAACGTCAGCGTCTGGGCGAATGGATGACGGCCCTGGACGCAGGTTATGGGGATCGTATCGCGATCGATTATGGCGGCGGCTTCGCCGATGCCGGCACCGCGACTGAGGTCTCGAACATCGCCGCCAACTACGACGTGGCGGTTGTTGATACCGCACCGGTAACCGCAGGTGCCGTCGTGCCGGGGACGGTGCGCGTCGTGCTTACGCGGTCGCGTGCGTCCGTTCCCTCCTGCCCCGACTGGAGCAAGAAGAGCGAGGCGAACTATACCGGCGGCAATCACACCAATTATGGCTGCGCCACGAACAGCAACCTCGCCGCGATGATCGCCGATCCGGAGGATCTGGTCCGCGGTCAGGATGCGCACGGCCATGACAGCACCCGCGCCGTTCGCCCTGTCGAGGCCTATCGCAGCGGCGAAACGGGAGACAACTGATGAACGCACCCTGGAAAGCCGGCGGCTCGCGTGATCCGTTCGAGGCGTATGTCTGCGATGTGAACACCTATGACATCGTCCGCTCCGTCTGCGACGACATGGGCTGGGCACCGGAAAAGGTCAGCAAAGGCGGGCTGCGCAATGCCATCCAGTCGCTGTCCGTTTCGGCCAGCCCCAACATTCTTCTGGTCGACCTGTCCGAGTCCGGAGATCCGCTGAACGATATCAACGGCCTGGCAGAAGTGTGCGAGCCCGGCACGATGGTGATCGCGGTCGGCCAGATCAACGATGTGCGTCTTTACCGTGATCTGATGGTGAGCGGTCTGCACGACTATCTGCTGAAGCCATTCGGCCCCGATGCCCTTCGCGATTCCATTGCGCAGGCGCAGGCGATGATGAACGCACCGAGGGCCGAGGACGACGGAGGTATCCGTAGCCACATCAGCACCGCCGTTATCGGCGTTCGTGGCGGCGTCGGCGCATCGACCGTTGCCACTTCGCTCGCCTGGCTTTTGAGCGACCGTCTTGGCCGTCTGACCGCGCTTCTCGACCTGGATGTCCATTTCGGCACCGGTGCGCTGTCTCTCGATCTGGAGCCTGGCCGAGGGCTGACGGACGCGATCGACAATCCCAGCCGTATCGACGGGCTGTTCATCGAACGCGCTATGATCAAGGCAAACGACAAGCTTTCGCTGCTCTCCGCCGAGGCCCCGATCAGCAATCCGATCATGACCGACGGCACCGCCTTCTTCCAGTTGCAGGAGGAGTTCCGCGGGGCGTTCGAGGCGACCGTGATCGATCTGCCGCGCAATATGCTGATCAACTATCCGCATCTAGTGCACGATCTGCAGGTGCATGTCATCGTGACCGAACTGTCGCTCGCGGCTGCGCGCGATACCATCCGCCTGCTCGCCTGGCTGAAGGCAAATGCGCCGCAGAGCCGCCCGATCCTGGTGGCCAACAAGGTGCAGAGCTCCGCGCTGGAGATCAGTCGCAAGGATTTCGAGTCCTCGATCGAGCACAAGATCGATTTCATGGTGCCAGCCGATCCCAAGTCGGCCGCGCAGGCGTCCAAGCTGGGTAAGCCGATCGTCGAGGCCGTCCGTTCCAGCAAGGCATCCGCTGCGATCAAGGGCATTGCCGACATGATCGTGGGTCAGGCCGAAGAGGATGAGCAGACCGATGGTGCCGAAGCAGGCAAATCGAAGAAGTCCGGCAAGAGCAGCTTCTCCTTCTCATCCCTGCTGCCTTCGAAAGCCAAGGCGAAGGCCTGATCGCCGCAGCAATGTCAGCGAACGGCCTTTACCCATCTAACGCGCAAGCGGAGTTTGTCCGATGAACGTACAAATGCTGATGTTCATCGCGACGATGGTGATCATGCTCGGCATGGTGGTGATGGCGTTCGCCGGGCCGAATGTCAGCAAGGCCAGCAGCCGGCGGCTTACCGCCGTGAAGCTGCGCCATAGCGACAGCGACGCTGCTCTGGTCGAAAAGCAGATGCGCAAGGCGGTTGCCGCCCAGCGGCCCCGCAATGCCAAAAGCGGCAGCCGGACCGAAAAGCTGATCCTGCGGCTGCAACAGACCGGCAAGGTCATCTCGATCCAGAAATATATGGCCATTTGCGGTGGCCTGTTCGCGTTCGTTTTTCTGGGGCTGATGGCCAAGGGCGCGCCGCTGATCTTCAGCCTTCTTCTAGGCGGCATCATCGGCTTCGGCCTGCCCCATCTGGTGGTCGGAAAGATGATTACCCGGCGAATTAACAAGTTCACCGCGCGCTTCCCCGATGCACTCGAGCTTTTGGTTCGTGGCCTGAAATCAGGCCTTCCGATTGGCGAGACCCTTGCAGTTGTCGCCAAGGAAGTTCCCGGCCCGGTGGGCGAAGAATTCAAGCGCGTCACGGAAAAAATCAAGATCGGGCATGCGATGGAAGATGCATTGCAGGAAGTGGCGGAACGGCTCGGCACGGCGGAGTTTCAGTTCTTCGTCATCACCTTAGCTATCCAGCGCGAAACCGGCGGCAATCTGGCGGAGACGCTCGGCAATCTCGCCGATGTGCTGCGCAAGCGTGCGCAGATGAAACTGAAGATCAAGGCGATGAGCTCCGAATCAAAGGCGTCCGCCTACATTGTGGGATCCCTGCCCTTTTTCGTGTTCGGTATCGTCTACTGGATGAACCCGGAATATCTGTCGGGCTTCTTCAGCGAGGACCGGCTGATCATCGCCGGTATGGGCGGCCTGATCTGGATGTCGATCGGCGGCTTCATCATGGCCAAAATGGTCAATTTCGAGATCTGAGGAGCCAGACGATCCATGGAACCCAATAGCGGCCCCACGCTCCTCGGCATCGATGTGTTCTACGTCGCCACCATTCTGGCGGGCGTGGCGGCGGCTGCCGTATTTCTGGCCATCTACGCTGCCGTTACCGTTAGCGATCCCATGGCCAAGCGCGTCAAGGCGCTGAATGAACGGCGTGAGCAGCTGAAAGCAGGCATCACGGCGTCCACCGCCAAGAAGCGTGCCTCGCTCGTGAAGAAGAACGAGACGACCGATCAGATGCGCGCAATTCTTTCGCGCCTCCAAGTGCTGCAGGACAGCCAGCTGAAAGAGGTCCAGCAGAAGCTGGCTCAGGCCGGCTGGCGTTCCAAAGAACTCGCCGTGGCCGTCATTTTCGCGCGCATGGTGCTCCCCATCGTGATCGGCGGCGGCGCGGCGCTGTTCATTTACGGGTTCGGCGGATTGGGCGACTGGTCCGAGCTGAAGCGTTTCGGCACGTTCGCCTTCGCGCTTATCGGAAGCTACAAGGCACCGGATATTTTCGTGAAGAACGCGATCACCAAGCGTTCCGACGCGATCCGCAAGGGGCTGCCCGACGCGCTCGACCTGCTCGTGATTTGCGCTGAAGCCGGCCTCACGGTCGATGCAGCCTTTGGCCGCGTCGCGCGTGAGCTGGGCCGGGGTTATCCGGAACTGGGCGACGAATTCGCCCTGACCGCAATCGAACTCGGCTTCCTTACCGAGCGGCGCATGGCGTTTGAAAACCTTGCCTACCGCGTCAATCTCGATGCGGTCCGGGGCGTGGTCACCACCATGATCCAGACCGAGAAATACGGCACGCCGCTCGCTTCGGCCTTGCGCGTATTGTCCGCCGAATTTCGCAACGAGCGCATGATGCGCGCCGAGGAAAAGGCAGCGCGCCTTCCTGCGATCATGACGGTGCCGCTGATCCTGTTCATTCTGCCGGTGCTGTTCATCGTGATCCTGGGCCCGGCGGCTTGCTCGATCGCCGACGCCTTCAGCCTCTGACAGCTGCCAACCTTGGGGATTAGGGAAAGTGCAAATGCTGCGGCGGAGCGAAACGGCTATCCGTTCGCTCCGTTCAGCCCTAAGACATCGCGCATCCGCAATAATCGCGGAAACAGTCATTAGGAGATTTTGCCCGTGAAACCCATCAAGGCTTTCGCTGCTGCCGCCCTCGTCGCCGTCACAGCGCCGGCATTCGCTGCGCAGCCGGTCACCGGTCGCTGGGTCACCGAAGACAAGGCCGCGGTGGTCGAAATCGCGCCTTGCGGTCAGAAACTGTGCGGAAAGATCGTCAAGTTCCTGAAGACCCCGCCGCGCGGCTTCGATCAGCGCGACATTCACAATCCCGACAAATCGCTGCGCTCGCGCAAGCTTATGGGCTTGCCGGTGCTGACGGGTTTCAGCGAGGACGGCGACGAATGGCGCGGCGAAATCTACGATCCGAAGACCGGCAAGACCTACCGTTCGCTGCTGCAGCGCAAGTCGGCGGGCCAGCTTCAGGTTAAGGGTTGCATCGGGCCGTTCTGCAAGACTCAGACCTGGAACCGCGCAGGCTGAACCACACTCTCCTCTCCCCTACAAAGGGGAAGGAAATCTACGCGGCGCCGCCTGCCCGATCCGGTTCAGTCGGCGCCGAGAATCCAATCCACGCCAGCATCCGCGTGGATCGTTGTGCTGTCGTAGATCGGCAGGATGTTGGCGTTCACATCGACGATCAGATTTAGCTCGGTGCAGCCCAGCACCACCGCCTTGACGCCGGTCTTGTCGATATTGGTGATGAACGTCTTGAGCGTTCGCTCGGCATCGCGGCGGACAATGCCCTTCATCAGCTCATCATAGATGATCCGGTCCAACTCCTCGACCCGGTCCATATCCGGCGGAAGCAGGGAGACGCCGTGCTCGATCAGGCGCTGGCGATACCAGGGTTCGGTCATCACATTGCGCGTGCCGATCAGCGCGGCGCTGGTGACGCCGTCCGCCTTCATCCTGGCGCCCACTGCATCGGCGATGTGCAGCACCGGGATCGAGACGGCATCGACCACCTCGTCATAAACCTTGTGCATGCTGTTGGCCGCGATCAGGATGGCCGTGGCCCCGGCCTGCTCCACCCGCTTGGCGGCGGATGAAATAATCTCCGCCGCTTCCGACCAAGCCGGCTTGTCGGTCGTGCGGATCAAGCCGTTGAAATCAAGACTTTCAATGACCATCGGCGCGGAGAAATCATGGCCACACGCCTGTTGGACCTTGGTGTTGATACGACGATAATAAAGCTCGGTCGAGACCCAGCTCATCCCGCCGATGAGACCAATCTTACGCATTCTGATCTGTGTATCCTAACCCTGAACGCCCGCTTCTTCAGTCGAGCGCCTTCACGATCTCCTCGCACATTTTCTTTGCGTCGGAGAGCAACATCATCGTGTTGTCGCGATAGAAGACTTCGTTGTCCACCCCTGCATAGCCCACGCCGCCCATCGATCGCTTGATGAACAGGACGGTCTTCGCTTTTTCCACATCGAGCACGGGCATACCGTAGATAGGCGAGGTCTTGTCGGTTTTCGCAGCCGGATTGGTAACGTCGTTCGCGCCGATCACGAAGGCGACATCGGCCTGGCTAAATTCGCTGTTGATATCCTCCAGTTCGAACACCTCGTCATAGGGCACGTTCGCTTCGGCGAGCAACACGTTCATATGGCCCGGCATGCGGCCGGCGACGGGATGGATGGCATATTTCACATTCACCCCTTCGGCCTTCAGCATGTCCGCCATTTCGCGCAGCGAATGCTGGGCCTGTGCCACGGCCATGCCGTAACCGGGTACGATGATGACGTTCTCGGCCTGTTTCATCAGGAAGGCGGCATCGTCTGCGCTGCCGCGCTTCCATGGCCGGTCGATCTTCTCGCCGCCGCCGCTGTCTCCGCCGGTTTCCGCGCCGAAGCCGCCCGCAATTACGCTGATGAAGCTTCGGTTCATCGCGCGGCACATGATGTAGCTGAGGATCGCGCCGGAGGAGCCCACCAGCGCGCCGGTGATGATCATCGCGCTGTTGCCGAGCGTGAAGCCCATCGCCGCGGCGGCCCAGCCGGAATAGCTGTTCAGCATCGAAACGACGACCGGCATGTCCGCTCCGCCGATCGGAATGATCAGCAGGAAGCCGATGGCAAAGGCCAGGATGACGATGACAGGGAAATAGAAGCCTTCGCCCGCCCCCATACCCGGTGCCGCTGCATAGAGGCCGACGAGCACGATGATGCCGATCAGCACGCCCAGATTGATGACGTGCCGCGCAGGTAGCAGGATCGGCGATCCGGACATATTGCCGTTCAGCTTCAGGAAGGCGATGACCGAGCCGGAGAAGGTGATTGCGCCGATCGCCGCACCCAGCGCCATTTCGATGCGGCTGACGGACAGAATGGCGCCGTCTGCGCCCATAATTCCAAAACTGGCCGGATTCAGAAACGCAGCGCCCGCAACCAGCACGGCGGCAAGGCCGACTAGGCTGTGGAAAGCGGCCACGAGCTGCGGCATCGCGGTCATGGCGATCCGCCGCGCGGTCACGATGCCGATAACCGCGCCGATCGCGATCGCGATCGCGATCTCCCAGATATCGGCGTTAAAATGGGTCGCGAGCGTCGTTACGACAGCGATGGCCATGCCCGCCATGCCATAGCGATTGCCCGACCGTGCACTGACCGGAGAGCTTAGGCCCCGCAGTGCCAGAATAAAGAAAACCCCGGCGACCAGATAGGCCAGCGCCACCCATGGGTTGACGGAGCCATGCGCGGCGGATGCGGAAACCAGAAGCGCGCTCATTATTTGCGCTCCTTCTTCTTATACATGGCCAGCATGCGCTCGGTGACCGCGAAGCCGCCGAAGATATTGATACTGGCGAGAACGACGGCGGCAAGGCCCAGCCACTTCGCGCCCGGCACGGCGGCGGCTGCGCTCGCGATGAGCGCGCCGACAATGATGACCGAGGAGATTGCATTCGTCACCGCCATGAGCGGCGTATGCAGTGCAGGCGTAACCGACCAGACGACATAATAGCCCACGAAACAGGCCAATATGAAGATTGAGAGGATTGAAATAAAATCCATGACTGCCCCGCTGTATGCTTTCCCTTCATGCCTTGTTGCAAAGCGCGCCGGCGCTGTCGAGCGGCATGTGTCGGCGTGGCCGCCAACTCCGCCCCCATGCCCCCCCCCCCCGTGGCGGGCTGAACCATACTCATAAAAAAAGAGCGCCCGATCCACTGTGGACCATGCGCTCACCAGCGGGCGGGAGGGGGCAACCGCCCGAAGGAGAAGGAACTACATGCGCGGAAGTACCACGCCGTTCACAACATGGATCACGCCGTTGGACTGCATCACGTCGGGCTGCGTGACGGTCGCCGTTCCGCCGCCTACACCGGTCGCGACAATTTCGTTGCCGTTCATGCGGAAGGTGAGCGGCTCACCCTCGACGGTCGTATAGGTGGCGGTGCCGCCGCCTGCGCGGATCTTCGCGGCAATATCGGCTGCGGTAATGCGACCTGGCACCACATGATAGGTAAGCACCTTCTGTAGCTTCGCCTTGTTCGAAGGCATCAGAAGGTTGTCCACCGTACCGGCGGGAAGCGCATCAAATGCGGCATTGGTCGGCGCGAAGACCGTGAACGGACCAGGGCCGGACAGGGTATCGACAAGTCCGGCAGCTTTTACAGCTGCGACAAGCGTGGTGTGCTCGTTGCTGTTGACCGCGTTCTGAATGATATTGCGGGTGGGATACATCGCAGCGCCACCCACCATCACGGTGCTGTTGGCGCTCGCGCTGGCGGTGGTCGACATCCCGTCATCCATCATGCCCATATTCTGGCAACCGGCGAGGGAGGCGGCGAGTGCGGCTGCGGCAATAGCCATGGTCTTTTTCATCAGTATCTCCTGAGCGATTTTGGTTTCAGTCTCGCTCAGAATAACGCCGCTCCACCCCCGCACGGCTCCGCTGAAAATAAATATTTTCGGTCCGCATCAATTACCTAGCCGCGACGTAACAACTAGATGGGCCCGCATTCAGTCAGCGAGCAGTCGCTCACTAACAACCTTGCCGTCTTTGGTAACGCGCACACCCTTCACCAGTTCATCATCGTCCGGGAAAACGGGTGCGTCCGTATCGTCCGCCCAGAAGGCGTTGACGAAATTGTAGAGATTGCGTGCGAACAATGCGGAAGTATCCGCCGCCATCGTCGACGCCATATCCTTGGCGCCCAGAATGGTGACGCCGTGACGCTCCACTGCCTCTCCGGCAACCGCGCCTTCCACATTGCCCCCCTGCTCTGCGGCAAGGTCCACGATGACGCTGCCGGCTCGCATGCTTGCGATCTGTGCATCGTTGATAAGGCGCGGCGCTGCCCGGCCCGGAATGAGCGCGGTAGTGATGACGATATCCTGCTTGGCGATGTGATCGGAAACAAGTTCGGCCTGCGCCTTCTTATATTCCTCGGACATCTCGGTCGCGTAGCCACCGGAGCCTTCCCCCTCGATCCCCTCCACCGATTCGACGAAGATCGGCTTGGCACCGAGCGACTTGATCTGCTCTTTGGTGGCCGAGCGCACATCGGTGGCGCTGACCTGCGCCCCCAGACGCTTGGCCGTTGCAATCGCCTGCAGCCCGGCAACACCGACCCCCATCACGAAAACCCGCGCGGCAGAAACCGTGCCCGCTGCCGTCATCATCATCGGAAAAGCACGGCCATAATGGTGCGCGGCGTCCAGCACCGCCTTGTAGCCGTTGAGGTTCGACTGAGAGGACAGGATATCCATCGACTGCGCGCGGGTAATGCGCGGCATGAACTCCATCGCCAGCGCATCGATATCGGCGCTCGCATAACCATCGATCCGATCGCGATTGCCGAACGGATCGAGCGCGGCGGCCAGCATCACGCCGTCTTTTGCACCCGCCAGATCGGCGGCATCAGGCCCCTGCACCGCAAACACCAGATCGGCGTCCTTCAGGACGGCGGCGCGATCGCCGACTTCCGCCCCGGCTTCGCGATAGGCTTCATCGCTCACCGTCGCGCCCGCACCCGCGCCCTGTTCCACCGCAACGGTGGCGCCCAGCGCTGAGAGCTTCTTCACCGTCTCCGGCACGGCGGCGACCCGCCGTTCTCCGCCTGCGGTTTCCTTCAGAACGGCGATCTTGAAGCCCATGCCCTCGCCTCAGCTGATCAGCAGAATGACGATAACGACGACGACAGCCACAACGGCCATGGCGACCTTCGTCATGCCGATGAAGCGTGAATAGCTCTCCGACGCCTTGTTGATATCGACCTTGGGATGTTCGGTGCCACCAGCCATTATATGCCCTCTTGATCTGGGGTGTTGCGTTTCTTCCTCCCTAGGGCGAAGCGCCGCAAGGCTCAAGCACCCTTGCATTTCGATCGGCCCCGGTCCTGCTTAATCCGGCCTTTACCGCTTTGCTGTACCAGCCTTGGTTATGGGTGTGGACCAGCACAGGGCTTTCGAGGCCATCGAGGAGGGGCGCGTGCGCCTGCTCATGCTTGTGGACGACGAACCGGCACAGCGCCGCCTCGTTTCCGCGATCGCGTCACGTGCCGGCTGGCGCACGGTGTTCGCGCCCGATTCGGAGACCGCGATCGCCATGCTGGGCACGCAAGATGGCATGATGCTGGACGCGATCCTGCTCGACCAATGGGCTCCCGGCTCCGACAGCGCAGAGCTGATCGCCGAACTCAAGGCCCGCCGCCCCGCGCTCCCCATCCTGCTGCTCACCAGTTCAGGCTCCACCGAGGGCGCCGTCGCCGCCATGCGCGCGGGCGCGTCCGACTATCTGATCAAACCCGTCGCCCCCGAACGGCTGATGACCGCGCTCGATCAGGCAGTGGAGAACACCAATCAAGCGGGCGAGCTGCAACCGCTCAGCGAGAAGCTGGGGCAGGAACTCGCCTTCGAGGAGATCATCGGCGCGGCCCCCGCCTTCCGCACAGCGCTCGCCATCGCCGCCAAGGCCGCGCGCAGCCGAGTGCCGGTCTTCATCGAGGGCGAGAGCGGCGTGGGCAAGGAGACGCTGGCCGACGCCATCCACGCCGCCTCCCCGCGCGCCAAGCAGCCGCTGCTCAAGGTCTCCTGCGGATCGATTGCAGAGAACCTGCTCGATTCGGTGCTGTTCGGGCATGAGAAGAACGCCTTCACCGGGGCGTTCGACCGGCGCGTCGGCCTTCTCCAGCAGGCGGACGGCGGCACCATCTTCATCGACGAGATCGACAAGCTGCCCAGCGCCACGCAGGTGCGGCTCGTTCGCCTCGTCACCGACAACGAGATCCAGCCGCTCGGCAGCCCGCACAGCTACCGCATCGACGTGCGCCTCATCACCGCCGCGGACGAGCCGCTGGAGCCGATGCTGGCCGCCGGCACCTTCCGCGAAGACCTGTTCTACCGCATCAACGTGGTGCAGCTCGCCATCCCACCCCTGCGCGAACGCACCGGAGACCTCAGCGCGCTGGCCCGCCACTTCCTCGCCCGCCTCGCCACCCAGCCGGGCCTCCGAAGCCTCGGCATCACCGACGAAGCGCTGGCCCTGCTGCGCGCATATGACTGGCCCGGCAACGTCCGCCAGCTGCAGGACGTGCTCTTCCGCGCCTCCGTGCTGTGCGAGGGCGATGCGCTGACCGCCGCCGAGTTCCCGCTGATCGCCGAGGCGGTGCGCGCCAGCGGCGTCGCCACCGCGCCGCCGACCCAGCATGCCGACGGCATCGGCGTGACGCTGTACGAGGCAGACGGCAACCTTCGCCCGCTCGACGCGATCGAGGCGGACGTCATTCGCCTGGCCATCGGCCACTATCGCGGACGCATGACGGAGGTCGCCCGCCGCCTCGGCATTGGCCGCTCCACGCTCTACCGCAAGCTGGCCGACTTAGGGATCGACAACGCCGCGGCCTGACAGCCGCTCGGGGGCATCGACAACGCCGCGGCCTGACAGCCGCTCGGGGGCATCGACAACGCCGCGGCCTGACCGCCGCTCGGGGGCATCGACAACGCCGCGGCCTGAGCGCGGCCACCGATCCCTCCAAAGCTGTCACGCTTGTCGCCCCGCGCGGCTTTTGCGCAAAACCGTTCGCAAAAAGCCGAGCTCCCGCGCACTCAACGCTTCGCTCCCGTCCGGGCCGACCAGCGCCGGAGCCGCAGCGGCAGACGCCGCCGCCGCCCGATCCACAGAGCGATCCGCCACCCGATCCGACGCCGCAAGCAACCGAAGCAGCAGCCGCGTATCGAACCGCCGCATTTCCCCCAGCCTCCGCCCGCGATGGACCAGCGGCACGCGGTGCCCGTGCACGGCGATGTCGCGCAAAATCTCCTCCGCATCGCCGCACGCCATGGCGATCGCCACATCCCAGGCCTCGGCAAACCCCTCTCCACCGGGGCGCGAACGCAGCGCCAGCGCCGATTGCCGCGACAGCCCGACGGACCGCGCCGCCAGCGTCACGCTCGCCCCGCGCTGCAACGCCGCGATGAAGGCGCGCTGCCGATCCGCCGACCAACCCCCCGCCCGCCGCCGCGCCATCGGCACCGGATCGAACGCGATCGGCGCCGCCACCACCGCTTGCCGCTCCCCCAAAGAGCGCGACCGGGCGGCGGCATGCGGCAGACGATGACGGCGCGGCGTACGGGACATGCCCCGCTTGTTTCACCTTTGTTCCTACGTTGGAAGCGTTGAAAAGCAGGCCGATGCGCGCGCAACTTTCGTGGGGCCGGGAAACATATCGCCCGTTTGCGCTTGAAGGCTTCATCCCAAAGCCCAGCAGAATGGTCTTCCATGAAAAAGACTGGCGTGTCGCTCCTGATCCTGGCCACCGCCGGATCGCTCTCCGCCTGCTCGACGCTGAAAGGCGCCGGCATCGCCGCCGCCTCGGGCGGAGACGTCGCCACCGGAGCAGCCGTAGGCGGCGGCGCAGGCACCGTAGCCGGCACCGTCATCGACCATTGATGAGAAAAGCGCGGGGCCGGTGATGGCTGGCCTCATATTATAAGTTTTGTTGAGCCGTGGCGGTTGACAATCAGGGCAGCTTGACGCCTCAATCTAGTTGCTCGATCAGGCTGCTCCTGAGCCCGAAGTTGTCGTTACTTATAAATCTGCCCCTTCCCATCGGCGCCTTGATAAAGGCTCTTGCTCAGACACCCCGATCGAGCATAGCAACAATACCCAATTGAACGCCAATCATAGTTCCTCTGTGAATGCCGCTCTCGACCTGAGGATTAGGATGCAAAAGCCTAGTAAGTTTGAAATTAAGGGACTGTTCGGCAATCGCGACATTACGCTGCCGATTGACAGAAACGCGCTGATCCTCGTTGGTCCGAACGGCATTGGCAAAAGCAGCGTTACAAACATCTTCTATTTCTTTGTTTCCCGACAATGGTCCCGCTTAGCAGAGTACGACTTTTCCGAGGTCGCGCTCTGGTTTGGTGACACCGAGATTCGCGCAGCGCGAGCAGACATCACCGGGCTTTCGCAACTTGACCGAGTGCTCCGAGAGTTTCCCCCATCCTCGCGGATGTCAGTCTACGTGGACAAGCTCCGTGCGGAAGGCCTATTAGAAGAGTTCGTTTCTTCAAGAAAGATGGGGCCGCGCATACGTGAAAAGTTCGCAGAGTCCCTAGCGATCTCCAGGGAAGAGGTCCGACATCTTCAGATGTCGATATTCCGCCGATTCACGAGCTATGAGGATGACGACCTGTTTTCCGCTCCTCGCGTCAATCTTGAACGAGAGCTCACGGCTAAGTTGCCCGGAAGAACTCTATATCTTCCGACCTATAGAAGAATTGAGAAAGATCTGAAGGAGATCATGCCCGATCTTGAGGACCGCCTTCGGTCCGCAGGACGACCATTTAGCTTTACAAGATCTGCAAAGCATTATGTTGACCTGGTCAGCTTTGGCATGGAAGACGTCCGATCGAATATTGACCTCAAGAGCAGATTTTTGCGCGATTACTCACTGTCACAGTTCAACGATCTATCGGGCCTTTACCTAAGAGATGTAATCAAGGGAACAGCCGATCAGTACTCGCCAGCGCAAATTGCCGGACTGGATGAAGACGGTTTATCGGTCATACTAGGAAGAGTCAGTGAACAGGTTCTTTCCACAGAAGAGAAGGATCTTCTCCGCGCAAAGATATTGAGCATGAAAGGCAAGAGACGCGCTGAAATGGAAGTAAATGACCTTTATCTGGCGCATTACTTCACTAGGTTAATGAGTGCCAGTGCAGACATATCCCGACAGGAGGCGGAGGTTTCTGCATTCGTCGAAGTCTGTAATGCCTATTTGAAGCCGGGAAAGGCCATGATCTATGATGATACAAAGTTCACCGTAACCATCGTTGATGATGGGGGCAGACCAATTGATTTAAGCATGCTTTCGTCAGGTGAAAAGCAGGTAGTATCTCTATTCTCTCACCTGTATTTAGATGATGCCGAAGATCAGATTGTAATCATAGATGAACCAGAGCTATCCCTTTCAGTCCCTTGGCAAAAGAGATTCCTCACTGACATTCTGGAATCTGCACACTGCAGTTTTATATTGTCAGTTACGCACAGTCCATTTATTTACCAGAATCATCTAAAGTCTGCAGCTGTCGATTTGCGCCGTCGAACGGTAAATTCACCTAAGGCAGTCTGACATGGACGATTATGCGGTTTATCTCGCCGAGGAGGCGAAGTCCGACATCGTTGCACTCCACCAGTTTCGGATCCTTTTTGATCCCTCTCAGGAGTCTTATCATTTCTTCTTTGAAGGAGAAGAAGATAGCCTTTTCTACATGCCGGAGGCGCGCCGCCATACTGGCACGAAACCTCTCCATATTTACGACTGTGGCGGCAAGCGAAATGTGATCGAAGTTCGCGACACGATTGTCGCCGACGGATACGATATAGCCGGATGCCTTTTTTTCGTGGATCGCGACTACGATGACTTCTTAGGCTCGCAGGTTGTCATTGATGATGCAACCTATATAACAGATGGCTACTCCATCGAAAACGACATCTCCTCGTGGGAAGCTGCGAAAATTCTGTTGACGGATGTGGTTCGAATTTCAGTCGCTGACCCAGAGTTCGCAAGAATTGAAATCGCATTCAAGAGTGCTTTCTCAGGTTTTTATACTGAACTTCGACCCCTAACTGGCTGGATATTGGCATCAAAAGATGCCAGACTTTCTCCGAATTTAAATAATACTGTGGGCCTAAGAGGTATTGTAGAGATGTCCGGGACGGTTCCGTCAGTGACGAAAGAAGGGTTCGCGCGGTTTAAGCGCGCAGTGGTTGTTAATGGTCGCTTGCCCCCCCTAGCTTCCATCTTGAAATGGACACGCGCTCTCAACACGGATGAGCCAAAGCTCTGGGTTCGCGGCAAATACGAAATCTGGTTCTTTCAGGCAATTCTGTTAGCTGTTTTGGGAGAAGCGAACGTCAGAAGAAAGCAGTCTGGCGGACGCGCAATACGCATACCAAGTTCGCTTAGGGATGGAAGAATTTTTGAATTATTGGGTGGACGCGCCCCACCAACTCCTTCTTTACAACAGTTTTACCGATCTCGGCTACATTAAAACATTCCGCACAGCCCGTTTTAACGAACACATCTGCGCGAGCTTCAAGGGTTTATTGAGACAGTTTAAGATCCGAGCTTTGCGCATCAGCTCTATTTCCGTTACTGCAAAGTCCGGGTTGCTGGCAGCTTCAAAATTTTTGCTACCCGAGACCTGCCAATCTGGTCAAAGCTCACAAGCTGCCGCCCACCCCCCATTGCCTCCTTCCCCCCACGCGCCTATCACGCGCCATGTCATTGCGTGGGGGCGCGGTTGTTTGTTGTTGATCGAGGCTCTTTGACCCAGTTCCTCCCCGCCGAAACGCCGCCCACCCGTGAAGCGTCCTTCGCCGATGCGGCGTCTTCCTCCCCCCATGCCTCCACCCTCGCCGCATTCGATATGCCGCCGGAGCCGTCCTGGATGGACCGACTGCGCGGGCGGTTCGGGGAGCGGGCGGGCGGCATCGCGCTCACGCTGCTGATCGAAGGGCTGCTGGTGCTGGCGCTGCTCACCTTCGGCCCGCGCGTCATGGAGCCGCAGCGCAAGGTGGCGGACATGACCACCGTGCTCGATATCGCCGCTCCGCCCGCGCCCGAGCCGGAGAGCCCCGCGCCCGAAACCGCAGCGGACGAGCCGCTGGCCGATCCCGACGCCGCGCCCCCGCCCAGCGAGCCTGCCCCTGCCCGGCCCGCGCCTCCGGTTCCGCCCAGCAAGGCCGCGCCGCCGTCCGCGGTCACGCCGCCGCAGGTGCAGGTGACGAAGGCGCCCGCGATGATCACGCTATCGCCCAACCAGATGGCGGCGGCGGATCTGAACAACATGCCGTCAAAGC
This sequence comes from Novosphingopyxis sp. YJ-S2-01, assembly GCF_016093175.1. Taxonomy (NCBI): domain Bacteria; kingdom Pseudomonadati; phylum Pseudomonadota; class Alphaproteobacteria; order Sphingomonadales; family Sphingorhabdaceae; genus Novosphingopyxis; species Novosphingopyxis sp. YJ-S2-01. Next base: position 1,568,821 of record NZ_JAEDAI010000001.1, on the reverse strand, counting down.
CCGCGCCCTCCGCCTCGGCCGCGCCCAAGCCGATGATGGGGCCGGTCGGCGGCCCGCGGCGCGGCGATACCGAGCGGGTGGGCACCGCCAAGAACGGCCAGCCGCTCTACGCCGCCGCCTGGTACCGCGAGCCGACCGATGCGGAGCTGAAGGGTTATCTCTCAACCGTAGCGGAGCCGGGCTGGGCGACGATCGAGTGCCGTACGGTGGCGAATTTCCGGGTGGAGGACTGCACCGGGCTGGACCAGTCGCCCGCGCGATCGAACATCATGCAGGCCGTACTCGCCGCCGCCTGGCAATTCCGCGTGCGCCCCCCGCGCGTGGGCGGGCAGAGCCAGGTGGGCGCCTGGGTCCGCATCCGGATCATCTATTCCCAGTGAGGCCGCATTCCCGGTGAAGGAGGCGGGGGCGGCGGGACGTGCGCGATCCCTTGCCTAACCATCGCAAGCACGCCACTATCGCGGCGCATTATCAACCGGAGCTTTCGTCCCCATGCGCCTTATTCACGCCGCCGCCATTGCTTTGCTTTCCACCACCGCCGTTGCCGCGCATGATCCGGCGCAGCATCAGGCCACCCCGCCGGGAACGCCGGATGTTTCCGCCATCAGCGGCGGGCATTATGAGGCGGACCCGGCGCATACGCTGGTGGTCTGGACGCTCGATCATATGGGGATTTCGCCCTATACCGGCATCTTCGGCGATGTGACGGGCATGCTGATGTTCGATCCGAAGAATCCGTCTGCCGCCTCCGTCGATGTGACCATCCCGATTGCGAAGGTCGTCACCGCCAGCCAGGGGCTGACCGACCATCTGTTGCGTGCGGGCAAGGACGGCGCGCAGCCCGATTTCTTCGGCGCGAACCCGATGGACGCCCGCTTCGTCTCCACCGCAGTGAAGGTGGAGCGCCAGAGCGCGACCATCACCGGCAATCTGACGCTGAACGGCATCACCAAACCGGTGACGCTGAACGCGCGCTTTTACGGCGCGGGCCAGTTGCCCGAGCAGATGGGCGGCGGCGAGGCGCTGGGCTTCAGCGGCACGGGATCGATCAAGCGCAGCGATTTCGGCCTGGGCTACGGCATTCCGATGGTCGGCGACAATGTGGACCTGCAGATCGAGGCCGCGTTCATGAAGAAGGCAGGCTGACCCGCCTCACGCCCGCGCGGTGAGGGCTGCGTCCCGCAGGCCCCGCCAGACGCGGGCGGCCTGCACCGTTTCGGGGACGTCGTGAACGCGCACGATCTGCGCGCCGGCCTCGATCGCCTTCGTCGTCAGGAACAGCGATCCGCCGAGGCGCCTGTCCGCGGGCGCCTCGTTGGAGAGCGCGCCGATCATGCGCTTGCGGCTGGCGCCCACCAATAGCGGGCAGCCGAGGCCGTGATAAAGGCTCAGGTTGTTGAGGAGCGCGGCGTTGTCCGCCACCGATTTGCCGAAGCCCAAGCCCGGATCGACGATCAGGCGTGCGCGGTCGATCCCCGCCTCCACCAGCGCGGCGATGCGGCGTTCCAGCCAGTCATAGACGTCCAGCGCCGCGTCGACATAGGCCGCACCCTCATGCGGGTTCGCGCCCTGGCTGGGCGCGTGCATGATGCAGATCGGCACGCTGCTCGCCTTCGCCACCTCCAGCGCGCGCGGATCGTGCAGCAGCGCGGACACATCGTTGATCAGATGTGCCCCGGCGGCCAGCGCAGCCTCCATCACCGCGGCCTTGCGCGTGTCGATCGACACCGGCGTGCCGGAGCGCGCGAGCCGTTCCACCACCGGACGGACGCGCTCGATCTCGTCGCCTTCCCACACGGTGGGCGCGCCGGGGCGGGTGGATTCCCCGCCGACATCGACCAGCGAAGCTCCGGCTTGCGCCATGGCCACCCCCGCTTCCGCCGCGGCGGCGGGATCGTCGGTGAAGCGCCCGCCATCGGAAAAGCTGTCGGGCGTCATGTTGAGGATGCCCATGACATGCGGCTGATCGAGCCGCAGCACGCGATCGCCCAGCGTCAGGGCAGCACGTGGGCCGGTGAGGTTGCGCCAGATGGTGCGCGCGCGGGCCTGGCGGTCACCGGACAGCGCGTCGATCTGCGCGGGCACATCGGCGGCGGCGACCATGCGGCGCGTGCCGTCCTCGATCCATTCGACCGCGCCGAACCACAGCATCGTCCCCGCCAGCCGCTCGCCTGCCCCGTCATGGCGCTGCGGGCTGTCGATGAAAGCAGTGGGGCGAAGATAGAGGGTCATGGGCGGCCTTTTGGGAATGCAGGTTTTGGTTGCGCCCTACGTCATTGCGAGCCGAAGGCGAAGCAATCCAGGGCCATTGTAGCGCTGCATCCGCACTGGATTGCCGCGTCGCTACGCTCCTCGCAATTATGGGGGGTAGTCCACGGCCCACCCCCGGCCCCTCCCGCAAGCGGCAGGTGGGTTAGGCCTCGGTCGCCAGCAGATAGGTCTGACGCAGGGCGTCGACCGGCTTCAGCGCGCCGTCTTCGGCCTCGTAATGCCAGAAGGTCCAGCCATTGCAGCTCGGCGCGCCTTGCAGCACCGCGCCCATTTTGTGCAGGCTCGCGGTTTCGCCCGCATTCTCCAGCGATCCGTCCGCGCGCACCGTGGCGGTGAGCTTGCGCTTCTTGCACCACAGCTTCGCGCCGGGCGCGAGATAGCCGGTTTCCACCAGCGTGCCGAAGGGCACCTTGGGCTGCTGGCGCGGGCTCTGCATGGTCTTGAGCGCGCTTTCATCCAGCGGCAGCGCCGCCTCGATGCGTTCCAGCGCGACTTCGCAATAGCCGTCCTCCCGCTCGATGCCGATCCACTGGCGGCCCAGCCGCTTGGCGACCGCGCCGGTGGTGCCGGTGCCGAAGAAGGGATCGAGCACGATGTCACCGGGATTGGTGGTGGCGAGCAGCAGACGATAGAGCAGCGCTTCGGGCTTTTGCGTCGGGTGTGCCTTGTGCCCGTCCTTCTTGAGCCGCTCCTGCCCGCCGCAGATCGGGAAGCTCCAATCGCTGCGCATCTGAAGCTCATCATTCAGCGTCTTCATCGCGCGGTAGTTGAAGGTGTACTTCGCCTTTTCCGAATGCGCCGCCCAAATCAGCGTCTCATGCGCGTTGGTGAAGCGGGTGCCGCGGAAATTCGGCATGGGATTGGACTTGCGCCAGACGATATCGTTCAGGATCCAGTAGCCCAGATCCTGCACCGCCGCGCCCACGCGGAAGATGTTGTGATAGCTGCCGATCACCCAGAGCGATCCGGACGGCTTCAGAATGCGGCGTGCCTCGGCCAGCCAGGCGCGCGTGAAGGCGTCATAGGCGGCGAAGGTATCGAACTTGTCCCAGTCATCCGTCACGGCATCGACATGGCTGCCATCCGGACGGTGCAGATCGCCGCCGAGCTGGAGGTTATACGGCGGATCCGCGAACACCATGTCCACGCAGGCATCGGGCAGCGCGCGCATCGCCTCGATACAGTCGCCGCGCAGGATTTCCCCCAGCGGCAGCACCGCCGGAGGCGCGATATTCGTCTTCTTGCGTGACGGCGCACGCGCGATGGTTTCGATGACCCCCATCGATCTCCCTTCCCTGTTTCGGCCCCCAGACTGAGTCCGACGGCGCGCTAGGTCAAGCGGCTTAACCCTGCGCTGGAAGCGTGAAACGATGGTTAACGGAGCGGGAACGAAATGAGTCCCCCACGACATATGGGGCCTGTGGATAGCTTGTGGGTATAGATATGGGGTGTGGCCAAAAAGACTCGGCTGTTCCTAAAACCTTCTCCCTCGAGGGGAGAAGGATACGGAGCCTTACCAGCTTGCTGGTTAGGCGGCGTTGGAGGAGGGTGGAGCCCAGCGGCGCCGACGTTAACGCGCATCCGCCCCGCCCCCACCGCCGCGACTAGGCAGCAAGCTCCCAAGTCTCGCTCCTCCCCCCTCAAGGGGAGGGGGTTTAGATCAGCAGAAGCTGCGCCACCGGAGCAAAACTGCGGCGGTGCAGCGGGCTGGGGCCATGTTCGCGCAGGGCCGCGAGATGCGCGGCGGTGCCGTAGCCCTTGTTCCGGTCCCACGCATAATGCGGCCAGGTTTCGGCGGCCTCCAGCATCAGCGCGTCGCGATGCTCCTTGGCGATGATCGAGGCGGCGGAGATGCAGCGTTCCAGCCGATCCCCGCCCACTACGGCGCGGGCGGGCCAGCGCCATTCCGCGCGGCGCCCTGCGGGGGTAAGATTGCCGTCCACCAGCACTTCCGCCGGATCGCAGCCATGCCGTTCGCACATCGCCTCGACCGCGCGGGCCATGGCGAGCATGGTCGCCTGAAAGATGTTGAGCGCGTCGATTTCCTCCACGCTGGCGATGCCGATGCCCCACTGGCAGCGCTCTTGAATGCGCGAAGCGAGCTGTGCGCGCCGGGCTGCGCTCAGCACCTTGCTGTCGGCAAGGCCGCGGATTTCCTTGCCGCACAGGATGACGGCGGCGGCCACCACCGGGCCGGCGAGCGGTCCGCGCCCCGCCTCGTCCACGCCTGCTACGGAAGCGGGTGCAATGGAAGAAGGGGCATTCAAAGCTCTTCTACTTTCACCGCCTGCTGCCCCATCGGCCCGTTATCGGCCACAAAGTCGGGCGCGGCGCGAAGGCTTGCGCGCACGAAGGCGCGGGCTCGGGCGATCGCATCGGGCAGCGCCCTGCCCTCCCCCAGCCCGGCGGCAATGGCGCTGGCGAGCGTGCAGCCGGTGCCGTGATCATGCGGCGTATCGATGCGCGCATCGGTCCAGCGGGTTTCGGTGCCGTCCGCGGCGATCAGCCGATCGGTGATCTCGGCGCCCTCGGCATGCCCGCCCTTCACCAGGAGAGCGGTGCCATGGCGGAGGATCGCATCCTCCCCGCCTAGCGCGGCCAGTTCTGGCAGGTTCGGCGTCACCAAGGTAGCGACGTCCATCAACGATCCGAACGCGGCAATAGTGGCCTCGTCCGCCAGCACCGAACCGCTGCTGGCGACCATCACGGGATCGAGCACGATGGAAATGCTTTCGCCTAAGCCGGTTAGCATCTCCGCCACCGCCTGCGCCGTTTCCGCGCTGCCGATCATACCGATCTTCACCGCGTCCACACCAATATCACTCACGCAGGCCTCGATCTGATCGAGCACCATTTGCGTCGGCACGGGGTGCACGCCGTGAACGCCGCGCGAATTCTGCGCGGTGATCGCGGTGATCGCCGTCATCGCGTGGCCGCCGAACATGGTGACGGTCTTGATATCCGCTTGAACGCCCGCGCCGCCGGAGCTGTCCGAACCGGCGATAATCAGGATCCGCGCCGGGCGGCCGAAGCTTTGCAGATCCTTCACGCCGCGGCCTGCACCGCCTCGCAGATGCGGTCCACCACCGCTTCGACCTGCGCTTCGTCATCGCCTTCCGCCATCACGCGGATCAGCGGTTCGGTGCCCGATTTGCGGATGACGAGGCGGCCCTTGCCGCTCAGCTCGCCTTCCGCATCGGCGATGCACTGCTGCACGGCCTTGTCCTCCAGCGGCTTCGCGTCCGCGCCGTAGCGCACATTCTTGAGGAGCTGGGGCACCCGTTCGAACAGGTGCAGCAGCTCGCTCGCCGGTTTGCCGCTGTTCACCAGTTCGGCCAGCACCTGCAGCGCGGCGATGGTGCCGTCGCCCGTCGTCGCATGATCGAGCATGATCATATGGCCGGACTGTTCGCCGCCGACATTCATGCCCTTGCGCCGCATCATTTCCAGCACATGGCGATCGCCCACCTTGGCACGATGCAGCTCCAGCCCCTCGCTTGCAAGGAAGCGTTCAAGGCCCAGATTGCTCATCACCGTGGCGACGATGCCGTCCCCGCGCAGCAGGCCGTTGCGACTCCAGCTGCGGCCGATCAGCGCCATGATCTGGTCGCCATCGACCTGCTGGCCCTTCTCGTCGACCACGATCAGCCGGTCCGCATCACCGTCCAGCGCGATGCCGATGTCCGCCCCGGCGGCAACCACCGTGCTCTGGAGCGTCTCGATATGGGTGGAGCCGCAGGCATCGTTGATGTTCTTGCCGTTGGGATCGACACCGATGGTGGTGACCTTCGCGCCAAGTTCCCAGAAGGCGGACGGGGCCACCTGATAGGCTGCGCCGTTCGCGCAATCGACCACGATATGCAGTCCGTCCAGGCGCACATCCTGCGGGAAGGAGGACTTGACCGCATGGATATACCGTCCGCGCGCATCCTCCACGCGGCGCGCCCGGCCGATTTCGGTGGCATCGGCGAGCGAGATGTCATTCGACGCCAAGAGCGCCTCGATCGCGGCCTCATCCTCGTCCGAAAGCTTGAAGCCGTCGGGACCGAAAAGCTTGATGCCATTATCGACATAGGGGTTGTGACTGGCGGAGATCATCACGCCCAGATCCGCGCGCATCGCCTGCGTCAGCATGGCGACGGCGGGCGTCGGGATCGGCCCGAACTGCACCACGTTCATGCCTACGCTGGTAAATCCCGCGACGAGCGCGTTTTCCATCATATAGCCGGACAGGCGCGTGTCCTTGCCGATCACCACGCGGTGCTTGTGGTCCCCGCGCAAGAAGTGGGTGCCAGCGGCCTGGCCCACCTTCATCGCGATTTCCGGCGTCATCGGCGCGCTGTTGGCGCGGCCACGGATGCCGTCGGTGCCGAAATAACTGCCTGGCATAAACTCTCCCTTGGCTGGTCGGCGCGCTCTTACCCTCACGCCGCCGGAATTGCGAGAGGGCTTGCCCAACCCACGCTTTACCCGCCCTCAAGCAGCGCTGCTTGGACTTGGGCGCAACCGCGCCTATCACCACCGGTTCAGCAGGGAGCCGAAGACAGCGCATGATCCAATATCTCAACCAGGGCATCAACGGCCTGTCGGACATCGTGTTCACGCAGGTTTCGCTCTTCGGCATCTCGATCGAGATCGTGGTGCTGTGGCTGGCGGTGCCGATGTTGTTCTTCACCGCCTATCTCGGCTTCGTGAACCTGCGCCACCTGGGCACCGGGTTCGCGATCATCCGGGGACGGCTGGGCGCGCCGGACGAGCCCGGGCAGATCAGCCAGTTCTCCGCGCTCACCACCGCGCTGTCCGCCACCGTGGGCCTCGGCAATATCGCAGGCGTCGCCATAGCTTTGACGGTGGGCGGCCCCGGCGCGGTGTTCTGGATGTTCTGCATCGGCTGGTTCGCCATGACGCTGAAATGCGCCGAAGTGACGCTGGGCCTCATCTACCGCGAGGTGGATGCGAACGGAGAGGTGCGCGGCGGGCCGATGTATTCGATGAAGAACGGGCTGAAGGGCCGCGGCTGGGGCAAGACCGGCCTTGTCATGGGCGGCGTCTACGCGGTCTGCGCGCTGATGGGCGCGATCCCGCTCATTCAGGTGAACCAGAGCTTCGTGGCGGTGGCCGACGTTTTCGGTTTCGCGCAGACCGACGGCAACGCCTGGATCTACGGCATTATCATGGCCGCGATGGTGGGCCTGGTGGTGGCTGGCGGCGTCGGCTGGCTCAGCCGCGTCACCTCGCTCGTGGTGCCGGCCATGGGCGGCGTCTATCTGCTCGGCGTCTTCGCGATCCTGATCATGGGATATGAGCGCATCCCCGAAGCGCTGGCGCTGATCGTCGGCGATGCCTTTACCGGGCAGGCCGCGGCAGGCGGCGCCATCGGCGCGTTCGTCATCGGCATGCGCCGCGCGGTCTATTCGTCGGAGGCCGGCATCGGCAGCGCGGTGATGGCGCACGCACAGGCCCGCACGAAGGAGCCCGCGTCCGAAGGCCTGGTGGCGCTGATCGAACCGTTCATCGACACCGTGGTCATCTGCTCGCTCGGCGCGCTCGCCATGGTGGTGGCGGGCACCTACACGCAGGATCTGGAAGGCATTCAGGTGACCGTCGCCGCCTTTGCCACCGTCGCGCCCTGGCTGGTCTATCTGCTCGCGGTCGCGGTGTTCCTGTTCGGCTATTCCACGCTCTGCTCCTGGGGTTTCTACGGGCAGCAGGCCTGGGGATATCTGTTCGGCCATTCCGCCGCAGCGCGGCGCATCTACAAGTTCATCTACATCGCCGCACTGCCCGTCGGCGCGGTGCTGGACCTGGGGCAAGTGGTGAAGCTGATCGACAGCGCGTTCATTCTGATGGCCCTTCCGAACATTCTTGCGTTGTATCTGTTCGCACCAGAAATCAGGCGTGAGGTGAAAGGCTATCTCGCGCGCAGGAAAGGACAGCATCATGAAGACGCGCACGCTCGGACCGCAGAACAACCCGCTTGAGGTGTCCGCCCTCGGCCTCGGCTGCATGCCGATGGCGGGCGTGGGACGGAACATGTATGGCGAGGCGGACCGCAAGGAGAGCTTCGCCACGATCGACCGCGCGATCGAGCTGGGCGTAACCTTCTTCGACACGGCGGAAGTCTACGGTCCCTACAAGAACGAAGAACTGCTGGGCGAGGCAATCCGGGGGCGGCGCGAGCGGCTGGTGATCGCCACCAAATTCGGGTTCGATATTCAGGACGGTGAGACCAAGGGCACCGATAGCCGCCCCGAAAATGTGCGGGCCGCGTGCGAAGGCTGCCTGAAGCGCCTCGGTATCGAGACGATCGACCTGTTCTACCAGCACCGCGTCGATCCCAATGTGCCGATCGAGGATACGGTGGGCGCGATGGCGCGGCTGATTGAAGAGGGCAAGGTTCGCCATCTCGGCCTGTCCGAAGCGGGCGCGGACACCATCCGCCGCGCGCACGCCACGCACCCGATCACCGCGCTGCAAAGCGAATATTCGCTGTGGGAGCGCACGATCGAGGAGGAAATCCTGCCGCTGGTCCAGGACCTCGGCATCGGGTTCGTACCCTACAGCCCGCTCGGGCGCGGTTTCCTGACGGGCCAGATCAAGCGGTTCGAGGATTTGCCGGAGGGCGATTATCGCCGCAACGATCCGCGCTATCAGGGCGAGAATTTTCAGAAGAACCTGGAGATGGTCGAGGTGGTTGAAACAGTGGCGCGCCGCCACAAGCGCTCCGCCGCGCAGGTCGCGCTGGCCTGGCTTCTGCATCAGGGTGATTTCATCGTGCCGATCCCGGGCTCGAAACGCCGTGCCACGCTGGAGGATTCGATGGCCGCCGCTGAGCTCAAGCTGACGCGCGAGGATCTGGACGACCTCGACGCCGCCGCCCCCGTCGGCGGCACCGCCGGCCCGCGCTATGGCGAGCGGATGATGAGCATGGTGCGGCGGTAACGCTCACCCCAAAAATCCGTGAGCCCTGAGCCTGTCGAAGGGCGTCTGTCCGGATAGCACGACCGTGTCGGAGAAGCGTCCTTCGACAAGCTCAGGACTACGGGATTGGATAGGCCCGGGCGCTCCAAAAAAATGGCCATCCGACAGGCTCAGGGCTGGCGGAAACGGGCGGCGGGCGGGCTCATACCCACCGAAAAACCCCCGCGCCCATGATCCCGAACCAGCGATGGCCGTACATCGCCAGCAGCCATAGCAGCGTGCCGCCGATCAGCGCCGTCGCGCCGGGCATCGCGAAACCACGCGCAAAGGGGAAGTAGCTCGTGCGCGCGACCCAGCCGCGCCAGGCCTCGCCCAGCAGCCGCTTTTTCTTGCCGTCCTGCAGCGCCGAGCCGACGAGCGCGAGAATGATGATCGCGCCGTTCAGCACGAAGTTCGCGGGCCGCGGCGCGATCAGGATGTGGACGATCCCCCACAAGGCGATGCCCCACATCATCGGGTGGCGCGTGATGGCGAAGACGCCCTTGGGCCCCCGCGCCCCCGCCTCGCCTGCGATCACATAGGGGAAAGCCGGATTGCCGAGCAGCGAGCCGACGAACAGCACCGATCCGAACCACATCAGCACGGTCGCGACCGCCCAGAGCGGATCGCCCACCGCCCACGCCGCCTCGCCCGGCGGCACGGCATTATAGGCCTGGATCATCCAGATCAGCGTGACGATCGAGACCGCCGAATAGGCGCCGAGGAAGAAGAAGTTGCCGAGCAGCCGCACCATCGGCGCGCGCAGCGGATGGCTCATCAGGAAATGGGTGCCGACGAAGGCGATGGCGGCGATGAGGAGCGTGGTCATTGTGGCAGTCTCCTCATCGCATTTATCCTTCGATCAGTGGTCGTAAGCCTTGGGCAACACGCCTTCCTGCGGGTTCCGATAGCGTTCGCGCAGACGCGCCTGACGGTTGTCGAGCGACTGTTCGACGCCGTCGATCCAGACGCGCTCGGGCGTCGAACTCAGCTCCAGCGGATCGCCGGACCAAAGGACGACATCGCCCGCAGCACCGGCGCGCAGATGACCCATCCGTTCGCCCACGCCCATGATATCGGCAACATCGCCGCTGATGGCCGCGAACGCTTCATCCCAGGTCAGGCCCGTGGCGCCCGGCACCTTTTGCAGGCCGACGAGGTTGCCCGCATATTGCGGGGCATAGCGCAGCTGATGCGCATCCTCATCATCGATCATGCCGATCGCTACTTTCACGCCGGCATCGCGCATCCGCCCGACATTGGACTGGGTCGCCGCCAGCTTCTCGAACGAAGCGGGCAGATCGTTGAGCGCCGAGGCGATAACGGGCACGCCCGATGCGGCAATGCGATCCGCCACGCGCCAGCCCTCGCTCGCGCCCACGAGCACGAGCTTCAGGTTCGGAAATTCGCGCTTCAGGTCCAGCACTCGCAGGATGTCGTTGGCGCTTTCGACATGCACCAGCAGCGGCTGCGTGCCGCGCACCACCGGCACCAGCGCCGCAGCATCGAAGCGGGTGAGCAGTACGTCCTGCGGCCGCTCGGCATTGCTTTCCAGCATGCGCAGGTCAGGCGAGACGCTGGACAGCGATTGTCCTTCCACAGGGGCGCTGCCGCCGCCATGAATGTTCGCGCGGTTACCGAAATCGCGCGCCTCGCGCAGCGCGTTGCGGAACAGCGCATGCGTCGCTGCGCGGCTGCCGCCGGCCTCGCGCGCACCGGCCTCGCCCATCTCGGCGAACTGGAAGGCGCGCGGCACGGTGACCGCGTCATAATCGTCGCCCAGGTCCACGAGCGCGCCCTGTCCGGCAAAGATGCTGGTGGCGCTGGCGGGCGAGACGACCGCTCGGGTGACCCCGGCGGCGCGGCTGACACCGAAAGCGGTGCTCGTCGGGTTGATCGCCGGCGCAACGTCGATCGAGGCATTGAACGGCGAATCATTGGCGCGGGTATCGTTGGTGGAAGAGACCGCATCCACCTCCGACAAGCCGACGCGGCTGAAGCCCGCGAACAGGCCCGGCGTCACATATTTGCCGCCCGCATCGATCGTCTCCGCGCCCGCAGGCACGGCGACGCCGGTGCCTGCCGCCACGATGCGCCCGTCGCGGATCACGACGGTGGCGCCATCGACCGGCGCGCTGCCGTCCCCGGCCACCATCTTCGCGTTGGTGATGGCATAAGTCTGGGCAGCAAGCGGCGATGCGGTAGCGAGCAGCGCGGCAGCGATCGCGGCCGCCTTAGCCATGAACGGGCGGCTCATTTCACGTCTCCCGATCCGGGCTGGCCGAGTTCGAAATCGCTCACCGGGCGGCGCGACGGATCGTCAGCATCGTAGAGGAGCGCGCCGTCGACCCACACCTTTTCCGGGCGCGAATAGACGCTGAGGGGGTTGCCGTTCCACAGCACTACATCGGCCATCTTGCCGGGCTTCAGACTGCCGGTCATCTCCTCGATCCCCAGCGCCTTGGCCGCGTTGTAGGTGAGCCAGCGGATCGCGGTGGCGTCCGAAATGTCGATGCCCATCCGCCGTCCGTCGGCAAGCGCCTTGGCCGCCTCCTGGTTCAGGCGCTGAATGCCGTTTTCATCGTCCGAATGAATGATGACGCAAGCGTTCGAATTCTGCAGCAGCGCCGCGTTCTCGGGGATCGCGTCATAGGCTTCCATCTTGAAGCCCCACCAATCCGCCCAGACCGCGGAGCAAATGTCGTTATCGCGCAGGATATCGGCGATCTTGTAGCTTTCCACGGCGTGATGAAAGGCGGTGACCTTGTAGCCCGCTTCCTTGGCCATATCGATCACCTGGGCCATCTCATCGGCGCGGTAGCAGTGATTGTGCACCAGGATCTCGCCGTCGAGAACGCCGGTCAGCGTTTCCTTGGCGAGATCATATTTATGGTCCTTGTTGGCGCGATATCCGCGCGCATCGGCCCACATCTGCCGGTCCACCGCCAGATTGCCCATGCGGGTGGAGGGCTTGCGCCCGCGGCTGCCGTAGACGCGCTTGGGGTTTTCCCCGCAGGCCATCTTGAAGCCATAGGGCGCGCCCGGGAACTTCATGCCCTGCACGGTGCGCGAATAGACGTTCTTCAGCGTCACCGAGCGTCCGCCGACCAGGTTCGCCGAACCGGGCAGGATCTGCAGCGAGGTGATGCCGCCATTGGCCATGGCCCGGCTGAAACCGGGGTCCTGCGGCCAGACGCTATGTTCAGCCCACACATCGGGAGTGAGCGGATCGGTCGCCTCATTGCCGTCCGAATGCGCCTCGACGCTGGGACTAGGATAGACGCCGAGATGGCTGTGCACGTCGATGATGCCCGGCGTCACGAACTTGCCGGTCCCGTCGATCTCGATCGCCCCGGCAGGCGCGGCCATATCGCCTGCGCCGACGCCAACGATCTCTCCGCCGCTCATGACGATGGAGGCGTTGTCGATGCGCGCGCCCTCACCGTCGAATAGCGTGACGTTTCGCACCACTGTCGGCGAGGACGGGTATGCGCGGTAGGTGGAGGCGAAGGGCGCCTCCCCTTCGGCAAGCGCGGATGGCCGCTGCTCCGCGCTTGTGCCCGATGCCGTTGCCGGGCCGTTACCGGCCGCGGCGCAGCCCCCCAGAGCGAGCAGCAACGTGCCCGCGAGCCCCCAATTTTTCACCCCTGCTTACCCCTTATCAATCGCGTGTGGTCGGATGGATACCCGCGGCCTGCGGCTCTGCCGCCTCGCGCTGGCCCTCCAGATCATCGCCAACATCGTCGTCACGCAGCGTGTCGAGATGCATCAGCTTCTTCACCAGCGGGGATACAAGCACGACAAACACGCCCACACCGATAGCGACAAGGCCGATCGACCAGTAGATCGACAGCGCGCCCTCGCGCGTCATCTCGCCGCCTTCGCCCTCGCCCATCACCGATCCGATGAACCCGGCAACAAAGTTGCCGCCCGCCGTGCCGAAGAACCAGCCGGCCATCATCAGGCTGGCCATATGCGTCACCGACAGGCGGTTCATGGCCGAGAGGCCCACCGGGCTGAGGCAAAGCTCGCCGGTGGTCGAGAAGAAGTAGAACAGGAAGATGAACAGCACCGGCACCAGCGCGGCCGCACCGATCGAGTTCGCGCCGAGTACCAGCACCACGAAGGCAAAGCCCATCTGCACGATGCCCAGGCCCATCTTGGCAGGCGTCGACGGCTCCCAGCCACGCTTGGCCAGGAACGGCCAGAGCGCACCGAAGATCGGGCCCATCAGGATGATGTAGATCGGGTTGATCGACTGGAACAGCGAGGTCGGCACGCCCGCCCGGTCAACGAAGCGATCGGTGAACAGGTTGATTGATCCGCCGGCCTGCTCGAACAGGCCCCAGAAGACCGGCTGCAGCAGGATGAGGAAGATCATTGCGAACACACGGTCGCGTGCGTCCTTGTCCAGCTTGAACGCCTCCTTCAGCACATAGAGCAGCAGCAGCACGCCCGACACCAGCATCAGCCAGCCGACTACCGACTGGTACTGAATCAGCGCCCAGATGATGGCAACGCCGACGAAGCCGAGCACGTAGAGAAACCATTCCAGCTTCAGGCCCATCACGCTTTCGCGCAGCTTGGCCGGAACCGGCGGCTCGCCCTGGCCCAGAAGCAGCGGCTTGCCAATCACGAACACGACGAGACCGAGCAGCATGCCGATGCCTGCGGCACCGAAGCCGTAGGACCAGCCGAGCGTCTCGCCCAGATAACCCGCGATGATCGTGCCAACGGCGGCACCGACGTTAATGCCCATGTAGAAGATGGTGTAGGCGCCGTCGCGGCGGATGTCCGTGCGCGGGTAAAGCTGCCCGACGATCACCGAGATATTGGCCTTCAGGAAGCCCGAACCGACGATGATGAAGGCCAGTGCCAACCAGAAAACATTGATCGCAGGATTGTTCTCATAGCCCGCGGCCGCATCGCCCTCGAACGCCATGAAAAAGTGGCCGATCGTCAGCAGCACCGCACCGAACAGCACCGCTTTGCGCTGCCCCAGATAGCGGTCTGCCAGCCATCCGCCTAGCACCGGCGTGATGTAGACGAGCGAGGTGTAGGCACCGTAAATGAAATTCGCTTGCCCATCGGAATAGAGCCAGTGCTTGACGAGATAGAGCGTCAGCAGCGCCCGCATGCCGTAATAGGAGAAGCGCTCCCACATTTCGGCGAAGAACAGGACGTAAAGTCCCTTGGGATGGCCGGCGAATTCCTTCTTGGGCTGCAGAACCGCATAAGCGCCCAGACACAGGAAGAATATCAGCGCGACGGAACCAGCAGCGGCGATCCAGTCACCCTCGTTCCACAATCCGACAGCTTTGAAACCCACTCCGAACCCCTCTTCCAATCAAACACACCCGTCTGCGCGCGGGCCATATGGCGGCGCAACCTAACGCAAAAATTGCGGCTGTGAAGAACATTGTTGCCGAAACGTTACCGCGCGCCCACCTTGGGCCCATGACCTTCAACGATCTTTCCAGCCCGCTCAAATACTTGACCACGCGCCGCTCGGCCAAGCCACGCGAGATGGCGGGCAAGCGTCCGGACACTGCCGAAATGCGCGAATTTGCAGCGATCGCCGCGCGCTCGCCCGATCATGGCAAGCTGGCACCCTGGCGCTTCGCGATCGTGCCGGACGAGGCTCGCCCCGCCTTTCGCGCGCTGCTGGACCGCGCCTTCCGCGCCGCCAATCCGGACGCGCGCGATGCCTCCGTTGAGGCGGCTTGCCAGATGGCCGATTACGACGCGGCGATCATGGTTGCCAGCTTCGCGCCGGTCGAAAGCGCCAAAATCCCGCGCTGGGAACAGGAACTGAGCTGCGGCGCGGCGGTGATGAACCTGTGCCACGCCGCCAATGCCAGCGGCTATGTCAGCGGCTGGATCACCGGCTGGGCGAGCACCGATCCGCTGGTAACCGAAGCCTTCGCGCCCCAGGGCGGAAAGATCGCGGGAATCCTGTTCTTGGGGTCGCTTGGCGCGGAAATGGAAGAACGGCCGCGGCCCGCATTGGACGATGTGGTGAGCGTCTGGGAGGGATAAGTCCCTCTTCAACAGCAGCACCGTTCATACAGAGCCTGTCTAAATACTGTTCTTCTCGGCGCGCGATGGAGAAGAAAGAGCGGGGCTTCGACAGGTTCAGCCGGAACGGACGACCGTTCGGGCTTCTATAGACCGCTGTAATGCGCGGGCTGCATCACCCGCGCCCTTGACCCGCCCTACTGTCTTATGGCACTGATCCAGTCATGCCCGATTCCCAGAAACCCGTCTATCTTCGCCTGCGCGATGTGATTGCCGCATCAATTCTCGATGGTACCTACCGGGACGGCGATGCCCTTCCCTCCGTGCGCAGCTTCGCCGCGGACCAAGGCGCCAATCCGCTGACTGTCGCGAAGGCCTATCAGACGTTTCAGGACCAGGATCTGGTCGAGGTGAAGCGTGGGATCGGCCTGTTCGTGGCGGATGGCGCGCGCGAAAAGCTGCGGCAGATTGAGCGGGCACGGTTCCTCAGTGAAACCTGGCCACCGGTGAAAGCGCAGATGGACCTGCTCGACATAGATTTCGCGGACCTCAGCGAAAACGCCTAGTCCTTCCGCAGCGCCACTTCGGCCATTGCCAGATGGCGGCGGGCGAGCGGATTGTCCGGCAACATCGCCACCGCTTTTTCCAGAATCTCGCGCGCTTCCTCGTGCTCGCCCGTCTGCAGCGCCACATAGCCGTAGATGTGTACGACTTCGGGATTGCCCGGCTGCACGCGATAGGCCCGGCGGGCCTGGTTCAGCGCCGCGTCCGCTCGCCCTGCGCCCGATAAGGCACGCGCATATCCCGCGTGCAGCATGGCATCATTGGGGCCGATCACGGCAATCAGATCGCGATAGAGCGCAGCGGCAGCTTCGTTTGCGCCTGCCGCTAGATAGGTCTCTGCCAGAAGGCGGCGCGCCGGAAGGCTGGCGGGATTGGCTTGCAGGAAGCGCACGAGCACCCTCAGCGCGGCGTCTTCGTTCCCCACTGCGCGGGCCATGGAAACCATGCGCTGCATCAGCGATGTACTGAAATCCAACGCGGCGGCGCGGCCATAAGCGGCCATCGCACCGCGCGCATCGCCTTGCTCCGCCAAGACATCAGCCAGCAAGATCTGCGCGTCCGCCACCCCCGGATTGCGCTCGGCGAGTGCCTGGGCAACCGATCGTGCGCCAGCATCGTCGCCTGCCGCGATCCGCGCTCTGACATCCGCCGCCGGTCCTGCGCCGAACCCGGGCAGTACCGCCGCGCCCGAACCCGGCACCTGCGCGCGGTTCAGCATTTCCATGGCCGCATCGCGATTCCCCAGCGCTTCGAAGCTGCGCGCGAGCACCCATTCGCCATAGCTGCCGGTATCGCTCGCGGCATCGACGGGCAGCATCTGCGCCGCCCCGGCCGCATCGCCGGCGCGATAGAGCGCGCGCGCCGCCAACGCTGCCGCGGTTCGATTGAGTGGCTGAATCTCGGCCAGTCGCCCCCAATATTCTGCGGCCAGCAGATCGTTGCCGAGGCCATATTCCACGCTGCCGCTCAGCAGCAGCATCGCCGGGACGGTGTTCATCTGCCCGTCGGTCAGCCCGATCAGGCGCTTTGCAAGCCCGAATTCATGCGCGCGCGCCGCGATCACTGCCTGCATGAAATAGCCGTTCGGATTGTCCGGCTGCAGCGCCACGATACGGCGCGCCACGGCCAGCATCTCGCGGTGCCGACCCAGATCGCCGAGCGTCGCGCCATAAGCTTCCAGCAGCGCGATATCGTCCGGACTTGCGCGCAAACCCTGTTCGAACCAGGGCAGCGCTGCGGCCAGACCGAACTGCGCGCGCACGGTTTCGCCGCGCAGGCCCAGCGCGCCGGCATCACGGCCATCGATGGCAACCGCGCGCTCCGCCGCATCCGCCGCCCCCGCTATGTCGTGCCGCGCCAGCCGGAAGCGGCCGATATCGGTCCACAATTCGGCGCTTGCATCGCCCAGCGCCAGAGCCCGGTCGAACGCGGCACGCGCGGCGTCTGCATTCCCAAGGTCCTGATAGGTGCGACCGGCGTAGCGGGCCGCCTCCGCGCCATGTTCGGGCGCGATGTCGGCGGCCTCCAGCTGATTTAGCGCCTCATCATAGCGGCGTTGCTGCCGATAGGTCTCGCCCAGCAAATGCCGGAGTTGTGCGGGGCTGGCGCCAAGATCGATCGCCTTACGCAGCGCGGCATCGGCGCTGTCCGGGTCCGCCAGACGCAGGCTTATTGCGGCAAGCGCTACGCGCGCGGGTGCCCAGTCCGGATCCTTCTGCACCGCGTTGAGCAGTTCCACCCGCGCCGCGCGATCATTTTGCGCGGCAGCGAAGCGTTCTGCCGCAGCCAGAGAGTTTTGCGCGGGTGAGTCTTCGTCCTGCGCCGCCAACGGCAAACCGATCGCCAGCAGCGACGCGGCGCACAGTGCCGTGGCCCAGCGTCGAAGAACCCTCCGCTCAGGTCTGCAATTCATATTGCTTCAGCAGATCATAGAGCGTGGGACGGCTGATGCCGAGCAGCTTCGCCGCGCCCGAAATATTGCCACCGGTGCGGGCAATGGCGCGGCGTATCGCCTTGCGGTCGGCAATCTCTCGCACGGCTTTCAGATTGATCGCCTCCCGGTCGTCAACATCCTCGGGGGCATCGAGATCGAGATCGACAGCACGGATGTTCTTGCCATCCGCCATGATGACCGCGCGTTTCATGCGGTTTTCCAGCTCACGAACATTGCCCGGCCAGCCATGCGCCTCCAGCGCGGCGATGGCATCGGGCGCAAAGCCGCTGACGCGCGCGTTCATCTCGGCGGCGAACCGGCCAAGGAAATGCTTGGCGAGGAGCGCGGCGTCGCCGGTCCGCTCGGACAGAGCGGGGATCGGCACCACGATCTCGGCGAGGCGGTAATAAAGGTCCTCGCGGAACGTCTCCTCCGCGATCATCGCCGCCAGATCGCGGTGCGTGGCGGTGAGGATGCGCACGTCGACCGGGATCGCGCGGCGTCCGCCGACCCGCTCGATCACCCGCTCCTGCACGAAGCGGAGCAGTTTCACCTGCAGAGGCAGCGGAATATCGCCGACCTCGTCCAGGAACAGCGTTCCGCCCTCGGCCAGCTCGATCTTGCCCTCGACTGTCTTCAGTGCCCCGGTAAACGCCCCCTTTTCATGGCCGAACAATTCCGCCTCGAGCAGCGTTTCGGGGATCGCGGCGCAGTTGATTGCGACAAACGGTCCATCCGCGCGGTCGCTCGCGGCATGAATGCCTTTGGCGAGCAGTTCCTTGCCCGTTCCGCTGGCACCTTGCAGCATAACGGACACCTGCGTCGCCGCCACGCGCTCCAGCGTGCGCAACGTCTTGGCCATTTCGGGCGCGGCGGTGATGATGCTGGAGAACGCTCCCGCACCTTGCGGTCCGGCTTCGCTCAACCGGCGATTTTCGCGCTCCAGCGCGCCGACATGAAAGGCGCGGGCCACGATCAGCTGCAGCTCCTCGATATCGACGGGCTTCTGATAGAAGTCCCACGCCCCGCCCGCGATGGCGGACTGCGCGCTTTCGCGGCGGCCATGGCCGGAGGCGACGACCACCTTGAGATCGGGTTTCAGTCGCAGCATCTCGGCCAGCGTCGCGAAACCTTCGCTGGTGCCGTCCGGATCGGGCGGCAGGCCCAGGTCCAGCGTCGCCACGGGCGGCTCTTCGGAACGCAGCAGCGCAATCGCTTCGGCGCGGTTGCCCGCGGCCAGCACGTCCCAATCCTCATAGGCCCATTTCAGCTGCCGCTGGAGGCCCTCATCGTCCTCGATCACGAGCAGCTTGGGTTTCGTTTCGGCCATTACGCGGCTTCCTTTCGGATTTGGCCCGGCGCGGCGGGCAGGCTGACGGTGAAGACCGATCCCTCGCCGGCGCGGCTGGTGGCAGTAACATCGCCGCCCATGGCGCGGGCCAGGGTGCGCGCCTCATAGACGCCGATGCCGAAACCGTCCTGCTTGCTGGACTGGAAGGGGCCGAACAGGGAGTCGGTCAGGAATGCCTCATCCATCCCGCATCCCTGATCGATCAGATCGAGCCGCACGGTTTCGCCATCACTGCGGCTGCAAAAGCGGATCGGCGCGCCCGG
The DNA here is from genome assembly GCF_016093175.1 of Novosphingopyxis sp. YJ-S2-01. Classification (NCBI taxonomy): domain Bacteria; kingdom Pseudomonadati; phylum Pseudomonadota; class Alphaproteobacteria; order Sphingomonadales; family Sphingorhabdaceae; genus Novosphingopyxis; species Novosphingopyxis sp. YJ-S2-01. The sequence goes on along the minus strand of NZ_JAEDAI010000001.1, from coordinate 1,549,461 downwards.
GCGGCTCGCCTCGACTGCATTGGCAAGAAGGTGAATAAGGATCGTGCGCAGTCGATCGGGATCGGCCGAAACAGCGAGACCGCGCTCGACCTCGTCTAACTCCACCGGATTGCGCCCGCCCGCGGCTGGCACGACGTCACGCACTACATCGCTCAGCAGCACGGGCCGCCGCGCGGCTGGGGCGAGCGCGCCCTTGCCGTCCAGGCGCGCGAGCAGTTCCTGCATCTTGGCGGAGGAGCCCTTCAGCGTCGCGATCATATCCGCGCGAAAATCCGGGTTTTCCGCATGCCGCTCGGCATTGCGGGCCAGCAGCGCAAGCTGGCTGACCACATTCTTGATATCGTGCATGACGAAGGCGAAGCGGCGGTTGAACTCCTCGAACTGGCGCGCCTCGACCAGCCGCGCCTGCCCCTCCGCTTCAGCCAGATAGCTCGCCGCCTGACGACCTGCGACGCGCAGAATATCGAAATCCTCCCAATCCAGCGAACGTGCGATCGGTGGCCGCCCGAGCAGAGCGAGCCCGACCAGCCGATCAAGATGGACGAGCGGCACGATTGCGAAGAGCCATGCCGATTCCGACAGGCCAGGCGGCAACCAGCTGGCGGGAAACAGCGCATCACTGCCATCGCGGACCGCATCGCAATCGGCGATAAACCCGCGCTGTTCGAACAGATCGAGCGCGTCTTCCGCCCAGGACCCGGTCATTTCCTCTTCGCATTTCCAACGCCCGCCGATGCGGAACGAGGCCGTGCCGGTGCGCAGTAAAACCATGCCGCCCGATGCGCCCAGCACGTCGGCCAGCGCCTTGGCGACCCGCGCGCCGAGGGTCATGCCTTCTCCGTCCGGCCTGCCCACGGTGTCGGCGAACCGCACCCACTGCTCGCGATAATCATAACGATGGCGGAAAAAATGCTTGGCCAGCACCACTTTCAGCGTTGCGCGCAAGCGATCCGAGGGGATGGAGGGCAGCGCCGCCAGCGAGAGCAGGAACAGCATCACCGCCGCCGCGGCGCCCGAACTGCGATCGACCGCAAGGGCCACGATCACGACAACCCCGAGATAAAGCGCGATCAGCCCGATCGATGCAAAGCGAAAGGCAGCCTGGTGCGAAAGGGCAAAGCGCCATCGCCGGCTGTCGCGCAGTGCGAGCGCCAGAACCGGCGCCATCAGCGCAATCGCCATACCGCGCGCAGGCAGCAACAGGCCTGGACCGTAATCGGGCAGCACTGCGAAGAAATACAGCCCCAGATCATAGGTCCACATCGCCGCAAGCGTGGCCAGCGCCAGCGCCATGCCCTCCTGCCGCCGCGCCTCGGCCAGATGATAGAGGTTGTGGACCAGCACGAGCGCGCCGATCGCGAACAGCATGCGAAGCGATGCCTCGACCGGGCCGATCGGCTCATCACGTAGCGCGTCCCAGATACCGAGGCCCATCAGGATGTAGAGCAGCACACCCATCAGCGCTCCCACCGTGGCGGGGCCTTTGCCGGTGCGGCGGAAGATGGCGTAAAGAAAGGCCAGCCAGCCCGCATTGCGCAGCGTTTCTGCAAGCGATGCGGCGACCGATGCGGGGCCGGCCAGCGCCGCCGCCACGCCCCATGCCGCCGTCAGCAGAAGCGCTGCAACCAGCGTCTTGTCCGCGGTGCGCCTGATGGCGGTACGGCGCACCAGCCAGATCGCCAGCGCGAAAAAGGCAAAGGCGCAAAGACCGGCGCTCCAGAAACCGAAATCGTTCATCGCGGCGATGGGCGCGACGGCATCCTCATCGCGCACCGTCCGGCCAGAGCACCACCCGCAGCGTCTGCAACAGGATCAAGAGATCGAGGAAGGGCGTGTAATTCTTGGCGTAGTAAAGATCATATTCCAGCTTGTGCCGCGCATCTTCCACGCTGGCGCCATAAGGATAGTTGATCTGCGCCCAGCCGGTGATGCCGGGCTTCACCATGTGGCGCTCCGCATAATAAGGCATCTCCTTCTCCAGATCGGAGACGAATTCGGGGCGCTCGGGCCGCGGACCGACGAAGCTCATTTCCCCTTTCAGCACGCTCCAGGCCTGGGGAAGTTCGTCGATCCGGACCTTGCGGATGAAGCGGCCCACACGAGTGATGCGCGGATCGTTCTCGCTGGCCCAGATGGCTTTACCGCCCGCTTCGGCATCGGTCCGCATCGAGCGGAGTTTCAGGATCTGGAAGTCCTCTCCAAAACGGCCGACACGCGTCTGACGGAAGAAGGCAGGCCCCCTGCTTTCCAGCCTCACGAGCAGCGCGAAGAACAGGATGATCGGCCCGGTCAGCAGCAGCAAAAGACCGCTCGCCAGCATATCGAAGCAGCGCTTGGCGATCGTGGAAATGCGCCGCCCGGCGGAAAAGCCGTCGGAGAAGATGAGCCAGCTGGGGTTCACGCTGTCGAGATCGACACGCCCGGTCTCCCGCTCCAGAAAGGTGGAGAGGTCATTCACGTGCACGCCGGTGGTCTTGATACGCAGCAGATCGTCGAGCGGCAGCGCGTTGCGGCGCTCCTCCAGCGCCAGCACCACTTCGCTCGCGTTCATGCGGACCACGAATTTCTTGAGGTTGCGGATCGCGCCGCGGGCGATGGCCTCCTCCACCATCTGCTCGCCCTCGCTCATCGCGATATAGCTGACGACGGTGAAGCCGCTTCCGGGCCGCTCTTCCAGCATGCGGATACGGTCTGCGCGCTTGCCCGCACCCAGCACGATCATGCGCCGCTTGAACGCCTCTCCGCCGATAAGGCTACCGAGCGCGACGCGGCTGACAAATATGAAGAGAAAGGAAATGACCATCGCGTAGAGCGAGATCGATCGCCACAATGTGATGCCCGGAAAGGCAAAGGCAAGCAGCGCCAGAAGAATGATGCCAAGTGACACCGCGACTAGCCAGCGTGCGGTGGCGAAGCGGACAGATTGCAGCGCCTGCGGACTGTATACGCCGACCGAAACCGCCGCGAGTTCCAGCGCCACGCCGAAGCTGATAAGCGAATCGACCCGGTCGCCGATATGGCTCAGCTCCATACCGATCTGCTGTGCACGGATCATCCAGCCTACCTCCGCCGCGGCGATCAGCAGCAGAAAATCGATCAGCCCCAGGAACAGGACTGCATGGGGCACATAATGTTTGAACAGCCTGATCACGGAAAGCGACGAACCCTTTTATGGTTCGTGCACCCTACAGGCGCAGGCGTGAAATGTCGGTTAAGACGAATGCGCGCAAATCCTTAGTTTTCTGCGAACCAATGCGGAAAACTTTGGATAATCCCACCGAGGGAAACCGCGCTTCGATGGAAAACCAAAAAGGCCCCGCCCGGCGGCAACCGAGCGAGGCCCACCACCGAACCGTAGGAGGGTTCTGATGGCTGACACCATATCTAGGCCGAAGGGCGCGAAGCTTAAAGACGCACGTCGTCTGGCGATCATCGCTGATTACGAAGTCGCCTACAAAGCGGCGAACGGTCGATCAATCCAAGTTGACTATTGGCGAGGCTGGTACTCCATCGCCACGCCCAGCGTGCAGATCAAATGCCGCGAACGGGAGATAATAAAGCGCACCGAAACACTCCGCGCCCATCTCTCACAGCATGAAGGAGAGAGGTCGTGAGCGAGGCGACAATCACTTATCGCGAGGGCGCGGCGTTGGCGTGGAGCGTGTCAGTTGACTGGCAGACGCTGGCGCAGTTCGCCACTCATAAGTTGGCTGGCCGGTTCATTCGCGCCCTCTCTCAGCAGGAGAGGAAGTAGCATGGCGGCCTTTATCGCTTGGTATCTGGCAACCGGATTTGGCTGTGTGCTGATGACAGGCGCGCCTCGCTCGAAAGGCGAGGTGTTGGGTGCCACACTGGTCAACCTGCTCTGGCCCTTTGTGATGGCTTGGGCGCTGTTCGATATCGTTCGCGCCCGCCTCTCCCCCACCCCTTCGGACAGCGACCAATGAGCGATCTTCTACATATTTTGCAGCACTCGCGCGGCGTAGACCAATACGGCCAAGGTGAGCGTTATCGAAACAGCTTCTTCACCGGGCCTGAGACTGACGACCACCCGCTTTGCATGGAGGCCGTGGAGCGCGGCCTGATGTGGCGGCGGGCCGCGCCAGATGGGTTCGGCGGAATGGATTTTTTCGCAGTCACTGACGAAGGCGACGAGTTTATTACTCGCGAAAGCCCGGCACCGCCCAAGCTGACAGCGGGGCAAAAGCGATATCGTGCCTATCTTGATGCCGACTGTGATCTGTCGTTTGGGGATTGGCTGCGGCGCCGGAGTAGGCCCGCATGACCTACACCAACCACCAAGACCCCACCGACGCATCCACGCTCCTGGCAGCAGCGGAAGCGATCGAGGCCGGCGCCACCATCACCGATGCGCTGGCAATGCTCGGTCCCCAAGAGCGCGCTGCGATCGGCCGCCTCAAACACAGGCCCGCGTCTGCGATGCTGCAGGAGCGCGATGCCAACCCCTGCGAGCTTATTCGAGAAGCCGCGGCGAAACTGGAAGGACGATGATATGACCGATGATGTGAAGGTGACGCAGGCGGACATAGGCTGGGCGACAAGTGCCGCCCAGCACCTTTGCGCTAAGCAAGATCGGCCTGCTGCCATTCGATTGTTGGCGGACGCCTTCGCCCGCCACCGCATTGCCACAGAACAGAACCTATCACGGCTGACCAGTGATGAGGTTGTGGAGGTTGCCGCGCGGGCGATCGAGGGCGCGAATTACAAAGGCCGGTTGAGCTCAACGTCCTTGAGAGACGCGAGCGTAGCCCTGTCCGCAGCCCTCGCCTCTATCACTGGAAAGGATCAGACCGATGCCGATGGAGGAGCGAAGTGAGACGGTTTATCAAGCCACACTGTGAATGCGGACAGTTCGCAATTGCCATGACGCCAAAAGGCAGACCGCTTTGCCCGGATTGCAGCGCCGAAGGTTACGGTGATGAAGATGAAGGCGGGGAGCCGGAAGAGCAGAGTGACGCGGCCTTTCTCAAAGCCTTGACCATGACTCTCTTCAAGAACGCAACGCCCGCGATGGGCATAGACCAAGCGGATTGCGAACGCCTTGAGCGCATCGCCACCAAACTAGAGGACCACCCCCATGCAGACTGAACAGAACGACGGTGCCGCGCTGGCGGATGGGCTGGAAGTGGTGCATTTTGCCAGTGCCGCCGGGCGCGATCAGAATGTCACTGCGTGCGGCGTGGACTTCGTATATCCTTTGCGCGGCAATGGCTGGAGAGCGTCCGAAGTCACTTGTCCTGCGTGCAGCAAAGCGATGGTGGACGCTACGCACGCCGCCCTCCGCGCCCAGCCGAATGAGCCGAGCGAGGCGATGGTGGAGGATGCGCTCATATCAGCGTTGTGCGATGCCGCCGATTTTGTAGACGCTGCGGTTGGCGAAGGCGTTGAAGTTTCAGGTCTCGACCCGCTTGGAATCTACGAAGACATTACCGGATCGTGGGAGGATAGCGATCTGATTGATTGGAGCAGGCCCGGCGAACTGCGTCAACATATCACCGCCGCCCTATCCGCCGCATCCCGTAACGATGAGGCGGTGGAGTTCGCCAAGGAAATCCGCGATTTTACGCAAAAATACGGAGCGTCGCGAGACTATGCCTCGGCAATGCTGGACCGCCTTAACGCCTACCTCGCATCGCAGGGAGAAAGCTGATGGACGATGCGAAGGTAGCGGAGATCGCGACCGAACTGCTTGAAGCGTTGCAAGGTTTAGCCAACGCTCTCGATGCTACGCCGGGGCCGCGTGGCGTAATGGAACTTGTCCCCGCGCAGCTTGAGAACGCCCGTGCGGTTATTCGCAAGGCCCGATCCCATATCTTACAGGAGAAAGAACGTGGCCGAGAAAAGCGATGTGGCGGGGCTTGTGGAACAAAACAGCGAGATGGTAGCGAGCATTATGCGCGCCGATCCGGTATTCAGTGACGCCTATGTAAATCTGTTGATGAGCAATTCTGTTGCCCTCACCGCACAAGCCGCCGAGATTGAGCGATTGCGGGAGGCGGGCGCTTACGTTGCGGAACGAACCGACAGCATTAGAAGGGGAGCGCGCAGAACTGACGCTCGCTTCAAGCTGTGATCCGCGCCGCTCTTGAACCTAGCGAGGTGAAGTGATGGGCGTTTTTGTCGTAAGCCATCGGCGCGAAATGGAAGAGGCTTTCAACGCTGGCCGGCAACAAGCTCTGAAAGCCATGACGCGCCGCGGCGGGAAGCCTCTTGAATTTGAAGAATGGCTTGAAGAGCGCGAGCGCCGCGCGCCACCCCCTATGCCAATCGGATGATGCTCGCAGCCCTAGCCCTGTCCCTATGCCCACCTCCGCCGGCTAAGCGCGTAACATGCGTGGTCGATGGTGACACTGCCTGGGTTAACGGCGAGAAGATCCGCCTCGCCAACATAGATGCGCCCGAAATCCGGGGAAAGTGCAGTTCCGAACGCGCCCTCGCCATCGCAGCCCGCAACAGGCTGGCGACCTTGCTCCGGCCCGGCTTCCAGATCCACCGCACCGGCACGGACCGTTATGGACGCACCCTTGCGCGGATAACGGTCGATGGGGTGGACGTCGGCCGCGTGCTGGTGGTCGAGGGGCTGGCCAGAGAATGGACTAGCAGGCGGGAGCCGTGGTGCTAGATTAGCGCCATGACACAGCAAACCATCAAGCTGACCTTCGATCCCGATACCGTAAAAGCAGCGCCGTATAATCCATCGAGCCTGTCCTATCTGCTAACCCGGCTTGTGCGTGGCGAGACAGTGGCAGACGGTGCGCTGAACCCGTGGGGAATTGAGGTTGAGGTGACGCCGGATAGGGTGGATTAGCTGCGGGCCTTATGGCTCGAATGACAGCGGTGTTTGCTCCGCCCTCGCCAACTAGTGTGCCCGCAGGTGGCTGCGCGAACTCGGTATGATCGAGCGGCACTGGTTTACGGCCTTGTGCCCTTCCCCATTGCAGCCGCCGTAAACGGATGCGGGTCTTGTATAACGCAGCCCCGGAACAATGCGCGAATCTCCGCAGAAAAGCAAGCGTTTTTGCTAGGCGCGGTGGGCGTTTTGTGGTAGAAGAATTGCGCGCTAGTGAGGCGTAGAAAAATTTCACCGGCTCGCCCCGCGCCGAGGCAGGACACAATTTGAGCAAAAGCTGCGACGTGCGCACGGTAGCAGTGAGTAGTGGACGAGCCGCGGGGTAGCTTATCCGGCTAGCGGACTGACAGCGAAGTCAGCTAGTGCGAAAACCGCCGCATTGATCACGCGGCGCGCATTAGTGATAGCAGGTGCAATTCCTGTCTCGCCGGGCTACTTATCCCCGCAAAGCTCCTCCCAAGGCGCGTTCAGATTGCGGCGTATCTCTGCGATCGTTTGCGCCGTATCATAAGTATTCCCCGGATCGTCCACCTGCCCCACTGGCAGCGCTGCGAACGTCACCGGACGAAACGACGTGCAGGACGTGTCCACGGTGCGGTATTCGATGGTCTTGCAGGTGCCCGCTGTCAGGCACAGGAGTAGAGCCGGCGATGCGAGTAGCGCCCGCTTCACTGGTCGCACTCCGCAGGACGCGAACGGTTGTAGGGATCGCACTGGACCTCGCGTGATGTCGGGTCGGTGGTGACCTCGGCGGATGCCTTGTTGGCGCGTCGGGTTCGTTTGGCCTGTTCTGCCCCAGATGCGGCCTCCTGAATTGCCTTCCCCCGCTCGACGCCCTCCGACACCCGCATGTCCTGCGAACGCGCTGAGAGGGCGTAAATCAGGCCTACAGCGATGATGACGACAGCCGCGGCGATTAGGCCCACCGACAGCTTGCTTAGGCCGGTGGCGCGCATGATGGTGGTGAGCACTATTCCGTCTCCTTCGTATAAAGCGGATCGTCCGCCTTGCCCGTCGCATCGGCGCCATCGAACAGGCCCTTCACCACCCAGCCTACGAGCGGCCCCATGGTCGACAGGACCGTGTTGACGAAAATCGTGGTGCCATCTGCGGACGGGATGAACGTGGCGGCCGCACCGAAAAGGAGGAAGCCGCCGATCACTAGGATCGCGACCCAGAAGCGCTGTTCGCCGGACAGGGTTTTCATGCCCACCCTCCAGCGCTAAGCGCGTTCTGGAACGCCAGGGCGTGGCTGGCGATTGCCGTCGCTTTATCCGTGCCGTTGATGATGCGACGTGCGTTTCGGAATTGGTCGAACCCGCCGCGCTCGGTCGGCAGATAGTCCCGAAGCGCCTTGCCCGTGAACGCACCCGTCTCCATGCCCTTCACCAGAATATCGCTGGCAATGTCTGGCTCTAACGCGCGGTCGAAGTCCTTCAGGAGAGAACCGTTGAGGCCTAGCGCCTTGTCTGCCCATTCATAGTTCCGGTCCCAGGTGAGCTGCACCAGACCCCGGCCATATTGTGGCTGTCCGTATTTACCCGGCTTGGCGTAAGGCCGGTTGCCACCTTTTCCCCATTCGGCGATCGGCTTCATCCGCGCTTCATGCCATGCGGTCGCCAGCCCATAAGCCAGCCATGCGATAGGCCAATGCGCGCCCTTGTGAAGTAGCGCCTCGATCGTGTTGACCTGCACCTGATCGAGCGCGCCGGTGATCTTGCGGACCTCGGCATAGAAGGCGGCGGGGTTGGCTAGGGTGTGCGCGGAGGCGACCCGCGCCATCCCCCAGCGATCGGCAATGCCATCGATGACCGGAACATCGTTCGCGGGGATCTGATTGTTCGGAGCATATTCGCGCATCGCAGCGAACAGCGCGGCTCGGTCACTCTTGCTCATCGCGCCCCTCCCTGCCTGTGGTAAGCTTCCAGTCGGTCAATCCGCTCATCCTGCCGGTCTTGGTCGGCTTTGATTTCGGAAAACGACCCACTGCCTTGCGCCTCCAACAGCGCGCTCATCCGCGTCACATTTTGTTGCAGGCCGCTCAGCGTGGTCACCACCCAGAAACAAACGCCGATTAGCCCGGCGCTTACTAGCGCGGTGATCAAGCCGCCGACCCATTTCCACTGTGCTGGTATATCAAGCTCCTTCGCATCGTCTCTGGGGTGCGATTGTTCGTAGGCCGCGATCGCTTGGTGAGCGACGCGCTGGACAAGCCTTTCCACCTGCACAGCGTCACCGGGATTGGGATGCCATTCGTCGCCCATTATATTCTCCTTGTCATGCGCGAGATTGCGCGGAGGGGGTCAACTGCGCTCCATCTGCGGATAGGTGCCGTTGAAGGGCACGGTCACGACCCGAACACCGCCAGATCGAACGCCTCATCGTCGCTCACCATGCGGTCGTAAATGACGGCATGGGTCAGAATGGCGTCGGGTGCGTCCAAAAACATAGACGTTATTGCCGTCGGTGGAGTGCGAGAAACAGACGCTGCGGTGTTCTGACCGGCTTGGCCATGCGATATGATCCCCGCCCGTGCGCCGAAGCCGCTGAAGTATGCGCCGACAATGGGGTTGCCGTTGAAGTTGCCAAGATTGCGAGCGATAAGAGGGGGCGTCGCTTCCGCCAGAGACGGTCCACCGTCTTGCACAACCGAAATTGAACCTTCGTCTAGCCCGGTCCTATTGTATTGAGATAGGATGCGAATGAGGCCGTTCGGCGCATTGTCATTTCGCAAAAGCAAAAACACAGTTCGCCGCGTATTGCCATTGTCAGGCATGAACGCGAAGCGCATCAGTAGCGTGGCGGCGCCAGACTTCACGATATCGAACGGCACGCCTCTCAGCGCAAAATCGTCTTTGCTGCGCGTAGCCAAGTGCGGGACAAAGGTTCGCGCCGAATTGCTATTGGTGACCATGATGTCACGCGCTTCTCCCGATACGGTGACCGTTCCGGTTTTGAGACCAGAGCGCGTGTAGAACCGAGCAGTCCGTTGGCCTGCTTTGACCTCACGCCGTAGAGCAAGATCGCTCGCGTTTGGTGTTACGGTGCCAGAGCCGCGCCACGAAACAAGAATGTCCTCGCCTGCGTCCGTGGCGGTGAACGATGCACCATCAGCATCGGACTCAAGAAAGTTTCGGGTCTCTTTTTCCAGCAGCAAACCGACTTCGTTCTTCTCGGGTATCATGTGGTAGCGCGGTGCGTTGCCCGACACAGTGCGATAGCGACCGAGGCTATCCAAGTATTGTGCGTCGGAGCCCCCACGCACCAAATTCACAATGTCACTGAAACTCTTCTCCTCGCCGTCAACGCGATAGATCTGGTGCGAGAAGTCGAGCATCGCGCGATAGTCTTGCGCCCCGTAAAAACCGTGAATGTTGCCGATTGCAGCGGCAGGATTAACCAGCCTGGCGTCGGACTTGGTGATGAGTGTCATATTGTCGATCCTCTTAGATATTGATCCACGCGCTGCGCTGGACGTAGAGTTGCATTCCTTGCGGGCCGGGTTGTTGCGCTACCCAATCCCAATGGGACCAGATGAAGGTAAAGCGGACGCGCTCGGCTCCGTTGGGGCCGTTTTTGTCGAATTCGGGGAAGAAGGTTGGCTTGTAGATGTCCTGCGTCGGCTCTGCGACGAGTTCACTACTCATCGTCCAGCTATTACCGTCCGCGCTGAACCCGAAGAATACGTTGGCGGTGTCGGTGTTTTGATCGCGCCGATTGCAGCAAAGCGCGAACCGACCGCCCATGTATTTGACCTCGGAATGCCAGAGGTCGATGTTGTGGACGGCTAGAAAATCGGTTTCAGATGCGAGCGTCCACGGGCCGGTCCAAGACGGCCCCGTGTACCGCTTGAAAACCGCGCCGAGATTGAAAAACAGGTTCCAATGGCCTGCGACGGGATCGTAGAGCATGGATGGCGACAAGCCAGACCCACCCGGAGGACCAATGACCTGTTTCGGTGTCCAGTGCACACCGTCATACGTTTTGCTGGCGTGGTAGGTGTCAGGCGTCGATGTGGACGGGAAAACCTGCGTCTCTCGCGTACACCAGATCATCCCGCCATCGGTCGGATCGTAAGCAAGGAACGGGTCGCTGCAATGGCTGTCGTATGCGCGCGAACCGGTCCCCGGCTTGCCGTGATGGAGTGGTTGCGGCGCTTCGGGAATGAGGTCGAATGTCACCAGATCATTCGTCCCGAACAGGCAGGGCGTTTCCTGTCCTTCACTTGCAGCGGCGTGGTGGCTGTCTGTCAGAAGATAGCGATAGCCGAGAAACGGTTGCCGCATCGGCAGGATGTATGGATGGACCGCACCGCCGGTGGCGTAGGGAAATGGCAGCTGGGCGACTGGGTTTTCATCGGTGAGCGCAATTTGTGTCAGGACGCTGTCTGGCACGTCGTAATTGTTCGGAACGTGCAAGGCTGGAGGCTCGACATAGGGCAAGCATTCGGATTGAATATTCGTCACCATGGCCCGCGTTTCGGCGGAGTATTCATCGCGCGCTGTCTTTTCCGGCGCTTCAAACCGTGCTGGATTGTTACTCAGCGCCATGCGAGCATGATGCTGGACCGAACCACCACCCACCGGATAAAATGCCCCGCGCGCATCAATGCGCCGATAGATTCCGCGCTTAGCGTCCCACGCCTGCTCTAAATCATCGCCGGGTCGCGAATAACCAGCAACGCTTTGCCGCCGCTCAAATTCCGTCTGAACAGATTCATCCAAGTCGGAAAGGAAAAGCCGCCCGTTTTCATCGGTTCGGCGATATGTGTTGCCGTCTGCGTCCACCGCCTTTTCAAGATCGGCACCGGCGTCATAATCTTTCTCGATTTCATTCGCTGCAAATTCGGCACGATCCGCGCCATCCTGTGCAATGGTACTGAAAGTTTCCAGCTCGTCGCGCACGTCGTTGGCGGCGTTAATCGCAGCGGTTTCCGCCCGGTCTGCTTCGGTCGTCGCTTTTGCCGCAAGCGCACCGACGGCTTCAATGCCGTCGATGTGCAGTTCGACAATTTCATTCGCCGCGACGGTGAAAGATACACTGTCTGCAGGTTCCGGCGCGTTGGTATTACCGCCATAGTTTCCAGTTGGAGCCGCGCTATCCGAATCCACGGTCCCCGGAAGCGCCCAAAACGCACCGTGAAGCCGCGTCGTGTCTCCAAGACGCAGACCATAGGCATAGGCCAGCGCAACGCCCGGCTCGCCTACACGGCCCAGCCCGTTCGGATCGGACATGGTGCTCTTGTTAATCCGAACCGTTATCGTGCTAATCGGCACGCCTTTTTCGGTAGTAACGCTTTCGAGCTTCAACCCCTCGGCCGCAGCAGTCGTCACAGTAGCAAGATTGACGATCGCGGCACCGGGGGTGTCAGGATAGAGGCGGACTGCCATCGTCATCGCAACGCCGGTCAGATTGATGCCGACCACGCGGATTGTAAACGTGCGCAGTTCGAAGCGCCTGGCGCTAAGCGCCAAGCGGGCTGATTGTGCCATATTATGCTCCCGGAAGGGTTAGAGTTCGATCGCGATCACGTTCGCGGTGGCGCCCGCGAGAGGCCCCAAAAGGCCGGATGTGAGGGCGCTCCCGCGCACAAGCACCTGAACGCTGTCTTTCGTGCGGCTGCCCGCCACTTCGCTCCATTCGTAACGCCCGATCGCGATGTTCGGGTTGGGTGCTAGAACGATCACCTGCGGCGTTTGTGCAAAGCCCGGTTCGCCAGCCATTGTGAACGGGATCGTTGCGATGCCGCTGGAATTGGTCTGTGCCGAGAATGCGCGTACACGCTTCACCGCGTTGAAGTTGAACGCCTGCGCCTTGTCCGTTGCCAACTCGCCGGTCGAAGTCAGGAACCCAGTCGCAGGCTTTCCGCTGGACTGTACCCAGCCTGCTACTTCCATGAGCGTGCGCGTGCCATCGCTCACCGCGCGCAGCTTCGGCGTCCATCCGTTCGGGCCCTCATCACCGGGCAAGCCACGAAGATCTGGATTCAGCGATGGGTCGCTAAAGATCGGCACGTCTTTTTCGAGGCCTTCGGGTATCTGTCCGCGCAGCAACAGCACAGCCATTGCGTCCTCTGGCGCGCTGGGCTCGCGTGCTGTCAGCCGCAAGATTGTCTGCCCCGCCGCGCCTTCCTGAATGATGCCAAAGATCCGGCGGTTGGTGGGCAGAAACTCGCTCACTACTGCACCTCGCTTTCCTGATACCTTCCGCCGCCACCATAACCTCCTCCACCATCACCGCCGGGGGGCGTGGTCGTCGGAGGATAGGTGCCATCCGCCACCTGCGTGACCGCGTAGCGAATGATGACGTTGCCGCTGTCTGCCAGTTCGTCCAAGGCAGGCAGCAAAGCAGCGCTGTAAGACTGGCCCGCCAAGCTCCACAAAATGACGTAAGAGGTCGCTTCGTTAAGGCCCGTCACGCTGCCCGCTGGCAGATCAATCTTGCGCCCGTCGTCAAGCGTGGCGGTGAACGCTGCGATCGTCGCGCTGGTGGTGTCGGTTGTGACCGGGAAGGCCACCGTCTGACTGACGATCTGGCGCGCCGCAGTATCGGGCTGCGATACGCTCGCGGCTACGGCGTCGCGCTCCTCTGCTGTCTGTCCAAGATAAGGCGTCGTCGGCGGCACGGCGGTTTCGCCAAGGGCATACGCATGTTTCGCCGCGGTCTCGCCAATCAGGGTTAGCGTCGTCACCATCGTGGCCGGGTCGATATCGCGGCGGAGGATTACCGCATCTGTATCAAGACCGGCCTGCGGTAGATCGAGCGCCAGGCAATCGCCGGGCCGGTAGTGGCGAAGGCGCGGGCCTACGGGAATTGTAATCGGCCACAGCTCGCGGCTGTTCGCCATTTTGTACGTCGCGAGCTGACCGCCCTGCTTTACCTTTTTGACGAAGTTGAAAGGCCAAGTTTCGGTGCGCGGTTCGCCGTCTTCATCGCGATAGGTCTGCCCAACAATCGGGTCGCACGGCAACAGCGACCAGTTTTGATCCGGTATCAGCACCTGCGGGATGACCGTATTGATCCGATCTCGGTAAGACTGCATCCCGGTCGCTTCGATATCACCGAACACATCGGCTTCTGTAATCGTGTCCAGCACCACGCGCGGGCGGTCCCAATGGAAGCTCAACCCGCTGGTAAGAGGCAGCGGCTCCCCGCCGCCCGCGATGCAGATATCGCGCAAGTTCCCCCAACGGTCGCCCGGCTCGAACACCACGCCGAACATCGTCCAGTTATTCGCTTCGCAGTCGTTCGCCCACGCTGCCACCGCCTGCCAGTCTATCGCTTGGGCCGGCAGCCCCATGCCCATCACGCGCTTGCCGTTCTGGTAGCGGCCATAGGCATACATGCCTGCATGAAGCGCGGGGGTTTCAGTCCATTCGTAAGTTGTCTCATCACCGAGCCGGTGCGATCCAGAGCCGCCGGGGAACGTGTCATCCTTGCGCGGATCGTAGGCACGCACCCATTTCGCCACCGCGCCGCCTTGTGGCAGACCGCTGGCGTATCGTTTCCCGTCCTTGTCGAACTTATAGTTCCGCGCCATCGCGGCCATGCCGGATAGCTTGTGCTGCGCGGTCCATCCCGGTGCCGTGCCATAAGGAGGCACCAAAGCATCCGGCTCCGGCGATAGGCCGAGCTGCGCATCGTAGGCAAAGAAGTCGTTATAGTAGGCACCGACCGGCGCGAACTCGAACTGCGGCACCATCGCGGCCGCGATCGGCCCCGCCACCGAGTAGACCATGATTTCTAGCAGGTACGGGTTCGGCACCTTCTTCAGCGTTGGGCCGTAACCGACACGATGGCGCAGGACACCAGCGAAGTAGCCCTCCCCCATTGCGTAAGGTGACGGCGGATCGACCTCAATAACTGTTTCGGTTACGCTACCGCGCGCTGGTGGCGGCTTAGTCAGAGCGCGCGATGCGATTGCCGCAACGCCGGAGACCAACCCGGCCACCGCCACGATACCGCCCGTTCCTCCTAGCGCGCCTCCTAACGCCGTTGCGGCGAACGCTGTGCCGCCCGCAGTAAGCACTGCCGTGCCGATCAGAGCAGCAGCACCCGCAATGATACCGATCGTCTTGACCGCTTTAGCCATTCAAAGCCTCCACGCCGCATCGATCTCGTCTAGCGTGACAGCGAGCATCACCATTTGCTCGGCGTCCTCACGCCAACCGAACAGCTTGCCGTTGCCTGCCGACACCATGACCGAATCCATGCCCTCGGTGCCTTGGACCGCTGCCAAATCACCAAGGCGCATCATGGCCGGCGCGATGCGCTCAAGATGGCTGTCGAGCAGCGCGATCATGCTGTCGTGCCCCATGCCGGTAAGAGCGCGCTTCGCTCCCAACGGACTGCGGAAGTCCGGCACGCTCGGCAGCTTTCGGCCCATCATGCGTGCCTGATACTTGGCGAGGTGCGCGCAGGTCCGACGCTTACGCCAATCGAACGCGCTCTCCCGAAATTTGGCGAGCGTCTTCTCCGTCGCGACGCGGCGACGTTCCAGTTCCGGCACTGCGGCGGGCATCAGTAGGAAACCATCCTCGGCATGAAGTTCCGCGCGCCTCCGCCATAGGGCCCCCCGCCCCCATAACCCGATCCGCTCACAACGCTTTCCGTGCCCCAAGCCACGGAACGCTTGATGCCCGCGGCGTTGTTCTGCCCAAGCTCCCCCGGCCACACGGATTGATGGAAAGTCGGGCTCAGCGAATTGCCGATGTCCAGCTCGAACAGCCGCTCCATTTCAGACACGATCGTCATGGACAGCGTGCGTGCCTTGCCGACACGAAGGCTGGTCTGATCGATCTGCCCGATAAACTGCTGATCCGGCGGGGCTATCGGTAGTCCGGTTGCAACGTCATATTCGACAATGGCGAACGTCACCCGGCTGCGCTGATAACCGGGCCGCGAAAGCTCTCCTACCGGCGTTGCATCGGGCGGATATAGTTCGAGCTGCAGCGCTGGGATTTCATCGCCGCGGCCTTCTCCTAAGCTCTCCACGCTCGCAATGGCGCCGAACTTCGGATCTTCGCTGAGATAGGTGCCATCGCCGTCGACCGTGATGAAGCCGCCGTCGCAGAGGCGCGCCGTGTATTCTGGCAGCTCGATTTTGAGGATGCCGGTCAGAGCGATATGCTGCATCAGCAGAACAAGCTTTTATAGTTAGCAAGTGCCAATTCGGGCGTATCCCCGCACCCATGCCCGATAAGCTTACCCCCTTCGTATCCGCTCGCCCTCCATGCGTTTGGGGTTTTTTGCCCAGCACCAGGATGGCGATCAATTTCGTAACGATCCGCAATTTTCATCACGCCTGCTCCCTTATCGTCACGGCCACAGCCACCAGCCCGTTGACCGGAATTTGCCAGCTGGTTTCGTCACCTTCTGGCAAGCCCTCAATCATGGGTTTCCCGAGATGCACCTTGTCGCCATCCGCAAACGGACGCCGCAGCGGAGGCCAAATGCTAAGCTGTGCCGATCCGCCGCTGCTCGCGATGCCGCCAGCGGCAACATTGTGGAGAAAATGCTGCCCCGTCGCGCTCTCAATCGACAGCCACCACCCTTCGCGGAAGCTGTAATTTGGT
The DNA here is from genome assembly GCF_016093175.1 of Novosphingopyxis sp. YJ-S2-01. Taxonomy (NCBI): domain Bacteria; kingdom Pseudomonadati; phylum Pseudomonadota; class Alphaproteobacteria; order Sphingomonadales; family Sphingorhabdaceae; genus Novosphingopyxis; species Novosphingopyxis sp. YJ-S2-01. The sequence continues at coordinate 1,533,015 of NZ_JAEDAI010000001.1, read as the reverse complement.
GTGAGGCCGCGAACAGCCAGCGTCGTTCCGGCCTGCCCCGCCCCGTCAACCACCGGAGCGTTGGGAAGGCCCTGCGACACGAACAGAGGATAGGGCACGCGCAAGCCTTCTGCCTTCGCGCGCAACAAACGTGAAACAATTATACGGGACCGCTCTGGAACCATAGGCGGGAACTGCAAAGCGATGCGGAACCGGCTACCAGGGCGATCAACGCGCAGATCGGCTGTACCAAGCGGAGAAGATAGCGTCATGCCATAGTCGAGCAAAGCGGGCACTGCATCGACAGGGTGCATGTCGGCGGGAAGCTGAACTGTCATCGGCCCGGCACCCGACGCGACTGGCGAAATGCAGCGTTGCTTTGCGCAACTTGGGCACCGGCTGACGCAATCCCTGGGGCCGAACGCATTACACGCCCATCGACTACCACATCGAAATAGGGAGAAGGAACAACTTCCAGGCGGCTTGGGCCACTCCTCCCCCCACCGTCGTTCGCCGGATTGCGCTGGACGTTCAGCAATTCGCCGCTGCTTACGCGAGCGATCGGATTGCCGTTGAGGCTCAACAGGTTCTTATCGATACCCGGATGACCGCGAATGATACCGGAACCGCCATTCGCCCACTTCGGCAGGCCGCCGCTCAGCGAGAGAACACCGCCGGCCTGCCCTTGGTTGCCACCTCCGAAAACGGCAGCGCCTTTTGCAAAGCCACCCATCCATCCGCCGGTTCCGGAACCGCTTGCACCGCCGCCGCCGCCGAACAAACCGGCGAGGCCCCCAAAGATACCGCCGAGTCCTCCACTCCCGCTTTCGCCGCCACCAAACGCTAGGTCGGCCAAGCGATCAGCAAGGCGGTCCAGCACTTTTGCCAACGCGTTGAAGCTATGCTGCTTCATCCAGTTTTCGAAGAACTGGCCGAGATTGCCGTCCATTGCGGCTTGCAGGCCATCGCGGAACGCCCCCCGGAACGTGCCCTGCATATGCGCGCGTTCCCGGTCCATAGCCTCGCGCGTGGCCTGTGCCATTGCGTCTTCGGCTTCCATCGGGTTGTCGCGATCAGAACGCAGATCGAAAACGCGATCGGCAATCCGCTGGCGCTCTTCCATCCGCCGAATGGTCGCCGCGTCATCACCACGCAGCCGTGCAAGCTCAATCTGGTGAGCTTCGGCTTCCGCTGTGGCACGAGCTTGCGCGCGCTCTAACCGCGCCTCTTCCAAGTGAAGCAGGTTCAGCTGGGCCTCTTCTTCGGCAGCAGCCAAATCCACGCCTTCGGCGCGCATTTCAGCAATGCGCTTTTCGACAAAAGCTTTGTCTTCAAGAACCTGGATCGCCTTAAAGTCGCCGCGCAGTTCGGCGAGCTGCATGTCGAGGCGGTCTTGCTGCAGCCCCCGCGCCTTCGCCTGCGCCTCTGCCCGCGCCTGATCCAGCTCCAGCATGTCTTTCTCGGCCGCCGTCGCAGCCTGAGCCTTAGTCAGTCCGGCGCGCTTATAGGCATCGATCCGGCTGCGAAGGTCGATCTGCCGCTGCAACGCGCGCTCGGCTTCGCGGTCGTCCTTTTCTCGCGCCACGGCGAGGGCTTGCTGCAACCGCAGATCTTCGCGTCGATCGGCAAGCTCTTCAGCGCTCGGCCCGGTCGGACCTTTACGTGCTCGCGAAGTCTTAGGCTTCGGCCCCGGCTTAGCGACTGCGTAATTCCGACCGCCGCCTTTGCCGTCCGTCCAATCCGCTAGGTTATCGAGAAACTTGCGGTCTTCTGGGCTTATTTCGTCGTTTTCGTAGCCGCCCTCAGCCTTAGGGCCACCAAGCTTGGCACGGCTCAGCGCGCCCACCATCTGAAGCGCGCGGCCGAGAACGGGGAACAGGCCTTCGATCCACTGGCCAATGCGAATGACGGCGCTGCTGACGGTATCGACAGCGGCTTCCCAAGCGCCCGACCAATCGGCCGAGAGCAGGCGCACAACTGTCTCGATTGCGCCGCCAAGATAGTCAATCAGCCCGGTTGCCAGTTCGATGACAGCAGACAGAACGGTCCCGATCAGTTGCCCGCCCATTTCGGCGGTGATCTGGATTAGTTCGCCAACCTTCTGACTGATCCACTCCAACGCTTCGCCCAGCGGGCTTTTCGCCAGCTCGTCGAACGCCGCAGTGATGCGGTCGGAGGCCTCGCGCAGCGTCTCGAAAAAACGCTGGAGGGTTGGACCGACGCGTTCAGCAATGGCGCTCATCTGCGTGCGAACGCCCGCAAGGATTTCATCCTTGAACATCAGCAGGAGCGATATGACGAGGCCGACTGGTCCCGTAAGACGCAAGAACATGGGCGCGAGTTTGCCGAGCACACTGGACAAACCACCTAGCCCGACAAACAGCTTCCCAGCATAAACGATCAGCGTGCCCAGCGGATTGATTATCAAGCTGATAATGGGAAACACCCCGCCTAAACCGACAAGGAAGGCAGGCAGCAAAGTGACTACGATGGCCGACAAAATGACCGATAGCGGACCCAGCGCGGCAAGAAAGACACCGAAACCGACCGCAGCACTTTTCACGCTTTCCGGGAGGCTCTTAAACCAGCCAATCAGCCGCTCGATGATAGTAGCCAACTTCTGCGCGTACGGAGCGAGCAAGTTGCCGATCTCGATCGAAAGTTCTTTGAAGTTTGCCTTTATGCGCTCGATCTGATTGGCAAGACTTCCCCACGTCCGTGTTGCGTCGTCATTCGCGTTGGCCAGTCCCTCTACGATCAGAGCCTGTCGAGCCATGATCTTGCCGTACTCATCTAACTCTTGACCACTCGAAATAAGGCCAAGTTCCAGCGCCTTGGTCTTGACTGCCGCTTCATTGATGAACACGCCGAAATCGCGCAGCGGCTCGCTTTCACCCGCTAACCCAGAGCGGATTTTCTGCATCGCGGTTTCGAACGGAACGTTGAAAAACGAACCGGCATCTACAGCAAGTTTGGTGAATTTTTGCGAGAGGCGTGCCGCGGCCTGCTCGGTAGGGGCTGCCGCGTTAAACAGTTGACCGAACGCGATCGCGCCCTGCTGCATCTGTTGCGTAGATCGGCCCAATGCGTCGCCGGTATCCTCGGCCCATTTGTTCATACCTGCCGAGAGACTGCCAAACGTTACATCGAACGCAGACTGAAGTTCGGCAGCATCGCTCGAGGCTTTTGTGGTTAGCACGGCGATTGCGCCGAGCGGCAGCGTCAGACTTGCCGTCAATCGCTTGCCCATGTTGCCGACCGCCTCTGCAACGTCTCCAGCTAGGCCGATGATGTTCTTGAACACGTTCGATACGCGAGCGGTGCCGCGTTCGAAGTCGTCCAAATCCCAACGCAGGGTGGCCGACAGATTTGCAATTGGTCCGCCAGCCATAGGTTTCCCCCCAAAAAAAAAGGGCGGCTCCAAAAGGAACCGCCCTTGCGCTAACTTTTAATATTCAAGCTAAGAGTATCGCTCCGCGAAGTCCTCTTCGCTAATTGTCAAGAAATAGATCATTTCGCCGAAAGCGACGATTGCTGGAATGAAGGTCCAACAAAACACAAGATAAAGCAGTCCCAGCCCAACGTTGCCCAGATAGAAGCGATGTGCTCCAATTCCTCCTAGGAAAAGCGCCAGCAGGATGGCGGTCGTTTTGCTCTTAAACCCGGAGGATTTTCCGACCGACTGCCGCCCCCCGCAATGTGGACAGGTCGAAGCCGTTCGGGCGATGTTGGAACCGCATTCACGACAGTGAACCCCGTCTTTGATCAACAACTGTTCGTTCATAACGCCTCCCCTTAAGTTGGGCGGGGATATGTCGTGTCACTCTACAGCACAAGTTGATTCTAAGAGCGTCGGTTCAAGAGCATTACCCAAAGCTTCGCACCGACATGCCGTTCTTCGGGCTCTAACTCTTCGGGTTCAGGCTCCGGCATATCGCCAAGTAGGCTCTCCAGTGTGGGGTAGGTTTTCGGGTCGGCCATCCCACCGAGCCGCCCCGCGAGCCATGCGCCGGTGATCATGCGCTTGTTCGCCAGCTCCTGCTGCTCCGCCGCACCGGCCAGCGACAGCATCACCGCATAAGGCGTGCTTACGAAGAACTCTTCGTGCGAGAGCCCCGCTTTGCGCCAGGCTTGGTAGATGCTTTGCCAGCACCACCGCTCTTGCTCTCCGGCTCCGGCGTCTCGGCCGCCGCCTTTGCGTTTCCCACCGGAATATCCGTCGCCTTCATCGCGGCGGAAATGCCCTTCTTGACCTCGGGATCGCCGCTCATAGCCATGTCGATCACGAAATCTTCCGTGATCCCCGGATGATTGCGCACCAGAGAGGCGTAGAGGATAGCGATCATGACCTTCAGCTTGGGATTCATACCCTGCGCAATGGCCTGCTTCGTTTCCTCGATCGCATCCAGGGAGGAATAGCCGAGCACGTCCTCCATATCGATAAGGATGCGGTTGTTTAGCGTCATACGGTAAGTTTCCCCGCCGTATTCGAAGCTACTGGTGCCTTCGTAAGCGTTGCCCATTATGCGGCCGCCGGGGAAGTCAGGTCGCCTTCATCGTACCGGCGAACGCGGCCCGTGATGGTGGCGTCGTTGACAGTGCCAACGTTGCGGCTCGGCTTGTCGTAGCCCAGCAGGATGATTTCGCCAGTCCCTTCGACCGTCGAACCGTCATTTGCGCCGCGCAGCACCACCTTCATGGGCCGTCGCTCCTTGCTCATCAGATGCTCTTCGATCAGCAGATGTGTGGCGCTGCCGGGGCGATGCTTCAACGTCGCCTGGAACGTGGTCCAGTCACCCAGGCCGGGCAGATACTGCTTCACTCCGCCGCTTCCCATGTCGGTATCTTCCTGCTCCTCGACCATGAAGCTTGGCTCCTTGATCGACTTCAGGCCCATCACCTTGGTCAACGTGCCGGTCGAACTGGTCAGCCACAGCTCTTCGCCATCGGCCACCACGCCTTCTACATATTCGTCTGCCATGAGAGGTTCCTTTTGATCAGCGGTTGGTAGGAATTACGAGGTCGGACAGCCGACGGAATATCCGCAGGTTGCCGAGGTCTTCAGGATCGAAATCGCGTTGGAATCGCAGCTGAGCGCGCGAGAATTGGACACCCTGCACGAGCTTGGCTTGTTCGAGTTCGGCGATAACGGCGCGGTCGAGTAGGATGGCCGAGCCCACCGACAGCCCGAAGCTCTCAAAACGAACAAGGCGCTGTTGAACCGGGTCAGGACCGGCTTGGCTGTAGGTCTTCCCCGGCGAATTGATCGTCACCACCACCGCCGGGAACGCGGTCTTTTCGTTCGACTTGCGTTCGTGCAGGTCGATCGCAGGGCGGCTCTTGAATGTCCCTGCGATTTCGGCGATTGCGGTGCTCGCGCGGAGACGGGCGATAAGGGCCTCTTCCATCGCTCACACCGCCCCCTCTATTCGCGCACCCACACGGCCGCCGAATGATTGAATCACCGCATCTTCGTTTTCGTGCCATGCCGGGCCAAGCATCGGCTGAGCCCGCATGTTGACGGTCCCGAACTCAAAAAAATGGCCCTTCCAGTCGCCGATGACGACGCCCACGGTTCCGTCTTCCAAGATTCTCGGCTCAATGCTGTTTCGCAGGTCACCTTCGTCCACCGGAGCCAGCGATTGCGCGTCCTTCGCTACTGGTTCGAGCGCCGCCAGAGCATCTTGCTGTAGATCTTCATCGCTTACTGACTGGCCGACCGCAGCGATGTTCTTCAGCGCTTGTTCAATGCCCTTCAGTTCAAACTTCATGACAGCCGGGTCGCGGTAATCTCGCGCCCGTCACGGTCGAGCGGCACGTTGCTTTCAATATCCCAAACGGCGCCATCGAACGCGATCTGGTCGCCAGTTCTGATGCTTCGCGTCAAAGTATTTGCGCGCACACGGAATGTCGCTGGAACCTTGGCGCTTTCCTTCGCCGCCTCGCGCCGCTCGCTGCCTTTACCGTAGATAACCTCGGCGTAGGCCTCGCCGATCGCGGTAGGCTCGTCAGCGTCCTCCGGCTCTCCGAAACTATTCTCGGTCTGTTTGTAGCGCTGGAAAGTGATGAGGTCGTCGCGAGGGCCGGCTTTCATGCGCGCCAGGCCTTGAACTGCCGGCATAGATTCTTCGCCGTGGCCTCCGCGCGCTGGAATATTTCACCGCCTTCGCGATCGGCATCATAGGCGCTGATCAGTATCAGCATCGCGCGAACCATATTGCGAGGCACGTCGTCGGGGCTCGCGTAGCCAGCGGTATAAGTCACCTCGACCACCGAACCGGTTTCGAGATAAGGCCATGCTGTGCCGATCGGGTTGAGAACCGCGGCGGGCCGCACGGTCTGATATAGCCGCGCGCCTTCGATGGGTACGCCGCCGACCGCGACAGAAATGCCCGTTTCAGCAACGGGCCAATACCGCAGATTCAGATCGTGGCCAGAGAAACGCTCAACGACCTCGCGCGGTTCAAGAAGGTGGCCGGTATAGGCCTCCACCCAGGCGGCAGCGTCGGGGATGAACCCGGAGATCGTGTCGTCTTCGTCGTTCCCGATCACTCGAAGCTGTTTTTTTGCATCTTCAAGAGTGACCGGGAGCGCCATATCGTGTTCCTTTCAGAGCGCCGGGCTCAGCCCTTCGCCTGCTCCTTCAGGTTCTTCTCGACCGCCTCCGAACTGGTCAGCGTCGGATCGTTAAAATCGATCTTGTTCTGCTCGGCGGACGTGCCGGCGCGCGGGTCCGCGTCGACTGCGGGGTGCTTCATGTCGACATCGGGAACAATTTGCTGCGGCGCACCGGAGGTATCCACGGCCTCGGCGGCATCTACGCCGTTGTCGGTGACGTCGTCGGTTTTCTTCGTGGCCATTCGGGCCTCCTATTCGATTGAGTAAGGGACAGCCGGGCCGATCCGAAGACCGGCCCGCGCTGGTTAAGCGTTCGCGGCGATCTTCAGCGCGCGCATCGGTTCGGGGTTGTGGACGCCGCCGCCAACGCGCTTGGTCGTGTAGAAGTGCACGAACGGCTTGTTGGTGTAGGGATCGCGCAGCACGCGGATGCCGATGCGGTCGACCACCAGATAAGTGGCCTCCATGTCGCCGTAGAGCGCGGCAATGTTGCCGGCCGCTACTGCAGGCATGTCGGTCATCTCGACCACCGGAGCACCGCCCAGGCTCTGCGGCTGACCCGACACGTAGGACGGTTGCCACAGATAATTACCTTGGCCGTCCTTCAGCTTGCGGGCCGCACCCATTGCGAGGCGGTTGATGTACAGCTTGGCATTCGCAGCGAACTCGCTGGGAAGGTCGTACATCAGGTCGAGGAAGCCGTCGCCGGTAAAGGCTGCAGCCGCACCGCTGTTCAGCGTCTTGATCGCGCCGTAGGGGTGGCGGGCAGCATTCGCCCCGCCCTCGACATAGGTCAGGATGCCATGCGGCTTGTTCGAACCGTCTCCAGACAGGAATGCGATGCCCTCCTGCCGCGCAAATTCGGTTTCGACCTCGCTGGCCAGCCACTGTTCGAGATCCACAGCAGCATCATCGAGCAAACCCTGCGAAATCGCCGGGTTGGCGTACAGTTCGCCGGGTTCAAAGCTGACCGTTCCGATCTGCGGCGTCGAGGTGGCAGGACGGCTTGCAGTTTCGCCGACCCAGCCCGAACCGACGTTGCGATCGCTGAAGAACTTCTTGAAGCCGGCGGTCGAGATGGCGATGACTCGGCTTTCCGCCCGCATCGGGCTGATGCGCTTCAGCTTCTCGCCAATGGTGCGATCCCACTCGATCGGAGCAAGATAACCGCCATCGGCGTCGGTGCCCTTCTGCATGGCAGCCTGGACTTCCGGCGTGGTATTATCGCCGCGGCGCATGTGAGCCTTGAACGCTGCGGTATATTCCGGATCAGCCTTGATATCGCCGATAACGGCACCATCGCCGAGCTTCGCCGCGGCCGTAATCGCAGCCTGCTCATCGACTGCGGTTTGCAGCTCGGTAAGCGCGGCGTTGATCGTTTCCAGCTTGTCGGTGGTCAGAACATCGGTTTTACCGGACTTGATCTCTTCCAGCTGCTGCGTGTGCGTCGCCTTGAAGGCTTCGAACGCGGTGGCGAGTTCAGGAATCGAGGCGGGAGCCTTCGGGGTGGCAGGAGCTTCGGCGCGCACGGCAACGAGGCCCCGGCCCGTCGCGGCAGTGCCGCGCAGGTTGGTCATCATATTCATCGTCGTTTTCCTTTTAGACGGTGAGGGCTTTGAGCAGCGCCGAGAAGTCGGGCTGCGGTTCGTCGCCAGCGTTCTGCGTGGCAGGTTCGGCAGCGTTCTGCGTGCCAATCGCGCGGTACAGTTCACGGCGCGCAGCGCGCGGCATGTCCTGTTTCGCGAGAAAACGGTCGAGCGACGCTTTGTCACTCGGGAAATCGGATTCCGCATAGACCGGCATTTCGGCCTCGCGCTCCATCAGGATATCGGCGAGGCCAGCATCAATCGCCTCCTGACCGCGGAAGAACACATCCTTGCCTGCGATCATGGAAGAGAAATCTTCGGCGGGACGCCCCGAACGCGCGGCATACGTCGCGACCATGGCATCGTCGATATGAGTCAGCGTGTCGACTGCCGCTGCCATCTCCGACTTCGTGCCGATGAAGATTCCGGTCGCCTCGTGGATCATGATCTCGGCATTGTGCGCAATCGCGATGCTGTCGCCGGCCATGGCAATCACCGACGCAGCGGATGCCGCGATGCCGAGAATCTGGACGTTCACCGCCTTGGGATGCCGGCGCAGCAAATTGTAGATCGCAACGCCTTGAAAATAATTTCCACCGGGCGAATTGATCTCGATGTCGACGTCGCGGTTTCCGATCTGCCGCAGAGCCGCGGCGATCCGCTTGTCGGTTACGCCGCCACCGTCGCCATCGTCGCCGATATAGTCGAAAATGCTGATCGTCGGGTTCTGCCCTTCGGCGGCCGCGCGGATTTCGAAATGCTTGAAATCGGCAGCGAGCGCGGTGGTTTCAAACTTCCAGTTTTCGCCAGCGCCGACACCGCTAATCTCAGGCGGCCGCTGAGCGCGAACGCCGATCAATCCGTTACGCTGCATCTTCGATATCCTCTTGCTGGACGGCCGCGGCGGTCGTGCCGGCGCGAGGCAGGTCATCGCCTTCCGGGCGTGGGTTCCGGTCGAAAGCCTCGCGCACTTCATTTTGCGACAGATATCCGGTGTTCGGGCCAAGCGCGGCCTTGAAAAACTCAGCCTGGTCTTTCAGCGAACCGCGAAGCAGCGCGCCCTCGTTGACCTTGGCGTACATCGTGTCCTGCTCGGTTTCGCTTAGCAGACACATCCAAATTGCCTCTTCCCAGATGACAAACCACGGCATCAGGCAGTAGGTCACGAAGAACAGCCCCAGCTGCTCAATACCGCTGCCCCAGCTGGTTTCGTCGAACATCAGCAGCGGGCGGGGAACGCCGGAAAAGCGGGAAACCTCTTCCGCCTCACCCTGCATCAGTTCGCGCAGCTGAGAATCGCGAGCGGATGACGCGAACAGCTTGGCCTTCAACCCCTCTTCCAAGATCATCCAGTCATCGGAGGCATTCGCGCCAGAGTAATCGTCCCGCAGACTGGCCTTCAGATGCTCAATCGCTTCGTCGCCGAGGGTCTGCTCAGTTTCCAGCGCGCCGCGCGCCATAGAGCCCTTAGTCAGCAGGCGAGCCGCTGCCTGTTGCGCGGTTAGCGCAAGACCGAGCGTATCGGCAGCCACGTCCAGCAGTTTAATCCCGTTCAGGCCGTCAAGCGATACCGGTGCCCGAAAATGAAAAACATCGCTGGCCGGTAGCGTCACCTTGCCACCGTTCATCCGGTCATATTCGAACGTGAGCTGCCAAGATTCTGACAGCTTCGGCGTAACCCGGCCTCGCGGCAGCGGAACGATTTGCCGGACCGCGCCGCGCGACCGGATCTTCAGAGCGAAGGCGTTGCCGTCGAGCAGGGCGGCCAGCTGCATATGGCTGCGAAACTGGCCCGCAGTCTGATAACTGTTCGCCTTGCGGTGCAGGACGTTGAAAAGCGGGTGATCCTTGGCCTTTTCGGTCGTGCCATCGGCCTTGCGCCGCATTAGGTGGATCGGCAACATCCCAAGCGAGCCAGCAATAAGTGACATCGCGCGAAAAAACGTGCTGTTGCGAAATGCCTGCTTCTCATTGACCGCGACGCCGGCCACCCCGATCCTGCCACCGCGCATCATCTCGACGAGCGCGGGGTCGGAAAGATCGTAAGTTTGATAGGCCGTGATCGGACCGGACAGCGGCGGCGAGCCGATCCGGCCAATCCGGGACGCAACAGACCGCTTGAACCCGGCCTGCCGCCTGTAATCATCGGGCGAAATCACCACATCCGCCCTCCTAAATCCTGATCACGCCGCGGCGCGCATAGACCGATTGCTTCTTCGGTTTCTGCGATGCCGTGGCAGCGCCGATGCCCATCGCCACCGTCACCATTCCGTCGATGCGTCCGCGGCTGCGAGCTTTATCGAAAGCCCTGTTGCCCTGACCGTCTTCATCCATGTGCACGTTGCCTGCGCAGGCGTAAGTGACAGGCGAGCTGTCAATGATGACTGCTTCTTCGAGAATCGCGTCTTCGGTGCGTGTAATCGAATGCGGCATGCAGAGCTGCCGGTCTTCAAACATGACTTTCTTGCCTTGGGCGTGCTTCACGATCCGCAGCCCGCGGCCCTCTGGTTTGCCCGGGCCCTCGTAGAGCCACGTCTCAAGCCCAACTTCGGTGCACGCTTCTCGGAACGCGGTGACAAACGCGATGTCGACAACCAGTTCGACCACATCCTGTTCGGCTTCAATTTCCGCGACACGCTGAGCCACGAACGTATAGTCGATCGTCGCGCCGGGCGTCGCTGTCAGATATCCGTCCTCGACCCATTCGAGATACGGCGCCCTGTCTTCTTCCGACCTGTCCTCCAGCCCTTCGCGCGCCGTCCAGTACCAGGTCTTCGAAGCCATTGGGCGGTTGCCGTCTGCTTCCCATGTCGCGCTCAGCGCGGTTAGATCGTTCTTCCGCGAAAGATCGAGCGACAGCCAGCACTTGCGGCCGCGCATTGCCCGGCTATCCACCGCGCCCTGAACCGCCGCCCATTTCTCTTCATCGATCCAGAAATCTGCGGCACCGATATCGATGCCGAAATATAGACGCTTCACGCTGCTCTTCGTGGCAGGCCGCAACACTGCAGAGGCGACGGTTTCCCGCAGGTTCTCAATCGGGAACGTCTCGCCGAGCGCGGGCAGTGCTTTCGCCCAAGCCGTCTCATTCTCGAATATGTTCTCGCGGTCTTCCTTGTCGACACGCGCGATGAAAGCGAACGAACTGTCGTCCCGCGCTTCACCGCGCGCAATCGCTTGGTACATTTCTGAGTAGCTGGCACCGACCAGCTGAGACGTAGCCGGGGTGTTCGTCCCCAGCACCATCAGCGCATTGCCGGCCACCTTGTCGATGGCCCGCTTCCAGGTCTCGATAGAGTGGTCGGATTTAAATTCGTGGATCTCATCCGCTCCGACGAACGCCGGGCGCGGGCCTGATTGACTGTCCCCACCGGCTAGCGTGCGGAAGAACCCGCCCGTATCCGGATGCTCCAGCTTCCAAGCGTTATCGCCTTCGCCGCGGATGATGACCTCGCCGCGCGTTTCCAAGCTATCGCCGGGCTCTTCACCAGGTATGTCCGCGCGGCACATCGCCACAGCATCGCGGAACGGGACGCTGGCAGTCGCCTTGTCCTGTCCGATGAGGAAGCATTGCGCGCGCGGGATGCCGCACCAGCCCATGATGTAAACGCCGATCGCGCCCATCAAAGGCGACTTGGCTTGCCCCTTCCCGGTCTCCCACCAGCCTGTTCGGAATCTCCACCGCCCCGCTGCCGTCAACCATCCGAAGTGCGATCCGATCACGAAGGTGTGCCAGCTTAGCGGGTGGAAGGGCTCGCCAGCGCGCGGGCCATCGGTGACGCTGAATACCGCTGGCAAGAAACCCAGCGCATGCGCCGCCGCCTCCGGTCTCCAGTAGATTCCCCGGCTTTCACCGTCCTTCAGATCGCGCAGATGACGTTCGGCGGCGTGTTTGACCAGCTCGCCACAGACAAACTTCCCTTTGACCGCATCTTGCGCCCAGGCTGTCGTCGGGTCTGGCAACGCCAGGTATTTATTGTGCAACGGGCTTCAAATAGTTCGCTGAAGCCGTCTTGCGCTCAGTGCGCTTCTGGACCTTCGTCACGCTGCTACGGCGCCGCGGGCTGATCCCCAGTTCAGCTTCAATCCGCTCCGCGTCGACACCCATTTCTCGCATGGCCTGAAAGTGCGGGCTCAGCCGCATGATCGCTTTCGGATTGCCGCGCTTCGGTTTCGTGACGTGGCCGTTCTCCGCAACTTCTCGCGAACAACGATCATAAACCACGTAAGCCAGAACAAGGCGCTGGACCGCATGGGCGTTGGACGGTGCAAGCGTATCGCGCTCCCGCATCTCGGTCGTAATCCGGCGCCAGTGCCCCGCAGCCGCCTGCTGCTCCAGCACGTCAGACAGCAACATATCCCAAGCGGGCTCTTCAGCGATGCCGCCAGTGTTCTCGACTGCGTTCATAGCGCCTCACCCCTTCGGGGTGCCCCGAACTTTTTGTTTCAGAACTGCTTTTGGTGCGCACGGAGGAGATGCACCGGTCATCCAGCGCGCCCATCTCAGACTTTTAGGCCGGGGGGTGTCTGTTCCAAGGATGGGACGGATCGACTGGTCTCCCAGCCTTATTCACACCCTTGCCCAACCCTGACCGTTCTTCCCTCTGAATGTCGCTGTCATGGTGCCGCTTGCAGGTTGGCTCCCAGTTCTTCCTATCCCAGAACAGCTTCCAGTCGCCCTTATGCGGCGTGCGGTGGTTGACTACGGTTGCGGGCTCTTGCCGCCCCTCTGCCTCGCAGCGTTCGCAGGTCGGATGCGCCGCGAGAAACTTCAGCCTCTCGCGCTGCCACTTCCCGCCATAACCTCGCTCGGCGGTCTTGCGCTTGTCGTGACGCCAGCTTGGCTCTGCCATAGTTCACCCGCCGCGCGTCCAGTGCTGGACCGCGTTCTTCAATGCTTGCGCTGATATAAGTTGCGCCAGATAGAGGCGGCGGGTTGGCCAGTGCCCTAGAACCCTGTGTCTGGCCAAAACGAGAAAGGGCCGATACCCGCGAAGGCTCGGCCCGTTGTGCGCCGCGCGGGAGATATGAGATCACCTCCTTTGCGGCTCTGCGCTTTCTAGGCGCAATGCTGATGTTGGGATATCTCTTTCACATAGCTGCGCATTTGTCAAGAACTAGTTCTTTGTCTCCATCGAGACGACGTGCTGAAGCGCGGCACGCCAGTATTCCTTAGCGGAACCACCCGTCGCTGGTAGCCGGGAGAAGATTAGCCAGTCACCTTCGGTTCGCACACTGTCTGCCTCAATCTCACGAATGTCTTGGCCGACCGACATCTCAAGCCGGAAGGTGTGCTTATAGATCATCCCCATCAGAACCCCTCCCACACCGCAATCATCCCGGCACAGAACCCGGTAGCCAACCTAGCCGCATCGATCGCGCTGCGCCTGTTGCCAGCCAACGGTAGTCCCGCCCGATCGCCGGCCACTTCATGCCTGGCCACGTCCTCGAACACGCTCCAATAAACCGACGGGATGCGCCGCTTGTAATCGCTAAGCGTGTCCAGCGCCTCCTGCTGCGACAACCCTTCCGGACCCTGCCCATCCACACGCATGCGGCTCGGGTCGTGGTCGGTAGGCTTGGCGCGCTCCCATAGGCCCTGGCAGTGGCGAATTGCCTTCTGCTCGCCCTGTTCGAACTTGCCCGATGCTATCCAACGCTCCAGGCTTGATCCGCCGCGGTTCACCTTCGTCTGCGTTTTGGTGCCGGTTTCGTCGTGGTGCACGAAACGGCTCCGGTAATCGCCTTGCTTCTCCTGAAACGGGTTCACCAGATCGCGGCCGCGCTGGGCTTCCAGATCCTTGACCCGCGCGAGGCGAGAGCGGAACTGCGTCTCGGTTTCTCCCGAATGCTTTTTGAGGACTGCTGCCATGCTACCCCTCCCCTTCCTGTGCGCTGTGGTATTCGGATAGGATGGTGTCGCACCATTGAGCGCGGTTGGCCCATTGGATTCGATCCGGCAGCGAGGGCGCGCTCTCCCAATCCGGCTTCATCGCCTCCACAACCGCCTCCGCAAACGCCAGCGCGGTCTTACTCGGCACCTTCGCACCGGGGCTGTGTGTCTGTGTTCCTGCTAGGGCTAAGCGCCATAGTTCGGTGGATTGAATGTCGGTCATGACGCCTCCCGAACGCGCTTGATTGCGGCTAGGCAGGCCGATGCGATCAATTCCTGGTCGACCATATCCCTTGCCCACTCGCCAGCCACCTCTCGCGCCAGTTCCAGGTCAGGATCGGGCTTCGGCTCTAGTTCGGCTAGGAGCTTGTTTGCGGCCCGAAAGTCGGATGGGCCAAACCAGTCACGGATGCGATCGGACGAAGGCGCATATTCGGTCCAGCCTTCATCATCGACATTGCGGAAAGCGAACTCCGCGAAAGGACGGATTGCTTCGGCAACGCGCTCCTTCAGACCCTCCGGCCGTTCGGTGCGGGGCTCAGTCTTGATGCCGTGAAAATAGCTATCCATCGTTCGCTTCCTTCCGTTCTCTCGCCACGTCCGGTGGCACCCATTCGATCATCGCTGCGCTTGCTTCATTCGCCAGCGTATCTCTTGCTCAGTCAGCCCCCGCTCGATGAACCGTTCCGCCTCTTTTCGGCTGAGAGGTTTCGCCTCCATCAGCCGGCAGATCAGGTCTGTGGCGGGGAATTGGGTTTCACGGGCCATTGGCCGCTCTCAGCTGCTTCCACAGCGGTTCAGGTTCATTCGATCGTGGCTTGGCGCTCGCACCGAAGGCGCGGTCATATTTGCCTTCCAAGAGCTTGATGATGTCGTCCTCGTTTCGAACAAGGAAATCGAAGTCGAACCAGCGTGGCGGATCGCCAGCACCGAGCAATCCTGACTTTTCGGCCCTAGCGATTGCCTCCCGCCATCCGTCCAAACCTACTTCGCCAAGTCTCAGCGCGAGCTTCTTCCGGCGCGATTGAGAAACCTTGCGCATGCCAGGCCAGCGACAGCGCTTTGCGGCTTCCAGGTAAATCTGGATTGCCTCATCCGCTTCCGACACAGAACCTTTAGGTTCAATGATGGTTCTTGATGGTTTGTCCGAAGCGGCTTCGGGGGTCTCCCCCCCTTCACTTCGGGGGTGAAGCGGCTTCGGGGGTGAAGCGGCTTCGGGGGTATTAGCAGCATCCGGCGTGTCCGGCAGGACCGTATAAAGGCACCCTTTGCCAAGGCGCTCTTTCCGGTTCAACAAGCCCTTCTTGCAAAGCGTCTGGATCGCGCCCTGCACGGTACGATCTGACTTGCTGCACTTGGTTGCGAGTGTTTTCATCGAAGGCCAGCACGTGCCTTCGTCGTTCGCAGCATCTGCGAGCGCAAGCAGCACTATCTTTTCGCTGTCAGGGAGATCGATCTCCCATACCTTCGACATGACGCGAACGCTCATCCAGCGCTCCTGACCGCCTGATAGGCACCGTAAAAGGTCCCAAAGGCGCTGCCTGTGGTGCCATTGCGGCGCTTGGCGCAAATGAACTCGATCTTGCCCTGCGACTTCTCGAACTCAGCCTTCCAGTCGAGATAGTCCTTGCTGCCCGCTTCCGGTTCCTCTTGCTTCAGATAATACTCCTGGCGCAGGAGGAAGATCACCGCGTCGGCGTCCTGTTCGATCTGCCCACTGTCGCGAAGATCAGACAATTGCGGGCGCTTGCCCTCTCGGCTTTCCACGCCGCGGCTGAGCTGAGCCAGCGCCAGAACTGCAACGTCATGCGTCTTGGCGATGGCCTTCAACGCCATGCTGATCTCGCTGACCTTCTCATAGACCGAACCGGCCTTGTGGTCGGGATGGAGCAGCTGCAGGTAGTCGACGATAACCAGATCCAGCTTCTCGCCTTTCGCCTCCATGCGGCGCTTTGTGCGACGAACGATCATGGACAGACGGCCCGTGGTGAGCTTGCCAGCGTCCAGGATGCGCAGCGGCATGTCCTGCATCATCGCTTCGGCATCACGCAGGCGGCTGATTTCATCGCGGCCGACATCGCCATCGCGGATCTTGGAATAAAATATCCCGCGCTGCCCATCGAAGCACATGTCTGCCAGCATCCGACCGGCGAGTTGATCCGCGCCCATTTCGAGCGAAGTGTAGAGCACCCCGTGGCCGCCTTGGGCAGCGCCGAGCGCGTAGGACAGCGCCACCGCGGTCTTGCCCATGCCAGGGCGCCCGGCAAGGATCACAAGCTCTTTCGGCCGCAGCTTGCCAGCCACGTCGTCGAATTGCTTGATCGTGCTGCAGGTGACGCCGTAGCGTGGTTCGTCATAGCTTCGCAGCAAGCGACCCGCGGCGTCGGCACCTGATAGCTGCAGAACGCCTTCCTGAGCCTCGTGAGGCATGCAAGCAGCATCGGCGCACTCGACAACCTCATCAACCGATGACGCGCCATCATTGGCTAGACCGATAGCGTCCTGCAGACCTTCGGCGATGCGGCGGCGCTTCGACAAATCGGAAACCTGATCGACAAAGCTCCCGAACCCGATCGCCAAACCGCTACGCCCGGTAAGCTCCATCAGGTGAGCGGTGTCGTCAAACCACGGGCGGAGCGTGATGGGATTGACGTTCTTGCCCTGCGCAGCTTCCCCGGCAATGATCGGGAACAAGCCGGCATAGGCAGGTTCGCTGAAGTCGTCCCCGCTAAGACGATCGGCAGCGCGGTCGATGAGGCGATTGTCCTGCAGCATCGCGCCGATGATCGCGGCTTCCGCTTCGACGTTCGATAGGCCGGCCATCAGGCGTCCCTTTCGACAAGGGCGGCATAGATCGCGTGGGCGCTCTGCACGGCTTCCTGCCAGTGCGCGTTATCGCGGATCGAGGGCTGCAGGACTTCGTGCAGCTTCAGCGCGCGCTTGATCTCCCAAGCGGCTTCCGTTTCCGGTGATGTGTCTTTCGGATGTGGACGTGCGGGTGCATCCGCCCTATTGGACGTTACGAGCATATTGAGCCTCCAAGCCATGTGTTCAGGCTGGGTCGGGACTGCAATTCTCGGCCCAGCCAATTGACTGTAGCACCGTTATAGCCTGATGTTTCAAGGCCCCGGCAGTTATCCCCAAGTTTCACAGCCACCCCCAATCGACCAGCTTGTCGGCA
Organism: Novosphingopyxis sp. YJ-S2-01; assembly: GCF_016093175.1. Taxonomy (NCBI): domain Bacteria; kingdom Pseudomonadati; phylum Pseudomonadota; class Alphaproteobacteria; order Sphingomonadales; family Sphingorhabdaceae; genus Novosphingopyxis; species Novosphingopyxis sp. YJ-S2-01. Next base: position 1,515,758 of record NZ_JAEDAI010000001.1, on the reverse strand, counting down.
AGGGTGTCCTGCGAACGGAAAACGCCGCACTGGTGGCCGGCTTCGTGAAGCGTGGTGAGTAGATCGCGCTGCTCGGTCGAAAGCGACGAACTGGCTTTAAACTCGACGAACGCGACCTTGCCGCGGTTGCGCAGCCCGCCGATAATGACGGTATCGGGGAAGCCCTTGCGCATCCCCTCGCGCTTCGCCTGAGCAGCCGCCCAGCGGGATCGTTTGCCGCCGTTGGGCACCGCTACCATGATGGCGTCGAATGATGCCTCGACGCGCTTCTTACAGCTCGCCTGGATTTCCACTTCGCTGGCACCCTTTGGGGCTTCGCGCGGCATATCGTAGTGGAACGGGTAAGCGCTCACAGACCGTTCACCGCTTTAAAAATGGTGCTGATTGAGACGCCATATCGATCAGCTAAAACGCGCAGCGGAACACGCTTAGCGATTACGGCAAGTCCTTCTTGATAAACACGGCGAGCTTCGCGCTTTTCGGCGTCGGTAAGTGACCGCCCGCGACCTCGCCTTTCGCCCCCACTCACTGGCATCCGAACAGGACGAAAGCGCTGGATTTCTTCTGCCAGGCGTTCGTTCTGCATCTGCCAATAGCTCGGCTGTCTGTCCGTCATAGCCCCTCCCAATCGACAGGAGCCATCCCCATGCGGGCGCGCATCTTGCTGGCCTTGTTCCAGATCGGGCGACGCTTGCGCTTGTAGCTGTCTGGGCTTTGGGCTTGCAGAGCCATGATGCGCCCGGCTTCGCTAGGCGTGGGTTCGCGAACGATTGTTTTCGGGCGGAGGAAGCTGGGGAGGTTCATGCGAACATCGGCAGTTCGCTAGCGGGCAAGGCGATGTCCCGCGTTGCCGGAATGGGGCGTGGGAGGCCCTTCTTTTCCAGCCTTTGATATGGGCGATAATCAGGGAAGTCGATCAACAGCTTTCGCGCCAGCTCCTTGCAGGACGCATCCGATATGCTGAGCAAGCGCGCGCTGGCTTTAAGCGTCCGCCCATCGTCCGCATAAGCCTGAAGCAAAAGCCCACGCTTCGCCATCATCGGCGTAAGCCCGCAGCGGGCGGCGAATTGATCCATCAGATAAGCAGGGCTATCCATTACGAATTCCTTAGCTTTATGAGGCGTCGCACTTCGGTGATTTCCAGCCCGTAAGAGCGCGACAGGCTTTCGGGATCGGGGGTTGCGTCAGTCGCTGCGAGGTGAGCGGAAAGGGCTTGTTGGCGCGCTTGGCGGGCCTTCTTTTCTTTCTCGGTCATGCCGCCTTCAAGCGCGCACTCTTGCCGCGCAGCCTTTCTTCCTCACCCGGCCCAATATCGACACCGCACTCGCTTTCCGGATGCCGTGCGCGCGCGTGTTCTGCGGCAAAGTCGATGCACGTAGCGGCTAGCGTATCGTGGTCGCCTTCATCGGTGCAGGTGATGATCGCCTTCCCAGCGCCGCCCACCATGATCGAAGTGACGGCATCCGGCAGAACGGCCAGCAGCTTGGCGAACGCATAGAACGGCATTGCCGCACTACCCTCGGCATAGGTGCGCAAGGTGGAGTATGGAATGCCGCTGTCGGCCGCGATGACCTTGAGCGGCAAGCTGTAGCGCAGCGGGTCGGTAGCGACCCGAAACATGCGGCGTTGCAGGTCTTTGGTCCGGTGCAGGATGATGTCTTCGTGAGCCATGATGCTATTGCGCCTCCAGGCTATTGCTGTGGTCATGAAAGGAAGCATCGACACCGCACTGGAAGCCCGGCCCATCGGGGAGCTGGTGCGTGCGGTTGTCGATCGATTGGCGGAGCGCGTGGGCCGCGAGCGCAATAAGGGTATCTCTGAAGGGCAGCGGAGTTGCTCGCGCTTCGGAGCGCGGCAGCGTCGGCTTGTTGCGAGATTTCCCGCGTTGGTCGTGAAACCCTACTTGGTGCGTTCCTTTCGGGCGGGACCAATCAAGTTCGAAGGGCGGGTTTTTGCCGACATAGTAAAGCCAAGTAGCTTTGTTCGCGCGGTGGCCGTAAGCCGATTGCCACACTTCGCAGACCCATCCGTCTGCGGTTTCGTTCCATCCCTTGGCCACCGGCTTTGGGATTCCGAAAGCTTTGAAAGCTCGGCTCTTGGCAGGGTGTTCGAGAACGCCCCCGCAACGGCGAACGCTTTGCAAAGCGGACTTGAAGCAACCCCCATCATTGCCAGGACGGTTGTGCTCCCCCCCCCAGCGCGCATAGTTGACTGCGGCCATCGCGCCCCAGCGCTCGCACGGTGGGTGGGCGATTACGGGGCCGCCGCCGCTGAACGTCCGTGCATCACGCTCGCGATCCCAAGGATCGACGTTTGGCAAGCCGTAATAGCAGCCGTCTTTCTCGACAAACAAAGCCGCAATTTTCGCTGGCGCGTGGACCGGGATGAACTCGTACCGGCGCACGGTGCAGCGGACCTTCGTGCGGTCGCTGTGGGGATAGTGGTTATGGCAGACGGGGACGGGCATTTAGCGTCCCCGCAATTGGTCGAGGATTTCCTGCAGCACCCCCAAAGCCGCCCAGCCCATTCCGAGCCCGACCTGCGCATAAAACGGGCCACCGAGAAGCGCGGCTGCAGCGGCAGCGACAAACCAAACAAGCGCCAGAACGAAAGCAAACTTAGCCATCGCTCAGCCCTCCCCGTTCGCGTCTGCGGAAGGTGTGACGGCGCGACCCAGAGGGGGGATGGCCGCGCCGTCGTTCCCGGCGGGTTGGTCGTTGCCGCTGAAAGAGGCACCGGGAATAGGTTCGGGGACGCCGTGTGCGTGGCCTGCGGGCACGACGCCCCCTGTCCCGGCGGTGAAAGGACCGGGATTCTGTTTAGGTACGAACAGCAGAGCATCAGCCCAGCTGCCGGGATCGGAACCGTTGTTGTCGGGATCGTCGATGCAGGTCATGCTGAAACTCGCTCGGCGATTGCTTCTGCCATTTCTGCGAGGTGCTTCTGGTGATCCCTGCCGAGTTCAAACCAAACGGTGCCGCCAGGCACGCGGACGTAATTGAACGCCCATTCCGCCAGTTCTGCCGGAGTTCGCAGGATCGAGCCGCTACGTGTGCGAACGGGCTTCATGCCGCCACCTCGCGCTCTAGAGCGCGAACAAAGCTCGCGAGATTACCTAGCGAAATGCGCAAAAGTTCGGCCCGTGCGGTATGAGGCTTACGGCAACCAAAAGGTTTTGCCAGCTGCATGACCCGTTCATCAGAAAGGGAGGCGAGCAAATCGCGAACACGGTCTTTCGTGACGCGCGTTTCGGTGCGTATGCGCCGATGCTCGCTAGCATCCTTGCGCGCTTGCTCAGCCTTGTAACGATCAAGCTGAGCATCAATGTTGCCCATCCGCTTACGCAGCGGAATCTGCAGTTCGCCATGGTCAAGCGGCGTGTGCGGGCGGTTCCACCAGTCGCTCATGCCGCCGCCCCTTGGGGCTTGTATTCGGCCATGAAGGCGCGGACCCGATCGGCTGTGCTGAACCGGATATCGCGACCGTCATTGAACTGCGGAACGAAGTTCTTGTCGTTCAGGGCAAGAATGCCGAACTGGCTTTCGCTCAGTTCATGCCGGCGGCAGAAGGCTGCGATTTCGCTCTTGAGGTCATCCATATGACTTTGATGGGGGAAATCTCCCCCAGTGTCAAGCGCGAATGGGGGATATTTCGTGAGTCGCGCGATGGGCGAGCGCCGTGCGATATTTCCCACATGGCTGACATTGATGAAATCCGCCGCCTCATTGAAAGCGAGATGAAGGCTAAAAAGCTGAGCCGCCGTGGGTTAAGTGCCGCCGCTGAGCTATCTGAGAGCGCGGTGCGGGACCTTCTCACCCGGACCGACAACCCCGGCATTGGCACATTGCGGAAGATCGCGGATGCTCTCGAACTGCCTGTCGATAGACTGACCGGAGCTGTTGCCATGGTCCCGGTTCTCGGGCAGATTGGCGCCGGTGGTGAGGTTCTGTTTTCTATCGATCCCGACGCCGAGCTGTATGGCGAGGTTGCGCGTTATGTCCCTAGGCCGCCTTTGAGCGTAGGGAAACTTATGGCGCTAGAGGTTACTGGTTCCTCCATGCTTCCGAAGTACGAAGCAGGCGAGATTATATACGTCCGCCGCGATCATGACGGCGTGCTTCCGGATTACCTGAACCGCTACTGCGCCGTCCGAACCGTTGAGGGCGGCACCTACCTAAAAATCCTTTCGCCAGGCACAGAGCCAGGGCGTTACACGCTCCGATCGCTCAACGCCCCGGACATGGAAAATGTGGAAGTCGTCTGGGCATCGCCGGTGCTGTTCGTGATGCCACAAGGGATGATGTAATGCTGACCCCGGCGCAAATCTGGGTCCTTGGTGTTATTATCGCCGTCATCGCCTTCCTTCTCTACGCCATAGTCGAACGCTTCGATAAGCTCTTGCAAGAGATCAAGGGGCTGCGTTGGCAGCTTGAGCAAATGGAAAACCGACAAGAGCGTCACACCGAATATCTGCACGGCATTCGGCATTTTGCGTCTGGCGAAAACGACGCGGATTACGACTAGGGGAAATTTCCCCAATTAGCGATTGACAGCGGGGGAAATCTCCCCCATACCGTCTCCATCAGGCACACAGCCTTGGAGACGAAACATGTTGCAGCTTACCCAAAAAACCACCGACGCAGGACGGACCGTCGTTCTCTATGCTGGCGACCGCAAAATCGGTGCGGCGTGGACCGGCCCCGATGGCGTAAGCGGGTGGGCGCTACATGCTTCTGGCGACCGCGCGCTGATCCGCGACGTTTCAGACAGCATCAACGGGGCCGTTACTGACCTTTATGGTGCGTATCTTCGCCACGTAAATCGCGACGCCATTTTCCCGGTGGAGATGGTAGCATGAACGCCCACACCACCCCCACCGCAGCGCTCGAACAGCGCGACCGCGCCGAAGCGATCCTGAAAGAACTGCGCTCGCTGGCGCTGAACCTTCCCGGCGTTGTCCAAATCGCAGACGCCGTGGCCTGCATGTCTGATGCTGTCAGCAACCTTCAGGCCGAGTGCGAGGACGAGTTTGGCGTAAGGCAGGAGTTTGCCAGCGCGGGTGAGATCATGCGCGATCACTACGTTGACCTCGCCGCTAAGCGGGAGTGCGTGGCGTGAGTGCGCAGGAGAACCCGCCGGCTTTCCCAATGGGGAACCCCGAACAGGGCGGATATGATGGCATGACCCTTCGCGACTGGTTTGCGGGGCAATGGGTGGCCGGCTGTCTTGCAAGTGGCGCTGTGTTTGAGGGGCCAGATGGCGTTGCCGAAGAAGCATACGGCATTGCCGACGCCATGCTCGCAGCCCGCAAGGATCAGCCCCATGACTGACCTGCGCAAGCTGACAGACGCGGAGCTGGAGCGGGAGATTGAGCGCGCTCAGCGTGAATGCGACGAAAACCACTGCCGCGGCTTCACCGGCATGATGACTGGCTTCGATCTTTTTGAGGCAGTTGCCGAGCGCCAAGAACGCGCCCGCCGCCGCGCTCTCACCAACCCCATCTGAGGATATGGCTATGCCTGATACCGCACAGATCGCTCGCCAGATGCAATGCCTAGAATGCGGGCGCATCTTTGGCCACCCGATGGCCCTGCGTGACCACCATATGCAAGCGCATAGCAGCTTCGAAGGCTTGCAGCGCTACTGGAACGACCCGGCTGAACGGGAACGGATCGAGCGCGCAAAAGAAGCGCACTACAAGCGCGCCAATGCGCTGATTGATGCCGCCATATCCCGCCACCGCGCACAAGCTGGCGATGCCAAGCGGAATGGGGGTGTGGCGTGACTGACTGGCAAGTTGGCGATCTGGCGCTGTGTGTCGATGCCGGAGACAAGTTTGGCCGGCATCTCCAACAACCAAAGCAAGGCCAAGTCTATCGCGTTGCAGGCCTGACCGCTCCGGGTCTCTGGTCCTCCGGTAATTTTCTGTTCGGACTAAAGCTGGAAGAAATACGGTCAGACAACCCAGAAGGCGATTATTGCCCAACCCGCTTCCGCAAAATCCGCCCCGATGCGGAACCCTGCGAGGCCGAGTTCAAGACGCTGATCAAGCGCTGTGCACCGAAGCGGGTGCGCGCATGACCCGCCCCCTCACCATCCTCCGCACCTGCCCTGCCCCTCTGTGGCGTCTGGCAGGGTTCATCATCACCCTCGGCTGCGCTGTCCCGTGCATGCCGGTTATTGTGGGAGCTATCAATGGAACGTTCTGAAACAATCGACGCCTTTGCGAAAGCTATGGCTGGGGTTCAGGCAACTATCGGCGGTGCCGTCAAGAGCAGCACTAACCCGCACTTCAAGAGCAAGTATGCCGACCTCAGCGCAGTTTGGGAAGCCTGGCAGGCTGTAGGCCCGAAAGCTGGCTTCTCGATCATGCAATTCCCCGGCGCATACGATGCGCAGGAACGCACTATGGCGATGGAACAAATCGTCATGCACGAAAGCGGGCAGTTCATCGCAACATCGCTCAGCATCCCGCTTAGCAAGACCGATGCGCAAGCCTACGGTTCCGCCACCACTTATGCGCGGCGCTATGCCCTCGGGGCCGCAGTCGGCATCTGTCCGGAGGATGACGACGGCAACGCCGCCAGCGCTGGCCAGCAAGCCCGCCAGAAAGCGCAGCAGGTGCCGACCATCAGCGACGATCAAGTTGCCGAGCTGGATCAGCTCGTTCGGGACAGCAAGTCGGATATGAAAAAGTTCTGCTCTTACTATCGCGTCGATAGCCTCCCCGAACTTCCCGCCAATGCCTTCGGCCACGCGAAAGCCGCGCTTCTCAAGAAAATTCAGCCGGAAAAGGAAGCCGCATGACGCAGGAAATCGAACAGCGCACCGACGATTGGTTTTCGATCCGGTGCGGGAAAGTCACAGCCTCCAAGCTCGCTGCTGTCATGGCAAAGCTGCGTGATGGTAAGCCCGGAGCAGACCGCAAGAATTACATGGCTCAACTGGTGGCCGAGCGGCTGACTGGCAACGTTGAGCAAAGCTACATGAACGCCGCGATGCAGTGGGGCGTTGATCAGGAAGCATCCGCTCGCGAAGCCTATGAGTTTGAGCGCGGCGTGACGGTCGCGGAAATCGGGTTCGTCATTCACCCAGACATTCCGAACGCTGGTGCGTCCCCAGATGGGCTGGTCGGTGATGACGGCTTGGTCGAGATCAAGTGTCCGAACACTGCTACTCATATCGAGACGTTGCGCGGCGGCAATATCGACGGCCGCTACATCAAACAGATGCAGTGGCAAATGGCCTGCACCGGTCGCCAGTGGTGCGACTTCGCCAGCTATGATCCCCGGCTTCCGGTCGAGATGCAGCTCTACGTCCAGCGCGTGGACCGTGACGACGACATGATTGCCGAAATGGAAGCCGAAGTGCGCGCCTTCCTGACCGAACTTGATGAGACGGTAGCCGACCTCTCCACCCGCTACAGCATGAAGGAAGCCGCATGACCGACCTTAATCAGTGTACCTTTACGGGGCGGCTTGGTGCTGATCCTGAAGTGAAGTCTTTCCAGAACGGCGGTCGCATCTGCAACCTGCGCATCGCAGTTAGTGAGGCATGGAAGGACAAACAGAGCGGTGAGCGCAAGGAGCGCACAGAATGGATTAGCGTCACGATTCAGAGCGATAGCCTGATTGGTGTCGCCGAGCGGTTTCTGCGCAAGGGCAGCCGCATTCTGGTTCAGGGGCAATGGCGCACCCGTAAATGGACCGACCAGCAGGGTAACGACCGCTATTCGACGGAATGCGTCCTCCCGCCCATGGGCAGTAAGCTTATCATGCTGGACGGCCCGCAGGGTGGCGGCTCGCAGAACGACGGCCCGCGCCATGTAAATGACCGCGGCAACCAATGGGGCGGGCCGGAGACTGGCAGCGGCGGGGCATGGAATGAGCCAGACGACCTCGACGACGACGTGCCCTTCATTTCGCCCGACTTCGCGCTTGAGCGCCGGGTGCGGTGATGCTGCCTGAACGCATCCGCCCACCCCGCGAAAAGCGCACCAACCGCACGAAGCGCTGGCGCTCGCATGCCCACTGCGATTTTGTTCGCAATCATGCGTGCTGTGCCTGCGGTTGCCGCGCGGCGATCGAGGTCGCTCACAACCGCAAGGGCACGCCCTGCGGCATGGGCACGAAGCCGGACGATTGGCACACGATCAGCCTCTGCCACGACTGCCACTCTCGCCAGCACATGATCGGAGAGGATGCGTTCGACGCCGAAGCCAGGATCAACCGTCACGCGCTGGCGCAGGAGTTCGCGCGATGCAGTCCTAAGGCGGTCGATATTCGCCGGGAGCAGGCAAGCCGTGGCGCATAGGATCATTCAAAGCCCGGCGGACTTGGAAGCGTTTGTTACGCTCCTGTCCGGCCTTAAACTGCCTGTCACGGTGGAATGGGTGCAGGGTCGGGACCGCAGCCGCGATCAGAACGCGCTCATGTGGCTATGGGCAACCGAAGCTGCTGGCCAACGCGGCGATCTAACAGCCGACGAACAGCAGCAGGAATGGAAGCTGCATCACGGCGTGCCGATCTTGCGGGAAGACAGCGCGGAATTTCGCGAGGTTTACGATCGCGCGCTCAAGCCCTTGCCCTACGAACATAAGCTGGAAGCAATGCGGTTCATCCCGGTGACCAGCGAAATGAAGGTCCGGCAGATGGTGCGGTTTCTGGACACCGTGCAGCGCGAAAGCCTGCAGCGCGGCATCCGCCTGACCGATCCGGATCCCGAACTAGCCAAATACCAAGCGCGCTACCGTGCGCGTGAACCCGAAGCAGCCTGAAAGGACACCCCATGACAGAAGAAGCCACCACCACCGACCAGCAACTGCGGCTGTTTATCGAGCGCGTTGAACGTCTTGAAGAAGAGAAGAAGGGCATCAGCGACGACATTCGCGATGTCTACAGCGAGGCGAAGTCGCAGGGCTATGACGTGAAAATCATGCGTCAGATCGTGCGCTTGCGGCGGCTGAAACCCGATGAGCGCAAGGAAATGGAAGCGCTGATTGAGATGTACAAGGCCGCGCTCGGCATTGGCTAACCCCTCACCCCAGGGAGGCGGGTCTCGCCAATAACCGGCCCCCTCCACACCTCGAAAGGAAATACCATGACTGATGTAAAAACCGACCCGAGAGACGATTTCAATCACCACGACCACGACAAGGTTTGTGGCTGGTGCGGCAAACTTCCGAAAAGTTGTGAGCACCTTAGGAACAGCGACCACGGCGGCAAGCCCTCCCGCTGAACTTCCCCTCTCCGCGCAAGATATTCCACAGGTAGGCACGGCAACGCCTGTGGAGAAAGGTTTACGATGACACAGGAAACGAAGTTCACGCCGGGACCGTGGGAGGTAGGCGGAGGCAAAGGGGGAGGAATCTCTTCTTACGTCTACTGCGACAACGATCTCGGCACCGCAGTAGCCGCGACGACCTTTCCTAACGACATGACTGGCTGGCCTGAAGCGACGCGTATCGCCAATGCCCACCTAATCGCCGCCGCGCCCGATGGATATGAGGTGGCTGAGATGTTTCTGGATTTCGCGCGTTCCGGCAAGTCGTTCATTTACCCGCCGGGCGGGCTGCAAATGCTCGAGCGGTTCATCGCCAAAGCACGGGGCGAACAATCATGACCGCCCTCGCCACCGCCATGAACCGCTACAGCCCGACCTATCACGCTGGCGATCGTCGGCACTGTGACGGCTGCGGATCGACGCACTGGCATATCGGACGATCAACAGCGGAGTGCGCCACCTGCGGCCATGCCATGCCTCTTGCCGAGGTCGCTGCCCAGCCTGTGCGTCCGCTGTTCTATGTCCGGTCTAGCAAGACTGCGGGGAGGGCGTGATGCTTTGTCGATTATGTCGAGGCAGCGGCACGCTAATGGAGCGCTTATTGCACTTCTATCAGTGCCCGGCCTGTGGAGGGTCCGGCGTAACTACCCAGCACGGCCCTCGCACATTCGCTGAATATCGCGTCCGCCCTGCATCATCAACAGCCCTACAGGTGCAGCCATGACCACAGCATCGAAAGCCGAACTGCTGGCGCTGGCTGATGCGGTGGCACGTGCGGTTCACACCGGAGAGGAGGGCGCCGGAACGCTGCCGGCGAAGGATAGCGTGAAGGTGCGGCCCGCTGACTGGCATCGCGTCTGCGACCTCGCGCGCCAAGCCTCCATCGCCCTTCGCGCTCTTGCGGAGAATGCAGAGTGACTGCGCGCTGGCCTCGCTTGATGAAGTGCAAGACCGCCGCAGAATATTGCGACATGAGCGAGTCTGCTTTCGTCAAAGAAGTGACGATCGGCCGCCTGCCTGGGTCTGTTCTGGTAGGCGGGCGAGAGCATTGGGACCAGCACGCGCTTGATGCCGCAATCAACCGTATCGCCGGAGTCGACACCATGCCGGACTATCGTCGCAAGCTGTACGAACGCCATGCCCAAGCGTAAACTGCCTAGCCTTCAATGGGTGAAGTATGTCCATTCGAAGGGCAAGGTCTACGCCTATTTCAACACCGGCAAGAAGAACTCCCGCGGCAAGACGATCTACGCGCCAATGCCGCACCCGTCTGCGGCGGGCTTTTTCGACAGCTACGCCGCGCTGAAAGGTGGGCGGACAAAACGCGCCACGGCTCGATACACCATCGCCGAGCTTATAGACGATTACGAGGCCAGCGGCGTCTTTTCGGATCTGTCTGTCGGCACGCAAAAAGCCTACCGGGCAAATCTCAAGCGCGTGAACAAGGAGCTTGGCGAGTTCGTAGTCGACGACCTGAAGCGCAGCGATGTGCAGGTGGTAATCGACAACACCGTTATGGGCGCGGCGTCGCACAACGGATTTCTGGCGGTACTGGGGGTGATTTACACCTTCGCTCGTAAGCGCGGCAAGACGAACCTCGAACCGACCAAGGACTTTGCCAAACGCAAGACTGGCGAATATGAAAGCTGGCCTGAGCATATTTTGGAAGCCGGGTTAATAGCCAAGAAAGCCCGCACCCGGCTCGCTATCACGTTGCTCTACTATACCGGGCAGCGGATCGGCGATGTTTGCAAGATGCGGTGGACTGATATCCGCGACGATGCAGTCTACGTCGTCCAGCAAAAGACTTCCAAGAAACTGCGCATCCCGTTGATGGCCGCCTTACGCGCCGAGCTGGACCGCACCCCTAAGACGGGCCTCACCATCCTGACAAACTATCGGGGGGGCCCACTTTCACCCCAACGCCCGCGCAAGGAACTGAAGGAGTTTACTGCGGAGTTCGGTCGCCCCGATCTTGTCCCGCATGGCCTGCGCAAGAACGCCGTTATCAGCCTCTTGGAAGCCGGGTGCACCATTGCCGAGGTCGCCAGCATAACGGGGCAGACCTACAAGGTTGTCGAGCACTATGCGCGCCAGGTCGACCAAGCGCGGCTTGGCGATGCGGCTATTTTCAAGTTCGAGAACAAACGCGGAAGAGGAAACGATTTAGAAAACAGTGCAAAAAACACTAGCAATTCCAGTGGGGGTAAGTAAAATGTCGGTTAACTTTACAGGTCTGTCACGCATTCCGACAGCTGTTGGGGCGGGCAGAGAACCCGCCCCAACGCGATTTTAATTGTTGAGATTGTCTGCCGCGTCCTTCGCCGCATCGCCGACATTCTTGGCCGCATCGCTTACATCGCTGGCGGCCGAGCTGATGGCATCATTCTTGGCGGTTTCGCTATTGCTCATCTGCATCAGGAAATAACCGCCCACGACGAGCGCGATAAGCAAGATCGCGCCGATCAGGATGCCGCTGCCACCGCCTCGCCGCGGCTCGGCCCCGTCACGCTCGATCACGGTAGTGGTGTGGGTGGAACCGTCTTCAAACCGCTCGGTACGACGTTCTTCGGTAGTCATAATCGAAACCCTCTCGACCATTAATCCAGCCTGCCAAACTGACGAATCAGCATAAAGGTTCCGCAGGTGAAACGACCGCCACCAGTCCCTCGGCTTGCGGGCCTCAACCGATCCTTAAGCGGAGCGCGCTAAGCAGACGCGCATGAACCGAAATATCAAACTGCTTGGCGGAGTGATCGGATTTGCGATGATCGTAGCGCTGGCCTTGCCATCGGGCGAGGACGCGGCACCAGATCCGGCCCCTGCCGTAACGAGTGCTCCACCCGCTCCAGCCGCTGCGCCCGCTCAGCCCACGGTTCGCATGACAGCCGAAATGCCGACCGATTTCACGATGAACAACAATGGCACGTTCGGCGAACCGACCGGCATCGACGGTTCACCGATCGGAAGCCAGCTAAGCTCTGCGCCAGCGCTGTCGCCCTCACCCTCCCCTGCACCCGGCCCCGTGATGGGCCCCCCGCCCCCACCACCGGCAGCAAGTGCTGCGAGAGGCGATAGCGCCCCGCCGCCGCAAATTGATCCGCCGAAGCCTGGACCCAAGGTCGATCGGTCCACGCCGAGCTGAGGCAGCATCTTTCGTTAGGGAGACTGGGCTAAGGGGCCCAGCAAGAGAGGAAGCCGAGATGGATTGCGCAACAATCACCATTGTTTCTCCGACGGATGATCGCTGGAGACAGCTCATCCGCGGTGGCCTGATGCCCAAATATGAATGCCTTGCTTTGCGGATCCTGATGATCCGCCTGCGCAGCGATTATCAGCAGGATGAAGGCTCGATCGACGATCTGGCGGCCGAGCTGCACCAGTTTTTCACAAAGAACATCCGCTTTGCAGCAGCCGATTATCAGACCATCTTCCATGGAGAACGCGCATGAACGCCTTGAAAGCCGATCGATCGCTGTTCGGCGTGGAGGCGGTGGCGCGCATGATCGAAAGCGGGGCCACGCTGCTCCTGGCGGCTGAAGAAGCGCTGCTCGATCAGCTGCCGCGCGGCAACTGGATCGCGGGGACCATCCCCTATTTCATGAGCGCCGAACAAGGCGGCGTGGAGGATCACGAACGCATTTTCGTGACCCGCCTGCCAGAGCAGGCGCGCGTCCATCGGCAAGAACTGATGGACGGCGAGGCCCTGCCTTCCTTCGCGCAATCGGGGCCGGACAATGGCTTCACCCTTCTTTACCTTCCTTCACAGAGCGACGTGCATGGGATGTTCGCCTTGCACGGTCAGACCTGGCCCGGCCTGTTCGATCGTCCGGTGGTGGGCTGGGTCGCCGGAACCGCGCTGGACCGCGTCGGACTGGACACCGCAAAGGTCTATGACGGCGCAAGCGGCACAAAATCCGATACGCATGCGGCGGTGATGCACATCGCTTTGCCGGATCACGCATGGGCTGCGGTGGACACCGTCAATCTGTTCGAACAGGGGGATGGCGATGCGATCCATTTCGACACGCTTGGCTTCACTGCCGGGGAGGCCCGGATCAACGGGCAGAAACGCCGCCTGATCGACTATATCGAAGAACATGGCATCGATACGCGCCTACCGCTGGTCGCGGACTATAACGGCGCCAAAATCAACGTCGCGACCGCGCGGATCGTCGAAGAAGAGGGCAAGCTGGAATTTTTCGCGCCCGTCTTCCCTGGCATTACCTATCGCTTCGCCAAGCCGATCGGCGATTATCCGGCGCTGTTCGCGGAAAAGGTGGCGAAGATGGACCGCCCGCCCAGTTTCAGCTGCAACTGCATCCTGAATTACAACTATGCCGATCTGGAGGGCCGCCACACCGCCGGGATCACCGGACCGATGTCTTTCGGGGAGATCGCCTATGTTCTGCTCACTCAGGCCGTGGTCTATCTGACCATCGAGGGGCTCTAACTCACCTGCAAAAAGGCCCGCCCCCCGATGTGGAGAGCGGGCCAGTCTGAGGGAAATCTCCGGCGATCAGTTCAGATCGAACCGGTCCGCGTTCATCACCTTGGTCCATGCTTTGATGAAGTCGTTCACGAACTTCTGTTCGTTGCCGTTCTCCGCATAGACTTCCGCGATCGCGCGCAGCTGCGAGTTCGAACCGAAGATCAGATCGGTGCGCGTGGCGCGCCACTTCTCCTTGTCGGTTTCGCGATCGGAGCCGATGAACTCCTCATCGCCGCTCTCGTCGACCACCTTCCAGGCGGTCTTCATGTCGAGCAGGTTGACGAAGAAGTCGTTGGTCAGCTGGCCTACACGGTCCGTGAACACGCCGTGCTTGCTGCCGCCCTGGTTCGCGCCAAGGACGCGCAGGCCGCCGAGCAGCACCGTCATTTCCGGCGCCGACAGACCGAGCAACTGAGCCCGGTCGAGCATCAACTCTTCGGTCTTCACGCTCATCTTGGTCGACAGATAATTGCGGAAACCGTCCGCCTTGGGCTCGAGCGGCTCGAAGCTTTCGGCATCGGTCTGCTCGTCGGTCGCATCGCCGCGGCCACCGAGGAACGGCACGGTGACGTCGAAACCGGCATCCTTCGCCGCCTTCTCCACCGCCGCGGTGCCGGCCAGCACGATGGCATCGGCCATGGAAAGGCTGCCGCGCAGCTCATCGATCTTGGCGAGCGTCTTCGACAGCTCGCTCGGATCGTTGACCGCCCAGTCCTTCTGCGGAGCCAGCCGGACGCGGGCACCATTGGCACCGCCGCGATGGTCCGACTTGCGATAGGTGGAGGCAGACGCCCAAGCGGCGCGAACGAGCTCGGATACCGAAAGGCCGCTATTCAGAATCTTCGATTTGAAGTCCGAGACATCGCCGTCCGCGGGCGTGCTGCCGGCGGGAATCGGATCCTGCCAGATCAGATCTTCCGACGGCACTTCCGGCCCATGATAGCGGACCTTCGGCCCCATATCGCGGTGGGTCAGCTTGAACCATGCGCGGGCAAAGGCATCGGCGAAATAGTCCGGATCGGCCCGGAATTTCTCCATGATCTTGCGATATTCCGGATCGACCTTCATCGCCATGTCGGCGGTGGTCATCATGGTCGGCACCTTTTTGCCCTCGCGGTGGGCATCGGGGGCCTGCGTTTCTTCCGGATTGCCCTTGGGCTGCCACTGCTGCGCACCGGCGGGGCTCTTCACCAGCTCATATTCGTGATCGAGCAGATTGTCGAAATAGCCCATGTCCCACTGGATCGGCGTCGGCGTCCACGCACCTTCGAGGCCGGAGGTGATGGTGTGCTCACCCATGCCGCTCTCGAAGCCGCTGGTCCAGCCGAGGCCCTGGAATGCGACGTCCGCACCCTCCGGCTCCGCGCCGACCAGGCTGGCATCGCCCGCGCCGTGGCATTTGCCGAAGGTGTGGCCGCCTGCGGTCAGCGCGACGGTTTCCTCGTCGTTCATCGCCATGCGGGCAAAGGTTTCGCGGATATCGCGGGCAGAACCCATCGGATCGGGCTCACCGCCCGGGCCTTCGGGATTGACGTAGATAAGACCCATCTGGATCGCCGCGAGCGGATTCTCCAGCGCCATTTCCTTGTCGGGCTGGATGCGCGTTTCGGCGCCTGTGTTAACCCACTCTTCCTCGGTGCCCCAATAGACGTCCGTCTCGGGCTCGAACACGTCCTTGCGGCCGCCGCCGAAGCCGAACACCGGGCCGCCCATGGATTCGATCGCGACATTGCCGGTCAGGATCAGCAGATCGGCCCAGCTGATATGCTTGCCGTATTTCTGCTTGATCGGCCACAGCAGGCGGCGCGCCTTGTCCAGATTGGCGTTGTCCGGCCAGCTGTTGAGCGGCGCAAAGCGCTGCTGACCGCTGTTGGAGCCGCCGCGGCCGTCCGCGGTGCGATAAGTGCCCGCAGCGTGCCAGGCCATGCGGATGAAGAACGGACCGTAATGGCCGTAATCGGCCGGCCACCAGGGCTGGCTGTCGGTCATCAGTGCATGGAGGTCCTTCTTCAGCGCATCATAATCGAGCTGCTTGAAAGCTTCGACATAATCGAAGTCTTCACCCATCGGATCGGGCGACTTGCCGCCCTGATGCAGGATTTCCAGCTGCAGCGCGTCCGGCCACCAATCGCGGTTCTGCCGTCCCAGCAGCCCGCGAACGCCGCCATCACCGTGAAAGGGGCATCCGCCGCCGCTCATCTCGCCTGTCTTCATATCCATGGGAATATTCCTCTCTGCTTTTCGCTCAGTTATGATCCTTTATAGGTCGCGCCATTGATCGAATGAAACGATATGGCTTTGTCAGACAGAGTGATCGGATCGATTGATATCGATCACTCCGCCGTCCAGCCGCCGTCGACGGACCAGTTGGCGCCGGTCACCTGCGCGGCTTCGTCCCGGCACAGGAACAGCGCGATCGCGGCGACCTGTTCGGGGGTGACGAACTCCTTGGTCGGCTGGCCTTCGAGCAGCACCTTCTCGATCACGTCCTCGCGGCTCATGTTGCGCGCCTTCATCGTATCGGGGATCTGGTTTTCCACGAGCGGCGTCCAGACATAGCCGGGGCTGATCGCGTTGGCGGTGATGCCGTGCTGGGCCAGTTCTAGGGCGATCGTCTTGGTGAAACCGGCGATGCCGTGCTTGGCGGTGACATAGGCCGTCTTGAACGGAGAGGCCGCCTTGCTGTGCGCACTCGCGGTGGCGATGATGCGGCCCCAGCCCTTCTCCTTCATATAAGGCACGGCAAGGCGCGTGGTGTGAAACGCCGCGCTGAGATTGAGCGCGATGATCAGATCCCACTTTTCGACCGGAAATTCCTCCACCGGATCGACATGCTGCGTACCGGCATTGTTGATGAGGATATCGACGCCGCCGAATTCATCGGCCGCCTGCTTCATCATCTCTTCGATCTTTTCCGGCTTGGTCAGGTCCGCGTCGGAATA
This sequence comes from Novosphingopyxis sp. YJ-S2-01, assembly GCF_016093175.1. Classification (NCBI taxonomy): domain Bacteria; kingdom Pseudomonadati; phylum Pseudomonadota; class Alphaproteobacteria; order Sphingomonadales; family Sphingorhabdaceae; genus Novosphingopyxis; species Novosphingopyxis sp. YJ-S2-01. Next base: position 1,499,042 of record NZ_JAEDAI010000001.1, on the reverse strand, counting down.
GATCGCCTTGGCACCGTTCAGCGTTTCCAGCGCCTTGCGCTCCGCCTCGATATCGTCGGCATCGCCGAAGCCGTTGATGACGATATTCGCGCCTTCCGCAGCGAGCGCCTTGGCATAAGCGAGGCCAATGCCGCTGGTGGAACCGGTGACGAGAGCGGTCTTACCTTTGAGGAACATGGGAGATTTCCTTTCTTCTCTTATGACTCAAATTGCGGGACATGCGGAAAGAACGCCCGCCTCCGCTCAATCCACCAGATCGAACGCGTCGGTTTTACCGTCCGCGATATTGTGCGCCAGGATGTCCCCCTTATCGATCGATCTGCACAGGGCGTCGTGCCCTTGGTGCCAGTGATCGAGCATGGTGCTGCGCGAAAATTCAAAATCCTTTGCGCCGGTTTCCCAGGCACGCGTCCGATAGACGAGCTGAACGACATTGACCGCGCTTTCCGCCACGCGCTCACGCAGCGCCTTCACCTCCGGCTCGTCCTGCATGTCCTCGGGCAGTCGGTCGAGCAGCTTGCGCATCGCTTCGTGATCCTGGCGCAGGCGCAGATACTGGTCGGTCACCGCGCGGGTCCGGCTGGAAAAGCGGATATCCTTTTCGCGCGCCCAGACATCGGTCATGCGGCGCGGCAGCTGGCCGCGGGCCGGGAACAAATCGACCTGAAAGATCAACGTATCTTCATTGCCCTGCGTGTCCAGAATGTACCCCAGCGGTGTGTTGGAAACGAGGCCGCCATCCCAATAATGCCGACCGTCGATTTCCACCGGCGGCAGGCCCGGCGGCAGCGCGCCGGACGCCATGATGTGCCGCGCATCGATGCGGACCGGATCGTCATCGCTCCGCGTATCGAAATACTGGAAATTGCCGGTTTCGATATCCACCGCGCCCACAGCAACGCGCATCGGCCCGTCGTTCAACAGATCCCAGTCGACCAGCTTGTTGAGCGTTTCGGCCAGCGGCGCACTGTCATAATAGCTGATGGAAGCTTCGCTGCCCGCCGGGGACCAGCCCGGCGGCACCCAGTGCGGGCGGAAGAAGCCGGGTACACCGAAGCTGGCCACCGTCGCCGCGGCGGCGATGTGCGCGCCTTCGCGCACCCGGTTGTCCTCGGGCAGCACGAAATTCGGCATGCCGCCGGACACCATGTTCCAGAATGTGGTGAGCGCTTCGAGGCGCTTTTCCGGCGGGTTGCCCGCGATCAACGCGGCGTTGACGGCCCCGATGGAGATGCCCGCAACGCAGGTGAGCGGAATGGAAAGCTCGCTCAACCCCTGAAACACACCGGCTTGAAAACTACCCAGGGCGCCTCCGCCCTGCAGCAGCAATACCGTCTGATCGGGCAGCGGCATCGCCGGTCCCGCGCTACGTTTGCTGCGTTCCGTTTGCGCTTCAATATCCGCCATGTCCAACCTTCAAACCTTTGATAGAGGAACCGGTGGCGGCGTGTGATGGTTCCCACCGCGAAACAATCTGCTAGCCTTCGTCATCCGGCCCTCTGCCCAAGGATTTCTGTCATGCGTCTCGATGATTACGACAACGACATTCAGGTCAGTGACCAGCGCGGACAGAGTTTCGGGGGCGGCGGTGGCTTGGGCGGCCTGCTCGGCTTTCTACCGCTGCTTATGGGTCGCAAATTGGGCTGCGGCACGATCGTGCTGATCGCCATTGTCGGCTTCTTCATCTTTTCAAGCGGCGGGCTGCAATTGGGCGGCGGTGGTGGCGGCTCGGCAGGCAGCGCGCAGCGGGGCGGCACCTCTCTGGAGAGCTCCTGCAACATCGATGCCGTAAGCAAAGAGGCCTGCAACACATTGTCGTCGCTCGACAACACATGGGAACAGGTTCTGCCCGGCTTCCGCCAACCCACGCTGGTCTTCTACTCGCAACGCGGCCAATCCGGCTGCGGCGCCGCGCAGTCCGCCATGGGACCGTTCTATTGCCCGACCGATCAAGGCATCTATCTGGACACGGACTTCTTTCGTCAGCTCGACCAGCAAATGGGCGCAGGCGGAGACTTCGCGCGTCGCTACGTCATCGCGCATGAAATGGGCCATCACATTCAAAAGCTGACCGGCGTCGCAGACGAGGTACGACAGCGTCAGGCGCGGGCGAGCCAGGAGGAAGGCAATGCGCTGCAGGTGCGCATGGAACTACAGGCGGATTGCTATGCGGGCGTTTGGGCCGGCCAGAACCGAGACAGGCTGGAGCCGGGCGATATCGAGGAAGGCATGACCGCGGCGCACGCCATTGGAGACGACACGCTGATGAAGGAGGCGGGCCGCCGCCCGGTGGAGAGCATGTTCACGCACGGGACGAGCGAACAACGCATGCGCTGGTTGCAGCGCGGCCTCCAGTCCGGCGATCCGCAGCAATGCGATACCTTTGCCGCGCGGTCGCTGTGACGACATTGTCGTCGCCCGGCGCGATCGGATAGCGAGGCAACATCATGAAGTTTTCCGATTGCCATAATGTCGCGGACTTCCGGCGGCTCGCCAAACGCCGCCTTCCCTATCCCGTCTTCCATTATATCGACGGCGCGGCGGACGATGAGGGCACCAAAGCGCGCAACACCGCCGCCTTCGACGATGTGGACCTTGTCCCCAATGTGCTGGCCGGCAGCGAAGAGATCGACATGGGGATCACCCTCATGGGCCGGCGCATCGCGATGCCGCTGTTCCTCTCGCCCACTGCCCTGCAGCGGTTGTTCCATTGGGAAGGCGAGCGCGCCGTCGCCCGCGCCGCGGAAAAGTTCGGCACTTGGTTCGGCATCAGCTCGCTCGCCACGGTGAGCATCGAGGAGATCGGCGCCCTCGTCTCCACGCCGAAAATGTTCCAGCTCTACGTTCACAAGGACGAAGGACTGAACCGTTCGATGATCGAGCGCTGCAAGGCGGCGAAGTTCGATGCGCTGGCGCTCACCGTCGACACCATCGTGGCAGGCAACCGGGAGCGGTGCCTGCGCACCGGCTTCACCTCACCGCCCAAGCTGACGCCGCGCAGCGCGATCAGCTTCGCCGCGCACCCCGCCTGGACGATGAACTACGTCTTCCGCGAGAAATTCCACCTCCCCAATCTCGACACCCATGTCGATGCGGGCAGCAATGTTGCGGTCTCAGTTGCCGACTATTTCAACACCATGCTGGACCGGACGATGGACTGGCGCGCCGCGGAGAAAATCCGCGACGAATGGGGCGGCACCTTCTGCCTGAAGGGCATCATGTCGGTCGCGGATGCCAAGCGGGCCGTGGCGATGGGCGCGGATGCGATCATGGTGTCCAACCATGGCGGGCGGCAGCTCGACGGCAGCCGGTCGCCCTTCGACCAAATTGCGGAGATCACCGACGCGGTGGGGGGTAAGATCGAGATCATCTGCGACGGCGGCGTGCGGCGCGGCACCCATGTGCTGAAAGCCATCGCCGCGGGCGCGAATGCCTGCTCGGGCGGACGGCTCTATCTCTACGCGCTAGCCGCCGCCGGCCAGCCGGGCGTCGAGCGCATCCTCGGCAAGCTGCGGGACGAAATCGAACGCGACATGCGCCTGATGGGCGTGAGCGGAATCGACGAACTGGGGCGCAATCAGCTGCGCCGACGCTGACGATCAGACAATGTCGAGCACCAGCCCCAGCCGTTTGGCTTCCTGTGCTTCGATATACCAGTTTTCCGGCGCCTTTTCGCGGATATCCTCGAAACTGACGTCGGACTGCTCGGCGAGTGCGCGAAAGCCCTCTTCCTCGATCTCGATCGAATGTTCGATCTCGTGCAGCTTCGCTTTCAGCTGCGCGATGCACATGCGGAGAGGTCCGTTCAGATTGACGCTGGCGTTCATCTGCCGCTCGTGAACCATCAGGCGCGTTTGGCGCGTCAGAAAGCGATGTTCGCGCGGGAAATAGCTCATGAAGGTCGCGCCGGCGGAATAGACCGCCTGTCGACCGAGAAAGAGGAGTTCGCGCCCGTCATATTCGCGCAGCATGCGAATATCGTCGCCCATCGTGCGCGCCACTTCCGGATCGCCGCCCAGCGTGGTCAGCGCGATCACGATGCTGCCATCGGCAGGCGCATTTTCCAGCGCGTTGCGGAACTGATTGTACATGTTCTGGTCGACAGCCCCCGTCAGCCGGACATGAGGATTGGCGAGAAGCGGATATTGCTGGGTATCGGTCATGGCGGGCGCAACGGAGCGCGCGCAAGCCGGTTCCGGATGGCGTTGCAATCAATCGCTGCGCTTCTCACATCAGTGGCATGACAAAACTCTCCCTACTCGATCTCGTCCCCGTCACCGAGGGCGGCAGCGTTTCGCAGTCGCTGGCCAATGCGGCCGACCTTGCAGCCCATGCCGAAAGCCTTGGCTTTACCCGCTACTGGGTGGCTGAGCATCACGGCATGGAAGGTATCGCGAGCGCCGCGACCAGCATCGTCCTGGGCCATGTCGCGGCCGCTACCAAGACCATTCGCGTGGGCGCGGGCGGGATCATGCTGCCCAACCACGCACCGATGGTGATTGCCGAGCAGTTCGGAACCCTCGATGCCCTTTATCCGGGGCGGATCGACCTGGGCCTGGGCCGCGCGCCGGGATCGGACGGACGGGTTGCCGCCGCGCTGCGCCGCACGCTGGACAGCGATCCCAACGCCTTCCCGCGCGATGTGCTGGAGCTTCAAAGCTATTTCGCCGATGACGGCCAGACCGGCATTCGCGCCACGCCGGGCGCAGGTGCCGATGTGCAGATTTACATTCTCGGCTCCAGCCTTTTCGGCGCGCAGCTCGCCGCCGCGCTCGGCCTGCCTTATGCCTTTGCCAGTCACTTCGCGCCGGCCGCGCTGGACGAAGCACTCGAGATCTATCGCCACCGGTTCGAGCCTTCCGCCGTGCTCGACAAGCCCTATGCGATGTGCGGCTTCAACGTCTTCGCCGCCGATAGTGAGGCTGAGGCGGAGCTGCTGGCAAGCTCCATGCAGCAAAGCTTCGTGGCGCTACGCTCCGGCAATCCAGGCCGCCTGAAGCCGCCGGTCGCAGGCTATCGCGACAGCCTGCCGCCGCAGTATCGCCAAATGCTGGATGGGGTTCTGTCTGCCACAGCAACCGGCACCGCGCAGCAGGTGGGCGAAAAGATGGCGAAGTTCACCGATCGCACGCAGGCGGACGAACTGATCCTCACCAGCTCGATCTTCGATCATGAAGCGCGCAAGAAGAGCCTGTCGATCGCTGCCAGCGCCTTCGCCGATCAAGTGAGTGTCTCCGCCTGAACGACAGCGGATCGAACTAGCGCAAACAAAAACTGCCGGACCATCAGGCCCGGCAGCTTGTTGTCTCAATATACCCGCTTTTTCGGTTCGATATAATCGATCTCGTCGGTCAGCGTATATTCGTGGACCGGTCGGTAATCGAGGCGGACGCCTTCGTTAGCGCCATTGGGCTTGCCGCCCCAGCCGTCATACCAGCTGACGGTGTGCTTCATCCATTCCGCATCGTTGCGATCCGGATAATCTTCATGGCTATGCGCGCCGCGGCTTTCCTTGCGGTTCGCGGCGCTCTTGATGGTCACCATCGCCTGCGCCATCAGATTGTCGAGTTCCATCGTCTCAACGAGGTCGGTGTTCCAGATGAGCGAGCGATCCGACACATGGATGTCCTGCATCCGCGCGTTGACCTTGGCCATCTGGCCGAGCCCTTCGTTCAGAAGCTCGGTATCGCGGAACACGGCGCAATGCGTCTGCATGGTCTTCTGCATATCGCGGCGCACATCGGCGGTGGGCGAGCCGCCCTTGGCGTGGCGGAAATGGTCCAGACGCTCCAACGCGAACTCTTCCGAACCCTTGGGCAGCGGTTTGTGCGAGGAACCCAGCTCGATCGTCGCGGCAAGACGCTTGCCGATCGCGCGGCCGAACACCACGAGATCGATGAGGCTGTTGGAACCCAGGCGGTTGGCGCCGTGCACCGAAACGCAGCCCGCCTCGCCCGCCGCATACAGGCCCTTCACGATCTGATCGGGGTTGTCGGCCGTCGGGTTCAGCACCTCGCCATGATAATTGGTCGGGATGCCGCCCATATTATAGTGCACGGTCGGCACCACCGGCAGCGGCTTCTTGGTCAGGTCCACCCCGGCGAAGATCTTGCCGGTTTCGGTGATGCCAGGAAGACGCTCGGCCAGGATGGCGGGATCGATATGGTCGAGATGCAGGAAGATGTGGTCCGCTTCCTTGCCGACGCCGCGGCCTTCGCGAATTTCCATCGCCATGGAACGCGACACGACATCGCGGCTGGCCAAGTCCTTCGCGCTCGGCGCGTAGCGCTCCATGAAGCGCTCGCCCTCGGAATTGGTGAGGTATCCGCCCTCGCCGCGCGCGCCCTCGGTGATGAGCACGCCCGCGCCGTAAATGCCGGTGGGATGGAACTGCACGAACTCCATGTCCTGCAGCGGCAGGCCGGCACGCATTACCATGCCGCCGCCATCGCCGGTGCAGGTGTGCGCGCTCGTCGCGCTCTGGAACACGCGGCCGCAGCCGCCTGTCGCCAGCACCACGGCATGGCTGCGGAAACGGTGGATCGATCCATCCTCGAGGCACAGCGCAATCACGCCGCGGCACTCGCCATTTTCCATGATCAGATCGATCGCGAAATATTCGATGAAGAAGTCCGCATCATATTTCAGGCTCTGCTGGTAGAGCGCATGAAGCATGGCGTGGCCGGTCCGGTCCGCCGCCGCGCAGGTGCGCTGCACCGGCGGGCCCGCGCCCATATTCTGCATGTGGCCGCCGAAGGGGCGCTGATAGATCTTGCCCTCGTCGGTGCGGCTGAAAGGCACGCCGGCATGTTCCAGCTCGTACACGGCGGCCGGCGCCTCGCGGCAGAGATATTCGATCGCGTCCTGATCGCCCAGCCAGTCCGATCCCTTCACGGTATCGTACATGTGCCAGGTCCAGTGGTCCGGCCCCATATTGCCGAGGCTGGCGGCGATCCCGCCCTGCGCCGCCACGGTGTGCGAGCGGGTGGGAAAAACCTTGGTGATGCAGGCGGTGCGAAGCCCCGCTTCGGCGCTGCCCATGGTGGCGCGCAGGCCCGATCCGCCGGCGCCGACCACCACCGCGTCATAGCTGTGGTCGATGATCTGATAGGCAGGCTGGGTGGTCGTCTGGTCGTCGGCCATTATGCGGCGGCTCCGGTAAAGGCTAGTTTCAGGACGGCGAAGGTGCCGAGCGCTGCGGCAGCGATCGCGTAGAAGTTGAGGATGATGAGGAGCGGCAGCTTGGCGCTCGGCTCATGCGCATAATCCTCGATGAAGACCTGCAGGCCCAGGCGCAGGTGCCAGCAGGTGCTGATGACCAGAAGGATCATCGGCACCGCGACCAGCGGTGAGGACAGCCATGTCGCCACCGTCTGATAGCCGAGCGAAGGAAGTGCCAGCAGCGATCCCACGAACCAGAGCAGAAGAAGCAGGTTGGCAAGCGCGGTAAGGCGCTGGCCGATCCAGTGATGCGCGCCTTCTTTGGCGGAGCCGAGCCCGCGGACCCGGCCAAGTTCGGTACCATTTCCCATGGTTCAGCTCCCCAGCCCGCGCATCGCAACGAATACGATGAGCAACAATGTCAGAAGGATCGATCCGACAAAGGTCAGGATCGCGGCGGTGCGGTTCGCCTTCAACTCATATCCCGCGCCCAGATCCATCACCAGATGGCGCAGGCCCGAAAGCATGTGCTGAAAGAACGCCCAGGCGACCAGGATCGCCGCCAGCTTGAACAGGAAAGTGGTGACCGCGGCCAGGCCGCCGGCATCGCCCGCGTCGATCACCCAGGTGCTGAAGGTCTGATAGGCTTCCGGACCGGACGAGGCAGCCAGCAGCCACCATACCAGGGTGGGAATGCCGACGAGCGCGAGGATCGTCCCCGTCGCGCGATGCGCGATCGAGGCCGCCATGTGCGGTCCCCATTTCCAAATCTGTAGATGCGGAGAGAGCGGACGATTGGCCCCGGCCATAAAGGCTCCTTCAAGAGACAAGCTGTAATTTGGCCCGCCTTCTAGCCGAACCGCAGGCCGATGCAACCTGGCGCGCGCGGTTTTGGCACCGTTAGCGGCATGTTTACCAATATAGAGATATGGCCGCATCACGCGAATGCCGAGCGATCGGCCGGCTGCTCCGAAGGATTGAAAATTGTTGAAAAACACTGGTAATGTTCATCTCGACGAGCTGCAGAATTCTTTGGTTTCCAGATTGGTAAGGCTGGGATCGGACGCCCGGCTTGCTGAGGACGCGAAGGATATCTGGAGCCTGATCCAAGGGCACGAACGCGCCGCCGCCGCGGCGTTCTGGGAAGAATTCCGGCTCGACAATCCGGTAGCAGCCGGGCTTTCCGAGGAGCGGAAGGACGAGCTGATTTCTTTCATCATCGGCCACATCAGGTCAAAATATAGTGGCCCGTTTGAGCCCGGTTGGGTTGGCTTTCTGCGCCAATATGTGGTCCACGCTGTCAGTAGTTCCATCGACCCGATCAGAATTTCTGCGGGAATGACGGCAGCTCATCGCTGCGTGCTCGACGTTGTGAAAAATGGCTGCGGAGGAGACATAGACCGCTTTTCCCGGGCGGCTTATACCCTTTATCTGTTGAGCAGCATGGAGTTTGAGGTTGTTGCCAGCTTCGGCCATGCCGCGCGGACGATCGAACAAAACAACGAACAGGCCCGAATGCTGTCCCTGTTCCGGGAACAGGTCGAATCGACCGTGCGGCAGGCAGGTGATTATAGCAAGAATGTGATCGGCACCGCTTCTCAAGCAAAGAACTCGGCCCATTCCATGCTCGGTAAATCGTCCGAAGTAGCTGCGGCGTCCGAACAGTCTGCCGTCGCGATGCGCGAAGCGGCACAGACCGCCGCCGGCCTGATCCGGGCGATCGAAGAGGCGCGCGAAGAGGTGGAACAATCCGTGGAGATTACCTCGCGCGCTGCCCAGCAATCCGAAGATGCTGTGAATGTCAGTGCCGAGCTTTCGGCCCATACACAATCGATCGAATCGATCCTCGGCCTGATCCGCGATATTGCCGGGCAGACCAATCTCCTTGCGCTCAACGCCACCATCGAGGCAGCACGTGCGGGCGAGGCTGGACGCGGTTTCGCGGTGGTAGCGCAAGAGGTGAAGAGCCTGGCCAACCAGACCGCCAAGGCCACCGATGAGATCGACAAGAAAATCAGCGCTATCCAGACCGCCACCTCGCGCACCGTCGAAATGAACGGTTCGATCCGCTCAACGGTGGGCGAGGTAAAATCCTCGGCAGAGCGCATCCGTCAGGCCATGGAAATGCAGGCGCAGACGGTGACTATGATCACCAGCGCCGTCGACGAGACCGCGCTGGCCGCCGATTCGATGTCCAGCACCATCGCTTCGATCCGCCGGGACAGCGAAAATGTGACTGATGAGATTGACCGGGTGAGCCAGGCCTTCTCCGAAATGGATCGCCACCTTTCGCAGCTCGATGGGGCCGCAGACGATTTCGTGATGCGTTTCGCACAGGGCTGAACCGCGCGGGACAGTGCTGTGGCCTAAATCCGCCGCGCCCTTTTCCTTCTCGTCCGGCCCGCCTAAGTGGCGGACATGGAAAAGCAGTCACACATCCTTCTCACCGGCGCGAGCCGCGGCATCGGCAAAGCGATCTTCGAGACCCTCGATATCGCAGGCACGCGCATCGTCGGTCACGCCAGCAGCGCGCGCGGCAACCTGATCGGCGCGGACCTTTCCCTGCCCGGCGCCGCCGAGGCTCTCTGGAACGCTGCGCTGGAGAGGCTAGACGGGCGCATCGACGTCCTCGTCAACAACGCCGGTATCTTTGAACCCAATCCGATCGATCGTTCTGACATTGAATGGCTCGACGGATGGGAGCAGACAATGCGGATCAACCTCACCGCCTCCGCGGAGCTGTGCCGCTATGCCGTTCGCCATTGGCAGGAAACCGGGCGTGGCGGGCGCATCGTCAATGTCGCCAGCCGCGCGGCCTATCGCGGCGACAGCCCGGCCCATTGGCATTATGCCGCGTCTAAGGCCGGAATGGTGGCGATGACCAAATCGATCGCGCGGGGCTATGGTACCGATGGAATTCTTGCCTTTTCCATCTGCCCCGGTTTCACCATGACCGGCATGGCCCAGGACTATCTCGCCAGTCGTGGCGGGCCGGAGCTTCTGAAGGACATCCCGCTCGGCCGCGTCGCCGAAACATCAGAAATTGCCGAAATCGTGAAATTCTGCGCTGTCGACGCGCCGCCGTCCATGACCGGCGCGGTCATCGACGCGAACGGCGCAAGCTTCGTTCGCTGATCCGATCATGGCCAGTTATAAGCTATCCCTGCCCTGTACCCGCGCCGAAGCGGAAGCGCTGGAGGGCGATGTCGCGGCGTTCCTCGATGTCGATCCCTCGCCGGTGCTGGTGACGCGCGAGCGCGCGGAAGACAGCAGCGAGTGGATCGTGGAGGCCTATTTTGAGGAAGAGCCGGACGCGCACGCCGCCGATGCGATCCGCGCGCTGATCCCCAGCGCAGGAGATGCCGAGGCCGAGATCGAGCAACTGGGCGATGAAGACTGGGTCACCGCCAGCCAGTCCGGCCTCGATCCGTTCACCGTGGGGCGCTTCTATGTGCGCTTGAGCGGTGAGGCGCCGCCGGACGATCCTTCGCTGATCGACCTTCGTATCGACGCCAGCCGCGCGTTCGGGACCGGGCATCACCCGACCACCTTCGGCTGCCTGTCCGCACTCGACGATCTGTGCAGCTCCGGCGCACGTTTTTCGCGCGTCGCCGATATCGGAACCGGCACAGGCCTGCTCGCTTTCGCCGCCGCGCATCTCTGGCCGCGCGCGCGGATCGTGGCGAGCGATATCGATCCGGTCGCGGTCGAACTTGCTGCCGAATTCGCTGAACTTAACGGCATTGCCACCGGCCGCGCTGCCGGCGACATGACGCTGCTTACCGCGCCGGGCGCCGATCATCCGCTGATCCGGCGGCGTGCGCCCTATGATCTCGTGATTGCCAACATCCTTGCCGGCCCGCTGATCGCGCTCGCCCCCGATCTCGCTGCGATCCAGGCGGAGGGCGGCACGCTGGTCCTCGCCGGACTGATGAGCGATCAGGCGGACCGCGTGGCTGCCGCCTATCGCCGTCAGGGCTACAGGCTGGCGGAACGACGCGAGCGTGAAAACTGGCCCACGCTCGTTCTGAAAAAACGCCGTCGCCACGGTTTCCGCCGCAAGGCCCGCGGCGCGCGGGAGGCGCCTACCGGCACCGGCGAGTGGTAGATCAGGCGTCGCGCGCGGCTTCCAGCTCCTTCGCCATGGCGTAGGACTGCGTGCCGTTGGTGAGAACGTCGTCGCCCTCCACCAGCTCGGCCACCTCGATCGTCGGCTTGTCCGCCAGCCGTTCGTACACCGGCGCGAAATCGGTCTCGACGGTGGTTTTCAGCAAACTCTCGAAGCTATCGATCACGAAATAATTCTGCTGATAATCGTCAATGCGATATTTGGTCCGCATCACCCGCTCCAGATCGAAACCGATGCGGTTCGGGCTGTCGCTGTCCAGCGCGAACTCGCTCTCGCCATAGCTGGAGACGATGCCAGCGCCATAAATGCGCAGGCCGTCATCTTCGCGCACCAGCCCGAACTCCACCGTATACCAATAGAGCCGCGCCAGCTTCTCCAGCGCGCCCAGTTCCAGCGCGCGCTTCCCGCCCCGGCCATAGGCCGCCATATAGTCGGCAAAGGTGGGATCGGCGAGCATCGGGACATGCCCGAACACGTCATGAAAAATATCTGGCTCTTGCAGATAATCGAGCTGATCCGGCCGGCGGATGAAATTGCCCGAAACGAAGCGGCGGTTGGCGAGATGATCGAAGAACACATCGTCCGGCACCAGGCCGGGCACCGCCACCACTTTCCAGCCTGTGGCGTTCATCAGACGCTCGTTCAGCTCGTCGAAATCGGGAATGCCAGGCTTCGAAAGCTGCAGCACGTCGAGCCCTTTCAGAAACTCGGCCGAGGCGCGCCCCGGCAGCATTTCGCGCTGGCGAGCGAACAGCTTGTCCCAGGTGGCATGCTCTTCCGCCGTATAGGCATCCCAGCCCTGCGGAATGGTCCAATCGGGCGCGGCGCCCTCGGGCGGCGTTTCGAAGACGTGACTTTCTGCGTTCATGCGACGATCCTAGCATGATGAGCCCGAAAAACGAAACAGGCACGCGTTCGGCTCCCGGGCGCGCGATCAGGGCCCTGATCGGCTGGCTGCTGCTGGCAATCGGTCTCTATTTCGCTGCCGCGCTGGCCGGATCGCTCGTCGCCGCCAATCCGGGCTGGCGGGAGCCCGAAAACGGCATCACCATCTGGGTGGAGACGAACGGCGTCCACACCGGCATCATCATGCCGATGGCAAACGACGTCGCCGACTGGCGCGATCTGCTGCGCCCCTCCGACATTCGCGATCCGCGCTATTACAGCACCCATGTCCTGATCGCCTGGGGCGAGGCGCGCTTCTACCGGGAGACCGAGACCTGGGCGGACTTGACCCCCGCCATCGCCTGGAACGCAGCCACGGGATCGGACGAGACGCTGATGCATGTCGATTTCCTCTATCGGCCGGGTCCGCAGCCTTATCGCCGCCGCGTGACGCTAACCGACGAGCAATATTTTCGTCTCGCCGCAGCGGTCCGCGCGCAATTTGAAACCGGTCCGGACGGCCGCGCGGTCCCCAGTTTCGGTTATGGCCCCGCCGACGCCTTCTACGCCGCGCACGGGCGCTACAGCGCGCTCAATAGCTGCAACAGCTGGACTGGCCGCATGCTGCGAGAGGCGGGCGTTCGGGTGGGCATCTGGACGCCGATCGCGGGCGGCGTCATGCGCTGGTTTCCACCAAGGAACTGAAGCCCGCCCTTGCAGAACTTTTCGAAGCACCGCATTGTTTTTTAATGGTTTTGCAGCGGTAGGACGACCGTTTGACGGGCTCCGGCCGAACGGACAATCCTACGTCATTGCGAGGAGCCGGAGGCGACGCGGCAATCCAGAGCGGCCGCAGCACTGAAGCCGCCCTGGATTGCTTCGCTGCGCTCGCAATGACGTCGATTATGACTCACCCCGCCCGCTCGACGATCGCCGCCCATCCGGCCTCGTCGATCACTTCGATTCCGAGCTCCTGCGCCTTCTTCATCTTCGATCCCGCGCCCGGCCCTGCCACCAGCAGATCGGTCTTGGCGCTGACCGAACCTGCCGCCTTGGCGCCCAGCCGTTCAGCCTGCGCTTTGGCTTCGTCGCGGCTCATCGTCTCCAGTTTGCCGGTGAACACCACCGTTTTGCCTGCGACCTCGCTTTCGCGGGTTTCCACCACGAAGGGTTCGGGATCGACCTCTCGCATCAAATCGTCCCACGCGTCGCGATTGTGCTTCTCATGGAAGAAGTCGGCCAGCGCGAAGCCGACGGCGACACCGATCCCGTCTGTCTGCACCTCAAGAATGCTTTTCACTTTTTCGTCCATGCGCGACTTGTATTTGCCGTCGCTCTCGGCCTCCATCTGGGGGTTGGCCTCACGGTAGTCGTATATTTCCAGCGCCTTACCCGGCAGTCTTTCGAGCTTCCCGAGACCTTTCAGCAGGTCGCGCGCGGTGACCGAGCCGACATGGCGGATGCCGAGTCCGAATAGCAGCCGCGCAGCATCGGGCTTCCTCTTCGCCTCGATCGCGGCGACCAGATTGTCGACCGACTTCTCCTGCCAGCCCTCGCGCGCCAATATGTCAGCGCGGTGTTTGCTCAGGCGAAAGATATCGGCGGGGCTGTGGATCAGCCCGGCTTCCAGAAATTCCGCGATGCTCTTTTCGCCCAGCCCGTCGATGTCGAGCGCGCCGCGCGAGACGAAGTGGATGAGCCGCTGATAGCGCTGCGCCGGGCAGATCAGCCCGCCCGTGCAGCGCACATCGACCTCGCCTTCCTCGGCCACCGCCTCGGACCCGCATTCGGGGCAAGTTTCGGGGAAGTGAAAGACGGGACGCTGCTCCTCGCGCGTCAGGTTCTCGACAACCTGCGGGATGACATCGCCCGCGCGCTGGATGCGCACGCGGTCGCCGGGGCGCACGCCCAGCCGCTCGATCTCGTCCCGATTATGCAGCGTGACGTTGGAGACGACCACACCGCCGACCGTCACTGGCTTCAACCGCCCGACCGGCGTCAGCTTTCCGGTGCGCCCGACCTGGATGTCGATCGCCTCCAGCGTCGTTTCCGCCTTCTCGGCGGGGAATTTGTGCGCGATGGCCCAGCGTGGCGCTTTGGCGACGAAGCCCAGACGTTGCTGCCAGTCCAGCCGGTCCACCTTGTAGACCACGCCGTCGATATCATAAGGCATATCAGCGCGTTGCGCCTCGATGCTGCGATAATGTTCGAGAAGCTCCGAGACATCGGCGAAGCGTTTGAGATGTTCGGAAAGCGGAAAGCCCCAACTGGCGATGGCATTCATCACATCGGTCTGCGTGTCGCCCGGCACCGCGCTGTGATCGCCCCAGCCATGGGCCAGAAAGCGCAGCGGCCGCGCCTCGGTAACGCGCGCATCCTTCTGCCGCAGCGATCCGGCGGCGGCGTTGCGCGGGTTGGCGAAGATCTTTTCGCCCGCCGCTTCCTGCGCGGCGTTGAGATCGGCAAAGGCGTCCTTGGACATGTAAACTTCGCCGCGCACCTCGAACAATTCGGGCGCATCGTTTGGGAGCGCCTGCGGAATGTCCGCGATCGTCAGCGCATTGGGCGTCACATCCTCGCCGACCTGCCCGTCCCCTCGCGTGGCGGCGCGGACGAGCTTGCGGTCTTCATAACGGATCGAGAGCGACAGCCCGTCGATCTTGTCCTCCGCCGTCAGGCAGAGCGGCTCGTCTTCCGATAGGCTGAGAAACCGACGCACCCGCGCTACAAAGTCCGCGATGTCCTCATCGGAAAATCCGTTGTCCAGCGAATAGAGCCGCACCTCGTGCCGCACCTTGCTCAGCGGAGATCCCGCCACCGCGGCACCGACCTGCCTGTTCGGGCTATCCGGCCGCACCAGATTCGGAAACGCCGCCTCAATGGCGTTGTTGCGCTTCACCAGCGCATCATAGTCCGCGTCCGAAATCTCCGGCGAATCCTCGGCGTGATAGAGCCGGTTATGCTTCGCGATCTCCTTCGCCAGCCGCATCAGCTCGTTGGCGGCCTCGGCTTCCGATTCGGGCAGATCGCTCATGCCTTCGCCCCATTCGACTTGGCGCCATCGCGCAACAATCTTGCTGAAAGGTCGCAAGGGTCCGCATACGGGGGGGGCCCTTTGGCTTCCGCAAGCGATGGCGAATGCTGGGTAGGGGCGCGCGAAAAAATAGCGAAGGTCATGCCGCCAAGATTAGCCCATGCAGTTGCCGATAGGACAGGAAAATTGCCGCTGTCGGACTAGACTTCCAGCAATCGATCCGCCTGCGCCCTCGCCTCGTCCGTCACTTCGGCGCCGGAGAGCATGCGGGCGATTTCCTGGCGGCGTTCAGAACTGTCCAGCTGGTGCACGCCCGTGCGCGTCACGGTGCCGTCGGAGGACTTGGCGATGAAGAAATGGTGCGCGCCGGTCGCGGCGACCTGCGGGCTGTGGGTGACGGCAAGGAGTTGGCGGCTGGCGGACAGGCGGCTCAGACGCTCGCCGATCGCGGAGGCCACCGCGCCGCCCACGCCGCGGTCGATTTCGTCGAAAATGATCGTCTCCGCCCCGCCCTCTTCGGCAAGCGCCACCTTCAGCGCCAGAATGAAGCGCGACAGCTCGCCGCCGGAAGCGATCTTGGCGAGCGGCGCGAAGGGCGCGCCGGGGTTGGTGCTGATGAGAAATTCGATGCGGTCCTTGCCGCGCCCGCCCCATTGCTCTTCCGGCAGGTCCTCGACCGATGTCCGAAAACGCGCGGCATCCAGCTTCAGAGGCGCAAGCTCGCCCGCCACCGCGGCATCGAGCCGCTCGCCCGCCTCGCAGCGACGGGTGCTCAGCGCGTCGGCAGCTTCTGAATAGGTAGCCGCCGCGGCCGTCTCCGCCGCCTCCAGCTTCGCGATGCTGTCCGCCCCGCCCTCCAGCGCATCGAGCCGGGCGGCAAGCTGTTCGAGCAGCGCAGGGAGCGCATCCGGCTCCACCTGATGCTTGCGGGCGATGGCGCGCAGATCGAACAGCCGCGTCTCCACCGCGTCCAGCCGGGCAGGATCGAACGCCAGCGCTTCGGCCGCATCGTTCAACTTGTCTTCCGCCTCGGTAGCCTCGGCCAGCGCGCGGTCGAGCGATTCCAGCGCTTCCCCGAGCAGCGCGTGGCCCTCCGCCACCCGGTCGAGCCGCCGCGCCGCGCCGCGCAGCTGCGCCATGCCGCCGTCAGATCCCTCGAACACGGCACGGATTGCGTCCAGATCCTCGGCAATGCGTTCGCCCGCCTGCATCGAGGCGCGTTCTTCGGCCAGTGATTGTTCCTCACCCGCTTCGGGCGAGAGCGCTTCCAGTTCGCTCACCGCATGGTCGAGCCATTCGCGGTCCCGCTCGGCCTCGTCGCGTTCGGCGCGCGCCTGTTCCAGCCGGTCGCGCGCCACGCGCCAGTCCCGCCAAGCCGCAGCCACCGCGCCGCCGTCGCACCGCCCAAAAGCGTCGAGCAGCGCGCGGTGGCCTTTTGGATTGAGCAAACCGCGGTCGTCATGCTGGCCGTGGATTTCGACGAGATAGCGCCCGACCTCGCGCAGCAGCGCGGCGCTCACCGGTTGATCGGCAAGATGCGCACGGCTGCCGCCGTCGGCCTTCACCGTGCGCCGGATGACCAGCGGTTCGCCCGGCTCATGCTCGATCTCGTTCTCTGCCAGCAGCAGGGCGAGCGGCGATCCGGCTTCCGGGGCGGCGAAGCTGGCAGTAACCTTGGCGCGTTCGGCCCCCTGGCGCACCAAGCCGCTGTCGGCACGGGCACCGAGCGCGAGGCCCAGCGAATCGAGCAGGATGGACTTACCTGCGCCGGTCTCTCCGGTGAGCACGCTGAGGCCGCCTGCGAACTCCAGGTCGAGTGCCTCGATCAGCACGACGTCGCGGATGGAAAGCCCGGTGAGCATAAGCCCGCCTCTAACGGCTTAGCGGCGCAAGGGGAATAGAAGGCGAACGAATGCCGTGCGATCCGTCCGCATTCCCGTTCCGATCAGACGTAATTGGGCGCCTTGTCCTGCATCAGATCATAGGCGCGGCTATACCATTTGCTGCCCGGATAGTTCGCGCCGAGCACGGCGGCGGCCTTCTTCGCCTCCTCCGGAATACCGAGCGACAGATAGGATTCGACTAGGCGGTACAGCGCTTCGGGCGCGTGCGTGGTCGTCTGATAATTGTCGACCACTTCGCGGAAGCGCAGCGTGGCAGCAAGCCACTGGTTGCGGCGCTCATAGAAGCGGCCGATCTCCATTTCCTTGCCGGCCAGGTGATCGTTCACCAGATCGATCTTCAGCGCGGCATCGGCGGCATAGCGCGTGTTCGGATAGCGGCGCTGCACTTCGCCCAGCGCGGCGAGAGCCTGCTCGGTCGTGCTCTGGTCGCGGCGGACATCGGCGATCTGCTCATAGTGGCTGACGCCGATCAGATAATAGGCATAGGCCGCGTCTTTGTTGCCCGGATGGATCGCAAGGAAGCGCTGCGCGCTCTCGATCGCTTTGGGATAGTCGGCATCCATATAATAGCTGAACGCGCTCATCAGCTGCGCGCGGCGGGCCCAGGGCGAATAGGGATGCTGGCGCTCCACCTCATCGAACAGGGCGGCGGCAACCTTGTACTGGCGCTTGTCGAGCCGGTCCTTCGCGGCGTTGTACAGCGTGCCCACATCGCGCGCGACATAAGCGGTGTCCGCGCCCGTCTTGTTTCCGCCGATGCCCAGCGTGGAGCAACCAGCCAGAAGGACGGTCGAAAGCGCGATCGCGCCGGTACGAAGAATGATGCGTGTCATGGCGCTGTTCCCTAGCCTGCCGAGCTTCCCGCGCCAAGCCGTAAGCGCGCGCGCCTGTATCGCGGATTAAGGGTATAAGGCGGATAGAGCGCCACGCGCTTGCTTGCGGCCAAAAGAAAAGGGCGCCGGATCGCTCCGGCACCCCTTCGTTACTTCATGATCGGACGACGATCAGTCGTTGGTGATGAAGTCGGGAAGGCCAGCGGCATCACCCTTGTCGCCATCGTCCTTGCCGCCGTCGCGTCCACCGCGACCGCGTCCACGGCCCCGGCCGCGACCACCTTCGCCGCGTCCGCCGCCGTCACGGTCTCCGCGCGGCTTGCGATCACCCCGGTCGCCGCGCGGTTCGCGCGCCGGACGGGTATCTTCCAACTCTTCGCCGGTTTCCTGATCGACGACGCGCATCGACAGGCGAACCTTGCCGCGCTGATCGATCTCGAGCACCTTGACCTTGACTTCCTGCCCTTCGGACAGCTCGTCGGAGACCTTTTCCACGCGCTCGTTCTTGATCTCGGAGACGTGGACGAGACCGTCCTTGCCGCCCATGAAGTTCACGAACGCACCGAAATCAACGAGGTTGACGACCTTGCCGGTGTAGATCTTGCCGACTTCGGCTTCTTCTACGATGCCTTCGATCCACTTCTTCGCGGCTTCGATCTGGCTGATGTCGGAGGACGAGATCTTGATGACGCCGTCGTCATCGATGTCCACCTTCGCGCCGGTTTCCGCCACGATTTCGCGGATCACCTTACCGCCGGTGCCGATGACGTCGCGGATCTTGGTCTTGTCGATCTGCATCGTCTCGATCCGCGGAGCGTAATCTGACAGTTCCTGACGGGTGCCGCCAAGTGCTTCGTTCATCTTGCCGAGGATATGGGCACGGCCGTCCTTCGCCTGCGCGAGGGCGGTTTTCATGATCTCCTCGGTAATGCCGGCGACCTTGATGTCCATCTGGAGCGAGGTGATGCCCTCTTCCGTACCGGCCACCTTGAAGTCCATGTCACCCAGATGGTCCTCGTCACCCAGGATGTCGGACAGGACAGTGAAGTCCTCGCCTTCCAGGATGAGGCCCATGGCGATGCCGGAAACGGGGCGCTTCAGCGGCACGCCCGCGTCCATCATGGCCAGCGAGCCGCCGCAAACGGTCGCCATCGAGGACGAACCGTTGGACTCGGTGATGTCCGAGAGAACGCGGATCGTGTAGGGGAACTCGTCCATGCTCGGCAGCACCGGGTGCAGCGCGCGCCAGGCAAGCTTGCCGTGGCCGGTCTCGCGGCGGCTGGTGAAGCCGAAGCGGCCCACTTCGCCGACCGAATAGGGCGGGAAGTTATAGTGCAGCATGAAGCGCTCATAGCTGAGCCCTTCCAGACCGTCGATCATCTGCTCGGCATCCTTCGTGCCCAGCGTGGTGGTGCAGATCGCCTGCGTTTCACCGCGGGTGAACAGCGCCGAACCATGCGCGCGGGGCAGGAAGTGCACCATCGCCTCGATCGGACGGATCTCGGTGGTCTTGCGGCCGTCGATACGGCTGCCGTCCTTCAGGATGGCGCCGCGAACGATCTCGGCTTCCAGCTTCTTGACCATCTTGCCGGCGGTCATCTGCGTCTGGCCGTCGGCCTCCGCATAATGCGCCTTCGCCTTGTCGCGCGCCGTATTGAGGGCGGCGGAGCGCTCCGACTTGTCGGTCAGCTTGTAGGCAGCGGCGATATCGTCGCCGACGATGCCGCGCAGCTCTTCCTTGATCGCGTCATTGCCATCGGTGCTCTTCAGCTCCCAAGGCTCCTTCGCAGCCTTCTCGGCCAGGTCGATGATCGCGTTGATGACCGGTTTGATGTTCTCATGCGCGAACATGACGGCGCCAAGCATGATGTCTTCCGAAAGCTCCTTGGCTTCGGATTCCACCATCATCACGGCATCGCCGGTGGCGGCAACAACGAGGTCCAGTTCGCCTTCTTCCTTGGTGGACGCGATGCTCGGGTTCAGCTGATATTCGCCGTCCTGATAGCCGACGCGCGCGCCGCCGATCGGGCCCATGAAAGGCACGCCGGAAATGGTCAGCGCAGCCGAGGAAGCGATCATCGCCAGGATATCGGGCTCGGTCTCGCCATCATAAGACAGGACCTGACAGATCACGTTGATTTCGTTGTAGAAACCTTCGGGGAACAGCGGGCGCACCGGACGGTCGATGAGACGGCTGGTCAGCGTCTCCTTTTCCGTGGCGCGGCCTTCGCGCTTGAAAAAGCCGCCCGGGATGCGACCGGCTGCCGAGAACTTTTCCTGATAGTGGACGGTGAGCGGGAAGAAGTCCTGCCCTTCGCGCACCGACTTGGCGGCGGTCACGGCGCACAGCACCACGGTATCGCCGTAAGTTGCCAGCACGGCGCCGTCTGCCTGACGGGCGATGCGGCCGGTTTCCAGAGTGAGGGTCTTTCCGCCCCATTCCAGCTCTACTTTTTTCGTATCGAACATAAATTTTCCTTATGAACCCTTCCGCCCTATTGCGCGAAGGGGCCTCTTGTTCCGCACGGGTCCGGTACGGATCGGATCGGGGCCTTGATACGCCCCTATTTGGCCATCCGCCTCATTGCGGAGAGCCCCGTTCATCCCATTCGTTCGGGAATAAACGAAAACGGCCCCGCATCGCGGAGCCGTCTTGTAGTCTTACTTACGCAGACCGAGCTTCTTGATCAGATCGGCGTAGCGCTGGTCGTCCTTCTTGCGGAGATAGTCCAGCAGGCTGCGACGCTTGTTGACCATGGCCAGAAGGCCGCGACGCGAATGGTTGTCCTTGTGGTTGCTCTTGAAGTGATCGGTCAGATTGTTGATGCGCTCCGTCAGGATCGCGATCTGCACTTCGGGGGAACCGGTATCGCCCTTTTCGCGGGCGTTGTCCTTGATGACTTCCTGCTTGCGTTCTGCAGAGATCGACATGTGTATTTTCTTCCTTCGAACATCATAGATTGAAACCGCGGACGATGCGGAGCTCTCCGCCTTCGATCTGTACCAGCGCAACGGGAATGCCATCCGGCCCCCGCGCCCATGTCAAACCGTCGTCTGCGGCGATCCCGGATAGAAAACGGCCCTGGCGGACCGCCTCTGCCTCTCCGGGGGTGAGGGTGAGAGCCGGGATGTCGTCCAGCCCCGCCTCGATCGGCAAGAGTGCTTCCTCAAGCGCGGCCCCTTGGCCGAGTTCGGCCAGCCTGTCCAGTGAAATCGCGGAATCCAGCGCGAAGGGACCTGCGCGCAGCCTCCTTAACATGGTGACGTGGCCCACCGTATCAAGGGCGCGCGCGATATCGCGGGCGAGCGAGCGAATGTAGGTGCCCTTGGAAACGTGGGCGAGGAGGGTGATCGATTCCAGCACTCTCCTATCCTCGCTCGATCCATCCTCCGTGAGGGCTGAGCTTGTCGAAGCCCGGTTCTCGTCCGAAAGACGTCCATCGACAGGCTCAGGACTTACGGTCAAAGATTCGATGGTCACGCGCCGCGTCTTCATCTCCACCTCGACACCCGCGCGCGCCAGATCATAAGCGCGTTTTCCGTCGATCTTCAGCGCGGAATATTTCGGTGGAATCTGCTCGATCGGCCCGGTGAACCGCGGCAGCACCGCCTCGATCTCGGCAAAAGTCGGGCGCACGTCACTGGTCGCGCTCACCTCCCCTTCCGCATCCAGCGTCTCGGTCTCTGAGCCGAAACCGATGGTGAAGGCGTAGACCTTGCTGGCATCCAGCATACGTCCAGCCAGCTTGGTCGCCTCGCCCAGCGCGATCGGCAGCACGCCGGTCGCCAGCGGATCGAGCGTGCCTCCATGGCCCACCTTGCACTTGGCATAGCCCCCTGCCGTCAGCGCGCGTTTCACCGCGCTCACGCCTTGCGTGGAACCCAGTCCCAAAGGTTTGTCGAGGATCAGCCAGCCATTCACACCGCCCGCCTAGGCCAGCGGGCGCGGCGGATCAATCGATCGGCACGCGCGATTTGCTGTCGATCATCGGCGGTGCCTCGCTCGCGCGGATGCTTTCGATGCTGCAACTGCGGCTCGTACGCGGAAAGCGTATGACCGTCAGCTTGTCGATGCGGTTGTTCGGCAACGTGTCGAACGATACCGGGTCCTGCCGGGTGAAGTTGCCTTTGGTGCACCCATGGTTGAGCGCCACGCGAAACCAGCGATTGTTGTTTCGCACGAACATGACGTCGCCCTTGCCGAACAGCACTTGCGAAAGGCCGCGCGCACCGACGTCGATCACCGTCTCCTCGTCGGAAACGCCTGGAAGCGATTGAGCGGCAAGCGGCGCGCCCAAGGCGAGCGCGGCGGGAAAGATAAGCGGGATCGAACGGGTGAACATGACAGAACTTTAGCCCGCCACCGCTGAACCGGCGCTGACGGGGTCACGCAGCCGTTGCATAAAATGGCGGCGGCAAAGCGCGACATAGCGCTCCTCACCGCCGATTTCGGTCTGCGCGCCCTCGCGAACCGCCTTGCCCACGGCATCCACGCGCAGGTTCATCGTCGCCTTGCGCCCGCATTCGCAGACCGCTTTTAGTTCGATGAGCGCATCGGCAATGCCGAGAAGCGCGGCGGCGCCGGGAAACAGCTGCGCCTGGAAATCAGTGCGCAGGCCATAGCAAAGCACGGGAATATTCTCCTCGTCCGCCAGCCGCGCGCATTGAAATACCTGATCTTCCGTCAGGAACTGTGCCTCGTCGATCAGGAGGCAGGCAATCCGCTCCTCTCCGTGCTGACGCATCACCGCGTCGTACATATTGGTGCCCCCATGGAAGCGATGCGCATCGCTGGAAAGCCCGATCCGGCTGCTGATTGCGCCGAAGCCTGGCCGATCGTCGATCGCGGCGGTCCACAGCATCACCGCCATGCCGCGCTCCTGATAGTTGAACGCAGTCTGCAGAAGCGTGGTGGATTTGCCCGCATTCATCGAGGCGTAGTAAAAATAAAGCTTGGCCATGGCGTACTGGCCTATCGCAATTTGCGCCGTCCGCGAAGGGACCTTCAATCTTCCGAAGGTTCGTCCTCGTCCAGATCCTGCGCCACCTTGGGATCGCGCAGTAGCGAATCGATATGATCGCCCTCGTCGAAGCTTTCGTCCGGCAGGAATTTCAGGTCTGCGGCATATTTCATGCGCACACGCTTGGCGACTTCGCCCTTGAGATAGCCCGCATGTTCGCGCAGCGCCTTGTGCACGTCTTCCTCATGCTGGCCGAGCAGCGGTTTGAAGAACACAGTGGCGTGGCGCAGATCGGGCGACATGCGCACCTCGGTAATCGAGATGGTGAGGCCGTCCAGCCGGGGATCGTGCACATCGCCGCGCTGCAGCAGCTCGCTCAGAATGTGACGCACCTGCTCACCGACCCGCAACGTGCGGATCGAGCGGCCTTCGGGACTGGTGTCGTTATATTTTGCCATGAAACAAGCTCCTGCCCCCTCCCGCACGGGGCGGGAGGGAGTAGCTTAAAGCGTGCGTTCGCGCTCTTCGACCTCGAACACCTCGAGCGTGTCGCCCGCCTTGATGTCGTTGGTATCTTCCAGCACCACGCCGCATTCGAGACCCGCACGGACCTCCGCGACGTCGTCCTTGAAGCGGCGCAGCGAGGCGATGACGGTCTTCGATACAATGACGTCCTGACGGGTAAGGCGCGAACGCAGACCCTTGCGCAGGAATCCGTCGGTGACGAGCAGACCCGCCGCCTTGTCGCGCTTGCCCGCGGGGAAGACTTCCTTCACCTCGGCGCGGCCCACCACGGTTTCGATGATCTCCGGACCCAGTTCGCCGGCCATTTCCTTGCGGATATCGTCGGTGAGATCGTAGATCACGTCGAAATATTTGAACCGGATCTTCTCGCGTTCGGCAATCTGACGTGCCTTAGCGTTTGGCCGGACATGGAAGCCGATGATCGGCGCACCCGATGCAGCCGCCAGCGTCACGTCGCTCTCCGTAATCCCGCCGACGCCCTGATGCAGGATACGCACCTTGATGTCGTCGGTGGAGATCTTGTTGAGCGCCTGGACGATCGCTTGCGCGGTGCCCTGCACGTCCGCCTTCACCACCACCGGATATTCGATCGCGGCGTCAGCACCCATGGCCGAGAACATGTTCTCCAGCGAGGTCGGCGCCTGCGTGGTGCGCTGCTTGCGGGCCTGTTCGGAACGATAGGTGGCGACTTCACGCGCACGCTGCTCGTTCTCGACCACGGTAAGCATGTCGCCTGCATTGGGCACACCGGACAGGCCGAGCACCTCGACCGGCACCGACGGACCGGCCTCCTTCACCTGCTTGCCCTGATCGTTGATCAGCGCACGGACTTTGCCGCTCTCGCCGCCGACCACGAAGGTATCGCCACGCTTCAGCGTTCCGCGCTTCACCAGCACGGTGGCAACGGCACCGCGACCCTTGTCGAGCTTGGCTTCCACCACGACGCCCTCGGCATCGCGGTCCGGACGGGCCTTCAGTTCGAGCAGTTCGGCCTGCAGCGCCAGCTTTTCGAGCAGATCGTCGAGACCGGTCTTCTTCAGCGCAGACACTTCGACGTCCTGCACTTCGCCGCCCATATCTTCGACGATTACCTCGTGCTCCAGCAGGCGCTCGCGCACCTTCTGGGGGTTGGCGCCTTCCTTATCGACCTTGTTGATCGCCACGATCATCGGCACTTCGGCCGATTTGGCGTGATTGATCGCCTCGATCGTCTGCGGCATCAGCCCGTCATCCGCCGCGACCACCAGGATCACGATGTCGGTGACGTTCGCGCCGCGGGCACGCATTTCGGTGAACGCTTCATGGCCCGGCGTATCGAGGAAGGTGATCACGTCACCACCCTTGGTCTTCACCTGATAGGCGCCGATGTGCTGCGTAATGCCACCGGCCTCGCCGGATGCGACACTTGCGCCGCGGATGGCGTCGAGCAGACTGGTCTTGCCGTGATCGACATGGCCCATGACCGTGACGACCGGCGAACGCGGCTTCAGCGTCTCTTCCGGATCGATATCGGTCTCGGTGTCGATCTCGACATCGGATTCGGACACGCGCTTGATCTTGTGGCCGAACTCTTCGACCAGCAGCTCGGCGGTGTCCTGATCGATGGTCTGATTGACCGTCACCATCAGGTCCATCGTGAACAGCGCCTTCACCAGATCCGCGCCCTTCTCGGCCATGCGGTTGGCGAGTTCCTGCACGGTGATCGCTTCCGGCACCACGACTTCACGGCTCTGCTTGGGCTGAGCCTCGCGCTTGCGGCCCGTCATCTGGGCACGCTTTTCCTTCTCGCGGGCACGCTTCAGCGCGGCGAGCGAGCGGGCACGGGCACCATCGTCCTCGTTCAGCGCGGTCTTGACCGATAGCTTGCCCGAACGGCGACGATCGTCCTGCGGGGTCTTGGCACCGCGCGCAGGCTTCTTTTCCTTCTCGACACGCGGCGCGCGCTCGGGCCGTTCGACCGGGGTGAACCGGCGCGGCGGCGGGGCGTCGCTGGTGGTTTTAACCACAGCGGGCTTCGCTTCGGCGGCGGGCGCTTCTTCGGCCTGCGCGGCCTCAGGCTGCGCAGCGGCTTCCGGCGCTTTCTGCTCCGGTTCGGGAGCAGGCGCCGGCTCGGCGGCAGCCTTTTCCTCGGCGAGGCGGTTTTCCTCGGCGCGGCGGCGTTCTTCTTCCAGCGCCTTGGCCTTGGCCTCTTCCTCACGGCGGCGTGCTTCTTCAGCCTGCGCAAGGCGGGCTTCCTCGGCCTCGCGCAGCAGCTTTGCCTGCCGCTCCTGACGGGTCAGATTGTCCATCGGAGCCGGACGCGGCGCAGGGGCCGGAGTCGGCGCGGGCTTCGGAGCAGCCTTGGGCGCAGCGGGGGCGGGCGGCGGCGGGGGCGGCGGATTAAGCGCCTCTTCCTTCGCCTTGTCGGCAGCGGCAGCCTGGCCGGGCTTGCCAACCAGCTTCTTGCGCTTGACCTCCACCTCGACCTTGTGCGTGCGGCCATGGCTGAAGCGCTGCTCGACCTGGCCCGCATCGACCGACCTCTTCAGGGTCAGCGGCTTGCGGCTCAGTTTCGGCTTGTCTTGGGTTTCTTCACTCATCGAACAGCAGTCTTCCTAAGGTCTTCGTCATCTGTCACAGCATCGTCCGTCCCGGCAACGGGGCCGGCACCGATACTGCATCCGGTATAATTTAGCCAGCGGGCGAGATGTTGCAGGACGCGTGCTGCGGCCTTCTCCCCCAAAATCGCGGCATGGACCGCATTTTCACGCCCCAATGCCATAGATAGGGCCTCTCGGTCCACCGGCAAGGCGATTCCGCCTTCACCGCTTCCCTCACGGTCCATTCCCACGCGCCAGGCCTGGTCCAGCTTGCGCTTTCCATCGGGCTTCGCGTCCGAGCTGTGGAGCAACAAAGAGACAAGGCCGCCGCGCGCGCGCTCGGCAATCTTTTCGGAGCCCGTCAGCAGGTTGGACGCACGCGCCTCCAGGCCGAGCCGATCGAGCGTCGCCTGGCGCAGCTGCGTATCGATCCACTCGGGCAGATTGTCCGGCACTGTAATACCGCCGGTCTTGAAGGCGCGGGCGAGCGCACCCTTCATGCGGCCCTTTTCGATCGCTTGCTCCAACTCGGCGCGGGACACGCCGATCCACGCGCCGCGACCGGGGGCCTTGGCGTGAATATCGGGCGCCAGCTCCCCGTCGGGCGAAACCGCGAGCCGGATCAGCAGATGCTGCGGCGCGCGATCACCCGAAAGGATGCAGCGGCGGACGGGAACATGCGCGCCCCGCCCTTTCCCCGTGCCTTCGGTATCTAGGCGTTCATCGCCCGTATCATTGGGAGGCTTCCGCATCGGCGGCCTCCGCTTCTTCTGCGGGCGCGGCGTTTGCGGCCACACCCTCATCTTCATCCTCGAACCAATGGGCACGGGCGGCCATGATGATCTCATTGCCCTGCTCTTCGGTGAGGCTGTAGCTGGCGAGGATGCCCGGCTTCACCTCAGTGCGGCGGCGATCGCTGTTGGAACGGCGCGGTTCCTGGCGCGGCTTGAAGATCAGCTCATCGGTGGCGAGGTCCGCCAGATCGTCGAGCGTCTTGATGCCCGCCTTGCCCAGCGTCACCAGCATGCCTTCGGTCAGGATCGGCAGTTCGGCCAGATCGTCCTCGACGCCCAGTTCGCGGCGTTCGGCGCGCGCGGTTTCCTCGCGGCGCTCCAGCGCTTCCAGCGCGCGGCTTTGCAGCTCCTCGGCCAGCTCTTCGTCGAAGCCTCCGATGCCGGAGATTTCTTCCAGCGCGACATAGGCCACTTCTTCCAGCTCGCTGAAGCCTTCGGCCACCAGCAGCTGCGAAAGGGTCTCGTCGACGTCCAGCTCTTCCTGGAACATCTCGGTGCGTTCGGCGAATTCCTTCTGCCGCTTCTCCGAGCTTTCCTCTTCGGTCATGATGTCGATGCCGTGGCCGGTCAGCTGGCTGGCAAGGCGCACATTCTGGCCGCGACGACCGATGGCGAGCGACAGCTGATCGTCAGGCACGACGACCTCGATACGAGTCTCTTCTTCGTCGATCACCACGCGGCTGACCGTGGCCGGCTGCAGCGCATTGACTACGAAGGTCGCGGTGTCTTCGGACCAGGGGATGATGTCGATCTTTTCGCCCTGCATTTCCTGCACGACAGCCTGCACGCGGCTGCCCTTCATGCCCACGCAGGCACCGACCGGATCGATCGATCCGTCATAGCTGATCACGCCGATCTTGGCGCGGCTGCCCGGATCGCGTGCGGCGGCCTTGATCTCGATGATGCCGTCGTAGATTTCGGGCACTTCCTGCGCGAACAGCTTCTTCATGAAGTCGGGATGCGCGCGGCTGAGCAGGATCTGCGGCCCGCGATTTTCGCGCTGCACCTTCAGGATCAGCGAACGGATGCGATCGCCGGTGCGCACCATTTCGCGCGGGATCTGCTGATCGCGGCGGATGACGCCCTCGGCGCGGCCGAGATCGACCACGATATGGCCGAACTCCACGGACTTCACGACGCCGGTAATGATCTCGCCCGCACGGTCCTTGAACTCTTCATACTGCCGCTCGCGCTCGGCATCGCGGACCTTCTGGAAGATCACCTGCTTGGCCGACTGCGCATCGATACGGCCGAGATCGACCGGCGGCAGCGGATCGACGATGAAATCGCCGACGCTAGCATCCTTCTGCAGCTTCTGGGCCTGCTTCAGGTCGACTTCCTTGAAATAGTCCTCGACATCCTCGACCACCTCAACGACGCGCCACAGCTGCAGATCGCCGGTGTTAGTATCCAGCTTGGCACGGATGTCGTTTTCAGCGCCGTAACGCGAGCGCGCGGCGCGCTGAATCGCTTCCTCGAGCGCTTCGACGACGATCGCCTTGTCGATCATCTTCTCCTGCGCCACCGAATTGGCGATCGCGAGCAGTTCTGCCTTGTTGGCGGAAATCGGGCTGGCCATGGTCTTCTCTCTTCGACTTTCTTTTCGTTCTATCATCCCGCGCGCATCGGCGCACGGATTATAAACTCAGTTTTCGCTCTCGCCCTCGATCTCGACGATCTCATCCGCGCCGTCCGTTTCGATCGGCTGCGTCGCATCGATCAGCCGGTCCGTCAGGATTAGCTTGGCCGAGTGCAGATGCGCGGGATCGAACAGCAGCTTTCCGGACTTGCGGTCCTCGATCGCCACCATGCCGTCTTCCACGCCGATCAGATCGCCGCGCAGCTGCTTGCGGCCATCGACGCCGACAGTGAGATTCACCCGCGCCTCATGCCCGGCCCAGTCGGAAAAATCCTTGAGGCGGGTGAGCGGCCGGTCGATCCCGGGCGAGCTGACCTCGAGCCGGTAAGCCCCGTCGATCGGGTCCTTGCCCTGCTCTTCCAGCGCGTCGAACTTTTCTGACAGGCGGCGCGAAAGATCGGCGCAATCGTCGATGCCGAGTTGGCGCGTATCGGGCCGTTCGGCCATCACCTGCAGCGTGCGCTCGTCACCGCCGAGCCAGGCAACGCGGACCAGATCGAATCCCAGAGCTTCGGCTTCGGGGGCGATGAGGGCAGTCAGGGCTTCGAGATCGGGCATGCGGCTCCTAATAATTCCATGGTTCCGTTCGAACAGGCAAAGCCGGTCGCCGCCGCGCTCTCCGGGAGAGGCGGCCCCGCAATCGTCTTCGCAATGTCGGGAACGGACAAGGATATAGATCGGTGCCGGGCGCGATGCAACCGCGAAAGCGCGCGGGGCGTTAGTGTCTCCAACTCCACGGGCTTTTTACAAGCCTTCGAATAGACCAGGGTATTCCGATGAAAGCTTCCATGATTGGCGCCGCCCTTCCCTTCACGCTCGCCCTGTCGCTCGCCGGCTGCAACGGATCGAACGACAAGGCGGTGGCGAACGATAGCGCCACGCAAAGCGCAGACCCGCTGAATAGCCAGAGCATGGGACGCCCGTTCGAGGAAACCGGGGTCGCAAAGTTCGATGAACCCTGGGCGATGAGCTTTTTGCCCGATGATCGTCTGCTGGTGACCGAGAAACGGGGCGTATTGAAAATCGTCGACGTGCTTACCGGCAAAATCGGGACCGTCAGCGGCGCGCCAACCGTGGATTATGGCGGCCAGGGCGGCCTTGGCGATGTCGTGACCGGGCCGAACTTCCGGGCCGACAAGATGATCTATCTCAGCTGGATCGAGGCCGGCAAAGGAGATACCCGCGGTGCGGTTGTCGGTCGCGGCAGGCTGAATTGCACACAGCCGCTTGCCTGCTCGCTGGACGGGCTGAGCGTGATCTGGCGGCAGGACCCGAAGGTTACGGGCCGCGGCCATTATTCGCACCGCATCGCCTTTTCACCCGACGGCCAATATATGTTCGTCTCGTCCGGTGAGCGCCAGAAGAAGGATCCGGCACAGGACCTGTCCAACAATCTTGGTTCGGTGCTTCGCCTGAACCCCGACGGCACCGTTCCGGAAGACAATCCTTTCGCCGAACGTGGCGGCGTGTCCGCACAGATATGGTCCTACGGCCACCGCAATATCCTAGGCCTGGCCTTTGCGCCCAACGGCAACCTCTGGGAAAGCGAGATGGGTCCCAAGGGCGGCGACGAGGTCAACCTCATCAAGCGCGGCAAGAATTACGGCTGGCCGAATGCGTCGAACGGCGTCAACTATGATGGATCGAACATCCCAGATCACAAGCCCGGCGATGGCTATGAACCGCCGGAAGCATTCTGGACGCCGTCCATCTCGCCCGCAAACCTGATCTACTATACCGGCAGCCTGTTTCCGGAATGGCAGGACTCGTTGTTGCTGGGCGGGCTATCGGGCGAAACGCTGATCCGGCTGAAGGTGGACGATCAGGATGTGTCGAAGGCGGACCAGTGGGACATGGGATTCCGCGTCCGCGCGCTCGCACAGGGGCCGCAGGGTGCGGTCTGGGTGCTCGAAGACGGATCGAACGGACGGCTGATCAAGCTGACGCCGATCGATCACGGGCATGGCGAGAGCTGAGGAGCGTGTGAAACTGGCGGAAAAAGCTGGAGCGGGCGGCGGGAATCGAACCCGCACGATCAGCATGGGAAGCTGACAGGCTACCACTACATCACGCCCGCAACGCCGCTTCCAATAGCCGCGCACCTGCGCGGTGACAAGCAATAGCGCGCGGTATTGTTCGGCCTCTCAACGGCAGGCACCCCACCCCATGCCGCCGCGGTTCGCTTGATCGAAATGGAAATGGTTCGCGTGCGCGCTGTTGTAATCGGGCGAAAGTACCGTGGCGAACAGATCGCACGCGCTATCACGTACGGCGCGCAGGAAAGCCTGCTGATCCTCCGTGCCGCCGTTCCAGTCATCTAGGACGCTCACCGTCTTCCCATCCTCGGTAGTGAAGCTGGCGATATCGATCGCGTTGCCGGTGGCGTGCTCGCTCCATTTGCCCTCTGACGCACCATACATCCGGCGGCAGCTATAGGAACCGTAGTGCCCGATGTCTGCGATCGGCGATCCGAGATATTTGCGCGCGGCAGGCTGCACCACCTGCCATTCCCACATGGCGAGCGCACTCACCACAGGGCAGCTCGGCGCGACAGAGGCCGGGCGCAACCGCACCGTGGTGGCGCCGCCGGGTTCCGGGATCAGGCCGTCCTCCTGAACGCACTGCCCCTCTCCGCGCGGCGGCTTGACCGCATAATCTACCCCCGCACGGTCAAGCAGCGCACGGCATCGCGGAAAATCATCGCCGAGAGCCACGAGTTTCTGGCGGGTAAAGGCACCGATCGGCTGCCCGAGATCAAGCGGTGTCCACGGAACATCCTGCGGCCGATCCCGCACGAAAACGAAACCGGCCACGGCGAGCGCCGCCAAAATGGCCAGAACGACGAGACTGCGGACGATGGCTTTCGCGGTCCGCAGCATCGGTTCAGCGGCTGGCAGCGGTCGTGGTGCCCGAAAGATCCGACAGGAAACTGCGCACGCGCTCGGCATTCACACCCAGATCGCTCTGACCGACCTCGCTGACCGAGCGCATGTCGATAATCGATCCCTGCCCCGCCCCGGCGGGCCGCACGCGAAGCACGACATCGTCCTTGAAACGGAAGGCGGATACCGTCGCGACGGCTTCCATATGACCGCGCGCGGGATCGGCGGCCACGATGTCCCAGCCGCGATCCGTGGCGAGCCGTTCTGCTGCCTCGATTACCTGCGGCACCGGCATATCGATGCGGACCGAACGGATATCGGGATAGGCTTTTTGATGAAGCAGTGCCCAGCGCTGACGGGGCGAAAGCCCGCGCATATCCTTGTCGTCCGCGCCGGGAATGGCGTCCCAATTGTCGGCGCGCAGCGTCAGCGTGGTGAACTGCGGCGGATCGGCGAGATCGGTGGAGATGTCGTGGATCGCCGGCACCGACATCGCCACGCTAAGCTGATAGCCGATATAGCCTGCAAAGATCGCGGCACTCACCGCACCGATCAGCAGGCGCGGCATCTTGGTGCGCATTCCCTTTCGGCGTCTCCAGATGAAGACGCCGATGGCGAGCACCAGCGTAAACAGCGCCAGGAAGAAGGCGTAGCGAATCCAGGTGAGACCGACAGTGTAATCCCAAAAGCCCCAACCCGAACCGAATGAGGCGAGCAGACCCCAAAACCCCGCGCCCGCGCCCAGGATCAGCACGATCAGACCGAAAGGATCGCGCTTGATCAGCATCGGCTTGTCATGGCCGGCTGTGCCCGTGTCGCCTGGACTCGTGTCAGCGGTGGCGGTCGCCACATGCTCCGTCGTTTTCGGATCGTTGAAATCGTCGGCCATCGGCCCTGTCCCCTCTGTTCGTCCCTGTTCCAACACTAAACGCCGCTTACGGGGCAGCGGTTGCACCGGCCCGCGCGCTTGTCCGCCACCGCCGCTGCATTGGCAAGCGGCTTGTGGAGCTCTATCTGGACGCCATGCCCTATGAAGCGCCCGACCTTGCCAGCCTGAGCCCGCAGGATATCGCCCGGCTTGCCGACGGCGAAGGCCTGCCGCCCGTGCAGGACTGGCATCCCGATGCCACGTCCGACAGCCTGATGCGGATCGATGCCGAAGGACGCTGGCATCATGACGGCGGGCTGATCGGCAGACCGGCGATGGTTCGCGCTTTCTCACGCCTGTTGCGCAAGGAAGCTGACGGGCGGTTCGCGTTGATACTGCCTTATGAAAAGCAGTGGATCGAGGTGGAGGATGCGCCCTTCCAGGCAGTCGAGCTGCGCGCTGACGGCGAAGGCGAAGCAGCGAGCCTTGGCTTCCGCCTGAACACCGACGACATCGTGGTGGCGGGGCCGGATCACGGGATCCGCGCGGGTGGCAGCGCGGACGATCCGCGGCTATACCTTCACGTACGCCACGGGCTGGAAGCGCGCATCGGCCGCTCGGTCTATTACGAACTGGCCGAAATGGCGCTGGCCCAGAACCCGGACCGCCCCGGCATATGGAGTAAGGGTGAGTTCTTCCCGTTGACGGCTGCCGCATGAGCCTTGCAGCAATGCTGAAACGCGCGCTCGGGACTGAAACGGCGCATGAAGATGAGGCTGAGTTCGGCGCACCGGACGGCGGCTACCGCGAAGCCGCGGTGCTCGTGCCGGTGACGCGGCGGGAGGAGCCCGGCGTGATCCTGACCCAGCGGCCCAAATGGCTGCGCAGCCACGCCGGACAGGTCGCCTTTCCCGGCGGCAAGCTGGAGCCCGAAGATGGCGGCGATCCGATTGTCGCTGCCTTGCGCGAGGCTGAGGAAGAGCTTGCCATTCCGGCTCGCCAAGTCGACGTGATCGGCACCGCCCCGGCCTATCATTCGGGCAGCGGCTTTCGCATCGTGCCCGTGATCGGCCTCGTCCCCCCTGATCTCGATCTCGTGCCCTGCGCTGACGAGGTGGCGGACTGGTTCGAGGTGCCGCTCGCCTGGCTGCTGGACCCAGCGAATGCTGAACGCAAGACCGGGATCTGGCGCGGGGTCCCGCGTACCTATTACGACATGGATTGGCAGGGCCGCCGCATTTGGGGCGTCACCGCCGGCATCATCGCCAATATCGCGCGCAGCCTGCGATGACGGAGCGCACCCTTCCCGACGCGCCTTGGCGCCGCGATCCTGCTCTGCTGGCGGTTGTCGAAGCGCTGAGCGATGGCGGCGGGCGTCCGCGCATCGTCGGCGGCGCCGTGCGCGACAGCCTGTTGGGCCGCGAAGTAAAGGACATCGATCTCGCCACGCCGCTGCTGCCCGAAGACGTAATGCAGCGGTTGAAAGCGGCTGGCCTGAAGGCGGTGCCGACCGGGATCGACCACGGCACCGTCACAGCGGTGGCCGATGGTCGTCCGTTCGAAGTGACCACCTTGCGGCGCGATGTTTCCACCGATGGCCGCCGCGCGACCGTCGCCTTCTCGACCTACTGGCGCGAGGACGCAGCGCGCCGGGACTTCACAATCAACGCGCTCTATGCCGATCCGCAAAACGGCACGATTAGCGACTATTTCGGCGGACTGGACGATCTCGATGCGCAGCGTCTGCGCTTTATCGGCGATGCGGACCGGCGGATCGCGGAGGATCATCTGCGCATCCTGCGCTACTTCCGCTTTCTCGCGCGCTTCGGCCGCAGCGAACTGGACGCAGAGGCCTATGCGGCATGCAAAGCCGGTGCGAACAGCCTGAAGGGCCTGTCGCGCGAACGCATTGCGGACGAGCTCACCAAGCTGCTATCGCTGGACGATCCCCGCTTCGCAGTGAACGCGATGGCGCAGGGCGGCATCTTCGCGCCGATCCTGCCGGAGGTAGAGGGTCCCGCGCCGTTCGATCGTCTGGTGGCGCGCGAGCATGAGCACGGCATTGCCCCGGATCCGATGCGCCGCCTGCTCGCGCTGCTACCCGCCGATCCGGAGGTCGCAGCCACGGTCGCGGCTCGACTCAAGCTGTCGAAGCGCCAGCGCGCTGCGCTACAGAGCGCGATTGCGGTGCGCGGCGTCGCCGATCCGCGCCGCGCCGCCTATGATCACGGCCTCGATGCCGCCCGCGACGCGGCGCTGCTTTATGCCGGCGATGACGAGCTTGGCGAGCGGCTGGCAGCGCTGGAGGGCTGGACCCCGCCACGCTTCCCGCTGAAGGGAGCCGATCTCATCGCCCGCGGCCTCAACCCCGGCCCCGAGCTGGGGCAGCGGCTCCGCGCGATCGAAGCCCGCTGGATTGAGGAAGGCTTCCCCGATGCGGACCGCCTCGATGCGCTGGTGGCGGAGCAGCTCTGAGCCCTTCCATCGTTGGCCGCTCCGTTCAATCGAAGCGGTTGTCCTTGGGGAAGCCGTTGGGCGGCAGCCGGCCGGCGGCCCCCCGCGCCACACGCCACGGCAGCAGATCGTCCTTGTCCACGGTGCGCGTGCGTTCGGTCTCGCCGCCCATCGTCCAGCTGAGGCCGTCCTCCAGCCGGAAGGTGGTGGCATCGGACAGGCCGCCATCCTTGTAGCGCTGCAGCATAACGCCCTGCCCCCGCGTCATCTCCGGCATCTCGGACAGCGCGAAGACGACGAGCTTGCGGTTCTCGCCCACCGCGGCGACCTGATCGTGGCTCGCATCGATCTCGCGCACCACGCTCAGCACCGCCTTGCCCTTGGGGTTCACCACCTGGCGGCCCTTGCGGGTCTCTGCGATCAGATCGTCCATATTGGCGACGAAGCCACGTCCGCCAGATGCGGCGAGCAGCAGCCGCCCGCTCTCACGCGCCGCCAGCACCTTCACAATCGCGTTGCCACCGTCGATGTCGACCATCGATCCGATCGGCTCGCCGAACCCGCGCGCGCCGGGCAGCTTGTCCGCGCCAAGCGTGTAGAAGCGCCCGCTGGCGGTGGCGACGAGCAGCTTGTCCGTCGTCTGCGCCTCGAAGGCGAAGGCGAGTTCGTCGCCTTCCTTGAACTTGACGCCGGACACGTCGTTGCCATGGCCCTTCATCGCCCGGATCCAGCCCCGCCGGGAGACGATCACCGTCAGCGGCTCGCGCTCGATCATCGCTTCGAGCGGCACTTCGACTGTCGCCGCCGCCTCTTCCAGTCCCGTCCGCCGCGCACCCAGCGCGGTGTCCTCGGCATAGTCCTTGCGCAGTTCGGCCAGGTCCTTCTTCAGCCGCGTGCGCTGGCGGGCCGGGCTGTCGATCAGCTTCACCAGCCCCTCGCGCTCCTTGGCGAGCTGGTCCCGCTCCCGCTTCAGCTCCATCTCCTCCAGCTTGCGCAGAGATCGCAGGCGCATGTTCAGGATCGCCTCGGCCTGCCGGTCGGAGAGCTGGAACTCCTCCATCATCACCGCCTTGGGCTCATCCTCGGTGCGGATGATTTCGATCACCCGATCGAGGTTCAGGAAGGCGATGATGTAGCCTTCCAGCAGTTCCAGCCGCGCGTCGATCTGCTCCAGCCGGTGGCGCGATCGGCGCACCAGCACCTCGATCTGATGCGCCAGCCAGTGCCGCAGCACCTCGCCCAGCCCCATCACCATCGGCGTGTGGTTGGCATCCAGCACGTTCATGTTGAGCGAAAAGCGGTTCTCCAGATCGGTCAGGCGGAAGAGCGCGTTCATCAGCTGATCGGGATCGACCGTGCGGTTCTTGGGCTCCAGCACGATGCGGATTGCCTCGTCGCTCTCGTCGCGCACATCGGCCAGGATCGGCAGCTTGCGGTCCGCGATCAGGTTCGCGACCCCCTCGATCAGCTTGCCCTTCTGCACCTGATAGGGGATCTCGGTCACCACCGCCTGCCAGGCGCCGCGCTCCAGCTTCTCGATCTCGAAGCGCGCCCGCACCCGGAAGGAGCCGCGGCCCGTCTCGTATGCCGCCGCGATGCTCGCCGCGCTGTCGACAAGCACACCGCCGGTCGCGAAGTCGGGGCCCTTCACAATCTCCATCAGCTGGTCATGGCCCGCGTCCGGCTGATCGATCAGCAGCGTCGCGGCGTCGATGATCTCGTGGACGTTGTGGCTGGGGATGGACGTCGCCATGCCCACCGCGATGCCCGCCGCGCCGTTCGCCAGCAGGTTGGGGAACAGGCCGGGCATCACCTCCGGCTCCTCATCCTCCCCGTTATAGGTCGGGCGGAAGTCGGTGCCGTTCTCGTTCAGGCCCGCCATCAGCTGCATGGCCGTCTTGGTCAGCCGCGCCTCGGTGTACCGGTACGCCGCGGCGTTATCGCCGTCGATATTGCCGAAATTGCCCTGCCCGTCGACGAGCGGATAGCGCAGCGAGAAGGTCTGCGCGAGGCGCACCATCGCGTCGTAGACCGACTGGTCGCCATGCGGGTGGTACTTGCCGATGACATCGCCCACCACGCGCGCGCACTTCTTGTACCCCTGCGCCGGATCGAGCCGCAGCAGCCGCATCGCCCAAAGGAGGCGGCGGTGCACCGGCTTCAGCCCATCGCGCAGATCGGGCAGCGAGCGCGCGGTGATGGTGGACATGGCATAGACCAGATAGCGCTCCGACAGCGCGGCATCGAACGGCGCGTCGACGATCTGGTCGAACTCGTCCATGGGGCTATCGGTCGTGCTGTCCTCGCTCATGGCGCCGCGCGATAGCAGCGTGGGAGCCGAAGGGACAGACCGCGAACGGCGAAAGCTGTGGAAAGCGCCCGCGAGGGGCCAGGTTCACACCGCTTCACACTGTCCAGAGCGGAAAACCCGCGGGGGCGAAAAGCGGCGCACAAAGACGCTGGATCGACAGTAGAAAGAGCAGGCTTTTCTATACTGGAAAGGGCACAGTGTAGGACAGCGTTAATTGATGCTCTGCTCTCAAGTACCTGCATGGATGTGATTGCCTTCGACGCGACCGTCTCTTATCCAAAGCAAATCGAAGGGGGGAGATCAGATATGGAACTGGAATCGCGGCTGGAAGCACTGTCCGAGAAAGCACGGACGCATCGCGAAGCGCTTGCGACCGAAGAGGCCGCCAAGAACGCACTGGTCATGCCGTTTTTGCAGGCACTGGGTTACGATGTATTCAATCCCGCCGAAGTGATTCCGGAATTTACGGCCGATGTCGGCACCAAAAAGGGCGAAAAGGTCGATTACGCGATCTGCGTGGAAGGCGAGATCGCCATGCTGATCGAGTGCAAGCCGGTCAATCAGGAGCTGTCCCTTAAGCACGCGTCGCAGCTCTATCGATATTTCAGCGTAACCGACGCGAAGTTCGCCATCCTGACCAACGGCGCGCAGTTCAAATTCTATTCCGATCTGGAAGCCTCCAACCGGATGGATCAGAAGCCGTTTTACGAGTTCGATCTCTGCAAACTGCGCAAGACCGATTACCGCAATCTGGCGAAATTCCAGAAGGTCGGGTTCGACGTCGATGCGATCGTCGAGACAGCGGAATCCCTCCAGATGGAAGGCGCGGTCATCAAAGCTCTCGAAGCGGAATTGACCGAACCGTCCGCCGATTTCGTAAGGCTGATTGCTTCGAAAGTCGTCGATGGACGCCTGACACCAGGTTCCAAGTCGGCCATTTCGCGGCACATTCCCAATGCGTTTCGCGCAATCCTGCGGGATCGGCTGAACGACCGCCTCTCATCCGCAATCGACGAAGGGGGCGACGAAGAACCGGCCAGCAGCTCCGAAATCGAAACGACGCCCGACGAACTGGAAGGCTTTCAGCTGGTTCGCGCCATCTGTTCGGACATCGTGGACCCATCACGCATCCACATGCGCGATGCAAAATCCTATTGTGCAATTCTGCTGGACGACAACAACCGCAAGCCGCTCGCCCGCATGTGGTTCAATTCCGAAACCGCGCGCTATGTCGGCACATTCGATGAGGACAAGGTGGAAACCAAGCATCCCGTCCAGAATGTCGTCGAAATCTACAAGCACAGGACGGCCATCATCGAACGCCTGCAATCGATGCTTGCGGAGTAAACACACCTACATCGGTTCCGGCACGCGCTCCACGTCGATCGCGTCCGCCATCGCCTCGGCTTTCGCCAGATCATAGGCCGGCTGCATGCGCAGCAAGGTTGCCGCCGGAATACCGAACGCCTTCTGGAAACGGATCGCCATACCCGGCGAAAGCGTTGCCTTGCCAATTAGGAGATGGCTGGTCGAAGACCACGTCGCGTCATGCTGAACGCTGGACTTGCCCCTGCACCCCCGCCAATCTTGCCCTCATCGGCGGAGAGGAGCGCGGGCGGATGGTGGATCAGGCGGTGATCGTGGGGGTTGGCGAATGGTCCGATCGGCCGCGGACGGCAGCCGACGCGTTGGAGCCTTTGGAATTGATGGCGCGGGCGGCGCAGGCGGCGGCGGAGGATGCGGGGGCGCCGGGCGTGCTCGGCCAGGTCGATACGCTCGATCTGATCGGGCTGATCAGCTGGCGCTATCGCGATCCTGCGCGGGAGCTGTGCGCGCGGCTCGGCATCGCGCCGGGGCGCGCCACAAATGCCAGCATGGGCGGCGAAACGCCGCTGCGATTGATCCACGATGCCGCCATCGCCATCGAAAGCGGCCGGATCGAGGCCGCGCTGATCCTGGGCGGCGAGGCGATGAGCAGCCGGCGGCGGGCGCAGAAGGAAGGCGTGGAGCTGGATTGGACCCCGCCGCCCTCCCGCGAAGAGACGGTGCGCTTTCCCGGCAGCAGTTACCGGACCGCCCGCCCCGCCCGCGCGCTGGACATGCTGGACCCGGCGCGGATCTATCCCTTCTACGAAATGGCGACGCAAGCCGCCTGGGGGCAAAGCCCTGCACAGGCGCATCGGCGCTCGGCCGATCTGTGGGCCGCTTATGCCGCGGCCGCCGCGCACAATCCCCATGCCTGGATCGACAGCGCGCCGAACAGCGAGGAGATCGGGCAGATAGCGCCCGGCAATCGCATGATCTGCTGGCCCTACCCTAAGCTGATGACGGCCAATCCGATCGTCAATCAGGCCGCCGCCGTGATCGTGATGAGCGAGCGAAAGGCGAAAGAATGCGGCATTCCGGCGGACCGGATGATTTATCTGCACGGCGGGGCCAGCGCCGAGGAGAGCGAGGATTATCTCGCCCGCGACAGCTATGCCCATGCCACCGCGCAGACCGCCGTGCTGGACCGAATCTGCGCGATCGCAGGCGGCGTGGAGCGTTTCGACCATCTGGAGCTTTACAGCTGCTTCCCCGTCGTGCCGAAGATGGCGCTGCGCACGCTGGGGCTCGATCCCGATAGCACCAGCCCCACGGTGACCGGCGGACTCACCTTTTTCGGCGGCCCGCTGAACAATTATATGACCCATGCCGCCGCCGCGATGGTCCGCCGCCTGCGCGACGGCGATGCCGGGGGGTTGGGCCTGCTCTACGGTCAGGGCGGATATCTCACCAAGCATCATGCGCTGATCCTGGGCTCTGCGCCGCCCGGCACCACGCTGGACGCGGATTATAGCGTGCAGGCCGCGGCGGAGGCAGCGCGCGGCCCGGTGCCCGAATTGATCGAGGACTATCGCGGGCCCGCCGTCATCGAAACCTACACCGTGCCCTTTGCGCGGGACGGCGCGCCGTTACAGGGCGTCGTCATTGCGCGCACGCCGGAGGGCAAGCGCCTGATGGCGCGCGTTCCGGCGGAGGACGGCGTGACGATGCCGCTGCTGACGTCGATGGAACGCAATGCCATCGGCGTAGGCGGCGAGGTGACGGCGGGCGCGGACGGCGAACTCGTTTTCAGCGCGGGCTGAGCGCGCGGACAATCTTCGGGGCTGAGGTTAATGCAATCCGCACCCGCCTTGCCGCCCTGGTCTGCGCGCTCTAATCTCTCCGCTATGTGCAATCTCTATCGCATGCGCAGCGGGATCAGCGAGATGGCGGCGCTGTTCGACCTGGCCGAGGCGCGCGCGAACCTGCCCGCGTTCGATGCGATCTATCCCGCGCAGACCGCACCGCTGATCGTCTCGCAGGACAATCGCGCCGCGCTGATCGAGGCGCAATGGGGCCTGTCCGGCTGGCGCGAAGGGATGCGGCCGATCACCAATGTGCGCAATCTGGACAGCGGATATTGGCGCAATCTGCTGGCGGGTCCGGGCAACCGCTGCCTCGTGCCCGTCACCGCCTTTTGCGAATGGGAGGGCGAGGCGGGATCGAAGCGCAAGGTCTGGTTCGGGCTGAAGGACACCCCTTTGTTCGCCTTTGCCGGGCTGATGTGCGGCGGCACGGAAGGCCCGCGTTTCGCCTTTCTGACGACCGAGCCGAACGATCTGGTGCGGCCCGTCCATCCCAAATCCATGCCGGTGATCCTTGGGCCGGACCGCTATGCGGCGTGGATGGAGGGCGGCGAGGCGCAAGCCCTCGCCCAGCCATTCCCCGCAGAGGCGATGGAGATTGCGGAGCGGGAATAGCCGCGCTTCAGGCGGCGCGGGACAGCTTGGGATAGATGTCGGCCAGCGGCGCCGTGGCGCTGAGGAACGCGCGCAGCGCGGACGGCGCGACCAGCCATTCGGCATGGCGGGCAGCCAGCGAATCGTCGCCTTCGGACAGCGCATCCAGAATGGCAAGCAGCGAACGCTCGTTCGCGGTCAGCTGCGCTGTGCCGACGGGGGCGATGTCGAGCGGGCGGCGCGCGCCGCGCTGGAGAACGGCAGCCATGCGGCAGAGCGACCAGTCGGCAACGCGCCCTTGCGCACGGCCGGGACTGTTCATCAGGGCATCGGCCGAGCGGCCCAGCGCGCGTTCGTCTTCACCGAACCAGCGGGCGCGGAAATGATCGATCATGACGGCTCCTCGATTGCGTCTCTGCTATTGAGAATGATACGCAAGAGAAGCTTCGTCAAGAGGCAATCGCGGTTCTTTGCTCTAGAGCTTGGGGGCACTGCCGATGGCCAGCCCGAGAAGCCGCAAACTCCAGGCAAAAAGAAAGCGGCCGAAGCCGCTTTCCTAGTTGTTCGCATGGGGCCAGGCCCTCACGCGATTGTATGTTCGATCCGGCCGCTGCGATCCGCGCGGCCCGGTTCGATCAGGCGGCCTTACGCTCGCCTTCGCTCTTCACGAACTCGCCGCACCAATCGTCGGACGACACGGTCGGCCAATGCGCCTTCTTGTCACCCTCGGGCGACGGGGCATAGCGGCGGCATTCGCTCTGGTTGGTCTGGAAGAATTTGCAGTTCTGGCAATTCATGGTTCGTGCTCCTTGTCCGTCGGTCTCGTCGATATGATGGGCTTGTAGCTGGCGAACTTAAAAAAGTCAAATAAATTCAGTTACTTAAAAGTGATAATCACTAGCAATTCCGAATTGCGAACGCTTCTCGACATTGCTCGCAACACCGCCACGCCCCTGTCAGGACGCTTGCCGTCCGCGCCCTTTCCTACACCCCATATCCTCGCATGGCCCGTTTCCCCGGTCCCTCCGTCCGCCCGAAAAGCACAGGCGAAGCCATAGCCTCGGCCCAGACGTTCCTGCTGTAATGCCGCCCGCGCACCCGATGGCGGAAACACAAGCCGAGGATACCCGATGCCGTTTCCCTTCGTTCGCACCTCGTCCGCGCTGCTGGCGTTCCCGTTGATCCTTGCCGCCTGCGGCTCCGACGGCGGGCCCGTGGGCGAGAATGCCAACGCCACCCCCGCCAGCGGCGATCCGACCGTCGCCGCTCTCGCACCAGGCGAAGCGCAGCCCGTGCAGTTCGAAGCGTCCGATGGCGTCACCGTTCATGGCGCCTGGTATCCAGCCAAGGAGCCAGCGGCGACCATCCTGTTGTTTCATCAGGCCGGGGCCAACAAGGCGGAATATGCCACTATCGCACCCATGCTCGCCAAGGCGGGATATAATGCGCTGGCGATCGATCAGCGCTCGGGCGGCGACATGTTCGGCAGAACGAACGAGACGGTGGCGGGGATCGGCGGCAGCGCGCCCGATTACGAGGCGGCGCTGGCGGACATGGACGCCGCGCTGGCCTGGGCGCGTACCAAGGGGGAGCCGGTGATCGTCTGGGGCAGCAGCTATTCCGCCGCCCTCGCCTTCCTCCTCACCGCGCAGCATCCCGGCGAGATCGCCGCGCTGCTCGCCTTTTCACCGGGCGAATATCTGAAGGATAAGCAGGCAGTGCGCCAAGCCGCTAGCAAAGTCTCCGTTCCCATCTTCACCATGGCCGCCGACCGGAACGAGGCCAATGCCGCCATGGCGATTCTCTCCGCCGTCCCGCGGGAGACGAACGAACCGATCGTACCGCAACATGGCGCCCACGGCTCCTCAACCCTGATCGCTGCCAAAAACCCGCAGGGCGCCGAAGCGAACCGCGCCAAGGTGATGGCGTTTCTGGCTCAGGTGACACAGTAGCGCAGTGGAAAAACGCGGTCCGGCAGAGCAGGCCGGACCGCGCAACCAGTCTTTAGAGCGGTGGGCAATTACCGATTTTGCCTTTCCTGAAATCTGTCACCTCGCCCCATTCTTCCCAGATCGACATGCAAGTCAAAACCCGCTCGCCGACCACAGTCTGGTAACTGGCGTCGGAATAGTAGGTCGTTTTCTTGTAATAGTCCGTGTATGGACCTGCGGCGTAGACGGCGCTGGCTGCCGTAATACCGACCGCTGCCAGCACAAGCTTCGCAAACTTCGACTTCAACTTCATGATCTC
The DNA here is from genome assembly GCF_016093175.1 of Novosphingopyxis sp. YJ-S2-01. Taxonomy (NCBI): domain Bacteria; kingdom Pseudomonadati; phylum Pseudomonadota; class Alphaproteobacteria; order Sphingomonadales; family Sphingorhabdaceae; genus Novosphingopyxis; species Novosphingopyxis sp. YJ-S2-01. The sequence continues at coordinate 1,456,069 of NZ_JAEDAI010000001.1, read as the reverse complement.
GTCCTCCTTTGGCCGCTATCCAGAAAACGGCGGCATCACTGTGGCAGAAGAATGCGAGGCTCACAGTGACAACCCGCTCCGTGTTTACTCGGAAACGGACCTACCCAGACTGCCCGATCGCACCCGCCGGACCGGCTGTCCTTGCGCAGTGCAGCAAAAGCCATAGAGTGTCGGTGTGACCGGCTCTTCCCCCCTGCCCGCCCCGCCGCGCGACCTGTTGGTCGGCGCGAGCCTGTTTCTGGATTTCGACGGCACCTTGGTGACGCTGGCCGACCGGCCGGAGGCGGTGGAGGTGCCCGATGGACTGCATCCGTTGCTGGAACGGCTCGGCGACATGCTGGACGGGCGGCTGGCGATCGTCAGCGGGCGCGATGTCGATACGCTGCGCGGGCGCTTCGGGTTGGCCACGGTGCCGATCGCGGGCAGCCACGGCAGCGAAGTCAGCCTGGAGCCCGGCACCATCGGCCGGCCCGAAGCGCCGGAAACTCTCATCGTCGCGGGCCGCGCGTTCGACGCGCTTGCCGCAACCGACGATGGCCTGCTGGTCGAGCGCAAGCCGCTGGGCGTGTGCCTACATTATCGCCGCGCGCCGGAACGCGAGGCCGATTGCCGCCGGCTGGCGGGCGAGCTGGCGCAGATGCACGGCCTCCACTTGCAGGACGGCAAGATGATGGCGGAGCTGCGCGCGGGCGACGACCACAAGGGCAGCGCCATCCGCGCGTTGATGCAGCGCGATCCTTTCGGCGGCGGCACGCCCGTCTTCCTGGGCGACGACGTGACCGACGAGGATGGGTTCGAAGCGGTCCGCGATCTGGGAGGCCACGGCATCCTGATCGGCGAGGAACGCGAAACCGCGGCACAATATCGTCTGGCGGACGTTGCCGCCGTTCACCACTGGCTCGAACAAGGAATTCCGCAGTGAGCAACGCATCCGGCGACAAGCGCAACCTGAACCTCTGGCCGATCGGCAATTGCCAGGCCAGCGCGCTGGTGGACGACAATGCCCGCTTCGTCTGGGCGTGTATTCCGCGCGTCGACGGCGATCCCATCTTTCCTGCGCTGGTGGACAATACCCCCTTCGATGACGAGCAAAAGGCGGGCGGTTTCTGGGCGATCGACCTGGAAAACTGCACGAGCATATCGCAGCGCTACATGCGCAACGCGCCGGTGCTGATCACGCGCAAGATCGATGCGTCGGGCAGCGCGATCGACATTATCGATTTTGCACCGCGCTATCGCCGATCGGGCCGGACCTATCGTCCCAACGCTTTCGTGCGCATCGTGCGCGCGGTGACCGGAAGCCCGCGCATCCGCGTGCGCCTGCGCCCCGCATCGGGCTGGACGCTCGACAAGGTGGCCCGCAGCTACGGTTCCAACCATATCAGCTACGACATCGAGGCGATGCCGATGCGCCTGTCCACCAACGCGCCGATCGGCCTCGTCAATCAGGAAAACCCGTTCCGCGTGGAGCGCGACCTTTATTTCTTCCTGGGGCCGGACGAGAGCTTTTCCACCGCGATCGAGCCAGAGCTGGAGAAGATGCTCGATGACACACTGAACGAATGGCGCGGCTGGGTGCGCGGCCTGGCCACCCCGCCCGAATATCAGGAGGCGGTGATCCGCGCCGCCATCACGCTGAAGCTCTGCCAGCATGAAGATACCGGGGCGATCGTGGCCGCGCTCACCACCTCGATCCCCGAACATGCGGACAGTGGCCGCAACTGGGACTATCGCTATTGCTGGGTTCGCGACGCCTATTACACGGTCGAGGCGCTGAACCGGATCGGCGCGCTGGACGTGCTGGAATCCTATCTCGAATATCTGCGTAATATCGTGGACGCGAGCGAGGGCGGCAACGTCCAGCCGCTCTACGACGTGCGCGGCAATGCCCGGCTGGAGGAGGGCGAGGCGGACGGCCTGTCCGGCTATCGCGGCATGGGTCCGGTGCGCGTGGGCAACGCCGCTTACAGCCAGAACCAGCATGACGCCTATGGCCAGATCGTGCTCAGCTCTGTCCAGGCGTTCATCGACCGGCGGCTGATGCGCATGTCAGGCATCGAGGATTTCGAATCCCTCGAAAAGGTGGGCGATCGCGCGTTCGAGCTTTATGACCAGCCGGATGCCGGGCTGTGGGAGCTGCGCACCAAATCGCACGTCCACACCTATAGCGCTGTGATGTGCTGGGCGGCGTGCGACCGGCTGGCGAATGCCGCGCGCGAACTGGGTCTGCCCGACCGCGCCGACCATTGGCGTGAGCGGGCCGATAGCATGAAGGCGCATATTCTGGAGGCTGCCTGGCGTGAAGATAGCCGCGCCCTCTCCGCGACCTTCCAGGGCGACATGCGCGATGCCAGCCTGCTGCAGCTTCTGGACCTGCGCTTTCTGGACGGCAGTGACGAGCGGTTCCAGAGTACGCTGACGGCACTGGAAAAGGCGCTGCGGCGCGGCGATCATATGCTGCGTTACGACAGCGAGGATGATTTCGGCATGCCCGAAACCGCCTTCACCGTGTGCACTTTCTGGCTGATCGAAGCGCTCGCCCAGTCGGGCCGCGAGGAAGAGGCCAAACATTTGTTTGCCGACATGCTGGGTCGTCGCACGCCGGCCGGTCTGCTATCGGAGGATATCGATCCGGTGTCGGGCGAGCTCTGGGGCAATTACCCGCAAACCTATTCGCTCGTCGGCATCATCAACTGCGCCGTCCTGCTCAGCAAACCCTGGAGCGAATATCGATGAGCCGCCTGATAATCGTCTCGAACCGCGTCCAGAAACCCGGCCCCGATGGCGCGCAGGGCGGCCTTGCCGTCGCGCTGTCAGCCGCGCTGCGCGAGCATAAGGGCATCTGGTTCGGCTGGTCCGGCGAAAGCACGGACCGGTTCACCGGCCATATCCGGATGGACGAATATGACGGCGTGCGCACCGCGACGGTGGACCTGGAAGAACAGGACATCGACGAATATTATAACGGCTATGCCAACCGGACTTTGTGGCCTCTGTTCCATTATCGCATGGACCTGGCCGAATATGTCCGCAGCTTCGGTTCGGGCTACGAACGCGTCAACAAGCGCTTTGCCGAGACGATGCAGCCGCTGGTGGAGCCCGACGATGCCGTCTGGGTGCATGACTATCACCTGATCCCGCTGGCCTGGGATCTGCGCCGGCAAGGGGTGAAGAACCGCATGGGCTTCTTCCTCCATACGCCCTGGCCGCCCACGCGGCTGCTCGTCGCGCTGCCGCATCATCAGCGGCTGGTGCAATCGCTGTTCGCCTATGACGTAATCGGCTTCCAGACCGCCGAGTGGCTCGAAAGCTTCCGCCATTATTGCGAGAAGGAGATGGGCGGCACGATCGACGGAGACGACATCACCGTCGGCACGCGCACGATCAAGGCCTTCGCCTGCCCCATCGGCATCGATTATGACGAATTTCTGGATGCGGTGAACTCGGACGTCGCCAAGGAAGCGCAGGCGACGATGCGCGCCAGCGTGCAGGACAGCCGCGCGCTGATCATCGGCGTCGATCGGCTGGACTATTCCAAGGGCTTGGAAGAACGCTTCAAGGGGTTCGAGCGCTATCTGACCGAGCATCCGGAGATGCAGACACAGGTGGTGATGGTGCAGATCGCCCCGCCCTCGCGCAGCGAAGTGAAGAGCTATCAGGAAATCCGTGCTTCGCTGGAGGCGGAATCGGGCCGGATCAACGGCCGTTTCGCGCATGTCGACTGGACGCCGATCCGCTACGTCAACAAGGGCTATCCGCGCGACAAGCTGGCCGGCATCTACCGCGCGGCGAAGGTGGGGCTGGTGACGCCCTTGCGCGACGGCATGAACCTGGTCGCCAAGGAATATGTCGCCGCGCAGGACCCGAAGGACCCCGGCGTCCTCATCCTCTCGCGCTTCGCGGGCGCGGCGCAGCAGCTTACCGAAGCGATCCTGATCAATCCCTATGCCGATGAGGAAATGGCCGACGCCATCGAACAGGCGCTCACCATGCCGCTGGAGGAACGCCAGCGTCGCTGGAAGATCATGATGCACGAAATCGGTGAGACCGACGTGGTCTGGTGGCGCGAAACCTATGTGAACAAGCTGATGCAGGCGCATGACGTGAAGAACGCCGAGGACAAGCTGCTCCTGGACGTGCCGGGGGAATAAGAACCGCCCACTGTTCCGTTCAAACTACGTCATTGCGAGCGAAGCGAAGCAATCCAGGGCCCGGCGGCGCTTTGGATCGATCAAATGGATCTGTAATCGCTCTGGATTGCCGCGTCGCTTCGATCCTCGCAATGACGGTGCCTCGCGTCTACAACCCCCCGATGCGCACCCTTCTCATCGCCGCCGCGAGCATCGCCATGACCGCCTGCACCCCGTCCGAGCCTCCCGCCGAAGCCGCCGCGCCCGCTGAGGCCGCCGCACCGAAGCTGATGAACTGGGACGATCTGACGGAGCGCACCCGCCCGGTGCCGGACGAGACCATAAGCTATGGCAGCGATCCCCTGCAGGTTTCGGACCTGTGGCGGCCCGCGGGCGACGGCCCCTTCCCCACCGTGCTGATGATCCATGGCGGCTGCTGGCAGACCGACATTGCGGACCGCACGCTGATGGCCTGGATCGCGGACGATCTCCGGCAGCGCGGTATCGCGGTATGGAATATCGACTATCGCGGCGTGGACCGCGAGGGCGGCGGCTATCCCGGCACCTATCTGGACGTAGCGAACGCGGCCAAGGCGCTGCGCGACAATGCGGCGCGGCTGAAGCTCGATATCGATCCGCTGGTCGCCATCGGCCATTCGGCGGGCGGACATCTCGCGCTGTGGCTGGCGGGGCAGGACAAGCTGCCGAAGGACTCCCCGCTGCGCGTCGCCGATCCGCTGGTGCCAGACACCGTCATCAGCCAGGGCGGCCTGCCGGACCTGAAGCTCGCCGCCACGCCGCCGGGTTCGGGCTGCGGCACCGAAGTGATCGACAGCATTTCGGGCGGCGGCAACTATGCGGAAACCTCGGTCCCCGAACTCGGCCCGCTGGGCGCGCGGCAGGTGCTGGTGAACGGCCTGAACGACCGCATCATCCCCACCGATTACGCCACGCAATATGAAGCCGCCATGCGCGCCAAGGGAGACAACGTGCGCGTACGCTTCGTGCCCGATAGCGGCCATGTGGAGCTGGTATCGCCCGACACCGCGGCATGGGCGGTGGCGGTCGACGAAATCGAAAAGGCACTGGGCCGCAAATGACCATCGATCTCGATCAGGCCCACGCGCTCGACGCCGCCGATCCGCTCGCGCTTTTGCGCGATCGCTTTCACCTGCCCGAAGGCGTCATCTATCTGGACGGTAATTCGCTCGGCCCCCTGCCCCGCGCCACCGTCGCGCGGCAGAAGGACATGCTGGAGCGGCAATGGGGCGACGGCCTTATCCGCAGCTGGAACGATGCCGACTGGATCGGCGCGCCGGAGCGGATCGGCGGCAAGATCGCGCGGCTGATCGGCGCGAAACCGCATGAGGTGCTGATCGCGGACTCGGTCTCGGTCAATATCTTCAAGCTGCTGGTCGCCGCGGCGCAGCTTTCGCCCGATCGTCCGCAAATCCTGTCCGAGGCGGGCAATTTCCACACCGATCTGCACATCGCGAGCGGCGCGGTCGAGCTGCTGCCGAACCAGCGCCTCGAGGTGGTGGAGCGCAGCGCGATCGAAGGCGCGATCGGTGCGGACACCAACATCGCGCTGCTCACCCATGTTCACTACAAGACCGCCGAGCGCTTCGATATGGCCGCGCTGACGGCGCGGGCGCGCGACGCCGGAGCGCGGGTGCTGTGGGATCTCAGCCATTCGGTCGGCGCGGTGCCGCTGGACCTGAACGGCTGCGGCGCGGAGCTGGCGGTGGGTTGCGGCTATAAATATCTGAACGGCGGGCCGGGCGCCCCGGCCTTTCTTTATGTCGCGGAAAGCCTTCAGGACCGGCTCGTCAGTCCGTTGCGCGGCTGGTTCGGCCATGCGCGCCCCTTCGCATTCGAGGACGATTACGAGCCCGCGCCCGGCATCACGCGCTTTCAGGCAGGCACGCCGCCGATGCTGGCGATGGACGCGCTGGAGGGCGGCATCGCCAGTTTCGACGGCGTAGAGATGGACGCGGTCTGGGCGAAGTCTGTGCAGCTATTCGATCTGTTTGCGCGGCTGGCGGAGCGTTATTGCGAGCAGCTGACCTGCGTTTCACCGACCGATCCGGACCGGCGCGGCAGCCATATCAGCTTCCGCTTCGACCATGCCTATGAGCTGACCCAGGCGCTGATCGCACGCGGCATCATCGGCGATTTCCGCGCGCCCGACATCATCCGCTTCGGCCTCACGCCGCTCTATCTGCGCCATGAGGATATCGTACGCGCGGTGGCGGCGATGGCCAAGATCTTGGCGGAAGAGAGCTGGCGCGACCCACGCTTTGCCGAGCGGGGCCGCGTCACCTGAGTTTTGCCGAAGGGCGGCGTCAGAAGGGCAGATAGAGCCCGGCGGACGCGTTCACCGCATCCAGATCGCCCCGGCCGAATTCGCCGCCAGCCTGCGCACGCACGCCGACCGGGCCGATCCGTCCGTTCACGCCCATGCCGACCGAGGCATAATCGCGCGGCAGACGGCCCAGATCGCCGGACCAGCTGACCGGTGCGCCTGCCGGGGTGATCGAGAAGCTGCGCGGATCGTCATCGAATTCGTGCACATAGGAGCCGCGCACGAAGAAGCCCGTGCCGCCAATCATGCTGCCCGATGCGACGAGACCGAAGCGACCGGTCAGGCTTTCCAGCTCCTGCGAACCGAAACTGGCCTGCGTGCTGAGCGTATCGCCCTCGCTGAACCCGTCGATATCGATCTTTTCGTAAGCCACGCCCGCTTCCGGCCCGAAGTTCAGCAGCGGCCCGTTCACCAGATCGATACGCAGCGCGCCGCTGGCGGAGAACAGATCGCTGTCGGTAGAGCCGGAATGCTGGCGCAAGGCTGAACCGAGGCGCACGCTGCGCACCGTATCGAGGTTGCCCTGACCGTAAGTGACATCCGCGATCAGCTTCGCCGGACCAATGGCCGCGCGGCCATAGCCGCTGATCATCCAGGTTTCGCTGTCGAAGCTGCCCTGTCCGGCGTCGAACTGGCCATCGCCGTCCGAATAGCCGCCGACGATGCCGAGGCCGAGCCGCTCGCCCATGCCGATGTCCACGCCCAGCGTGCCGGTGACCGACTGCTCGCTGCCGCCGATGCGGGTGCGCGAGCTGTCGCGATCGAAATAACCGTAACCGATGCCGCCGAACAGCGCGATGCCGTCCTGGCCGAGGCCGTTGCGCTGTTCATTCTCGAACGCGGCGCGGTGACGGCGCAGGGTGGCCTGCTGGGACAGCGCGAGGATGCCGATCTGTTCGGGCGCCTTGTAGAGGCTGGCGATTGCCTGCCCCTGCACCCGCTGCGAGATGCCCGCGGGATGGACGGAGTCGGCCAGAATATAGGTGTTGTTCGCATTCGGACTGACCAGCGTATTGCGCGTGCAGTTGAGCGAGCTGGCGGTGGTACAGGCCTGCCCCGTCACATTGGTGATGCCGAAGGAGGCCGCATCGACGACCAGTTCGTTGAACAGCTTGTCGGTATCGAAATAGAGGACATTGCTGCCCTGCGCGGCGAGCTGCGCCTTGTAGCGCGCATTATAGGCCTGCAGCGGCGCGGCGCCGCCCGATTGCACCGACATGGTGATGATGGTGGGCGCACCCGCCTGCTCCAGCCGCGCGACCTGCGCCGCCAGCGCATCCGCGGCGCTGGTCAGGATGGCCGGGTTGGCCCCGCCGCCCGCCAGAAACGCGAAATAGTCGTTGCCGCCGCCCTGAATGTAGACGACGTCGCCCGGCCGAAAGCTTCCGGAGGCCAGATAGCGATCAATCTGCGTCGTAATCGACGGTGCGAAACCGTTGGGCGCGGTCACGCGCGCGCCGCCCACGGCGTAATTGGTGCCGTTCTTGCCGTAGACCGGATCGAGCGTCAGGCCGAGCTGGCTGGAGAACACCTCCGGCGCCACCGGATCGGGATTGGTGGTGAAGCTGCCGCCGCCGGGCGCGGCCGCGCCGAGAGCGGCGAAGAAGCCACCGTCCGACAGGCTGTCGCCAAACACGATGACGCGGCTGGCGGACGTATCGCGCGTGCCGCTCGCGGTCTGTGCAAAAGACGGGGCGGCAGCCGTCATGGCCGCAATTGCGGTGGCCGCCTGGAGCAGGCGCTTCCTGTTGTTCATGATCATCCTCCCGCGGGTACGCGAAAGTCGCGGCGATGGTCCGCGCTTTCCTATAATTGCCCTTGCCGACCGCTATTGCCGAATTTTCGCCCCGGTCAAGCCGCCATGCGCCGCAGCGCGCGGCGCAATAGGCGTGCGGGCGGGACGGGCGGCCCCAAGGTCAATTGCCTGCCATCGGGATCGGCGCTATGACCCGATCCATCGCCCCGGTCCGACGCGGATTCGGGGCGCATCTGTTTCACCGTCGGAGCCGCCCATGTCCCGCCGCCGCAAGATTTACGAAGGCAAGGCCAAGATCCTGTACGAGGGCCCCGAGCCCGGCACGATCATCCAGTATTTCAAGGATGACGCGACCGCCTTCAACGCCCAGAAAAAGGGCACGATCAACGGCAAGGGCGTGATCAACAACCGCGTGTCCGAGCATGTGATGACGCAGCTGGGCAATATCGGCATCCCCACGCACTTCATCCGTCGCCTCAACATGCGCGAGCAGCTGGTGCGTCAGGTGGAAATCGTGCCGATCGAGGTGATCGTGCGCAATGTCGCCGCCGGTTCGCTGTCCAAGCGCCTCGGCATCGAGGAAGGTACGCCGCTGCCGCATACGCTGCTGGAATATTGCTACAAGGACGATGCGCTGGGCGATCCGCTGGTCGCGGAAGAACATATCGCCTGCTTCAACTGGGCGAGCGATGAGGAAATGCGCGATATCTCCGGCCTCGCCATCCGCATCAACGATTTCATGAGCGGCATGTTCGCAGGCATCGGCATCAAGCTCGTCGACTTCAAGCTGGAGTTCGGGCGGCTGTGGGACGGCGATTTCAGCCGCATCATTCTGGCCGACGAAATCAGCCCGGACGGCTGCCGCCTGTGGGACATGGAAAGCGGCGAAAAGCTGGACAAGGACCGCTTCCGCCGGGACCTCGGCGGCGAAGTGGAAGCCTATCAGGAAGTCGCCCGCCGCCTCGGCCTGCTGCCCGAAGAAAACGGCAACACCGTGCTCGACATGGAAAAGCACCGAAACAAGACGCGCCACTGAACCGGCTTAGCTCTTCATCAATTTTGATCGAACGCCCCCTGCCGTTCGTCGATCCCCCGCCGCCGTTCAGCTTGAGGCGGACGAAATGATACTATAGCCCGGCGCCGAATGACCTTGTTTCGGCAAAAGGCTTAGTATCACCATGACATCCACCGTAAAATCGCGCCTTCTTCGTTCCGGTGCGCTGCTGCCGCTCGCCCTGCTGGCCGCGCAGCCGATCGCTGCCCAGACCGCAGAGCCCGCCGCCCCCACCACGCAGCAGCAGCCGGGTGCCGAGGACAAGGTATTCGTAGGCCAGGACGGCGCGACCGGTTGGGGCGTGCCGCTGACCGATGTGACGCCCGATCCGTCGATCACCTTCGGCGTGCTGCCCAACGGCATGAAATACGCCATTCAGCAGAACGACACGCCCAAGGACAGCGCCTCGATCCGCATGGCGATCGACTTCGGCTCGATCGCCGAGACCGACGAAGAGCAGGGCCTTGCCCACTTCATCGAGCATATGGCGTTCAACGGATCGAAGAACGTGCCCGAGGGCGAGATGGTCTCCATTCTGGAGCGCAACGGCCTGGCCTTCGGTGCGGACACCAACGCGTCGACCGGGTTCGAACAGACCGTCTACAAGCTCGATCTGCCCAAGACCGACGAGAAAACCGTCGATATCGCCATGATGCTGATGCGCGAAGTGGCGGGCAATCTCACCTTCGATCCCGGCGCGGTGGACCGTGAGCGCGGCGTCATCATGGGCGAAATGCGCGCGCGCGACAGCGTGGGACTGCGCAATGTTAAGGACCAGCTGGCTTTCATCGCACCCGATGCGCCCTATGCCAGCCGTCTTCCGATCGGCACCACCGATGTGCTGGAGAACGCGCCCGCGTCTCGGCTGAAGGCGCTCTGGCAACGCTATTATCGCCCCGAAAACACCACGCTGGTCGTCGTCGGCGATTTCGACGTGCAGACGATGGAAGCGGAAATCCGCGAGCGGTTCGGCGACTGGCAGGGTGAAGGCGCCGCGGGCGCGCCGCTGAACTTCGGATCGGTCGATCTGAACCGTGCCACCGAAGTCGAAGTGTTCACCGACCCGGACGTTCCCTATTCCGCCTCGATCAGCAATTTCCGCCCTTGGGAAAGCCCGGCGGACACGCAGGCCGAGCGCACCAAATCTCTTATCGACGCGCTCGCCATCGGCGCGTTCAACCGCCGGATCGAGCGCATTGCTTCGCAGCCCGACAGCGTCATCGTGGGCGGCGGCATGAGCACCAACGATCTTCGTGACGCGGCGCTTGGCACCTCGGTCGCGCTCACTGCGAAGGACGGCGAATGGGCAAGCGCGCTCACCACTGCCGAGGAAGAGGTGCGCCGCGCGCAGCAATATGGCTTCACCCAGGCGGAGCTCGACGTGCAGCTCGCCAATATGGAAACGAACTTCAAGACCGCCGCCGAGCAGGCCGATACGCGCCGCAGCCCGGCGCTTGCCAACGCCATTCTCTCGACGCTGGATGACGACAGCTTCGTCACCACACCCGCTTATCGCCTGCAACTTTTCGAGCAGGTGAGGCCGCAGCTGACGCTGGAGGCGGTGAATGCCCGCTTCAACGCGCTGTGGGACGGCAGCGCCGATCTCGTTCGCATCACCAGCAAGCAGCCGCTAAGCGAAAAGCAGGCGGTGATCGATGTGTTCAAAGCCGCGCAGCAGGCCGAGCTGACCCCGCCCGACGACAAGGCGGCGGCTGCCTTCGCCTATGACGATTGGGGCACGCCCGGAAAGGTGGTGTCCGACACGCTGATCGAGGATCTTGGCATCCGCCAAGTGCGCTTTGCCAACAATGTGCTCCTGAACTTTAAAAAGACCGATTTCGAACAGAACCGGGTGCGCTACAGCGTGCGCGTGGCGGGCGGCCAGCTCGCCTTTCCGGCAGACGAGGCCGGGCTCGGCACCTTTGTCTCCTCTGTCTGGCCCGCCGCCGGTCTGGAGGCCCACAGCCAGCCGGATCTTCAGGAAATCCTCGCGGGTAAAAATGTCGGCATGGGTCTTCAGGTCGCCGACGATGCGCTTGTTTCCAGCGGATCGACCACGCCCGCCGATCTCGATCTGCAGATGAAACTGTCCGCCGCCTTCCTGCTGGATGCCGGATACCGGCCCGAGGGTGATACGCAGTGGACCAATATCGTGCCTGTGTTCATGGGGCAGGTCCGCTCTCAGCCGCAGGGGATTGCCGGGCTGGTGGTGCCGAAGATCGTCGCGAACAATGATGCGCGCTTCGGCATTCCGGATCAGGACGTGCTGCTTCAGCGCAATCTCGCCGAAGCAAAGCAGGTGATCGAGCCGCTCGCCAGCTCCGCACCGATCGAGATCGCCATCGTCGGCGATGTCGATGAGGATAAGGCGATCGCCGCGGTCGCGCAGAGCTTCGGCGCGCTGCCCAAGCGTGAGCTGAAGGCCCCCGATTACAGCGCCGCGCGGCAGGCCAGCTTCGCGCAGGATCTTTCTCCGCGCACGCTGACGCATGAGGGGCCGGCCGATCAGGCCATGCTGCTCGATTTCTGGAAGACCAGCGACGACAGCGATTACAAACGCGAGATCGTGGGCAGCGTCGCCGCCCGCGCCATCGATATCCTAATGCGCGACAAGCTGCGCGAGGAGCTGGGTGCCACCTACGGGGCGCAGGTCAGCTCCAGCATGTCGGACGTGTACAAGGACTTCGGCACGTTCAGCGTGGCCGCCACGCTCTCGCCGGACCGGCTGGACGAGGCGCAGACCGCGATCGGCGAAGTGCTGGCAAAACTGCGCGCCGAGCCGATCGACGACGATCTGCTGCTGCGCGCCCGTGCGCCGGTGATCGAAAGCATCGAAAAGTCGCGCCGCGAAAACGGCTTCTGGCTGGGCGTTGCCTCCGAAGCGCAGAGCCGTGCGGATCGTCTGGAGCGGGTGCGCGAGCAGCTCGATCTGGTGAAGGCGGTGACGCCCGCGGAAATCCAGCAGTTTGCGCAAACCTATCTGACGCCGAATAAAATGCTGCCGATCCGCATCGTCAGTTCCAAGCTGGGCGCGGACGGCGCGGCGGCGGGCACGCAATAGAAAGCTCGTCATTGCGAGGAGCGAAGCGACGCGGCAATCCAGGGCAGATATGGTGCTGCGCCTGCTTTGGATTGCTTCGCCTTCGGCTCGCAATGACGTACGTTCTTGGTGGCTTGCTTCCGGCCATCTGTCGGCAGACATCATTGCCACTAGCGCACGCGCAAGCGTGATCGGCATGGAGCAAACGCGCCCCCTTGCCACGCATCCCCCGCCCTCTGTAGGGAGGCGCCGAGTCCCCTCATCCGCAAAAGGCCTGCCTCCCATGAAAGCACGCGTGTTCGTCACCCTGAAGCCCGGCGTGCTGGATCCGCAGGGCAAGGCCATCCACCACGCGCTTGCCGGCCTCGGCTTCGACGGCGTGGAAGATGTCCGCGCCGGCCGGATGATCGAGCTCGATCTGGCGGACGGCACCAGCGATGAGGATATCGACGCGATGTGCCGCAAGCTGCTCGCCAATACGGTGATCGAGAATTACCGGATCGAGCATGTCGAGGACGCGCGCGCGTGAAGGCCGCCGTCGTCCAGTTTCCCGGCTCCAATTGCGACCGGGACATGCTCGTGGCGATCCGCGACGTGTGCGGCGCCGATGTCTCCCATGTCTGGCACGCGGAAAGCGACCTGCCGGACGGTCTGGACCTGATCGCGGTCCCCGGCGGCTTTTCCTATGGCGACTATCTGCGTTCCGGCGCGATGGCCGCGCGCTCGCCCGTCATGCAGGCGGTGGTCGCGGCGGCAGGACGCGGCGTGCCGGTGCTGGGCGTGTGCAACGGTTTCCAGATCCTCACCGAAGCGGGCCTGCTGCCGGGCGCACTGATGCGCAATAGCGGCATTGATTTCGTCTGCCGCGATGCGCTGCTCAAGGTCGAAAATGCGGACAGCGTGTTCACCCGCGGCTATGATGCGGGCACGACGATCACCATCCCCGTCGCCCATCATGACGGCAATTATTTCGCCGATGATGAGACGCTCGATCGGCTGGAAGGCGAAGGCCGCGTGGCGTTCCGCTACACCGACAATGTCAACGGATCGTCCCGCTCCATCGCCGGAATCCTGAACGAAGGCGGCAATGTGCTGGGCATGATGCCGCACCCGGAACGCGCGATCGACCCCGTCCATGGCGGCACCGATGGCCGCGCCCTGTTCGCATGTCTGGTCCGCACGCTGGCCTGAACCCCGATCCGGCCGGGCGGCTCGCCTGCGCCGATTGCCCGGTGGGCGATAGCGCGGTGTGTGCGGTGCTTAGCCCGCAGGAAAAGCTCGCTTTGTCCGGCATCGGCCGTCACCGTACCTTGGTCGCGGGCGAACGCCTGTTCGATGCTGGGGAGGACGCGGTCGCCTGCGCCACGCTGATATCCGGCAGCCTGAAGCTTTCCCGACTGGACGAGGACGGTACCGAACGCCTGTTCGGGATCATCCACCCCTCCGGCTTTCTCGGGCGCCTTTTCTCCACCCAGACCGACACCACCGCCACCGCGCTGACCGAGGCCAAGCTGTGCCTCTTCCCGCGCGGTGATTTCGAGCGGGTGCTGGCAGATCGTCCGCAGCTGATGCGGCAGATCCTGGCGCGCACGATGGACGCGCTGGAGGAAAGCCGCGCGCTGGTGGAACTGATCGGCCGCCGATCGATGAAGGACCGGCTGCGCGGATTCCTGGCGCTGTCGCTGCGCGGCCAGTGCACACCGGGCGTCACAGAGCAGCCAGTGATCGATCTGGAGCTGGACCGCGCCGATCTCGCCGCGCTGCTCGGCACCACGATCGAGACGCTGAGCCGCCAGTTCGGCGCACTGGAAGCAGACGGGCTGATCGCGCGCGACGGAAACCGCCGGATCAAGATACTCGATCCGGCGGCCCTGCTGGGTTGAATTGATCAGCGGCCCCCCACGCCCCTTACTGGCCGAGAAACGCCCAGTAGCATTTGATGAACAGCGCCCAGCCAAGGATCACCGCGGGCAGCGTCATCATCTGGACGATCACGGCCTTGCCCGACAGATCACCGCTATAGGTTGCCAGCGTCTCGCGCTTGAACTGCGCCCAGCTCTGGAAGCGCCCTTCCTGCCGGGGCATCGTGCGGCCGATTACCGCGGGCACGGCGAAGAACATGCCGATCGTGACGAAAAACACGGCGAAGGGCACCATCAGCTTCGGATCGGCCGCCGCCGAACCCATGATCAGCAGATAGACGCCGAAGCTGCCCGCGAACGCCCAATGCAAAGCGGGCGGCAATTCCCAGGCACGCTCGGCGCGCTGCGGCACTGCTTTCACGGGCACGGCCCGCGCAACCTTCGCGCCTTCGTCGGCGAGGACGGAAATGGGTTTGTGGACGCTCATGGTCGGTCTCCTTCCGGGTGATGGAGACGTTGTGCCGCGCCGCAGCGCGAGACGCTTTGACAGGCGTCAAATGGTGCGAAAAAGATTGGCGGGCTACAGACGCGCGCGGAACGGCGTGAAATTCGTTCCCTCGTCGTAGAGGTCCAGCCCCTCGCGCCGCTTCAGAAATCCGACCACGGCGTAGGTGACGGGCGTCAGCGCCGCTTCCCAGCTCACCTTCAACAGCCAGTTGGTGATCATCACCGTCACCACTTGCGCCGTCTCCCACACGCCCAGAAAGGCGAGCGGATAGAAGATCAGGCTGTCCATCCCCTGCCCCGCAACGGTGGAGCCGATGGTGCGCGTCCACAGCCAGCGCCCGCCCGTCAGCAGCTTCATCTTGGCCATGACGAAACTGTTCACGAACTCGCCCGCCCAGAATGCCGCGATGGAGGCGAACACGATGCGCGGCACCTGCCCGAACACCTGCTCATAGGCCGCCTGCCCGTCCCATCCGTCCGCGGGCGGCAGGGCCACGACGACCCAGCTCATGAACGCCATGAACAGCACCGCAGCAAAGCCTGCCCAGATCACCCGGCGCGCGCGGGCATAGCCGTACACCTCGGTCAGCACGTCGCCGATCACATAGCCAATGGGGAAGAACAGGATGCCCGCGCCATACACCCATTGCTCTCCGAACAGCGTGACATAGGTGGGCTTCGCCGCGCCGATGACGTTGGAGAGCAGCAGGATGGTGACGAAGGCGGCCATCACGAAATCGAAATAACGCAAAGGCCGCGCGCCCAGCTCGCCCGCCGACATGCGCCGCGGCGCGGCCTCCGCCCCGCTTTTGTTGCCCTGCCCGTTCATGCCTGCGCGTTTACCGCTCTTTCAAACCGCGCGCAAAGCGGATAGTTCGTGGCCGCAACGCGCCCTTAGCTCAGTTGGATAGAGCACGAGACTTCTAATCTTGAGGCCGCAGGTTCGAATCCTGCAGGGCGCGCCACATTAGTAGTCAAACGAATCTTCGCCGCGCTGGCGAGCACAGGCTGTCAGCACGGCCGGCTGATAATCGCCCCCGCCCGTCTCACAGCCAACGCGCGGTAGCGAGCCTCGTGAAATAAGTGTTTTAGCCGCCGCGCCCGATGCCCGCCCTGCGGAATAGGTCAGGTCGACATGCGCGCCACTCAGCGTCTTGCACGCCTCGCCCGAACCGAGGATCTTGACCAGCGGACGCTTGAGCGAGCGACCGATCTCCGGCTTCGCGCCGGTCAGCGGTGATACCGCTAGCATACGCATCCACAACACCAAGACCGGAAAGATCATCGTCTCGGAACTCCCGCTGGAGGGCGGCGCAGCGGTAACCAGCGGCGATTTCGCGATTGAGGGCGTCGCGCCGATCCGGCTGCGCTTTACCGCGCAGAATCAGAAAAACAGAAAGCGTGTGCGCCGTCGAAGAATCGAGAGCTCAGTGCATGAACAGCTTTGCCATCGCATCCACCAAGGCATCAGAGTCGAGGCGATAGTCCCGGTATAGATCGACGAGATCGCCGGTCTGGCCGAACCGATCGACACCCAGGGGAGAGACGCGGCGACCGTCGACCCCGCCGAGCCAGGATAAAGCGCCGGGCGAGCCATCCAGCAAAGTGACGAGACTGGCCCCCGGCGTCAGCTGCCCGAGCAGGTTTTCGACATGCGATGCGCCAGCGCCTTGCTTTGCCATGCACGCGCTCCAGTCGCGGTGCAGCAGATCGGGCGAGGTTACGACCAGGAGGCCAAGGCCCGGCAGATCGTCGATCATCGCTTCCCAGCCTTCCAAAGCCTCGGACACCAGCGCGCCCATGGTGACGATAGCCGCTTCCGCGCCCTCGCCCGGCTCGCGCAGCCAGTAGGCGCCCTTGATCGCGCCCTCGCGCCAGCGGTCGTCCGTGCGCGCGATCTGCTTCACGGCGCGCGTGGTGAGCCGGAAATAGACCGATTCCCCCTCCGGCGCCTGGATCAGGCGGAGCGCTTCTTCCATCAGCACCGACAGTTCGTCGACGAAGGCCGGTTCATAATGCCGCAGGCCCGGCTGGCCCATCGCGATCAGCGGCGGATTGATCGACTGGTGCGCGCCGCCCTCCGGGCCCAGCGTCACGCCTGCCGGGGTGGCCACCAGAATGAACCGCGCATCCTGATAACAACCGTAATTCAGGGCATCGAGGCCGCGCGCGATGAACGGATCGTAGATCGTCCCGATCGGCAGCAGCCTCTCGCCGAACAGCGCGCCCGACAGCCCCATGGCGGCGAGTGCGAGGAACAGATTGTTCTCCGCAATGCCCAGTTCCAGATGCTGGCCCGCGGTATCGCCCTCCCATTTCTGCGCAGACGGAATGCGCGCCTTGCGGAACACATCGTCCATCTGCTGCCGCCGGAACAGGCCGCGCTGATTGACCCATGCGCCGAGATTGGTCGACACGGTGACATCGGGCGATGTGGTGATGATCCGGTCCGCCAGCGGTGAGCCGCCCTTGGCGAGATCCAGCAGGATCTTGCCGAACGCGGTCTGGGTGGACTGCTCATCCCCTTCCGGCACGGGCAACGCGGGCACGTCGAAGCGGGCGGGGCTGACTTGCGCTTTCTCGCGCGAGATGTTGCAGCTTTCCACCAGAGCGCGCAGCGCACCCTCTATATTGTCACCCACCCCGGCATAGGGATCCCACTCCCGGCCCTCTGCGATGCCCATCCGGTCCCGCAGCGCCTCGATCTGGCCGGGGTTCATCAGCCCTGCATGATTGTCCTTGTGGCCAGCAAACGGCAGCCCATAGCCCTTGATGGTGTAGGCGATGAACAGCGTGGGGGTGTCGTCGTCCGCATCGTCGAAGGCTTCGGTCAGGCTTTCCATGCAATGACCGCCGAGGTTCGTCATCAGACGCGCCAGCGCATCGTCGTCGCGCCGCTCAAGCAGATCTGCAACGCCCGGCTCGAAGCCGATGTCGCGGGTAAGCCGCGCGCGCCATTGCTCCCCGCCCTGATAGGTCAGCGCCGCATAATCGGCGTTGGACTGGCTATCGATCCACCCGCGCAAGGCCTCGCCGCCCGGCTCCTGAAACGCCTCTTCCATCAGCTTGCCATATTTCAGCGTAACGACGCGCCAGCCGCAGGTGCGGAAGATGTCGTCGAACCGGCGGAACATGCGGTCGGCGGTGGTATGGTCGAGCGACTGGCGGTTGTAATCGACGATCCACCAGCAATTGCGCACGTCGTGCTTGTAGCCCTCGATCAGGCATTCGTAGATATTGCCTTCGTCGAGCTCGGCATCGCCCATCAGCGCGACCATACGTCCCGTCTTCGCGCTGTCGAGCGCGCCGTGGGCCACCAGATAATCCTGAACCAGGCTGGCAAAGGCGGTCACCGCCACGCCGAGGCCGACCGAGCCGGTGGAGAAATCGACCGGGATCCGGTCCTTCGTCCGGCTGGGATAGCTCTGCGCCCCGCCGAACCCGCGAAACGCCTCCAGCTGCTCGCGCGTCTGACTGCCTAGCAGATAATGGATCGCGTGGAGCACCGGCCCGGCATGCGGCTTAACCGCGACCTTGTCGTTGGGGCCGAGCGCATGGAAATAGAGCGCAGCCATGATGCTGCTGATCGAGGCGCAACTGGCCTGATGCCCGCCCACCTTCAGCTGGTCCCGGCTTTCGCGGACATGATTGGCGTTGTGGATCGTCCACGCAGAAAGCCAGCGCAGACGGTGATCGAGCGTTTCCAGCAAAGCAATATGATCCGGCTGCGTTTTCGGCCTCAATTGTGTCTTCATCACTTATCCTGAGTGGGTGGGCTGCGGCGGTATTAGGGTCATTGCTTCCGGAAATGAACGTCGTGCTGGCATGCCAGCATTAATACTAGGGTCGGATGGCCTTAAAGATTACGGACGCCACAACTCGTGCGCGGCGTGCCTAATCGCGGCATTGCCGAAGACCATGCAAAGCGGAAGGCATAGGGCATTGGACCGGGCTAATGAAGCATTGAGCGACGCCGATATTGCAGCCTTCCAGCCTCGCTGCTCTTGAGAAAGTCCACGCTTTATTTTCGCGCGAAACTTGGGGCGACGCGGCGGCGACGAAGAAACCAGAAAGAGCCGGAAGCCGTTGCAGCGACAGCGCTCCGATTGACGACCTGGGCGACTAGCACCGTGCGATACCAATCGACCATGCGCTGCAGATCGGCGCTCAGGAGATCGATCGCGGTTAAGCGTACTGAGCGGATGTTCACGATGCTAACTCCTACTCTTTCTCACCGATGATCGGATTGGACAAGATTCCGAGCCTGCCGATCTCGACTTCGATACGGTCCCCCGTTTTCATCCAAAGTTTAGGGTCGCGCGCCGCGCCCACACCGCCGGGCGTTCCCGTCGCGATGACGTCGCCCGGCCGTATTTCCCATATCTGCGAGACATAAGCGATCAGCGCCTCCACACCGAACAGCAAGTCATTGACCGGCGCGTGCTGAACCACCTCCCCATTCAGGCGAGTGGTGAGAAGAAGATTGCGTATATCGCCCACCTCGTCGGCTGTTACCAGCCAAGGACCGAAGCCGCCGGATCGATCGAAATTTTTTCCCGGCAGAAATTGCGATGTGTGTCGCTGGAAATCGCGAATGGAGCCATCGTTGAAGCATGCATATCCCGCGACATGTTCCAGCGCCCGCTCCTCCGGAACATGGCGGCCCGATTTGCCGATGATGACCGCGAGCTCCCCCTCGAAATCGAAAGCGCTGGACACCCGCGGACGCACGATCGGCTCGCCATGGCCGACAAGCGAAGACGGATGACGAGAAAACAGGATCGGATAAGCGGGCGCCTCACGACCGGTCTCTTCAATGTGCCGTTTGTAATTGAGACCTACGCATAGGATCCGCCCGGATTCAGGGACCGGCGGAAGAAGTGTCACCTCCGACAGCGCCATGTCAGGCTCGCCCGTTTCGAGATTTTGGAGCGGCCCCGGATTTTCAAGCACATCCGTAAGCGGTAGGCCCCCCAGCCTATCTCTCGCCGAAATGATACCGTCCCCGGCGATGATGCCGTAGGATACGCAATGGTTGTGAAAAAAGCTGACGATTTTCATGCTACCTGTCCTTGCTCGATCGAGAAATGAAGAATGGCTCCTGAGCGCCGTACATAGGATCACCGCCCGGCAAGGGGGAAGCCAAAGGAACGTGGCGACATCACGGCAGGAGTCAGCGCAAAAGCGTCTGCGATGCGCAAAGGATCTGCAGCAACAAGGTCGCCGATAGCTGGCAGCAGGCGGGCGGCGTTCCTATCTTGCGGCGATGAACATCGCGGCGGATCCTCAATGGCAACAATTGGCGCTCTATGCGCTGGGCATCGCGCTGGTGCTCATGCTGCTGTTTCGCCTTCCGTTCGTCGGACGGGCGTTTCGCGCGCTTTTTTCGCTAGGGCTGCTGGCCTTGGCTGTTTTCATTGTGTTGCAGCAGGCACCCTATGATCCTGCGCTATCGCGCGTGACTCAGACACTGGGGCTGGACCGGCAGGAAGTGACCGGAGACGAGGTGCGCATTCAGATGGCGTCGGATGGGCATTTCTGGGCCGACGCCGTGATCGACGGCGTCGAGCGGCGGATGCTGATCGACAGCGGCGCAACGGTTACGGCGCTTAGCGGCGAAACCGCCGCAGCGGCCGGGGTGGAGCGCGGCGGAAATCTGCTGCCGACGATGATCCGCACCGCCAACGGAACCGTTCAGGCCGAAACCGGCACCATCCGGCAACTGGAGCTGGGCGGCATCGAGGCGCGCGATCTGAAGGTGGTGGTCTCGCCCTCGCTCGGCGTCGATATTCTGGGCATGAACTTTTTGTCGCAGCTCAAAAGCTGGCGCGTGGAAGGACGGACGCTGATCATGGAGCCGCCGGCACCTGTCGATACAATCGCGAGCTGAGCGACGCAGCCGAACGGCTTTATTTGCTGGCCTTGGCCACCACAATCTGGTCGCGGCCCGCATCCTTCGCTTCATAGAGCGCCGCGTCGGCGCGCGCGATCGCGTCTTCCACGCCGCCCTTACCGATAACGGCAAGACCTGCGGAAAAAGTTACCTTTCCAATCCGTTTACCGCTGTCGCGCGATCGGAAGTGGCGCTCCCTCAGGGCCTCCGCCGCCTCCTCGATCAGCGCTTTGGCAGCTTTGGAACCTGTGCCAGAAAGCAGTGCGAGAAATTCCTCGCCGCCCCAACGCGCGATTTCATGAGATTCCAGGCAATCGCTGAGCGATGACGCAACGACTTTCAGGATCCTGTCGCCGACCGCATGGCCGTGGCCATCATTCAGTTGCTTGAAGTGATCGAGATCGATCATCACGATCGTATCGCCCGCTCCAGCGGCTGCGAGCTGAGCCTCGATGCCGCGGCGATTCAGCAGTCCCGTGAGCGCATCGCGCCCGGCATTGCCGCGCTCCGCCTCGACTTCCTGACGTAGCTCCTGAATCTGGGCGAGCGCGGAGGCGAGCTGTCTCTCGGTCGCCTCCGTACGGTCGATCATGTCGCGTACCTGGCTGATCAGCGGTTCAGGCGCTTGGTACAGACCGCCCAGATCGGAGGTGAGGCCTTTGCCAAACTGTTCGTTGGCACTGGCCGCGCGCGCCGTCAGTTCGGCCAAGTGACGCGCCTGTTGCCGCAGCTCTAGGCGCTCATGCTGGCCCGCATCGGCATTATTCCCATCCGCCGGTTCGAGCGACGCGCGAAGCTCAAGAATGCCAGCGTCGGTCAATTGCACCCCGCTCATCAACAACGCATCGACGGCCTTGGCCAGCAGCTTGTCGGGGGCGGCAAAATATTCGTGGATCGTCGCGTAATTTTCCGGGGAGTCGCTCAGTCCATGGTCGGTGAGGAACTTCAGCACCGCAAAGCCGCCGCCGGGCCGAGGTTTTTCCTCAGCAACACGATTTCGCTTCGGTTGAAAGAATGCCAACCCGGCCAAAATCTTGTTTCCCCTCGTTTTCGCAATCCTGCTAACATGAATAGATTAGAAAATCATTGCACTTTCACAACGGCCGAAGATCCGGAGTGTCACGCAGCTTGCCGCAACAAAGTGACGGCTTCCTCCATGAGCGCAGCGCGCCCCTCGGCCGCCCCTTCTTTCAGTGCAAGCTCGATTTCGCGCGCGCGGATGCCCAGATCGTCCTCGCCGAAAAATCCGGCCGTGCCTGCAATCTTGTGAAGTTCGCCGGCAAGATCTTCGATCCCGGCGTCTTCGAACCGGTTTTCGCGCAGCGCCTTGGAGAACATCTCGAGCGCCTGCGCCTTGCGTTCGGCATAGCGATCCTTGAGCGATGGTCGCGGCGACTTGGCCGGCTTTGATGGAACTGCGGAGGGCACCGCTCCCGCACCCCAGCGACGCACCGAGGCAAGAAAATCGCGCGGATGCAGCGGTTTGGCGAGGTGCCCCTGCATGCCCGCACGCCGGCAGTTTTCGATATCTTCCGCAAAAGCGTTGGCGGTGAGCGCGACGATCGGCAGCTGCTGCGCGTCAAAACCCTTTTTACGCAGTAGCTTCGTGGCCGAAATGCCGTCCAAACGCGGCATCTGCATGTCCATCATGATCATCGCGAAGGGTTCACCGGCCGCCGCGGCCGCCTCCACCTTCTCTACCGCTTCCTGCCCGTCTTCGGCAATGACGATGTCGATGCCCAGGCCCTGCGCCATCTGGCGTACCAGTTCCTGGTTGATGTCGTGATCCTCGGCCACGAGCACGCGGCCGATTTGGTACGGGACCAGGTCGCTGGGCGAATCCGCAGCCGCACCGGTGTCAATTTCCTGCGGCGCTTCGGCGATGAGCAACGGAATTTCCAGCATGAAGGTGGAGCCTTCCCCGATCTTGCTCCGGACGGCAATCCGCCCGCCCATCATGCGTGCAAGCTGGTTGCTGATGGCGAGGCCCAGCCCCGTTCCACCGAACTTCCGCGCGATACCGGAATCGGCCTGCGCAAACTGATCGAATATCTGTTCCAGCCGGTCGGATTCGATGCCGATGCCGCTGTCCTGCACCGATATTTGCAACAGCTTTCCGCCTAGACCCTGACAGACGGAAGCGTGGATACGCACCTCTCCCTCGTCGGTAAATTTTACGGCATTGCCGACGAGATTGAAGATAATCTGCCGGAGCCGCAGCTTATCGCCCAACACCCATTCCGGCACGTCGGGATCGATTTCCGCCACGATGTTCACGCCCTTCGAGGTAGCAATGCCTTGCATCAACCCGGTGACCGATTTGAGCTTGTGCCGGATCTTCAGCGGTTCTTCGACAACCGTCATCTGGCCGGCCTCGATCTTCGCCATGTCCAGAATATCGTTGAGCAACCGCATCATCGCGCGTCCCGATTCGGCGATCAGTTCGATATTGCTGCGCTGCTGGTCGTTCAGCTCTCCGGCGAGCACCAGCTCGGTAAATCCGATCACCCCGTTCATCGGGGTACGGATTTCATGGCTCATATTGGCAAGGAATTCGCTTTTTGCGCGCGCCGCCTGCTCAGCCCGCGCGCGGGCTTCGCGAAGGTCCGCTTCCAGAGACTTGGTGTGGCTGATATCGCGGATCGAAACCACGATTTCGCTGGGCGCGTTCGTTTCGGAATCGCGAACGAGACCGCAATTTGCCTCCACCCATATCCATCGGTCCTCGTCGCGAAGGCTGCGCGCCCGATAGGCCAGGATCAGATCATCCTTATTACCGGCAGCAAGGTCATGAAACGCGGATATTACCGCGTCATGATCGTCCGGATGAAAGCCCGTCAACATATTCTGGCCGATCAAATAGTGCCTCGGCAGGCCCAGCAGATCACCGCTGGACGGGGAAGCATAAGTGCAGATGCCGCCGAGCGTGAGGCGCATCACGGCGTCCGTCGCGTTGTCGGCGAGCGTTTTCAGCTCCTGCTCGCGCTGTTTGAGTTCGCCTTCAGCCTGCCTGCGCTCCGTGAAGTCGATGCACACGCCGATAAAGCCTTCCACCTCGCCATCGGCGGCACGGTCAGGGCGCCCTAGCGCCGTGGTCCAAGCGACGCTGCCGTCTGAATGTACCCAACGGAAGTCGCCTTCATAGTCCCGTTCCTCGGCCACCGCGGTACCCCAGTCGGCGAAGACCCGTTCGACATCATCCGGATGAATGGCGTTCGCCCAGCCCTCGCCCTCCCACTGGCCGTCTTCCAGACCGGTAATCTCTTTCCAGGCCTCGTTCACATAGTTGCACTGACCGTCCGCGTCGGTGCGGAAGATACCGACAGGCGCAATCTTGGCGAGTTCCTCGAAGCGGCTCTCGCTTTGCTGAAGGGCACGCTCCTGAAGCACCCGCGTGGTGACATCGCGAATACTGCCGATCGTTCCCGCAAAACCGCCATGGGCGTCAGCCTGGCGGCGCACGACCAGCTCGATATGGTGCACCTCCCCACTCCGGTCGCAAAAACGCTGCGGAAGGGTGATGTGTTCGATCTCTCCGGTATAAATTTTCCTGTAGATGGGCCTGGCCGCCTCCTTATCCTCTTCGACCAGCAGGGCTGAGGTTTTCCAGCCGAGGCTTTCCTTGACCGAATATCCGGTCATTTCTTCCCAAGCGCTGTTGAGAAAAACCCAGCGGCCTTCGGTGTCGGTCTTGAACACCACCTCACCTATATTCTCCAGCACCTGATCTAGCAGATCCCGGCTTTCGGTGAGCTGTTGCGCGATCGCCGCCCGTCCGCGCAGGACACTCGCCACCGGCAGTCCGATTACGAAGCAGGTTGCCAGGAAAAGTTGGAGGGTAGCGAATTCATAGGCCAGATCGTCCTTCACCAGCGTGACCGGTCCGCTGCCGAGCAGCGTTGCCGCTGTCGCCACGATCGAAACGATAAGGATCGAGACTGCCGTGCCCAGCATGCCTGTTCGAAACGCAGCCACCAGCACAATCGGCGCTGCCAGAAACAGGAAGGGATAGCGCGACTGGCCGAAGATCGCGGCAGTGGACAGCAATGTGCCCAGGACAAGCCAGATCCACTTTCGAACTTCACCGGGAAGCGGACGGCGACGCGCGCGCCAGCTATCGATGAAGATCATAACCGTGGGCGCCAGCGTCGCCATCGCCAGCGCGTGGGCGCTATACCATTTGAACGCGCTGGAAACCGAAAATTCCGCGCCGGCTCCTGCCATCGCTACGCCCGGCAACACGCAGGAAAGAGCCGGGACCGCGGCAGCCACCAGCAACATGGTATTGAGATTGCTGGCGACCCCGATATCGGGCCTGCTGCCGCACAGGCGCTGCATCAGCGCCCCGGCGACGATCACCTCCGCCACATTGCCCAATGCCAGCGCCAGCGCGGTAATCGGCAAGTCGCCCACGGCCAGATTGATCGCAATGTTGGTGAGGAAACCGGCCAGCAGATAAAGAGCGGCCTGCGCCTGACTCACCCGCAGCATCAGCGCCAGCAGGATCGCATTGGGCAGCCACACGGCGGCGATGCGGCCATCCAGATAGGTCAGCTGGATGCCCTGATAGCCGACAACGGCATAAATCAGCACCAGCGCCGCCAGCGACAGAATGAAGGTGAAGCGGCCATGGCCGCCGCGCAGAGACGGGACAGAGCGGTTCATGGTCGCCACCCCTGTCAAAAAATGGTTAATCAATCGGTAACGTTGTCTGGAGTGGCGGCGGCGGCCCGCTTGGTCTAGGCCGCATAGCTATGGAAAGTTTCATCCCAGCCCACCCTATCCGCACCCGCCAGTCGCCGGGGGGCCGCTGACATGGCGCGCTTCGTCCTTCTCGCTGGAGCATGGCATTCCGCTTGGTGCTGGGAGACGCTGGCCCCACTGCTCGAGGCGCGCGGCCACACCGTACTGACCCCGGATCTCGCCGGCATGGCGCGCGGACAGCCGCAAGTGGCCGATGCGATGACGATCGCCGCATGGGCGGATGACATCGCCGAGTTGATCGAGAAGCAGGACGAGCCCGTAATTCTGGTCGGCCACAGCCGCTCCGGCCTCATCATCAGCGAGGTAGCCGAGCGCGCGCCGGACAAGATCGCCCGGCTGGTCTATCTCGCCGCCTTCCTGTTGCCGGACGGCGCGTCCATCGGCCGGACCGCCGGCACGATCGATCGCGGGGTGACACCGGACGTGCTGGAACCCGCCGCCATGGAAGGCTTCGTAACCGTGAAGCGCGGACTTGCCGTACCGTTGTTCTACAATGCCTGCGGCGCGCAGGATGCCGCCGCCTCGGTCGACCGGCTGGTGCCCGAACCGCAGTCGAGCTTCGCCACGCCCGCCGCGCTCAGCCAGGAGCGCTATGGCAGCGTACCGCGCGGCTATGTCGAATGCAGCGATGACCATGCCGTGCCGCTCGACCTGCAGCGCGCGATGCAGGCCGCTTTACCGTGCGATCCCGTGGTGACGCTGGAGAGCGACCATTCGCCCTTCTATTCCACTCCGGAAGCGCTTGCCGACGCGCTGGAGACGATGGCGAAGGTCTGATCTGACAATAAGGAGCCAAAGCGGCCCAGCGACCGTTCAGACCTCCATGAGAATTCGCATCCATTCGCAGCTCGATTATAATTTCGAAGCTTCCACCGATCTTCTGCTGCAACTGGAGGCGGCGATGATCCCGGAACAGTTTGTCGAGCAGGCGCATATCGCGCTGCCGCCCAAGCTGGAACATTTCGCCCGCGTTCCCGCCCATAACGATATCGGCGAGCGGCTATGGCTGCGCACATCGGGCAATGTCGTGATCGATTACAACGCCGTCGTGCGGATCGACCGTGTGCTGGCCGATGTCTCCACCCTGCCCGCCGTACCTCCGCACCAATTGCCGGGCGAGACGATCGAGTATCTCTGGCCCTCCCGCTTCTGCCCGTCGGACCAGTTTCAAAGCTTCGTCGAGGCCGAGTTCGGCGATCTGCAAGGCGGCGCCAAGGTGGCGGCAATGCTGGACTGGATTGCGGACCGCTTCTCCTACGTCCCCGGCTCCAGCGGACCGGACACCACCGCGCTGGAAAGCTTCGTGAAGCGCGAGGGTGTGTGCCGCGATTATGCGCATGTGATGGTCACCCTCGCGCGCGCCGCGGCGATCCCCGCGCGCGTGGCCGCAGTCTATGCGCTCGGCGTCGAGCCACAGGATTTTCACGCGGTGGCGGAGGTTTTCCTCGGCGGCAGCTGGCACCTTGTCGATGCCACGCGCATGGCCGAAGAGGGCGGCATGGCCAAGATCGGCGTGGGCCGCGACGCCGCCGACGTCTCCTTCCTCACCGCCTACGGCTCGGCGCACATGAACGCGCAGACCGTCGAGGTCGAGCCCGCCTGACTTCCTGACGCGGACAGGCTTCGCCTGTTGCCCTCGTCGCGCTAAGAGCGGCGGAGAATCGGAACTGGGCAAAGGCGGTAGGGTGTTCGCATGGACGAGGTGACCGACACCGCCGGCAGTGCGATAACCCGCGCCCGGGCGTTCCTGACGCGATACAAGACGCCGCTCAGCCTGCTGGTCATGATCGTCGTGACCGCACTCGGCCTCCTGGCGGTGCACGCGCTGTCGAAGGAAATCCACGTTTCCGACTTGCGGCGGCAGCTGCGATCCATTCCGCCTGTCCACATCCTCCTGGCCTTGCTGTTCACCGCAGGCAGCTTCACCTGCCTGACGCTCTACGATTTTCTGGCACTGCGTACGATCGGCCGTCCGCAGCCCTATCCCCTCGCGGCCAAGGGCGGCGCGATGAGCTATGCCGTGGGCAATATGCTCGGCCTCTCGCTGCTGACCGGCGGATCTGTCCGCATGCGCATTTATGGTGCGGCCGGCATATCGCCCGAAGACGTCGCCCGCGTAATCGCGATTGCCGCGCTCACCTTCTGGACGGGCATTTTTTCCGTTTTCGCGATGGTCCTGCTGGTCCGGCCCGGTGCGCTTTCGCTGGGCGGCTTCAATGTGCCGGACTGGACGCAAATCGCCATTGCCGCCGCGATCCTTGGCGGGCTCGCCATCGCCGTAATCCTGTCGTTCCGGGGCCTGCGGCAGGTAAAACTCGGTCCGCTATCCTTGCCGTTGCCCAGCCCCGGCATCGGTATGGCCCAGCTTGCTACCGCCGCCATCGACATCGGCTGTTCTGCGGCGGTGCTGTTCGTGCTGGTGCCGGGCCTTGGCTGGGAGAGCTATCCGACGCTTCTGACGGCCTATGTCATCGCGCTGATCGTCGCGGCGTTGACCCATGCGCCCGGCGGCCTGGGCGTGTTCGAAACGGTCATCCTGGTCGCGCTGCCGCAGATCGACAAATCCGGCCTGCTGTCCGGCCTTATCGCCTATCGCCTGATCTATTACGTCCTGCCGTTCCTGCTCGCGCTCGGCACTCTCGCGGCAAGCGAGGGCGCGCGGCTCCACCGCCATCTGGGGCAGGTGGCGCGCGGATCGCGCTTCGTCGCCACCTCGATCGCGCCGTTCGCGATGGGATCGCTGGTATTCGCTGCCGGGGCCATCCTCCTGCTGAGCGGATCGCTGCCTACCCTGCCTGATCGTCTGCGCACGGTGCGCGAAGTGCTGCCGATGCTGGTGGTGAACTTCTCGCACCTGGTTGCCAGCCTGATCGGTACGCTGCTCCTTTTCGTCGGCTATGGTCTTTACCGGCGGCTCGATGCGGCGCGGCACGCGGCCAGCCTGTTGCTGCTTGCCGGTGCGCTCTTCGCGCTGATGCGCGGCATCGATTATGAGGAAGCTGCAACGCTGCTGATCGTGTTCGGCCTCCTGCGCTGGACCGGCCCGGCCTTTTACCGCCGCACCGCGTTTTCGGCCGAACCACTGTCGCGCCGCTGGCTGGCGGCCGTGATCGTGGTGGTCCTGCTCAGCGCATGGCTCGGCATGTTCGCCTATAAGAATGCGGCTTATAATGGGGATTACTGGTGGGAACTGGGCCGCGGCGGAGATGTGCCGCGTTTCGTACGCGCGCTGGTCCTCGCCGCATTGGTGGCGGTGGGCATTGCGATCTGGCGGCTTGCCGCACCGCATCATATTCGACAGTCGGTCGACCAATTGCCCGAGGACGTCTGGACCGGGGCGCTTGCGGTGACCGGCAATGCGGAAGCGCATCTCGCCCGAACCGGAGACAAGCGCTTCCTCATCAGCGACGATGGCACCGCCTTTCTGATGTATCAGGTGCAAGGACGCAGCTGGATCGCGATGGGCGATCCCGTCGGCCCGGCGGAACGCTGGAGCTCGCTGATGTGGCGTCTGCGCGAAACCGCGGACCGCGAACAGGGCCGCGCCGTCTTCTATCAACTATCCGCCGAGGCACTGCCGCACGCCATCGATCTGGGGTTAGGCCTCATGAAACTGGGCGAGGAAGCGCGCATCGATCTGGGCGCGTTCACCTTGCAGGGCGGCGCGCGCAAGAGCCTGCGCAACACGCATGGCCGGATGGAGCGCGAGGGTCTGCGCTTCGAGGTGCTGGAGGGCGAGCGGCTGGAGGCGGAATATGACGCGCTGACTGCGCTTTCGGATGCCTGGCTCGCCGACAAGAAGCAGAAGGAGAAGCGCTTCAGCCTGGGCCGGATGGACCGGGACTATATTCTGGGCGGGCCCGTCGCGATCGTTCGCGATCCGCAAGGGCAGATTACCGCCTTCGCCAATCTCTGGACGCTGCCGGGGCGCGAAGAGCTATCGATCGACCTTATGCGCCATGCGCCGGAGGCGCGCAGCGGCACGATGGACTATCTGTTCACCGAAATGTTCCTTTGGGGACAGACACAAGGGTATCGCTGGTTCAACCTTGGCATGGCGCCCCTGTCCGGTATCGAGAACCGCCGCCTCGCCCCCCTCTGGGCACGCGCGGCCGGACTGCTCTATCGGCATGGCGAGGTGCTCTACGGCTATGAAGGTCTGCGCGCCTATAAGGAGAAATTCCGGCCGATCTGGCGATCGCGCTACATGGCCGCGCCGCGCGGGATCGGGATGGCTCAGGCACTGATCGACACGACGCTGCTCGTTTCCGGCAAGGCCTGAGCGCTATCCGCTGCCTGCCAGAATGTTCACGGCGAGCGCAATCGCACCGACGTTGAACAGAAATGCGCCCAGCGCGTGGAACAGCGTCAGACGCCGCATCGCGCCGGTGGTGGTATCGACGTCGCTGGTTTGAAACGTCATGCCGATGGTGAACGCGTAATAAGCAAATTCCCAATAGCCCGGCTGCTTCTCATGCGGAAATTCCAGCCCGCCGCGGTCCTCTCCGTTCTGCGATCCATAATAGAGGTTCGCATAATGTAGCGTCATCGCCATGTTCGCGAAGATCCAGGCATCGACCAGCGCGATCGCGCCGATCAGGGTGCGCGCGAGCCCGCCCTTGGAGCCGGTAATTTCCGCTGTGATCGCGCCGAGCACGACCAGCATGACGAGCGCCATAATCACCAAAAACAGCCGTGCCCCGGCATCATTCTGTTCGGCGCGGCGGCGAATGTCCTCGACAGCGGAGCCGCGCACCTGCTTCATGAGATATCCGTAAAAAAGCAGCGTGGCAGCACAGAAGGACACGAGGCCCGCCTCCACCGGATCGAGCAGCAGTCCTGCGCCCGCTCCGAACCCAGCCCAGGCGATGAGAAACAATTTGAACGCGCCATGGCCGCCGAGGCCGCGCGGACCTTCGCTCACAGTCCCCGCGCCCGCTGCGCGATCGCATTGCTCAGCGCGCGGTAAACGGCTTCGGAATCCTTATCGAGATAATGCCCGCCTGGTAGAGCGACATGCGCGATGTTGGGCTGCGTCATGACGCTGCAGAGCGAATGATCCTCGGTCTCGCCATGGATGCAGACGCCGGGCACCCAGGTCAGTTCCCGCGCGCTGGGCGCGGCGGGCAGATCGGGCGGCGACCAGTTGAAGATTTCCGCGGGCGATGCCTTCAGGAACACCGTGTCCGTGGGCACCACGAGGCCGACGAACGCTACATGCTTGCGCAGCGCTCGCGGCATGGCGGGAAGGCCCAGATGCAGCGCATCGGCCCCGAAAGACTGCCCGATCAGGACGACTTTCTCCACACCGAAATCGCGCATCGTGCGCCTGGTGATATCCTGCACGATCGCATTCACGTCTTCCGGCGTGCGGCGATGGCGGAACCAGCTGAGCGAATTGAAGCCCAGCACCGGCACGCCGTCATTGACGAAGCCTCTGGCAATTTGCGGCCCCATTCCGGCGTTGAAGCCCATATCCCCTGACAGGAAGGCGATCGCATAATCCGGTTTCTGCGCCCCTTCGGGAGGGCGCATCACCGTGAAAGGATCATCCGAGAAATAGCCGAGATAGGTGACGTAAGCACTGCCGCCGATCAGCAGCAGGCCGATCAAAGCGACAAAGCCGATAGCGATTTTCTTCAGCATGGCACACCGTGCCGGATGAGCGCAGGGAGAGAAGAGAGAAGCATCGATCGATGGCCTTCTGTAGGTTATTTCCGCAAACGCACGGTCCGTCGCGTTGCTCCCCGGCAAAAGCTGCCGATTGACGGTGGCCAAACGCCCGCGCCGCGCCTTAAGGTGGCCCCTTCTGCTATCCCTCATCGGAGCGCCCTTATGAGAGCCATCGCCTGCACCATCGCCCTTCTGGCAAGCGCCGCCACCGCCCCGGCGCTGGCGCAGACCGCCGATCCGAACGAAGTCAGCGCTGCGAACCTGACCGAGATTGCAGGCACGCTGGCGTCCGATCAGTTCGAAGGCCGCGCGCCGGGTACGCCGGGCGAGGACAAGACGATCGGCTATCTGATCGGCCGCTTTCAGGCGCTGGGTCTGGAGCCGGGCGGCGTGGACGGGAGCTGGACCCAGCCGGTGCCACTGCTTCACACGCAGCTCGGCACGCCGGAAGCTCTGTCGGTCGACGTGAAGGGCAAGACGACCGATTGGACCTTTCCGAAAGACATCTACGTCTCCACGCTTCAGCCGAAAGACATGGCCGCTATCGACGGCGCGCCGATGGTCTTCGTCGGCTACGGCGTCGATGCGCCCGAGCGGCAGTGGGATGATTTCAAAGGTCAGGACCTGAAGGGAAAGGTTGCCGTCTTCCTGGTCAACGATCCGGATTTCGCCGCGCAGGCTGGCGAGCCGGTGGCCGGCAAGTTCAAGGGCCGCACGATGACCTATTATGGGCGCTGGACCTACAAGTTCGAGGAAGCGGCCCGGCGCGGCGCGGTCGGCGCGCTGATCGTGCACGAAACCGAGGCGGCGGGCTATGGCTGGAACGTCGTCGAGAGCCCCGGCGGCGAGAATTACGACATCGTGCGCAAGCCCGATGATGTGACCAGCCTGGCGCTTCAGGGCTGGATTTCCGGCGAGGCGGCGCAGAAGCTGTTTTCCGAGGCCGGGCTCGATCTTGCCAAGTTGCGCAAGCAGGCGCGCACCGCCGCTTTCGAGCCGGTGCCGATGGACGCCACGCTGACGGCCCGCTTCCCCGTCAAACAGGAAACCGTGCAGAGCCAGAATGTGCTGGCCAAGATTCCGGGCACGGAGCGGCCCGATGAGGTCATCATGTACGGCGCGCACTGGGATGCCTATGGCAAGGGCGCGCCCGACGAACAGGGCCGCATCTACCGCGCGGGCGCCAATGACGATGCTCTGGGCATCGCCGGGATGATGGAAATCGCGCGGCTGATGAAGGCGGACACCCCGCCCGAGCGCAGCGTGGTGTTCGCCGCGTGGAGCGCGGAAGAGCGCGGCCTTCTCGGCTCCGAAACCTACGCCAATGATCCGATCTATCCGATCGAAAAGACGGTCGCGAACCTGACGCTCGATATCCTGCAGACGGCGGGCAAGGCGAAGGACGTCATCCTGGTCGGCAAGGGTCAGGGCACGCTGGAGGACGATCTGGCGAAATTCGCGGCCGAACAGGGGCGCACGGTGACGCCCGAAAGCCTCCCCGAACGCGGCCTGTTCTACCGCGCGGACCACTTCTCGCTCGCCAAGCGCGGCGTGCCGGTGCTGCTCATCATGGGCATTTCGGGCGCGAGCGATCTGGTGAAGGGCGGCAAGGAAGCCGGGCAAGCCTGGGTCGATGACTATACCGGTCGCTGCTACCATCAGGCCTGCGACGCGGTGTCGGACGCTTGGAACCTCGCCGGTGCGGTGCAGGATATCGAAGTGATGTACGCGATCGGCGAAGATCTTGCCCAGTCGGACCGCTGGCCCGGCTGGAAGGACGGATCAGAATTCAAGAAAATCCGTGAGGCCAGCGCGAACGCGCGGAAGTAGGAATCACCATCATTGCGAGCGAAGCGAAGCGACGCGGTTGTTAGAGGAGAGTCCGGATGCCCCATTATGGTGACCTGCAAAACGCAATCTATTTCGCCGGGCTTGGCGGCGTGGTGCCGAAATATCCGGTCGATTACGCCACGCTGAAAGCCCGCGCCGAACAGGCCATGCCCCCGCATGTCCTAAACTATGTGCAGGGCGGCTGCGGGGACGAGCTGACGCAGGAGCGCAACCGCAGCGCGTTCGACCATTGGGGCATGGTGCCGCGCATGATGAAGGATTGCCGCCAGCGCGATCTGTCGATCGAACTGTTCGGCAAGACGCTCCCCTCCCCGCTCTTCATGGCACCGATCGGCGTCAACGGCATCGCCACGCAGGACGAGCATGGCGATCTTGCCGCCGCACGCGCGTCCGCGGCAACCGGCGTGCCGTTCAGCAGCTCTACCCTCGCCAACGATCCGCTGGAGGACATCGCAAAGGCCTGCGGCGACACGCCGTCCTTCTTCCAGCTCTACACGCCCAAGGATGAGGAGCTGGCCGCCAGCCTCGTCAGCCGCGCCGAGAAGGCAGGATATAGCGCGATCCAGGTGACGCTCGATACCTGGGTGACCGGATGGCGCCCGCGCGATCTGAACGCGTCCAACTTCCCGCAGCTGCGCGGCCATGTCCTGCAGAACTATTTCACCGATCCGGTCTTCCGCTCGCGCCTCGCCAAGCCGCCCGAGGAAGATCCGCGCACCGCGATCACCACCTGGGCCGCCACCTTCGGCAAGGTGCTGACCTGGGACGATATGAGGTGGCTGCGCTCGCTGACCAAGCTGCCGATCGTCCTCAAGGGCATCTGCCACGGCGACGACGCGCGCCGCGCGATCGACGAGGGCGCGGACGGCATTTACTGCTCCAACCATGGCGGGCGGCAGGCCAATGGCGGCATCGCGGCAATCGACATGCTGCCCGATGTGGTCGCGGCGAGCGGCGATACGCCCGTGCTATTTGACAGCGGCATCCGATCCGGCACCGATGTGGTAAAGGCCCTTGCCTTGGGCGCGACGGCCGTGGGCGTGGGGCGTCCCTATTATTACGGGCTGGCGCTGGGCGGTGCAGAGGGCGCGGAACATGTCCTGCGCTGTATCCTGGCCGAGGCGGATCTGCTGATGGCGGTGAACGGTTATCCCACGATCGAGGCGGTGCGCGCTGCCGGAGCGCAGCGGACCGGCTGAAACCTTATCCGCCGCTGCGCGCTGTCCGGGCAAGGAACAGACCCGGAGCCAGACGCATGAGCGGATTTACAGAAACCCAAGTGCCCGACCAGAGCGGGAAGACCGCATTCGTGACGGGTGCCAACTCCGGCATCGGCTTCCACGTCGCACGCGTGCTGGCCACCAAACATGCCCGCGTGCTGATGGGCTGCCGGTCAGAGGAGCGCGCGCGGCAGGCGATGCGAAAGATCAAGGCGGCCCATCCGCTGGCCGATCTGGTTTATGTCCCGCTCGATCAGGCCAGCCTCGCCAGCGTGCGTGCGGCAGCGGACAAGGTGAAAGAAGAACCGCGGCTCGATCTTCTGATCAACAATGCCGGCATCATGAACACGCCGCTTTCGCGGACGGAGGATGGCTTTGAATCGCAATTCGGGGTGAATTACCTCGCGCCCTTCGCGCTGACCGGTCTGCTGCTGGACAAGCTCGAACAACGCCATGGCGGCCGCGTTGTGACCACCTCCAGCATCGCCCACCGGCGCGGGCGGATCAATTTCGACGATCTGAACGCGGAGCAGCGGTACGATTCCTGGAAACGCTACGGCCAGTCCAAGCTTGCCGATCTGATGTTCGCGCTGGAGCTCGACCGGCGGCTGGCGGCGGCAGGGCGGCGCACCATCTCGGTTGCCGCTCATCCGGGTGTCGCCGATACCGAACTGACGCGCCACATGCCCAATTTTCTTCAGAAAGCTTTCGGCACGGTCGTCGGCGGCGTCTTCAACAGCGCCGAACAGGGTGCCTGGCCCACGCTAATGGCGGCAACCGAGCGCCATGTGAGCGGAGGCGACTATTATGGCCCCACCGGCCCTCTCGAGATGCGCGGCAAGGCGGGCAAAGCGATACCGACCAAACGGGCCTGCGACAATGAAACGGCGCGGCAGCTCTGGGATGTTTCGATTGAAATGACCGGGGTGGATCCGGGACTCGCCGCGGCGTAGTGAGGGGCCGCGCAAGACATGAAATAATATATCATTCTTGCGCAATGCGGGTGCCGGACGGGTGCTACGAAATGATTGGATAATGCGACCGCGGCGCTCCGCGCCGTTGCGGCCTTGCGCCCTGCGGCGTTCCAGCTATCCCCTTGGCGATCCAATTCATTCGCCACCCGATAGGGAGAGGGAGCTCTTATGAAACCAACCAAGATGTTCGCGGCAGCGTTGTTGCTCGGCAGCAGCCTTGCGGCCATGCCGGCCGCCGCCAAGGAGGGCATGTTCACGCCCGATCAGCTGCCCGAAATCGCAGATGATCTGAAGGAAACCGGCCTCAAGCTGGACGCGGACGAGCTGGCCGACCTCACCGGTTTCCCGATGGGCGCGATCGTATCGCTCGGCGGTTGCTCGGCCAGCTTCGTTTCTCCGCAAGGTCTTGTGGTCTCCAACCACCACTGTGTGCGCGGATCGGTGCAGTATAACTCCACCGCGGAGCAGAATTATCTGGAAGACGGCTTCCTCGCCAAAACGATGGGCGAGGAAGTGCCCGCCGCGCCCGGCAGCCGCATCTATGTCACCACCGAGCTGACGGACGTCACTGAGCCTGTGACCAAGGGCACGGAAAATCTTTCTGGCGGAGAGCGCTATGCGCTGGTCGACCAGCGCATGAAGGATCTGGTCGCCGAATGCGAGCAGACACCCGGCTATCGCTGCCAGGTCGCCAGCTTTTACGGCGGCGACCAGTACAAGCTCATCAAGCGCCTCGAAATTCGCGACGTGCGCCTCGTCTACGCGCCGGGCGATGCGATCGGCAAATATGGCGGCGATGTCGATAACTGGCAGTGGCCGCGCCACACCGGCGATTTCGGTTTTTACCGTGCCTATGTCGCGCCCGACGGTTCGGCCGCCGACTATGCCGAAACGAATGTGCCCTATAAGCCCGAGCATCATCTGAAGGTGAGCGCCGGCGGCCTCAAGGAAGGTGATTTCGTGATGGCTGCGGGCTATCCGGGCTCAACCAGCCGCTATGCGCGCCTCGCCGAGGTAGAGAACACCTTCGACTGGCAGTATCCGACCTATGTCACGCTGCTGAACAACTGGATCGACACGATCGAGAACGCAGCACCCGACGGTTCGGACGCCCGCGTGAAATATGAAGCGCGGCTCGCCGGTCTCAACAATTACGAGAAGAACCTGCGCGGCCAGATTGCCGGCGCGCGCAGCGTAGGCCTCGTCCAGCGCCGCCGTGAGCGGGAGGACGCGCTGAACGCCTGGATCGCCGCCGATCCGTCGCGTGCGCATTATGCCGCGGATCTTACGGCACTCGATGCGTTGACGGCCGAATCTGCAGCCGCCGCGCGTCAGGACTTCTGGTACAATTTTGCGACCAATTCCCAGCTTCTTGGCACGGCAGAGCGGCTCTACCGGCTTGCCAAGGAAAAGGAGAAACCGAACGCGGAGCGCGAATCCGGCTATCAGGAACGCGACATGACCTTCTTCAAGCAAGGTCTGCAGGCGCTTGACCGGCGCTATGACCCCGCGGTCGACAAGGCCGAATGGATGATGTTCCTGAAGGACTATATCCAGCAGCCGCAGGCGCAGCACGTCGCGGCGTTCGACAAGGCCCTGGGCCTCACCCCGAACATGACCGACGCGCAATTGAGCCGGAAGCTCGACGCCTATTACGCCAACAGCACGCTGGACCAGACCGAGCAGCGTCTGGCGCTGATGGATGCCAACGCTGCGCAGATCGAGGCGAGCAAGGATCCATTCCTGCAGCTTGCCGTCGCACTTTACCCGCATGACCGCGAGCAGGAAGCGGAGTCCAAGGACCGCGCGGGCCGCGGCCTGGCGCTGCGCCCCGCTTATATGGACGCGATCATCGCCTGGCAGCGTGAGAACGGGAAGATCACCTATCCGGACGCCAACAGCACCCTGCGCGTTACCTACGGCACGGTGCTGGGCGGCTCGCCCAAGGACGGGCTGGTCTATACGCCGTTCACGACGCTGGAAGGCATCGTGGCGAAGAATACCGGCGAAGAACCGTTCAATGCGCCTGAGCGCGAGTTGGAACTGATCCGCGCCGAGAAATACGGCCCATATGAGCTGGAAAGCATCGATTCGGTTCCCGTGAACTTCCTCTCTGATCTCGATTCCACGGGCGGCAATTCGGGCTCTGCCACGATGAACGCGCGCGGCGAACTGGTCGGCCTGCTGTTCGATGGCACGTTCGAAAGCGTCAACTCGGACTGGGATTTCGATCCCCGCACCACGCGAACGATCCATGTCGATTCCCGCTACATGCTCTGGGTGATGTCCTTGGTCGACGGTGCCACGAACCTGGTCGAGGAAATGGATGTCGTGAACTAAGGCCAGTCCCGGTTAAATGCCGGGCCTGTAGGTAAGATTTGAAACGGCGGCGGTTGCTCACTTGCGATCGCCGCCATTTTCATTTTGCCACCTCGGGAAACGACGACGCTCGGCGTCATTTCATCGAACGAAGACAAAAAAAGGGCGGCCACTCGGCCACCCTTTCTCACCAGCCCGCATATCCAGGCTGATCTAAATATCGCCAGGGCGTGAAAGCCCTCGCCTTAGTTCAGTTGACCGCGTCTTTCAGCGCCTTGCCAGCCTTGAACTTAGGCTGCGTGGACGCCGGAATGGTCATGGGCTCACCCGTACGCGGATTGCGGCCGGTCGAGGCCTTGCGCTGCGAAACCGAAAAGGTGCCGAACCCGACGAGGCGGACGTCACCGCCGCTCTTCAGCGTGGAGGTAATGGTGTCGAACACCGATTCAACCGCCTTGCTCGCATCGGATTTGCTAAGACCGCTGCTGTCTGCCACCTGGTTCACAAGATCTTGCTTGTTCATTATCTGAAGCCCCTCTTCTAACTACTCTCTGATTCCTACCTACTGGAATCTCGGCTTGGCCGTGGGCCGGAGTTAGGAGCAGCGACGCGGAAGTGTCAAAGGAAAATCCCGCTTTTCCGGGCTTTTTGGTGCAGTGCCGCAACAAAAGTCACGGCACTAAGGCGCCTCATACAACATAAGTAAGCTGGAATACCGACCGGCCGCTAATGGGTCAGCGGCAGCCCCTGCTCGCCTTGAACGATAGAAGGCGACAGTGCGGCAAGCTCGTCCGCCTCGGTCCAGTCGATCGGCTCCAGCTTCTCGGTCAAAGCATGCGCCAGCACCTCGTCGACATGAGAGACGGGCACGATTTCCAGTCCTTCCTTGATGTTGTCGGGGATGTCGGCGAGGTCCTTCTCATTCTCCTCCGGGATCAGCACCTTGGTGATGCCGCCGCGAAGCGCAGCGAGAAGCTTCTCCTTCAGCCCGCCGATCGGCAGCACCCGCCCGCGCAGCGTCACCTCGCCCGTCATCGCAACCTCGCGCCGCACCGGAATGCCGGTCAGTGTGGAAATCATCGCGGTCACCATACCGACACCGGCCGACGGGCCGTCTTTCGGCACCGCACCTTCGGGCAGATGGATATGCACGTCCTTGCGCGCGAAAATGCTAGGCTTGATGCCGTAGCTAGGCGCGCGCGCCTTCACGAAGCTGAGCGCGGCTGCGATGGATTCGTTCATCACATCGCCAAGCTTGCCCGTCGATTTGATCTGCCCCTTGCCGGCCGCGGTGATCGCCTCGATCGAAAGCAATTGGCCGCCCACTTCGGTCCAGGCCAAACCGGTCACCGCACCGATCTGATTTTCCTTCTCACCGATGCCGTGGCGATATTTCCGCACACCCGCAAAGTCGGAGAGATTGTCCGGCGTTACCGTGATGCTCTCATATTTCTTCTCGAGAATTCCGCGCAGCGCCTTGCGTTGCAGTCTGGCAATCTCCCGCTCCAGCGTACGCACACCAGCTTCGCGGGTGTAATAGCGGATAAGGTCGCGCAAGGCCTCTTCGGTCAGCGTGAACTCGGCCTCGGTCAGGCCGTGCGCCTCGCGCTGCTTGTCGATCAGGTGCCGCTTGGCGATCTCGACCTTTTCGTCCTCGGTATAGCCCTCGAGGCGGATGATCTCCATCCGGTCTAGCAGCGGCTGCGGCAGGTTCATGCTGTTCGCGGTGGTCACGAACATCACGTCCGAAAGATCGACGTCGATCTCCAGATAGTGATCGTTGAACTTTCCGTTCTGTTCTGGATCGAGCACTTCAAGCAGCGCCGAAGCGGGATCGCCGCGGAAGTCCTGGCCCAGCTTGTCAATCTCATCCAGCAGGAACAGCGGGTTCATCGTGCCCGCCTTTTTGAGGTTGGAGACGACCTTGCCCGGCAGGCTGCCGATATAGGTACGCCGATGGCCGCGAATTTCAGCCTCGTCGCGTACGCCGCCTAGCGATTGGCGCACGAATTCGCGCCCGCAGGCCTTTGCGATGGAGCGCCCGAGCGACGTTTTGCCGACGCCCGGAGGACCGACGAGACACAGGATCG
The DNA here is from genome assembly GCF_016093175.1 of Novosphingopyxis sp. YJ-S2-01. NCBI lineage: Bacteria > Pseudomonadati > Pseudomonadota > Alphaproteobacteria > Sphingomonadales > Sphingorhabdaceae > Novosphingopyxis > Novosphingopyxis sp. YJ-S2-01. Next base: position 1,416,571 of record NZ_JAEDAI010000001.1, on the reverse strand, counting down.
GCCCCTTCAGCTTGTTAGTGCGCGCCTGAACCGCGAGATATTCGACGATCCGGTCCTTCACCTTTTCCAGCGCATAGTGATCGTCATCGAGAACTTCCTGCGCCTGCGCGATGTCCTTCTTAAGACGCGATTTCTTGCCCCAAGGCAGGCCGAGCAGCGTGTCGAGATAGTTGCGCACGACCGTGGCCTCGGCGCTCATCGGCTGCATGCCCTTCAGCTTTTTAAGCTCGGACTGCGCCTTGGCCTTGGCTTCCTTGGAGAGCTTCAGCTTTTCGATCTTGGAGGTGAGTTCGGCAATCTCATCGCCTTCCTCGCCATCCTCCGAACCCAGCTCCCGCTGGATCGCCTTCAGCTGCTCGTTCAGATAATATTCGCGCTGCGTCTTCTCCATCTGGCGCTTCACGCGTCCACGGATCTTTTTCTCGACCTGCAGCACGCCGAGTTCACCCTCCATGAAGGCAAACGCCATCTCCAGCCGCTTGGCCGGATCAGCCTCGACTAGCAGAGACTGCTTGTCGGCAACCTTGATGTTGATATTTGCCGCAATCGCATCGGCCAGCGCCGAGGCATCCTCAATCTCGCTCAGCTGCACCGCGGTCTCCGCGGGAAGCTTGCGGTTGAGCTTGGAATAATTTTCGAACTGGTCGAGCACCGAGCGCATCAGCGCATCGATTTCCTTGCCTTCCACGGCAGGCTCTTCGGGAAAGCCGACCTCGACTGCGCAATATCCGTCGCGCTCTTCCATCGATTCCAGCGTCACGCGCTGCTTGCCCTCGACGAGCACACGCACGGTGCCGTCTGGCAGCTTCAGAAGCTGCATGATGGTGGCCGTGACGCCCATTTCGTACAGATCTTCTCTGCCCGGATCGTTTTCCGAAGGATCAAGCTGGGCGATGAGGACGATTTCCTTGTCCTTCTCCATCGCCTTTTCCAGCGCGACGACGGATTTGTCGCGGCCGACGAACAGCGGCACGATCATTCCGGGAAAAACAACGATGTCGCGCAGCGGCAACAACGGCAAAGACTGGCTCATAAATACTCCAACACGCCGCGAACTCCCACGCGGCGTTACCCCTGATATATGGTGGGCAGCGCCCTGCCCTTCAACCGCGGCTCAGAACGGCAGCTTGAAGCCCGGGGGAAGCGGCAGACCCGCGGTCATGTCGCCCATTTCCTTTTGCGCAGCGGCATCCGCCTTGTCGCGCGCATCGTTGATGGCAGCGGCGACCAGATCTTCGAGCATCTGCTTTTCGCCCGGCTGCATCAGGCTGTCGTCAATGGACACCCCGCGGATCGATCCCTTGGCGGTCGCGCGGACCTTGACGAGGCCCCCGCCGGCAACGCCCTCAACCTCGATATTTTCGAGCTTGCCCTGCGATTCTTCCATCTGCTTCTGGATGTTCTGCGCCGCCTCCTGAGCGGCCTTGATCATCGATTCCATGTCTTTCATGCGCTTGCGCTCCGTTGCTGCGGATCACTGTCCGCTCCATCATCCAAAATTCTCGCGTCCGGAAAGGCTTCCAGCGCGGCTTTGACCAAGGGGGACGCCAGCAGGGCTGCACGCTCCTCCTCGGCCCGTTTCTCTTCGACCTCGCGCGCGGTGAGTTGGGCCTCGCCCTCCCCTTCTTCAACCGTCCAGCGTTCACCGGTCAATTTGTAGAGCACATCGCGAACGTCGTTCTCGAAACCCGAGGGCAGGCGGCCCGCGGGCTGATAGATCAGTTCCGGGGGCGCGTAGCGAACGAGACGCATCGCGTCGCTCATGATCGCAGCAACCAGCGGACGCTCGGTCTCGACGAGGTCGATCAGAGCGGCAAAATCGCTCGGAATAACAGATGCCGCCGCAGCCGGAGCATCTGCCGGCGGCCCTTCGGGTGCAGATGCACTGACAGCGGTGGGCTGATCCTCGCCGCCCTGCGCGATCATCCGCGCGAGATCGCCCGGATCGGGCAGCGTCGCGGCGTGCATGATGCGCAGCAGCGCCATTTCGCACGCTTGCATGGGCATAGCAGCGCCGCGCACCTCGTCATGGCCTTTCAGCAAAAGCTGCCACAGGCGGTGCAGAACGGGAAAAGAGAGTTTTTCCGCCCAACCGGACAGCGCCGCGCGCGCCTCATCCGACAGAGCCGGATCGGGCGCGCCGCCCGCCTTGGTCAGCGTGACGCTGTGAATCTCCGAAAGCAGTCCGGACAGGATCGCCAGCGGCTCGACGCCCAGACTGTGCTGTTCCTTCACGGCAGCCAGCATGGCGGGAACGTCACCGCCCAGAAGCAGCCCGAGCAGCCGCCGGATTGCGCCGCGATCGCTGAGGCCCAGCATATCGCGCACCTGTGCCGCGGTAACCGTGCCGTCACCTTCCATGTCGGCATGGGCGATGGCCTGATCGAGAATGGAGAGGCCGTCGCGAACCGATCCTTCGGCGGCGTGGGCGACCAGCGTGATCGCCTCCGGCTCAGCCTGCGCGCCTTCCATGGTCGCGATTCGCGCAAAATGACGCGCCAGAAGATCCGCTGGAATGCGCTTCAGATCGAAACGCTGACAACGCGAAAGCACCGTCACCGGCACCTTCTGCACCTCGGTGGTCGCGAACAGGAATTTCACATGCGCCGGCGGCTCCTCAAGCGTCTTCAGAAGCGCGTTGAACGCGTTCTTGGACAGCATGTGAACTTCGTCGATGATGTAGATCTTGTAGCGCGCGGAAACCGCGGCGTAGCGCACCGCCTCGATGATCTCGCGCACGTCGTCGACGCCGGTATGGCTGGCGGCGTCCATCTCGATCACGTCGATATGGCGCCCCTCGGCGATGGCGCGGCACGGCTCGCAGACCCCGCAGGGGTGGATCGTCGGGCCGCCCTCCCCATCCGGGCCGATGCAATTCAGCGCCTTGGCGATCAACCGCGCGGTGGAGGTCTTGCCCACCCCGCGCACGCCGGTCATCAGGAAGGCGTGGGCCAGTCGGTCGCGTTTGATCGCGTTCGCCAACGTCTGGACCATCGCGTCCTGACCGATGAGCGCATCGAAGCTTTGCGGACGATATTTGCGCGCGAGGACGCGATAGGCGGGGTCCGCCTCCACCGGTGCGGGCGCCGCGGGGGCCGGCAAGTCCGGCTCGGCCAGACCCAGCCCGAGGGCATCCTCCGGCATGTCGGGTTCGCGCGGCGTCAGGTCGAGGTCTTCGGAATCAGGCATCGGGGCCAATGTAGGGAGGTGCGCCAGCGCTGTCGAATGGCGAGTGCGCTATTGCGCTCGCAGCAGAATGCCGCAGCCATCGATCAGAAAAATGTGGAAAGTAGGAGCCGGACGACCCGCAGCGAATATCGTTACGGCTGCTTCCGTCAGGACCTGACCGGGTTGGCGAATGCCACGTCCGCCCGACTCCCGTGCGGGCATATGGCGAAACATAGCCATGATATCAAGCTTCGCGATAACGGCAGTTATTTCGGGCAACTCTTAGAATGTGAAGTTCGTCGACGTCCGGCGCTCCATCGGGGGCGGGGCCTACCGCGTGGCGGCATCAGAAGCTCCGTCAGACGCCCTGCATATTGCGGCTTTCGGCGGGGATGCGGACGATGAGGCCGTCCAGATCTTCCGTCAGATCGATCTGGCAACTGAGGCGACTGGTGCGGCGGGCTCCGGCGGCGAGATCGAGCATGTCCTCTTCCTCATCGCTGGCGGGCGGCAGGCGATCGAACCAGTCCGCGTCGACGATGACGTGGCAGGTCGAACAGGCCATCTGCCCCTCGCAGGTTCCTTCCAGCGGCTGGCCATTCGCTTGCGCCAGTCGTAGCAGATTGTCACCGGGAGCGCCCTCAACGTCATTCTGGGTTTCGCCGTCGCTCGAAAGAAAAGTCACTTTCACCATGGGGCCCCTATTGCGCCTCGGCGGCGCGGTTGATCAAGTCCGCTGCGGCTTTCAGTTCTTTTGCAGTGCTGTACCGACCGAAACCGAGGCGGATGGAGCTTTTGATTTGCGGATCGGCAAGGCCCAAAGCCGCCAGCACATGGCTCGGACGGCCCGAACCACTGGCGCAGGCCGATCCGGCGGAAAAGAGCACGCCGCGCACATCCGACATCAGCCGCGCGACATCCAGCCCCTCGCGCCGGATGTTGAGATTTCCGTGATAGCGTCGCGCCGCCGACCCGTTGAGCGTCCACCCCGAAAAGGCTTCTCGCGCCGTTTTCCAGAGCGCTTGGACATGGTCCGCGTCCTCGTCAGCCCGCTCCGCCATCAGTTGCGCCGCGGCGCCGAAGCCCGCGCATAAGGCTGGTGAGAGCGTACCGGAGCGCAGCCCCTGCTCCTGACCGCCGCCGTGCAAAAGCGGCGGAATCTCCACTCCCTCGCGCAGCCAAAGTGCGCCGATACCCTTCGGCCCATGCACCTTGTGCGCGCTGACCGCGATCATGTCCGCGCCACCCGGCAACGATACGCGCCCATACGCCTGCACCGCATCGCAAAAGAACAGCGCGCCCGCATCATGCGCCAGGGCCGCCAGTTCATCGAGTGGCTGGATCACGCCGATCTCATTATTCACCGCCATCACGGCGACGATCGCGCTGCTGTCGTCGATCGCGGCGCGCGCAGCCTTGCGGTCCACGATCCCTTCGGCGTCCACCGGCAAGAGGACGAGGTCGAATCCTTCGCGCTCCAGCCAGAAAGCGGTGTCGCGCACCGCGGCATGTTCGGTCGCGATGGTCACCAGCTTGCGGCGTCCAGGCGGCGCAGCGCGCATCGCGCCGATCAGCGCCATGTTGATCGCCTCAGTCGCCCCGCTGGTGAAGACGGTGCGCCCGCCGTCCGGCATCAGCGCCGCGACCTGGCCGCGCGCGACCTCCACCGCCGCCGCCGCCTGCCGTCCGCCGCGATGCGCGCTGTGCGGGTTCCAGAAGCCCGCTTCGATCCAGCGGCGCATGGCTTCCGCCGCTTCCGGCGCCATCGGTGTCGTCGCCTGATAATCGAGATAAATCGGATGGGTCATAATCGGACCCCAGACACAGTCCGTAGCCCTGAGCCTGTCGAAGGGCGCCTCTCGAATTCGCCCCGCCCTGCCTGCGAGAAACGTCCTTCGACAAGCTCAGGACTTACGGTTTTTGAGGAAGGGTTTCGCGTCATCCCGTCATCACCCTCCACGCTCTCACGAAGCGCTCGACATCAGCCTCGCTCGTCTGCGGGCCGAAGCTGACGCGCACCACCTCGCCCGCGGCCTGCGCATCCCAGCCCATCGCCGTAAGCACATGGCTCGGCTTGATTGTGCCGGACGAACAGGCGCTGCCTGCCGAAACCGCGATGCCCGCCATGTCGAAGCGCACCAGCTGCGCCTGGCTGGATTTGCCGGGCATGCGATAGCTTGCGATGGTCGGCAGCCGGTGGCTATCCGCCGCAACCACCTCGCCGCCCGCCCCGGCAATTTCGTTGTCGAGCATCGCGCGCAGCCGGACCGCCTCTTCCAACCAGCCGAACTCCTGCTCCAGCGCCACCGCGAACCCAACCGCAGCGGGCAGATTTTGCGTCCCACCGCGATAGCCCTTTTCCTGCCCGCCGCTGGGCGTGAGCAGCGAAAGATCGCGCAGCAGCAACGCGCCGATGCCCGGCGGTCCGCCCAGCTTGTGCGCCGACACCGCGATCAAGTCGGCGTCAGGCAGCGGCATCTTTCCTGCGCTCTGCGAGCAATCCGCAAACAGGCGGCATTCGTTGAGGCGCGCGATCTGCGCCACATCGTCCAGCGGCTGGATGACGCCGGTTTCGTTGTTTGCCTGCTGCAACGCAATGATGCCATTGGGCCGATGCGCCAGATATTCGCTTAAATGGTCGAAATCGACGATCCCGTCTGCGCCCACCGGCAGCATGTCTGCCTGAGGGGCGGCGCGCAGCACCGCGTCATGTTCGGTCGCGCCGATTGCGTGTACCGAACGCGCCGCGCGACCAAGCGCGATACCGATCGCTTCGCTGGCCCCGCTGGTCAGGATCACTTCGCCGTCCCAGCCGAGCGCGGCGGCGATGCGTGCGCGCGCATCTTCCAGCATGCGCCCGGCAGCGCGGCCCGGCGCATGGGGCGAGCTGGGATTCGCCCACTGCTCCATCGCCTCCGCCATCGCCGCGCGCACCGCCGGCAGCACCGGCGTGGTCGCGGCATGATCCAGATAAAGCGGCGCCTCGGTCATCTCGATGTCCATCATTATTGCAGTTCGCGTGGCTTTTTCTATATAGCCAGTCAATTGCCGCGCCGTCCGTCCGGACGTGCCGCCCTCATGTTAGCGGACTGTTTCTCCCATGCCCGAAGTTATTATTCCCGGACCTGAAGGTCGGCTCGAGGGTCGTCTTTCCCCCGCCCCGCGCCCGCGCGCGCCCGTCGCCATGATCCTTCATTCCCACCCCAAAGCGGGCGGGACGATGAACGAGCGTATCACCCAGAACCTGTTCAAGACGTTCAAGCAGCGCGGGTTCCTCACCCTGCGCTTCAACTTCCGCGGCGTCGGGCGCAGCCAGGGCGAATTCGACAACGGCATCGGCGAACTGTCCGACGCCGCCGCCGCGCTGGACTGGGTGCAGAGCTTCCATGAAGAAGCGCAGACCACCTGGATCGCGGGCCACAGCTTCGGGGCCTGGATCGGCATGCAGCTCTTGATGCGCCGCCCGGAAATCCGCGGTTTCATCTCGATCAGCCCGCCCGCCAATATGTATGATTTCAGCTTCCTGGCCCCCTGCCCCAGCTCGGGCATCATCATTCAGGGCAAGGAAGACGATATCGTGACCCCCAGCGGCGTGCAGAAGCTGGTCGACAAGCTGCGCACGCAAAAGCACATCACGATCCATCACGACGAAATTCCGCGCGCCAACTTCCTTTATGACGGCGAACAGGAAGCGCTGATGGCGTCGGTCGACAATTATCTCGACATGCGTCTGGACCCGAACTCGCCGATCAAGTGAGGGACTGACCGGTCCGACTAATGCCGTAAGTCCTGAGCCTGTCGAAGGACGTTTTTCGATCAAGCTCAGGGTTTGCAGGATAGACGCCCTTCGACAAGCTCAGGGCTGTGGACTGCGATCCACGGTATCCGCCTCGCCCGCCAGCGATTCTCCGCTGCCGGTGGGGATCGCCCAGATCGCCACATTGCCGAACATCACGAGCGCGGCGATCACCATCAAGATGATGCGGCGCCGCTCGCCGCCGCGCTTGTGCAGCATCCAGGCACCGGCCAGCAGCGCGATTCCGGCGATCATCAGAAGCGATAAAACAATATTCCCCATGGCCTTGCTCTAGCGCGTCTGGCACGCGCACGCCACATCCGGGTTGGCGCGGGCCGCCCCCATCGCTAGAGGAGCGGGCGAGTCCCCACAGCAGGAGCCGCCCATGCGTATCGCCATCGCGTCCGACCATGCCGCCATCGAGATGAAGGCCGCGCTCGCCGATATGATGCGCGAAGCCGGGCATGACGTGGACGATCTCGGGCCGATGGACGCAAGCAGCGTCGACTACCCCGATTACGGCTACAAGCTGGCCGAGGCGGTGGCGTCCGGCGCGGCGGAACGCGGCGTTGCCCTGTGCGGATCGGGTATCGGCATCTCGATCGCGGTCAACCGCAACCCTGGCTGCCGCAGCGCGCTCGTTTCCGAGCCGCTCTCGGCGGAACTGTCGCGCTCGCACAATGACGCGAACGTCATCGCCATGGGCGCGCGCCTGATCGGCATCGAACAGGCCAAGGCTTGTCTCGAAGCTTTTCTCACCACCGATTTCCTTGGCGATCGGCATCAGCGCCGCGTCGACAAGCTGACCAATCCCCCGCATCTGGAGACCGCATCATGAGCACTGTCATCGAACGCGACGTCCGCCGCACCGGCTTTTTCTCGACCCCGCTCGTGCGCGCCGATCATGCGGTGGCCGAGGCGGTTTCCGCCGAATTGCGCCGTCAGAAGAAGCAGATCGAACTGATCGCGTCCGAAAACATCGTCAGCGAGGCGGTGCTGGAAGCGCAAGGGTCCGTCTTCACCAACAAATATGCCGAAGGCTATCCCGGCAAGCGCTATTACCAGGGCTGTGCGCCGTCCGATTCGGTTGAAAAGCTGGCGATGGACCGCGCAAAGATGCTGTTCGACTGCGCCTATGTGAACGTGCAGCCCCATTCAGGCGCGCAGGCGAACGGCGCAGTGCTGCTCGCGCTCGTGCAGCCGGGCGATACCATCCTTGGCATGAGCCTGGATGCCGGCGGCCACCTTACCCACGGCGCCGCGCCTGCCATGTCGGGCAAATGGTTCAACGCCGTGCAATATGGCGTGCGCGAGGACGATCACCTGATCGATTATGATGAGGTCGAGCGGCTGGCCAAGGAGCATAAGCCGAAGCTCATCATCGCGGGCGGCTCGGCCTATCCGCGCCATATAGATTTCAAGCGCTTCCGTCAGATCGCGGACGAAGTGGGCGCTTATTTCCAAGTGGATATGGCGCATTTTGCCGGGCTGGTCGCCACCGGCCTGCACCCCTCCCCGCTGCCGCACGCGCATGTGGTCACCACCACCACGCATAAGACGCTGCGTGGCCCCCGCGGCGGCATGATCCTTTCGAACGACGAGGCGCTGGGCAAAAAGTTCAACAGCGCGGTGTTCCCCGGCCTGCAGGGCGGCCCGCTGATGCATGTGATCGCAGCCAAGGCGGTGGCGTTCGGCGAAGCGCTGCAGCCCGAATTCCGCAGCTATTCCGCCGCGGTAATCGAGAATGCGCAGGCCCTCGCCCAGCGCCTGAAGGATCGGGGAGCTGACATCGTCTCGGGCGGTACCGACACGCATCTCGCGCTCATCGACCTGCGCCCGCTCGGCGTGACCGGCAAGGATGCGGACGAGGCGCTGGAGCGCGCCTCCATCACCTGCAACAAGAATGGCATCCCCTTCGATCCGCTGCCGCCGACCAAGACCAGCGGCATCCGCGTGGGCTCGCCCGCCGGCACGACCCGCGGCTTCGGCAAGGCCGAGTTCCAGGAGATCGGCGAAATGGTCGCGGATGTGCTCGATGGCCTGAAAGCCAAGGGCGAGGAAGGCGATCCCGCGGTGGAAGCAGACGTGAAGCGCCGCGTCGAGGCGCTTTGCGATCGCTTCCCGATCTACGGCGAACAGTAATTTCCAAAACACCGTTCGGGCTGAGAAGAAAGCTTTCCGAATATGCGCTGCCCGTTCTGCGCCCATGACAACAGCCAAGTGAAGGACAGCCGCCCCAGCGAGGATGGGGCGGCGATCCGGCGGCGGCGGCAGTGCGAGAGCTGCGGCGCGCGCTTCACCACGTTCGAACGCATTCACCTGCGCGAAGTCACCATCGTGAAGAGCGAAGGGCGGCGCGAAAGCTTCGACAGGTCCAAGCTGGAAAAATCGATCGCCCTCGCCTGCCGCAAACGCAGCGTGGCGCAGGAGCGGATCGATCAGCTCGTCTCCGGTATTCAGCGCCAGCTCGAAACCAGCGGGGATAGCGAAGTCGCCTCGCAGAAGATCGGCCAGATGGTGATGGACGGGCTGCGCCAGCTCGACAGTGTGGCCTATATTCGCTTCGCCTCGGTCTACAAGGATTTCACCGAAGCGCGCGATTTCGAGGAATTTGCCGGCACTGTGAAGGATATCGGCAAGGCTTGATCGGCGCTGGAAACCCTTCGGTCGCGCAGGTCTTTATCCGTTAAGCTATAACGGATAGACTTAGGGCGTCATGGCCAAGCGTATCGCCATTATCAGCGGCCTTCTGGTCTTCGCCATGTTGGCAGGGCTGCTCGGTGCCGAGCTTCTGGGAGGTCCATTCGCCTCGCGCAGCTACCGAGATGATCGGACGGCGACCGAACGCTATGCCCTGGGCCGTGATGTCTATCGGCAGGAAGATTACGCGGTCGACACGCGCTATGCCCCCTATCAACCCGGCGAAAAGCGTATCGCCAACCCTACGGTGAGCGGCGCGCGCAAGATCGAACCCTATGAAGCCGCCCGGCCGGATCATCGCATCCGGTTTGAATCGATCGACGATTATTACGGCGAGTCCGCCGGTGCGAATCTGGATGATTACGCCTTCATCGATCCACCCGCACGGGCGAAAGCGAAACCAAAACCCAAGCCTGCGACAACTGGCGAGAATGCCGACGGCCCGAAGAACCTGCTGCCCGGCTATATCCGTACCGAGCGGCCTCGCTATGCTGAGGCGCCGTCGGAGCCTGAACCGGTGAGAACGCAACCAGACCCCGTTGCCGAGACCGAGCGGCGCATCATGGATATCGCAGCGCGCAAGAATTCGCCGTCGAGCAATACCGCATCCGCTGCGCCGAATCGCGAAAGCGCCCGCCCCTCCGACGGACTGTAGCGCGCCCGCCACGATCGACGACGGTTCGATAAACGCGCGGAACCGCTTCGCCCCATCATCGGTTGGCCATCCGAACCCTGCATTTCGCTAGGACAGGATGGGCGCGATGACGATAGGCCGGATGACCACCCGCTTTCTGACGCTGAGCGCTCCACCTTCGGCTTTGGCTCTGCTCATTGCCTGGTTCAGCTACGGCTGAACTGGCCCTTTTGCGAACTGCTACATTTCCGCAATTTTGCAAAAAGGAACATTCATCATGGCAACCACCAATTGGGGTACCGCCCGTTACGAAGGTCTCGGCAAAGACGGCAAGGGCCACGTGTCCACCCAGTCCGGCGCGCTCGAAAATCAACCCTATGGTTTCAACACCCGTTTCGAAGATGCTCCGGGCACCAATCCCGAAGAGCTGATTGCCGGTGCGCATGCCAGCTGCTTCACCATGGCCCTTTCTTTCGCGCTCAACGATGCGGGCTATGAGGACGGCGTGCTTGATACCAAATCGGTCGTTACGTTGGAAAAAGATGGCGATGGCTTCAAGGTCTCCAAGTCCGAACTGACGCTGACGGCTCAGATCGCCGATATCGAGGAAGAGGAATTCGCGAAAATCGCGAAAGGCGCAAAGGAAAATTGCCCGCTGTCCAAGCTGCTCGATTGCGAAATCACGCTGGAGCATACGCTGAACAGCGAATTCGCCGTCGGCTGAACCCAGCAGATCGTGAAAAACAAAGGCGCGCTGTAACGGCGCGCCTTTTTTGCGTCGAGATCAGACGCTGCAGTGCTCCGCATCCCACCTGGATGGCAGCAGTCCATCGGCAGCGGCCTCAAAAAGAAACGGCCCCCGAGCGGCAAGCTCAGGGACCGTCTCCTAATCACTTCGGCGGGAACGGGGGGAGGAGGAGAGGAAAGCCCCCGCACGAAGGATCGCCAGCACCGTGGCCGGCGTTGAAGCTTAATTACGCCGTCGCGCAACAAATACAATTGCAGTCATGCGATCATTGCTTGCCAAAACTGCAAGCTGCCGATGCAATCAATCGTCCTTCTTACGCTTCGGACTCCCGTAATCGGGCTTTCCACCGTCGCTGTCGGGGTAGGCATCCGGGCTGGTTTGCGACTGTGTGTCGCTCGCTCCGTCATTGCCCTGTGGCTTGTTGGGCTTGTTGCCGTGAACCGGGCCTTCGGGTGCAGACGGCTTGCCGTCCTTATCGTGATTGCCGTAACCGCCGCCGCTCATGACCGGCCCTCCCCAGCGTTCTCGTCGTCGAGCGCATCCACAATACGCTGGTCGGGCGTGTCGGCAATTGCGTGAAGCTCCTCTTCGCGCGCTTCACCCTCTGTGATCGACTGCCCCCGATCGGGCGTGAGATCATCGACGATCGCGCCGCGCTTGGGATTGCGCCCCTCGGTCTCAAGGATTTCGGCGCGCTGTGTCTCGTCGAAGCCTTCCAGCTCCTCGGTCATGTTCGGATCTTCGTCTGCCATGATGGAATTCCTTTCTTCCACCCGACAACGGAAGGCGGGGCGAAGCCGTTCCGTGCCCGCCCCGCTTTGTCGTTCAACCCGCGTCGATGCTGTTACCCGGAAGCCCCGCGTCAACGATGCCGCCGTCCACGGTCAGGGTGGACCCGACCACATAATCGCCTGCCCGGCTCGCCAGGAACACCGCGGCGCCCGCCATATCCTCAGCCGATCCGATGCGCTTGGACGGGATGTTCTTGGCTACCGCATCGCCATGATCGCGCGCGGCCTTGTTCATGTCCGATTGGAAGGCGCCGGGGGCGATCGCCGTCACCACAATATTGTCGCGGATCAGACGCGCGGCCATGCGCTTGGTCAGATGCAGGATCGCCGCCTTGGAAGCATGATAGCTGTAGGTTTCCCACGGGTTCAGCTTGCGCCCATCGATCGATCCGATGTTGATCACTTTGGCCGGTTGGTCCGCGGATCCTGCTGCTTTCAGTAGCCCGTAAAGCGCCTGTGTGAGGTAGAACGGGCCCTTCACGTTCACGTCCATCGCCTTGTCCCAGCCTTCTTCCGGGAACTCCTCGAACGGCGCACCCCAGGCGGCCCCGGCATTGTTCACCAGAATGTCGAGCTTGTCCTCACGCTCCGACAACTCTTTGGCGAGGGCGCGGCAGCCGTCGACGGTGCTGACATCACCCTGAATGGCGACCACCTTGTCGCCCAGCGCTTCCGACGCCTCGGCGAGCTGATCGGCCTTGCGCGCGCTGATATAAACCTTTGCGCAGCCCGCGCCGAGCAGGCCTTCCACGATCATGCGACCGATGCCGCGCGATCCGCCGGTGACGAGCGCCGTACGGCCCTCGAGCGAAAATAGTTTCGGTGTATCCATCTGGGTCTCTCCTATTGGCTTATGTCTTCGCGAGGAGCCCGAAGGGCGACGCAGCGATCCAGAGCAATCGCAGCGCTGCAACCGCTCTGGATTGCTTCGTCGCTGCGCTCCTCGCAATGACGATGACTTTTATGCGGCGACAGGCCTAGCCCCCCGCCTTCATCACCTCGCGTGCGATGATGCTGCGCTGGATTTCGCTGGTGCCTTCGTAGATGCGGAACAGGCGCACGTCGCGGTAGAAGCGTTCCACGCCGTAATCGGCGATATAGCCCGCGCCGCCATAGACCTGCACCGCCCGGTCCGCGACGCGGCCCACCATTTCGCTGGCGATCAATTTGGTCGCCGCGCAGTCCATCGTGATGTTCTCGCCCGCATCGCGCTTCTTCGCCGTCTGCTCGACCAGCGCGCGCGCCGCCATGCATTCGGCCTTGCTGTCGGCAATCTGCGCCTGGATCATCTGGAAGTCGCTGAGCGGCTTGCCGAACTGTTCGCGCTCGCCGGCATAGCCGACCATGTCTTCGATCAGCCGCTCGGCCGCGCCGACGCAGACGCCGCTGATATGGAGGCGTCCGCGATCGAGCACCCGCATCGCCACCTTGAAGCCTTCACCTTCCGCGCCGAGGCGATTTTCGGCGGGCACTTCGACATCGTCGAAATTGACGTCGCAGACATGCGCGCCCTGCTGGCCCATCTTGCGCTCGGGCTGCCCGACGCTGAGACCCGGCAGATCGCGGGGCACCAGGAAAGCGGTGACGCCCCGCGCGCCCTCCCCGCCCGTGCGGGCCATGACCGTGAACAGATCCGCCTTGTCGGCATTGGTGATGTAGCGCTTCGATCCGTTCAGGCGATAGACGCCCTTCGCCTCGTCATAATCCGCCTTGGTCTTGACCGAAGCGGCGTCCGATCCGGCGCTGGGCTCGGTGAGCGCGAAACTGGTGATGATCTCACCGCTCGCGATCTTCGGCAGCCACTTCGCTTTCTGCTCGTCCGTACCCGCCATGACAAGGCCCTGGCTGCCGATGCCGATATTGGTGCCGAAGGTCGAACGCATGGCGGGCGAGGTGTGCCCCATCGCGATGGCAATGCCGATCTCTTCGGTCATGTTGAGGCCCAGGCCGCTAAACTCTTCGGGAATCGAAAGCCCGAACAGGCCGAGCTCCTTCATCTCTTCGATCAGATCGTCCGGAATCTCGTCCGTTTCGGCTACCTGCCCCTCGAGCGGGCGCAGTCGCTCGGTCACGAAGCGGGTGATCGTATCAATCAGCTGGTCGTAAGTGTCTTGGTCCAATGCCATATCTTAATCCGTAAGTCCTGAGCCTGCCGAAGAACGGCTCCTGATCGAGTAATGCCCTTCGAAAAACTCAGGGCTGCGGAAGTGGTCGCGGCGGTGTCTCAATAGCCGCTCATCTCCGCCACGCGATTGGCGTGGTAGTTCGCATCGCCCAGGAATTCGGCGAGCGCGCGGTCGCGTTTCATGTAGAGGCCGATGTCATATTCGTCGGTCATGCCCATGCCGCCATGCATCTGCACGCCCTCGCGCACCGCAAGGTCGCTGGTGGCGCCCGCTTTGGCCTTGGCGATGGAGACCCAGAGTTCGGCATCGTCCGATCCTTCGTCCAGCAATTGCTGCGCTTTGAGCACCGCAGCACGCGCGATTTCCATCTCGCTATAGAGATGCGCCGCACGGTGCTGGAGCGCCTGGAATTCGCCGATCAGGCGGCCGAACTGCTTGCGCTCCTTCAGATAGTCGACTGTCATGTCCATCGCGCCCGAACCAACGCCGATCATCTCCGACGCCGAACCGACGCGGGTGGCGGCGAGCACTTTCTTCAGCACGCTCCAGCCCTGATCGACCTCGCCGACCACCGCATCGGCGGTCACCTCGACGCCGTCGAACTCGATATGCGCGGCCATCGCGCTGTCGAGCAGGCGCGCACTTTCCATGCTCATGTTCGCCGCATTCTTGTCGACCGCGAACAGTGTCAGCCCGTCGGTTTCGCCCGCCGATCCGCCGGTGCGCGCAGCGACGATCAGGGCATCGGCGCTGCCGCCCTGCACCACGAACTGCTTCTTGCCCGAGAGCTTGAAGCCGTTGCCGGACCGCTCCGCCTTCATCGCGATCCGCTCGGGCCTATGCTTGGCGCTTTCATCGATCGCCAGCGCCAGCACCGTTTCGCCGCCGATGATGCCGGGCAGATATTTCTCGCGCAGCGACGCGGCGGCCTCGTTCAGTGCGGTCACGCCCGCAACCGATGTGGTGAGGAAGGGCGACGGCGTCAGATTGCGGCCGATCTCCTCCAGCACGACACCTGCCTCGACATGGCCCATGCCGAGCCCGCCATCGTCTTCGCTCGCCAGAATGCCGGTGAAACCCATTTCACCGAACTGCTTCCACAGATCGTGGCTGAAACCGTCCTTGCAATCCATGTCGCGGAACTTGCGCAGATGGGCGACGGGGGCCTGCTCGGCCATGAACGGGCGCGCGCTGTCCTGCAGCATCGCCTGATCTTCATTGAGATAAAGTGGCATTGGGTGTCCTCATAAAATGTCGTCATTGCGAGCGAAGCGAAGCAATCCAGGGCAGTTGCCGTGCTGCGCTCGCTCTGAATTGCCCGGCTGACTGCTTGCAGAAGTCGCTCAGGAGCGGGTTACTCGCCTTCGGCTCCTCGCGATGACGTGGAGCCGAAGGGAAAGCGCCTATGCTCCCGGCAGCTCCAGAATGCGCTTGGCGACCACGTTCAGCATGATCTCGCTCGTGCCGCCTTCGATGCTGTTGGCCTTGGTGCGCAGCCAGGCCCGCGGGCGCACGCCTTCGCTGGAACGCTCGCTTTCCCATTCCAGTGCGTCCGATCCGCCCGCTTCCATGATCAGTGCATGGCGGCGCTTGTTCAGTTCGGTGCCCGCATATTTCAGCATGTTCGGCTGCGCGGGATGGCCCTTGCCTGCCTTCATCTCATCGACGAAGCGCTCGGACATCGCGGTGAAGGCCAGCGCGTCGACATCGAAGCGCGCCAGTTCTGCGCGCAGCATCGGATCGTCGAGCCGGCCGCCATCGTCCTTGCCGACGGTGTCCACCAGCGCCGCGCCGAGCGAGCCGGCCCGGTCTCCGCCGCCGGTGCCGGAGATCATCTCGCGCTCATGGCCCAGCAGATATTTGGCGACATCCCAGCCGCGGTTCACCTCGCCGACGATCTGATCCTTGGGCACCTTCACATCGTCGAAGAAGGTCTCGCAGAACGGGCTGTTTCCGCTGATCAGCTTGATCGGCTTGGTCGAGACGCCGTCCGATTCCATGTCGAACAGCAGGAAGCTGATGCCTTGGTATTTGTTCTCCTTGTCGGTGCGCACCAGGCAGAAAATCCAGTCCGCCTGATCGGCATAGCTGGTCCAGATCTTCTGGCCGTTCACCACCCAGTGATCGCCCTTATCCTCACCATAGGTCTGGAGAGACACGAGATCCGATCCGCTGCCCGGCTCCGAATAGCCCTGACACCAGCGAATCTCGCCGCGCGCGATCGGGGGCAGATAATGGCGCTTCTGCTCTTCGGTGCCGAAATGCAGCATGGCGGGCCCGAGCATGGAGATGCCAAAGCTGTTCAGCGGGTTGCGCGCATTGATCCGCGCCATTTCCTGCCGCAGGATCTTGGTCTCAGCTGCGGAAAGCCCGCCGCCGCCATATTCCTTCGGCCAGTCCGGCACGGTCCAGCCGCGGCCCGCCATCGCTTCCAGCCATTGCTTCTGCGCTTCGTTCTTGAAGGTCCAGTTGCGCCCGCCCCAGCAGGCGTCTTTTTCATCCTTCATCGGCTGGCGCATTTCCGGCGGGCAGTTTTCTTCCAGCCAGGCGCGCGTTTCGGCGCGGAATGTTTCCAGATCGCTCATCGTTTCTCTTTCTCCTGCATGCGGCATCCCATGCGCCGCGGGCGGCTTGGCCGCAATTGCACCAAATTCGGGCCGTCTGCGCAAGGACTCGTTTCGTCTTTTCGAAAAAAGGGTATGGCCGAACGCCGTTGACGCGCGGCGGACGGGCCCTAAGGTGCGGCGACGAGGCGTAAAGCCGCGAACGGGAGAGGGTATCATGGCGCAGGCAGTTCATATCGCGCCCAAGACAAAGGTGCCGATGGGCACCAAGCTGGCCTACGGATTCGGCGCGGTCGCCTACGGCATCAAGGACAACGGCTTCTCCGTCTTCCTGCTGCTGTTCTACAATCAGATCGTGGGATTGCCTGCGGAGGCGGTGGGGCTGGTAATTGGCCTGGCGCTGATCGTGGATGCGTTCATCGATCCGGTGATCGGCAATCTTTCGGACCGCACGCGCACCAAATGGGGCCGGCGCCACCCATGGCTTTACGGCTCCGCCTTGCCGATCGCGATAACCTGGCTTTTGCTGTGGAATCCGCCCGAAGCGAGCACCGGTGCGACGCTCGGCTATCTGTTCGCCTTCGGGCTTCTGGTACGCGCCTCGCTCTCGGCAAACGAGGTGCCTTCACTAGCGCTGACGCCGGAACTGACGAGCGACTATACCGAGCGTACGCTGGTGGTGCGGTACCGCTTCCTGTTCGGGTGGGTCGGTGGTCTCCTGATGCTGGCGCTGGCTTATGGGGTGATCCTGGTCCCTACTCCCGGATATCCTGACGGATTGCTGAACCCGGCCGGTTATCCGCGCTACGCCTTGGTGGGCGCATTGATCATGTTCGTATCGGTCCTCGTCTCGGCGATCGGCACGCACAAGCGCCTCGCCCGCCCCGTGCCCGGTCGCCCCGACACCGCGGAAAGCGTGCGCGATATTCTCGCGACCCTGCGCTACAAGCCGTTCATGGTGGTGATGGTCGCCGCTCTGTTCGGATATGCCGCGCAGGGGATCACCTTCGCGCTGAGCAATTATCTGCTCAAGTTCATCTGGAATTTCTCCGCCCCCCAGTTTCTTTTCTACGCGCTGGTGCTGTTCGCCAGCGCCTGCGTGGCCTTCGCCGTGATCGCGCCGATCGCCAAGCGCACATCCAAGCAACGCGGTGCCGCCGCCTGCGCCATCGTGGCGGTCATTTTCGGCAGCGGCGCCTATTGGCTGCGCTATTTCGGGATCGCACCAGCGAATGATTCCCCGCTGCTGCTGCCGGTCATCCTCAGCATAATTGGTATCGGCAATGCGGCCTTCATCTCCTCGCTGATCCTGACGGCATCGATGGTGGCCGACGTCACCGATCATGCCGCGCGCAGCACCGGCAGGCAGACCGAGGGGCTGTTCTATGCCGGCTTCTTCTTCGTGCAGAAATCGGTGACCGGCCTTGGCATCTTTCTGTCCGGCATGATCCTGGGCGCCGTCGGCTTTCCGGAAAAAGCAGCGCCCGGCACCGTGCCGGACGATGTGCTGGGGCGGCTGATTCTGGTTTACGGCCTGTCGGTCGCTGTTCTGGGGGCGCTCTCGGCCCTTGCCTATTTGCGCTATCCGCTATCGGGTCGTGAAGAGCCGGACGAGGACGGGCTGGCCGCCGTGGCGGACGCGGTACAATGATCGCATCGCCATACTCAATGCTGGAAAAGCACCGCGCCATCTGCCAATTTGCCCGCAAACATCACACATTCCCCGAATCACGAGAGGATGATCTTCCATGGATTTTGACCTGACCGAACGCCAGAGCCACTGGCGCGACCGCATCCGCAACTTCATCGAGGACAATGTGCGTCCCGCAATTCCTGATGTGGAAGCGGAGATGGCGGACGGCGACCGGTGGAAGGTGATCCAGACCATCGAGAAGCTGAAAGAAAAGGCCAAGGGCCAAGGCCTCTGGAACCTCTTCATGCCGCCCAATTCGGGCCAGCAGCATGTGGACGACAGCTTCGAATTCGACGGCCCCGGCCTTAGCAATCTGGAATATGCGCTGTGCGCCGAGGAGATGGGCCGCATCGGCTTTGCGTCCGAGGTATTCAACTGCTCCGCGCCAGACACCGGCAATATGGAAGTGTTCCACCGCTACGGCACGCGCGAGCAGAAGGATCGCTGGCTCACCCCGCTGATGAGCGGCGAGATCCGCTCGGCCTTTCTGATGACCGAACCGGGCGCGGCCAGTTCGGATGCCACCAATATCGAATGCCGGATCGAACGCGACGGCGACGATTATGTCATCAACGGCCGCAAATGGTGGAGCTCTGGCGCGGGCGATCCGCGCTGCAAGATCGCGATCCTGATGGGCAAGACCGATCCCGACGCCAGCCGCCATTCGCAGCAGTCGCAGATTCTGGTGCCGCTCGATGCGGACGGCGTCACGATCGAGCGCTTCCTGCCGGTCTTCGGTTATGACGATGCGCCGCATGGCCATATGGAAATCGCGCTCAAGGATGTGCGCGTGCCCGCCTCCAACATCATCCTGGGCGAAGGCCGCGGGTTCGAAATCGCGCAAGGCCGTCTTGGGCCGGGCCGTATCCACCACTGCATGCGCACCATCGGCGTTGCCGAGGAAGCGCTGGAAAAGATGTGCAAGCGCCTGCTGAACCGCACGGCTTTCGGCAAGCTGATCGCCGAACATAGCGTGTGGGAAGAGCGCGTGGCCCGCGCGCGGATCGATATCGACATGAGTCGCCTGCTCTGCCTGAAGGCCGCGGACATGATGGACAAGGCCGGCAACAAGGCCGCTCAGGCCGAGATCGCGATGATCAAGGTGCAGGGGCCGAACATGGCGCTGCGCATCATCGACGACGCAATCCAGGCGCACGGCGGTGCAGGCGTGTCCGACGACTTCGGTCTCGCCAAAGCCTATGCCGGCCAGCGCACCCTGCGCCTCGCCGATGGTCCGGACGAGGTCCACAACCGCGCGATCGCCCGTATCGAGCTCGGCAAATATGGCGGCAAGGAAGCGGTTCAGGCCGCCAAGGCTGCCCGCGCCCAGCCCGCCGCCGGCCTGATGGGCCATTCGAGCTGATCCGCGCGAACTAGCACCATCGTCATTGTGAGGAGCCGAAGGCTACGAAGCAATCCAGAGCAAATGCAGCGCTGTCACTGGCCTGGATTGCTTCGGCCTGCGGCCTCGCAAAGACGTAGTATTTTGAAAGTTTACTCATGAAAGCAGCCCTCCTCACCAAACCCAATGCGCCGCTGGAAATCGTGGACGTCACCGTTGACGATCCCATGCCGCATGAGGTTCTGATCCGTACCGTCGCCTGCGGCGTCTGCCGGTCCGATCTGCACTTCGCGGACGGGGCCTTCCCGCACCCGCTGCCCACGGTGCTCGGCCATGAAGCGGCCGGCGTGGTGGAAAAGGTCGGCAGCGAAGTCACGACGGTGAAGCCGGGCGATCATGTCGTCACTTTCTTCACCGTCTTCTGCGGCCAGTGCGATCTGTGCCTGACGGGCCACTACACCTTGTGCACCAGCCCCGCGATCCGCCGCCCCGACGATGCGCCCCCGCGGCTCTCGCTGGACGGCGAGCCGCTGGCGCAGTTCATCAACCTCTCGGCCTATGCCGAACAGATGCTGGTGCACGAAAATGCCTGCGTCGCGATCGACAAGGAAATGCCGCTGGAGAAGGCCGCATTGCTCGGTTGCGCCGTGCTCACCGGCGCGGGAGCGGTGTTCAACGATAGCCATGTGAAGCCAGGCGAAACGGTGGCCATCATCGGTTGCGGCGGCATCGGCCTCAGCGCCATCAACGCCGCCAAGATCGCAGGTGCCGGCCGCATCGTCGCGATCGACCCGGTCGCCTCCAAGCGCGATCTGGCGCTGCAATCGGGCGCCACGGACGCGTTCGATCCGATGGAGGAAAACGCCACCAAGTCGCTGATGAAGATGAGCGGCGGCGGCTTCGATTATGCCATCGAATGCGTCGGCCAGCCGGCTACCGCGGAGATGGCGTGGAATATCGTGAAGCGCGGCGGCACGGCCACCATCCTCGGCATGATCGCGCCGGGCAAATCGGTTTCGATCCCCGGCCCCACTTTCCTTTCGGGCAAGAAGCTGCAGGGCTCGCTGCTCGGCGGTTGCGTACCGCCGATCGACCTGCCGCGTCTCGTGCAGTTCTATCTCAACGGGCAGCTCGAGCTGGACCTGATGGTGGCCGAGGAAATCCGGCTCGAAGGCATCAACGACGCGCTGGATGCGCTGCGCAAGGGCGATGCCGTGCGCTCCGTGATCCGGTTCGATTGACTTGGGCGGAGACAGGCGAATGAGCGAAGCACCCGCAGCGGACAATATCGGCACCATGGCCGTGCCGGAGAAGGACCGGCTCGACGAAGCCGCCCTCACAGGCTGGATGCAGGACCATGTCGAAGGGTTCGAAGGGCCGATTGAGCTGTCCAAGTTCAAGGGCGGGCAGTCGAACCCCACCTACCGGATCAACACGCCGGGGCGTTCCTACGTTCTGCGCCGCAAGCCTTTCGGCGAGCTGTTGCCGAGCGCGCATGCGGTGGACCGCGAATATCGCGTGATCAGCGGCCTGCACCCTACCGGCTTTCCCGTCGCGCGGCCTTATGGGCTATGCGAGGACGAGAGCGTCATCGGATCGATGTTCTACATCATGGAGATGGTGAAGGGCCGCTCGCTCTGGGACGGCAGCCTGCCCGATATGGAGCCGGCGCAGCGCACCGAAATCTACCATGCGCTGATCGATACGCTGGCCGATCTTCACCAGACCGATCACGAAGCGGCGGGCCTAGGCGAGTACGGCAAGCCCGGCAATTATTTCGAACGTCAGGTCGGCCGCTGGACCAAGCAGTACCGGGCCAGCGAAACCGAGGAAATGCCGGAGATCGAGCGGCTGATCGAATGGCTGCCCGCTACCCTGCCGAGCCAGGAGCGGACCAGCATCGTTCATGGCGATTACCGCATCGACAACGTAATCTATGCTCCGGACGAACCGCGCATAGCCGCGGTGCTGGATTGGGAACTGTCCACGCTGGGCGATCCGATGGCGGACGTCGCCTATCTGCTGATGAATTGGGAGACGCCGACGGAAGGGCGCGCGGGGCTGGCGGGCCTGGACCTCGACGCGCTGGGCATTCCGAACATGCGCGCCATGCTCGATCGCTATGCCGAGCGCACCGGACGGGAAAAAATCGAGGACCTGAACTGGTATTTCGCGTTCAACATGTTCCGTCTCGCGGGCATCGTGCAGGGGATCAAGAAGCGTATTATCGACGGCACCGCGTCGAGCGCGCACGCGAAGCAGACCGCCGAGCGAATGCCGTTCCTAGCGCAGGCGGCGTGGATGTTCGCCCAGCGTGCCGGAGCGAAGGCATGAGCGATCGCTTCGATCAGAGCCGTCTGGAACGCATCGCGCCGTTCCTGAAGCAAAAATATCTCGATACCGGTAAACTGCCCCACGCGGGCGTCCTCGTCGGCCTGAAGGACGGCCCGTCCTATCAGTCGCTGCAGGGCGATGCGCGCGAGGGACAGCCGCTGGCGGAAGACACGATCTACCGCATCGCCTCGATGACCAAGCCGCTCACCTCAATTGCGTTCATGCAACTGGTGGAACAGGGCAAGGTCGCGCTGAGCAATTACGTCCATGATGTCATTCCCGAATGGAAGGATATGGGCGTGTTCGTGGCGGGCGGCGGTGAGGCACCGTTTCAGAAACGTCGCCCCAAGCGGCCCATGCAGATGCTCGATCTGCTGCGCCACACCTCCGGCCTCACCTACGGATTTCAGGAGCGCACGCCCGTCGACGCCGCCTATCGGCGCGAACAGCTCGACAGCTTCAACGCGCAATATGATCTGGAAACCTTCCTCAAGAAGCTCGCCGATTATCCGCTGCTGTTCGATCCGGGCGAGGCGTGGAATTACTCCGTGTCCACCGATGTGCTCGGCGGCCTGATTCAGCGTATCGCGGATCAGCCCTTCGACGAGTATCTGAAGGAAAACATTCTCGATCCGCTGGGCATGGAAGACACTTTCTTCCAAGTGCCTCCCGATAAGGCGGACCGGCTGGCCGACGCTTATTATTTCCATTCCGCCGAGACGAAGAAACTGTTCGATCCAGGCGGTCCGACCAGCCGTTGGGCAAAACCGCGCGCCATGCCCTCGGGCGGCGGCGGCTTGGCCTCCACCATGGGCGATTATGAGCGCTTCTGCCGCATGCTGCTCGGCCAGGGTGAATATGAAGGCGCACGGATAATCGGCCGCAAGACGCTGGACTTGATGACCGCGAACCATCTGCCCGGCGGCAAGGACCTGACCGAGCTGTCGATCAGCCTGTTCTCCGAAGCGGACAATGCGGGCATCGGTTTCGGTTTGGGCTTTGCCACCACGATGGAACCGCACAAGACGCTCACCCCCGGCTCGGCAGGCGATTTCTACTGGGGCGGCATGTTTTCCACGGCGTTCTTCGTGGATCCGGCAGAAGAACTGTTCATGATCTTCATGACGCAGCTGATGCCGAGCTCGACTTATCCCGTTCGCCGGGAACTCAAGACGATGATCTACGCTGCCCTGGAGTAGCGTTTCGTACCAAACACCGCAGGGCTGAGCTTGTCGAAGCCCGCCTGTCCCTCACCGCAACGCGCCCTTCGACAAGCTCAAAGGGCCACGGAAGCAGAGAAAGAAAAATATGACCGACTCCCCCATCTCCACCACGCGCGAAGGCGACATCCTGGTCGTCACATCGAACAATCCCCCCGTGAACGCGCTCGGCGCGGCGGTCCGCACCGGCCTCAGCGCCGCGCTGGACGAAGCCGAGGGCGATGACAGCATCAAGGCGCTGGTCCTGCGCTGCGAAGGACGCACCTTCTTTGCGGGCGCGGACATCACCGAATTCGGCAAGCCGCCGGTCGAGCCGCTGCTGCCCGCAGTGATCGAGCGCATGGAAGCGTTCGGCAAGCCGATCGTCGCCGCGATCCACGGCACTGCGCTTGGCGGGGGCTGCGAGACCGCGCTCGGCTGTCATTACCGGATCGCCGTGCCCAGCGCCAAGATCGGCACGCCCGAGGTGAAGCTCGGCCTGTTGCCGGGTGCTGGCGGCACGCAGCGCCTGCCGCGCGTGGCGACGGTGGAGCTGGCGCTGGAGATGACCGCCAAAGGCGATCCCATCTCTGCAAAGAAAGCGCATGAGGCGGGCCTGATCGACCGCATGGCGGGCGAAGACAGCCTTCGGGAAGACGCCATCGCCTTCGCCAACGAGATCAAGGACGCACGCCCCATTCCGCGCGTGAGCGAGATGGACGCGAGCGCCGAGGACGGCGTGTTCGACAAATTCCGCGAGGCCAATGCGCGCAAGTTCAAGGGCTTCGATGCGCCCGAAGCGAACATCAAATGCGTCGAAGCGGCGACGACCATGCCGTTCAAGGAAGGCATCGCGTTCGAGCGGGAGCAGTTCGGCAAGCTGATGTTCGGCAGCCAGTCCGCCGCCATGCGCCACCTGTTCTTCGCCGAGCGCAAGGCATCGAAAATCGATGACGTGCCGAGCGACATCAAGCTGCGCGACGTCAAGAAGGTGGGCGTCATCGGCGCCGGCACCATGGGCGGCGGCATTTCGATGAACTTCCTGCAGGCCGGCTATCCGGTCACCATCGTGGAAATGAAGCAGGAAGCGCTGGACCGCGGCGTGGGCGTGATCCGCAAGAATTACGAAAACAGCGCCTCCAAGGGCCGGTTCACCAATGAACAGGTCGAACAGTGGATGGGGCAGCTCACCGGCTCGCTCGACCAGGGCGATCTGGCCGATTGCGACCTCATCATCGAGGCGGTGTTCGAAAATATGGACGTGAAGAAAGAGATTTTCACCAATCTCGACAAGCTGGCCAAGGAGGGCGCGATCCTGGCGTCCAACACCAGCTATCTCGATATCAACGAGATAGCTAGCGCCACCAACCGTCCTGGCGATGTCGTGGGCATGCACTTCTTCTCACCCGCCAATGTCATGAAGCTGCTGGAGGTCGTGCGCGGCGACCAGACCGAGAAGGACGTGCTCGCCACGGTGATGGATATCGCCAAGAAGATCCGAAAGGTGGCGGTGGTCGCGGGCGTGTGCGACGGCTTCATCGGCAATCGCATGCTGAAGCCGCGCCAGGTCGAGGCGCAGAAGCTGCTGCTGGAAGGTGCAACGCCGGCCCAGATCGACAAGGTGCATACCGATTTCGGCATGCCCATGGGCCCGTTCCAGATGAGCGATCTAGCGGGCGTGGACATCGGCTGGCACCGTGATCCGAACCGCATCGAATCGATCCGCGACGCACTGTGCGCCGAAGATCGCTGGGGCCAGAAGAAGGGCGCGGGCTTCTACGATTATGACGAGAAGCGTCGTCCCTCCCCTTCCCCGCGCGTGGCCGAAATCATCGAGGATTTCCGGAAGAAGGCGGGTACTGAAGTGCGCGAGATCAGCGACGAGGAAATTATCGAGCGCACGCTCTATCCGATGGTGAACGAAGGTGCGCTGATCCTGGAAGAAGGCATCGCCCAGCGCGCGAGCGACATCGATGTCGTGTGGATTTACGGCTATGGCTGGCCGGTCTATCGCGGCGGCCCAATGTTCTGGGCGGACCTGGAGGGTGCCAAGAAGATCCTTGCAGGCCTGGAAAAGCATGAAGACAAGTTCGACTTCGAGATTTCCAAGCTGCTTCGCGAAAAGGCGGAAAAGAAGGAACGCTTCAACTAAGCGCTCTGCCGCTTAGGCGCTGAAAAACAGAAAGGCCCGGTCTCACGACCGGGCCTTTTCTTTTATCGGCTTGGAAAGGCCGATCAAATCCCGCGGATGTTCACATCGACGACGCGGCCACGCTGGACGGTGCAGGTAAAGCTGCCGCGATCGTAATTGTTGCGATAGCGATTGCCCCAACGATTGCCGCGGCGATCATACTCGTTCACCACAATGTCTCCGCGAACTCGCACACCGCGGCGGATACGATCGACATCGTCGATCTGCGTCACGCGGACGTCGCTGCCGTAACGGCGGCCCTCATATTGAGCGGCCTGGACGCATTGTTGGATCACCTGCTGGCCCTGATTGTAACGACTGCTGCCACGATAATAGCCGTTATTATAGCCATCATTGTAATAGCCGCCGGTCGGGTAGCCATTGGTGCGATAGCGCGGATCGTTATAGCGGCGATCGTAACGATCGTCGTTGTCGCTTGCCGCTGCGATTACAGCGGCAAGGCCGCCGAGGATCGCCACACCGGCGATCACTTCTCCAGCGCTCACGCCGCCGCGATCACGGTCGCGATAATATTGCGCGTTGGCCGGGGCCGCGGCGGAAACAAGCACGGCCGCACCGACGGCCGAGCCAATGAATGCCTTCTTCAGATTTTTCATGGTCGTGCTCCTATTCGTCTTCCCCACTGTGCCTATGGTTATAACGCGGTCGTTGTGACCCCGTTCTGAACCTGTACGGCAGCATCTGTTCATAAACTAAGCGAGAAGCCTGAACATAAAAGTGGGTTACTGATAGAGCAACGCAGCGGACAGCAAAAAGGCCATGACGCCCGTCGGCGCCATGACCCAATGCTTGTTCTAATGATGTCAGATGAACGGGAGCTGTCAGGCTTCCTCGAAATCTTCTTCCGTCATCACGGGGCCGCTGTCCTGCCCGCGTGCTTGTTCGTCACGGTCGATGAATTCGATCACCGCCATCGGCGCCATGTCCGACTTGCGGAAGCCGGCCTTGACGATGCGTGTGTAACCGCCGTTGCGGCTCGAATAGCGATCGGCCAGCGTGTCGAACAGCTTGCTGAGCTGCGTTTCGTCCATCAAGCGGCTCTGCGCGAGGCGGCGGTTCGAAAGACCACCCTTCTTCGCCAGGGTCACCAGCTTTTCGATATAGGGGCGCAGTTCCTTCGCCTTGGGCAGCGTGGTGACGATCTGCTCATGCTTGATCAGCGCGGCCGACATGTTGCGCAGCAGGGCTGCACGGTGCGAACTGGTCCGCTGAAGCTTACGACCACCCATTTTATGACGCATGCGATATTCCTTTTCGTTCGTAAGGAGGCCGTATGAGGTACCTCAGTCCCGGCGGCGCTTCGGGAGGCCGCCCTATCCCTGAACCGAAGTCCCGAGCCTATTGAAGGACGTCTCTCCTAATCGAGAAACGCCCTTCGACAAGCTCAGGGCTTCGGCTAATCCTGACGCTTAGCCCAGCAGTTCCTGCTCGAGCTTCTTAGCCATCTCTTCGATATTCTCCGGCGGCCAGCCGGGGATGTCCATGCCGAGGCGAAGGCCCATGCTGGACAGCACTTCCTTGATCTCGTTCAAGGACTTGCGGCCGAAGTTCGGCGTGCGCAGCATCTCGGCTTCGGTCTTCTGAACCAGATCGCCGATATAGATGATGTTGTCGTTCTTGAGGCAGTTGGCGCTGCGGACCGACAGTTCCAGCTCGTCGACCTTCTTGAGAAGGTAGCGATTGAGCTGATTGGCATCGGACTCTTCACCCATCGGCGAAGCGGCCTGGCCAACCGGGGCGCTGGACTGTGTCATCGACTCTTCGAAGTGGACGAAGATCTGCAGCTGGTCCTGCAGGATGCGTGCGGCATAGGCCACCGCATCCTCGGGCGTCACCGTGCCATCGGTCTCGACGGTGAGGCTCAGCTTGTCGAAGTCCAGCTCTTGGCCGACACGGGCGTTCTCAACCTTGTACGCCACCTGACGAACGGGCGAATAGAGGCTGTCCACGGGGATCAGGCCGATCGGGGCATCGGCCGGACGGTTGGCAACGGCGGGGACATAGCCTTTACCGGTGTCTGCGGTCAGCTCCATGTTCAGCGTCGCGTCTTCGTCGAGATGGCAGATCACCAGATCCTTGTTCATCACTTCGATGTCGCCAGACACGGCAATGTCACCGGCCTTCACTTCGCCGGGACCGGTCTTAGAAAGCTGCAGGCGCTTGGGGCCTTCGCCTTCCATCTTCAGCGCGATCTGCTTCACGTTGAGGACGATGTCCGTCACATCCTCGCGCACGCCGGCGAGCGAGGAGAATTCGTGCAGCACGTTCTCGATCTTGATCGAGGTGATGGCCGCGCCCTGAAGCGAGGAAAGAAGCACGCGCCGCAGCGCGTTACCCAGCGTCAAACCGAACCCGCGCTCGAGCGGCTCGGCAACCAGGGTCGCCTTCCGCTTGATATCGCCAGTGGACTTCAGGTCCAGGTTGCTGGGCTTCTTGAGTTCCTGCCAGTTCTTCATATTGACAGCCATGGAATTCCCCTAATGTTCGGGCCCCGGGAGCAAAGAGGACCCTCATGTGAATATGCGCGGGGCGGGAAATGAGCAGCGCCGTCCGCCCCCGGCCGGCGATCCGGACAGCCGCCCCTGCAGGATGCGGCGTCCGGACCCGAGAGGTGGTTAGACCCTCCGGCGCTTGGACGGGCGCACACCGTTATGCGGGATCGGGGTCACGTCGCGGATCGAGGTGATGGTGAAACCCACCGCCTGCAATGCGCGCAGAGCCGATTCGCGGCCCGAACCGGGACCCTTCACTTCGACTTCGAGCGTACGGACGCCATGATCGGCGGCCTTTTTGCCTGCATCCTCGGCCGCAACCTGCGCGGCATAAGGGGTCGACTTGCGGCTGCCCTTGAAGCCCATCATGCCCGCGCTGGACCAGCTGATCGCATTGCCCTGCGCGTCGGTGATGGTGATCATCGTGTTATTGAAGCTGGCGTTCACATGGGCGACGCCGGCGGAAATGTTCTTGCGTTCGCGCTTGCGAATACGCTGCGGTTCACGTGCCATTCTACTCTTCCTTCAAATCTTGAAGGGGGATGCATGATATTCCCGGAAAGGCCGCGCGGTGAGCGAGAGAGCTTCGCGCGGCAAAAAAGAGAATTCAGTCCCCCGGACTGAATTCTTACTTTTTCTTACCGGCGATCGGCTTGGCCTTGCCCTTACGGGTGCGCGCATTGGTGTGCGTGCGCTGACCACGAACCGGAAGACCACGGCGATGACGCAGGCCGCGATAGGACGCGAGGTCCATCAGGCGCTTGATGTTCATCGCAGTCTCGCGGCGAAGGTCGCCCTCGACAGTGTGCTCTGCGTCGATCGTTTCGCGGATCTGCAGAACTTCGGCGTCGGTCAGGTCCTGAACGCGGCGGCTATGGTCGATGCCAAGCTTGTCGGCGATCTCGACGGCCTTGGTGCGGCCGATTCCGGTGATGTAGGTAAGCGCAATGATAACGCGCTTGTTGGTGGGGATGTTGACCCCGGCGATACGTGCCATGTATTCGTAAACTCCTGCTCCACAGGGAGGGCCCGGACGGGCACCCTATCTCATCGCGTGAAACCGAACGCACGAAAGCCAGCGGCGCACGTGGCGCTGCTGGTGACTTCCGTTGTCCGGATGCGTGGCGATGTAGGACCCTGTCCAGCGGCTGTCAAGCGGTGCGGAACCGCAAGACCCATAATCGCGACGCCTGCTTCTTCAGCCTTTGCCCTTGGTCTTGGTCTTCCCGCTGGCCATGTGCGTTTCCATGAATTCGATGATCCGCGATGCGACATCGATGCCGCTAGCGTTCTCAATGCCCTCAAGACCAGGCGAGCTGTTCACTTCCATGATCACCGGCCCGTGATTGGACCGCAGGATATCGACGCCCGCGACGTTCAGGCCCATCACCTTGGCCGCGCGCACGGCAGTCGAGCGTTCTTCGGGCGTGATCTTGATCGATTTGGCCGTGCCGCCGCGGTGGAGGTTGGAGCGGAAATCGCCCTCCGCGCCGGTGCGCATCATGGAGGCGACCACCTTCCCGCCGATCACGAAGATGCGGATGTCGCTGGAGCCGGCTTCCTTGATGAACTCCTGCACCAGGATGTTCACATTGGCGCCGCGGAACGCCTCGATCACCGATTTGGCGGATTTCTCCGTCTCGCCAAGCACCACGCCGATGCCCTGTGTGCCTTCAAGCAGCTTGATGACGACAGGCGCGCCGCCCACCATCTTCAGAACCTCGTCGGTCTGCTTCGGATCATGCGCGAAGGCGGTGACGGGCAGGCCGAGGCCGTGCTTGGCGAAGATCTGCATAGAACGCAGCTTGTCCCGGCTGCGGCCGATGGCGACGCTTTCGTTCAGCGGCCAGACGCCCATCATTTCGAACTGGCGCAGCACGGCCAGGCCATATTGGGTGATCGATGCGCCGATGCGCGGGATTACCGCGTCATAGCCGACCAGTTTTTCGCCATTATGGCGGGCGCCGGGGCGGTGCGAGACGATGTCCATCGTCACGCGCAGGGTGTTCAAAATGTCGATTTCGTGCCCGCGCTCTTTCGCCGCCGCGACCAGGCGCTTGTGCGAATAGAGGTTGGCGTTACGCGCCAGCATCGCAATTTTCATGAATCTCTCTCCTCGGGGCGTCCGAGCATCCAGCGCCGGGAGCAGTTGACCAGGAAGCCCCGCGCCAACGCCCGTCGCCCGATGAGAATCGGAAAGGCCATGGCCCGCCTATTGGCGAGAGTTAGGTGTCCGGTCCATGCAAATTCACCGATGCGCATGCGCGTCTCGATCACATAGCGCAGCTGCACCTCGCCATTGGAGGATTTGATCTTTCGGCGCGCGACGGCGGGCGCGGTGAACATCCGTTCCGGCTCATCCTGATGCACGCGCGACCAGAACTCGACCAGCAGTCCCTCATCGGTCTCGATCGGGTTGAGTCGCGTCGCATGGATCGAAGACGTTGCCGCGCCGGTGTCGATTTTTGCGCGGACATGCTCAAGGCCCAGATCGGGAAGCTGGACCAGCTCGGCCCACCCGATTTCGATCGGCTCTGCCATCTTGGCGCGCGGCTCGCGCACCCGTTCGGGCAGTTCCCATTCGCCCTTCACAGGACGCCGTAAGCGAGCATCGCGTCGGCTACCTTTTCGAAGCCGGCGATATTGGCACCGCGGCGATAATCGATGCTGCCGTCATCGCCCTTCCCCGCCGTGCGGCACTTATGATGAATATCGGCCATGATGTCGGTGAGCAGCGAATCGAGCCGCTCGCGTTCCCAACTCATGCGCTCCGCATTCTGGCTCATCTCCAGCCCTGAAACGGCAACACCGCCCGCATTGGCCGCCTTGGCAGGGGCCAGAACGACGCCTTCGCCGCGCAACAGCTCCATCGCATCGGCAGTGGTGGGCATGTTTGCGCCCTCCACGACGAAACGCACATCATTGCCGCACAGCGCCGTGGCCGCGTCCTTGTCGATCTCGTTCTGCGTGGCGCAGGGCATCGCGACATCCGCTTCCACGGACCAAGGCGTCTTCCCGTCATGATATTCGATGCCGTCAAATTCGTCCGCCGCCTCGCGGATGCGCCCGCGCCGCTCGAATTTCAGTTCCTGGATCCATTCCAGCTGGTCACGCTTCAGCCCGTCCTTGATCTCGATCGTACCGTCGCTGTCCGAAAGCGTCAGCACCTTGGCATCACAATCGAGCAGCTTCTGCGCGGCATAGAGCGCCACATTGCCGCTTCCCGAAATGATCGCCGTCTTGCCCTCCAGCTCCTCATCCTCGGCCTTCAACATTTCGCGCAGGAAGTAGACCGCGCCGAAACCCGTTGCCTCGGGTCGCATCTGACTTCCGCCGTAGGAAAGCTCCTTGCCGGTCAGCACACCTTCCCAGCGCCCGGTAATCCGCTTGTATTGGCCAAAGAGATAGCCGATCTCCCGCGGCCCGACGCCGATGTCGCCTGCGGGCACATCCACCTGCGGGCCGATATGGCGATAGAGTTCGGTCATGAAGCTCTGGCAGAAGCGCATGACCTCCGCATCGCTTCTGCCATGCGGATCGAAATCCGATCCGCCCTTGCCGCCGCCCATGGGCAGGCCGGTGAGCGAGTTCTTGAACGTCTGTTCAAAAGCGAGGAACTTCAGAACGCTCTCGTTCACGCCCGGCGAGAAACGCAGCCCGCCTTTATAGGGGCCGATCGCATTGTTGTTCTGCACCCGCCAGCCCCGCTGCACGCGGATATTGTTATCGTCATCCTCCCACACCACGCGGAAGCTGGTGATCCGATCGGGCTCGGTAATCCGCTGCAAAATCTGCGCTTCGTGATAGTCGTCGCGATCCTCGACCCAGCCATAGATGTCTTCGGCGACTTCCTGGACGGCCTGAACGAACTCGGGTTGATTTGGATTGCGATCCTTCACGCTTTGCATGAAGTCTTCGATGCTGGGGCATTTGCTTGAGATGGGAGGCCTCTTTTCCGGCTTTGGTTTCCTATGGAAATCCAACCGGCTTCAGCGCTCTTCGGTTCCGCTCCGCGCCCGATCACTCCTCGTCGTCGAGCGCTTTCTTCTCCTCAGGCCCAGCGGGCTTTTCAGCCGGCCCTGCTTTCTTCTCTCCCGATGACGAAGTCTTGCCGCCCAGCAGCTTTGCTAGCCGGGCGAGCTGCTGGCCGATGACACCATCAACCGCGGGCGCAATCTCGTCGATCGGATAGCGCATATAGCCGCCCACCACATATTCGAAGGTGATGCGCGTGCCGCCGTCCACCGGCTTCAGGCCTATGGAGAGCGTCGCCGCAACCCCTTCGGACTGGAGCGGGCCGAGCGCGCCAACCATGCGCAGCACCTTGCCCGGCTCGGCATAAACCACGCGCATGTGCTCTACACTGCCGCGATTTTCGAGCTTGCCGTCCTTGGTGACGCGGATACGCTCGCAAAAACAGCCGCCCGCCTGCATATCCATGAAGAAATTATCGGCATCGCCCGTAAAGCTGTGCCGCGAATCCCACCAGCGATTGGGCGCGCCGAGCGCCTCCCACACTTCATCGGGAGAGGCCTTCACCTGCGCCTGGTGCTTGATCGCGAAACCCTGGGGCGAGGTGGAGTCCACCTCGGCGGCGGCGGGCGTGGCGCATGCGGCGGCGGCGAGCGCCAGAGCGGCGAATGCGAAGAGCTTTTTCATGTCGGCGAGTTTAGCGCCACCCCGGCGGCCCACAAGCCATTACATCCGCTCCGGCTGAGCCAGTCGAAGCGGGCAGCGCTGCTTGCTTAGTCAGCGAGCACTTGCTCGATGGCGGCGCGCACCTCCTCGATGCCGCCCATGCCGTCGATGCGCGAGACGATGCCCCGCTTTTCATAGATCGGCAGGATCGGCGCGGTCTTGGCGCGATATTCGGCCATGCGCTTGCGCACGGTCTCTTCATTATCGTCGGGCCGGCGCTTGAACTCATGGCTACCGCACTCGTCGCAGGTGTTTTCCACCTTTGGCAGCTTATAACGGTCATGGTAGCCTTCACCGCAGACGGCGCAGGTGAACCGCCCGGTGATGCGGTCGACCAGCGCGTCTTCGTCCACTTCCAGCTCGATCACATGATCCAGCTTGCGGTCACGCGCTTCGAGCAGTTCGTCGAGTGAATGGGCCTGCGGCTCGGTACGCGGATAACCATCGAAGATCGCGCCCGCATCGGGGCCGATCTGGTTGAGCCGGTCATCGATAAGCGCCGAAACCAGATCGTCCGAAACCAGTTCACCCGCGTCCATCACAGCCTGGACTTTTTTACCCAGATCGCTGCCCGATTTTACTGCGGCACGGAGCATGTCCCCCGTCGATAGCTGAACCATCGCATGGTTCGCTTCCAGAAGATGTGCCTGCGTCCCCTTGCCGGCGCCCGGAGGCCCCAAGAGAATGATGTCCTTGGCCATGATAAATCCCCGTTCCGGCGCGTTTCAACGTCGCGGAGCGGCAGCGCAAAAGCGCCGCCGAATCCCCTCTCGGCCTCCCTTATAAGCGGGAGCGCCCGCCCTTCAACTTCGCCTTTTTGATAAGGTCGCCATATTGATGCGCGATCAGATGGCTCTGAATCTGGCTGACCGTGTCGATCGTCACGTTCACGACGATCAGCAGGCTGGTGCCGCCGATCACGAAGAACTGCGTCTGGCCCGTCGCGCCGATCACATATTCCGGCAACAGGCAGACCAGAGCCAGATATGCAGAGCCCAGCACGGTGATGCGCGTCAGCACATAATCCAGATAATCCTGCGTGTTCTTGCCGGGGCGGATGCCCGGAATGAAACCGCCCTGCTTTTTCAGATTGTCCGCGGTCTCTTCCGGATTGAAGACGACGGCGGTGTAGAAGAAGCAGAAGAAGACAATGCCAAGGCCGTAGAGCAGCAGATAGAGCGGCTGACCATGGGCCAAATACTGGTTCACCGTGATGATGGCGCTGCCGAAGGTGGTGTCCGGGCTGAGGTTGCGGCCCGCAAAGTTGGAGATCGTCACCGGCATCAGCAGAAGCGAGCTGGCGAAAATCGGCGGGATCACGCCCGCGGTGTTCACCTTCAGCGGCAGATGGCTGCGATCCGCCTGCATCATGCCCCGCTGCGTGGCGCGCTTGGGATACTGGATCAGCACCCGGCGCTGGCCGCGCTCCATGAAGCAGATGAGCAGGATCAGGACGACGAACATGCCGACGAACATCAGCACGGTGCCCGCGCCCAGGCTGCCCTCAGCAAGGCCAGCAGTCAGCTGACCGATCAGCTTCGGGATCTGGGCAATGATGCCCGCCATG
Organism: Novosphingopyxis sp. YJ-S2-01; assembly: GCF_016093175.1. Classification (NCBI taxonomy): domain Bacteria; kingdom Pseudomonadati; phylum Pseudomonadota; class Alphaproteobacteria; order Sphingomonadales; family Sphingorhabdaceae; genus Novosphingopyxis; species Novosphingopyxis sp. YJ-S2-01. Next base: position 1,382,507 of record NZ_JAEDAI010000001.1, on the reverse strand, counting down.
ATGATCAGCGAGATGCCGTTGCCGATGCCGCGGCTGGTGATTTGTTCGCCCAGCCACATCAGGAACATCGTGCCGCCAACCAGACTGATGACCGCCACGACGCGGAACATGATGCCGGGCTCCACAACGGCCTGAAGTCCAGAGGACGCCGCCAGCGTCTCAAGACCAGCTGCCAGGAAGTATCCCTGAATGGCGGTAAGGAAGACGGTGCCGTAGCGGGTATACTGGTTCAGCTTCTTGCGGCCCGCCTCACCTTCCTTCTTGATTGCAGCAAGCGTAGGCGAAAGCGCCGCGGCCAGCTGCACCACGATCGAGGCGGTGATGTACGGCATGACGCCAAGCGCGATGAGACTCATGCGCTGCAGCGAACCGCCGGAGAAGGTGTTGAAGATGTCGAGCACGCCGCCCTGTGCGTTGTTCGCATAGAGCGCGTTCAACGCCACCGGATCGATGCCGGGCAGCGGAACGAAGCTGAGCAGACGGAAAACGATGAGGGCGCCGAGCGTAAACCAGAGCCGCTGTTTCAGCTCGGTCGCCTTGCCGAATTTCGACAGGCTGATGTTGGCGGCCATTTGTTCGGCTCTGGAAGCCATGCGATCCTACCTTTTCCTTGCCTGACCGCGACTCCCGGCGCGGATGAGGCCTACTCCCGATGGGGCGCTATATCGGAGCATGCGGGGGCGCTGGCAAGGGCAGCGTGAAGCCGGGCCGGCGGCAACCGAATAGCAAAGGGCCCCGGGCCTGCCGACAATGTGCATACGCATCACCGCTCGGCAGGGCCGGAGCCCCTGAATTTGATTACTTCTTGGCCTTGGCGGCCTTTTTCGCGTCGCTCTTGGCCTTCTTGGCCTCGCCGTCCGCGTCCACCTTGCGCTCGATCACCTGGACCGAACCACCGGCCTTTTCGACCGCTTCAATCGCGCCCTTGGACGCGCCGGCCACGACGAACTTGGCCTTCGTGCTCAGCTCACCCTTGGCAAGGAGGCGCACACCGTGCTTGCCGCCGCGCGCGAGACCGGCGGCCTTCAGTGCTGCGTGGTCGATGTCTTGGCCGGCATCGAGCTTCTTGGCGTCGATGAACTTCTGCACCATGCCGAGATTGACCTCCGCATAGTCCTTGCCGAACGGGTTGTTGAAGCCGCGCTTCGGCAGGCGCATGTGGAGCGGCATCTGGCCGCCCTCGAAGCCCTTGATGGCGACGCCCGAACGGCTCTTCTGGCCCTTCTGGCCGCGGCCGGAGGTCTTGCCCTTGCCAGACCCGATGCCGCGTCCCACGCGCATCTTGGATTTGCGGGCACCGTCATTGTCGCGGAGATCGTTCAGTTTCATAATTCGCACTCGCTTTCGCTTTGTTCGCGCTGAAAAAGATATCCCCTCCCGCGAGCGGAAGGGGCGCTATTGGGATCGATGCGGAAGCGCAAAGCTTCGATCGACCGTCCCATTCTTGCTCCCCTCTCGCAAGCGAGAGGGGAAATCAAGTTATTCTACCACTTCCACCATATGGGGAAGCTTGGCGATCATGCCGCGCACCTCGGGGGTGTCCTTCAGCTCGACCGTGCGGCCGATCTTGCCGAGGCCGAGGCCGGCGAGCGTCTGGCGCTGCTGCTTCGGGCGGCGGATCGGCGAACCGGTCTGGCGCACCTTGATCGTGGCGTTTTCGTTCTTAGCCATCGTTTCTTACTCCGTGACCGCCGCGGCTTCCGCCTCGGCCGTCTGCTGGTCCGCTCCGCCGCGTCCGAGCAGATCTACCACCTTCTTGCCGCGGCGAGCCGCAACCGCCTTGGGGCTGGTCTGATCGGTCAGCGCCTCGAAGGTGGCGCGGATCATGTTGTAGGGGTTGGACGTGCCGACCGACTTGGTCACCACATCGGCCACGCCAAGGCTTTCGAAGATGGCGCGCATCGGGCCACCTGCGATGATGCCGGTACCGGCGGGGGCCGTACGGATCGTCACCTTACCGGCACCGAAACGACCATTGCCGTCATGATGCAGCGTGCGACCTTCCTTCAGGGGCACGCGAACCATAGCCTTCTTCGCCGAAGCAGTCGCCTTGTTGATGGCTTCCGGAACTTCGCGGGCCTTGCCATGGCCGAAGCCGACGCGGCCCTGGCCGTCACCGACCACTACGAGAGCGGCGAAACCGAAGCGCTTACCACCCTTCACGGTCTTGGAGACGCGGTTGATGTGGACGAGCTTTTCGATCAGCTCTTCGCCCTGCTCTTCCTGATTGCGTCCACCACGACCGCCACGGCGATCGTCGCGTCCACCACGGCCGCCACGATTGTCGCGTCCGCCGCCGGGACCACCGCGACCACGCCCACGTGCACCCTGGCGCCCGGTGTCGTTGCGAGTGTTCTCGATCGTCTGCTGGTTCGCCTTGGGATCCAGGATCGCCTCGGGCTGATTGCCTTCGCCGGTCGTGCCGGGCTTGGCTGCGCCTTCGTTCTGGTTTTCGTCAGCCATCATTAAAACTCCAGTCCGCCTTCGCGCGCGGCATCCGCCAGCGCCTTGACCCGGCCATGAAAGAGGAAGCCGCCGCGATCGAACACGACATTCGTAACGCCCGCCTTCTTCGCAGCCTCGGCCACGCGCTTGCCGACTTCGGCAGCACCTTCGGAGGTGGCGGCGTTCTTGTTCTTCGCACCCTTATCGAGCGAGGAAGCGGACGCGATGGTCTTGCCTTCCTTGTCGTCGATGACCTGCGCATAGATATGCTGGCCGGTACGGTGGATCGAAAGGCGCGGACGTGAAAGGCCCTGCTTGCGGAGCTTCGCACGGACGCGGGCCCGGCGGCGTTGGAAAAGAGACATTTTCGCCATGGCTTACTTCTTCTTCCCTTCCTTGCGGAAGATATACTCGCCGCGATACTTCACGCCCTTGCCCTTATAAGGCTCCGGCTTGCGCCAGCGGCGGATCTCGGCGGCAACCTGACCGACCTTCTGCTTGTCGATACCGGAAATCTCGACCGTAGTCTGATCCGGCGTCTTGATGTCGATGCCATCGGGGATCGCGAAATCGACGTCGTGGCTGAAGCCCAGCTGCAGCTTCAGGGTCTTGCCCTGAACGTTCGCGCGGTAACCGACGCCGCTGATCTCGAGCACCTTGGTGAAACCCTCGGTGACACCGTCGACCAGGTTCTGCACCTGCGTGCGCTGCATGCCCCAGAAGGAGCGCGCACGCTTCGTCTGGTTCAGCGGGGTAACCGAGACTTCGTTGTCGTTGAGGTCGTACTTCACCTCGTCGAGCGTGGGCATGGTGAGCTCGCCCTTCGGCCCTTTGACCGAAAGCTTGCCCCCGTCCATCTTCGCCGTCACGCCCGAAGGCAGTGCGACAGGCCTTTTACCGATGCGGCTCATCAGAATACCTCCGCGAGAACCTCGCCGCCGACATTCTGTTCGCGCGCTTCCGCGTCGGACAGAACACCCTTGGGCGTCGAGACGATGGTGATGCCGAGGCCGTTGCGGACCCGCGGCAGATCCTGGCTGCCGGAATAGACGCGGCGGCCGGGCTTGGAGACACGCGCGACATGCTGGATCGCGGGCTGTCCCTCGAAATATTTCAGCTCGATGCGAATGCCTTCGTGCTGGCTACGACGGCCGATATTCTCGGCCGTGTACCCACGGATATAGCCTTCGCGCTGGAGCACGTCGAGCACCCGCTGGCGCAGCTTGGAGGACGGCGAAATCACGCTATCCATCTTCGCCTGCTGGCCGTTGCGGATACGGGTGAGCATATCGCCCAGGGGATCGGTCAATGCCATGATTTAAATCCTTACCAGCTCGACTTGGTCACGCCGGGGATCAGGCCCTTGTTGGCCAGATCGCGCAGCTGAATGCGGCAGAGCCGAAACTTGCGGTAGTAAGCGCGCGGACGGCCAGTCGTCTCGCAACGGTTGCGCACCCGGGTGGGGTTACCGTTACGGGGAATTTCCGCCATCTTCAGACGGGCGATCAGACGCTCGCTCTCATCGAGAGACTCGTCGTTCGCCTGTGCCTTCAGCTTCGCATACTGGCCGGCATATTTCTTGACCATGCGCTTGCGACGCTCGTTCTTATTGATGGAACTCAGTTTCGCCATGACTTAAGTTCTCTTCCTTTCTTCGGGAAAAGAGGCGCCTTGTTCAGGCTGCCTCCTTCTCCTGGTTTTCATCCTGGGGGAACGGGAAGCCGAACAGCTTCAGCATCTCACGTGCTTCGTCATCGGTCTTGGCCGACGTCGTCACGATGATGTCCATTCCGCGCACCTGATCGATCGCATCATAGCTGATCTCCGGGAACACGATCTGCTCCTTCAGACCCATGGCGAAGTTGCCACGGCCGTCGAAGCTTTTCGGGTTCAGACCACGGAAGTCGCGGATGCGGGGCATCGCGATGGTGATCAGACGATCGAGAAACTCGAACATGCGCTCACGGCGAAGGGTAACCTTAACACCGATCGGCATGCCTTCACGCAGCTTGAACTGCGCGATCGACTTCTTCGCCATGGTGATAACCGGCTTCTGGCCGGCGATCAGCTGCATTTCCTCGAGGGCGCTCTGGACCTTCTTCTTGTCCTGCGAACCCTCGCCCACACCCATATTGATCGTGATCTTCTCGATCGCGGGCACAGCGAAGCGATTGGCGTAACCGAACTTTTCGGTCATCGCCTTGACGATTTCCTCGTCATACTTCTTGCGGAGGCGCGGCGTATAATCAGCCATCGATAGTCTCCCCGGACTTCACGGCGACGCGAACGCGCTTGCCGTCTTTTTCCTCGAAACGAACGCGGGTCGGCTTGCCATCCTTGGGATCGGCGAGCGCAACGTTCGACATGTGCAGCGGAGCCGGCTTGCGGTCGATGCCGCCCTGCGGGTTTTCCTGCGTCGGCTTGCGGTGACGGGCATGCACGTTGATGCCGTCGACGAGCAGCTTGCCGTCCTTCGGCATCATCTGCGTCACTTCACCGGTGCGGCCCTTGTCCTTGCCGGCGAGTACGACGACCTTGTCGCCCTTCTTGATCTTGGCCATTCCCATGGTCAGAGTACCTCCGGAGCCAGCGAAATGATCTTCATGTGGCGCTTGGCGCGCAGCTCGCGAACCACCGGGCCGAAGATACGCGTACCGATCGGCTCCTGGTTGTTGTTGACGAGCACGGCGGCGTTGCCGTCGAAGCGGATGACCGAACCGTCGGGACGGCGCACGTCCTTGCGGGTGCGCACGATGACGGCACGGTGGACGTCGCCCTTCTTCACGCGGCCGCGGGGCTGCGCTTCCTTCACCGACACGACGATGATGTCGCCGACGCTTGCGGTGCGACGCTTCGACCCGCCCAGCACCTTGATGCACTGGACGCGCTTAGCGCCGCTGTTGTCCGCGACGTCTAGAGTGGATTGCATCTGGATCATGGATCCGATTCCTTCTTCTGGGCCTGCCGGGACGAAGCCCGGTGGTTCCTACTTACGTGACAATCGAACTCAGGCTTCCGCCGGCTCGACGACTTCGCTCACTGCCGCCGGCGCATCGGCCTCGGCGCGGCCGCCAACCTGCTCGACAACGCGCCAGGTCTTGTTCTTGGAGACGGGCTTCGTCTCTTCGATGCGAACCACCTCACCCGTGCGGAACTGGTTGTCCTCATCATGGGCAGAGTATTTCTTCGAACGGCGAATGATCTTGCCGTAGAGCGGGTGCTTCACCTTCCGCTCAACGAGAACGACCACCGTCTTGTCCATCTTGTCCGACACGATGGTGCCGGTGAGTACGCGCTTGGGCATGTTCTTCTATCCTTCCTCAGGCGCTCTTGTCGGACGCGGCCTTGGCCGTCCGCTCGGTCTGCAGCGTCTTGATGCGCGCGATCGAGCGGCGCACTTCGCGCACACGCGCGGGCTTTTCCATCTGGCCGGTCGCGTTCTGGAAGCGCAGGTTGAACTGCTCCTTCTTCAGCTGACCGAGCTCGGTCTGGAGCTCGTCGTCGCTCTTGGCGCGAAAATCTTCCACTTGCTTGCTCATGTTCAGCCTTTCAGGTGCGATTCGTCGCCCAGACGGGCCACGACCTTGGTCTTGATCGGCAGCTTCATCGCGGCACGCTCGAACGCTTCAGCCGCGAGCGGACCGGCAACGCCGTCCAGTTCGAACAGGATACGGCCGGGCTTTACCCGCGCCGCCCAATATTCCACCGAGCCCTTGCCCTTACCCTGACGGACTTCGGCAGGCTTCTTGGAAACCGGCACGTCCGGGAAGACGCGGATCCAGAGGCGACCCTGACGCTTGATGTGACGCGTGATCGCACGGCGAGCCGCCTCGATCTGGCGCGCGGTGATCCGCTCGGGCTCCATCGCCTTCAGGCCATAGGAGCCGAAATTCAAGGTGGTGCCACCCGGCGCCTTGCCCTTGATCCGGCCCTTAAAGGCCTTGCGATACTTCATCTTCTTCGGTTGCAGCATGTCGCTCTACCTTATCCTTTAACGCTGGCGATCAGCGGGCCGGACGGACGCCGGAGGTCTGTGCCTCCATCATCAGCCGGTCGGTCGCCATCGGATCATGGGCCATGATCTCGCCCTTGAAGATCCAAACCTTGATGCCGATGATGCCATAGGCGGTCAGCGCCTCGGCTTCGGCATAATCCACGTTCGCACGCAGCGTGTGCAGCGGCACGCGGCCTTCGCGGTACCATTCGGTACGCGCGATTTCGGCACCGCCCAGACGCCCGGCGCAGACGATCTTGATGCCTTCGGCACCCAGACGCAGCGCGGACTGCACGGCGCGCTTCATGGCGCGGCGGAAGGCGATACGGCGGATCAGCTGATCGGCCACGCCTTGCGCAACGAGCTTGGAATCGACTTCCGGCTTGCGGATTTCGACGATGTTGAGCGAGACGTCGCTCTCCGTCATCGCGCTGAGCGCACGGCGCAGCTTTTCGATATCCGCACCCTTCTTACCGATGATCACGCCGGGGCGTGCGGCATATACGGACACGCGGCACAGCTTGGCCGGACGCTCGATCACGACCTTGCTGATCGCGGCCTGCGGCACGGTTGCCATGATATGCTGACGGATCTTGAGATCCTCCATCAACAGACGGCCATAGTCATGGCCTTCGGCGAACCAGCGGCTGTCCCAGGTCCGGTTGATCTGGAGGCGAAGGCCGATCGGATTGCTCTTATGACCCATCGCTTAGGCCTCCTCTTCCTGTTCGCGCACCACGATACGGATGCGGCTGAACGGCTTGATAATCTGGCTGGCGCGGCCACGGGCACGAGCACGGAAGCGCTTCATGCGGATCGATTTGCCGACACTGGCTTCCGACACGACCAGCGCGTCGACATCCAGATTGTGATTGTTCTCTGCGTTCGCAATGGCGGAAGCGAGCACCTTGCGCACGTCTTCGGCCATCGCCTTCTTGGAGAACTGCAGCACGTTCATCGCGTCCTCAACCTTGCGGCCGCGGATCAGGCCGGCGACCAGGTTGAGCTTCTGCGCGGAGCCCTTGACCATCGTGCCGACGGCCAGCGCTTCATTCTCTTCCACGCGGCGGGGGTTCTTTGCCTGTCCCATCAGCGCTTGCCCTTCTTGTCGGCGCCGTGACCGTGGAAGGTCCGCGTCGGCGCGAATTCGCCCAGCTTGTGGCCAACCATGTCCTCATTGACGGACACGGGGATGAACTTCTGGCCGTTATAAACGGTGAAGGTCAGGCCGACGAACTGCGGCAAGATGGTGGAGCGGCGCGACCAGGTCTTGATCGGTGCGCGGCTGGATTTTTCCTGCGCGTCTTCCGCCTTCTTCAAAAGGTAGAGATCGACGAACGGGCCTTTCCATACGGAGCGTGCCATGGATTACCTCTTCTTCTTCGCGTGACGCGAACGGATGATCATCTTGTTCGACGCCTTCTTGCGGTCACGCGTACGCATGCCCTTGGTCGGCTTGCCCCACGGGGTGACCGGATGACGGCCGCCCGAGGTCCGGCCTTCACCACCGCCGTGCGGGTGATCGACCGGGTTCTTGGCAACACCGCGGGTCAGCGGACGCTTGCCGCGCCAGCGGTTGCGACCGGCCTTTGCCAGCGTCGTGTTCGAGTTGTCGGGGTTCGAAACCGCGCCGACCGTGCCCATGCAATTGCCGTGCAGGTAGCGCTGCTCGCCCGAGTTGAGCCGCATGATGACCATGCCGCGATCGCGGCCGACCAGCTGGGCGTAGGTGCCCGCGCTGCGAGCGATCTGACCGCCCTTGCCCGGCTTCATCTCGATATTGTGGCAGATCGTGCCGACCGGCATCTGGCTGAGCAACATGGCGTTGCCCGGCTTGGTGTCGGTCTTCTCACCAGCGACGATCTTGTCGCCGACGTTGAGACGCTGCGGCGCGATAATGTAAGCCTGCTCACCGTCGGTGTAGGTCACCAGTGCGATGAAGGCCGAACGGTTGGGGTCATATTCCAGACGCTCGACGGTGGCTTCCACGTCCCATTTGCGACGCTTGAAGTCGATCACGCGATACTTCTGCTTGTGACCGCCGCCGATGCCGCGCGAGGTGACATGGCCCTTGTTGTTGCGGCCGCCGGTCTTGCGCTTGCCTTCGGTCAGTGCCTTGACCGGACCGCCCTTGTGCAGGCCCTTCCGGTCGACAAGCACCAGGCCGCGGCGGGCCGGACTGGTCGGTTTATAGCTCTTCAACGCCATCTCAGACTCCCGTGGTCACGTCGATGCTCTGGCCTTCAGCCAGGGTAACGACGGCCTTCTTGACGTCCGAACGGCGGTAAGGCTGGCCTTTCCAGCGCTTGGTCTTGCCCTTCTGGACCATCGTGTTCACGCGCTCGACCTTCACGTCGAACAGCGCTTCCACCGCCGCCTTGATCTGCGGCTTGGTGGACGTGCCGGCGACCTTGAAGACCACCGCATTGTTCTCGGAAAGAAGCGTCGACTTCTCGGTGATGTGGGGCGCCACGATCACGTCGTAATGACGCGTATCGATATCGCCTTTCGCTTTCGCCTTAGCCATTGAAACGCGCCTCCAGCTTCTCGACCGCGGCGCGGGTCAGCACCAGCGTCTCGGCCCTAAGGATATCGTAAACATTGGCGCCGACCGCAGGCATCACATTGATGCCGAACAGATTGGCCGAAGCCTTCTTGAAGCCCGCATCGACGCTTTCGCCGTCGATCACCAGAACGCGCTTGCCGAAGCCGAGGCCAGCGGCCTGATCCTTCAGCGCCTTGGTCTTGGCATCCTTCATCTCGAGCGTGTCGAGAATGATGATGCTGTCGCTCTTGGCCTTGTCGCTCAGCGCCATCTTCAGGCCGAGTGCACGGACCTTCTTGTTGAGCTGCGGGTCGAAGTCACGCTTGCGCGCACCATGGGCCTTACCGCCGCCGATGAAGATCGGGGCAGCGCGGTCACCGTGACGAGCCGTACCGCCGCCCTTCTGGCGACCGAACTTCTTGCCGGTGCGGGCGACGTCACTACGCTCACGGGTCGGGCGGGCGGTGCCGCGCGCCTTCTCACGCTGCCAAGTGACGACGCGGTGCAGGATATCGGCACGCGGCTCGAGCCCGAACACGTCGTCGGAAAGCTCGATATCGTTGCCGGCTTTCTTGCCGTCGAGGGTCTGAACCTTCAGCTTCACGGCTTAGCCCTCCTTCTCTTCGCCATCGACAGGCTTGTCGCTGTCGCTGGGCTGGTTTTCTACCTTCTCGGCATTCGCCTGCGCTTCGGCCTGCAGCTCCTGGCTGCGCTCCAGCTCGGCGGCGGCTGCCGCGATTTCCTCGTCGGACGGACCCGCCTGACGCTCATGCTCGGCCGCGCTCTCGATCATGCCGGCATCAGCACTCTCGTGCGAGAACTGGTCCGCGTTGCGGCGCATGGCACCGGGGAACGGCAGACCTTCCGGCATCGGCACCTTCACCGAGTCCTTGACGATCAGCCAAGCACCCTTGGAACCGGGCACCGAGCCGCGCACGAAGATCAGACCGCGATCGCTGTCGGTGCGGACGATTTCGAGGTTCTGTTGGGTCCGAACGCGATCACCCATGTGACCGGCCATCTTCTTGTTCTTGAAGACCTTGCCCGGATCCTGACGGTTACCCGTCGAACCATGCGAACGGTGGCTGAGCGAAACGCCGTGCGTTGCGCGCAAACCGCCGAAACCGTGACGCTTCATGGCACCGGCAAAGCCCTTACCCTGCGTACGGCCTTGAATATCGACCATCTGACCGGCGACGAAATGGTCGGCGGTGACGGTGGCGCCAACGGGAAGCAGGCCCTCTTCGCTGTCGACGCGGAATTCCACGACGCGCGCCTTGGGGGTCACTTCAGCCTTTGCAAACGCTTCGCGCTGCGGCTTGTTGACGTTCTTCGCCTTGCGTTCACCCGCGCCGAGAGCGACGGCAAAATAGCCATCACGCTCTTCGCGGCGCTCGCCGACGACCTGACAATTTTCTAGCGACAAGACGGTGACCGGCACGTGCTGGCCGTCCTCCTGGAAGAGGCGGGTCATCCCCATCTTTTTCGCGATCACGCCAGTGCGCATGATCAAACACTCCTTCAACAGAGGCCTGACGGGACCATTCCCGAAAGGCGTGCGAGCCCCGCCGACAATTCGACGAAGCTCGTTTCAGCCCAGATGTTCGTAACGTCGCCCCGTCCGGGCTGAGTGCAGCGCCAGGCCGAAAGACCTTGGCGAAGCGAGACGGGGGACGCTTGCCCGGCTGTGCCCGAAGGCGGCGCCGGAGGTATCCCTCGAACCGACGGAGCCAGATGGCTCCGCGATCGCAGCCCCGGATCATGTCCGGAGCATAGCCAGCGATTAAGCCAGCTTGATTTCCACGTTCACGCCGGCGGCGAGATCGAGCTTCATCAGCGCATCGACCGTCTGCGGCGTGGGCTGCACGATGTCGAGCAGCCGCTTATAGGTACGCACCTCGAACTGCTCGCGCGACTTCTTGTCGACATGCGGACCGCGGTTCACGGTGAACTTCTCGATACGCGTCGGCAGCGGAATGGGGCCACGGATAAGGGCGCCGGTGCGCCGTGCAGTATCGGCGATATCCCCGGTCGCCTGATCGAGCACGCGGTGATCAAAGGCCTTGAGGCGAATGCGAATATTCTGCGTTTCCATAACGTCCAAACACTACCGATGCGAAAGAGCCAAAAACAAACCGCCCCAGAAATCCCGCAGGAAACGCCGGGGCGGCTTCAAAATGTAGAGCCGCCCGAATCAACGACCCGGGCGGCTGAGGGGTCTATATTAGACCTTGATGGTGCTGACAACCCCTGCACCGACGGTACGGCCACCTTCGCGGATAGCGAAGCGCAGACCTTCGTCCATGGCGATCGGGGCAATCAGCTTCACGCCGATCGTCACGTTGTCGCCAGGCATGACCATCTCGGTGCCCTCGGGGAGGATCACTTCGCCGGTCACGTCGGTGGTGCGGAAGTAGAACTGCGGACGATAGTTGGCGAAGAACGGCGTGTGACGGCCACCCTCATCCTTCGACAGCACGTACACTTCTGCGTCGAACTCGGTGTGCGGCGTGATCGAACCGGGCTTGGCTAGAACCTGGCCACGCTCGACGTCGTCACGCGCGGTGCCGCGAAGCAGCGCACCGATGTTGTCGCCCGCTTCGCCGCGATCGAGCAGCTTGCGGAACATTTCGACGCCGGTCACGGTCGTCTTGGTGGTGTCCTTGATGCCAACGATCTCGACTTCGTCGCCGACGTTCACAACGCCGGTCTCGACGCGGCCGGTCACAACCGTACCACGGCCCGAGATCGAGAACACGTCTTCGATCGGCATCAGGAAGTCGCGGTCGACGGGGCGATCCGGCTTCGGGATGTAGCTGTCGACGGCGTCCATCAGGGCAATGATCTTTTCCTTGCCGATGTTGTCGTCGCGGCCTTCGAGGGCGGCGAGAGCCGAACCAGCAACGATCGGAATATCGTCACCCGGGAAGTCGTACGAGCTAAGCAGCTCGCGGATTTCCAGCTCGACGAGCTCGAGGAGCTCTTCGTCGTCAACCTGATCGACCTTGTTCATGAACACGACCAGAGCCGGCACGCCGACCTGACGGGCGAGCAGGATGTGCTCACGGGTCTGCGGCATGGGGCCGTCGGCGGCGTTCACGACGAGGATAGCACCGTCCATCTGCGCGGCGCCGGTGATCATGTTCTTCACATAGTCGGCGTGGCCCGGGCAATCGACGTGCGCATAGTGACGCTCGGCGGTTTCATACTCGACGTGCGCGGTCGAGATGGTGATGCCGCGCTCGCGCTCTTCAGGAGCCTTGTCGATGTTGGCGAAGTCGACGGCGGCGCCGCCATGGACTTCAGCCATCACCTTGGTGATCGCTGCGGTCAGCGTGGTCTTGCCATGGTCGACGTGACCGATGGTACCAACGTTTACGTGCGGCTTGTTCCGCTCGAATTTTGCTTTTGCCATTTTACCCTACCTTCTTCTGCAATGTCGTTTGCCGGGCTCCGAAGCGCCGCGCATTGGCGTCGCTTCGGCCCCAAGTCAACCATCTATACTCGGCTGTGCGCCGCCTGATGAACGGGCTATCAGGCGCGAAAGCGAGCCCGATAGCCGATCCTGTGCGCTTAGGCCAGCTTCTCTTTCACTTCGTCGGCCACATTCTGCGGCACTTCTTCATAGTGCGAGAACTGCATCGTGTACTGCGCACGTCCCTGAGTGAACGAGCGGAGCTGGTTCACATAACCGAACATGTTGGCAAGCGGCACGATCGCGTCAACCGCCTGCGCGATACCGCGCGTGTCGGTACCCTGAATCTGGCCACGGCGGGAGTTCAGATCGCCGATCACGTCGCCCAGATACTCTTCCGGGGTGATGACCTCCACCTTCATGACCGGCTCGAGCAGCTTGATGCCGGCCTTCTGCGCCACTTCGCGCATCGCCGCACGGCCGGTGATTTCGAACGCCAGCGCCGAGGAGTCGACGTCATGGGTCTGACCATCGATCAAACGAATGTCGAAGTCGATGATCGGGAAGCCGATCAGCGATCCGGTCTCAGCCGTCTCACGCATGCCCTTTTCGACCGACGGGATATATTCCTTCGGAATCACGCCGCCCTTGGTCTCGTCCATGAAGTTGATGCCCTGCCCGCGCTCACCGGGGCTGACCACAACCTTCACGCGGCCGAACTGGCCCGAACCACCCGACTGCTTCTTGTGGGTGTAGTCGACTTCGACTTCACGCTTCAGCGACTCGCGATAGGCCACCTGCGGCGCACCGACGTTCGCTTCAACCTTGAATTCGCGCTTCATGCGATCGACGAGGATGTCGAGGTGAAGCTCGCCCATGCCCTTGATGATCGTCTGACCCGATTCGTGATCGGTCGAAACGCGGAAGGACGGATCCTCGGCGGCCAGACGATTGAGCGCGACGCCCATCTTTTCCTGGTCGGCCTTGGTCTTCGGCTCCACCGACAGCTCGATAACCGGATCGGGGAATTCCATGCGCTCCAGAATGATCGGCTTGTTCGATGCGCAAAGCGTATCGCCCGTCGTCGTCTCCTTGAGGCCCGCGATAGCAACGATGTCGCCGGCATAGGCCGCCTCGATGTCTTCGCGGTTGTTGGCATGCATCAGCAGCATGCGGCCGATCTTTTCCTTCTTGTCCTTCACGGAGTTCAGGACGGTGCCTTTCTCCAAGACGCCGGAATAGATGCGCGCAAAAGTCAGCGTGCCCACGAACGGATCGTTCATGATCTTGAACGCGAGGGCGCTGAACGGCGCTTCGTCGCTGGACGGACGGCTGTCTTCCTGATCGCTGTCGGGCAGCACGCCCTTGATGGCCGGAACGTCGAGCGGGCTCGGCAGATAGTCGACCACGGCGTCGAGCAGCGGCTGAACGCCCTTGTTCTTGAACGCGGAGCCACAGAGCACCGGAACGAACGCCTGCTCGAGCGTACCCTTGCGGATCAGCTTCTTCAGCGTGTCGACGTCGGGTTCATTGCCTTCCAGATAGGCTTCCATCGCCTCGTCGTCCTGCTCGACAGCAAGCTCGATCAGCTTCTCGCGATATTCGGCGGCCTTGTCCTTCAGATCGTCCGGGATATCGACATAGTTGAATTCGGCGCCGAGGCCTTCCGATTCCCAGATGATGCCGCGATTGTGAACGAGGTCCACGAGCCCCTGAAGGTCGCTCTCGATGCCGATCGGCAGATAGAGAACGGCCGGCGTCGCGCCCAGACGATCGATGATCGACTGCACGCAGAATTCGAAATTGGCACCGGTACGGTCGAGCTTGTTGATGAAGCACATCCGCGGCACTTTGTACTTGTCCGCCTGACGCCACACCGTCTCGGACTGCGGCTCCACGCCGGCAACGCCGTCAAAGCATGCAACCGCGCCGTCGAGCACGCGAAGGCTACGCTCGACTTCAATGGTGAAGTCCACGTGACCGGGAGTGTCGATGATGTTGATCCGGTGATCGTTCCAGAAACAGGTCGTCGCGGCGGACGTGATCGTGATGCCGCGCTCCTGCTCCTGCTCCATCCAGTCCATCGTGGCGGCGCCGTCATGGACTTCGCCGATCTTGTAGGACTTACCGGTGTAGAACAGGATCCGCTCGGTCGTCGTGGTCTTACCGGCGTCGATATGCGCCATGATGCCGATATTGCGGTATTTTTCGAGCGGATAATCGCGGGCCATGATGGCTACTCCAGGGGATGTAAGATTACAGGTCCGATTCGGAGAACCGGATTTTCGGGGGCGATATAGGAAGAGGGGCCGGTGTTGGCCAGCCCCTCTCCCCGTCATTCAGATGATCGAGCGCTTACCAGCGATAGTGCGAGAAGGCGCGGTTGGCTTCGGCCATCCGGTGCGTGTCTTCACGCTTCTTCACAGCGTTACCGCGGTTGTTGGCAGCATCCATCAGCTCGCTCGACAGGCGGGCGGCCATGGTGGTCTCACCGCGGCCGCGCGCGGCCGAGATCAGCCAACGGATGGCGAGAGCCTGGGCGCGCTCGGGACGAACCTCGACCGGCACCTGATAGGTCGCACCGCCGACGCGGCGGCTGCGAACTTCGATGCCCGGCTTGATGTTGTTGAGCGCATCATGGAACAGCTGGATCGGATCGGTCTTGGCGCGTGCCTCGACCGTGTCGAGAGCACCATAAACGATGCGTTCGGCGGCAGACTTCTTGCCGTCATACATCAGGTTGTTCATGAATTTGGAAAGGACCACATCACCGAACTTAGGGTCGGGAAGGATCTCGCGCTTTTCGGGGCGACGACGACGTGACATATCTTATCTCCTGAACCCGGTTCTTACTTAGGACGCTTCGCGCCGTACTTCGAACGGCTCTGCTTACGATCCTTGACGCCCTGCGTATCGAGCACGCCGCGAAGGACGTGGTAGCGAACGCCGGGAAGGTCGCGCACACGGCCGCCGCGGATCAGCACAACGCTGTGCTCCTGCAGGTTATGGCCTTCGCCCGGGATGTAGGAGATGACTTCGCGCTGGTTGGTCAGGCGAACCTTGGCAACCTTACGTAGAGCCGAGTTCGGCTTCTTCGGCGTGGTCGTGTAGACGCGAGTGCAAACGCCGCGCTTCTGCGGGTTCTGCTCCATCGCAGGGACCTTGCTCTTGGCCTTCTGCGGAACGCGACCCTTGCGGATCAGCTGGTTGATAGTCGGCATAAATGCTTCACCTTGTATCTATGTCTTGCCAGGCATCGGAACGGAAAACCGTTTCTCCCGAATCCTGGCGGCGGTTACTAGAACGCATGGCAGCGTGTGGTGACGGCGGGGCCAGCCCGTTGATCCGCCCGCCCCATGCGCGCTTGTTTCAGCCTGTTACTGGCTTGGGTTCCCATATAGGGACCGGCAGAGCGGTCGCCAAACGGAAGCGCGGCCTTTAGAAGCTTGCGCGGCAAAGGTCAACGCCTGTTCGTGGGGCATCGGACAGGGCTGCGGCCGCCCTACGAACGCCTGCGATCAGTCGGTGCGCCGGTGCCCCAGCACCCGGTTTTCCATCCGGATCCGCCAGACAAGCAGAGCGGCGTTCAGGAAGGTGAAGACGATTGCCACCGTCTCCTCATTCATAATCAAAGGCACCAGCGCGATCTCCGCCACCACCACCAGATAGTTGGGGTGCGGGAAGAACCGGTACGGCCCCTTTCGGATGCGCGGAAAGTTGGGCGAGCTGATGAGCCGGGTGGTCCAGTAACGGCCCAGCGTGAACAGCGCCCAGTAACGCAGCGCCTGGGTCAGCGCGAATAGCAGCAGCAACAACAAATCAGGCCGCGGACTCGGCACGGCAAAGATGACGATAGAGATCAACCACGCACTGTGGAGCGCAATGAAAAGCGGATAGCCTTTGCGCCCGAACTCGTGCGCGCCCTCTTTAATCAGCGCCCGCGTGTTGCGCTGCGCGATTGCAAGCTCGGCAATCCGCTGCAGGAAGACATAGGCAATCAGCAGCACCGCCCAAGCGGGCCATTCGACGATAGGCGTCATGGTCTCAGCACTCCGATCGCACCGGTAAAGCCGGGGCCGAGTGCGGTTAGCAGAACCGGCTTCGCCTGTCGCTGCGCCATTAAGCGGTCCAGCACGAACAGCACCGTGGGAGAGGACATATTGCCATATTCCCGCAGCACTGCGCGTGTTGCCGGCAGGCGCTCCTCAACCGGCGCGGCGGCGGGTGCGAAATAGTCGGCCAGCGCATCGACCACCCTGCCCCCGCCCGGATGACAGGCGGGCTCTGCCAGCGCGTCCAGGGTCAATCCTTCGTCCGCCAGATAGGCATCGCACAGAGGCGCAAATTCCTGGGCGACGAACGCCGGAATGTTCTTCGCAAGCACCAGATCGAAACCGGTGTCGCCGATCTCCCATCCCATCATGTCGATGCTGTCCGGCCATACGCGCTGGACGAAGCGGCCGAAGCGTGGGCCCGGCCCCTCCCCGGTTACCACGGCTGCGGCGCAGCCATCCGCGAACAACGCGGCGGCCACCACGTCCTTCTTGTCCATGCGCTGATGATCATAAGCCAGGCTGCACAGCTCCATCGCCACGAACAGCGTGGTCTTGCCCGGCGGCGTCAGATCGGCGGCAACAGAGAGGCCAAGCACGCCGCCCGCACAGCCATAACCGAACAGCGGCACCGTGCGCGTGTCCTGATCGAAGCCCATCAGTTCCACCATGCGGCTCGGCAGGCTAGGCGTCAGTGTGCCCGTGGTGGAAATGAAGACGATGGTATCGATATCCGCAGGGACCAGCCCCGCATCATCCAGCGCCTTGCCAGCCGCGCGGCAGAACAGGTCCTTGCCCACCTCTTCATAGGTCGCGGCGCGTTCCGGCCAGCTACGCGGGCGCATGTAGAAATCAACCGGACGAGCGATGCGGCGCTGCTCGATCCCCGTATTGACCAAGATTGCTTCCATGCGCCCCGGCATCGGCATGCCGCGTCCGGCCTCGATGATCGAAAGCACCTCGCTTTGCAGCAGCACGGTGTCCGGAACGGCGGTGCCGATCGATCGCAGATGGGCCAAAAATGAACGCTCCGATAAAAATCACCCGGCCCCAGGACCGTGCGTAGCTTACGGGTCTAGCCCGGCAAAAGCCGCCCGTCGCCTGCCAAAATGTTGGTTTCAGGCAACATCACGAAATTTTCACTGGCCCGACTTCGCCGCGACACAGGACCTACGCCGCCGCGTAACACCGCATCCTCACTGGCGTGCGCACAATAACCGCCAACAGAGGGCCCTCTTCCATGCGTTTTACCTCCCACGCCGCCATCGCCATTTCGCTCGCCGCCTTCGGCTCGGCCGCTGCGCAGGCCCAGGCAACCGATCCTGCTGCCGACGGTGCAGAAAGCGCTGCGATCGATTCGGAGATCGTCGTCACCGCGCAAAAACGCGCAGAGTCGATCAGCGACGTGCCGCTCACCGTGAGCGCGCTTAGCGGAGAGGCTCTCAAGGAGATCGGCGTCGATGAGTTCGATGAGGTCGCCGCCTATATTCCCGGCCTGATTGTGCAGGAGCAGAGCCCCAACAATCCCGGCTTCGTGATCCGCGGCATTACGTCGGATTCCGGCAGCGCGCAGATCGCGCCGCGCGTTTCCATCTATTATAATGGCATCGACGTCTCCCGTTCGCGCGGCTCCTATTTCGATCTGTTCGATATTGAACGGATCGAGGTGGTGAAGGGCCCGCAGGCGACGCTGTTCGGCACCGCCTCGACGATCGGCGCGATCAGCGTCATCACCAACCGGCCGACGCCGGAAGAAAGCGCCTCCGCCTCGGTCAGCTACGGCAATCTTAACGCGGTGCAGGCCAATGCGGTGGTGAACGGGGGCACCGAGTTCATTTCCGGGCGCCTCGCCGCCGTCTACAAATATCGTGACGGCTATGTCCGCAATATCGGCGGCCAGCCGGGCACGGTCAGCGGCAATCAGGTCGGCATCGAGCAGGACGATCTGAACGGGGTGAATCAGTTCGGCGTGCGCGGCTCGATCCGCATCAATCCGGCCGCGGGCGGGCATATCGATTTCATCGCCACCTACGAACAACAGCGTAATCCCGGCACCGCATTCAAATCCGGCACGCTGCCGCCCACCGGTGGCGACACCAGCCCCTACAGTTTCGCAGAACTTGGTGGATCGCCATTCAGCGAAAGCGTTCTCGGCCTGCCAAAACTCGGGCTAAACCGCGAGGTTTACGATGCCAATCTCAGCATCGAATTCCCGATCGGCGATGCCTGGCAGCTCGATTCGATCACCGGCTACCGCAAGTTCGACAGCCTTGAGGTGTTCGATGCGGACGGTTCCGGCCTTTTCTTCCTGGAATTTGCAGAGGATGCGAAGGGCCAGCAGATGAGCCACGAAACCCGCATCAGCTATGACAGCGACCGCTTCCGCGGTTTTGCGGGTTTCAACATCTTTCACGAGGAAGGCACGCAAGGGGTGCCCTTCTCCACCGATGAAGGCACGTACATCGCCTGCGCGCCCTTCCCCGCCTTCGCACCGGTTCAGGCCGTACTCTCCGGCGCACAGGGCGGCGCCAATCCATGCTACAGCGCAGCCGTCGGCTACACCGCACCCAATGCCAGCGCTATTCTGACGCGCGGGGCGGCCAGCATCATTCCCTATTCCAGCGTCTTCGAAAATGGCGGCAAGAACACAAGCTACTCGGTATTTGCAGACGGCACGGCAATCTTCGGTCTACTCGAGCTGACGGCGGGGCTGCGCTACCTCTACGAGGAACGCCAATCGACCTATTTTTCGCGCCAGCCGGGTAGCCAGGTATTTGCTGGCCTCGGCGTGCCGGGCGTGTCGCTACTCGGCGCGGTGGACACCGCGGGGCAGACGTTCCGGGCGAGCGACGATTTCGACGCCTTCCTGCCGCGCTTCAACGCGCTTTACCGCGTCACGCGGGACGTGAACGTTTACGCCACCATCTCCAAGGGGCGCCGCTCGCCGGTGCTGAACCTCACCGCGCGCGGCCCGCGCGCCGGAGAGACCGGTCCGCAGCCCAGCCTGACCATCGTGGATGCGGAAACGGTCTGGAACTATGAAGGCGGAATCAAGGGCAGCTTTGGCGGCTTTACCGGCTCGATCGGCGCCTTTTATCAGGATTACAGCAACTTCCAGACCAGCCTCATTACCCAGCAGGACACGGTGGATCAGAATGGCAACCCCATTCCGGCCGGCACCGTCATTCCGGTAAACGCGGGCCAGGCATCGAATTTCGGCATTGAGGTGGAAACCAGCTACCGCGTGTCGCGCGCGCTGCGTCTGTTCGCCAACTACGCCTATATCGACGCCAAGATCGGCGAGCCGGCGGAGGGTACGGCCAGCCAGTTCTCCTTCCAGGACAGCCGTTTCCGTCTGACGCCCGAACATAGCGCGTCGGGCGGGATCGAATTCAACGCGGACCTGGGCGGCGGCACGGCGATTTTCTTCACGCCCACCGCCACCTATCAGAGCCGCGTGTTCTTCGAGGTGCCGAACGATCCCTCCACCAGCCAGGACGGCTATGTCCTCGTCAATCTGCGCGGCGGCGTGACGTTCGACGACGGCCGCTATGAGATCAGCGGTTTTGCCCGCAATCTGCTCGGTAAGGACTATCTGATCGATGCGGGCAATACCGGCGGCTCCTTCGGCACCACTACTTACATCGCGGGCGAACCGCGTCTGTACGGGGTCCAACTCGCCGCTCGCTTTTGATAGCGAAAGGCCATCACATTGCCCTGACCCGGCCGGGCTGATAATCCCACGGGGACAGGGCAATGGGGGCACTTCGGGGTGAACGACGAAAGACAGACGGACCTGTCCGAAGATGGGCACACGACGGAAACCGCCTGCCTCAATTGCGGCACAGCGCTCATCGGATCGCACTGCCATGCCTGCGGGCAGCACGCGCATGTCCACCGCACACTGTCCGCGCTCGGTCATGATTTCCTCCATGGCGTGCTGCATTTCGAAGGTGCTTTCTGGCATAGCGCGCCGCTGCTCGTCTGGCGCCCGGGCGAACTGACCCGCAGATATATCGATGGCGAACGCAAACGCTTCGTCTCCCCGATGGCTCTGTTCCTGTTCGCGATCTTTCTGATGTTCGTGATCTTCAGCTTCACCGGCGGCCCGTTCGAAAACATGCAGAGCCCGGAAACCGATGCCGCCTATCAAAGGGAATCGGAACAGCTCGATCAGAAGATCCACAAAGACTCGGCGGCGCTGAAGGCTCTCCCACCCGGCGATACCGGACGCGCGGGGTTGGAAGAGGCGCTGCGTGAGGAGATGGCGGCCCGCAATGGCATTGCCATGCTACGTCAGGAGCCGATGCCTTATCCGGAGATGATCGGCGTAGATGAGAGGGTCGGCCAAAACGGAACTGAGGCGATCAACACCGGCAGCCCTCTTCTGGATCACATAGTTGAGACGGCAGCGCACAAATTTCAGGCCAATCCGGGGCTGATCCAATATAAGATGCAGTCGAACGGCTATAAATTCGCTTGGCTGCTGATCCCGCTGTCCCTGCCCTTCATCTGGCTGGTGACGATCGGCGCCAAAAGCGTGCGCTTCTACGATCACGCCGTCTTCACAACCTACTCGCTTAGTTTCATGGTGCTCCTGTTCCTGGCGCTGACGCTGCTCGGCAAAGCGGGCGTTTCTTCGGGTCTATTGATACCCATCGGCCTGATATTCCCGCCAATCCATCTCTACCGCCAGCTGCGCCACGCTTACGGGTTTTCGCGGCTTTCCACGTTGTTGCGCCTCGTTGTCCTACTTTCCCTTATCCCGGTGATCGGCCTTATCTTCACCTTCCTGCTTCTCGGCCTCGGACTTGCGGGATAGGTCATGCTGCGGTCACGGAGCGGGTGCATGAGGCGTCCACGCCAGACACAGAAGGATTTCGCATGACCCTCCAGATCGATCGGCGCCTGTTGTTGCAGGCAGGCACCTTCGGCATCGGCGCGCTGACCATTCCCGGTGCCGCCTTCGCCTTCCAGTCCGCCACCGGCTTTTCGCACGGCGTTGCGTCGGGCGAGCCGGGACAGGATTCGGTGTTGCTATGGACGCGCTATGTCGGCAGCGGCGATACGCGCCTGACCGTGGAAGTCACCGATCCGGCCACGGGCAAGGTGGTCGGCGGCGGTTCGACCACCGCCTCTCCGACACGTGACTATTGCGCCAAGCTGGTGGTCGACGGCCTGCAGCCCGGCCGGTGGTATTATTATCGCTTCGTTGCCCCCGACGGCAGCGCCTCGCCGCAAGGGCGCACACGCACATTGCCCGATGGCGAGACCGATAAATGGCGCATGGGCGTGTTCAGTTGCTCCAACATGCCTTTCGGCTATTTCAATGCCTATGCCGCAGCGGCGGCGCGCGATGATCTGGATATCATCATGCATCTGGGCGATTATTTTTACGAATATGGCCCCGGCACCTATCCCGATGTCGCCTTGCCGGGCCGCGCGGTGCAGCCGGATCACGAAATCCTGACGCTGACCGATTATCGCCTGCGCTATCAAAGCTACCGCGCCGATCCGGACCTGCAGCGCGTCCACCAGCTTTGGCCGATGCTGGCGCAGTGGGACGATCATGAGATCGCCAATGACGCCTGGGAGCATGGCGCGCAGAACCATCAGCCGAACGAAGGCGATTACGAGATGCGCAAGCGCATCGCGCGGCGCACCTATCGCGAATGGATGCCGGTGCACGATCTGCCGGACACCGAAGACCAGTGGAAAAGCTATCGCGTGGGTGATCTTGCCACCATCCTGCTGACCGAAAGCCGCCTGCACGCGCGGGCCAAGCAGTTCGATCTGTCCGAAGTGCTGCAGGGCAAGGGCAATATCGAGGCCGCGCTCGTGGAATTTCGCGAGCAGACCTATCGCGATCCCGCCCACACCATGCTGGGGCTGGATCAGGAGGGCTGGTTCGCGGATCAGCTCAAGCGCTCCGTCGGCGCGGGCGAGAAATGGCAGGTCTGGGCGCAGCAGACGGTCATGGGCACCTTGCTGATGCCGCAGCAGACGCTGGAGTGGATTCCGGAAAGTGCGCCGGACTATGTGAAGCAGCGCTCCGCCGTCGGCGCCTTGGCGAGCAAGGCGGGCCTGCCCTTCAATTTCGACAGTTGGGACGGCTATCCCGCCGCGCGCAGCCGGGCGTTCAAGGCGGCGCAGGACGCGGACGCCGATCTGGTGGTGCTATCGGGCGACAGCCATAATGGCTGGGCGTTCGATCTGACCGAGGACGGCCGCCCGGTGGGCGTGGAATTTGCCGGCCACAGCGTCACCTCGCCCGGCATGGAGAGCTATTTCTCCACCGTGCCCGCCGCGACGCTGGAGGCTGCGATCCGCGAAACCAATCCGATGCTCAAATGGGCCAATTTCGGCAAGCGCGGCTATATGACGGTGGAACTGACGCCAACGGCCGCCAGCTGCGACTGGAATTTCGTGAGCGATATCGCTCAGCGCTCCAGCACGATCACCGGTTCGCAAAACCTCACCGCGCGGCGCGGCGAACGCGTGCTGACCCAAGCCTGATCCGCGCGCCGCTCTCTCCGGCAGGAGAGTTTATCGCTGTCCTACACAAAAGCAGCGGCATTAAGGTGCGGCGGCTCTTTCCAATCGTCGATCAGTTCTAGTTGCCAACGGCTCCAGCAAGAAGCCGAAGCGGGAAGGTGAAGGCCCTACCCTGTCTACGGACCTTTGCGACTTTCCAGTCGCAACAAGCGCCCGCGACTCGCAACAGGTCTTAGCCCTGAGGGCGTCCGCCGCCACCGCCACCGCCGCCGCGGTTCGTCCGGCGACGTCGGTTACCGCCGCCGGGCTTGCCGGCGGACGGGCCGCGGTTCTGGCCACCGGCGCGCTGGCCACCCTTGCCCTCGCCGCCACGACGATCGCCGGAGGGCTTGCGCGCTCCGTCGCGACCGGCCGGCTTGCCCTTCGCTCCCGCAGGACGCGGTTTGAAGCGCTGCTGGCGCTGGCCGCCCATCTGCGGCGGGGGAAGCTCCTCGATCTCGGGCTTGTCGAAGCCCTTGGGAAGCGGTGCGATTTCGAGCTTCATCTTGATGGTCCGCTCGATATCGCGCAGCCACTGGCGCTCTTCCGGCCCGACCAGCGCGATCGCGGTGCCGCTGGCATCCGCGCGCGCTGTCCGACCGATGCGATGCACATATTGCTCCGGCACGTTGGGCAGTTCGTAATTGAAGACATGCGAAACGCCCGAAACGTCGATACCGCGCGCGGCGATATCGGTCGCGACCAGCACGGAGACGCCGCCGCGGCGGAAGGCGTTCAGCGCCTTTTCGCGCTGCGGCTGG
Source organism: Novosphingopyxis sp. YJ-S2-01 (assembly GCF_016093175.1). Lineage (NCBI taxonomy): Bacteria > Pseudomonadati > Pseudomonadota > Alphaproteobacteria > Sphingomonadales > Sphingorhabdaceae > Novosphingopyxis > Novosphingopyxis sp. YJ-S2-01. The sequence continues at coordinate 1,358,761 of NZ_JAEDAI010000001.1, read as the reverse complement.
CTTTTGTTACCGTGGATCGCGACGGCATCGATGCCCACGCGCTCCAGATGCTTCACCAGCCGATCCGCGCCATGTTTGGTACGCGTGAACACGAGCACGCGGTCCGGGTCTTCGCTGCGAAGCAGGCTCGCCAGGATCTGCGGCTTGTCTTCGCTGCGCACGAACAGGCCATATTGGTCCACCTTTTCGGCGGTGGTCGACTGCGGCGCGACGGAGACCTTGGCAGGATCGCGCAGGAATTGCTGGCTTAGCTCGGCAATGGTTTTCGGCATGGTGGCCGAGAAGAACAGGCTCTGGCGCTTGTACGGCAGCAGCTTGACGATGCGCTTCAGCGGCTGCATGAAGCCGAGGTCCAGCATCTGGTCCGCCTCGTCCAGCACCAGGATTTCGACCATCGAAAGATCGAGCGAATTCTGGTCGTACAGGTCGAGAAGACGGCCCGGCGTTGCCACCAGCACGTCCACGCCCTTGGCCAGCGCGCGCTTCTGCCGGTTGATCGGCACACCGCCGAACGCGGTGGTGACGTACAGCCCCGTGCCGCGGCCATAGGTGACCATGCTGTCGGCGATTTGCTTCGCCAGCTCTCGCGTCGGTGCCAGCACCAGCATGCGGCACTGATTGCGCCCGGTGCCGAGCTTCTTTTCGTTCAGGCGGTGGAGCGAAGGCAGCGAGAAGGCCGCCGTCTTGCCCGTGCCGGTCTGCGCGATGCCGAGGATGTCCCGGCCTTCCAGCGCCAACGGGATAGCCTGCTGCTGGATCGGCGTCGGCTCTTCATAGCCTTCGCTCTTGAGGGTATTCTGAAAGGTCGCGCCGAGCGCGAAATCGGAAAAATTGGTCATGAAATCTTTCGAAATAAGGCGGCTGCCTGGAAGCGCCTCATCCGGTTCGCCGCAAGACCTGCGGGTACGGATGATCGCGCCGCGCATGCGGCCGGATCGCTAAAGAAAGCGACCCGCGTGATCAGGCTGCCGTGAAAAGGTTCGCGATGAAGGATACGGCCGATGCCGGAAATTTCCAGCCCACACGCTGCGCGCATCCAAAAGCAGCCCTGCCGCCCTCGCTGAAGCCCACATGGATGTTGCGGCGCAAAAAGTCAATCGAAACGGATTCCGTCCCGTCCCGGCGCAATGATGGTGCAGCGCACAAAATTGCTTGCAACCACCTGCCCGCCTCATCATTCTTACACCATGGAACCGAACCAGATCGTCCTAGAAGCCATCGCCCGCCAGAAGTGCATCACGGCGACGTACAACAAGCAGAACGTCAAGCTGGCTCCCCATGTGCTGTGGACCCGGCATGACGATCTCTTCGTCGACGCGGTCGCGCTGGAACGCGATGGCAAGCCGCCGCGCGAATATAAGATGGGCACCTACAAGATCGACGGGCTTAAGGATCTCGCCGTGCACGAACAGAGCTTCCTGCCTGCCACGACCTATAATCCGAACGACGAGAAATATGCCGCAGGCAAGCTGTTCGCGCTGGAGCCACTGAAGGTCTGATCTTGGCGCTTTGCCGCCACGCTGGTAGGAGCGCGCTCGAACATCGCCCTTCCTGCACCTGAACGCAGCACCGAAAGCTCATTCCCATGACCACCGTCCGCACCCGCGTCGCGCCTTCGCCAACCGGCGATCCGCATGTCGGAACCGCCTATATCGCGCTCATGAACTGGCTGTTCGCCAAGAAACATGGCGGGCAGTTCATCCTGCGCGTGGAAGATACCGATCAGGTGCGCTCGACGCCGCAATCGGAACGGATGATCCTGGAGGCGCTGCGCTGGCTCGGCCTTGGCTGGGACGAAGGCCCCGATGTCGGCGGCCCCCACGGCCCCTATCGCCAGTCCGAACGCACCGCGCTCTATCAGGAGCATGCCGCGAAGCTGGAAGCCGACGGCCACGCCTTCAAATGCTATTGCACGGCCGAGCGGCTCGATGCGATGCGCAAGCAGCAGATGAAAGCGGGCGAACCGCCACGCTATGACGGCCGCTGCCTCACCGAAGAAGGGCGGGAGCAGGCCAAGGCGGAAAGCCCGGACGGAAGCTTCGTCCTGCGCATGAAAGTGCCGAGCGAGGGCGTGTGCACGTTCAAGGACGAACTGCGCGACGATCCGATCAGCATCGAATGGTCGAAGGTCGACATGCAGATCCTGATGAAGTCGGACGGCTTTCCCACCTACCATATGGCCAATGTGGTGGACGATCACGCCATGGGCATAACCCATGTGATCCGCGGCGAGGAATGGATCAGCTCCGTGCCAAAGCATGAGCTTCTGTACCAATATCTCGACTGGCAACCGCCGAAATGGGCACACCTCCCGCTGCTGCGCAATGCGGACAAGTCCAAGCTTTCGAAGCGCAAGAATCCGACCAGCATTCTGTTTTTCCAGCGCGCCGGCTATCTTCCGGAAGCGCTCATCAACTTCCTGGGCCTCGCCGCAAAATCGGCTTCCGAGGGCGACGAGATGACGTCGCTCGCCGAACTGCGGGAGGATTTCGCACTCACCAATATTTCGCTGGGCGGGCCGGTGTTCGATGTCGGCAAGCTGGACTGGCTAAATGCCCGTTATTTGCGCGAGACGATGGATGCACCGCAATTCCTTAATCGCGTGCGCGAATGGGCGCTCAACGAGGAGTATCTGCTGCCCATTGCCGAAATGGCGCAAAGCCGTGTCGAAAAGCTGGGTGATCTTGGCGGACTGGTGGCAATGTTCTTCCAGAACCGCCTCGACATGGATGAAACCAAGCTGCGCGACGTGAAGATCGAAGCCGAGGAACAGCGCCAGGCTTACCAACTTGCCCTGTGGCAGTTCGACAAGCTGGCCGAATGGGACAAGCCCTCGGTCGAGGGCGTATTGCGCGACACGGCAACCCGGCTGGACCTGAAGTTCAAGTTCATGGTCCGTGCCTTTTTCATCGCCATCACCGGCAGCCCGACCTCGGTTCCGCTGTTCGAGGCAACCGTGCATCTCGGCCGCGACATCGTGCGCGAGCGCCTGCGCCATGCGCTCGAAATCTTGGGCAACCCGTCCAAGAAGGAACTGAAAAGCTGGGAAGAACTGCTGAGCCGCCCTCTGCCGGAAGAGGCTTAATTCGCCAGAAGGTCCTGTAGTTCTTCGATCATCGCGATCATGCCGAGCAAATAGGCTGCCTCGATGCCCTCCGTGGCCCGTTCGGCAGCCCCGCGGTCCGTGGAAAGACGCCGCGTGAACTCCATCACGCGTGCGGCCATCAGTTCGAGCCCGGAGCGCTTGTCATGTTCGCCCTCCGGCTCGGTACGATTGCGGGCAACGGCTTCGATGCGTTTTTCAAGCTGGAAGAGGATATCGTCCGGCGCCCAATTTGGCTGCGCGCACGGATCGAACTGGAATGTGCGTATCAGCGCCCTCGTGCGCTGAAACCGCGCCATCAGCGGATCTCTTACCGATGGAGGGCTTGCGGAAGAGTGAGCTGTCTTACCGATAGGCCTCGCGAACCGATGCGAAATATCCATTAGAATTGTTCCCCAAGTCCATTTTTTATCGAGCCATATCCCTGCCTACCTAGTCTCGCGCGAAGTGCAGGTTGCCTGCACGAAAATCCGACAAATTGGTCACGCATTTAGCCGACAAAGTCTCTCAGACAGACGACCGTTAAAATTTCCGGCGCGACCAATCATAAATTAGGTCATCTACAAACCGCTCTCACTCCAGATTTTTTCCCTTAGAGCTCAGTAGATTACCGTTTCTACGGCGGCAGCAGAAAATATATAGGAACAATCTGTCAATAGTTTCTTTGTTTGTTCGTAGCCTATCGGTGTTCGACAAAATGCTTTTAGCGTATGTTGCAGTACATTGACCGAATTTCGATAGGGCATCTACAACTCGCGATCCAAGGGGTTCTCGGTATGCAAACATCCAATCTACTGGTTCGCCTGATGATCGAGGCATCGGACGGCAGGTCGCTGCCGGTCGCGAAGCAAATGTCGTTCAAGGCAGGCGCGCGCATCCCAGACGAACTTCTGTACGGTGAACACGCATTCATCATTGAAAAGGGCGTGGCAGCTACACTGCTGCGATCCCCCCGGACAGGCCGCACGTCGGAGGTCAGCATGTGCGGCTTCGAAGGTCTTTTCCCCCTGGGCCTTGTATTAGATATGCATCCGCCGCGGGGTTACGTGGTTTTGCCTCAGTTGGGCGACCTGGAAGCCAATGTAGTCGATGTCACGGCATTCCGAGAATGGGTCGCAGGCCAGTCAAAGCTTGAGCGTATGCTGTTGGACTATCTGTATTTCCAGCTCGTTGAGAAAAACACGACGATCGCCTGTATGGACCAGCAGGGTGTTGAGGAACGTATCTGCCGGTGGCTGCTGATGTGTCACGATCGCACCTTCGGCGATTTCATCCGGATAACGCATGAGGAGATCGCCCAGATGATATCCTCCTACCGCCCCACGGTGACCAACACCGTGCATCAGTTGGAGGAAACCGGCGCGATCAAACTGTACCGTGGCCAGATCGAAATGCTAAATCGCGACAAGCTGATTGAAATCTGCGACGGCACCTACGGTCCGGCCGAGCAATTCTATCGGCAGCATCTCGCGCCGTTCGGCAAATAGCCTCGCACCAATCGTTGCGGGTCGATCCGACTACGCTGCGATTGTGACGATCACAGATGCCGATCTGTTGATACGGCGATTACATAAGCTGCGGAAATGAGGAAGGCTTAGCGATACCTACCCGCGCTTCCGAATACCTTCAATTCAGCACGGCTTTCGGCGGCATGTGCGCAAGCAGCATCTCGGACGTCACCGGTTTGCCGACAACCACGCTATCCCTAGCCCACGGCCCGATCTGATCCCGCGTGTATCCCGTCAGAATGAGAAACGGGATACCACGCCGATGCAGATCATTGGCAATCGGCTCTGCGCTTTCCCCGCCAAGATTGGCGTCGAGAATCGCGAAATCGGCCTCATGCTGTTCCAGAGCCTCGAGCGCGGTCGAAAGATGCTGGGCGTTGGCCGCCACCTGATAGCCGGCGCCAAGGAGCGTCATCTCGATATCCGCTGCGATCAACGGTTCGTCGTCGATAATCATTACACGCATAGCGACGGCCGACCTCCTTTCGGCATTCCGAGCCGAACTATAGCCTAATCAGTCCAGAACGGGAACAGTAATCTTCGAAAGCGGGCAATCGAGCGCCCAAGCGCGCTGTCCTTCACCCGATTCCCATGCGGTGGAGCCGTAAAGCGCGGCGGGCGTCATCTGATCGAGCACCAACGCGCTGAACGGGTTGAGCGGTGGACGCGGTTCCATCTCGCCGTCGACCTCCGTCCAGCGGAGGTGGAACTGATCACCTTCGATCCGCCAATTGAGGCCGAACCGCCGCGGCACGTCTTCGGCGTTCAGCCGCGCCGCACCGCCGCATCCCAGTTCGAACAGGGCCAGACCGAGCGTCTGCGCCGTCTGCGGGCTCAGCTCCACCCGCTCGCCGTCGATTTCGACCAACTCTTCGGGCAGATCGCCGAACTCGACCAGCTGGACATGCGCCAGCTTGGCGAGATCCACCCCGCCCCAGTTCGTCGCGATGAACAGGTCCTGCGTAGCCGAGAGCGATCCGATGCGCCGCGCGATCTCCATCGCGACGTCCTCCGGCGCGGTATGCGCGGCAATGTGGCGGGCGACCGACTGGACGATGGCCAGCAGGTTCTTGGTGCGGTGGTTGACCTCGCCCAGCAGGGTGTCGATCCGCGCCCGGTGCTCCAGCAGCACGCTGCTGTCGATGCCGCTGGGCACGATGTGGCGGATAACACCGTCTGCATCGCGCAGCGGCTTGACCTGGAAGTCGATCCATAGCTGGCTGCCGTCGCCGAGCTGCGCATGCAGCTCCCGCCCGCGGGTCTCACCTTGCGCTGCGGCACGGCAGGCCTCGTGAATCCAGGTGCGCGCCGCCTCGTCATGCGCCCACCAGGGCCCTTCCCAGTAGTACTGACCGCGCGCTTCCTCGAGCGTAAGGCCGCCGAGCTCGAGCGACTTGCGGTCGACCGTCAGGATGCGGCCATCGGCATCGCACAGCGCGGAGAAGCCCAGCGCCTCGTCCATCACGCCGCGCAGCAGGCGTGCGTTCAGCGCGCCACTTTCATCGGGGAACGCGGTTTGCGCCTGGGGCGACTGAATGGGGGAGAAGCTGCGGGTCACTGGACTGGACAAGCGCCTCAGACGACTGCTTGTTCCGCCGGTTCGACCGCGCCGCGTCGAATGCGTCCCTATCTGCGACATAAGCGCCACGCCCGCGGATCATGGCGCAGCGAGAGCCCAGCGCAGCGTATGGGTAAGCCCGAAGGCGCTGGTGCGCAGCAGCGGCCGCGTGAGCGGTGGGACCGAAAGCCCGTGCATCCGCCGCGCCCAGCCGGGTAACAGATCGATGCCCGCCTGCACGCTGAGCGACTGCATCGGCGCGAGGCTCGCCCGTTCCGGCCGGTAATCGAGCAGCGCGCGCTTCGCCGCCTCGGTGCGCTCATCCACCAGCAGCTCGGTGCGAAAGCCGTTCAGATAGGTCATCGCGCCGCGCCGGTCGGTCGGCAGGTCGACGGCGCCCAGCCGCGCGTTGATCTGCGCGATCTGAGCGAAATAGGCATCCTGCCGCGCGCGGCTCATCATCGGTTCGCGGTAGCGCATCCAGGCGCCGAGGAAGCTCACTGCCTCGGTGATGTGGACCCAGCCGAGCAGGCGCGGATCGTCGGCGCGATAGGGCGTGCCGTCGGGCAGTGTGCCGGTGACATAGCCGTGGATGCGCCGGACTTGGTCGATCGCTGCCTCGGCCTGCGCACGGTTGCCGTAGGTGGTGGTGGCGATGAAGCGCGCGGTGCGCCGCAGCCGCCCCTGCATGTCGCGGCGGAAATCGCTATGGTCCCACACGCCAGCGAGCGCGAGCGGATGGAGCATCTGCAGGAACAGTCCCGCGATGCCGCCGATCATCATGGTCATCACATCGCCATGCACGTCCCGGATCACCGCGCCGGGCGGGAACAGCCCCTCTCCTTCGTAGACTGAGGCATCGTCCCCCTCCTCGCGGAACAGACTGCGCACCTCCTCCGCGATCGCGCCACGCAGCGAAGGGAGCCGCGGTGTCATGTGTCGAAGCCAGCTTCACACAGTTCACACTGTCCAGCGGCTGAAAATCGTTCAGCTTTCGGGCCGCCATTATGAATAGTTGACTGAGGCCGAGGATGATCCGCGATGGTCATGTGGGCGAACATAACCGAAACAGTGGGTGTAGGACAGCGATTGCTTATAAGACCGCCGTCATTGCGGCGAGCCGCCAGGCGACGAAGCAATCCAGGCCGGATACAGCGCTGCAACGGCTCTGGATTGCTTCGGCCTTCGGCCTCGCAATGACGTTGGATTGTTAGCCCCCTCACAACGCCCGCAGCGCCCGCGCGGGGCGCACGCGCATCAGCGGGACCGATCCCGCCAGCCCGATGCCGAGCGTCAGCAACGCGCCGCCGCCGAGTACGGCGATCACCGTGCCCCAGTCCGGCCGCCAGCTGAATTCGAACAGTTGCACGATCACCACCCAGGCGCCCAGTCCACCGAGCGCCAGCGCCAGCAGCGCCAGCGCCAAGGCCAGCATCGCATATTCCAACCCTTGCGCGCTCAGCACCTGAGCCCGCGTGGCGCCCAGCGTCTTCAGGATCACGCTGTCATAGCTGCGCGCCTGGCGGGAAGCGGCGATCGCGCCGACCAGCACCGCGATACCAGCCAGGATCGCCACCGAAGCCGCCGCCAGAATGGCATTGGCCATCTGGCGCATCAGTGTGGTGATCTGCCCCACCACCTCGCCCACCGGAATGATCGACGACGACGGGAAGGCCTCAACCAGCGCGCGCTGCAGCCCGTCGGTGCGATCCGCCGCGATGGTCGCCGCCACATTATGCGGCGCTGCCTTCAGCGTATCGGGCGTCACCACCATCACATAGTTGAAGCCCATCGTGTCCCAATTCACCTTGCGGGTGGAGGCTAGCGTGAAGGTGATCTCCCGCCCCAGGATCGACACAGTGATCGGATCGCCCAGCTTCAGGCCGAGCACATTCGCAGCTTCCTCATCGAGCGAGATCAAAGGCGGCCCGCTATAATCCTTCGGCCACCACTGCCCGGACGTCAGATCGCTGCCTTCCGGCAGAACATCGGAATAGGTAAGGCCCCGCTCGCTGCGCAGGAACCAGGCGCCTTCCGGTATCTCCTTCAGATCGGCCACGCGAATGCCTTTATACGCGACGATCGAACCGCGCAGCGTGGGCACGATGTTGAGATCGGCGTTCGGCGCATATCGGTTCACGATTTGCTCGAACCGGGCTTCCTGATCCACCGGCACGTCGAGCACGAAATAGTCAGGCGCACGCTCGGGCACCACGGACGCAATCTCGTTATTCAGACTGGTCTGGATCGCCGCCAGCGTGACGAACAGGGTGAGCGCAAGACCCAGCGCCACGACTAGCGCGGGCGTCTGCGATCCGGGCCGATGAAGGTTGGTGAGCGCCAGCCGCCACAACGGATTGCGCGGACGCGGTACGCGCGCGGCGATCTTGGCGATAGCCCAGCCGATAGCGAGCAGGATCGCGAGGACGAGCGCGCTCGCGCCCAGCACCGAGGCGGCGAACAGCGGATCGCGCGCCGTACCGATCGCCAGCGCCGCGATGGCGATGACGGCGAGCAGGACCGGCCAGCGCGCGAGCCAGTTGCCGGGGCGCCAGCCGCCGCGACCGCGCTCCACCACCCCGCGAAACAGCGAGGCGGCGGGCAGCAGCCGCGCGCGCGCCAGTGGCGGCAGCGTGAAGACGATCGCGATGAGCGCGCCGAAGATCGCCGCCTTGGCGAGCGGCAGTCCGAACAGCCCCAGCTCGGGCCGCACCGGCAGCAGATCGCCGATCATCCAGGCAAGCAGCGGCACCAGCGCCGCGCCGACGATCAGGCCCAGCAGGATTGCGCCCGCCGCCACCGCGCCAACCTGCAGCCCATAAATGCGGGCGATATCGCCCGAACGCGCGCCGAGCACCTTCAGCGTCGCAATTCCGGGGCGTTTGCCGCCGAGATAGGAGGCCACGCCATTGCCCACGCCGATGCCGGCGATAATAAGCGCGGTGAGCCCGATCAGCTCCAGAAACTGCCCCATTCGCTCGAAGAAGCGAAATGCACCGGGCGAGGCGCGGTCCCGCGTGCGGAAGTCGAGGCCTGCGGACGGAAAGGCGTTTTCGATGCGTTTCGTTACCGCATCGGGCGCGAGGCCGGTGCGCGTCCGGATGCGATATTTGCTTTCATACATGCTGCCCGGCTGGATCAGCTCGGCCCGCTGCAGCCCGGCAAGCGAGCCGATCGCGACGGGGCCGAGCGTAAAGCCCTCGCCCACCCGGTCCGGCTCCTCCCCGATGATGCCGCGCACGGTATAATCCGCTTCGCCATAGCGCAGGCGCGATCCCGGACGCAGGTTCAGGCGGTCGGCCAGCGTCCGGTCGATCAGGATTTCGTCGTCGCCAAGCGTGGGTGCGGCGCTGCCGTCGGCCAGCGTCAGCGTGCCGTAGAGCGGATAGCGACCATCGACGCCCTTGAACTCGGTCAGCACGGATTCGCCGCCTTCGGGCGCGCGGGCCATGGCGCGCATGCGTACAGTCTCGCTGACCGTCCCGGCCTGCGCGAACGCCGCGCGCTCCTCCTCATTGGCGGTGCGCTGGCTCATCTCCACTTCGACATCGCCGCCGAGCAGTTCGCGGCCCTGGTCGGTCAGTGCCCCGGTGATCGAAGCGGTCAGGCTGCCGATCGCCGCCAGGGTCGCGACGCCCAGGAACAGGCAGAGGAATAGTAGGCGCAGGCCACGCAGGCTGGCGCTGAGATCGCGCCGCGCCAGCCGCCAGGCGGCGGACCAGTTCAGCGCTGTCATGCCCGCCGGTCCGAGACGATCCGGCCGTCCTGCATTTCCAGCACCCGCTCGCAGCGCTCCGCCAGGCTTTCGTCATGGGTGATGATGATCAGCGTGGCGCCCGCTTCGGAGCGCCGTTCGAACAACAGCTCGACGATGCCCTCGCCGGTCGTGCGGTCCAGATTGCCGGTCGGCTCGTCGGCGAAGATGATCGACGGGCGCGACGCGACGGCGCGGGCGATCGCCACGCGCTGCTGCTCGCCGCCCGAAAGCTGCGCGGGATAATGGGTGAGCCGGTGGCCGAGGCCGACCGCTTGCAGCTCCGCCCGCGCGCGCTCGAAGGCGTCCGGGGCCCCTGCCAGTTCCAGCGGCACCGCGACATTCTCCTCCGCCGTCATCGTGGGCAGCAGATGGAAGCTCTGCAGCACGATGCCCAGCCGCTCGCGCCGAACGAGCGCCAGCGCATCTTCGTCCAGCGCGGTGAAATCCGCGCCCGCCACGCGCACCTCCCCGCCGCTCGCCTGTTCCAGCCCCGCCAGGATCGCCATCAGCGAGCTTTTGCCCGAACCCGACGGACCCAGCAGCGCGACGCTTTCGCCCTGGCGCACCTCGAGATCGATGCCGTGAAGGATGTCCACGCGCGCGGCGGCATCGCCCAGCGACAGCGTGACATTGCGGGCGCCGACGACGATAGAGGATTGCGACATGTGGGAGATTCGACCTTTGCGATTTCGGTCCGTTCTATATGTGGCGGCGGCGCTGCTTTTCCAGCCGCTTGCCGCCTGTTCCTCCGAAAGCGACACGGCCACCGCGCCGGTGGAGAGCAGCGCGGAGGCAACGCCCGAAGCCGACGCGAGCGCGCCCGCGGCGGATGAAAAGCTGGTCGTGGCGTTCGGGGACAGCCTCTACGCGGGTTATCAGCTCGATCCCGGCCAGGGCTTTGCGCCGCAGTTGGAGGCCGCGCTCGATGCGGACGGCGTGCCGACGCGGGTGGTGAATGCGGGCGTTTCCGGCGATACCACGGCGGCGGGGCTGCAGCGCCTCGCCTTCACGCTCGACGGGCTGGACCGGAAGCCGGATTTGGTGCTTGTCGGGCTTGGCGGCAACGATATGCTGCGCGGCATAGACCCGCAGCAAACGCGCGAAAACATGACCGCGATCATGGAGGAGCTGACAAAGCGCGGCATTCCCGTGATGCTCACCGGCATGCTCGCCCCGCCCAATCTGGGCCCGGACTATCGCACCAAGTTCGAGAGTATCTACCCAGATCTCGCCGCGAAATATGACGCGCCGCTCTATCCGTTCATCCTCGACGGCGTGCTCGGCAAGGGCAATCTGATGCTGGGCGACGGCATCCATCCCAATCCGGCGGGCGCAAAGCTGATCGCGGACAAGGTGGCCCCGCAGGTGGAAGCCGCGCTGAAGCGCTGAACCGCGCCGCTATCCACAGGCTTTTCCCCCACCCATTTCGCCGCGGGTCTTGGGGGCGGCGCGCGCAGGCGGTAGCGTGATCCGCGATGAGCCACGATATCGTAATAGGCCATGAGGCATCCGGCGCCGCCGTTCCGATCGATATCGAGGAACTGCTGGCAAGCCGCCTGCTCGTGCAGGGCAATAGCGGATCGGGCAAATCGCACCTCCTGCGCCGCCTGCTGGAGGAAAGCGCCAAGCTGGTGCAGCAGGTGGTCATCGATCCGGAGGGCGATTTCGTGTCGCTCACCGATCATTTCGGCCATGTCCTGATCGACGGCGCCAGCTATGCGCCTGCCGAGATCGAGGCGCTCGGTGCGCGCATTCGCGCCCACCGCGCCTCCGTCGTCCTCGCGCTCGAAGGGCTGGAGGTGGAACAGCAGATCCGCTGCGCCGCGCAGTTCCTGAACGCGCTGTTCGATGCCCCGCGCGAACACTGGTTTCCCGCGCTGGTGGTGGTGGACGAAGCGCAGCTTTTCGCCCCCGCCGTCGCCGGGGAAATCAGCGAGGACACCCGCCGCCTCACCCTGTCGGCGATGACCAATCTGATGTGCCGCGGCCGCAAGCGCGGGCTGGCCGGCATCGTGGCCACGCAGCGGCTGGCGAAGCTCGCCAAGAACGTCGCGGCGGAAGCTTCCAACTTCCTGATGGGCCGCACCTTCCTGGATATCGACATGGCGCGCGCCGCCGATCTGCTCGGCATGGAGCGGCGGCAGGCCGAGCGCATTCGCGATCTGGAGCGCGGGCATTTTCTCGGCCTCGGCCCCGCAATCAGCCGCCGCCCCGTGGCGGTGAAGATCGGCCCCGTGCAGTCCGGCCCGCGCACCGCCGCAGCCGGCCTCTTGCCTCTGCCGGAAGTGAAGGCGGAGGATATGGAGGCGCTACTGCACGAGGAGCTGGCCGCCGCTACGCCGCCACCGCCCCCTCCTCCACCACCGCGCCCCGCCGAGGAGCTGGTCAGCGACATCGCCGAATTCGCCCGCGCGCCCGATCCGCCGCAGACGCTGGAATCCTCCGCCGATGCCCGCGACGCGATGGACGCGGTCCTCACCGCCATGGCGCGCGAGGCGAACGCCACCTTCCGCTCTCCGAGCCGGCTCTATCAGGATTTCGCGACGCGCGTGCGCCAGCAGAAGATCGGCCTGGTGCCGCCGGATCTGAACGAATTCCGTCGCCGCTTCTCGATCGCCAGCGCCGATCTGGACCGGCTGGACAGGGCAACGCGCGCCACCATTCTGCAGCTGGCGGGCGATCTTTCGGACGATGTGCTCGCCCCTTTCCTCGTCATCGCGCGCGCCGCCGCCGAGGGGCTGGACGCGCCGGACGAGGAGGAGCTCGCCCGCGTCTACGGCAGCAGCTCCCCGGGCCGCATCCGCCGCCTGCTCGAACATTTCGAAAAGACCGGGCACATCGTCGTGCGCACCGAATTCGGGGGCGGGCGGCGCATCTTCGTGCCGGGTCTGGCCGATATCCTAGCCTGAGCGCGGCTGAGCGATCCGCGCTTTACTGGGCCTGCGGCTGCCGCCGCTCCGCGAACCATTGCCGCAGCATCGCCGCGGTGCAGCCGAACTGGCCGCCGGTGCCCACCGCGCTGCAGCTGCCCGGGATGGTGTAGCGCAGCGAATCCTCCATCCCCTCCACCTTGTCGGTCCAGCTGCGGTCGGTTGCATCCAGATGCTGTTCGCGCACGCCTTCGGGAATGCGATAGCGCTCCGATTCCGGATGATGCGCGCACACGACGATCTCGTCATCCTCCCCCTTGGGGCAGGCATCATTGCCGTACACCGCGACGGGGATCGCCCGCACCACGGTACCGTCGGGCAGCACCTCGTCCTGCGCAGACGCCGGGGCGGACAGCGCCGCCGCCATCAGTAGTGAGACAAAGATCGCTCGGCGCATCGTCATTCCTTTCGCGCCCCCCTTGGCCTATGCAGTCCCTGATACAGGAACGCCGCGGCCAGCGCGCCGATCCCGCTATAGACGATTATGCCGACGCCCGGACGAACGGGCGCGCTCTCCCCCACCGGAAAGTCCCTTCCCATGCGCCTTCGCGATATTCTGCTTGCCGTTGCGGTTATGGCCGTCTGGGGCACGAATTTCGTGGTGATCCACGAAGCGCTGGCGGTGCTGCCCCCCTTGCTGTTCGCTGCGCTGCGCTTCACCCTCGCCTTCGCGCCTGCCGCCCTGTTCGTGAAGAAGCCGCCGGTGCCGTGGGCGCAGCTGATCCTCTACGGCCTCCTGATCGGCGTCGGCCAGTTCGGCGTGCTGTTCATCGCGATGGACGGGCAGATCACGCCCGGCCTCGCCTCGCTGGTCGTGCAAATGCAGGTGTTCATGACCATCGGCCTGTCGGTTTGGCTGACCGGCGAGCGGCTGAAGGTTATGCAGATCATGGCTCTCCTCCTCGCCGCCGGAGGCATCGGCGTGATCGCGCTGCATATCGAAGGCGACACCACCATTCTCGGCCTGCTCCTCGTCCTGTTCGCCGCGGCGAGCTGGGCGGCGGGCAATATGGTCGCCCGGCGCAAGGGCGATGCCGACATGCTGGGCTATATCGTCTGGAGCAGCCTGGCGCCCGCCCCAGTGCTGCTGATCCTAGCGCTGGTGGCAGAAGGACCGGACACGGTAATGGCGGGCATCCAGGGCGCAGGTCTCCGCGCCTGGGCGGCGATCGTCTGGCAGGCCGTGGGCAACACGCTGTTCGGATACGGCGTCTGGGCGACCCTCCTCGCGCGCTACCCCGCCGCGACCATTGCCCCCTTTGCGTTGCTGGTGCCCGTCTTCGGCATCGGCGCATCGGTGATCCTACTCGGCGAGCCGTTGCCGATGTGGAAGCTTATCGCATCCGGCATGGTGATCGCGGGGCTGGCGGTGGGCTTCATCGACACGAAGAAGCTGGCGCGCAGATTGTCGCGCGGCCAGCAGGGGTGATCGCGCTAAAGCCGCAAGAACAAAGTCTATTGGCCATTTCCCTGGTCGCCATCATCGCTTCCTTCACTGAAACCGGCCCTTCAATAGACGCCACCGTTGCGGACATTCGAATCACCTGCCATGCTTGCCGTTAAAATGGCGAGCAGTGGCAATGCGCTCATCGAAAGGAACGATGGTTTCATATCGGACTGGCTTTCTACTAGTCGCGGGAGCGCTCGCCATTGGCTACGTCGGCATTGTCTCTGCCGTAGGGTTAACGGGCGCTACGGTAGTTGGTCGCACTTAGTGGGTTCGCAATAACCCTTTTCGCCGCATTTGACCGCCTTCCACCCCAGCTTCAGTCACCGGGCATCGTTTGTCGGCCGCCCAACAAAGGTCAATCAATGCAGGCGAATTTGCCCACGCCACCTAGCCACCGTTCAGACGAAGGCGGCGCGCGTCCGGCGCCCCCCCCCTTGCTCATTATGTGAGCATAATCGAACGACGGGCTTCGGGGGCTACGAACAGGCCTTCACGCGGATCGATGCGAACCCAAACCAGTTTCTGCGCGTCGCCGAAGAGCACGACGCTCTGATGGGACGCTCCAGCTTAGTTTACTCGCCGGCCTAATTGAGAACGGTGCGACGCGCGGTCAGATCGAGGCGGTTCGCGTGGCGTCGGATCGACCCGGTCGTGGGATCGGAGAGGCGATGATCCGCTGAGCGATCGAGGAATGCCGCCAGCGCGGTTGTTCGATCGTTCAGGTGACGACGGATCGGCGGCGGACTGGTGCGCATCGTTTTTACGATCGTCTTGGGTTTGCGCCGTCGCATCTTGGATACAAGCTGGCGCTTTGGTCGGGCGCGGCTTTTAAGGCTGCGGATTTTGGGCACAAAAAAACCGGCGGGTTTTGGGACCGCCGGTTGTGTGTTTGGTTGCGGGAGTAGGATTTGAACCTACGACCTTCAGGTTATGAGCCTGACGAGCTACCGGACTGCTCCATCCCGCGATAGGGAGACCGCTTGGGCCTCTTGGATTTGATCGATGATCTCAGGAGTGGAACGAAGCCGGAGGCTTCGCAAGGCCGGACGGCCGTCGCGTCTTATAGCGCGGAAGCCAAAGCCGCGGATGCGGCTGCCGGCGTCTGAGGCCATCTAAAGATGATCATTATGAATGGGTTTTCCCTGATGCGCCGGCTGCAATGCCTGGCGACGACCTACTCTTCCGGTGCTTAAGCAACAGTACCATCGGCGCTGTCTGGTTTCACGTCCGAGTTCGGGATGGGATCGGGTGGGTCACAGACGCTATGGTCACCAAGCAATGAAGCCGGCGCATAAGGGGTTTAATCGATGCACGTTTACACTGTTCTATCAGGCGTATCGGGCTGAAGTTCGTCCACCGGACGGTGCGAGGATCATTGCTGATCCGCACTGTCGTTGATGGTGGGACTCTTCAAGCGCGAATTGAGTAATTAGGACTGGTTAGCTCCATGCATTACTGCACTTCCACACCCAGCCTATCAACGTCGTGGTCTACGACGACTCTATGAAATCTAATCTTGAGGGAGGCTTCCCGCTTAGATGCTTTCAGCGGTTATCCCGTCCATACATAGCTACCCTGCTGCACCGCTGGCGCGATGACAGGTACACCAGAGGTATGTTCAACCCGGTCCTCTCGTACTAGGGTCAACTCCTCTCAAATTTCGACGCCCACGGCAGATAGGGACCAAACTGTCTCGCGACGTTCTGAACCCAGCTCACGTACCACTTTAATTGGCGAACAG
The DNA here is from genome assembly GCF_016093175.1 of Novosphingopyxis sp. YJ-S2-01. Lineage (NCBI taxonomy): Bacteria > Pseudomonadati > Pseudomonadota > Alphaproteobacteria > Sphingomonadales > Sphingorhabdaceae > Novosphingopyxis > Novosphingopyxis sp. YJ-S2-01. Next base: position 1,342,714 of record NZ_JAEDAI010000001.1, on the reverse strand, counting down.
CCAAACCCTTGGGACCTGCTCCAGCCCCAGGATGTGATGAGCCGACATCGAGGTGCCAAACGATTCCGTCGATATGAGCTCTTGGGAATCATCAGCCTGTTATCCCCGGCGTACCTTTTATCCGTTGAGCGATGGCCCTTCCACGAGGGACCACCGGATCACTATGACCGACTTTCGTCTCTGCTCGACTCGTCAGTCTCGCAGTCAGGCAGGC
>NZ_JAEDAI010000001.1:815000-1337500 GCF_016093175.1 Novosphingopyxis sp. YJ-S2-01 | reverse complement strand
CCCTCATCATCCTGCGAATCCTCGATCCGTCCGATTACGGACTCTTCGCGATGACGCAGGTGATCCTTGCCTTCCTGGCCTTCATGAACGGCTACTTCTTCGCCAGCTCGCTGATCCAAGCGGATAGCGTGGGCAAGCAACAGATCCGACAAGCTTTCGGAATTCTCCTGCTGATCAACGTCGGGCTTGCCCTGCTGCAGCTGGTCCTCGCGCCCTATGCCGCGGACTATTACAACCAGCCGATGGTGGCCGAGCTGCTGCGCTGGCAATCGCTTATCTATCTGGCGACGCCCTTCCTGGTGATTCCCGAAGTGGTGTTGAGCCGGGACCTGGAGTTCAAGCGCCCGGCCCTCGTAAACCTGCTCTCCTCTTTCATCGGCGCAGGCGTGGGGCTCGCTGCCGCGCTGTCGGACTGGGGTGTCTGGACGCTGGTGATCGCGCCGATCTCCGTCTTCTGGAGCCGCGCGATCGCGCTCACCATCCTTACGAAAATGTACATCTGGCCCAGCTTCGACTTTCGCGGCACCGGCCATATGGTGAAATTCGGCTCCACGCTGCTGATCGCGCACGGCTTCTGGATCATCCAGAGCCAGGCGGACATCTTCATCGCCGGCCGCGTGCTCTCCCCGCACGAACTGGGGCTCTATGCCGAGGCGCTGTTCCTGGCGCAGGTGTTTGCCGCCCGGTTCGTGCCGCCGCTGAACGAGGTGGCCTTCCCCGCCTATAGCCGGTTGCAGGATGACCCATCGGCCTTTGCCTACAGCTTCCAGAAGGCGGCGCGGCTCGTCATGCTGATCGCCTGCCCTCTCTATGTCGGCATGGCGGTGACCGCCGCGCCGCTCGTCGAAACGGTGCTGGGCGATAAATGGCTGGGGATGATCCCCTTCATCGTGATCTTTGCCATCGCGATGCCGATCATGACGTTGCAAATCCTCTTTTCGCCCGCGATCAACGCCATCGGCAAGCCGCGGATCAGCGCGGAGATTTCCGCCTTCGGCGCCGTCGTCATGCCGATCGCCTTTCTAATCGGCGTGCGATTCGGCGCGACCGGCCTGGCCTGGGGATGGGTGGCGGCCTATCCGCTGCTGCTCGCCTTCACGGTTTTGCGCACCGGCAAGCATATCGGCGTGGACGCGGCGACCTTGTGGCGATCGACCTGGCCCGGCCTGTCGACTGCTGCGGCGATGGGGCTGATCGTCTGGGGGCTGGACCGTTGGATATTGCCGCCGATGGCGCCGCCGGCACAGCTCGCGATCCTCGTTGCTACCGGCGGGCTGTCCTATGTCGCGCTGCTCTATCTCGGCGCGCGCGAGACCTGGGATGAGCTCGTCCGCCTCGTAGTGAAGCGCAAGGCACCGGTGCCCGAACCGGTGCCAGCGGAATAAGCGGAATCAGCTTTTGGCCATCATCCGGCGCAGCGCGCGCCGATCGAACCATGCATCAGGAAAGCCCGTGCGCGGACGCAGCGAATCGCGGTTTGCCGCGTAAAGCGATCCCATCCGTTCGGGCAGTGCGCCCGGCCCCTCGCCGCGCATGATGTTGCTGACCAGCCTGTTCTGCAGATGGCGCACCGAATAATTGACCATCCGATTATACTGCATGGCGAGCGTGGCCGGAGCGAGTGCGCTCACCGGCTCGCAGTAGAAACCCGCGCCGCGCACCGGCAGGACCCGCTCGTCATCCCAGTGATCTTCGTTCTTGAGATCGGTCTTGGCGAGCGCGCCGATCAGGCCGTCGTCTCCGATCAGATCGACCGGCAGGCGAATGCCGTCCGCCTTCATCCGCGCCAGAAAATCACCGCGCAGCGCATAAAGATCACCGAACAATCCGCGAGTCGCTTCGATCGAATCGCCATAGGCCGCCGCGCCGCGCCCGTTCAGCGGGAAACCCGATACGGCGTTGGCATGGGGATTCGCAGCCAGCGCATCGTCCAGCGCGGCGATCGATCCGGGGGCAACCACCGCGTCGCCGTCCACAAACACATGGGTTCGGGCAAATCCGGAAAGCGTATCGAAATTCAGGCGGTTCCAGCTGCGCGCTTTTCCGCCCTCTGCCCAGTCATGAACGGTGAGGTTCGGAAACAGTCGGGCCACGCCGCGGCCGATGTCCGCCGTTCGGTCCTTCGATCCGTTGACGACGAGATGGATCGCGACCTGCGGATCACCGAGCGGCAGACTTTCGAGGCACAGCGCGATCCGCCGCTCCTCGCGATGCGCCAGCACGGTGACGATGATCGGCGAGAGGCCGCTCACCGGCCCCTGCGAATCATCCGCACATGATCGGGAGCCGCTCATTGCAACGGCTTTAGCAGGCAATGCTTGCCGAAAGTTATCCGGAAACGCTCAGACGGTCTGGATATAGTCGCGCATCGCGGTCTTTTCCGCCTCGATCCGGTCCATGCGATATTTCACCAGATCGCCGATCGACACGAACCCGACCATCCGTTCCCCGTCCAGCACGGGAAGATGGCGAAAGCGCCTCTCCGTCATTTGCGACAGGGCACCGAGCACCGAGGTTTGCGGTGTCACCGTGACGGCGGGCGATGTCATCGCCTCGCTTACCTTGCTGTCGAGCGCGCCGTCGCCGACCGATTGCAGGCATTTGATGACATCGCGTTCGGAAAACACGCCGACCACCTTGCCGTCCGCAATCACCGGCATGGCGCCGATCCGGTTCTGGGTAAGCTTCTCCACCGCGGCGCGCATCGTTTCGTCCGGATCGAGGGCAATGATGTCGCCCGGCGCGCGGGCTTCCAGAAGTTTCGCAATCGTCATGGCACGCTCTCCTCTTCTCTTCCCGCCATGGAGAATGCCTGAAGCGGAGGCTGCTTGCAAAGGTCAGCCGCGAAAACTTTGGTTCGCCGCCATAATCCCCTATATCGGACGGGTAAGCCCAGAGGAGTTTCGACCCGAGCCATGCCCCGCCCCTCCCAACTCGACGACCCGCATTATGCCGCTTTCGCCTGGGGCCGGTACTGGATGCTGATGCGCTGGATGGCACTGGTAACGGGGATCATAATCGTGGTGGCGCTGGGGTTTCTCTACGCCAGCAATGGCTGGGTTTCGGTGCATCTGTACATCGCGACCGGCCTCGGGATCGCCGCGGCGATGCTGTCTTCAGCGGGATTGATGGGACTGGTGTTCCTGTCCAGCGGCAGCGGGCATGACGAAACGATCGAGGACCCGCTCGAAAGCGAAGTCGATATCGGCGATTAGTCGGGCTTTTTCAGCTCGAACGTGAGGCGCTGCTCGCCATTGGCGGGTACGCGCACTTTCCAGGTCGGCACGCCGTCCACTTTTTCCACGCCCTTGCCCCGCTTGAGTTCGAACGGAATGGCGATTTCCACATCGACCGCACGAGCGAGCGCGTTGGTGAGCGTGAGTTCGAATCGGCGCGGGCGCTTCGGATCGGGCAAGCTCGCCGCCATCTGCACATCGGGGCGGTTGCCGAGGGCCAGTTCCACCTTCTGCCCCACCGCCTTGTCGCCCAGATCGCTCTGGCCGACGAGCAGCGGGCCGTAATCGCTCGGTTCGTACACCGCGACCTGCCCCTGCGGCAGCGGAATGCCGAGCCCGGAGTCGCTGCGGTTGCGCGCGCGCAGCGTCAGTTCCAGCGGTCGCGGTGTCCCGTCCCCGCAGCAGGCGTCCTGCGCTGTGAAGCTGCCCGCATAAAAACTGCGATAGTCCACCGTCGGCTTCACGATCATCGCCACCTGCTTCTGCGCATTGGCTGCGACCGTTATCGGCTCCGGCACGCGGTAGAGTTTCAGATCGCCCAAATCCTCCTGCGCCGCCTGGATCGCGGCGACCGGAACGGCGGAATCCATCCGGGCACCGGTCACTACGATCGATTCGCGCGCCGGGGCCATGGCTGCAGGGGGCGGTGGTGGGGGCGGCGGCGGCGGGGCCATACTTGCAGCGGAATAGAGCGGCAGATCGCTCGTTGTATTGTCATCCGGCCAGCATTCCAGCCGCAACCGCGTCGGCGGACTTCTCGGCTGGACGCCCGCCCGCTCCTTGTTCGGATTGCCGGCGACGGCCAGAAGCTGCGCATCCGGGAAACCCTGCTTCCCGCCATTGGCCACGGTAAGCCAGGCGAACAGGCTGAGCTCCTGCGGCGAATCGATGGCGCTCGCTTCGGTGGTGGCCGATCCCCCCGCCGCGCGCGCCTCGACGATGTAATTCGCATCCCAATCGAAGCCCTCGGCCAGATAGGTGAGCGTGAGCGTGGCGCGCACCGGGCGCTCGCTCGTCGTCAGCACGGACAGCGTGGGACGCGGGGACAGATCGGCGGGCACCTCATCGAAAAGGAGCCGTTCGGGCAGGCCGGTGCAGCGCAGCGCTTCAATGCCCTCGTCGGTCTCGATCACGATGCCGCCCTGCGATCCGGTGCGCAGGATCGCCTGCTGCTCGCGCACCGCGCCGGTTGCGCGGTTCGTGCGCTGCACGGTGACGCGGCGGCGCAGATAGGCATCGACCAGCCCGGCGGGCGAGAGCAACCGTGCATCGCGGTTCTTCTCGATCACGCCTTGCGGCAGACCGGAAATGATCGCGCTTTCCGGCAGCATGCCTTCCGACACGCCTTCGAACCGCAGCTTGGCATCGCCTTGCGGCAGATCGACGGTGCGCGTTTCGGTGATGAGGGCGTAGCCGCGCGGGAAACGCCGGTCGATCGGCTGGCCCGCGCCGCGGTTCGGCGCGCGGTAGATCGCGATTTGAACCGTATCGACCGCCGTCGACACGACCGTCTGCTGTGCCGCCAGCGCGCCGGGCCACAGCAAAAAAACGATCAGGACAGCGAGCAGCCGCATCGGCGCGGCCCTCAATATTCGGTGTCGAAGGTCGCGGTCACGCTCGCGCTGCCATTGGCGGGAACGGGCACCTGCCAGCGCACGCTGTCCGCCGAGACGCGCTCGCTTTCCAGGCTTTCCTCGACCACGCGCGCCTCGCCATACAGACCATCCTGCCAGAGCGAGACGGTGACGGGACGCGCCGCCGCGTTGGTCAGCTCATACCGCATGGTGGTACGCCAGCGCGAGTCGCCGCGCTTCTCGCGCTGCGCGACGATCGTCTGCACCTTCACGTCGAAGGCTTCGCCGGTAATGATCGATATCTGCGATCCCATCGGCGCAGCGGCAACCGCACTTTCGCCGATGAATTGCGGGCTGCCGCTGGCATCGCGCATATAAACGCGCACCGTTCCGGCGGGCAGCTGATCGCCCAGCCCGCCCTCGGCGGATGTGGAGAACTCGATCGCGCTCGATGCGCTTTGCGGATCATTGCCGTCGAAGCCGCCGACATGAAATTCATAGGTGCCCTTCGCCGGACTGCCCTGCACATCTAGGAAGCTGACCTGCTTCTGCTGCGCTTCCAGCACATCGGTCCGGCGGCCGAGCGGATACAGGATGAAATCGCCCAGCCGCTCGCGCGTGCCCGTCTCGGTGCCTGCACGGACCACGCCGCCGGGGCGCGGCGGGGGCACCGGATAGCGCCGCGTGCGGCTGTTGTTTTGCCGGCCGCCCGAAGGATCGCCCGCGACCAGCAGGAGCGAGGCATCGCGGTAGCTGGTGCCGGTGTTGTTGGTGAGCGTCACCCAGCCCTCGACATCGATCGTACCGCCCGCGCGATCGAACAGCGCGACATAGTCCGCGCTCCAACCGAGGCCCGGGGTCAGATAGGCCAGATCCAGCGGCACGGTGCCCGCATTGGCGGATTCGAGCGTGACCGACAGCGTCGGCCGCGCGCGCAGGCCCGGCGGCACCTGATCGAAGATCACCCGCACCGGCAGCCCGTCGTCACGCAGCACCTCGATCTTGCCGTCCACTTCCATGACCACGCCGCCATTGGCTGCAAGAATTTTGGCACGCTGCCGCGTCTCGGCGCCGGTGGCGGGGTTGGTACGGATCAACGTCACCGTCTCGCCCACCGCCTTCTGCATCATCGCACCGGGGGTAAGCAGATCATAATCGAAATTCTGTTCGACGATGCCGATACCCGGCCCGGAAAGCACGACCGTTTCGGGCCGGATCTTCGCCGAGACGTCCGGAAATTCCTGACGACTGCGGCCGCCGGGCAAGGCGATCCGCCGCCGGTCCTGCACCAGCGACTGGCCGTTCTGATAGATGGTGAGGGAGACATCGCCCTGCGCGCTGCCGGCCGTGGGCCGGTCTGCGGGGGGCGGCGTGTCGGCACCGGTCTGCGCTGCAAGCGGTGCGGCGCTGCCGGCCAGCAACAGCGCGGATATCCAGAAAAAACGCATCATCCCCCCTTTTTCCGTCGGAGGGGATGATGCAGCAACTTTACGACATTACAAGGACAAAGCCTTATTCCGCAGCGGTGGCGGCCTGTTCGTCGTTCGAGGCGCGGGGCTTGCGCGGCGCGCGGGGCTTACGCTTGGGCTTTTCTTCCTCGCTGTCGCCGGAGCCGATCGAGGGCGGCAGCACGTCGGCACTCAGGCCGCCGCCGTCCTGATGATCGCCCTTATCGTCCTTCTTGGCGCGGGGCTTGCGAGGGGCGCGGGCCTTCTTCGGCTGCTCCTCATCCTGCGTTTCGTCTTCGTCCTTACGCTGGCGACCACGCGCCCGGGCCGGGCGTTCACCCTCCCCGTCATCATCATCGCTGCGCTGACGACCGCGCGAGCGTCTGGAGCGATCATCATCGTCGCCGTCATCGGAATCGTCATCACGATCATCATCGTCGCGGCTGCTGCGACCGCGATTGCCGCGATCGTTCTGCTGCCCGCGCTGCTGACGGTTGCCGCGGCGGTTGTTGCCGTCATCGGAATCATTGTCGTCATCGCCATCGTCATCAGAGTCGCGCTGCTGATTGTTGTGGCGCGCCTGCTTTTCTTCCTGGCGGGCCTTGAAGTCGGCCTGCACGCGGAAATAATGATCGGCGAACTGCAGATAATATTCCGTGTTCACACGGTCATCGTTCATCTGCGAATCCTGCGCGAGCTTCTTGTACTTTTCCAGAAGCTGGCCGGCATTGCCGCGCGCACGATTGTCGACGCGGTTCTGATGATCGAACCCGCCGCCACCACCGCGATTGTTCTGCTGACGATTATTATTGTTGCCACGTCCGCGACGGCGGTTGGCCTGACGATTGTTCATAAAAGCTGTCTCGTCCCGATTCTGAAAATCTGCGATCCCCCGGGCGCCCTTACCCTCGGGCGCTTTGGCCTTCTGCCGTCGGAGGGGCGAGACGCCCGCCTGACCGGCTTTATCCTTGTGAAGGCGCTCCCGCGAAAGCGTCCAAAATCCAGAGGTTTCGGGGAAGCCGAATAAGAAGTAGCGAGTCGCGTCGCATAATCCAAGCGGAAAAGTGCGTGGACAGGCTGCTTAGCCTTCCGGGACCAGCACCAGCGCGCGCGGTTTGCCCGCCAGATCGCGGCGAAGCGCCACCCCAAGCTCGTGCGCGGCGGCGAGCGCGCTCACCGCTTCGGCCTGTTCGTGGCCAATCTCCACGATCGCGATCCCGCCGGGCGCGAGCATTGACGCGAATTGCGGGATCAGCACGGCATAATCGTCCATCCCCTCCGGCCCCGCGAACAGCGCGGAGTGCGGCTCGAACCCGCGCACGCTGGCGGGCAGCGCGGCTCCGCTTTCCACATAAGGCGGGTTGCACAGGATAAGATCGATCGGCCCACCCAGCGCATCGGCCCAGCCCGGCTGCCGCCAGTCGGCCAGCGCGAAGGCAGCGCGCGGGGAAAGGCCATGGCGCTCGGCATTGCCGCGCGCGACCGCCAGCGCCGCCGCGCTCGCGTCCATGCCGATGCCCTCGGCCTGCGGAAAGACGCGCAAAGCCGCCAGCAACAGCGCACCCGATCCGGTTCCGAGATCGGCGATCCGATGCGGCGGGTTGCCCGCGAACACATCCCGCGCCGCCTCGATCAGCGTCTCGCTATCGGGGCGAGGGATGAGTACGTCCGGCGTGACGTCCAGCGTCAGATCCCAGAAGTCCTGCGTGCCAAGGATATAGGCGATCGGCTCCCCCGCCGCGCGCCGTTCGAGCAGCTCGGCGAATTCGTCTGGCACGCTCAGGTCATGGAGGCGCAGCAGCATATCCTCGCGGCTGCGCTCCAGCGCATGCGCCATGAGCAGTTCGGCATCGAGGCGCGGCGTGGGGCTGGAGGCGGTAAGCTGCTTGGCGGCGTCGCGCAGCGCTTCGGCCGCCTGCCGCGCGATCTTATCCGGCATTCACCGCCGCCAGACGTTCGGCTTCGTCCTCGGCGATCAGCGCGTCGATCATTTCGCCGAGCGCATCGCCCGCCACGATTTCGGGCAATTTGTGCAGCGTCAGTCCGATGCGATGATCGGTCACGCGGCCTTGCGGGAAATTATAAGTGCGGATGCGTTCGGACCGGTCGCCGGAGCCGACCATGGACTTACGCGCGCTCGCCTCCTCGCTCGCCGCGCGCTCGCGCTCCGCTTCGTAGAGCCGCGCACGAAGAACCTTCAGCGCCTTGGCCTTGTTCTTGTGCTGCGACTTTTCGTCCTGCTGCGTGACGACCAGACCGCTGGGCAAGTGCGTGATGCGCACCGCGCTGTCGGTGGTGTTCACATGCTGCCCGCCCGCACCGGACGCGCGATACACGTCGATCTTGAGGTCGTTCTCGTCGATCTTCACATCGACCTCTTCGGGCTCCGGCAGCACGGCGACGGTGGCGGCACTGGTGTGGATTCGCCCGCCGCTCTCGGTCACCGGCACGCGCTGCACGCGGTGCACGCCGCTTTCGAATTTCAGCTTTGCGAAGACGCCCTGCCCGGTCACGGACGCGACCACTTCCTTGTAGCCGCCGACGTCCGAGCTGCTGGCGCTGATCGGCTCGACCCGCCAACCGTTGAGATCGGCGAAGCGCGAGTACATGCGGAACAGATCGCCCGCGAACAGCGCCGCTTCGTCCCCGCCGGTCCCTGCGCGAATTTCCAGCATCGCGGGACGCGCATCGGCGGAATCCTTCGGCAGCATCTTCAGCGCCAGCGCATGTTCGGCGGCCGGAATCTGCGCGCGCAACGTTTCCGCCTCTTCGTCGGCCATCGCCCGGATAGCGGCGTCCTGACCGTCCTCGGCCATCATTTCCTCGAGCAGCTTCAGCTCGGCGCGCAGCCGGCGCACCTCCGCCGCAGCCTGCGCGACCGGCTCCAGCTCGGCATAGTCCTTGGACATCGCCACGAACGCTTCGCCCTCGAGCTGCCCGGACGCCATGCGCGCCTGCATCTCGGCAAACCGCGCCTCGATCTGCGCGATGCGTTCGGAGGAAATGGCGCTCATAGTGTCAGGGATGGCCGGACGCGCTGCCAGATCGCTTCGATCTCGGACGCACGCTCGTCGCCCTCGGCCTTCACATTGTCGCTGAAACCATCGCTATCGGAGCGCAGGCTGATAATCGCGCGCGGGCTGGCCTTTACCGCCTTGTCGTATCGCTTCTTGGGAGAACCGAAGACGATCGCTTCGCAGCTCACGCCCTCGCGCCGCAGCGCCTGGGTGGCGCGAAGAGCGGCGGGGACGACATCATTGTCCTCGGCCACCAGATAGAGCTCCACTGCCTCGCTGCCCCAATCGGTCAGCAGCATGCTGAGGCGTTCGATCCCAGCAGCCCAGCCCACGGCTGGCGTTTCCTTGCCGCCCAGATTCTCGATCAGCCCGTCATAGCGGCCGCCCGCGAGCACGGTGCCCTGCGCGCCCAGCCGATCGGTGACGAATTCGAACGCGGTGTGGCGATAATAATCAAGGCCGCGCACCAAGCGGCTGTTGCGGGTCCAGGCAACGCCCGCCGCATCCAGCCCGCTGCAAACGCCCTCGAAGAAGCGCTTGGCGTCGTCCGTCAGATAGGCGTCGATATCGGGCGCGGCGTCGGCGATCGGCCGGTCGCGCGGGTCCTTGCTGTCGAGGATACGGAGCGGATTTTTCTCCAGCCGCTCCTGCGAATCTTCCGAAAGCTCGCCGCGATGCGCCTCGAAATGCTGCACCAGCGCGGCGCGCCACGCGTCGCGGCTGTCGCCGTCGCCCAGCGTGTTGAGCTGTAACGTCACGCCGTCCGCGATGCCGAGTTCGTGCAGCAGCTGATCGGCCATCGCCAGCAGTTCGACATCCGCCTGCGGTTCGCCCGCGCCGATGATTTCGGCATCGATCTGGTGGAACTGCCGATAGCGCCCCTTTTGCGGGCGCTCGTACCGGAACAGAGGCCCGTGCGCGGCAAGCTTGAGCGGCGCATGCTGCTGCCAGCCGTTGGAGATGAACGCTCGCGCGATCCCCGCGGTGAACTCGGGGCGCAGCGTGATCGAATCCCCGCCGCGATCTTCGAAACTGTACATTTCCTTGGAGACGACATCGGTCGTCTCGCCCAGCGAGCGGGCGAACACCGCGGTCGGTTCGATCACCGGCATCTGCACGCCCTTGAACCCGTAAAGCCTCCGCACGCGATCGAACACGGAAACGACATGCGCGAAGCGCTCCTGCTCCTCGCCGAAAATGTCCTGCGTGCCGCGCACGGGGTGAATTTGATCTGCCTTGGCCATGGGCCGGGCTGTTAGCGGGATATGAAGGGCGGGGGAAGATGGGGAACGGCGCTACGCCGGCACGACGTTTCCTGAATCGATCACGGCGAGAGGCCGACGGTGCATGCGGTTCGTCGAAAAGCCGGAATGATACAGAATAACGGCCCTAGACCGCGCATGGCTTTCCCGGCATCACCTTCTTCCATGAAAACAGCACTTCTTGCCACCGTCGCCCTCCTTTCCATCACCGCTCCGGCCGCCGCGCAGACCGATCCGCGTCCCGCGGGCAACAGCGCACCGGTTCAGGCGCAGCTCTCCGATCAGACGCCGCTGCCGTCCGACACGCCCTGGCCCGGCGGCACGATCGGCCTGAACATCGATGCGACGGACACCGCCCGCGGCATCTACCGCGTTCAGGAGACGATCCCCGTCACCGCGGGCACGCGCGAACTGCATCTGTTGTTCCCCGAATGGCTGCCCGGCAACCATGCCGCGCGCGGGCCGATCAACCTTGTCAGCGGCTTCCAGTTCACCGCGAACGGCAAGACGCTGGAATGGACCCGCAATCCGCTGGACGTGTACGAGATCATCGTTTCGGTGCCGCAGGGCGCGAAAAATGTGGTCGCCAATTTCGTCCACACCTCGCCGGTCGACGGCAGCGAGGGCCGCATCACGATGACGCCCGAGATGCTGAACCTGCAGTGGGAAAAGATGAGCTTCTATCCCGCGGGGCACTATACCCGCCGCATCGCGGTGAAACCGACGGTGCAGTTCCCCGCCGACTGGACGGTGTTCACCGCGCTCGACGGCCAGAAAGTGGGCGGCGGTAATGCGGTGACGTGGGACGTCGTCGATTATGAGACGCTGGTCGATTCGCCGATCTTCGCGGGCAAATATGCCAAGCAGTGGACGCTCGACCCCGAAGTGAAGCTGGACGCGATCGCCGACAAGCCGAAATATCTGGAACTGGCGCCCGAAAACCTCGCCCATTTCAACAAGCTGGTGGCCGAGTCCGACGCGCTGTTCGGGGCGCGCCACTACGATCACTATGACATTTTGCTCGCCCTGACCGACAGGATGGGCGGCATCGGCCTCGAACATCATCGCTCGGCCGAGAACCAGTATGAGCCGACCGCGCTGACCGACTGGGCAGCGATGGATTGGGATCATAATGTGGTGAGCCACGAGCTGGTCCATAGCTGGAACGGCAAGTTCCGCCGCCCCGCCGACCTCTGGACACCCGATTATCGCACGCCGATGCAGGATACGCTTTTGTGGATGTACGAAGGCCAGACGCAGTTCTGGGGCTGGGTGCTCGCCGCGCGGTCCGGCCTGCAGACCAAGCAGACCTTCCTCGACGCGTTCGCGACCTATGCCGCCAACTATTCCGAAGGCCAGCCGGGCCGCGCCTATCGCTCGGTGGAGGACACGACGCATGATCCGATCATCAATTCGCGCCGTCCGCTGCCCTATTCCTCGCTCAGCAGGAGCGAGGACTATTATGTCGAAGGCGCGCTGACCTGGCTGGAAGCCGACGAGATCATCCGCGAGGGCACCGGGGGCAAGAAGGGCCTCGATGATTTCGCCAAGGCTTTCTTCGGCAAGACCGACGGCGACTGGGGCGAGCTGACCTATGATTTCGACGAGATCGTGGAGACGCTGAACGGCGTCTACGCTTACGACTGGGCGAACTTCCTGCGCACGCGCCTGTACGAGCCCAATCAGCCATCGCCGGTCCGCGGCATCAACATGGCCGGATACAAGCTGGTCTGGAAGGATGAGCCCAACAGTTACGACGATGGCCGCGCGCAGAATTACAACTACACCAACCTGTTCTACTCGCTGGGCGTGAACCTTTCGAACAGCGGCGAGGTGACCTCCACTTTGTGGGACGGCCCTGCCTTCAACGCCGGGATCGTGGATGGCAGCACCATCGTCGCGGTGAACGGCCAGGCCTATTCGAAGGAAGGCATCATGGACGCGGTGACCGCAGCCAAGGATTCCAAGCAGCCGATCACGCTTCTGGTGAAGCGCGGCGATGTCTACCGCACGGTGGACATCGATTATCATGACGGCCTTCGCTATCCCTATCTGGAAAAGGCGGTGGAGGGCGAGGCCGGTCTCGACCGTCTGCTGGAGCCGCGCACCAGCTAAGCGCGACTTTTCTTGAGAAACACCTCCTCGCCCCGGCACAAGCCGGGGTGAGGCAGAGCTTCATGGGCGCGGGCCTCATCGCCGCGCCGGCCCAGCACAATTGCCGCCTTGCCGTTGTGCACTGCAACCCGCTAGGGGCGCTCGCAAAGACATTACAGGGTAAGGACATCTTCCATGGATATCAGCAAGATCCCCACCGGCGACAATCCGCCGGAAAGCCTCAACGTCGTCATCGAGGTGCCGGTCGGCGGCGAGCCGGTGAAATATGAGTTCGACAAGGAATCGGGCGCGCTGTTCGTCGACCGTATCCTGCACACGCCGATGCGCTATCCGGCCAATTACGGCTTCGTACCGCACACGCTTTCGCCCGATGGCGATCCGCTCGACGCGCTGGTCGTCGCACGTTCGCCCTTCATGCCCGGCTGCGTCGTGCGCGCCCGGCCGATCGCGGTGTTGAACCTGGAAGACGAACATGGCGGCGACGAGAAGCTGCTGTGCGTGCCGATCGACGGCACCTTCCCTTATTACCGCAAGATCGCCGAAAGCGGCGATCTGCCCGAAATCGTGATGCAACAGATCGAGCACTTCTTCACCCACTACAAGGACCTGGAACCCGAGAAATGGGTCCGGGTCGGCAAATGGGGCAATGCCGAGGAAGCACGCCAGATCATCCTGGAAGCAATCGAACGCGCGAAGGGCTGAACGCCGCCGTCACCAATCAATCCGTAGTCCCGAGCTTGTCGAAGGGCGCTTCCCGGCTTAGCATCTTGCTTTGTCGTGAAGCGCCCTTCGATCTTTGGAATGGATCGGGGCCTCTGGAGTGTCCCCATGCATAAGGCCGTTGTTCCCGCCCTCCTTCTGCCCCTGGCGCTTGCCGCCTGCGCAACGCCGCAAACGCGCGTGCGCAACGGGCTGACCGATCTCGGCCTCAGCTACCCCATGGCCGATTGCATGTCCGAGCGGATGGTCGATCGCCTGTCGCTGCGCCAGCTCCAGCGCCTGTCCAGTCTGGACGGGTTCGAAGGCAAGAAGCCGGGCGAGATTTCGATCAACGAATTCATTCGCATCACGCGCGGCCTGCAGGACCCGGAGGTTCTGGGCGTCGTCACTTCGTCCGGCGCGATCTGCGCCGTGACGCGCTAAGGGGACATTGCCGATGCGCCGCCCCGCCGCATGCCTGCTGCTGCCCCTGGCCCTCGCGGCTTGCAATTTCGCCGCCACCGGCTCCGAAGCCGAAGCCGAAGCGACAAGTGCCGCTGCCGCGGAGTCCGCTCCGGTCGCTACTGCAACCGCAGATGCGAACACCCTTACCGCCACAGGCTGGGGGCCCTTGCGCATAGGCATGACCCGTGACCAGGTGGTCGAGGCGCTCGGCCCCGATGCAAACCCGCAAAATGTCGGCGGCGCGGAGCCCGAACAGTGCGATCAGTTCCGCCCGCAGCGGGCACCGGAAAACATGCTGCTGATGATCGAGCAGGGCAAACTTTCCCGGATCGAACTGGACGGGCCCACCGATATCCGCACGCCGGACGGCTTCACCGTCGGCGATCCCGCCTCCGCGATCAAGGCGAAGCTCGGCGCGCGCCTGTCCGCGCAGCCGCACAAATATGTCGATGCCCCGGCAGAATATCTCTCCGTCTGGCAGAACGGCGTGACACCCGGCGAAGGCGGCTATGTCGACGATCCGTCGGCGCGCGGCATCGTTTACGAGGTTGGCGCGGACGGACGGGTGGACCATATCTTTGCAGGCGGCCCGGCCATCCAATATGTCGAAGGCTGCGCCTGACTCAGGGGCTGTTCGGGTGCTGCTTCGGCACCCTACCCCCTAGCCTTGCCCGCCCGGCTATGCTTTAGCCGCACACAATCGATTCCAACGAACCGGTCCAAGGACATCTCCCCATGAACATTCACGAATATCAGGCCAAAGAGCTTCTCGCCAAATACGGCATCGGCATCCCCACCGGCTATCCGGCCATGACCGTCGAGGAAGCGGTAAAAGGCGCCGAAAAGCTGCCAGGACCGCTCTATGTCGTGAAGGCCCAGATCCACGCCGGCGGCCGCGGCAAGGGCACGTTCAAGGAACTGGAAGAAGGCGCCAAGGGCGGCGTGCGGCTCGCCAAGTCGATCGACGATGTGCGCTCGGACGCCAAGGATATGCTCGGCAACACCCTCGTCACCGTGCAGACCGGCGATGAAGGCAAGGAAGTGAACCGCCTCTACGTCACCGACGGCGTCGACATCGAGAAGGAATATTACCTCTCCATGCTCGTCGACCGCGCTTCGGGCCGGGTCGCCATGGTCGTATCGACCGAAGGCGGCATGGACATCGAAACGGTGGCGCACGACACCCCGGAAAAGATCACCACCATCACCGTCGATCCCGCCAAGGGCTTCACCGACGAAGACGGCAAGAAGGCGGCCGACGCGCTGAAGCTTTCGGGTTCGCTGGCCGATGAGTGCGTCTCGCTCACCAAGAAGCTCTACCAGGCCTTCACCGGGCTCGACTGCGCGATGATCGAGATCAATCCGCTCGTCGAAACGAAGGACGGCAAGCTGCTGGTCCTCGACACCAAGATGAGCTTCGATTCGAACGCGATGTTCCGTCACCCCGACGTCGAAGCGCTGCGCGACGAGAGCGAAGAAGACCCGATGGAAGTCGAGGCCTCGAAGTACGACCTCGCCTACATCAAGCTGGACGGCGACATCGGCTGCATGGTGAACGGCGCGGGCCTCGCCATGGCGACCATGGATATCATCAAGCTGAACGGCGCCTTCCCCGCCAACTTCCTCGACGTCGGCGGCGGCGCCGATAAGGAAAAGGTCACCGCGGCGTTCAAGATCATCCTGAGCGATCCCGCCGTGAAGGGCATCCTCGTCAACATCTTTGGCGGCATCATGAAGTGCGACATCATCGCCGACGGCATCGTCGCGGCGGCCAAGGAAGTGAACCTCTCGGTTCCGCTGGTGGTCCGCCTCGAAGGCACCAATGTCGAAAAGGGCAAGGAAATCCTCGCCAATAGCGGTCTGCCGATCGTCAGCGCCGACAATCTCGGTGATGCCGCGAAGAAGATCGTCGCGGAGGTCAAGGAAGCCGCATAAGCGCGCCCGACCTTATCATCACATGCATTCTTGCGGGTCGGAGGCGAGTTGGTCGCTTCCGGCCCGCATTCCTATCTGCTCCGGACAATCTTCCACCGGACCGGCCTTTGCCCGACCGTTCCCGTTTCGGGCGAGCGGTATGGCGCGCGGCCGCGCTTAGCTGCCCCCTTTTTCAGCGAAACGTTTCTCGCTCCCGCTCGTTACGGGGTGGCAATCTGTCATTCGAACTGCTACGTAACGTTTACGTCAACGTAAAGCTGCTGGCTCTCAAGGAAAGGATACCGCATGAAAGCCCTCGTGCCCGTCAAACGGGTGATCGACTATAATGTGAAGCCGCGCGTCAAAGCCGACGGCTCCGGGGTCGATCTCGCCAATGTCAAAATGTCGATGAACCCGTTCGACGAAATCAGCGTCGAAGAAGCCATTCGCCTGAAAGAAGCCGGCAAGGTCGAAGAGATCGTGGTCGTTTCCATCGGCCCGGCCAAGGCGCAGGAAACGCTGCGTACCGCGCTCGCCATGGGCGCTGACCGCGGCATTCTGATCGAAACCGATGACGAGGTGGAGCCGCTGGGCGTCGCCAAGCTGCTGAAGAAGGTGGCTGAGGAAGAAGAGCCCGGCCTGATCATCCTCGGTAAGCAGGCGATCGACGACGATTCGAACCAGACCGGCCAGATGCTGGCGGCGCTGATGGATCGTCCGCAGGGTACCTTCGCCAACACGGTCGAGCTGGAAGGTGACAGCGTCACCGTGAAGCGTGAGATCGACGGCGGCCTGGAAACGGTGAAGCTGCAGCTTCCCGCCATCATCACCACCGATCTTCGCCTGAACGAGCCGCGCTATGCATCGCTGCCGAACATCATGAAGGCGAAGAAGAAGCCGCTCGATACCAAATCGCCCGCCGATTACGGCGTCGACATCGCACCGCGGCTGAAGACCACCAATGTCTCCGAACCGCCCGTCCGCCAGGCCGGTATCAAGGTCGAGGATGTGGACCAGCTGGTCACCAAGCTCAAAGCACTGGGAGTTGCCTGATATGAAAACCCTGGTTCTCGTAGAACATGACAATGCGTCGGTGAACGACGCTACCCTCGCCGCCGTCACGGCAGCCTCGCAGATGGGCGAAGTGCACCTCCTCGTCGCCGGCAGCGATTGCGCTGCGGTTGGTGAGCAGGCCGCGAAGATCGCCGGCGTGGGCAAGGTCCATGTCGCCGACGATCCGGCCTATGCGCATATGCTGCCCGAAGCGGTGGCCGCGCTCGCCGCCGATCAGATGGGTTCGCACGATGCCTTCGTCGCGCCCGCCACCACCAACGGCAAGAACATCGCACCGCGCGTCGCCGCGCTGCTCGACGTCATGCAGGTGTCGGACATTCTGTCAGTCGAAGGCGACAAGACGTTCACCCGTCCGATCTATGCCGGCAATGCCATCGCGACCGTCCAGTCCACGGACGAAAAGCTGGTCGTCACCGTGCGCGGCACCGCATTCGACAAGGCCGAAGCCGAAGGCGGCTCGGGCGAGATCGAAGCCGTGTCCGGCCCTACCGGCAACGGCAGCAGCGAATTCGTCAGCCAGGACCTCGCCAAGAGCGACCGTCCGGAACTGACCAGCGCAAGCGTGATCGTGTCCGGCGGCCGCGCCTTCGGTTCGAAGGAAAGCTTCCACGAACTGCTCGATCCGCTCGCCGACAAGCTGGACGCCGGTGTCGGTGCCAGCCGCGCCGCCGTCGATGCGGGCTATGCGCCCAACGACTATCAGGTCGGCCAGACCGGCAAGATCGTCGCCCCCGAATGCTATATCGCCATCGGCATTTCCGGCGCGATCCAGCATCTTGCGGGCATGAAGGATTCGAAGACCATTGTCGCGATCAACAAGGACGAAGACGCGCCGATCTTCCAGGTCGCGGACCTCGGCCTCGTCGGCGATCTGTTCAAGATCGTGCCGGAGCTGACCGAAAAGCTCTGACGCTTTTGGTGAATCCAAACAGCAAAGGGCCGCGAAGCGATTCGCGGCCCTTTCTTATTGCCCCAGCACCTCGTCCACCCATTCGGGCACGATCTGCCCCGCGGGCCCATGCCGCGCCTCATGGAAATAATGCGTGCCTTGGCTCGGCTCCAGATTGAGTTCCAGACAGCGCGCACCCGCGCCGCGTGCTTCGGTCACGAAGCCGGCCGCGGGATAGACCGCGCCGCTGGTGCCGATCGAGACGAACAGGTCCGCCGCGCCAAGCGCTGCATAAATGCGGTCCATCTCGTACGGCATCTCGCCGAACCACACGACATCGGGCCGCAGCGATCCCGCCGCGCCGCATTCCGGACAGGCGGGACGGCCGATCAGATCCTGCGTGATCCTCAGCCGCGCATCGCAGGTGGTGCACCAGGCGTGCGCAAGGTCCCCATGCATATGCAGAGGGTCCGCGCCTGCCCGCTCGTGGAGATCATCGACATTCTGGGTGACGAGCAACAGCCCGCCCTGCCATTCGCGCTGCAACCGGGCGAGCGCGCGGTGCGCGGCATTGGGCTCCACGCCCGCCGCGCCTTTGCGACGCGCATCGTAGAAATTCAGCACCAGATCGGGATCGCGCGCGAACGCTTCCGGTGTCGCGACATCCTCCACGCGGTGCCGTTCCCAAAACCCGCCCGAATCGCGGAAGGTATCGAGCCCCGATTCGGCGCTGATACCTGCGCCGGTCAGGATGACGATATTGCCGTCCGGCGGGAGCGTCATCAGCCCTTCAGCGCGGCGCGCACCGCGTCGAGCGCCTCAGGGGCCTTGTCGCCGTCCGGTCCCCCGCCCTGCGCCATGTCGGCACGGCCACCGCCACCCTTGCCGCCCAGCTCCGCCACGCCCGCGCGCACCAGCGCCACCGCGTCGAACTTTTCGGTCAGATCGTCGGTTACCGCCACCGCGAACGCCGCACGGCCTTCATTCACCGCCGCCAGCGCCGCAACGCCGCTGCCAAGCTTGTCCTTCATGTCATCGAGGATCGAGCGCAGTGACTTCGGATCGACGCCGTCCAGCGCCTGGCCGAGGAACTTGGTGCCCGCAATTTCCTCGATCTCCGGCCCGGCAGACGATCCACCGCCTCCGCCGAGCGCCAGCTGCTTCTTCGCTTCGGCCAGCTCGGCCTCCAGCCGGCGGCGTTCCGCCACCAGCGTGCCCACGCGCTCGGCCACCTCTTCGGGGGCCGCCTTCAGCGCGGATGCCGCCTGCCGCAGCATGGCCTCGCGCCCCGTCAGATATTGCCGCGCGGCCTCTCCTGTCAGTGCCTCGATCCGGCGCACACCGCTCGACACCGCGCTCTCGCCGACGATCTTGAACAAAGCGATATCGCCCAGCGCATCGACATGCGTCCCGCCGCATAGCTCGATCGAATAGTGCTTGTCGGTCTGGCGGCCCATCGAAAGCACGCGCACCTCGTCGCCATATTTTTCGCCGAACAGCGCCAGCGCCCCAGCCCCCACGGCGTCGTCGGGCGACATCAGCCGCGTCGTCACCGGATCGTTGGCGCGAATTTCCTCGTTCACCTCGGCCTCGATCGCGGCGATGTCCTCATCGCTCAGCGCTGTGGGGTTAGAGAAGTCGAACCGCAACCGTTCGGGCGCCACCAGGCTGCCCTTCTGCGTCACATGCTCGCCCAGCCGTCCACGCAGCGCCGCGTGCAGCAGATGCGTCGCGCTGTGGTTCGCGCGCAGCCGGTCGCGCCGTTCGCCGTCCACCAGCATCTGCACGCCGTCGCCGATCTTGATCGTGCCCTTTTCCACCGTCGCATGATGCGCATGGAGCCGCCCGAGCGGCTTGGACGTGTCGCTCACGCTGGCCGCGAAATCATGGGGACCGGAAATGCGCCCGCTATCGCCCATCTGCCCGCCGCTTTCGGCATAAAAGGGCGTCTGGTTGGTCAGGATCACACCCCGATCGCCCTCGGACAGTTCGGACACTTCCGCGCCATCCTTCACCAGCGCGACGATGGTGCCCTCCCCCTCGGTCGCCTGATAGCCGATGAACTCGCTGCCGCCCTCACGCTCGGCAATGTCGAACCAGACTTCGCTGTCGGCGCTCTCGCCCGAACCCTTCCAGGCGGCGCGCGCGGCCTTCTTCTGCTCGGCCATGGCGGCATCGAAGCCGGCGCGGTCGACCGTCAAGCCGCGGGCGCGCAGCGCATCCTCGGTCAGATCATAGGGGAAACCATAGGTATCGTAGAGCTTGAAAGCGGTCTCGCCGGGAAGTTCGGCGCCCTCGGCCATGTCTTCGGTGGCGTCGTCCAGCAGACGCAGGCCCTTCTCCAGCGTCTGGCGGAAACGCGTTTCCTCGCGCTCCAGCGTTTCGCGGATCAGCGGCTGTGCGCGGATCAGTTCGGGATAGGCCGCGCCCATTTCGGAAGCGAGCGTCGGCACCAGCCGGTGCATCAGCGGGTCCTTCGCACCCAGCAGATGCGCGTGGCGCATGGCGCGGCGCATGATCCGGCGCAGCACATAGCCGCGCCCTTCGTTGGCGGGCAGCACGCCGTCCGCCATCAGGAAGCTCACCGAGCGCAGATGGTCCGCGATCACGCGGTGGCTGGCGCGCGTTTCGTCCGTTTCCGGCTGATCGGTGAGGTCCACCGACGCGGCGATCAGTGTCTTGAACAGATCGATATCATAATTGTCGTGCACGCCCTGCATCACCGCCGCGGCACGCTCCAGCCCCATGCCGGTGTCGATGGAAGGCTTGGGCAGATCGCCGACGATCTCCCCCTCTTCCTGCCGGTGCTGCATGAAGACTAGGTTCCAGATTTCGACGAAGCGGTCGCCATCCTCTTCCGGCGTTCCGGGCGGGCCGCCCCAGATCTCATCGCCATGATCGTAGAACAGCTCGCTGCACGGGCCGCAGGGGCCATTGTCGCCCATCGCCCAGAAATTGTCCTTGGTGGCGATGCGGATGATGCGATCTTCCGGCAGTCCCGCGATCTTGCGCCAGAGATCGAACGCCTCATCATCGGTGTGATAGACGGTGGCGGTCAGGCGGCTGGGATCGATGCCCCATTCCTTCGTCACCAGCGTCCAGGCATGCTCGACCGCCTGTTCCTTGAAATAATCGCCGAACGAAAAATTGCCCATCATCTCGAAGAAGGTGTGGTGCCGCGCGGTGTAGCCGACATTGTCGAGATCGTTATGCTTGCCGCCCGCGCGCACGCATTTCTGCGCGCTGGTCGCCCGGTCATAGGGCCGCGATTCCAGGCCGGTGAAAACATTCTTGAACGGCACCATGCCCGCATTCACGAACATCAGCGTCGGATCGTTATGCGGCACCAGCGGCGCGGAGGGCACGCGCTCATGCCCGGCGTCGGCGAAATAATCGAGGAAACTGCGGCGGATGTCGTTGGTCGATGTCATAGCGCCCATGTAAGCGGGCAGCGGGGCGCGCTCAAGCGAAACGGCTCGGCCTCAGTTTCGATCGGGGAACTTCTACTGCGGCCCTTGTTGCCGCCTCATCCGAAGGGCTGGTCGATGGATGGCGGCGGCTGGGTGAAATATTCCGGGCCGGTGGCTGTCATGTGGAAACAATCTTCCAGGCGCACGCCGAATTGGCCGGGGGCGTAGAGGCCCGGTTCGTTTGAGAAGCACATGCCTTCTGCGAGAGTTGTTTGCTCGCCATGGACGAGGTTCACCGGTTCATGGCCTTCCATTCCAATGCCGTGGCCGGTGCGGTGCGAGAGGCCCGGCAGTTCGTAGCGCGGGCCGTAGCCGAGCGATACGTAATAAGCGCGGACGGCATCGTCGACCGATCCGGCGGGGGCCCCGAGCTGGGCGGCATCGAACGCGACCTGCTGTCCGCGAGCGACCTCGTTCCAGACGCGGGCCTGCTCGGCGGTCGGGTCGGGACCGAAAACGAAGGTGCGTGAAATGTCCGACTGATAGTCCTCGACCGAACAGCCGCAGTCCATGAGGACGATGCCACCGCGTTCCACGCGCTGCGGCTTGCCGCTGCCATGGGGATAGGCCGATGCTTCACCGAGCAGGATCAGCGACCAGGGATCGCGGCCGCCCAGAGCGCGCGTGGCTTCATCCATCATCGCGCCGATTCGCGCCGGGCCCATGCCCTCTTCGATCCGCGGATAGACGTAGCGATAGGCCGCGAGCGTCACGTCGTTCGCTATCTGCATCAACGCGATCTCAGCGGGCGTCTTGCGCATGCGACAACCGCGCACGACGGGAGCGGCTGAAACCAGAGGGGCCTTCGGAAGCGCTTGGGCGAGCCCATCGGAGGCGAAGAAGCGGACGGTCTCCTCGATGCCAATGCGGGAATCGGCGAGGCCGCGTTCCGTGAGGACCTGGGCGACCAATCGGGTCGGGCTCTCATCCTCCTGCCAGACGCGGATGTCGGCGTCGATGCCAAGCGACTCGGCAACCGAGGGACGTTCGAAGAAGGGCGTGACGATGATGGGATCGCCACTGGCCGGGATGATCGCGGCGGTCAGCCGTTCGCTGCGCCACCAGCGCACGCCAGTAAAATAGACGAGGCTGGCCCCGGGCTCGATCAGGATCGCGCCGATGTCGTTGGCTGCCATCAAAGCCTGCGCGCGTTTCAATCGCTCGGCGCGTTCCGCACGTCCGATCGGGATAGCGCCGCCGGTGATAGGCTCCAGTTCAGCGGCCGCGCCGGCTTGCGCACGAAGGCCCGTCAGCGGCGCGGACGCGAGCGCCGCGGAGCCTAGCGCCATCGAGCCCATAAGGCGGCGGCGCGAGAGAGCCGGGCTGCCCCGCATCATGTTCAACTTCATCATGTTCGCTTCCCTCCGTATCGCACCGCAGACCCTAACGGCTGTCCGAAAGGTCGCAACGGTTAGGATACGGGGGGAGCATGAGGACCCGTCAGTCGGCGTCGGGGCCGACCATCATTTCTTCGGCGACATCGTCCTTCTTGCCGCGGATCTGCGCTTCCAGCTTTTCGAGCATCTCCGGGTTCTCGCGCAGGAAGTTCTTCGCATTCTCGCGGCCCTGGCCGATGCGGGTGCTGTCATAGCTGAACCAGGCGCCCGCTTTCTCGACGATGCCGGCCTTCACGCCCAGATCGATGATCTCGCCGATCTTGGAGATGCCCTCGCCATACATGATGTCGAACTCCACCTGCTTGAACGGCGGGGCAACCTTGTTCTTCACCACCTTCACGCGCGTGGCGTTGCCGACCACTTCGTCACGGTCCTTGATCTGGCCGGTGCGGCGGATGTCGAGGCGCACGGAGGCGTAGAATTTCAGCGCGTTGCCGCCCGTGGTCGTCTCCGGATTGCCGTACATCACGCCGATCTTCATGCGCAGCTGGTTAATGAAGATCACCATGCATTTGGATTTGGAGATGGAGCCGGTCAGCTTGCGCAGCGACTGGCTCATCAACCGGGCCTGCAGGCCGACATGGCTATCGCCCATCTCGCCCTCGATCTCCGCGCGGGGCACCAGCGCGGCCACCGAATCGACCACCAGAATGTCGATCGCGTTGGAGCGCACCAGCGTGTCGCAAATCTCCAACGCCTGTTCGCCCGTGTCTGGCTGCGAGACGATGAGATTGTCGATATCCACACCCAGCTTCTTGGCGTAGACCGGATCAAGCGCGTGCTCGGCATCGATGAACGCCGCGGTACCGCCCTTCTTCTGGCATTCGGCCACCGTGTGCAGCGCCAGCGTGGTTTTGCCCGAGCTTTCCGGGCCGTAAACTTCGATGATGCGCCCCTTGGGAAGGCCGCCGATGCCGAGTGCGATATCGAGGCCGAGCGAGCCGGTGGAGATTGCCTCAATCTCGATCGCCTCACGGCTACCCAGCTTCATTGCCGAGCCCTTGCCGAAGGCGCGGTCGATCTGCGCCAGCGCGGCGTCGAGTGCCTTTTCGCGGTCCATGTCGCTTTTTCTTTCGTTCGATTCGATGACTTTGAGTTTGGCGGCCATATCACGTCCCCTGCACTGGTTCAGCAATGCCGTCGGCGCGACGGCAGTTTTTGCGCTGTACCGTATTTGTTCGGACAGAACAAGTAGGGAACATACGAATGGGGCGCAGGCCGCGAAGGACTACTTTCTCGCCCGTTCTTTCCGCAACACATCGCCCACCGCTTCGGCGATCTGCTGCACGCTGAAGGGCTTGGGCAGGAAGGCGACATTGTCGAGATCGATACTCTGGCGTAGCTGTTCCTCGGCATAGCCGGACATGAACAGGATCGGCAGATCGGGCCGCTTCTTGCGCAATTCACGCGCCATGGCGGGGCCATCCATGTTCGGCATCACCACGTCCGACACGATCAAGTCATAGGCCCGGCCCTGCGCGAAAATCTCCAGCGCTTCCTCCCCATCGCTCGCGGTTTCCACGGTGTAGCCCTGCCGCGTGAGCGCGCGTTCGGCCACGGCGCGCACCATGTCCTCATCCTCCACCAGCAAGATCGTGCCGGTGCCCCAGGTGTCCTGCGGTTTTTCCTGCGCCTTTTCGATGCGCCGTCCGGTTTCGCCCCGCGCGGTCTTATGCACCGGCAGAAACACCTCGAACCGCGCGCCGCCGCCCTTCACGTTGCGCGCAAAGATATAACCGCCCGATTGTTTGACGATGCCGTACACGGTGGACAGGCCAAGGCCGGTGCCCTTCCCCATTTCCTTGGTGGTGAAAAAGGGTTCGAAAATCTTGCCCAGCACATCCTTCGGAATGCCGGTGCCACTGTCGGTGACCGAGAGGCGGATATAGTCCCCTTCCGGCAACACATCGCTCTCCATCGCGCGCACATCGGCGGGGCCGACGGCGGCGGTCTCGATCGTCACCGTGCCGTTCTTCGCGCCGGAGCGGCGCACGGCATCGAGGATCGCATCGCGCGCGTTAACGCCCAGGTTCACGATCACCTGTTCCAGCTGCCCCGGATCGGCGCGCACGGGCCCCAGGCCCCGCCCATGCCGCACTTCCAGCTTCACCTGCTCGCCCAGCAGACGCTTCAGCAGGTTCGATACGTCGGAGACCAGATCGGGCAGCTGCAACACCTGCGGGCGCAGCGTCTGCTGCCGCGAGAAAGCGAGCAGCTGGCGCGTCAGACTGGCGGCGCGATTGGAGTTGTTCTTGATCTGCTGAATGTCGTCATAATGGCTGTCGCCCGGCGTCAGGCGCAGCAGCATCAGATCGCAGTGGCCGATGATCGCGGTCAGGATATTGTTGAAATCATGCGCCACGCCGCCCGCCAGCTGGCCGACCGCTTCCATCTTGGTCTGCTGCGCGATCTGGCGCTTCAGCTTGGTCTCCTCGCCCGAATCCTTGAGGGAAAGCATGACCGCGGCCTCGCCGAGACCGCGCACGCCCGAAAGCGTAAGTGAGAGCACCTCGTCCGGCCGTCCGTGCGGGCGCACCGCCAGGTCTCCGCTCGTCAGCTGGCCACCGGCATGGCGGCGCACCGCATCGGCCAGCGCGCCCTTGTCCTCGCGGATCACCAGATCGCCCGGGTATGGCGGCAGGCTGCCATCGGCGAGGCCGGCCATTTTCGCAAAGCTGTCATTGGCGAACAGGAAGCGCCCGTCGCGGTCCAGCAGGGCAAGGCCCAGCGGCAGATTGGCGAGCAGGTTCTCGACATGCGCAAGCGCGGCCGTGCGATCATGAACCGCGCCGTCATCGTCGCGCAGCAGAACAAGCGCGGGGCCATCATCCCGGTCCGCCTCGATCGGCAGATGGACCAGCCGCAGCGGCACGCCGCGCCGCCCTTCGGTCTCGAAAAAGATCGCGCCGCGTTCGTCCGACCGCAGATAGGATGCGAAATCGCGTCCCGTCAGGTTTGCCGCGCCGTCGCCCGTCGCGCGCAGGGCAAAGGCGCTATTGCAGGCGCGGATCCGGCCTTCGGGGCCAAGCGTGACCGCCATGAGGCCGGAACGGGCGAGCAGATCACCCAGATTGCCGGAAACGAGCTCGGCCGCTTCCACTGCAAGGCTGCGGCGCAGAAACGGCTCGAACTGCCAGACCATATAATCGTCGCTCGCGCCCGACCGGCGCAGCGCCACGCGATATTCGGCGGCGCCGCGCGACAGCATCGGCAATTCGGAGCGGCCATCGCGCCAGGCGGCGCGCAGCGCGGCGGCGATGTCTTCGGCACCCTTACCGTCGAACTGGAGCGCCGCCGGTGGACGCGGCCCACCCATCCAGCGAGAATAGAGATCGTTGGCGCAGACCAAGCGCCCGGCACGGTCCGTGATAGCCAAGCCGAAATCGGCGAAGTCGGCGGCGGCATGGGTGACGGACCAATCCGGCGGCAGCACGTCCTGACGCGGGGCATGGTCCACATTCTGGCGGAAAAGCAGCGCAAACGCGCCCAGGCACGCCATGCCCGCAACAAGCCCGGCGGCCAGCACGACGCTGTCCGTTGCGGCCCATAAACAAAAGGCGGACAGCGCCAGCGCGCCGCCCACCATCAAGGATAAGGGGAGCCGGGCCGCGGCATCGAAACCGCTTGTCGCTGCCTTGGCTCCCCCGTCGTTCAAATCAGTTCCTTACCAGATGCGCACCCGCTGATCCGGTGCGAGATAGAGCTTGCTATCAGGCTGCGGATCGAAGGCGTCATACCATTTGTCAAGGTTGCGCACGACCCATGCGCGCTGCTGCGACGGGCTGTGCGGATCGGTGTTGAGCCGCTGCGAGAGGTTGGCCTCGCGATAATTGCGGCGCCACACCTGCGCCCAGCCGAGGAAGAAGCGCTGATCGCCGGTCAGACCGTCGAGCACCGGAGCTTCCTTGCCGTTCAGCGAATGGCGATAGGCGTCATAGGCCACGGTGAGGCCGGCAAGGTCGCCGATATTCTCGCCGAGCGTGAACTCGCCCTTCACATGTTCGCCGGGCAGCGGTTCATATTCGTCATACTGGGCGACGAGCGCCTTGGTCGCCTTGTCGAACGCGGCGACGTCTTCGGGCGTCCACCAGTCGGACAGGCGGCCGTTCTCGTCATATTTCGAGCCCTGATCATCGAAATGGTGGCTGATCTCATGGCCGATCACTGCGCCGATGCCGCCATAGTTGATCGCCGGATCGGCATTGGGATCGAAGAAGGGCGGCTGCAGGATTGCGGCCGGGAACACCACTTCGCTCATGCCGAAATTGGCGTAAGCGTTGACGGTTTCGGGCAGCATGCCCCATTCCCAGCGGCGGATCGGCTCACCGAGCTTTGAGATATTGTCGGCATATTGCCAGTTGTTGCCGCGGATCTGGTTGCCGAACAGGTCGTCCGACGTGATTTCCAGATCGCCATAGTCCTTCCAGCGATCGGGATAGCCGACCTTCACCGTGAAGTTGGCGAGCTTGGCCAGCGCGCGCTCCTTGGTTTCGGGCTGCATCCATTCCAGACCCTGGATACGGCGGCCCATCGCGGCGAGCACATTGTCGACCAGCTTGTTCATCGCCGCCTTGGTTTCCGGCGGGAAGTAACGCGCGGCATATTCCTGGCCGACTTCCTGGCCCAGCACGTCCTCGGTGAAACCAACGCCGCGCTTCCAGCGCACTTCGCGCTCGGGCGTGCCGTTCAGCGTGGTGCCGTAAAAATCGAAGCTTTCATTAGCGATCGCTTCGGGCAGAACGTCCGACAGATTGTCGAGGCTGCGGATCATCAACTGATCCTTCAGCACGCTCATGTCCGCATCGCCGATGATGCGGGCGATGCCCTGCACCGCGCTCGGCTGCGCCACAATCAGTTCCTGAATCTTGGGGCTGGTCTTCTGCAGCATCGCGGCAAGATCGAGGCCGGGTGCCATCGCCTGCAGATCGGCCACGCTCATCTTGTTATAGGTCTTGGTGGCGTCGGAACTGTCTTCCTTGTTCCAGTGCACCTCGGCGATTTTCTTCTCCAGATCGAACACCCCCTGCGCACGGGCGGCGGCATTGTCCTCACCCGCCAGTTCGAACATCTTCGTCAGATGCGCGATATATTTCGTGCGGATGTCCTGAAAACGCTCGGAATCGCCCAGATAATAGTCCCGGTCGGGCAGGCCGAGGCCGGCCTGATACATGTTGAAAATGTAGGTGTCGGGGTTCTTGTCGTCCTGGCCGACATAGCCCGCAACCGGCCCGCGCACGCCGTTCTTGGCGGCATCGACCAGCAGCAGCGCATAGTCTTCCTTGTTCTGCAGACCATCGATCTGGCTCAGCCAGGGCTGGATCGGCGCGAGGCCCTTGGCCTCCACCGTGTCGGTATCGAGATAGCTAGAGAAAGCCCGTCCGATGCGGCTGTTCGGGTCCATCTTCGCCTGCTCGAGCACATTCTTCACGCGCTCCTGGCTGAGATCCGCCAGCGCGGTGAACATGCCGTAATTAGACTTGTCGGCTGGAATCGCAGTGGTTTCGGCCCAGCCGCCATTGGCATAGCCGTAAAAATCGTCACCGGGACGGATCGAGGTGTCCATGCCTTGCATATCGAACCCGAAATCGCCGATTTCCGCCTTACCATCGGCGCGGTTCGCCTCTGCCGAGGCATCAGCATCGGCGGACAAGGCGCTTTCGGCCTTGGACTCAGTGTTCGCGCCGGCCTGCTGTGCGGCGGCGGGATTTGCGGCCAGCGCCAGCGGAGCGGCGGCCAGAAGAAGCATGGTGCGCAATGCAGTCATATTCGATCCTCGGTGAATTATTTTGTTGTCGGCCCCGATGAACCGGGAACCGATGCCGCGCAAGCCATGCGGCCTGCCAATCGGCGGACGGCGAAAATCAGACGATAAACGACGGCGGTTTACGCCAGGCTGAACGGATGCAGGAGCAACACCGGCCTCTATTGGGCAGCGCGTTCGCGCTCCCGCTCGCGTTGCCGGCGGCGGATGGCATAGGCGCGCAGACGCCCACGCCGTTTCTTGCCCTGCTTGAGACGCCAGGCGAAGCTCGCCAGCAAATAGCCGACCGAGGCGAACAGGATGCCGAGCACAACCATGCCAAAAGCGGTCACCCCCGCCTCGCGCAACAGCCAGCTTAGCCAGCGGCCGAACTCGCTCTGCACCTGATTGTTGAGCGGCGCGCCCACCGTCATCGCATCGATGCGCAGGATAAACCGCCCCAGCTTGTTCGCCACCACGACCCAGAAGGGATAGGTGATCGGGTTGGTGATGAATGTGGTTGCCGCCGCGATCGGCACATTGGCACGGATCGGCCATGCCAGCAGCGCGGCCGCGAAGATCTGTCCCACCGGAATCCAGAACCCCGCCAGCATGCCCAGCGCGATCCCGCGCGGCACGGATCGGCGGGTGAAACGCCACAGATCCGGCCGCATCACGCGATCGGCGAAAGGTTTCAGGAAGCGATTGCGCCCCATCTCGTCACGCGTAGGCATTTTCATGCCCAGCCGATGATGCAGCGGGCGCTTTTCGTCAGCCATGCTGACGCATCAGGCGGCCCTGTTCCCGTTTCCAGTCGCGTTCCTTCTCGGTCGCGCGCTTGTCCGGGGCCTTCTTGCCCTTGGCGAGCGCCAATTCGACCTTCGCTCGCCCGCGCGAATTGAAGTAGATCGACAGCGGCACCAGGGTCATGCCCCTGCGCGCCACCGCGCCGTAGAGCTTCTCGATCTCGCGGGCATGCAGCAGCAGCTTGCGCGGCCGCTTGGGCTCATGGTTGAAGCGGTTGCCGTGGCTGAACTCGGGAATGTTGGCGTTCACCAGGAACACCTCCTCATCGCGCACCTCTGCGAAACTCTCGGCGATCGATCCCTCGCCGAAGCGCAGCGACTTCACCTCGGTGCCGGTGAGCGCAATTCCCGCCTCGAACGTTTCATCGATAAAGAAATCGAACCGCGCGCGCCGGTTCTCGGCGACGGTCTTGGCTTTATCGAAGGTGGTGGGGCGAGGTCGGGCCATGGGAGGGGGCGTATATAGGAAGGTTGCAGCGAATGCGAAGGGGCGTTTGCGATCCGGGCAGGAAAGTTCGGTGCCGATCGAAAACCGCAGCGCCAAGCCTGCCGAACGGCGCCTTTCCCGAACGAGCAGCGTCGTGAATACAGCGCACCGTCTGCGCCTCTGACAGGCTCAGAACTTACGGATCCGTATCTGTTGCCCCCTCCCGCTTGTGGGAGAGGAGAAGGTCAGGTCAACCCGGCATGTTCCAGCGCCGCGTCGATCGTGCGGCGGGCTTCCTCGCGCGGCTCCAGAATCGGCAGGCGCACTGCAGTGGGGAAATCCGGCCGCACACGCGAAACCGCATATTTGGCTGGCCCCGGAGAGGTGTCGCAGAACATCGCGCTGTGCAGCGGATAGAGCTTGTCCTGCAATTCCAGCGCGCGGGCATAGTCTCCGGCAAGACAGGCATTCTGGAAATCGGCGCACAGCTTCGGCGCCGCATTGGCGGTAACGGAAATGCAGCCTTGCCCCCCCATCGCCATGAAGCCCAGCCCCAGATAGTCGTTGCCCGAAATCTGCGCGAAATCGCTGCCGCAGGCGATGCGCTGGCGCGGAATGCGCTCCATGTCGGCAGTAGCGTCCTTAACGCCGACGATGGACGGCAGCGCGGCAAGCTTCGCCATCGTCTCCACCGAAATGTCGACCGCGGTGCGCCCCGGAATATTGTACACCACGATCGGCAGATCGCAGCCCGCCGCGACATGTTCGAAATGCGCCAGAATGCCATCCTGGCTGGGCTTGTTATAATATGGCGGCACCATCAGCCCGGCATCGGCGCCCGAATCCTTGGCGCGCTGCAGGTTGACGAGCGCCACCGCGCTGTCATTGGAGCCACAGCCGGCGATCACCGGAACGCGGCCCGCCGCTTGCTCCACGCACACGCGCACGACGTTAAAGTGATCGTCGATCGTCTGGGTCGCCGCCTCTCCGGTGGTGCCGCAGGGGACAAGCGCGTGGCTGCCACTCTCGATCTGCCACTCGACGAATGCGCGAAACGCCTCCTCGTCGAACGCTCCGTCGCGAAAGGGCGTCACCAGAGCGGGAATGGAGCCGGAAAACATTGATCGGATTCTCCCGAAAGGGCAGTGCATGAAGATCAACGGCGCGGCGCGCAGTTCGCGCCCGCCATCCCCGTTCAGCGCCTGATAAGGAGCCAAGCCCTATCATGTCCAGCATGGTAAAGCGTCTCTCCGTTCCCCTCGCCCTCCTCTGTTCCACCAGCGCCATGGTGCCCGCCTCCGCGCAGCAGCAGCTCGTGCCGGAAAGTTTTGCCGCGCGAAAGAGTGGTGCGCCAACCTCGCTTTTGCCGGCTGCACGGCAGGCCGCGCAGCAATCCGGTGGTGGTTATCGCAGTTCTCCGGAGTTCGGCGAGCCCAAGCCGCTTGCGCCCGCACCCGGCCAGCAGGCGCAGTCCACGATCGACTGGACCCCGCCGACGCAGCAGGTCCAGCAGCAGGCGCCTGTTCCGGCTCAACCGCAGCAGCCGACGGTTCAGCCGCTCGATCCCGCCGCTGCGTCGCAGCTTCAGCAGCAGTGGGATGCTGCAGCCGCGCAGCTTGCCGACCCGAGCCGCGGCAACATTCCTGCCGCCTTTCAGCGTTGGAAGGCCCTGAGCCAGAGCGATAATCTGGGCTTTGCCGATTATGCCGGCTTCCTGATGAGCTATCCCGGCTGGCCAGGTGAAGAGCGGATGCGCAAGAATGCCGAGCAATCGATCGAGCTGGGCAATTATTCGCCGTCGCAGCTTATCGGATTCTTCCAGCGCTTCGAGCCGGTGACCAATACCGGCCGCGCGCAATACGCTATCGCGCTGGCCAATAGCGGAGACCGCGTGAGGGCGCTCGACTGGGCGCGAAAGGCATGGACCGGCGGCCCGCTGTCGGACACCGCCGAGACAACGCTGCTCGGCATGTTCGGCGCACAGTTCACGCCGCAGGATTATGACCGGCGCATCGATTCGCTAATTTGGGCGGGCGCGACTGGCGATGCGGGCGATCTGCTTGCCTATGCGACGCCCGAAAAGCGCCAGCTGTTCATGGATCGCCTCGCGATCAAAACCGGTAGCGGGGACCGCGCTTCGGCGCTGGCCCGCAATAATCAGGCCGCGCTCAGCGATCCGGGCTACCTGACCGACCGCGCCACCTATGGCCGCGCCAATGGCCAGAGCTGGGAAACGCGCCAGCTTCTCGCCAATCGTCCCAACCTCGCCAGCTATCCGGAAGACCCGGAGGAATGGTATGAAACGCTGCTCGTCAACGCACGTGCGGCGGAGAACGACAACCAAAACGAGCTGGCCTATCGTATCGCCAGCCGCGTCGAAGATGCCTTTCCGCTGGGCACCGACATCACGGCGCAGCCGCTTGGCGTGCGCGACGACTATACCAGCCTCACCTGGCTTGCCGGGCAGACCGCTTATTACAAGCTGGGCCGACCCAAGGATGCCGCGCGCATGTTTGCGCTTTACGGTGCTGCCGCACGCTCACCGCAGACTATCACCAAGGGCCTCTACTGGGCGGCAAAGGCTTCCCAGCAGGCCGGTGACATGGCCGCGGCCAACCAATATTGGGAGCAGGCCGCAAAATATTACGACCATTTCTACGGCCAGCTCGCGCTCGAAAAACTCGGCCGACCAATCCCGAAGGTGACGAAAGACGTCGCCAAGCTGACCGCATCGGGCAAGCCCGATTCCCGGCCGATCTACATGGCCGCACAGGCCGCCGGGCAATATGGCAGCTGGCAGGATCAATCGACCTTCCTGCGCGCCATCGCCAACGAGGCAAAGAGCGAGCAGGAGCATCTCGCCGCGGTCAACCTGTCCACCTATCTCGGGCGGCCCGACCTTGCCGTGATGGCGGGCCGGAACGCGCGGGTGAACGAGCTCGACGCCCTCATCCCCTTCGCCTTCCCCACCGTGCCGGTGCCGGGCGAGGAAGCCTATAACTGGACGATGGTCCACGCCATCGCACGGCAGGAAAGCCAGTTCGACCGGGAGGCGCGCAGCCATGCCGGGGCGAGCGGCCTGATGCAGTTGATGCCGGGCACCGCGCGCGAAGTCGCCGGGCGGCAGAACCTCAGCTATTCGCCGAGCGCGCTCACCAGCGATCCCAGCTACAATATCCGCCTCGGCTCCAGCTACTTCCAGCGCATGCTCGATTATTATGACGGCAATTATCCGCTGGCCGTGGCGGCTTATAATGCAGGGCCGGGGAACGTGAACAAGTTCATCCGTGCCAATGGCGATCCCAGAAACGGCGGCGTGGATATCGTCAAATGGATCGAGGAAATCCCGATCTACGAGACCAAGAACTATGTCCAGCGCGTGCTCGAAAACGCGGTCATGTATGATCAGCTTTATCCTGAGCATGCGCGCTTCGGCAGCGGCAAGACACGCACGATCAGCAATTATCTGGGAAACTGAGCGTCGTTTCCATGAGCGAGCGTACCAACCCGATTACGCATGCGGGCTATGCGGCTCTGCGCGCGGAATATGAGGAGCTGTTCCAGGTCGAGCGGCCCAAGCTCGTCGAAACGGTGAGCTGGGCCGCCGGCAATGGCGACCGCAGCGAGAATGGCGACTATATTTACGGTCGCAAGCGCCTGCGTGAGATCGACCGGCAGTTGAACCGCCTGTCGAAAAAGATGAAGCGCGCTCAGCCAATCGACCCTTCCGAGCAGCCGGACCGCAGCCGCATCTATTTCGGCGCCACGGTTGAGCTGGCGGACGAAGACGATGAGCGCCGCACGGTGACGCTGGTCGGTGATGACGAAGCCGACCCCGGCGCGGGCCGCATCGGCTGGAGCAGCCCGCTGTCAAAAGCGCTGCGGCGCGCGGCGGTGGGCGATCTGCGCGTGGTACAGCTTCCCGCAGGCCCGAAAGAATGGGAAGTGATGACGATCAGCTATCCGGCCGCGGGCGACAACATTGGCGGAGCAGCTTGAGGAGGCGGCGAAAGCCTCAAGCCTCTTCCCCGGTTGCTTTCTCCCACGCCACTTTCGCGCCCTTCTGCACGGCATAGCCGATTGCAAAGGTGACGATTACCGGGAACACAACTTTCACCGCTTTTTCGGCAACAGCGCCCCAGAGAGCGCCTTCCACGCCGCTATCGCCGTCCTGCCTGTCGATAAGTGCGCCGATGATGGATCCGAGCATGGGGGTCTTTCTGATCTGAGATTGATCCCAGCAAAGCGTCGGAAAGCTATTTCGGTTCCGCGCGGCCCTTCTCGTTCTTGCCCCAGCCGAGCGCCTTTTTCGCCGCCTTGGCGACCTGTTTATCAAGCTCGGGAAAGTCCACTGGCAAAGCAGCGTCCAACCGATCCGCCACCGTGGTCAGTGCGGCAATGCGCGCGGCTTTCTTGTCATTCCCGTCGACGACGGTCCACGGCGCCCAGCGCGTGTCGGTCCGCGCGAACATGTCGTGCATTGCCGCCAGATAGTCACCGCGCTTCTTGCGGTTGCGGAAATCGTCGGTGGTGATTTTCCAGCGCTTATGCGGCTTTTCCAGGCGATCGATAAAGCGCCGGTCCTGCTCCTCCTGCGTCACGTGGACGAACAGCTTGATCAGGATCGTGCCCAGATCGGTCTGGCTCGCCTCGAACTCGTTGATCTCGTCAAAGCCCCTCGTCCACTCCGCCTCGCTCGCAAAGCCTTCGACACGTTCCACCAGCACACGGCCGTACCAGCTCCGGTCGAAGATCGACCAGTCGCCCGCGCCCGGCAGATCGCGCCAGAAGCGCCAGAGGAAATGACGCTCCCTCTCCGGCGGGGTGGGCGCGGCGATCGGGAAGACTTCGAAATAGCGCGGATCGAGACCGGCGGTCAGGCGCTTGACGATGCCGCCTTTGCCCGCCGCGTCCCAGCCTTCCAATAGCAGGATCGCGCGCTTGCCGTGCACGATCATTCGCGCCTGCAGCCGTGCAAGCCGATCCTGCAAATCTTTCAGCTCATAGGAATAGTCGCCCGCCAGGGGCTCGCCGCGTTCGTAATCGGACAAGTCGATCGTCATGCCGCGCTTTTAAGCAAGCCGCCGCGGCCGCGCCAGAGCGTTGCCGCGGCTGTCCATGGGAGGGACGGATCAGTCGCCGATAATATCGGTGCGCGTGGTCTCTCCGGATTCCGCCTTGGGCTGTTCCATCAAGCGGATATGCACGTCGCGCAGCTGGCGCGGGCTGACCGCGGAGGGCGCGCCCATCATCAGATCCTGCGCGCGCTGGTTCAGCGGGAAGGCGATCACTTCGCGAATATTCGGCTCGTCCGCGAGCAGCATAACGATCCGGTCGATGCCCGGAGCGGAGCCGCCATGCGGAGGGGCGCCCAGCTTGAACGCCTCGATCATGCCGGAGAAGTTCGCGTCGACATCTTCCTTCGTGTAGCCCGCGACCTCGAACGCCTTGTACATGATGTCCGGACGGTGGTTCCGGATCGCGCCCGAGCTCAGCTCATAGCCGTTGCATACGATGTCATACTGCCAGGCCAGGATATCGAGCGGATCCTTGGTCTCCAGCGCCTCCATCTCGCCCTGAGGCATGGAGAAGGGGTTGTGGCTGAAATCGACCTTTTTCAGGTCTTCGTCATATTCGAACATCGGGAAGTCGACGATCCAGCAGAATTTGAAGCAGCCCTGCTCGATCAGCTCCAGCTCCTCGCCCACGCGGGTACGCGCGGCACCGGCCAGCTTGGCGGCTTCCTTTTCCTTGCCAGCGGCGAAGAACAGGCCATCATTCTCGCCCAGGCCCAGCTCGTCGTAGAGCGCGGCCATCTTGTCCGGCCCGTGATTCTTCGCGATCGGCCCGCCGAAATCGCCGCCCTTGCGGGTGACATAGCCGAGGCCGGCAAAACCTTCCTTGCGCGCCCAGTCGTTCATATCGTCGAAGAACTTGCGGCTCTTGCCTTCAGTGTTCGGCGCCGGGATCACGCGCACGCGGCCACCGCCACCCACGATCTTCTCGAACAGGCCGAAGCCCGATTTTTCGAAGTGCGAGGTCACGTCGCTGATGATCAGCGGGTTGCGCAGATCGGGCTTGTCGCTGCCATATTTCAGCATCGCTTCGGCATAGGGAATGCGCGGAAACTCACCGGCGGGCGTCACGCTCTTGCCGCCTGAGAATTCCTCGAACACGCCGGCCAGCACCGGCTCGATCGCCTGAAACACATCTTCCTGCGTCACGAAGCTCATCTCGAAATCGAGCTGGTAGAACTCCGGGCTGCGGTCGGCGCGCAGATCCTCATCGCGGAAACAGGGCGCGATCTGGAAATAGCGATCGAACCCCGCGACCATCAGCAGCTGCTTGAACATCTGCGGGGCCTGCGGCAGCGCGTAGAAGCGGCCCGGATGCAGGCGGCTGGGCACCAGATAATCGCGCGCGCCTTCGGGGCTCGACGCGCCCAGGATCGGCGTCTGAAATTCGGAAAACCCCTGGTCGGTCATGCGTCGGCGCAGCGAGGTGATGACCTGGTTGCGCAGCATGATGTTGGCATGAACGCGCTCGCGTCGCAAATCGACGAAGCGATATTTAAGGCGGATGTCCTCGGGATATTCCTGCTCGCCGGCCACCGGCAGCGGCAGCTCGTCCGCGGCGGACTGAATGGTCACATCGCGCGCGAAGACCTCGATCTCGCCGGTCGGCAAGTTGGCGTTCATCGTGCCTTCGGCGCGGGCCTTTACTTCGCCGTCGATCGTGACGACGCTTTCCACGCGCAAGCGATCTAGGATCGGCAGCGCCGGGCTATCTTCGTCCGCGACGATCTGCGTCATGCCGTAATGATCGCGCAGATCGACGAACAGCACACCGCCATGATCGCGCTTGCGGTGCACCCAGCCGGACAGGCGGACGGTCTCACCGACATCGGCGGCGCGGAGCTGGGAGCAATTATGGGTGCGATAGGCGTGCATGGCGTGATACCGTTCAGGATAGTTTGAAATCGGCGCAGATGTGTTGCGCAATATGCGGGCGCTAACACAGGGCCGAGGGCATAATGTCAAGCGTCCCGCCCCGCGCGCGCGCCAAATCCGGAAGTCCTGAGCCTGTCGAGGGACGTTTCTCCTCCTAGCGCTGCATCCGATAAGCGCCCTTCGACAGGCTCAGGGCTACGGGAGTGGGGTGAACTGCATGC
Source organism: Novosphingopyxis sp. YJ-S2-01 (assembly GCF_016093175.1). Lineage (NCBI taxonomy): Bacteria > Pseudomonadati > Pseudomonadota > Alphaproteobacteria > Sphingomonadales > Sphingorhabdaceae > Novosphingopyxis > Novosphingopyxis sp. YJ-S2-01. The sequence goes on along the minus strand of NZ_JAEDAI010000001.1, from coordinate 1,300,796 downwards.
ATGCCACTAGGCACTCCACCTTAAGCTGTGTAAGCCTTGCGACACTCATGAAAATACATCCCCTGATCACCCAGTCCGCCCCGCTTGCCGAACTTTGCGAGCGTCTTGCCAAGGCCGATTTCGTTGCCGTCGACACCGAGTTCATGCGCGAGAACACCTATTATCCGCTGCTTTGTCTGGTGCAGATCGCGGATGACAAGGAAGCCGCCGCGATCGATCCACTGGCCGACGGCATCGATCTGAAACCGCTGTGGGACCTCCTCGTCCACAATGAGGACGTGCTGAAAGTCTTCCACGCCGGCGGGCAGGACGTCGAGATCGTCTACAACCACGCCGGCGGAACTCCGCATCCCATGTTCGACACGCAGATCGCTGCGATGGCGCTGGGTCAGGGCGAGCAGATCGGCTATTCCAACCTTGTTTCGCTATGGCTCGGCCACACGCTGGACAAGGGCGCACGCTTCACCGACTGGAGCCGCCGCCCGCTCGACAAGCGGCAGATCGATTATGCGATCGGCGATGTGACGCATCTGTCGGAAATCTTCCCGATGATGCTGGAGAAGCTGAAGGAGACGAACCGCGGCGTCTGGCTGAACGGAGAGATGGAGCGGCTGACCGATCCGGCGAATTACGCCAATGATCCCGAGGAAGCCTGGAAGCGCGTGAAGATCCAGTCGCGCAAGGCCGATGTGCTGGGCCGCCTGAAGGCGCTGGCTGCCTGGCGTGAGCGCGAGGCGCAGGACAAGGATTTGCCGCGCGGGCGCATCATGAAGGACGAGACGCTGGCCGATATTGCCGGCCATCCCCCGCGCGAACAGAAGGATCTAGCGAAGAAACGCGGGCTGTCCGGCGCTTGGGCAAATAACGACATCGGCCGCCGCATGATGAAGGTGCTGCAATCGGCCGAGCCGCTCGATTCCGACGACATGCCCGATCGCAAGAACCGGCAGGGGCCGGGCAAGGACGGCGCGCTGGTGGCGGACCTTCTGAAATTGCTGCTCAAGATCCGCTCGCGCGACATCGATGTGGCCTCACGCCTGATCGCCAAGGCGGGCGATCTAGAACGGCTCGCCGCGGGCGAGCGCGATGACATGCCGATGCTGGAAGGCTGGCGCTACGAACAGTTCGGCCGCGATGCACTGGACTTGGTCGAAGGCCGCCTTGCCTTCGCGGTGAAGAACGGGAAGCTGAAGATGACGCGCACGGAAGACAGCGAATGACGCGCGTCATCCTCCTCGCCCCTTTCCTGCTGGGAGCCTGCGCGATGACACAGGATGGCGCCCGCCTGCCCGGCGACACGACGGCCGAAGTGCCGATGGACGAGGCTGGCGGCTTCGCCTGCCAGGCGGAGGCTGCGGCCGAGCTGATCGGTGAACGACCCAGCGAAGAACTCGGCCAGCGCGCGCTGAACCTTAGCGGCGCGCGGAGCCTGCGCTGGATCGGCCCAGGGATGATGGTGACGATGGATTTCCGCGAAGACCGCCTGAACATCCGCTACGATGAGGATTACCGGGTGACGGGCATCGATTGCGGTTGAGGGAGCTCCCCTTTCTCCGATTTCCGTAGCCCTGAGCCTGTCGAAGGGCGTCTATTAGGTACGGCGTTAGGCATAAACGTCCTTCGACAGGCTCAGGACTTATGGGCTGGGTTTCCAGGCCGCATCGTTCTTTTCACCGAACCGCAGCCTCCAACCCCATATAGCTCGCCAGCTGGCCAAGGCGCTTTTCCACCGTTTCGGAGAGCAGCGCGTCGGCAGTGGCGCTCAGGACCAGCCGGTCGCCCTCCACCCGGATGCCGCTTTCCTTCAGCGGCGCGGCCATGCCGGCGCTGATCCGCTGCGCAAGTCGCATGGCGAGGCCCCAGGCGATGGCGCGTTCGATTGCTCTCGCCCCCGCCAGAGCGCCGCCGCCAGGAAAGACCGACGTGCCCCCGCCGAAGCTGGTATAAAGCGCCTGCCCCAGCATTTCGCGCCCCGCGCCGTCGATGCCGACCCAGTTCCCGTGAAGCCCCGCCTCAAGACCACGCTCGGCCCGGAAATCCGGGTTCGCGCGCCACGCGACATCGCCAAGGTTACAGGCCGCGCGGCGCAGACGCTGCCATTCGGCGCTGTCGCTCTCGAACAAGGGCGCGATCCATTCATCAACCGCGATGCCGTGCAGCGGAAAGCGCCCCTCTGCCCGGCCCATGTCCGCTGTTCCGGCGAGCAAAGGATCGGCGCTACGCATCTGCGCGTCCAGCGCGTCGAAATGCGTGCCCTCACGCACGCCGAAGGCGGAAATCAGGATGGTACTGGGTTTCAGTTGCTCCACCAGCAGCGCCAACAGTCTGCTCGCCTCGCGCATATAAGGCACGCGGCTCGATCCGACGCCGGGCACCTTGCCGATCTCCGCCGCGTCCATGGCCGCAACCCTATCGGCGAGCTTCACGGCGCGCGCCGGCGCGATCTCATAATGATGGACCACGCGCAGCGGCCAGTCGCCAGCCTCCATGTCGATACGCGCCAGCGATCGCCAGCTTCCACCGACAAGATACAGCGGCATCGGCTTGTCCTTGATGGCAAGATCGCTCTCGGCAAGGGCCTTGCCGAAGCGCTTGGCGAGCGCGCCCGCGCCCTTGTCCAGGATCGGCTTGGCGCGCAGCACGCCGAAGGGCAGCGAAAGGCCCTGCTTCACCTGCCCCTTGCCGATCCGGGCAATCTCCAGACTGCCGCCGCCCAGATCGCCGACCCAACCTTTGGCATCCGGAAAGGCGGCGAGCACGCCCATGCCGGCGAAATAGGCCTCTTCCTCGCCGCTCAGCACCCGCGGTTCGAACCCGTACGCGCGGGCGCCTTCCAGAAACTGATCGCCATTTTCGGCATCGCGCACCGCAGCGGTGGCAATCACGTCCACCCGCTCCACCTCAAACCGGTCGCACAGCAAGCGGAAGCGCGAGAGGGCACGCAGCGCACGCGCGCTCGATTCCTCGCCGATCCGGCCCGTTGCCGCCAAGTCGCCGCCAAGGCCCGCCATTACCTTCTCGTTGAAGATCATGGAGGGCGCGCGCGGATGGCCGGAATGCACCACCAGTCGCACCGAGTTGGAGCCGATGTCCACCACTGCCGATCGCATGCTGGGCGTTGCCGCGGCTTCGGGGGCGGCGGCCTTGCTGCGGCGAAGGATCACTTGGGCTTGCGCCGGTCGAGCCGCAGCTTGGGCACCGATTTCGATTTCTTGAGCGCTTTGCCGCGCCCGGACAAGGAGGGGTTGGTCATGAAATACTGGTGCAGGTTGAAGCGCTTGCCCTCCGGCTGGACGCGTTCATACTGCCCTTCTCCATCCATTTCCCAGCTCTGTTCATTATCGATCAGATTGGCGACCATCACCTGATCGAGCACCTGGTCATGCACGGTGGGGTTGGCAATCGGCATCATATATTCCACGCGCCGCTCCAGATTGCGCGGCATCCAGTCGGCAGAGCTGATGAACAGCTTTGCGCCGTCATTGGGCAGCGCGCGGCCATTGGCGAAAGCCCAGATGCGGCTGTGTTCCAGAAAGCGCCCGATCACCGATTTCACGCGGATATTTTCCGAAAGGCCGGCGATGCCGGGCCGCAGGCAGCAGATGCCGCGCACGACCAGATCGATCTGTACGCCCGCCTGGCTTGCCTCATATAGCCGGTCGATCATCTGCGCATCGACCAGCGAGTTCATTTTGGCCCAGATTGCAGCGGGCTTGCCTTCTGCGGCGTTCGCCATTTCAGCCGCGATCAACGCCTCCAGATCCTGCCGAAGATCGACCGGTGAGATCGAGATGCGGCTGAGCTCGCCCGGTTCGACATAGCCGGTGATATAGTTGAACAGCTGCGCGGCATCATGCCCGGCAGCCGGATCGGCGGTGAAATAGCTGAGATCGGTGTAAATTTTGGCGGTGACCGGGTGATAATTGCCGGTGCCGAAATGGCAGTAGGTGCGGTAGCCGCCCTCTTCCTTACGCACGATCATGGTGACCTTGGCGTGCGTCTTCCACTCGATGAAACCATAGACCACCTGCACGCCCGCGCGCTCCAGCTGCGCCGCCCAAGCGAGGTTCTGTTCCTCATCGAAGCGCGCCTTCAGCTCCACTACCGCCGTCACGGACTTGCCTGCCTCCGCCGCGTCAATCAGGGCACGGATGATGCGCGACTGGCGCCCCGCGCGGTAAAGCGCCAGCTTGATCGCGACCACATCGGGGTCGGACGCCGCCTGCTCGATCATGGCGACCACCACGTCGAAGCTTTCATATGGGTGGTGGACGATGATGTCCTTCGCCTGGATCGCGGCGAAGCAATCCCCGTCATATTCGCGGATGCGCTCCGGGAAGCGCGGGGTAAAGGCGGGGAATTTCAGGTCCGGCCGGTCCTCATTGCACAGGATCGCCAGATCGCTGATGCCGATAAATCCGTGGACGAGCGCGCGGGAGGAGCCGACGACGAGGAGATCCTCACGGATCGTGGCCGACACGGCATCGGGCAGGCTGTCGTTCAGCTCCAGCCGGATCACCTGGCCCTTGCGCCGCCGCTTGATCGCGCTCTTGAAGTAGCGGACCAGATCTTCGGCCTCTTCCTCCACTTCGATATCGCTGTCGCGCACGATGCGGAATGTGCCCGATCCGATCAGATCATATCCCGGAAAAAGCCGTTCCACGAAGAACAGCACCGTATCCTCTATGGTAACGTATCGCGCCGCGCCCCCTGGCACGCGCAGGAAGCGCGGCAATGCGGCGGGGATCATCAGCAGTTCGCGGATCGAGCGACCATCCTTCTGCCGCTTCATATCCAGCACGATGCTCAGCCCCAGATTGGGAATGAAGGGGAAAGGATGCGCCGGGTCCAGCGCCTGCGGCGTCAGGATAGGGAAAATCTGATCATTGAAATGATCGCGCAGCCAGGCCGCGCCCTCTTCGTCCAGCGACGACGGCATGACCACCGCGACGCCCTCTTCCTCCAGTGCGCCGCGGAGAAATTCCCACGCCTGCTGCTGCGCCTGCATCAGCCGGTCGCTCTGTTCGTAAATCGCCTCAAGCTGCTGGGCGGGGGTCAGGCCGTCGGGCGAGCACAACTCCACCCCCTGCGCCACCTGCCCGACCAGGCCCGCGACGCGGACCATGAAGAACTCGTCCAGATTGCTACCGGAGATGGAGAGGAAACGCAGCCGCTCGATCAGCGGATGGCTGGGGTTGCGGGCCTCCTCCAGCACGCGTTCGTTGAATTTCAGCCAGCTGAGTTCGCGGTTGATGTAGCGCCGCGCGCCTTCCGGCGGATTGGGGCTGGGCGGCGTCTTCCGGAACTTCGCGTCGCTTTCAGCCATCTCAGATATCCAACTCGTCCTGATGTTCGAACAGATTGCGCGCCAGCTTCATGCCCACCGGGCCGCCTTGTTCCAGCGCGCGGGCATTGGCTTCGCGAACGAATCGCTCGGTCGCGGCGTAGCTGCGGTCGATGCGCTTCACGATATAAGAGAGCGTCTCGTCGGTCGCCCCGGTTCCCGCGCGCGCCAGATGAAGCCGCAGTAGTCCCTCCAGCATCGCATCGTCCGGCTCAGCCAGCTGGGTCAGTTGCATCGCGGCAAGGCGCGATCGCAAGTCCGGTAATGCGGTGCCCCATTCGCCCGGCGGCGTGCGTGCGGTAAGGAGCAGCGGCTTGCCCGCCCCCTTTGCCGCGTTCCAGGCGTGGAACAGCGCCTCGTCCTCCCACTGATCGGCATCGTCGATCGCAGTGCCGGAGTGGCTGACTTCGAAATGCGCGGCCATCAGGCTCTTGCCCGATCGCGGCGGTCCGGAGAGGATCACGCCGCCCTGCGGCCAATAGCTGTGATTTTCGATCAGTCCCGCCGCCCCTTCATTGGCGGGCGTAACGATCAGTTCCGTGCCGCTACCGGCGGACCAGTCCAGGGGAAGCGCGATCTGCCGCATCGCCGGGCCAGCCTCGCCTAGCGGCTGATCCTGAGCGCGCCGCCCGCATCCTGGACGGTGAAGCCGCGCGCCGCCAGTGCCGCGCGCAAGGCATCGCGGTCTCCGGCAAAGGTCACCCGCATGACGGATGTACCACCCAGTGCCAGGCTGGACGTGGTCGCGCCCTGCACGCCCGGTGCCCCGCGCACCGCGGCCTCGGCGGCGGTCACGGCGGATGCATCGGGCGTTGCGAACTGCACGTTGAAGCTCTGCATCGACGGTGCTGCCGCCGGAGTAGCCGCGGCTGTACCGCTTGGCGGGGGCGGGCCGATCGAGGGCACATAGTTGTCGTCACCCGGCCGGCTCGGCCCGCTGTCCACGACCGGTGCCGGTTCTTCGAGATCGATCAGCTCGCTCTCGTCCACCGGTTCCTGCACGATCAGCGACTTGTCCGGTGCCAGCATGCCGGCGGCCAGGGCGCGCTCATAGATTGCATTGATGCGGCGCACGCCCTCGTCCATCATCTTGGCGATGCCGCCGGGGCCGGACGTGCGCAGCCCGAAGCTTTCCAGATAAGTGTTGTCCGGGCCGTAGCGCGCGGTGAAGGTCGCCTCCACCGGGCCGCCGGGCCACTGCCGCTCGATCCGCACGATCGGGATCAGGATGTCGGCCGCACCGAACTGATCGAGCAGGGCGCGCCACCAGATACGGCTGCGCCGGTCGATCTGCCCCGCCGTCAGCACCAGCGAATCGCCGCCGCCGCCATAAGGCCGGATATAGTCGATCGCGCTTTCGGACGTGCGATAACGCGCCCAGGCGCGCTGCCAGTCGGTGCGCTGTTCGAACACCATCGGCGCGCCAGCGTTGATTGTCACCGGGATGATCATCAGCGGCGCGGAACGGGTCACCTTGCCGCTGACGCCCAGCAACTGCCCTGCCCGTGCCCGGTCGAACACCACACCCAGGCGCGCGACATAGCGGCGCGGGCCGATCTCCTCTTCCTCCACTACAATGGCGGAGACCATGTCGTTGAGCCGCGAATCGGGCAGGCTGGACTTCTGCCCGCCATGGGTGCGCGCCCACAATTTGGCCCAGCCGAGGCGCTGCGCCTCCGCCCAGCCATTGCGGCGCGCGTCCTCTGCATCCTTGCCGGTGACGTTCACCTCGATCCCGCTCACCTCGAAATCCCCGGTGGAGGCGATCGGTGGAACGCCGCGCTCCGGCCCTTCGATCTGCGCGTAGACGAGCGCGGAGGAACCGGCGAGCACTGTGGCCGCGGCGGCGATCATCCATTTACGGGGGGGACTGGGCAAACGCATCGGCGCTCTTTTGGCGACTGAAGCATGGAATTCCAAGCGCGATCTGGCTAGGCGCTCAAAGGATGAGCGACACAAACGACCCGTCCGCCCCTTATAGCTACGAACAGTCCGGCGTTTCCATTGCCGCCGGCAACGCGCTGGTGCGCGCCATTGCGCCGCTCGCTCGTGCCACGGCGCGGCCCGGCGCGGACGCCGATCTGGGCGGTTTCGGCGGATTTTTCGATCCGAAGGCGGCAGGGTTCAGCGATCCGCTGCTGGTTGCCGCGAACGACGGCGTGGGCACCAAGGTAAAGCTCGCCATCGATCATGACCGGCACGACGCGATCGGCGTGGATCTGGTGGCGATGTGCGTCAACGATCTGATCGTGCAGGGCGCAGAGCCGTTGTTCTTCCTCGATTATTTCGCGACCGGGAAGCTGGATCAGGGCGTTGCCGAGCGGGTCGTTTCCGGAATCGCGGACGGCTGCAAGCTGGCGGGATGCGCACTCATCGGCGGCGAAACGGCGGAAATGCCCGGCATGTATGCGGCGGGCGATTACGATCTGGCGGGCTTTTCCGTCGGCGCGGTCGAGCGCGGCGAGCAGCTTACCGGAGAAGCCATTGCGCCGGGCGACATCATTCTGGGGCTGGAAAGCTCGGGCGTGCATTCCAACGGCTTCTCGCTGGTCCGTCGCCTCGCCGCCGACAAGAACTGGGATATGCATGCGCCCGCGCCGTTCGATGACAGCCGCAGCCTGCTCGATGCCCTGATCGCGCCCACGCGCATTTATGTGAAGGCGCTGCTGCCGCTCCTTCGCGAAGGCCATATCAACGGCCTCGCCCATATCACCGGCGGCGGGCTGCTGGAAAATATCCCGCGCGTGTTGCCCGAAGGATGCCGTGCAATGATCGACGCCGGTGCCTGGGACCAGCCGGACCTGATGGCATTTCTGCAGGAACAGGGATCGATCGATCCGGGCGAAATGGCCCGCACCTTCAACTGCGGCATCGGCATGGCGGTGATCGTGCGCGAGGACCGCGCGGGCCGCGTGACGCAGGCGCTGGAAGACGCAGGTGAGACCGTTCACGCCATCGGCCGTATTGGCGCTGGCAAGCGCGGCTGCCGCATCGGCGCCGCCCGCGGCGACTGGGGCGCGAGCGCCGAATGGGAAGCCGCGCATGATGCCTGAGACTGCGCGTCCCTCCATGAGCGTTCTGTACCGTGGCCGGTAAGGCCAAAGTCGCCGTCCTGCTGTCGGGTCGCGGCTCGAACATGGCGGCGCTCCTCTATGCGGCGAAGGCTGCGGACTGCCCCTATGAGATCATTCTCGTCGCCTCCAATGATCCCGAAGCGCCCGGCCTGAAGCTTGCCGCGGCGGAAGGCATCGCCACCTTCGCGCGTCCGCACAAAGGTTTGGCCCGCGCCGATCATGATGCGATCATGGACGCAGCCGTGCGCGAGGCGGGCGCCGACTATATCGCGCTCGCCGGATATATGCGCATCCTTGGCGAAGCGTTCGTGTCCGCCTGGAAAGGCCGGATGCTGAACATCCACCCATCCCTGCTGCCCAAATACAAAGGCCTCCACACCCATGAGCGCGCGCTGGAAGCGGGCGATGCCTTTGCCGGCTGCTCGGTCCATCTCGTCAACGCCGGGGTCGATGACGGGCCGCTACTCGCGCAGACGCAGGTGGCCATATTGCCGGACGACGATGCGGACAGTCTGGCCGCGCGCGTTCTGATCGCAGAACATCAGCTCTATCCGCGCACGCTCGCCGCCTATGTCGGTGGGCGCTTGGAACAGGGCGGCTGATCCTTGGCCGACGCGCGCAGGAACCTTCCGGCGGCCGCAGTTCTGACGGCACTGGCGGGCTATGTCGATGCAACCGGCTATCTGGTGACCGGCGGATTCTTCCCTTCGTTCATGAGCGGCAACTCGACGCGGGCGGGCATCGGGCTAGCGGAGCAGTCGAGCGCGGCGGCGATCGCGCTGATGTTGATCGGCTCCTTCGTACTCGGCGTAATTGCCGGCACGGTGCTGCGGATCACCGCGCGCAAGCATATCGCGAGCCTTCTGTTGATCGGGATCGCAGCCTGTTTGGCGGTAAGCCAGCTGCTGTTCGATCATGACTGGAAAATGGTCGGCGTGGCGATCATCGCTTTCGGCATGGGCGCGGAAAATCTCGTTTTCGAACGCGACGGCGAGGTGCGCTTCGGCATCACCTATATGACGGGGACGCTGGTGAAGATCGGCCAGCATATCGGCCGCGCGCTGGGCGGAGGGCCGCGCTGGGACTGGCTGCACTATGCAGCGCTCTGGATTGCTATGCTGGCGGGCGGGGCGAGCGGCGCGCTTATCTATGCGCACTGGAGCTTGGATGCTCTGTGGGGGCCGGTCGCGACGCTCCTGATTCTCGCCTTCGTGCTGCGCCATCATGACGAACAGGACGAGAGCGGCGAGACCGACCGCTGAGGCCGGGTTCTAGCTGGACGAGAAACGCGCCGAACCGCGGCAGCGCTTCGAGCAATATTTCACCTCGTCCCACACATCCTTCCACTTGCGACGCCAGGTAAACGGGCGTCCGCAGGCGGCGCAGGTCTTGGTGGGCAGGTTCGCCTTTTCGACGCGCTTGCCCACCATGATCCGGTCGATCAGCCGACGATTTCGTCTTCGGTGAAGAAGAACTTGATCTCGTTCGCGGCGTTTTCTTCGCTGTCCGAGCCGTGGACGGTGTTCGCCTCGATGCTTTCGGCCAGTTCCTTGCGGATGGTGCCGGCTTCGGCGTCGGCGGGGTTGGTCGCGCCCATGATGTCGCGGTTGCGCTTTACGGCGTCTTCGCCTTCGAGCACCTGCACGACGACGGGGCCGCTGGTCATGAACTCGACGAGCTCACCGTAGAAGGGACGCTCTGCGTGGACGGCGTAGAAACCCTTGGCCTGCTCCTCGGTCATCTGGATGCGCTTGGACGCGACGACGCGCAGCCCGGCGTCTTCCAGCATCTTGGTGACCGCGCCGGTGATGTTGCGGCGGGTGGCATCGGGCTTGATGATCGAAAAGGTGCGGGTAACCGCCATGATGAACTCCTGAGATTTTAGGGATTGGTCTTGAAAGATTGAGCGCGCCCCTAGCGCCCGCGCACGCGGGTGGCAAGCGGCGCGCTTCCGGCCGCCCTCGTCCAGCGGCGGCCGTCCTGTTTCCAGTAATGGCATTGCCAGCCTTCGCGGGCGGACAGCGCCTTCCAGGCGGCGCGGGCACCTTCGATCTTGTCCGGTTCGAAGAGGAAGAAGATGCGCTGATAGCCGTCAACGCCCTCACGCCAGTCGCCATCGGCGATTGCGCAATATTGCGCGCCGTTGCCGCCGATAACGCCCGAGCCGAGCAGCACGGGCTGCGCCGCCTCATCGCAGGAGCCGACTTCGCCATGCGCCAGAAAACTTTCCGGAGACGCATTCCATAGCGCCTCGGACAGCGCATCGCGCGCTTCCTCGCTGGCGTGCGCAATGTAAACGCGGTGCCCCTCGGCAAGCGATTTCTGGACCAGCACCGGCAGGATCGCCGCAGCGGGATCACGCGTGAGCTGATAGAAATCCACCTGGGGCACCGCTTTTGCCTTACCCCTCGAAATTGTCCGCGATCAGGCGATCGAGCAGACGCACGCCGAAACCGGTCGCGCCCTTGGCCGCCGTGGCGCTGTCCTTATCCGCCCAGGCCATACCCGCGATGTCGAGATGCGCCCACTTCACGCCATCCTGAATGAAGCGCTGCAGGAACTGCGCCGCGGTGATCGAACCGGCAGACCGCGGCCCCACATTCTTCATGTCGGCGATCGGACTGTCGAGCAGCTTGTCATAGGCCTTGCCGAGCGGCAGACGCCACAGCGGATCGCCCGACGTCTTGCCCGCCGCGGTCAGCTTGTCGGCCAGACCGTCATCGTTCGAGAACAGGCCCGCCTGCTCATGGCCGAGCGAGACCAGCATCGCGCCGGTCAGCGTGGCGAGATCGACGATATATTCCGGATCGTAGGTTTCCTGCGCCCAATGCAGCGCGTCGCACAGCACCAGCCGACCCTCGGCATCGGTGTTGATCACTTCGATCGTCTGGCCGCTCATGGAAGTGACGACATCGCCGGGGCGCTGAGCCTTGCCGTCCGGCATATTCTCTACCAGGCCGCAAATGCCGATCACATTCGCCTTGGCCTTGCGCCCGGCAATTGCGGTCATGGCACCGGCAACAGCGCCCGCACCGCCCATATCCCACTTCATGTCTTCCATGCCCTGCGGGGCCTTCAGCGAAATGCCGCCGGTATCGAAAGTAACGCCCTTACCGACAAACACGATCGGCTTCTCGCCGTCCTTGCCGCCCATATATTCGAGCGCGAGCAAGCGGCCCGGCTTCTCCGAACCCATCGAAACGCCGAGCAGCGCGTTCATGCCGAGCTTTTCCATCTCCGGCTCATCCAGCACGCGCAAGGTGACACCGAGCGGCTCCATCTTGGCACGCGCACGCTCAACGAAGCTTTCCGGATAGATGATGTTGGCCGGCTCCGACACCAGCTCGCGCGTGAAGGCCACGCCCTCTGCAATCGCGTCGAGGCGCGTCCAGCGATCCTCGGTGCCGTCCGGCGCACCGACCAGCGTCAGCGCGGTCAGGCTGGGCTTTTCATGATCCTTCAGTTGTGTGCGATAGGTATCGATCCGCCAGCTGCGCAGCTTCGCGCCATAGGCAATCTCGGCAGCCTGCTCGGCGCTCAAGCCGTCGGCCTTCAGCGAGGCATGCTTCGCGCCCGAAGTGAGCAGCTGCGCGCTGATGGCGCCGCCCGCCTTGTCGAAACCATCCTTGCCGGTGCCGACCAGGAGCACGCGCACGGCGCTGCCATCTTCTTCGGCGAAAGTGGAGAAGCTCTGCCCGGCCTTGCCCTCGAAACGGGCGGACTTGGCGGCACCTGCCACCATTGCGCCCTGCGCAATGCCTAGAGCACCGGCATCCGCGCCGCCCTCACCTACGGGAATGACGAGGACGTCGGCGTCTTGCGGGCGGTCTGCGGAAAAGCGGATATCGATCAAGGTTTAATCCTTCTGGTACTGAATTCTGCTGTCTATGGACTCAGACGGTTCACGGCCCGCGACGGTTCCACCTCGCGCATTGCGGGATCGGGCGCGCTGGTGCAAGGGGTGCACTCTGAATGCGCCAGCAGGTGCGATAAGGGTTCGGTAGATGAAATCGCAAAAGCCGGGATTGTACGCTGCATGCGGCCTCGCGATGGCGATTGCGCTGGCCGCCGGCGCGCCTGCCGGGGCGCAAGAGCGCAGCCAGCAGGACGGCGCTTTCGATGCGCCCGATGTTCCGATTCCGCCTGCTGAAAGCGCCGCAGCCACCACCCCGCCCGCGCCGCAAACGCCCTTAGCGCCCGTAAGTGACAGTGATCAGATCGGCTTCGCTGCCGACACCCTGAATTATGACAGCGATGCGGAAATCGTCACGGCCAGCGGGAATGTGGAGCTGGCGCGCGACGGCTATCAGGTGTTCGCCGACCAGATCGAGTGGAATCGCAACAGCGGAGAGGTGGTGGCAACCGGATCGGTCCGCGCGCTCAGCCCTAATGGCGATATCGCTTATGGCGACCGCGTCACCCTGTCGGACAGCCTGCGCGAGGGCGCGATCGAGAACCTGCTGCTCGTCATGAAGGAAGGCGGCCGCCTGGCTGCGGTACGCGGGGAGCGGTTGCCCAGCGGCGTGGTGCAGCTGCAACGCGCCGCCTACACACCGTGCGCGGTGGTCGACAGCAAAGGCTGTCCGAAGGACCCGACCTGGCAGGTCAATGCCGTGCGCGTCACCTATGATCCCAATAAAGAACGTGTCAGCTATTCCGGTGCGCGGATCGAATTGTTCGGCCTGCCGCTGATACCCCTGCCCGGTCTGTCGCACCCCTTGGGAGACCGTACCGAAGGCGGGCTGCTGGTGCCCAATATCGGCTATACCAACAATAATGGCGCAGAATTGCAGCTGCCCTATCTGATCCCGCTCGGCCCCAACCGGGACATCGTGATCACGCCCTATATCTTTTCCGAAGTGCTGCCGATGGTCAGCGCCAGCTACCGTGAACTGAACGAGCTGGGCGCCTATCAGATCACCGGATACGGAACCTACAGCCGGCAAACCTCGATCACCGGCGCGCCCGTATCGCAGCAGCAGTTCCGCGGTTATATCGACGCCAGCGGGGAACTGCGCCCGGACGAATATTGGACGCTGCGCGGATCGATCCGCCGGGTCACCGACCGCACCTTCCTGCGCCGCTACGACATCAGCCGGGATGATCGGCTGCGTTCCACCATCCAGGCGGAGCGGATCGATTCGAACAGCTATTTCCGCCTTGCCGGCTGGGCCTTCCAGACGCTGCGTGTCGGCGCGGACCAGGGGCTGGTTCCGCTGGTGCTGCCGGAGATCGATTATCGCCGCAAGATCGCCGATCCGCTTCTGGGCGGGCAGATCATGCTGCAGGCCAACAGCCTCGCCATCGGCCGGACCGAAGGGCAGGACACGCAACGCGCCTTTGCGCAGGCACGCTGGGACAAGCGGCTGGTGTCGGACCTTGGCCAGCTTCTCACCTTCACCTTGCTGGGCCGCGGAGACCTTTACCACAGCAGCGAGAACGACCTGACCCGGACGCTGATCTATCGCGGCGAGCCGGGGTTTCAGAGCCGCTTCATCGCCACCGCGGCGGCCGATGCCAGCTGGCCTTTCGTAGGCCAGGCGTTCGGCGGCACGCAGATCATCACGCCGCGCGTTCAGCTGGTCGCCACGCCGGCGGTCGACAATAACAGGATTCCGAACGAAGATTCGCGCGCCGTCGATCTGGAAGACATCAATCTCTTCTCGCTCAACCGCTTCCCCGGCTATGACCGTTACGAGGATGGCTACCGGGTGGTCTACGGCATCGATTACTCGCTGCTGACCACCAATCTGTCGATCCACGCCAATATCGGTCAGAGCTACAGCTTCACCAAAGAGCCGACGGCTTTCCCGGACGGCACAGGCCTGTCGCGGCAATTGTCCGACATCGTCGGGCGAACCGATATCCGTTACAAGAATTTCGTGCGGCTGACCCATCGCTATCGGCTGGACAAGGACGGCTTCAAGGTCCGCCGCAATGAAATCGACGCGCTGGTCGGCTCCGAGAAGACCTATGCCGAGATCGGCTATCTGCGTCTCAACCGCGATATCAGCACCGCTGTGGAAGACCTGCGCGATCGTGAGGAGCTGCGCGCCGGCGCGCGCGTGGCCTTTGCGCGCTACTGGTCCGTGTTCGGATCGGCCATCGTCGATCTTACCGATGCGGAGGAGGACCCGTTGGCGGACAGCGACGGCTTCCGGCCGATCCGCCACCGCCTCGGCGTTGCTTATGATGACGAGTGCATCAGCTTAGGGCTTACCTGGCGGCGCGACTATCAGAAGGTGGGCGATGCCCAGCGCGGCAACAGCTTCCTGTTCCGGCTGGCATTTCGCAATCTGGGCGTATAAGGCACCCGCGTCCGGGGGACGGCCATCTTTCATCCGCGGTTCAGCGCGCGCGGACTAGCCCGCAATGGCTGATTGTCCCTGTAACCGTATGGAACCGACTGGCTGACCTTATGAAATTCACCAATCTTCTCGGCATGAGTGCGGCGCTGAGCCTGCTGGCCCCCACCGCCCTGCCCGCGCAGACGGTCAACGAAACGCCGGTGCCCAATGTGGGCCTGGATATGCCGGACGGCCTGACCCTGTTCGGCAATGATGATCCCAATGTGCGTCGCGCAACCGCGGTGGTGAACGGATCGATCATCACCGGCACCGATGTGGACCAGCGCATGGCGCTGATCGTGGCGGCCAATGGCGGCAATATTCCCGACGCGGAAAAGCAGAGGCTGCGCCTGCAGGTGCTGCGCAATCTGATCGATGAGACGCTGCAGATCCAGGAAGCCGCGGCCAACGACATCTCGATCAGTGCGGATGAAATCGGCCAGACCTATGCCCGTGTTGCCCAGCAGAACGGCCAGGGCAGCGCCGCCGCGTTCGACCAGTATCTGCGCTCGATCGGCTCCGCGCCCGCATCGCTGCATCGCCAGATTCAGGCGGAGCTGGCGTGGAGCCGTCTCCTGCGCCGCAACATCAGCCCCTTCATCAACGTCAGCGATGACGAGGTTCAGTCGATCATTGACCGGCTGAACGAGAGCAAGGGCACCACCGAATATCGCCTGGGCGAAATCTATCTCGCCGCGACGCCGGAAAATGAGGCGCAGGTGGTGGCGCAGGCGCGCAATATCGTGAAGCAGATCAGCGAAGGCGGCAGCTTCGTGGCCTATGCGCGTCAGTTCTCCGAAGCGTCCACCGCGGCGGTGGGCGGCGATCTGGGCTGGGTGCGCCCCGCGCGGCTTCCCACCTCGCTCGCCGAAGCTGCGCAGCAGATGCAGCCCAATCAACTTGTCGGACCGGTGCAGTCGCCCGGCGGCGTTTCGATCCTCTACCTGATCGACAAGCGGCAGATCCTGACGGCCGATCCCCGCGACGCGCAGCTCAGCCTCAAGCAAATCTCGATCAAGTTCCCGGCCAATGCCAGCCAAGCGGCCGCGCAGCCGATTCTGGATCGCTTCGCGCAGGAGACGCAGGACATTCGCGGCTGCGGCAATGCGGACGATATCGCCGCAACGCTGAACGCCGATGTCGTGAACCGCGACGGCGTGCGTCTGGGCGATCTGCCCGGGCCGCTGCAGGAGGTGATGGCGAAGCTGGAGATCGGCCGGTCCACCCCGCCATACGGTTCGCTGGAAGAAGGCGTGCGCGTGTTCGTGCTGTGCGGCCGTGACGATGCGCAGGTGGGCAATGCCCCGTCCTTCGATCAGATCCAGTCACGCCTGGAGGAAGACCGCGTATCGCGCCGGGCGCAGATCTATCTGCGCGATCTGCGGCGCGATGCCATTATCGATTACAACTGATGGCGGTGCCTGCATGACGGACAGTCCCCCGATCGCTCCCTTCGCCATATCCTTGGGCGACCCGGCGGGCATCGGACCGGAAATTATCGGTAAAAGCTGGGAGGCCCGCGGCAGCGCGGGCCTTTCGCCGTTTTTCGCCGTGGGCGACGCCTCCGCTTTTGCGCCGCATTGGGACGGCCCGGTTCAGACGATCGACGATCCCGCGAAGGCGGCAGACGTTTTCGAAACCGCCTTGCCGGTGATGCAGGTGCTGGAATGCGGCGCGGTGACGCCCGGCCAGCCGAGCGCGGCGGGCGCGCAATGCGCCTATCAGTCGCTGGAAGCCGCGGTAGGGCTGGCCCGCAGCGGCAGCGCGGGCGCGGTCATCACTGCCCCCATTTCGAAAGCGCAGCTCTATTCCGTCGGCTTCACGCATCCCGGGCAGACCGAATTCATCGCCGAACGCTGCGGTGTCTCCCGGCAGAATGCGATCATGATGCTGGCAGGCCCCGGCCTGCGCGTCGTGCCCATGACCACCCATATCGCGCTGCGCGATGTACCGGATGCGCTGTCGATCGATCTGATCGTCGAGCGGGTTCAGGCCACCGCGCGCGGCCTTACCCGCAATTTCGGCATCGACAATCCCCGCATCGCGCTGGCAGGCCTCAACCCCCATGCCGGGGAATCCGGCAAGATGGGCCGGGAAGAAGAAGAGCTGTTCGTGCCCGCGGTCGAGAGGCTGCTTGCCGATGGCTGCGACGTCACAGGCCCCCTACCCGCCGACACCATGTTTCACGAGGAAGCGCGCATCGGATACGACGCAGCCGTGTGCGCCTATCACGATCAGGCGCTGGTGCCGCTGAAGACGCTGTATTTCGACGATGCGGTGAACATCACGCTGGGCCTGCCGATCGTGCGCACCTCGCCCGATCACGGCACCGCCTTCGGTATCGCCGGACAGAACAAGGCCCGTGCCAGTTCGATGATCGCCGCGATCCGCATGGCCAGCGACGCCGTGCGCAACCGTCAGGCGCTCGATTGAGCCAGCCCGCTCTGGCGCCGCTGCGCGAGGTGATCGCGAAGCACGGGCTCAGCGCATCCAAGGCGTTGGGGCAGAATTTTCTGTTCGACGAGCAGCTTCTCGATCGCATTGCCGCCGTGCCGGGCGAGCTGGAAGGCGCGCGCGTCTACGAAGTCGGCCCCGGTCCCGGCGGCCTGACCCGCGCCCTGCTGCGCGCAGGGGCCGAGGTCAGCGTGATCGAACGCGATGCCCGCTGCCTGCCAGCGCTCGCCGAAATCGCGGAGGCCTATCCGGGCAAATTGTCCGTGCAGGAGGGCGATGCACTCGCCGAGCAGCCGCCGTTGGCCGCGCCCTATCACATCGTCTCCAACCTGCCCTATAATGTCGGCACGGCACTTCTCGTCCGCTGGCTGAGCGGGGAGAGCTGGCCGCCGGACTGGGCCTCGTGCACGCTGATGTTTCAGAAGGAGGTGGCGGACCGCATCGTCGCCGAGCCCGGCAGCAGCCATTACGGGCGGCTCTCGGTGCTCGCCCAGTGGCGCAGCAGTGCCAGGCTGGCGATGAAGGTCCATCGCAGCGCTTTCACCCCACCGCCCAAGGTGATGAGCGCGGTGGTGCATCTGGTTCCAACGGATGCGCCCGAAGGGGTGCGCTTCGCTGTCCTCGAAAAGCTCACCGCCGCCGCCTTTGGCCAGCGCCGCAAGATGCTGCGGCAGAGTCTGAAGGCGCTGCCGGGCGCTCTCGATGCGCTGGAAGCGGCGGGGATCGATCCGACGCGGCGGGCGGAAACGCTAAACGTGGATGAATTCGTGTCGGTTGCGCGGGTGCTGTCGAACTGAACCAACGTCATTGCACGGCACTGGCCTACCCGCCCTGCCCGCGCTATCCCCTTGCGCCATGACACAGATTACTAAAAGCGAAGCCGCCGTGCTGGAGCGGATCGAGCAGCAGCCCATGCTCGATCGCACCATGACATGGGCGAAGATCAACAGCGGCACCGCCAATCTGGAAGGCCTCGCCGCCATGGCGCAGCAACTGGGCGATGCCTTCGCCGAGCTGCCCGGAGAGGTCGAGCTGGTGGCGCCCGATCCGGTCGAGACAATGCAGCCGGACGGCGCGATCCAGACGCTAGAGCGCGGCAAGCATCTCGTCGCCACGGTGCGGCCCGATGCGCCCGTCCAACTGCTCTTCACCGGCCATATGGATACCGTCTTTCCGAAGGACAGCGGCTTCCAGGAACTGAGCTGGCGTGAGGACAATATCCTGAACGGCCCCGGCGTCGCCGACATGAAAGGCGGCATCGCCGTCATGCTGCACGCGCTAATGGCGCTGGAAGGCTCCGACGCGAAGGATCGCATCGGCTATCAGGTCATGATCAACAGCGATGAGGAGGTGGGTTCCGGCTCCTCCGCCGCGCTGATCAAGCGCCTTGCGCAAGGCAAGACCGCGGCGCTGACCTACGAACCCGCGCTTCCCGACGGCACGCTGGCAGGCGCGCGCGGCGGCAGCGGCAACTACTCGATCAAGATTGGCGGGCGCAGCGCCCATGCCGGGCGCAATCCGGAGGACGGGCGCAACGCCGTTGTCGCCGCGGCGGACCTCGCGCTCCGGCTGAAGGCGCTGATGCGTGACGGACTGTCGGTCAATCCGGCGAAGATCGACGGCGGCGGTGCCAATAATGTGGTGCCCGATCATGCGATCCTTCGCGTCAATTTCCGGCCGCGCGATCCGCGAGACCAAGCGGAAGCCGAGGAAGCGCTGGAGCGCGCCTGCGCCGCTATCGCGATGGAACATGATGTCAGCGTCCACCCGCATGGCGGCTTCGGACGGCCGCCCAAGCCGCTGAGCGAAGGCGCGGAAAAGCTGTTCGGTCTGGTCAAGCGCTCGGGTGCCGATCTCGGCCTGGACATCGGTTGGCGCACCACCGGCGGGGTATGCGACGGCAACAATATCGCCGATTGCGGCATCCCGGTGGTCGACACGATGGGCGTGCGCGGCGACGCCATCCACAGCGCGGACGAAATCCTGATCGTCGATAGCCTCGCCGAACGCGCGCGCCTCTCCGCGCTCACCATCCTCCGCCTCGCCGAAAAGGGTCTTGCATGAGCTACATCATCCGCGCCGCGCGCCCCAGCGATCTGGGCGCGCTCTACGAGATGGCCAAGCTCACCGGCGGTGGATTCACCAACCTGCCGCCAGACCGCAAATCTCTCACGGCCAAGCTGGACCGATCGAACCAAGCCTTCACCCGCGCAGGCGACGAGTTGCAGGACGATCTGTTCGTGCTGGCGCTGGAAGAGGTCGAGACCGGTGAGGTTCGCGGCACCTGCCAGCTTTTCGCACAGGTGGGGCAGCGCTGGCCCTTCTACAGCTATCGCCTCAGCACGCTGACCCAGCAGAGCGAGGAGCTCAACCGCACCTTCCGCGCGGAGATGCTCAGCCTCGTCACCGATCTGGAAGGTTCGAGCGAGGTGGGCGGGCTGTTCCTGCACCCGAACCATCGCGCCGGGGGGCTCGGCCTGCTGCTAGCGCGTAGCCGCTATCTGTTCGTCCGTCAGCACCGCGCGCGCTTCGGCGATCGTATCCTGGCGGAGCTACGCGGCATCATCGACGAAGCGGGTGGATCGCCTTTCTGGGACGGTCTTGCGGGCCGCTTCTTCGGCATGAGCTTTCAGGAAGCGGACTATTTCAACGCCATCCACGGCAACCAGTTCATCGCCGATCTGATGCCCAAGCACCCGATCTATACCGCGATGCTGAGCGAAAGCGCGCGGTCCGTGATCGGCCTGCCCCATCCCAGCGGCCGCGCGGCCATGCGCATGCTGGAAAATGAAGGCTTCGCCTATGAAGGCTATGTCGACATTTTCGACGGCGGCCCCAGCATGGTCGCGCGCACCGATCAGGTGACCACCGTGCGCGATGCGCAAGAAGCGCAGATCGTGGCGGTGGAAGAGCTGGAGAAGGACGACTGCGAACAAGCGCTGGTTGCCACCGGCCGCCTTGCCGATTGGCGCGGCGGATATGCCAAGGTGGCGCGCCGCGAGGGTGGCATCGTGCTTAGGCCGGACGCGGCGAAGCGCCTGAAGGTGGATGTCGGCGACACCGTCACCTGGATCGCGCGCTAAGGAAGAAGCATGACCATCACCGAAATCAATTTCGACGGCATCGTCGGTCCGAGCCACAATTACGCGGGCCTCAGCCCGGGCAACCTCGCGGCAACCAACAACAAAGGATCGGTCTCGCATCCGCGCGCCGCGGCGCTGCAGGGCGTCGAGAAGATGCGCGGCAATTTGCGGCGCGGGCTGCCGCAGGGCTTCTTCTTGCCGCTCGATCGGCCCAATCGACAGTGGCTGAACAGTTTATCCACGGACCTATCCACTGCAGAGGATCATATCCGCGCTGCCGCCTACAGTGCGTCTGCCATGTGGACCGCGAACGCCGCCACCGTTTCGCCCGCGCCGGATACGCAGGACGGGCGCTGCCATCTGACGGTCGCGAACCTCATCACTATGCCGCACCGCAGCCACGAATGGCGCGGCACACTGGCGCAGCTGAAGCTGGCTTTTGCAGACGAAGCCCATTTCGCGGTGCATGGTCCCGTGCCCCCGCCGTTCGGAGACGAAGGCGCGGCCAACCATATGCGCATGGCAGCCAGCCATGATGCCGCCGGGATCGAATTGTTCGTGCACGGCCGAACAGGCGGTGCCTTCCCCGCGCGCCAGCATATCGAGGCCAGCAAGGCCGTCGCGCGGGCGCATGGACTGGATCCTGCTCGTGTGATCCATATCGAACAGGCCGCCAAGGCGATTGCCGAGGGCGCGTTCCACAATGATGTCGTCGCCGTCGCCAACGAGAATGTGCTGTTCGCGCATGAGCAGGCCTTCGCCGATCCCGACGCGACCTATGCCGAGATCCGCGCCAAGCTGCCGGAGGCGGAAATCGTCACCGTGCCCGCCGCGCGCGTGTCCTTGGCCGATGCCATCGCAAGCTATCTGTTCAACGCACAGCTCGTGACGCTGCCGGAGGGCGAGATGGCGCTGATCGTCCCGCTCGAGGCGAAAGAAACGACTTCGGTGTGGGATTGGCTGCAGGAAATGACCGCCGGCAACGGCCCGATCCGCCGCGTGATCCCGGTCGATGTGCGCCAGTCCATGGCCAATGGCGGCGGCCCTGCCTGCCTGCGTTTGCGCGTTGTCGCCGATCCCGCGACGGTGGATCCACGCTTCCTGGCAGAAGAGGCGAAGCTGGATCGGATCGCCGAAGTGATCGCGCAGCACTGGCCCGAGGATATTGCGCCCGCGCAGCTCGCCGATCCGAAACTGGCTGAAGAGGTCGGAAGGGCCCGTGCCGCGCTGCTGCATGCGCTGGAGCTGGGCGAGTTGCGCTAATCCGTCCTTCTCCTGCCGGGGGAAGGATACCTAACTTTGCTAGCTCCGCCAGCTAGGCGGAGTTGGATGAGGGTAAGCCCGGTTTTATGGACCGTTAGCGCGTTCCGGAACCATTACCCCCACCGCTGCGACTAGGTTCGCTGCGCTTAGCAAGTCTCGCGCCTCTGCCATTGAGCGGGAGGGGATTGCACATGCATGCAAAAGAAAATCGCTTCGACCGCAAGGTTCGGGAAGCCGTCCATGCCCGCCCGACTTAGCTTCGGTCCCGACTCACGAAAGGACCTCCCTATGACCTATTGCATCCGCGGACTCGACCCCGCTCCCTTCAAATCGCTCTACGGCCTCAGCGACACCGAGCTCGCAAACCTGGGCGCGCGGCGCGTGGTGGCGGACAGCAGCCCCGGCGTGCCGGACCGCATCGAACTGCGCGACCTAGACGTCGGCGAAACCGCCATCCTGCTCAATTACGAGCATCAGCTGGCTGACAGCCCCTACCGATCGCGTTACGCCATATTTGTACGCGAGGGCGCCGATACTCGCGCCCAGTTTCGCGACGAAGTCCCCGCCGTCATGCGGCAGCGGATGGTGGCGCTACGCGCGTTCGACGCCGACGGCAATATCGTCGACGCAGAACTGGCCGAGGGGGACGCCATCGAACCGGCGATCAAGCGGCTGCTCGGCAGCGGCGCGGCGGACTATCTCCACGTCCACTATGCCAAATATGGATGCTTCGCAGCCCGGGTCGACCGAGACTGACAGTTCTGCTGTCATGGTTAACTGTCGGATAACTTTACAATCGGCTCGCGCCGGACCCGTAACGATCCGCAGTCTTCCAGGCTTGGCATGATGGTTGCTAAACCGTTAACATGTCCTTGTTTCACCGTTTCCTGCGCCTGTTTATCGTAAAATCCAGGGCCGAGGTTTTCCTCATCACCTTCGGCCTGGCGCTCGGCGCGACGCAGCGCGGCGCGACCTATGTGCAGACCTATCCGGGCTGGCCGGGCTGGATCATGTTCGGATGTTGCTGCGCCGCCGTGTTCATGGCGGGCGCAAAGATGTTGCAGGCCGTGGATCTGGAGCGCGAGCGGGACGGGCTCAGCTAGGCTTCTCGCCATCCGGTTTGCGCCGTTCGATTTCTCGAGCGCGGCGGATGCGCAGGCCGATCATCAGCATAAACGGCCAGAACAATGTATTCACCACATCCAGGCCGGTATCGGCCGGTCGCCAGCTGCCTGTAGCCAGTCGGTCCATCACCTCGTTGAACAGCTCGGCCAAGCAGACGACCAGAAAGGGGATCGGCGTCGCCAGCGATTTGCGCGTTACCAGCCGCGCGATCAGCATGATCGCCAGCCCGGCATGGACATGCAGCAGAGAATCCGATGCGCCGGTGTCATCACCAAGCGAAATGATCGCATCGTGATAGAGTTCGACGAGGTTCATGAGGTCCGTTCGCCGCACAAGGATTGAGTGTCGAAGGAGTGGGAGGCTTCTGTTGCCCGGTGCCCCCCAAACCGCTGTAGTCTTTCTGTTGCCCGGCCGACCCGGCCGCGTTCTATTTGTGTAATGTCAGCCCGTTAGGGCATCAATTACGCAGCAAGAGCAAGTGCTTCGTTATCGTTGGCACTTATGAGTTTTGAGCCTTTAACGGGTTACTCAGCCCGGGCGAAAGCGCTGTCTTTCAACACACGTCGATCCTGGTTCGGCCCCGTCATGAGCCGCAGAAAACTGCGGTTTATGGTGGAGCCGCCGGGTACTGCCCCCGGGTCCGCTGCGCCTATTGCACAACACACTTTATCGCCATAGCCGATCGAAACCGGCAAGCACCCATATAGGCGCTTGAAGCTGAATGAAAAGTGATTGCAAACCGCAGCTGGTGGAAAGGCGTGGGGTCGCCCTCCGCCTCAGCGTCCCGGCCGGGCCTCGGGCGCGGTCTGCAACGGCTCCGGATCGCCCGGCTGCACGGTGCCGAGGCTGGCGGGCGCAATCGAAACGCCGACAAGCCGCCAGCGCCCTTCCACCCACTGATAGCTGAAATCGAAATTCACCGCCGTGGGCCGCAGCCCGAAATACCCCTGCACACGCATGACGCCGGGAGACACGATGGCGGGCGGCGCGCGATAAGTAGGGGCCAGCAGCAGCGTATTGGACAGGTCCGTTCCGCTGGCCCGCAAGCCGGCGAAGATGCGCGCAAGCTGGCCGGGATCGTTGGCAATCTGGAATGCGGGCGCGCTTATATCGCGCAGCACGGAATAATTGCCCGAACGGTTCGCCTGATCGACCGCAACCATCGTGCTCCAGATCAGCTTGGCCATCTCCAGCTCGCCCGGCACCGGCTGGCTACTGACCGGGGGCGGCGTGGCACCCTGCGCCGAAAGGCCCGCCGGGATGGCAAGGCCCGATGCCAGAAAAACCATCGCGCCCAGCATCGGCCGATACATCCTGGTCATATCATCACCTCCATATCTCTCCAGCACGGCCTCCTGCATCAGGCCATGGCGCTGCCCGATCAAGCGCTTTCGCCTGTAGCCCGCCAGTCCGGAACGCCGGAGACAACCGCGCATTTACCTCTCTCCGGACATGCTATAGACCCGCGTCCGAACTGCATCCACGTTTATGAACAGGTAGTTATGGTCCAACTGATCTCCCGCGAGCCGGCGACGGGCGAGCGCCTCTGGGAAGGCACGCAGTCCGACGTGGATGCCGAAGTTGCCGAAGCACGCGCCGCCTGGCCGAAATGGGCAAGCGCATCGCTGACCGACCGGATCGAGGTGATCCGCCGTTTCGCCAATATTGCGCGCGATGCCGAGGACGAGCTGGCGGACCTGATCGCGCGCGAGACCGGCAAGCCAGTGTGGGAAGCGCGCACCGAAGTGGCCGCCGTCGTCGGCAAGGTGGATATCTCGATCAAGGCTTATGCCGATCGCACCTCGCAGCGCCGTGTCGAGGGATCGGGCGCGCGCAACGCGCTGCGCCACAAACCGCATGGCGTGCTGGCGGTGCTTGGCCCCTATAACTTCCCCGCGCATCTGCCGAACGGGCACATGATCCCGGCGATGATCGCGGGCAATACGGTGCTGTTCAAGCCTTCCGAAAAGACCCCCGGAGTGGGTGAGAAACTGGTGGAGCTTTATCACCGGGCAGGCATCCCGAAGGGCGTGGTCCGCTGCGTTCAGGGCGGGCCGGATGTCGGCAAACAGCTCAGCAGTCATGACGACATCGACGGGCTGCTGTTCACCGGCTCCGCGCGCACCGGCATTGCGCTCAACCGGCAATTCGCCACGCGTCCGGACAAGATCCTGGCGCTGGAAATGGGCGGTAACAATCCGATCATTGCCTGGGATGCGGACGACATTCACAGCGCCGCCGTGCTGGTGATCCAGTCCGCTTTCCTCACCGCCGGACAGCGCTGCACCGCCGCGCGCCGCCTGATCGTAAAGCGCAGTCAGGCCGACCAATTGATCGCCGAGGTAAAACGCACCGCGGACCGGCTGATCATCGACCACCCCCATGCCGATCCCGCGCCGTTCATGGGCCCGGTGATCGATAACAATACCGCCGACGGCCTGACCGAAAGCTTCGTCGCGCTGATGAGCCATGGTGGCCGGCCGATCAAACATATGCGCCGCCCCGATGAGACCCTTCCGTTCGTAACGCCGGGCATTATCGATGTCACCGAGATGCCCGAACGCCCCGATATCGAGCTGTTCGGACCGCTCCTCCAGGTGATCCGCGTCGATGAGTTCGACGAAGCGATTGCGGAGGCGAACAACACCCGCTTCGGCCTATCCGCCGCGCTGGTGGGCGGCGACAGCAAGCTCTACGACAAATTCTGGGCGAACAGCCGCGCCGGGATCGTCAATTGGAACGGCACCACCAACGGTGCCACCAGCCACGCGCCGTTTGGCGGCATCGGCCTGTCTGGCAACCACCGCCCGAGCGCCTATTACGCCGCCGACTATTGCGCCTTTCCGGTGGTATCCGCGGAGAACGACAAGCCAAATGCCCGTATCGGCATCGGCATCAAGGCCGACGAATATCACCCCGCCGAAGCAAGCGAGGAATAGGTCTGCGCGAAAGCGGACGGGTTAGGATATTCTTAGCTAAAGCTTCCCTTCACCCCGGCCAACGCTTCCTCATTTGCGCCGGAGGACGCCCGCCTCCATCTCCTGCATCATGACTGAAGCTACCACCATCGGCACCGTCCATCTGGTCGGTGCAGGCCCCGGCGACCCTGAGCTGCTGACGCTGAAAGCCGCGCGGCTGATCGAGCGGGCGCGGCTGATCGTGCATGACGGCCTCGTTGCGCCGGAGATCATGGCGATGGCGCGCCCCGATGCGCGCTTGATCTCGGTCGCCAAGAAACGCGCGCGCCACACCTTACCGCAGGAAGACATCAACGCGCTGCTGGTGGTTGAAGCCAAGGCGGGCCACGATGTCCTGCGGCTGAAGGGCGGCGATCCGTTCGTCTTCGGGCGTGGTGGGGAAGAGGCCGAGGAACTACGCGCCGCGGGCGTGCCGGTGGAAGTCGTCCCCGGCATCAGCGCGGCGAATGGCTGCGCGGCCGAAGCGCTGCTCCCCCTTACCCACCGCGAGGATGCGAGCGCCGTCAGCTTCGTCGCGGGCCAGTGCAAGGGGCTGAGCGATCAGAATTGGGCGGGGCTAGCGGGCAAGGGCCGCACGCTCGTCATCTATATGGGCGTTGCGACGGCCGATGCGATTTCGGAAAAGCTCATCGACGACGGCCTTTCGCCCGATACGCCGGTCGCGGTGCTGGAAAACGGCACCCGCGGCGACGCCCGCGCCATCCGAACGCTGCTCACCGATCTTGGCGCAATGATAGCGCGCGAAAAGGTGAAAAGCCCCGCGCTGATCGTGGTGGGCGATGTAGTGAAGCGCTCGAACGCGCTGGATAAATTTCGGCAGTCCGTTCGCGCTGAGCTAATGGTTTCTGGAGAATTGCGATGATCATTCTAACCGGCAACGACCTCAAGACCGGAGACGTCATCTGGTGGGCGGGCGAGACTGAATGGTCCCGCCACCTGTCCGACGCCGTCGATGCGGGCACGGAAGCGGACGCGATCCTGCAGCGCGAGGATGCCGCGCGCCGGGTCAATGCGGGCTATAGCGTGGAAGCCGAGCAGACCGATCGCGGCCCCATGCCGCTCCACATCAAGGACCGGGTGCGCGCCAGCGGCCCGACGGTGCGGCAAGACCTTGCCATCGACACCAGCGTACCGATCGAAAAGGCATAAGACCGATGTACCAGTACGATCAATATGACCACAGCCTCGTTGCCTCGCGCGTCGCGGAATTCCGCGATCAGTGCGAACGCCGCCTGTCCGGCGAAATGACCGAGGATCAGTTCAAGCCGCTGCGCCTGCAGAACGGCCTCTATCTTCAGCTGCACGCCTATATGCTGCGCGTCGCGATTCCCTATGGCACGCTGTCGGGCGATCAGATGCGCATGCTGGCGACCATCGCGCGCAAATATGACCGCGATTACGGGCACTTCACCACGCGGCAGAACATCCAGTACAACTGGATCAAGCTGGAAGACGCTGCCGATATCCTGGCCGATCTCTCGACCGTGGAGATGCACGCGATCCAGACGAGCGGAAACTGCATCCGCAATATTTCGTCCGATCAATATGCCGGCGCCAGCGCCGAAGAGGCCGCAGATCCGCGGCCTTGGGCGGAACTGCTGCGCCAATGGTCCAGCTTCCACCCCGAATTCGCGCACCTGCCGCGCAAGTTCAAGATTTGCGTTATCGCGTCCGACACCGACCGTGCGGCCATGCGGCTGCACGATATCGGCATTCAACTGGTGACGAACGATGCGGGTGAGCTTGGCGCGCGCTTCTTTGTCGGCGGCGGCATGGGCCGGACGCCGATGATCGCCCCGATGATCCGCGAGTTCGTCTCCGCCGACGATCTGATCAGCTACTGCGAGGCGTGCCTGCGCGTCTACAACCGCTACGGACGGCGCGACAACAAGTACAAGGCGCGCATCAAGATTCTGGTCCACGAACTTGGCGCGGAAGAATATACCCGCCAGGTCGAGGAAGAATTCGCGCATATCAAGACGCTGAACCTCGATCCTCCTGCGGCGGAGCTGGAGCGTATCCAGGCCTTCTTCGCGGCCCCCGCATTCGAAGACGATGCGCCGACGCAGGTCGATCTGACCGATCCCGATTTCCGCATCTGGCACGATCAGAATGTGGCTGAGCACAAGCACCCCGGCTATGCCATCGCCACCATCAGCCTGAAGCCGGTCGGCGGCATTCCGGGCGATGCGACGGCGGACCAGATGGACCTGATGGCGGACCTTGCCGAGCAATATAGCTTCGACGAGTGCCGCGTGACGCATTCGCAGAACATCGTGCTACCGCATGTGAAGAAGGCCGATCTCTACGCGCTGTGGCAGAAGCTCGACGCGGCCGGCCTGGCGCCTGCCAATCTCGATCTGATCGGCGACATGATCGCCTGCCCCGGCCTCGATTATTGCAGCCTGGCCAATGCCCGCTCGATCCCGCTGGCGCAGAAGATTTCGCAGCGCTTCGCCGATCAGGGCCGCCAGAAGGACCTGGGCGAGCTGAAACTGAAAATCTCCGGCTGCATCAACGCCTGCGGCCATCACCATGCCGGCCATATCGGCATCCTCGGCGTCGATCGGAAGGGCGTGGAGAATTACCAGCTGCTCTTCGGCGGATCGGGCGCGGAGGATGTGAGCCTCGCCAAGATCACCGGCCCCGGTTTCACCGAGGACGGCGTGGTCGATGCGATCGAAACCGCGACCAACCTCTATCTGGAACGGCGCGAAGAAGGCGAACGCTTCGTCGACACCTATCGCCGTATCGGCATGGAGCCATTCAAGGAGGCGCTTTATGGCTGACGTCCAACTCCGCTACCGCGACGACGAACCGTCCGCCGAACCGGCTGTTTCGGTCGAAGCCTTCCAGGGCCAGACCAACGCCTCCACTGTCCTGCTCGAATCGGGCGAGGATGCGCGCGAGCTGCTGCCCGTGCTGGACCGGCTGAAGCTCGTCATCGTGCATTTCCCGTCCTTCATGGATGGGCGCGGCTATTCTGCCGCCCGCATCTTGCGCGAGGCAGGATATAAGGGCGAACTGCGCGCCAGCGGCGACGTGCTGGTCGATCAGATCCGCTATATGCGCCGCTGCGGGTTCGACAGTTTTGCGCCGGACGAGCCGCTGGACGAGGCTGCCGTCGAACGAGCGCTCGGCTTTTACGACCATGTCTATCAGCCCGCCGCCGACGACGCAGTGCCGGTCTGGAAGCTGCGCCATGGGTAAGGAAGTGCGCATCCGCGACCGGATCGACGTTTCGCCGCGTTTCGTGGAGAGCGATGCGATTCGCCTGAACAACATGTTCCGGGGACGCGACACGGCGGAAATGCTGGAAAGCGTCATTCGTGATCAACTTGCGGGGGATATCGCGCTTGTTTCGTCCTTCGGGGCGGAAAGCGCGGTGTTGCTGCATCTGGTGTCGCAGGTTGACCGCGATCTTCCGGTGCTCTT
Source organism: Novosphingopyxis sp. YJ-S2-01 (assembly GCF_016093175.1). NCBI lineage: Bacteria > Pseudomonadati > Pseudomonadota > Alphaproteobacteria > Sphingomonadales > Sphingorhabdaceae > Novosphingopyxis > Novosphingopyxis sp. YJ-S2-01. Next base: position 1,271,693 of record NZ_JAEDAI010000001.1, on the reverse strand, counting down.
CCTGGAAACCGGCAAGCACTTCCCCGAAACGCTCGCTTATCGCGATAAGCTCGCCGAGCGGCTGCGCCTCAACCTTATCAACCTTGTGCCCGATCCGGACGAGTTGGCCGCAAAGGATGAGTCGGGCCTGCGCTGGTCCTATGATCCTGACGGCTGCTGCGACATCCGCAAGGTGCGTCCGCTCGCCCGGGCGATGGAACGCTTCGATGCCTCGATCACCGGGCGCAAGGGGTTCCAGTCGGCCACCCGCCGCGGCCTGCCCCGGTTCGAGATCGATACCGGCGATGGCGAGGGGCGGCTTAAGATCAACCCGCTGGCCGATTGGGACGCCGCGCGGATCGAGGACTATTTCGAGCGTCACGATCTGCCGCGCCATCCGCTGGTGGCCGAAGGTTATCCCTCGATCGGCTGCGCGCCTTGCACCAACAAGGTGCGCCCAGGTGAAGACCCCCGTTCGGGCCGCTGGTCCGGCTGGGACAAGACCGAGTGCGGCATCCATTCGGACGGCGACCAGGCGGTATTCTGAAAACGCGCGGGAACCTTCCGCCATTTCCGTCATTCGTTGCGCGGCAGCAACAGCGACCGTTAACTGACATAAATTTGTCAGAGACCGGAACCGCGCGCATGGCTCATGCGTCTGATTGCCTACCCCATATGCTCAGCCGTGGTTAGTTTATGATTCACCAGTTGCTCTATCGGAGCCGAGCCGACATCGAAGTGTCGCCCGTGATTCTCGCATGCATCGGGCATCAGGCGGAGGAACGGAATCCAACCTTCGGCCTTACCGGTCTTCTCTGTCACCAAGATGGCATGTTCATCCAAGTGCTTGAAGGGCCGCGCAGCGCCGTAGAGCTGATGATGGAAAAGATCGCCGACGACGGGCGCCATCATGAGATTGAGGTGATAAGCCGCCGCGATATTCCCGAGCGTGAATTTGGGCAGTGGGCGATGGCGGTAATCTGCGAGAATGACGAGCGTGCGGTACAACTGCTCGATCGCGGGTTCGAGAACGTATCTGGGGAGCCGATGGTGGTCAGCGCTGGCTATCACGATATCGAGCGCATCAATATGCTGCGGGCCGATTGACTTTCACGCGCGCGGCGTTATGCAGCCGCACATAGAAATTCGCGGTCGCCGGAGACGGCGGCCCTTTTTGTTTTGACGAAGTGGACTTGATGTCATGAAGCGCACCTTTCAGCCGAGCAATCTCGTGCGCGCCCGCCGCCACGGTTTCCGCAAGCGCATGGCGACTGCCAGCGGCCGCAAGATTCTGCGCGCCCGCCGTGCACGCGGCCGCAAGAAGCTGTCCGCCTGAGCGAAAGCCGGCCCGCGCTCCCGCCTCTCATGAAGATGCGGGATCGCAAATCCTTTCTTGCCGCCAATCGCGGGCGTCGCTTTGCGGCGCCCGGTTTCGTGCTGCTCGTCCATGACCGGCGAGACGGCGATCCCTCGATTCGCGTCGGCTACACCGTCACCAAGAAAATCGGCAATGCGGTTGTGCGCAACCGCATGAAGCGCCGCCTGCGCGAACTCGCGCGCGCAGCGCTGCCGGGAGGCGGCCAGCCCGGCGCGGACCATGTGCTGATCGGACGCGCCGGCGGGATCGAGCGCGATTATCAGACGCTGCGCGCGGAGCTGGCAAAGGCGCTGGCCAAAACGGTGCGCGCGCCCTCCCCCAAGACCGAAAGCCCTAGCGATTTCGGGAAAGCTGGCCAGTGATCGCCCGCGCGTTGATCCTGATCGCGCGCGGATGGCAGCTCGGCCCCTCGCGCATCCTGCCGCCCACCTGCCGCTACACGCCCAGCTGTTCCGCTTACGCGATCGAAGCCCTGCAGCGCCACGGCGCGATTAAGGGTAGCTGGCTTGCGGCGAAGCGGTTATTGCGCTGCCAACCTTGGGGCGGCCATGGCCATGACCCCGTGCCCTGACGCTTTCCGAGGCCTGTTCGTCTCGCGTCCCCACTGACCAACGGAACCCACGTGGAAGATCGCCGCAATATCATCATCGCCGTCCTGCTGATCGGCATCATTCTGTTTGGCTGGCCCTATATCACGGGCCATTTCTTTCCGAACAACGAGGCCGCGTCCGCGCCGGTTGCCACCACGGATGAAGCCGCGCCGCCAGCCAATCCCGATGTGGTCGTGCCCACGAGCGCGGCGGGGCAGCGCAATCTGCAGGCCGCCTTGTCCGACGGGCCGCGCATCCAGGTCGATACGCCAAAGCTCGACGGCTCGATCAGCCTCACCGGCGCGCGCATCGACGATATGATGCTGAAGAAATATCGCGTCGGCCTTGCCAAGGATTCGCCGGAGGTCCGCCTGCTGGCCCCTCCGGGCACCAAGGACGCCTATTTCTCGCGCTTCGGCTGGCTTGGCGAGGGCATCGAGCTACCCAACGACAAGACCGTCTGGCAGGCAAGCGGCCCGCGCCTGACGCCCGAGACCCCGGTCACACTCAGCTGGCGGAACGGCACCGGGCAGATCTTCCAACTGGTGCTGTCGATCGACGACAATTATCTCATCACCGTCGATCAGAAGGTCGCCAATCAGGGCGGCGGCCCGGTTGCGGTGCGCCCCTACGGCCTCATCAGCCGCCGCGGCGGCTCTCCCGACAAGAGCACCTGGACCATCCATGTCGGCCCGATGGGCGTGTTCGACGGCGCCGCCGATTATGACTGGAACTATGACGATGTCGAGGAAGCCGGGCCCAAGGGCGCGCAGTTCGAGACGACCGGCGGCTGGCTGGGCTTCACCGACAAATATTGGCTGACCGCGCTGGTGCCCGACCAGAAATCGCCGATCGACGCGGCCTTCCGCGCGTCTGGAGACGTTTATCAGGACGAGATGCTGCGCAAGACGCCCAGCGTCATTCAGCCGGGCAAGCAGATCACGCAGCGCAGCTATTTCTTCGTCGGCGCGAAGGAAACCGACGTTCTGGATGCCTATCAGGACAAGCTGGGCTTCGAGAAATTCTCGCTCGCGATCGACTGGGGCTGGTTCCGGCCGATCGAGAAGATGTTCCTCTACATCCTCACCTGGCTGTACGATCTGACCGGCAATTTCGGTGTGGCGATCATCTGCCTGACGCTGATTGTGCGCGGCCTGATGTTCCCCATTGCGCAGAAGCAGTTCAAATCGATGGCGCAGATGAAGGCCATCCAGCCGAAGATGAAGAAGCTTCAGGAAAAGCATAAGGAGGACAAGCAGAAGCAGCAGCAGGAGCTGATGAAGCTTTACAAGGAGGAGAAGGTCAATCCGCTGGCCGGCTGCCTCCCGATGTTCCTTCAGATCCCGGTGTTCTTCGCGCTCTACAAGCTGCTCATGCTGTCGATCGAGATGCGCCACCAGCCCTTCGCGCTGTGGATTCAGGATCTTTCCGCGCCCGATCCGCTGACGCCGGTGAACCTGTTCGGCCTGCTGCCGTTCGATCCGCCCGGCATGCTGCACATCGGCCTGCTGCCGATCCTCTTGGGCGTCACCATGTTCTTCCAGTTCCGTATGCAGCCGATGACCGATCCGGTGCAGAAGCAGATGTTCTCCATCATGCCCTGGGTGATGATGGTGTTCATGGCGCCGTTCGCCGCGGGTCTGCAGCTCTACTGGGTGGCGAGCAACCTGTTCACCATCGCCCAGCAGCGCCTGCTCTACGCCCGCCATCCCGAGCTGAAGGAGCAGATGAAGCGCGACGCCGAGGAAAAGCAGCGCGAACGCGAGGCGAAAAAGGCTTCGAACTGATCGAAATCCTCCCCGGGCCCGGGGTTTGGGGAGGATTTCCAGACAATCGCGAGATTGCCTTCGATTATGCCTGAACGGCATCCCGAAACGATTCCGTAGCCCTGAGCCTGTCGAAGGGCGTTTCTCGTTCGAGAACCGTGCTTCGACAAGCTCAGCACCTACGGATTTGGGATGATCGAGGTGTTTCGCTCCATCATCCGCTCTTTTGCGCAGGTAGGATTTTCTATCCTACTCGGCCCCCCTCCCCTAGGATCGCCTGCATGACCGACACGCCCAGCCTCTACATGCCGCACGCTCTCAATAGGGCGGGGGAAAACAGCCTCCCCCGTATGCGGACGTTCGTGACCTTACGATCACCGGCTGCCCTATTCATCGATTCGATCGATCAGGAGACGCGCCCGTGATTGCAGACCACAACGCCCTTTTCTCAGGGCCGGTGAACTTCCTGAAGTCCGCGCCGAAACTGGAATTCCTGCCCGAGCCGGACGCGCCCGAGATCGCCTTTGCGGGCCGTTCCAATGTCGGCAAATCTTCGCTGATCAACGCGCTGCTCGGCCGCAAGGCGATCGCGCGGACATCGGTGACGCCGGGCCGCACACAGGAACTCAACTTCTTCGAAGTCGGCACCCCGCCGCTCTTCCGCATCGTCGATATGCCCGGCTACGGTTACGCCAAGGCGCCCGTGAAAACGGTGCAGCGCTGGCGCTATCTCGTGAACGATTATCTGCGCGGGCGGCAAGTGCTGACGCGCACCTTCCTGCTGATCGATGCGCGCCGCGGCATCGGCAAGATGGACGAGGAGATGATGGCCATGCTGGATGCCGCCGCCGTCAGCTATGCCGCCGTCCTTACCAAGACGGACAAAGTGAAACAGACCGAGCGCGACGCGGTGGCCGCGAAAGTGGAGGCCGAACTGCGCAAGCACCCCGCCGCCTTTCCGGGCCTGATCCTGACCTCTTCCGAAAAAGGCTATGGCATCGAGGAACTGCGCAACGCCGTGCTCGACGCGGTGCCGGAGTGAGCAACGCCCTTCCCCCCTTCCCCGCCAACCGTTAGGCCCAGGCACATGAAACTGATCATCGGCAACAAGGCCTATTCCAGCTGGTCCATGCGCGGCTGGCTGGCGGCCAAGCAATCCGGCCTGTCCTTCGAGGAAATCCTCGTGCCCCTCTATACCGACGACTGGGATGACCGGAAGCGCGAGGAAGACATGGCGCCCAGTCACGGCAAGGTGCCGATCCTGTGGGACGGGGAAAGCGTAATCTGGGATTCGATCGCGATCGTCGACTGGCTGGCCGACAAGACCGGGCGGGATCGCTTCTGGCCCAAGGACGAGGTCGCACGCGGCATGGCCCGATCCATGTGCGCGGAGATGCACTGCAGCTTCATGGCGCTGCGCCGCGAATGCCCGATGAACACGCGCCGCCAGTTCCCCGATCATGAAATCAGCGAAGATGCGCGCGCCGATGCCATCCGCGTACTGCAATTATGGGCGGAGGCCCGCGCCCGCTTCGGCAAGGCTGGCCCGTTCCTGTTCGGTACGTTCAGCGCGGCGGACATCATGTACGCGCCCGTCGCCTCGCGCTTTCGCACCTATGATTTCAAGCTGCCGGGCTTCGCCGCATCTTATTGCGACGCCATCCTGGGGCACCAATGGGTGCGCGACTGGTATGAGGCCGCCGAGGCGGAGGACTGGACGCTGGATCGGTACGAAGATCTTGGGGCCGAGACGGCATGAGTAGCGCGCCGGAGCTCGCCAAACGTCTGATCGCTTGTGAGAGCCTGACCCCCGCCACCGGCGCGGTGTTCGATGCGCTGGAGGCGATGCTGGAGCCGCTGGGCTTTGCCGTCACCCGCTTCACCGCGGGAGAGGATGCGCCCGCCGGGCCGGTAGAAAATCTGTACGCCGTACGCGGCACCGGCGCCCGCCATTTCGCCTTTGCGGGCCATCTCGACGTCGTCCCCGCCGGCAAGGGCTGGACAGGTGATGCGTTCGTGCCTGAAGAACGCGAGGGGCTCCTCTACGGTCGCGGCGCGGTGGACATGAAGGGCGCGATCGCCGCCTTCGTCGCCGCGCTGGCCGATGTGCCGGAAGATGCGGGCCGCATCAGCCTGATCATCACCGGGGACGAGGAAGGCGATGCCGTCCACGGCACGCGCGCGCTGATGGAATATATGGCCGAGCATGCCATCGTGCCGGACATGTGCCTGGTGGGCGAGCCGACGTCCGTCGCCAAGCTGGGCGATATGGTGAAGATCGGCCGGCGCGGATCGGTGAATATGTGGGTCACGGTGAAGGGCACGCGGGGCCATGTCGCCTATCCGCAAAATGCCGACAATCCGATCACTAAGCTGGTCTCCATCCTCGCCGAACTGGACCGCGTGACGCTCGACCGCGGCACGGACTGGTTTCAGCCGTCGAACCTGGAGGTGACCGATCTTACGGTCGGCAACCGGGCGCACAATGTCATCCCGGGAGAGGCGAGCGCGCGGCTGTCGATCCGCTTCAACGACCGGCACACCGGCGCGGGGCTGACCGAGATGGTCCGCACCGTCGCGCAGCTGCACGGCGGCGAAGTGGAAGCGATCGTCTCGGGCGAACCCTTCCTGACGCCGCCTGGCGAACTCAGCGAAATCGTGGCGGGGGCGATCAAGAAGGTAACGGGGATCGAGCCCGAACTGTCCACCAGCGGCGGCACATCCGATGCGCGTTTCCTGTCCAAGCTGTGCCCGGTGGTGGAATTCGGCCTGCGCAACGCGACCATGCACAAGCTGGACGAGGCGGTGGAACTGGACGATCTGGACAAGCTGACGGTAATCTACCGCGAAATCCTGCTGAGCGCGCTGAGCGATCCGTCTGGGTAGCTAAATAACCGAAGCCCTGAGCCTGTCGAAGGGCGTTCGTCCGGGTCCAGAGACGTCTTTCGGAGTCGGAGACGGCGCGGAGCGACACCGGCTCAGGACTACGAACTTTTGGTCCGACTACCGGCTCTTTCGCAGCACGATATACAGCGCGCCCTCGCCGCCATGGCGCGGATGGGCGCCGCGCACAGAGGCGATGCGACCCGCATGGCGTGAGGCCGCCAGCCAGTCGCGCACCGCCGCGCGGATTGCACCCCGCCCTTCGCCGCTCGCCCGGTCATGCCCCCGGTCCCTGCCGGTCACGAGCAGGATGGTGCGATAGCCCATCGCCACCGCCTGCTCGAGCGCGCCGTCCAGCCGGTCATAGGCTCCGGCCAGATTGCGGCCGTGCAGGTCGATCTGGAGATCGGGGTCAAGACGCCCCTTGCTGATCTTGCGGTCCCAACTGCCGTCGAGGCGCTGCGATGACGGCGGTGGCGGCGGCGGCACCGGCAGCGGACGCGCGGCGGGCACCCGGCCCTTCGGCTTGGTCGCAGGCGACGTCGGCAGGGCCGCAGTCTTGGCAGGCGGAACGGGCGGCGGCGGAGCGGGCCTTGCTTTCTCGATCGGGCGCACCGTCGCGATCACCCGGGCCCACAGCGCCTGCTCCTCCGCATCCAGTTGGCGGCGGCTCATCGGATAGACCTGCCGGTCAAAGCCCCAGCCGTGCAGCCGAGGCCTTGGGAATCAGCACCAGCGCACTGCCGCGCGCGGACATACCGCCAGCAATAGCGCGCGCTTCCTCCCCCGCGCCCCAGAAAGTGTCGAACCGGTTCGCGCCCTTGATCGCCCCGCCGGTATCCTGCGCCACCCAGATGCCGTTCGGCTCTGCCCGGTCGAGCGAAACCCAGACCGGCGCGCCCAGCGGCACGAAATTGGGGTCCGCCGCCACCGTCACGCGCGGCGTGACGGCATAGCCCATCGCGCCCAGCGGTCCCGGCCCGGTCAGTTCCTGAAAGAACACATAGCTCTTGTTCTCGTCCATGATGCGCCGCCCTTCCTCTGGGTGGCGGCGGAGCCAAGACACGATGCCCTGCATCGAACTCTCACCGGGGCCCAGCAGTCCGCGATCCTTCATCAGCCTGCCAATGCCGGTATAGGCGCGCCCGTTCTGGCTGGCATAACCGATGCGCATCACGCCGCCGTCGGGCAGACGGAGCCGTCCCGAACCCTGCACTTGCAGGAAGAACAGCTCGACAGGATCGGCGGCCCAGCCAATCACGGGCGCGCGGCCTTCCAGCGATCCGTTCACGATCTGGGCGCGGTCATCATAAAGCACCAAGCTTGTGCCATCGACTTTTCCGCGGACCTTCTTGCCGGCCAGCTCTTCGTTGAACTGGCCTAAGTCCACATCGATCAGATCGCGCGGGCGACCATAGATGGGCGTATCGTAACCGGCGCGGCGATGGCGCGATCCGGCAATCTCCGGCTCGAAATAGCCCGTTGCGAAGGCGGTCCCGTCGCTCACCTGCACGGGCGTGAACCAGCGCGCAAAGAAGGCGGCGGCATCGCGGTCCGAAGCATTGGCAGCGGCGGCGCACGCTTCGCTCCAGTCTCCATTTTGCGTCAGACCGCTGCGATCGGTGCGGCGTTGCAGGCCGGGGCAGCTCAGCCGGAAAGCGCCGAGAGCCGAAACCGCACGGGCGGCATCGAGGTTGAGCGAAGCAATCGACGGGCCGCGCTGCAGGGCGCTGGCCGCCGCTGTCAGCCCGTCACCGCGCGCGGCGCCCGAAGGCAAAGGCGCGCGCGCCGTCGCCGGGATCGGCACAGCCGCGCGGTCACCTGAAGCGGGGCCGCGCATCGGCACGGGCGGCACCGGCACAGGAGTGGTCGAAGGCGTTTCATAGCCAAGCTGCGGCGGGCGCTCTCTCGATGCGCTGCGCATGCCGCCATCGGGGACGATACCCGAACAGGCAGACAGCAGAACGGCGGCCGAAGCCGCCGCACCCAAATTTTTCATGGAATGGAAAAGACCGGTCATCCCGGTCTGATGTCAAACCGTTGCGGTCTCGACAAGCGTCCAATTGGGATCGTTCGAGGTCAGATCGCGCTGGAAGGTCCACACATCATGGGCCTCGATCGCGTCCGTCATCGATCCGCCGATCACATTGCCGTCCTTGTCCCGCACCAGCGCCGCAATGTCCGAATCGAACTGCAGCGTCACGCGCGCAATCGGGCGGCGATAATCCGCCTCGGTGATCTTGGCTTCCTCGATACGAACGAGCCGGTGCTCCAACGTCTCGCCGCGCTCCTCGCGGGCATCGATCGCTTCGATGAAGCTGCGTCCCACCTCTTCATCGGTCAGATATTCCAGCGTCTCGCGGTCGCCGCTCCAGAAAGCCTCCAATACCATGCGATAGGCCGACTTGGCGCCTTCCACGAAGCGGGCAGGATCGAAATCCCGATCGGCAGCGGCGATGGCAGCCAGATCGCGGCTTGCGGAAGCAGCGGCGGGAACATCGCCGATCTGCGGTGCACCCTCGCGCTTGTCCTCGTTCGGGCGCGGCGCGGCAACCGGTGCGCGCGGCGCTTCTTCCACACGGCGCGGCATCGGCTCCTGCTCATGCCCCGTGCGCTTGCCGAGCACGGAATAGAGGCGCAGGCCAAGAAAGCCTGCGAGCAACGCTAGGATGATGATTTCGGGCGTCACGATGCCTCCGATAAGCGCAAATTGGCCGCAACCCAAAAGCGGTACGGCTTTCCGATACATAGGTTGAATGCGGTCAGCTTTCAAATCTCTTTACAATGTTTGGCCCGCTAGCGCCGCGATGCGGTGCTAAGACGCGCCGAGCGGCGCATGCTTGCGGTGCCGGTTGCTCTAGCCCCCCGCCACTGCTAGTCGCGCTCGCAATCCGATGCCGGGGCCGAACGGCCGCCAGCACCACCCAACAGACAGGACGCATATCATGGCCGAAGAAGGCATCGATCTGGAAAATCTCAACGCGGGCGAGACCATGGCGAACGGCGCCGACAACGGCCCGACCGTTGGCGTACTCAGCCAGTATGTGAAAGACCTGTCGGTCGAAAACCCGAACGCTCCGGACAGCTTCAATTGGGCCGGCCAGCCGCAGATCGATGTCAGCGTCAACATTCAGTCCAACGCCCTGAATGAAGAGGTTCACGAAGTTGCGCTGAAGCTGAACGTCCAGGCGAACAGCGAAAAGGGCGTTAGCTTCATCGTCGAGCTGGTCTATTGCGGCCTGTTCGGCCTGCGCAATGTGCCTGAAGAAGCGGCGCACCCGTTCCTCTTCGCCGAAGCGCCGCGCATCATCTTCCCGTTTGCCCGTCGCATTCTGGCCGATGCCGTGCGCGATGCCGGCTATCCGCCGCTGATGCTGGAGCCGATCGACTTCAATCAGCTCTACATGCAGCAGCGCCAGCAGGGTGCGGGTCAGCCGGGCGGCGAACAGCCCCCCGTCGGCCAGGCCTGAGCGATCCGGTGACGGCCGCCGCCTCGGCGACGGCCGCACCGCTTGCAAAGAGGCGGGCGTGAACCTCGCCAAATCTCTCGGCTCCATCGGCGGCCTGACACTCGTCAGCCGCGTGCTCGCGCTCGTGCGCGATGCGTTGCAGGCCCGCTATGTCGGCGCAGGCTTCGCTTCGGACGCCTTCCTCGTCGCATTCCGCCTGCCGAACATGTTCCGCGCGCTCTTCGCGGAAGGGGCGTTTTCGGCGGCGTTCATTCCGATGTTCAACCGCCGCGTGGCCGAGGGCGGCGGCAAGCCCGCCGGCGTCGATTTTGCCGAGCGCACGCTGTCCGTGCTGTTCCCGATCGTCGCGGTCTTCACGATCGTGCTTCTGATCGCGGCTTTTCCGCTGACCTACGCCTTGTCGGGTGGCTTTAACGATCCCACGCCCGCACAATTCGCGTTCGCGGTCACGCTATCGCGGATCACCATTCCCTATCTGCTGATGATCAGCCTGGTGTCGCTCCTTGGCGGCATATTGAACTCGCTCGATCGTTATTGGGTCAATGCCGCCGCGCCGATTCTGCTGAATCTCGCGATGATCGCGGGCCTCGGCCTTTTCCATGGTGACGATGCCTATGAAACGGCGATGGTGCAGGCGCTTTCGGTCACCGCGGGCGGGGTGCTGCAGCTGCTGTTCCTGATCTGGGGCTGCCGCCGCGCCGGCATCAAATTGTCGCTCAAGCTGCCGCGGATCGACAAGGATATCCGCCGCCTGTTCAAGCTGATCCTCCCTGCCGCCGCGGGGGCGGGCGCGACCCAGATCAACCTGCTTATCTCCACCGCGCTGGCCGGAGGCCTGCTGGCGCCGGGCGCGATCAGCTACATCTATTATGCGGACCGGCTGAACCAGCTGCCGCTGGGCCTGATCGGCATTGGCCTCGGCACCATCCTGCTCCCCACGCTCTCGCGGCTTCTGGGCGAAGACAAGCCGGACGAGGCGATGCACATGCAGAACCGCGGGATCGAACTGGCGCTGTTCCTGACGCTGCCCGCCACCATCGCGTTCCTGACCATCGCGGACCCGATCGTGCGCGGGCTTTTCCAGCGCGGCGCGTTCAGCGCGGAGGCGACCCAAGCTACCGGCCAGGTGCTCGCCGCCTTCTCGATCGGCCTGCCCGCTTATGTAATGATCAAGGTGCTGACGCCGGGCTATTATGCGCGGCACGACACGCGCACGCCGGTGCGTTTCGCCATGATTGCGATTGCGGTCAACATCGTCGGCAATCTCGCGCTCATCCCCACCATCGGCTATCTAGGACCACCGCTGGCGACGGCTGTGTCGGCGAGCATCAATGCGTTTCTGTTGTTCTGGACGCTGCGCAAGCGCGGGCAGTTCGAGGCCGATGCACAGCTTGTGCGCCGTCTGCCGCGCCTTGCGATTGCAGCGCTTCTGATGGGCGCAGCGCTGTGGTTTTCCCGCCCCCTCGCCGTCCCGCACATGAGCGGGTCGCTCATCGAAAAGGCCGTCACGCTTGCCATCCTTTGCTCAGCCGGCGGCGCAGTCTATTTCGCCGCCTGTTTCCTCACCGGCGCCTTTCGTCTAGGCGACATCCGCGCGATGGTTCGCCGCCGCGCACCCGCTTCTTCCGCACCCCAACAGGAAACCGACTGATCATGCGCGTCGTCTCCGGCATTCAGCCCACCGGCAATCTCCACCTCGGCAATTATCTCGGCGCGATCGTCAATTGGGTGAAGATGCAGGACGAGGGCGAGTGCCTGTTCTTCCTGGCGGACCTGCACGCCATCTCCATGCCGCATGATCCCGCCACTTTGCGGGCGGGCACGCGCGAGATGGCGGCTGCGCTGATCGCCAGCGGCGTCGATCCCGACAAGGCGACCTTGTTCAATCAGGCCCGCGTGCCCGCCCATGCGGAGCTGCAATGGCTCCTCAACGGCACCGCGCGCATGGGCTGGCTGAACCGCATGACGCAGTTCAAGGATAAGTCCGGCAAGAATCGCGAAGGCGCCAGCATCGCCCTGTTCGCCTATCCCGTGCTGCAGGCGGCGGACGTGCTTCTTTACAACGCCACCCATGTGCCGGTGGGCGACGATCAGAAGCAGCATCTGGAGCTGGCCCGCGATATCGCGGAAAAGTTCAACCACGACACCGGCACCGAAACCTTCGTGCTGCCCGAACCCTATATCGGCCAGCACGCCGCGCGGATCATGTCCTTGCGCGACGGCAGCGCCAAGATGAGCAAGTCCGATCCCTCGGACATGAGCCGGATCAATCTGGCGGATGATGCCGATACCATCGCCAAGAAGATCAAGAAGGCGAAGACCGATCCCGAACCGCTGCCCGAGACGATGGAAGAGCTGGAAGCTCGCCCCGAAGCGCGCAATCTGGTGGCGATCTATGCCGCGCTGGAAGACCGCGCGCCCGCCGACGTGCTGGCGGACCATAGCGGCAAGGGCTTCGGCCAGTTCAAGCCGGCTCTCGCCGATCTCACCGTTGCGAAGCTGGCGCCGATTTCCGAGCGGTTCAACGCGCTGAAAGGCGATGACGCCGCAATCGACGCGATACTTGCCAAGGGCGCAGCCAAGGCGTCCGAGACCGGCGCACCGATCCTTGCCAGCGCGTACGAGGCTTTGGGCCTCCTGCGCTGAGCCTCCTGCACTCACCGGGGCCGCGCGCCTGCGCGCGCATCTTTCGAGACCGTGAACAAATGGCGGCAATTGCAGCCAAGCGTGTTCCGTGTGCGTTCAATTGATGTTCAGTGGCGGAACGCTATGTTCTGTCATAACATCAATCCCGCGCCCCGTTTGTGTGTCGGCGTGTGTATCGGAGGAGCCCGCCCATGTTTTCCATTCAGTTCAAGAAAGCCGCCAAAATCGCCGCGCCGGCCATGCTGCTGGGACTAGCGGCCTGTGCCACGCCGTTTCAGGCCAATGTGTCCCGTTTTCAGCAGCTGCCGCCCGCGCAGGGGCAGACGTTCACCATCGTCGCTGAAGATCCGGCCAATGCCGGCGGTATCGAATTTGGCGAATATGCCAACATCGTTGCGTCCGAGATGGTCCGGCAGGGCTATCGTCCCGCAGCCAGCCCGGCTGCCGCCGATCTGGTCGTGAGCTTCGGTTACGGTGTCGATGATGGCCGCGAAAAGATCGTAAGCGACTATTCGCCCTTCGGCCGCGCCGGTTTTTACGATCCGTTCTGGGGCCCGCGCTTCGGCCGCGGATTCTACGGTCGTCGATTTATTTACGGCTGGAACGACCCGTTCATTTACGGCGGCGGTCTGGGCTTCGGCGGGCCGGATATCCGCAGCTATACCGTCTATACCGGGGAGATCGATCTGAAGATCGACCGCGCCGGGACCGGCGAGCGTCTGTTCGAAGGCCGCGCCCAGTCGCATTCGCGTACCGATAATCTTACCTATCTGGTGCCCAATCTGGTCGAAGCCATGTTCACCGGCTTCCCCGGCAACAGCGGAGAAACGGTACGCATCTCGGTTGCGCCGCCCTCGCGGAGCTGAGCCGAGGCGATAGCGAATACGAAAAAGGCGGCCTGCGAGGCCGCCTTTTTTATGGGTCGATTCCGTCGAGCAAAAAGGGCGCTCAGGCCTCCAGCTGACGCAGCAGCGCGCGGACGTCGTTATCCATCTCGCTATCCTTGCCGCGCAACTCCTCCACCAGACGAACGGCGTGGATCACGGTGGAATGGTCACGGCCGCCGAATTTACGGCCGATTTCCGGATAGCTGCGCGGGGTCATCATCTTGGCGATATACATCGCCACCTGACGCGGGCGCACCACGGCGCGGGCACGGCGCTTGGAGCTCATCTCGCTGCGATCGATCCGGTAATATTCGCACACGGTGCGCTGAATCTCATCGATCGTGATGCGGCGGCGACAGGCGCTCAGGATGTCCTTCAGCTGCTCTTCGGCGAGCTGCTTGGAAACGGGCTTGCCGGTCAGCTGCGCATAAGCGAGCAGCTTGTTGAGGCCGCCTTCCAGCTCGCGCACATTGCGGCTGATGGTGCGGGCCAGGAACTCCACCACTTCATCGCCGACATGCACCGAAGGCATACGCTCAAGGCGCTGTTCCAGGATCGTGCGGCGCAGCTCCAGATCCGCCGGCTGAATGTCCGCGACCAGACCTTGCGACAGGCGCGAGAGGATACGCTGATCCACTCCGTCCAGCGCTTGGGGCGCGCGGTCCGCGGCGACCACGAGGCGGCGGCCCGAGCCGACGATCGCATCGATCGTGTGGAGGAACTCCTCCTGCGTGGACATTTTGCCGATGATGAACTGGATGTCGTCGATCAGCAGCAAATCGGCAGCGCGCAGGCGCTGTTTGAACGCCATCGTGTCCTTGGCGCGCATCGCCGTCACGAATTCCATCATGAAGCGCTCGGCGGGCATATAGACCACCTTCGCGCCCGGATTGGCCTCACGCCAGGCATGGCCGATGGCGTGCATCAGATGGGTCTTGCCCTGCCCCGTCGCCGCCTGAAGATAGAGCGGATTGAACAAGGGCGCTTCGGGCGCGGCCATACGCTCGGCCGCGGTGAAGGCCAGCACATTGGCCTGCGCCTTCACGAAATTGGCGAAGGTGTAGCGCGGGTCGAGCGCGCTGTCCTGCGCCGCTGCGCTGTCGCGTTCGATCGGCGCCGCATCCTCGACAGGGCGCAGGCGATGGATCTGCGCGCCATTGGGCTGGGACCGGATCGCCAGCGTGCGGACTTCGGGAATCACGCTCTTCCAGGCCAGGCTCAGGCGATCCACATAATGATCGCGGACCCATTTGGCCGAAAAGTCGGATGGCAGCAGAAGCTCCAGCGTGCCTTCATCCGAATTGAAGCTGCCGAGCTTTATTGGGCGGATCCATTGCCCGAAGATCTGTGCGCCAAGATCACGGCGCAGCCCCCCCACGATGCTCTGCCAGGCTTCGCCCAGCATCTCGTCCGTCGATCCTTCATGCATGATCGCCAATTTGCTACCCACTGTTTATCCACCCCTTTCTTCACAGGCGCAGCTGCGCGCCAGCAAAAGGCACAATGATCCCTCCATCGGAAAGCGACGCCTTCCGATGCCCACTCATTTCGATGCCTGTTGGAACAGTTCGCGATCGCGACGCTCGCTGCCCAGACCCCGTTTGTAGACAGCAAAAATGGCTGGGCACAAGTGGTGCACAGTGAAAAAAAAATGAAATACCGCATTGACTCGGCAATGCGCGGATTTCCCGAAAAAGGCCCTAAAACCCTAGTGTTTCAGCCGATTAGTTAATGGAGGGAGGCCGTGCATCAGGCACGAATCGTGGAGTCACCGTTCGTCATCTCAGTGTCATTCGGCAGACACAAAAAACCCCGCAGCGGCGGACCGGCGCGGGGTTTCTTGAAACCGTTCGGAGGTGAGGCCGAATCAGATGGCGGCGATCCGCTTGTTGAGGCGGCTCATCTTCCGGGCCGCCACATTGCGGTGGTAAACACCCTTGGAAACGCCGCGCGCCAGCTCCGGCTGCATGTCCTTCAGCGCCTGATTGGCCTGATCCTTGTCGCCGGATTCGATCGCGGTTTCCACCTTCTTAATGAAGGTGCGGATGCGGCTGACGCGGTTCTTGTTGACCGCCTCGCGCTTCTCATTGCGGCGGATCCGTTTTTTAGCCTGCGGCGTATTGGCCATGAAGTCCTCGGGGTCTCATCATCAAAACAAAAAGACCGCGCATCGCGGCGCGGTCGCATCAAGCGCCGCACATAAGCGAAGTCGGTCCGTCCGTCAACCGCTTCTGCTGCGGCGACGGGGCGAAATTCAGTCCGGCGTCCGCGCCAGCCCGCTGGCGGCCTCCGCGCGGGAGCGAATCGCGTCATAGTCGGTCTCGCCTTTGGGCACCAGCCAGCTTCCGCCCACACAAAGAACAGGATCGAGCGCCAGCCAGTCCGGCGCGCTCGATTCGGTGATGCCCCCGGTGGGGCAGAACTGGATGCCGCCGAACGGACCGGCCAGCGCCTTCAGCGCGGAGATGCCGCCCGAAGCCTCGGCCGGGAAGAATTTGAAGTGCTTGAGGCCATGGTCGAGGCCGCGCATGATATCGCCCGAATTGGCGATGCCCGGCAGGAACGGGATCTGTTCGTGGCGCGCCGCGTCGGCCAGCTTGTCGGTCAATCCCGGCGAGACGATGAACTCCGCCCCTGCCGCGATCGAGCGTTCCAGCGCGCGCGCATCCAGCACGGTACCGGCGCCGACGATCGCGCCGTCCACCTGCTTCATCTCGGAAATAGCGTTCAGCGCCGCTTCGGTACGCAGCGTCACTTCGAGCACGCGAAGCCCCCCTGCGACCAACGCCTCGGCGATCGGCTTGGCGGTGGCCACGTCATCGATCACCAGAACGGGGATCACGGGCGCGGTGCGCATGATGGTTTCGATCGGCGTCATGCAATATCCTTGGCGAAAGCGGCAGCGGCCCCGAACAGTCCGGGCTCGGGATGGGTGATGAGCTTGACGGGCTGGCGCTCCATCAAAGACTGGAAGCGTCCCTTGGCCGCGAATCGCTCGGCAAAGCCGGAACGCGGCAGAAAATCGGCAAGGCGCGCGCCGAGGCCGCCCGCCAGGACGACCGGGCCGGGCCCATGGGTCAGCGCGATATCGCCGACCACCGCGCCCAGGCACAGGCAGAAGCGATCGAGCGCCGCCTCGGCAATGCTGTCGCGCCCTTCCAGCGCAATGCTCCAGAGCGTCTTGTCGTCGCCCTTGGGCACATCGCTGCCTTCAAGTTCAGCCAGCACGTCCCAGATGGCGCGCAGCCCGCCGCCCGCGACGACGCGCTCCACCGATACGCGGTTGTGCTTCTTGCGCAGATGCGTGAGCACGCGCTCCTCGACCTCGTCCAGCGGTGCGAAATCGCTGTGCCCCCCCTCGGTCGGCAGCACATGCACCCTGCCCTTTTCGCGGTAGAGCAGTGCGACGCCAAGACCAGTGCCGGGGCCCACGACGGAAATCACGCCCTCTTGCGGAAGCGGACCTTCCGGCCCTGTGATATGCATCAACTGATCGTCATCGACCGCGGCAACGGCATGGGCCACCGCCTCGAAATCATTGACCAGCACCCGGTGCTCCAGCTTCAGCCGCTCGTTCATCAGCGCCGGGCGCACGATCCAGGGATTGTTGGTGAACTTGATCGCATCGCTGCGAATCGGCGCCGCGATCGCGATGGCACCATAAGGCGGCAGCGGCTCGTCCAGCGTCTCGCCATAGGCTTCCCAGGCAATCTGCAGGCTGGCATGGTCCGCCGCGCGCATCTTGGTGGCCTCGCCCAGCGAGACGACCTTGCCGCCCTCCACTTCAGCGATGGCGAAGCGGGCATGGGTGCCGCCGATGTCTGCGGTAACGATCTTCATGCCTTACAGCCCCGCTTCAGCCAGCATGGCGGAGCCGCCAAGCTCCGCCTCGTCCGCATGGGCGCGCATCAGGCCGAACAACTCGCGGCCAAGCCCGAGATTGCCGAGATGCGCGGGCGCGTTCTCGCGCGCGTCCCATTCGGCGGCCTCCACCTTCGCCTCGACCACGCCCTCGCGCGCGCAGACGCGTACGATGTCGCCGTCGCGCAGCTTGCCGATCGGCCCGCCGCCGAGTGCTTCTGGAGACAGATGGATCGCCGCTGGCACCTTGCCGCTGGCGCCGGACATTCGCCCGTCGGTGAGAAGGGCCACACGGAAACCGCGGTCCTGCAGCACGCCGAGCGGCGGAGTGAGCTTGTGCAACTCCGGCATGCCGTTGGCCTTGGGGCCCTGATGGCGTACCACGACGATTACGTCCTTATTCAGCTCGCCCGCTTCGAATGCGGCGCGCACCTGATCCTGCTCCTCGAAAATCCGGCACGGCGCTTCGATGGTCCAGCGGTCCTCGTCCACCGCGCTGGTCTTCATGATGCAGCGGCCCAGATTGCCTTCGAGGAGGGCGAGACCGCCGGTTGCCTGAAACGGCGCATCGACGGGGCGCAGCATCGTATCGTCGGCGCTTGTCTCCGGCGCAGGGCGCCATTCCAGCGTCTCGTCGGCCAGAAACGGCTCATCGCCATAAGCGGTGAGGTCCGAATGCCAGACGGTCATGATGTCGGGATGCAGGAAGCCGCCGCCGATCAGCTCGCGAATGACATAGCCCATGCCGCCCGCCGCCTGGAAATGGTTCACGTCGCCCGAGCCATTGGGATAGATGCGGCTAAGCAGCGGCACGACATCGGCCAGATCGCTGAAATCCTGCCAGTCGACACTGATGCCCGCGGCGCGCGCAAAGGCGGGAATGTGGATGGTGTGGTTGGTCGATCCGCCGGTGGCCAGCAGACCGACGATGGCGTTCACGATCGCCTTTTCATCGACCACGCGGCCCACCGGCCGATAATCCTCGCCGTCCGCACCGATTTCGGTGACGCGGTGCACGGCGGCGCGGGTCAGCTCCTGCCGGATCTTGGTGCCCGGATTGGGGAAGGCGGCGCCCGGCACGTGCAGGCCCATCACTTCCATCATCATCTGATTGGAATTGGCGGTGCCGTAGAAGGTGCAGGTGCCCATGCCGTGATAGCTGGCGCTTTCGGCCTCCAGCAGTTCCTTGCGGCCCACCTTGCCTTCCGCATAAAGCTGGCGGACGCGCTGCTTTTCCTTGTTGGCGAGACCGGACGGCATCGGCCCGGCAGGCACGAAGATCGTCGGCAGATGGCCGAAGCGCAGCGCAGCGATCAGGAGGCCCGGCACGATCTTGTCGCAGATGCCGAGCATCAGCGTGCCTTCATACATGGCATGGCTGAGGCCTACGGCGCTGGCCATCGCAATGGTGTCGCGGCTGAACAGGGATAGCTCCATGCCGTCCTGCCCCTGCGTCACGCCGTCGCACATCGCGGGTACGCCGCCCGCAACCTGCGCCGTCGCGCCCTTTTCGCGCGCGAACACCTTCATCTGTTCGGGGTAGCGATAATAAGGCGCGTGGGCCGACAGCATGTCGTTATAGGCCGTGACGATCGCCAGATTGGGCGCACGCTCCTGCCGGATTGTCGCCTTGTCCTCACCGCTGGCGGCAAAGGCATGGGCCAGATTGCCGCAGCTCAGGACGGAGCGGCGGGTGCCCTCCTCGCGCTGGCGGTCGATCAGATCGAGATAGCGGGCACGGCCTTCGCGCGACTTTTCGATCACGCGTTCGGTGACTTCGGCAACTTTGGGGTGAAGGCTCATGGAGTTACGGTCCTTCGTAGACGATGAGGTTCTTTTTCAGCTGCGCGATGAACCGCGCGATCGGCAGGCCGGAGGCCTCGCCCTGTTCCACGGCCTGGTCGAGCGTGGCGCTCTTCTCCTTGCCGGAAATGACCATGATGATCGAATTGGCGTTGGAAATGCACGGCACCGAAAGGCTGATCCGCGCGACCGGTGCTTCGGGCGGCAGCGGATCGGGACGCACGCGCACCGCCTTGGCCTGCGCCGGAGGGGCGAACGCGGTGTCGTAATCCGGACCCGGGAACACGCTGGCGAAATGACCGTCCGTGCCCATACCGAGCCAGATAAGGTCGAGCGGGAAGTTCAGCTTGTCGGCGATGCCGCGCGCCTCGACCGCGGCCTGCGCCTCGTTCCCGGCGGTCTCGAACAGCGGCGTAATCGTTGCGCCGGTATCGCCGAAGGTGCGGCGCAGCGCGGCGATGTTCGAAAGCTCGCTGTCTTCGTCCACGATGCGGTCGTCCGCGGGGATGATCGACACCTTGCTCCAGCCGACATTGGTGCGAGAGAGCTTCTCGTAAATCGGAAACGGGCTCGATCCGCCGGACAGCGCGATCAGCGCCTGGCCCCGCTCAAGCAGCGCGTCGCGAATCGTCTTGGTGACGTCCGCGGCGACCTTGTCGCGCAGTTCCTCGATGGTGCCGAAGCGCCTGCGATCAATCATGCCAGCTCACTCCGTCGCGTTCCGTCAAGGCAATGGCGGAGCTTGGGCCCCATCCACCGCTATTATAAGGTTTGGGCGTCTTGCCGCTGGTCTTCCAGCTGTCGCGGATCGCATCGATCCACTTCCACTGCGCTTCCACCTCGTCGCGGCGCACGAACAGCGTCTGATCGCCTTCGACCAGATCGAGCAAGAGCCGCTCGTAAGCGATGCGGCGGCGCGTGCCGGCAAAGGCCTGGCTGAGCGACAGGTCCAGCGGCACTTCGCGCAGCACGATCTTGTCCCGGTCCAGCCCCGGCTCCTTGGCCATCACCAGCAGGCGGACATATTCCTCCGGCTGAAGGCGGATGATCAGCGTGTTGGCCTCCAGCCGCCCGTCCCGCGCGCCGAAGATATTGTGCGGCACGGGCTTGAACTGCACCACGATCTCGCTGCGCCGATCGGCCATGCGCTTGCCGGTACGCAGGTAGAAGGGCACGCCCTGCCAGCGCCAGTTATCGATATGAGCTTTCAACGCAACGAAGGTTTCGGTGTCCGACGGCTCGCCCAGATCCTTTTCGTAACTGCCGACCGCTTCGCCCTTCACCGCGCCGTCATTATACTGGCCGGTCACGCTGTCGCCTTCCGGCACGGGCCGCAGCGCGCGCAGCACCTTCACCTTTTCGTCGCGGATCGCGGTGGCGTCGAAATCCACCGGCGGCTCCATCGCGGTGAGCGCGAGCAGCTGGAGCATATGGTTCTGCACCATATCGCGCAGCGCCCCGGTGCCGTCATAGAAGTCCGCGCGCCCTTCCAGACCCACCGTCTCGGTCACCGTGATCTGCACATGATCGATATTGTTCGAATTCCAGACCGGCTCGAACAGCATATTGGCAAAGCGCAGCGCCATCAGGTTCTGCACCGTCTCCTTGCCCAGATAATGGTCGATCCGGAACGTCCGCGACTCCGGGAAGACCGCGGCGACGGCGTCGTTGATCTGCGCGGAGCTTTCGAAATCGGTGCCGAGCGGCTTTTCCAGGCCGATGCGGACATTGTCGCCCGCGAGGCCGGCCGATTCGAGCCCCTTGATGGTCGGTTCGAACAGAAACGGCGCGGTCGACAGGAAGATGGCGAGGCCGCAGCTGATGTCCCCCACCTTCTTCGCCAGATCGTCGAACCCCTCGATCGTCGAGGCGTCGAGCGGCTGGTAATAAAGCCGGTCGAGGAAGCTGGAGATCGCGCCTTCGTCCTTGCGGTCCTTCGGCAAAAACTCGTCCAGCGCCTCACGCGCCATGTAGCGGAAACCGTCGTCGGTCAGTTCGCTGCGGGCGGTACCGAAAATCTTGAGGTTCGGTGCAATCAGCTCATCCGCATGCAGCGCGTAGAGCGAGGGCAGCAGCATGCGTTTGGCAAGATCGCCCGTGGCACCGAAGAGGATAAGGTTCTGGCAGCGCTGGACCGCGTCCGAATTCATGGCGTTGCGAATAGCTGATACTCCCAGGGAGCGAGGGACATGTGGGTGCCGGCGTCGAAGGTCACGCTCTTGCCGGTCTTAAAGCTTCGATAGCGACCATGTTCCAGTTCGGTAGGAAAATCCACCTCGACGGGCTTGTCGGAGAGATTGAATATACCCAGCACCGTTTCATCCTCGTTACGGCGAACCCAGCTGAGCACCTGCTGCGGCGCGGTATTTTCCACCTTGATCATGCGCGCGCCCCACTGGCCATTGTGCAGCACCTTATGGGCATCGCGAAAGGCGATGAGGCGGGTGAACAGATCGCCCAGATCGCAATCCTTGGCCTGACTCCAGTCGATCGGATCTTTTTCGAAAAATTCCAGGCGCTTGGCGTTGCAGGCTTCCTGGCCGTTGTAGATCATCGGCATGCCCTCGCCGGTGAAGCTCAGCGCGATCATCGCAGGCAGCGCGGGGCCGAAATTCTCGTACTGCGTGCCTTCCCAGGCATTGCTGTCATGATTGGCGATGTAGACCAGCCGCATCGCCTCGTCCGGCCAAGCGCTCACATTCTCGCTATAATAGCCATAGAAGGCGGTGGCATCGGCCTTGCCTTGCGCCACTTCCTTGGCCGTCTTGTGCCATTCCCAAGCGTACACTGCGTCGAATGCCTTGCGGGTAAGCTCGGACGATTTCCACTCGGCCAGCATGAAGACAGGCCGGATCGCCTCCAGATCGGCGCGCACGCCCTCCCAGAAGTCGATGGGGACATAGCCCGCCACATCGGCGCGATAGCCGTCGATCCCGAATTCGCGCACCCAATAGGCCATCGCCTCCGTCATCGCCTTGCGCACGCCGGGCTGATCGTAATCGAGGTCGATGATGTCGGACCAGTCCCACCAGGGTGTCGGGTGGAAATCGCCCTTCCAGTCCCGCTCATACCATTCGGGATGCTGCGTCACCCAGGGATGGTCCCAGGCAGTGTGGTTGGCCACCCAATCGAGGATCACATGAAAACCTTGCGCATGCGCGGCATCGACAAATGCCTTGAGGTCCGCCTCGGTGCCGAATTCCGGGTTCACCGCGATATAGTCCTTCACCGAATAGGGACTGCCGAGCGTGCCCTTGCGGTTCTTTTCCCCGATCGGCTGGATCGGCATCAGCCACAGGATATCGACGCCCAGCTTCTTCAGGCGCGGCAGCTCCTTGATCGCGGCGCGGAAGGTGCCTTCCTTCGTGAACTGGCGGGTGTTGATCTGATACAGCACCGCCTCCTCGGTCCAGGGCGCGTGCTTCAGCGTGACATAGGGCTCGGGCGCATAATCGGCGAGCGTGCGCTGATCGAGCGGCGGGCGCGTGTCCTGCGCCGCGGCGGGGGCGGCGATAGCGGCGGCCAGGGCCGCGATCGTGCTGAGGGTCACATGCTTCACAGGGCTACTCCTTCGGTTCGGGCGGCTTTGCCGACGCGCGGCACGCGCAACATTGCGAGCGCGGCCGCGGCCATGACGACGGCGGCAAACGCCATCGTCCAGATCGGTTCGCTGGGGAAAAAGGCCTTCAGCACCGTGCCCATCACCGTGGCGACGATGAGCTGCGGCACCACGATGAATATGTTGAACAAGCCCATATAAATGCCGAGCTTGCGGCTCGGCAGGCTGGAGGCGAGGATCGCATAAGGCATGGCCAGGATCGATGCCCAGGCTATGCCAACCAGCACTTCCGATGCGATCAGCCATTGCGGATCGCGGATCACGAGGAAACTCGCATAGCCCAGTGCGCCTGCCAGCAGGCAGACCATATGCGTGCGCACGCGCCCGATCGCCGCGGCCATGCGCGGCAGCACGAATAGCGCGAAGACGGCGGCGACGCCGTTATAGACCGCGAACAGGATGCCGACCCAGTTGCCCGCGTCGTTATACGCCGCCGAAGCGGTGTCGGTGACGCCATAGGCATATTGCGCCACCACCGGGGTGGTATAGATCCACATGATGAACAGCGCGGACCAGCTGAAGAACTGAGCGAGCGCGAGCTTCTTCATCACGTCCGGCATGCCGGAAAAATCGCCGACGATATGGCCGAGCAGATTGGCCTCTCGCCCCTTGCGCGCCATGGAAATCGCCGCGATCGAGGCGAGACCATAGGCAGCTAACAGACCGGCAAGAAGGTAAAGCTCCTTCTCCAGATCGAACTCGGCGACCACGGCGGCGATGATCGCGCCCGCGCCGATCCACAGGAAAGACGAGGTAAAGGTACGCGCCGCCAGCGCCCGCACGGGGGACGGCATCTCCTCCTCCGCCGCTGCGTCTTCGAAGGCGCGCATCTCTTCGGGACTGTATTCCTTCGTAGTGACGATGGTCCACAGCACCGCGATCAGCAGCGCCGCGCCGCCGAACCAGAAGCTGAAGCGCACCGTGTCAGGCACACCGCCCGCCGCCGCCTCATTGGCCACGCCGAGATGCGCGAGGATGTAAGGGAAGACGGAGCCGACCACCGCGCCCGCACCTATAAAGGCGGTCTGTACCGCATAACCTGCCGTGTGCTGATCCTTCCCCAGCATGTCGCCGACGAAAGCGCGGAAGGGCTCCATCGAGATGTTGAGCGAGGCGTCCAGGATCCACAGCATCATCGCCGCAAACCAAAGCGCCGGGCTATTCGGCATCACGAACAAGGCGATCGCGGCCAGCACGGCACCGGCCAGGAAATAAGGGCGGCGGCGGCCGAGGCGGCTCCAGGTGCGGTCCGAATAATGGCCGATGATCGGCTGCACCAGCAGGCCCGTCAGCGGCGCGGCCACCCAGAGCGCGGGCAGATTGTCGAGCGATTCCCCCAGCGATTGAAAGATGCGGCTCATATTCGCGTTCTGCAGCGCGAAACCGATCTGAATGCCGAAAAATCCGAAGCTGATGTTCCACAGCCCGGCAAAGCCCTGACGCGGCTTCACCGTCGCCTGGCCAGCTTCACCGGCACGTTCGATTGCCTCTTCCAAATGCCCTCTCCACGGCTTTTTATGCCTTGGACAGTGGCCGAGCCCGCTCCCCTGCGCAATTGCAAGGGCCCCCAGGGCGTCATGTATTCGTATGTGATCGGCGCGCGGACAGCGCCGCCGCTTAGCTGCTTTCGCGCAGGATCAGCTCGACCGGCAGCAGTTCGGGAGCAACGGTCTGGTTCTCGATCCGCGCGATCAGCGTGTCGACCAGCGCCTCGCCCGCCGCCCGCGCATTCTGCTGCACGGTAGTGAGCGGCGGGCTGGTTTGCGCGGCCGCCGGGATGTTGTCGAACCCGGTCACCGCCACATCGCCCGGCACGTCACGCCCGCGATCTTTCAGCGCCTGCACCGCGCCCAGCGCAATCAGATCGGACGCGCAAACCAGCGCATCAAACGCCGCCCCGCTTTCCAGCAACTGCTCCACCGCAGCCGCGCCCGCGCTTTCCAGCGTCAGCGCATCGACCTGCAGATCGCGGTCGAACTTGATCCCCGCCTCGGCCAGCGCATCGCAATAGCCGCGATAGCGTGCGCGAAATTCGGGATAGCCCTCGTCGCACCGGCCGATGAAGGCGATCCGCCGCCGCCCCTGCTTCAAGAGATGCTCGGTCGCCATGCGGCCACCTGCCCGGTTATCGCAACCGATCGTCAGGCCGCTGTCATCCGCCTCCGGCGCGCCCCAGCGCACGAAATGGGTACCCTGCTCGTTCAGCGCGCGCAGCCGCGGGCGATAATCGGCATAATCGCCATAGCCGAGCAGGATGATTCCGTCAGCCTTCCGGCTGTCCTCATAATCGGTATGCCAATCGCTCGACAGCTGCTGGAAGCTGATGAGCAGATCGAACCCTGCCTGTGCGCTGCGGCGGGTGATCGATCCCAGCATGGACAGGAAGAACGGATTGATCAGCGTGTCGTCCGCCGTCGGGTCCTCGAAGAACAGCAGCGCGATCGTGTTGGCTCGCTGCAGCCGCAGCGAGGAGGCGTGCTTATCGACCGAATAGTTGAGCTCGCGCGCGATCTTCTCGATCCGCTCACGCGTTTCCGCGCTGACCGCGCTCGATCCGCGTAAGGCCCGCGAAACGGTGGGCTGGGACACCCCCGCCCGCTCGGCGATATCAAAAGAGGTGACCCGCTGCGTCCCGCTTTTCACCGGCATCCTCCACCCGCGCGGCCTCTGCGTGCCGCCTGAGCGATCTTGGTACGCCCCGCCACATAATTTGCAATTCGTCGACGCCCAAATGCCGCGCTTTTTCGCGCTATGTGACATTTATGCGTATACGTATGCCATCTAGCGCGCCCGGGTTCGGCGCGTCATGCCCCCGCACAATGTGAAAGTACTCCGCTCAACGCCCAGCTGTCGGCTGAAACGGTGCGGAGACATATTCCTGGAGGGGAAGTCTGATGAAGTGCTCTAATCGTGGCGCCGAGATGCGTCGTATTTTCGTTCGCAGCTGCAGCCTGATCGCACTTGGTGCGGGTGCCTTCGGCGCGGCGCCGCTGCTTGCGCAAACCCTGCCCGGTGATCCGGTCAACACGACCGAGGAAGAGATCGAGAACGCCGAAAGCGTTCCTACCGAAGTCCCGCAGGACGACGGCGTCATCTCGCCCATCGTGGTCCAGGGCTTCCGGGCTGCACTCGAAACCTCCGTCGCCGAAAAGCGCAATAGCGAGCTGATCCTGGAGTCGGTGACGGCGGAAGATATCGGCAAACTGCCGGACAACTCGATCGGCGAATCCATCGCCCGCCTGCCTGGTGTGACTTCGCAGCGCCTCAACGGCCGCGCGAACGTCATCTCCATCCGCGGCCTCGGCCCGGATTTCTCGCAAACCCTCCTCAACGGGCGCGAGCAGACCTCCACCGGCGACGCCCGCGCCGTCGAGTTCGATCAGTATCCTGCCGAAGTCGTAAATCAGGTCGTAGTCTACAAGACGCCCAGCGCGTCGCTGGTCGGTCAGGGCCTCGTCGGCACCATCGACGTACGCACCATCCGGCCGCTGGAGGCCAAAGAGCGCGTCTTCGCGATCGGTGCACGCGGCAGCTATGCCGACATCGGCGCGCTCAACTCCGGTTCGAAGGACACGGGCTACCGCGTCAACGCCACTTATGTGGATCAGTTCGCAGACGATAGCCTGGGCCTCGCGCTGTCGGCATCCTATGTCGATGAACCCTATCAGCTGCAGGAATATAACGCCTGGGGTTATGCCGACCAGAATGGCGACGCTCTGCTCGGCGGCGCCAAGCCCTATGTCACCTCCACAAACCTGAAGCGCTTCGGCGCGACCGGCACGGTGCAGTATCGCCCTGCCGATGAGTGGATGGTCACCCTCGATGCGTTCTATTCGAATTTCGACGACGACCAGATCAAGCGCGGCATCGAGCTTCCGCTGGGCTTTGGCGGCGGTAACGGCGTCAGCTTCGTTCCGAACAGCGGGACGGTGACAGACGGAACCTATACATCCGGCACGTTCCAGAATGTGCGCGGAGTGATCCGCAACGATGTCTTCAATCGTGAGGCAGATCTCTACTCCGGCGGCTTGAACGTCAGTTATGAGGGCGACGACGGCTGGAACTTCTTCGCCGATTTCGGCTACTCGCGCACCGACCGACGTGAGCTGAGTATCGAAAGCTATTCCGGCACGGGTTACGGCCCCACCGGCGGCGCGGCCGATACGATCGGCTTTACGCTGGATGAAACCGGCGCTTTCTTCTCTCCCACGCTGAACTATTCCGATCCGAACCAGATTGTGCTCACCGACCCGCTCGGCTGGGGCGGCAGCACCGTACAGGGCGGCTATTTCAACGACCGGATCGTCAAGGACGAATTGAAGCAGTATCGGGTCGAGGTCTCCAAGGAGATCGAGGACAGCTTCATCAGCGCGGTGACTTTCGGCCTGAACTACACCGATCGCGACAAGAGCCTGACGCCGGACGAGTTCCTCATCACCTTCGGCGGCGCGCAGAGCGCTCCGCTGCCGACGAACCTGCTGCAAGACCCGACCGATCTTGCTTATCTAGGCTTGGGCCCGATCGTCAGTTACGATCCGCGCGATCTGATCGATGCAGGCACCTATACACTGGTGCGCAACCCGTCCAATGATGTGCCCGCCAAGGCATATCGCATCGCCGAAGACCTGATGACAATGTATCTTCAGGGCAATATCGAGCAGAATTTCGGCGGCGCGACCCTGACCGGCAATTTCGGCGTTCAGGCGATCAATACCGTACAGAAATCGAGCGGTCTTGCCTTCCCTGGCGGACAGCGAGTCGCAGTATCGGCAGGCGCATCCTATTGGGACGTGCTGCCGAGCGTGAACCTGTCGATGCGCTTCGACAGCGGTTTCGTGATCCGTGCAGCTGCAGCGCGTGAGATCATGCGCCCGCGCCTCGACGATCTGCGCGTTGCGATCAGCTACGGCATCGACAACACCAATGCCGCGCTCAGCCCGACGGGCCAGATCCCGTTCCTGAACGGCGGTGGCGGAAACCCGGAACTGCGACCTTACCGCGCGAACGCGGTGGACCTCAATTTCGAGAAATATTTCGGCACCAGCGGCGTGATCGCACTGCAGCTGTTCTATAAGGACGTAAAGAGCTTCATCGATACGGCTCCCTTCACATTTGATTATAGCGGCTTCCCGCTTCCGGCAGGTCCTTTGCCGGCGACACGGATCGGCCTTCTCAATGCGCCGACCAACACCGGCGGCGGCAATCTCTACGGTGCCGAGCTTTCGGCCACGGTACCTTTCAACATCGCCACCGAAGCGCTCGACGGTTTCGGTGTTACCGGCGGCGTAGGATACACCAAGACCGAGATCGAGAACGCGCAAGGCACTGTCACCCAGATCCCGGGTTATTCGGAATGGGTCGCCAATGGTACGCTGTACTTCGAGAAATACGGGTTCAATGCGCGCGGCAGCGTTCGGTACCGTTCCGAATTCCTCGGTGATTTCACCGGCTTTGGCGGCTCTCCCACACGTCGCATCGCGCTGGGCGAGACCATCATCGATGCCCAGATCGGCTATGATTTCGATGGCGGCACGCTGGATGGCCTCTCAGTCTATCTCCAGGGCCAGAACCTGACGGACACCCCGTTCCGCTCCGTAACCTCAAGCGAGAACCCGCTGCAGGTGCTGGATTATCAGCTGTACGGCCGCCGGTTCCTGGCAGGCTTCACCTATCGCTTCTAATCTCTCCCATCGGGCGCCGCCGCTCCAGCCGGAGCAGGCGGCGCCTCGATCAAAGGGGATAGAGAATGCGTGAACGCCTAGAAAAACTGGTCATCGCCGGAGGCGGCACCGCCGGGTGGATTGCGGCGGCGGCTCTCGCGCGCTTTGCGCCGCCGGGATCGCGGATCGAACTGGTCGAGAGCGAGGCGATCGGCACCGTCGGCGTGGGCGAAGCGACGATCCCGCAGATCCATCTGTTCAACGGTGCGCTCGGCATCGACGAGGCGGAGTTCCTGCGCGAGACCAAGGGCAGCTTCAAGCTCGGCATCGAATTCGACGGCTGGCTGCGCGAGGGCGAAAGCTATATGCACGCCTTCGGCAATATCGGCCGGGGCGTGGGCCTCCTGCCATTCCAGCATTACTGGCTGCGCGCGAAAAAGCTCGGCATCGCCAAGCCGCTGCAGCGCTATTCGCTCAATGAACTGGCGGCGCGCACCATGCGGATGCAGCGCGGCCGCCCGGCACCCAACCTGCCGGAAATGCCCTATGCCTATCATTTCGATGCCGGCCTCTACGCCGCCTTCCTGCGCCGCTTTGCCGAGGCGCGCGGCGTGGTGCGGCATGAAGGCCGGATTGCATCGGTAGAGCGCGACGGCGAAAGCGGCGCGATCAGCGCGCTGGCGCTGGAGGACGACCGCCGAATCGAGGGCGATTTCTTCATAGACTGCACCGGCTTTCGCGCGCTGTTGATCGGCGAGGCGCTGGGCAGCCCGTTCGAGGACTGGAAGCACCATCTGCCGTGCGACCGGGCGGTGGCCGTGCCCTGCGCCAATGGCGGCGAGTTCACGCCCTATACCCGTTCGATCGCGCGCAAGGCGGGCTGGCAGTGGCGCATACCGCTGCAGCATCGCATCGGCAACGGCATGGTCTACAGCTCTGACCATCTCAGCGACGACGAGGCCGCCGAAACGCTGCTCGCCAACCTGGACGGCACGCCGCAGGGCGATCCGCGCCCGATCCGCTTCCGCACCGGCATGCGGCGCGAACAATGGTCGCACAATTGCCTGGCGATCGGGCTGGCGGCGGGGTTCATGGAGCCGCTGGAATCAACCAGCATCCACCTGATCCAGAGCGCCATCAGCCGCTTCCTCTCGGTCATGCCAAACGGCGCGCCCGATCCGGCGATCGTCGATTGGTTCAACGCGCAGGCCGCATTCGAATGGACGCGCATCCGCGATTTTCTGGTGCTGCATTATGTCGCGAACGAGCGGCGGGGCGAGCCCTTCTGGGATGCGGTGCGCGCGCAGAAACTGCCCGAAACGCTCGCCGCGAAGATCGACCAGTGGAAGGCCACCGGCTTCATCCACCGCGAGCATGAGGAGCTGTTTACCGAAGTGGGCTGGTTCCAGGTCTTCGCCGGACAAGGCGTGGAGGCGCGCAGCTACAACCCCGTCGCCGATGCGCTGCCCGAAAAGGATTTGCGCGCGCTGCTTGGTGAGACCGAAGCGGCGCTGGTCGAACAGGTCAGGCCGATGGACCACCATATCGATTTTCTCGCGCGCATGATCCGCGCCGGACAGGGAACACCGTCATGAAATACACCCTCCCCCTCCTCGCCGCGCTGGCGCTGACGGCGCCTGCCGCGGCGCAGGACCCGGCCCCCGATGTGCTGGAAGCGTTGCGCGAGCGGCCGCCGGAGGACGAGATCGTTTATTTCGTGCTGCCCGACCGGTTCGAAAATGGCGACCGCACGAACGATCGCGGCGGCCTGAAGGGCGATCGGCTGACGACGGGCTTCGATCCCGCCGCCAAGGGCTTCTTCCACGGCGGCGACCTGAAGGGCCTGACCGAGCGGCTGGATTATCTGCGAGGCCTCGGCATCACCGCGATCTGGTTCTCGCCGATCTTCCAGAACAAGCCGGTGCAGGGGCCGCAGGGTCAGGAAAGCGCGGGCTATCACGGCTACTGGATCACCGACTTTACCCGGCCGGACCGGCATTTCGGCAGCCCGCAGGAGTTCAAGACGTTCGTCGACGCCGCCCATGCGCGGGGGATGAAGGTCTATATGGATATCATCACCAATCACACGGCCGACGTGATCAAATATCGCGAGACGAGCCCGGAAGGCTATCCCTACCGATCGCGTGCGGACTATCCCTATTCCACCAAAGGCAAGCCCGACGGCGCGCGGATCAACGAAGGGTTCGCAGGCGATCAGGTGATGACGGCGGAGAATTTCGCGAAGCTCACCGATCCCGATTATGCCTACACGCCCTATGTTCCGGCGGGCGAGCGGGACGCAAAGGTGCCCGCCTGGCTGAACGACCCGATCTATTATCACAATCGCGGCGATTCGACCTTCACCGGCGAGGACAGCCGTTTCGGCGACTTCTCCGGGCTCGACGATCTGTTCACCGAGCATCCGCGCGTGCTGATGGGCATGATCGATATCTATGCCGACTGGATCGACCGCACCGGCATCGACGGTTTCCGTATCGACACCGCGCGCCATGTGAACCCGGAATTCTGGCAGGCCTTCGTCCCCGCCATGCTTTCGACGGCAAAAGCGCGCGGCATCCCCAATTTCCACATCTTCGGGGAGGTCTACCGCGAGACGCCCGATAACGGCTATATCGCGCAATATACGCGGCGCGATCATCTGCCCGCCGTGCTCGATTTCGCCTTCCAGGCCGCGGTGCGCGATCTGCTGGGCCGGGCCAAGGGCACCAACGTCCTGTCCGAAACCTTTGACGGCGATGTGCTGTACGACGGCGGCGAAGCGACGGCGCGCACCTTGCCCACCTTCCTCGGCAATCACGACATGGGCCGCTTTTCCACGCTGCTGAAGCAGGACATGCCGGATATTTCGCAGGACGAGCTGCTCGCCCGCGTGAAGCTCGGCCATGCCATGCTGATGACGCTGCGCGGCTCGCCGGTGATCTATTATGGCGACGAACAAGGCTTCGTCGGCGATGGCAACGACCAGCTCGCGCGCGAGGACATGTTCGCTTCCCAAACGGACGTCTATAACGACAACGACCTGATCGGCACCGACGCCACCACCGCGGCCGAGAATTTCGATACCGGCCATCCGCTCTACCGGCTGATTTCCTCGCTCGCCGCGATCCGCAAGGCGAACCCGGCGCTGAGCGAAGGCCGCCAGATCGTGCGCGGCTATGAGCAGGAGCCGGGGCTGTTCGCCGTTTCCCGCTTCGATCCGGAGACGAACGCGGAATATCTCATCGCCTTCAACACCAGCGACCAGCCAATCACGCGCAACATCGTCGTCGAGACAGGCACCACCAGCTTCATGCCGCTGGCCGGGACCTGTCCCGCCGCGCCGACCGCGCCGGGAAGCGTCGCCATCGAACTGCCCGCCTTCGGCTATGCCATCTGCAAGGGAATGCCCACGAAATGAGTATCGCCGCGAGCCTGAAGCAGCAGCCGCAGAACGAGACCGAGCGCGCCGACTGGTGGCGCGGCGCGGTGATATACCAGATCTATCCGCGCAGCTTTGCCGATTCCAACGGGGATGGCATCGGTGATCTCAACGGCATCACCCGCCATCTGGACCATGTCGCCGATCTGGCCGCGGACGCGATCTGGGTTTCGCCCTTCTTCACATCGCCGATGCGCGATTTCGGCTATGACATCTCCGATTTCCGCGGCGTCGATCCGATCTTCGGCACGATTGCCGATTTCGATGCGCTGGTGGAGCGCGCCCATGCGCTGGGCCTGAAGCTCATGATCGATCAGGTCTGGTCGCACTCGTCCAACCAGCATCCCTGGTTCGAGGAAAGCCGACAGAGCCGCGATAATGCCCGCGCCGACTGGTATGTCTGGCACGATCCCAAGCCCGACGGCAGCCCGCCGAACAACTGGCAGTCCGTCTTCGGCGGCCCGGCCTGGACCTGGGACGCGCGGCGCGGGCAATATTATCTGCACAATTTTCTGGCCGAACAGCCCGACCTGAACCTGCACAATCCGGACGTGCAGGCGGCCATTCTCGATGTCGCGCGATTCTGGTTCGCGCGCGGCGTCGACGGCTTCCGCATCGATGCGCTGAACTACACGATGCACGATCTGGAACTGCGCGACAATCCGCCGATGCCGGAAGACGGCAAGCCGCGCACCCGGCCCTACGACTTCCAGCTGAAGCAGTTCAATCAGGGCCATGAAGGCATCGCCCGCTTTCTAGAGCGGGTGCGCGGCGTGGCGGACGAATTCGGCGCCACCTTCACCCTGGCCGAAGTCGGCGGCGATTTCGCCGAGACGCAGATGAAGGAGTTCACCGCGGACGATAAGCGCCTTAACAGCGCCTATGGCTTCGATTTCCTCTACGCCGACAAGCTGACGCCGCAGACCGTGTGCAAGGCACTGGCCGGTTGGCCGGGCGGAGACGGCGAAGGCTGGCCAAGCTGGGCGTTCGAAAACCACGATGCCCCGCGCGCCGTTTCCCGCTGGGCCGATCCCGAGCATCGCGAGGCGTTCCTGCGCATGAAGGCGATGCTGCTGCTGTCCTTGCGCGGCAATTCCATCCTGTTTCAGGGCGAGGAACTGGGCCTGACGCAGGTCGATATCCCGTTCGACAAGCTGCAGGATCCGGAAGCCATCGCCAACTGGCCGCTCACCCTCTCGCGCGACGGGGTGCGCACGCCGATGCCTTGGCAGGCGACGCATGAAGGCCTGGGCTTTTCCACCGGCGAGCCGTGGCTCCCCACCGGCCCGGACCATGCCGCCCTCGCCGTAGACCGGCAGGCGGGCGATCCGGAGTCGATCCTCAATTGGACGAAGCGCATGATCGCCTTGCGCAAGGCCCAGCCGGCGCTGCGCGAAGGCACGCTGCACGATTGCCGCGCCGACGGATCGGTGCTGACCTTCGAGCGCCGCCAGGACGGCCAGCGCCTGCTGTGCCTCTTCAACCTCGCCGCCGAACGGGCCGCCTTCGCCCTGCCGGACGGCGCGCGCATCATCGCCGCAACCGGCACCCACGAACCGAACCTTGCCCCCTACGCCGCCCTTATCGCCCAGTTGGAGAGCTGACCCCATGCGCACCCTCGCCCCCCTCGCCCCGATCATCGCAATCGCCCTCGCCAGCCCCGCGCTCGCCGAAGAGGTGGCGACCGCCAGCTCGCCCGACGGCCACATCACCGTCAGCATCGACCGCGATGGCGAAGGGCATTTCAGCTACGCCATCGCCAAGGACGGCGTGCGCCTGGTCGATTATTCGCGCCTCGGCTTCCTGATGGACAACGCCCCGCCGCTCTCCCGCTTTCTGGAGCTGGAAGAGGTTTCCACGGACAACGCGGACACAAGCTGGGAGCAGCCCTGGGGCGAAAACCGCATGGTGCGCGATCGCCACAATGAGCTCAGCCTGAAGCTGCACGATACAGACTATCAGGACCGCCGCGTCACCGTGCGCTTCCGCCTGTTCGACGACGGCGTGGGCTTCCGCTATGAATTCCCCGATGCCGGCACCACCGCCATTGCGGAGGAACTGACCGAGTTCAACATCGCCGAGCCGGGCACCGCCTGGTGGATCCCGGGCGGCGACTGGAACCGCTACGAATATCTGTACAGCGAAACGCCGATCGAGGGCGTGGGCACCGCGCACACGCCGATCACCTTCAAGCTGGAAGACGGCACGCACCTCGCCTTTCATGAGGCCGCGCTGGTGGACTATGCCGGCATGTGGCTCCGCCGCATGGACGGCCGCCGTTTCCGCGCAGAGCTTTCGCCCGGCAGCGGCCAGGCGAAGGTCGTACGCGAGGGCGCCTTCACCACGCCCTGGCGCACCATCCGCATTTCGGACGACGCGGCGGGCCTGTACGACAACAATATCGACCTCAATTTGAACGAGCCCAATAAGCTGGGCGATGTCAGCTGGGTGAAGCCCTATAAATATGTCGGCATCTGGTGGGCGATGCACCTCAATGACTGGACCTGGAACAGCGGCCCGAACCACGGTGCGACGACGAGCCATGCCAAGGATTATATCGATTTCGCCGCCGCCAACGGCTTTCGCGGCGTCCTGATCGAAGGCTGGAACAAGGGCTGGGACGGCAACTGGTTCGGCAACGGATCGGACTTCAGCTTCACGCAAGCCTATCCCGATTTCGATATCGAGGAAGTCACCCGCTACGGCCTGAAAAAGGGCGTGCACCTTGTCGGCCATCATGAGACCGGCGGCAATATCGCCAATTATGAGCCGCATCTGGAAGACGCGATGGCGCTGTACGAGCGTCTGGGCGTCGATAGCGTGAAGACCGGCTATGTCGCCGATGCAGGCGGCGTGAAGCTGCTGCCGACCGCCGGCAATCCCGTCCGCTATGGCTGGCATGACGGGCAGGAAATGGCGCGCCACCATCTGAAGGTGGTCGAAACCGCTGCAAAGCATCACATCGCGGTGAACCCGCATGAGCCGATCAAGGACACCGGCCTTCGCCGCACTTATCCCAACTGGGTGAGCCGCGAGGGCGCGCGCGGTATGGAATATCAGGCCTGGGGCGTGCCGGGGAATATCCCGAGCCATGTGCCCAGCCTGATCTTCACCCGCATGCTGTCCGGCCCGATGGATTACACGCCCGGCGTCCTCTCCCTGAAGGGCCGCGACGGCCGCGATCTGCCGAGCACCATTGCGCGCCAACTCGCCCTTTACGTCACGCTCTATTCGCCGATCCAGATGGCTGCAGACCTGCCGGAGAATTACGCGAAATATCCGCGCGAATTCGCCTTCATCAAGCAGGTGCCGACCGACTGGGAGGAAACGCACACGCTGATGGGCGAAGTGGCGGATTATGCCGTGATGGCGCGCAAGGAACGCGGCGGCACGGACTGGTATCTAGGCGGCGTGACCGATGAGGAAGCACGCGACGTGGCCGTGCCGCTCGACTTCCTCGATGCGGGCAAGACCTACACCGCCACCATCTACCGCGACGGCGCGGACGCCGATTACCGCACCGACAAGCGCCACAGCATCGCCATCGAAACGAAGACGGTGAAGCGCGGCGATACGCTGGACCTAAGGATGGCCCCTGGCGGCGGCTTCGCAGTACGCCTGGCACCGGCGAAGTAAGCGCTGCCGTGGCCGCCCCGCATCGCATCGTCATCCTGGGCGGCGGCAGCGCGGGGTGGATGACGGCGTGCCTGATGGCGGCGCGCTGGCTGAGCAAGGATGCGGCGCAGCCCGTCTCGATCACGCTGGTGGAAAGTCCGGCCATCGGCATCATCGGCGTGGGCGAAGGGTCCACGCCGCAGCTCAAGGCATTATTCGATCGGCTCGGCATCACGGAGGCGGAGTGGATGCCCGCCTGCGATGCCACCTACAAGCTGGGCATCCGCTTCACCGGCTGGTCCGAGCGGGCGGGCTATGACAGCTATTTCCACCCCTTCCCTTCTGCGATCGACCTGCACACGGAGGGCGCGTTCGCCCATGCCTGCCGCCTGAAGCGCGGCGGCATCGAAGCGCCCGCGCATCCCGATCACTGGTTCCTGCCGACGAAGCTGGCCGATGCGAAATTGGGGCCGCATCCCGACGAGTGCTTCCCGTTCGAACCGAGCTACGGCTATCATTTCGACGCGCACAAATTGGGCGCGTTCCTGGGCGATCATGCGCGCGGGCGCGGCGTTACCCATGTCGAAGCGCGCATCGCCGATGTGGAGCGCGCGGCCAGTGGCGCTATCGCCGCCTTGCTGTGCGAGGACGGGCGGCGGATCGAGGGCGATCTGTTCGTCGATAGTTCGGGTTTTGCCGCGCTGCTGGCCGAACGGACGCTGGGCGCGCGTTTCCTGCCGTTCGCGCAGAATCTGTTCAACGACCGCGCGGTCGTGATGCCGACGCCCGCCGCCGAAGCCCCGCCCATCGCGACGCAGGCGACGGCGCTCAGCGCCGGATGGGCCTGGTCCATCCCGCTCACCGCGCGCACCGGCAATGGCTATGTCTATTCCAGCCGGCATCTGTCCGACGACGCGGCGGAGACCGAGCTGCGCCGCCATCTCGGCATGCTGGACGATCCCGCTGAGGCGCGCTTCCTGAAAATGAAGGTGGGGCGACTGGAGGACAGCTGGACCGCCAATTGCCTCGCCGTCGGCCTGGCGCAGGGGTTCATCGAACCGCTCGAGGCGACCGCGCTGCACATCGTCATCGCCACGGTGGAAGAGTTCATCAGCGCCTATGAAGCGGGCGGTTTTGCTGCGCAGCATCGCGCACAATTCAACGCGCGCATCGCGCGCCGCTACGAGGGCATTCGCGACTATATCGTCGCGCATTACCGGCTCAATCGCCGCAGCGGGGATTACTGGCGCGAGGCCGCCGGGCTCGATCATCTCTCGGACGATCTCAAGGCGATGATGACCGCCTGGTTCACCGGGCAGGATATGGACGAGACGATCGCCCGGCTCGACATTGCGGGCTTCTACGCCAGCGCGAGCTGGCACTGCATTTTCGCCGGTTACGGCACCTTTCCGGACGACGCCAAGCTGCGCGCGCCCGCCACACCGCAAGAGCAAATCGACGCCGCGAAAGCGACCGATTTCCACGCCCGCTGCGCGCTCAATTTTGCCCCGCATGCCGAGCAGCTAGCGGCCTGGAGGGTGCCCCCCGCCCCGCTTTAAGGCTTTGTCTTGCAGGCCGAAGCGGATAGCAGAGCGTCCCGACGCATCCGGGAGCCCCGCAATGACCGACGAGAGACAGACCGCCGCCGCGCTGATCGAGCAGAGCCGCACCGTCGTCGTGAAGGTGGGCAGCTCGCTCCTGTTCGACCGCGAACGCGCCCGGCCGCGCATTGCCTGGCTGCATGCGCTGGCCGAAGATCTCGCGGCGCTACGTGAATCCGGCAAGCGCGTGGTCGTGGTGACCAGCGGCGCGATGGCGTTCGGTTGGCAGCGCCTCGGCCTTACCCGCTCCGACGTCGTGACCGAGCGGCAGGCGGCGGCGGCGGCGGGCCAGACGCTTTTGATGGGCGCTTGGGACGCGGCGCTCGGCCCGCACGACATCGTCGCCGCGCAGCTGCTCCTGTCTGCGGGCGATATCGAGGCGGAGCGTCGCGGCGCCAATGCCCGCGCCGCGCTGGAGACGCTGCTCGCGCAAGGCGCGGTGCCGGTGATCAACGAGAATGATTCGGTTGCCACCGAAGAATTGCGCTTCGGCGACAATGACCGGCTTTCGGCCAGCGTCGCCCAGCTGGCGGGCGCGGACCTTCTGATCCTGCTGTCCGATGTCGAAGGGCTGTTCGCCGCCGATCCCTCCGCCGATCCGGATGCCGAGCATCTGCCCTGGCTTGCCGCAATCACGCCGGAGATCGAGGCGATGGCGGGCGTCAGCCGCTCCGGCCTCGGCACCGGCGGCATGGCGACCAAGATCGCCGCGGCGCGCTTTGCCGCGGAAAATGCCTGCGCCACCATCATCGCCAGCGGCCAGGCCGCGCACCCGATCGAGCGGCTGAAAGGCGGCGCGCGGGCGACGCTTGTGGGCGTCAAAACGACCGACAAATAATGTTGCGCCGCAGCGCACTAATCGAAAACGATCAAAAAAATCGCTCTTTGCGCAACATTTGGTCTTGTTTGTATCCTGCGATGATATAGGAAGCCTCCAAGCGGCGCTTATGCCGCGTGGAAGGAAACGTACTCGCATGACGGCCACCGCCGCCATTTTCGAAGACAAAACGGGCCCCGGCTTTGCCGGCGTCCTTCTTCCGCTCGTAGTACTTCTTATTCCCGAACAGGAGGGGCGCCCCTGAGCTGAACCACAGGCTCACCGGACCGCACAGCGCCCCGCTCCCGAACAGGAAGCGGGGTTTTTTATTGGGCCATCCGGACGATCCGAAACAGCTTCAGGCCGATCGATCATGACCGACACCAGTACCAAACGCTCCGACGCGATCACCAAGGGCGCGGCCAAGGCCCCCGCCCGTGCCATGCTGCGCGGCGCAGGCTTCACCGATGATGACATGCGCCAGCCGATGGTCGCTCTGATCAACAGCTGGACCAGCGTTTCCCCGTGCAACATGCATCTCCAGATGCTGGCCGAGCCGCTGCGCAAGGGCCTGCGCGACGGCGGCTGCACGCCGGTGGATTTCAACACCATCGCCGTCACCGACGGCATCGCCATGGGCGGCGAAGGCATGCGCGCCTCGCTGATCAGCCGCGAAGTGATTGCCGATTCGA
Organism: Novosphingopyxis sp. YJ-S2-01; assembly: GCF_016093175.1. NCBI lineage: Bacteria > Pseudomonadati > Pseudomonadota > Alphaproteobacteria > Sphingomonadales > Sphingorhabdaceae > Novosphingopyxis > Novosphingopyxis sp. YJ-S2-01. The sequence goes on along the minus strand of NZ_JAEDAI010000001.1, from coordinate 1,232,987 downwards.
TCGAGCTGGCGGTGAAGGGTCACAGCCTGGACGCCGCCGTCATCATCGTCGGCTGCGACAAGACCATTCCCGCCGCGGCGATGGCGCTGGCCCGGCTCGATATCCCAGGCCTCATCTTCTACGGCGGCACCATCATGCCCGGCAATCTGAAGGGCAAGGACCTGTCCATTCAGGACGTGTTCGAAGCGGTCGGCGCGCATGCCAAGGGCGATATGTCCGATGCGGAGCTGGACGAGGTCGAGCGCGCGGCCTGCCCCGGCGCGGGCGCGTGCGGCGGCCAGTTTACCGCCAACACCATGGCGATGGCGATGGCGTTTCTGGGGCTTTCCCCGATGGGTTCGGGCGATCCGCCCGCGATCAGCAAGGATAAGGGGCTGGAGGCGCAGCGCTGCGGCCGCCTGGCCGCGCAGATGGCGCATGACAAGATCAGCGCGCGCAGCTTCATCACGGAAGCGTCCTTACGCAACGCGGCCACCGCCGTCGTCGCCTCGGGCGGTTCCACCAACGCGGTGCTGCATCTGCCCGCCATCGCCGCGGAAGCGGGCGTGCCCTTCTCGATCGAGACGTTCGACGAGCTGACGCGCACCGTCCCCGTCATCACCGATCTGAAGCCCGGCGGGCGCTATCTGGCGCGCGACCTGTACGAGGCGGGCGGCGTCCGGCTGGTCGGCAAGCGCCTGGCCGATGCCGGCCTGCTGCACGACGGCGCGACCGCCAGCGGCCGCACGCTGTTCGAGGAACTGAACGAGGCCGAGGAAACCGAAGGCCAGCTGGTCGTCCGCACCGTCGAAAGCCCGGTCAAAAAATTCGGCGGTTTGCGCATCCTCTATGGCGATCTGGCGCCCGAAGGCTCCGTCCTGAAAACCGCTGCCGAAGGCGCGCTGAATTTCTCCGGCCCCGCCAAGGTGTTCGACGGCGAGGAAGCGGCCTTCGCCGCCGTCTCCAACCGCGAGATCGAAGCCGGCGACGTCGTCGTCATCCGCCATGAAGGCCCCAAAGGCGGCCCGGGCATGCGCGAGATGCTGGCGACCACCGCCGCGCTGGCGGGCCAGGGCCTGGCAGGCGATGTCGCGCTGATCACCGACGGGCGCTTTTCCGGCGCCAGCCACGGCTTCGTCATCGGCCATGTCTCGCCCGAAGCCGCGCGCGGCGGGCCGATCGGGCTGATCCAGAACGGCGACACCATCACCATCGACGCCGAAGCGCGCCGGATCGACGTCGATTGCGATTTTGAGGCACGCCGCGCGGCGCACACGCCCAAAGCGCCCAACAAGATGGGCGGCGTGTTCGACAAATATGCGCGGCTCGTTTCCTCCGCCGCGATCGGCGCGGTCACGATCGAGACCGACGCCCCCTCACCCTCTCCGAAAAATTCATAAGGAAAGCGAAGCATCATGAAGGTCTATTCTGAAAACGACGCCAATCCGGCCGCCGTCAAGGACTCCCCCGTCGCCGTCATCGGCTATGGCAGCCAGGGCCGCGCCCATGCGCTGAACCTGCACGATTCGGGCTGCGACGTGATCGTCGGCCTGCGCGAAGGCAGCAAGACGGCGGAAAAGGCGAAGGCGGACGGCCTCAAGGTCATGACCGTCGCGGAAGCCACCAAGGCCGCCAAGCTGATCGCGCTGCTAACGCCGGACATGAGCCACGAAGCGATCTTCGATGCTGAAATCGCGCCCAATCTGTCGGATGGCGACGCGCTGCTCGTCGCGCACGGTTTCACCGTACTTTACGGCCGCATCAAGCCGGCCGAAGGCATCGACGTCATCATGGTTGCGCCCAAGGGCCCCGGCGATCTCGTTCGCCGCGAATATGAGCGCAAGCGCGGCGTCCCTGCCCTGTTCGCGGTCCATCAGGACGCCAGCGGCAAGGCGCAGGAAAAGGCGCTGGCCTATGCCGCACTGATCGGCGGCGCGACCGCGGGCGTGCTGAAGACGACCTTCAAGGAAGAAACCGAAACCGATCTGTTCGGCGAGCAGGCCGTTCTGTGCGGCGGCGCGACCGAGCTGGTTCTGGCCGGGTACGAAACGCTGGTGAACGCCGGTTATCAGCCGGAAATCGCCTATTATGAGTGCCTGCACGAGCTGAAGCTGATCGTCGATCTGCTCTATGAAGGCGGCCTGGAAAAGATGCACGAGTTCATCAGCGAGACCGCGATCTACGGCGATCTCGTCTCCGGCCCGCGCGTCGTGAACGACGAAACGCGTGCACGCATGAAGGACGTTCTCACCGACATTCAGAACGGCACCTTTGCGCATAACTGGATCCTGGAGAACCAGGCCGGCAAGACGCGCTACAACAAGATGCTGGAAAACGATCTCGCCCATCCGATCGAGGAGACCGGCAAGCAGCTGCGCGCCCTGATGCCGTGGCTGCAGACCGGCTCCAACACGGCCAAGAACTAAGTCCTCCGGAAGCAGGAACCGATCCCATGTCCACCGCTCAAGCCGAAATCGCCGATACCGGCATCGCGCAAGAACCCGCCATCGCCACCCGCACGGGCGCCGAACTGGTGGTCGATACGCTGGAGCGGCTGGGCGTGGAATCGGTGTTCGGCTATCCTGGCGGGGCGATCATGCCCGTTTACGACGCGCTCGCCCGTGGAAACGTCAAACATTACCTCGTCCGGCATGAACAGGCAGCCTCCTTCGCCGCCGATGCGGCGGGGCGCATGTCGGGCCGGGCGGGCGTGTGCATCGCCACCAGCGGGCCGGGTGCGACCAACCTGATCACCGGCATCGCCAATGCGTTCATGGATTCCGTTCCCATGGTCGCGATCACCGGTCAGGTGCCGCAGACGCTGATGGGCACCGACGCCTTTCAGGAAATCGACATCTTCGGCCTGACGCTGCCGATCGTGAAGCACAGCGTCGTCATCCGCCATCCGCAGGACATTCCGGCGGCGCTGGCGGAGGCCTTTGCCATTGCCGAGGGCGGGCGCCCCGGCCCCGTTCTGGTCGATTTGCCCAAGGACGTGCAACAGGCCGTCTGCGGCCAGTGGGACGATCCGATGGAAGGCGACGACCTGCGCCCCTCGCCCAGCCCCGAAAGCCTGGAGCAGGCCGAAAAGCTGATCGCGGGCGCCAGCAAGCCCCTCCTTTATATCGGCGGCGGCGTCGGGCGATCGAACGCGACCGATCTGGTGCGCGAGATTTCCGAGCGGACGGGCATTCCCGCGGTCGCCACGCTGCAGGGCCTGGGCGTTCTGCCCGCCGAGCATCCGAATTTCGTCGGCATGCTGGGCATGCATGGCGGCAAGGCGGCCAATATGGCGGTGCAGGAATCGGACTTGCTGATCGTGATCGGCGCGCGCTTCGATGACCGTGCGACTGGCAATCTGGCGAGCTTCGCGCCCAATGCTTCCGTCGTCCATATCGACACCGATGCCGCCGAGTTCGGCAAACTGCGCCACGCCCATTCCACCATGTGCGGCGATCTGAAGCGCTGCCTGCGCACCATCGAATTCACGCCCGGCGACATTTCCGAATGGCAGGCCGAAACGCGCCGCCTGAAGGAAGAGCACGCCCCGCGCTACGATGCGCCCGGCAACGGCGTGTTCGCGCCGGAGCTTCTGAAAAAACTGTCCGAGCGCGCGGGCGACGATTTCGTTGCTGCCTGCGATGTCGGCCAGCACCAGATGTGGGTGGCACAGCATTGTCGCTTCTCCCGCCCGCAGGCGCATCTGACCAGCGGGGGCCTGGGCGCCATGGGCTACGGCCTGCCCGCCGCCATCGGTGCCAAGGTCGCCGAACCGGACGCCACCGTCGTGTGCGTTTCAGGCGACGGCAGCTTCATGATGAACGTGCAGGAGCTGGCCACGCTGCGCCGCTACAATATCCCCGTGAAGATCGTGCTTCTGGACAATTCGATGCTGGGCCTGGTCCGGCAGTGGCAGGAGCTGTTCTTCGAGGGCAATTATTCCGAAGTCGATCTCAGCGACAATCCCGATTTCGTGGAAGTCGCCAACGCCTTCGGGATCGAGGCCTTTTCGGTCGATCTCAAGTCCCAGGTGGACGATGCGATCGATCGGCTGCTGGCCGCCAAGGGGCCGATCCTGGCGCATGTCCGGATCGATCCGGAAGAAAATGTCTGGCCGCTGGTGCCGCCGGGCAAGTCCAATGCCGAAATGATGGAGAGCAAGTGATGAGCATTCAGAACATTCGCATCGAATTCGCGTTTGCCGAAGGTGCTCTTCGCCGGCTTCTAGGGGTGATCGAGGCGCGCGGGTGGGCCATCCATTCCATGCAGATGGGCTCCGACGGAGACCGTTCGATCATGACGCTGTCCTTGGGGCCGCGCGACGGCACCCGCAAGATCGAGACGTTGATCCGCCAGGTCAGCCGCGTCTACGGCGTCATTTCCGCGCAGCATATCGACGGCGCGACCAGTTTCATCAGGGAGATTCCCCGTGCCGCAGCAGGATAAGATTTCCGAACCGGAGAGCGATGTAGGAGGCGTACGCCGCATCGCGATTTTCGACACTACCTTGCGCGATGGCGAGCAGGCGCCGGGCTTTTCGATGAGCACCGAGCGCAAGCTCGGCATCGCCCGCGCGCTCGCGGACCTCAATGTGGACGTGATGGAAGCCGGTTTCGCCGCCGCCTCCCCCGGCGATGCCGAGGCGGTGGCCAAGGTGGCCGAGGAGATCGACGGCCCCGTGATCTGCTCGCTCGCGCGCACCCGCGACGGCGATATCGAAGCAGCCCACCGCGCGCTGGAGAAATCCTCCAACAATCGCCTGCATCTGTTCATCGGGACGAGCCCGCTTCACCGCGAGGCGAAGCTGCGCATGGACCGCGATCAGGTGCTGAAGGAAATCGAACGCTCCATCGGCGTAGCGCGCGGCAAGTTCGGCCAGATCGAATTTTCTGCCGAGGACGCAATCCGTACCGAGCGCGACTTTCTGATCGAGGCGCTGCAGGTCGCCGCCGATGCGGGCGCGGACGTGCTGAACGTGCCCGACACGGTGGGCTACACATCGCCGGAAGAGATGTACGAGCTGTTCCGCGATCTCAGCGCCCATGTGAAGCGCCGCGATCATGTGATCTTTTCCACCCACTGCCATGACGATCTGGGCATGGCCGTCGCCAACAGCCTGGCCGCCATCCGCGGCGGTGCGGGACAGATCGAATGTTCGATCAACGGCATCGGCGAGCGGGCGGGCAACTGCGCGCTGGAAGAGGTGGTGATGGCGCTGAAGACCCGCGCCGATCATTACCGCGCCGATACCGGCATCCGCACGCAAGGGCTCTACGCCGCTTCCGGCCTGCTGGCCGAGAGCACCGGCAACGCGCCGCCGCGCAACAAGGCGGTGGTGGGCCGCAACGCTTTTGCCCATGAAGCGGGCATTCACCAGCACGGCATGCTGGCCAACCGGCAGACCTATGAGATCATGGAACCGTCCGACGTCGGCATGCCCTCCACCCTGGTGCTGGGCAAACATTCGGGCAAGCACGCGCTGCGATCCCGCCTGGAAGCACTGGGCTATGATATCGGCGACAACCGGATGGAAACGCTGTTCGCGGACTTCAAGACCCTCGCCGATTCCAAGCGCGAGGTGACCGATAACGATCTGGTCGCCATGATCGAGGGCGAGGATGTGGCGAACGTCTGGCATCTGGTGCGTGCCGAACTGCGCACCGGCACCAAGGCGACGGCGAACCCCACCGCCAAGCTGGTGGTCGATCACCGGACGCGCGGACGCCTCAGCGCCATCGGCCACGGCACCGGCCCGTTCGAGGCGCTGTCCGATGCCTTCTGCATCGTCGCCGAGGTGGAGGGCACGCTGGACAGCATCGACGCGCACCAGCTGGCGCGCGAGATGGATATCGAGGTCGGCCTGACCGTCGAGGGGCAGAAGATCCTCGGCCGCAGCCAGAACACCGACGTCATCGTCGCCGCCGCCGAAGCGCTGCTCGCCGCGTTCAACAATTATGCGCGCAAGACCGCGAAAGAGGCCGAAGCTGCAGAGGCTGCGGCATGACCGCCCGGAGCCTGTTCGACAAATTATGGGATCGCCATGTCGTCGTGCCCGAAAGCGCGGACGCGCCGGCGGTGCTGTATATCGATCTGCATCTGATCCATGAAGTGACGAGCCCGCAGGCCTTTTCGGAGCTGGAACGGCGCGGCCTTCCCGTGCGCCGTCCGGACCGGACCAAGGCGACGCTCGATCATTCGACGCCCACGCTTCCCGCCGGGGCGGACGGCAAACTGCCTTACGCCACCCAGCAGGCCGAGGCGCAGGTCGCGCGCCTCATCGCCAACACCGACAAGCACGACATCGAGCTGTACGGCCTAGGCGATCCGCGCCGTGGCATCGTGCACGTCATCGGCCCGGAGCTGGGGCTGACCCAGCCTGGCAAGACCATCGTGTGCGGGGACAGCCACACCAGCACGCACGGTGCTTTCGGTGCGCTGGCCTTTGGCATCGGCACCACCGAAGTCGGCCATGTGCTGGCGACGCAGTGCCTGTTGCAGCGCAAGCCCAAATCGATGCGCGTCACGGTGGACGGGGTGCTGCCGCCGGGCAGCAGCGCCAAGGACATGGCGCTCGCCATCATCGCCGCGGTCGGCGCGGACGGCGGCCAGGGCTATGCCGTGGAATTCGCAGGCAGCGCGGTGCGCGCGCTCTCGATGGAAGGGCGCATGACCCTGTGCAACATGGCGATCGAAGCAGGCGCGCGCGTCGGGCTGGTCGCGCCGGACGACACCACCTTTGCCTGGCTGGAGGGGCGCGAGCGAGTGCCCGCGGATTGGGACGCCGCGGTGGCCGACTGGCGCACGCTTGCCAGCGATGCGGAAGCGTGGTTCGACAAGGAAGTGTCGCTGGACGGCGCGGCGATCCAGCCGATGATCACCTTCGGCGTGTCCCCCGATGCCGCCGCCGCCGTCTCCGGCACCTTGCCCGGCACGGACAGCGAGGGCGCGCGCCATGCGAACGACTATATGCGCTTTGCCGAAGACCAGCCCTTCACCGCGCAAGGCGTGGACCGCGTGTTCATCGGCAGCTGCACCAATTCGCGTCTGGAAGATTTGCGCGCCGCCGCCGCCGTGATGCGCGGGCGCAAGGTGGCGGACGGCGTCGTCGCCCTCGTTGTCCCCGGCTCCGAAGCGGTACGCCGCGATGCCGAGGCGGAGGGGCTGCACCAAGTCTTCACCGCCGCCGGGGCCGAATGGCGCGAGCCGGGCTGTTCGATGTGCATCGCCATGAACGGCGACAAGGGCGCGCCGGGCGAGCTCGTCGTCTCCACGTCGAACCGCAATTTCATCGGCCGTCAGGGCAAGGGCGTGCGCACCGTGCTCGCCAGCCCCGCCACCGCCGCGGCCAGCGCCGTCGCGGGCCATATCGCGGACCCGCGCGAATATCCCGCGCTAGAACAGGAGATCGCCTGATGTTCGAACCGTTCCAGCGCCTCAAGAGCGGCACCGTGGTGCTGCGGCAGGCCAATATCGATACTGATCAGATCATCCCCGCGCGTTTCCTCACGACGACGAGCCGCGAGGGGCTGGGCGAGAACGCCTTTTACGACTGGCGTTACGACGATGCCGGTGCCCCGCGCGAGGACAGCCCGCTCGACGGGCCGGAGCATGAAGGCCACGCCATCCTGGTCGCCGGCCCCAATTTCGGCTGCGGGTCGAGCCGCGAGCACGCACCCTGGGCTTTGTCCGATTTCGGTTTCCGCGCCGTCGTCAGCTCCGACATCGCCGATATCTTCAAGAGCAACGCGCTGAAAAACGGCCTGCTGCCCGTGGAGATCGACGCCGAAACCCACGCCAAGCTGCTCGACCGGCCGGGCCGCGAGGTCACCATCGATCTGGAACAGGGCCTCCTGACCAGCGGCAACGATATCGAGGCGCGCTTCACGGTGGAGCCGTTCGCGCGCCAGTGCCTGCTCGAAGGAAACGACCCGCTCGGCTATCTCACCGACCGGATGGACGCCATCACCGCTTATGAGGACGCCCGCGCATGAGCCGTAAAATTGTCTGCCTGCCCGGTGACGGCATCGGCCCCGAGGTGCTGGACGGCGCGCGCACAGTGCTGGAAGCCGCGGATGAACGCTTCGGCCTCGACCTCAGCTTCGAATCCCACGATTTCGGCGGCATAGCCATCGACCAGCATGGCGATCCCTTCCCCGAGGCGACCCGCGCCGCCTGCGAAGGCGCGGACGCGGTGCTGCTCGGCGCGGTCGGCGGCCCTCAATGGGAGGGCGGCGAGGTGCGTCCCGAACAGGGCCTGCTGGCCCTGCGCAAGACGCTCGGCACCTTTGCAAACCTCAGGCCCATCACCCTGTTCGAGGGGCTGGAACATCTCTCCCCGCTGAAGGAAGACCGCGCGGCAGGCATCGATCTCTTGATCGTGCGCGAGCTGACCGGCGGCATCTATTTCGGCAAGCGCCAGGAAGGCGAGACGCACGCCACCGATGAATGCGCCTACAGCGCCGAAGAAGTCGAGCGCGTCGCGCGCATCGCCTTCAAGGCGGCGCAGGGCCGCTCGGGCCGCCTGACTTCGGTCGACAAGGCGAATGTGCTCGCCTCCAGCCGCCTGTGGCGCCGCGTCGTCGTGCGGATGCAGGCCGAGGAATTCCCGGACGTCACGCTCGATCACATGCTGGTCGACGCGATGGCGATGAAGCTGATCGAAGCGCCCGCCTGGTTCGACGTGATCCTGACCGAGAATATGTTCGGCGACATCCTGTCGGACGAAGCCTCGGTTCTGGCAGGCTCGATCGGCCTCGCCCCCAGTGCGTCGCTGGGCGATGGCGTCGGCATTTACGAACCCATCCACGGCAGCGCGCCGGACATCGCCAGGCAAGGCAAGGCCAACCCCCTCGGCATGATCCTGAGCGCCGCGATGATGCTGCGCCACTCGCTGGACGCGGCCGAAGCGGCGGACGCGATCGAGGCCGCGGTACAAGCGCATCTGGCCAGCGGCGCACGCACCGCGGATTTGGGCGGAACGGCTGCTACGCGCGAAACGGCGGAAGCGGTGGCGGAGCGGCTGGGCGAATAAAAAGCTGGGCCCCGGATCAAGTCCGGGGCGACGCGGATTTCAGAGCTGTTCTCTCCTGCCACGTCACCCCGGGCTTGACCCGGGGTCCAGCTTCCTTCTTCTTCGACCTATGGATCGGGAACAACGCGGCGGCTGGGTCTACATCATGGCCAATCGGTATCGCGGATCGATCTATGTCGGCGTCACTTCCGATCTCGCGCGCCGCATCTATCAGCACCGCACCGGCCATGGCTCCGATCATTGCCGCGATTATGGTCTGAACCGCCTCGTCTGGGCGGAGCGGGGCGACTCCATCACCGATTGCATCGCGCATGAAAAGCGCTTGAAACGGTGGCAGCGTTCGTGGAAGTTCGCGCTGATCGAAAAGGGCAATCCGGGCTGGCGCGATCTGTCCGATCATCTGATTTGACGGGGCGAAGCTGGCCCCCGGGTCAAGCCCCGGGTGATGGCATGGGGAAGGTCTCCTACTTACTCCCCGTCGCCCCGGACCCGACCCGGGGCGCAGCTCACCTCAGAACCATTTCAGCCACTTGAAGATCGCGATCTGCACGCCGAAGATCCCCAGGCACAGCAGCACCGTGTCCCAGAAGGCATGGGCGCTGTTCACGCCCGGCATGCCGCCGACATTGATGCCCAAGAGGCCGGTGACGAAACCCAACGGCAGGAAGATCGCGGCAACCAGCGACAGGACGTAGTTCGTGCGGTTCGATTGCGCATTGGCGCGGGCGTTCAGATCGTCCTGCAGCACGAGCGCGCTTTCCTTCGATACGTCAATATCCTCCAGATAGCGCGACAGCCGGTCGATCGTGTCGCGCAGATCGCGGCGGTTCTGCTTGTTGAGCCACGGCACGGCGGCGCGGCCGATGTCGCGCAGCGCCTCGCGCTGGGGGGACATATGGCGCTTCAGCGACAGGCAGTTGCGGCGAATGTCGGTGATCTGGTCCTGGATATCGTCCGGCTCGTAATCGTCCTCATGCTCCTCCAGATCGTCGATCACGGCGTTCATATCGACGATCGAGCTGCCCATCTTGGCCACCATCGTCTCGGCCAGCTCCACCACCAGATCGCCCGCCGAACGCGGGCCGTGCCGCCGGTCGATATCGGCCAGCACCTCGCGCGGGGAATGGAGCGGGCGGCGGCGCAGCGTGATGACGCGGCAATGATCGGCCAGCATCTGCATGGAGATCATGTCCTCCGGCTCCGCGCCGGGGTTGAAGTTGATGCCGCGCAGGATGGTGATAAGCCATTCGTCCTCGCGAAAGGCGCGCGGGCGGGTCTCCTCCAGCGTCAGCGCCTCGACGGTGCTTTCGGGCACGCCGAGCGTTTCGTGCAGCCAGTCGAACACCTCGTCATGCGCGCGGTCGCAATGCACCCACAGCACTTCGCCCTTCGCGGCGGGCTGCCAGCACCGCGCCTCATCCCAGTCGATCGGCCGCCCGCCACCCTTGCCGTCGAGCACGCGCCCGAAAATGAGCGGCATCGGGGCGGGTTCTTCTTTGTTGTCCTGCATCGGCGCAGGATTATGGGGAAATGGGGGCCAGGGCAATTGCGCGGGCTTGCGTCAACTCCCGATAAAGGCGTGACACCAACGGTCGGCCTCGCGAAGGGTCGCGCCATGAATACGGTCCACCTCCTGATCGTTGGTCGCTCGGTGTTCCGCCGAAAAGAACAGTTGCTGATCTTTGGAATGCCGCTGACTGCTCGCCTCGATGCGCTGGATCAATCGCCGGTCATTTAGGTCAAGCTGGAGACAGCGCGCTGCGCGCAGAGCGCATTCTTGCGGATTGTCTTGCAGTTGAGAAAGGGTGAACCAATGTTCTTCATCCCATGCGTTGCTATTCATGGCAGAGTGGAAAGTCCGTTCCTGGAGGATGTGCACCAGACCGGCCATCCGCGCTATTTGGGCAAGCGGTTCGTCGGTGGACTTGATCGCTTCAACCAGCGCAGCCTGATCCTCTTCGGAAATGCACAAATGCGCTGCAGCACGCGCGGTATAGGCCATCCGGTCGCGTCCGCCACGCAGCACGGCACGCATGAAGTGATAGCGATCGATCGATACGAAAATTGCAAGGTTGCGCTCGTCCGGATCGCACAGCATCCCAACCAGATTGTTTATCCAGTTGGATGGTTTAACGACCAAAGTCTCGGTGGTTGAGCCGGACAAAAGGGCGGCCTCGATGTTATGAAGCATGGCCCGCCAGGATGGATGTTCCACGGTCGCACGCATGGCTTCGGACGCATCGACCAGTGCCTGCGGTTCCTTCAGTACGAGAACATTGCCGGGATCGTCCAGTAGCCGCGCCAATAAAGTGGACCCGCAAAAGGAGGTGTGGAAGATGTACCGTTTGTTCCGAACCGTCGACCCTTCGGCGGCGCGTGGTATCACGGCCCGGCACTCGCGCGTCCAGAAATGTTCGCGGCCATCGAGAAAGGTGGCGTCTCGTAATTTGGCGGGGGACGTCGAAACGAACACGCCTTGCTGCGTGTCAGGGTCGACGCGATGGAGCAGAGTCGCATTGTCCGGTATCATCGCGTCCCATTGGAATACTTCCGGTTTCGAACAACGCAAAAGAGGCGGGCCGCTTTCGAAGTTCGACGAACGCCATTTACTTATTGGACGCCCCGTTTTTATGAATCCGATCTGAACGAAAACGTGACCGATACACTAATGAAGGTTAATTAGTGCCGACGAAGCCATCCGAAAGTAATGCTAAACGTAGCAGTCACAGCGGGACGGGACGGGCCACCGTCCACCTCTTCGCCAAATATCCGGCGCCGGGAAAGGTAAAAACGCGGCTGATCCCGGCGCTGGGCGGGGACGGCGCGGCGGCGCTGCACCGGCGGCTGACCGAGCGGACGGTGGCGGCGATGCGCGCGACGGGCCTTCCCTTTGCGGTGCGCTACAGCGGCGCGAACGAAGCGGCGTTTGCCGAGTGGCTGGGCGCGGATGTGCGGCTGATCGAACAGGGCGATGGCGATCTGGGCGCACGCATGGGCCGGGTGGCAGCACCCGCGGTGCTGCTGGGCGCGGACGTGCCGGACCTGTCGGCCGACTACATCCGCGCGATGGCGACGGCCTTGGAGACCGCGCCCGTGGCGATCGGCCCGGCGGCGGACGGCGGCTATTGGAGCATCGCCCTTGCCCGCGCCCTCCCTTTGCTGTGGGACGCGATGGACTGGGGCACCGACCGCGTGTTGCCCGAGACGCTGCGGCGGCTGGAGGCGGCCGGCATCGAACCCGCTTTGCTGGAGACGCTCGCCGATTGCGACCGGCCCGAAGATCTGGAGCGCTGGCCGTGGCTGAGCGCCTAGAACCGGGCGGCGTAACCGTCCTGATCCCCGCGCTGAACGAGGCCGCCGCGCTGCCCCGACTTGTGGCGGCGCTGGAGCGGCTGGAACCGAAGCCTGCGGAAATTCTCTGCATCGATGGCGGAAGCACCGATGACACGATCGCTATTTCGAAGGCGGCAGGCTGGCGGGTGTTCGGCTGCGAGAAAGGCCGCGCGAAGCAAATCAATTTCGGTGTGGACGAGGCACGCGGCGAACTAGTGGTGGTGCTCCATGCCGACACCATCCCCCCGCCCGACATGGTGGCGGTGGTGGGCGAGACGCTGACGGACCGGCGCACCGCGCTCGCCGGATTCACCCCACTGATCGGCGGAGAGCCGCACGAAAAGACCCGCTGGGTGACGAGCGCGCATAATTGGGCGAAGACCTGGTATGCGCCGCTGCTGTGTCGCCCGCATCTGTTCCTGCGCGGGGTGCGGCTGCTGTTCGGCGACCATGCGATGTTCTTCCGCCGCGCGGACTTTCTCAGCGTCGGCGGCTTCACGCCCGGCGATCAGGTAATGGAAGAGGCGGACCTGTGCATCCGCCTGGCCCGCATCGGCCGCATCCGGCTGGTGCCCCGCTTCATCCACACCTCCGATCGCCGCATCGCCGCCTGGGGGCCATGGAAAGCGAACTGGATCTATTTCAAGGTCGGCATTCTCTGGGCGGTCGGCGCGCGGGCGCGGATGGCGCGGGATTATCCGGATGTGCGGTAGAGGTTGCTTGGTCGCCCTCACCCTTCCCACTCGGCTGCGCCGAGCGGGCCCCTTCCCTCTCCCGGCGGGAGAGGGTGACGCGCGCCAATTCCCTCTCCCATCGGGAGAGGGAGGGAGCCGCGAAGCGGCGGAAGGGTGAGGGTGACTGCCTCCCTAATCCCCCCGCAAGAACCCCTGCGCGATGCAGAACGTGATCTGCCGCCGGAAATAGTCCGCATCCGCCGGCGGCGCATTCAGCCCGGTGAGTGCGCGCAAGTTCGCATCGTCGAACGCGGGGGAGCGCTGGAAATAGCTGGCATAGACCGCCGCCACACGCCCGTAGAGGCGGCGCTCCAGCGGGGGTAGCGCCGCGGGATCGAACGCCGCCGGATCGACCCGCTCGGGCGCGGAGAATTGCGGCCATGCGCCGATGCCGTCGCAGAAATCGCTCACCGGCAACGCGCCGCCGGAACCGAGGTGGAAGATGCCGCCATCGGCTTCCTCCATCCGCTGCGCGATCGCGGCGATACCGGCGGCGACATGGTCGATCGCCACGAAGTCCAGCGTCGCGTCCTCCCGCGCGGGCACATGCCGGATGCGTCCCTCTGCGAACAGCTTGAACGCCTGATAGATGGTATCGAATTGGCGGATGCGGCCCGATGCCGCCTCGCCCAGCACGATCGAGGGGCGCGCGATGGCGTGAACCAGCCCGCTGCCGCGCACCAGCGCCTCCGCGGCGGCCTTGCTCGCCTCATAGCCATTGGCGAAATCGGCATCCGCGCGCACCGGCTCCTCGGCCACCGGCCCGTCAGTGCGCCCGCACACATAGGCGGTGGAAACGTAGAGGAACGCCGCGCCGAGACCCCGCGCCAGCTCCAGCGCGTGGGCGGTCCCCTCCACATTCACCGCGGCATAATCCGCGTCCGAGAGATCGAAGCGCAGGCTGGCGGCGGAGTGGATAACGACATCGATCGCGCCCGGTGCCGCCGGATCGATCCCGCAAAAGGCTTGCGTGATATCTCCCTTGTGCGCCGCCGCTAGGGCGACCTGAGCGCCGTCATTGCCGCGCACGTCCGGGTTGCGATGGACGAGCGCGTGGACGCGGTGCCCGGCCTTTGCCAGACGCGCGCAAACCTCGCCGCCGATCAGCCCGGCGGCGCCCGTGACGAGGATGTTCAGCAACAGCCGGAACTTTCCGCCGAAACGGTGACATCCGCGGCGCCGGCAAACGGGCTATTGGTGCCACAGCCGGGAAACACGCCGAAGTGGCGGCTGAAATCGCCGAAAAATTCGAAATGTTCGGCCAGCCGTGTTTCCGCCAGCATCTTCCACGTGTTGCCGCACACCGCGAACATGCGGCCCGCCTCGATATGGTGGTGCTCGTCCAGATCGAACGCGCGCTCGGCCCCTGCGATCGTGCCCTTGTAGCGCACGGCCTGGCCGTAATCCTCACATTGCGGCTCCAGCCCGTCCAGCTTGAACAGGCGGAAGGTGGCGCTGTGGAAGGCTATGCCCTCCAGCTTCGCCGCAGCTTCGGCGTCGTTGATGCCGAGCGGCCTGTCGGTGACGAGGCGCGGATCGGCAAAGCCCGCCTCCTTCGCCAGCCGGTCGAAATCGCCCCAATACAGCGCCCCGGACAGGCATTCGCCGTGCAGCACCGGATCGTTCAGCAGATGTGCGGGCACGCGGCGGTCCGCATACACATCCGAGAAATACAACTCGCCGCCCGGCTTCAGAAGCTTGTGCGCGGCGGCGAAGACCGCGGCCTTGTCCGCAACCAGATTGATGACGCAGTTCGATACGATGACGTCGAAGCTGGCTTCCTCCAGCCCCAGCTGATCGAGCTTTTCGATATCGCCTTCGACGAAGCGGACGTTGCTCTTGGCATAGCCGAAGCGTTCGCGGTGCCATTCGAGATGGTCGTTGGCGACGGCGAGCTGTTCCGGCGTCGCGTCCACGCCGGTCACGCTGCCTTTTTCACCCACGAGCTGCGCCAGAATATAGGCGTCCTGCCCGCTGCCCGAGCCGAGATCGAGGATATGCGCGCCTTCGATCGCTTCCGGCACCACCAGGCCGCAGCCATAATAGCGCGCCTTCACCTCCGGATGCACGGCGGCCAGCGCGGTGCGGATATGCGGGGCGGGTGCCTCTGCCGTGCAGCAGGCGTCGGTGCGCAGGTCCGCGCTGCCGCCGAGCACTTTGCCGTAATAATCGCGGGAGTTTTCCAGATTCATGGGCATCCTTCGTGGGTGGTTTTGCGTAGGCCAATGCTGTTACGCATGCGCCGGATCGGCGGATGCGCGCGGCGTCGCTTCGGCGCCGGCTCATCGCATAGCAAGCTGCGCTTCGATAAGGAAAGTCCATGACCTCCACCAAACGCGCGCGCAACATGCCGACGGGTCCTTCGCCGTTCACCCCCGCAGAGGCCGATGCGCTGGCGCAGGAGAAATTCCGCGATCCGCGCACCACCGCCAAGGGGGAGCCGCGTGCGCATGTCGGGCTGAAGCGGCTGGAGACCCTGTGGTTCAACACGGGATCGCTGTGCAATCTGGCCTGCGCCACCTGCTTCATGGAGAGTAGCCCCACCAACGACGCGCTGGTCTATCTGACGCGCGCAGAGACCGCGCGTTTCATGGACGAAGCGGATGCAGGCTTCGACACGCGCGAAATCGGCTTCACCGGCGGCGAGCCGTTCATGAACCCGGAAATCATGGACATGTTGGAAGACGCGCTGGGCCGCGGATACGATGTGCTGGTGCTGAGCAACGCGATGAAGCCGATGCGGCGGCGCGAGGAGGCGCTGCTGGTGCTAAAGGAACAGCATGGCGACCGGCTCACCATCCGCGTCAGCCTGGATCACTACACGCAGGCCGCGCATGAGGGCGAACGGGGGGCCAATAGCTGGGCGCCCGCGATCGACGGGCTGCAATGGCTGTCGCGCCAAGGTTTTTCCATCGCCGTCGCCGGGCGCCATCTGCCGCACGAAGACGATGCGGCGGCGCGCGCAGGCTATGCCGCCTTGTTCGCGCGGCATGGCATCGCGATCGATGCTGCCGATCCCGCCCGGCTCGTGCTGTTTCCGGAAATGGACGAAACCAAGGACGTGCCGGAAATCACCACCGCCTGCTGGGGCATATTGGACGTTGCGCCGTCCAGCGTGATGTGTTCGTCCAGCCGCATGGTGGTGCGCAAGAAGGGATCGGAGGCCGCAGGCGTCGTCGCCTGTACGCTGCTGCCCTATGACGAAGAGTTCGATCTGGGGACCACGCTGGCGGCGGCCAACCATACCGTATCCTTGAATCACCCGCATTGCGCGCGTTTCTGTGTGCTCGGCGGGGCCAGCTGTTCGTAGCGCGCGCGGGCACAAATTCGCCCTGTCCTACAGGGGGGCTTTGGGTTAGGAATGGGGGATGACACACCGCCCTCCCCCATCGCCCTTTCGGGTGGATATTCAGCCTTTCGGGCTGTGTTCGCGGGGTTCGCACTTTTCCGCTCTGGACAGTGTGAAGCGGTGTGAAGCTCCCCAACAGCGAAAGCCCACAGCCCATGCATGAAGCCGTCATCGTCTCCACCGCCCGCACCCCCATCGGCAAGGCCTATCGCGGCGCCTTCAACGATACCGAAGCGCCGGTTCTGGGCGGCCATGTGATGAAGGCCGCGGTCGAGCGCGCAGGCATCGATCCCGCTACGATCGACGACGTGTTCTGGGGCGTGGGCAACCAGTGGGGCACGCAAGGTGGCAACGCCGCGCGCATGGCCATCTTCGAGGCGGGCCTGCCGATCGAGGTGCCCGGCTTCACGCTGGATCGCAAATGCGGCTCCGGCCTCACCGCCGCCGCGCTCGCCGCCCGCTCGATCATGGCGGGCGATATCGACGTGGCGCTGTCCGGCGGCATGGAGTCGATCAGCCTCACCGTCACCAAGGACGCGCCGCGCTACGTCAACCAGAGCGTGATCGAAAAGCAGCCCCACGCCTACATGCCGATGATCGAGACCGCGGAGATCGTCGCCGAGCGCTACGGCATCAGCCGCGAGGCCCAAGACGAATATGGCGCGATGAGCCAGCAGCGCGCCGTTGCCGCCACCGAAGCCGGCCGCCTTGGCGAAGAGATCGTGCCCATCACCACCACCAAGAAGCTCTACAACAAGGACGGCAGCGAGGCGGGCAGTGAAGAGGTGACGCTCTCCCGGGACGAGGGCCTGCGCCCCGGCACCACGGCGGACGCGCTGTCCGGCCTCAAGACCGTCTGGAAGGGCGGCGAGGTGATCGAGGAAGGCACCAACATCACCGCGGGCAATGCCAGCCAGCTCTCCGACGGCGCCGCCGCGCAGATCCTGATGAGCCGCGAGCGCGCCGAGGCGGAAGGCCGTGAAATTCTCGGCATCTACCGCGGCTTCCAGTCGGCGGGTTGCAAGCCGGAGGAGATGGGCATCGGTCCGGTGTTCGCGGTACCCAAGCTGCTGGACCGCGCAGGCCTGAAGGTCTCCGACATCGGGCTGTGGGAGCTGAACGAGGCGTTCGCCAGCCAGTGCCTCTACTGCCGCGACGAGCTGGGCATCGATCCCGACATCTACAACGTCAATGGCGGCGCGATCGCCATCGGCCACCCCTTTGGCATGACGGGCGCGCGGCTGATCGGCGCGGCGCTGCTCGAAGGGCGGCGGCGCGGCGTGCGCCATGTGGTCGTCACCATGTGCACCGCGGGCGGCATGGGCGCGGCCGGGCTGTTCGAACTGCCCTAAGCCGCCGCATCCGCCAGCCCCCGATCCGAACCGAAAGCCCCGACATGAAGCCCATCGCCGCGCTCACCGCCCTCCTCCTCGCAGGCTGCGCCACCACGCCGCCCTTGACCACCGCCGCGAGCGCCCCGCCCGCCGCGGAGCCCGCGGCCGAGGCCAGCGAGGATGCGCGGCTCAACGCGTTCCTGGACGCCGCGTTCGACGAGGCGGTGGCGATGAGCCCGCAGGCGATGACCAGCCTCGGCCTCAAGACGGACTACGACAAGCTGGACGACAACACGCCTGCCGCCGAAGCGCGCGCGCTGGAGCTGGAACAGCGTCAGCTGGCCGCAATGCGCGCGCAGTTCGATCCGGCGAAGCTTGGCCCCACCGCGCGGCTCAGCTACCGCCTGTTCGAGGAGAAGGTGGCGACCGACGAAAAGCAGTACGCTTATCGCGACTATGGCTTCCCGGTCTCGACGAACGGCAGCCCGGCAGGCGAGATCCCGGTGTTCCTTATCAACCAGCACCGCATCGATACGGTGCAGGATGCCGAGGACTATATCGCCCGGCTGCGCGATACCAAGCGCGTGATGGAGGAGACCGCGGCGACCATGCGGCGGCAGGCGGCGATGGGCATCGTGCCGCCCGAGATGGTGTTCGAACCCGCGCGGGCGGATGCCAAGCTGGTGCTCACCGGCGCGCCCTTCACCGACGGCGAAGACAGCAGCCTGCTCGCCGACTTCAAGGAGAAGGTCGGCAAGCTGGACGCGCCCCAGGCCGAGAAGGACCGGCTGATCGCAGAAGCGAAGACGGCGATGACCGGACCGTATCGCGAAGGCTATGACATCCTGCTCACCACGCTCGACGCCATCGAGCCGCAAGCGAAGGGCAATGACGGGGCGTGGAGCCTGCCCAATGGCGAGGCCTATTACGACGCCCGGCTGAACTTCTACACTACCACCGATCTCACCGCCGACCAGATCCACCAGATCGGCCTGAACCAGGTCGCCGCGATCCGCGCCGAGATGGAGGCCGTGAAGCAGGAGATCGGTTACAAGGGCACGCTGGAGCAGTTCTTCGAGGCACTGCGCAACGATCCGAAGTATCAGTACTCCAACGATGCGGCGGGCCGGGAGGCCTATCTGGACGATGCGCGCGCCGCGATTGCGCGGATCATGGCGGTGGCTCCGATATGGTTCGAGCGGCTGCCCAAGGCGCCGCTGGAGGTGCGCGCGGTGGAGCCGTTCCGGGAGGAGACCGCATCGGTCGCTTTCTACAACCGTCCCGCGCCCGATGGGTCGCGGCCCGGCATCTTCTACGTCAATCTGGCGGACATGACGCAGGTGCAGAAGCCGCAGGTGGAGGCCATCGCGTTCCACGAAGGCGCGCCCGGCCACCACTTCCAGATCGCACTGGCGCAGGAGCTGCCCGATCTGCCCAAGTTCCGCCGCTTCGGCTATTACGGTGCTTATACCGAAGGCTGGGGGCTCTATTCCGAGCGGCTGGCGGCGGAGATGGGCGGCTATGACGACCCGCTCGCCCGCTTCGGCATGCTGAGCCTGCAGATGTGGCGGGCGATCCGCCTCGTCACCGATACGGGCCTGCACGCCAAGCGCTGGAGCCGCCAGAAGGCGATCGACTACTTCACCGCCAACGCCCCGCTATCGAAGCGCGACATCGAGAAGGAGGTGAACCGCTACATCAACAATCCAGGCCAGGCGACGAGCTACATGATCGGCCAGCTCAAGATCGCCGAATTGCGCGCACGGGCCGAAGAAGCGCTGGGCGACAAGTTCGACATCCGGGCGTTTCACGAGGTGATCCTGGGCCAGGGCGCGCTGCCGCTCGACGTGCTCGAGGAGCAAGTGGACGCCTATATCGCGGCCAACCGCTGATGTGGGCGCCGACCGATATCGAAGCCGCCTTCGCGGACGTGACCGAGCACTGGTCCCCCAAAGTGATCGGCCGGGTGAACGATCAGCTGCTCAAGGTCGCAAAGCTGAAAGGCGAGTTCGTCTGGCACGACCATGCGGGCGAGGATGAGCTGTTCTGGATCGTAAAGGGTCGCCTGCGCATCGAGTTCGAGGACGGCGCGGCGGAGATCGGCGAGGGCCAGTTCCTCACGATCCCGCGCGGCGTGCGCCATAATCCGGTGGCCGAGGAAGAGTGCTGGGTGCTCCTGATCGAGCCTGCCAGCACCCGACATACCGGCGAAGAGGTGACGGAACGCACCCGCTCGCTGGAGGAGCAGATGCGCTAGGGCCCGCCAGACATCAGTCCTCGCGCCCGTTCTCGATCTCCGGGCTCACCTGCGCGTGGGCGAGCAGCGCGAAGATCAGCGTCCCGCCGATGATGTTGCCGAGCAGCGCAGGCAAGATGAAGCCGAAGATGGCGAAGCCGACGCTGGCGTTGCCGGTTACCACCAGCAGCCACGCCTCGCCCGATCCGGCTACGACATGGGCGAAGTTGCCGAGGCCGACGAAATAGGTGAAGAAAAGGATGATCCAGAACTCCTGCCCCCGCCCCACTGGCAGCGACCAGGCAACGGCAGCGAGCAGGAAGCCTGCCGGAATGCCGCCGAGAACGGTCTCGAACGGCGTATGGGTCAGGATAGGCCGCGACACTGCGATCATGCCCTCAAGATGGCTCTCCCAGCCCACCAGATGATTGCCGACGAGGAGCATGATGAACAGCGTACCGAGCATGTTGGCGATGAACACAATGCCCCACAGCCGGCCGAGCCGCAGCAGGTTGGACAGCGTCGGGCTGGTGGCGACGGGGATGGTGGCGGATAGCGTGCTCTCGGTAAACAGCTGCATGCGGCCCATGATCACGATCAGGAAGCCGACGGTGTATCCAAAGCTCGCGATGATCGGCCGCCAAGGCGTGTCCGGCAGCGCTGACTCCAGCATGCCCTCGCCCAGGACGGAGGACGCGATGGCGATGCCTGCTGCGATGCCGGACCAGAACAGCGACAGCGCCGGACGGCGCAGCTCGTCATGGCCCTGCCGCCGGATGACCTCATGCACCACATAGCTATCGACCGATGCGCGCTTCCTGACCTGAAGCCCCTCTTCGCGGCTCAGATCGACATCGTCATCGGGATCCTCAAGCCGCTCTTCCTGCGCCTGCGCGTCTTCCTGTCCGCGCCGCACGCAGTCATGCGTAGGGTTGGGCTGATCCTGATTGTCGTCTTCGGAGTTCATCAAACGCCTTCATCGGCGCTGGCCCGGCACGGGGCAAGCGCTTTGGGTGAACGCGGCGGGACGCACCGCGGGGGGATTGGAAATGGGGAAAATACGAACCCGTTGCAGTTCAGGACGCACCAGATGGCGCTGCGGTTCCCGGATCGAGGTGCCGCCGCCGGCCGCCGAGCCTTCGCGCTTCCCCTTTGGCTGCGCCGCGTGCTAGCCGATAGGCGAGGATGACAGGTGGAGAGTTCGATGTCCCGTAAATACCGTAGCCAAATGCGCATGCTGCCGCTGACCCTTTCGCTGGCCATGCTGCTGACCGCCGGTGCCGCCAGTGCGCAGCAGGTGCCGATCGTACAGCCCGGCGCGCCCGGCCAGCAGAGCCGCGAGCTGAGTTCCGAGGAGGCGGTAAAGATCGCCGACACGCGTTTCTCTCCCGCCGACGTCGCCTTCATGCAGGGCATGATCCAGCATCACTATCAGGCAGTGCAGATGGCGGCGCTGGTCAAGGACCGAACCAACAACCCGAAGATGCTCGATGTCGCCAAGCGCATCGACGCCTCGCAGGCGGACGAGATCCGCTTCATGCAGGACTGGCTGCGCGATCGCGGACAGACCGTGCCCGATCCCGCCGCGCATGCCGCGATGGGACACGATATGGGCGCCATTCAGGGCCATGCGATGATGGCCGGGATGGCAACGCCGCAGCAGATGGCCGAGCTGGCTTCTCTTAAAGGTCCCGCGTTCGACAAGAAGTTCCTGGAACTGATGATCGCGCATCATGACGGCGCGCTGACCATGGTCGAGGATCTGCTCGATCAGCCCGGATCGGCCTATGATCCGGTGCTGTACGAGTTCACCAGCGATGTGACGAACGAACAGAAATCCGAGATCGAGCGGATGACCGCGCTGTTCACGCAGCTTTCGGACGATCCGCGCTCCACACTGGCCGCCGGTTTCCGCGACGCGGGCGAAAAGGCCGAGGGGCTGAGCCTGGTGGCGACACTCCCGAAGCCGAGCGGCTTTTTCGACGTCAACAATCCCGCCGGTCTGCCGCCCAAGAAGCCGGCGAAACCCGGCGAAGAAGCACAGGCCAGCGACGGCGAACCTGTCGAGGGTGATTTCGGTGAGCGTTCTCCGCTGCTCAGCTTCGCGAATACCGACATGGCGTTCTCGGGCGATCTCCTCGCGCTCGGCAATTATCACGGCATGAACCTCTATCGGCTCGGCCAGAACGGGATGCCGAAGCTGCTGAGCTCGGTCGTCTGCCCCGGCGGCCAAGGCGACGTTTCCATCGTCGGCGACATCCTGATCATGTCGGTCGAACAAACGCGCGGCCGCATCGATTGCGGACTGCAGGGGGTGAGCGAGGATGTGAGCCCCGAGCGCTTCAGGGGCCTGCGCATCTTCAACATCGCCGATCCGCGCCGCCCCGTTCAGGTTGGCCAGGTGCAGACGTGCCGGGGATCGCACACCCATTCGGTGGTGGCCGAGGACGACAAGTCGATCATCGTTTATAACAGCGGCACCGCGGGCGTCCGCGATGGCGAGGAGCTGGAAGGCTGCGTCGGCGATGTACCGGGCGATGCGCGCACCGCGCTGTTCCGCATCGACGTGGTGGAAATCCCCCTCGCCGATCCGTCGCAATCGCGCATCATCGACAGCCCCGCCGTCTTCACCGATCAGGACAGCGGACAGATTGCCGGGCTATGGCTCGGCGGCGACCATGGCGAGGGTACGCAGGACACGCGTCGGACCGATCAGTGCCACGACATTACCGTTTTCCCGGCCAAGGGCATCGCGGCGGGCGCCTGCTCGGGCAATGGCGTGATCTTCGACATCTCCAATCCGCGCAAGCCCAAGCGCATCGATGCGGTGACGGACAAGGGCTTTGCCTATTGGCACTCTGCCACCTTCAACAATGACGGTACCAAGGTGCTCTACACCGACGAATGGGGCGGCGGCGCGCGCCCGCGGTGCCGCGCGCAGGACCCGCGCGAATATGGCGCGGACGCGATCTACGATATTGTCGATGGCGAGCTGGTGTATCGCAGCCACTACAAGCTGCCGGCCGCGCAAAGCGAGATGGAAAACTGCGTCGCGCATAACGGCGCGATCATCCCGGTGCCGGGCCGCGATATCTTCGTGCAGGCATGGTATCAGGGCGGCATTTCGGTAATCGACTTCACCGACAGCGCCAACCCGCGCGAGATCGCCTATTTCGACCGCGGCCCGATCGATCCCAAGCACCTCATCTTGGGCGGCTACTGGTCGGTCTACTATTACGACGGCAAGATCTACGGTTCGGAGATTGCGCGCGGCCTAGACGTGCTGGAGCTGGAGCCGAGCGCGGACCTGACCGCGAACGAGATCGCGGCGGCAGCGCTGGCCGATCAGGGCAAGACCTTCAACCCGCAGCAGCAGTTCCCCGTAAAATGGCCCGCCGATCCGGTGATCGCGCTGGCCTATCTGGACCAGCTGAAGCGTGGCGACGCGCTGGACGCTGGGATGGCAGGGCAGCTCGGTACTGCGCTGGATGCGGCACGCGCGCAGCTTGCCGGCGGCGGCACCGACACGGCGCTCGCGGGACGGCTGGATGCGATGGCAAAGGCTTTGCCGCAAGGCAGTGATGCCCCTGCGCAAAAGCGTCTCACGGCCTTATCCGAAACGCTGGAAGGCATCGCGAAGAGGCTTCGCGGGTGAAGCTTCTACCCGGCGTCTAGAAGGACGTCAGGATAACATAACCGCCAACGGCGATCACGACGGCCGCGAAGCCGCGCTCCAGCACGCCTTCGCGCGCCGCCAGTCGCTTGCCAAACGTCAGGCCGGCCATGGTCCCAAGAACACCGCCGGCTACCAGCAAACCGGTAATGCCCCAGTCAACCAGGCCGGAAACCGCGTAGGACCCCGCCGTGGTGAGGCCGAGCGCACTGACGACCACCAGCGATGTTCCAATGGCGAACTCCAGCGGCATGGCCGTTGCCAGGATCAGCCCGGGCACGATCAGGAAGCCGCCGCCGATGCCGAAGAAGCCCGCGGCGAGACCGGTTCCGAGACCGATGGGTAAAAGACGCGGCAGAAGTGTGCGGGCACTGGTGCGGGTCAGCCGCACATCGGGCGCCCAGGCGGCCTTGCGCTTCCGCAGCATCGACAATCCGACGCCGATCATCAGAACCCCGAACAGCACGAGCAATCGCTTGCCGTCGAACGCCTTGCCCAGCTCTGCGCCCAGCCCGGCACCGATCACGCCGGCAGCCGCGAACACGCCCGCACAGCGCCATTTCACACGGCCCGCGCGTGCATGGCCGGTCAGGCTGGCGAGCGCATTGACGCTGACAGCCACCGCCGCGGTTCCGATGGCGGCATGGGTCGAGCCGACACCGACAACATAGACCAGCAGCGGCACTGCCAGGATCGACCCGCCCCCGCCCACGAGGCCGAGGATAAGACCGATCAGAGCCCCGGACGCGAGCGCCGCCAGAATTGTCGCCGCGCCCATGGCCGCATCAGACCGCCGCGCGTCGGTTCCAGGGCAGCACACGCAGAAGATGCGCCATGCCGCACCACCCGGTCACGCCTGCAAACATCAGACCTGCGCCCACAAAGGCGGACAATCCCAGAAATGCCGGCGTCCACAACAGGCTGAGCAGCACGCCGATCAGTACCAGCCCGCCTGCCACGATCTGCACCTGCCGCATGATCTCCAGCGGCTGCGTGCGATCGGTGACGATCGGGTGCCCCTGCTTGCGCCAGGCCTCGATCCCCCCGGCCATCAGATAGACGGGCATACCCTTCGCAGCGGCATGCAGCTTTGCCGCGTTCGCATCGGTCCGCATGCCCGAACGGCAATGAAACACCACCGGTCCATCTTCAGCCTGCAGATCCTCGATCCGATCGAGCGGAAGGTTGATCGCGCCGGGAATATGCTGCCGCGCATGTTCGTCGGCCCCGCGAATATCCACGAGCCTTGCGCCCGCATCGATCGCGGAGCGCGCGTCTTCAGGAGAGATAGTTGAAGCGGTCATCAGGTCAGTCCCTGCAATAAAGCTGGTAAAGGGTGGCGAGCAGCGTTTCGACGCGATGGTCGGCGATGGAATACCAGAGCGTCTGGCTCTCGCGCCGATAGGTGACGAGCCCCTCCTCCCGCATCCGCGCGAGATGCTGCGAACAGGCGGACTGGGACAGCCCGACGTCCGAGGCCAGATCGCTCACCGTCACCTCCCCATGCTCGACGAGCTTGCACAGCAACATCAGGCGCCGGCCATTGCCCAGCGCCTTCAACATGCGGGCCACTTCGCCCGCTCTGGCTTCGAACGTCTCAAGGTCCATCGGCCTCAGCATCACTGCACCCCATTAGCGATTGCTTATTTAGCATGCCCTAATGTATTAGCAAGCGCTAAAGGAGCATGACCATGACCCACCCCTTCATCGAGGCTTTCTTCGACGAGCCGACCAACACGATCAGCTATCTCGTCGGGGACCCGGCGACTCGAGCCGCCGCGGTGATCGACCCGGTGCTGGATTTCGACCTTGCCAGCGGTGAGGCCGACACCCGCTCGGCAGAGCGCATCCTAAATTTCGCCGCTGAAAATGACTGGCAGATCGCGATGGTGCTGGAAACGCATGCCCATGCCGATCACCTTTCGGCGGCTCCGTTCATCAAGGCGCGGACCGGTGCATGGATCGGCATCGGCGCGCATATCCGCGATGTGCAGAAGATCTTCCGCCCGGTCTTTGCAATGGACGACCTGGCCACCGACGGATCGGACTTCGACCGACTGTTCGAAGATGGCGAGCGCTTCTCGATCGGTGAACTGGACGCCCGGGTGCTGCATGTACCAGGCCACACGCCCGCTGATGTCGCTTATCTCGTCGCGGATGCGGCCTTCGTCGGCGACACGCTGTTCATGCCGGATTACGGCACCGCGCGCGCCGATTTCCCCGGCGGCGATGCCCGCACCCTCTATCGTTCGGTCCAGCGGCTTCTGGCGCTGCCAGAAAACACGCGGCTGTTCCTGTGCCATGATTATAAAGCGCCGGGCCGCGACGAATATCAGTGGGAAACGACAGTCGATGAACAGCGCCGCTCCAACATCCATGTTGGTGCCGGCACCAGCGAAGAGGAATTCGTTACGCTGCGCGAGGAGCGCGATGCAGGCCTTTCAGTGCCCAAGCTTCTGCTACCATCAATCCAGGTCAACATCCGCGCCGGCCATTTCGAGGAGGCGCACGCCAACGGCGTTACCTATCTGCGCATTCCCGTAAAGTGGGGCACGGGCGCAAAGGGAGGATGAAAATAGCTCGATGAGCTCCCTCCCCGCACTGCAACTCGACCATCGCGGACGGTCACGCCATCTCGATATCTGCTACGCAAGCACCGCTACCACGCGAAACCTGACCTAAAAGAAGGGCCAACCTAGGCAGAGTCTCCGTTTGCACGACAGCGCCCCTGCGCCACGCCGATCGGCGCTACGTGATCGATAAAATGGTGCCCAGAAGAGGAATCACACACTTGATTTAAGTATCTATAAGAGTGAGATTTTCTGTTTGACTAAACAGCATTAGCCCCCAATTCGACCCCCTTTTTAGCATGCTAACCCAACAAACATGGGATTATTATGAGCCTTTGGATGCTGGGCAATGCCGCGATCAACCCTCCAGTGACTTAACCGCCATAGCAATTCGATCGTGGAGCTCCGATCCGACCCTCTTGTAGCCCAATAGTCGCGCTGTTGCGCGGATGAGGTCCTCCGCTTCGGCGCCCGCATTATCTGCGATGGCTATCTTGAGGGCTGCGCCGATTTCCAGGACTGCGATCGACGACGCTTTCAGAGTCGCCCCGGTTTCACCGGAACGGTCGCGGACCGGCGGAGCTTCGAGCTGCGACAACGTCAGATAGAAATCGTCGTCCAAGTAAACAGCTCGCGAACTAACGAGAGAATTGAGCGCAGTTTGGGTGACTGCCAAGATTCGTCGGCCCGCTCGTTCGCGCCCGTAGCATGCCGATACACGGCGAGCTGCTTCGTCTGCGGTGATTGGACCTTCGTGCTCAACGATCCTTTGCAAAAGGTCACGCAATTGAGCTGGAGGTGCCTCATGCGGCTCACGTCTTGAATGGATCGGGAAGTTCGCTCGATCGTAGGCCGGCATCTTCCGATCTTCGATCTCTGGCACCGGCTCTGGTTCTCGTGTCGCCTCTTCCTGCGTCATCTTTTGTGTTGGCGAGACGGTATCGGGCAACAAACCTAGGCGATCTTCTTCGCGGGCCTCCTCAAGTGCTAGGCGGAGGCGCTCAATTTCTTTCTCGCGGTTATAGAACCAATCAGTGCTCCAGATCCGATAGAAACGCCACCCAAGGTGTTCCAATACGCCCTGTCGAAGCCGGTCACGTTCGCGCGCCCACAATGCGGAATGGTAGGTCGCGCCATCGCATTCGATCGCCAGAAGATATGTGCCGGGCCGATCAGGATGGCGAACGCCGATGTCGATGCAAAAGCCGGCCGATCCCACCTGCGGATCCGCGAGAAAGCCATACGATCGAACGATTTCCGCGACATCTTCCTCGAACGGCGTCTCTGCACCTGCTCCGGTTGGGATATGCTCAACCAGCTGACGGTTCTTGGCGAACTCAAGGAAGCGCTTGAGCACACGCGGCCCCTCGCGCGAAGCGCGGCTGACGTCGAGATCTTCTGGATCGAAGGATGCGAATATCTCGCAGCGGAGACGCGCGCGGGTGAAGAGAACATTGAGGCGGCGCTCTCCGCCTTCTCCATTCACCGGTCCGAAACTCGCTCCGATCATCCGGCCCCGAGGCTCGGTCGGGCCGTATCCGACGCTGATGAATATCACATCGCGCTCGTCGCCCTGAACATTCTCGATGTTCTTGACGAAGACGTCCTCGCGGTCGCCCTCACGCAGGAAGTCATCAAGCACCGGATCGTTGCGCCTTGCCAGTTCCAGCAGTTCCGTAATCGTGTTCTTCTGCGCCATCGAGAAGGTGACGATACCCAGCGTTTGATCAGGCATATTCCGCGCATGGTCCGCTACAGCACGCACCAGTGCTTCGCCTTCCAATCGGTTGTCGCGGCGGCCGCCCTTGTCGTAAGCGCCCTCTACCTTGGTGAAAACGAGGCCGTAGGTTGGATCCTTCTCAAGCGGCGAGGGAGGCAGGATCAAGCGATCGGCATAGAATTCGCGATTGGAGACCCTGATCAGCGAAGGATCGCGCGACCTGTAGTGCCATTCCAGCATCCGTCCTCCCAATCCTCGCGCTTCGCACAAGGTCAGGATGCTTTCGAGTTCTGCCAGCTGCGCTGCACCTCCAAGAATGTCCTCTTCAGAGTCACCGCCATCTTTGTCCTGATCACTCTGGCCGTCGCTCGTAAGGCGATCAAAGAACGAGGTCGGAGGTAGCTGTTTCTGATCGCCTACCACTACGATCTGTCGAGCGCGCGCGATCGCGCCGAGCGCGTCTTCTGGACGCACCTGGCTTGCCTCGTCGATTAGCAATAGATCGAATGCGAATGTGCCCGGTGTGAGATATTGTGCGACCGAGATCGGACTCATCAATAGCACAGGCTTTATCCGTTGGATCGCATTCGGCGCTTCAGAAAAGAGCCTACGAAGCGCCTTGTGCCCCCGCTTCTTGCCCATCTCGCCTCGGAGAACCTTCATCTCGCCCAAGGCACCTCGGGGCAACTGGGAAAGGTGCGAAGCTACGATGCTGCGAACATTGTCGCGCAAGTGCTTCGCTTCCAGCTTCGAGAATTGTGCGACCAGAGCATGTCGGTCAACGTTCACGAGATCGCGTAAGGCCGGATCGCTATCCAGTGCGCGCCGCCAGATCGCCTCTGCTCGTGCGAACTTCAATTCGGTTATCGCGCCATCAGCGCCAAACTCGTCCGCATCCATCCTGTCAGTCAGTGATCCAACACCAATTTGCGCGGCCCTTCGTTGCGCATCTTTGAGATCCGCCCATTCGGGATAGCGCTCTATCGAATCAGCCATTTCGGATAGCGCATCCGCTATCGTCCCCAGTTGCGTTTCTTCCCACCCTTCCGAGAAACGATCGGCATTGATGTCGAGTGTTTGGCGGACCGTTTGCAAAGCTGACCGCACACGACTCTCTTGGGAGCGTATGCTGGCGACCCATTCGATTCCTTGCGGTAGCAATGCCGTCGCTACGAGCGCACCAGGATCAGCTCCTATGTCACTGTTGAGAGTGAGCACTCGATTTGCCCACTCGCGCACATGCTCGGCGCGAGCCCAATCTGTGCGCTCGCCGCGCCAATACTCTCCCAGCACCCGCGCACAAAAATCCGCATCCTGCTCCCATGCCCCACGCAGGCGTGCAATCTCCAGCAGTCGATCGACAAGATCCACGCGGTCGCCAGCAGTTTTCGGCAATGCTTCTTTCAGCAGGCCAGTTAACTCTCGGGATGCTGTGCGGTAGCCCCCCCCCCAAGCGCTTGAAGAATGATGTGGTGCCTACCGTAAGGGGACCACGCAGTGAGGTGGCATCGACGTCGAATGCGTGGTCGATGAAGTCTCGCTCAGCAGTATCGCGCTTTTCGCGCCACTTTCGACCGAGAGCCAGAACTTCAGACAGCCGCTGGTGATCGGCACATTCGAGCATTGCGATTGCGAGATCGGCGTCTTGCTCATCCATTCCAGGCATAGCATCGAGCAATGTGATCAGCGGCTCCACAAGATCCAACCAACCGCCTTCGGCAAGACCTAGGGCGTCTAACACTTGGTCTACCGCTTCGCTTAATTTGACCGCGTCATCTCGCCCTTCTTCCAAGATCGGACGCAAGCGCATTTGATCTACCGGCTGAAGAGACGTTTCGCACACGCCGCGGAAGGGATGATACCGAGGATCGCCGGCTTCAGCGAGAGCCTTGCCATATCGGTCCAATGCCACAATGGCAGCATTCTCCGCTTGGCGATCCATCTGTGCAAGCACGGCACTATTGAATACCGGTGGGGGTGCCTTGAGGCCCATATAACTGACCTGTCGCCCAAGCATTGAAAATGGAGTTTCATCCGTTTCATCCACTTTCGAGTGGAGCGCATCGGCGATCGCATTCAGCTCGTCACGAATCTTCTGTAACGCGACAGGCGGCTCCGGCAGGGCAGGCAGCGCAGCACCAGCATTGAGGGTTCGCTTCAGCTCTTCGAGCACCTGTCGCTTGTTAGCGCTACGCGAATGGAGTTCGAGGCAAACATCGGCGAGTCCCACTTTGACCAGCCGATCATGCACGACTTCGAGCGCCGCCATCTTTTCAGCTATAAAGAGGACGGTCTTTCCTTCCTTCGCTGCGGCCGCGATGATGTTCGCAATGGTCTGACTCTTGCCGGTCCCAGGAGGCCCTTGCACGACAAGGTTTCGTCCCAAGCGGGCTTCTTCGATCACACGCGCTTGGCTCGCATCGGCATCGACAACGTGAAAAATTTTGTCCGGCGGGAGCACTTCATCGAGCTGCTGCCCTTCGCCGAAGGCTAAATCATCTTCCTCGCCGAACCCTTCATAGAGCAACCCTCTGACAAGTTTGTGCGCTTCGAGCTCGCCACTTGGCCAAGTGTCGAGGTCCAGGTCCCGATACATCAACAATTTGGAAAATGAGAAAAAACCGAGCTGAATCGCATCACGATCGATAGACCACCCATCACGTTCAGTGACGATCGCATCTACCAAATCGAAGTATTCGGATGGCCTCCATTCTTCTGATGTATCAAGCTCTGGAAGCGCCATCTCGAAATCTTCCTGCCACCGTTGTTGCAATGGCAGGTTGGTGATCAGATCATCGGCCCGCATGCGAATGTCATAGGTCGATGTGCGCTGGTTGCGGACTAGCTCGACGGGCAGGAGAACGAGCGGCGCCTCGCGCTTTACTTCCGATCTCTCATCCTCAAACCAACTGACGAAGCCCAACGCGAGGTAAAGAATATTGACGCCCTGCTCCTCCTCTGCGGTCCGAGCGTCACGAGCGATTTTTAGGAGCTTCTTGGCGAGTGCGTCTGGCCCCAGCATCGTTTCGAGCTGATTGTCGGTATAGCGCGACTCGTCGAATACAGTCTCTTGCTGCTCCTCGCCAGCCAGCAGGATTTCGCCTTGCTCGTGCTTGTCCTTGCCGAGAGCTCGGAAGCGCATTGCTTTGCCGGTCGCTAAAATCGAATAAACGTCGTCCGATCGTTCGTTGACGACATTTACGACCGAGCCCCTAGTATTGGCGCGATTGACGTGAACCAGTCGGTTTCTCGTGCCAGTCTCAACCAAGCGCCGTCGCGTCTCGTCGAATAGCTTGCGAACCTGCGGACTGTCTATCACGCTCAAATCTGATGACCCCTCGAATTCACTGCCTCGCCATTGAAACCTTATTCAATTTCAGCGAAATTTTGCAAGGTTGATCGGAATGCTCCCTCTAAGTCTTCCTTAATGGATGGCAGGAATTTTTGCAGTGCTGCCTGATTGGCTCCATCAGGGTGACCGTGGAGGCCTCGTTCTAGGACTTCCATCTTCCCCCCGATACGCAAACCCAGCCGTGGCTTTTGCGGGTCCGTCGCAGGTGGCATAGCTATGAAACTTGAGGTGCAAGCTCGTCACTCACGCCGCGAAAATGCTCCAACGCAGCTTCCAGATTCTCGACGATCTTCTGCGCAAGCACATCCGGTTCGGGTAAGCTGTCGATGTCTTCTAGGCTGTCATCCTTCAGCCAGAAAATGTCGAGGTTCAGTTTGTCGCGGTCGATGAGTTCGTCGTAGCTGAAGCGACGGAAGCGTTCGGTCTCCTGCCGCTCACCGTAGCAATCTACAAAATCGTCGAGGTCGGCGCTGGTCAGGCGCTTGGTCTTGAGCGTCTTGTGAACATTGGTGCGGTAATCATAGACCCACAACTCGTTCGTCTGCGCCACTTTCGATGCCGGGCGCTTGTCAAAGAAAAGGACATTAGCCTTTACGCCAGGACTATACCAAATGCCGGTGGGTAGGCGCAGCAGAGTGTGAAAGTTGAAGCCTTCCAAAAGACGCTTCCTGATGCCCTCCCCGGCGCGGTTCGCTTCGAACAGGACATTGTCGGGCAGGACCACACCGGCGCGACCGTTTGCCTCCATGATCGTCATGATGTGCTGGAGGAAGTTCAACTGCTTGTTAGAGGTCGTGAACTTAAAATCCTCGCGCTCGTAGTTTTCGCGCTCGGTGGTCACGGCCCCGTCCTCGCCGACGACCTTGTAACTCGATTTCTTGCCGAAGGGCGGGTTGGCGATAACCACGTCGAAGCGTGCACCGGGATCGCCTGCCAGCGTGTCGGCCTGTT
Source organism: Novosphingopyxis sp. YJ-S2-01 (assembly GCF_016093175.1). Taxonomy (NCBI): domain Bacteria; kingdom Pseudomonadati; phylum Pseudomonadota; class Alphaproteobacteria; order Sphingomonadales; family Sphingorhabdaceae; genus Novosphingopyxis; species Novosphingopyxis sp. YJ-S2-01. Next base: position 1,200,725 of record NZ_JAEDAI010000001.1, on the reverse strand, counting down.
CGACCGGGCTTCCGCCGTTTCCTACACCATGGAGGTAGAGGTTCATCGCGCACAGACGAACGACCTCGTCCACGATGTCGTAGCCCTTGAACGACTTGTGTCGCAGGTCGCGCAGCTTCTCGCGATCCTGGCTCTGCCCCTTCATGTGGTCGTAGGCCGCCAGCAGGAATCCGCCGGTGCCGCAGGCGGGGTCGCAGACCGTCTCGCCGATCTTCGGATCGACACATTTCACTATAGCCTCGATCACCGGCCGCGGCGTGAAATATTGCCCGGCGCCCGACTTCACCTCGGAAGCATTGCGTTCGAGCAGCCCTTCGTAGATCTCGCCCTTCACGTCGACGCTGTGGCCGATCCAGGGGCCTTCCTTGTCGATCAGGCTGACGACGCGCTTCAGCTTGGCTGGGTCGGACAGCTTGTTCTGCGCCTTGCGGAAGATTGTGCCGATCAGCCCATCTGCCTTGGCGAGCTCTTCCAGTGTGTGGCGGTAGTGGAGTTCCAGCGCATCGCCGTCCTTCCCGGCGAGTTCGGGCCACCGCCATTCGGGCGGGATCGACGATGATTCACCCAGAAGCTCGACACGCTCTTGGTCCATTTTGAGGAACAGTAGGAAGGTGATCTGTTCGACGTAGTCGCCGTAGGAAATGCCCTGATCACGCAGGACGTGGGCATAGTTCCAGACCTTGGAAACGAGTTGTTCATTTGACATCGGTCTGCGCATCCTTCCAGCTTTGGTAGTCATCCGTCAGTCGCCATGCTTTGGCGAGACGGTTCACGACGTCGGCCTGTCGACGTCGAACATCGGCTGGCGACCAGCTATCGTATCCGCGCACTTCTGCCGTTAGGGTGAAAGCGCAGGTGTCATCCATCGCGAAGTATGTCAATTTCTTCGTAGCGAAATTGTAATTGCTCGCCGAGGAGTTCTTGCGAACATTGAGCAAGACCAAGTTGCCGAGCCGGTGAACGAGATCGGCGTGCTCTTCCTGGCTAGGGAACCATTGCTGCCATTGCGAACCGTCGGCCACCGTCTGTGGACACACATGTTCTACAGTGATTGTAGGATAGTCATAGCTGGCAGAACCATCGTGCGATGCCTGTTCCAGACGAAGGAGCAAAGGTTTGACAACGCGAGTGACAAGATAGACTGCTCCATCAAGTTTCTCGAACATCGCGAAGGCTTCGCTCTGCGTCATCGCGAGACCGGTCGAACGCTCCCTGCGCTCTTTCTTCTCTTTGTCTGAAGCCGGTGGAGGGTCGAGTTCATCCAGGACGTCGGCATAGCGCGCCATACGCATGTTTACGTCGGCACGCAGCACAAACAGATAGTATGCGAGACGTTCCAGCTTGAACACGAATTCGGGGATGTCGATATCCCTACCTTCGTCAGCCTGCCCGAACGCCAGCAGCAGCGGCGCGAGCCAATCCTTATTGTCGAGGCGGTGCAGCGACTGCACCAGCTGGGCCGTGCGCGCATCGAACCTAGCTGCCAACCGCTTGTCATCTCCCGACAGGGCAAGGGCTTCGGCATATCGGTCCAGCACCTTGTCCATGAATTCTACGGGTCTCTCGCGAAAGATCGGCACCGAGACGGGAAAGCCTGCTTCCAGCGACGATCGCGGTTTCTCGCGCTGGAAGATCATGCGGATCTGGACGAAGAGGTCGTTGAAGTTCTCGCGCCCAAGCGCCGCTTCATGGCTTTCCCACCGCTCGGCCAGCCGGGCTTCATTGTCTTCACCTGCGCGCTCGATCAAATCGGCTTTCAGGATGTCAGTCGCGGTGAGATCAAGGCCACGCGCATTCAAAACAGTGAAAATGCGTCTTGCGGCAGTATCTGTGGGCACCTCGACGACCACGAGGTAGCAATTCTGAAGGAGGAAACGGATCAGTTCGCTCCGTGCTTCCTCGCCGATTTCGATCAGACGCTTGCGGATAATGCCTGCGTTTTCGACGATTCGGGCTTTGCTGCCATTGACGCTGTCGAGTGCAGGAAGGCTTGCTGTGGCGCCACTGGCCTGGACGTGCTGCTCGAAAAAAGGCTGGTCTTTCTTGCGCAACTGCAAGCGCAGTTTTTCTTTCAGGCCAAGGTCGAGATCGGCAGCTTGCTTTACGTAGCGCTCGCGCTTCAACCTCGTCGCCTCGGCTTCCGTCAGGTCACGCAGCACGCTCAAGAGGATCGTCAGTGTGGTCAGACGCTGCTGACCGTCGATCACGCGCGCCTCCGGCGAGCCATGCGACTTTACAAGGACGATGCTGCCGAGGAAATAGAACCCGTCCGAGCCATTTGCCGGCTGCATTGCTTCGGTGAGGTCGGCGAGCAGCTCTTTAACTTGCGTGCTCTCCCAAGCGTAAGGACGCTGGTAGGAAGGGATGCTGAAGGCATATTGATCCGAGAAGACCTCGGATATCGTCTTGTGCGCGGCTTCTATGCGCAAGGATGCAACGTCATTCATGCAAAGCTCCAATCGACGTGATCGGCATCAGCTTTCCTCGTAAGATTGAAGGATCAGCGGTTTAGCCCGCTCCAGGTCGTCGTGCGAGCCGATCGTCAGTTCGAGATCGCCGGTCCCGAAATGGCCAATCTTGCGCACATCGCGTGAAAAACCCTCTTCCAGCTCGACCATATCGGGATCGAGCTTCAGGAACACCTTGAGCTGGTTGAGCGTGGGCCGCACCTCGACGCAGGCGAAGTTCTTGATGCGGCGGTAGGCGAGGTAGAACTGCGTGACCTTTTTCGTCACGTCATCCCCACGACCCAGCAGATAGGTTTCGGCATCTGCGAACAGCTCGGCCAGTTCCGGCCCCATGTCTTGCATATACTCGGACACTGTCTTGTCCTTGCGGGGCTTGGAGCCGTTACCAGCCACGACCGCTGTGCTGGACGAGGTCGTGGCAGACACGGCTGTCAGCAGTTCTAGCAACAAGAGATCGTCGCCGAACTTGCGGTAGCGCACCAGTTCGATGTTGCGGCCCATCTGCTTGACGGCGTGTTCGTCATATTTCGTGAAGTCAGCCGCAATGCAAATCAGTCGTGGGGCGCTCCATTCGATCGCTTCGGCGGCTTGCTTTCCATAGCGATCGCGCACGAGGATCTCGAAGTCGCCGCGGTGGTCCATCAGCCAGTCGAGATAGAACAGCCCCTGATTGATGACGTTCTCGGAACGGTCGCGCTTGTATTCGATGATGACGGGGTAGCCATTCTCGTCGATACCCAACGTGTCCATGCGCCCACCATGGGTGGTTGCGTATTCGCTGGCGAGGAACCGCACGCCGAGCAGCGTATCGAGATTGGTCTCGAATTGTGTCTGGAGACCTTTCTCCAGCGGCGCTGATGAGCTTTCGAGCTCGCACATTGCACCCGCTTGGGTTTGGAAAAGTTTGAGGTCGCTCATGGTGCCTCCCTGTCCGCTACAACGTCTTTCCAGAAGGAGCGGATTGATCCCTCATATGCCGTGTAGGGCCGCGTCGCCGCTTCAAAATCGAGAGCAATGACATCCGACACCAGCGACATAACCTGCTGCAATAAATCGACTACCTCGTCCGCTCTCGGATCATTCTCGTGAAGATACTTTGATGCCTGTTCCCAGAGCGCATCGAACCGTTTGCCGTGCTCCGTCAGGGTAGTGCCAGACAAGCCGACATTTTTTTCCAAGTGCGCCCAAAACCGATTTTTCACGTGGCCGTCAGTGACGTCCCTCGTTCCAAACTTCGCCTTGGGGATCCCTGGAAACCAAGCGTCTGTCAGGAGCTTTAAAAACCTCCTGCATGCTAACCCGACCTGTGCAACCTCGTCAGCTGTCGAGGCGTTGCGCAGCGCTTTGCCGGCAGAAAACAGGGTCTCGAATAGCCTCGGCTGCACTTCTTCCAAAGCGTGGCAAAAATTCGATACCTCTGGTTCTGGAATTGCCAACTCGGTCGTAAAGAGAATGGCGAAATCGTGGATCCGCTGAAAGTGCTCCAGTGTGTCGAAATCATCGAAAATGGTGCGTCGCGCGCCCGTATCGACATAGGTCGCGTTAAATCCAGCAGCTGACAACTGATCAAGAAAATCGGTGTCTTCCGAATTCTCAAGATCGCCCATGCTATAAAACAGGCTGACGGACCGACCGTTGAAGCGGCCATTTTCACATAATGCATTTCGGAACATCGCGAGATGTTCAGGAAGAGAAAATTCCACATCGACCACCCCAAGGTAACATTCATGTTCCAGCAGGGCGCAATGCAGCGCTTCAGCGGTCTCGGTGTCCATGTTTTGAAATGCCATCGTTGCCACAGTGATATTCGGCAGCAGGTCGGCCATCTTACGTTCCAGCAGCATTTGAGTCGAAACCGGCTGCACTACCCGCAAGGTCAGGGCTTTGTATTCTTCATAGGTCCGCGAGTGGCCAAACGTCGTGATGTCACCCTCTGCAAAGCGCATCGGTCGGTCACATTTTTGCAAGATGCCGGTGTTGAGCACGAGTTCGCGAAAATCGTAGCAATAGTTGCCGATCAACGACGGATCGTCGCTATTGTACAGAAAGGCGAAATTCATGTCGCTGCTCGCGTCGTCAGTTCATGCGGCCTATCGAAGCGTGCTTGGGGTAGCTTCAGGTCGCTCATCTAGTTCACCGTCGGCCTTCCAGCCTCTAAACGTTTGAGAAGCCAGCGAGCTGTCACTACGACCAGCTGTAGCCGGAACATCGCATCGTGCTGCGTCGATATGCCTGGATGCGCACCATCAGGATGCAGGAGCTTCGCAAGGCCAGGGAGAAACGTCTGCCCATTGCCGTCGCCGAATTCGTGTTTCTCGCGAGAGAGGAAACCGTGCTTCGCCAGTAGTTGCCGTTTCGACAACCCACCGGGCAAAGGCGCAGCCTTGTCGGGAAAGAGCAGATCGGCAATGCCATCAATTAGTGCTTCGAGGAAGGTGCGGCATTGGCTGTTTGCGGCTTCCCAGTCCTCTTGAGTGATGTTTTCCTTCGCGCTCGACAGGTGCGTCTGCGCGACATTCAGCCCATATCGCTCCAAGAGCTGATCAACTTCGCTCACCGCTTCCGGCAATGCGACGAAGCCCGGCATTGCTATCGTGATGCCTTTGATCACTACGTCGTCCCCGAACCTGCCAGCCGTGACCTGCTTCTGAAGGGCATAGCCATCGAGGTTCAGATAGCGTTCGAGCTTGTCCCAGAGCGGCAGATCCCCTCGATGCCCCGCTAGCTGGATTGCGGCATCGATCAAGGCAACCGACAAGGTCTTTGGCCCATAGTCGGTCTGGACGATATGAGCAGAATTGGAGACCGCAAACTTCTTGATGCTCAAGACGGTCTTCGCGATCGATCCACCGCTTTCGATGTGATCTGAAAGGCCATATTCCAACAATAGCCCCTCGATCTCGGCGTTGGTTTTAACGCATTCCAGCAAGTCGCAAGTGACGGCAATGGCGCCTCGACCAATTGAAGGAAGTCGCTGGTTCATGCCGACGCCTTTTTGCGTTTGGCTTTGGGCTTTTCAGCGCGAGCCGTGCGGATGCGCTCCAGCAGCTTGTCGGCCGGTTCGTCGGACGGATCCTGCGGCACGAGCTTGCCGGAGAAGGCTGCCTTGAGAACAGATTGGCGCAGCCCAGCTGATCTCTTCGCTTCAGCATTGCATGCGGACCGAACGTGATCGAGATTCGACAAAGTCTCGTTCACGATTCCCATCAGCTCCTCGCGTTCATCGTTCGGAGGTAACGGAACCGCAATCGAGCGAAGTTGCTCAAAGCTCAAGTGTGGACGCCCCGCACCGTAAATATGCTTTTCCAGCTGATCGCGTCCTGCACCCTTGCCTGAAAGATACAGTTCAACGAACCTGCTCAAGTCTGGCTCAACCAGCCGCATTAAAGCTACGCTCTGGCAAACATAGTGCTCATCGACATCGAGCGGGAAACGACAAACATCGCCGGTGTTCGCGCCGACGATGGTAATCAATAGATCATCCAAGCGAACTTGGCTGCGCACGGCATCAGGACTGCCCGGCGGTGGGTTCACAAGGAAGCGTTCGGTCAGATCAAAGCGCATGGGACGCACGTTCTGCGCCATGATGAATGTGCCGGTTCCTTCCCCGTAATACTGCTTCCAATCACGCGAGCCACTCGTCAGGTGTCCGAGAAGCTGATCCATGGATGCCCACACCCACCCAATCGGCAACTCCGGCAGACCGTCGGTGTCCGGCTCCACCGGCTCCATGTATTTGCCACGTCCCTGCCAGGTTCCGCGGCGGGTTTTCAGAATGCGGGCGAGCAGGTCTTTGCCGCTTTCCCTCGGCGGACCGTTGGCGTTGCGCCAGTCGGCGGTTAGGGTTCCGGTGACGGCGGCTTTCAGGACTGACTGGCGGTAGCGCGCGAGCAGGTTCTGCACCTCGCGTAGCGCCTCGTCGCCCTTGTCGAGCTCGGCGAACAGCGTCTCGATCTTTTCGACGATGCGCTCCTGTTCGAAAAGCGGAGCTACGGGTATCGCGTGATTGTTTAGGACTCGCTTTGTAATCGCACTGAAGGTTGTCCCCGTTCCCTGGGCGGCAAGGTCCTGCTCAGTGCGCTTGAACCAATACTCAACAAATCCGCGATCGATTAACGGTCGAATCGCCGCAAGACCACGTCCGATCGCGCAATGTTCTTTGGCAATGTTTGTAGGTCCCACGGGAGCTCGCACGGACATCAGAATGTCACCAGCCTTGGCCTCTCTTGTCGGCTTGGTGCACCATTTGACGACCGTCGGATATCGAGCCCCGAATTCAGCCTTTCCTTGGAAGAAGGGTAGCCCGCTCCCTTTTTGATTATACGACGAGGATGGGGGTGATTGACCGAAGATCGTCTCACAAACTTCGCTAATCGTGGACCATCCCCACTGCGCTGGAACCTCATCACCTTCCATCACGCCACCAGCGCTGTCTGAAGCTCATCAAGCGTCTCGGTGAAGCGCGGAGCGAAAAGTTCGCGCGCCTTCAGGATTCCGCCCTTGTCGGACAGGCCCGGCGCTTCCATGAAATCCTGCGGTGTGATTTCCGCATTGGCCGCGATGAAGCTTGCAATCCCGCGCAACCATTCCTCCTGTTCGGCTGTGTAATTGCGCCCCGCCTTCTTCTCGCGGCCGAGCCAGAGGTTGAAGCGTTGTTCGACCACGCTGGCAAAGGGTTCCAGCGTGTCCACCTGCCCTAGCGCAAAGCGGACCAGGCTGACCACCTCGGTCAGTTGCGCGTCCACCGGCGCGCCGCGCACCCGCTTTGCGTCCAGCCGCTTGTAGGCCTGCCAGACATTCGCGGTGGTGAGATAAGGCGGCTTCTCGGCCATCGCGATCACCAGTTCGCGTAGCCCCGCATAGGTTAGCTTCTGCCGCCCCAGCGGCTGGTTGTAGAGAATCTGCAAGGCAGTGAGCTCGTCGCGATTGTCGTCGATGAACTGCCGGAAGCTGGTGATCGTCTCTTCCGACCGCTTAAGATCGAAATCAGCGCTGATCACCGTATCGGTCGTGATCTCGTCGATTACGATATCGGTCTTCGCCTTGATGTCCTTCAGAAGATTGCGCACCGCCGGCTTGTCGAAGGGGCTGCAGGCGGCGTCGGCGAGCCGCTGGACAACGGCATCTTCTTGAACCTTCGACGCCATGGGCCCGTGTTCCGCGCTGATCGCCTGCTGCTGCTTGTCGGAGTCGATCGCGTCGAGCAGCGCATTCGCCAAGTCGCGCGGCCTGCTTCCGCCGGTAACGTCGGCGATGCGCCGCCGGTCCTCGTCCCCCAGCTTGCGATCGAGCGCCGCCAGACGCCCGGCGAGCGAGGACAGGGCATCCTCGTCCCGCCCGCCCATGGCGATTTGCTCCATCAGCTTCTCGAAACTGATGCCGCGCTTGCGCTCCAGCGGTTGGCTCGCATTCTTCTTGGTTTCCGACACGCCCACCGCGTCGATCAGGATGAAGCGAGTCTTGGTCTCGGCATCCGGCGTCACCGCCTTCAGATCGGCATCGGGGATCGTGCGCACCCCGCGACCCTTCATTTGCTCGTAATAGCCCTCCGACTTCACGTCGCGCATGAAGATCAGCACCTCGACAGGTTTAATGTCGGTGCCGGTCGCGATCATATCGACGGTGACGGCGATGCGCGGAAAGGGATCGACGCGGAACGCCTTGATAAGCTCCTTGGGGCTTTCACCGGTGTTGCGATAGGTGATCTTTTTGGCGAAATCGTTGCCCTCGCCGAACACCTCACGCACCTGATGCACGATCTCCTCGGCATGGGCATCGTCCTTGGCGAAAATCAGCGTCTTAGGCAGCCATTCGCCGGTGCGTCCGGGAAATAGCTCGGTGAACACCCGGTCCTTGTAGGTCTGGAGCACGGTGCGGATCTGGTTGGGGTTGACGACCGACCGGTCGAGGTCCTTGCCCGTATATTCGAGGTCGGCGTCCAGCTCTTCATACCGCACCTTGCGCGTGCGCTTGTCGCGCACTGGGACTGGGAAGCCCGGCTGGCCCTCCAGCGTGGCGCCCTCCTCGGTCACGCGGGTGCGAATGCGATAGACTTCGTAGCCAACGTTCACGCCGTCGGCGACCGATCGTTCATAGGGGTATTCGGCCACCAGGTTCTGGTTGAAGAAACCCAGCGTGTGCTTTGACGGCGTGGCGGTGAGACCGATGATCGTCGCGTCGAAATATTCGAGCACCTGCCGCCAGAGGCCGTAGATTGAGCGATGGCATTCGTCGGTGACAATGAAGTCGAACGTCTCGATCGGGATATCGGGATTGTATTCGACTGGCGGCTGCTCGGCACCGAGCCCATCCCACTTCTCAAAACCGGATTCCTCTTCGTCCTCAACGTCGAGCTCGCGCCCCCGCAGCATCGAGTAGAGCCGCTGGATCGTCGTGATGACAACCTTCGCGTCCGGGTCCAGCCGATGCGAATTCAGATGCTGCACGATGTAGGTGTCGGTGAACCGGTTCGCCGCGCCCGGCGGGTGGAAGTTCTGAAACTCCTTCAGCGTCTGGTCGCCTAGATTGTTGCGATCGACCAGGAACAGGATGCGTTTGGCCCCCGCTTCCTTGATCAACCGGTGCGAGAAGGAGCAGGCCGTGAAGGTCTTGCCGGCGCCGGTGGCAAGCTGGATGAGGGAACGCGGCCGGTCGTCCGCGAGCGATTTTTCGAGGCCGCGGATCGCATCGATCTGGCAATCCCGTAGACCAGTCTCATTGAGCGGCGGCATGGCGCGAAGGCGCTCGCGGAGCGTGTCCGGCTGCTGGAGCCACGAGAACAAAGTCTCCGGCTTGTGAAAGGCAAACAGACGGCGCGAGCGTGGCTTTGGGTCACGCAGATCCCGGAAGAAAGTCTCGTTGCCAGTGCTCTCGTAATCGTAGACGAGTATGTCTTTCCATCGCGCAAGCGATGGCGGCAGTGCGCTCATATATTTGTCGGACTGATCGGCAACGCCGCTGAGCGTCGCACCCGCTTTTTTGGCCTCGATCACGCCAGCCGCCTTACCGTCGACGAACAACAGATAGTCGCAAGCCCCGGAAGGAAGTGGGAACTCGCGCACGGCCACGCCGAGTGCAGCAGTCTTGTTTAGTTCGTCGCGATCCTGCAGCACCCAACCAGCCGCGCTCAGCAGCTGGTCAATCTGTTTACGCGCTAGTGCTTCACTCCCCGCCACGTCGTAGCTTTGCCTGCGAATGCGCTGATAGGCAACAGGGCGGCGCAATCCGAAGAAGGGGTGTTTGCCGCGAAAAGGATTACTGGTTCGAGTAAAGCTCATACCTGCTTACCAGTTTGCGCTAAGTTGATATCGGCGGCGATATCCAAACATGAACATCACCGCCTAGGTGATTTAACCCACTATCGATAAGTTGCGAGCTGCAACTTCACGCACCTGATGCTCAGGTGCGTGAAGGCAGGTTTCTCGCGGCGTCGGTCGACATCATGTGTAGGCCCCAGAACACGCGCGCGCTCGTTCTCTCATCAAAGATGCTTTTTGACGCTCAACCCAAACGTCTTCGAGGTGGCAACATGCGTCAACTTGTAGCAATCACCAATCGCTATAGGGCGGCCAAATAGACTCATCTTCACCCGGCGGAATGATCTTCCAGCCGTCCTCCCGATTATATGTGCCGATCCCGGAAGCCTCGATCTTCAGCGCCTCCTTTATTTCATCTCGGAACGGGTCTTCACCTCGGTTGATGATTTCATACTCGGACAGTTCCACAGGCGGTTCTAGAGATTCCCCATTAGCAATGCGCCAAAGCGAGACGAGCTCAAGAGCCTTCTGCTTACTTCGAGCGAATACCGGCACGACGCGATGGTCTTTGTTGCGTGTGAAAAACAGCTTCATGTCAGATCACTTTCTTTTTGTTGACAGTGATCAGAGTATATTTGGTTCAGAATGCGATTGCGGGTGGCAAAGAGTGGGAAAGCGGGTCGCGGGTCACGAGCGTCGAAGCCATTCAATTAGACTGGTAAGTCGTCGAGGTATGAGGAAGCGAAGCGAGACCAGAGAGCGTGAGAAGTGCTAGCTTGGCTCAAGCTGATCGATCTTAACCCGGAGATCAGACAATTTTGCATAGACCTGCATACCGCGCGAAACACGCCCTCGTATACCGTTCAATAGCCGGTGCCATTGACCGTAACGGCTCGCATTCAGGCACCAATTGAGCGAGCCTAGAGGATTGGCTGAGGCCCCGACCGTGCTGCTCATAAAGACGGCATCCGCTTGGTTATAGGAGCTTTTATCGGACGCTTTCTCAGCCCGCGGAAAAAGGAGCTCAACCCATCGCTTCAGCCACTCCGAGGTGGCAGAGCCCTATCTACTCCGCAGTGGATAGTCGCTTGCCCATTTCAGCCTCTCATTCTCTCCGCATGTGTGTGACCTAGCATGCATCTGCTGGTCAAAATCTCTTTCATTTTCTCTGCTCTCAAAACCTAGATAGGTTGCAATTAAAAACCTTTGAACAAAAAAGCAGCGCTTTCCATATACCGTAGGTATATATTATATATATATTTACCTACGTACGTACACGTAGCGCTTGTACGCGCGCGCGAGGCTGACTCATGGAACTGCTGCCGGCGTTAGTGCGGTCTCCATCGGTAACGGGCTCGGGTTGGGGTCGGCAAATTACCGGAACCGAAAGCAGAGTGGCGGCAGACGTGATCTGAACTTGGGGTCAAGCGCACGGCGACGCGGTTCTCGATTGCGGCGCGGTCCATAACTTCGGCATTCTCGGCACGAGAACGCACCCTAGAGCGCCGAAATCGTCTTTTCGCGCCTCGGCCAGCCAATTTTGAAAAAACCGGCTCTAGCACGGCTTCTCGTCCAAATTTCGCTCAGCCACCTGCTAGTTTGCCTTGCCACAGCTCCAAACATCCTGGCGACCGTTGAGAATAATCAGTCAATTAGGGCATTCGAGCCTAGCCTCCTTTCGACGCATCGCGCCGTCTCACCCACCCTTGGAACCCAATTCAGCGCACCTCTGGCGGTGGCGGTATTCGACCAACCGCAGCGCTGGGCGAGCCTGCTGGCCATTCAAACGCCTGATGATCGATCAACTGCTTAAGTCCCGAAATTCGACACCAAGTGTCCTCAAGGCGTTCAAGGCCTTGCTCGAAATGCCCCGCGCTTGCATGCGCGGGAATGATTGTCGCAAAATTTCGACCGCGTGGAGTTCGTGCACGGATAGCCAGCGCCTCCTTGGTCGTCGATCTGAAACGACCTCTCGCATCACTGCTCTTTGATCATCGTTCAGGGTCGCCAGCTTGTCGCCGAGCACAGCCTCGAGCTCCTGAGCGAGACTGTCCGCGACGGAGAAGCCTCCCTCCTCTGCCAACAGATGCCACGACACATCTGGATGGCGCTGCACGACGACCGCACGCAGAAAGGACGCCTCATCAAGCTGCAGGTGATACGCTAATTCTGGCACCCGATCGATCGGAATCGGAATTCGGCCGTTCGCCATGTGACTCATCACAACGGACGATTTGTATCCCATCAACTTGGCGATCTGGCGGAGGCTGAGATCGCGCTCCTCTCTTGCGCGAGCTATACCTTCAGCGAGTATCCGTGCTGCCGAGGTTGCGGCATGTGGAAAGTCATTCGACATTGTTTGTGCGTGCCAGCTTTAACGCATGCGTGTCAATCAGCTTGCAAAAGCGCGATGCGTATGATATTTGATATTCATGCATGTCATAAATGACGCGCCTCTTGTTGATCAACCGATTGCAAAATTAAGAGAGAAAAATTGAAGCGTAAAACTTACCGAATAGCCGAGGTGGTTGAGGCATTGGGGCTCAGCCGAACCACCATTTACATACTCATAGGTGAGGGAAAACTGGACCGCATCAAAATCGGAGCCAGCACACTCATCGCTGCTGAATCGATCGACCGCTTGCTTCAGCGTCCTGTCGGGTAGGAGAGGCCCAATGCCGTTAACAGTCAGAACTATCGAGAGCGCAAAGTCAGGGCCCAAACAGCGGAAATTAGCGGATGAGAAGGGCCTGTATCTTTTGATCAACCCCAGCGGATCAAAACGTTGGCACCCGAAATATCGCATCGATGGGAGAGAGAAGAAGATCAGCTTCGGCCCGTATCCAGAGGTCAGCCTGAAAGAGGCCCGCGAAAAGCGAGACGCCGCGAGGGCGACAATTTCTGACGGGGTGGATCCTTCCCAGCAGCGCCAGGCACGCAAATTGAGGAAGAGACTTTCAGCAGCGAACAGTTTCGCTGCCGTTGCGAGGGAGTTCATTGCCAAGCGCGCCGCGGATGGCGACAAAGCGATCTGCGAAACTACGCGAAGCAAAACGGAATGGTTGCTATCGCTGGTCGAACCTGAACTGGGCAAGATTGCGATCGATCAGATCAAGGCACCAATGTTACTCTCAGTGCTTCAGGAAATTCAAGGATCTGGACGGAGAGAGACCGCCATTCGGCTTCGCTCGTTTTGCGGTAGGGTATTCGACTACGCAATCGCGACTGGTCGGGCCGAGCATAATCCTGCCCCCTCGTTGAGGCGGGCACTCTACACTCCAAGAGTTCGGCATCACCCCGCAATTATCGATCGAGGTGCCTTGGGAGAGCTACTGAGGGCAATCGACAGTTACGGCGGTCAGGTGTCTACACTAGGAGCCCTTCGGCTTTCCCCTCATCTCTTCCAGCGTCCCGGGGAGGTGCGGGCTATGAAGTGGGAAAATATCGACCTAGCCAACGAGATCTGGACGATCCCCTCCGCAGAAACAAAGATGCGAAGGGAACACCGAGTGCCGCTCTCTCGTCAAGCGCGAGGCCTCATTCGTTCTATGCGCGGAGTGACCGATCACAGCAGGTATGTGTTTCCGAGTTTCAACCCGAAGAAACCTCTGTCGGAGAACGCAGTCAATGGCGCTCTACGGAGGATGGGCTACGCTGGGGTGATGACGGCTCACGGATTTCGGACCACGGCGAGTTCGATGCTCAACGAGAGCAGCCGCTGGAACCCTGACGCAATCGAACGGGCGCTTGCCCATCAGGACGGCAACGCGGTTAGAGCGGCCTACAATCGATCCGCTTATTGGGACGAACGTGTGGAGATGATGCAGTGGTGGTCCGATGAACTGGACGCAATCAAGGAACGCAACGTCGGGGCAGCGTAATAACTGAAGACAGCAAGAGCGTTCAACTCACCGCAGACCTCTTCGGTTTTTATGCAATTTTTAGCCGTGCGCTGTCTTTAGCGCCGCGCATTTTCATGGGCGACCGCCGTAACGCGGTCGCATGACAGACGCAGCCCAGACCGCTTCAACCTTGGACCAAATTAGCGCGACTCAAACCACGTCGCCGAAGATGCGCAACTCGCGCCTCGCGCTGTTGACTCTGGGCGCCATCGGTGTGGTTTACGGCGACATCGGCACCAGCCCGCTATACGCCTTTCGCGAAGCCCTGGGACAGATGGATGGGGCGTCGGTTGGGCGGCCGGAAATCCTCGGGGTTTTGAGCCTCGCGCTGTGGGCGCTCATCATCGTCGTGACGCTTAAATACGTTATCTTCCTGACGCGCGCAGATAACCATGGCGAGGGCGGCGTGCTCTCGATTATGGCGTTGGCAAATGGCGAGCGCGGACGACATCTTGCGATAGTGACCGTGCTGGGTGCGGCCGGGGCTGCACTGTTTTACGGCGATGCAATCATCACTCCTGCGCTGTCCGTGTTGTCGTCGGTGGAGGGTCTGCGTTCGGTCGCCGCGATCGAGCCGCTAATCACGCCCACCGTGGTGCTGGCCATGGCGCTCGGCATCCTCATTGCGCTCTTCGCCGTGCAGTCTCGCGGCACCGCGAAGGTGGCCGGCCTGTTTGGTCCGATCTGCGTAATCTGGTTCGCCACGCTCGCCGCGATGGGCGTCGCCCATATCGCCGACAACCCCGCCATCCTCAATGCGATCAACCCGCTTTGGGGCGTGCGTTTTCTGACGAGCCACGGCACAACCGGGCTGTTTGTCCTGGGCGCGGTGTTCCTGACGGTAACCGGCGCCGAGGCGCTCGTCGCGGACATGGGACATTTCGGGCGCGGCGCGATTCAGCTGGGCTGGCTGAGCTTTGTCTGGCCGGCGCTGACGCTCAACTATCTTGGTCAGGGCGCGATGGCGCTGAGCGCGCTCGCCGCGGCGCAGTCCGCCGGGCAGCCCTTCGCCAATGCCGACTGGTTCTTCAACATGCCGCCGGAGGCCCTGCGTGCGCCGCTCGTCGTGCTGGCCACGGTGGCGACGATCATTGCCAGCCAGGCGGTGATCACAGGCGCCTATTCGATTACTAGCCAAGCGATCGCGCTGGGTCTGCTGCCGCGCATGCGCATCCGGCAGACCTCGCACGAGGAGCGCGGACAAATCTACATGCCGGCGATCAATTGGTTGTTGCTGATCGGCGTGGTCACACTAGTGATGGCGTTCCAGTCAAGTTCGGCGCTGGCCGCCGCCTACGGCATCGCAGTGACGGGAACGATGGTAGTCACAACAATCCTCGCCGGTTTCGTGCTGGTGCGGACCTGGAAGTGGATGACGGCTGCGATGCTGGCGGTGATCCTGCCTTTCCTGATAATCGATCTTATATTCTTCGGCGCTAACATCCTGCGTGTGGCGGAGGGCGGCTGGGTTCCGCTGGCCGTAGCCGCGCTGGTGGGCTTCGCGGTCGCCTGCTGGACAACCGGGCAGAGGGCGGCGGCACGGGCGGCGCGCGCGCGCGCGATCCCGCTGGAGGATTTCGCCGCCGCGATCGCCGCGCGTCCGCCGCAGACCGTGGAGGGAACGGCGGTCTATCTGACGAAGGACGACAGCGAAGCCCCGCCAGCCTTGCTGCACAGCCTGAAGCACGGGAAGGTGATCCATCGCCGCAACCTGGTGCTTTCGCTCGCCACCGCCGAAACCCCGACTGTGCCGGAAAACTTACGGCTGCGGCTGACACCGATCAATGAGAACTTCACGCGCGGCACGCTTACCTACGGCTATATGGACCGGGTCGATCTGCCGAGCGATCTGGGGCGCAAATGGGACGGGATGCAGGCGCTCGGCGGCATGAGTTTCTATCTCGGCCGCAACAGCTTGCGTAGGGCCAGGCGCTCGCGCATTCCGGCTTGGATGATGCCGATCTATGCTTTTCTCCACCGCAACGCCGCCAACCCGTTCGCCTCGATGAGTATCCCCGCAAACCGCGTGGTTGAGATGGGCGCGCAGGTGGAGCTGTGAGCGCCTCCGGTCGCGTCCTCGCCGAATGCGCGCTAGCCTCTGCGGGCCTCGCAGCGATCGTGGCGCTCGGCCATTTCGGGTTGATGGGGCTGAACATCACCGGCACCGCGCTGCTGATGCTGCTGCCGGTGCTATGGGTCGCCTCGCGGACCGACGCAGCGGTCGGCGCGGGTATGGCGCTGCTGGCGTCGATCGCGCTCAATTTTTTCCTGCTGCCCCCGCTCTATACCTTTACGATCGATGGGCCGACCTATGTCGTCATCTTCATCGTGTTCGTCGCGGTGGCGCTGGTAACCGGGGCGTTCGCGGCGGGCCTTCGTGCACGGCGCAACGAGGCTGCGGCGCGGGCAGAGGACAGCGAGTTCGAAACCTTATTCCTCGCCGAGATAGCGCTCGCCACTGACCGGAGGGACCTGGACCGGCGCGCGGCCGCGTTTCTCGCCCGCCATTATGGCGACGCCCGTATTTTCACGCGCGACCGGCTCGCCGCACAGGAAACCGGCCTGTCCCCGCTCGACGCTTCGGCGGCGATTTGGTCGCTGGACCACGAGGCGGTGACGGGCCATGCCAGCGAGGTGATGCCCGGCGCCGACTTCCGATTTCTTTCCTTCGGCCGCAACGGCGACGATGTTCTTGCGATCCCCGAGGCCGCGCTCGCAAATGGCCAGTCGGACGGCGCGCTCGGCCGGATCGCAGGTCATTGGGGCCAAGCCCGTGATCATCTGGACGCGCAAGCGGAACGGCAGCGCCGCGAGGAGTCCGAACTGCGCGAGCGCACCCGACGCGCCATGCTGGCCGCGCTCGGCCATGATTTTCGCACGCCGCTGACGGTTCTCAAGGAAGGAATAACGCAATTGCCCGGCGCGCAGGAAGCCGGCCTGACTGCGGAGGTCGAGCGGCTGCGAACGTTGGGCGAAAACTTGCTCGCGTCCGCGCGCCTCGACGCCGGCATTCCCTTGGCGCTCGAACCGGTCGACCTGGTCGATCCGCTTTCCGAACTGGAGCGACGGCATGCGCAGGGTGGTTCGCCGGTCGTCGTGGAGGTGGATATCCCTGCAGACCTGCCGCTGGTGCGTGCGGAGCCCGTGATGCTGGCACATCTACTCGGCAATATCATTGACAACGCCGTGCGCCATGCGGAGCGCCGCGTCGCGATCACCTGCCGGGCAGAGGGCGGTTCGGTTACCCTGCGCATTGCTGACGACGGCCCCGGCGTTTCGCCCAATCTGGGCATGACGATCTTCGAACCTTTTGTCACGAGCCGCATCGAAGCGCGCGGGTCGGGGCTGGGGCTCGCCATCGCGCGCGACTTGGCTAAGGCAATGGCCGCCGACCTGTCGCTGGAGCCGCCGAGCGAGGACGCCGGCGCCGTCTTCCTTCTCCGCCTCCCCATCGCAGGACGAAACGGAGAGGTCGCGTGAGCCGGCCCATTCTCGTGATCGACGACGAGTCAGCGATCCGGCGTTTGCTCGGTGCGGTGCTGGAGCGGGGCGGGCTAAAAGCTCTTGAGGCGGCGAATGGCCGCGAAGCGCTCGCACTGCTGCACCGCGATCCGCTGGCCGCGATCGTCGACCTGCGGCTGCCCGATATCGATGGGCTGGAACTTATTCCCCGCATTGCCGAAGTGGGCATTCCTGTGCTTGTGCTGTCGGCAGAGCTCGACACGGCTGAGAAGGTGGCAGCGCTCGATCTCGGCGCGGATGACTATGTCACCAAGCCCTTCGACGGTGACGAATTATTGGCGCGGCTACGCGTCCTGCTGCGCCGCACCGGGGCACCGGTCGACGGCATCCTGCGTCACGGCCCGATCACGATCGACGGCGCACGCCACCGCGCCAGCCTGAACGACTCCCCGATCGCGCTCACCCCGCGCGAATTCGCTCTGCTCGAAGTGCTAGTCGAGGGCGGAGGGCGCATCCGCACCCACGCGGCGCTGCTCGAAAAAGTCTGGGGAAAGGCGCACGTCCACGACATCGATTATCTGCGCGTCGCCATCCGTGCCCTGCGCGCGAAGATCGAAACCAACCCCTCGCATCCGAAGCTGGTGTTGAACGAACCCGGCATAGGGTATCGCTTGGCCGAGTGAACGATCTACCCAAAAAAAGGGGTGATGAAGCGACGGTGTGCTATCTGGATGCGATTGAGGAATAGCGAGGCGGGAGCCCAACCTATTTGATTGCACAAATTCTACGGCTGAAAACGGCCCCCAAACAAGCCCCCAATCGCAGTGAATTCAGACGAACGTCCGCAACCAACCGCGAACGCTACCTAACAGATTTTTGGATTATTTACAGCACGTTGCCGCACGTTAGCGCACATGCTCAAACTAGTCCCTGGTGCCCAGAAGAGGACTCGAACCTCCACGACCATACGGTCACCAGCACCTGAAGCTGGCGCGTCTACCAATTCCGCCATCTGGGCTGATCACGGGAAGGCGCGTCCTACCGTCTGGCGCGGCATTGTCAATGGAAGAAACTGCTGCGGCGTGACGAAAGATGCGTTTGCAGGCAGCGGGAGCTTTCGCGCCGCTTGCCGATTGGTATAGGAACAGATTGAACGGAGCCGAAGCGCTTCCATCCAGAAACGAAGACAGGACGATCATGCAGAACCAGTTGGTGACGGTTTTCGGCGGCGGCGGTTTCCTGGGCCGCTATGTTTGCGAGGAATTGCTGAAGGCGGGCTGGCGCATCCGGATCGCCGAGCGCGATCCGTCGAACGCGGTTGGCATCAAGCCGATGGGCGGCCTTGGCCAGACGCAGTTCGTATCCTGCGACATTACCAAGAAGGATGGCCCGCTGCGGGCCGCGCGCGGAAGCGATGCGATCGTCAACTTGTGCGGCGCTTTTGCCGATCGCGGCGAGGATGTGAACCGTGACGGTGCGGACCATATCGCCAATGCCGCAGCGCAGATCGGCGTGAAGGCGTTTGTCCATGTTTCTGCCATCGGCGCAGATCCGGAGAGCAACAGCGTCTACGGCGAGACCAAGGGCGAAGGCGAACAGCGGGTTCGCAAGGCGTTTGCCAACGCCACCATCATGCGCCCTTCGGTGATTTTCGGCCCGGACGACGATTTCCTCAATCGTTTCGCCAACATCATCCGCATGAGCCCGGTGGTGCCGGTGATCGCCGCCGGCACGAAGTTCCAGCCAGTATTCGCAGCGGATGTCGCGGCAGCCATCGCCCGTGCGGTGGCCGAACCGTTCACGTTCGGAGGCCAGACCTTCGAACTGGGCGGGCCGGAGCGCATGACGATGATGGAACTGAACCGCTGGATCGCACATGAAATCCGTGCCGAGCGCCTGTTCATCGAAGTACCCTTCACCGCCGCATTCGGCCTTGCGCTCTTTACGCGCTGGCTTCCCAAGCCGCCGATCACCGACGATCAGCTAATCATGCTGAAGAAGGACAACGTAGTGGCAGAGGATGCCAAAACCTTGCAGGATTTGGGCATCGAACCGAAGCCGTTGGCGAGTATCGCGCCGGACTATCTGATCAAGTACCGTCGCCACGGCCGCTTCAGCAGCAAGGCGCGCACCGCCTGATGCGGCCGCAGGGGGCGGCGCTCGCTCAGAAGAAATAGAGCAGCGCCACGCCCATCAGCACACGGTAGACCACAAACACCATCATCGACGCGTTTTTCAGGAAGCGCATCAAGAACACCATGGTCGCCAAGGCCGCGAGGAAGGTGAGGCCACCGGTGATCAGCGCCTCGACCAACAGGGCGCTGTCCGCCTTCAGCAGATCGGGCACGATCAGCACCCCTGCCCCGGCAATTGCCGGGATCGACAGCAGGAACGAAAAGCGGGCCGCCTCAACGCGGGCAAAGCCCAGCGTCCGCGCCATCGTCATCGTGACACCCGAACGGCTGGTGCCCGGAATAAGCGCAAGCGACTGGGCCAGGCCGACCAGCAGGCCGTCGAGAAAACGAACATTTTCAAAGCTGCGGTTGGTGCGGCCGAACTTGTCGGCAACGCCGAGCAGGATGCCGTAGACGATCAGGTTCACGGCGATGAGATGCGTCAGACGCAGCGATTCGAGCAGGTCATCATTCTTGATCTGCAGGTTGAACATCGTCTGGAAAACGCCGTTCAGCATTCCCGTCTTGATCGCCAGACCCACGACGACGGCGGGAATGGTGCCGATAATGATCCACCAGAACAGCCGCTTCTCCTGCGGTGCCTTGCCGATGCCGATGCTTGCAAAGCCGCCGCGCGCAAGACCCGCCACATCGCGAAAGAAATAGGTCACGATCGCCAGCAACGAACCGACATGCACGGCGATATCGATCATCGGACCCTGGTCTTCGAAACCTGTCAGATAAGGCAGGATAATGAGGTGGCCCGAAGAGCTGATCGGCAGAAACTCGGTGACCCCTTGAACGAGCGCGATCAGGAGCATTTGAATGAAGGACATGCGCGGTTTCCGGCTTGATGGAGAAGCGTTCGCGCGCGGCTTTAGGCTTTGCGCCGAGTAAAGTCAGCCGGGATGTTAGGTCCGGTGCGGACGTTGTTCTAGCACAGCTTCGCAATAAAATTATCTCCATCCCTTCGAAATGTTCAATTTAGGTAATTAATGCTTTCCTATTGCGCGGAAAGTGGCTGACAAGCGCCCTAATCCAGCTTAGTCCCGCGCGCATGAGTGACAGGATGCTTCAATTCGTGGATCGCCAGCAGAGCTATCCCGACAAACGCCCCGCCGATGCCCGCGCGCAGGACTTCCGCGAGATCGCGGATCGCTATGCGCGCGAGGCAGCCGAGGACCAGTCATCGCGCTGCTCGCAATGCGGCGTGCCCTATTGTTCGGTCCATTGTCCGCTGCACAATCACATTCCGGACTGGCTGCGCCTGACCGCCGAAGGACGGCTGCGCGAGGCCTATGAGCTGTCGAACATGACCTCGACCATGCCGGAAATCTGCGGACGCATTTGCCCGCAGGACCGTTTGTGCGAGGGCAATTGCGTCATCGAATTTTCCGGCCACGGCGCGGTCACCATCGGATCGGTCGAGAAATATATCACCGACACCGCCTGGGCCGAAGGCTGGGTGGAGCCGCTGCAGCCGGGGCCAGACCGCGGCCAGTCCGTCGCCGTGATCGGCGCTGGACCGGCGGGCCTTTCCGCAGCGGAATATCTGCGCGTCGGCGGTTACGAGGTGCATGTTTACGACCGGCATGACCGCAGCGGCGGCCTGCTCACTTACGGCATTCCCGGCTTCAAGCTGGAGAAGGAAGTGGTGATGCGCCGTGTCGATCGCCTGAAGGACGGCGGCATCCACTTCCACGAAGGTTTTGCAGTCGGCGAAGACGCCACGCTGGACGAGCTGCGCGAAAAGCATGACGCCATCCTGATCGCGACCGGCGTGTACAAGGCGCGCGACCTGAAGGCACCGGGCAGCGGCCATGACGGCATCGTTCCTGCGCTGGACTTCCTTATTGCCAGCAACCGCAAGGGCTTTGGCGACAGCGTGCCGGAATATGACGACGGCTCCCTCAATGCCGCGAACCGCCATGTGGTCGTGGTTGGCGGCGGCGACACCGCGATGGACTGCGTTCGCACCGCGATCCGCCAAGGCGCGAAATCGGTGAAGTGCCTCTACCGCCGGGACCGGGACAATATGCCCGGATCGCAGCGCGAGGTTGCCAATGCGGAAGAAGAAGGCGTCGAATTCGTCTGGTTGAGCGGCCCCACCGCGTTCGAAGCCGATGAGAACGGCGGCGTCACCACCCTTCGCGGCACGCGCATGAAACTGGGCCAGCCCGATGCCAGCGGCCGCCGCGCGCCCGAACCCGATCCGGAAGGCGATTTTACGCTGGAGGCCGATCTCGTCATCAAGGCGCTCGGCTTCGAAGCGGAGGATCTGCCGGTGCTGTTCGGTGCTGAAGACCTCTCGGTCACCCGCTGGGGCACGTTGCGCATCGACCATGAGACGATGATGACGAGCCTGGACGGCGTGTTCGCCGCTGGAGACATCGTGCGCGGCGCCAGCCTCGTCGTATGGGCCATCCGCGACGGACGAGAAGTGAGCGAGGCGATGCACCGCTATCTGAAGATGAAAAAGATTATCCAGAAGGAAGCCGCATGATCCTGTCCGGCACTATCAAAAAGACGATACACGCCGGCCTGTCGGCATTCGCGTTGAGCCTAGCGGCAATCGCGGTGCCAGCCAGCGCGCAAGACGCGGCCTCTACCGGGGACAACGCTATTGCTCCGGAACAGCTGGCCGCGGCGCGAGAGCTCGTCGATGTGAGCGGCACGAAACAACAGTTCGAAATCACCTTGGACCAGATGCGCCCCCTTTTGTTTAACAACGTCATGGGGGGATTCACGACCCAGGAGGGCGGACCTGAACTCGCGGCGCTGATCGAACAAAAATATGACGGTGGCTTGAACGGCTTCGCGGAAAGTTTCGCAGAGCAGTTCTCGGAGCGGTTTCGGGCTCGTTTCCCGGATTTTCGCGAACGGCTGGCAAAGCTTTTCGCTCGTGAATTGTCGCCGGAAGAGATCGCAAGCGTGAAGAGTTTCGTGACCAGTCCGGTAGGACGAAAATATGTAAGCCTTATCCCGGCTATGGCAGCTCATATGAATCAGGCTGGTGAGGAGGCAGGTGAGGAAATCGCCGTCACTCTGACACAAGAAATGCTGCAGCCGATTCTGATGGAGACCCCCGCGTCGTGAATAGGAGCGAATCCGTGCAGCTGGTGAGCGAAACCGAACGCCTCCGCATTGCCGAAGAGGGCATGTATCATCTCGATATGGAGGGCGATGCCTGCGGCACCGGGCTGGTCGCCGAAGTATCCGGCAAGCCTTCGCGCCGCGTCGTGACAGGAGCGATCGAGGCGCTGCGCGCGGTATGGCATCGCGGCGCGGTGGATGCGGACGGGAAGACCGGCGACGGTGCGGGCATGATGGTCGATTTGCCCGAGCGCTTCTTCGACGATGCGATTGCGGACGGCGGCCACCGTGTGCTGCCTAACCGCCTCGCCGTCGGCATGATCTTCCTGCCGCGCACCGATCTGAACGGGCAGGACCAGTGCCGCATGATCGTGGAGAGCGAGCTGATCGCCAGCGGCTACACCATTTACGGCTGGCGTCAGGTACCGGTCGATCCGTCCGTGATCGGTCGCAAGGCGCAGATCACGCGCCCGGAGATCGAGCAGGTGATGATCGCCGGCCCCATGCCGGAGGAGGAAACGCTCGAGGAGTTTGAGAAGGATCTCTACCTCGTCCGCCGCCGGATCGAGCGCAAGGTGATCGAGGCGCAGATCGCGGATTTCTACGTCTGCAGCCTCTCCTGCCGCTCGATCGTCTACAAAGGTCTGTTCCTGGCCGAGAGCCTGTCCGTCTTCTATCCGGATTTGCAGGACGAGCGGTTCGAAAGCCGCGTCGCGATCTTCCACCAGCGCTATTCCACCAACACCTTCCCGCAATGGTGGCTGGCCCAGCCGTTCCGCGCGCTGGCTCATAATGGCGAGATTAACACCATCCGCGGCAACCGCAACTGGATGAAGAGCCACGAGATCCGCATGGCCAGCATCGCCTTCGGGGACGCCTCGGACGAGATCAAGCCGGTCATCCCGGCCGGTGCATCCGACACCGCCTCGCTCGACGCCGTGTTCGAAACACTGATCCGGTCGGGCAAGGAAGCGCCGACGGCGAAGCTCACGATGATCCCCGAAGCCTGGCAGGCATCGGTCGATCTGCCGGCCGAGCACAAGGCGATGTACGAATATATGGCCAGCGTCATGGAACCGTGGGACGGCCCGGCCGCGCTGTGCATGACCGACGGTCGCTGGGCGGTGGCGGGCGTGGACCGCAATGCGCTGCGTCCCCTGCGCTACAGCCGCACCTCGGACGGCTTGCTCGTCATCGGCTCCGAGAGCGGCATGGTGATCTTGCCGGAGCCCGATGTGGTGGAAAAAGGCCGCCTTGGCCCCGGCGAAATGATTGCCGTCGATCTGCAGAAAGGCGCACTCTACCGCGACCGCCAATTGAAGGACCGCGTGGCCGCCGAACAGCCTTATGCAGAACTGGTGAAGGGCTTCCGCACGCTCGGCGACCTACCGGAATGCGAGGCGCCGGACGTGCCGCGCTATGACCGCGCCGAGCTGTCCCGCCGTCAGGTGGCCGCCGGACAGACGATCGAGGACATGGAAATGATCCTCGCTCCGATGGCCGAGCAGGCGAAGGAAGCCGTGGGATCGATGGGCGATGACACGCCGCTGGCCGTCATCAGCCACAAGCCGCGGCTGATCAGCCAATTCTTCCGGCAGAATTTCAGCCAGGTCACCAACCCTCCGATCGATTCCTTGCGTGAGCGGCATGTGATGAGCCTGCGCACGCGTTTCTCCAACCTCGCCAACATCCTCGATGAGCAGGACCAGAACGATCATGTGCTGGTGCTGGAAAGCCCGGTGCTGCTGTCCGCCGACTGGGCGCGGCTGAAATCGGCGTTCGGCAAGCTGGCCGGGGAAATCGACTGCACCTTCGATCCGCATGCCGGCCATGAAGAGCTGCGCACGGCCATCACCCGCATCCGGCGCGAGGCCGAGGAGGCCGTGCGCGGCGGCAAGACCGAGCTGTTCCTGACCGACGAGGCCATTTCCGAGGATCGCTGCGCCATCCCGATGGTGCTGGCCGCAGCGGCGGTCCATACCCACCTGGTCCGCAAGGGCCTGCGCGCCTTTTCCTCGATCAACGTGCGCACCGCCGAATGTCTCGACACGCATTATTTCGCGGTCCTGATCGGCGTCGGCGCGACCACCGTGAACGCCTATCTGACCGAGGCCGCCATCGCAGAGCGCCATGGCCGTGGCCTCTTCGGCGATCTTTCGCTGAAAGAATGCCTCGCCAATTTCCGCACGGCGATCGACGACGGCTTGCTGAAGATCATCGGAAAGCTGGGGATCGCCGTGATCTCGAGCTATCGCGGTGGTTACAATTTCGAAGCGGTCGGCCTCAGCCGTGCGCTGGTGAACGATCTCTTCCCCGGCATGCCCAACAAGATTTCGGGCGAAGGCTATATGTCGCTGCACCTGAACGCGACCGACCGGCACAAGCTGGCGTTCGACAGCATGGTGGCGAAACTGCCCATCGGCGGATTCTACAAGCAGCGTGCGGGCGGCGAGGAGCATGCCTGGTCCGCGCAGCTGATGCACCTCCTCCAGACCGCGGTCGCGAAGGACAGCTATTCCAGTTATCTGCAGTTTTCCGCGGGCGTTCGCGCGCTGGACCCTGTCTATCTGCGCGATCTGATGGAATTCAATTACGCACGCGAACCGCTTCCGGTGGACGAAGTCGAAGCGGTAACGGAAATCCGCCGCCGTTTCCTCACCCCGGGGATGAGCCTGGGGGCGCTGTCTCCGGAAGCGCATGAGACGCTGGCGATCGCGATGAACCGCATCGGCGCAAAAGCAGTGTCGGGCGAAGGCGGCGAGAGCCCCGAACGTTTCAAGCCGCGCCCCAATGGCGACAACGCCAACAGCGCGATCAAGCAGATCGCATCCGGGCGTTTCGGTGTCACC
Organism: Novosphingopyxis sp. YJ-S2-01; assembly: GCF_016093175.1. Taxonomy (NCBI): domain Bacteria; kingdom Pseudomonadati; phylum Pseudomonadota; class Alphaproteobacteria; order Sphingomonadales; family Sphingorhabdaceae; genus Novosphingopyxis; species Novosphingopyxis sp. YJ-S2-01. The sequence continues at coordinate 1,175,521 of NZ_JAEDAI010000001.1, read as the reverse complement.
GCCGAATATCTGGGCGCCTGCGAGGAAGTGGAGATCAAGGTCGCGCAGGGCGCCAAGCCCGGCGAAGGCGGCCAGTTGCCGGGCTTCAAGGTGACCAAGTTCATCGCCAAGCTGCGCCACTCCACACCCGGCGTCACGCTGATCAGCCCCCCGCCCCACCACGACATCTATTCGATCGAGGATCTGGCCCAGCTGATCTACGATCTCAAACAGATCAATCCGCGCGCGCGGGTCTGTGTGAAGCTGGTGTCCGCCGCGGGTATCGGCACGGTTGCTGCGGGCGTTGCCAAGGCGCATGCCGACGTGATCCTGATTGCCGGCCACAATGGCGGCACCGGGGCCTCTCCGCAGACGAGCATCAAATATGCCGGCACGCCGTGGGAAATGGGCCTTAGCGAAGTCAATCAGGTGCTCACCCTCAACGGGCTGCGTCACCGTGTGAAGCTGCGCACCGATGGCGGGCTCAAGACCGGGCGCGACATCGTGATCGCCGCAATTCTAGGCGCGGAGGAGTTCGGCATCGGCACGCTGAGCCTCGTGGCCATGGGCTGCATCATGGTGCGCCAGTGCCATTCCAACACCTGCCCCGTGGGCGTGTGCGTGCAGGACGAGCGGCTGCGCGAAAAATTCACGGGCACGCCGGAGAAGGTCATCAACCTCATGACCTTCATCGCCGAAGAAGTGCGCGAAATCCTCGCCCGCCTGGGCGTTTCGAGCCTGGACGAAGTGATCGGCCGCACCGAACTCCTTCGCCAGGTCAGCCGCGGCGCGGAGCATCTCGACGATCTTGATCTCAACCCCATCCTCGCCAAGGTTGACGCACCGGACACGCATCGCCGGTTCAAGATCAACACCTTCCGCAACGAGGTGCCCGACAGCCTGGACGCGCTGATGCTGAAAGACGCGGGACCGGTGTTCGAGAAGCGCGAAAAGATGCAGCTCACCTATACGGTGCGCAACACGCACCGCGCGGTCGGCACGCGGCTTAGCAGCGAGGTGACGCGAGTCTTCGGCATGAAAGCTCTGGACGATGATTATATCCAGGTCCGGCTGCGCGGCAGCGCGGGGCAATCGCTCGGCGCGTTCCTTTGCAAGGGCATCCGACTCGAAGTGTTCGGCGATGCGAACGATTATGTCGGCAAGGGCCTTTCCGGCGGGCACATCATCGTGCGCCCGACGGTCAGCTCACCGCTGAAAAGTCAGGAAAACTCGATCATCGGCAACACCGTGCTTTACGGCGCGACATCGGGCCAGCTCTTCGCCGCGGGACAGGCGGGCGAACGTTTTGCGGTCCGCAATTCGGGGGCTGAAGTCGTCGTCGAAGGCTGCGGCGCTAATGGCTGCGAATATATGACGGGCGGCACAGCCGTGATCCTGGGGCAGACCGGCGGCAATTTCGGCGCGGGAATGACCGGCGGCATAGCCTTCGTTTACGATCCGGAAGCGGTGTTCCCGATGCGCGCCAACCCCGGCAGCATCGTCTGGCAGCGGCTGGAAAGCGCGCACTGGGAACAGCAGCTGAAAACGCTGATCGAAGCCCATGTCGCGGCAACCGACAGCCGCTGGGCCGCCTCCATTCTGGAGGACTGGGACAGCGCGCGCGGCGCTTTCTGGCAGGTTTGCCCGAAGGAAATGCTCGGCCGGCTGGACCATCCGCTGAGCGAGGGCGAGCCGGAGGTGGTCGCAGCGGAGTGAAGGTTTAACCGGTGAGGCCTGCCTTGCGCAGCGCGCGATAGGCATAAGCCTTCGGCTTGTTGCTCGCCGGAAAACGGCCGGGCGCCTTCGGCTCGAACCCCGCGCTGCGCAGCAACCGGTTGAAGCCATGTGCATCGGCCTCTGCAAAGCTCCAGTCGCTGCGCCAGGTGATGGAGAGGCTGATCGACGGCTCCGGACCGTTGCGCACGAAATGCGGTGCCATCACCGGCACGAACACCGCCTGCCCCGGCGCCAGATCGATCGCGGTGCCGCTGGCCTGAAAATCGTCGCGCCAGACGAGATTGCGCTGATGGCCGGAATGATAAGCCTCATGTGCGGTCGGCGGGGCGAAGCGGGCGTCGCCCGCAGGAAACTGCGTCATCGTCTTGCTTCCGCGCAACTGGAGAAGGATGTTGTGCTCAGGATCGAAGTGATACGGCGTCATCGAATGCGGGGATGATACGAAGATAAAGCCCTGAGGCCGCAGCATGCGTCCCGTCTTGGTTTCGATCGCGGGCCTCAGCTCGTTCAGTAGCTGCATCAGCAACGCGGCATAATCGGGCATCTGCTCAATATTCTTAAGCACCGCCCAGCTGCGGCAGACATCGATGGTGCGGATCGTCTCACCGATCGAGAGGCCGTTGTCGGGCACGTCGGCGGCATCGATGCCGACCGGCAAATCGCCGGGATTATATTCGACGCTGCCTGCCGGAAGCGCCTCGCTCAGGTCGGCGATGGCCTCCAGCGTCAGCAGGTCGTGCGCGCGAAGATGATGGTTCAACCGGTGCGGCGTTTCGGGATAATGCTCCGCAAAGCGCGCGGTGGTTTCATCGTCGAATACCCTGGTCATGCCGTATCTCCATGTCGCGCCGCCATCCAGTCCTCCGCCTTTCGCAGCGCATCGAAGGCGAGCCGACGGGCCTTGCCACCAATGGCAATCGATACGCGCCCGATCGCGCGCCGCTCGGTCCAGAGGCTGTCGATCATCGGGTGATCGGGAGCCGCGCAGCTGTCCGCCCAGGCGACATCGGGCCGATCCAGCAGCGCGTAATTTTCGATCTGCAAGAGCACGCCCGGGGAAAAGCGCGCAAAGGCTTCGTCGAACGTCGTCTTGAACGAGAACACGCCCTCACCCGATCGTAGATTGACCAGCATCGCAATCGGCGCGCCTTCGAAACGCAGCGCAAGCAGTTCAAGCCGGCCCGCCTCGGCCAGCGCCCCCAGCATTTCACAGAACAGCCCGCGGGTGTCCGCCTGGCTGCCCAGCGCGCTTTCTTCCTGCCCTTTCCAGCCGGCCGCCTCCAGCGCGAGAAATTCGTCGATCCAGCGCTCCAGTCCTTCGCCGCCCTCGCTCCGGTCGAATGTCAGCGCGCCCATATCTTCGAGCCGCCGCGTCTGACGCCTTAGTTCCTTGCGCTTCTTGGACCGGACGGCCTGTTCGTAATAGGCTCCGGCGCCGAGCGGAGATTGGAGAAAGGCGCGCTCATGCCGCCGCACCACGTCGCAGCGGCGGCGCTGTTCCTTGCAGAGGTTGAAGAGCGTCCGGGACGCTGGATCGTCCAGTGCAAAGCAATCGAGATGGAAGAAGAGGCCGCGCCCCGCATGCGCATCGCAATAAGCAAGCAGTGCCTCCCAAAAGGCCCGCTCATGCCCGTGCTCGATCAGCGGGTTGCCCAGAAAGGCATTGGGATGCAGCCAGTTCTGCCAGTTAGGAACGGGCCGGTTTCCATAAAGCGGCTCGAGCGAAAGCGGCATCAGCCCGATCAGCTGGCTCAGCCGCGGAATACCCTGCCAGAGCAGGAACAGCTGCGCGCGGCCGTCCGGGTCACAATGGGCCAACGCCGCAGGCAAAACCTTGCTTTCGAAAAACACATTGGTGCCAGCGGTTTGCCGATCCAGCTCCTGCCATGCCCATAATAGCGCAGCATCAATCGCGCTTGCCGCAACCAGTTCGGCCTGCACCGACCCTGATGCCGCAATCGGCACTGGCACTGCGCCTTCGAAGGCCTCCGGAAATATAGTCTGGTTCAAGCCGCACGCTCCCTAAGCGGCTTGTTCTAGAAGCTAATCACAAAGATTCGGCTAAAGTCGCGGCCAAGAGAAAGGGCCGCCGGAACTGCCGGCGGCCCGCTATCCCGATCGTAATAATGAACTAAACTGCCGCCAGCGCGGCGAGCAGCAATAGTGCCACGATATTGGTGATCTTGATCATCGGATTGACCGCGGGGCCGGCGGTGTCCTTGTAAGGATCGCCCACCGTGTCGCCGGTTACCGCGGCCTTGTGCGCCTCGGATCCCTTGCCGCCATGATGGCCGTCTTCGATATATTTTTTCGCGTTGTCCCACGCGCCGCCGCCCGCCGTCATCGACAGCGCGACGAACAGGCCGGACACGATGACGCCCAGAAGCAGTGCGCCCAGAGCCGCAAAGCCATTAGCCTGCCCCGCCACCAAAGTGATGACGAAATAGACCACAATCGGCGCCAGCACCGGCAAGAGCGACGGCACGATCATTTCCTTGATCGCCGCCTTGGTGACAAGATCCACCGTGCGGCCGTAATCCGGCTTGGCGGTGCCCTGCATGATGCCGGGATTATCACGGAACTGCCCGCGCACCTCCTCCACCACAGCGCCCGCGGCGCGGCCCACCGCGGTCATCCCCATCGCGCCGAACAGATAGGGCAGCAGCGCGCCGAGCAGCAGGCCGACAATGACGTATGGATTGCTGAGCGAGAAATCGACGTTCAGGTTAGGAAAGAACTCATCGAGGTCGGTCGTATAAGCGCCGAACAGCACCAAAGCGGCGAGGCCCGCCGAACCGATGGCATAGCCCTTGGTCACCGCCTTTGTGGTGTTACCGACCGCGTCGAGTGCATCGGTTTTCTCTCGCACGCTGTCATCCAGCCCCGCCATCTCGGCGATACCGCCTGCGTTATCGGTCACCGGGCCATAGGCATCGAGCGCGACCACCATACCGGCAAGCGCCAGCATGGCCGTGGCCGCGAAGGCAATGCCGATAAGACCCGCCAGCTGATAAGCGATGACGATGCCGACGCAGATCACCAGTGTGGGCAAGGCGGTCGCCTCCAGGCTGATTGCAAGGCCCTGGATGACGTTGGTGCCATGGCCGGTTTCCGAGGACCGGGCGATCGAGCGGACCGGGCGGTAATTGGTTCCGGTGTAATATTCGGTAATCCAGATGATCAGCCCGGTCACGGCGAGCCCGACCATCATGGAGAAGAAAAGGTCCCAGCCGGTGAAGCTGGCGACGGTGGCGGCGGGCGTTTCCGTGGTGAAGCCATCGGTTGCCAAGGCACCGCCGATCGGGGCGCTCATGTCCCCGAAGATGTATTGCGTTGCCAGGTAGATCGCCGGGATCGAGAGGACCGCCGTCACCAGAAACCCTTTGTACAGCGCGCCCATGATATTGGTGCCGCCGCCAAGGCGCACAAAATAGGTGCCGATGATCGAGGTGATGATGCACACCCCGCCCACCAGCAGCGGCAGGCTCATGAGATTGAGGAGCGCCGCATTGCCGACATCGACCAGCAGCGCGGACAGCACCATCGTGGCGCCCACGGTGACGACATAGGTCTCGAAAAGATCGGCAGCCATGCCCGCGCAATCGCCGACATTATCGCCCACATTGTCCGCAATGGTCGCCGGATTACGCGGATCGTCCTCCGGAATGCCTGCTTCCACCTTGCCGACCAGATCGGCACCAACGTCCGCCGCCTTGGTGAAGATGCCACCGCCGAGACGCGCAAAGATGGAGATGAGCGAGGCACCAAAGGCCAGTGCGACCAGCGCATCGACCACAGTGCGGTTGTCCGGGCGATAACCGGCAGGGCCCGTCAGATACCAGAAGAACACCGATATCGCGAGCAGCGCCAACCCGGCCACCAGCATGCCGGTGACGGCGCCCGCGCGAAACGCCACCGTGAGGCCGCTCTGCAGGCTGGTCGAGGCGGCCTGCGCGGTCCGTACATTGGAACGGACCGAGATGTTCATCCCGATATAGCCCGCAACGCCCGATAGAATGGCACCGATGACGAAACCGATGGCGGAGGTAATGCCGAGGAAGACGAACACCAGTATCGCGACGACGACACCGACAATGGCGATTGTACGATACTGCCGGCCAAGATAGGCCTTAGCACCCGTTTGGATCGCGCCAGCAATCTCCTGCATGGTTGAATTACCGGCATCGGCCCCAAGAACCTGACGACTGGTAATGAACCCGTAAAGTACGGCGATGAGGCCGCAGATGATAGCAATGACAATGACAGACATGGCGTTCAGACTTCCCCTCCTGCTCCAATAGGTGCCGCCTCATTTTCGGGCGACTTGGGAAGGGAGACTAACCGGATGCCGTCAATTGACAAGCGGCAAACGGATGGGCGGGTCTAGTGCCGATAGCCGCCGATCGCATCGGGATCGAGCACGGCCTCGTCCAGCCTGACGGTGCCCGGCTGCCCATCCACCATCGTGCCGATCCGCGCGGCGGGCACCGGCGGTTCGCACTCGGCCGGGGCCGTGAAGAGCAGCGCATAGTCATCACCCCAGCGCAGCAGTTCGTCTTCCCTGCCTCGCAGGACGGCACGCGCCGCGTCCGAAACCGGGATCCTTGCCATGTCGATGGCGGCAGCGAGGCCGCTGGCTTTCGCGAGCCGGGCGGCGTCGATCAGCAACCCGTCGCTCACGTCCATCATCGCGCTGGCGAGCGGGGCGAGCGCCTGTCCCTCCGTCAGCAGCGGGCGAGGCCGCAGATACGCAGAGGTGAGCGGCCCGTCATCCGCACCGCCCGCTTCCAGCAGCGTAAAGCCGGCAAGCGCATCCCCGATGCTGCCGGCCACCCATAGCGCATCGCCGTCCCGCGCGCCGGACCGCGCCGGCACCGGATCGCTGGTAGCGCGGCCGATAGCCGTACAACCGAACACACGGGTCGCGCCCTCGGGCAAGCGGATCGTGTCCCCGCCCAGTAGCGACACATCGTATCGATCGAGCACGGCCCGCAGCCCTTCGGCGAAGGCGGCATCCCAGGCATCATCGCCCAACGCGTGACTGGTGAGCACCCCCAAGGGCTCCGCGCCCTTGGCGGCCAGATCGGAGAGATTCGTGGCGATCAGCTTCCAGGCGACATCGGCAGCATCCGTGTCGATGCGGACATGCACCCCCTCCGCGATGCTGTCATGCGTCAGGATGAGCGTCTCGCCGCCCAGCTTCAGCACCGCGGCATCATCGTGGAGGGCGCGGGCCGCCGGATGCGTTGCGAGGGCGCGGAGGCGATCGATGAAGGCGAATTCGGCGCTCACCGCCCCTCCAGAGCCGTCATCCGAGGGCGGGACTCACTCGCCGCGCACTTCTTTCGAAATGCCGTCGAGCAGTCCGTTCACGAACTTGGCGTCCTTGTCGTCGAAGAAGGCATGGGCAATGTCGACATATTCGTTCACCACCGCGCCGGTCGGCACGTCGGGCCGCGCGAGCAGTTCGTAGGTGCCGCAGCGCAGCAGCTGCAGCATCGCCTTGTCGAGCCGGTCGATCTTCCAGCCTTCGGCCAGCCGCCCTTCGATCAGCGCATCGATCTCGGCGCGGCGCGAGTCGACCCCGGTTACCACATCGTCGAAAAAGTCCGGCTCGCCTTCCGCGATCGGCTCTTCCTCGATCGCCGAACCCAGACGGTGTTCGTGGAACTCGCGCAGCAAGCGGGCCAGCCCGATGTCTTCCATGTCCATCTGGTACAGCGCCTGCACGGCGGCGAGCCGGGCAGCGGAGCGGGGTTGGGATCGGGAATGGCTCATCATCTTTTACCTGTTCCTCTGTGAACTCTCAGGCGTCCAGCCGCCGCCGGACGCTTTCGGCATGGGCGGGAAGCCCCTCTTCCTCGGCCAGCCGCACCGCTGCCAGGCCGACCTTGGCGAGCGACGCCCGGTCCAATTGAATGAAGCTGGTGCGCTTCATGAAGTCCAGCACCGAAAGCCCGGAGGAGAAGCGCGCGCGCCGCCCGGTCGGCAGCACATGGTTCGGCCCCGCGACATAGTCGCCCACCGCCTCGGGCGTATGCCGCCCCAGGAAGACCGATCCGGCATGGCGGATCCGCGCGAACAATGCTTCGGGTTCGGCGACCGAGAGCTGGAGATGTTCCGCCGCCAGCCGGTTCGCCAGCGGTACCGCGTCGGCGAGGTCCGCCACGGTGATGATCACACCGTGATCGTTCCAGCTCGCCTCGGCCGCCTTGCGCGTGGTGAGCGCAGCAGCCTGTACCTTCACCGCATCCTCGACATTGCGGGCCAGATCGGCGCTGTCGGTGATGAGGATGGACTGGCTGGTCGGGTCATGCTCGGCCTGGCTGAGCAGGTCCGCGGCGACGATGGCGGGATCGTTCTCGCCGTCCGCAATCACTAGGATTTCGCTGGGGCCGGCGACCATGTCGATGCCGACCACGCCGTAGAGCTGGCGCTTTGCCTCGGCCACCCAGGCATTGCCGGGGCCGGTCACGACATCCACCGGCGCGATCCTGTCCGTGCCGTAAGCGAGCGCGGCGATCGCCTGCGCGCCGCCGATGCGCCAGACTTCGTCCACACCGGCCAGCGCCGCGGCGGCCAGCACCAGCGGGTTCGCCTCGCCGCCCGGCGTGGGCGTCACCATGACAATGCGTTTCACGCCGGCCACCTTGGCAGGCAGCACGTTCATCAGCACCGAGCTGGGATAGGCCGCACGTCCGCCGGGTACGTAGACGCCCGCCGCATCCACCGGCAGCCAGCGCGCACCCAGGCGCACTCCGGCATCGTCGGTCCGCTCGCTGTCTTCGGGCCGCTGCGCCTCGTGATAGGCGCGGATCCGAGATGCGGCCAGTTCCAGCGCCTTGCGCAGATCGGGATCGAGTCCGTCGAGCGCGGCATCGCAATCCGCGGGGTCGATGCGCCAACCGCTTTCTTGCAGATCATGTCCGTCAAATCGCTTGGTCAGCTCGGCCAGCGCTTCATCGCCATCGGTGCGGACGCGGGCGAGGATGGCGGACACGTCGCGCGCAACATCCGGATCGCTCTCGCGGCGCGCGGTAACGATGCGCTCGAAGGCTTCGGCGAAGCCGGGATCGGCCGCATCAAGCCGCTTCACGCACGCCTCCGGCAATAGCGCGGAACCGCTCGACCAGCGCGGGAAGCGTGCCGGACATCATCTTGAAGGCCGCGCGGTTGACGATCAGCCGGGCCGAGATGTCCATGATTGTCTCGGTCTCGACGAGGCCGTTTTCCTTCAGCGTCTGCCCGGTCGACACCAGATCGACGATGCGGCGGGTGAGGCCCAGCGCGGGTGCCAGCTCCATCGCACCGTTCAGCTTCACGATCTCCGCCTGCAGGCCCTTGCCGGCGAACCAGCGGCGGGTAAGCTCGGGATATTTGGTCGCGACGCGCACATGGCTGAGCGTGGACAGCGCCTGCCCCGGCTCCGCATCCTTCGGCTCGGCCACGGACAGGCGGCATTTGCCGATGCCAAGATCGACCGGCGCGTAGAGCTCCGAATAGCCGAACTCTTCCACCACGTCCGAACCGACGATACCGATCTGCGCCGCGCCATGCGCCACGAAGGTGGCGACATCGAACGCGCGCACGCGGATGATGCGTACATCCTCGCGGTTGGTGGCGAATTCGAGCGCGCGGTTCGCCTTGTCGAAGAAGCCGGGCTCCGGCTCGATGCCCGCCTCGCGCATGACGGGCAGGGCCTCATCGAGGATGCGTCCCTTGGGGATGGCGAAGGTGATGGGGCGGTTCATGATGGCGGCGATGTAGCTGCGGCTCCGTTAAAGGGCAATGAAGCTCGCGCGCCTATTCGCGCGCGGCGCGGCTAACCCAGAAACGCCTCCATCGCGTCGATCACCTTGTTGGGCGCTTCCCAGGGCACGAAATGGCCGCTACCCGGCACCTCCACCAGGGTGAGGTCCTCCACCTGCTCGTCCATCCCCTCGGTGTTGACCGGCGGCAGCGCGAGGTCATCCAGCGCCCAGACCACCAGCGTGGGGATCGTCACCTTCGGGAAGTCGCGCTTGGCGAACTCGGGCAGCTCGGCATCCTCATCCATCGCGGGGACGTGGACGGAGCTGGCGCGGTACCAGTTCAGCATGCCGAAGGCCGCATCGCGATCCTTCCAGTCGGCGAGCAGACGGTCCCGCTCCTCGTCCGGCATGGCGCTGCTGCGCTCCCACTTCACCGCCTTGGCCAGGATGCCGACCAGCCCATGCTCGCGCACCAGATCGTCGTTCGCGCGGTCCCGGAAGGCGCGGATGTACTGTGCACTCTCGCGCTGCTGGGGCCGCTGGATCAGCGCGCGCTGATAAAGCCAGGGATGCGGCGCATTGGCGATCACCAGCCGCTCTACGCGCCCGTTTTGCTGCCCTGCCAACGCCACCGCCCAGGCGATCGCCCCGCCCCAGTCATGGCCGACGACGGTGAACCGGTCCACACCGCAGGCATCGGCCAGCGCGAACACATCGGCCACCAGCTTGTCGGGCGTATAGGCCTCCACCTCCTGCGGCTTGGACGATCCGCGATAGCCGCGCTGATCGGGCGCGATGCAGCGGAAGCGGTCCTTGAAATGCTCGATCTGGTGGCGCCAGGTGCGGTGGCTTTCGGGGAAGCCGTGGAGGAAGAGGAGGACCGGCGCGTCCCGGGGCCCCACGTCGACGGCGTCGATCTCCACGCCGGTGGCGAGCGTGTGGCGAACGAGGTCGTAGTCGGGAACGAGGTTGGGAGTCGGATCGGGCATGGGGCTCTCCTGAAGCGATTTGGGCCAGCTTGCTTCACACACTTCACACTGTCCAGAGGCGGAACAGTGAAGGCCGGAAGCGCAAGGGAATGAATCGGCACCTGGACGGAGTTTGACACGGTTCGCATAACCGTATTCGGATAGCCTATTTGGTTATCTGTAGGACAGCTATTTCCTAATCGTCGGTCGTCCGCCCCGCCCTCACGGATAGCTAACCGTTTTCGGCGCGCCATCCGGAATGGGAATGCGCTCTTCGCTGTCGCCGGGCACATCGGGGAACTGCTTCGCCTTCCAGGCCTCGCGCGCTTCCGCGATGCGGTCTTTCGAGCTGCTGACGAAATTCCACCAGACATGGCGCTGCGTTGCGAAGGCCTCTCCGCCCAGCAGCATCACGCGCGCGTCGGACGTGGCGCGCAGCGTCATCGCCTCGCCGGGCGCCAGCACGTAAAGCGTGTGCCGTTCCAGCGCGTCGCCATCCAGCTCGGCATCCCCCAGCGCCACCAGCACGGCGCGTTCGTCCGCCCCCGCCTCGATCGGTACGCTCGTTCCGGCATCCAGCAGGATATCGGCATAGATCGTCTGCGCGTGCTGCGTGGTCGGCGCGGTCTTGCCCCATAATTCGCCCATGATGATGCGCGCCTTCAGGCCGCTGTCTTCCAGGATCGGCAGCTCGTCCGCACCGATATGCTGGAAAGCGGGATCGATCTCCTCCTTGCCGTCGGGCAGCGCCAGCCAGGTCTGCATGCCGGAAATGCGCCCCTGATGGCCGCCCGCGCTGCGCTGCCTCTCCGCCTCCGGCGAGCGCTCGGAATGCACGATGCCGCTCCCCGCCGTCATCAGGTTCGCCGCGCCGGGGCGGATGGTGGCGAAAGTGCCCAGCGAATCGCGATGGTCGATCGCCCCGTCGAACAGATAGGTGACGGTGGACAGGTTGATATGCGGGTGCGGCCGCACGTCCATGCCCCCGCCCAGATCGAACTGCGCGGGGCCGAACTGATCGACGAACACAAACGGCCCCACCATCGTGCGGCCGCGCGAGGGCAAGGTCCGTCGCACCTTGAAATCGCCCAGATCATGCGTGGTGGGGGTGATGGTTTGCAGGGTCATCTAATCCGCGTCCAGTTCCGGATAATGACGGAAAATACCGTCCTCATTGAAAGAAATGCGCCGCTCGCTTTTCAGATAATCCGCGATGCCCGGCAAGGCTTCCACCGCATCGGCGCAGGCGTGGAGCTTCGGATAGTCGGACGATAGCGCGGCCATGCGTTTGGGGAAGGCATATTCGAGACCGCGGACCAGCTGAAACAGCGAAGTATCGACATGGCTCCACGTTGCCCCGCGCACGAACGGTCCTTCCACGATGCCGAGCGCGGCTTCGAAATGATCGAAATATTTGGGGATGCGGTTTTCGCGAAATCCTTTCGCGGCGCGCTTCGCCTCATCCTTCTGGTCTTCATAATAATCGCCGGTGCCGACCGGATGGTGCGTGTCATGCGCCTCGGCCACGATATCGGTGACCACCAGTTGCAGCTGGATCAGGCCCAGCGTTTCCGCCTCGCTCTCGCCGCCAAAGCCGTGTTTTTCGCCCAGCCAGCTGACGATATGCGCGGTCTGCGCGATGCAGAAATCGCCGTCGACCAGATAGGGCGGCGCATAGGGCGCGCCCCAGCCGCTGCGCGCCTCCATATCGTCCATCAGCGCCTCGGCACCTTCGTCCCGCGCGCGATCCCGATATTCAATGCCTGCGGCTTCGAGGGGAAGCCGCACAAATTCGCCCCGCCCTTGGATGCTGGGCCAGTACCAGAGATCATAGGACATTGGGGCTTCTCCTTTGCGGGGTTCGGCAAGGAGAATGGGCGGGGACCGGCGGGCGTTCCCGATCGCCGCTCAAACCGTAGCCCTGAGCCTGTCGAAGGGTGCCTCTCCTGCACGTGCGGCGCTCGACCGAGAGACGTCCTTCGACAAGCTCAGGACTTCGGATCTTGAATGTGACTCGCCCACTTACCGTAGCCCTGAGCTTGTCGAAGGGCGCTTCTCCTCCGTGCACCGCGCTTGATCGATAGACGTCCTTCGGAGCCGCAGACGGCGCATGGCGCCACCGGCTCAGGACTTACGGATCATTTTTGTCGCGCGGATCACACATCCGCGCCCCGTCTCTATTCCCCCGGCGCGCTGGCCTTGATTTGCATGGCGTGGACGCGCTCCTGCATCAGGTCGCCCAGGGCGCGGTTGACCATGCGCTGCCGCTCGACGCGCGATTTGCCTGCGAACGCGGCGCTTTCCACCGTCACCGAAAAGTGGCTTTCGCCCGATCCGTCGTCGCCGGCATGGCCGCGATGCTGTGCGCTGTCGTTGCTTACCACGAGGCTGGTGGGCGCGAGCGCCTCGGTCAGCCGCGTTTCGATCTCGGCCTGTACCGGCCCTTTTGAATCCGTTGTCATGCGCGCCTATATAGCTTGGCTCCCGCGAAACCCCAAAGGCCGAGCCGCTTTCTCTTCATGTCTTCTCAATCCGACCGCCGCCGCCATGACCGATTCCACGGACGCGTGGGCGACGGTCAGCGGACATGCGACCATCCCGCCTGCGCCGAAGCGGGCGAATTTCGCGCACCGCCGCCCGGCGGGCATAGCGGTGACGGGCCGGGGCAATGGCGCTGGCTGTGCCTTGACCATGTACGCGAATTTAACGCGGGCTATGATTTCTTCGACGGCATGGGCGCGGACGAGATTTACGAGGCGCAGTCCCCGCTGGGCGGCTTCTACCAGAGCACGAACCGCTGGGGCGCAGGCGCCAGTCCGCCGCCGCGCTGGCAGGATTTCGAGGATCCGCTGGACGCCATCGGCGCGCGCTTCCGCCGCACCATGCCGCGCGCCCGGCCCGACGGCACGCCTTTAAGCGATGCGGATGCCCGCGCGCTGAAGACGCTGGGCCTGGAACGCGATGCCGACCGCCGCACGATCCGCCGGCGCTACTCCGAACTGGTCCGACGCTACCACCCCGACCGCAATGGCGGCGACCGCAGCCATGAGGACAAGCTGCAACGCGCGATCAAGGCTTACGAGCGCCTGAAGAAAAGCCCGGCGTTCGGGTGAAGCCCCTCTCCCGCCGGGAGAGGGTTTGGCTTAGTCCCTGCCCGGTGCGCCTCGCGGGAAGAGGTGGCGGTAGGGGCGCGCTTCGTCGATTACGCGGGCGATGGTGGGGCGGGCGAGCAGGCGTTGGCGATAGGCGCGCAGGTTCGCGTGGCCTTCGGGAATTTCGTGCACCCAATCGGCGTAGAACAGCGCGGGCGCGGCGGCGCAATCGGCGATGGTGAAGCGCCCGCAGGCGGCCCAGTCCCGGTCCTCCATCCAGCGATCGAACCAGGCGTAGGCCTTTTCGAGCCTCTCTCTCGCCCGCGCCGCGCCCGGGGCATCGCGCTCGCCCTGCCCGCGCATGGTATCGTCCACGATCGCCTGCACCGGCGCGGCGATATAATCGCCCAGCAGCGCATCCATCTGCCGCGCCTCGATCGCGCGGACCGGATCGGCGGGGACGAGGTGCCCTGCGCTGCCGTGCACCACCTCCAGATATTCGATGATCGCGGAACTTTCGATCACCGTGCGATCGCCGTCGACCAGCACCGGAAACTGCCCGCCCGGCCCCGCTTCCCGGACGAATGCGCTGTTATCGGGATGGCCGGGATCGACCATGCGGAAATCGAACGGTAGCGCGCGCTCGTACAGCGCGATCAGCACCTTCCAGGTGAAAGAGGAAAAGGGGTGGCCGTACAGCTGCATCATGGCGGGTCTCTCCTTGCCTTCCCCGTGATCGGGGTTTGCCGCAACCTTCCCCATTCGCGACTGTTTGCCCATGCTTTTTTTCGTAAAGATAAGGCGGCCCCCATCCAGCCCCACGCTTGTTTCGCCCGCACCCGGCGCGTAACGCATGGCGGCATGGACCCCTCCATGCTCCCCGCCGGGCGCCCGCCCGAGGACAGGCCGCTCTACCGCGATGCCTGCCGGGCGGCGCATGCGATGGATATTGTCGGCCAGCGCTGGGCGATCCCGGTGCTGCGCGAACTGATGCTGGGCCCGCGGCGCTTCTCGGAAATCGAGAACAATGTGTTCGGCATCAGCGAAGCTGCTCTGGCGCAGCGCCTTGCCGCGCTGGAGGCCGCGGGTGTCCTGACGCGCCAGGCGCTGCCCCCGCCCTTGTCCGACGAGATCTACGAGCTGACCGACTGGGGCTATGCCGCCGAACCGATCCTGTGGATGCTGAGCGGCTGGGCCATGCAATCGCCGCTGCACGATCCCGCGCGCCCGCTCAGCGCCGCCTCTCTGCTGCTATCGATGAAGGTGATGCTGGACCGGGAGGCCGCCGCCCCCCTCACTGGCATTATCCGGATGAAATTGAGCGGCGAGGATTATTACGCCACGCTGGAGCAGGGCGATATCGAAGTGGGCCGGGGACGGCCCGAAAAGGTGCGCGTCACGATCACCGGCGAACCCGCGATCCTGGCAGGATGGCTGTTCGGCAGCGGTGACGATGAGACGCTGGCCGCCGCCGACAAGCTGGCCGTGGAAGGCGATCTGGCCTTCGCGATGGGCTTTGCCGATTGCTTCGATGTGCCCGAAAAGGCCCCGCTTCCGGATGCGGACGAAACGCCGTTCCCGTAAAGCTGCAACCAATCATCGGTTCTCACGCGTTGCAAGCCATGGCCCCAGCCCCTAACTCGGTGGCCGACTCTCCCGCCTGCAGGACCAGCGATGACCGATATTTCCAACGCCCAGCCCGATAGCCGCGCCGATACGGTGATGGACGCGCCCGACAAGATGGTGAGCGCGAAAGAGCTGTTCGGCATCCCCATCGACATGCAGGTGCCCGCCTTCAGCGAGGCGGACGAGCGTGTGCCCGATCTGGACCCGAGCTATGTGTTCGATCCGGACACCACCGCCGCGATCGTCGCGGGCTTCGCGCACAACCGGCGCGTGATGGTGCAGGGCTATCACGGCACGGGCAAATCGACGCATATCGAACAGGTGGCCGCGCGCCTCAACTGGCCGTGCATCCGCATCAATCTGGATGCGCATATCAGCCGCATCGATCTGGTCGGTCGCGACGCGATCGTGCTGAAGGACGGCCAGCAGGTTACCGAATTTCGCGAAGGCCTGCTGCCCTGGGCATTGCAGACGCCGACCGCTCTGGTGTTCGACGAATATGATGCCGGGCGCCCGGACGTGATGTTCGTGATCCAGCGCGTGTTGGAGACCGAGGGCAAGCTGACCCTGCTCGATCAGAACCGAGTGATCCGCCCGAACAAATATTTCCGCCTGTTCGCCACCGCCAACACCGTGGGCCTGGGCGATACGAGCGGCCTCTATCACGGCACGCAGCAGATCAACCAGGGTCAGATGGACCGCTGGAACATCGTGATCACGCTCAATTATCTGCCCGCCGCCACCGAATCCAAGGTGGTGCTGAGCAAGGTGTCCGACACCGCCGAAGACACCGTGCAGAAGATGATCAAGGTGGCCGAGCTGTCGCGTCAGGGCTTCATCAACGGCGATATCAGCACGGTGATGAGCCCGCGTACGGTGATCAGCTGGGCGCAGAACACGGCGATTTTCGACAATGTCGGCTTCGCCTTCCGCCTCAGCTTCCTCAACAAATGCGATGAGGCGGAACGCCAGCTGGTGGCCGAATATTATCAGCGCGTGTTTGGCGAGGATCTGCCTGAAAGCGTGGTTGGGGGCTGAAGCTCATTACGGATCGTACCCGCCTCGACGACCTCAAATCCGCGCTGGCCGGATGCGCGCGGGCAATGGCGCGCGAGCCGGAGCTCGATGTCGCCTGGACCGCCGATGCGCCCTCCTCCTCGCGCGGGCATATGAAACTGCCGATGCCGCAGCGCGATCTGCCGCCCGAACAGATTGCCGAGGCGCGCGGCTATGCCGATCAGTTCGCGCTGCGCATGCGCCATCACGATGCCGCGCGCCACGCCGCCGCGCGCCCCCCCGAAGCGATCGCCTCTGCTGCCTTCGACGCGATCGAGCATGCGCGGATCGATGCGCTTGGCTCTCGCGGCATGGACGGGGTGGGCCGTAATCTCACGGCCGCGCTGGAACAGCGCATGCGCTCCGATCCCATCACCCGCGCCAAGGCCCGCGACGAGGTGCCGCTGTCCACCGCACTGCAGCTGATGGTGCGCGAGCGGCTGACCGGCGAGGCCCCGCCGCCCGCGACGCAGGCCGGCGTCAACCTGGTACGCGATTGGATCGAGGAGCGCGCCGGCTCCGATCTCGATGCGCTGGGCATGGCGCTGGACGATCAGAACGCCTTTGCCGCGCTGACGCAGAGCCTGCTCGAACATCTCGATCTGACCGAGGGCGAAGTCGAACCCGATGAGGGCGACGATGCCGGGGACGACGAGGACGACCTGTCCGAGGAGGAACAGGACGAGACGCAGGACGACCAGCAGTCCGACAGCAGCCAGACCGAAATGCGCGCCGAGAGCGACGACAGCGGCCAGGACGAAAGCGACGAGCAGGCCGACGGCGAGATGTCCGACGACAGCGAGTTGATGGAAGGCGATATGGGCGATGAGGGGATGCAGCCCGTGCGCCCCAACCGCCCGAACTGGGATACGACGCCCGATCTTGGCTATGACATCTGGACCGAGAAGTTCGACGAAATCGTCGAGGCGTCGGAACTGGCCGATGAAGAGGAACTGACGCGCCTGCGCCAGTTCCTGGATCAGCAACTCGCCAATCTGCAGGGCACGGTGACGAAGCTCGCCCACCGGCTGCAGCGCCGCCTGATGGCGCAGCAGAACCGCAGCTGGGATTTCGATCAGGAGGAAGGCCTGCTGGACGCCGCGCGGCTGGCCCGCGTCGTCGTCAGTCCCGGCCATTCGCTGAGCTACAAGAGCGAACGCGATACCGAGTTTCGCGATACCGTGGTGACGCTGCTGATCGACAATTCGGGCTCGATGCGCGGGCGGCCGATCGGCATCGCGGCGGTGAGCGCGGAGATTTTGGCCCGCACCCTGGAACGCTGCGGCGTGAAGACGGAGATCCTCGGCTTCACCACCCGCGCCTGGAAGGGCGGCCAATCGCGCGAGGACTGGCTCGCCGCCGACCGCCCCGCCCAGCCCGGCCGCCTCAACGATCTGCGTCACATCATCTACAAACGCGCCGACGAACCCTGGCGCCGCGCCAAGCGCAATCTCGGCCTGATGATGCGCGAGGGGCTGCTGAAGGAGAATATCGACGGCGAGGCGCTTTTATGGGCGCACAACCGCATCATCGCGCGGCCCGAGGAGCGGCGCATCATGATGGTAATTTCGGACGGCGCGCCGGTGGACGACAGCACGCTCTCGGTCAATCACGGCGCCTATCTGGAGCAGCACTTGCGCAAGGTGATCGAGTGGATCGAAACCCGCTCGCCGGTCCAGCTGGTTGCCATCGGTATCGGCCACGACGTCACCCGCTATTATCGCCGCGCCGTGACCATCATGGACGCCGAACAGCTCGGCGGCACGATGATCGAACAGCTCGCCCAGCTGTTCGACGAGGAATAGCAGAAAGTCGTCATTGCGAGCCGAAGGCGAAGCAATCCAGAGCGGCCGCAGCGCTAGGGCCGCTCTGGATTGCTTCGTCGCCTATGGCTCCTCGCAATGACGATGAAATCAGTGCATGGGGTAGCGCACAGGACGATTAAAGACTGACCCGATATGCCTCACAACATCCCCCTCAAGCTTTACAACAGCCTCACGCGCAAGACCGAGGTGTTCCACCCCGTCCACAAGGGCCAGGCGCGGGTCTATAGCTGCGGGCCGACGGTCTATAATTATCCGCATATCGGCAACATGCGCGCCTATGTGTTCGCCGACACGCTGGGCCGCGCGCTGAGCTATCGCGGGTTGCGGCTGATCCACGTCATCAACATCACCGATGTCGGCCATCTGACCGACGATGCCGATGCGGGCGAGGACAAGCTGGAAAAGGCCGCCGCGGCGGAAGCCGGATCGGGCGAAGAGGCGCGCACCATCTGGGACATCGCGCGGCACTACACCAAGGCCTATTGGGCCGACGTCAAGGCGCTCAACATCCGCGAGCCTGCGCACTGGTCCATCGCCACCGACTTCGTCCCCGCGATGATCGAATTCGCCGAAAAGATCGCGGACAAGCACTGTTACGAGCTCGACAGTGGCCTGTATTTCGACGTCTCCACGATCGCCGATTATGGCACGCTCGCCCGGCAAAAGCCGGATGACGATGGCGAAGGCCGGATCGATGCGGTGGAGGGCAAGCGCCATCCGGCCGATTTCGCGATCTGGCGCAAGACGCCCAAGGGCGAAAAGCGCCAGATGGAATGGGACAGCCCCTGGGGCCGCGGCGCGCCCGGCTGGCATCTGGAATGCTCGGTGATGGGCGAAAAGCTGCTCGGCCTGCCGTTCGATATCCATACCGGCGGGATCGATCATCGGGAAATCCACCATCCCAATGAGATCGCGCAGAACCAGGCCTTTTGCGAAGCGGAGGGCCATGCCTGCGGCAGCGGCGCGCGCATCTGGATGCACAACAATTTCCTGATCGACCGCACCGGCAAGATGTCCAAGTCGTCGGGCGAGTTCCTGCGCCTGCCGCTGCTGGTTTCGAAGGGCGTGCATCCGCTGGCCTATCGCCTGATGTGCCTGCAGGCGCATTATCGCAGCGAGCTGGAGTTCAGCTGGGACAATCTGGAAGCCGCCCTCACCCGCCTGAAACGCCTCGTCATGGGCGCGCAAAAGCTGAAGGAGCATGAGGACGAGCGGGAGCTTTCGCATCCGCTGATCCTTGCCGCCAAGACCGCGTTCGACGAGGCGATCGCCGACGATCTCAACACCCCCAAGGCGCTGACCGTGGTCGAGCAGGTGATCGCCATGAAGAAGGTGTCCGAGGGCGATCGCTACCGCCTGATCGTGCATATGGACGAGGTGCTGGGGCTGGACCTTCTGCATCTGCGGCGCGAAAGCCTGCGCATCCGGCCCGACGACGCCGAGCTCACGCGCGCGGAAGTCTCGGATCTGCTGGACCAGCGCAAGGCTGCGCGGGAGGAAAAGGATTTCGAACGCTCCGACGCGCTGCGCGACGAGTTGAACGCCAAGGGCATCGAGCTAATGGACGGCGATCCGCTAGGTTGGGAGTGGCGCCTGTCGCTCTGAACGGCCTGCCTGCCCGCCCACTGCATCGGATCGGGCAGCGAAGCGTTTCTCCGCATTACACGCTAATTCTAAAGGACACCTGCTCATGATCAAAGCCGTTCTCCCCGCCATGGCGAAACCTTTGATCGAAGCCCGGTTGCCCGCCGATATCGAGCCGCACTGGTTCACCAGCGGCAAGGAGGCGATCGCGGCGGCAGGCGATGCCGAGATCGCGTGGATCGACATGTACAACAAGGCGGCAATCCGCGAAGCCGTGGACGGCGCGGACCAACTGCAATGGCTGTTCACCATCTATGCCGGGCTTGACCATCTGCCGATGGAGCGGCTTGCCGCGCTCGATGTCACCGTCACCAACGGCACCGGCATCAACACCATCCCCGTTGCCGAATATTGCCTGCTCGGCATGCTCGCGCTCGCCAAGCGCTATGACGAAGTGGTGCGCGCGGCGGATCGGCACGAATGGCTCGAAAACCCACCCGGCCGCCGCGAGCTGTTCGCCTCCAAGGCAATGATTTTGGGATATGGCGCCATCGGCAAGGCGATCGGCGACCGGCTGAAACCCTTCGGTGTCGACGTGACCGCCGTCGCCCGCACCGCGCGGCCCGACGAAGGCGTGATCGGGCAGGATGACTGGCACGATCGGCTGGGCGATATCGACTGGCTGATCATCGCTTTGCCTTCCACCGGCGATACCGAACATATCATTGGTGGGGGCGAGATCGCGAAGCTGAAGAAGACCGCGATGATCGCCAACATCGCCCGCGGCGACGTGATCGATCAGGACGCGCTGATCGCCGCGCTGAACGAGGAGCGGATCGCAGGCGCCTATCTCGACGTGACCGATCCCGAGCCCCTGCCGTCGGACCATCCGTTATGGGACGCGCCGAATGCGCTGTTCAGCATGCACCTGTCCGGCAAATCGACCATGGTAATGTTCCAGCGCGCCGCCGAGCTGTTTCTGGAAAATCTGGAGCGCTATCGGTCGGGAGGCGACATGAAGAATGTGGTCGATCTGAAGCTGGGCTACTGAACGCCCCCCTCTCCCTTCGGGAGAGGTAGCGCAGCTTGGCACGGCACGTGCCTAGCGAAGCTGGGTGAGGGCGAACGAACGACATAACCTGCCGCTTGCCGCGCCCTCATCCAAATCAGCCTAATTCGCTGCGCTCATAAGGCTTCCTATCCTTCTCCCACCGGGAGAAGGATTTAAATCCCGTCACCCATGCTGAGCAGCGTGGCGTTGCCGCCGGCGCTGGTGAGGTCCGTGCTGGTCGTGCGCTCGGCGCAGAAGCGGTAGAGATAATGCGGGCCGCCGGCTTTAGGACCGGTGCCCGAAAGACCTTCGCCGCCGAAGGGCTGAGAGCCCACGATCGCACCGATCATCGAGCGGTTGATGTAGAGATTGCCCACCTCCGCGGTCTTTTCCACCTGATCGGCGGCACGCAGGATCCGGCTGTGGATGCCCATGGTGAGGCCGTAGCCCTTGGCATTCACACGCTCCACTGTCTTCTCCAGCTCGCCGCCCTTCCAGGTGGCGACATGGACGATCGGGCCGAACCATTCCTTGTCCAGCTCATCCATGCTGTCGAGCTTGATCAGCGTGGGCGGGACGAACAGGCCCTTGTCCTTGCCGGGCACCTCGCAGGCGTGGATCACATTCTTGTGCCAAGCCTCGCGATAGGCGTTCAGCTTGTAATAGCTCGGCTCATCGATCACCGGGCCGATATCGGTATCGGGCTCGTGCGGATCGCCGATGACGAGAGCATCCATCGCGCCCTTCAGCATCGTGATCGTGCGATCATACACCTCTTCCTGGATCAGGAGCAGGCGCATGGCCGAACAGCGCTGACCGGCCGACTGGAAGCCGGAAATCAGCACGTCGCGCACCACCTGTTCGGTCAGCGCGGTGGAATCGACGATCATCGCGTTGATGCCGCCGGTTTCCGCGATCAGCGGGATCAGCGGACGGTCATCCTCCGCCACCAGGCTGCGCGCGATCACCTTCGACGTGGCGTTGGAGCCGGTGAAGGCGATGCCCGCGATGCGCCGGTCATAGGTCAGCGCGGCGCCGGTCTCGGCTCCGCCCACGGCAAGCTGCACCGCGTTGCGCGGCACACCCGCTTCGCGCATCAGACGCACCGCCAACGCGGCGATCTTCGGCGTCTGCGGGGCGGGCTTGGCCACCACCGTATTG
Source organism: Novosphingopyxis sp. YJ-S2-01 (assembly GCF_016093175.1). Lineage (NCBI taxonomy): Bacteria > Pseudomonadati > Pseudomonadota > Alphaproteobacteria > Sphingomonadales > Sphingorhabdaceae > Novosphingopyxis > Novosphingopyxis sp. YJ-S2-01. The sequence continues at coordinate 1,153,690 of NZ_JAEDAI010000001.1, read as the reverse complement.
CCGGTGACGAGGGCGGCGACGACCTGGCCGACGAAGATCGCGAGCGGGAAGTTCCACGGCGCGATACAAGCCCAAACGCCGCGGCCTTCCATGCGCAGGACGTTCTGTTCGCCCGTCGGTCCGGGCAGGTCGATCGGCTTCAGGTTCTTGCGCGCCTGCGCGGCATAATAGCGGCAGAAGTCCACCGCCTCACGCACATCGCCGAGCGCATCGGGGATGTTCTTGCTACCCTCATCGACCATCACGGCCATCAGGTCCTCATGGCGTTCCTCCATGAGGTCGGCGAACTTTTCGAGGCATGCGGCGCGATGTTCGATGGTGGTCTTGGACCAGGCTGGAAACGCCTTGTGGCAATTGTCGATACATTCATCGACGTCCTTCTCCCCACGCAGTTGCACAGGAACGGGCTTGCGCAGCCGTTCTGCCAACCCTTCGAGAAGCTCACGATCCTCCAGGTCCAGGCCCTTGCTGTTCTTGCGCTCCGGCATGAACAGGTCTTCGGGTAGCGCGATGCCGGGATGGCGTGTGCCGCCCACCGCCTCCACCTTCTCCACCGGATCGGCGAGCAGCTCGTCCTCATCCACATCGCTGGAGGTGAACTGATGCACGAAGCTGGTGTTCGCGCCGTTCTCCAGCAGCCGCCGGACGAGATAGGCGAGCAAGTCCGCATGGCCGCCGACAGGCGCGTAAGTGCGCACGCGGTAACCCTGTTCGCGGGCCATGCGCTCATATAGCCCCTCGCCCATGCCGTGCAGGCGCTGGAATTCGAACGCGTCCTTGGAAAGACCCGCTTCCGACGTCCAGTGCAGCAGCGTCGCAATGGTGAGCGCGTTGTGCGTGGCGAAAGCGGGGACCAGGTTCTTGGACCGGATCATCTCCTTCGCGCAGGCCAGATAGCTGACATCGGTGGCAATCTTGCGCGTGAACAGCGGGAAATCGGACAGACCCATTTCCTGCGTATGTTTGATCTCGGTGTCCCAATAGGCACCCTTGACGAGGCGCGTGTTGATCTTGTTGCCGGTTTCCTCGCCCAGCGCATCGGCCCATTTGACGACGGCGGAGCCGCGCTTGGAATAGGCCTGGATCGCCATGCCGAAACCGTCCCAGCCCTCCAGCGAGGGATGGCGGGCGACATCACGGATGATGTCCAGGCTGATCATCAGCCGCTCGGATTCCTCGGCATCGACGGTCAGCGCGACACCCGATTCGCGGCAGCGCAGCGCCAGATCGAGCACCATTTCGGAAATGATCGGAATGCAGATGCCCGCACGTGCCGGCTCATAGCGCGGGTGGAGAGCGGACAGCTTCACCGAGATGCTATGCCCGTTGCCCGCCGCGCCCGCGACATCGGCGGCATGGCGATAGGATTCGAAATAGCGATAGGCGTCGTCCATGGTGCGCGCCGCTTCGCCCAGCATGTCGAAAGAGGCCACGAAATCGCGGTTCTCCTTCTTGTTCATGCGGGCGATCGCTTCTTCGATGTTGCGGCCCATGACGAACACTTCGCCCATCACCTTCATCGCCTGATGCACGGCCTTGCGCACAAACGGCTCTCCGCTGCGGGCGATCAGGCGGCGCAGGATATTGGCTCGCGGCGATCCGCCGACCACCGCTTTGCCCAGGACGAGGCCCCAGGTCGCGCTGTTGACCATGCGGTTGGCGGACGCACCGGCATGCGCGCCCCAGTCCGCGCCGCCCATCTTGTCCGAAATCAGCCGGTCCGACGTATAGGCATCGGGCACGCGCAGGAACGCCTCGGCCAGCGAGAGGAGCGCAGTGCCCTCTTCGGTGCCCAGGCGATATTCCTGCAGAAACTGGTTGATCCACCCCTTGGACTGCCCCTCGCGCAGGTCGACCAGCAGATTGCGGGCCTTACCGAGAATCAGCGCGCGTTCCTCCGCGCCCACCTTCGCCTGGAGTACGAGGGGGGCGAGCACGTCGGGCTCTGCCTTGCGGTGCAGGTCGCGCAATTCGCCGCGTAGGTCGTCGCTTCTGATCATGTAAGTCCAGTGGAATAGATTGGGGGAGTAAGGGGAACAGAAGTTCTCCGGAAAGGCTCCCAATCGCATGTCCACCGGGGGTATGGCAAGGAAAGCGGAAAAGCCCGGGGGTGCATTCCACAGCTTTTCAGGACTTCGGGCGCGAAGAGATGCGAGACGACCGGGCGCGACGCCCGGCCAAAAAAATTGGGGGCCGGCGTCTCGACGTGCCGACCCCCACCCCCGGTTACGCAACGCGAGGGTTCCCCTGTCGCCCGGCCCCGAAACGCGGGAACCACCGGGCAAAAAAGGGTAGCGATGAAGCAAAACGCGCCTTCCGAAACGCGAAGGCTTTGCCCCATCGACCATGTTGTTATGGACAGTTGGCGTTGAGTGGCCGCTGAATGTCTCTTTTATCCTCCGTTCAGGAAAATCGCCATCAAGATTAACAGATTGACATTTAAGCGGCGGCGCACCCTGCTGGTTATCGCCCTGCTCATCGCGCTATCCTGGATGGCGCTGAGCGGCGATCGGCAGCACCGACCTAATAATGATCAGGTGATTTCCAGCCATTCCATTCCGCTTGATCCGCGCAATCCTTCGCGCACCGAGCTGGGAAAACTGCGTTTTCTGGGCGCCTGGGTGCTGAAGAGCGAGAACGATCGGTTCGGCGGTATCTCCTCGCTCGAAGCGCTGCCGGATGGCCGCTTCGTGGCGCTGGGCGACGGCGCGACGCTGATTGACTTCCGCATCGCCCCGGACGGCGCGATCGTCGATCCGTTCATCCGTCCGCTGCCCTGGCGCGGCAATCAGAAGGAAGAACCGGAATATGAGGAGCGCGATTCGGAATCGATCGTGCGGGTGCCGGAACCTGGGGAATATTGGATCAGCTTTGAAAACCGCTCTTCGCTACGCCGCTATTCGCCGGACCTCAGCCGGGAACTGGAGACGATCCGCCCCAAGGCGATGAAGCGCTGGCCCAGCAATGGCGGAGGCGAGGCGCTGGCCCGCCTTACCGATGGCCGCTTCATCCTGATCGCCGAATATGGCGAGGCGAAAGGCGGCGGCTATGAGGGCCTGATCTGGCCGGGCCAGCCGAGCGCGAAGGTGGAGCCGCAACGCTTCGCCTATCTGCCGCCCGAGGGCTTCCACGCCACCGATGCCAAGGTGTTGCCGGACGGGCGGCTGCTGGTGCTGAACCGCCGCCTTGCCTTCCCCACCGGCCTTTCGGCAGCCCTGACGGTGATCGACGGCGATGCGATCCGCCCCGGCGCGCGGGTGCGCGGCACGCTGCTGGCCAAGCTCGAATCGCCGCTGGCAGTCGATAACATGGAAGCGTTGGCAGTCACGCAGGAGGGCGGACAAAACATCGTCTGGATCGCCAGCGACGACAATTTCAACGCCTTCCAGCGAACCCTGCTGATGAAGTTCGCTCTGCCCAAGGAGCCTTCCGCCACGACCGGCCCGGGCTTCGACAGTCTGAACTGAATCTTCGTCCGCAAGCGCGATTCGCCTCGCCAGTCCTCTGCAAAAAGCGTAGAAGAAAGGCCGCAAAGGCATCCTGTACCTGGCAGCAAGACGGGGGGTTGGCATGACGGCGGATCAATTCGGCAGGCCGTGGCAGCGGACGCTGGCCATCAAGGCGGCACCTTTCATCATCCTCGTCCTCGCAGGCCTCGCCGCACGCACCTCGCTCGCGGCGGCCTATCCGCTCATCGCCTTGCTGCTCTTCTGGTGGATCGCGTCCGACACGATGATGTTATCGCTCCTCGCCCGCTCATCCGGCAAGCCCGGCGCAAAAGCGGTGCTCGGCGTGCTGGCCATGGCAAGCTTTACCGTTCTGGCCGGCGCACCGCATGCCTTGCGGGACATGGCCTTGGCGACTCCGGCCATTCTCGCCGTCATGGGGACGTTTCTGGTCGGCCATTTCGCATGGGGGTTGATCCGGGCGGGCAAATCGCTGCGCGGCCACGAGGACCGCAAAGCCGGATGGGTCGCCGCCGCCTCCGAAGTCCTGCCGCCCGCCTTGGTGCGCCTAGCCGCGGCGGAACTGACGATCCTTTACATGGCCTTGTTCCGCTGGGGCGGGCCGGCCGATGTTCCGGCGGACTGCCGCGCCTTTTCCTATTACCGCCATCTGGCGCCGATGTGCGCCGTCATGCTGGTGCTGAGCGCGATCGAAATGACCGTCTATCATCTGCTGCTGGGCCATTGGAGTCGCACGGCAGCCATGATCCTGTTCGTGATCAGCGACGCCGGGTTCGTCTATCTGGTCGGCTTCATCAAATCCTTCCGCTTCCGGCCGGTTCTGCTGACGCCGGAGGGCGTGCGCGTTCGCACGGGGTTTTTGATCGATCAGCTGGTCCCGATCGAATCGATCGCGCGCATCGAAACCGGGTTTAGCGGAGCGCAGGTGCGCGCACCGGGAAGCTTCAACGCCGCGCTGCTGGCATGGCCCAATATCCTGCTGGTGCTCGACCCGCCGGTTCAGCGGCCCTCGCTCTTCAAGGGCTCTCGCGCCTATAGCAAAATCGCCTTCCGCTTGGACGATCCGGAAGCGTTCGTCCGGTTGCTGCGCTGGCGGCTGGGAAGAATTGCGCCGTGACGTCCGGGCATGGCGTGCGGGCCGTAAGGGCCCTGAAGGTCTATTGCCCGATCGATCGGGAAGCGCTTGCGACGCTGATGCGCGGGGAGCTGCCGACGGCGGCGCAGGCGGGCGCGTTCACAGCCATCGTCGACCTGATCCGCGCCGACAATCCGCTCGGTGATTTCGGTATCTACCGGTCCGTGATCGAGCTCACGACCGGCCTGGAAAGCTTCACGCCCGGCCCGGACGCCCGGCCCACGCTGGGAGAGGCCGGAACGGCGGCCCTGTCTCCGACGGCGATCCTGACGGTCTACATCCCGTCGGATGCGCCGCAAGAGGCCGTAGACCGTGCCATCGAAGCGGTCCTGGCAGCGCATCCGTGGGAAGTGCCGGTGATCGAGCTTAGCGAGACCGCCCTGATCACCCGCGCCTGACCTTATCCGAATCTCGCCATGCAACTGCGGTCGCAGCACACGCAAAAAACCCGCCGTCCTGGCTCGGACAGCGGGGTTTTCGAAATTTCGTAAGGGACGTGCTTGTGTCCGCCCTCAGGCGGCGGCAAGCTTCTTGGTGACTTCCTTCTTCACCTTGCGGGCGCGATCGCTCAGCTTGGTGTCGGAGGTCTTCATCAGCCAGTTGTCGAGGCCGCCATTATGCTCGACAGAGCGCAGGCCGGCGGTCGAGACGCGGAACTTGAAGCCCCGGTCCAGCGCGTCGGACAGCAGCGTCACGTCCTGCAGGTTCGGCAGGAAGACCCGCTTGGTCTTGTTGTTGGCGTGGCTCACATTGTTGCCGATCATGCGGCCCTTGCCCGTCAGTTCGCAGATGCGCGACATCGTTCGTTCCCGGTCGTCTCTGAGGAATGGAAAGCGGGGCCTTTAGCCGGGATCACAGGACGCGTCAACGCCCCCTGGCATCTTGTAGCACGGTTTCCCGCCCCGGAACCGCGTTCGCTGCGCATCCGTTATGACCATGAACCGACGATCAATACAGCAAGGAGCCAATCCCATGCGCCCCGTTCTTCTCGCCCTGTCCAGTCTTGCCCTCACCGCGTCGCTCGCCGCATGCGGGTCGACCAGCGACACGCCTGCGGCCGAAGCGACCGGAGAAACCGCGCAGGGCGACATGACGGGCGGCACCGAGGTCGATCCCGCCGCCGCCACGAACGCAGATGAGGTGGTGCTGCCGGACGAATCGGCGGATGTGAACGCCAGCGTGGACGCACGCGCCCCGGAAATCGCGATCGACAGCCCATCGGCCACCATAGATGCTTCCGGCGTGCGCGCCGATCCCGGCTCGGTGCGCGTCAACACGCCCGATGCCGAAGTGCGCACAAACGGCCGCTAAAACCTCGCTAGCGCTGTTCACCGCCCGCAGCGAGCCGCTGCGCCACGGTCATCGTCTGAATCACGAACAGCACGATGAACAGCACGCCGACCGCGCCGATCAGGCAATCGAACAGCGACAGTCCCGCCACCCAATTAGCTGTCGAACCCATCACATACATCATCGCTGTCAGTCCCAGCAGCACGAACCGCAATTCCGTGGGGCCGGCGGAGAGGTAGGACAGCTTCATCTCGCCCATTACATGGACCGAAAGATAGGCGTGGATCGACAGCAGCAGATAGCCCGATAACGTCAGCAGCGCGATGTCGAGGCGCAGAAAGGGGCTCAGGCCCAGTCCCGCGAGGATCAGCAGCGTCGTGATGCCGTCACAGCTGTGATCGATGAAATAGCCGAAGCGCGGACGCTCGATTTTCCGCCAGCGTGCGATACTGCCGTCCAGCGAATCGCCGAACCATTGAACAAAGTAACCGGCAACCGCGAGCCACAGCCAGTCGCGCCCTTCTCCGCTCAGCGCATAACCTAGGAAGATGGCGAGCGATCCGACCATCCCGAATGTGGTAAGACGATCGGGGGTCACCCACGCGGGGAGCCGCGCGCAGAGCCAATTCAGCAGTCGCCGTTCGCTGCGAGCCAGCACATTCTGCTGGATTCGCTCGATCGGTCGATCATTCTTTTTTTCGCCTTGCGCCATGTGCCCTTATCCCGCCCCCGCGCGGCAAGAGCAACAGACGATCATATTTACTTCACATGGATTTCAAAAAACTGCAATCTTTCGCCCCCCTTTTCTGGAGGGGCAGGACGCGTCGCCGCTCCTTTCAAAATGAGCGGGAGCACAGGGGGCCAGCGTAAACCGGCTGCGGGAATGAACGGAACTCCCATCGCAGGGGGCCGTTGACCGAATGAATCGAAACCGAAACAATTGGAATTATTGATGACCAAATCCCTGCCGCTGATTTCCGTTGCCGCATTGGGCCTCAGTCTCGCCGCCTGCAGCGTCGATAAAACCGAAGAGGGCGAAGCACCCGAACTGAATGTCGAAGCCGATGCCGGTCAGCTGCCCGAATATGACGTCGATACCGCCGACGTGAACGTGGGCACCGAAACCACTGAAGTGGCCGTGCCCGAGGTGGATGTGACCACCGATAAGGAAAAGGTCACGGTGCCCGACATCAATGTCGAGCCGGCGGACCAGCAGTAATCGTCATGGAAAAAATCCTCCTCATCATCCTGGCAATCCTGCTGCCGCCCGTCGCGGTGCTGATCCATAAGGGTGTTTCCAGACCCTTCTGGATCGACCTGGTTCTGACCATTTTGCTGTACCTGCCAGGGCAGGTTTATGCGGTCTACGTCGTACTGACGGAATAACTCCGTGCCGCTTCAGCGCGCCGCGCTCTTCATGGGCGCGGCGCTCGATCTTGCACGCGCGGCGGCCGATGCGGGCGAAGTTCCCGTCGGTGCCGTTGTCGTGCATGGAGGCGAAATTATCGGGCGCGGCGGCAACCGTCCGATCGCCGATCAAGATCCTACCGCCCATGCCGAAATCGCCGCAATCCGCGATGCCGCGCAAGCGCTCGGCACGGATCGGCTGAACGGCTGCGATCTTTACGTAACGCTGGAGCCCTGTGCGATGTGCGCGGGCGCGATTGCCCATGCGCGCATCCGGCGGCTCTATTACGGCGCGCCCGATCCCAAAGGCGGCGCGGTGACGCATGGGCCGCGATTGTTCGAGCAACCGACGATCCATCACCGTCCCGAGGTCTATGGCGGGATCGGCGAGGAAGAAGCCGCAGCGCTGCTCAGGAAGTTTTTCGAGGCACGGCGTTAGGCGCGCACTTCGCCCCGCACCCGTCAAACAAGTCCGCAGTCCTGAGCTTGTCGAGGGGCGCTTATCCGATATGAACCGGGTTCTCGTGCGAGATGCGCCCTTCGACAGCCTCAAGGCTTACGGTTCGTGGTGATGCGATCCTTTCGCACACCGCGCTCTACAGCCCGTTCAGTGTACGAAGCGGGCGACCACCTCGCGGTAACTGCGGCTGACCTTCACCTGCGCGCCCGAACCCAGCACCAGGAAGCATTCGCCATTGGTGTGCGGCTTTACCTGGCGCACCTGATTGAGATTGACGATCGTGGAACGGTGGACGCGCTGGAAAACGCGCGGATCGAGGCGCTTTTCCAGGTCCTTCATGGTCTCGCGCAGGATCAGCGAATTGTCCGCGGTGTAAATGCACATATAATCGCCGGCGGCATCGATCCGTTCAATGGTATCGACGTCGACGCGGAAGATCTGGCCGCGGTCCTTCACGTTGATCAGCTGCTCGTATCGGCCGTGCATTTCATCGTCATTGGCGATGTTTTCCACCGCCTCGGGCGCGACTTCGTTGATCACCTCGCGCAGCCGCTCGACCTCTTCGGTCTGCTTGCGATGGCCCATCCGTTCGCGAATGCGCACCATCGTGTCGGCCAGCCGCTCTTCCTCCACCGGCTTCATCAGATAATCGATCGCCTGCGCCTCGAACGCGCGCACGGCATGGTCCGAATAGGCGGTAACGAAGACGAACATCGGCGGATCGATGTCCATCACGCCCTGGACCACGGAGAATCCGTCGAAGCCGGGCATCTGGATGTCGAGAAACACCAGATCGGGCTTCAGCGTCTTGATCTTGCGGATCGCCTCACGCCCGTTGTTGCAGGTCGCGACGACCTCGACATCGTCGATCTTGGCAAGGCGCAGCTCCAGGCCCTGAATGGCCAATTTCTCGTCATCGACGACGATGGTGCGGATGGTCATGCGTTTATCATTCCTCTGCGCTCAGGCGTGCCCCCTGATGCATCGCTGGTCTCGCTCCCCGGCTCGACCTTGTGTTCATATGGTATCTCGACGATCACCTCAAACCCCCCGCCGGGAGGTGACGATATGTCGAAACGGTGGTCCGGGCCATAGGCCTGGGTGAGTCGTTCACGTGTATTGGCCATGCCCACGCCGGTGGACGATGTCGCCTTGCTCGGCTTGGCCCCTGCCATGCCGGGGCCGGTATCGGCCACCGATATGCGCACGCGCGATCCCAGCAACTGCGCGCGCACCCGAATGTCGGCGCCTTCTTCCTTCGGCGTCACGGCATATTTGATGGCGTTTTCGACCAGCGGTTGCAGCAATAGCGACGGAATCAACGCGTCACAGGCTTCTTCGTCGATCTCAAAGGAGGGGCGCAGGCGATCCTCGAACCGCATCTTTTCGATATCGAGATAGAGCTTCAGCGTCTCCACTTCCTTCTCCAGCGTCACGCGCGCCGACGCTTCGTTGACGAGCGTGAAGCGCAGGAAGGAGGACAGGCGGGACAGCATGGCATTGGCCGGCTCCGTCTGCTTCAGAAGCACCAGCGTGGAAATGCTGTTCAGCGTGTTGAACAGGAAATGCGGGTTGAGCTGGTATCGCAGCATGGTGAGCTGCGCGCTGGTAGCCTGCGCCTCCAGCCGGAAGAGCTGATCGGCCTGCTCCTCGGCGCGCACATAATAGTTGATCGCGAAGTAGAGTGCGGACCAGGCCGACAGCAGGATACCGTCGATGAACAGCTGCCCCACCAGCAGGCGGACGAAATTGGTGTCGGACACGGGATTGACGGTCTGGAACACCCAGGCGTCTATAAAGGCATAGGCCCCGATCGCCGCGGAAAGACTGACGACCGACGTGCCCCACAGCACCGCCGATTGCCGATCGAACACGACGCGGTAGATGCTGGAGAGAATGAGCGAAATCGAATAGCCGGTAATGGTCGATACGATGACGGGTACCAGAAAGCTCAGCGGCTGCCCGTTCGCAAGGCCCGTCGCTGCGCGAAACACGAGAATGCCCGCCCAGCCAGCCGAATGCAGGTTCCAGAAGGCCCGGTTCTTGTTGGAAAAGAACGGTTCGAAAGGAAGATCGACGATCGCCATCCCCCCTTCCCATAACGGCAAGTGCCGAGAGCCCCAACCGATTTAGCGTTCCCGCATCGACCGCTCATGCTAGAAACGGCACGGACGGACGCGGGGGAGCGCGATGGTATCTGCATTACACGGCACGAAACAGTGAGCGCGAACGGGCTCTTGTGGCTTTTGCTTTTGCAGGCGGGCGCGCCGCCGGACGCACCTGCCCCACCCGATCGCCCCGCCAGCGATGACGCCGCGGACGAACTCACCGCCTTCGATCTCTCGCAGCTTCCCGAGCTACCGTCCGAAGTGACGGACAATGTCATCGTGGTGCGGGCCGATCCGGATCGATATCGGGTGGGCGGCCTCGATCTGCGGTTCGAAACGAACGACAAGGCCGAAATCGATCTCGGTAACGGGACGCGCGCCGCCGCGGAAGTGGAGGCCGAAACGATCGCGCCCGGCATCGTCAGTAAACGGATGATGCTACGGCTGAAAATGCCGTTTTAAAAGTTTCCCGGCCCCGCCCTCAGATGGCGGCGAGCTTTTTCACCGCCTGGTTCTCGCCATCCCGGCCGCGCTCCCGCAATTCGCACTCGTCGATCCAGCAGAGTCCCTGATGGTCGATCTCCCGGTCATCATGCGCGCGAATGCTGACCGGCTTGATCGGGCGCCGGTCCCGCTCATCGCACAGCACGGGGTTGGACGGCACGCCGGTCTCCCACCGCTCGCCCCACTGGCGCAGCGCAATCATGGCGGGCAGCAGGTCCAGCCCCTTGTCGGTCAGCTGGTAGATGATCTTGCGCCGATCGTCCGGTGACGGCGTGCGCTTCAGGATGCCCACCTCGACCAGTTTGGACAGACGGCCCGACAGAATGTTTCGCGCGATGCTGAGTTCGCTCAGAAATTCCTCGAAATGATGGACCCCGTTGAAGGACGCACGCAGGATCATGAACGACCAGCGCTCGCCCACCGCTTCCAGCGCGGCGGGGAGTCCGCACTCGGCGATTTCGCGTAGCGGTTCGCGCAGTTTGGCCATGATCTCTCCAATACTCGGGGGCCACAGTAAACGGCTCTGCGGCGCATTATGCAAACGAATTTCCGAAAATAGGTTGCAAAGTAATACCCATTTATATAGGTAGTGATTCGCAACCTAACAAGGTGCCTCCCAAAGCTCGCAAGCGAAGGATCATCCCCATGCGAAACACCCTCTCCCAGATCGCTCCTCGCCTCGGCATGCTTGCCGGTGCGCTCGCCGTTTCCGCCACTCTTTTCACTGCCGCGCCGCAGGCCTACGCCGCGCAATCGGACGGCGCCTTCTACCGTGCAGAGCTGGTGCAGCCGGTCGAGGCCCGCCGCTCCGTCGTGCGCGATGCCATGTTCATGTGCAGCGGCACCGAATGCACCGGCACCAAGGCCAACAGCCGCGCCAACATCGTTTGCGCCTCGTTTGTGCGCGAATTCGGTGCCGTCGCCAGCTTCTCGGCCGAGGGCGAGGCGCTGGACGCCAAGGCGCTGGAAAAGTGCAACAGCCGCGCGAAGTAATTCGCCCCCGACGATCGGTGCCCGCCACCGACGATGAAATCAGCGCGCCGGACGCCGTTCCGGCGCGCTTTTTTGTTGCATCGCGGCGTGGGTGCCTCATCTTGAGAAGCAATGCTGCGCCAATATGAACTGGTCGAGCGCGTGCGCGCTTATCATCCTTCCGTCGACGAGGACCGGCTGAACCGCGCCTACGTCTTTTCCGTCGCCAAACATGGCAGCCAGAAGCGCGCAAGCGGCGATCCCTATTTCAGCCACCCAATCGAAGTGGCCGGTCTGATGACCGACCTGAAGCTGGACGAAGACACCATCATCACCGCTCTGCTCCACGACACGGTGGAGGATACGCTGACCACGGTCGACGAGATCGGCGCGAAGTTCGGCGGAGACGTCGCGCGGCTGGTGGACGGCGTCACCAAACTGTCCAAGATCGAAGCGCAGACCGAAGACGAGCGTGCCGCGGAAAACCTGCGCAAGTTCCTGCTCGCCATTTCGGACGATCTGCGCGTGCTGCTGGTGAAGCTGGCCGACCGGCTGCACAATATGCGCACGCTTCATTATATCGGTAAAGAAGACAAGCGCCGCCGCATCGCGCGCGAAACAATGGATATCTACGCGCCGCTCGCCGAGCGCGTGGGCATGTACGAATATATGCGCGAGATGCAGCTTCTCGCTTTCGAGCAGCTGGAGCCCGATGCCTATCGCACCATCACCGGCCGGCTCGAACAGATCCGCAAGGAAGGCGGCGATCAGCTGACCGCCGTCGCCAATTCCATCGCCTTCGCGCTCGAAGAAAAGGGCATCGAGGCCGATGTGGAGGGCCGCGAAAAACATCCCTACTCCATCTGGAAGAAGATGCAGGAGCGCCATGTCAACTTCGAACAGCTGACCGATATCTATGCCTTCCGCATCATCACCAAGAACGTCGCCGACTGCTATCAGGCGCTGGGCGTGCTTCACAGCCGCTGGAAGATGGTGCCCGGGCGCTTCAAGGATTACATCTCCACGCCCAAGCGCAACGGCTATCAGTCGATCCACACCACGCTGATGTTCGATCGCAACCGGCGCGTCGAAGTGCAGATCCGCAGCGAAGACATGCACCGCGATAGCGAGTTCGGCTTGGCCGCGCATTGGGGCTACAAGCAGCAGGAGCGGCCCGACGGGCAGGCCGGCTGGATCCGCGATCTCGTCGAGATTCTGGAAACCAGCCAGGATGCCGAGGAGCTGCTCGAGCATACCCGCATGGCGATGTATCAGGACAGGATCTTCGCCTTCACACCGAAGGGTGCGCTGCACCAGTTGCCAAAAGGTGCGACGCCGATCGACTTCGCCTATGCCGTTCACACCGATCTGGGCGACCGGACCGTGGGCGCGAAGATCAACGGCCGCCACGTGCCGCTGCGCACGCCGATCGACAATGGCGACATGGTGGAAATCCTGAAGTCCGACAAACAGGAGCCGCAGCCCAGCTGGCTCAGCTATGTCACCACCGGCAAGGCACGCGCCGCCATCCGCCGCTATGTCCGCCATCAGGAACGGGCCGAGCTGATTCAGCTGGGCCGGATGATGTATGAGGAAATCGTCGACCGTCTGCCCGCCAAGATCGGAAAGAAAGCGCTTTCCGCCGCCCTGGAGCGCTTGGATTACGATAGCGAGGACGATCTGATGCACGCCATCGGCATGCGCAAACTGTCCGACCGCGATCTGATCGAGGCGCTGATCCCGGGCCATAGCGAGGACTGGGCAGAGCGCGATTTTCCGGGGCAGGACCGCGCCATCTCCATCCGCGGACTGACGCCGGGCGTCGCCTATGAACTGGCCGATTGCTGTCTGCCGGTGCCCGGAGATCGCATCGTGGGCCTGCGCCGCGAAGGCACGCCGGTGGAGGTCCATGCGATCGACTGTGCCCGGCTTGCCGACGGTGTGGATGCGGACTGGATCGATCTACGCTGGGGTGAAGGCAGCGAGGGTGCGGCGGCGCGTCTGCGCATTACGCTCCAGCACCGGCCTGGCGCGCTGGCCGAAGTCGCTGGGATTTTCGGGCTGCACAAGGCCAATATCCTGAACCTGCGACTGGTGGGCCGCGACGGACCGTTCCAGACGTTCGAGATCGATCTGGAGGTGCACGATTTGCACCACCTCATGCGTATCATATCGGCGGTGCGCGCCTCGGACGTCGTTGCTCAGGCAGACCGCGTCTACGGCGACTAAGCGGTTTGGCGACTGCGCGTCAGCGGATCGTCTGACGCAGGTCCTTTCCGTTCCCGCAGGCGATGCGGGCGGAACCGGTGGTGCGGATATCGCAGGAGGCGGGTCCGGTGATCGCAATGCTGCCCAGGCCATTGTTCATGACTTTGGCAAACTCCTCCACCTCGGCTGCGCTGTTGGCCGGTCCGCTATGGGTCAGGTCCAGCCGCTCCAGCACCAGGCCGGGCGCCAGCCAGCTGGCCGCGCCGTTCAGTTGCACATTGCCTTCGCGCACCATGCCCGTGTCCATCGCCACCGTTCCGGCACCCACCGCGCTTACGTAAAGCTGATCGGCGGTGACTTGTCCGATATCGATGGTGCCATTGCCCGTCAGCATCACGCGCACGCTGCGATCATCCAGCGCATCGGCGTTCACACGGCCATTGCCGCGCAGGATCAGCTGCGAAAGCTTGCGGGTCGACAAGCTCACCTGAAGCGGCCCGCCGTCCTTCACCTCTCCGCGGCCCGTCCGCACGGGTGAAAGGAGGCGGACGGTGAGCGTGGTGCCCGCGCGGCTGAACTGGACCCGATCAAGCTGCTCCTGCGTGCCCTCCGCGCTGGCGCCGGGCGAGGCTTCGGTCTTCACATCGACTGCGATATCGCCTTCCACCACCAGCCGCTCGAACCCACCCATGACGAAGCTGCGCTCCTTGGCGGCAGCAGGCGCAGCGGCGAGGGCGACGGCACAGAGCGTCAGCAGAAGGCGGATCGGCATGGTCTTGGTCCCGGAACGCGGCATCGCCGGGATCATGGCCCAGTTCGATCGGGAGAGCAAAGGATTAGCCGCCGCAGTTCAGCTTGCCCGATCCCATCGAGGACAGATCACATTTGGCGGTGCCCAGCACGGTGACATCGCCCGAACCCATGATGCTGGCTTCCACCCGGCCGTCCGAACGCAGCGTCACATCGCCCGATCCCGCGATCGAGACGTCGTTATTGTCGCTCATCAGCTTGCTGGCATCGACATTGCCTGATCCGGCGATCGAAATGTCCGAGCTGGCGGCCCTGCCCGCCAGCATGATGTTGCCGGAGCCGGCCATGCTGACCTCGAGCTGGCTCGTCTGCACGTCCGCAACGCGGATGGTGCCCGATCCGGCATTGTTGATCTCCACGCCTGGCACGCGCATCGCGTCGACCTCGATCATGCCGGATCCCATGCCGTTCAGCGCCTTCAACGACGCGCCCGTGACGTAAATCGTGGCCTTGTCCTCGCCATCCCAACGATAACTGTCCCGACCGACCAGAAGATGACCGTCCTTCAGCTCATAGCGCAGATGGGAGAGCAGATCGGCGGGGGCGTCTGCGCGGATCGAGAAGCTGTCTCCGATGGTGAACACCACGCGGTCCGGCCCCAGCGCGCCCAGCTCATCGAACGCCGCAACCGTCGCGGCCTGCGCCGTGATGGGATTGGCATCGTCCAGCTCGCTCTTGGTCGCGCTTCGGACATCGTCCACCGCGTCGAACACCGAATAGCCGCAGGCGGAAACCGCCAGGCAGGAAGCCATGATCGGGGCGAGGAGCAGTTTGTTCATCGAACCATCCTTTGCTGTGTTAATGCAGCAATACAATGCAGGGCAGCTCCCTGCAAGGATGGTTCGTCGATCGCTGAATGTCGCTCGCAGACAGAAAAAAGGGCGCCCGCAGACGCCCCTTCTTCGTTTCAGTTCGGCAAGCCGCCGGATCAGGCCTCTTCGGGCTGATCATAATATTGCGGCGCAGCCTCGTTCAGGATGTCGAGAATTTTCTGCAGCGCCGCAGGCTCGTCGGTCTTTTCCATCGCGGCCAGTTCGCGCGCAAGGCGGCTGGAAGCAGCCTCGAAGATCTGGCGCTCGGAATAGCTCTGTTCGGGCTGATCGTCCGGACGGAACAGGTCGCGCGTCACTTCGGCGATCGACACGAGGTCGCCCGAATTGATCTTCGCTTCATATTCCTGCGCACGGCGGGACCACATGGTGCGCTTCACCTTGGGCTTGCCCTTCAGCGTTTCCATCGCCTGCTTCAGCGTCTTGTCGCTGGACAGCTTGCGCATGCCCACGCTCTCCGCCTTGTTGGTCGGAACGCGCAGCGTCATCTTTTCCTTCTCGAAGCGCAGCACATAGAGCTCGAGCTGCATCCCTGCGATTTCGTCATTCTGCAATTCGATCACACGGCCCACACCGTGCTTGGGGTAGACGACATAATCGCCAACATCGAAGAGAACCGCATTGGAAGCCATAAACTAGCCTTTCGGGAGGGAACGGGAGAGGCGCGCCCCGGGCCGGGCGGCGTCGCCGAACGCTGGTCTGAAATGATTTTATAACCCTTACGGGGACCCATCACGGTTGGACGCACGATTACGCCATCCGTTACACATATCATTGTAACAGATTCGTTAGATTATTTCCAGCACCTGTTCGATTGGTACAGGTGCCGGGAAGAATTTCATTGGTGGCAGGCGATTACGCTTGAAGCTCAATCGCCTTCGCCCGGCTCCGGCGAGAAATATTTCTCGAACTTGCCCTCTTCGCCCTTATGCTCGTCCGCATCGGCGGGGGCTTCGCGGCTGACCGTGATGTTCGGCCATTCGGCAGAGAACTTGGTGTTGATCTCCAGCATCTTTTCGAGGCCGTCCTCGGTGTCCGGCAGGATCGCCTCGGCCGGGCATTCCGGCTCGCACACGCCGCAATCGATGCACTCGCTGGGATTGATCACCAGCATGTTCTCGCCCTCATAGAAGCAATCGACCGGGCAGACCTCCACGCAGTCCATATATTTGCATTTGATGCAGTCTTCGGTGACGACGTAAGTCATGGCGCAACAGGCTCCGGATAGGCTTTAGGCTTGGTTTCGTCCTGCTATGGCGCGGCGGCCCTGCAAGTCAATCCTTGCCGCTGCGGCAAAGCGACTGATTTTCCTGCGCCGCCCCCAAGCTAAAGTTCCTCATAACAGGCACGCGCCTCGGCGGGCGGGCCGCGCCGCGCAGGCAGAGCGAGCACGCGCACAATCCGCACTGTGTCGTTCAGCGGCAGCGCGATGACGTCGCCCGCTTTTACGCAAGCGCTAGCGCGTTCGACATGGCGACCGTTCAGGCGGACATGGCCCGCAGCGACGATCGCCTGCGCCTTGGCGCGGCTTTTGGACAGGCGGAGGAACCAGAGCAAGCGGTCGATCCGCAGCTCCGCCTCCACTCAGCGGCGGCCCGTGAGCGCCGCCAGCTGTTCGGCGAGCGCGCCCTGCGGCTGCTTGTCGCGCGGAGGGCCGTCATGACGCTTGCCCCTCGGCCCGCCGCGGGGCCCGTCACCCTTCGGCCCCTTGCCTTTGGACTTGTCGCCCGGCTTGCCGTGCCGGCGCGGCCCCTTGCGGTCCTGATCGCGCCCCGCCTTGGCAAGGCCGACCCAGCGATAGCGCAGCACCGGATAGCTCGGTGCGGGCGCAGGCTTGGCCGTCTCGCCTGCCGCCTCGGAAGGCGCGGCGTCGGAAGGCGCAGCTTCGGACGTCGCAGCTTCGGACGGTTCGGGCACGCTGTCGGCGTTCTGCACAGCAGCGCTTTCGGGCGCTTCGGCGGTCGAAACCGCGCCCGCGGCATCCGGCTCGGCCAACGGCGGTTCCGCAGGATCGCTTTCGGCAGGCTGAGTTTCAGCATCGGGCGCTTCGACCGTTTCCGGCAAGGCCTCGGGCTGCGGATTGACCGAAGCCTCAGTAGCCGCCTTCTCGCCCTGCGCCTCTTCCTGGCCAGCCTCTTCCTCCGCCGCCTCTTCCTTGGGCTCGGCAGGCGGCAGGCGCCGGAAACCGGCGTCGCGCATCAGCATGTCGAAGCCTTTTTCGCTAAGACCGAGCGAGGTGGGCAGCGCCAGATCGATATCGAAATCGCGCGCCTGGCCCCGCGCCTCATGCGCCTTCTTCGCCAGCCGCTCGACCAGATCGATCCGCAGATGTTCGGTGCCGAAGCGGCGGTAGCCCGCATTGCGGCAATCGCGCGCATTGGCAAAACGCCAGTCGGACAGATGCACCGCGCTTTCGGGCGGCAGCTCCGGCATCGGCTTGCCCGTCATCACCGCATCCAGCGCGCTGCGCCAACGCGCCGCGCCCGGCTTCAACGCCAGGTGATGATAGATATCCAGCGCGCCGAAGACGATGCCCGCCTTGCGCGCAGCGGCCCGCTGATCCTTGTCGAGCGCATGGACGGCATCGGCGACATCGGCGCGCGCGGCCACCCCGCCCTGCTCGGCCAGCTGGATCGCGAGCGCACGGACAGGCCCCGGCGCATGCGGGCTCTGCGAGAGCGTGAGCAGCGCGGTGACGCCGCCCAGATGCTTGTCGATCCGTGCGGTTAGCCAGGTTTCGGCTCGCGCGGTCACCGCGGCAAGATCCGATCCCTCCAGCCCGTTCAGCGCCTTGGCGGGCTTGAACACAGGCTGCAACAAAGTCTTGCCCGGCTCCAGCACGCCCAGTTCACCGCCGCGCCACATGACCGCGGGGCGCCCGTCACCATTGGGTTCGAGCGTGAATTCACTATCGTCCGATGCGGCCAATTCGCCGGCTTTCTGCGTCATCAATCCTCCGAGATGCCGTTCCGCGGCCGCCAACAGCAGGCGACTTTCGCTGGCCCGCGCATCGGCCGCCGGACGAAACCGGAAACCGTCGAGCGTGCCGATCTCTTCTCCATCAACCAGCACCGCGCCGCGTTCGTCAAGCGAAACGGGCAGAAGTGAGGCATCCTTGCCCATCTTCCTGAGCAAAACCGAGGTGCGGCGATCGACGAAACGTTGCCGCAGCCGATCATGCAGCGCGTCCGACAGCTTCTGTTCCAGCTCGCGCGTGCGATCGGCCATTTCTTCACGCGCCTCCACCCAATCCGGGCGGTGCGCGATGTAGCTCCAGGTGCGCGTCGCCGCGATCTTCTGCGCCAGCGCCTCGACATCCCCGCGCATATCGTCGAGCCGCGCGATTTCCTGCGCCACTTGTGCGCGCGGCAGCCGTCCGGTTGCCAGATGCCGCCACAGGCGGGCCACGAAACGGGCATGATGTTCCGGCCCCACTTGCCGGAAATCGGGTAGCGATGCCGCAGCCCACAACCGCCTCAATCCCTTGGTTCCGCGCGCGGCGTCCATGACTTCGGGGATATCGGCGAGGCGCTTCAGCACCGCGAGGTCTACCGCCTCGGGCGCGGCGGACAGCACCGGATCGGCGGGCTTTGCTTCCAGATCGCCGATCAGCGTATCGATATTGGTGAAGCGTGGATCGCTTTCGCGCCAATAGAGCTTTTCCAGCGACTTGAAGCGATGTTCCTCGATCGCTTCGATCTCCTCGGGCGTGAATTCGCCGCCCTTACCGGTCAGAACGCCGAAGCTGCCATCGGTCTGGTGCCGTCCGGCGCGCCCGGCAATCTGCGCCATTTCCGGCACGGTGAGCCGCCGCCGCCGATGCCCGTCGAACTTGTGGAGCGAGGCGAAGGCAACATGGCGCACGTCCAGATTCAGGCCCATGCCGATGGCGTCCGTCGCCACCAGATAATCGACCTCGCCCTCCTGGAACATGCGCACCTGCGCGTTGCGGGTGGAGGGACTGAGCGCGCCCATCACCACCGCCGCGCCGCCCGCGAAGCGCCGCAGCATTTCGGCCACGGCGTAGACTTCCTCCACCGAAAAGGCGACGATCGCGCTGCGCCGGGGCAAGCGCGAGAGTTTTTTCGCCCCGGCATAGCTCAGTGTCGAAAAACGCGGGCGCGTGACGATTTCGGCTTCCGGCAGCAAATGCCGCACCAAAGGCCGCAATGTCTCGGAGCCGAGGATCATCGTCTCCTCCCGCCCGCGCGCGCGCAGCAGCCGGTCGGTGAACACATGGCCGCGTTCCGGATCGGCGCCGAGCTGCGCCTCGTCCAGCGCGACGAAGCCCAGTTCGCGATCCAGCGGCATCGATTCCGCGGTGCACAGATACCAGCGCGCGTCGGGCGGCTCGATCTTCTCTTCCCCGGTGATCAGCGCGACGCGGTTCGCGCCCTTCATCGCGCAGACCCGGTCATACACCTCGCGCGCCAGAAGGCGCAACGGAAAGCCGATCATGCCGGAAGAATGCGCCGTCAGCCGCTCGACCGCGAGATGGGTCTTGCCCGTATTGGTGGGACCGAGAACGGCGGTGATCGGGGAAAGGCTGGCCATGGCGCTGCCCCAAGATCGGAGGAAGCGCCGCGAAAAGCAAGCGGAGCGATCACCAGCCTAGTTGAGATGCCGTAGCCCTGAGCCTGTCGAAGGGCGCCTATCGATTGTAGGCTGCGCTGATCGGAGAAGCGTCCTTCGACAGGCTCAGGACTTCGGCACGGAAGAAAGCACGGGTTCCAGCGGCTCATCTTCCGGCGCGCACGACTTGTCGCTGAAAAGTCCCGATCCGCCGCCGTTTAAATTGACTTTAACCCTGTTCCGCCACAACCGGTGCCTCATTGGAGGCCGGGCGGCACGGGTGCCGTCCGCGAAAGGGTTTCGGGGTTGTTCAAGGGACGCGATGACTTTCCGGTCGGTGGAGCGGGCGCAGCGACGCTGTCGCTCAGCGGCGCGCTCGCCCCGACGGTACCCGCAGGCCATAAGTTCCGCGAGCGCGTGGCCGCGCTGCCGCTGTTCGAGCTTTCGGTCGACCTAGGCGAGGATATCGGTTCGCTGCGCTGGTGGCGCGGGGTCGCGACGCTGCTGCTGCTGATCGCCGGCGCCATCGCGCTGCGCCCAGCCTTCGAACCGATCTACGGCATCCAGCCCGAAACGCTGAGCGGCGACGCGTTCCAGGAATCGCGCGCCTATATGATCGCGCCTTTGGCCTATGGCGGCGACACTGGGCGGCGCATGGCGGCAACGGATGCGGTGGTGCCGCTCGCTTCCAGCCCCGAACGGCCGCAGATCGACATGTCCGCAACGCTCGGTCGCGGCGACAGCTTCGAGCGCGTGCTGAAGCGCGCGGGCGTGGGCGGCGACGATGCCGCCAAGGTTGAAGCGATGGTGAGCCAGGCGATGACGCTGTCGGACATCGATCCGGGCACGCGGATCGATCTGGTGCTGGGTCGCCGCGCCTCCAAAACGCAGCCCCGCCCGCTCGAAAGCCTCGCTTTCCGTGCGCGCTTCGATCTCAATCTGGAAATCCAGCGCGTCGACGGCGTGCTCCAGCTGAAGCGCGATCCGATCAAGGTGGACGATACGCCGTTGCGCGTGCGCGGCAGCGTGGGCGGATCGCTCTATCGTTCGGCCCGCGCCGCCGGTGCGCCCGCCGATGCGGTGCAGAAGTTCCTGCAGGTGATCGGCCAGCAGATGAGCATCGGCGCGATCCGCTCCTCTGACGAATTCGATCTCGTGCTCGACTATCGCCGCGCCGAAACCGGCGAGGTGGAGGTAGGCGATCTGCGCTATGCCGGCATTATCCGCGACGGGAAGGACAAGGTACAGATGCTGCGCTGGACCAGCGGCGGATCGACGCAATGGTATGAAGCCTCCGGCGTCGGCCGTTCCAGCGGCGAAATGCTGCGCCCTGTCGGCGGCAAGGTCACCTCCGGCTATGGCCGCCGCTTCCATCCCGTGCTGGGCTATGCCCGCATGCACGCGGGCACCGATTTCCGCGCGCGCTACGGCGAGCCGATCTACGCCGCCGCCGATGGCCGCGTGACCTTCTCCGGCCGTCATGGCGGGCACGGCAATTATGTGAAGCTGCAGCATGCCGGCGGCATCGCCACGGGCTATGCGCATATGAGCCGGATCGCCGCGCGCAGCGGCCAGCGCGTGCGGCGCGGACAGATTATCGGATATGTCGGCTCCACCGGCCTCTCCACCGGTCCGCATCTCCATTACGAGCTTTATAAGGGCGGCCGCACGGTGAACCCGCTTTCGGTAAAATATATCGAGCGTGCGCAGCTTTCGGGCCGCGAGCTTGCCAGCTTCAAGGCGCTGCTGCGCCAACTGAAGTCGGTAAAGCCCGGCGCGGCGCTGGGCCAGTTCACCACCGCGCGCAGCCAGGCCGAGCCGGTGCGCGAGATCGATCGGCTCGAGCATAAAGGCGCCGCTTGAGGCCGGGCGGCCCGCGGGTTAAGCATCGCGCTTCACCCTGCCGAATGTTGAGGCACGCCGCGCGCACGCCGGCTGCCCGGAGAGCCTCCCATGCCGAACTACGCCTATCCCGCCACGCGCCTGCGCCGATCGCGCGCCCACAAGTGGAGCCGGGAAATGGCGCGGGAGAACCGGCTGCACCCGAGCAACCTGATCTGGCCGCTGTTCATCGCCAATGGCGAGGATGAAGAGCCGGTAGGCAGCCTGCCCGGCGTCTCGCGCATTCCGGTTTCCGGTCTTGCCGACAAGGCGCGTGAGGCGATCGACCTCGGCATTCCCTGCCTTGCTCTCTTCCCCCACACGCCGCCCGAAAAGCGCAGCGACGATGGCGAGGAGGCATCGAACCCGGACAATCTGATGTGTGCGGGCATCCGTGCGATCAAGGATGCGGTCGGCGACGATATCGGCGTGCTGACCGACGTCGCGCTCGATCCCTATACGAGCCACGGGCAGGACGGGCTGCTCGACGAGGCGGGTTATGTCGTGAACGACGCCACCGTCGATGCGCTGGTATCGCAGGCGCTGAACCAGGCCGCGGCAGGCAGTGACATCGTTGCGCCGTCCGACATGATGGACGGGCGCATCGGCGCGATCCGCGAGGCGCTGGAGCAGGAGGGCCACGCCAATGTCCAGATCATGGCCTATGCCGCGAAATATGCTTCCGCCTTTTACGGGCCGTTCCGCGATGCCGTCGGCTCCGGCGGGCTGCTGAAGGGCGACAAGAAAAGCTATCAGATGGACCCGGCCAATGCCGGCGAGGCCATGCGCGAGATCGCGCTGGACATCGCCGAAGGTGCGGACAGCGTGATGGTGAAGCCGGGCCTGCCCTATCTCGATATCGTGCGCATGGCCGCGGATCGGTTCGATCTGCCGGTCTACGCCTATATGGTGTCGGGCGAATATGCGATGATCGAGGCGATGGCCGCGGCGGGCGCGGGCGAGCGGGACGTGATCCTGATGGAGATCCTCACCGGCTTCGTGCGCGCGGGCGCCAGCGGCGTGCTGAGCTATCACGCCCCCGTGGCCGCGCGGCTGCTGGCGAAGTGATGCCGGACTACAATATTCATCCGTACGGGCTGAGCTTGTCGAAGCTCAGGGCGAACGGATCGTAGCAAACCAACATGGCTACCCTCGCCTCCTCATCTGCACCCACGGCGCTGGCGGGCAAGCGCTGGCTGTTCGTCGTCACGATCCTGACGGGCAGCTTCCTGCTGTTCCTGGTCCAGCCGATGCTGGCACGCATGGCGCTGCCGCGCCTCGGCGGTGCGCCCGCCGTGTGGAACAGCGCGATGCTGGTCTATCAGGCGCTGCTCCTGGCGGGTTATGCCTATGCGCACCGGATCGCGGCGCTGCGTCGGCGCACGCAGGCGGGCATCCATGTCGGGCTGTTCGCGCTCGCGATGCTGTGGCTGCCGGTAGGCCTTGCCGGATTTCAACCGCCCAGCGACGGATCGACCGCCTTGTGGGTGCCCTGGCTTCTGCTCGCCTCGATCGGCCCGCTGTTTTTCATGGTGTCCGCGCAGGCCCCGCTGATGCAGCGCTGGTACGCGCTGTCCGGGCAGGAGGGCGAGCCTTATGCGCTCTACGCCGCCTCCAATTTCGGCAGTTTTGCAGGGCTCCTCGCCTATCCCTTGCTGGTGGAGCCGTTCCTCACGCTCAATTCGCAAAGCTTCCTCTGGTCGCTGCTCTACGGCGCGTTGCTGCTGTTGGTGGCGGCGTGTGCCTGGGCGCTGGTGCAGGCGGCACCACTGGACCGCCCGGAGCGGGAGCGGAGCGAAGCGGAAGAGACGCCGGCGCCCTCATTGCGCGACAGGCTGCGCTGGGTGCTGCTGGCCGCCGTCCCCTCCGGCCTCATGTTGTCGACGACGACGCATCTCACCACCGATCTCGTCGCCATGCCCCTGATCTGGGCGATCCCGCTCGGCCTCTATCTCCTCAGCTTTACCGTCGCCTTCGCCACCCGCCGCGCGCCGACGCGGATCATCACGCTTCTGACGCCCTCGATCCTGCTGATCTGCGGTGCCCTCGCCTTCATGACGCCGGGCAATGCGGTGCTCGTGCAGCTCGGCTCCAGCCTCGTGATGCTGTTCGCCGTTGCCGTCGCCTTGCATGGCGAGATGTACCGAACCCGCCCGGCGCCTGAGCATCTGACCGGCTTCTATCTGATGATGTCGGTGGGCGGCGCACTTGGCGGGCTGTTCTGCGCGCTGATCGCCCCGCTCGTCTTCGACTGGACCTGGGAGCATCCGATCCTGATCCTGGCCGCCGCCGCCCTGATCCCGCAACGACGCCTGTTCTCGATCGGCGAGGAAGAGATATTCGGAGAGGCCGGCATGCGCCGTGTCGCCATCGCGATCGGCCTGCTCGCTTTGGCGGTGGCGCTCTATATCGCGCTGAAGGTGGACCTCGAAATGGGGCCGCTGCGGATCATTCTGCTCGGTATCATCCTGGCGCTGGGCGCGCTAGTGATCGGACAGCGCATCGGCTATGTGATGGTGGTGGCCGCTCTGCTGTTCGCCAATGGCGGCTACTACAATGCCGCGCTGAGCTGGAGCGATCTGCGCACCCGCAGCTATTTCGGCGTCTACAGCGTCAACGCCGCGCAAGGCGGGCGCCTGCGCTGGCTATCGCACGGAACCACCATGCACGGTATGCAGCTGACGGATCAGCCCACCCGGCCGATCAGCTATTATGGCATGACCTCCGGAGTGGGGCAGGCCATGACGCAAGCACCATCGCTATACGGGCAGAACGCCTCGATCGGGGTGGTCGGCCTCGGCACCGGCACGCTCAGTTGCTACAAACGCCCAGGCGAGAATTGGCAGTTCTTCGAAATCGATCCGACGGTGATCAGCCTATCCCGCAACGGCGGATATTTCAGCTATATCGATCGCTGCGCGCCCGATGTGCCGATCCGTTTGGGCGATGCGCGGCTCACCATCGCCAAAGCGCCGCCGGGCAGCATCGACATCCTGGCCATCGACGCCTTCTCCTCGGACGCGATCCCCGTGCACCTGCTAACGCGCGAGGCGTTCGATGCCTATGCCCGCGCGCTGTCGAAAAACGGGATGCTGCTGATCCATATTTCCAACCGCTATATCGATCTGGAGCCGGTGCTGGAGAAAGAGGCCGCGGCGCGCGGCTGGGCCATCGCCAAGCGCTGGGATTATATCGGCCCCGAACTGGAAGGGGACGGCCTGCGCACCTCGCAATGGGTGGCCATCAGCCCGAGCAAGGCCAAGCTTGCCGAGTTGACCGGCCCGCTAAAAACCGGCGATCCGCGCAGCTTCGCGACGCCCGCCTGGTCGCCCGTCGAAGGGCGCGAAGATTTCACCCGCTGGACCGACGATTTCGCCTCGGTCCTGCCGCTGATGCAATTGTGGAGATGAGCATGAGAGACGACGTCACCATCGCCGAAGTGAACGGCAAGGCACCGCGCATTCACGACAGCGCCTTCATCGCCCCGGGCACCCGCATCATCGGCGATGTCGAGATCGGCCCGCAGGTGAGCATCTGGTACAATTGCGTGCTGCGCGCCGACGTCAGCCGCATCGTCATCGGCGCGCGCTCCAATGTGCAGGACGGCAGCGTGGTGCATTGCGACGGGCCGATGCCGGGCCATCCGGACGGCTTCCCCACGCTGATCGGCGAAGACGTGCTGATCGGCCATATGGCGATGGTCCACGGCTGCGTGCTGAAAGCGCGCGCATTCGTGGGGCTGGGCGCCATCGTGATGGACGGCTGCGTGATCGAGAGCGACGCGATGCTGGGCGCGGGCGCGCTGTTGCCCGAAGGCAAGCATATCGGCGAAGGCGAACTCTGGGTCGGTCGCCCCGCGAAGAAGGTGCGCGACCTGACCGACGAAGCAAAAGCGGGCATGCGCGCGGGCGTGGCGCATTATGTCGAGAACGGGAAAATGCACAAAAACGCGCTGGGCGGCTGAACCGCGCATACATTTTTCGTCGCTTCCACTCGGGCTGATCTTGTCGAAGCCCGGCGCAAGCGATTATCGAATAGCGTCGCGTACTTTTCAGGAGCATCCTATGAAGGCCACCATCTGGCACAACCCCAAATGCGGCACATCGCGCAAGACGCTGGCGATCCTGGAGGAAACGCCGGACGTAGAGCTGACCGTCGTGCGCTATCTCGACGAAGGCTGGGAGCGGGCTACGCTGGAGCGTCTGTTCGAGAAAGCCGGGCTGACGCCGCGAGAGGCGTTGCGCGTGCGCGGCTCGCCCGCCGAGGAACTGGGCCTGACCGACGAGAGCGCGAGCGATGAGGCCATTCTGAAAGCGATGACCGAGCATCCGATCCTGGTCGAGCGCCCCTTCGTGGAAACGGACAAGGGCGCTGCACTCTGCCGGCCGCAGGAAAAGGTGCGCGATCTGCTCTGACGGCAGTGGCGAAAGACGCGATCAGGCGACGTCCGAATCGCGCTGGTGGAACAGCGCGAGTGCATCCTCGAAGCCCATCGGTCGGCCGAAATAATAGCCCTGGATTTTCGAGCAGCCGAGCTGCTGGATCATGCGCAGCTCTTCCTCATTTTCCACGCCTTCCGCAGTGGTCGCCATGCCGAGGCTGTCCGCCAGCGCTACCACGGCGCGGATGATGGCGATGCTTTCAGGCACGTTCTTGGCCGCGCCCTGCACGAAGCTGCGATCCACCTTGATGGTGTCGAAGCGCGTCTTGCGCAGATAGCCGAGCGACGAATAGCCCGTCCCGAAATCGTCGAGTGATAGCTTGATGCCCAGATCGTTGACCTCGCTCAGCATCTTTTCGGCCATGCCGCCGCGCACGAAGATGCTCTCCGTCACCTCGATCTCCAAGCGCCGCTTGGGCAGCCCGCTTTGTTCCAGAGCGGAGCTGATCGTTTCGATGAAACCAGGGGTCGTCAGCTGATCCGCCGATACATTGACCGCCACCTTCACCATGTCCGGCCACTGCGCCGCATCGCGGCAGGCCTGTTCCAGAACCCATGCGCCTATCGGTGCGATCAGCCGCGCCTCTTCGGCCAGCGGCACGAATTTGGCGGGGGAAACGGGGCCGAATTTCTGACTGTTCCAGCGCAAGAGCGCCTCGAAGCCGGTGACGGTATAATCCTCGGCATCCACTACCGGCTGATATTGCAGATGCAGTTCGCCCCGTTCGAGCGCCTGGCGTAGCTCGATCTCCATCACGCGGCGCTCTTCGGCGTCGGCGTGGAGGCTCGGCTGGTACAGCGTATGACTTCCGCCGCCCGCGTCCTTGGAGCGATAGAGCGCCAGATCAGCGCTGCGCATCAGCATCTCGACCGTCTTGCCGTCGCGCGGGCCGATCGCGGTGCCGATGCTGGCGCCGATGAACAGCGTGTGCTGGTCCACCTCATAAGGTTTGGACAAGGTCGCGATAATGCGATCCGCCAGGCGCGTGATGTAGGCGCTATCGCTGCCATCCTTGACGACAACCGCGAACTCGTCCCCGCCCAGGCGGCCGCACAGCTCGTTATCGCTCATGATCGACTGCAGGCGTTTGGAGACACGGCCGAGCAGCCTGTCCCCCACCGGATGGCCCAGCGTATCGTTAACCGCCTTGAACCGGTCCAGATCGATCATCAGGAAGCAGCAGCGCGAACGCCATTTGTCCGCATCGCGCATTGCTTCGCCTAGCGCCTCGGTCAGCTGCAGGCGGTTGGGCAGGCCCGTCAGAGTATCGAACCGGGCGAGATGCGAGATTTTCTTCTGGCTTTCCTGCTGCGCGGTAACGTCCGAACCCACGCCGCGAAACCCAAGGAAACTGCCATCCTCTCCCAGCCGCGGCGATGCCGAAAGCTCCCACCACAATTGCCGATCGTCGATCATGACCGGCACCAGCAGGTCGCTGAACGCCTCGCGCTTGTTCAATTTTTCGGCAAGTAGATGCAGCGCGGGCGGAAAATCGCCGCTCTCCCACGCTTCGCCCGCCACAAGCTGAAGGAAGGGCAGGCCGTCAATATCCGAGGCGTCCCGCCCCAGCGCATAGGCAAAGCGCGGGCTCACACGCGATACGCGGCGCGCGGTATCAGTCTGCCACAGCCAGTCAGCCCCGCTGTCTTCGAATTCGCGCAGCAGTAGGCTCACCGTCTCGCTCTTTTCCAAGAGTGTCAGCCGCGCGAGATGCTCGCCGACATGATTGCGCGCCGAATTAAGGGCTGCGAAAATCAGCAGCACCGTGACGCCCAGACTGGAAGCTGCGATTACGACCTGCTCGGCCAGAAAAAAGGCGGCGCAGGCGCTCATTCCGGTGACCGAGACGAAGATGATGGTGGACAGCGGTACCGTCGCCATCATCGTGGCCGAGCCCACCATCAGCGTGAGCAAGACAGCATAAGCGAGAATCAGGTCCCGCGAAGACCCTTCTAGGCCGCAATAGATCAGTAGTGCCCCCCAGAGCACGGCAGGCCCGATGGCGCGAAGCTGGACAGACTGCAATTCGCGCAGGCTCACCGTCTTCCGACCGATAAAGTCTCCGCGCATATTGGCGCGGTACACGTGCAACTGCAAAAAGATCACTGCCAGCGACCAACCCCCCAGGATCAAAAGGTCATGGTCGGCAAAGAACAGCAGGTCGATGACGAGCATCGTACCGAGGCTGGCGATCAGACGCATCAGCGACTTATCGCGCAGATTTTCCAGCTGGATCGCGCGCACATGGCCCCAGTCCATCGTACCGGACCGGTTCAGGCCCAGCAGCGCCATGAACGGCACGCGATCGGGGTGCGGCGATGGAGAGATCAGTTCAGTCACGGGGAGCTGTATACCCCGCGATGGTTACTCAAAAGTAAGCCATCACCCGATCAGCCGTGAAATGCGAAAAATGACCGGCGCGCTTCAGGCTGCGATCGAATAAGGCTGTATTTCGCCCGAAAGATACAGATTGCGTGCCTTGGCCCGGCTGAGTTTGCCCGAACTGGTGCGCGGCAACGTGCGCGGGGGTACAAGCTCTACCACGCAGTTCATACCGATGACCGAGCGGACCTTTTCGCGGATCGCATCGCGCAGGCGCGCACGCTCGGCATCATCGGAGGTGCGGCACTGCACCAGAACTGCAGGCGTTTCCTCGCCGCCGGGCGTGGTGATCGCGAAGGCTGCGATGTCCCCGGCCTTGAACCCGGCAAGCTGTTCCACCGCCCATTCGATGTCCTGCGGCCAGTGGTTCTTGCCGTTGATGATGATCATGTCCTTGGCGCGGCCGACGATGTAAACGTAACCTGCGGACACATAGCCCATGTCGCCCGTATCGAGCCAGCCGCCGACCATGCAGGCGTCGGTCGCCTCCTCATCGCGGAAATAGCCTTCCATGACGGAAGACCCACGGCACCAGACTTTACCGACCGAGCGCTCAGGCAGCACTTCGCCGCTGTCGGAGCGGATCTCGACTTCCATGCCCAGCACGGGTTTCCCGCAATTGACGATGGAACGGAAACGCTTGGGCCGCCCGTCTTCACCGCTTTCGCCGCTAAGTTCGGTTTCCTCGACCAGCTCCACCACAATGCCCTCGCCCGGCGGCATGATCGATACCGCCAAGGTCGCTTCGGCAAGGCCGTAGCTCGGCAGGAAAGATTTGGAGTTGAAGCCGGCGGGCGCGAACGCATCCGTGAAAGCCTGCATCACATCCGGGCGGATCATGTCCGCGCCGTTGCCCGCCACGCGCCAGCGCGCGAGATTGAAGCGTTCGGATACCTTGGACTGGCTGCCGATGCGACGCGCGCAGATGTCATAGCCGAAGGTGGGCGAATAACTCAGCACCGTGCCGTCCGCCGCGGAAATCATGTCCAGCCAGGCGAGCGGGCGACGGGCGAAATCTTCCGTCTTCAGATAATCGGTGGAAACCTGATTGGCGACCGGCGAGAGGAAGCAGCCGACCAGACCCATGTCATGATACCAGGGAAGCCAGGAAACGCAGCGGTCTGCAGGCTCCAGCTTCATGCCATGGCCATGCGCCGCCAGATTGCTAAGCACGGCCTTGTGCGAAACGGCAACGCCGTGCGGAAAGCGGGTCGAGCCGCTGGAATATTGCAGATAGGCAATGTCGTCCGGCCCGGCCTCGGGCAGCGGATCGCTGCTTTCCGCGGCGCCGGCGAAATCTTCCCAGCTTATGCTCTTGAAGCCGCACAGATCGGCCGCAGCGCCCGCCATCTCGCCAAGCTCTGCAGGGTAAAGCAGGATCGCCGGATCGCAGCTCTTCAGCTGAACCGAAAGCTGGTCCACATAATGATCGCGCCCACCGAAGCTGGTGGGCAAGGGCAGCGGCACCGGCCAGGCACCGGCATAGATCGCGCCAAAAAACAGTGCAGCGAAATCGGCCCCGGTCTCCGCAATCAGGGCCACCCGGTCCTTAGGCTTCACTCCGGCAGCGATCAGGCGCCGCGCAGCCGCCAACGCATCCTCACGCAGATCGCGATAGGGATAAGGCCGCGCGAGCTTTCCGCGCATGTCGTGAAAATTCAGCCCGCGCACACCGCTCGCCGCGTAATCCAGAGCCCCTCCCAGCGTATCGAAATCGGAGAAGCGTCGCTCCAGATCGTCCCGCGTGGGGGTGGAAACCAGTTCATTCATATGTATCTCAACCTTCGATCGACCTCCCCCGAACACGGGTTCAGCCTCCCCTCCACGCGCGTACGGCGAGACGTCGCGAGCATAAAAGCGTTCCATGCACCGCTACATGGCGGGGTTACAAGTTCAAAATCCGGCCCGCTTATGGCAGGAAGGTGGCGTGCGTAACAATCTGCAATCGTCCGAGCGCCGCCGCAAGCCACTCCGGCCGCTGGACGAAGAGCGCCTGCGGGAGCTCGCGATACGCTATGTCGGGCGCTACGCAACCTCCCGTCACAAGCTCGGCTCCTATCTTGCGCGCAAATTGCGCGAACGCGGGTGGGAGGATGAAGGCACACCCGATATCGATGCGCTCGTTTCAAAAATGGACGAACTCGGCTTCGTGGACGACGAGGTCTATGCCGGCATGAAAGCGCGCTCCCTCACCGCGCGCGGCTATGGCGTACGGCGGGTGGGCGAGGCGCTATATGCCGCGGGAATAGAAGAGCAGGACCGGGCCGCGGCGGAGGAAGAAGCGCGCGCCGCCGCCTTCGACAGCGCCCGCCGCTTCGCGCGCAAGCGCCGCATCGGTCCGTTCGCCGCCGAAGCGGCCGATCCGGACCGGCGACAGAAGCAGATCGCCGCCTTTCTGCGGGCAGGGCATGATCTGAGACTGGCACGACTGTTCGTCGAGTCGCCGCCAGGATCCGAACCGGATCCGTATGAATAAGCACCGGAATTGCGTTACGGAAACCGTTGCTTTCGGACGCTAATCCTTAAATTTCTCGCTGCTCTGAGGATTTCGTGGTAGGCGTATAAAACTAAACAAATGTCAGTCGCCGGCTGGCTTTGTGGTCCTTACCGCGCAGGCGGTCAGGCACCGGGTATTGGGAATGACCAGAGGAGCGTGCGTGATGCCGCTGGAAAGCAGACCGGCCGATATGGACCATCCTGCGGATGCCAATGACAACCAGCCGGGTGGAACCACCCAGATGCTTCGCGCTAGCGGGCAGATCAAATGGTTCGACCGCCGGCGCGGCTTCGGCTTTATCATTCCCGACGACGGCAGCGACGACATCCTGATCCATTGCTCGACGATCGAGCCGCATGGGCGCCGCGATCTTCCCGAAGGCTGCGACGTTGAATGCACATTTCGCGACGGCCCCAAAGGCCGCCATGTTGTCGAACTTATCTCCTTCGATCCGGAATGCGCCGAAGAGAGCGACCGCGCCCACCGTCATCACGAACACCGCCTGCACGCCATCGACAGCGACGACAGCTTTATCTCGGCTACGGTAAAATGGTTCAGCCGGGTGCGCGGCTATGGCTTCCTCGAATCGCCCGACGTGGCGGATGACATTTTCCTTCACATGGAGACCCTGCGCGAGGCGGGTATGGGCCCGGCCAGCCCAGACGACCGGCTGATGGTGCAGATTGGCGAGGGCAAGAAAGGTCCACTCGCCGTGACCGTGCGGCAGGATCACCGGGTCTGATCGCTCCGATGCGCGGGCCGATCGCTCTTGCCAGCGCGCTGGCGCTGCTGGCCGCCTGCTCGCAGGGCGCACCGGGCAATCAGCAAGACGCTGCACAAACCGGTGGCGATGCAACCTGCGCGCCTGGTACGCCTGCAGACGCTTCCGAGGCAGGTCTCCGGCAGGTTCAGCTCTGTATCCAGAGCGGCGGCAAGACACTTCCCTTCACCGTGGAAGTGGCCGAAACGCCCGAACAACAGGCCCGCGGGCTGATGTTCCGCACCGATCTGGCGGGCGACCGGGGCATGCTCTTCCCCTTCCCGCGCGAACGTGTGGCCAGCTTCTGGATGAAGAACACGGTCATCCCACTCGACCTCCTTTTCATCCGGCGCGACGGGACGATCGAGAGTATTGCCGCCAATGCCGTGCCTTATGATGAAAGCCCGCACGCATCGGGCGAGCCGGTCATCGCAGTGCTCGAACTGGCGGGCGGACGGGCGGCCGCTCTCGGCATCGCGCCGGGCGATACGGTGCGCTGGGCCGCGAACGAGGACTGATCGGCACCGCGCCCGCGAAACCTTGTACGCCTCTGCAAGGACCATTCCCCATTGCGCCAGCGGCTCGCTCCGCTTAATCGGCTAGCCCATGTCCTTTCTCGGCAAAATCTTCACCTGGTGGAACGGTGCCACCATCGGCACGGCGATCTACAATGCCCGCCACGGTTCTCGCGTCGGTGAGGACCATTTGGGCAATGTCTATTTTCGCAAGGAAGCAAAAGAGGGCCAGCCCGAACGGCGCTGGGTCATCTACAATGGCGCGAACGACGCCAGCCGCGTGCCGCCCGAATGGCATGGCTGGCTGCACGGCACCTATGATGAAGAGCCGGAAAGCTTTCTGCCTCCTGCGCGCATCTGGGAAAAGGAGCCGACCGGCAACCTGACCGGCACGGACCGCGCCTATCGTCCGGCCGGTGCGCTGGAACGTGGCGGCAAGCGCGCGCGTGCCACCGGCGATTATGAGGCATGGACGCCCGGCGACGCATGAGGCGCGCAGCCGCCTTCGGCGCCCCGGCCTTGGTCCTCGGCGCGGCCGCTCTGCTTTCCGGCTGCGGCAATAATGAGGACCAGCTTCCGCAGCCGCGCGCTTCCGCCACGGTCGAGGCTGCTAAAGGCAATCTCGGCGTGGAACCGGTGACCGAGGGGATCGGCACCCCGATGGCCGAGCGCGTCGCGGTGATCGGCTTCCTGAACAAGCGTAACGGCAAATCCCAGGATTACGAACTGAAGCCGGGCGAGTCGGTGCGCATCGGCAATCAGGTGATCATTCGCCTGCGCGCCTGCGAGAAGACCGCGCCGTGGGAAACCTATGCGGATGCCGGCGGCTTCGTGCAGCTTTTCGTGAATGCCAAACGCAGCGGCCAGAACGGACCGGATCAGTTCAAGCGCGTTTTTTCCGGCTGGCTTTTCAAGAACCATCCTGCGGCCAATGTGGTCGAAAGCGGACTCTACGACGTTTGGGTCAAGGATTGCAGAATGAGTTTCCCGGGCGAGGATGCCGAACTGGACGGCGTCACCACCGAAAGCCCATCCGGTGCCAATAGCCGGTCGAGCGAAGACCAGTCTCCCACGGTCGAGGAAGCGCCGGATGATGCCGAGATGCCGGGCACGGGCGGCGCCGACACCGCCGCCTGAGCGGCTCCGCCAGCCGCGCCGATGGCCGCCCGCGGATCGCGCGGCACCGCCTTGGCCAGAAGCGATAGATAGGCCTGCTGGCTGATCTCCACCGCGCCAAGGCTTTTCAGGTGATCGGTCATGAACTGGCAGTCGAGCAGCCGGAAGCCGCCGACGCGAAGCCGCGCGACCAACCAGGCGAGCGCCACCTTGGACGCATCCGTCGCCCTGCTGAACATGCTCTCACCGAAAAAGGCCCGGCCGAGTGCGAGGCCGTAAAGCCCACCAACCAGCTCGCCGTTCCGCCAGCATTCGACGCTATGGGCCAGCCTATGGGCGTGCATGGCAGTGAAGGCGTTCTCGATCTCCGCGTTGATCCATGTCTCGCGGCGATCGGCGGCGCTTTCGGCGCACATCGCAATCACCTGCGGGAAGGCCCTGTCCGTAGTTACCGTGAACCGGTCCTGCCGGATCACTTTCCTTAGCGATCCCGATAGTTTCAGACCATCGAGCGGAATGATGGCGCGCCGTTCCGGCTCGATCCAGAAAGTTTCCGGATCGTCGCGCGCATCGGACATCGGAAAGACGCCGTTCGCATAGGCCATGACGAGAAGTTCGAGGTCGAGCGGCATCGCGCCGTCTTATAGCGCCCGCCGCGCGCAGCACCAGTGGAGCGGCCAGCGGATAGGCAATCGGCAACCTTCACCCTTGCCCTTCCCCCCGCCCCCGGCTAAGCGGTGCGCCTTCCGGCGATAGGAGTGTAGCTCAGCTGGTAGAGCGTCGGTCTCCAAAACCGAATGCCGGGGGTTCGAATCCCTCCACTCCTGCCACCGCCCGGACTTTCCCGATCCTGTGCGCCGCCGCGAAGCCTTGCCATCGGCCCTCGCGCGCGCTAAAGGGCTGGCTCTTCCGACATGCGGGCCTATATCGCTCCGGACAAAGCGTCCCGGAGCGATCCCGCTTACCGGCAAGACACGAAATGACTGAGGCGAACGAGGCTATGGCCAAGACCAATCCCGGAGAGTTCTTCCGCCAGGTGCGCACCGAGGTGTCGAAGGTCGTCTGGCCGACGCGCCAGGAGACGACGCAGACCGCGATCATGGTGCTGATCATGACGGCGATTCTCGCGGTGTTCTTCACCAGCGTCGATGCGATCTTCAACGCGATCGTGAACTTCCTGCTGTCGCTCGCCGGCTGAACGAGAAAGATTTTAGACCCGATGCAACGCTGGTACATCATCCACGCCTATTCCGGTTTCGAGAACAAGGTGCGCGACGCGATCATCGCGGAAGCCGAGCGCCTCGGCCTGTCGCAGCTCGTCGAATCGGTCGAAGTGCCGACCGAAACCGTGACCGAGGTTCGCCGCGGCAAGAAGGTTCAGTCCGAACGCAAGTTCTTCCCCGGATATGTGTTGGCGAAGCTGGAGATGACGGACGATGTCTATCACGTCGTCAAGAACACGCCGAAAGTAACCGGCTTCCTGGGCGCGACCAAGCCGCAGCCGATCAGCGAAAGCGAAGCCGCGCGCATCCTCAACACCAAGGAGGAAGCCGCCAACGCACCGAAGAAGAAGGTCTCGGTCGATTACGAGATTGGCGATCAGGTCAAGGTTCTCGACGGTCCGTTCGCCAGCTTCAACGGCGTGGTGGAAGAGCTGGATTTCGAAAAGAACCGCGTGAAGGTGTCGGTTTCCATTTTCGGCCGTGCCACGCCGGTGGAACTCGACTTCGAACAGGTCGAACTCGCAAAATAAGCTTTCCGGCTGTTGCCGGACCGGCGCATGCGCTAAGGGCGCGCGCTTCCAAGAATTCCCTCTCCCTCTGGGAGCGGGTGTACCGCGCGGGAGGCAGGTGATGATCTGCCGCTAATACCGCTTAGTTGATCGGGCTCGTCAATGCGCGCTCGGTAGAATGAAAGGAGGCCATCATGGCCAAGAAAGTAACGGGTTTCATCAACCTGCAGGTGCCCGCGGGCGCCGCCAACCCCTCCCCGCCGATCGGCCCTGCGCTCGGTCAGCGCGGCGTGAACATCATGGAATTCTGCAAGGCGTTCAACGCCGCCACGCAGGAACTTGAAAAGGGCATGCCGATCCCGACCAAGATCACGGTCTATGCGGATCGCAGCTTCACCTTCATCACGAAGACGCCCCCGGCGAGCTTCCTGATCAAGAAGGCCGCCAATCTGAAGAAGGGCTCCGGCACCACCGGCAAGGGCTTCATCGGCAAGATCAAGCGCAGCCAGCTGCAGGAAATCGCCGAAACGAAGTTCAAGGATCTGAACGCGAACGACATCGAAGCGGCAACCAAGATCATCGAGGGCTCCGCTACGTCGATGGGCCTCGAAGTGGTGGAGGGCTGAGATAATGGCAAAGCAGACGAAGAAGCAGAAGGCCCTCGAGGGCAAGGTCGACAGCGAAAAGCTCTACGGCGTCGATGAGGCCATCGCGCTGGTGAAGGAACTCGCCACCGCCAAGTTCGACGAGTCGGTCGAGGTCGCCATGAACCTGGGCGTCGATCCGCGTCACGCCGACCAGATGGTCCGCGGCATGGTTTCGCTCCCCGCCGGCACCGGCAAGGAGATGAAGGTTGCGGTGTTCGCGCGCGGCGACAAGGCTGAAGCGGCAACCGCTGCGGGTGCCGACAAGGTTGGCGCCGAAGACCTGATGGAAGACATGCAGGCCGGTAATCTCGATTATGACCGCGTCATCGCGACGCCGGACATGATGGGCGTTGTCGGCCGCCTCGGCAAGGTACTGGGTCCCAAGGGCCTGATGCCGAACCCGAAGCTTGGCACCGTCACCCCCGATGTCGAGGGCGCCGTGAAGGCCGCCAAGGCCGGTCAGGTGCAGTTCCGCGTCGAAAAGGCCGGCATCATCCACGGTTCGCTGGGCAAGACCAGCTTCCCCGATGCCGAACTGCGCAAGAACTTCGACGCGTTCACCGACGCGATCGCCAAGGCCAAGCCGAGCGGCTCCAAGGGCAAATATGTCCGCAAGGTCTCGCTCAGCAGCAGCATGGGCCCGGGCGTGAAGGTCGATCTGGCCGACGTCCCCGGCGCATAAGCGCCAAAAACCGATCTGAGATCGAAAAGAGGCCGGGCGGCGACGCCCGGCCTTCTTCATATCAGGCGTCTGCGGAATCCATCAGATAGGCCTTGTTCTTCAGCGCATCGTCGTCGAGCGCACGCACCAGAACCGCCGCCACGTCGCCCCGCGCCGCTTTGCCCTCGATATCGACGTCTTCGCCCATGCGGATGTCCCGGCTGCCCTCTTCCTTCGTCAGCGTCACCGGGCGGACAATGAAATAAACAAGCCCCGATGCCTTCAGATGCTCGTCCGCCGCGTGCTTGGCCTGCAGATAATGGTACAGTTTGGAGTCCGGATCGGGGTTCTCCGCACCGCGCGAGCTCAGCATCACGAAACGTTTCACGTCCGCCGCCTTCGCGCGGTCGATCAAGGCGATCGCACCGTCGCGGTCTACCTTGTCGGTCATTTCGGCGCTGGTGCTGCCGCCCGAACCGGCGGCGAAGATCACCGCGTCCATGCCGTCGCAGACATCGTCCGCCAGATCGGTGAGATCACCGTCGCGCGTTTCGCAGCCATCGGCGAGCACGGAGGTATCGGAGCTGTCGCGGACGAGCGCGACGGGCTGGTGACCGGCATCGAGCAACTGGCGGACGACGCGCTGGCCGGTAAGACCGGTGGCGCCGGCGATGAGAACTTTCATGGGATTTTCCTGTGCTGGGAGAGACAAATGGAGGACGCATGGGTGGGCCCGCCGTTCCACCCGCTGGCTTAGCAGTCGTCCGGCGCGGCAAGCCTTTGCAGCCCGGCTCGCCTCGCTTAGGGACGGTGCCGCCGTGACACTTTCCGATTTCTACCAGCAGGATATTCAGCGTCTGGAACAGGCGGGCCGTCGCCGCGCGCTCGCCCTGCCCGCGGGCCGGGATTTTTCGTCCAACGACTATCTCGGCCTCGCCGGGTCGGACGTTTTGCGCGGCGCGGCGATCGCTGCGCTCGAACGCGGGGTGCCGTTGGGTTCGGGCGGGTCGCGGCTGCTGCGCGGTCACGGTTCAGAACATCAGGCGCTGGAAGAAGAGGCTGCGCGCTTCTTCGGCGCGCCATCGGCGCTCTATGTGGGGTCAGGATTTGCCGCCAACAGCCTGCTGTTCGCCACGCTGCCGCAACCGGATGATCTGATTCTCTACGACGCCCTAATCCATGCCAGCGCGCATGAGGGGATGCGCCTATCCCGCGCCCCGGCCCGTTCGTTCGAGCATAATGATGTGGCCGCCGCCGCCGCTGCGATTGCGACGTGGCGGCGCGAGGGCGGGCGCGGCACCGTCTGGATTGCGTTCGAGACGCTCTACAGCATGGACGGAGATACAGCGCCGGTGGCCGAGTTCGTCGCATTGGCAGAACGCGAGGGCACCATGCTGCTGGTCGACGAGGCGCATGCCGTGGGCGCCTGTGGCCCGCAGGGACGGGGCCTCGCTGCCGGGCTTCAGGGCCACGATAATGCGGTGCTTCTGGCCACCTGCGGCAAGGCTTTGGGCTGCGAAGGCGCGCTGATTCTGGCGCCCGCGCCGTTGCGCGATTTCCTGATCAACCGGGGCCGCAGCTTCATTTTCTCCACCGCCCCCTCCCCGCTCATGGCGGCGGTCGTGCGCGCGGCACTGGCAGCGACGGCGGTAGAGGATGAGCGCCGGACACGCCTGCGGACATTGATCGACGCCGCAAAGACCGCCTTCGGACCGCTCGGCATCACGCCAAGCGGAACGCATATCCAGCCCATCATCTTGGGCGACGACGCCCGGACCATGACCGTCGCCGCCGCGTTGCAGGCCCGCGGTTTCGACGTGCGCGGCATCCGCCCGCCCTCGGTGCCACCCGGCACCGCGCGGTTGCGAGTTTCGATCACGCTCAACACCGACGAGGCCGCGATCCACGCGCTGGCCGATACCTTGAAGGAGCTTCTATGAACCGCCCTCTCGTCGTCACCGGCACCGATACCGATATCGGCAAGACCGTCTTTGCCGCGGGCCTCGCCGCTGCGCTGGGGGCGCATTACTGGAAGCCGGTGCAGGCGGGCCTGGACGACGGCAGCGACAGCGGCCGCGTTGCCGCCTTGGGTGTGCCAAAAGACAAGATTCTGCCCGAGGCTTTCCGCCTCACCACGCCCTGCTCGCCGCATCGCGCGGCCGAGATCGACGGCGTGACGATCAATCCGGCACAGCTCGATTTGCCGGATATTGCGGGGCCGCTGGTGGTCGAGGGCGCGGGCGGCGCGCTGGTGCCGGTGACGCGCGATCTGCTTTACGCCGATCTCTTCGCACGTTGGGGAGCCCCCACCATCATCGTCGCGCGCACCGCGCTCGGCACGATCAATCACAGCCTGCTGACGATCGAGGCCCTGCGTTCGCGCAAAGTATCCATCCTCGGCATCTCCTTCATCGGCGAACCGGAACCGGACAGCGAGGCTACCATCTGCGCGATCGGCGGCGTGCCGCGGCTGGGCCGCCTGCCGCTGCTCGATCCGCTCACGCCTCAGACTCTGGCCACCGCCTTTGCGAGTGCGTTCGAACTGGAGCAATTCGCATGACCCGCTCCTCCATCTGGCACCCGTTCACGCAGCATGGCCTTCGCGAGCCGATCCCCCAGGTTGCCTCCGCCAAAGGTGCGGTATTGCAGCTGGAGGACGGCGCAGAGGTGATCGACGCCATTTCCTCCTGGTGGGTGACGACGCACGGCCACGCAAACCCGCGGATCGCCGCCGCCATCGCCGATCAGGCCGCGCGGCTGGACCAGATCATTTTCGCGGGCTGGACGCACGAGCCTGCCGAGACGCTGGCAGCGGGTTTGCGCGCCATCATGCCCGACAGCCTGACGCGCGTGTTCTTCTCCGATTCCGGTTCCACCAGCGTCGAAGTCGCGCTGAAAATGGCGCTCGGCTACTGGCTGCATCGCAGTGAGGAGCGGCACCGCATCGTCGTGATGGACCATGGCTATCATGGCGATACGATCGGGACGATGTCGGTCGGCGCGCGCGGCGCGTTCAACCGCGCCTATCAGCCGCTGCTGTTCGACGTCACCTCCATCCCTTTTCCCGCCACGGGCGCGGAGCAGGCGGCGCTGGACGCGCTCGATGCCGCCTGCCGCGAAGGTGCCGCCGCTTTCATCGTCGAGCCGCTGCTGCTCGGCGCGGGCGGCATGCTGACATATGGCGCAGACACCCTGGCCGAAATGGCACGCATCTGCGCGACGTACGGCACGCTATTCATCGCCGATGAGGTAATGACCGGCTGGGGCCGCACCGGCACGCTGCTGGCTTGCGAACAAGCCGGGGTTGTACCCGACATCCTCTGCCTCTCCAAGGGCCTCACCGGCGGCGCGATCCCGCTGGCGGTGACGATGGCGAGCGAGCCGATCTACGAAGCGCATTTCAGCCAGGATCGCGGGCGCATGTTCTTTCATTCGTCCAGCTACACCGCCAACCCCATCGCCTGTGCCGCGGCCAATGCCAACCTCGCGATCTGGCGCGAAGAGCCGGTGCGCGAGCGAATCGCTACTTTGGCGCAGCGGCAGACGGAGCGGCTGGCCACGCTCGCCCGGCATCCCGCCGTGCGCAATCCCCGCCAACTCGGCACGATCACCGCAGTCGATGTCGGCGCGGCAGAGGGCTATCTGTCAGACCTTGCACCCAGGATGCTTGCAATGTTCCGCGAACGCGGCGTGCTGCTGCGTCCGCTGGGCAACACGGTCTATGTGATGCCGCCTTATTGCATCAGCGAGGAGCAGCTCGATGCGGT
Organism: Novosphingopyxis sp. YJ-S2-01; assembly: GCF_016093175.1. NCBI lineage: Bacteria > Pseudomonadati > Pseudomonadota > Alphaproteobacteria > Sphingomonadales > Sphingorhabdaceae > Novosphingopyxis > Novosphingopyxis sp. YJ-S2-01. The sequence continues at coordinate 1,113,527 of NZ_JAEDAI010000001.1, read as the reverse complement.
TTACACAGCGATCGACGAAGTGATCGACCGCGTCGCCGGGTGACGACGCGGTCGCGGGCTTATCGGGAACCGCGTCAGCTCTGAACGATCATGCCGCCGTTCGGGTGGAGCACCTGGCCGCTCATATAGCTGGCATCCTCGCAAGCAAGGAACAGGAAGCTCGGCGCCACCTCATTGGGCTGGCCGGGACGCCCCATGGGCGTGTCTTCACCGAAATCGTCCATCTCTTCCGGTGGCTGACCGCCATAAGGGTTGAGCGGCGTCCAGATCGGGCCGGGCGCAACGGCGTTCACGCGAATACCGCGGTCCATTACATTCTGGCTTAAAGAGCGCGTGAAAGCGGTGATCGCCCCCTTGGTCGAACTGTAATCGAGCAGGATCGGCTGCCCCTGATACATGGTGACGCTGGTGCAGTTCACGATCGCCGCGCCCTTTTTCATGTGCGGCAGAGCGGCCTGGGTCAGGAAGAACATGGAAAAGATGTTGGACTGGAAGGTGCGGCGCAGCTGCTCTTCCGTAATATCCTCCAGATTGTAATCGGGATGCTGTTCGCCCGCGATGTTGATCAGCAGATCCAGCTGGCCGAACTCGTCCATCACTTGCTGAACCACGTCGCGCGCGAACTCGCTGTCGCCGAGATCTCCGCGCAGGAGGATCGCCTTGCGTCCTTCTTCTTCGACGATTTGTTTGCTGCGGCGCGCGTCCTCGCTTTCCTCTTCGGCATAATAGACGATCGCGATATCGGCGCCTTCGCGCGCGAACAGTGCGGCGACAGCGCGGCCGATGCCGCTGTCCGCGCCGGTAACGATCGCGGTCTTGCCCGTTAGCCGGTCCGAACCGGCATAACGTGGACGCCATTCCGGCTTGTCATCCATGTCCGCTTCGGAGCCCGGCATCCGGGGCTCTTCGTCGATGGGCTCGATGAAATGCTGCTTGTCGCTCATGAGTGCGTGCCTTTCCTTTGGGGGTTCGGAAAGGGCAACGTCCGCCGCCTTGCACAGTTCGCGCCGCCCGCGCATTTTTCCATTCAACATAGGTTCGGTGGGCGGGCAGTCCTACGGAGCTGCGCTTGACTTTACCGCGCCGAACGCTAATTACCCGCCCCGACTGATCGGCCCTGCCGGTCGCTCACCGTCCGAGACAGCCGGTGCCCCTGATTTGGGGGGCTTAATTTCCAGCCTAGACGGGGACAGTTGAAATTTGGGCGCGGCACCGCCGCCCCTGCCATCGCATCCCGTTCTTCGCGGCGGCGCGTGGCTCACCTTTTCCCCACGGACATATCGTAACGAGCCGGGCGGCCCGCTGCCCTGTTCGATTTTCGCGTGTGGAGAACCGATTCCGATCGGCTCTTCATGGACAAGGAGAAAAGCATGAACCGTGCTGAAAAGACCGAGTCGGTTGAATCGCTGAACGCCACGTTCAACGATGCTGCCGTGGTCGTCGTCACGCGCAATCTGGGGCTTACGGTGGCAGCGTCCACCGAACTGCGCTCTCAGATGCGTGAAGCCGGCGCCAGCTACAAGGTCGCCAAGAACCGCCTTGCCCGTATCGCTCTCGACGGAACGCCCTACGGCCAGATCAGCGACATGCTGACCGGTCCGACGGCGCTCGCCACATCGTCGGACCCCGTCGCTGCCGCCAAGGTTGCGATCGAGTTCGCCAAGACCAACGACAAGCTTGAAATTGTCGGCGGTGCGATGGGTGAGACCCTGCTCGATGCGGACGGTGTCAAAGCCCTGGCGTCCATGCCCTCGCTCGATGAACTGCGTGGAACGATCGTCGGCCTCATCCAGGCTCCGGCAACCAAGATCGCCCGCGTCGTCGCCGAGCCGGCCGGCCAGCTGGCCCGCGTCTTCGGTGCCTATGGCGCCAAGGAAGCCGCATAAAACTACCATTGAACCAAAGCCGGCTGCCCTTCTGGCAGCGGCGTAGATAGATTAGAAAAACGGAGCGTATTGAACATGGCAGACATCGAAAAGCTCGTAGAACAGCTGAGCGAACTCACCGTCTTGGAAGCCGCCGAGCTTTCCAAGGCCCTCGAAGAGAAGTGGGGCGTGTCCGCGTCCGCAGCCGTGGCCGTTGCGGCCCCGGCAGCTGGTGGCGGTGAAGCCGCAGCCGAAGAAAAGGACGAGTTCGACGTGGTTCTCACCGGCGACGGTGGCAAGAAGATCCAGGTCATCAAGGAAGTCCGCGCCATCACCGGCCTGGGCCTCACCGATGCCAAGGCTCTCGTCGAAGGCGCGCCCAAGCCGATCAAGGAAGGCGTGAACAAGGCCGAAGCCGAAGAGATCAAGAGCAAGATCGAAGCAGCCGGCGGCACCGTCGAGCTGAAGTAATTCAGCTCCGGCCTCCCGGGCCGGAACATGATTACGAAAAAGGGCGGTCTCCCCGGTGGAGGCCGCCTTTTTTTATTGGCTCCGCGACTCGCAAGGCGCGCCCGCCTTCGGGCACAAAAAAGGCGGCTCCCGCGGGGCCGCCTTAATAGCTTGCGAAAGAGAAGTGGCTCAGGCCAGTGGCACGGGGATGGAGTAGGTCGGCTTCTCCTTATGTCCGCTTTCGCTCTGTTCCGCACAACCAGCAAGGCCGAGCAGAGCCCCCGCGAGCAACAAAACACCAAGTTTCGGCATGCTATTCTCCCTTAGGGCGAATATATCAAAAGATCACCCGGCTGACAATCCAACGCATCGCAAATTGCCTCCAGCGTTGAAAAACGCACGGCTTTGGCCTTGCCCGTCTTCAGGATCGACAGATTAGCAAGCGTGATTCCAACGCGGTCAGCCAATTCGGTCAGCGTCATCCGTCGCTCGTGCAGAAGATCATCGAGGCGCACTTGAATTGCCATTAGACCGTGGCCTCGATTTCCTCGCGCATGTCCGCGCCGCGCTCGAACACCCGGGCCAGCACGAACAAAAGTAAGATGAGCAGGATGCCCGTAACCGAAATGTCGAAATCGATATCGATCTTGTCTGAATAAGCGGCCGCCCACAGGCCGATCAGCCCCAGCACGACGGCACCTATCTCCATCGCCAGCGCGAGCCAGGCCATTCGCCGTAACCGCCGCGCATTCTCCCGCGCGAACGGATCGCCCTGCCCCACCGAAGCGACGATGCCCTGCAGTTCGGTGAGGAAACGAATGAAAAGGAAGATCACCGCAGCCGCCCCTGCCACCACGGCGCTTATCATCATCTTTATCATCGGATCGGACGAGTCTGCACCGGCCTTCAGGATCTCGCTGTCGAGATTGCCGCCATAGATCCACAGGACCGGAAGAAGGATCAGGAGGGCACCGAACGCAATCCACATCAGCGTGCGAAAGATCAGGATGATGATGGCGGCAGCCTTCAGAACGCCGTCGTTCATGGGTTCGTTCATATTGTCCTCCGATAAATCACTTATCGATTTTCGATATATCTGATCTCGCAGGCTGGCAAGCGGATTTATCGAATTACGATATCCGGCGGACGTTGCTCCATCGCTTCGCTTGACAGGCGCGGGGCGTGCGGCTTCACGAAAGCTCCTCTCCCGACGCCGGAATAGATGCCGATGACCGATGCCTCCGCGACCGATAACGCCGATCTCGCCGCGCTGGTGCGGACCATTCCCGATCATCCCAAGCCCGGCATCCTGTTTCGCGATATCTCCACCCTGCTTCTTGATGGCGATGGGTTCCGGCAGACGATCGATCGGCTCGCCGCGCTGGTCGAAGGGGAAGACTATGATCTGATCGCAGGGCTCGAGGCGCGCGGCTTCATCATTGCCTCGGCCCTGTCCTACGTACTGGGCCTTGGCAAAATCATGCTGCGCAAGCCGGGCAAGTTGCCGGGCCAGCGCGTGGGCATCGACTATATGCTCGAATATGGCACCGACCGGATTGAAATGCATGCCGATGCCGTGGGGCCCGGCCAGCGCGTGCTGCTGGTGGATGACCTGATCGCGACCGGCGGCACGGCGCTTGCAGCGGTAGAGCTGCTGCGCGGCGCAGGCGCGGTGGTGGAGACGGCGCTGTTCGTGATCGACCTGCCCGATCTGGGCGGCGCAGCCCGGTTGCGCGAAGCGGGCATCGACGAACGGCACCTGATCGCGTTCGCAGGGGAATAAGCCAAGCCCCTAGCGAATAAGCGCCGCCCTTAGCGGATTAGGGAACGCCCGGCGGCGCGGCCCGGTGAACCAATCGCGCGCCCGCCCATTGGTGGGCATATGAACCGTTACTCTCCCGATACAACCACGCCCGATGGGGCCGACTGGCAGGTCCAGACCGGCGAAGGCCCTATCATCGCCACCGCCATCCATTCCGGACATCGCATCCGCGAAGAGCTGAAGCCTTATCTTGCGATCGAGGACAAGGGCCGCCTGCGCGAGGAAGACCCTCTCACCGATTACTTCCTGACCGTGGCCGATACCAGCGTGCGCGCCAATGTCTCGCGCTTCGAATGCGATCTCAATCGCCCGCGCGATATCTGCATCACACGCGATCCGGCCAAGACCTGGGACTTGCGCATCTGGGACGACGCGCTGCCCGATGAGCTTATGGAGAAGAGCCGCGAGATTCACGATCGCTTTTACCGCGCGATGCGGCGGTTGTGCGATGATCGGATCAAGGAGCATGGCCGCATCCTGCTCCTCGACATTCACAGCTATAATTTCAAACGCGAAGGGCCGGATGGCGCGCCTGCCCCGGCCGAAAAGAACCCGGATATCGATATCGGCGCGACCACGCTGAACAAGGATGTCTACGGCGATCTGCTGGATCAATTTGCCGAGACGCTGGGCAGCGTGCCGGTGAATGGCAGCGCGCCATCGGTCGGCATCAACGTCCGCTGGGAAGATGGTGGCAATTTTCCTGAATGGCTGCACAGCATCTACGGGCCGGATGCCTGTGTCATGACGCTGGAATATAAGAAGATCTTCATGGACGAATGGAGCGAAGAGGCGGACATCTTCGCGCTCCAGCATCTTCGCCAGGGATTGCTGCTCGCGGTCGAGGGTGCGCGGGCCACACTCAGGAACATGGCGGAGGCGGGCCGATGAGCGAGGCACAGGACGCGATCGAACTGCACCCGCAGACGCTGCGGATCGATGAGCATCTCGAGAAACTGGAAGACGAGATCGACTGGCTCGGCCGTCTGACGCCGACCAATATCGATGCGATTTGGACGGGCTTCAAGGACAGCGGCTTCAAGAAGGCACCGGCCTTCGAATATGAGGCGCTGCCAGATAATCTCACCGATATGCGGCGCGAGCTTTTGTCGCTGCACTTCCATGATTTCGATAGCCCGATGTTCGAGGCGCTGTTGATCGAGAAGCAGCGCGAACTGGATCGGCAGATCGAGCTCGTGCGTTTTCGCGACAGGCCCGGCTTCGTCCTGACCAGTCTGGACCTGTTCGGCAATGTGTCCGAAAGCCTGCTCGCCGCAGCGCGCACCATTCGCGATGAGGTGCCGGTGATCGATGCCGGTCCGCGCGATGCGGACGCCGACGCGGTGATCGCATGCGGCGAGGAAGAAATGGCCGCCTATCGTGAGCGGAGCTCCGAGTTTCGGCAGAAAGTGGTGAAAAACCCCAATCGCGGCACGCAGCTCGTCACCATACAGGGCAATCTGCATGTCGCCTGCGATTACGAGATCGAGCGCGCGCGCATCATCCCTCTCTTGGCGCATGAGATCGGCACGCACAGCGTCACCCGCCACAATGGCCGCCTGCAACCGCTCCGCGTTCTGGAATGCGGCCTCGCCGATTATGATCGGATGCAGGAAGGACTTGCCGTCCTTGCCGAATATCTGTGCGGCTACCTGCCCGCCTCCCGCCTGCGTGTGCTCGCGGCGCGCGTGGAAGCAGCGCATATGGCGGTGCTCGATTGCGAGATGCCGGAAATCTTCGCGACGCTGTACGAGGACTATAAGCTTGATGAGCATAGCGCTTTTCACACCGCTCTGCGCGCCAAACGCGGCGGCGGGTTGACCAAGGACGCGGTCTACCTGCGCGGGATCATGGAGATCATGGACTATCTCGCCAATGGCGGTGATTTCGAGATCCTGTTTGTCGGCAAGTTCGCGCTGAAGCAGCTCCACACGTTGGAGCGACTGATCGACGAAGGTCTATTGCTGAAGCCGGATCTGCTGCCGCGCTACCTCGATGATCTCGACGCCATGAAACGCCTCGACCGTGTCCGCACGCTCGATATCACGCAGCTATATCAAGAGAGTTCCGAGTCATGAAAATAGCATTTGCCGTCAACAAGGTCGAAACCGAAAAGGACAATTACACCACCATCCGCCTGGCGCGCAAAGCCAGTGCGCTGGGGCATGAAGTGGCGCTGATCGGGCTGGGCGACTTCATCTACGATGCCGAGGGCTCGATCTGCGCGATGGCGACATTGGGCCAGCAGAAGAAATTCAAGAACGACAGCAATTATCTCAAGCATCTCCACGATCCGGAGAACGAAAAACAGCGCATCTGCGTGGAGGATTATGATGTGCTCATGCTGCGCTCCGACCCGGCGGAGGAGCTTGGCGAGCGCGACTGGGCGCCGCCCGCGGGCCTGCTATTTGCGCAGGTTGCGGCCAGCCATGGGGTGATCGTGCTGAACGATCCGGAGAACCTCACCGATGCGGTGAACAAGACCTATTTCCAGAATTTCCCCGAAGAGGTGCGCGCCGCCACCTGCATCACGCGCGAGGCGAACGAGATCAAATCCTTCCTGGAAAAGCATGACGGAAAAGGCGTCATTAAACCTTTGCAGGGATCGGGCGGCCAGGGCGTCTTCATCATCGATGAGGGCAATAAGAAGAACCTCAACCAGATCATCGAAGCTGTGACGCGCGACGGCTATGCCATCATTCAGGAATATCTCCCCGCAGCGGCCGAAGGCGATGTTCGCATGATTACGCTCAACGGCCGCCCGCTGAAAGTGGACAACTGCTACGCGATCATGCGCCGCTTTTCGCAGAGTGAGGACATGCGCTCCAACATTTCGGCCGGCGGCGGCGTGGAGATGATCGAGCCGACCGACGACATGCTGAAAGTCGCCGAGATCGTCGGCCCCAAGCTGATCGATGACGGGATGTATCTGGCCGGACTCGATATCGCGGGCGACAAGATGATGGAGGTGAACGTGGATACGCCGGGCGGGCTCACCTATATCGAGGATCTGACCGACGTGGACTTTTCAAAGGTCATCATCGAAGATCTGGCCCGTAAGGTGCGCCTGCAGAAACAATATGGCGGCAAGCTGACCAACCGGCAGCTTGCGGTGATCTGACGCGGCAACGCGCTTCCTGCTCATAAAAAACCGCCGCCCCAGCTCTTGCCGAGGCGGCGGTTTTTTTCGGCATTGCGAAGCGTTATTTTCCGAGTTTGGTTTTCAGCTCGTCGATCCGCTCGGAAGCTTCGGCCTTGGTCATGCCCTTTTCGGGCAGCTCAACGTCAGCCTCCTCGCACAGCGTGGTCAGGTAGCTTTTCTGTGCGCCCGTCATAGGCTCATCGCCCGTCACCCAGTTTTCCGGATCTTTCTCGGCATTGTCTGCTGGATGATCCTGCAATTTCGGGTTTTCGATATGATCGGTCATTTCTTGGCCTTTCGTTTTCTGTTTGTTCTTCCCAACCCTATGAGCGCCATTCGGTTCCCGGCCAGCTTGACCAAACGGCTCCACTGCCCTATATCCAAGCTCAACCGCCCCGATCGGGACAGGTCGCCGTCGCGCAGCGCACCTCAAGAATTGATCGGCCGGTCCTACCGATGCGTCAGAAACAGCTGCAGGCCTCCTTCCGGGGAGTAAGCCGTGCGGCCTTTTCGCGTATTCGGCCCCAGCGCTTCGAGACATTTATTGCGGCTCAACGAGGCACAAACTGACATGGCAACCAAGCTTTCCGACACGATGGTCGATGTTCCCACGCGCAAGAAGCGCATCCGGAAGATCTTCGGCGATATTCACGAAGTCATCCAGATGCCGAACCTGATCGAGGTTCAGCGCGAGAGCTATGAGCAGTTCCTGCGCTCCGATCCGTCCATCGATTATGTGTCGGGCCTGGAAAAGACGCTGCGCAGCGTCTTCCCGATCCGCGATTTCGCCGGAACGTCCGAGCTCGATTTTGTGCACTACGAACTGGAAGACCCCAAGTTCGACGTCGAGGAATGCCGCCAGCGTGGCATCACCTATGCCGCGCCGATGAAGGTGACGCTGCGCCTCATCGTGTTCGAGGTTGATCCCGACACTGAAGCCCGCTCCGTGCTCGATATCAAAGAGCAGGACGTTTACATGGGCGACATGCCGCTCATGACGTCGAACGGCACTTTCTTCATCAACGGAACCGAGCGCGTCATCGTTTCGCAGATGCACCGTTCGCCGGGCGTCCTGTTCGATCATGACCGCGGCAAGACCCACTCGTCCGGCAAGTTCCTGTTTGCCGCACGCGTGATCCCCTATCGCGGTTCGTGGCTCGATTTCGAGTTCGACGCCAAGGACATCGTCAACGTGCGTATCGACCGCAAGCGCAAGCTGCCGGTGACGACGCTGCTCTATGCCCTGGGCATGGACGACGAGCAGATCCTGGGTCATTTCTACGACCGCGTGACGTTCGAGCGTGCGAAGGACGGCTGGAAGATTCCGTTCGTCGCCGAAGCGTGGCGCGGCCAGAAGCCGGCGTTCGACATCGTCGACGCGAAGTCCGGCGAAGTCGTCTTCGCCGCCGGTCAGAAGATCACGCCGCGCGCCGCCAAGAAGGCGCAGAACGACGGCATGGAAGAGCTGCTGATCCCGACCGAGGAAATCTTCGGCCGCTACAGCGCGTTCGATCTGATCAACGAAAAGACGGGCGAAATCTACATCGAAGCGGGCGACGAAGTCACCGCGGAGAATCTGGAAAAGCTCGACGATGCCAAGATCAAGACGCTCGAACTGCTCGACATCGATCACTTCAGCACCGGTGCCTGGATCCGCAACACGCTGAAGGCCGATAAGGCCGAAAACCGCGACATGGGTCTCGACGCGATCTACCGCGTCATGCGCCCCGGCGAGCCGCCGACCCGCGAGACCGCCGATGCGCTGTTCGAAGGCCTGTTCTTCGATCCCGAGCGTTACGATCTGTCCGCCGTGGGCCGCGTGAAGCTGAACATGCGCCTCGACCTCGATGCCGAGGACACGGTGACGACGCTGCGTACCGAGGATATCCTCGCCGTAGTCAAGGAACTGGTCGACCTGAAGGACGGCAAGGGCGAGATCGACGATATCGACAATCTCGGCAATCGCCGCGTGCGTTCGGTGGGCGAGCTGCTGGAAAACCAGTACCGCGTCGGCCTGCTGCGCATGGAGCGCGCCGTGAAGGAGCGCATGAGCTCCGTCGACGTGTCGACCGTGATGCCGAACGACCTCATCAACGCCAAGCCCGCTGTGGCTGCCGTGCGCGAGTTCTTCGGCTCCAGCCAGCTCTCGCAGTTCATGGACCAGACCAATCCGCTATCGGAAGTCACCCATAAGCGCCGCGTTTCGGCCCTCGGGCCGGGCGGTCTGACGCGTGAGCGCGCAGGCTTCGAAGTCCGCGACGTTCACCCGACGCACTATGGCCGTATCTGCCCGATCGAGACGCCGGAAGGCCCGAACATCGGCCTGATTAACTCGCTCGCTTCGTTCAGCCGCGTCAATAAATACGGCTTCATCGAGACGCCTTACCGTCTGGTGAAAGACGGCAAGGTCACCAGCGAAGTGGTCTATCTCTCCGCGATGGAAGAGCAGAAGCACACGGTGGCCCAGGCCAATGCCGAGCTGACCGAAGACGGTGCGTTTGTCGAGGATATCGTCTCCAGCCGTCAGGCGGGCGAATTCCTGATGGCGCCGCGCGACATCATCACGTTGATGGACGTCAGCCCCAAGCAGCTGGTGTCGGTCGGTGCGTCCCTGATTCCGTTCCTGGAAAACGATGACGCCAACCGCGCACTGATGGGCGCCAACATGCAGCGTCAGGCCGTGCCGCTGGTGCGCGCCGAGGCGCCTCTGGTCGGCACCGGCATGGAAGCCACCGTGGCCCGCGATTCGGGCGCGGCGATCGGCGCCAAGCGCGCCGGTATCGTCGATCAGGTGGACGCCACCCGTATCGTGATCCGCGTGACGGGCGAAGTCGAAGCCGGCAAGTCCGGTGTGGACATCTATCGTCTGCAGAAGTTCCAGCGTTCGAACCAGAACACCTGCATCAACCAACGCCCGCTGGTGAAGGTGGGCGAGCATGTCGCCGCCGGTGACATCATCGCCGACGGTCCGTCGACCGAGCTGGGTGAGCTGGCGCTCGGCAAGAACAGCCTCGTCGCGTTCATGCCCTGGAACGGCTATAACTATGAGGACTCGATCCTGATCTCCGAGCGCATCGTAAAGGACGATGTGTTCACCTCGATCCATATCGAGGAATTCGAGATCATGGCCCGCGATACGAAGCTTGGGCCGGAAGACATCACCCGCGACATCCCCAATGTGGGGGAGGAAGCGCTGCGCAACCTCGACGAAGCGGGCATCGTCTATATCGGCGCCGAAGTGCATCCGGGCGATATCCTGTGCGGTAAGATCACGCCGAAGGGCGAAAGCCCGATGACGCCGGAAGAAAAGCTTCTGCGCGCCATCTTCGGTGAGAAGGCGTCCGACGTGCGTGACACCTCGCTGCGTCTGCCGCCCGGCGTTGCCGGCACGGTGGTCGAGGTTCGCGTGTTCAACCGTCACGGCATCGACAAGGACGAGCGTGCTCTGGCGATCGAACGCGAGGAAATCGAACGCCTTGCGAAGGACCGCGAGGACGAACGATCCATTCTGAACCGCGCCACCTACAACCGGCTTCGCGAGATGCTGGTTGGCCAGACCGCAACCGCAGCGCCCAAGGGCGTGAAGAAGGGCAGCGAGCTGACCGAAGAGCTTCTGGAAGAGACCGAGAAGCACGAATGGTGGAAGTTCGCGGTTGCCGACGACAAAGTTCAGTCGGACCTCGAAGCGGTGAAGGCCCAGTATGACGAAGCGGTGAAGCTGATCGTCGAGAAGTTCGAAGACCGGCGCGAGAAGCTGGAGCGCGGCGACGAGCTGGCTCCCGGCGTGCTCAAAATGGTCAAGGTCTTCGTGGCGGTGAAGCGCAAGCTGCAACCGGGCGACAAGATGGCCGGCCGTCACGGCAACAAGGGCGTCATCAGCCGCATCCTGCCGATCGAGGACATGCCGTTCCTCGAAGACGGGACGCATGCCGATATCGTGCTGAACCCGCTGGGCGTGCCTTCGCGCATGAACGTCGGGCAGATCTTCGAGACGCATCTGGGCTGGGCCGCACGCGGTCTTGGGCAGCAGATCCAGCAGGATCTGGACGCCTGGCGCCATGCCAACCCCAATCCGGAAGCGGGCTCCCCGCCCGAAGCGATCCGTGAGCGCCTGCTCACCGCTTATGGCGAGGATTACCACGAGGAGATCAAGGCGCGTTCGGATGCCGAGATCATCGATCTGGCCGAGCACACCACCTTCGGCGTTCCCATGGGCACCCCGGTGTTCGACGGTGCGCGCGAGGCGGACGTGTCCGAGATGCTGGAGCGCGCCGGGCTCGATACCTCGGGCCAGGTCACGCTCTACGACGGACGTACGGGCGATCGTTTCCACCGCAAGGTGACCGTCGGCTACATCTACATGCTGAAGCTGCACCACCTGGTGGACGACAAGATCCACGCGCGTTCCATCGGGCCGTACAGCCTAGTCACCCAGCAGCCGCTGGGCGGTAAGGCGCAGTTCGGCGGACAGCGCTTCGGTGAGATGGAGGTCTGGGCGCTCCAGGCCTACGGCGCGGCCTACACGCTGCAGGAAATGCTGACGGTGAAGTCGGACGACGTGATCGGCCGCACCAAGGTCTACGAAGCGATCGTCAAGGGCGACGACACCTTCGAGGCGGGTATTCCGGAAAGCTTCAACGTGCTCGTGAAGGAAATGCGCTCGCTCGGCCTCAACGTCGATCTGCGCAGCTACGACAGCGAAGACGGCGAGGACGGCCCGGACGCGCTTCCGCAGGCGGCCGAATAAGGGTCGGGGCGGCCGCGGCCGCCCTCCCCCACCGACCCTGACAGTATCTGAATGGGCCTATCGGTCCAAAGAGGAACAAAAATGAACGAACTGAGCAAATTCAACAATCCGGTCGCCAAGCCCGAGACGTTCGACGAGATCCAGATCGGTCTCGCGAGCCCCGAGCGCATCCGCAGCTGGTCCTTCGGCGAGATCAAGAAGCCGGAGACGATCAACTATCGTACGTTCAAGCCCGAGCGTGACGGCCTGTTCTGCGCCCGCATCTTCGGTCCGGTGAAGGATTACGAGTGCCTGTGCGGCAAGTACAAGCGCATGAAGTATAAGGGCATCGTCTGCGAAAAGTGCGGCGTCGAGGTGACCGTCACCAAGGTCCGCCGCGAGCGCATGGGCCATATCGAATTGGCCGCGCCGGTTGCGCATATCTGGTTCCTGAAGAGCCTGCCGAGCCGCATCGGCCTGCTGCTCGACATGCAGCTGAAGCAGCTCGAGCGCATCCTGTACTTCGAAAACTATGTCGTGATCGAGCCGGGCCTCACCGCACTGGAGAAGTTCCAACTGCTGACCGAGGACGAGCTGCTCGAAGCGCAGGACGAATATGGCGAGGACGCCTTCTCCGCCGGCATCGGCGCGGAAGCGGTCAAGATCATGCTCATGGATCTCGATCTGGAGCGTGAGCGCGACGATCTGATGGAAGAGCTGGAGACCACCAAGTCCACGCTCAAGCCCAAGAAGATCATCAAGCGCCTGAAGGTGGTCGAAAGCTTCATCGATTCCGGCAACCGCCCGGAATGGATGATCCTGGAAGTCGTGCCGGTCATTCCGCCGGAACTGCGCCCGCTGGTGCCGCTGGACGGTGGCCGCTTCGCGACGTCGGATCTGAACGATCTCTATCGCCGCGTGATCAACCGCAACAACCGCCTGAAGCGCCTGATCGAGCTGCGCGCACCGGACATCATCGTGCGCAATGAAAAGCGCATGCTGCAGGAATCGGTCGACGCATTGTTCGATAACGGCCGTCGCGGCCGTACGATCACGGGCGCCAACAAGCGTCCGCTGAAGTCGCTGTCCGACATGCTGAAGGGCAAGCAGGGCCGCTTCCGTCAGAACCTTCTCGGCAAGCGCGTCGATTATTCGGGCCGTTCGGTCATCGTGACCGGGCCGGAACTCAAGCTGCACCAGTGCGGCCTGCCCAAGAAGATGGCGCTCGAGCTGTTCAAGCCGTTCATCTATGCCCGTCTCGATGCCAAGGGTCTCTCCATGACCCTGAAGCAGGCGAAGAAGTGGGTCGAGAAGGAGCGCAAGGAAGTCTGGGACATCCTGGACGAGGTGATCCGTGAGCATCCCGTGATGCTCAACCGCGCACCGACGCTCCACCGTCTCGGCATCCAGGCGTTCGAGCCCGTGCTGATCGAGGGTAAGGCGATCCAGCTGCATCCGCTCGTCTGCTCGGCCTTCAACGCCGACTTCGACGGTGACCAGATGGCCGTGCACGTCCCGCTGAGCCTCGAGGCGCAGCTGGAAGCGCGCGTGCTGATGATGAGCACCAACAACATCCTGTCGCCTGCCAACGGCAAGCCGATCATCGTTCCTTCACAGGACATGATCCTGGGTCTCTACTACCTCTCGATGGACCGTGAGGGTGAGCCCGGCGAAGGCATGATGCTGTCCGACATGGCCGAAGTGCATCAGGCACTGGAAGTGGGCGCGGTGTCGCTGCACTCCAAGATCGTCAGCCGCGTTCCGCAGGCGGACGAGAACGGCAAGCAGTATATGAAGCGCGTCGAAACGACGCCGGGCCGTATGCTGCTGGCCGAATGTCTGCCGCAGAGCCACAAGGTGCCCTTCGAGCTGGTCAACCGCCTGCTCACCAAGAAGGAAATCGGCGATGTGATTGATCAGGTCTATCGTCACACCGGCCAGAAGGACACGGTGCTGTTCGCCGACGCCATCATGACGCTGGGCTTCCGCAACGCGTTCAAGGCCGGCATCTCCTTCGGCAAGGACGACATGATCATTCCGGAAGAGAAGATTCAGCTGGTCGAGGACGCGCGGGCCACCGTGGCGGACTATGAGCAGCAGTATCAGGACGGTCTGATCACGCAGCAGGAAAAGTACAACAAGGTTATCGACTGCTGGAGCCGTTGCGGCGACCAGGTGGCGAACGCCATGATGGAAAAGCTGAAGGCCACGCCGAAGGATGAGAATGGCCGCGAAGCCGAAGTGAACGCCATCTACATGATGAGCCACTCCGGTGCCCGTGGTAGCCCGGCCCAGATGAAGCAGCTTGCCGGTATGCGCGGCCTGATGGCCAAGCCGAGCGGCGAGATCATCGAGACGCCGATCATCTCGAACTTCAAGGAAGGTCTGACCGTCCTTGAATACTTCAACTCCACCCACGGCGCCCGTAAGGGACTGGCCGACACCGCGCTCAAGACGGCGAACTCGGGTTACCTGACCCGCCGTCTGGTCGACGTCAGCCAGGATTGCACCATCGTCGAGGAAGATTGCGGCACCGAGCGTCTGCTCGAAATGCGCGCGATCATCCAGGGCGGCTCCACCATCGCCTCGCTCGGCGAGCGCGTGCTGGGCCGTACCATCGGCGAGGACATCGTCGAGGATGGCGAAGTGGTCTACAAGACCGGCACCATGCTGGACGAATATGCCGTCGCCAAGATCGAGGAGATGGGCCTGCAGTCGCTCAAGATCCGCAGCCCTCTCGTCTGTGAATCCAAGGTCGGCGTGTGCGGCAAGTGCTACGGGCGCGATCTCGCCCGCGGTACGCCCGTGAACATCGGCGAAGCGGTCGGCGTGATTGCCGCCCAGTCGATCGGTGAGCCCGGCACCCAGCTGACGATGCGGACGTTCCACATCGGCGGCGCGGCACAGCTCAACGAGCAGTCCAACCTCGAAGCCAGCCATGAAGGCGTGATCGAACTGCGCGACCTGCCGACGATCGTCGACAAGCGTGGCCGCCGTCTGGCGATGAGCCGCTCGGGCGAGCTGGTCATCACGGACAAGGAAGGCCGCGAGCTGGCCGTCCACCGCATCGCTTATGGTACGGTGCTGGATGTCGACAATGGCGACAGCGTGAAGCCCGGCGATAAGCTGGCCCAGTGGGATCCGTTCACCCAGCCGGTGATCACGGAAAAGCCGGGCATGGTGAAGTTCCAGGATCTGGTCGACAACAAGACGCTCACCGAGCAGACCGACGAAGCGACGGGTATCGCCCAGCGCGTCGTCACCGAATATCGCGAAACCGGCCGTGGCAAGAAGGAGGACCTGCGTCCTCGCCTGACGCTGCTGGACGAGGATTCGGGCGAAGCTGCGAAGTACCTCCTCGGCCCCGGCACCATGCTGTCGGTCGAAGACGGTCAGCAGGTGGAAGCGGGCGACGTGCTGGCTCGTGTCAGCCGCGAAGCTGCCAAGACGCGCGACATCACCGGCGGTCTGCCGCGTGTTGCCGAGCTGTTCGAGGCGCGCATCCCGAAGGATGTGTCGATCATCGCCAAGATCTCGGGCAAGGTCGAGTTCGTTCGCGACTACAAGGCCAAGCGCAAGATCGCGATCGTTCCGGAAGAGGGCGATCCGGTTGAGTACCTGATCCCCAAGACCAAGGTGCTGGACGTTCAGGAAGGCGATTTCGTCCGCAAGGGCGATAACCTGATCGGCGGTTCTCCGAACCCGCACGACATCCTGGAAGTCATGGGCGTCGAGGCGCTGGCCGAGTTCCTGGTGAGCGAAATCCAGGAAGTCTATCGACTGCAGGGCGTGAAGATCAACGACAAGCACATCGAGACGATCGTTCGTCAGATGCTGCAGAAGGTTGAGATCACCGTCGGCGGCGACACCACTCTCCTCCCCGGAGAGCAGGTCGACCGTGAGGAGATGGACGCGATCAACGCCAAGCTGGGCAAGAACAAGACGCCTGCGGAAGGCAAGCCGGTGCTGCTCGGCATCACCAAGGCTTCGCTACAGACGCGCTCGTTCATCTCGGCCGCTTCGTTCCAGGAAACCACGCGCGTGCTCACGCAGGCCGCGGTCGAAGGAAAGAAGGACGTTCTGACGGGCCTCAAGGAGAATGTGATCGTGGGCCGCCTCATCCCCGCCGGTACCGGCGCGGCGATGAACCGCGTGCGCATTGCGGCCAACAGCCGCGATACGGCGCTACGTGCCCAGCAGCGCAAGATCCAGGAAGAGCTCATCGCCGCGCAGACTGCCGCCGAAGAGCATGAGGCCGAACTGAAGCAGGACGCGGACGCCGCTGTGGCGACCAGCGATCCGCTCGGTGAAGTCGTCACCGACAGCGCTGGCGAAGGCCCGGCTCCGGAATAAGCTTCCCAAGCTTTTCGGTTCGAAAAAGAAAAAGCCCGCCGGAGACGATCCGGCGGGCTTTTTCATTGGGTCGGCTGAGCCTTGAAGCTATCGGCTTGTGTCGTTCGCGCTCTCGATCCGCCGATGATGGTCGGCAATTTCCCCCGCGGTGGTCCACCAGATGCCCTCGTCGGTTTTTTCGCGCAGCCTTTTCAGCACTTCGCGGAGAGCCGGAAGGCGGTGTGCCTGCCCCATCACATAGGGATGCAGCGCGATGCCAAGCGCCACCGGATGCTTCCGGCCGTCGATCAATAGCTGCTCGACCGCGCGCTCGATCATCGTCGCAAAGCCTTCCGCCTCCTGCTGACGTGCGACGATCGCCGGAATGTCGTTGATCTCCTGCGAATAGGGCACCGACAGGATGGGCCGGGATCGCGTCTCGAACCAGACCGGCTGATCGTCATGCGCCCAGTCCAGCAGATCGTCATAGCCCGCCTCCGCAAGCAGATCGGGCGTCTGCTCGCTCTGTGATATCCAGGGGCCGAGCCAACCGCGCGGCCTTGCGCCCATCGAGGCGAGCGCTTGCGTCGTCCGCTCGATCATCGCGCGTTCTGCCGCTTCGTCCATCGCCCCCTGCGCCTCGGCATTGGTCATGCCGTGCGCGGCGATCTCGTCCCCCCGGTCGCGGCACGCTTCCACCAGCCGCGGGCAACGCTCGACCAGTTCGGCATTCACGAGCGCGGTGGTCTTGAGGTCCAGTTCGTCAAAGAGATCGAACATGCGCCACGCGCCAACGCGGTTGCCGTAATCGCGCCAGGCGTAGTTCATCACATCAGGCTCGGTCTGAGAGGGCGCCAGCGTCGCACCCAGCCCTTTGCCGAAGTGAAAGACTTCGTGGTTTACGCCGATGTAGAGCGCGACACGGCGTCCACCGGGCCAATCGAACGAAGGGCGATCGACGATCGCACTATAGGGGTACCGTTGATGCTGTGGTTTCATGGCGCTGCGAACGCGCAGCCGCCGGAAACGTGCCCGGGGCGATCAGGCGACTAGGCTTCGTCGCCCGGCGTCACGTTTTGAATCAACAGAAGCACGGTGCCGAACACCAGCGTCACGGTACCCACCAGCAGACCCGCGAGGAAGATCACCAGCGTGTAGATCACGGTGTAAAGGATCGGATACCACTGCGCCGGTACCTTCTCGAACTGTCCGATCGGCAGCGTCAACACCAGGAGCAGGATCACCGATCCCGCCAGCGACAGCGTGCTGAACAGCGCAATATTCTTGATCCGCTTGTACACCGAACGGTCAAACTCGGTATCGAGACGCATCATGAAACCGACGAGCGTGAGCATCAAAGCCAGCGTCGTGCCCGAGCTGGTGGCCATGGCACTGCCCAGATAGAGGGCTGAACCGCGCAGCGTTTCGATCATATCGAGCGCCTTGGCGCTGGAATAGATGAGGCCATTGGCCCAATATCCGAGCCCGCCGAACAGAAAAATGCTGACGCTAGCGATTAGCGCCTTGCGTTCCGGTGTCATCGCTGAAGCCTTTCTACTGGACGGTGGCGCGGTCTGGCCTGTCAGCAGCGCGCAGTAGTAACGACAGGTTCCTTTTCACGAAAGGGCCGCTTCAACAGCGCCCGGCTGATCCTTATTATTTCTTATGGCTCGCCTTCCGCTGCACGCGGCGATGGCCCAGATCGATGGGCGCCCACGGACTGCTTTGCGGAGGTTGCTGCACATTCAGCGATGCCGCGCTAGAAGGCGGCTCATGCGTGCCCTCGTCCCTCTGCTTATCGCGATTTCTACGCTCGGACCGACGCCTGCTGCCGCGTCGCAATATGCCTCGCCCTATCACGAACTGCAGGCGATGGACGGACAACTCGCCACCATCGGCTACCGCCTCGCCACCGCCAACGCACCGCTGTGCGAGCGGCTGGACGGCGCGACCGGTCTGCAATTGCACGACATCGCGCAATATGGGGATCGCGATGCGATTGCCGGCGTGTTCGCGTTCGAAAGCCCGGTCGAAGTCGAAGCGGTGGTGCCAGGCAGCCCTGGAGAGACCGCTGCTATTGTGCCGGGCGACGCGCTGGTCGCCCTCCAATACGGCACGCAGACGCAGCGCATCGAAGCGATGACCGAGGGGCTGACGGACGATCCCTATACGCGCATCCAGCGCATCGCGGACGCTTTTGCCGCCGCCACTTCGGCAGGCCACCCCGTTACGCTCGATCTTCTGCGTCACGGCCGTCCCCTTTCGATCACGCTGACCCCAGCCCCCGCCTGTGCCACGCGCTTTCAGCTGTTGATCGAGAAAGGTTATGACGCGGGCGCGGATGGGCGGATGGTCAGCGTGAACCTGCCGCTTATGCAATATGCGCTGGGTGCGCCCGATGGCGAGGGTCAGCTCGCCGCCGTCGTCGCGCACGAATTTGCCCACAATGTCCTGCGCCATCGCGAACGGCTGAACGCTGTCGACATCAAGCGTGGCATCGGGCGGATGTTCGGCAAGAACCCGCGCCGGATCCGGCAGACCGAGGAGGAGGCGGACCGGCTGTCGGTCTGGCTGCTCGCCAATGCCGGTTACGATCCCGCCAGCGCGATCCGCTTCTGGGAACGTTTTGGCCGCGAACATGGCGAGGGGCTGATCAGCGATGGCACGCATGCGCGCTGGAAGGAACGCGCCAAAGCGATTGACGAGGAGATCGCCCGCCTGCCCACCGCCGCCACGCGCAATGGAGCGAAGGTTCCACCGATCCTGACGCAGCCGCTCCCCTCCCTGAAATAGTCTCTCCAGACATTAGGCATGACGCGTCAAAACCCGCGGCCTTGCCCACGGCCCTTGCCGCCACCATCTTCTGGACAAGTGATTTTCAGGAAGGAACTCTCCCATGAGCGAACAGGCCATATTTGCCGGCGGCTGCTTCTGGTGCACCGAAGCGGTGTTCAAGCAGCTTGGAGGCGTTAGCGCAGTCGAAAGCGGCTATATCGGCGGCCATGTCGACAATCCGACGTATCGCGAAGTCTGCTCCGGCACGACCGGTCATGCCGAGGCGATCCGGGTCACCTATGATCCCTCTGTCATATCTTATGGCGATCTGGCGGATATCTTTTTTGCGACGCACGACCCGACGCAGCTCAACCGCCAGGGCAATGATGTCGGCACCCAATATCGCAGCGCCATGTTCCCGCTGGACGATGACCAGCAAGCGGAAGCCGAAGCCGCGATCGACCGGGCGGCCAAGGACCATTCGGGCGAAATCGTCACCACTATCGAGGAAGCGACCACCTGGTATCCTGCCGAGGATTATCATCAGGATTATTGGGACGGCGAAGGGCAAGGCAATCCCTACTGCATGGCGGTGATTCCGCCCAAGCTTCAGAAGCTGAAGAAGGGCTTTGCGGACAGGTTGCGCGAGACGGCCTGACCAATCCAGATTAGTCGACAACCCAGATCAGTTGAAAACAAAGCGAGCTCCTGCGAAGGCAGGGGCTCGTTGTGCAATGACAGGGACAATTTCATGAAACCGATCCGCAAGGCCGTTTTTCCTGTCGCGGGCCTTGGCACGCGCTTCCTCCCCGCGACGAAAGCGGTGCCCAAGGAAATGCTGCCGGTGATCGACAAGCCGCTGATCCAGTATGCTGTGGACGAGGCGCGCGAAGCGGGGATCGAGCAGATGATCTTCGTTACGGGCCGCGGCAAAAGCGCGATCGAGGATCATTTCGACATCGCCTATGAGCTGCAAACGACCATGGGTGAGCGCGGCAAGGACATGGATTTGCTGGACGGCACGCGCCTTGGCCCCGGCGCGTGCGTATATGTTCGTCAGCAGGAGCCGCTGGGTCTGGGCCATGCGATCTGGTGTGCGCGCGACATCGTGGGCGATGAGCCCTTTGCCATCTTCCTGCCCGACGAGATGATGCACGGTTCGCCCGGCTGCATGAAGCAGATGGTGGATGCCTATGAAAAGGTCGGCGGCAACATGATCAGCGTGCTCGAAGTCCCGCGCGACGCGGTGTCGAGCTACGGCGTGGTCGATCCGGGCGACAGCGACGGCAGCCTGACCGAAGTGAAGGGTCTCGTCGAAAAACCCGCGGTGGAGGATGCGCCTTCCAACCTCATCGTATCCGGCCGCTATATCCTACAGCCCGAGGTGATGCGCGTGCTGGAAACGCAGGAAGCAGGCGCCGGGGGCGAGATCCAGCTTACCGACGCGATGGCCAAGATGATCGGCCAGCAACCCTTCCACGCGCATATCTTCGACGGCGAACGGTTCGATTGCGGCTCGAAGGTCGGCTATCTCAAGGCCAATCTCGCTCTGGCGCTCGAACGGCCCGAACTGGCGAAGGAAGTCCGCGCCTTCGCGGTCGATCTCCTGAACTGATCGTTCACCATATCGTTACTCGGCGCAGCTTAGGGTGAACCTCATGTCCTTGCTCCGTGCCTTACCCCTGCTGCTTGCCGTCCCGATGCTCGGCGGATGTCTCAGCACCGTGGCCGATGTGGTGACGCTGCCCGTCAAGATCGCCAAAACCGGCGTGAATGCGGTGGGTTCGGGCATCGACGCGGTCACCGTCAGCCAGTCCGAGCGGGACGAGAAGCGTGGCCGCGATCTGCGCCGACGCGAAGAACGGCTGGGCAAACTTTCGCGCGAACGGGACAAGCTGCAACGCAAATGCGATCGCGATCCGGGCGATGATGCCTGCGCGGACCTGTACAAGGTCGAGCGCGAGATGGAGTATCTGATGAACGAGCCGGTCTGAAACCGCCTCGCATTGCGCCATCTTATCGCACGGCGGCCCGCTTCAACCGATCGTTGATCGCTACGCCGATCCCCCCATCTGGCACCGGTGCCACCGCGATCGCCGCGCGGTCGCTGGCATCCGCGCGGTGCAGTGCGGCATATAGGTGGGCCGCGGCTTCGGCGAGGTCTCCGTCGACCGATAGAGTATCGTCACCCGTCACTTCACCGAAACCGATCAGCCACTCGCCTTTTTCACCGCTCTTGGCGTCGAGCCGCAGCGGCTTCGACGGGGCGTAATGGCTCGCCATCTGTCCCGGTGCTTCGATCCCCTGCCCCGCTTCCGCTGTGGGCGGGCTGCCGAGAGCTTCGATCAGCTCCTCCAGCGGCAGCGGACCGGGACGTAGCAGACGCCAGCCCTCCGGCTCCAGCTTCACGATGGTCGATTCGAGGCCCTGCCGCGTCGGCCCGCCGTCCAGGATCAGCGGCACCCGCTCTCCCAACGACGCGGCGACATGGGCGGCTTCGGAAGGACTGATTGCGCCGCTGCGATTCGCGGACGGCGCTGCCAATGCGAGACGGCTGGTCGCGAGCACCGCCTGAAACACGGCATGCGCCGGGCAGCGCAGTGCCACGGTGGGAAGCCCCGCGGTCGCCGCTTCGGCCAATGGAGCGCCGTCGCGCCGCGGCAGAACCAAGGTAAGCGGCCCCGGCCAAAACCGTTCGGCCAGCCCACGCGCGCGCTCGTCAAACAGCGCTAGAGTTTCCGCATGTGCCCGATCGCGCACATGCACGATCAGCGGATTGAAGCTCGGCCGCCCTTTGATGCGATAGATTTCCGCTACGGCGTCGTCGCGCGCGGCATCGGCGGCAAGCCCGTAAACCGTCTCCGTCGGGAGCGCGACAGCCTGCCCGGACCCGAGCAAAGCAGCGGCGCGTTCGATACCGGCATCATCGGCTTGGTCGATCATCTCATCGCTCCCGCAAGGCTGGAGCCCAACGCTTTCCTTCGGGGCATGACCTGGGTGATAGGGACCCGCCTTCATCACCGCGATGTTTTTCTTTTTTGCGAAAATGAAGCCCTGCTCTTCCAGCAGCGCGGGCCACATGCCTATAAGCATACAAACCCTTTTTTCGGAGAGCCTTCATGTTCACCGCCCCCACCCGCGAGCAGCTGTTCGTGCTGCGCCATATCACCGGCATCGACGAGCTTGCCGGGCATAATCGCTTCGCCGACGCTACACCGGACATGGTGCAGGCGATCGTCGAAGGCGTAGGCGACTTCGCCGAGAACGAGTTCGCGCCGCTCAACCGCATCGGCGACACCGTGGGCGCGAAAATGCAGGACGGCCATGTGGTGATGCCGGACGGCTACAAGGCCGCTTGGGACGCCTATGTGCAGAATGGCTGGGCGGGCATTGCCGCGCCTGCCGACTATGGCGGCCAGGGACTGCCCTTCTCGCTCGCCACCGTGGCGCTGGAAAGCCTGGGCGCGGCCAATATGGCGCTGACGCTCTGCCCGATCCTCTCGGTCGGCGCGGTCGAGGCGATTGTCCATCATGGCAGCGAGGAGCAGAAGGAACTCTATCTGCCCAAGCTTGCCACCGGCGAGTGGACCGGCACGATGAACCTCACCGAGCCGCAGGCCGGGTCCGATGTCGGCGCGCTTACCGCCACGGCGACCCCGCGCGAAGACGGCGGCTGGAACATCAAGGGCCAGAAAATCTACATCACTTTCGGCGATCACGACATGGCCGAAAATATCGTCCATCTCGTCCTCGCCCGCACGCCCGATGCGCCGGCGGGAACGCGCGGCATTTCGCTGTTCCTGGTGCCCAAAACCCGCGTCAATGCGGACGGATCGCTGGGCGAGGACAACCACGTCCGCACCGTCTCGATCGAACATAAGCTCGGCATCAACGCTTCGCCCACCTGCGTTCTCGCTTATGGCGAGGATGGCGACAGCATCGGCCATCTGATCGGGCCGGAGCATGGCGGCATGCGCGCGATGTTCACGATGATGAACAATGCGCGGCTCAATGTCGGCCTGCAGGGCGTGCAAATCGGTGAGCGCGCCACGCAGCAGGCCCTCGCCTTCGCAGCGGAGCGCGTCCAGTCCGCGCGCGCCGGCGGGGAAAGCCGCGATCCGATCGCCATTCTGGACCATCCCGATGTGCGGCGCATGCTGCTGCGCATGAAGGCGGGCACGCAGGCGATCCGTGCGCTGCTCTATTACGCCAGCGGTCAGGTCGACCGTGCGACCCTGGGCGATACGGACGCGCGCGGCCTTGCCGATCTGCTCACTCCGCTGTCCAAGGCCTATGCCACCGATCTTGGGATCGAGATCGCAAGCCTCGGCATTCAGGTGCATGGCGGCATGGGGTTCGTCGAGGAAACCGGCGCGGCGCAACATTATCGCGACGCGCGCATCGCCCCGATCTACGAAGGCACCAACGGCATCCAGGCGGCGGACCTTGTCGGGCGCAAGCTGTCGATGGACGGCGGCGCCGTCGCGCGCGGGCTGGTGGAGCGCATCGCGGGCGAGGCGGAAGGTCCGCTTGCCGATCTTGCCGCCGCCACGGGCCGCGTGCTCCACTGGATGCAGGACGAAGCGAGCATCGACGACAAGCTGGGCGGCAGCGTGCCCTTCCTCACCATGTACGCGACGCTCGTGAGCGGTTGGCTGATGGCCAAGCAGCGCGCCGCCGCGCAGGATGAGCTGGCCGGCGGCGACGATCCGTTCCTGAAGGGCAAGATTGCCGCGGCGGACTATTATCTCGCCGCGATGGTGCCAGAGGCCACCGGTCTGGAAGCCTCCGCCACCGCCGGGGCAGAGCCACTTTATGCTTTGACCGCCGCCGAACTCGCAGCCTGATTGTGGCTGATAAGGAGTACCGCGACGATTGCGAAATTCACTGCGTCGGCGATTACGAAATCGCCGAGCATTATGGCGATCCGCGCGAACTCGACGTCCCCACATTTGCGGTGGAGGACAATGAAGTGCGCTTTTTCCACGCCGCGGAGGATCGGC
The DNA here is from genome assembly GCF_016093175.1 of Novosphingopyxis sp. YJ-S2-01. NCBI lineage: Bacteria > Pseudomonadati > Pseudomonadota > Alphaproteobacteria > Sphingomonadales > Sphingorhabdaceae > Novosphingopyxis > Novosphingopyxis sp. YJ-S2-01. The sequence goes on along the minus strand of NZ_JAEDAI010000001.1, from coordinate 1,089,412 downwards.
TAGCCGCGGTCATCGGCCTCATCGACATGGCCGAGGAGCGCATCCGTGCCTTCTACTATATGGTTGGCGAGGACGAGATCGGCGAGGCTTTCATGAAAGCGCTCTGCCGCGCCTGCCGCAGGGGCGTGGAAGTGCAATTGGTGATCGATGCGATCGGCAGCGATGAAACGCCCGACAAATTCTTCAACGAATTTCTGGAGGAAGGCGGCACCTGGCACAAATTTTCCGCCGCTTGGTCCACCAAATCGCTCATTCGCAACCACCAGAAAATTCTGGTCATCGATAGCAATCAGGCGATCGTCAGCGGCTTCAACATGGCCGCCGATTATTTTGGCAAGGCCGATCCGCCGGAGAACAGCTGGGAGGATATGGGCGTGCTCGTGTCCGGCCCGGACGCCGGGCAGCTCGCCGATTATTACGACAAGCTGGTCGAGATCGCGAAGCAAAAGAAGGTGCGGCTTCGCGACATCCGCCGCCTGGTGCGCAACTGGCATGGCGACAGGGGCCCGCTTGCCTGGACGATCGGCGGACCGGGGCGGCTCAGCCCGTGGGTCCGCTCGCTCAAGAACGACCTGGAGAGCGGCGAGCGGCTGGACATGGTGGAAGCCTATTTTTCACCTGGGCGCAGCATCTTGAGGCGTATCGGCCATCTTGCGCGGCGCGGGCAGGCCCGCCTGATCCTGGCTGGCCGCACCGATCACAAGATCACCCTTGCCGCGCACCGGCTGACGCACAGCTATCTGCTGAAACGCCGCGCCCATGTGTACGAATATGAACGTTGCCGCCTGCACATGAAGTGCATCGTGATCGACGATGTCGTTTATGCCGGTAGCTCCAACATGGATGCGCGCAGCCTCTATGTGAATCTGGAAATCATGGTCCGCATCGAAAGCGCGGAGGCCGCGCAGCATATCCGTGAGCGAATGGACCGGATGCAGGCCCGGTCGCTGGAAATCACGCCGGATGTGAACGATAAGCGCACCGGTCTTTTCACCCGGTTATATTGGGTGTTCGCCTATTTCGTGGTCAGCACGATGGATAAGACGGTAAGCGGCACGATCGGCCGGACCGAGGACTGATGGCGGTAGAAAACGGCCCCGCGCAGCCCGCGCCCAGTCCGTCCGGAAATCCGGCGGCGATCCCGGCGGCCATACCGACTGGACGCATGGCGATCCTGTTCATGGTGATGCTGATCAGCGCCGCCGGCAATACCGCCATGCAAAGCGTTCTGCCGGCCATCGGCACGCAGCTTGGCGTCGCAGATTACTGGATTTCCGCAGCCTTCACCTGGTCTGCGCTGCTCTGGGTTATCACCGCGCCCCGCTGGGCCCGCCAGTCGGATCGGCGCGGCCGCAAAAGGTTGATGATTCTGGGCGTTGCGGCCTTTTCGATATCCATGACGCTGTGCGGGATCGTTCTCTTCGTGGGCCTGCATGGATTGATCAGTGGAGGGCTGACACTGATCATCTTCGCGCTGTTCCGCAGTATCTATGGCGGCTTCGGGTCCGCCGCCCCGCCAGCCGTGCAAGCCTATGTCGCCGCACGCACGGAGAAGGAACAGCGCGTGAAGGCGCTCTCGCTCGTCGCCAGCAGCTTCGGCCTCGGCACCATTGTCGGCCCGTTCCTGGCACCCTTCTTCATTCTGCCGTTCGTCGATGATGCAGGGCCGATGCTGATCTTCGCGCTGATCGGCGTTCTGGTACTGCTGGCCCTTCGCTTTCGCTTTCCGGCTGACGATCCCCGCTTTGCCGCGCGCAGCTTCGCCAGCAGCGAGCCCTATGCCAGCGCGCAGCCCAGCGCGGCCATAGCCGATCCGGACGGCACCGTGGAACGCGAAACCCTGCGCTGGCTCGATCCGCGCATCCGCGGCTGGCTCGGTATCGGCCTGGCCGGTGGCCATGCGCAGGCGGTGTTGAGTTTCGTCGCGGGTTTTCTGGTACTGGACCGGCTGGGTCTGCGTACAACGCCCGAACTCGCCTATGAGCCAACCGCGTTGGTGCTGACGGTGGGTGCGGCGGCTACCTTGATCGCGCAATGGGGTCTTATCCCAATTCTCCACATCGGCGCGCGCAATTGCATCCTGTTCGGCATGGCATTCATCGCGGCGGGTTCGCTGATGTTGGGGGCGAGCGAAAGCCTCTACACGATAGCCGCCGGATTCGGCGTTGCCTCACTCGGCTTCGCGTTGTTCCGCCCCGGCTTCACCGCCGGTGCCTCGCTCGCCGTGGAGCCGGAGGATCAGGGCGCGGTGGCGGGAATGGTTGCTTCCATCAACGGCGCCGCGTTCGTCTTGGGCCCCAGCGTTGGCGTTTACATCTACAACCAGAACGCCTGGGCGCTGTTCGGCCTGGCTGCGGCGCTGGCGGCGGCGGTGTTCGTCTGGACGATCTTCAAGCTGAAGCGAGAGACGGCGGGATGATGCGCCACATCGCATAGCGGTCGATTGCCGTTCGGGCTGAACTTGTCGAAGCACCGTCCTTCTTCTCGGCATCGCCGGAGAGAAAAACGGTCCTTCGACAGGCTCGGTACGAACGGGGGTGAGCGCGTCCATCGAAACGGACACGCTCTTTATTTCTCTCCGTGGCTTTCCAGCATTCCGGGCGTGATGAACCCGATCGACTGTGCCCGCATGGCGTTCTGTTTCAGCTTCGCTTCGATGGAGCGATATTCCTCCTCCATCTCCTGCGTTACCGAGGCACGGCTGGCGTTCATGGCCTGACTGAAGTGGCTCATGTCCACTTCACTTACATCGTTTCCGCCCTCGCGCAGCGCGAACAGGCCGGCACGCCTGACCAGATCTTCCAGATCCGCCCCGGTGAACCGCTCGGTACGCGATGCAACCTCATCCAGATCGACATCGGACGCCAGCGGCATCTTCGCGGTGTGGATCGCAAGGATACGCCGCCGGCCGTCCCTGTTCGGAACGGACACATAGACGAGCTCATCGAACCGGCCCGGGCGCAGCAATGCAGGATCGACCAGCGTCGGGCGATTGGTCGCGCCGATGACGACAACCGACTGTAGTTCCTCCAGCCCGTCCATCTCGGAAAGGATGGTGTTCACCACGCGCTCGGTCACCTGCGGTTCGCCGCCCGATCCGCTGCCGCGCGCAGGCACCAGCGAATCGATTTCGTCGATGAAGATCACCGTCGGTGCCACCTGCCTTGCACGGGCGAAGAGCTTCGCGATCTGCTGCTCGCTCTCGCCATACCATTTCGACAGAAGGTCCGAACTTTTGGTGGCGATGAAATTGGCTTGGCTCTCGCGTGCCGCCGCCTTGGCCAGCAAGGTCTTGCCCGTACCCGGGGGGCCGTACAGCAGAAAACCCTTGGCCGGCCGGATACCGAGCCGCAGAAACGCGTCCGGATTGCGCAAAGGCAGTTCGATGCCTTCGCGTAGCTGCCGCTGCGCTTCGTCCAGCCCGCCGACATCTTCCCAGCGCACTTGCGGGACCTGCACCATCACCTCGCGCATCGCGGATGGTTGGATGCGCTTGAGCGCCTCCACGAAATCCTCGCGCGTGACTTCCAGAGACGACAGCACGTCCGGTGGGATCGTGCCTTCTTCCAGATCGATCTTCGGCATGATGCGGCGCACCGCCTCGATCGCCGCCTCGCGCGCCAGCGAGGACAAATCCGCGCCGACGAAACCGTAGGTGGTGCGGGCCAGTTCATCCAGATCGACGCGACTGCCGAGCGGCATGCCGCGGGTGTGGATCGCCATGATCTCGCGGCGTCCGGCCTCGTCCGGGACGCCAACCACGATCTCGCGGTCAAACCGTCCGGGCCGACGCAAGGCTTCATCGACCGCTTCCGGACGGTTTGTCGCCGCAATGATCACCAGATTGGTTCGTGGCTCCAGCCCATCCATCAGCGTCAGCAGCTGCGCGACCAGCCGCTTCTCCGCTTCGCCCTGCACGCGGTCGCGTTTGGGGGCAATCGAGTCGATCTCATCGATGAACAGGATCGAGGGGGCCGATTGCGTGGCCTGCTCGAACACTTCACGAAGCCGCTTTTCCGATTCGCCATAGGCCGAACCCATGATCTCCGGCCCGTTGATCAGGAAGAAATTCGCATCGGATTCGTTGGCGACGGCGCGGGCCAGCCGCGTCTTGCCGGTCCCCGGCGGACCATGCAGCAACACACCACGCGGCGGATCGACGCCGAGCCGGGTGAACAGCTCGGGATAGCGCAACGGCAGCTCCACCATCTCACGTAGCTGATCGATCGTATCGGTCATGCCGCCCAGATCGTCATAGGTTACGTCGGCGCGGCGCCCTTCCTTGGGCTCGGTATATTCGCTGCGCAGTTCGATCTCGGTATTCTCGTCAATATGGACGAGGCCTTTGGGCGTGGTGGAGACGACCTTGAGGCGGATTTCGGTAAGCGAGAAAGCCGGCGCATTCATCATTTGACGCAGCTGCGGCGGCATCTCGCTTGGCTCCACGCGCCGCTGGCCGGCGGTGGCGACGACATCGCCCGCAATCATCGGACGGCCTATGAAGGTGCGCTTGAGCGCCTGAGAGCTGCCCTGCAGCCGCAAATCGCGCTGCGCAGGAGCCAGAACGACGCGGGTGGCAGCTTGCGATTCGGCCTTCTTCACCGTTACATGCTCGCCGGCACCGACGCCTGCATTGACACGCAGAAGACCATCGATCCGGATGATCTCCAACCCTTCATCCTCGGGATAGGGCTCGATCGCGCGCGCGGGCGTGGAGCGTTTGCCTTCGATCTCCACCACATCGCCCTGAACCAGGCCGAGCGAGGCCATCACCTGACGGGACATCCGCGCAAGGCCGCGTCCGCTGTCTTCCTTCTTGGCATTGGCGACCTGCAATTTGCGGCCCGCAACGCGCGGATCCTGCGGCTCTTCGTCAGCCATGCGGCTCCCTCTCATACAAAGTTGTCGGAGAGTATAATGGGGCGCGCGGTCGGAAGTTTCGAGGGGACGGCAGCGAAATGATTTCCACGACCTGGCGAACCGCATGCAGTCCTTTGCCCGTCCCGGAAAACAGGCAAAAAAAAAGGCCGGTGCGAACACCGGCCCTGGAAAAGTCTTAGGAGAGGATGCCTGAAAGGCCCGTCCTAAGTGCACCGATCCGGTTTATTGTGCAAGTGCGAAAGGAATTATCTAGCTTGCAAAATGCGCAACTGAAGTTTAGCGAAGCGCAGAGTTCTGCGGTTTTGAGCATGAAATCTTATTGCTGCGCCGCAACAGAAACGTGCGTCTTGGAGTAATATGCGACGTCTCCCACCCCTTCGCGCCCTTGAGGCCTTCGTCCGGACGGTAAAGCTTGGCAGCGCCAAGGCTGCGGCCAGCGAACTGGCCATCTCCGCGCCGGCTCTGAGCCGCCGGATCAAGGCACTAGAAGATTTCATCGGCAAGCCGCTATTCGATCGCAAGGCGCAGGCGATGACACCCAATGACGACGCGCACCGCCTGATCGAGGCGGTTTCGCCCGCGCTCGACATGATCGCCGACGCCGTGGATGCGGTGAGCGACCGCGACGCCGAATTCCGCCTGCGGCTGGGCGTGTTGCCGCTGTTCGGATCGCAGCGCCTTATACCCAATCTGGGCGAATTGCGCCGGCTTTATCCGAAACTGCATCTCGACGTCATCACATCCACCCATGCGGAGAACCTTCTGGGCGATTCGGTGGACGCGGCAATCATCATCGCCTCGCAGGTGGATGAGAAGCTCTACAGCCGCCGACTGGACACCAACAGCGTGTACGCCATCACCAGCCGCGAATTTGCCGAGCGCGAAAACCTCCAGGAGCCTAACGACCTCACCGGACAAACGGTGTTCGTTCATAGCGAGATGCCCGGCACATTCGACGCCTGGCGCCGCGAGGTCGGCCTGCCGAACCTGAAGCCCGCATCGGTCGATCATATGGATTCCGGCCCGCTGATGCTGGAAGCCGCCGCGCAGGGCCTGGGCGTTGCCATCATGCACGGCAGCCATTTTTCCGACGCGCGCGACGAACGCCTCACCCGCCTGTTCGATATCGAGGTGAAGAGCCCCTACAGCTACTGGTTCGTCTGCCGCCCCCGTGCCCTGGAACGCCGCGCCGTGCGCGTCTTCCACGACTGGCTGGTCCGCGCGGAAATCTAGCGCATCTCGTGCCGCGACAGATCGAGGATCATCGCGGCGAACACCACGAGACCACCCACCAGCCCCAGCCAGACATACCAGTCTTGATCCGGAAGCCGGCCCAAAAGCGTAGGCAGAACCCAGGGAAACCAGTTCGCTTTGTCGGTTTGGACGATCAAGAGCACCACGCTCATCATCGCTCCGCCGATGCCGACTGCGACCGGCACGAGAAAGGCGGAAAAGCGCAATGCGATCCAGGTGAGGATGGCCACGAAGAACAGGGCGCTTCCGGCAATTCGGATCACCAGCAGCGCGAGTCTGTCCCAAGGCAACGGTCCTTCGGGGATAAGACCGGTCAACAGCCCCGCCAATCCCGCTCCAGCGATCGCGAAGAGAAATGCGAGCGCGGTCATCACCGTCACGATGGCGGTCATCATGACCGCCTTGGCCAGATACAGCTTCCAACGGGCGATCGGCAGCGCCAGGATATGATCCCATGCGCGGGTGCGGTATTCGATCTGTCCGAACAAGCCCGCAAGCCCAGCCACTGCCATCGGCAACAGGAAGGACACCCATATCGGCAGCGTCATCAGCCCGATCACTTCAGCCCATATCAGCGGCCTGCCCATATTGAACGGCGCGATAAAACTTAGCAATCCTGGCAGCGCAGGTGACAAAAGCATGAAAGACAGTGCCAGCGAACCGCGCAACTTGCGGATTTCTGCGGTCAAGAGCGCGATCATGGCTGCTGCTCCGACACCGAAGAGGCATCATGATATAATTGTTCCAAGGTGCGCGCCCTCAACCCGATCGCATGGACAGCCATGCCGGCTTCGACCAGCAGGCGATTGCATCGGGCAGTCGCCTCATGCTGCGCCGGTCCATCTCCAGCATGCAGATCGACCCAATCGGTTCCGTCCAGCGACCGGCCTGAATCGATGACGTCGAAGCCTGCTTTCTTCAGCAACGCACACGCACGGTCGGCATCGTCCAGTCCGATGCGGATCACGCCTCCCTCGGCGAGCAATGCACTGGTCGTTCCCTCCAGCACAAGCCGCCCCGCCTTCATCAGGCCGACCACGGAGGCGGTCTGCTCGACTTCACCCAGCAAATGGCTCGACAGGAAAACCGTACAGCCGGTGCGCTCGGGAAGCTCCCGAATGAGTGAGCGCATCACCACAATTCCTTCCGGGTCCAGTCCGTTGGTAGGCTCGTCGAGCAGCAGCAAACGCGGATTACCGAGCATCGCGCGGGCCAGCGCAAGCCTCTGCTTCATGCCGAGCGAATAGCCCCGCACCTTGCGCCCGGCCGCAGCGGATAGGTCGACTATATCGAGGGCACGGTCGATTTCGGTGGCCGGAAGCCCCAGCAGACCAGCCGTGATGGCCAAATTCTCGCGCCCGCTCCGGTGTTCGTAGAGCGCCGGGTTCTCGATCACCGAGCCGACGCCGCGCAACGCCGTTACGCGCTCGCGCGAAACGTCCTGGCCGAACAGACGTACGGTTCCGGAACTGGGCTTCAGAAGCCCCAGCATCAGCCGCATGGTGGTCGACTTTCCCGCCCCATTCGGCCCCAGAAAGCCGAACACGCAGCGTGCCGGCACTTCCAGCGACAGATCAACGACGGCGCGATGCTTGCCGAAATTCTTGGTCAGTCGCTCGGTGACGATTGCGCAGTCGGCGCTCATACAACTTCCCCCCGCTCCTCTGATAATGAGGCATAGCGGTTCTGGCTATCTCCATGAGCCTTATGCGACGAGCCCAACCTCGGATCATGGCAAAGCTGAACAAAAAAGGGGCCGGAAGCTTTCGCCCCGGCCCTCTCAATGTCCCTGGCGTGTGGCGTTACCCCACCTTGGCGCTCTTGATCGCACCCGGATTGGCTGGCGGCTCACCCTTCGGGAGCGCGTCGACATGTTCCATGCCGCTCTCCACCTCGCCCCAAACGGTGTACTGACCGTCCAGGAAGCGGGCATCGTCGAAGCAGATGAAGAACTGGCTGTTGGCGCTGTTCGGGTCCATCGTGCGGGCCATCGAGCAGGTGCCGCGCACATGCGGTTCCTTGCTGAACTCGGCGGGCAGGTTCGGCTTGTCCGAACCGCTGGTGCCGGTGCCGGTGGGATCGCCGCCCTGCGCCATGAAACCCGGGATCACGCGGTGGAAAACCACGCCGTCGTAAAAGCCTTCCTTGGCCAGATCGGTGATACGCTCGACATGCTTGGGCGCGAGATCGGGGCGCAGCTTGATGACCACCGGGCCACCGTCGAGTTCAAGCGTGAGGGTTTCGTCTGCCATTTCGCAATCTTCCTTCGGTTTGTTTCGCGTGCGATCTAGGCACTAGCGCGCCAGAGCGCCACCCGTTCCCGCCAGCGCGCCCATGCCGCGCGACTATTCGCCGCCATTGCAATGCAGCATCGGTGCGTGTTTAGGCTGCAAGCCCATACCGGACACCGCGAACAGAGGGGAGCGCCATGGCTGATACCGCTGACATGCTTCCCGATGAGCGCGAAGCCGAAGAAAATGTCGAGACGCATGACGAGGACAATCGGCTGACGCCCAGCTTCGTCTCCAGTGTGCTCGAATCGCTGGATGATGGTGAGCGCGAGACGACCTATGCGCTCGTCGAGCAGCTCCATAATGCCGACATCGCCGATCTGTTCGAGATCGTGCCGAATGACGAACGCGCCGCGCTGGCGCTCGCCATCGGCGATCTCGTCAGCGCCGAGGTGCTGGCCGAGGTCAACGACTATGTCCGCGACGACATTATCGAGGCGCTGCCGCCCTCGCGCGTTGCGGGTCTTGCCGGCCAGCTGGAAACCGATGACGCCGTCGCGATCATCGAGGAGCTGGACGCGGACGACCAGCAGGCCGTGCTCGACGAGCTCGACCCCGAAGACCGCGCCGCCATCGAAAGCGCGCTGTCCTTTCCGGAAGAATCCGCAGGCCGCATCATGCAGCGCGATCTGGTCGCGGTGCCCGAACATATGAATGTCGGCCAGCTGATCGATTATCTGCGCGACGGCGGGGCCGATCTGACGACCGAATTCTGGGAAATCTTCGTCGTCGATCCGCAGCATCGGCCGATCGGCACCTGCCATCTCAGCTGGATTCTGCGCGCACCTCGGGACATCCCGCTGGGCGATGTGATGAAACGGGATCAGACGCTGATCCCGGCGCAGATGGACCAGGAAGAGGTCGCCCAGCGCTTCCAGAAATATGCACTAATCTCCGCCGCGGTGGTAGACGAGGGCGGGCGACTGATCGGCGTGATCACGGCCGACGATATCGTCCACATCGTCAGCCAGGAGGCCGGTGAGGATATCTTCCTGCTGTCCGGTGCGGGCGAAGGCGACATCAACGAGCCGATCCGGCTTACCGTCCGCTCGCGCCTGGTCTGGCTTGTGGTGAACCTCGGCACGGCGATTATCGCATCCTCGGTCGTCGGTGCGTTTCAGGGCGTGATCGCGGCGTTCGCGCTGCTAGCCGTTTTAATGCCGATCGTCTCGGGCATGGGCGGCAATGCCGGCACACAGACGCTGGCGGTGGTGGTACGTGCGCTCGCCACCAATCAGCTGACCCAGTCCAACACGCTGCGCATGGTGGGCCGGGAGTTCCGCATTGCGCTTGCAAACGGAACGGCGCTGGGCATCCTCATCGGCATCGGCACGCTCATCATCTTCCGCAATCCGGATCTGTCGATCGTCATCGCGCTTGCGATGGTGATCAACAATATGGTGGCCGGGCTGTCGGGCGTGGTGGTTCCGGTGGTGCTGCACCGGCTGGACATCGACCCTGCGGTGTCCAGCTCCGTGTTTGTAACGACCATGACGGACACGATGGGGTTCTTCAGTTTCCTCGGGCTGGCAGCGCTTTGGGGCCTGGGAAGTTAGATAGCTCCGCCCTCCGGCACGAAACCGTCCCCTCTCATATTGCGCGCCGCTTAAGCAGTCGCCACATCGCCTGCCATGCCGCTCAACATGACCAAAATTGCCTTTCGCATCGACAGCTTTGCCGAGCTGCGCGAACGGCTGGAAGCACGCGCCGCGGCGGAGGGCGGGTTGTTTCACAGCACCCGCTATCGCCCCAAGCGACATGAGGAGATGGTCGGCGGTTCGCTCTACTGGATCATCGCGCACCGCATCATGGCGCGCAGCGAGATCTTGGGTTTCAAGGAAGCGCCGGACGGGCGCACGCACATTCTACTGTCCCCGAAGCTGATCCCCGTGCGCAGCCGCGCGAAAAGGGCGCATCAGGGCTGGCGTTATCTGGAGGAGAATGACGCGCCGCCGGATCTGGACGGAGACGAGGACGCGATGGCCGAAATGCCCGCGCACATGATCGGCGAGCTGACCAAATTGGGGCTCGTCTGAAAACGAGAGGGTGTGGGCTCAGGCAGCCTGACGGTATTTCGAGATCAGATCCTCAGCCTCGAACACCAGAAAATCGGGGTCGAACGGCTTGGTGATATAGGCATCGGCCCCGGTATAGCGGGCGATATCCTGATCCTTGCTGCTGGTGTTGCCGGTCAGCATCATGATCGGCACGCGGTAGAATTTGGGGTGCGTGCGAATCGCGTGCAAAGTATTGAGGCCGCCCATTTTGGGCATATTGCAGTCGAGGATGACGAGATCGGGCGATTTGGCGCTGATCGCGATGAGCGCCTCTTCACCGTTGCCGACCACACCGATCGAATGCCCGTAGGAACGGAATGCCTCGCTCACGATCTCGGTGACGATTTCGTCGTCGTCGGCGATGATAATGTGGGCCATGAAGCGTCCTCTGGTACTTGCACTTTGTTCTCTATGCGCAAGGACGGGTTACGATTTCGTTGACCCTGATTTGTTTCGTATCAGCCCCGCTCCTCCAGCCAGCGTGCGAGCAGATGATGCGCGACTGCAAGCCGCGGCGGCGCGATGAAGGGCGCATCCGGCGCCTCGTTCAGCGCCGCGCGCACGCGGTCTTCATCGATCCAGACGGCCTCCTCCAGTTCGGTCTCGTCGATGGTGAGAACATCGTCCTCGGCCACCGCGAAGCAGCCGATCATCAGCGAGCTGGGAAAGGGCCAGGGCTGGCTCTTCACATAGCGGATATCGCGCACATGAATGCCCGCCTCCTCGTGCAGTTCGCGCGCCACGGCACCTTCGATGGTTTCTCCCGGCTCGACGAAACCGGCCAGCGCGGACAGGCGGCGCGCGGGGAATTGCGGCTGGCGGCCCAACAGCACGCGCCCGTCATGTTCGGCGAGCATGATGACGACGGGGTCGGTGCGCGGGAAATGCTCCGCGCCGCAGGCGGTGCAGCGCCGCGCCCAGCCGCCCTTCTCGGCGCGCGTTTCCCCGCCGCAGCGCGCGCAGAAGCGATGGCGTGCATGCCAATCGACCAGGCTACGGGCGGCAGCATAAATCGCCGCGTCGCGCTCCGGAAAGCTGGCAAGGCCTTGCCAAAGCTGCCGCACCGGTTGGCCGGGGCCAATGTGCTGCGGCACTGCGGCAAAGCACGACGTCTCCCCGTCCAGGCCGAGCAGGATGAGATCGCATTCCGGGTCCGCCTCGGCGATGCTGCCCCAATCGAGCCCGCCATGATCGCCTATCACCGGATCGAGGCCGTTCATCCGCAAAAGCCGCGCGGACGGGCGCATCATCGCGGCCCGCAAGCCATCGGGATCGCTACGCAGCCGGTCCGCCCGGTCCAGCCCCGGCGCACAGAAACCCGGATCGAAAGCCATCAGGCGGCGGCCTTGGCCTGAGCCATGGCCGCGGCATCGGCATAGACCCATTCGTAGAAGGCACCCTGAAAGGGATAGACCTCGCTCGGCATATATTGGGTGTAGCCGGAGGCGCGCAGTCCGCGCTGGCGGTCGATCCCGCCGACGGTGCCCGCCGCCCCCGCCCAGCCATAGGTGCCCGCGCGCGGCCCCAGGCCGACCCGGCCACCCGCGCCGAAGCCCTGACCCGCCACCCAGGTGCCGGTCAGATCGACGCCGTCCGGCAGCAGATTGGATGTGCCGAGGTCGACCATCGCGCGGCTCATCACCTCGGTGCCGTCCAGCGTGCCGCCGCCCATCAACATGGCGAGGAAGCGATCATAATCGCGCGCCGAACCGACGAGTCCTGCGCCGCCGAAGGGGAAAGCGGGCTTATCGAGGAAGATGCTGTTCTTGCCGGGATCGATCGGGATCAGCAGCCCGCCGATGACAGCATAATTGGTGGCAAGGCGATGCGCCTCGCTCTCCGGCACCTGAAAGAAGGTGCTGGTCATATCCAGAGGATCGAAGATCCGCGTCTGCAGGAACCTGCCGAAATCCATGCCGCTGGCCACTTCGATCACGCGGCCCATCACGTCGAGGCCGATGGAATAGCTCCACTTCGTGCCCGGTTCCGCGATCAGCGGCAGGCCGCCCACGCGGCGTGCGAACTCGTCCAGCGACGGCACTTCGGCCCCGCCCTCGAACCCGGGGATCGGCTGGCGACTGACCACACCCGGCAAGATGCCATTGTCGAGATAAGCCTGCAGCAGCGGCCCCTTCGTCACGATCGAATAACCGAGCCCCGCCGTATGCGTAAGAAGATTGCGGATCGTGACCGGGTTTTTCGCGGGCACCGAATCGAGGCTGTTCGCCGGATCGGTCAGCACGCGCATGTCTGCAAACTCTGGAATAAAATCGGCCACCGGCTGGTCGAGCCGCATTTTCCCGTCGCCGATCAGCATCATCGCGGCCATGCCGGTGATCGGCTTCGTCATCGAATAGAGCCGCCAGAGCGTGTCCGCATTCACTTCGGGCGAAGGATCGAGCGAGAGATGCCCGGCGGTAAGGTTCACCGGCGCGTCCGTGCCCCAGCCGATCGTTGCCATCATCCCAGCCACTTTGCGGGTGTCGACATAAGAATGAATGTTCTTCGAGACGGTGGGCCAGTCCGCGGCCTCGCGCAGCATCGCCATCAGCGGCGACGGCGCGGCCAGCGCACCGAGGCCCAGAAGCGTGCCGAGCCCCAGAAATCCGCGCCGATCCACCGCGTTCAACCTATCATGCCGCATCGTCTCTCATCTCCCCGAATGCGCGGGCGGCCTTGGCGAACAGCGTCGGCAGTCCCGCATCGGCCAGCTCCGTCACCGGCCACCAATCGGCCTCCAGCATATCGGCTGGCGCGTCGCAGCAAAGCGCCAAATCGAGAATGACCGTGAAATGCGTGAAGCCGTGCCGAACGACGCCGCGGGCGATGCGCCATTCGGCCTCGACCGGAGGAACGCCGTCACCGTCCGCTCCCGCGCGCCAGCCATCGTCCGGCAGCGCGCGCATGCCGCCGAGCATGCCCTTGGGCGGGCGCGTCACCAGCGCGACCTTGCCGTCTCGCTCGATCCAATAAACCGTACCGCGCCGTTCGGGCTTCGCCTTTTTCGCCGCCTTTACCGGATAGCGTTCCGGATTTCCGGCGGCATGGGCCTCGCAATCCTTCCGCAGCGGACAGATCAGGCATTGCGGCGCGCGGACGGTGCAGATCGAGGAGCCGAGGTCCATCAAGCCTTGCGCGAAATCCCCCGCCCGCGCGTCCGGCGTGATCGAATCGGTGGCTGCGCGAATCGCCTTCTTCGCCCCCGGAAGCGGCTCATCGATCGCGAACAGGCGGGCCACCACCCGCTCGACATTGGCATCCACCACCACGGCGCGCTGGCCGAAAGCGATCGCGGCGATGGCAGCGGCGGTATAATCGCCGATCCCCGGCAGCTTGCGCAGCGCCGCTTCCTCGCCGGGCAGAACGCCGCCATGTCGCTCGGTCACTTCGCGCGCGCAGGCAATCAGGTTTCGCGCCCGCGCATAATAGCCGAGGCCCGCCCATTCGGCCATCACATCGGCTTCGTCCGCAGCGGCCAGCGCCTCCAGCGTGGGCCAACGTTCCAGAAAGCGGGCAAAACGCGGCGCGACGGCGGCCACCGTGGTTTGCTGCAGCATTACTTCCGACAGCCAGACGGCATAAGGGTTCGCCGCCTCCCCCGGCAGCGCGCGCCAGGGCAGCGTGCGGCGGTGGCGATCATAATGGGCCAGCAGGCGCTCGGCGAGCGCGGTATCTTTCCGGGTGACGGGCATCGCGCCGATATGGCATGGGGACGGCCATGGTTGAACAGGGCGCGAACACCGACAAGCCGAAAAAGGCTGCCGCGAAGAAAAAGGGCGGTCCGCGCAGCTATACGCGGCCGCGCGGCGGAGAGGCGAAGGCGATCAGCGATCTCATGCCCGAAATTGGCCGCGCCGCCTTCCGCCGATACGGTTTCGTGCAAAGCTCGGTCGTCACCCGCTGGCCGGAGATTGTGGGCGACCGCTATGCCGAAGTCAGCGCCCCGCAGGCGATCCGCTTCCCTTCCGGCAAGCGGTCCGGCGGCACACTGGAACTCACCGTGTCGGGCGCCCATGCCACGCTGATGCAGCATGTCGCGCCGGAGATTATCGAGCGAGTGAACCGGTTTTTCGGTTATGGCGCTGTCGACAAGCTGAAGTTCATCCACGGCGTCATAGAGCCGCCCAAGGACAAGCCGGCGAAACGGGACGCCGGCCCGCCCACGCTGAAGCCCGTGCCGATGGAACTCGGCGAGGGGCTGCGCGATATTGCCGATCCCGAACTGGCCGCCGTGCTCGAATCGCTGGCACGGCAGATGGCCGACAAGGAATAGACATGAGACTGCGTAGCCTGTTTGCCCTCACCTCCCTTGCCGTTGCCGCACCCTTGCTGGCCGCTGCCGCCCCGCAGCCCCAGAAGGCCGCATCCCAGAAAACCGCCACTCCGGTCACGATCACGCCGATCGGCGGACATCTGCTCGGCAGCCCCAAGGCGCGCACCAAGATCATCGAATATGCCAGCTATACTTGCCCGCATTGCGCGATGTTCGAGGCGGAGGGCGCGCCCGTCATCAAGGCGAACTACGTCCGCCGCGGCCTGGCGAGTTTCGAGCTGCGCAACCTGATCCGCGATCCAGTGGACCTGACCGCCGCGCTGCTGGCGCGCTGCGGCCCGACATCGCGCTTTTTCGCCAATCATGAGCTGATCATGCGCAACCAGCCGGTCTGGCTGTCCGCCGCGCAGACCTCCACCCCCGAAACCCGCAAGAGCTGGTTCGAAGGCAGCTATGGCGAACGCATGGGCAAGATCGCCAAGGACACCGGGCTCTATAAGCTGATGCTGTCGAACGGTTACACAGCGGCGCAGCTCAACAGCTGCCTGTCCGACGAAGCAGCGCAAAAAACCGTCGCGGCGATGACGGAGGACGCCCAGAAACAGGGCGTGAAGGGCACGCCGAGCTTCATTCTGAACGGCAAGCTGCTCGACGGGGTCTATAGCTGGCAGGCGCTGAAGCCGCTATTGCCCGCATCCTGAGAACAAGGACGAACGCTGCATGACGATCAAGAACGCTCTGGCCACCGCCCCCTTCGCGCTGGCGATCATCCTCGCCGGCTGCGGCAATCAGGACGCGCCCGAGAGCGAAGCAAATGCGGCTACGCCCGCCGCCGCGGCGACCGGCGATAGCGCCATGCCCTCCGCCAAGCCCACCCGCGCTGCCGGGCAGGAGTGGAGCGATGTGGTCGTGAAAACGCCCGAGGGCGGCTATGCGATGGGCGATCCCGACGCGCCGGTGACGCTCGTCGAATATGGCGCGGTCACCTGCAGTCACTGCGCCGCGTTCGAACAGTCCGCCTTCGCGCCGATGAAAAAGGATTATGTCGACAGCGGGAAGGTGCGGTTCGAGCTGCGCAACTTCATCCTGAGCCCGTTCGACATTCCGATCACGCTGCTGACGCAGTGCGAGGGGCCGGATCGCTATTATCCGCTGACCGAGGCCGTCTTCGGAGAGCAGGAAGCGCTGATGCAGCCTGCCATCCAGCTCTCGCAGAGCAACCCGCAGGCGTTGCAGGATGCAATGAACGCGCCGCTCAATGAGCGCTTCTACAATCTCGGCAAAGCCATGGGCGTGGTCGATTTCTTCGCATCGCGCGGGCTGACAGAAGAGAAGGCCAAGGCCTGCCTCTCCGATCAGAGCGCGATCGAGCAGCTCGTCGCCACCACGGAGAAGGGCGTGAGCGACGGGGTGACCGGGACGCCGACCTTCTTCCTGAACGGCGAGAAGATCCAGACCGACAAATGGGCCGAAATGAAGCCGCGCCTCGACGCCGCGCTCGGCGCGCAGTAATGCGGCGAAAATAACGACAGACCATAACCTGATACAGGAACCGACATGATCAAGCCGACCATCGCCCTCGCCACGCTCACCCTCGCGCTCGCGGCTTGTTCCGGCGGAAGCGGGGATAGCGGCTCGACCAGCGGTGATCCGGTGGCCGCGGTAGCGGCGCCGAGCGGCAGCAGCTGGACCGAGACGGTCGCCAAGACGAACGATGGCGGCTTCCTGATGGGCAACCCGAATGCGCCGATCAAGCTGGTCGAATATGGTTCGCGCACCTGCCCCACCTGCGCAAAATTCGACAGCGAGGGCATGGAGCCGCTGAAGAAGAACTTCATCTCCACCGGCAAGGTCAGCTACGAATTCCGCGATTATCCGGTGCACGGTGCGCTGGATCTGGCGCCCAGCCTGCTTGGAACCTGCGTGGAGCCGTCGGCCTTTTTCCCGATGCTGGACCAGATGATGGCGAACCAGCAGACCTTCCTCGATAAAACGGGCGATCTGCCGCAGCAGCAGCTGCAGGCGGTCGAGAACGATCCGGGCAAGGTCGCCACCATCATCGCCAAGGGCCTGGGTTATCTCGATTTCGTGAAGGCGCGCGGCCTTTCCGAACCGCAGGCGATCGCCTGCCTGCAGGACCCGGCGCGGATCAAGGCGCTGTCCGACAGTGCGGAGAAGGGCAGCAGCGAATTCCAGGTTGGCGGCACGCCGACTTTCATCCTGAATGGCAAGAAGATCGACGCCAACAGCTATCAGGGCGTTAGCGAAGCGCTGATGGCCGCCGGCGCCCGCTGAGGCGGTAACGCCGCTTGGCGCGGAGGATCTTCGATACGGTCTGCGGGGGCATAGCTCCATGCGCCTGAAGAAGCTTCGCCTCGCCGGTTTCAAGAGCTTCGTCGAACCCGCCGAACTGCGCATAGAGCCGGGGCTGACCGGCGTCGTCGGCCCCAATGGCTGCGGCAAATCGAACCTGCTCGAAGCGATTCGCTGGGTGATGGGCGAAAACAGCCCGAAATCCATGCGCGGCGGCGGAATGGAAGACGTGATCTTCGCGGGCACCGCCACCCGCCCGCAGCGCCAGTTCGCCGAGGTTTCGCTGCTCGCCGAAATCGGCGAAGATACCGCCGGACCGATCTCCGCAGACGGAGGCGAGATCGAGGTGGTACGCCGCATCGAGCGGGGCGCAGGCTCCGCCTATCGCGCCAATGGCCGCGATGTACGTGCAAAGGACGTGGCGCTGCTATTTGCCGATGCCGCCACCGGAGCGCACAGCCCCGCGCTCGTCAGCCAAGGACGCATCGCCGCGGTGATCGCTGCGAAGCCTGCCGAGCGGCGCATGATGCTGGAAGAAGCAGCCGGAATCGCCGGCCTTCACGCGCGCCGCAAGGATGCCGAGCAAAAATTGCGCGGGGCCGAAACCAATCTGCAGCGCGTCGATACCATGCTGGGCGATATGGACACGCGCGCCGGAACGCTGCGGCGGCAGGCCAAGGCGGCGATGCGCTACAAGGCCCTTTCGGCGGAAATTTTGCAAGCCGAGGCCATGCTGATCCATGTCCGCTGGCGCGATGCCCGCCGCGCGGCGGAAGCAGCGCGTGCCGAAGCGGACGCTGCTGAAGCGAAGGCGAAGCAGGCGGCGCAGCGGCGCGAGCGGCTGCAGATCGATCGCCACCGCGCGGCCAAGGCGCTGGAGAGCGCCCGCGAACGGCAGGGCCGTGCGCGCGAAGAAGCGGCTCGGATCGATTCGCGCCTCGCCTCCCTGCGTGCCGAGCGCGCCCAGTTGGGCGCGCGGATCGAAGACCTGCGCCGCCAGAGCGAGCAGATCGAGGAGGATTTGACCGAAGAGGATCGGCGCGGCCGCGATGCGGTGGAGCGGCTGGAGGCGCTGCGTGTCAACGTGGCGGAGGTGGGCACCGAGCTTACCCGGCTCGAGGAAGAGCGCCCCGCACTGGAGCGCGAACTCGACGCCGCCGACCGCGCCGCGCGCGAGAACGAGCTGGCGCTCGCCAAGGCGCGTGCCGAGCTGGCCCGGATCGATGCGGATCGGCAGGTCGCGAACGCCGCGCGCGCGGCAGCGGAACGGCGGCTGGCGGAAGTGGATGCGGATCGCGAGCGCACGCAGACCGCTTTGGCCGAACTGCCGGACATCGCGGCGCTGAAGCAGGCGCTGGCCGAAGCCGAGACCCAGATTGCCTCGCATAAGAAGGCGGCCGCGGACGCAGATTCGCAGTGGGACGCCGCACGCGAAGAGCGTGAGACTGCACGCCTCGCCGCGGATGAACTGGCGCAGACCCTATCCGCCGCGCGGTCCCGCCTGGCAGGCCTTCGCGGAGAAGGCAAGGCGATCGAACAGGCGCTCGCGTCCCAAAAGGGCCGCGGCAAACGTGCGGTCGATGCGGTGCGCGCCGAACCGGGCTTCGAAACCGCGCTGGCAGCGGCGCTGGGGGATGATCTCCATGCCGCGCTGGAGGCAGGCGCGGCGCGGTACTGGGGCGGCGCGCCGTGCCACGAGGATGCCGGGCCGGAAGGTGCCGAGCGACTGTCCGATCATGTCGAGGCCCCCGCCGCGCTGGGCGCACGCCTGTCGCAAATATGGGTTGTGGAAGAAGACCATGGCCAGCCGCTCGCCCTCGGCCAGCGGCTGGTGACGCGCGCCGGTCTCGTGCGGCGTTGGGACGGCTTTATCGCCACCGTCCCCGCAGCGGGCGACCTTGCCGAGCAATTGGTGCGGCGCAACCGGCTGCGCGAACTGAGTACCCTGATCGAAAGCCAGCAGGCCGAGATCACCGAGCTGGAAAGGCTCGAGACGCAGATCGCCGAACAGCGCGGGCAGATCGACGAAGTGATTGCCGGTGCCCGCCAGCGCGTGCGCGCTGCCGAGGAAGCGGAACGGGAAGCAAAACGGGAGCGCGACCGGGCGGAAGGCCGCATCGAACGCAGCGAGGGCCTCAGCGCCGATCTGGAGGCGCGCCTTTTCGCCAATACGGAACGGCGCGGCGAGGCCGAGCAGCAATTGGCCGATGCGCAAAGCGCGCTCGCGCAACTGCCCGATGACGCAGCGCTGCGCGAGCGGACAGGAGAACTCGAACGGTCGGGCGACACGCTGCGCGATCTTTTGCGCACGCGGCAGGCAGGCCTCTCTGCGCTGGACCAGTCGATCGCCGCTACGCGTGAACGCCGCGCCGGGACACAGGCCGACATCCGATCGCATGAGAGCCGCAAGAGCGATGCCGTGGAGCGCCAGTCCGCGCTCGCAAAGCGCCGGAAAGACACCGCCCGGCAGCTCGATACGATCGCCGACAGACCCGATCAGTTGGACGAGGAGATTGCAGGTCTCGAACGCGAGGCGTCTGCGGCAACGCAGGCGCTGGCGAGCCATGAGAGCGAGTTCACCCAGTCCGATGAAAAGCTGCGCGCGCTGGAGGCCGAGCTGGCCGAGGCGGAGGAGGCGCTGTCCGGTGCCCGCGAAGAGCGTGCGGGTGCGGCGGCGCGGGCGGACAATCAGGAATTGCGCCGCGCCGAAATGGTTCGCATTGCCTCCGAACGCTTCCAATGTGCGCCGCAAGCACTGCCGCAGGTGCATGATTTCGATCCGTCCGAAGACCGCGATGCCTCGGAAATTCCGGCCCAGCTGGAAAAGCTGCAGGCTTCACGCGAGCGGATCGGGCCGGTCAATCTGGTCGCCGACAGCGAACTGGAGGAGCTGACCGCAGAGATCGGCACCAGCCGCGCCGAGGCGGACGAGCTGGCCCAGGCGATCGCGCGACTGCGCGGATCGATCGGCAGCCTCAACCGCGAAGGCCGCCAGCGCCTGCTCGCCGCCTTCGAGGCGGTGAACGGCCATTTCCAGCGGCTGTTCACCACGCTGTTCGAAGGCGGCGCGGCGCATCTGGAGCTGATCGAAAGCGACGATCCGCTGGAAGCGGGGCTGGAAATCATGGCCCAGCCGCCGGGCAAGAAGCTGGCCGCGTTGACGCTGCTTTCAGGGGGCGAACAGGCGCTGACTGCGGTCGCCCTGATCTTCGGCCTGTTCCTCACCAACCCCGCGCCCATCTGCGTACTGGACGAAGTCGATGCACCGCTGGACGATGCCAATATCGAACGCTTTTGCGGGCTTTTGGAAAGAATGACGAAAGAAACCGAAACGCGCTATTTGATCGTCACGCATAATGCGGTGACGATGAGCCGGATGGACCGGCTATTCGGCGTCACCATGATGGAACATGGTGTGAGCAGGCTGGTCTCGGTGGACCTCAACGCTGCTGAGGAATTGCTCGCGGCAGAGTAAGATTATTGCAGCGATTTGCAATTTTGGGGGAGGCATGCTATATCATTGGCATGCAACAACTAGATCAGACCGACTTTTACATTTTCACCGACGCCGAAGCAGATGCCCTGAAGGGTGGCTTGGTTGACGACATGAAATCCCCCAGCCCGATCGTACCGAGCGGATGCGGCGCCATGATGCGCGTGGCAGAGCAGGACGATGTGGTATTCCTGGAAAAAGCGCTTCCCTGATTGCGCCGCCGTCTGACGGGTTCAGGCGGTTCCCACCACGAAGCAGGCCAGGGCCATCAATAGCCCCGCGAACCTGTTCGACCGAAATTTGGCCAGGGCGTCCGCTCCATCTTCGGGGCGGAGCGTTGCCGCTTGCCACGCAAGGTGCGCGGCGACGGGCAACAGTGCCAGATAGGCGAACGGGTCCGGGAAACGCTGCCCCAAAGCCATGAGCCACAGCGCAATCGTTGCCAGATAACAGCTGGCGACGCCAACGCGTACGTTTTTGCCCAGTCGCAACGCGCTGGAGCGAATGCCGACGAGCGCGTCGTCCTCACGGTCCTGTAGCGCGTAGATGGTGTCATAACCGATCACCCAGAAGACGCATCCAGCATAGAGCAGGATCGCGCCCAGCGGCACTGTGCCGGTAAAGGCGCTCCAGCCGACCAGCGCGCCCCATGAAAACACGAGGCCCAGCCATGCCTGCGGCCACCACGTAATGCGCTTCATGAAGGGATAGGCCGCGACCAATGCGAGGCTGCCGAGCGCCACGAGGCGCGCGGTCCAGTTCAGCTGTAGCCATGTGATCAGCCCGATCAGGCATAGCAGGCCCAGCCAGATCCATGCCGCCTTGCGCGAAACCGCTCCGCTCGCGAGCGGGCGCGACGCGGTGCGCGCAACCTGCCGGTCCAGATCTCGGTCGATAATGTCATTATAGACGCATCCCGCGCCGCGCATCGCGATGGCACCGAGCAGCAACCACAGCAAAAGATCCCAGCGCGCCAGCGCGCCGCCTGCCAAGGCGAGCCCGAAGGCACAGGGCCAGAACAGCAGCCACCATCCGATCGGCCGGTCAAACCGCGCCAGAAGTGCGAACGGACGCGCGGCGGGTGGGAGGGGGCCGATGAGCCCGCGATGTTCGCTGTCCGGTACGCCGCCATGTCCGCGCCCGGCTTCCGCGCCGGATCGATCATTCTGAGTCATCCCTGCCCCCTACACCGTTCGGGTCGAGGTTGTCGAAGCCCTGTTCAGTTGTCATGAATCGCTGAGAGAAAACAGACATCGCTGCGCCGCGCCGTCGTCGGCAAGCTCGGCGGCAAACGGATTGAAAGAGGGAAATTCATGCCCGCAACGCCCGCCTGGCCTCCGCGCTCCGCCCCGAGACTTTTCGTCGAGCAGGAACTGAGTGAAGGCACCGAGGTGGCGCTGGACGGCCCCGCGGCGCATTATCTTCTCAAGGTCATGCGGCTGAGCGAAGGCGCCCCGCTCACCCTGTTCGACGATCGCACCGGCGATTATGCCGCAACCGTGACGCAGGCCGGCAAGCGCGATCTCATCGTGCGGGCGGACGAGCGCCTGCGCCCGCGCGAAGACGTGCCGGATCTGTGGCTGTGCGCCGCACCGATCAAGCGCCAGCGCTTCGACTGGGTGGCGGAAAAGGCCAGCGAGCTCGGCGTGCGCCGGTTCCAGCCAGTGGCGACGGCGCGTGCAGTAGTTGACAAGGTGAAGGACGACCGCGTTCGCGCGCATATGATCGAGGCCGCCGAACAATGCGAACGCAACGCGCTGCCCGAACTCGGCGAGCTGACGCCGCTTTCCATATTGCTCGCCGACTGGCCGGAAGACCGGTACCTGTTCTTCTGCGATGAGCGCGGCGGCGGCTCGTTCCGATCGGCCCTGCGCGCGCATGACGGCCCCGCCGCGATCCTGATCGGGCCCGAAGGCGGGTTTACCGATGATGAAAACGCAGCGATCCGTGCCTGCCCGCAAGCGGTCCCCGTCTCGCTCGGCCCGCGCATCTTGCGCGCCGACACCGCAGCGGTGGCGGCGGTGAGCCTGTGGATGGCGGGCCGCGGCGACTGGGGCTGAACGCGAGCGAGCCGTAGCTTCGCACTTGCCGCTCGCCGCAACTGCGTTCCCTTTTGCCACCCAACCCCTTCCCATCATGCCCCCGGCTTCCTACAGCAGCCCGCATGAGCACGCGGTCCAATTCGACGAGCAACGATCCGGTCATCGAGAGCCGCGACGACCTTCTGGCGCCCATGATTGCGGGGGAGAAGCCGAAGGAGCGCTGGCGCATTGGCACCGAGCACGAGAAATTCGTCTTCTGCCGCGATAGCCACGCCGCCCCTAGTTACGACGAAGAAGGCGGCATCCGCGATCTTCTTCTGTCGCTCGAGCAGTTCGGCTGGTCCCCGGTCGAGGAGCTGGGCCCCAGCGGCAATATGAACGTCATCGCCATGAGCGGTGAGGACGGCACCGTCAGCCTAGAGCCCGCCGGACAGCTGGAACTTTCGGGTGCGCCGCTCGACAATCTACACCAGACTTGCGCGGAGGCGGGACGGCATCTCACGCAGGTGAAGAAGATCGGCGCGGAAACCGGCAAGGGTTTCCTGGGCCTCGGCATGTGGCCGGACAAGGCGCGCAGCGATCTGCCCATCATGCCCAAGGGCCGCTACAAGATCATGATGGACCATATGCCGCGCGTCGGCACGCTGGGCCTCGATATGATGCTGCGCACTTGCACCATCCAGGTGAACCTCGATTACGCTTCGGAAGCGGACATGGTGCAGAAATTCCGCACCGGCCTAGCCCTCCAGCCGCTCGCCACCGCCTTGTTCGCCAACTCGCCGTTTACCGAGGGCAAGCCCAATGGCTATCTCAGCTATCGCAGCCACATCTGGTCGGACACCGATCCGCACCGCACCGGCATGCTGCCTTTCGTATTTGAAGACGGCTTCGGCTATGATCGCTATGTCGAATATATGCTCGACGTGCCGATGTACTTCGTGTTTCGCGAGGGCCGTTATATCGACGCAGCGGGGCTCAGTTTTCGGGATTTCCTCGACGGCAAGCTATCCGTGCTGCCGGGGGAGCGGCCGACTGAGAGCGACTGGGTGGACCATCTGTCCACCGCCTTCCCCGAAGTGCGCCTGAAAAGCTTCCTCGAAATGCGCGGCGCCGACGGCGGCCCGTGGAACCGCATTTGCGCCCTGCCCGCTTTGTGGGTCGGCCTGCTCTACGATCAGAACGCGCTCGATGCGGCTTGGAATCTCGTCAAGGACTGGACGATCGATGAGCGGCAGGAATTGCGCGACGCCGTGCCGAAGCACGCCCTGAAAGCGCCGATCCCCGGCGGCGGCACGCTGCGCGATCTGGCGCGCGAGGTGCTTGCCATCGCCGCGCAGGGCCTCACTGCCCGCGCCCGCCTGAACAGCAGCGGCGACAATGAAACCGGCTTTCTCGATCCGCTCCACGAAGTGGTTGCCAGCGGTAAGACCCATGCCGAGCGCATGCTGGATCATTATCATGGCCGCTGGAACGGCGATGTCAGCCATGTCTACGACGAGGAAAGTTTTTAAGATCGCGCCGCTATTCCGCTGGCACGATCTCCGGCGTAGGCCGCGTGCGCTGTCCCAGTCGGCCGCCGCTGAATTTGCGCAAAAAGCGCCGCCAGACGGCGTTTTCTTCCGACCAGTCATAATAGGTTTGATAGACAGGATCGGCTAGGAGATGCTTCTCCTCGGTCCGGGCGCGCCAGTAATAGACCGCGCTCACCAGCGCCATCAGCGCGCTATTGCGTAAGGCATCGGCCAGGCTGCCGCTGGTCACAATGAACGGCAAGGTTGCCGCCCACCAATAGGCGTTTTTGGCGAGATAGGCCGGGTGCCGCGTCCATTTATAGGGCCCGTGCGTCAAAATCCCGCGATGCGTGAGGTTGGAAAAACGCAGGCCGAAGGCCACGGTGGCGTAGGCGTAGACGCCGGTCAGAACCACCAGCACCGCGCCCCAGATGGCTAGCAGCGCCGGGTAGCCCGCGAACCAGCTCGACCAGCTGGCCGTACCCACCTGATAATCCAGCGGACCGCCGCCGTTCATCAGGGTAAAGGGCGGATAGCAGATCAGCGCGGCCACCCAGCCGGCGAGATAGGGGTTGGCGGTGCGGATATGGCTGTCGAGAGGGCGCATGGTCAGCAGATAGCCAACGGTGGCGAGCTGAACGTCGACCAGAAACATGGTGGTGATCAGAGCGCTGGCGATCCAGACGGGATTTCGCGCGATTTCGGAAAGATCGAAATTCACAACGGTGCTGAAGCCCGGCGGCACGATGG
This sequence comes from Novosphingopyxis sp. YJ-S2-01, assembly GCF_016093175.1. Lineage (NCBI taxonomy): Bacteria > Pseudomonadati > Pseudomonadota > Alphaproteobacteria > Sphingomonadales > Sphingorhabdaceae > Novosphingopyxis > Novosphingopyxis sp. YJ-S2-01. Next base: position 1,064,547 of record NZ_JAEDAI010000001.1, on the reverse strand, counting down.
CCAGCATGAACGCCAGAAAAAATCCCTTCACTGCCCAGGCGCGCAGGTGGTGGTGGATCATTTCGCGGTCCCAGCCGCCACGCCCCGCGATCCAGGCACCGAAATGCCAGGCGCCGTCCTTCGGCTCGATCAGGTGCCGGCCCAGCCAGACCACATAGGGGACGGACAGCACGATCAGCGGCACCAGCGCCATCTCGAACAGATGCATGGAAAAGGGATAATCGGCAAAGCGCGTTTCCCACCAGAATCGGCCCACCGCATAGACCGCGGCTATCAGCCCCCAAGTTGCCCAGAAGCCCGTGATCTTGACGATCGAGATGTCGACCACATCCGCCAGCGGGCGCTTCAGCGACCAGTCGATCCCCGTGCTCGGCCGCCGATGCACCTTTTCGATCAGAAGCGACCAGAGGATCATGGGGGCGCCGCAAGCGATGATGCCGAGCAGCGCCGCATTTGGCCCGCTCGCCCGCTCCGGGAGGCCTGGAAAGCCCAGAATATCTGCCAGCGCACCGAAATTGCGTGCGATCATCACCCAGATTGCGAGGCCCGCCAGTCCGGACAGGCCGACGCCGATACCCACGGCGGATGCCGGGCGGACCGATGATGCGCGATCGCTCATGCCCGCTCGCTTAACCGAAGAAGGTAAGCGGACGGTGAAGACGGCTTAACCTTCGTCAGGCTCCGTAACGAACAGCCACTGGCAGAGCACAACCGCCACCAAGGTGCCGACAATCTGTCCGGCAAGGAACAGCGGCACATCGGGCAGGGCAATGCCGGCAAAAGTGTCGCTGAGCGCGCGCGCCACGGTAATCGCGGGATTGGCGAAGCTGGTGGAGCTCGTAAACCAGTAGCCCGCGCTGATATAGGCCCCGACGGCGGGCGCAATCCAGGCGGGGCGATAGCGCACCGTGCCGAGGATGGTGACGATCAGCCCGAAGGTGGCAATCCCCTCGCTGAACGCCTGCGCCGCGCCTGAGCGCACATGTGTGGAGAACTGGAATACCGGCAGTTCGAACATCAGATGTGCCGCCCAGACGCCCAGGATGCCGCCCGCCAGCTGGACCAGCGCATACATTCCCGCCTCGCCTGCCCCGATCTCTCGCCGGATCAGCGCGGTAAGCGTCACCGCAGGGTTGAAATGCGCGCCGGAGATGGGGGCCAGCATGGTGATAAGGACGAAGAGGATCGCGCCCGTCGCCAGCGTATTACCCAGAAGCGCGATGGCTACATTCCCGCCCGCCAGCGTTTCGCCCATGATGCCCGATCCGATGACCGTGCCGAACAGAAAGAAGCTGCCCAGTGCTTCGGCGGCTAGCCGCCGCGCGGTGCCGGGATGCGGCGCCCGGCGCGGCACCGCATCTCTCAGCAGATGCTCGCTCATCGATTGTCCCTCAGTTGGCGGCCACCAGCACGCCGAGGCAGATTACCACCGCGCTTGTAATCGCCATACGCAGCCGCAGGTAGGAAAGCGGCACGGTGCCCTGCGAATAAGCGCGCCAGTCTAAAAGCAGAAGCAGCGCGAACAGCACCGAGATGGCCAGCGGAATCACGTTCGCAGGAAGAAACAGAAGTGCGAGCCACGCCGCAATCGCCGCGATATTGCTGCCGATGAGAAGCAGCGGATCGGCGCGGCGCGCTATCGCAAGGCCCCAGAAGGTGCCCGCCATGAAGCTGAGGATAATCACCGCCCACCAGGCAAAGGCAGTGCGGACGAGCGGGTAATACCCCTCCGGGCCGATCGGCACGATCAGGTACAGCGCGCCCGCCGCGAACGGAATGACCCCCGCGGCGGTCAGTGCGATGACGAGCGGTGGCAGGGTCTTCGGCTTGGGTTCGTCCATGGCCCAAGCTTATCGCCGTTTTGGGCCGGAGTCGAAGCCTTGATAGTTCAGGCGGAATGGACGCTGAAGACGAGCTGCACCACAAATAGCGCCAGCAGCACCCCGCCCTCACGCCGTCCGACGCGGTAATGCGTCACGGCGAAGAACAGCATGATGGCGGTGATCGCCAGCAGATAGGGCAGACCGAAGGAAATCAGTTCCGCGGGCATGGAATTGGGGGCAGCCAGGGCGGTGACGCCGCCAATAAGGAGCAGGTTGAACAGGTTCGATCCCAGGATATTGCCCAGCGCCACCGCGCTGGCCTTTTTCATCGCAGCGATGATCGTGGTCACCGCTTCTGGCAGCGAGGTGCCGATCGCCACGATGGTAAGGCCGATGGTGGTCTGCGACAGGCCGAAATAGGTGGCGATATCCACCGCACCGGAGATCAGCCATTCGCCGCCAAGACCGATGCTGGCAAGCCCGCCGATCAGATACAGCACCGATCGCCAAAGCGGCGTGGCCTTGGCGTTTTCCTCTCCGTCCGACGCGGCGGCGCGGGCTTCCTTTTGGGCGGCACCGCTGGCGCGCTCGCTGAAATAGGCGAACACGATATAGGCGGCGAGGAGCATAAGCGCGGCGATGCCGGCCACCGTCCCGATCATGTTCGCAAGCGCCCCCAGATACAGCGAGGCGGTGACCGCCAGCGCCAACCCGGCATCACGCCACAACGGCTTTCGCTCCACCGCCAGCGGAAAGATCACCGCGGCCAACCCAAGAATGAGCAAGCTGTTGGCAAGATTCGATCCGATGATGTTGCCCCAGGCGATCGCCGGCGCGCCGGAGCGCACCGCCTCGATACTGGCGACCAGTTCGGGCGCCGAGGTGCCGAAGGCTACGATCGTCAGGCCGATGAGCAACTGGCTGAGCCCTGCGCGCTCCGCCAGCGCCACCGCGCCGCGTACAAGAAACTCGCCGCCGCCGACCAGCAGGACGAGCCCTGCCACCAGTGCGAGCGAGGCGGCCAGCATGCTTATTTCGGGCGGCGGCCGAGCAGGCGCAGGCGCAGCGCGTTCAGCTTGATGAAGCCTTCCGCATCGCGCTGATCATATTTGCCGGCATCATCCTCGAACGTGACCACGTCCTTGGAATAGAGATCGAAATTCACGTCCGCGCGGCGGCCGGTGATGTGCACCCCGCCCTTATAAAGCTTCAGGCGAACCTCGCCGGTTACCTTCTGCTGGCTGTGGTCGATCGCGGCCTGCAGCATCTCGCGCTCCGGGCTGAACCAGAAGCCGTTGTAGATGAGCTCGGCGTAGCGCGGCATCATCTCGTCCTTCAGATGCGCAGCGCCCCGGTCCAGCGTCAGCTGCTCGATCGCACGGTGGGCGGCGGCGTAGATGGTGCCGCCCGGCGTTTCGTACATGCCGCGGCTCTTCATGCCGACGAAACGGTTCTCGACCAGATCGAGCCGGCCGATGCCATGCTCGCGGCCCAGCATGTTGAGCGCGGTCAGCAGCGTGGCGGGCGACATCGCCTCGCCGTCCAGCGACACGCCGTCGCCCTTTTCGAAGCCGATCACGATATCGCGCGGGGTATCGGGCGCGTCCCACGGATTGACGGTGCGCGAATAGACGTAATCGGGCGTCTCTTCCCACGGATCTTCCAGCACCAGCCCCTCGGACGAGGTGTGGAGAAGGTTTGCGTCGGTAGAGAACGGCGCTTCGCCGCGCTTGTCCTTGGGCACGTCGATCTGATGCTCTTCGGCCCATTCGATGAGGCGCGTGCGGCTCGTCAGATCCCATTCGCGCCAGGGGGCGATGATCTTGATGTCCGGGTTCAGCGCATAAGCGCTAAGTTCGAAGCGGACCTGATCGTTGCCCTTGCCCGTCGCGCCGTGCGCGATGGCGTCCGCGCCGGTTTCACGCGCAATCTCGATCAGGCGCTTGGAAATCAGCGGCCGCGCGATCGAGGTGCCGAGCAGATAGTCGCCCTCGTACCGCGCATTGGCGCGCATCATCGGGAAGACATAGTCCTTCACGAACTCTTCGCGCAGATCCTCGATGAAGATGTGATCGTCCGGCACGCCCATCTTCACGGCCTTGTCGCGGGCCGGCCCCAGTTCTTCGCCCTGCCCCAGATCGGCGGTGAAGGTCACCACCTCGCAGCCTCGCTCCACCTGCAGCCATTTCAGGATGACGCTGGTATCGAGCCCCCCGGAATATGCGAGGACGACTTTCTGGGGCTTGCTGGCCATGGCGGGAGAACTCCTTGTCTAGACGCGGTTCGCGCTAGTCCGCCGCGCCGCGCCTATCAAGCGCGCTTTCACCTTTCAGGGAACGCAGCAGTCCGGGAAAATACAGCGCGAGCGCCCCCGCGCGGAACACATAGCTCATCAGAAACGCCGTCCATACGCCGCCATTGCCGCCATTGCCGCCATTGCCGCCATTGCCGCCCAGCGCATGGTCCCCGCGCAGGATTAGATCAAGCGCGAGATAGAGCCCGGTCGATAGCAGCGCCGCGTTGCGCAACGCCCGGCCCCGCGTTGCTCCGATGAAGATGCCATCGAGCAACCAGCTGGGCATACCGATGAGTGGAATGGCGACGACGAACGGTAGGAAGGCTTCTGCGATGTTCCGCACCGCCGGGTCCGTCGTGATGAGAGCGATCGCGCCCGGCCCCGCCGTCCAGAACGCCAGCGCCAGCAATGCGCCGCCGAGTGCCGAAAACTCGCCGGTCAGCCGGATTGCGCGAATAAATTGCGCGCGCGAGCCCAGGCCCACCGCATTGCCGATGCGGCTTTCCGCGGTGAACGCAAAGGCATCGAGGATGAAAGCGGCCACGCTCACGAACTGGAGCAGCACATGGTTCGCGGCGAGCGGCGCGGTGCCGAGCCGCGCCCCGGCATTGGCGAACCAGGCGAACAGAAACAGCAGCGCGATGGTGCGGATCATGATGTCCCCGTTCACCGCCATCAGCCGCCTCATCGCGTCCCAAGCGAACACGGCCTTGCGGGATGCAGGCGCGAGCATGGCGCGCAGATCCAGCCCGGAAAAGCGCAGGCAGAGGATCAGGCCCGCCAGCGCGGCGGTCCATTCGGCCCCCGCCGTTCCGGCACCGACGCCCGCCGCGCTTAGGCCAAGTCCCCAGACGAGGGCGACATCCAGACCGATATTGACGGCGTTCAGCAAAATTTGCAGCGCCAAAGCCGTGCGCGTCCGGCCCAGCCCCAGCAGCCAGCCGTTGATGGCGAAAACAGATAGTGCGGCGGGTGCGCCCCAGAAGCGCGCGGCCACATAAGCCCCCGCCTCGCCCGTCACAGCCTCTCCGCCCGAAAGCAGAGCGAAGGCGAGCTTCGACAGCGGCCATTGCAGCGCCAGCAGCAAAAAGCCGAAACCCGCCCCCAATGCGAGCGAGCGCAGGAGCAACGCGCGCACCTCCCAATCGTCCGCCCGCCCGTCGGCCTGCGCCACCAACCCGGTGGTGCCCATGCGCAGGAAGCCGAAGCTCCAGAACAGCAGGTTTACGATCGTTGCGCCCAGCGCCACCCCGGCCAGCGCTGCGGCGTCTCCGGTCCGCCCGATCACCGTGGCATCCACGATGCCGACCAGCGGCACCGACGCCTGGCCAACCATGATCGGCCAGGCTTGCGCGAAGATGGAGCGGCGGGTGAGAGGAAGCGCGGCCATGGCCCGCCCATGCGGCGTCCGTAGCGGGCTGACAAGCCGTGCCAGCATCGCAGTGCATTTGCGGCCGCAGCTAGTCGGAGAGGTGCTTGGCGGCAGCCTTCGCCCTGTTTGACAAAAAGTTAGAATTTTTCAGTTTAGAGCCCGGCAAATCATAAGCCGCCGGGTCTGGGGGGATTCCGAATGGATGGAGAGGTGAATTGTACGCGGTTGAGGTGGAGCAGCCTGCTCGAATTATATTGCTAAACATCGGCGCGGAATTGAGCACCGAGGAAGCGTGGGGATTGCAGAAGGCGAAAAACGACGCGGTGGAATCCCTGGGCCCGCCCTATGCCGATCATGCGAGGCTGATGGACGTCAGCAAGCTTCGTATTCAGCCACAGGAGATCATCCAAGCCTTCGTCGAATATAGCCTGAAGACCCACATGCCTTCGCGCAGGGTGGCCATCATGGTAGGCGAGGGAACGAGCAAAATGCAGTTTCGCCGAATTGTCCAGAAGGAGGGGCTTCGCGACGATATGCAGCTCTTTTCGGATCGTGAGGAAGCGCTGGGCTGGCTGAGGGACACATGTTTCTCCGGGTCTGATCCCTCAGTCTGACCAAGACCGGACAGAAAGAACGTGTAAGCACCATGTTCGAGCAAGGACGATTCGCGTTCATCTGACCCAAGCCAGCTTCCCGGAGACCTCTTCTGCCGGACATCGCCAGCTTTTCGACCGCCGCGATTGCGGGCATCTTTTTTGCCACGGCCATGGTCATTGCGCTTCTGGGCACCCGGATGGCTGGACTGGCCGATGTGATCGCGGATCGCACCGGCTTGGGCGAGGCGCTGATTGGATCGGTCCTGCTGGGCGCGGGCACGAGCATCGCCGGCATCGTTACGTCGGCCAGCACGGCGGCGAGCGGCGCGGCGGACCTCAGCGTTTCCAACGCGCTTGGCGGCATTGCGGCGCAGACCATGTTTCTGGCGCTGGCCGACATCTTCTACCGCAAGGTCAATCTGGAACATGCCGCGGCCAGCCCGGTCAATCTGGGACAAGCAACGCTGCTGATCATCTTGATCGTGCTGCCGATCATGGCCGCGATGGCCCCGCCGGTCGCTTTCTTCGGTGTTCACCCGATGACGCCGGTGCTGTTGGTGGTTTACCTCGTCGGCCTGCACAACGCCCATCGCATCCACGAACAACCGATGTGGACGCCGCGCCAGACCGACGAGACGCGCAGCGAAGCGGATGACGAGTGTGAGGATATGCGGCCGCTTTTCCTGCTGGTTACGATGTTCCTGGGGCTGGTCCTGATCGTCGGCATTGCCGGCTGGTTGGTCGGGGAGACGGGAATCGCGCTTTCGGGGCGGCTCGGCATCAGCGGCGGCGTGGTCGGCGCGCTCGGTACCGCGATCGTCACCTCGCTGCCCGAACTCGTGACCACGGTAGCGGCGGTCCGCCGCGGCGCGCTTCAACTGGCGGTTGGCGGCATTATCGGCGGCAACATGTTCGATGCACTGTTCATCGCCGCGAGCGATTTGGCCTATCGAGACGGCAGCATCTATAACGCGATCAGCGATCGCACGGTGTTCTGGATGGCGCTGGTGGCGGTCATGACCGCTATTCTTCTGATGGGTCTGCTGCGCCGCGAACGGCGCGGTCCAGCCAGTATCGGCTGGGAGTCAGTGCTGCTAATCGCTTTATGGGGTGGCGGCGCGGCGTTGCAGATTGCGCTGGGCTGAAACTTTCCGGCGCGCCGGATCGAAGGGAATTAGGTGAAGCAGATGGACAAAGAAGCCGAAAGCCTGCGGCCCGGAACGGTGATCAAGCGTCACCGGCTGTCGACACGCGTCTGGCACTGGGTGAACTTCGTCACACTGATCGTGATGTTCATGAGCGGCCTGATGATCTTCAACGCGCATCCGCGGCTCTATTGGGGCCAATATGGTGCCAATCCCGATCCCGCCTGGCTGGAGATCGGCCAGCGGAACGGCGAAGGCTATCTGCGGATCGGCGAGGCGAGCGTAAACACGACCGGCGTGCTGGGCGTCTGGACGAACGATCAGGGCCAGCGGCAGGCCTGGGCGTTTGCAGGATGGATCACCATCCCGTCGGGCTACAGCTTGGCGGAGGGGCGACGCTGGCACCTCGCATTTGCCTGGATTTTGGGCTTCGGCCTGTTGTTCTACATGCTCTGGTCGCTAGCCAACCGCCATATCGCGCGCGATCTGCACATTCGAAAACGCGAGTGGCGGCCCTCCCATATCTGGCGCGACATCCGCGCGCATGCGAAGCTGCGATTCGATACCGGAGAACCGGGCACCTACAATATCCTGCAAAAATTCAGCTATATCGGCGTGATTTTCATCGCATTGCCGCTGATGGTCCTGACGGGCCTCACCATGTCGCCCCAGATGGACGCGGGCTGGGGCTTTCTGCTGGATCTGTTCGGTGGGCGGCAGAGCGCGCGCTCCATCCATTTCATCACTTGCTGGGCGCTCGTCGCATTCTTCTTCGTGCATATCGCGATGGTGATCCTGGCCGGCCCGCTGAACGAACTGCGCTCGATCATCACCGGACGCTATCGGCTGCCGGATCGCGGCGAGACGGAGGAACGGGCATGACCGACAAGCTCATCCTGCCACGCCGCCGCTTCCTGACCGGCGCCGCCGCAGGCACCGGGGGTCTGCTGCTGTCAGGCTGCGATGCGATCGTTCAGAGCCCCGTCGCTGCCGACATGCTGGATCAGGTCGGCGGGCTCAATCGCCGCTTCCAGCGCGCCGTGTCGCCGCGCGAGGCTTTGGCGAAGGAATATCGTCCGGGCGAGCGCAGCCCCCTTTTCCGCACGAACGGGAACACCTTCCCTGATTCGGCGGCGTATCTGAAGCATATGGCCACGAACTTCGCGGACTGGCGCATTCCCGTTACCGGGCTGGTCGCGCGGCCGCTGGAACTCAGCATGGAGCGCATCCGGTCGCTCCCGCAGCGCTCGCAAATTACCCGGCACGACTGTGTGGAGGGATGGAGCGCGATTGGCCAATGGCAAGGCCCGCAGCTGGGTCCGATCCTGAAAATGGCGGGCTTGAGCGACAAGGCGCGCTACATCGTCTTCCGCTGCGCCGACAATTTCGGTGACCGGCCCTATTATGAATCGATCGATCTGGTCGACGCCTTCCATCCGCAGACGATTCTGGCGTGGCAGATGAACGGCGAACGGCTGCCCATTGGCCATGGCGCGCCGGTCCGCATGCGAATCGAGCGGCAGCTAGGCTATAAACAGGCGAAATTCGTGCAAGGCATCGAAGCGGTAGAGAGCCTTGATGGCATCTACGGCGGCAAGGGCGGCTATTGGGAAGATGTCGCCCGCTACGAATGGTATGCCGGTATCTGATTCGACTGCCTGCGTTGGTCTTCGAAACGCTGCATCATCTAATCCGGCTTACTTACGAGCCTACCCCGGCCAGTTCCCACGTCGCTGAAACCCAAAAGAAAGCCGCGCCGGAGCGATACGCTCCGACGCGGCTGAAAACTGTCGCAAAGCGCTGGGCTTTGCGAAAAGTCTTACATGGCTTCGGTGGTTGCCTCGGCAGCCGGGGTCGCCATGGTGTCACCGGTCATCATGTCGCCCGTGGCCATTTCGCCGGTCATCATGTCACCGGTCATCATGTCCGTGGTGGCCATGTCAGTGGTTTCCATGGTGTCGGTGGTCATGGTGTCGGTTGCGGTTTCGTCGGCGCTCGGCGAGCAAGCGGCGAGGGCGGCGGCACCGATGACGGGCAGAATAACGAACTTCTTCATAACTTTCACTCCTTAGCGTGTAGACGGGCCGTTGTTACGGCTCCGCGCTCAGCGCATCAATGGGTCGATAGGGCTGCGGTTCCCGATCGATTTTCGCCATAGACGCGGATAAAGCGTTCCGCAAGCGCGACTAAGCCATCAGACTGCAACATTTATGCGGTCGGAAACGCCCTCGATTTCAAGGAATTTCTCGGCATCGAGTGCGGCCATGCACCCGGTGCCGGCGGACGTAACTGCTTGGCGATAGACGTGATCCATCACATCGCCGCACGCAAAAACACCTGGAACGCTGGTTTGCGTGGCATTGCCGTTCAGGCCGCTTTCGACGCGAATATAACCGCCATTCATTTCGAGATGACCATCGAACAGTCCCGTATTGGGCTTGTGGCCAATGGCGATGAATACGCCGTGCAGTTCGATATCGCGGGTCGAATCGTCCTTTACGGACTTCACCCGCATGCCGTTGACGCCCATCGGGTCGCCCAGCACCTCGTCCAGCACATGATCCCACAGGATCGTGACCTTGCCCTCGGCCTCCCGCTCGAACAGCCGGTCCTGAAGGATTTTCTCGCTGCGAAGCTTGTCGCGGCGGTGGACCAGGGTGACGTGGCTGGCGATATTGGAGAGATAGAGCGCCTCCTCCACCGCGGTGTTGCCGCCGCCGATGACCGCCACGGGCTTGTTCTTGTAGAAGAAGCCGTCGCAGGTGGCGCAGGCGGACACGCCCTTGCCCATGAACGCTTCTTCCGATGGCAGGCCAAGATATTGCGCGCTCGCCCCCGTCGCGATGATCACCGCGTCGGCAAGGTAATGCCCCGCCCCGCCCTTCAGCCGGAACGGACGCTGCGAAAAGTCCACCTCGTCGATATGATCGGTGACGAGCGCGGTGCCGAAGCGCTCAGCGTGCTTCTTCATGCGCTCCATCAGATCGGGGCCCAGCACGCCGGCATCGTCGCCTGGCCAGTTGTCGACATCGGTGGTGGTCATCAGCTGGCCGCCGAGATCGACGCCCGAGATGATCATCGGCGAAAGATTCGCGCGCGCGGCGTAAACGGCGGCGGTATAGCCCGCCGGGCCCGATCCGATGATGATCACCGGCGCATAGCGCGCGTCGCTGAGATGATGCGTGGACATGAAAATACTCCGAATATCTGTTGGCACGGGACATAGGCAGGAACCCGGTGCGGGCCAAGGCCGATGATTTTGGTGATGGGCAAGCCGTGCTATGGCAGTCCGATGATCAGTTTACGAACCATCCGAATGGCGGCGGCGCTTCTGCCTGCCGCCCTCATCGCATCCTGCGCGACGACACAAGGCAACAGCGTTGCCGAAACCGAAACGGTGGCCGCCTATCTTGCCCGAACGGCGCCGAAGGCGAGGGCCGACGCTTTCCGCAGCACCTTCAGCGATCTGAACGGCGACGGCACGTTCGAGGCGATCATCTATCTGTCGGCACCGGGAAATTGCGGCTCCGGCGGCTGCTCATTGCTGATCCTGACCCCGGAGGATGGCCGCTACCGTGAGGTGACGCGGATGTCCGTTTCCCGCCTGCCGGTGCGGCAACTCGGCAGCATGACGAATGGCTGGCACGATCTCGGAGTGACCATCGGCGGGGGCGGCGCCGCGCCCGCCGAAGCTTGGATGCGGTTCGACGGGAATGCCTATCCGCGCAATCCCACGACGCAGCCGGTGGTACCGGACAGCGCGGAGGCTGTGGTCCTTCTGGCCCCGCAGAGTTGATCCGCAGCGCTCAGGCGGTGAAGAACAGCCGCCGACCATCCGGGCCGGTCGTCTCCTCGATCCGCGTTTCATACACATCGCTGAGGAGCGCGGCATCGAGCGTGGTGGCAGAAGGGCCGTTTGCCACCACCCGTCCCGTCTTCAGCACCAGCACGTCGTCCGCAATCCGGGCGGCCTGATTCAGATCGTGCAGCACCAGCACAACCCCGGCCCCCGCATTGGCGGCGCGGCGAAACAATTTCAGCATGTCGAGCTGATGCGCAGGATCAAGGCTGGCGAGCGGCTCATCGGCAAGCAGCCATTGCGGCTCTCCCGCCAGCAACCGCGCCAGCAACACCCGCGCACGCTCCCCGCCGGACAGGCTGTGCACGGGCCGGTCCGCGAAAACGGTCGTCTCGGTATCGGCCATGGCCTTGTCCACCGCAGCCAGATCAGCCGGTGACGGGCCGCCGAACGGTCCGCGATGCGGCAGGCGGCCAAGCGCCACTAGCTCGCGCACGGCAAGGTTCCAGTGCACCATCGGATCCTGCGCAAGATAGGCCAGGTGCCTTGCCCGTTCCCGCCCCGGCGTGGAGGCGAGCGGCGCGCCATTCAGATGTGCCCTGCCGCTTTCCGGCGCGACCAGACCGGTCATGCATTTAAGCAGGCTGGACTTGCCAGCGCCATTGGGGCCGAGCAGCACGGTGATGCGGCCGCACGCAAATCTGGCCGATACGCCGCCCAGCACGCTCGCTCCGCCCAGGCGAAGCAGAATATCCTCCGCCTTCAATTCCACAGAATGCGCCCCTTGTGCCGCAAGAGGAGCCAGAAGAAGAAGGGCGCGCCAATCATTGCCATGGCAACGCCCAGCTTCACCTCGTTCGCGCCGGGGGCCAGCCGCACCAGACTGTCCGCCGCCAGCAGCAGCGCCGCGCCGCCCAGCGTGCTGGGCAGCAACAGAGCGGACGGGCGCTCACCGAACCAGGGGCGCAGCAGATGCGGCACGATCAGCCCGACGAAGCCGACCACGCCGGTCACCGCAACGCCGGCCCCCACACCGAGGCCGACCGCGCAGACGATCAGCACTTGCAGCCGGCCCATATGGACGCCCAGCGATTTCGCACTTTCCTCCCCCAGCGCCAGCGCATCCAGCGCGCGGCCGGTGGTAAGAAGCAGCGCCGCGGAGAGCGCGATGCAGGGCAGCGCCCAGGCGGCCTCCGCATAACCGCGGTCCGTGAGTGCGCCCATGATCCAGGTCACGATCTCGCTGGTCGCGAAGGGATTGGGCGAGATGGAGATGAGGAAAGCGGTGAGCGCGCCGCCCAGGCTGGCGAGGATGGTGCCCGCTAGAATCAGCGAAACCGCGCTCGCCGATCGACCGACGAACAGGCCGAGCAGCAGGATCGCTGCGCCCGCCCCCGCCATCGCGCTGCCGAACAGGGCCGGAAGGCTGCCTCCCACGCCAAAAAAAATCGCCGCCACCGCGCCGAAGGCAGCGCCGGAGCTGATGCCGAGCACGCCGGGATCGGCCAACGGATTGCGCATATAACCCTGCAGCACCGCGCCAGAGAGCCCCAGCATGCCGCCAATGGCAAGGCCCAGGATCGCGCGCGGCAGGCGCAGTTCCAGGATGATCCACCAGCGCGGATCTGCGCTGAACCATGCGGACAGCGGCACCCAGACCTTTCCGGCCATCAAAGAGGCGCCGAACAGGAGGATGGTGAGCGCAGTAAGCAGCGCGAGCTTTGCGGAGCGGTTCATAGCCATCAGCGCAGCGCCTGCCGCGCCTGCGCAAAGCGCCTCGCCAACGGAATCAGCGTCGGGCCACCGCAATAGAGCAGGTTCTGCGGGAAGTCCTCGATCTGCACCCGCTGCCCGCTCGCTTGCAGTGCATCGATGCGGCGGCGGCGTGCGCCGTCCTCGCGCGATCCGGAGGCGGCGGAGCTACCGCGCCGGTCCATGAACACCACGCGCGGCGGATGTGCGACCACATATTCGCTGGGCAGCACGTCCCAGCTGGCAAGGCCATAATCCGCACTCGCGTTACGAAAGCCGCTATGGTCCATCACGTCGCCCACCAGCGTGCCCTGCCCCGGCACCAGCCCGTCGCCGAGCCAAACCAGTGCCGGCGTTTTCGCGTCCGACTGCGCAGCCGCCAGCGCCGCATCGATCCGGGCAAGCAGAGCGCGCCCGCGTTCCGGGGCATCCAGCGCCTGCGCCATGTCCGCAATCTGCTGGCGGCTCTCCGCGATTGTGGCAGGCACGCCGAAGACCTGCACCGCAATCCCCTGCCGGTCGAGCGCGTTGCGCGTGGCGGGAGATAGATGTGCGCCCGTCACCACCAGATCGGGTTTCAGAGCAATCACTTCTTCTGCCGTGCCGCCGACGCTGTCGAACCGGCGGGCTTCACCGACATCCATGGAGCTTGCCTGCGGGTCCTGCGAATAGGCGCTGATCGCCGCGATCCGGCCCGGCTCCACCAGCTTTGTCAGGATCGCGTCGGTGCAGGGATTGAGCGAGACGATCCGCTGCGGATCGTGCGGAGCGCTGGCGGGCGGCGCCGCTGCCGGTGCGCAGGCGCTGAGCCCGCAAACCAGCAGAAGCGCTGCCCTCGTCTGCATCAGAACCGCGCCCTGACGCCCGCATAGGCCGCGCGGCCCGGCGTGCCGTAATTGGCGACCGTTTCATATTGCGCATCGAACAGGTTCTCGATGCGCCCGTAGAGCTCGATCCCCTCGGTGATGCCATAGGATGCGCGCACATCGGCGATGGCGTAGCCGTCCAGCCTGACGGTGTTGGCCGCATTGTCGAAGCTGTCGCCGACCACCAGCACGCCCGCGCCCAGGCCGATGCCCCAGGGGCTCTGCCAATCGGCGGAAACGCTCACCGTCTGTTCGGGCCGCCGGGCAAGATCATTGCCGAAATTGGCACCGGGCGAGCGGTTGGTGGTATCAATCCAGCTATACTGACCGGTCACATCCAGCCGGTCGGTCGGCCGCAGCCGCAGCGCCGCTTCCACGCCCTCCGCATGGGTGGCGGCGATGTTGAGATAGGTGAAGGTGGCGTTGTCGAACGCGATTTGGTTTTCGGTATCGCGGTTGAAATAGGTGACGCGCGCCTGCGCCGCATTGCGCAGGAAGTTCTGCTCGATCCCGAAATCGTAGCTGTGCGCCCGCTCGGCGGCGAGCGACGCTGTGCCATAGGCGCTGAACTTTTCGAACAGCGAAGGCGCCCGGAAGCCCTCTGCATAGGTGGCGCGCAGCACAGTGGCACCGCCATTGGGGCTGTAGGCGGCGTTCGCGCCGAAGGTGGTCTCGCTCTCGCCCTTTTCCTGATCGTCGTAACGCAGGCCGCCGGTGACGGTGAGACCCGTGAAAGGCCGCACGATCGCCTCGCCATAAACCGCATTCTGACGCTGGGAATAGCGGTTGGGCTGCGTCTCGAAGGCGGGCGAGATGGTGTCCAACCGCGACAGCTCCGTCTCCGCACCGAACAGCAGCGTCACGGCGCTGACCGGAGACAGTTCTCCGCGATATTCGAACCGGTCAAGCTTGCCCTGGCTTAGGAAGCTGGGCACGTCCGCCCCGCCGGACCGCTCAAAATTATCGCGGCTCACATCGGTGTAGGTATAGGCGAAACGGTTTTTGAACCGTCCGTTCAGAAGGGCGAGGTTCGCGCCGGTATAACCGACGAACAGCTTGTTTTTCGAAAAATCACCGGTGTCGGCCAGCGTGAAATTGGGCGGCGGAAAGCCGTCAAATTCGGTCTTCGCGTCGATATAATAGCCGCGCGCATCGAGGCTGAACGCCTCGGACAGGTTCACCCGCAGCTTCCCGTTCGCGGTGAAGTTGCGATAGCCGTCACGCTCCGTCCCGCCGAGATTTTCATCGAAAGCCGAAATGCCGTCGGTGCGCAGATAGCCCGCGCCCGCGCTACCTTCCAGAATGCCGCTGGTGCCGGCGATATTGGCAAAGCCTTGCGCGCTATCGCGATAACCATATTCGGCGCGGCCACGCGCCTCGAAGCCGTCCGTCGGCTGGTCGGAGACGATGTTGACGACGCCGCCGATCGCCTGGCTACCCCAGACGATGCCGCTCGGCCCGCGCAGCACTTCGATACGCGCGATATTGCCGGCCAGCAGCTGGCCGAAATCCACCCCGCCCTGCGGCGCGGAGGGATCGTTGATCTTCACCCCGTCGAGCAACACCAGCGTCTGATAGCTCTCGGCGCCGCGGATGAAGACACCTGCGGTCTGGCCGATGCCGCCGTTGCGCGCCACGGTGATTCCCGGCGTGCGGGCCAGCGCCTCGTCGAGCGAGCGGAAGTCCTGAATTTCGTCGCGGGTGATAACCGTGACGGCCTGGCCGGTATCATCCGCTGGCTGTTCCAGGCCTGACGCGGTGACCACAATGGTGGGGTCCTGCGTATCTTGCGGCAGATTGCCCAGATCCTGCGCATGGAGAGAGGCCGGCAGGCAGATGCCTGCCAGCAGGAGAGAGATCGATAGTCGCACTATATTGTCCTTTCACGTCGACGACCAAAACCATGCCGTCGCGCGAAGGAGAGCCCTCGTTTCTTCCGGTGCACCCCGCCCGGCCGAAAAGACAGCGGCTATGGGCAGGTCTCCTGGCTCCCGGGTCACCGCATCGCGCTCCACCTTCCCGGATGTCTCCAGTGGCAAATCGAAGCGCGCGCTCGCCGGTCACAGTTGCGGGGGCAGCGCCGGATTCGGGACCACACCCTCACCGACTTCCCTCTTCGTCCCGCGGTCGCCCGCGGAAACCCATGGCCTGCCCGCGCCCATAGATGGCACGTGGGGCTAAGGCAATCGCCCTTTCCAACCCCGTTCGATCTCCCTATGTCCGGCCGCAAATAAAGACGAAACAGGAGCCAACATGCCGACGATCAGGGTGACAGGACGCGACGGGGAAGAAAAAGCGGTCGAGGCGGAAGACGGCTTCACGCTGATGGAGACGATCCGGGACAACGGCTTCGACGAACTGCTGGCGCTGTGCGGCGGCTGCTGTTCCTGCGCCACCTGTCATGTGCATGTCGATCCGTCCTATATGGACAAGCTGCCCGAAATGGACATGGACGAAGACGACCTTCTGGAAAGCTCGGATCATCGCAACGAATATTCGCGGCTGTCCTGCCAGATCCCCATCACCGACGCGCTCGACGGCCTGAAGGTCACGATCGCAGCGGAAGATTGAGCTTACCGCTCTTTTTTATCCCCTGAGCGCGCGGGACATCGGTTCTTCCAGCACCGGATAGCCATGGCCGTCCGGCAGACAGATATATTCTCCGTCCGCGCGCTCCTCGACATAGGTCAGCACCATGCGCACGGGCACGCTATCGGCATGCACGCGCGCAGCTTCGAAATCGGAAAAGAGCGAGAGCCGTTCAAGATTGCGGCGCGTAGGAAAGATCACGCTGATCTCTCCCGCATCGGCGCGGCGCAGAACTTCCTGGGCGCTTGCCCAGAATAGCGATGTATTCTCCGTGCGGTCGGCCTCTCCGCGCAGCACAGCGTCACCCGCATCGGCGATATAGAAGCGCGTATCGAACACACGTTTTTCGATGGTCCCCGGCGGTCGCCAGCGCGCCCAATAGGTGAAGCGCGCCAGATCGAGCGACCAGCCGCGCTCCTCCAGCAGTTCAGAAAACAGCACGCCATCGTTCAGCGCGGCGCGCACCTCGGCGCGTTCCCGGCTGCCCGGATGCGAACCCCCAGCGACGATGCCGATCGAAAGCCCGGTCTCTTCCAGCGTTTCGCGAATGGCGGCAATGCGCGCGGCCCCTTCCTCACGTTCCAGCTCCGGTGCCAACCGATCGGCCAGATCATAGTCGTCGGGATCGACGCGGCCGCCGGGAAACACCGCGGCCCCCGGTGCGAACGCCATTTTGGCCGAACGCTCGACCATGCACAGCAGCGGCGGCCCGCCGTCCGGATCGGTGCGAAATATGACGACGGTCGCTGCGGGAGTGGCGGGGGGAAGGCTGTCGGTGTCGCTTGGGCTCGGCATGATGCCAATATGCGGTTTCGCGACCGAAATGCGATGAAATTTCTAGGCGAGGAGGGTCGTAGCGGAGTTCTGTCGGGTCTCGTCCGCCCGCGGGCTGGGACCTTTTCGATCAGCCGGGCAGTCTCAACTCCGCCGTCAGTCCTCCGCCTACCCGGTTCGTCAGCGTCACCGTGCCGCCATGTGCGCGGGCGATCGCGCGGGCGATGGTAAGGCCGAGGCCGCTGCCACCGGTCGCGCGGTTGCGCGAGGCCTCGGCACGGGCGAACGGTTCGAACATCGCCTCGATCCGCGCCGGATCGATCCCCGGCCCGTCATCCTCGATCCGCACCAGCGTATCCACGCTCTCTCGCAGCACCGTTACCCGCGCAGCGCCACCATATTTCAGCGCATTGCCGATCAGGTTGCGCAGCGCACGGCGCACGAGCACCGGGCGCAGCGGGGTCGCAACCGGCACCGCAGACTCTGCCAGCGTCACTGCGCCGCCGCGATCGACGAACTCTTCCACAACGGTCTCGGCCAGCGCCGCAAGATCGGTACGCCGCATCTCCTCTCCCGACCGGCCAAGCCGCGCGAGCATCAGGATATCGTCGAGAATACCGACCATCTCGTCGATCGATTCGGCCATGCGCCCACGTTCGGCATCGTCTTCAACCGATTCGATTCGCACCCGCAGTGCGGCGAGCGGTGTTTTCAAATCATGCCCGATCGCGCCCAGCATGACGTCCTTTTCGCCAAGCAGCGCGCTCACCCGCGCCTCCATCGCATTCATCGCCACGATCAGGCGGCGCAAATCCTCCGGCCCCTCCTCGCGAAGCGGATCATCGGTGCCGCTGGCGGTAAAGGCATTGGCCCGCCGGGTGAGCGCGCGCAGCGGGCGCGTCACACGCAGCGCAATGAATGCAAGCGGCACCAGCACCGCCAGATACAGGATCAGCGTTTGCAGGATCAGCCAGCCGATCGCCGGAGCACCGCGCACCGGCAGCGGCGCGGAGGTGCTGATCCACTGACCGGAGGGAAGCTGCGCGGTTACGATCAGCGACTCGGTGGCGCGCGGTGCTTCGTCGCGCATCCGCTCACGTAGCGAACCCCGCCGCCCCGGACGGCGGCGCAGTTCCCGTGGCACATGGTCCCGATCGACCCGCTCCACCCGAACCGCACGGAAAGAGGTGCCGTTCGCTTGCGCGGCCTCCATCACGCGCAGCGCCAGATCGGGCTGAGGGACTCCGTCCGATTGCGGCGGAACTTCGCTGAGCATGGGCATAACCCGTCTGCCGCGGCGGCGGGCGGCCGGGCGACCGCCGTGCGCGGCCAGCCGCTCCGCGCGATCCGCGGCAAAAATCAGGCGTCCGCCCGCAAAGGCACTCGCCTGCGTCATCGCCTGCTGATCGCTCGCCCGCAGCAACAGCGTGAAGTTGACGAGCTGAGCGAAACCCAATGCCAGCGCCGCCGCCATCAGAATCTGCCCAACCAGCGTGCGTGGCCACAGTCGCCGCAAAAGCCTCACGATGTGCGTACGTCCGCGGCCAACCGATATCCCCCGCCCCATACCGTCTTGATGAGCGCGGGATTGCGCGGATCGGCTTCGATCTTCTTGCGCAGCCGGCTGATCTGATTGTCGATTGCGCGGTCGAAAGGTCCTGCCTCGCGCCCCTGGGTGAGATCAAGAAGCTGATCGCGGCTCAGTACCTGCCGGGGCCGCTGCACCAGCGCCTCCAGCAGACGATATTCGCCGCTGGAAATCGGCACCAATGTGCCATCCTCGGAATAAAGCTCCTGCTCGGCCGGTTTCAGCGTCCAACCGGCGAAGCGATAATCGGTGGAGCCGCCTTGTTCCGCCCGCGGCCCCTGCGCCGCGCGTCGCAGGATCGTTTTGATCCGCGCCACCAGTTCGCGCGGGCTGAACGGTTTCACCACATAATCGTCCGCGCCCATTTCCAGCCCCACGATCCGATCGGTCTCCTCGGACCGGGCGGTGAGCAGGATCACCGGAATTTCGCCCTGCTCCCGGATATGGCGCGTCAGGCTGAGGCCGTCTTCGCCGGGCATCATGATGTCGAGGAGGACAAGATCGATGCCATAGGCTCCAAGCGCCTGCCGCGCGGCGGCGGCATCGGCGGCTTCGGTCACGCGGAAACCCTGACGCTCCAGATAGCGCGCCAGGGGATCGCGAATCGATGCTTCGTCATCGACGAGCAAAAGATGGCGCCTGCCGTTCAT
Organism: Novosphingopyxis sp. YJ-S2-01; assembly: GCF_016093175.1. Lineage (NCBI taxonomy): Bacteria > Pseudomonadati > Pseudomonadota > Alphaproteobacteria > Sphingomonadales > Sphingorhabdaceae > Novosphingopyxis > Novosphingopyxis sp. YJ-S2-01. Next base: position 1,045,297 of record NZ_JAEDAI010000001.1, on the reverse strand, counting down.
ATCAACTGCCGCATAATGCCTGCGAAGCCGGTCGGTTCGGAAGGCGCAGTCTTTCTCCGAAGAGTTGGACTACGCCTTCCACGATGCCACGCTCGGGGGGAGGATGAGCGGACACCGTTCCGGTTCAGCCGGCCTGACGCTGGGCCCGGCGCGCCTTGCGCGCATCGCGAGCCGCCTCGCGCTCGGCGGCGGAGATGGTTCCGTCGCCGTCCGTATCGACCTTGTCGAAACGTGCAAGAGCCGCGTTACGCATTTCTTGCAAAGAAAGCGCACCGTCCCGATTTGCGTCAGCCCTTTTCATCATGCGCATCGCGCCGCGATGATGCCCGCCGCCGCGCTTGCCCGTTGCTTCCGCGCGATTGCCGCGCGCCGGACGATCCGTGAACTCGGCGAGACTGAGCGCGCCATTGCCGTCCTTGTCCATCGCCGCGAACCGCTTCGCGCCTCGCTCGCCCTTGCGCTCACCGCGCGCTGCACGGCGCTCGGCCCATTTCTGCTTCTGCTCGGCGGTCGGCTCCGGGCGATTCGCGCGCCGCTCGGCACGGCGCTCCTGCCGTTTCGCGCGCATCGCATCGCGCCCGGCCTTCAGCTCAGCCTGGGTGAGTTCGCCATTATTGTCCGTATCGAGCGCCGCAAACCGTTGCTGCATCCGGGCAGCGCGATCGGCCTGATCGACAACACCGTCGCTATTGGCGTCCATCCTGGCGAAGCGCGCATCCACTTTGGCGGCAACCTCGGCACGGTTGGCAGGCGCCTGATCGCGCGGGCCGCCCTGAGCGAAAGCGGCACTCGCCGTCGCCAGAAGCGCCGCGCCGCCCAAAAGGATCGATTTCTTCATCATACTCTACTCCAATTCCATCCGTTGAACGGACAGACCCTTGCAGGGGTCTCGTCACAGTGGCCGGAATAGAGAAGATATGTCGCGCAAGTTTGCCGACGACGGGCAAAACTGTCGCAAATTGTAACGCCGACGGACTTCGTCAGTCGTCAAAGCCGCGTACATTTTCCAGCAGGCGATCGTCGAAATGATCGCCGTGCAGGACCGAGATGTCGCCGGTCGACTCGAGGATCACCGCGCGAACCTTATCAAAATCGAGCGCATTGCTCTCACGCAGCTTGGCGATCACATCGCTCTTGGTAACGCGCGCCGCCTTCAGCGCCTCTTCGTTCATCACTCCGTCGCGCATCAACAGGCGCGGCTTGTTGCTGAGCACATTCTCGATATCGTCCGTGCTCTTGCGCATTTTCGCGAGCACAAACTGCCCTGCGAACAAGAGCACGATGGCGACGAGGCACTGCACGAAAGCAGGCCATTCGCTCACCGTCGCCGCGCTCGCCAGCAGCGAACCGGTCGCGACTGTCGATACGAAGTCGAAATTGGTCATCTTGGAAAGGCTGCGCAGACCCACGATGCGAATCGTGAACACAACGAACAACAGCGCAATGATCGTCAGTATCGTTCCACGGAGGAGAACGTCGAGCCAGATATCGTCGGGAAAGAACATGTCGGCACGCCTAGCACGGCAGGGGCAAGGCGGCGACATGATAAAAATGGAGCGGGTAGCGGGATTCCGCTCCACACCTACTATACCCAAAAAGCCGCAGAAAACCGTGGGTTTCTGTCTGGGCAAAAAGCTGTGTATCCCACTGTGTGAGAAGGTCAAGAGTCCCCTCTAGGATGACCTGACCGAACCCGTTCGGCGATAACTACCTACTGTTGGTGGCCCTGATTCGCGAGATCTGCCCACATCCGGTTCGCGGCGCTTCGATCCTCAGCCTGCGCCTTCTCCAGCGTATTCTTTTGTTCCGGATACTCCTCGGCCAGCTGCTTCCGACGGTTCTCCAAATCATCAAGCAGATCGCCCATCTCGTGCTCCATCCGCTTCAACGTCTGGACTTGGGCCAGCAAAGGAAACAGCGAACGTTCGATTGACGCTACCGGAATTTCCTCGACCGGCAGTTGGGTGTCACCGACATCGCGAGACAAGATGATCTGCGAATCCTTTATCTCGACCATTACTCCATCCTCAATAGCCCTCTGCCAGGTGGTGACCGACCTGTCCCATACGGCCTTGGCAGCATCAAGGTTGGCACGCTCTCGCTTCACTTCGCGTCGTTCGCGCTGCAATTCCTCATCCGCTCGTTTGAGTGAAGCGACCTGGACTTCAAGTGCGGTTTTTTCCGACGCCAGTCCGGCCTTTTGAGCCCCTAACTGCGCAATCTCGTGCTGCAGCGCATGAAGCTCGGCGCGGCGAACCGAGACCTCTGAATTCGCATTCGCTAGAGCTTCCTCCTCAGAAACGCGCAGGGATTGCGCTCTGGATGCTGCCTTTTGCCTTTCAGCGATCTGCGCATCGAGCCGCGCCAGTTCCTGCTCCCGTCTGCTATGAACGGAATCGGCCACTTTACGTCGATCTTCCGCACTATCCGCCAAGGCCCTAGCAGCCTTAGCTCTCGCTTCAGCTTCGCGTTCAAGCCGCTCAGCCTTCGCTTCGCGATCCATGGCGGTGGCCAAGCGCATTTGTGCGGCAATATTCGAAGCTTTCGCTTCGCCAGCCCGTTTTTTGGCAAGAGCCTCGACTCCTGCAGCGGCGGCCTTTCTTATCCTTACCTTTGCCAGCATCGAACGCAGTGTTGCCGCCAGGCTACGCCGCCTTTCGGCCATACTAGCGGCGTGCCGCAAGGCGGTGGCCAATGTGGTAGGCCACGGATCCTTGGATGCGTCCCTTTCGCGCGCAGTTAGCTCGCCTTGGATTACTTTAGGACGCTGCTGGAGAGCATCCCATGTTGCTCTCAGCCGGCCTGTAAACACGCCGACGACAATGCTGATCTGTGCGAGCGTGAGATCCATTTCTCGCTTTTGTCGGCCAAGCTCCTCGACTTCGCCCTTGGCCTTCTTCTCGCGTTCTGCGACCTCTGCATCGCGCTTAGTCAAAGCGCGCTCGCGTTCGCCGATTTCGAATTCGCGTGCCGCGAGGTCGCGCCGCTGGATTACGTGCTCGGCCCGCTTCTGAATTAGCGCCCTTGCCCTCTCTTCAACCTCCGCGAGCTCTTGTTTTGCCTTTGCCTCCCGCTGTCCGAGCTCGTCTTCCTTCTCGCGTAATGCGCCGACGGAATCGCTAATTGCGCGAAGGCGTCTCTCTAGACTGGCTTCGCGCTCCGCAAATTGCTCTGACGCCAGACGAGCCTCCTCGTGGCGCTTGAAGAGGTCGAGTTCGTCCATTTCGATCGCAGCACGCTGTTGTGTCAGACGGTCAAAACCGTGCTTAAGCTCTGCATCATAATGCTCGAGCGTATCGCTTTTCTCCGCCAGCTCAGCAGCCTGTCGCGCCAAGTCGCGCTCCATTTGCGTGAGCAGCTTGGCGTAGTGCTTTAGCGGAATGTTCTTGATGCCCAGACCTACAGTATCCTTGCCCCTGGTCAGGCCGAGATGCGCCACGAATTGGTGATATTCCGTTTGACGCTTCGCCAAACCGACCGGACCTCCGCCGAAGACGGCATCGTGCGAAAGACGCCAGATCTTCGATCCCTTCTCTTCTTCCTCCAACCGCTTCCGCAGTTTTTCGGGATCTTTCGGCTTGGGACCCGGCTTCTTGGCCACCGAATGGTAGAGTGGGAGACCGACGAATTGCGCGTGAGGCGTCGATTCGTCGAGATGCGGCGTGAACGCCAGCAAGCCAGGTCCAAATAGGTGTTCGGCGTACTCGTACTGTGCTTTCCACCAATCCCGCATTTGGTCCTTGGAGGCAGTGGCCCACCATTCTGGCGACGCGGTGACGAGCACCTCGACAGCGAGGACTTTTCCCTGCTCGTGCGTGGCACCTGTTTCCTTAAGGATCTTATCGGCGCGGTCACGATAGCGACCCGTCATGCTGTTCCACTCGTCCGGTATAGGAGCCCCCTCAACCGTGCGCGCAGGGATCTGGCGGGTGTTGTGCCACTCGACAGCGTCGAGCACCACACGGGAGTGAATCTTGCCAATCCGCATGATTGCATAGTTGGGTTTTTCAGCCATGGCGAACGCGTTCACCAGACAGGTCGCCAGAAGGATTAGTAATTAGCCCTACACTCACTCTGGGGTAATTCTGCGAATTACCCCCCGTTCGCCGCCGGAGCGAAGCCCGGCGTGCATATGCCCCTCCTGCCATACGGCCCGGGGCAGCGGCGGCCGAATGGCCGCCGCATGATGACCGGAGAGCGCACATCAGTTCGCACTCCGGTCATGCATTGTCTCCCTCTCGTCCGTTACGGACTGGTTCGTGCCGAGTGGCAGGGCAGCTTGGCGGCTGCCCATCTCGTCACGAGAGAGGGACGCATCTCCAGTCTCTGGTGCTATCGCGGTCGGCCGGGCCGACGGCGAGGCCCCATCTGTCGGCTCGCCTCGATGCTGCTTTTCCGATGCGCCCACTGCGTTTTCGTCGAGAAAGCGGGCTTCGCTTGCCTGCGCCGCACTTCCGGCAAGTCGCGCGATCCTTGCAGGAGAGTCTTCCTCAGGAGCGTGCGCACCAGCAATCTCGTTCGAAATCGCGGTGGGCGAATTGACAGAGGAATTCCCACGGTCGGCAGCGCTCTCGATGAAGCTCGCACCTGCCTCGTCTTCGGTGGAAAATTCTATCGGACACATCCGAAGCTGATCGGAGAGCGTGCCGAGCAACAAATCTGTTGTTTTCGTGAAACTCTCGATCTGTTTGTGTAGTGAGAGAACCGTCGAAAGCACGCCGGTCCTTTCAACACGCTCCGCTGTCCAGCGTCTGATATACTCTAGATAGGTTTCGTTGCTTCCATATCCGCCGCAGGCAGCCTTCAGCTGTCTGGTGGTCATGATGTGGTGGGTCTTGCGAAAGTAGCTGTCGAGTTCTTCGCACGCCGCTTCAAAAGGTGGCGCTAGTTTCTTGGTCATGGTAAGATCCCAGCATGGGCCCTACCATGCGTGTTCTTAGCCGGTCTTGCGGGCTACAAGTCGGACCTTATGATTTTTTCATAAGGCAACAGGGCTTATAGGAATCACTTTCGGGGGGGTGCCAAGCAGTTTTGGCTCCGTTCGTCCTCGATATCGCTCATTTCATCGCAAAAAAAGGTTAACGCTCCCATCTTCACTGTTCGGGCGGCGTGCTCTCGCAAGGCGAAAGTCGCCAAGATACCGTAAGACCCCGTGCGAAAGCTGACGAGCATTGCTGTCCGTGAGGACAGTAGGAGAGGGAAAAGTCGCCTTCGGCTGTCCTCATCATCACGATGAGGATTGAATATGAATACAAAACCGATCGAATGGCCACGCACGGACAGCGCCACGCCCGTGCGCACTCTTCGCAGGATACCACGCATTGATGACTGGCCGAATGCCACCGACGAACCCGTGGCGACCCGGCTTGCAATCGTCGATTGCGAAACCGATGGCCTTGATCCCTCGCGGGACAATGTAATCCAGATCGCAGTCGCGATAGTCGGTGTATCCCGCGACGGACGCATCCTGCAGGTCGTCGATCACGGCACAGGCCTTGCTGACCCTGGGCGACAAATCCCTGCCAGGATCACCAAACTCACGGGCATCGACAATCTCACCGTTCGCGGCAAGCGGATCAAGCAACCTGCGCTGACCGAGTTCATCTGTCAGGCCGATGCAGTGCTCGCTCACAATGCTGGCTTCGACTCTGGATTTTGCCGGCGCTTATTGCCTAGCATCGAACACCTGCCATGGATCTGCTCCTTCCGCGACGTCGACTGGTTGGGTCACCGGTTCGACGGCGGAAAGCTCGGGCACTTGCTGATGCAGCTTGGCCAGTTCGCGCCGACCGCCCATGATGCAATGGCCGATGTCGAAGCGCTAATGGCTTTGCTGCAAAGCGAGCTCCCTACCGGCGAGACCGTCTTAGCTGAGGCAATGCGCACCGCGCAGGTGCCGACCGTCCGTATCTTCGCCGAGCGCGCACCCTACGAGACGCGGCACGAACTCAAGCGGTTCGGCTATCGCTGGAACCCAGACCAGAAGGTCTGGTGGACCGAAGTCGCACAGGCGGATGTGCACGCGGAGCTGGCCTTGCTGTTGCGCATCGCACCGGGTGCTCGGCCCACTCGGAAAACCATGACGTGGCATACCCGCCACTGGAAGGACTGACACCGACCGCTGGCGACGGTGGGCAGCCATCGGCGTCGGGTTCGGAAAGATCGAAGGGGGTGAGCAGGAACCGGGAACGGAAAAATGCTCCGGCCGAAATATGGCCGCAACCTCAAACGAAGGATTACGGAAATGACGAATACGAATGATCGCGGCGTGCAGCTTCGCAAGCGCCATATGATGGCGCTGCGCAATGAACTCGGCTTCCCCAAGGAGGCGCCAATCATGACCGGGCTGGCATTCGCCGCGATTGACGAGCCCAATGATGCGATCCTGTGCGCGATCGCCCTGAAAGCCATCGCCGAAAGGCAGGATACGCTAATCCATTGCTACTCCAGCATTGCAGCCACCGAACCGTTCCTGACCGTCCTGGTGCTGCGAACAGTGAATGGGGCAGAGCTGCTGCCGGTGGAGATCGTCCAACGCAGCACGGCAAAGCCCCTACAGTTGATTACCACCGATCGCGCGCGCTGCTTCCGCCTCGATAGCCGCTGGCTTGTGCAGGAGACACGGGTGCCATCGGCCGCGAAGCTTCCGAAGGCCATGTCGGCAGCACAGGCGCGTTACGATGCAGCCCTGGCAGATACGCGCATCGATGGCGACGGATGGGATCCGCAGGTTGTGATCTTCGAACGCGGCCCTGCCACCGTGGCCGCGTAACCCACAACCCCATCCTGAAAAGCCAGTCGTTCGCGGGCGGTGTCTCTCCGGAGATGCCGCCCGCAGCGCATTGTGGGAGACACCAATGCTGGAACACCCAAACCACGTCCTAGCCATCTCGACGGTGCGTATGCCGAGCATCCACAAAGTCGATGGCCCGGTCGGACCGATCGTCTGCCTTGCCACCTTCTCGGTCGAGCGAATCGGCGACACCGAGGCACGGTTCGCATCGACCCGTGTGACCTTCGAGCCGGATGGTGACTGGCGAGCGCCTGCTGCGCATGTGCGCTGCCTGCTGCACCGCCACACCTACGCGATCGGCTGCCGGCCCTCCTCGGACAAACATCGAACGAAGTATCTGCGTCATCGGCGCCGCTCCTACGAAGAACTGCCAGGAACCGCGGAGCTGCCCTCGCTCCGGCGTCACGTTATCCGCGCGCGCGAGAAGACGCTGGCGGGGCTCGGCAGGGACCACGGCTTGATGGTCAGCGACCGGCCGCCACACCTCGCACAAGCCACGCGCAAAGCCGCCGATCGGGCGCAGGCGGTGTGGGTGACAGCGCTTGGAATCGTCCGTGATCGCGACGAACGCGCCCATCTCTACGCCGCCTGGGAGGCGTGGCGGGTCTTGGAGCGGGCAAGGCCGCTCCCCTTTTGAATAACGCAATAGCCGCCAATCATGGCTGAGAGGAAAAGAATAATGGAAATGCCAACTACACGCCGCCGCAATCAGAAATACTTGATCCTCGACACAGAAAGCATCTGGGATCCGTATCTGAGGGAGGCTTACGACTCTATCGACAGAAAGAACGATCATGCACGGATTGGATGCCGGAAGCTCATCGCCGTATCGCTTTGGGCGATCGAATTCGACGCGCTCGGCAGGCTATCGACCGAACCTTTGCAGACCTGGCTCGCAACTGAAGGGCTCACCGAATCCGATATCCTCTCGCAGGCGTTCCAGACGATGCGGCGGTATTCGGATCATGTTCTCGTCGGGCACGGGAGCATAGCCCACGATTGCCAGATCATGATGCTCGCAGCGATGAGCGCCGACCTTGAATTGCCGCGGCAGCTGCAGCCACCGGAAGGGCCTCGTTGGCGCGACCTTCGACACATCGATATTGGGCTGGCCATGAAGGCGGGCGGCAAGACTTGGCATCACTTGAGCGAACTGCTCCTCCGATTGGGCCTGCCTGTTGGGCTCATGATTGGCAAAGCCGATCCGGGAGTCCGGGAGAAGGAAATTCGCTGGAGCACGCTTCAAGAACACTGCGAGCGGGATGTGCTTTTCACCTCACTTGCTCTGACTGCCTTGCTAAGGCTGGAAGGGCAGGTGCCGACCACTATTCTGGGTATGCATCTCGCCCTGTGCGAAGCGTTCTTACGTCAACGACCACAAGCGATCTGCGCGCCGCTGCTGCGTCGGTATGCTGACGAAATACGAGCTACCCTCATCCCTGCGCCCTTGGCGGCGTAAGGCTGAAGGTGCCGCTGCACCGGCAGCGGCACCTTCAGGCTTCTGCTGCGACCTCTGCCCGAAGGTCGCTGTAAAGGTCGAGATTGTTCAGCAGCAAATTCTTCAGCCCCGCCCTTACACGGGCCGAATTGATCACCTGAACACCCATTGACTCGTGAGCCTCCATCGCTGCGATCGCAGCTTCGAGCATTTCGGGATCGATCGTGGGCGACGCTTTGAACTGTGCCTCGCTATTGGCACGCGCCTGCGCACGCAGCGTCTCTGATTCCATCAGCTTGTCCTTCACACTGCGGACAAAGCTCAGCTGATCCCCATCGGTTAAATCGCCCTCGAAGAGCGCGTTCACCTTGGCGATGATCTGCGAAAGCGCTGCCTTGTCCTTGTCCTGGACGGAGCCAGATCCAGCAGCAGTGATCGGCTTCAAGGGTTCCGCCTCCCCCTCTCCCAAATCCATCACGGCCTGATTGAGCGCGCGCACCGCATGGTGGGTGAGAGTTACTTGCGACAGATCGACCTCGGGGTTCTCTCGTTCGAAATCCAGAAGCGGCAACAGATAGCGGTAGAACCAGTAACGCTTTTCCACCCCTGTATGGCCGTAATCAATCATCTGGCTGAGATACGAATACAGCCGCATATATTGCTGCATGTCGCCCTTCATGAGCGTCAGGGCGTCGATGCGGTCTTTCGCTTCAGCCGCTGCCTGGTCCTGTTCGCCCTCCTTCGCGGACTGCAAGGATTCCCGGCCCTCCGCGAAGCGCTTCACCAATCTCTGCGCTACAGGCTGTAGAGCAGCCGACAGTTTCCCCTGCGACGCGCCCGGTGAGGTAATGACCTCGATGACCCGTTCCACCTCAGGCGTGTCATACCAGCCCCCTCCATCGAGCTTGTCCTTCAGGGTGAAGATCATCTCTGGATCAGTCATGCCGTCCAGTTCAGCGGTCTCGTAATAGGTTCGGAACGCTTCCAGCACCGCATCGGAGCTGTTCACGAAGTCGAGGACATAGGTGGTATCTTTGCCTGGATGTGAACGGTTCAACCGCGACAGGGTCTGGACCGCCTGCACACCGGCCAACTTACGGTCCACATACATCCCACATAGCTTGGGTTCGTCGAACCCGGTCTGGAATTTGTTCGCGACCAACAGCAGGCGCGCGTTCTCGTCGTCGAAAGCGTCACGGATATCGCGGCCGTGCAGCGTCGGGTTGAGATCTGCGCTCGTCTCGGTGACCGGTTCCGGAAAACTCTCCAGATCATTCACCTCTCCGGAGAACGCGACCAGTGCCTTGAGTTTCGTGTAACCGTTGTCGGCGAGGTATTTGTCCAGCGCGACCTTCCAGCGCACGGCTTCCTTCCGGCTACCGAGAACCACCATCGCCTTCGCCTGCCCTTCAAGCAGGGGGGCGACGTTTTCACGGAAATGCTCGACGGTGATCTGGACCTTCTGCGCAATGTTGTGCGGATGAAGGCGAACCCATCGCATGATCTTCTTCGTGGCAGCGGAGCGTTCGACTTCCTTGTCGTCGATCTCCTTCAAGCCATCCTTGCCCTTCTGGGCGAGCTTGAACGCCGTTGCATAGGGCGTGTAATTGCGCAGCACGTCGAGGATGAAACCCTCTTCGATCGCTTGGCGCATCGAATAAACGTGGAATGCCTCGTATCCATTCGCGTCGGAAGGAGGAGCGGACGGATCCTTCAACCTGCCGAACAGCTCAAGGGTCTTGTTCTTCGGCGTCGCCGTGAAAGCGATATAGGTGATGCCACGGTCATCAGCCCGCGCCTTCATTTGCGCAGCCAGCAGATCCTCAATGTCGACCTCGCCTTCGTCCTGTAAGCTGGCCGCTGCATCGCTGGCCAACAGCTGGCGCAACGTCGCGGCGGCCATGCCAGCTTGGCTGCTATGCGCCTCGTCTGCGATGACCGCGAACGTCTTGCCGTCTGTGGCAGCTTTCTCCCGCACTGTCTCAAGGGCGTAGGGAAATGTCTGTATGGTGCAGACGATGATCTTCTTGCCGGCTGCCAGCGCCTCGGCCAGCTGGCCGCTTTTCGCTCCGCCGCTGTTCTTGATGGTCTCAACCACGCCAACCGTGCGCTCGAAATCGAAAAGCGCATCCTGGAGCTGGCCGTCGATCACGCGCCGATCAGACACGACGATCACCGTCGAAAACATCTTGTTGTCGTCAGCATCGTGCAGTTCGGAGAGGAAATGCGCGGTCCAAGCGATCGAGGCGGTCTTACCGCTGCCTGCCGAGTGCTGGATCAGGTAGGCACCGCCCGCGCCATCATCGCGCACCTGCTTTACCAGTCTCCGGGTCGCATCGAGCTGGTGGTAGCGCGGGAAAAACAGGGCCGACAGATTGCCCTTCTTGTCGCGCTTGGCAACCATGTAGCGCCCAAGAATATCGAGCCAGCTATCGCGCGCGAGAATATCTTCCCAAAGGTATGAGGTTGCTGCACCGTACGGGTACGGTTCGTTGCCAGCACCGCCTCTGTTGCCCCGGTCGAAAGGCAAAAATCGGGTGGCTTTGCCTGCCAACTTGGTCGTCATCCGCACGAGACTACTGGACACCGCGAAATGCACCAGAGCGCCGCCGGGGAAGGACAGTAAGGGCTCCAGCCGCCCGCCCTTGGGGTGCGGCTCCCGGTCCTTGCGATACTGCTCGACCGCATCCTCCACGCTCTGCGTGAAGTCCGTTTTCAGCTCGATGGTCGCCGTGGGAATGCCATTCAGGAAGAGGACGAGATCGATGGAGTGCTCGCTGTCGAGACGATACCGGACTTGCTGGACCACTCGCAGGCGGTTCGCGTCGTAGCGGTCGGTGATCTCGGGATTTAGCCCGCTGGCAGGACGGAATTGCGCCAGACGAATGGTGCGCCGAATGCCGACCATCTCCATTCCCGAGCGCAACGTCGCAAGCGTGCCCTTCTCGTCCAGCACTTTGCGCACGCGATCCAGAAGCTTTGCCTTGGCTGCCTCCTCGCCGTGACGCTTCTCCAACGTCTCCAATGCTTCTGGCTGAGTTTCCTGCACCCAGGCTATCAAATCGGGCGGATAGAGTGCGCGCTGGCGGTCGTAATCGACGTCGGCTCCGTAATCATACAGCCATCCCTTCTTCTGCAGGGTGGCGCAGATTTCACCTTCCATCGTGGCTTCTTCGTGCAGCTTAGCCATTAAGACACGTCCAGTTGCAGTTTCGGCAGGTGTGGTTTGATGGCAGTCGCCAATCGGTTCATGACGGCAACCAACTTATCCTGGATCTCGTCCCATTCCTCCTCGTCGCTTTTGTAGCCGCCTTCGACGGCATAGCTGATCCGGCAGGCGCGCTTCCCTTCAAGCGCCTCCCAAGTCAAGGAACCACCAAAGGCCTCCTCGATCGTGCCCTTCTTGTCGTGCAGCTGGTCGAAGATGTGCCGGTTTTCTTTGTCGCAGTCCTGACCGCGATCGATATAGAACTCGGCTTGACTGTCATGCTGGCGGACCGCGTAGTTCAGGTTCAGTCCGCGCACCCCGGAACTCAAGCCGATCCAGCTGTAGCGCCCCGGTGTCAAATGCTTGTGCAGATGCGCGTCAGGCCGAGCAACGAGGTTCGCCCACCACTTTTCGCGAAGGTCATAGCGCTGGGCAAATTCGCGGTTCTGTGCGGCGACGGCCTTGGTCTCGGCGGATGGACCGACAATTCGGGTCAGGAGCGGTGCGGGCTCGCTTTCGCCGATGCGGACAGCCTCCACCTTGAGCAGGTAGAAGTCCGCGCTGGAACTATCGTTAAGCCACGAGACCGCTGCGACGTGTTCGGGCCGTGGGTCTGCAACGATCCATATAGCCGCACGAGCATTCATCGCAGCGAGATAGGTCAGCACTTTGCCGAGATGATCGTGGTCGCTTTTACCGAGCTGGTTCTCGATGATGACTTTCGCGCCCGCCTCGTCCTCGGCCACGAGGTCAATGTTGAACGCCCCGGCAGACTGTTCGCGCTCAACGTTATCCAGCCCGATGCCGATAGCGGAGGTTAGGACATCGATGTTGTCCTGCAACCAGCGCGTGAAGTCGTAAGCTTCATGTGCCCATACTTCGCGCAATGGCACTCGCGATAGTCGCCCGATGGCCCCCAGTTCATTCATTCTCTCACCCTCAAAATTCGAGCCCTGCCTGATGGTCGGTGCGTGGAGCGGTGCCATCGGGCACGACACCGTTGCGACGCATCCAGTCCATCCAGTGAGTCAGCGTATCGGTATTAAATTTCTCACGCTTCTCGGGGTGCCAGTTGTCCAGAACCTCTCGGTGGACGGCAACCTCGTAGACCTCACCCCCGCTCGCGAGGAGATCATTCCATGCAGCGTAGAGCGTGGCGATAGCCTCCACGCCCTCGCGGCTAAATTCGCTCAATTCCGTCAGCAGGGAGAGGAACCGGTTAGCGCGATCGATGCCGAACCGGTCACGCAATTCAGCAGTGGGGATCTCAAAACCTGCCGGAAGATCATAAGAGGCTTTGCCCTCACTCTCCCGCACCGCGATTCCGTGTCGGTCGGCGGCACCGCGTTCCATACCCTGGACGACACCCAAGCAATAGGGTCCAGCCGCGTTGCGCTCGTAATGGCCCTGTAGTTCACGCATGCCTGCATATGCTTCGGCGAGGTAGCCGCCCTTCATCACGGCCATCCGCCCCATCTTGCCCAGCTGGGCGATCGCGACTGCGCCAACCGCAGCGCGATACTCGTCTAGTGATACCACGTTGTCCGCTGTGACCTCGCCGCGAACGTCGATCTTACCGGTGACGGCGGCGGAAATCAGGGCAGCGCGCCGTTCGCCCAAAAGTTCAGTCGCCTCGGTCATGCGCATTTCGAGCTCTTCGAGATCCGCCGTTACCGACGAGATGTGATCAAGTATTTCAGTGATCTCGTTTGCCGGAGGCTTTGGCAGGACGATGTTCTTGAACTCATCCCAATACAGACGAAGCCGAAAATCAGTGACACCGCGCGAATAGCGCTTCAGTTCCGTCACCGCCTGCGGTGTGCGCAGCACGAAATTCGCGTATTCCGCCCAGTTTGGAGCAGCCGGCCGGGCAACTACATAGGCGGGACTGACGGCCCCACGGACCCTCACCGAACCGAAGCCTCCCTGCCAGGCGCGCATCATGTTGTAGACCAGATCCCCAGGTTCCACGGCCTTGTATTTCGAGCGATCCTCGCTTCGCACTACCATGCGTGGGCGATCATCCTCTTCGATCTCATCGTCGGATACGCCGTCATGAATCGATACGCTGAGGACGGGGCGAGTGTCATCGGAGGCTTCGACAACCTCGGAGAAAATGTTGGCGACCCTGCTGATCTCCCAATGCGCCGGTATCTGGCCGAGCCATTCGATGCCACTGGCTTTCATGGGGGCGTCGGGGTCGAGACCCTTAGTGACGGCGTGGGAGATGGTCGCAGCGCGCTTTTCTGCGAGCAGCGTGATTAACCGCTCCTGCGCCGCCACCGCCGCATCGATCTTCGCCGTCTCGCGGTCCAGGAACGCGGTGATGGCGTGCTGCTCTGCTTGTGAAGGGACCGGGACCTTGATGGTCACGAGTTCGTCGGCGTTAATAGCCGGATAGCTAACCCCAACGGAACGGCTAATAACATCCTCGATGAAATGATCGCTGCGAACCGCATAGGCCAAATACCCGCAATCAACCTCGCTGGCCCGCAGTGCGCAAAACCCGGTCGAAGCGATGGTCAATTCTTCTGAAGCTGGCACCTTGGCTATCGCGCGCAAATAAGTTCGAACGGTCGAGACAATAACGTCACCAGGGGAAACGACCCGCCTGGCTCGGCTTGGTGCGTTCTCGAAATCGTAAATATCCAAAGCGCCAATACCGGTGACCGCATCGACATCGGCGATCTCGATGTATCGGAATTCAAGCGAAGGATCGGTCGTGTCCGGTAGTTTCTCGACGTTGTATGCCGCCACGGTCTTCAGTGGCTTGATATCCCACCCGGCCGGAACCTTACCCAACCATTCGAGCCCGCTATCCCTGTATTCTGGATAAGCAGGAAAGCTCACGACCCGTCACCTGCTACTTCCGAGATGACCTGCACGGCTTGCCATAGCGAACTGACCTGAAAGCGGATCAGGTCGGCGTCCTTAAAGCCGGGTTCTCGAAACAGGTTGTGGTTCGGCTTGCTGATATCGAAGGTGCAGTATTCGAAGAACTCGCTTTCGATTTCCGCTAACCGATGCCGCCGAACGCTGTCAGCACGCACCCAAATATTCGCGACGCGTTTGCGCTCAGGCTCGGTAGCAATTGGAGGTCCAGCCGCCGTCGAATAGAGGTTGCAATGGGCAGGATGACGATCGCCGCTTTGCCGGATGTCCGGATGCGCTTCGACTAACGCTGTCACCGCCGCGACGAATTCCTCACCCTTCACGCTGCCATCTCCCGCAGCATGGTTTGGATGTCGGCCGTCACGTCGGCAAGCTCTGCATCGATTTCGGACAACGGGCGCGGTGGTTCGAAGACGTAGAAATGCCGATTGAACGGGATTTCGTAGCCGACCTTGGTCTTGCTTTCGTCGATCCAGGCGTCGGCAACGTGAGGCAAAACCTCACGCTCGAAGTATTTGGCGATGTCATCTGCCAGCGGAACAATCTCGGTATCGCGCAGGGCCGTGTCGGGCTGCGGTTCGCCCTTGTTCTTGCCTCGCGTGACTAGAACGGGTTCACCGTACTCGTTCAGTAGCGGTCGCTCGACCGTAATCTGGTGATATCCGAAAGCCTCGTTCGGAAGCACGAGCGATACCGGCGCGCGCTTAGCCTTGCCGCCTTCGGGAGCCTCAGGCGGGGGCGCATCGGGGGCGATGATGCTGCGATCGACCTCCTTGCCGTCCACATTCAGCAGCGTGACCATGTCCATCGGTTCGCCATCGCCGAACAGCTTGACCAGCGTCTCACGATCCTGCTCGCCGATTTCACGCCGCTTCGATCCCAGCGACTTGCGCATCTTGCGGAAAAAAGCGCTTCCGTCGATCAGCTGCGTCTTGCCCTTGCGCGCCTTCGGCTTTCGGTTGGACACGATCCAGACATAGGTCGCGATGCCGGTGTTGAAGAACATGTCCGTCGGCAGGGCGACGATCGCCTCCACCAAATCATGCTCCAGCAAATAGCGGCGGATTTCGCTCTCCCCGCCACCGGCACCGCCGGTGAAAAGCGGCGAGCCGTTGAGCACGATACCAAAGCGGCAGCCGCCATCGGCTTCGGGCTGCATCTTGGACAGCATGTGCAGCAGAAACAGCAGCGATCCATCGGACACGCGCGGGGTGCCGGGACCGAAGCGGCCGGCATAGCCATGTTCCTTGTGCTCCTTCTCCACAACACGGCGGATACCCTTCCAGTCCACACCGAACGGCGGGTTGGCGAGCATGTAATCGAATGTCTTGCCCTCGTGCCCATCGTCCGACAGCGTATTGCCGTAAACGATGTTGTTCACGTCCTGCCCCTTGATGAGCATGTCCGCCTTGCAGATGGCGTAGGACTCTGCGTTCAGTTCCTGTCCGCTCATCACCAGCTGAACGCCGTAATTTCCATCGCGCAGGAATTCATCGGCGACGGACAGCATTCCGCCCGTGCCAACGGTCGGATCGTATATGCGACGGATCAGGCCTTCCTTCCCGCCAAGGACAGCGTCGTCCTCGATGAACACGAGCTCCACCATCAGGCGGATGACATCGCGCGGGGTGAAATGCTCACCCGCAGTCTCATTCGAATCCTCGGCGAATTTGCGGATCAGTTCCTCGAAGGCATCGCCCATCTGGGCGGACGTCAGATTGTCCGGGTGCAGATCGACGCGAGGATCGAGAAACCGTTCAAGCACCTGGAAGATCAGGTCCTTCTCTTCCAACTTATCAAGCTGAGCGTGGAATTCGAACTTCTCGAAAATGTCGCGCACTTCAGGGCTGAATGCATCGATGTAGCTGTGCAGGTTGCTGGCGATATTGGAGGGGTCGCCAAGGATGCCCTGAAGGTCCAGCTTGGAAGAGTTGTAAAAGCCGAACCCTGACGCCCGGCGCATAAATGCGTCGGGATCCATGTCCTTGCCTTCCCACTTCGCTTTCTCGGCCAGCACGGCCTCACGTGTGTCCGCCAGCACTAGGTCGAGGCGGCGAAGAACGGTAAACGGAAGAATGACCTTGCCGAAGTCGGCGCGCTTGTATGCGCCGCGCAGTAGGTCGGCGATCGACCAGATAAAGGACGACAAAGACTGCTGGTTCATGAATTCCCTCGTTTGCCGATGGGCTAACAGGGGGATCGCGATTTCGCCAGCGTGAAGGCGCCTACGCCAGGAAACGATTAGCTGCGTTACGGCCAGGGGCAGAACCGACCCGCGAGCGCTTGCTGAGGTGGAGCAGGTTTACCCTATCAGGCTTCGGAATGTGGGCAGTCACGTTTGGCACCTCCCGCACAAGCACCGTCAGCCTCTCCGCCAACTCCTTCTCTTCGCCGAGAGCCAACGCCCGCCGATTGTAATTCCTACCGCCTGTAGTCCTTGCACTATGGCCCACGTGCCGCGCCAGCAGCGCTTCGCTGACACCTTCCCCTGCCATGGCGCTGTAGTGGAAGGTTCGCTGCGAGTGGAAATCGGCGTGCTTGCCAGCAGATGTCATGGGTAGCGGCACCACCGCGTGAGCTGCGTCGATCATGTAGCGCCAAGCCGTGCCATAGAATTTCGGCCCGCCGGGCTTTTTCCAGCGGACATAATCTCCACTCTCGTCGATCTCGCCGTAGAGTTCGGGAAAGAGCATGTCCCAGCCTTCCTTCGCGATGGCTGAGACGTAAGCGGCAAAACCGAGCCGCAGCAGTTGAGGATGGATCGGGAGGGCACGGCGGCGTGAAGCCCGCTTTATGCCAGCCGGAGTTTCTCCATCCTTGCTCTTCGTCATGTTCGCTTGAACCAAGATGTAAGGGGTTTCTGCTTCGATCTCGATGTCGATCAGTTCGAGACCGCAGGCCTCTTCGCGAGACATCCCGGCATACGTCCCCAACAGCGGGACCCAGTATGCACCGTCCTGATAGATGGTCGGACTTTGCGACGGCTTCACTCTGGCACCGGATCCTCCGCCCCCCTGCCACAGCGGAAGGCCATAGAGCGCGACAAGGTTTGCCTCGGTCAGAGGAAGACGAGGCGGATCATTGTCATCCTGGACGATCCGCTTGCGCGCCTCTTCGAACACCATGACTTGACCGTAGCCCTGTCTGGGCAGCCAATGGGTCTTTTTCAGGATCGCTGCAGCAGCTTCCAACTTCGACAGATGGCTGTTGATTGTTCTGTCAGACCGTCGATCGGCAGCCTTCGGTTTCGGGAATTCCGCTGGGTCAAACGGAACCGCCATCGCACCGGACTTGTTCAGCCGTCCCCAGTTGAACCCCTTCGGGATACGCGCCATCCGCCTGACATACTCATCGATGTCGGCCGGCTCGTAGTCGGACATCATCTTGTCACCCGTCAGCCAGGCGAACGCCTCCAGCATATGCCGGGTCTTGTTGTTGTCGGGCTGCCAGCCGTTATCCTCGAACATCTTGTCGAGCAGTTCCGCGATCTGCTCGCTGAAACGCACCTCGGTCGTCCGGGCAAAGAATAGATTACCCTCCTCCTCGGGAGGCACCGCCCTTACTGGTTTAGGGTCTGGGCGAGGTGCTTGGTCTTTTGCTGATGGCACAAAGCCCTTCCAGTCGTCGCCGAGAAGACCACTGCCTCCAAGGCGCCCGATGTCATATCCGGAATTGACCGCCATCGCAGTCCGCTCATGGGCTTCGGCAAATCCGCGCAAAATATGGGATCGTGCTTCGGTAATGACCCCCTCAGTAAGCGGCGCGCCAATTTGGGCCGCCGCTTCCTTTGCGCTCGTTCGGTTGACGCTCATCGGTGTCACGAGCCAGCGAAGGGTGTTTTTCAGCAGGGATACTTCATCGTCCGACCAATTTTCGTCGATCTCAGCCTCGAAAACGCCCGCCGATATCGCATCGGAATCGTGAGGGACGCGGGCCACGATGCGATAGGCGGCCGCCATGATTTTATGATGCTCGGGATGTGGCATCGTCGTGCCCATCGGCGCGGTAAGATGGGCGGTAGCGCGCGCCAATTCATCTGCTAGCCCTTTTCGGAACAGGGCGTCCTGCTCGTCCAAGGTGAGCGTGCCGCGCTCAATTTGTCTTTCCAACCACATCGTCAATTCGTCCCACTTGACGGCCAGCTGTCGGCTGAGGCGCTTCGCCTCGGCCGGATCGGCTGTGCCCAGAGCCATGGTTATAGGACGTTTTCCAGGCAAGTGACTCGTTCGCCTGCGGAAATGATAGCGCGCGCCTTTGCGGAGGAGATAGCTTTGCTGACGCATGGCTCAGCGTTTCCGTTCGCCGAACGCGTACAGATGACTGCGACGGGAACGCCCGCCCAAGTGAGAAGTCGTGTGAGAAGCTCTGGGCGAAGGATTCCGCAAAACCGCCTCCGAATGGCGGTTTTCTGCGGCTAGCTCAGGAAAGTGGAGCGGGTAGCGGGAATCGAACCCGCATAACTAGCTTGGAAGGCTAGGGCTTTACCACTAAGCTATACCCGCTTGGTGGCGGCGCTTTTGCCAGCCGCGGGGCGGTTCGTCAATTGGGCGCGAACCGGCTTGTTTCCATCCACTGCGCAAATTCCGTCCGCTCTGCCTCGGTCATATGCAGGCCCAGTTTGGAGCGGCGCCAGAGGATGTCTTCGGCGGTGCGGGCAAACTCCTCCTGCACCAGATAGCGCGCCTCCCGCTCGGTAAGTCCTGCGCCGAAGCTGCGTCCCATATCGTCTTCGCCATAAGCGCCCTCCATCAGACGCTCGGTGCGCGTTCCATAAGCGCGTGCGTAACGCGCGGCCGTGACATCGCCCAGCCACGGCCAGTGACGCGCATAACGCTCGGCCAGTCGGGCAAAGCCGTCCACCGGAAAATCACCGCCGGGAAGCGTGGCATCATGCGTCCATCGTTGCGCATGGTTGCCCAGAAGCGGGCTAAGCTGCTCCAGCGCGTCTTCGGCGAGGACGCGATAGGTGGTCAGCTTGCCGCCCAGCACGGACAGCATCGGCGCGCCGCCTTCCGCCTGCAGCCGCAGCACATAATCGCGCGTCACGTCCGAGGCATCGGCCTCATGATCATCCACCAACGGGCGCACGCCGCTATAGGTCCAGACCACATCCTCGCGAACCAGATCGCGTTCGAAATATTCGTTCACGGCATTGAGGAGATAGACGATTTCCTCCTCGCTCGCTTCCGGCGCGACAGACGGATCGTCATGCGGCCGGTCTGTGGTGCCGATCAGCGTGAAATCATGCTCATAAGGAATGGCAAAGATGACGCGCCCATCGCCGTTCTGGAAAATATAGGCCTGATCGCCCTCATAAGCGCGGCGCACGACGATATGGCTACCCTTGACGAGGCGCAGGTCATGCCCGGCCTCCGGGCGCGAAAGCCCTGCCACCGCGTCCGCCCAGGGACCGGCGGCGTTGACGAGAGCGCGCGCTTCGAAACACTCCTCCCCCGCAGTGATCATCCAGCGATCATTGCGGCGCTCCAGCCCGGTGCAGGCGGTTCGGGTGCGAACCTGCGCGCCGCGCTCACGCGCATCCAGCGCGTTCAGCGTGACCAGCCTGGCGTCCTCTACCCAGCAATCCGAATAGCTGAAACCACGCGTCAGCCGCTTCTCCAGGGGCGCGCCCATGGGAGATGTCGTCAGATCATGCCGCTCAGTTCCCGGCAGAAGCTCCCGCCCGCCCAGATGATCATAGAGGAACAGCCCGGCACGCAGCATCCAGGCGGGGCGCATCCCCTCATCCACCGGCAGCACGAAGCGCAGCGGCCAGATGATGTGGGGCGCTGCAGCCAGTAGCACCTCGCGCTCCTTCAGCGCCTTGCGCACCAGGCGAAATTCATATTGCTCCAGATAGCGCAGACCGCCGTGGATCAGCTTGGTCGCGGCAGAGCTGGTATGGCTGGCGAGATCATCCTTCTCCAGCAGCAGCACGGATAGTCCCCGCCCCGCCGCATCGCGGGCAATCCCGCAACCATTCACACCGCCGCCAATGATCGCAATATCGAACATTGAATCCCCCTATCATGGCACGCTTTCCTTTGCAGCCGCTCGTGATACGGTGAACCAATAAACGCATGGCAGGCGGGCTAGGGGCAAGGCGATGGCCGAACATATTCTGGTGATCGACGAGGGGACAACCTCGACACGGGCGATGCTTTTCACGCGGTCCGGTGAGTGCCGCGACATCGCGCAGATGGAGATCACCCAGCACTTCCCGGCGCCCGGCCATGTCGAGCAGGATGCTGGTGAAATCTGGGACAAGACGCTCGCCTGCTGCCGCACGGTGATCGAACGTGCGGGCGGTGCACGGCGCATACGCGCGATCGGTATTACCAACCAGCGCGAAACCGTGGTCGCATGGAACCGCAATACCGGTGAACCACTGGGGCGCGCTATCGTGTGGCAGGACCGGCGGACCGCAGATCAATGCGCGCAGCTTCGCGAAAGGGGTTTGGAAGCGCTGGTTCAGGAGCGTACCGGCCTGCTGCTCGATCCCTATTTTTCCGCCACCAAGATGCGCTGGTTGCTGGAGAATGAATCTTCGGTCGCAGAGGCGGGCGACGATCTGTGCTTCGGGACGATCGAGTCCTGGATCGCGTTCAAGCTGACTGGCGGCCTGCATATATCGGACGCCTCGAACGCCAGCCGTACTTCACTGATGGCGCTGGGGGGCGACGACTGGGACGCGGAAATGCTGGAGCTTTTCGGCGTACCCAGAGCATCCCTGCCTGCCATCGTCGATAGCCATGGCTGTTATGCGAGCACCGATCCCAAGATTCTTGGTGCGCCTATTCCGATCTGCGGCATGGCTGGCGATCAGCAGGCGGCGAGCATTGGGCAGGCACGACTTGCACCGGGGGATACCAAGGCCACTTTCGGGACAGGGGCGTTCATCCTTACCCACAGCGGAAGCGAGCCCGTGCGCTCTGCCAACCGCCTACTCTCGACCGTCCTTTTCCAGCAGGACGGGGAGCGCGAATACGCGCTGGAAGGATCGATCTTCGTGGCCGGCAGCCTCATCAAATGGCTACGCGACGGCCTTGGAATATTGCGTAGTGCGGCGGAAACGGCGCAGCTCGCAGCCTCCGTACCCGACAATGGCGGCGTCATGATGGTGCCCGCCTTGTCAGGATTGGGAGCACCACATTGGCGTCCCGATGTGCGCGGGATGCTGGACGGGCTCGATTTTTCGACCGGCGCCGCGCATCTTGCGCGCGCGGCTCTCGAGGCCATTGCGCACCAAGCGAGCGACTTGCAGGCCGCCTTCGCCGCAGACGGCGTCGCGTGGAACGGCCTGTCGATCGATGGCGGCATGGCCGCTAACGACTGGATGGCGCAGGACCTTGCCGACATATTGGATCTACCGGTCGAGCGACCGAATTTTATCGAAACGACGGCGCTAGGCGCGGCGATGCTGGCAGCGTGCGGCGCAGAAATGTGTGATCATATCAGCGAGGCAGCTGATGAAATGCGCGGTCAACTTACGGTTTTCGAGCCGCGCATGACCGCCAGCACGCGTGAGCGGCGTCTGAACCAATGGCACGATACGTTGGCCAAAGCGCTCGGATAGACGAGAAAACTGTCCAGCCCGGGCGCGCATCATCGGACATGAAAAAGGGGGCTCGGCGGCCCCCTTCTTTTTTAGGTTTCTCGAAGCGGTCGAAGCCGCATGAAATCAATGCTTCTGGTCGATCCAGATGTTGCGATAGGCCATGTATCCTAGTGCCGTCGCGAAGATCAGGAACAGGATCACTGCCCAGCCGGTTTGCTTGCGCGCAGGAAGCTTGGGCTCCGCCGTCCAGATCAGGAATGCGCTGACGTCCTTCGACATCTGTTCCACGGTCGACGCGGTACCATCGTCGTAGGTTACCTGTCCGTCGCTGGTCAGCGGCGGTGGCATGGCAATGTTCAGGTTTGCAAACCAAGGGTTGTAATGCAGCCCGGTGGTCGGGCGGTTCACTTCCGGCAGATCGGCCGGCACCGGACGATAGCCGCGCAGGAGCGAATCCACATATTCGGCCCCGCCCTCACGTGCCTTGGTGATAAGCGAGAGATCCGGCGGAACGGCATTGTTGTTGGCGGCTCGCGCAGCGACGTCGTTCGGATAAGGCGCCGGGAAATGGTCGATCGGCAGCGGCGGACGCGTGGCAGCCTCACCGGTGTCGGGATTGATCGACGGCGTCTCGATGGGCCATTCGGCGGCGATCGTCTTCACCTGATCCTCGGAATAGCCGAGATCGGTCAGGCTGCGGAAGGTCACCTGGTTGAGGCTATGGCAGGCGGCGCAAACTTCGCGGAAGACCTTGAGGCCACGCTGCAACTGCGCCTTGTCGAACGTGCCGAAAGGTCCTTCGCTCGGATAGGAAATGTCCAGCGGTTCGCGGTGGAACTCATGGACCACGTCTTCCTTGGGCGGCTCCGTGATGAAGCTGTATAGCCCCGCGCCGAACGACCAGACCAGCATGGCGACAAAAAAGGCGCCGATAAGATTGAGAAGGAGTTTCATCGGAAGTCTTCTATCCTCTTATTCGGCCGGCTGCGGCTGGGTGTCGCTGCCCATGCCCGGAAGCGCTTCGCGCTCGCCCTTGATGTTGTGCTTCTGCAGCACCGCTTCGGTGATCGACCCCGGCAGCGGCAGCGGCTTCTCGAAGTGAGAGATCAGCGGCAGCACGAGCAGGAAGTGCGCGAAATAATAAGCGGCGGCGAGCTGGCTCAGCATCACCCACGGCTCTTCCGCCGGCATCTGACCGCAGAAGCCGAGCACCAGCACGTCCAGCACCAGAACCCAAAAAGCAATCTTGAACTTCGGACGATAATTGCCCGAACGCACGGGGCTGTTGTCGAGCCAGGGCAGGAAGAACAGGATCAGGATCGAGGCGAACATCGCGATGACGCCCAGCAGCTTGGCTTCGACGATCGTAAACAGGCCGAAGAAGCTGAGGTCCACGGTGAAGGCGCGCAGGATCGCGTAGAACGGCCAGAAATACCATTCCGGGACGATGTGCGCCGGCGTGGAGAGCGGGTTCGCCATGATATAGTTGTCAGGATGTCCCAGCGCATTGGGCAGGAAGAACACCATGATCGAGAACAGGATCAGGAACACGCCCAGCCCGAAACCATCTTTTGCCGTGTAGTAGGGATGGAACGGTACGGTATCCTGAGGGCCCTTCACGCTGACGCCGGTCGGGTTGTTCGAGCCGGGAATGTGCAGCGCCCAGATGTGCAGGATGATGGTGCCTGCAATCACGAACGGCAGCAGATAGTGCAGCGAGAAGAAGCGGTTCAGCGCGGCCTGGTCCGGCACGAAGCCGCCCAGCAGCCACTGGCGGATTGGCTCACCGACCACGGGAATGGCCGAGAAGAAACCGGTGATCACCTGCGCGCCCCAGAAGCTCATCTGGCCCCAGGGGAGAACATAACCCATGAAGGCGGTGGCCATCATGAGCAGGAAGATCACGAGGCCGAGCAACCAGATCATCTCGCGCGGGGCCTTGTAGCTTCCGTAGAAGAGGCCGCGGAAGATGTGGATATAGACCACGATGAAGAAGAAGCTTGCGCCGTTGGCATGCGCATAGCGCATCAGCCAGCCCGAGTTCACGTCGCGCATGATCGCCTCGACGCTGTTGAACGCCGTGTCGATATTGGCGGTATAGTGCATCGCCAGAATGACGCCGGTAAGGATCTGGATCATCAGTGCGACGCCCGCGAGGACGCCGAAGTTCCAGAAATAGTTCAGGTTGCGCGGCACGGGATAGCCTGCGCCGACCGCGTTGTAGACCAGACGCGGCAGCGGCAGACGCTCATCGATCCAGCGCATGGCCGGATTTTTCGGCTCGTAATGAGTGGCCCAGGGAAAGCTCATAGGTCGGTCCTCAGCCTATCTGAACGACGGTGTCGGAAGTGAAGGTGTACGGCGGGACTTCGAGGTTCCGCGGTGCCGGCCCTTGCCGGATGCGCGCAGCCGTATCGTATGCCGAACCGTGGCACGGGCAGAAATAGCCGCCGAACGGACCTTTGTTCTCGCCCTCGCCCGCGCCGAGCGGAATGCAGCCCAGATGGGTGCAGACGGCCAGCGTGATCAGCCAGTTCTCATGGCCTTCCTCGGTACGCTCGGCCAACGTCTGCGGGTCGCGCAGCGAATCCACCGGCACTTCATTGGCTTCGCGAATTTCCTGCGGCGTCAGATTGCGCACGAAGATCGGCTGCTTGCGCCAGGTGCTCTTGATTGCCTGCCCAGGCTCGATCGCGCTGATGTCGATCTCGGTCGAGGACAGAGCGAGCACGTCCGCGCTCGGGTTCATCTGGTTGACCAGCGGAATCACCGCGATGGTCGCGCCGACGCCGGCAACGCCGACCGCGGCGATATTGATGAACTCACGCCGCCGCAGCCCCTCGCCGCTTTCCTTCAGGAATGGATCAGCCTCTTTGACCGTAACCATGTAAATTCCTTGCAGTTGCCCTGCGCCATATCTGACCTGCCTAGGAGACCTGGGCCGGGGAGACACGGGCTTCCTGGGGGCCGAGGCGGATCGGTTCGTCGATCCAGCGCTTCGATTCAGCGGGCCTGATAGCTGCCGAGCCAGCGCCTGCCAACCGCTTTTTGAGACCGCTTCGATGCCGTAACAAACCGCAATATCTGCCGTTTCGCGGCAGTAAGGCCTGATGATCGGGACTACACCTCTGCCGCTTGTGGCATTAAGGACACGCCCCATGCGCATCGCACTTTATCAGCCGGACATTGCCGGTAATGTCGGCACGATCCTGCGACTGGCCGCCTGTTTTGGCGTGCCGTGCGACGTGATCGAGCCATGTGGTTTCCCTTTTTCTGACCGTGCGCTGCGCCGGGCAGGCATGGACTATGCAGCCGCTGCGGACTGGACGCGCCATGCCGACTGGTCAGCCTATCACACCCGCCAGTTGGGCAGCAGGCTGGTACTGCTCAGCAGCAAGGCAAACGCCTCGCTCTACGATTTTCCGTTCGAGCCCGATGACCGGCTGATTCTGGGCTCGGAAAGCGCGGGCGTGCCGGACGATGTACGCGATGCCTGCACCGCCGCCGTGCGCATCCCGATGGAAGCGGGCTTTCGTTCGCTCAACGTCGCCGTCGCCGCTGGCATCGCGCTCGGCGAGGCGCTACGCCGGACGGGCCGATTTGAAAGAGGAGCCCCATGACCGACCTGACACCCGACACCACCGGCCTGGAACTCGATGCGCAGCAGACCGAGGCCCGCAGCTGGTTCGAGGATCTTCGCAGCCGGATCTGCGCCGAGTTCGAGGCGATCGAGCGCGAAGCGGGCTCCAATGCGAGCTTCGATTATCTCGCCTGGAACCGGGAAGATGAAGGCGGCGCGCCTGGCGGCGGCGGCGTGCGCGGCGTGATGAAGGGCAAGGTTTTCGAAAAGGTGGGCGTCAATGTTTCCACCGTCGGCGGCAGCTTCAATCCGGAATTCGCAAAATCGATCAACGGCGCGGATAAAGACCCCAGTTTTCTTGCCACCGGGATCAGTCTGGTCGCGCACATGGCCAACCCGCATGTGCCCGCGGTGCACATGAACACACGCTTCCTCACCACCACCAAGCGCTGGTTCGGCGGCGGCGCCGATCTCAATCCGCCGATCCCCTATCAGGAAGATACCGACAGCTTTCATGCCCGCCTGCGCGCGGCCTGCAGCCCTTACGGCCCGGATGTTTACGAACGCTATGCCAAATGGGCGGACGACTATTTCTACATCCCCCATCGCGGCGTGCATCGCGGCGTGGGCGGCATCTTCTACGATCATCTGGAATGCGACAGCGACGCGCAGTTTGAGCGCAACTTCCATTTCACCCGCGATGTGGGCGAGGCCTTTCTGGATGCCTACCCTGCGATCGTGCGGCGGCGGATGAACGCGGACTTCACCGAGACCGATACCGCCACGCAGCTCGCCTGGCGCGGGCGCTACGCCGAATTCAACTTGATCTACGATCGCGGTACGTTGTTCGGCCTAAAGACCGGCGGCAATATCGATGCCATTTTGATGAGCCTGCCGCCGCTTGCCCGCTGGGACTGAGCGGCGCCAGGCCGACAGGATTATCGGCGCGGTCTGTTAGAACGTTTCTTCCAGCTCGCGCTGATCGAATCGACCGGCGAGTTGGCGATAGATCGCGGCATACACCGCAGCCAGCACCACGCTGAAGATCGAGCTCGTCACCGAACTTACCAAATTGTTGGCGAAAAGCGCGGCTTCTGCGGGCAAAAGCAGGCTGATCGGAATGCCGATCACCGCGCCGATGGCCGCCAGCGCGATGATGCCGACAATGAAGATGATGAGCAGGAAGAAGAAAATCCGCAGGCTGTTGCCTTTGGTCAGCTGCCAGCTGCGCTTCATTGCCTCGATCGGGTTCTTCACGTCTTCCGCCGCGATCACCGTACCGCCGAGCGTGAATTTGATCGCCAGGTAAATACCCGGAATGATCAGCAGAATGAAGCCGATGCCCACCGCGATTGCGGTAAGGATGCCCAGCAACAGGAAAGGAATAAACAGCTTCACCGCGGTGGCGAGTGCCTCGCCGATCGTCTGTTGGCCACGCAGAAAGATGACATAGAGCGCGATTGATCCGATCAGCGACACGAGCGTGCCGATGAACAGCAGGAGGCCATTTGCGGCGAACCAGTTTTCGTACATCGTCATCATCTGATCCGACGTCTCGATACCCGCAGTATCCATCTGGCCTGCGAAATAGCCCAAGGCCACCTGCGGTAGGAAGAGGAACACCCCTGCGATGGCGAGCGCGGCCTCCTTATGCGCGGAAATCAGCGCGAGCGCCTCGCTCCACGCGTCCGAAAAATCCAGCTTCTGCGCCATGTATAACCCCCTGGTCCTGTGAAGGCCGATTGGTAAAGCGCAGTCCACGGAGAGACAAGGCTTGTCGCTCGTCGTTCGTCGGTCCATCTGGGCCATCGATGGAAAATGCGATGGCAAATGACGCGGCCGGGCTCGTGGCCGGTTCTTCGGTGGATTGGGAAATCGCCGATGGACGGGTGCTCTATCCGGATGCCGTGGCCCGCATGGACGCGCGGCAGGCGGCGATCCGCGAAGGCGAGGAGCGCGAGCTCGTCTGGCTGCTCGAACATCCCCCGCTCTATACCGCCGGTACCAGCGCCGATCCGGCCGAGCTGCTGTCCGCCCGCTTCCCGGTTTACGAAAGCGGGCGCGGCGGGCGCTATACCTATCATGGGCCCGGACAGCGGGTTGGCTATGTGATGATCAACCTTGGCGAGCGAGGCCGCGATGTGCGCTGTTATGTGCATGCCCTGGAAGGCTGGATGATCGCCGCGCTGTCCGATTTCGGCATCGCCGCGCGCCGCGCAGAAGGGCGGATCGGCATCTGGTGCGATGATCAGCAGGGCCGCGAAGCCAAGATCGGCGCGATCGGGGTGCGTGTACGCCGCTGGGTCACCGCGCATGGCTTTGCCGTCAATATCGATCCGGATCTGACGAATTTTGGCGGCATCGTGCCCTGCGGCATCAGCGAATTTCCGGTGACGAGCATGGCCGCCCTCGGTATCGACGCGACGATGGCCGATTTCGACGCGGCGCTGAAACGCCATTTCGATGCGTTTCTGGCGACGGTCGGCGGCGCTTGTGGAGACAAGACATGAAGACGCTCTGGCCGCTCGCCGCGCTGCTGATCCTCGCCGGCTGCGGAGAGAAAGCCGCCGATGAGAGCCCGCAGGACAGGCAGGTTACCGAGACGGTGATGGACAATGTCGATGATCTGCAGGGCACCATCAGCGACGACATGATCTCGATCGACGACATCCGGACGGAAGGGGCGAAGGTCGAAGACGGCCTGCCCCTGCCCTCCGGTGACGCGGCAGCGCCCGAAGAGACTTCTGCCGACGGCAGTGCGCCTGCCGATAGCGGCGGCGATCCGGAGACTGCCGCCGAATAACGGGAACGATCGCTCGGCTCCGGCGCTTTGAATAGCAAAGCACGCAGGAGCCCTCCCATGACCATTGATACCCGCAATCCCGCCACCGGCGAACAGCTGGAAAGCTATGCCGAACTGACCGAGAGTGAGATCGAGACCAAGCTCGCCAAGGCGGCGGACCGCTATGCCGATTGGCGCCAGAGCGATTACAAGACGCGCACCGATCTCCTCGCCTCCATCGCCGATGCATTCGAAAGCCGCAGCGAGGAACTGGGCCGTCAGATTACGCTGGAAATGGGCAAGACTTTCGCCTCGGCTAAGGCGGAGGCGGAGAAATGCGCTACAGCCTTCCGCTTCTACGCCGAAAACGGCCCGGCGCTTCTGGAGGATCAGCCGTGGGAGCGTGCCGACGGCAAGGTCTATACCCGCTATTTGCCGATGGGCCCGGTGCTGGCCGTCATGCCCTGGAACTTCCCGCTCTGGCAGGCCGTCCGCTTTCTCGCGCCGACCATCATGGCCGGCAATGTCGGCCTGCTGAAACATGCCAGCGTGACCATGGGCTGCGCCGAACTGATGGACCAGGTGCTCCGCGATGCGGGTGCGCCGGAGGGCCTCTTCCAGAACCTCGTGATCAAATCCGATGCGGTGGCGGCCATCGTGGAAGATGACCGGATCGTCGCCGCCACCCTGACCGGCAGCGAAGGTGCCGGCTCCGCGGTTGCCGAGACGGCGGGCAGGTGCCTCAAGAAAATGGTGCTGGAACTGGGCGGCTCCGATCCGTTCATAGTCATGCCGTCCGCCGACATTGCCGATGCAGCGGAAAAGGCGGTGAAGGCGCGCATCCAGAACACCGGCCAGAGCTGCATCTGCGGCAAGCGCATGATCGTCCAAGCAGATGTCTATGACGCGTTCATGGACAAATTCCGCGCGGGCATGAAGGCTGTGACATGGGGCGATCCGTTCGATGAAAACACCGACATGGGGCCACTCTCCAGCTTTGATCAGCGCGACACCGTACTCAAGCAGATCGAAAAGGTTCGCCAGACGGACGCCACCGTCGAATTTGGCGGCGAAGCGGGGGACGATGACGGCGCGTTCATGGATGCGGGCATCATCTCCGGCATGACCACCGACAATCCGCTGATGGAAGAGGAACTGTTCGGCCCCGTCGCAATGGTCTTCAAAGCCGACGACGCGGACGACGCGATCCGCATCGCCAATGCCTCCCTTTATGGGCTGGGATCGGCCGTCTTCACGCAGGACGAGGATGAACAGCAGCGCTTCGCCAACGAAATCGAATCAGGCATGACCGCGTTCAATCAGGTGCTCGCATCCATGCCCGAAGCACCCTTCGGCGGGATCAAGCGCTCCGGCTATGGCCGCGAACTCAGCGCCTTCGGCCTGCACGAATTCATGAACGCGAAGACCGTGTTCGCCAGCTGAACCGGCGCGAGCTTTTCGAGATACGTCCAGCGCTCCTGAATGGCGGGAGCGCCGGACGGTTTCGCTCAGTTCTGCGACCGCTCGGCAGGTTCGGGCAGATTTTCGGGCGTGTCGACATTATCCATCGATCCTGCATCGTGAAGATCGGTTTCGTTGCGGGGGAGCACGGTCATCGAGCCGTCCGACTCCAGGATCACCCAGTTCGCGTCTTTCACGTCAGTAATTCCGTGTGCCCTCAGAACGCTGTATAGCTCGGCCTGCGATATGCGCGCGCCAAGCATCGCACTTTCAAGGACATTTCCCTTGTGCGTCAGCAGGGTCGGCGATGCCTTGATCAACTTGGTTACGAAGTCGGATCGAACTGCGAGCCAAGTCAGCGCGAACTGCAGCAAGGCGATGACAATGATCGCACCGGCGGCATGCGTGGCGGGGACGCTGTCAAGAAGTATGCCCGAAGCGGCAAGACTTCCCACGGTGATGTTGATGATCCAATCAAAATTGTTGAGCTGCGCGGTCGTGCGTTTGCCCATTACGCGCACCAGAATCACGATCAGCAGATAGAATAATAATGCTGAGATCAGGACATCGCCAAGCGCATCCCAACCGATAAACCAATCACTACTGTCATCCATGATGGCGACCTAATAAAGCCTGCTGGTCACCTCAACCGCCAGGGCGTTCATCTGGCGGATTTACAACAAAGATCATGCGGCTTTCGCACGGATTCATCCGTATTGATGCCCTCAGACGCCCTCTTCCGTACGGAGCGCCTTGCGGTCCAGTTTGCCGATCATGGTCTTGGGCAATTCGTCACGCACCACTACGGCCTGCACCCGCTCATGCTTGCCGACCTTGGGGTTCAGCCAGGCGGTAAGCGTTTCGCCGTCAACGTCCGCACCGTCGTTCAGCGTCACGAACGCCTTGGGCAGCTCGCCATGATAATCGTCGGGAACACCGATGACGAGCGCGTCGCGCACAGCCTCATGCGTGTAAAGCACGTCTTCGATATGGCTCGGGAAAACCTTGAAGCCGCCCACGGCAATCATGTCCTTCAACCGGTCGACAATGGCGACAAAGCCGTCTGCATCGATCGTCGCAACGTCGCCGGTGCGCAGATATTCGCCGCTAAACACTTTGGCGTCCGCATCCGGGCGGTTCCAGTAACCCTTCATTACCTGCGGCCCGGCAAAAACCAGTTCGCCGGGCTCGCCATCGGGAGCAGGCTTCGAGGGGTCTTCCTTGTCGAGCAGCTTGATGCGTGTGCCGGGAAGCGGCTGGCCGATGGTGCCGATCTTCCCCTCACGCGCATAAGGATTGCTGGAGACCACGCCCGAGCTTTCGGTCAGCCCATAGCCCTCGATCAGCGTGGAGCCAGTCAACTCCTCCCACCGCTTCTTGACGGTCTCGGTCAGCGGCGCGCCGCCGGAAATGCAGTATTTCAGCGACGTGAAGTCGGTCTTTTCGATCGCCGGATGGTCCAACAGCGCCTGATACATGGTCGGCACACCCGGCATCGACACAGGCCGCGTGCGCTGGATAGCCTTCAGCGCATCGCCCGCATCAAAACGCGGCAGCATGACGATCTCACCGCCGCGCAGTACGGTGCGGTTGAGCACGCAGGTGTTGGCGAACACATGGAACAGCGGCAGCACGCCCATGATCCGATCGACCGGATCGAGGCCGGGATCGATCAGCTGCACCTGCCGTGCATTGGCGGTCAGGCTCTGATGCGTCAGCATCGCGCCCTTGGGCGTCCCGGTGGTGCCGCCTGTATATTGTAGCAGCGCCACCTCATCCGGATGCGCTTCGGGCAGGTCCAACTGGCCATCATTGTCCACCAGAGCAGACCAACGCGTTACCGCCTTGTCCTTCGGAATCTGCGCGATGTCGGCGCGTTTCAGCAGGCGATAGGCAATGCCCTTGGCCGTCGGCAGCGCTTCGGCAACGGAGCCGACCACCAGCCGCTCGAGCGAGCTGTCCTTAAGCACCTTCAATGCCGTCGGCAGAAGCGCCTTGGCGTCCACCGTGATCAGCAGCTTGGTGCCCGAATCCTCAACCTGATGGGCGAGTTCGGCGGGGCTGTAGAGCGGCGAGAAATTGACCACCGTCATTCCCGCAATCATCGCACCATAATAGCCCGCGATATAATGCGGCACGTTGGGCAGAAACAGACCGACCCTGTCGCCCGGCTTCAGGCCAAGCCCGATCAGACCGGCGGCAACCTGCATCGCCCGGCTGCCGAGATAATCATAGCTGAACTTGCGGCCCATGAAATCGACCAGCGGTGCATCGCCATTCTCGCGCACCGAACGCGCGAACATCTGCGGCATGGTAAGCGGCGGGAAATCCTGCTCCCAGTCATGAGGGTGCCGATAGGTCGCTCCGTTCCAGATGCTGTCGCTCATGTCCTGTCTCCTAGTTGACAGTCATGTAAGCGAGCAAAAGTCTGGGAGCAACGGTCCGTTTCGGCGCTTCGACCTACCGGAGTGCCGGAATATCCAAAAGAAAAGGCCCGCCGCTCCGGCACAAACCGGAACGACGGGCCTTGGTTGTTTTTCCGACGCCGCGGCCAGCTCTCGCTAGCGCGAAGCGCGCCGATCAGCGCTTGAAAAGATTTTCCGCGGTCAGCTCTTCGGTGCGAGGGGCTTCGCTGCCCTCGGCCGCTTCGCCATCTTCGCCTTCGCGCAGCGCTTCCTCGGCGAGGCGCTTTTCCTCGGCGCGTTCGGCGCGCAGTTCCTCGATCAGGGCCGCACGGTCCACACCGCGCTTCTCTTCGTCGATGCCCTGCTCCTCGATACCGGCCTTCTTCGCCGCCTTGGCGACCACCGCATCAAGCTCACGCTGCGAGCAGAGACCCAGCGTCACCGGATCCTTCGGCTGAATTTCCGTGATGTTCCAGTGGCTGCGCTCACGGATCGCGTTGATCGTGTTGCGCGTGGTGCCGATCAGCTTGCAGACCTGCGCGTCCGAAATTTCGGGGTGATTGCGCAGCAGCCAGGCAATGCCGTCCGGCTTGTCCTGACGCTTGGAAACCGGCGTGTAGCGCGGGCCCTTGGTGCGGCGGACCTGCTCGGGGCCCTTCTGGATCTTCAGTTTGTAATCGGCATCGGCCTGGCCGCGCTCGATCTCTTCCAGCGTCAGTTCGCCCGCGCGCACCGGATCGCGGCCGGTATATTTGCTGCTGGTCATGTCGTCGGCCATCGCCTGGACTTCCAGGATATGGAGGCCGCAGAAATCGGCGATCTGGTCGAAGCCGAGCGAGCTGTTGTCGACCAGCCAGGCGGCGGTCGCGTGGGGCATCAAGGGGGTGGCTTTTTCGGCCATCGCATCGTCTCCAAACAATAAGGGCCACCCCTCGCGGGATGGCCATGCATGGTGACAATGTAGGGCAAAGCCGGGCTTGCGGCAAGCGCCCAGTGACAGCGCCCGCGTTCAGGCCGCTCGATCGGCCCCAAACGAGTCCACCGAAGGCTCCAGAGCGGAGAGAAACTGGCGTGCGCTCGCCTCCCAGGTGAAACGCGATCCATAAGCGGCGCAGTCGGCGCGATCGAGCGGAAGAGCGGCGGCAATGGCCTCCTTCAGCCGCTCGGACATTGCCCCGACCTGCGGTTCCAGCACGTCGAGCGGGCCTGGCACCGGATAGGCGGCAACGGGCGTGCCGCAGGCCAGAGCCTCGATCATGACAAGCCCGAAGGTGTCGGTGCGCGAGGGAAAGACGAAGCAATCCGCCCCGGCGTAGCAACCAGCCAGCTCCGCGCCCGACTTGGGGCCGAGAAAATGTGCCTCGCCGAACTTCGCCTCCAGCTCCTCGCGTGCGGGTCCATCACCCACCACCACCTTGCTGCCCGGCACATCAGCCGCGAGGAAAGCCTCGACATTCTTCTCCACCGCCACGCGGCCGACATAGAGCAGGATGGGGCGCGGCAGATCGTCAAACAGCGCAGGGCGCGGCGCGGTGGGTGAAAAGTCATCTAGATCGACGCCCCTGCCCCAGTGCGCCAGATGCGTGATGCCATGTGCGCGAAGCTGCTCTGCGATGCTGTCGGTAGCCACCATCACGCGGGCGGAACGCGCATGAAAACGGCGCATGAGTGGCCAGATCCACTCCGGCGACATGCCCGTTCGCCGCGCGACATAATCGGGAAACATGGTGTGGAAGGCGGTGGTGAAGGCATGGCCTTCGCGAATGCACCAACGTCTGGCGGCAAGGCAGAGCGGCCCTTCGGTGGAAAGGTGGATCGCATCGGGCGCGAACGCCTCCAGCATTTGACCAACCGTCCGGCTGCTGGCGAGCGCGAGGCGAATTTCCGGATAGGTCGGACAGGGGAAATTGGCGAACTGATCGGGCGAGATCACAAGGATATCATGACCCATATCGCGCAATTGCCGGCTCACGCTGGTCAACGTGCGGACCACGCCGTTGACCTGCGGGTGCCAGGCATCGGTGACGATGGCGATCTTCATCGCCTTAAAACCTAGCCGGGCCGCGAAAGCTCCGGCGATGGCCGCGATCCGGGATCACTCGGCGGCTTCCAGCATGGGCTCAGCCTCCAGCGCATCTTCCTGCTCACGCCGGGCGACTTCATCGGCCCAGTGGAGGATTTCCATGCGACCATCGAAATGTTCCACCAGCGCGGTACACCCCTCCACCCAGTCGCCATCATTATAGTAATCAATGCCGTCGATCCGGCGGTATTCGGCGGTGTGGATGTGGCCGGCGACCACGCCGTCAACGCCGCGGTTCTGCGCCGCTCGCGCGACCAGCTCCTCGAAGCGGGAGATGAACTCCACCGCATTCTTAACCTTGTGCTTGGCCGCCTTGGACAGCGACCAATAAGGCATCCCCAGCCGCTTTCGCACCAGATTGGTGACGTGGTTGAGCCGCATCATCAGCTCATAAGCGGTGTCCCCCACGAAGGCGAGCCAGCGGTGAGCCAGCATGATCGTGTCGAACTCATCGCCGTGCAGGATCAAAAGGCGCCGCCCGTCCGCGGTATCGTGGAAGGCGGCGCGCTTGATCTCCACCCCGCCGAAATTCAGGCCGGTGAACTGGCGGAACATCTCGTCATGATTGCCAGGCACGTAGACGATCCGCGTGCCGCGCTTGGCGCGTTTCAGGATGCGCCAGACGATGTCATTATGCGCCGCGGGCCAGTAGAACTTCTTCTTGAGGCGCCAGCCGTCGATGATGTCGCCCACCAGATACATCGTTTCACTGTCGACATGGTCGAGGAAATCGATGAGGAGTTCCGCGTTGCAGCCGCGCGTGCCGAGATGAACGTCCGAAATCCAGACGGTACGATATTTCTTCCGATGAATGTCGCGCGCCTTCGGCTGCAGACGCAGGCGTTCGTCATAGAGCTTTTCATCGAGCGCGGCGGAAAAGTCGGCCAGAGCATTCATCGACGCTCCCCTTCCCAGATCATTCGGTTCCCGGAACCGTCCGATGCACGGGGTTTATGACAGGGGAAGCGAGATGCGGTGAAAGTTTTTTGACATTTCACCTGTCGCCGACATTCTGTTTACTGACGCGGGCGCCACACAAGACTTGTCAGGTCTTGAGGATAATCTTTCCGATATGGTCGCCCGCTTCCATGTGCGCGTGCGCCGCCGCCGCTTCTTTTAGCGGAAAGACCTTGTCGATTTCCGCGCGCAGCTTGCCCTCTTCCACGAACGGCCAGACATTGTTCGCGATCTCGTCCGCCAGAAGCGTCTTGAAGCCGGTATCACGCGCGCGCAGGGTCGAACCCGTCAAGACCAGACGTCGCTGCATGATCTGAACGATCGAAATCTCCGCGCTCATACCGCGCTGAAACGCAATCGATACGTGCCGCCCGTCTTCGGCAAGGCACTGGATATTGCGCGGCACATAATCCCCGCCCACCATGTCCAGAACGACATTCACGCCATTGCCGTCGGTCAACCGTTTGATCTCTTCGACGAAATCGCTCGACTTGTAATTGATCGCAGCGTCCGCGCCCACTTTCTCAGCGGCTTCGCATTTCTCGTCCGATCCGCAGGTGACGTACACGGTGATGCCGAATAGCTTGGCAAGCTTGATCGCCATGGTTCCGATGCCGCTGGTACCGCCATGGACGAGCAGCCGCTCGCCCTGCGCCGCATAGCCCCGTTCGAACACATTGTGCCACACGGTGAACAGCGTCTCGGGAAGCGCGGCGGCCTCTTCCATGCTCACACCTTCTGGCACGGACAGGCACTGGCCGACAGGGGCCGTACAATATTCGGCATAGCCGCCGCCGGACACCAGGGCACAAACCGGCTGGCCGAGCATTTCCTCGCCCACGCCTTCACCCAATGCGACGATTTCTCCGGCGATTTCCAGGCCAGGCAGATCGGAAGCACCGGGCGGCGGGGGGTAATTCCCCTTGCGCTGGAGCACGTCGGGCCGGTTGACACCGGCGGCGGCAACGCGGATCAGCACCTCACCCTCCTGCGGGCGCGGCACCGCTCGCTCGGCCGGTTTCAGCGCATCCGGCCCGCCCGGCTCGCCGATCTCGACGCAGGTCATGGTCCCGGGAAGGTCGGCACTTCGGCTCATCGCACTTGCCCTTCTGTCACATCAGCAGCCCCCCGCTGCGATATCCGGCCAGGTTATTGACATATGCCGCCCCCGCGTCAACATTTCCCCTGATGACCGAGTCCGACGAACCACGCCCCTCCGCGCCGCTGACGCAGCTGCTGCGTGAGGACCTGGACCCGTTGTCGGTGACCGAGCTCGATGCCCGCATTGCTGCCCTCCACGGCGAGATCGCGCGCTGCGAGGCGAAGAAAAAGGCCGCGGTCCATCACCGCGCGAGTGCCGACGCGCTGTTCAAACGTTGAACGCTCCGGGCGAGCGCGCCAGCCGTCCTTCAGCCGTCCGCGACGGGCCACCCGTTGAAAGTCGGCCCCGCATTTCCGACATTATCCTTGAACCATTGCGAAAGCCGGTCATCATGTGAACCGACCGCTCGCACCCATCGCGGCCCGCCGGCCGCTCCCGGAGACCAGCATGCCTAGCTTCACCGAATCACTTGAAAAAACCCTGCACCAGGCGCTCATGAACGCCTCGGACCGGCGGCACGAATATGCCACGCTCGAGCATCTCCTCCTCGCGCTGATCGAGGACAACGATGCTGCCAAGGTCATGCAGAGCTGCGGCGTTGATCTGGGTGAACTGGGCGAGGCCGTCACCACTTATCTCGATACCGAGCTCGACAGCTTGCGCGTCACGGGCAAGAAGGTGGACCCCTCCCCCACCAGCGGATTTCAGCGCGTGGTCCAGCGCGCGATCCTGCATGTGCAGAGCTCTGGCAAGGACCTCGTCACCGGTGCCAATGTCTTGGTGGCACTCTTTTCCGAACGCGAAAGCTATGCCGTCTATTTCCTGCAGCAGCAGGATATGAGCCGCCTCGATGCGGTCAGCTTCATCAGCCACGGCGTCGGCAAGAACGGTGCGGTCGAGGCCAGCGAAGAGCCCGCCGAACAGGGCGAAAAAGCCGAAGACAAGGACGGCAAGTCCAAGAAAGACGGCGCGCTCGAACAATTCACCGTCGATCTCAACGCCAAGGCCGCCGCTGGCAAGATCGATCCGCTGATCGGCCGGTCGCTGGAGGTGGACCGCACCATCCAGATCCTGTGCCGCCGCTCCAAGAACAATCCGCTCTATGTGGGCGAACCGGGCGTGGGCAAGACCGCCATCGCCGAAGGGCTCGCGCGCCGCATCCACGAAGGCAATGTGCCCGACGTGCTGAAGGAAGCGACGATCTACTCGCTCGACATGGGCGCGCTGCTCGCCGGCACCCGCTATCGCGGCGATTTCGAGGAGCGGCTGAAGTCGGTCGTCTCGGAGCTGGAAAAGCTGCCGCATGCGGTGCTGTTCATCGACGAGATTCACACCGTGATCGGTGCGGGCGCGACCAGCGGCGGGGCCATGGATGCCTCGAACCTGCTAAAGCCTGCGCTCTCCAACGGCTCGATCCGCTGCGTCGGCTCCACAACCTACAAGGAGTTCCGCAACCATTTCGAAAAGGATCGCGCGCTGCTGCGCCGGTTCCAGAAGATTGACGTGAACGAGCCGACGATCGAGGACACGGTGAAGATCCTCGCAGGACTTCGCAGCGCGTTCGAAGAGCATCACAATGTAAAGTATACGCCCGATGCGATCCGCAGCGCGGTGGAGCTTTCGGCGCGCTACATCAATGACCGTAAGCTGCCCGACAAAGCGATCGACGTGATTGACGAAGTCGGCGCAATGCAGATGCTGCTGCCGCAGAGCCGCCGCCGCAAGATGATCACTCCTGCAGAGATCGAGAAGGTGATCGCGACGATGGCGCGCATCCCGCCCAAACAGGTGTCGAGCGATGACAAGTCCTCGCTCGCCAATCTGGAGAGCGATCTGAAGCGCGTCGTGTTCGGCCAGGACAAGGCGATCGAAGTTCTGTCCAGCGCGATCAAGCTCAGCCGGGCAGGCCTGCGCGATCCGGACAAGCCGATCGGCAACTATCTGTTCTCCGGCCCCACCGGCGTCGGCAAGACGGAAGTCGCGCGCCAACTGTCCTCGATCCTCGGCATTCCGCTAAAACGCTTCGACATGAGCGAATATATGGAGCGCCACAGCGTCTCCCGCCTGATCGGTGCGCCTCCGGGCTATGTCGGCTATGATCAGGGCGGCCTACTGACCGATGCGGTCGATCAGAACCCGCATTCGGTGCTGCTGCTCGACGAAATCGAGAAGGCCCATCCGGACCTGTTCAACATCCTGCTCCAAGTGATGGATAACGGCCGCCTGACCGATCACCACGGCAAGACGGTGGATTTCCGCAACGTCATCCTGATCATGACGACGAACGCGGGCGCCAGCGACATGGCCAAGGAAGGCATCGGCTTCGGCACCAACATTTCGAAGGAAGATGCCAGCGAAGAGGCGGTAAAAAACCTGTTCTCGCCGGAGTTCCGCAACCGCCTCGATGCAATCGTGCCGTTCGCCTATCTGCCGACGGAGGTCGTCGGCCGCGTCGTGGAAAAATTCATCCTGCAGCTGGAAATGCAGCTGGAAGACCAGGGCGTTCACATCAGCTTGGACGAGGATGCCAAGGCTTGGCTCACCGAACGCGGTTATGACCGCCTCTATGGCGCGCGCCCGATGGGCCGCCTCATTCAGGAGAAGATCAAGCAGCCGCTCGCCGAGGAACTGCTGTTCGGCAAGCTCGAACATGGCGGCGAAGTGAGCGTCCGTGTGAAGGAAGACCAACCGACCTTCGAAATCACGCCGGCACCGCCCAAGGGCAAAGGCAAGAAGAAGAAAAAGACCAAGCCCAAGAAGCCGAGCGAAGCGGAATAAGAAAGCTGGGGGCGGCGAACCGATCGGTTCGCCGCCCTTTCTGCATCTATCATCATGACAGATCCCGGCACCGTCATCCTGCTGCATGGCTTCTTCATGCGGCCTATCACCATGCTGCCGGTGGAGCGCTCGCTGCGAAAGGCAGGGTTCGATACAGCCTCACCGCCCTATCGATCTCGCGCGCACGCCTTTGAGCAGATCGTCGAAGACCTGCTCCCGGCGCTACGCGGCGCTGGCAAAGGCCCGGTCCATTTCGTAACGCACAGCATGGGCGGGCTGGTGGCACGCGCGCTGATCGCGCGAGCAAGACCTGCGGAGATGGGCAAGGTCGTGATGCTGGGGCCGCCGCATCATGGCAGCGAGTGGGTGGACCTACTCGCCGCCGCGCGCATCGGCGGTGCCTTTTTCGGTCCTGCCGAGGAAGTTTTGTCGCTGCGAAGACCTGAGCGGGTGGAGACCCTGATGGGCCAGCCCGACTATCCGCTCGGCATCATCGCTGGCGACCGGCCTTACGGCCTGCCCTTCATTTCGCAGCGCATAATGCCTGGCCCGCATGACGGCGCGGTGTCCGTCGCCTCGACCCATTTGGAGGGCGAGGACGACCATATCGTGCTGCCGGTGTCGCACAGCGGCATGATGTGGAACCGCACGGTACAGGGTCAGATCGTTCATTTCTTGCGGCACGGGAAGTTCGCGCGCAAAAGCTGACGGACCCCTTTCCACTTCAAAGGACCGCCATGCTCCGTTTCCCGCTTCCGTTGATGGCGCTGATTGCGGCGCTTGCCTCCCCCGCCCTCGCGGTCGATCCCGGCCAGCCGCCGCTGACGGAGCGCACCGCCGAAACCGGCCTGCCGTTGACGCCCGAGCAGCAATCCGTCGACTTCACCCATGCGGACCTGAGCTGGCGCATCGATCCGGAGACGCAGAGCATTACCGGCGACGCGACACTGACGTTGAAGGTGGAAAAACCGATCCGCACGATCCGGTTCGACCTCGACCGCAATCTGCCGGTCTCTGCGATCGATGTGGACGGCAAGCCCCGCCCCGCGTCCGCATGGAACAATCCGGAAGGCCAGCTCACCATCCGCCTACCCCGAAACTATCGGGCAGGCGAAGAACTGAAGCTGCGCATCCGCTATGCCGGCACGCCGCATGTTGCGGTCCGCGCGCCGTGGGATGGCGGCTTCGTCTGGTCGAAGACGCCCGGCGGCGCGCCTTGGATCGCAACCGCAGTGCAGGGCGAAGGCTGCGATCTGTTCTGGCCCTGCTTCGACAGCAGCGAGATCGAGATCGATACGGTCGATCTCCACATCACCGTGCCGCAAGGTCTCGCCGCGCCTTCGAACGGCCGCTTCATCGGCAAGCAGGACAATGCCGACGGCACCGTCACCTGGAACTGGCGCGCGCAGCATCCGAACAATTATGCCATCGCGCTTAACATCGCGCCCTATGAAAGCATCGGCGCAGACTATCGAAGCCGGTTCGGCAACGTCATTCCGATGACCTATTGGTTCCTGCCCGGCGAACAGGCGCAGGCGGAGGAGTTGTTCAGCGAATTCGCGCCGACGCTCGATTTCTTCGAAAGCACCATCGGCCCCTACCCCTTCGGCGATGAAAAGATGGGCGTGGTGGAGACGCCGCATCTCGGCATGGAGCACCAGACGATCAACGCCTATGGCAATGGCTATAAGAAGTCCGCCGAGGGATATGACTGGCTGTTCCACCACGAATTCAGCCACGAATGGTTCGGCAACCAGCTCACCAATGAGAATTGGGACGATATGTGGCTACACGAAGGGCTCGGCAGTTATATGCAGCCGCTTTACCTGCGTTGGCGCGGCGGCGAGATGCCTTATATGGCCGCGCTCGCCAAGCAACGCGCGCAGATCAAGAATCGCTTCCCGCTCGTCTCGGGCCAACCGCGAACCGAAGATCAGGTCTATAACGATGCGGATGGCCCGGGCCTCGATATCTATGTGAAGGGCAGCTGGGTCGCGCACAGCCTGCGCGAACTGATCGGCGACGAAGCCTTTTTCCGAACGCTGCGGCGCGAAGTTTACGGTCGGCCCGATCCAGCGCCCGGCAATTTCGAACCGCGCTTCGGCTCCAGCACCGAATTTCAGCGGATCGCCAGCGAAGAGGCGGGCCGCGATCTCGGTTGGTTCTTCGATATCTATCTGCGCCGGGCGGAATTGCCCAAGCTGGTCACGAGCCGCAACGGCACGACGCTGGACCTTGTTTGGCAGACGCCGGACGATCTGCCTTTCCCCATGCCGGTCGAAATCTGGGCGGACGGCACGCCGTTGACGGTCGATATGGAGGGCAATCGCGGCAGCGTGGAACTGCCCTCACCCGACGCGCATGTCGTGCTCGATCCGCACGCCAGGATTCTGCGCCAGTCGGACGATATCGATGCGTTCCAGGCATGGCAGGCGGCGCAAACGGCGGAGTGAGCGCCCGGTTCAGCGCTGCGCAAGGCACCCTCGTCCACCGGCGCGACGCAATGCGAAATAATTCTCGCCCGATCTGTCCTATTACTCTAACACAGTAGAGATGAGCGAAGGCTACAGAGACTTGCCCCGCGGCGGCGGGTACGCACAGCCCGGTCCCGCAGGCACGACCGACTGGGACGATTACGGTGCCGGGGCTGCGCCTCTGCCTCCGCTCGAGGAAGAGCAGCCGAAGCGCGGCTGGCTGCGCCGCCATTGGCGTTGGCGCTACCTTAAATGGGCAGGCTATGCCGCGTTCGCGGCGTTTGTACTGCTGCTTTGCTGGCTGCTGCTGTTCGTGCCGGTCTCGCGTACGGCCAAGCCGCTGGTGCCGCCGCAGATTGTCCTTGAAACCTCCGATGGCCAAGCGATTGCGCGCAAAGGACCGATCATGGCCGCGCCGGTCGATATCGCCAAACTCCCGCCCCATCTGGTCGATGCTTTCCTCGCCACTGAAGACCGCCGTTTCTACGACCATTGGGGCATCGATCCGCGTGGCATTGCGCGCGCTCTCTGGACCAATATTAGCTCGGACGAGCAACAGGGCGGCAGCACGATTACGCAGCAGCTCGCCAAGCTCAGCTATCTGAAGCTCGATCGCACGGTCGCGCGCAAGCTGAAGGAGGTGCCGATCGCGCTGTGGCTGGAGGCGTGGCTAACCAAGGACGAGATTCTGGAGCGCTACCTCTCCAACGCCTATTTCGGCGACAATGTTTACGGCCTGCGCGCCGCCTCGCTCCATTATTTCTACCGCCAGCCGGAGCGGCTGACGCTGACGCAGGCGGCAATGCTGGCGGGGCTGGTGAAGGCCCCGTCCACGCTGGCACCCACGCGCAATTACAAGGGGGCCGTTGCACGCGAGAAGGTGGTGCTCTCCGCCATGGCGGACGCCGGCTATCTTACGCCCGATGCGGCGCGTTCAGTCAGACCGGCGGTGATCGACCACCGTGCAGATCAGACGGCCCCAGCAGGCTCCTATTTCGCGGACTGGGCGCTCGGTCAGGCGCGCGCGGTGACCGAGGATGCGGGCTATGAAACGGTGCATGTCCGCACGACGCTCGACCGGCGCCTGCAGGCCCTCGCGCAGCGGATCGCGCGCCGTTCCACACCGGCAGGCGCGCAGGTGGCGATCGTGGCGATGCGGACGAATGGGGACGTGGTCGCCATGGTGGGGGGCAAGGATTATGAGACGTCCAAGTTCAACCGCGCCGTACAGGCGCGCCGCCAGCCTGGGTCCACTTTCAAGCTTATCGTGTATCTCGCGGCGCTGCAGAGCGGAATGACGCCCGACACCATCGTGGACGACAGCCCGATCACGAGCGGAGACTACCGGCCTGAAAATGCGGGCGGTCGCTACCGCGGGCAAATCACGCTGCGCGACGCGTTCGCCGCCTCCAGCAATGTCGTTGCGGTCAAGCTGTACAAGCAACTGGGCTCGGACGCGATCGCGCGCGCCGCGCGGTCTCTCGGCATCGAAGAGGAGTTGCCCGCCAATGCCAGCGTGGCGCTCGGCACCGCTGGCGTCAGTCTGGTGGATCTCACCGCCGCCTTTGCCGGCATCGCAGCGGACTATGCCCCGGTGGAACCGCACGCTTTACCGCGCAGCGAAAAGGGATTTTTCGACAAACTGCTCGACGGCAAGCAGGACATCGGCTCGCGCACCCGCGAGGAAATGCGCGACCTGCTGGCCGCCAATATCGCCAGCGGCACCGGCCGGGCCGCGGCACTGGGAATCCCGGCATTCGGCAAGACTGGCACGAGCCAGGACAGCCGCGATACGCTGTTCGTGGGCTTTGCGGGCGATCTGGTCGTCGGCGTCTGGATCGGCAAGGACGACAACAGCTCCCTGGGCCGCGCCAGCGGCGGCGGCGTGCCTGCGCGGATGTGGAAGGATTTTATGATTGGGGCGATTCCCGGCGCAGCGCCGCGCGTCGCGCCAGAGCCTGCACCGATCGAAGAGGAAGGGGATACCATCCCCGATTTCGAGCTGCCCGGTAACCTGGACATCGGGCCGGACGGCGATCTGTCAGTCGAAGGCAACATCAACGGCAATGCCGTCAGGATTGGACGGGAAGGCGTGCGTATTCAGCCGAATGAGGAGACGCAGCGCCGCCTGGACCAGCTCGATCGACGGCGCGACCAGATCGAGCGCGCGGTGGAGGATGCGGCGCGGCAGGCAGAGGCCCAGGGCCGCGCTCAGGAGGCCGCGCAGCAGCCGCCTAGAGGGCAATAATCAAAGGGAACAATCAGGCGAACGCGCAGCCGCGCCCTGAAACGAAAAAGGCCGACGCAACGCGCCGGCCTTTTTCGTTCCCCATTATTGGGCGTCAGGAATAACCGTTACCCGGCCGAGCTTACCGTAGAGCTCTTCCCAGGCAGCAAGGCGGCGCTGATACTCCGCATAATCGTCGTAGAATTCCACGAAAAGGTTATCGATCTGCGAGAGTGCCTGAGCGGAGAATGCCGGCAGCTGATCAGACGAAACCTGCGACGATTGCGGAGCGAGCTCCAGCATCAGATCGCAGAACTTGCCGGTAACCGGCGGCAGCGAGAAATAATTGTAGAGATCCGTCATCGACGTATCGCGAATGCGATTGGAGTCGCCCGCAGGATAACGGGCACGAAAGGCCGTATCCAACCGCCGGTTGACCTGGCTGAGCAAAGCCTCATGGGCATTCAGATAGTTCTTATAATCGTCCGCGAAGCGCAGATATTTCGGCTGCAAACAGTTCAGCGCCGCGACATTGAAGGCGGATCGGAAGTTCCACACAACCTCATCCGTTTCCAGGCCGCGATTGGGCGTCATCCGCACATCGTCGACGCCCTTGGGCGGGATATACATGCCGGTGGCCGCTCCGAGCGGCGGGATCGGCCGTGGCGGAGCCGCGGAGGGAACGATGATCGGCGGCGGAGGCGGCGCTGGCGGCGGAGGCGCCGCGCAAGCCGCCAAGGTGGTCAGTCCGGCCAGTAACGCAGCCCGGGCGACGGTCTTCGACATGAAATTTAACCCTCTCGAAACACTGGCCATC
Source organism: Novosphingopyxis sp. YJ-S2-01 (assembly GCF_016093175.1). Taxonomy (NCBI): domain Bacteria; kingdom Pseudomonadati; phylum Pseudomonadota; class Alphaproteobacteria; order Sphingomonadales; family Sphingorhabdaceae; genus Novosphingopyxis; species Novosphingopyxis sp. YJ-S2-01. The sequence continues at coordinate 1,000,742 of NZ_JAEDAI010000001.1, read as the reverse complement.
CGTGTGACATTGCGGGGAGTCTTTGGAAACCCCCTTGTGACGAACGGAGACAACAAAACGCCCGGCAGCATGGCTGGCCGGGCGTCCGTTTATCGAGGCTGAATGGGCTGGCGCTTAATCGCGCGCCGCACCCATGAAGCGCAGGAGGAACAAGAACATGTTGATGAAATCGAGATAGAGGTTCAGCGCCCCCATGATCACGACCTTCTGCATGAATTCCGTACCGCGCACCGCCTGGTAAAGGCTCTTCAGCTTCTGGGTATCGTAGGCGGTGAGGCCTGCGAAGATTAGCACGCCAATCGCGCTGATCGCGAGATCGAGAACCGTCGAACCCAGGAAGATATTCACGATGCTGGCGACGATCAAGCCGACCACACCCATGATAAGGAATGTGCCCCATCCGCTCAGATCCTTCTTCGTGGTATAGCCATAGAGGCTGAGACCCGCGAAGGCGCCTGCCGTGGCGAAGAAGGTCGTGGCAATCGACGCGCCGGTATACATCAGGAAGATGCTGCTGAGCGAAAGGCCCATCAGCACGGCAAAGCCCCAGTACATCGCTTGCAGCGTTCCGGCAGAGAACTTGCCCTGGCCGAAGCTCATCGCGAACACGATAGCGAGCGGTGAGAGCATGATGATCCATGCCAGCGCGCCGCCGCCAAGCAGAACCTGCTCGGCCATGCCCGAACGTGCAAACAGCATCGCGACCACGCCGGTCAGCAGAACGCCGCTCGCCATGTAATTGTAAATCTTCAACATATAGGCGCGCAGACCTTCGTCGAAGGCTTCGCCGGTACCGGCCTGTCCGGGATAGGTACGTGCGCCGGTCGCTCTTGGATCGGGCCATGCCATAATAAGGAAACTCCTAAGGTTTTCGTATGTGACAGCATTGCCACACGCCCGGTGAATATCACCTTTATGCGAGTGATTTTCAAGTCATTGCGCCGCGGCTTTCTCCCGCTATCCTGCGCCGTCCATGTCCCACCGCCTGTTCATCGGTTTGCGCCCGCCTGAAAATGTCCGCGACGCGCTTCTCGACGCGATGGAGCATATTGAGGATGCGCGCTGGCAGGACGATGGCCAGCTTCACATCACCTTGCGCTTTCTGGGCGACGTAGCGCGGCCGGAGGCGAATGAGCTGGGCGAAGCCCTGGGCGGGATCCGTATGGAGCCGTTCGACGTCGCGATCGAAGGCGTCGGACATTTCGAGCGCAAGGGAAAGCCCAGGGCGGTATGGGCGCGCGTGCTACCGAGCGAGCCGTTGATGACGCTCAAGCGCAAGATAGACCGTGTCTGCAATGCCTGCGGACATGAAGATGAGCACCGCAAGTTTCTGCCGCACATTACGCTTGCACGGCTTAACACGAGCAGCGGTCCGATCGGAGATTTTCTGGCGGCACAGGCCGCCCTGAGGGTGCCGGCCTTCACGGTGCGGGAATTTACCCTGTTCGAAAGCCGGCTCAGCCGACACGGATCGCATTACGAGCCGGTGGCCGGCTACTTGCTCGACTGAGCCTCCACCCGGTCGGCGATGGCGTTTGCGATCAGCACAGCGTCGCGCCATGCCGCATCGAACTCGGCCTTTCCAAATTGATAGGGGTCCTGCACGCTCTCCCCCTCGCGGCCATCAACCAGATCAAGCGCAAGTAGAAGCGTGGCCTGCCCATCATTCGGCGCCAGCGTTTGAAGATCAGTCAGATTCTGGCGGTCCATCGCGACGATCCAGTCGAAATCGCGAAAATCGCTTCCCCGCACCTGCCGCGCCCGCAAAGACGATGCATCAGTGCCATGGCGCTGCGCGGCCTCGATCGTGCGAGGGTCCGGCGGATCACCGATATGCCAGTCTCCGGTGCCCGCGCTGTCGACGTCGATCGAAAGGCCGCGCCGCTCGGCTTCATCTTGCAGGGCAACCTCCGCCAAAGGCGAGCGGCAGATATTGCCGAGACAGACGAAAAGAATGCGAAAGGTCATCGGTGACCCTCATGATTGCCAAAGGTCCACGCTCTGTTACAGCGGTGGCAGGAAGAGGCAAGGAGAGGCCCGATGCAAACATCCGCACCGGCAGAGGGGACGATCGATCCCGACGCCAAGACGCCTGCTTATGCCTGGTATCTGCTCTCCGTCCTGATCCTCGTTTATATTCTCAACTTTATCGATCGGCAGGTGCTGAGCATTCTTGCCGAAGATGTGAAGCGTGACTTGAACCTGACCGATGGAGACATCGGCTTCCTCTACGGCACTGCTTTTGGAGTGTTTTACGCGCTGTTCGGGATTCCCCTCGGCCGATTGGCGGACAGCTGGCACCGCGTGCGCTTGATGACGCTGGGCCTCAGCCTCTGGTCGGTCATGACCGCATTGTCCGGTTTGGCCCGCAATGGCGCCATGCTGACCGGCGCGCGTGTGGGAGTCGGAATCGGCGAGGCGACCGCCTCGCCCAGCGCCTATTCGCTGATTTCGGACTGGTTTCCGAAGAAGCGCCGCGGGCTTGCGCTTTCGCTTTACAGCTCGGGCCTTTATCTTGGCGGCGGCCTGTCGCTCGGTCTGGGTGGACTGGTGGTTCAGAACTGGAATGAGGCCTATCCCGTCAAGGCGATGGCGCCGCTGGGACTGGCGGGCTGGCAAGCGGCGTTTCTGGCGGTGGGCTTGCCGGGGCTTCTTCTCGCATTGTGGGTCTTCACCTTGCGTGAGCCCGTTCGCGGACAGTCGGAGGGCATCGAAAGCAAGGTCCGTCCCCATCCCTTTCGGGACTTTTTCGCCGAACTCGTCACCATACTCCCGCCCCTAACGCTGATCGGCGCCGCGCGCTCGGGCAATCTCCTGCGCAACCTCGCGGTTGCCCTGTTGGTCACAGGCATCGTTTGCGGCCTGATCGCTCTGGGCGAACCGGTGCTGCAGTGGAGCGCCGTTGGGATCGGTGCTTATGCGGTTTATAGCTGGGCGAGTGCTCTTCGGCGTAGCGATCCGCCGACATTCGCGCTTATCTTGGGCACGCCGGCCTTCCTGCTCACCGTCCTGGCCTATGGCTTGAATGCCTTCCTCAGCTATTCGGTCAGCTTCTGGGCATCCCCTTATGCGCTGCGCACCTTTGCAGTCTCTGAGAGCGAGGTGGGCTGGATTGTCGGCAGCCTTGGCGCATCGGCCGGTTTTCTAGGCGTTATCGCCGGCGGATGGGTGGGCGACCGGCTGCGCGTAAAACATGCGGCGGGACGGCTATGGGTGGTAATTTTCGGCGCGATCGCTCCGATCCCGGCAATCGCCATTGCGTTCACCACCGATAATGCAACGCTCTTCTTCGCGATGCTGTTTCCTGCTCAGGCGCTTGCAAGTGCTGCGCTGGGGGCAGCGGCGGCCACGACGCAGGATCTGGTTCTGCCGCGCATGCGCGGCACCGCAACGGCAAGCTTCTTCATTGGCACGACCCTGATCGGCCTTGCTTTAGGTCCTTATCTTGCAGGACGTGTTTCCGCGTTGACGAGCAGTCTTTCGACCGGGGTGTTGTCGCTACTGCTGACAGCGCCGATCGCGTTGATCGCCGCAATCATGGCGGCGCGTCTGCTGCCGGCCGCGGAAGCGAGCGCACAAGAGCGCGCCCGGGCGGCCGGCGAGGACATTTGATACCGCGGCGGATTAGCCGGTCTTGGTGAACACACCGCAAGCAAGACGGGCACCGCTATCGCCCGAAGGATCGGTCATCTGATCGTCCTGACCTTCGTGGACGATGAACGCTGCGCCATCGGCGTCTAGCAATGCATTAGTGCCGTTTTCCAACGATGCGTTCTCGATCGGACGCTCTAGGTGGCCCGTCCCGTCTGCGGCTACCTCAAGGTTGACGAAATCGCCCATGTGCGAGCCATTATCACTTTTCAGGCCGTGGCTCTTATTGGTCGGATTCCAGTGGCCTCCAGCGCTTTTGAAATCCGGTGCATCGCATTGTCCGGTGGTGTGGATATGGACACCGTGATTACCAGGCGGCATTCCGTTGACGTCGAGCACAAGGTCCAGTCCGGAAGCGGTCTGCATGACTTTTGCTTCGCCCACCGACTTGCCGTCGGCTGTCTTCAACATTGCGGTGGCAGTCTCGCCGCTGGCTGGGGAAGTCGCCTCGCCTGCTGGAACAGTGGCGACTTCGCTCGTTTCCTCCTGCGAGGCAGGCTCGCCGCACGCGGCCAATGCCAGGACCGAGAACGATGCTGCAAAGGCGATGATTTTCATAAGCTGTCTCCCTGTGATGGTTGTCGGTTCAACCAGCGAGGGACACTGAAGTTTCCGGCGAGAAAATCCGGCTGGGGGAGCTGGCTAGCGCCTCCCTGCTATAAGGCCGCTATGTGCGGACGCGCGAACAAGCCGGTTTGCACTGATTAAGCTATTGCCACGGACTGAAGCGAAAGCGCTGAAACAGGACTGACTCACGGCGTTTGGCTGAAAACCTCGTTCGATGTTCAGCTTTCAGGAAAACCCGCCGGCTCTGACTGATTTACGCAGGACCGTGCACGAGCAATGTACGATTTGGGCAGCGCTGCAGAAGAGACACCGCTGGGAGAACCGCTGAAATCCATAGTCAGCACTGTGTAAGGCGCTGAGCATGACCGGAGCATCGCTCAGCATGGAACACCGCCATTATGGTCGGGCTGGCGCGCTAATACAGCGGATCAAGATGAGTGGCGAACGAGCCAATAATCCGGAACTACGGATACAAAAAGAAAAGGGCCGGTCTTTCGACCAGCCCTTTCCCATTTTCGATTGGATCGCGAGAGATCAGTAACCGGCGCCGGGGCCGTAGGTGATCCGAACGCGACGGTTCTGCGGCTCGCGCACGCCGTCGGCGGTCGGGACGCGCAGGTCCGTTTCGCCGAATGCTTCGCTCGAGATACGCGCAGCGGGGATGCCGCGCGACTGCAGATAGGACTGGACCGAAGCGTTACGACGCTCGGACAGGCCGATGTTGTACTGTGCGGTACCCGAGGTGTCGGTGTAACCAGCGAGCATGACGCGCGCCGATCCACAGTTGGCATACTGAGCAACCGCGTTATCGAGCACGGTAGCAGCGTCCGGACGGATGTTCGACTTATCCCAGTCGAAGAACACCAGATACGGACCCTCGTTGCAGGCCGGCGGAGCTGCTGCAGGCGGCGGCGGCGGCGGCGGCGGAGCTGCTGCCGGCGGCGGCGGCGGCGGCGGAGCAACGACGGGCTCAGGAGCGCCGAAGTTGAAGATCAGGCTGCCAAGGATGCTGTGCGAACGATAACGACCCTCATAGGTGTCGCCAAGGTTGCTCACCAGGTCCACATTCGGAACGTTGAAGAACTTGTACTTCAGGCCGACGTCGATGTTGGTGGTCAGCGGAGCGCGAACGCCCGCAATAGCCTGCCAAGCAAAACCGGTGTCAGAATCGTCCACGAACGTATTCGCCACCGTTGCAACCTGCTTCACGCGAGCCACACCGGCACCACCGCCAACGAAGCCCTGGATGCCGTCGTCGTCACCGAAGTCAAGCATGCCGTTCAGCATGAAGCTGAGCGCATCGGTGTAACCGTTGACGTCGTTAACCGAACCGGCAAGGAGGTTTCCGCCAATACCTTGCGAGCCGGTAATCACCTCGTCAGCATCGGCGCGCTGGTAGCCAACTTCGGCTTCGATACGAAACGCGCCAAAGTCGTAACCGACGATGCCGTCGAAGTTGTAACCGTAATCATGATCGATCGTCAGATCGTCGTTGACACCGTTCACGTCGAAGTCGGTGTCTTCGACGAGCATGGGCCCGCCTTCAACGCCGGCATACCACGCGCCGTCACGCGCCATGGCAGGCGTGAGCGCGGTGGTGGCGAGCGCCACACCTATTGCTAGCTTACGCATTAAATTCCCCTCTATCTATTTAGGAACTAAATTCGGTAGTTATCTACTATCCGGACGCTGCAACGGGCGCAAGCGGGCATTGGTTCCCACTGTTGCGAAAATGTCTACTTTTTCCGCTCCTCCTGGGCAAAAATCATGTCAGGTCATGGCGCGATCATTACGAAACCGTAGCAACGACAATCCCGGCTCGTTCCAAGACCGTAACAAGAGCCGCCAGCGAATCGCGCACTTCGACATCAATAACCGATCCGCCCGACGGCAAGACGATATGATCCGCTGCCGACCACGCCCCGCCCCGGTAAACGAGCGATCCGCCGGACGAGCGATCGAAAATGCGCATGGACTCGACCGGGGCCGCGAACCGCCACCCGCCCGCTGTCCAGCCGGCCAAATGGTTCGCATGCCCGCTCCAGGCCCCAGAAGCTTGCACACCGACACACCAGCACTGGCCCGGTTGCGGCATAAGCATTGAAGGGTCATCAGAGATTCCCTCGCAAACCGGATGGAGCAGCATATCGATCAGCGCGAGCGCTTCGTTATGCGTCGTCTCCTTCTGCGCTTGGGCCAAGGCCAGGAAAGGAAGGGCGAAACGGCTACTGGCCAGTTCGGTCATGATAATCTCCGTTTAGAGAGGGCAGGTGAATTCAGCAGCGGTAGAAGGCCCGTGGCGCCCGATCTGGCGCACCGCGATCCTAATCGGCGAACGCCCATGGTCGCGCCACGCCGCGACGGTAGCTGACGCGATCGCATAAGCCGGCCCGGCGCACTCATCATCGACAAGAGAGACGCCATCTGCCCCGCTGATCGCAATCCGATAGTGCTCCACATCCTCGCCAAGCGGTGGTTCCACCAAGAGCGACCAGTCGGCACCGATGCGCGAGCGACGGACCCAACCGATGTTCAAGGATCCGTCGGCCTGCGATATTGCGGTCAAATGTACGGGCGCGAGTGGTAAGGTCGCGCGGCCATTCAACGTCAGCCTTTCGACGGCCGGGGTTGTATCGCCCACGCCAACCGCGGTGGCGACGAGCGGCAATCCGGCAGCGACCTCCCATTCGTCCACTAACCGCATTCTGCCAATCTCCAGGAGCAGGAAAGCCGCACCCGCTGTCGCTTCATCCGCCGCACTTCCGAAAAGGCCGCGATGGAGACGCTCGATCCGGTAACGCCCGCCGCCCAGGGCGACGGCACGCTCGAACTGGACGACTTCACCTCCAATGGATGCGAGATTAGCGCCTGTAAAAAGCGCCTCGCGGTCAGCGTCACCGAGGGCAAGGTCGTCCCCGATCAAGTGGATGATCACGGCCTGCCTGACATCAACCAGGCCGAAACTCCCGCGCGCAAGCGGGGTTTCGAGTACGCCCATCACGGCGGCGGGCGCAGTCGGGCCGATTGGTCGCAGCGCATCGATCGACGAACCGATCGACAGCGCAGCGCGCCGCCAACCCGCCTGCGCGCCATTGGCGGCGACGGCGACAACCGGCCGGTCTACGCCACGCCGCGTGATATCGGGCAACTCCACCAATCGCAGCGTTGTCGGCCCGTGCACCTCGTCCACTTCGCGGATCGCACGACCGGGAACCGCCGTTGCAGTGATCGGAGTGCGTGCTCCCAACGCGCGTGCGGTGAGCATCATCGCACCGCGGCGATGCTCGACTTCGGTGATAGCCCAGATTGCTCCGCCAAACGCCAACATACGCCCGGCGCGTGGCTCCTGCTCGCCATAAGGCACGGCGATGCGCAGTTGCTCACGCTCCGCGCCAGAGCGCCGGGCAAGCGTTTCCGCCAGCTTCGCGGCCGCATGAGCATCCATCGCCGCCGGAAAATCGAGCCGCCGCACGTCTTGCCCGCCCCCGGATCGCCGCGCTCGTTGCAAGCCCGCCTGATAATCGCGCGCCGGATCATAATAGCGAAGCTCCACCGCCGCCGGAAAATCAGCGAGCGGCGCGCGGCTGCGCTGCGGCCTGTCGACGGCTTCACGCCCGATCGCGATGACCGGGTCTCCCGCACTGCCGATGGAAACAGGTTCGTCATCGAACCGGTATCCGGCCATATCGCGGGAGAGACGAAGGGCCGCGCTCTCGGCAATAAAGGAGACGGCATCCCGCGCACTGCCAGCCAGCGCGAAGCCGCCCACCTGATCGCCGGCATCTCCGTCCACGTAGCCCGCACTCGCCTCTCGCGCGAGTTCCACCAAGCGCACCGATCCGTCGCGCTCGATCAGCTCGAAGCTCAGCGACGGGATGCGGTTGCCATAATCGGCGAGCTGCAGATCCTCGAACACGGCAAAAGCAATTCCGCGAAAGGCCGGCGCCTCGGTTCCTTCCGCTTGCGCAATCAATGGGTCTGCTGTTTGATCGCCATGGCCGGTGTGGAAGCGAAAGCCGGTTTCCACCTTGAAATCCCCGCCCGCGCCGCGCAGCAGATTGCCGTCCGCCCATATCCTCCCGACCTGCGCCGCCGGGCGAGAAGACAGGGCGACCGCAAGGCTCGCGCCATAGCTGTAATTGGTCTGGCTCGGCCGCCCTTTGCCGCCGCCATCGCTGCTGACATGTTCGTTGAGCGGCGTTGCCCAGATCACCGTGCCCGCCACGCGCATGGTGCCGAACATGGCCGGGATTTCGCTGCCATAGCTCGACGTCTGCACGTCCAGCTCCTTCAGACGTGGCCCTTCCCTGCCTTTCGCCCCGCCGAAGATGGTCTGATCCAGCGCGCGTCCGGCAAGGCTGCCGATGGCAGCACCGATCGGGCCGCCAAGCGCAAAGCCGACAGCGTTGAAGACGATGGTCGCCATGCGTCAATCTCCGGAAATGAACGGCGCGCGCCAGACCGAAACAATCGGCCAGAGAAGCGTACCGGGCAAAAACACCACTTGGCGCAGGCCCGCATGGGCGTGAACAAAACCGTCCGGTACCGCGACCAGCAGATGAAACTGGACCGGCCCCGCGCGCACCAGCACGAGATCGCCGGCCTCCAACGCCCCCTGCACATGGGCAAATTGGTGCCGGTCAAACCAGCGGTGCCAGCGATCCGCAGACGCGCCCTGCAAACGATAGCCCGATGGCAGCGGCAGCTCCCTGTACAGCGCCATCGCAGCAAGGCCGATGCAATCCAGCCCGCTCGCGCGGTCGCGCCCGCCAATCCGGAAGCGCGTGCCGACCAATGCCAGGGCACGGTTGCAGATGTCCTGCCGATTCATCAGCGCCCACCCGGATAACGGGTGAGCAGATCATTGCCCGGCAGATGCGGCTCGCCGCGGAAATTGACGGCATTGCCGAAACGGCCCGCACAAGTCGCGATCGAACGGTCACAGCCCTGGGTGAGCATTGCGCGGACGCCCTCCCCCAATACCAACCGAGGCGGTTCGGTGAGCCAGATGTCAGCGCCCGCGCCGTCCGCGATGTCGTGGATCATACCGCAGGCCGCCCCCGACAGGAAACGCAGCCGCCCGAAACGGTAGAGCCCGCCATCGACAAGCCCTCCAAGCGTCAGCTTTTCACCCTCGATGCCTCTCACCACGAAGTCGCGAGTGAACCGCATGGCATCGAGCCCGCATTCCCGCCCGCAGAAATCCGCGCGGCAGCCGGGCGATGTGCGCGGTGCCACCGGCCGGTCCAGCGCGGCGGCGGGGCCGCGCAGCTCCGCACGAAACGCCCCGCCGCTGCGGCTGAGTTCGCCCAGCTCACCCTTGGCAAGCGAGCGCCGGTTCGCGGTGTCGGTCCAATCGACCAGCTGGATTTCGAGCGTGGCCCCGTCCCAGCGCCCCGCGTCCAGATCGGCCTCGCTGATCGCAGCGCTGCTGAGCCCGCCATCGATATCGAGCCCATCGCCTTCCAGTTTCGCGGTCTCAACGATCGCGCTCGGCACCATGCCGGGTCCCGCCCGGTGCAGCAGCCCGTCGATCACCAGATCGCGGTCGTGAGACGTGAACCCAAGCGCCACCCCGTCCCGCCGGATCATCGTCCAGACATAAGCCGTGGTGGCGCATGGTTCGTCCAACCAGTGGGGCATGGCCTTACTCCTTCACCTCAATCAGCGGCACGCTGGCGAGATCGGCAGCACCCTGGGTGGCGGCGGCGATCTCGAGGCGGTCTTCGGCGAAGCGCACGGGGACGTCGAAGCGGAAGCCAGCGGTGACTGCGGCCCCATCCGGCGGCGGTGTGTCGAAGCGCAAAAACCCGAGCGGCTGCAACGTGAAGCCCTGTGTTTCCACGCCGCCGATGCCGGCGCGCAGCGTGCCCGCGACGGGGCGCGTGATCCGCCGCTGCTGCTCCGCCTCCCCTGCGCCATAAATCTTCACCAACGGAAAGTCGGTCGCCAGCCCATCGCCGGTGCCGATGCGCTGATCGAACGGGCCGGGCGCGTCCGTCATTCCGGCCGAGCTGTGATCGCTGGGATCGGTGAAACGAAAGCCGATCGCCGCGCCGCGCCGTGCGCGGAAAAAGGAAATTAGCTCCGCCGCATCGGCATCGCTGCGCACCCCCGGCCCGGCATCGAAGGCCAGCCGCGCATCGGCCCAGTCGCTCGTCCGGCGTTCGCGCCCGGAGAGCGTAGTGACGATACCGGTCGAAAATTCGGACGTGACAGTGGCGTGCCGCCCGATCGCGATCGGAAAGCGCACATCGTCGAAGCCGCGCATGGCATCCTCCTCCAACTGAAAATAGGTGAAGCCGTCGCGCGCCACCTGCGGCAGCGCCCAGACATAATTGCGGGCCGGCGTGCGCGCCTCGGCCAGATCGATCGCGCGGGCGATGGCCTGCCATTGCGCCTCTTCTTCCGGTTTCAGCACGAAGCCCACGAAAAACTCTTGCTCGGCCAGCGGATAGCCGAGCCGCGCGGTCATCGCGGCGACGCCGCTTTCAGTGCCCGCGTGATTGGCGGCGACCGTCCAGTCATAATCCTCCAGCTGCAGCACATCGAAGGCGGGCGCGGCCCAGCCGACGGGTACATTGGCCCGCCGCGCATCCGGGGCGGCAGCGTCCAGCACGGTGGGCAGATAGACCAGCAGATAGAGCGTGGCCCCTGCGCTGCCCGCCTCATCCCGCACCGCATCGGCCAGCGCGGCGGTGGCAGCGGCCAGCATTTCTCCCGCGCGGTCGAGCATCGCCTGCTGGGCCGCCGTCTTCGCGCCGTCGATCGACGGGATCGAGACGATGTCGCTACCGAAAGCGTTCCACGCCGCCGCGTCGTAGAGGCAGATGCGCCTGTCCGGCATGATCCACCACCAGGGCTCGCCGATCTGAAAGCGCACGGCCTGCCCCGCATCGCGCTGGATCGCGGCAAAGGCGCGGCCCACGGCGCGAAGATAGCCCATTGCGCCGCCATGCGCGGGCGAGAGCAAAGTGGACGGCGGGTTCCAGCCGGTCAGCGCCGGATCGCCATTTTCCGCACGCTGCTTCCAGTCGTTCCAGCAATGCGCGTCGAACAGTTCGAAGCTCAATGACAGGATCGTCTCGAACCCCATCGCCAGCGCGCGGGCCGCGAAGTCGCGGTGCCAGGCGCTGCACGGGGCATTGAGCGTGCCGCCGGCCAGCGAGACATAGAGCCCCGGCCCGCTGCTCTCGAGCCGGAAATAATGGCTCATTCCGACATAATGGTTGATGATCCCGCGATAGCCGAGCGCGCGGATCTGGCGCAGCAGCCGTTCGGGGCTCTGATTGTACGCATCGTCATAACCCGTCGCCATGCGCAGCGCATGCTCGGGCAGCATGGCATCGGCGATGCCGATCACCGCGCGCTCACCGTCGCAGGTGATATCGCTGATCTCCACCCAAGCCTCGGCAGGCTGGGCAAGCCGTCCCGCCTCGCCCGTATAGCCGGGCGGCACCAGCGAGATGAACATCCGGTCGATGTCCTTGGGATGCACCGGATCGGCCTCGCCCGGCAGCAGGAAACCGCCCGCCAGCGTCTGGAACGGCAGCGTGATAGCCGCGTCCTGCGGCGTGCCCACGGCATAGTTCCACAGGCGCACATACCAGCTGCGCTGTTTTCCCGCCGCGTCGCGACCCTCGATCGTCAGTGTCGGCCCGTTGACCGCATCGAGCGGCATCAGGCCGGTGGAGCGCCAGTGGAAGCGCAGCGTCAGCCGCGAATAATCGCGCACCGTTTCATAAGCGAGCAGAGGATGGTCCCAGCGGTCCTCGCTCTCCCAGATCAGCCCGGCAAGATCGTCGCTATTGTAGAATACGGCATCGACGCGCAGTGCGCCGGGGCCGGTGGTGACGGTGGACGCCATCATCGGGCGTGGAAAGTTGACGGTCCAGAAGCGCGCGTCGAAGCGGGCCATATGGCCCTGCTCTACCGCGGCAGCATGGTCCGGGCGGGCCAGCCAGTGGGGCATGAGGATTTCTCCCGAAAATGGCGTTTCTAAGCCTCGAGCGCGCGCTTCACTGCCTGCGCCACCTGGCGGCTGGAACGTTGCAGCGCTTGCGGGGCGCTGCCCGCACGATCGGCGATGTGGACGGTGAGGTTCACCACCGGCGCGGGCGCGGCGGCACCTGTCGCCTCGACCCGCCCGCTGGTTGTCGGCACGAACCATTCCGGCCCGCGCTCGCCCACGCGGTAAGCCCGGCCGGGCGACACCGGTCCGCCGGTCGCACGGCCCGGCGCGCCGAGCAGTTGACCGACAATACCGCCGAGCGCCGCGCCAGCGCCTCCCCCGCCCGAACCCCCCAGCAGCGATCCGATGCCTGCGCGGATGGCGGCACTGGCAATCTCGTCCAGCACGGAAAGCGCCACGGCCTTCAGCTCCTCAAAACCGAACCGACCACGCCGGATGGCGGCGCTCAGTCCGCGTTCCAAGGCGCGCCCCGCCCGCTCCATCCCGTCCGCCATCGGCCCGTCGAGCTGCGCGCGCATCGCCTGCACATCGCGCGCAAAACCTTGCGTGTCGGCGCGCACGCCGATCACCAGCGTTTCCAGTTCTTCATCCATCGGGAAATCTTTCCATCAGATCGTCGAGATCGGGCGGCGCATACGTTCCGCCGGGCGGCAAAAGGATGGCGGCCAGTTCCGCCGGCGTCGCGGCCCAGAAGTCATCGGGCCGCCAGTGAAGCCAATGGGCGGCGAGAGCGGACAGGCGCAGGGCACTGTCGGCGAAGGTCACCCCCTCACCGCCCCTGCAAGATCTGCTTCAGCAGCACGCGGAGCGCCGGGGTCAGCGCGGCAAGGCCCGCCTCCGCCAGCGCCTCGCCGAAGCGTTCGCGGGTGAGGCCCCCCGGCCCATCCGCCAGGCAGTGCCAGAACAGCGCCGCCAGTTCGCCAAGCCGAAGCTCCCCCGCCGCGGCGCGTTCCACCAGCGCAAACAAGGGGCCAAGCTCCTCTTCGGCCGCCACCAGCGCGGCAAAGCTCGGGCGCAGCCGTAACGCTTCGCCGCCGATACGCACCGAAGCTTCGCCCCGCGCGGGGTTTGCCGCCGCGCTCACAGGCTCGCCACCGCGCCGGAGCTTTCCAGGCTCAGCGTATAATTGCGCTCGCCATTATAATCGCCAGCATAATCGAGCCGGCTGACCAGGAACCGCCCGCGCATCCGTTCGCCGCTCTCGAAGCTCAGTTCATAGTCGTCGATCTTCCCGGTTAGCGCATGGCCGCGCAGCCGTGTTTCGGCATCGGAGCCGGTGAAGATGCCCGCGCCCGAGACGCTGACCGAGCGCACGCCCGCGCCCGACAGCAGCTCACGCCACCCGCCGCTATCCTTGCTGGTGACGTTCACCGCCTCGCCATTGATCGACAGCTGCGTGGTGCGCAGACCCGCGATGGTGGCGTAAGCGGGGCTCGCCGCTCCGTCGCCGATCTTGAGTAGAAAGGTACTGCCCTTTTCGGCCGGCATATTGGTTCTCCTTTTTCAATAAAGCAGTCCTCCCCAAGCGCGCTTGGGGAGGATCGTCAGTGCTCCAGCATCCGCACCCGAAATTCGATCAGGCGGCGGCGCCGCTTGCCCTCGTCGCTCGCAAGGCTGCGCCAATAGACGCAGCTGGCGATGCGCCAGCCGGGTAGGTCCGGCGGCAGCGCGAGGATCGCGGCTTCGGCGGCGTCCGCCAAGTCCGGCAGCACCGTCGCCTCGGGAGCTTCGACCATGACGCCGAGCCGCAGCTCGCGGCCCCGCGCGGTCTTGGTGCCCCAATCGACCGACAGGATATCGGGCAGATAGGTGAAGGGCGGCTGCGCGCCGGAAGGCACGCTGTCGTAGACGCCGTTCAGCCGGGTACTCAGAAACGGATCGTCACGCAGCGCAGCCAGGGCAGCCTCGCGCACTATGGTCGCGGCACTCATCGCAGCCACCCGCCGGGCCAGTGCAGCCGTGCATCGCGCATCATCCGTGCGAGCAACCCGCGCGCCTTTACGGTCAAGCCGCGCGCATCGCGCGACACCTGCGCATCGGGCAGCGCATCGCCATAGATCTGCGCCAGCAGCGCTGCGCGTCGCTCGGCTCGCCACGCAGCCATCGCCGCACCGCGCCGCAGCAGCGCCTGTGCCGCCCGCCCGCTTCCAGCAAGCCCGCTCATGCGCCCCGCCTTCATGCCAACACCACCCGGCGCCAGGGCCGCCACAAGGCCGTGACGGCAGCGGGGACGGCTGCTTGCGCCGAGCGCTCCGAATAGCCGAACCCCGCCAACCGCACGATGCCCTGGCGCAGCGTTTCGGGCACGCCCTCCCAATGGCCGGCAATTCCCGCGCTGTAATGGACGCGCACCCTCCCGGCAGCGCCCGGCCTCTCGATCCGGATACGCCCGCCGCCGTCGGCGGCGATGTCGATCGCATAGGCATCGACCGGCAGCGCGATATCCGATCCTTCCGCGAGCAGGCCGTCGACCGCCTCTATCGACACCACCGGCCGATGCGTCAGCGCCTGCCAGCCGGAACCGGCGGTGAGCAACTCGGCATAATCGCGCAGGATCAGCGTGGTGCCGAGAAAGCATTCGCACTGCTCATAGGCACTGCGCAGTTGCTCGGTCAGCGCCTCATCCTCACCATCGATGGCGATGCGCAGATATTGCTTGAGCGCGGCGAGCGCGGCGGGGCCGAGATCGGGCGGTGTGCTGGTGACGAGGCCCATCAGCTTGGCTCCTTTCAGGTAGGTGAAACATAAAAAATCCTCCCCGAGCTTGGCTCGGGGAGGGGGACCGCTCGACGCAGTCGAGGTGTGGAGGGGCCGGCCGGACCGCCCGGCACCGCTAAGTTCGATCGAATCGGAGCGCTACGGCCCCTCCACCATTTGCCTTCGGCAAACGGTCCCCCTCCCCTCGCCGGAGCGAGGGGAGGATATGGCGTTTACGAAGCGCTGAACCGCAAGACCTTGATCGCCTCGGCATTCATCACCTGGCCGCCCACGCGCTTCGTCGCGTAGAAGTGCACGAACGGCTTGTTGGTGAAGGGATCGCGCAGGATGCTCGTCGCGCTGCGCTCGGCGATCAGATAGCCTTCGCGGAAATTGCCGAAGGCGATGGCGGGCGCGTCGGCGGCGATGTCCGGCATGTCCTCCGCCTCCACCAGCGGATAGCCGAGCAGCGTGTCCGGCCGCCCCGCGGCGAGCGAGGGCTGCCACAGGAACGCGCCGTCCGCCGTCTTGAACTTGCGGATGCGCGCCAGCGTGGCCGAGTTCATCACGAACGCCGCGCCTTGCCGATAGGCGGGCCGCAGCGCGTGGACCAGATCGACCAGCGCATCTTCCGGATTGGTACCGCCGAAGCTGCCGGACGAACCGCTGGGGACATATTGCATCTGCCCGAAGGCGCGCACGTCATCCGGCTCGTCGGTCATGCTGACGGACAGGAAGCCGCGCGGTTGGTTCACCCCGCTGCCGTTTACGAACGCCGCACCCTCAGCCCGGGCGAACTCGCGGGCGATCTCGTCCGCCAGCCAGGCCTGCACGTCGAACGCGGCATCGTCGAGCATCGCCTGGCTAGCGGCGGGGTTGGCGTAGAGCTCGCCGGTCGGCGGGGCGATTTCGGCAAAGTCCGGCGTGGCCGTGGCGGGCCGCCCCGCCGTCTCGCTCACCCAGCCCGACGGCGTGCCGCCCGTGGTCACCAGCTTGCGATAGCCTGCGGTGCCGGTCTGCACCACGGTGGCGATGGCGCGGATCGGCGAGATATCGAGCAAGGTCCGCCCGATCAGCGCATCGATCTGGCGCGGCACGGCATAGCCGCCCTCCGGGCCCGAAGCGGAGGAAAGCGACTTCACCTCCGTCTCCCGCCCGCGCCGCAAATAGCCCTCGATAAAACTCTTCACTTCGGGCGCGGCGGACACCGGCGCATCGCCGCCCTCACCCGCGACGGTGGAGGCAAGCACCGGACGCGCGGCAGCGGCGGCCACCTTGTCCATGCGCGATCGCAGCCCGCCGACATCGCTTTTCAACTGATCGACATCGGTGCGCAGGCCCGCAATCTTTGCTTCATGCTCATCGACGCGCAACACCGCGTCGAACGAAGCCTCCAGCGGATCGGCGGCAGGCGTCACCGCAGACTGCGGCGCGGCATTGGTGGTCATGATATCCATGGGATTTCCTTTTCTTGGGATGGATTTTGGACACAAAAAAGCCGCCCGGAGGCGGCACCTTTGCAGAGCAGAACTCAAATCTGTTGAATGCTTTGATTTCCGTATTTAATATAGATCGTGGTGATGAATCGATGTTCTTAGGAGGATGATAATGTCGAGCGTGTACCAGATGATACGTGATAGTATGGAAGCCAGAAAACCGTTCTCTTGTGATTACCAAGGTCATCGAAGGGAGGTATGCGCCCATACATTGGGAAGAAAAAACGGAGAGGAGAAAGTCCTCACCTTCCAATATGCCGGGGGCAGTTCTTCAGGCCTCCCGGAAGGCGGGCAATGGCGCTGCATGTTTATTGCTCAAATTTCTGCGGTGGAGTTGATCGAAGGGCCTTGGCATTCTTCTGACGAACACACCCAACCACAGACCTGTGTCGATGACGTTGACATGGAAGTTTTCGTTTAGATCTGGAAATATACGCTTGCGCGATAGGCCTCCGCTCGCTGTTTCGAGCGGGGGCCCAAAAAAATTGCCTGCTCGATCGCCCCGTCCTTTTGGATCGCCTCAACAACGTGGCCAGCACCGCGATTTCTAGGTTGAACTTCAACTTGAACAAATGTGGGCAGAGTTCCGCTCATGAACTTTCTCCGAAAATTTGATGCACTCGCGCCAGCGCCTGCATCGGCAGGCGGACTAGGCTGACTTCGACGAGATCGAGCGCGAGCAGGCGGCGGGGGCGGGTGCCTTCGCTCATCCGGACGCGGTAACCGAAGCTGAGGCCGCCGCCCCAGTCGCGGCTGGCGAGCGCGGTGCCTTCGGGCGTGAGCTGCGCGATAACGCGCAGGCCCTTGCGGTCCTCGGCGGCATAGGTGACGGTGCCGATGCGGCGCAGCGGATCGTGCTGCCAGAGCAGCGGGAGCCCGTCCGGTGGCTGCGCGGCGAGGGTGGCGGCAAAGGCACCCGGTTCGATGATGTCGCCGCCGCGATCCTCGATGCCGAAGATCGCAGCATATCCGGCGATGCGGAGGGCCCCGGAAACGCCCTCCTCCGTTCGGGCTGAGCCTGTCGAAGCCCCGTCCTTCTGTCGGGCAAAATAGTACGGCCCTTCGACAAGCTCAGGGCGAACGGATGCGGCATAGTAGGAAAAGCTCATCGCACCATCTCCCCCACGCCGATGCGCACGGCGATGCCGATCAGCATCAGCGCGATCAACGCCTTCACCAGCCAGTCGAGCCCGGCCTTCAGCGCGCCGCGCTTGGCCTCGCGCCAGGCGTCGAGCAGCTGGCGCAGCTCGCGCACGTCGCCATGCGCCTGCGGGTCCGCGAGGCCGAGCCGTTCGAGCGCGCGGGCGGCACCGGCATCGCTTGCCTCTTCCACTATCGCGCGCAGTGTCACCGCGTCGATCCCCTCGCGCCGCGCCTCGAGCGCGAGGCCGGCGAGCATGTCGTTCGTGATCATACCGCCTCCTCCGCCGTCAGCCCCAGCATTTCTCGCTTTTCCTCGCGGCTGAGGAAATCCGCCGCCGTCACGCTGGTCCACAGCCGTTCGCGGTCCTCGGACAGAGCGGGCACGCGGTCGACTGCGACGGTCAGCGCCGCCGCCGGAAACCAGTCGGCAAGGCCCTCGGCCAGCGCCTCGCAGATCGTGCTCGCCAGCGGCAGCAAGGTGAGCCGCCACAGCGCCTTGTTCGCCTCGCGGTAGTTCGCATAGCTGTTGTCGCCCGGCAGCCCGAGCAGCATCGGCGGCACCCCGAAGGCGAGCGCGATGTCGCGCGCGGCGGCTTCTTTCAGCCCGGCGAAGTCCATGTCCGCCGGGCTCATCGCCATGGATTGCCAGCTGAGGCCGCCTTCCAGCAGCATCGGCCGCCCGCTATTGCCGGGGCCCTGATAGGCGCCCTCCAGTTCGGCCTTCAGGCGGGCGAACTGTTCGGGCGAGAGGGTGGAGCCGTCGCCCGGATCGTAGACCAGCGCACCGCTGGGCCGCGCGCCATTGTCCAGCAGCGCGCGGTTCCAGCGGGTGGCGGCATTGTGCAGGCCGATCGCCTCCGCCGCCGCGCCGAGACAGCCCAGGCCGTAATGATCATCGAGCGGATGATAGCCCTTGATGTGGACGATCTGCGGCCGCCCGTCGGTGCCGACCGCGTCGATCGCCTCCACCGCATCGCCCGCGCGATAATGAAAGGCGGCGGGCCAGCCGCGCGCATCGGGGACGATGGTGACACGGTCCGGCCGCAGCGCGAACAGCTCCGCCGCCTCGCCTCCGGGCCCGCGCAGGATCTGCACGAAAGCGTTGCCATGCAGGAGCAGCTGCGCGGCCACCGTCTCGAACAGGCGCTGGCCCGCGCTCGATGCATTGGCCAGCGCGGCGAGGCCGGGCGTATCGCTCTCGACCGGCGCGGCGCCCACGCCTTCGGCCACCAGCCGCACCGCGCGCTGGGCGACGGGGTTGCGTTCGTAACCGGCGCGCACGGCGGCATCATAGGAAAAGGGCGCGTCATCGGTGAAGGCCGCGCCCCAGGGGGAGTTGAACCAGCGCGCCAGACGCGGCCGCTCACCCGCGCCCGCGCCTTTGAAGGCGAGACGCAGCGTATCGAGGATGGTCATGAGTATGTCCTTTCAAATCCTCCCCACATCGTGGGGAGGGGGACCATGCAAAGCATGGTGGAGGGGTCGGCAGAGCAATATTCATTTGTCGAACACGGTCAGATCGAGGCGCCAATACCCCTCCACCCCCCGCTTCGCGGGCGGTCCCCCTCCCCGAGCGAGCTCGGGGAGGATCTAGAGCCCGCGTACCTGCACTTCGCCGCGGCGGTTCAGCAGCAGCGCGGTGATCGCCCAGACGAGCGCGTCGGCGCGGTCCGGGGAGCGGCCGGGGCCTTCATAGCCGCCGCCCGCGATCAGGCCGCAGAGCTGGTCCTCCAGCGCGGGAAAGTGCCCGGCATGGTGCACCTTGTCCGCCTCATAGAGCGCGGCAACAGGCTCCGCGCGCGCCGCCTTGCCGCGGCTGGCGTGGACCAGACGCACCGGCAGCGCGGCGTCGGCGGCGCGCAGCACGCTTTCCACCATCGCACCGCCCTGATTGGCCTCCGCGATCACCCGGTCCGCGCCCCATTCGCGCGCAGCCGAGGCGACGGCGCGGGCCCAGCCCGCCGGCCCCTCACCCTCCACGCTGGCATCGGCTATCACCACGGCCCGCCCGCCCGGCAGCAGCGCGGCGACGATGATCCCGCAGGCATCGCCCTCGCCCGCCCCGGCAGGCGGATCGACGCCGACGACGACGCGGGCCGTCTGCTCCGGAGGAGCGCAGCGGCGTGCCTCCAGCAGCGCGCGGCTCCACAGCGCGCCCTCGACATCGTCGATCAGGTCGCCCGACAGCTCCTGCCGCCCCAGATTGCTCGCACCATATTGCGCCTCCAGATCGGCCACCACGCGGGCCGAGAGATGCGGATTGTCGCGCGTGGCCCCGCGGGTCTCGACGAAGCCGTCCATCGCCATGATCGTGCGCAGGATCGGCACGCTGCGCGGTGTGGTCGTGACCACCGCCTGCGGGCGCTCGCCGAGCCGTAGCCCCAGGATCAGATTGTCCCACACGGGCTTGGCGTGCCGCCATTTGGCCAGCTCGTCGCACCAGGCGGCGTGGTGTTCGGGTCCGCGCAGCGCCTCGGGCGTTTCGGCGGAGAAGACGGTGGCGACCGCGCCGCTATCGAAATGCACCGTGCCCGCCCCCTTCTTCCAGCGCGGTTTTTCATGGGAGCGCGCCACGGCGAGCACGCCGCTGCGCCCCTCCACCATCACCCGCCGAGCGTCCTCGATATTCGCGCCGACCAGCGCGATCTGCGCGTCCGGATTTTGCCGTGCATATTCGCTCACCCATTCCGCGCCCGCCCGCGTCTTGCCGAAGCCGCGGCCAGCGCGGATCAGCCAGACGCGCCAGTTGCCGCAGGGCGCGCGTTGGCCGTCATGTTCGAAGCCCTTCCACCGCCCCACAAGCTCGCGGCGATGGTTGAGCGGTAGACGACGCAGCACAGCCGCCAACTGCTTCAGCGAGAGCCGGGCAAGTGCACGGATCACCACATCCGGACTATGGCTGCGCCTGCTCTTCCGGGCGTTGGCCGGTGCTCGTCCGCTGCGGCGGCCCACGCTCATTTGCGCGTCCTCATCTGGCGGCGCACGATCGCGATCTTGTCTATGATAAGCCGGTCGACCTCCTCGCTACTCGGCATCTGCGTAGCCTGAGCCTGCGCGCGAAAGGCGCCGCCGGTAACGGTTCCGCGGTGCTTGTTGAGCAGGTCCATCGCCTGGGCGAGGGTCATCTCCGCAAAGGGCGCGCCGTCTTCGGGAAAATCCTGAGCGGCTTCACCGGTAAGGTGGAGAGCGCGCCTCAGCAGGGCCCCCTCCAGCCGATCATATCCAACGCGAAGGGCCGACAGCCACTGTTCTGCGAACTCCGGATCGCGATCGCGCAACCGGTAAGCGCCGGACGAACCCATTCCGACGGCCTTCAGCGCGTCCACGACGTTGCAGCTGTTTGCCAGATGATCGCAGAAGCGTTGGCGCTTCTCTTGGGTCCAGATGCCTTCTCGCGATCTGCGCGCCTGCAACCGATGCCCCGCAATGGGCGCAATCCTCAATTCTTCGCTCATCCAGTGCCTCCCAACCCCGACGGAGCGCATGAAAAAAGCCCCCGCCCGGTGGACGGAGGCCGCTGCCCCGAATCGCTTCATCTCGATGTTCTTCTTATGTACCGAAAGAGCGTGACGATGTCAACGCCTTTGTACCATTCGGGTTAGTTTCCCCTTTCCCGATAGGGGGAAAAGGCTGCAACCGC
Organism: Novosphingopyxis sp. YJ-S2-01; assembly: GCF_016093175.1. Classification (NCBI taxonomy): domain Bacteria; kingdom Pseudomonadati; phylum Pseudomonadota; class Alphaproteobacteria; order Sphingomonadales; family Sphingorhabdaceae; genus Novosphingopyxis; species Novosphingopyxis sp. YJ-S2-01. Next base: position 979,576 of record NZ_JAEDAI010000001.1, on the reverse strand, counting down.
GTGCTCCTCTGCGCGTTTTCCTATCGACCGGACTATCCCGGCCCTCTTGCCGAAGGAGAGCGCCATGACCGACGCCGAAACCGCCCCGCAGACCCGTCGCACCCCAGACGATATCCAGCAGCCGCCGCAGCGGCACCACGCCATCACCAGCGACCGTGTGGAGGGCACTGCCGTCTACACCGAGGACGGCGATCATATGGGCCATGTCCATTCGCTGGTGATCGAGAAGGCGGACGGAAAAGTGACCGATATCGTCGTCTCTATCGGCGGATTTCTGGGCCTGGGCGGTGAGCTGCACTCGATCCCCTGGGAAAAGTTCGCCTATGACGTGAACCTGGCCGGTTATCGCCTGGGCCTCAGCAAGCAGGAACTGCGCGACGCCCCCACCTTCACCGACGAAAGCCGCGAGCTGGCGCTCGACATGGCCTATCAGCAACGCGTCTACGATTATTATTCCGTGGCACCTTACTGGTATTAAGCGCCAATCCCGTTAAGTTTGGCGATCGCTTCGGCGGGCAGGTCCAGATTTGCCGCGGCCACATTCTGGCGCAGATGCTCGACCGAGCTCGTGCCCGGGATCAGCACAATATTGGGTGCGCGCTGCAGCAACCAGGCGAGCGCCATTTGCATCGGCGAGGCATCGCAATCGCGCGCCACTTCCTCCAGAGTCTGCGATTGCAGCGGGCTGAAGCCGCCCAGCGGGAAATAGGGGACATAGGCGATGCCGTCTTCGGCCAGCCAGTCGATCAGGGCGTCATCGTCGCGGTGGGCGAGATTATAGGCATTCTGCACGCAGACGATGGGACAGATGCTGCGGGCCTCCTCCACCTGCGCGCGCGTAACCGTGCTGATGCCGATATGCCGCACGAGCCCGCGTTCCTGCAACCGGGCCACGGGCTCCACGAAGCGCGCAACGCTTTCGCCCGTGGGCTCGACGCCGCCTTCGCCTGAACCCATGATGCGCACGTTCACGACGTCCATCGCATCGAGCCCGAGATGTTCCAGATTGTCGCGCAGCCCCTTTTCCAGCGCTTCGGGATCGTTCCAGGGCAGCCACGCGCCCTCCTCGTCACGCTTTGCGCCCAGCTTGGTGACGATCGTCAACCGGTCCGGATAGGGGGCGAGCGCATCGCGGATGATGCGGTTGGTAATGTGCGGCCCGTAAAAATCGCTCGTATCGATATGGTCGATACCGAGCGCCATGGCCTCACGCAGCACCGCTTCGGCGGCCGCGCGGTCCTTCGGCGGCCCGAACACATTGGGCCCGGCAAGCTGCATCGCGCCATAGCCCATGCGGTGAACGGTGCGATCGCCCAAGGTGAACGTGCCCGATCGGGCGACGGCGTGGTCGTTGGAAAGCATCGATATTACTCCTCGGCGGAAGACGGCGGCGATCACCGCGCACGATCAACAGCTGCGGAATTCTCGCATTCGCTGCAGCCTGTGCCGATATAATGACCGCGTGCGCTATCGGTGGCGACAGAAGCGCTCAAACGTTCCTGGCATACGCCATCTTCTCCGGGCTGTTCATTCGGCTGCTTCGGCTGGGCTTGGAAACCCCGCCATTACTTCATGTGATGCCAGCCACCCGAAGCAGGTTACGCCGCCGTCATCCGCCCCGGATTTTCTCCAACGCGCCCCTTTCCCAGGCGATGTTGCCGGCAAAGCTCTTGCGCGCGTGCATGCGCGCGGCGAACGCCTCCACCCGCGGATAATCGGCCAGCGAGCCGCCGCAATGGGCGTAATTCACCAGCGGGCTTGCCACCGCGAGATCGGCCAGGGTCAGCCGCTCGCCCACCAGCCAGTCGCCCTCTTCGGGCATCTGCGTCTCCAGCCAGGCGAGCATGGTCGGCACCGCCTCCTCTTCCGCGCGGGCAGCGGCGGCCTCATCCGCCTCCTGCCGCAGGAAGAGCGGGGCGACGATGCGGTTGAAGAACAGCGGTTGCAGGCTGGCGAAGATTTCCGTGTCCGCCACCTCGTCCCACCACACAGTACGGCCGAGCAGCGCGGGATCGTGCGGGATCAGGCCCACATCGTGCTTGGCTTCCAGATAATGGCAGATCGCGCTGGAATCGGCGAGCGTGAAGCCGTCATCCTCCATCGCCGGGATCTTGCGCAGCGGCGAGGCGGCGAGAAATTCGGGATCGTCCGAGCCCAGCCCCACGGCCTGCAACTCGTAATCGATCCCCGCTTCCCCGCAAAATGCCAGGATTTTGCGCGCATAGGGGGAGAAGGAGGAGCCGTAGATTTTCATGAGCAATAGCCTTTCGATATCCGCCGCTCACGATAGCGCCGGACACCGGCCCGCAACAGTCCTTTGGCTAGGCGCGCGGGCTCAGGATAGTGCGCGCAGCAGCGAGTAGGCGCTGGTCGCGGTCAGCACGATGCCCACCAGCACCAGCATGATCTTGGGGCTGAAGCGCTTTGCCATGATCGCTCCGAAAGGTGCGGCGATGACGCCGCCGATCAGCAGGCCCAGGGTGGCGCCCGCGAAACTCTGAAACCCCAGATGATAGATGAAGGTGGCCGAAACGGTCAGCGTCAGGAAGAATTCCACGCTGTTCACCGTGCCCACCACCTTGCGCGGCTCGGCCCCCTGGACGAGCAGATTGGAGGTGACGACCGGCCCCCATCCGCCCCCGCCCGCGGCATCCAAGAAACCGCCGACGAGGCCGAGCGGCGCGATCACCGTCGCGCTTTTGAGCTTGGGCGGATAAAGCAACCCGCGCACCAACAGCCAGATGCCCATCAGCGCGAGATAGCCCAGCACGAACGGCTTCACCACCGAGGCATCGATACTGGTGAGCAGATAGGCGCCGGTGACACCGCCGATCAGACCGGGCACGAGCAGGCGGAAGAACAGCGGCCATTCCACATTCCCGCTGAGGAAATGGCTGATGCCCGAGACGGCGGTGGTAAAGACCTCCACCACATGCACTTTCGCCGAAGCTTGCGCGGGCGGCAGGCCCAGCACGGCGACGAGCATCGTGTTGGTGATGACGCCGAAGGCCATGCCCAGCGCGCCGTCGATCGACTGGGCAACGAAGCCCACCGCGATGAAGGGAAGCAGGGCGGCGAGATCGAAGCTGCTGAAATCGGGCATCGCGGTGCTTTCACCGGAAGGGATGATGCCGGTGAAATTATCCGCAATCGATCGGGCCGCCTAGCGACGAAATATGTTGCGCGCGAGAAGCTGCGCTTCTCTGTCCGCGCGCCGCCTCAGGCGTGGTCCTCGCGCCGGCGATAGCGGAAATACCAGACCTCGTGCCCCTGCCGCCGGGCCTTCGCTTCGTATCTGGTTTCCGGCCATCCGCCCGGGCGCGTCAGAAAGTCCTTGGGGCTTTGGCACAACCATTCGAAATCGCTGCGGTCTTTCATCACCGACAGCGCGTGGCGCAGATAGACGGGGTGATCGGTTCCGAAGCGAAACTCGCCATTCGGCTTCAGCTTGGCCGCGATCATGTCGACCGGCCCCTTGTTCATCATCCGCCGCTTCGCATGCCTGGCTTTCGGCCAAGGATCCGGATGCAGCAGATAGACGAAGCTGAGCGCGCCGTCGGGCACGCGGGAAAGCACTTCCAGCGCATCGCCATTATGCAGGCGCACATTGGGCAGGCCGCGTTCCTCGATCTGCACCAGCGCGCTGGCGACGCCGTTCACGAAGGGCTCCGCGCCCACGAACACATGGTCGGGCAGCATATCGGCCCGCTCGATCATATGCTCGCCCGAACCGAAACCGATCTCGAAATGCAGCGGCCGGTCCATGCCGGTCAGCGCGCGAGACGTTACCGCGCCTTCATCCGGCACGGATATCTGCGGCAGCAGCTCGTCGATCAGCCGCTGCTGCCGCTCACGCAGGGGTTTGCCCTTGGAGCGGCCATAGAGCCGGTTGAGCGTGGTCGGATCGCCTTCCTTGTAAGCCGTCATGACTGGCGGCTTAGAACTCGGCCTTGAGCTTCTCGGCGAGGTCGGTCTTTTCCCAGGGGAACAGATCACCCTTCACGTCGCGCCCGAAATGGCCATAGGCGGCGCTGGGGCGATAGATCGGCTTGTTGAGGCCCAGATGCGTGCGGATGCCGCGCGGGGTGAGGCGTACGAGCTGCGGCAGCAGCGTTTCCAGCTTCGCCGGATCGACCTCTCCCGTATTGTGCATGTCGACATAGACGGACAGCGGCTCGGCCACGCCGATGGCATAGCTCAGCTGGATCGTGCAGCGCTTGGCAAGCCCCGCCGCCACCACATTTTTGGCCAAATACCGCGTAATATAAGCCGCCGACCGATCGACCTTGGTCGGGTCCTTGCCGCTGAACGCGCCGCCGCCATGGGGAGCCGCGCCGCCATAGGTGTCCACGATGATCTTGCGGCCGGTAAGCCCGGCATCGCCGTCCGGCCCCCCGATCTCGAAGCGACCGGTGGGGTTGACGTGGATCACCGTCTCATCGCTGACGAACCCGTCCGGCAGCACATCCGCGAACACCGAACGGACATAGTCATTGAGCTTGCCATATTTGTCGGCATCGCCCTCGCCATCATGGAAATAATAGCCCGGCGCGTGCTGGGTGGAGACGACCAGCGCCTCGGCGCCGACCGGCTTGCCGTCCACATAGCGCAGCGTCACCTGGCTCTTGCTGTCGGGTTCCAGAAAGTCCGCCGTCCCAGACTTACGGTCGTCCGCCATGCGCGCCAAAATCTTGTGCGAATAATCTAGCGTCGCCGGCATCAGATCCGGCGTCTCGTCACAGGCGAAGCCGAACATGATGCCCTGATCGCCCGCGCCTTCATCCTTGTTGTCCTTGGCATCGACGCCCTGCGCGATCTCGCTCGACTGGCCGTGGAGATAGTTTTCCAGCTCCAGCGTTTCCCAGTGGAAACCGTCCTGTTCGTAGCCGATGTCCTTCACCGTGCCGCGCACCGCCTCTTCGATCTTGGCCACGGCACCGGGTGCCCAGCCGCCCGTCGCAGCATGATCCTTGGCGTCATAAAGCGGCTTGCAGCGGATTTCGCCGGCCAACACAACGCGGTTGGTGGTGGTGAGCGTTTCGCAGGCCACGCGCGATTCGGGATCGTTGGACAGCATCAGATCGACGATGGCATCGGACACCTGATCCGCCACCTTGTCGGGATGCCCTTCGCTAACGCTTTCGGACGTAAAGATATAATCGCTGCGCATGGGAAGACGTCCCTTTCGAGAAAACAGGTATATAAAGAAAGCTTTATATGCGCCTTAGCGACGTGCCCGCGCGCTTGCAATGCCGAGCGCGACGAGCAGTACGCCGCACAGGATGGCAAGCCAGTTGCCGAAGCGCGCGAACCAAGTGGGAGCAAGCGGCGGAGGCAGAAGCGCATCAATCCGCGCCTCTTTTCCTGTCGCCAGCGAAGCCAGCACTCGCCCGTCCGCATCCACCAGTGCGCTGATCCCGGTGGTGGTCGAGCGCACCAGCGGCAGCCCTTCCTCGATCGCGCGCAGCCGTGCCTGCTTCAGATGCTGCGGCGGGCCCCAGGTGCCGAACCAGCCGTCATTGGACGGGTTGAACAGGAAGGCGGGCCGATCGCCCGCGTCCACCACATGGCCAGAAAAAACGATCTCATAGCAGATTTGCACGCCCATTTTGGGATCGCCCGACAGGCTGATCGAGCGCGGCCCCGGCCCCGGATCGAAATCGATCGAACCCGCCACCAGCCGTGACAGGCCAAGCGGCTGCAGAAGCGAGCGCATTGGCAGATATTCGCCATAAGGCACCAGATGCGCCTTGGCGTAGCTGCCCTCGATCGCGCCGGAAGTGCCGATCACGGTGACAACATTTCTAGCACCGCTGAGGCCGGAGGAGCCGATCTCCAGATCCTGCGCGCCGGTGATCAGCCGCCCGCCGGGCACGATCGTCGCGATCCGCGCGCGCGCCAGCTCGGCGGAGGCGCCGTAGGTCGTGTCCATATAATAGCGGCGCGGATAACCGCTTTCGAGATAATCGGGGATCGCGCCTTCCGGCCAGAAAACCATGTCGAACGGCGCCTCGCCGGGCGCAGGCTGAGACAGGCGCGCGAGCCGCTGGAAGAACTCTTCATATCGGCGCGGATCGTTGGCGATGTCCTGCCCGATATTGGGCTGTACGATGGCGATATGCGGCGCATCCTCCGGCAGCGGATCGCTGAACAGGTTCTTTGGCAGGAAGGCGGCGATCAGCATGATCAGGCTGACCACGCCAAGCGCCAGAAACCGCCGATCACGCAGGCCCACCATGCCGATCAGCGCCAGCGCACCCGGTACAATCAGCAGCAGTCCGGAAAAACCATAGGTCCCGACAAACCGTGCGCCGTGCGGCAGCAGGCCGTAATCGACCGTCAGGCTGGAAACCGGATTCCACGGAAAGCCGGTGAACAGCCAGCCGCGCAGCCATTCGGTGAGTGTCCACAACCCGGCAAAGGCCAGCACCAGCGCGACCGGCCGTCCGCGCCCGATCCACCAGGCGCCGAGCGCCGCGAGCGCCGGGTAAACCGCGAGGTAAATCGAAAGCAGAACCACCGCGATCCAGCCCAGCCACGCCGGCATCTCCGCCTGATAGGTGAAGGCGGTGGCGATCCAGTTGAGGCCCAGCACGAACTGCGTGAGGCCGAACAACCATCCGATCAGGAAAACCCGCCGTTTGCCCTCGGCCAGCATCAGCAACCGGATCAGCAAGGCAAAACCGATCACGGGGATCACGAGGAAGGTGAAGGAGGGCGCGAAGCCCCAGGCGGCGAGAAGCCCGGCCAGCGCCGCCAACAGGAAGGGGCGGCGTGCCATCAGGCGATCGGCTGCGGTGTTTGCGCTCTGCATAGCCGCCGCCTCTGCCTCCATCACGAAGCCGCTGGCAAGTCCATTTGCCCGCGCCTCGCTCCGCGCCATTCGCCGGGTATGCGAAGGCCGCTCGGTTGCGCTACGCCTTGAGACAAGCCCCGCGGACGCGATTCGCTTGGCACCAAACAGGAGAGAGACCCCATGAAAGCCCTATTGCTGGCCCTGCCGCTGCTCGGCCTTTCCGCCCCCGCCGCCGCCGAGACCATCCTTGCCGGCAACCTGATCACCGATGCGGCGTCCGATCCGATGGGCCCGGCGACCATCGTGGTGGAAGAAGGCAGGATCGTCTCGATCACCCGCGGCATCGATCGCACCGCCACCGGCGCGGACGTTATCGACCTCAGCGATAAGACGGTGCTGCCCGGCCTCATCGACACGCATGTCCACCTGACCGGCGATCCGGGCGGCGATTTCTGGAAGGAAGCGGTGGAGCCTGCCGAATGGGGCGTGGTCGTGGGCGTGAAGAACGCTGCCAAGACGGTGCGCGCGGGCTTCACCACCGTGCGCGACGTCGGATCGTCCGAAGAGAGCGCGTTCGTGCTACGCCGCGGCACGGCGGAAGGGCTGATCGAGGGGCCCCGCATCCTCGCCTCCGGTCCGGCGCTGTCGATCGTCGGCGGGCATGGCGATGTCAGCGGCTTCACGCCGGAGGTGAACCTGCTGCTCGATCCCGGCTTCACCTGCACCGGCGCGGTGGAGTGCGCCGAAAAGGTGCGGCTCGCCAGCCAGAACGGCTCCGATGTCATCAAGATCACCGCGACCGGCGGCGTGCTGAGCCAGCAAGGCCGCGGGCTGGGCGCGCATTTCTCGCAGGAGGAGATGCGCTCCATCGTCGATACCGCGCATTCGCTCGGCCTCAAGGTCGCCGCCCACGCCCATGGCGCGCGGGGCATCGAGGCGGCGGCGCGCGCAGGGATCGATTCGGTGGAGCACGGCACCTTCGCCGATGAAGCCGCGCTCACCGTCATGAAGGAAAAGGGCACCTATATGGTCCCCACCCTCCTCGCCTTTCGCGGCATTTCCGAAGGGCTGGGCCAGGGCGTCTACACGCCGGTGGTGGAACAGAAGATCCGCATGACGCTCGATCAGGTCGGCAAGGCGATGTCGGGGGCCAAGCGGCTCGGCGTGCCGATCGCGTTTGGCACCGACGCGGGCGTGTTCGCGCATGGCCGCAATGCCGAGGAGTTCGAAATGATGGTGGATGCGGGCATGACCCCGCGTGAGGCGCTGGCCAGCGCCACCACCGTCGCCGCCCGCCTGCTCGACATGGAAAGCCAGATCGGCCGGATCGCACCGGGTTATTCGGCGGACATCATCGCCGTGGACGGCAATCCGCTGGAGGACGCCCGCGCGCTGCAGAATGTCGACTGGGTGATGGTGCGCGGCAAGGTGATGCAGTGACCGGAGCCGAGCCCGCCGCCGTCCGCAGCGACATCGACGGGCCGATCGTCACCATCACCGTCGATCGGCCGGACAAGCGCAACGCCGTCGACGGCCCCACCGCCCGCGCGCTGCGCGAGGCGTTCGAAGCGTTCGAGGCGGACGATGATCTGGACGTCGCGGTGCTCACCGGGGCGGGCGGCCACTTCTGCGCGGGTGCGGACCTTGCCACGGTGGGCGACAAAGAGCGCGGCAATCATGTGGAAGAGACCGGCCACGCCGCCGGGCCGATGGGGCCGACGCGCATGGTCTTTTCCAAGCCCGTGATCGCCGCGATCGAAGGCTATGCGGTCGCAGGCGGGCTGGAGCTGGCGCTGATGTGCGACCTGCGCGTGGCCGCCGAGGAATCGGTGCTCGGCGTGTTCTGCCGCCGCTGGGGCGTGCCGTTGATTGACGGCGGCACGGTGCGTCTGCCGCGCATCGTCGGGCAAAGCCGCGCGATGGATCTGATTCTGACCGGACGTCCTGTCACCGCTGCCGAAGCGCTGGATATGGGACTGGTGAACCGCATGACGCTGCAGGGCAAGGCGCTGTCCGAGGCGCAGGAGCTGGCGCGCCAGATCGCCGCCTTCCCGCAGGGCTGTCTGCGCGCCGACCGCGCTTCCGCTTTGGCGCAATGGGATCTGCCGCTGCCCGACGCGCTCGCGGCGGAAGGTGCGGGCGGCTTCCCCATCGTCGCGGCCGAGGCGATCGCGGGCGCAAAACGCTTCGCCGAGGGCGCGGGCCGCCATGGCAGTTTCGAGCGGGAGGATGAGGAATGACCGCCCCCACCGCGCGCGATCTGATCCGCCGCGGCGCGCGCCAGCATGCCCACCGCACCGCCTTCCACTTCGGCGGGCAGGATGTGAGCGTCGCCGAGGCCGACCGGCGATCGAACCGCTTGGCCCATGCGCTGGCCGCCAAGGGCGCGGGCCATCATGCGCGCGTCGCGATCCTGCTCGACAACGGGCTGCATTCGATCCCGCTCGATTTCGCCTGCGTGAAGGGCGGCATCAACCGCGTGCCGCTGAACGGGCGCCTGTCCGAGGACGAGCATGCGCGGATGCTGGAGAATACCAGCTGCGATATGCTGGTCCACGGCACCGAACATGCCGCGCGGGCCAAGGCACTGGCGGCGCGGCGGGCGGGGCTGACGCTGCTCTCGGTTGACGATCTGCTGGCGATGGACGTGGCCGAGACCGAGCCCGACGTGCCCGTGCAGCCGAACGACATCATCCTTACCCTCTTCACCTCGGGCACCACCGGCACGCTGAAGGCCGCGCAGCACACGCAGGCGAGTTATGCCGCCATCTGCCGCAACCTGATGCTGAACCTGATCGATATCCGGCCGGGCGATGTGATGATGCACGCAGCCTCGCTGATCCACGCGAGCGGCGTGTTCGTGATCCCTTATTGGCTGCGCGGCGGCACTTCGGTGATCTTGCCCGGCTTCGATCCCGCCACCTATCTCGCCGATCTGAAGCGCCACCGGGCCACCGCGATCAATCTGGTGCCGACGATGCTGCAGATGCTGCTGCAGCAGGATGCGTTTCAGGACGATTATCCGGACCTGCGCCAGCTGATCTACGGTGCCTCCCCCATGCCGCGCCCGGTGATCGAGGCGGCGATGGCCGCCTGGGGCCGCGACAAGTTCTGGCAATATTACGGGCAGACCGAATGCCCGCTCTGCCTTGCCGTGCTGCGCCCGGAAGATCATGAAGGCGATCGCCTGTCCGCCTGCGGCCAGCCCGCGATCGATATGGCCATCCGCCTGATCGACGAGCAAGGGAACGACGTGGCCGAGGGCGAACCGGGCGAGATCGCGGTGCGCGGCCCGTCGATGATGGCGGGCTATTACGACGCGCCGGATCTGAACGCGGAGATGTTCACGAGCGACGGCTGGCTGCGCACCCGCGACATCGGCCAGTTCGACGCCGACGGCTTCCTCTATTTGCGGGACCGTACGTCCGACATGATCGTGACCGGCGGCTATAATGTCTATCCGCGCGAGGTGGAGGACGCCCTGATGGCGCACCCCGCCGTGAGCGAATGCGCGGTGATCGGCCTGCCCGACGACAAATGGGTGGAAGCGGTGACCGCCACCGTGGTGCTCAGCGATGAGGTTTCGGATGAAGAGCTGATCGCCTTCGTGGGCGAACGCCTCGCCGGCTACAAGAAACCCCGCCGCATCCTGCGCATCGAAGCCGTCCCCAAAACCGCCATCGGCAAGATCGACCGCAAGGTGCTGCGCACGCGGTTCGGGTAGGCAAACATGAAAATCATCGCCGAAGAATCCTGAAGCGCGGACCTGGGCTTTAGTCCTAATTACCGACTTACTAAATCCCGGCAGATGGAGGGCGCGGTGGTGGTGGCTGCGGCGGTGTCAGCGCGGCAGGTGGGGGTTTGATACGAAAGAATTGCACTTTTCGAAAGTAGCCGAGGGCTCGGTCGCAGCTAATCTTCGTGTCGCATCGAGCAAAAAGGTTCAGCGCGACTCCATGACGTTGGTCTACTGCCACATGGACAAAAACTCTGAAGGGTTTCGGTTCTCCACGGCGTTCACTGGGTCCATGGCGGTAGAGGCCAATCACTCCATTCTTTCCGGCGATTATCTCGCGGGTGATTTTGCAGGCTTCATGCGACGGGCTACATTCAGGCGGTCCGCTGTAATATCCAAAGTCAGTGCTGATTATCGCATCTGTGGAGCGGAACTCTTCCACCTTGCTGTCGATACCACTTACATCTTGCCGGACGTACTCTGGCGGTAATTCAAGCGTATAATCGTAAGCGATCGGAGTATCGCTGCGGATAATATCTGACTCGTCACACGAGACGGTGAAAACGCTCAGCGTGCACGCTAAGACCATTATTGGCGACAATTTCATAGTAATTGAACGGCGATACCAAGAAAGCGCTCCAGCAAAACAATATTGCCCACTTTCACTAAGCGAAAAATGCCTAGCAAGGCGATTATGGCATTCATAAAAAAAGCGGCCGGATCGTCTCCGGCCGCCCTTTCGCGTTACATCGAACCCTCAGGCTCAGAGAACCTCGAACAGTCCTGCCGCGCCCATGCCGCCGCCGACGCACATGGTGACGACGACATATTTCGCGCCGCGGCGCTTGCCTTCGATCAACGCGTGGCCGGTGCAGCGGGCGCCCGTCATGCCGTAAGGGTGGCCGATCGAGATCGAGCCGCCGTTGACGTTCAAGAGGTCATTGTCGATGCCCAGCTTGTCGCGGCAGTAGAGCACCTGCACCGCGAACGCCTCGTTCAGTTCCCAAAGGCCGATATCGTCTACCTTGAGGTCGAACCGCTCGAGCAGCTTGGGGATCGCGAAGACCGGGCCGATACCCATTTCGTCGGGCTCGGTGCCCGCAACCGCCATGCCGACATAGCGGCCGAGCGGGGTGAGGCCCTTCTTTTCGGCAACCTTGGCTTCCATCAGGATGCTGGCGGAGGAACCGTCGGACAGCTGCGACGCGTTGCCCGCGGTGATGGTGGTGCCTTCGCCCATCACCGGCTTCAGGCCGTTCAGGCCTTCGAGCGTGGTCTGCGGACGGTTGCCTTCGTCCTTGTCGATAGTGATCTCGACATCGGAAACCTCGCCCGTTTCCTTGTCCTGCACCTTATGGGTGGTGGTGACGGGCACGATCTCGTCGTCGAACAGGCCCTGCTCCTGCGCCTTCGCGGTGCGCATCTGGCTGTTATAGGCATACTCGTCCTGCGCTTCGCGGCTGATGCCGTAGCGCTGGGCCACCGTCTCGGCGGTTTGCAGCATGGGCATATAGACGGCGCCGTGCATCGCGATCAGCTCCGGATCGGGCATCACGCGCATTTCCTTGGTCTGGACGAGCGAGATGCTCTCCTGACCACCGGCGGCGACCACATCCATGCGATCGGTGATGATCTGCTTGGCGGCGGTGGCGATCGACATGAGGCCCGAGGAGCACTGGCGATCGATCGTCATGCCGGACACGCCGATCGGGCAGCCGGCGCGCAGCGCGACCTGGCGGGCAAGGTTGCCGGCCTGCGTGCCCTGCTGCAGCGCGCTGCCCCAGACCACATCCTGCAGCTCTCCGGCTTCGATCCCGGCACGCTCGATCGCGGGGGCCAGCGAGTAGGAACCGAGCGTCGGCCCCTTGGTGTCGTTGAACCCGCCCTTATAGGCGCGCCCGATGGCGGTGCGGGCGGTGGAAACGATGACGGCGTCACGCATGAAATGATCCTTTTTTTAGGTTCCCCTTCCCGCCGGCGGGAAGGGTTAGGGTGGGAATGTGGGGGAAGCGTCTTAGGCAGACCTACCCCTGGACCCTCCCACAAGCGGGAGGGGAGCGTTCAAACGAAAAACTGGCTGATCCATTCGGCGATGAGCGCGGGCTTGTCCTGCCCTTCGATCTCTACCGTGAAATCGAGCACCTGCTGCCACTGGCCGGGGCGCTTTTCTTCCAGATCGACGAGCTTGAAGCGCCCGCGCACCTTCGATCCGGAGCGCACAGGGGTGAGGAAACGAACTTTGTTGCCGCCGTAGTTGATGCCCATTTTCACGCCCTCGGGCCGCGGCATGTCGGTTTCGGCGACGAGCCGCGGGAACAGCGAAAGCGTCAGGAAGCCATGGGCAATGGTGCCGCCAAAGGGCGTCATCTTAGCGCGCTCGGGATCGACATGGATGAACTGATGATCGCCCGTCGCCTCTGCGAACTTATCGATCATGTCCTGATCGACCGTGATCCAGGGCGATACGCCCAGTTCCTGGCCGATCAGTTCCTTCATCTTGTCGGCTGCCATCGCCTGGGTCATGCTCTCTCCTTCAACGGGTATGGCGAACCATGGCGCGTTTCCGCCCGTTTCTCAAGCAAAACGGGGTGCCGTTACGGCAAGCGAGCGCGGGGGTGAGCCAAGCCGAGAGAGCCGCCAGCCGGAGGCGGGGCCAGCGCTCAGGCCCCGCTCGATCCTTCGATCTGCTGCACCGGCTGAACCTTCGGATAGGGCATGATCATTTCGCCGTCGGGCGCAGCGGTGAAGGTGGTCTGCGTGGGATAGGCGAACTCCAGCCCTTGCTCTCCGAAACGCTTGTAGATCGTCATGCCGATGCGGTGGCGCATGTCGTAGAAGGCGGCGTAATCGGCCGCGCCGTCGAACTCCACCTCGTAATCGATCGAGCTGTCGCCGAAGCCGACGAAGCCTGCGCGCACGAAAGTGCCGCCCTCGGCCTCGACGATTTCCTGCAGCAGATCGGGCACCGCGCGCGCCTGATCCGGCGGGGTCTGGTAGATCAGCGTAATCCCGAATTTCGCGCGCCGGTGTGGGCGGCGGGTGACATTGTCGATCTTCTTGTCGAGCAGATTGGCGTTGGAGATAATCATCTCTTCGCCGGTAAAGGCGCGGATACGCGTGGTCTTGAGGCCGATTTCCTCCACCGCGCCGGTCACATTGTCGAACGCGATGGTATCGCCCTTGGAAAAGGGCTTGTCGAAGATGATCGCGATGGCCGCGAACAGATCGGAAAAGATGCCCTGCGCGGCCAGACCGATGGCGATGCCGCCGACGCCCAGACCCGCGATCAGACCGGTGACGTCCACGCCCAGATTACCCAGGATCACGACCAGCGCGATGGCAAAAATGATGAAGGTGACGAAGATGTGGATCAGCTTCATCGCGCTGTCGAGCGTCTCATGCGTATCGTCATTGGTATGGCTGCGCCGTTCGATGAAGCCGATGATCAACTCGCGCACCCAGATCGCGATCTGCAGCACCACCGCGATGGTGAAGATGAAGCCTACCGTCTTCTCCAGCCAGGCAGGCGCATTGGCATAATTCACCACCAGTTCGGCGGCGATCATGAAGCGGAAGGTACGCGTGGTCTTCGAAATCGTGCGGCCCAGGATCACGCGATAGCCGGTCAGATCGTCATTGCTGCGCACATAGCGCGCGCCGAAGCGCTTGATCGCGGACAGGATGACATAGAGCAGCACGGCCACGGCCAAGCCGATCAGCACCTCAACCCAATGGAGCTGGAACCATTGCAGCGTCGATTCGAAATAATCGGTCACCTGGTTCCACGCTTTGGACAAGTCGGCCTTGTCCGCGATCGGTTTGGGTGACTTCACATCGATCTTCGCCGTCATCTACAAACGCTCCTTCTTGGCCCTCGCGGGCCGGTTCGGGCGCGGAGATAGGAACGAGGCTCGGCCTTGTCCAACTTAGCCTAAGTTTACTTCAGGCGGGCGCGGGGGCGGCCTTCGGCCGGGCGGCGGGTGCCATCATCGGCCGGAACCCCTGTTCCCTGCGGCGGCGCGCCAGATAGGTGTCGAGGCCGATCTGCATGGCGATGAGCATGTAGATGAAGGGCTGATAGGCGATGCCGACGAACAGCGATCCGGTCAGATAGACCATCTGCCCGTTCTGCAGCGCTTGGGCGAGCGGGGCGATCCAGCGCTCGCCCTCTTTCTCGCTATGCCGGTATCGCCGCCGCACCATCTCCATGCGCCAGACCCCGCCGACATGGATGATCAGCCAGAGCGCCAAGCCGAACCAACCCTGTTCGCCCAACATCTCGAAATAGCTGGAATGATAGGCGCGGCCTTCGTCCACCACCTCCTTCACCTCGACATTGCCAGTGTCGAAGCCGTTGGCGTCCATCATCGGCAATTCGTAACGCAGCTTGTTCTGGCGATAGGCATCGAAGCCGCCGCCGCCGGGGTGCGCCTTCACATATTCAAGCGTCCACGCCCACACGGCGAGACGCGTGGAAGCGGATTCGTCCTGATCGTAATTCTGGATGGTCTCCATCCGCTCGCTGAAACTGGACGGCAAGAAGGGAATAGCCGCCAGCCCGAGCAGGGCAGCACCGCCGAGATACAGGAACTTGTAGCGCGAGAAGCGCAGCGAGAGGATGTACAGCACGCCCAGGCAAACCAGGCCCGTGCGCGCCTGCGTGCCGATGGGGATCAGGATGCAGGCAAAGGTCAGCGCGATGGCAAACAGGCGCATCGCCAGCCGCCAGCGCTTGTCGTCGGACGGAAAGATCGTGCCGTGCTGCGCAATCCACCAGACCAGCGGGATCACCGCTATGGACACACAGCTGATGATCGATCCTTCATAGAGGCCGCTATTGTCTTCCACCAGGATGACGAGCGCGCCGTAGCCGCCGCCGGACAGCACCGTCTTGATACCCCCGTTCACCACCAGCGCGGCCAGCGACAGCGTCATGGTGAGCGCCAGCGCCTCGATCCTGAGACGGGTGCGCAAGGTGAGCGGCAGGAAGATCGCGAACACCATCGCCTTCCACACCCAGTCCCATTTTTCGAGCGCGGCCTGCGGCACATCGGCGGTGAGTGTGGTGTATCCCGAATAAGCCAGCAGCACGAGCATGCACATCTGCCGGACGGAAAAGCGCGCGTCCTTCTTTCCGCCGTCCATCAGAAAACCGAACAGCGCGAAGGCAAAGACGATCAGCGAGACCGGAATCGAGTTCAAAAGAAAATAGCTGAGCCGCTGCGGCGCGACGATATCGATATAGGCGTAGATCAGAGTGAACAGGAACGGCTTGCGCAGCCCGAACAGCAGGAACAGCCCGAGGAAGCCCAGAAGATAGAGATCGCGCACCGCCCGTCAGTGCCAGCGACTGGGCGGAGCGGCGCCCTCCGCCGTCTCCTGCGCTGCCGACTCATCATCGAGGTCCGGCCGATGCAGCAGCCGCCAGAAGGCGAGCAGCAGCAAGCCGTGGCTCAGCAGAATGGAGAAATGGTCGATCATCGGCGGCGGTGCGCGCAGGCTCCCTGGACTATGCCTTCAGCGCCTAGCCGCTTTGGGTTGACGGCCCGTTAAGGCTTTTGCGCCATCAGCGGGCTCTATGGCGCGCATTCTTCACGTCCTCGATCACAGCCTGCCGCTCCACAGCGGCTACACTTTCCGCACCCGTGCGATCATGAAGGCGCAAGAGCGGGCCGGATGGCAGGTGGCCGGGCTCACCGGCCTGCGACATGGGGCCAATGGCGGCGGTGCGGGCGAAGAGGCTGAAATTCATGAAGGCCTGCGCTTTTACCGCACACCCGGCCATACTTCCCTGCCCTCGCCCATGCGCGAATTTCGCGAGGTTGCGATGCTGGCGGACCGCATCGTGCAACTGCATCGCCGATGGCCATTCGATATCATCCACGCGCATTCACCCGTCCTCGACGGTCTGGCCGTACAGCGCGCGGCACAGCGCCTTGGGCTGCCGTTCGTCTACGAACTCCGCGCTTTTTGGGAAGACGCCGCCGTCGGCAATGGCACGGGCACCGAGGGCAATGCGCGGTACCGCCTTATCAAGGCGCTGGAGACGCGCGTCGTGCGCCACGCCGATGCGGTCGCGGTCATCTGCGAGGGCCTGCGCAGCGATCTGATCGCGCGCGGTATCGATCCGCAAAAAATCACCGTTTCCCCCAATGGTGTCGATCTCGACCTGTTCGGCACGCCGCCGCGCCGCGATGCCGCACTGGCGAGCCGCCTGCTGCTGGACGACGGGCCGGTGATCGGATTTATCGGCAGTTTTTACGATTATGAAGGCATCGATACGCTGATCGACGCGCTAGGCCCTCTGCGAGAGCGGGTGCCTGGCACGCAGCTGCTGCTGGTGGGCGGCGGCCCGTGCGAACAGGTGCTGCGCGCCCGGGCGCTGGGATCGAACGCGTCCAGGGCGATCCGCTTCGTCGGCCGCGTGCCGCATGAGGAAGTGGAGCGCTATTACAGCCTGATCGACGTGCTGGTCTATCCGCGCAAGCGCATGCGCCTGACCGAGCTCGTCACCCCGCTGAAGCCGCTGGAGGCCATGGCGCAGCGCCGTCTCGTCGCCGCGTCCGATGTTGGCGGGCACCGCGAACTCATCGACCATGGACGCACCGGCACCCTGTTTGCAGCGGATGATCCAAACGCGCTGGCCGGCGCGGTTGCGAAGCTCCTCCGCGATAGGGAAAGCTGGGAAGCGCGGCGCGACACCGCGCAGGCTTTTGTAAGGGCCGAGCGCGACTGGGCGGCCAATGTTCATCGTTACGATCCCGTTTACCATTCGCTGTTAAAGCGACCGGACATAGGCTGCGCAGCCTGAGGAAAGCGCGCGATTCGGGGGCGGTATGACACTCAAACGACATCACTGGACGATCCCTGCGGCGCTTGCCGCGGGCTGCGCCGCCGCTGCCGTCACCGTACTGATCCCCATTGCAGTGATCGAGAACTTTACCGCATCGAGCGGTCTTTCCGAGATTATCCCGCAAACCGCCCCGCCGCTGGGGACCACCGCGCGCATCGGCATTGCCTTTGTGGCCGCGGTCGTCGTTGCCGGCATCGTGCTCGCCCTGATCGGCAACGGCGCGCCCGCGCATCGCGGAACGAAGGAACCCAAGTCCATGGCCAGCATATCTTTCCGGCGTTTCCCCCGGTTTACCGGGATTCGCCGCTCGACCATCGACACCCCGGCAGGCGGAAATTCGCAAGGCTGGTTTGCCCGCCTGAAGTCCAAATTGGATGCGCTGGCCGGACGCGAAAGCGGTGTTCCGGCAATTCGCGAGTTTGACGATCTTCCCAAGCTCAAGCGGGCGGACCGGCACCCCGACGCACCGCCGCGCCCTCCGATCCGGGCGAACACCGATCTTGGCGAGCATTTCGATGCAGACGAACGGGCGGTCCCGGCCTGGGAGCAGCCGGCACAGGTCGCGGCAAGCGCTGCGCCGGTACAGGAAGACCTTCCCCGCCCCGTCCCCGCCGCCCCGCGCCTGCCCGAAGGCGGCCGCCCGCTCGGCGCTGCCTTCATGGCCGATGCGCGCGATGAGCAAAGCAGCCCTGCCGCTGCCGAGGACAAGGCCATGTCCGACAGCGGTGTACCGTATGCCGATCTCGATCTGGACGACCTGATCGACCGGCTGGAAGCGCGGCTACGCACCCGTGCAGAGCGCGCATCGGAGAAAACGCCGGTCGCCGAAGAGCCAGCCATCGAACCGGAGCAGGAAGAGCGCAAGCAGCCGGCCGAGACCGAAACGGCCGCAGCGCCTCCTGCCGAACCGGAAGTGACCGAAGAACGAGCCGTGCCGGAACCTGCGCCGGCGGAACCGACCGTCCAGCAGGGAGAGGACAG
This sequence comes from Novosphingopyxis sp. YJ-S2-01, assembly GCF_016093175.1. NCBI lineage: Bacteria > Pseudomonadati > Pseudomonadota > Alphaproteobacteria > Sphingomonadales > Sphingorhabdaceae > Novosphingopyxis > Novosphingopyxis sp. YJ-S2-01. The sequence goes on along the minus strand of NZ_JAEDAI010000001.1, from coordinate 961,210 downwards.
TTTGCCGCCGCTCGCGCCGCGTCCGGTCCAGGCCGTGCCCAAGGCAAACGAACCGCAGGACGAGATGGACGAGGCCCTGCGCGCTGCGCTGGAAACGCTTGAGCGGATGAACCGCCGCAGCGCTTAGGCCTGAGCGATCAGCAAGGCTTCCACCAAAATCGCATCCCGCTCCGTTCGCGCGGCAATCTCCGCCACCAGATAACGGATCACGCCAAAATCGGCCTGCTCGATCCGCGCGCACAGCTCCGCATTGTCGTGCCCGCCACCCCCACCGGGCCGCATGGTGATACGCAGGCGCAGGCCATCGAAGGTGGCGCTGGCCCAAGGGCGCTCGCCCGCTCGCACGATCGTCCAGCCCGGCCCTGCCAGATCGAGCAGCTGGCGAACGAACCGCCCTGCGCCGCGGCTGAGAAGCGCTTCATGCCGCACTATGCTTCTCCCGCTCGGCCTCGATGAAAGCGACTACGCGCGCTGCGGTGCGCTCCCGCACTTCGCGGCCATTGCGCAGATCCTGCACGAACCGCGGATCGCGCACCGCCAGACGGCCGAATTTGGTCGGCGGCATATCCATTTCCCGCAAAAAGCGCTCCACCAGCCGTCCGATATGCATCGCGCAATCCTCCTTTGCTAGAATCGATGTTCTTTATATGTTCCAGCTTGTTCCTTTCGAAATCCTACTTGTCTAGGATTTTTCCTATCGTTATATTGTGGGGCATGGACGGCAGCGAACAACGCCGCGCGCTGGCGCGGCTGATCGAGGAAAAGGGCGGCGATTATGCTGGCCTCTCGCGCCTGATTGGCAAAAATCCGGCTTATATCCAGCAGTTCATCAAGCGCGGCAGTCCCCGGCGGCTGGCCGAGGACGACCGCCGAACGATCGCCGAGTTTTTCGGCGTGGATGCCGCGCGGCTCGGCGGACCGCCTGCTACGGCGCCCGCGTTTCTTGCCGTCGACCGGCTCGATATCGGTGCCTCGGCGGGCCCGGGCGCGGCGGTCGATCATGAAAGCCCCAAGGGCGCGGTAAGCTTCGATCCCAAAATGCTGCGCGGGCTGGGCGTGCGCGCCGAAGACGCCTCCATGATCAGGGTGCGCGGCGACAGCATGGAGCCCACGCTGATGGACGGCGACGAGATCCTGGTGGACCGCACGCCGCGTGCCTGGCGCGACGGCATCCACGTCATCCGCGTGGACGGAGACCTGATGGTGAAGCGCCTCTCCCGCGTGCCGGGGGGCGGCGTGCTGATCTCCTCGGACAACAAGGCGGTGCCGAGCCTGGGCGAACGCCCGCTCGATACGGTCGACGTTGTCGGCCGCGTGCTATGGGTGGGCCGCAAGCTATAGCGCTGCGAATGCACAATCGCATTCGATCCCGTGCACTGACGTGCCCTTGCATCGCGCGCGGGCTCCGGCCACATCTAGGGCCATGGCCAACGTCACTTCGAACCCCGCCCCCACGCCCCCGCTCAAGGCCGCGATGATCCCGGTCACGCCGCTGCAGCAGAACTGTTCGCTGATCTGGTGCACCGCCACCAACAAGGCCGCGCTGGTCGATCCGGGCGGCGACCTCGACAAGCTGAAGGCAGCGGTGAAGCAGGCCGGTGTGGAGTTGGAGAAAATTCTCATCACCCACGGCCATGCCGATCATTGCGGCGAGGCGGGCAAGCTTGCCAAGGAACTGGGCCTGCCGATCGAGGGGCCGCATGAAGCGGACCGGTTCTGGATCAGCCGGCTGGACGATGACGGCCCGCGTTTCGGCTTGGACAGCGCCCCGTTTGAGCCCGACCGCTGGCTGGTCGACGGCGACAAGGTCACCGTCGGCGATCTGACGCTGGACGTCTACCATTGCCCCGGCCACACGCCCGGCCATGTCGTCTTTCACCACCCCGAATCCAAGCTCGCCATCGTCGGCGACGTGATTTTTGAAGGGTCGATCGGCCGCACCGACTTCCCGATGGGCAACCATCAGGATCTGATCGACGCGATTACCGGCAAGCTCTGGCCGCTGGGCGACGACACCACCTTCATCCCCGGCCATGGACGCCCCAGCCAGTTTGGCCGCGAGCGTCAGAGCAACCCCTTTGTCGGCGACGCTGCGCTGGCGTGATGATCTAGCGGCGCGCAAACAGGGCGAACGCTGCAACGAAGAATTAACCGGGCGCTTGGTAAATGGATGCCAAGGGAATGGGATTTTTGCAGAGTAAAGGCGGATGACGCAGGCCATACGCGGCATATTGGTCGAGGAAGGCGCCGAACATTCGGAGACCGAAGAGCGGCGTTCGAATGAACGGCACCGGGTGGTGTTTCGCACGGCCAAGCTGCTGCTGGAAGATCATGACTGCTTCTGCATCATGCGCGATATTTCCAGCGCTGGCATGAAGCTGCAAACCTTTGGGCCGATGGACGGCATCGATGTGATCGACATCGAATTTCTCGGTGGTCGCACGCTGCGCATGCATAAAAGGTGGGAGCGGGACGGCTTCTGCGGCTTTCAATTCGAAGCGCCCATCGACATCGCCAGCGTGATCGCGCTGCCACATGGCGAACGCGAGCGTCGCGCACAGCGGCTGCGCATGAACTTTCCCGCCGCGATCGAAGTGGATGGAGAGGTTTTTCAGGTGCGGCTGCACGACATTTCGTTGGCCGGTGCCAAGATCGGCATCGACAAGCGACTGCGGGCGTCTGCACCGCTGCGTATCGCGATCGACGGCATCGGGCGCAAGCGCGCCGATGTGCGCTGGTGGCGGCAGGGTTTTGCGGGCCTCCATTTCCACGCTCCGCTCGCCTTCAACGAACTGGCCGCATGGTCCGCGCAGCTGCCGACCGATTGGAGCGAAGAGAGCGAATAGCGCATTTGGCGGCGCAGGCGATCTGCGCTAGGCCGGGCGCCATGAACAAAGCCCTCCTTGCGCCCGCCCTTTTCCTCTCAACCACCATCCTTGCTGGAGCCGCCTCGGCCCAATCCTCTGCCTCGGTAGAATCCACCGCGCCGGATCCGCAGGAGCTGCGCCGGAGCGTGCAGACTCTCGTCGATTTCGGCACCCGCCACACGCTGTCCTCTGCCACCGACCCGAAGCGCGGCATCGGCGCCGCGCGCGCTTGGGCGGCGCAGCGGCTGCGCACCATCTCGAAGGATTGCGGCGGCTGTATCACGGTGGAAACCATCGGTGAAAGCGTGACCGGCGATCGCGCGCCGGATGGCGTGCGCGTGGAAGACGTGCTCGGCATTCAGCGTGGCACGGGCGATCCGAACCGCGTCGTCATCGTGCAGGGACATATCGACAGCCGCGTCAGCGATGTGATGAACATCACGGACGACGCGCCCGGCGCCAATGACGATGCCTCGGGCGTCGCTTTGGTGCTGGAGGCCGCGCGCCTTCTTTCGAAGGAGAAGTTCGACGGCACCATCGTCTACGCCGCGCTGTCCGGCGAAGAACAGGGCCTCTACGGCGCTGAGATCCTGGCGAAGACCGCCGAAGAGCGCGATTGGACCGTCTCCGCCGTCCTCAACAATGATGTCGTGGGCAATAGCACCGGCATCGGGGGACAGCATGTGGCGGATAAGGTGCGTGTGTTCTCCGAGGGCATCCGCGCCGCCGCGGACGAACAGGGCATCGCCGTGCAGCGCGCGATCGGCGGAGAGGACGACAGCCCCTCCCGGTCGCTGGCCAAGGCGATCGACCGCATTTCCACCGCTGCGCCGGGCCGCCTCGAAGTGCTCGCGATCCGCCGTCCGGACCGCTTTCGCCGCGGCGGGGACCACATTCCTTTCCTGAAGCGCGGCTATCCCGCCGTGCGCTTTTCCGAAGTGGCCGAACATTACGACTATCAGCATCAGGATTTGCGCACCGAAAATGGCCGGGAATATGGCGACACTATCGACAAGATGGACTTTGACTATCTCGCGCGCGTCACCGCGTTGAATGTGGACGTGATCCGCGAGCTGGCGAGCGCGCCTGCCGCCCCCGCCAAGGTAGAGATCGAAGGCGCGGTGAGCGCGGATACGACGGTCAATTGGACGCCCGTGAAAGGTGCCGCGGGATATCGCGTCCACTGGCGCCCCGCGAACGAGATGGCCTGGGCCGAAGCGATCGACCTGCCCGCCGGGCAGACCGAAACGGTGCTGAAGGGCGTCATCATCGACAACAACTTCTTCGGCGTGTCCGCGCTGTCGGACAGTGGCGCGGAAAGCGTCGTCACCTTTGCCGGCATGCCCGGCGGCAGCGGTGCGAACGGGGCCGCGGAATAAGCCACCAGCCCCGGTCACATCACAGATCGAGCGACGCGCCGATCACGAAGCGGCGCGGACTTCCGGGCCGAAGCCCATAAGGCCGCCGCGCAACCGGATACTGGTTGTCGAGCAGATTATCGACCCGTCCAAACAGCGAGATCGTGTCGGTAAAGGCGAAACGGCCCGCCAGATCGAGCAGGAAGTGATCGTCGATCCGTTCCTGCTGCGGGATCGGCCCGCTGCCCGCCTCGGTCCGCATCGGCGACACATAGCTCGCGCCCAGCGTCAGTGACGAGCGATCGTACCGCAGCCCCGCCTCCACATAGGCGCGGTGGCGCGCGATGTAGGGCAGATCGTCCCCATCCTGAACCGATCCGAAGAATTCGCTGTCGAAGCTGCGATCGAAGCGGGCGTCGGTGAAGGTGTAGGTCACCGAAATCGGTGCGGACAGGCGCTCGGTGATCGCGGGCGCGGCCGCGGCGGTGAACTCGACGCCGCGCGTCGTTACCGCGCCGCCGTTGAACTGATCGCCGATGTCGCCCACCTGGCACCCCACCGAGACGGTACAGCTACCCAGAAGGTTGGAATAGTCGTTCCAGAAGCCGATCACCTCGGTACGGAAAGCCGGGTTCGCATAGCGGAAGCCCGCTTCGTAATTCCAGCTTTTCTCCGAACGGGCATCGGTGCTGCCCGGCCCCGGCGGGGAAAAACCGCGCGAGATGCCCGCCAGCAGCAGCAAATCGCCGATTTCGTAAGTGGCGCCCAGCGCGGGCAACCATTCATCGACATTGCTGGTGCGCACGCGCGTCGGACCGGCCGCACGGGCGGGATCGCTGCCCGCATAATCGAGGCGGGTGAGGTCGATCCCCTCATAACGGATGCCCGGCGTCAGCGTCAGCGCGCCGATCTCGATCCGGTCCTCGATGTAGAAAGCCAGCGCGTTCGCCTTCGCCTCGCGATTGGCCTGCACGCCCGGGGCGGTCTGGGTCACAAAGTTCAGCGTGCCGTCGGTCTGGGTGTAGAACTCGTCGTTTTGCAGGCGGTCTTCCTCGTCCTCATGATAGCGGACTGAGAAATCGAGCACATGGCGCAGCTTGCCGGTCTGGAAGGGTCGCGAGAAGGAGACCTGCACGCCCTTGCTGTCGTAGGTGCGGTTGTTGTTGCGCACCCGCACCGCGCCCGGCGCGCTGTCCGCACCGCGCAGGATGGCGAGCGCGCCCGGATTTCCGGCGGGATCGTCGAACACCGCATTGATGGAGTCGAAGCGGCCATCGCCGTTGAAATCGATATCCTGCAGCTTGGACCAGTTGCGCTCGAAATCATTTTTGTAAGCGGTGACGGTCAGCAGCGTATCGTCCACGAACGCCAGCGTGCCGGTGAGGCGATATTGGTTCTGCTTGCCCAGAAAGTTGTCCCGCTGGCTGGCGGCGTAGCGGCGATAGGGATCGGCGGCAAAGTCATGGTCCGACAGCCCCAGATAGGTCTCGTTCGCGTCCAGCTCGCTATAGCCATAGGTGAATTCCAGCCGGCCATCGACTGGCGGACCCGGGGCCGTATGCAGCGCCACCTTGCCGCGATAATCCTGGCGCTGGAAGCCGGTGTCGGCATCGGGGAAGAAGTCGATGGTCTTGAATCCGTCGCTGCCCAACTGATAGGTCTCGACGAGCGCGCCGACATAGTCGGTGTCGATCCCGGCATAGAGATGTCCGGCATAGTAATCGCGCGATCCATATTGCCCCATGGCGCGCGCGGTAATGCCGTCTTCGGGGATCGAGGTGGAGCGCAGGTTGATCGCACCGCCGATAGTGCGAGGACCATAGCGTACGGACGCCGCGCCCTTGATGACCTCGACCGCTTCCATCCGTCCGATGGCGGGGAAGTAATAAGCGGCGGGCGCGGCATAGGGCGCGGGCGCGATCAGCACGCCGTCTTCCATCAACGTGATATTGCCGGAGCGTTCCACAGGTGTGCCGCGAAGGCCGATATTGGGAAACAGCCCGAAGCCGTCCTCTTCCTGCAAATTCACGCCCGGCACCTGCCGCAGCACGCGGTTGGGATCGGAATAGTCGAACAGGCGCAGTTCCTGTGTATCGACCAGCGTCGCCGAGCCCGCAATCGCACTCGGATCGATGCGGCCTTCCACCGTAATGATGGAATCGACAGAATTCACCAAAGCCTCCTGTTCGGTCTGCAGCGCGGCTGGCGCAGGCGCTTCAGGAGTTTCGGCGGACGCCGCAAAGGGCGCGAACAGGGCGACGGCCATCGCCACCGGCGAGGTCGTGATACGCAGCATGGATATCCTCCAACAAAGCATGCCGCAGGACGCGGCAGTCATCGATCCGATGGCGAACGTCCATAGAGCTGGCCCGTTTGTTGTCAATGAGAGTAATTCGCAATATCGATTAATCCACTTGATTCATACGCGCGTCGTGGGCTGATATGGCCAGTGATCCTCGCGGTTTCACCGCCGCGGCGCCGCCGCCTCTCTCACCCAATTTCTGCCGCTTGTCGGCCCCGCCGCATTCGTACATGGCGAGATTCGCATGAACGCACTGCGCAATCCGATCCGGCTGATCCCCCTGCTGTTTCTCGGCGCGATCGCGACCGGGACGGTGCTGCTCAGCCTGCCCATCGCCACCGCAGACGGGACGCGCGCGCCGCTGATGACCGCGCTGTTCACCGCCACTTCGGCTGTGGCGGTGACCGGTTTGATCGTGGAGGACACGCCGACCTACTGGTCCGGCTTCGGGCAGGTGGCGATCATGGCGATGTTCCAGATCGGCGGGCTCGGCATCATGACGGCCGCGACGCTGTTCGGCCTGATCGCAGGGCGCGGCTTCGGTCTGCGCGATCGGATGGCGACGCATGTGGAACGCAGCCGCCTGAACCTGATCTCCGCGCCGTCGGTGATCCGCATGATCCTAGGCATCACGATCACCGTCGAACTGACCGTGGCGATCATGCTGACGCTCCGGTTCGCCATGCACTGGAACATGTCTTGGGGCCAGGCGGCCTGGCACGGCCTGTTCCAGTCCGTCAGCGCCTTCAACAATGCGGGCTTTTCCACTTTTTCGGACAGCCTAATGAGCTTTCAGGGCGACTGGCTTATCCTGGTCCCGATCGGTCTGTCGGTGATCTTTTCCGCGCTGGGCTTCCCGGTGATGGAGGACTGGCGCGAACATGGCTGGCGCTGGCGGCAATGGACGCTGCATTCCAAAATGACCCTGGCCGGAACGCTCCTGCTTCTGATCGGCGGCTTTGCAGCGATCCTGGGCATGGAATGGAGCAATCCCGGCACGCTGGGGCCGATGGACTGGGGCGAGAAACTGCTGAACGCCGCGTTCCATTCGGTCATGCCCCGCACGGCGGGCTTCAACAGCCTCGATCTCGGCGCGATGCGTGAGGAGACGCTGGTGGTGAACAATGTGCTGATGTTCATCGGCGGCGGCAGCGCGGGCACGGCGGGCGGGATCAAGATCACCACCTTCATGGTGCTGCTCGCCATCGTTCTGGCAGAGATATTGTCGCGGCGCGATGCGGGCATGTTCGGCCGCCGTTTCGGTCACGCGATCGAGCGGCAGGCTCTCACCGTCGCCTCGATCGCGCTGCTGCTGGTACTGTGCGCGACGATGTTCATCAGTTCGGTCACGCCGCTGGCGTTCGAAGATATCCTTTTCGAGGCGATTTCCGCCTTTTCCACCGTCGGTCTGTCCACCGGCATCACTGCCCAGTTGCCGCCGTCGGCGCTTTTTGTGCTGGTGATGCTGATGTTCGTCGGGCGAGTGGGCACAATCACCGCGGCCACCGCCCTTGCCCTTGGCGGCAGCGAGCGGCGCTATCGCTATCCCGAGGAGAATCCCATTGTCGGCTGATAAGAGAAAACCCGTCCTAGTCGTAGGCCTTGGCCGGTTCGGCAGCGCCGTCGCCACCACGCTGGAGCGCATGGGCCATGAAGTCCTCGGCGTGGACGTGGACGGTGATTCCGTGCGCGAGCACAAGGATGCGCTGACACAGGTGGTCGAAGCTGACGCGACCGAGATCGATACACTGAAACAATTGGGCGTCGCCGACTTCGACACCGCCATCGTGGCCATCGGCACGAATGTAGAGGCCAGCCTGCTTGTTGTGCTGGCGCTGGTCGATATGGGCCTGAACAATGTCTGGGCAAAGGCCAATACCGATCGCCACGGCCGCCTGCTGGAGCGCACGGGCGCACATCATGTCGTCTTTCCAGAACGCAAAATGGGGGAGCGCGTTGCCCATCTCGTGAACGAACGCCTGCTCGATTTCATCGCTTTCGATGCCGAGTTCGCCATCGCCCGGCTGAAAGCGCCCGAAACCGTCGTCGGCCTGCCGCTGATGATGAGCGAGTGCCGCAAGAAGTTCGACGTAACGGTGGTCGGCGTGAAGCGGGCGGGTGAGGACTTCATCCATGCGGTGCCCGACACGATCATCTTTCCGGACGATGAGCTGGTCGTTTCCGGCCGCATCCGCGACATCGAGAAATTCGCCGCGATCTGATTTCCAGGCGCGGCCGCCTTCGTCATGTTCCTGTAAGAACATAAAAGTTTAAGGTTATTCCCCTATCGCGGCGCTGTGCAGATGGGGAATCACAATTTCGCGCTAACCGAAAGCGAACGTCTTGCCGCGCTGGCGGACCTAGCGATTCTGGACAGCGGGGACGAACGCGAATTCGATGCCATCACCCGGATGGTGGCCGCCGTGCTGGGCGTATCCAGCGCAGCGGTGAGCCTGATCGACCGGGATCGCCAATGGTTCAAATCCCGGCAGGGCATCGATTTCCGCGAGACCCCCCGCGACGTCGCCTTCTGCGATCAGGTGGTGGAACGGCGCGCGCCGCTCGTCATACTGGACACGCTTGAGGACGAGACGTTTCGCACCAACCCGCTCGTCACCGGCGATCCGCATATCCGCTTCTATGCCGGCGCGCCACTCTATTTGCGGTCCGGCCATTGCATCGGCAGCCTCTGCGCGCTCGATGGCGCGCCGCGCAGCCACTTTCCGGACGCGAATATCGTGTTTCTGGAAGAGCTCGCCCAAGTAGTCAGCGAACTGATCGAGGCCCGGCGCGCCCGGTCTCAGGCGCATATCGCTGCGCAGGTCGTGGCTTCCACGACTGACGCAGTCTTTGCAGCCAACCACGCCGGAAAGATCGTTTACTGGAACGAGGCCGCTGCGCACATGTTCGGCCATTCCGCAAAAACCGCGATCGGCCGCGACGTTACAGAATTCATCCCCGATGGCCTCGATCAGGATTACAGCCCGCCCTGTGAGACGGGCTCCGACGAGGAACCTGCACGCGCGCCGGCACCCTCCCAAGAGCTTACGGGTGTTCGGCAAGACGGTGCCACATTCCCTATCGAACTTGCGCTCGCACCTTGGGGGGATGAGGCGCATGGTGGCTTCGCCTCGGTCGTCCGCGATATCTCTGCGCGAAAGAAACTCCGCGCCGAACGAGACAGCAGTCGCACGTTCCTCAAGGCGGTCGTCGCGAACCTGCCCTCGATGCTCTATGTGAAGGACTCCGAAACGCAGCGCTATCTCCTGCTCAATAAGAAAGCAGCAGACATGATAGGCCGCCCTGCGATGCACATGATCGGCAAGGACGACGAGGAACTGTTTCCCGAACAAGGCGACCGATATAAGCAAAACGATCGCGACGCCATTTCCGGCGGCATGCCCAGGCAAACGGAAACCGAGTTCGAACGGGACAATGGCGAACGGGTCAATATTCGCACGACCCGCGTGCTGATCGACGGCCCCGACCGGCCGGGCCAGTATCTCCTGGGGCTGTCGGAGGATGTCACCGAAATCCGCCGTTCAGAGGCGGACCGCTGGCGGCTATCGCGCTATGATATCCTGACAGGCCTGTTGAACCGCGCAAGCTTCCTGGAGCGCGTCGATCAGCTAATCAACGATGCGGAGCCGTTTGCACTGCTCAATATCGATCTGGATCGGTTCAAGTCGGTCAACGATCAGTTCGGCCATGTCATGGGCGACGAAGTGCTGAAGCTGATCGGCCAGCGGCTGAGCATCATCGCCGACGAACATTCGGAAATTGCCCGGATCGGCGGCGACGAGTTCGTCTGCCTTCTAACGGGCGACAACCTACGTTCGCGCGCACTGCGCATTTCCGGCAATCTCATAGAGAGCATCTTCGCGCCCATTTCGGTAGGCGGTATTACCGCGCATATCGGGGCGTCGATCGGCGTCGTTCTCCACCCCAAGGACGGCGACACCATCGAGACGCTGCGCCAGAATTCCGATCTTGCCATGTACCGCGCCAAGCAGGAAGCAAAGCGCCAGCCATGCTTCTTCGACGATCAGATGGATGCAGCCGAGCGGGACCGACGCACGCTGGAGACCCATTTGCGCGCGGCCGTCGATACCGATGAGATCGACGTGGCCTATCAGCCCATCATCGAAGCCAGGTCCGGTGATATCATCGGTTTCGAAGCGCTGGCGCGCTGGACCCAGATCGATCGTGGGCCGGTTTCGCCCGATCTGTTTATCGCGCTCGCCGAAGATTGCGGTCTGATCGAACAATTGGGCGAGCAGGTACTGCGCAAGGCATGCCGCGACGCGTGCAGCTGGCCGGCCTCCATCAAGGTGGCGGTTAACCTGTCTCCGCGCCAATTCTATTCGGGCCACTTGGTCGAGACGATCCTGACCGTCCTTGAGGAGACCGGCCTGCCCGCCGGACGGCTTCAGCTGGAAGTCACCGAAAACCTGGTCATCCAGAATGCTCATGAAGCCTTTGCGCAGCTCCAGCAACTGCGCGACATCGGCATCCGCATCTCGATCGACGATTTCGGCATCGGCTATTCCTCGCTCAGCTACTTCCAGCGATTTACCTTCGATACGGTCAAGATCGACAAATCGTTCGTTTCCGAGATCGAGGGGTCGCAGGCGGCCAAGGCGATCGTCACGGCCGTAGTCGGCCTGGCTCGCCAATTGTCCATGGCCGTTGTCGCCGAGGGTGTGGAAACCGCCGAGCAGCAAAAGATGCTGGAAGACCTTGGCTGCACCCATCTTCAGGTTTTTTTGTTCAGCCAGCCGGTTGCCCGTGAAGAAATCAGCCATATCGTCAGTGCGAGCAGAAAGACCGCGTCTTCCGAAGTTCGGGCGTCCGCCATTCAGAGGACCGCCATCTTGCGCACTCTCCCTATGAAATCGAACCCTGCTCCCTTCAACAGGCCGATAACGGTTTCGAAGCGTTAGCCAGCCGCAAGGACGGCGGCGGCAAGTTTTTGGTGCCTCATTCGCCCCGATGCGCGGCGATCATGTCTTCCACCCGAACGAATTTTTCGCGCGGCGCGCCCTTCATGGCGCGCGCCATCTCCGCCTCGTCGATCTTCTGCCAGTCGGCAAAGGTCACAATCTCGACCCCGCGCTCTTCCAGCAGCGCGTCCAGCCCGGCACGGCCGGCCTTGCCCGCGCCCGCGCCGATATCCTGCGCGATGCGATCGACCAGTTCATAGCCGTCGGGGCGATTGGTGCCGATCGTCCCCGTCGGCCCGCGCCGCGCCCAGCCGACGCAATAGAGCCCTGGAAGAATGCGGCCGTCCTCGTTCGCGAAACGCCCCGCGCCTTCATCATAGGGCACACCTTCGATGCGCGGGCTGCGATAGCCGATGCAGGTGACGACGAGCTGCGCGGGGAGATCGTAGGTCTCGCCCGTGCCGCGCGGGCGATGTTCGCCGTCCAGCTCGGTCCGCTCCACCCGCACTCCTTCGACCCGCTCCTCTCCGAGAAGTTCGACCGGTGATGCGAAGAAATCGAACATAATCGTCTTGCCCTTACCCGCGCCATCCGCGCACGCGGCGAAGTCGCGCAGGAGGGCGACCGACTTGCGCTGGCCCGGCTCCAGCCCCTCATCCTGCGCCTCGGGCGGCAAATCCGACGGATCGACGCTCGGCGCGGCGTTTTCCAGCTCCCCCAGCTCGCCCAGTTCCTTGGGCGTCATGGCGATCTGGTGCGGCCCGCGGCGGCCCAGGATGGTGATCGTCCGCGTGGCCGCCGTCTCCAGCGCATCCAGCGCATGTCGGGCGATATCGCTGCCCGCGAACTCTTGCGTGGTCTTGGACAGGATGCGCGCCACGTCCAGCGCCACATTGCCATTGCCGATCACCACCACGTCGCGCCCGTCCAGCGGCGGATCGATATCGGCGAAATCGGGATGACCGTTATACCAGCCGACGAAGGATGCGCTGCCGTATACCCCGGCCAGATCGCTGCCCGGCAGATCGAGCGTGCGATCGTGCGGCGCGCCGGTGGCCAGTACCACCGCGTCATACAGCTCCATCAGCTCGGATATCGCAATGTCCTCGCCCACCGTGACATGGCCGACGAAGCGCACATTGTCGCTCAGCGCCACCTTCTCATAACGGCGCGCGACCTTCTTGATCGACTGGTGATCGGGCGCCACGCCGAAGCGGATGAGGCCGAAGGGCGTCGGCAGCCGATCGAGAATATCGATCCGCACATCCTCCCCGAATGCCTTCTGCGCGGCCTCCGCGGTGTAATAGCCCGCAGGGCCCGATCCGACGATCGCGATATGGCGCATGGCGGCACTCTCCTTCGCGGACGAGGCTAGCGACGTGACGCGCGAGGGCAAGGGGGTTGGGCCCTACTTGAAAACATCCGTTCGCCCTGAGCCTGTCGAAGGGGCGTACTGTCTAACGGTTGGGCGCTGGGCCGAAAAGAAGACCGGTGCTTCAACAAGCTCCGCGCGAGCTGGTTCGGAGACGGGCAACAAAAAGGGGCAGGAGAATATCCCCTGCCCCTCCAATCTCTTCCCGCCCGCAATCAATTATGCGGCGGCACCGGTTCCGGCGGCGCGTCGCTGTCCAGCTCCGGCACGTCCACGATGCCGCGCGCGACGTTGCTCTTGCGATATCCGTAGAGGAAATAGATCACCAGCCCGATGCCGCCCCAGATCGGCAGCACCAGCATCGCCTCCACCGGCAGGCTGACATAGAGCCCGACGGTGCCGATGATGGCGAGCGGCGCGACGATCCAGATGAACGGCGTCTTGAACGGCCGCTCCCGGTCCGGCTGGGTGCGGCGCAGGATCAGCACCGACAGCGCCACCATGAAGAAGGCGAACAGCGTGCCCGAGTTGGAGATATCGGCCAGCTTGCCCACCGGCAGGAACGCGGCGAACGCTGCCACCGCAACGCCGGTGATCATGGTGATGACGTGCGGCGTGTTCCACTTGGGATGGATTTTCGCAAGGCCCGTGGGCAGCAGGCCGTCGCGCGACATCACGAAGAAGATACGCGTCTGGCCGAACAGCATGATCAGGATCACCGAAGGCAGGCCCAGGAACGCGGCGATGCCGATGGCATTGCCCAGCCAGGGATGCCCCGCCTCGCGCAGCACGAAGGCCAGCGCCTCCTTGGAGCAGACCAGCGGCTCGCGGCCCATGGCGAGCAGGCTCTGGCAGCGTTCGGCGAAGGGCGTGCTTCCCGGCTGCAAGAGCCCGCCGTCCGGCCCCATGATGGGCTGCGCGCCCACGGTGCCGATCGCACCGGCGGACACCAGCAGGTAGAACACCGTGCAGATGCCGAGCGCACCGATCAGGCCGATCGGCACATTGCGCTGCGGATTTACCGTTTCCTCCGCCGCGGTCGAAACCGCGTCGAAGCCGACATAGGCGAAGAAGATGGAGGCCGCCGCGCCCAGCGCGCCAAGACCGGAGCCGAGGCCCGGCCCGGTCCAGCCATTGGGCATGAAGGGCTGGAAATTCTGCCCGTTCAGCATGGGAAGCGTGATGACGATGAAGATGACGAGCGCGGTGACCTTCACGGTCACCAGCACCGCGTTCACCCGCGCGCTCTCGGTCGTCCCGATCATCAAGAGGCCGGTGATGACCAGCGCAATCAGCATGGCCGGCAGGTTGATGAACCCGCCCGGCGCGTAAAAACCCTGGGTTAGCGCGGGTGGCAGGTTTATCCCGGCATTCGCCAGCAAGCCGACGAAATAGCCCGACCAGCCGACCGAAACTGCGCTGGCGGATACCGCATATTCCAGAATGAGCGCGAAGCCGACCATCCAGGCCAAAAGCTCGCCCATCACGGCGTAGGTATAAGTATAAGCGGAACCGGCCACCGGCACCATCGAAGCCAGCTCGGAATAACAGAGGGCGGCGACGGCGCACACGAGGCCGGCTATGACGAAACTCCACATCATGCCGGGGCCCGCCTTCTGTGCGGCCTCCGACGTCAGCACGAAAATTCCGGTGCCGATGATTGCCCCGACGCCGAGCAGCGTCAGCTGCCACGGCCCGAGTGTGCGCGTGAGCGACTTCTTTTCCGCCGTTGCGAGGATCGCATCGAGCGGTTTTACGCGTCCGAATATCATGTAAGGTTGGACCTCTCCCTGGAACGCGAAGGCCCACCCACCACGTCCGGCATACAGCCGGGAGAAATGTCTATGCCGATTTTCGAAGCTTGCAATCGGAATTGCGCACGGCGAAGACATCGGTCGATGAACGCAATCGCTCCGTGCCGCCCGCCCCGATCTGCGACCGCCCGCCGCCGGGGCCCACTGCGTATGCCGGTGCTCAACCCAGGGATAGCTGGCGCGGCGCTGCTCGGGCTTGCCGCCTGCGCGCCAACCGCCAACGGGGTCAGCCGTTCGTCCGCGCCGCTGGTGCGCCTAACGCCTGAGCAGGCGGTGATGAACGCAGCCGAAGTGGCTCCGCAAGGCGTCAGCGGCCTGTTCGAGATGACAGTGCGCGGCAGCGGGATCGCCGATGCCGGACGGCTCTATCTCAATTCGCAACCCGATTATCGCGATCCGCGCAATCTGAGCGTGGTTCTCACCCCCGCCATGCAGGCGCATTTGCGCGAACGCTTCGGCGCGGATCCGGCCGAGTTTCTGGACGGCAAACGCATCGCCGTTCGCGGCACCGCGCGGCGCGTGCGCATCGTGTTCGTAGCCAATGGCCGGCCGACCGAGAAATATTATTATCAAACCCATCTGGTGCTGCAGCGCGCAAGCGACCTCAGCGTAGCGCCCCCACCGCTCTGATCGGCGCGCCCCCCGCATTGGCTGCGCGCGGCCTCGAGCCAGCGGACAGGAGCGGAACTCCGCCTTGTATCGCCGCGTTATGCGGGCTCGCCCGCCGATAAACTTCCGGCCT
Organism: Novosphingopyxis sp. YJ-S2-01; assembly: GCF_016093175.1. Taxonomy (NCBI): domain Bacteria; kingdom Pseudomonadati; phylum Pseudomonadota; class Alphaproteobacteria; order Sphingomonadales; family Sphingorhabdaceae; genus Novosphingopyxis; species Novosphingopyxis sp. YJ-S2-01. The sequence continues at coordinate 945,812 of NZ_JAEDAI010000001.1, read as the reverse complement.
TCCGCTGGATCGGTCTGGGCCTGAAGAAAGGTCTTCCCCATGCGATTGATCAAACTCGCCCTCTCCGGCGTCGGTATGGCCGCGCTTGCCGCCTGCAGCGGCGGCGGCGAACAGCCCGAAGCACAGCCGTCCACCGAAGCCGCCGCCGATGCCGGTGCAGCGCAGGCACCCGCCGTCGCCGCCGACCATGTGCGCGGCGCGCTGACCGCGATGACCGATGCATCGCTCACCGTGCAAACCTATGATGGCCAGAGCGTGGACGTGCCGACCGGCAACGACACCGCTTACGCCTGGGTGGTTCCGGCAACGCTCGCCGACGTAAAGGACGGCGACTTCATCGGCACCGCGACGACGGGGCCGAAGGACGCGCTGCGCGCCGTGGAGGTGGTGATATTCCCCGAATCCATGCGCGGTAGCGGCGAAGGCCATTATGAATGGGATACCCCCGGCGTGATGGCGGCCAACGGCGGTGGTAGCGGCGGATCCAGCGCGATGACGAATGGTACGGTCCGGCAGCAGAGCGCCATGACCAACGGCACCGTTCAGCAGCAGAGCGCCATGACCAACGGCACGGTGACGGACGCCACCAGCGGAGGCAATGCCGGAAAGGCGCTGACCATCGCCTACGAAGGCGGCACCGCCGAGGTCGCCGTTCCCGAAGGTACACCGATCGTGCGCTTCGAGCCTGCGGACCGGTCCATCCTTAAGGCGGGCCAGAAGCTTTTCATCAAAAAGCCCGCCAGTGCAGCCGCGGCGCAGTTCGTCGCTGTCGGTAAGGACGGTCTAACCCCCCCGATGTAAGGCAGCATCGACAAAACATTCCGGAAGCGCATCTTCCGAAGACAGCGCGCGGGCCGGCCATGTTCCGGCCCGCGCCAATGGCACCGCCACATGCCGGATGACAGCCGCGCCCGCGCAGGCTATTTGCGCGCTCGACATGACAGACCTCTCCAAAATCCGTAATTTCTCCATCATCGCGCATATCGACCATGGCAAGTCCACCCTGGCCGATCGCCTCATCCAGCTGACCGGCGGGCTGACCGAGCGCGAGATGTCGAGCCAGGTGCTCGACAATATGGATATCGAGCGTGAGCGCGGCATCACCATCAAGGCGCAGACCGTGCGGCTGGATTACACCGCCGCCGATGGCGAGACCTATCAGCTGAACCTGATGGACACGCCCGGCCATGTCGATTTCGCCTATGAGGTCAGCCGTTCGCTCGCCGCGTGCGAGGGCGCGCTGCTCGTCGTCGACGCCGCGCAGGGCGTGGAGGCGCAGACGCTGGCCAATGTATACCAGTCGATCGAGCATGACCATGAGATCGTGCCCGTCATCAACAAGATCGACCTGCCCGCGGCCGAGCCCGACAAGGTCCGCACCGAGATCGAGGATATCGTCGGCATCCCCGCGGACGATGCGGTGCTCACCAGCGCCAAGTCCGGCATCGGGATCGAGGACGTGCTCGAAGCCGTCGTCCAGCGCATCCCCGCCCCGACGGGAGACCGCGACGCGCCGCTCAAAGCCATGCTCGTCGATAGCTGGTACGATCCCTATCTGGGCGTCGTCATCCTGGTGCGCGTGATGGACGGCGTGCTGAAGAAGGGCATGAACATCCGCTTCATGCAGCAGGGTTCGCAGCACCTGGTGGACCGCGTGGGCTGCATGAAGCCCAAGATCACCCAGCTGCCCGAACTCGGCCCCGGCGAAATCGGCTTCATCACTGCGCAGATCAAGGAAGTAGCCGACACCGCGGTGGGCGACACCATCACCACCGTGAAGGGCGGCGCGGACAAGGCGCTGCCGGGCTTCAAGGAAGTGCAGTCGGTGGTGTTCTGCGGCCTCTTCCCGGTGGACGCCGCGGACTTCGAGAAACTGCGCGAAAGCATCGGCCGCCTGCGCCTCAACGACGCCAGCTTCACCTTCGAGATGGAAACGAGCGCCGCGCTCGGCTTCGGCTTCCGCTGCGGCTTCCTCGGCCTCCTGCATCTGGAGATCATCCAGGAACGCCTCACTCGCGAATATGATCTCGATCTCATCACCACCGCCCCGTCCGTCGTCTACCGCATGACGATGACCGACGGCAGCGTGCAGTTCCTCCACAACCCGGCCGATTATCCCGATCCGGTCCATATCGATCATATGGAGGAGCCCTGGATCAAGGCGACCATTTACACGCCGGACGACTATCTCGGCTCCATCCTGAAGCTGTGTCAGGACCGGCGCGGCATCCAGACGGAGCTGACCTATGTCGGCGGCCGCGCGCAGGTGGTGTACGAGCTGCCGCTGAACGAGGTGGTGTTCGATTTCTACGACCGTCTGAAGTCGATATCGCGCGGCTATGCCAGCTTCGATTACGAGCAGATTGGCCTCCGCGAAGGCGATCTCGTGAAAATGAACATCCTGGTGAACAACGAGCCGGTCGACGCACTCGGCATGGTCGTCCACCGCCAGCAGGCCGAAATCCGCGGCCGCCAGCTGTGCGAGCGCCTGAAGGACCTGATCCCCCGCCACCTGTTCAAAATCCCGATCCAGGCCGCGATCGGCGCCAAGGTGATCGCCCGCGAGACGATCAGCGCCATGCGCAAGGACGTCACCGCCAAATGCTATGGCGGCGACATCAGCCGGAAGAAAAAGCTGCTGGAAAAGCAGAAAAAGGGCAAGGCGAAAATGCGCGAATACGGCAATGTGTCGATTCCGCAGGAAGCGTTTATTGCGGCACTGCGGATGGGGGAGGAGTGATGGATCGGATCAAAGTGGTACTTTGATCCGGTTAAGGCTTCGGGATAATTTCACACTCCTCGCCCGTTCGCGCTGAGCTTGTCGAAGCGCCGTGTTAACCTCGCGAGACGGAGAACGGCAGCGCATCCTGCGCGTGGTAAAGCTGGAAGATGGCGAAACCATCCACAACGCCTTTCTGGACCGGGGCTTTCGCGAGGACCAAAGCGCATGAAACTGCATTATTATCCGGAGACGGACAGCCTCTATATCGAACTGCGCGACATGGCCTCTGCCGAGAGCAGAGAGATCGCCGATGGGCTTAACGTAGATTTCGACGCGGAGGGCCATGTCGTCGGCCTGGATATCGACGGCGCATCGGGCAAGCTGGACTTGAGCCGCCTCGAAATGACCGATCTGCCACTGTCCTCGATCAAGGCTGCATGAGGCCGCGATCGGCGCCAAGGTGGTCGCCCGCGAGACGATCAGCGCCATGCGCAAGGACGTGACCGCCAAATGCTATGGCGGCGACATCAGCCGGGAGAAGAAGCTGTTGGAAAAGCAGAAAAAAGGGCAAAGCGAAGATGCGGGAGTATGGCAATGTGTCGATCCCGCAGGAGGCGTTTATTGCTCGAACGTACAGGCGTGATACGGAAACAAAGCCCTATCATACCGGCCCGATCACTATTCCGTATCGGGCCGTTGTTATTTCGAGCCGATTTATTCCGATTACTTTTACGAGTCCATCGCGAACCGGGTAGTCAAAGAGGGCGAAATTTCTTATAATTTTCGCTCGCTCGTATTCCTTGTCACCAAACCGTCTCAACGAGAGGCCGAAAGCAGTTTCGACAGGACTTCCACCCGTTCGAAGCAAACTATAAAAGGACGGATAGATAATTCCGTCAAAACCTGCCTGACGAGCCTCCCGCGCAATAGCTCTCGAAATAGCGTAAGAATGGCTTCCTGCAAGGAACACCATGTTCACAGCCAAGTCTAAGCTCTCGAACTCAGATACGTCTTCGTTAAGTATTGCGGCTAGATCCAGCATTCGAAGATCTCGGCTCGGCTGGAGTGTCGCGCAGTATAACTCATCACCAGCCGCAAATCGGGCTTCGTGAACGCAGATTTCTAGATCTTGAGAAGCGTAAAAGACTGAGGTATTGCGACTCTCTAAGCGGCCTTTGCCGCGAAGCGCTGCTGGAGGTGCATCGTACTCAAAAGAACTTCCCGGTTGCCTAGGGCTTTTACGAACGCGAAAGAATTGCTCTCTATCGGTTATGATCGCCTCCGGAAACTCCTCGATGATACGTTTAACTTGCTTCCGGCGCGTTTTCTTGTCTTGGAGCTCTTTTAAGGGCTCTATTTCGCCGATCATCCAAAGACGGGGGCCGTACTCGAAAAATCCTATATGAAGGATGTGCTCTATCAGCTGGGCATCCTCTTGTAGCCCTCCTCTGAACGTCACCGAGCCCCGTTGATGTGCGTTAAATTGAATGCGGGGAGCACCGCCATAATCAGTGTACACATGACTTCCGCGCACAAAGAATTGATATGCAAGCCTTTTTAAGCCGTCTTCTCCCAGAAGGTTTTTAGTATACTTACCGCAATTGGGACAAATCCCCTCTGCTGCGCGATCTTCCGGAAACATCAAACGTAAACCAGGGTCCTTAAAACAATTCTTGCATACTACAGGAGACTGAGCCTCATCACTCTCCGGTTCGCTCATATTCTGCCCGCCTTTTGATGTAGTTTTCACGTTCTGTAAGGTATGCGCGATTGCCAGGTCGGAATACTACGATCTAATTTCTCAATGGCTTCGAGAATCTTTTGCTTGTCCGCGAGGTCAATTGCCGAGCCCAATCCAACTGCCTTTATTGCAGATAGCTCGTTCGGCTTCTGTAGTGGTAATGCGATAAAACGTGCGTCCCCGAATGGCCCGTTGCGACTTTGAATATCGAGTGACGGAACATGCCCATTTCGTGAACTCCCGCCTACATCCTTAAAAAGGTGTTCCGACTCTATGTCTTCCAAAACCAATCGCGAAATACGAACTTCTTGCTCAGACGCAAATGCAGGGTGCTTGTATGAAAAAAGATCAACCGCCGCACGTCGCGCGTAATCGTAAAGAGTATCTATGTTAGTAGGATTTTCCTGATATTGTTCAATCAGAACGTCGATGCTAGCAAAAGTCAGAGATTGCATTACGGCTTTATCATAAACGACTTTCCTAATTGCAACACCTGCATCTTCAGACAAATACTCCGAGTCTATACTTATGACGCAACCGCGGGCATTATCCGCGTAGCTTCTCCACTGACTAAGGTCGTCTGGAATTAGGCTAAAGCTGCTAATTAGCATATTGGTTCGCTTTTGAAGATCGTCAAAAGCCAACGCAGCTATATACTCAACCGTTTTTGGAACTTCTCGATCGGTAAACTTCTTGAGCGCGTCAAAGTATAGTTCCTTGCCATACAGAAACTCTTGAGTGTCGTTAAGAGAGCTATATTCAGTCAGCCAGATAGAGTGGGATTCAATAATACCTAATGCACCTAAAACTGAGGTGTAGTGGAATACCTGTGGACTCTCTTCGTAATCGAAATAATTCGGCAGCATACTCAAGATTTCTTCGCGGAGGATTGATAACAGTCGATATTTGGCCGTCGCACTGAAAATACTGAGCGAAAGTCTCAATTACCGCAACATCTCGCCCACCAAGCTCGGGCGCTTGGCGATCATCGCCAACAGCACTTGCGCGGGGCCGGTCGGCTGGCGCCGGCCATGTTCCCAGTTGAGGAGCGTGCCTTTGGCAACGCCGATGCTGCGAGCGAATTCGGCTTGGGACAAACCGGTCTCGGCACGGATCGCGGCAACGTCCACGACCGGTACCTCCACATGGTGGACGCGCGCTTCCGCAGCGCTGCCCTCGGTATAATCGATCGCCTCGATCAGCCCTTGTTTGATGCTCTCGAACGCACTCATCCATCGTCTCCATAACGGGCCAGCAGGGCCTTGCTCAGTTCCACGAGCTCGGCCTGCTCCTTGCGACCGAGATTGTCCTTTTCGTTCTTGGCGAACACGGTGAGGAGGAAGATCGGCGTCCCTCGCCCGCCGAACACATAGACGATCCGATATCCGCCACTCTTGCCGCCACCGGGCCGCGCAAACCGCATCTTGCGCAGGCCGCCACCTAGCGAAATGCCGCTGTCTGGCTGCGCCGCGACGAAATTGACCAGCGCGATGCGCTCTGTGTCGTCCATGATCGCCTTGGCGCGTCGCAGAAATTCGGGAAGCTCCACGACAGTCTGCAAGGTGGTCATTTGGGAATGATATGCTTCACTGGCGCATAGGTCAATGGCGTATAGAGTAACGGCGTCTGGACGATATGATGCTGTCCTACAGCCCCGCCGCTATGCGATAAGGCGGGCATGGCTCATGTTGTTGCATTCGCTGGCGATTATACCGCCTCGCCTTCGTCCGGGCGCGGGGTTCGCGGGGTGAGTCTGTGGGCGGGAGCGCTTTGGGGGCGGCGGTTTTCGGCTCTGGACAGTGTGAAGCTGTGTGAAGCTGCCCTTTGCTTCGGGGCCGCTCGCCCCCGCGCCGGGGGTGCGGGCCGGGTGTCTCCGGCCGCGCGGGGTCAGTCGTTGCGGTCTGCGGGCATCACGGGCTCGTTGCGCTGCTTCTGCGGGTGGCTGCTGTCCGATCCGCGGCGTTCGTCCGGGCTCAGCTTGCCGTCCGGCTCGCGCGGGGGCGGGCTGTTGGAGGCATCGTCCTGCTTGGGGTGGTCGCTCATGGCATCGCTCCTTGGTTGGTGGGATGCCGGGTCAACGGGCGGGGGCGTGCTTGTATCCGGCGGGCCGTTCATCCCGCCGCGCGCAGCTCAGCCCGCGGCGGGCTCCGGCGCCGGGCATGGCTGGATCGCGCCCGGATCGGGCCGCTCCCCGCTGGGGCGGAAGCGGGCGATATAGGCGCCGATGTCCGGCCGCAGCTCGAACCCGGTGCGGGTGTAGCCCACGGCCTCCAGCTCGCAGGTCAGCAGCGCGGGCGGGGTGCCGTGGCGGTTGGTGGGCCGGTCCGCATCGACCACGATCACCTCGCCGTCCGGCTTCAGCGCGGGCCGCAGGCGCCACAGGAAGGCGTAGGGCTGCGCGATCTCATGGTACATGTGGACCATGAACACGCGGTCGAAACTGGCCTCCGGCAGGCGCGGATCGTCCGGCGCGCCCAGCTTGATGGAGACGTTGTCCAGCCGGTCGCGCGCCACGCGCTCGCCCAGCCGGGTCAGCACCGCCTGGTCGATGTCCTGCGCCAGAACGCGGCCCTTGCCGCCCACCCGCTCGCCCAGGCGCACGGTGTAGTAGCCCTCGCCCGCGCCGATGTCCGCCACCGTCATGCCGGGCCGCACGCCCGCCCAGTCCATCACCACCTGCGCCTCGTTCGCGGCCTCGCGCGCGGGCTCGTTGCTGAACTGGGTGGCGACGACACTTGCGACAGGCCGGTTCGCCTCCGGGAACGCCGCGTCGCCCGGCGCGCCGGCGCTGCCGTTCTGGCAGGCCGCGAGCGCGAGCAGCATCAGCAAGGGCGCGGGGCGGCGCGCCTCCATCAGTCGACGTCCTCGACCTCAACCGCCTCTCCGGTCACGCGCTGGGCGAGCGCGGCAGCCATGAAGGGATCGAGCGCGCCGTCCAGCACGTCGCCGGGCGCGGTGCTGGTGGTGCCGGTGCGCAGGTCCTTCACCATCTGGTATGGCTGCAGGACGTAGCTGCGGATCTGGCTGCCCCAGCCGATGTCGGACTTCGACGCATGCTCAGCCATGGCGCGCTCCTCGCGCTCGCGCAGTTCGGCCTCGTACAGGCGGGCCTTCAGCATGCCCATCGCCTCGGCGCGGTTCTTGTGCTGGCTGCGGTCGTTCTGGCTGGCGACGATGATGCCGCTGGGCACGTGGGTGATGCGCACGGCGCTGTCGGTGGTGTTGACGTGCTGCCCACCTGCGCCGGATGCGCGGTAGGTGTCGATCTTGAGGTCGCTCTCGTTGATCTCGATCGAGATGTCGTCGTCGATCACGGGGTAGACCCAGACGCTGGAGAAGCTGGTGTGGCGGCGCGCGGAGCTGTCATAGGGGCTGATGCGCACCAGGCGGTGCACGCCGCTCTCCGTCTTGGCATAGCCATAGGCGTTCTCGCCCTTGATCAGCAGCGTGGCGGACTTGATGCCTGCACTGTCGCCACCCTGATACTCGACCATCTCCACCTTGTAGCCGCGCCCCTCGGCCCAGCGCTGGTACATGCGCAGAAGCATCTCGGCCCAGTCGTTGCTCTCGGTGCCGCCGGCGCCGGCGTGGATCTCCAGATAGGTGTCGTTGCCGTCCGCTTCGCCGCCAAGCAACGCCTCCACCTTGTCGCGGTCCGCGCGTTCGGCGAGCGCGGCGAGCGAAGCCAGCGCCTCGTCCGCCATCTCGCTGTCGCCTTCGCTGTCGGCCATCTCGATCAGCTCGACCGTATCGGCCTTCTCCGCCTCGATGTCCTTGGCCGCGCCAATGTTCTTGTCTAGCCGCTGACGCTCGCGCATCACGCTTTCGGCTTGCTTGGGATCGTCCCACAAGGTCGGGTCCTCGACGCGGGCATTCAGCTCGTCCAGGCGGCGGAGCGCGCGCTCCCAATCGAGCGAGCGCCGGACGAGGGCGAGGGCGGCGTCGATACGGTCGACCAAGGCTTGCGCTTCTGCGCGCATGAAGAAACTCCGCTTTTGGATGTGTCTAGTGGAATTAGTCGATCGCGCGATGAAGTAAAGGTTAGGCCGATTGCGAGGAACGGCAGCATGGTGGCGGCGTTGGCCTGCTAAATCCCCCTTTCTTAACCGCTTGCGCGCCGATCGGCAGCGCGGGCGGCTCTCCCGAAAAGCGCAGCGATTGACCCACCCTACCCCGCCCGACGCCTTGCGAAACTTTATCTCGGACACGCGCTTCCCGTGCGTCGGCGCCAAATCGGCGCTCGGCAAGCGGCAACTGGAGATCGTGACCGCCCGCTCGATCGCATCGAGCTGGAACGATCTGGAGGTGCACCGGCGGCTGATGGCGTTCGCTGGCCATGATCAGGCCGAGCCGAAGCTTTTCCGCTCCTTCGCCGTAATTTACGGCGCGCCGCGGGTGATGAACGAGAAGACGTTCGAGCAGCATATGTGGGCGCGCATCCAATCGATGACGGACAAGGACGTCTGGCTCGGTCAGCGGCAGGACAAAGACATCAGCACCGATCCGGACAATCCGCATTTTTCGCTCAGTTTCGGCGGATCGGCCTTCTTCGTCGTCGGCCTGCACCCCGGCGCGAGCCGCAAGGCGCGGCGCTTCCGCTATCCTACGCTGATCTTCAACCTGCATGGTCAGTTCGAGCGGCTGCGCGAGACGGGCCGCTACGAAAAGCTGCGCGGTGCGATTCTGGCGCGCGACCGGTCGCTGCAAGGCTCGGAAAACCCGATGCTTGCGCGCCATGGCGAGACGTCCGAAGCGCGCCAATATAGCGGACGTGCGGTGCCCGCCGGCTGGTCCGCGCCCTACCGCCGCCCGGAACCGACAGGGGAATTTGCATGACCGAGATGACCCGTATTCCCCGCCGTAGCGGCACCGCCTTCGAACTGAAGCGTGGCCAGCGGCTGACCGTCTGCGATCCGGAGGGCGAGCAGGTGAGCGATATGGTCGCCTACAACAAGGCGGACCCGCGTGAGCTGATTTCGAACGGGCGGACCTTCGACTATCAGGACACGATTTACCTGACGACGGACCACAAGCTCTATTCGAACCGCAGCAACATCATGCTGCATATCGAACGAGACGATGTCGGGCGGCACGACTTCTTGCTGACGCCCTGTTCGAAGGATACCTTTCGTATTCTATACGGCGATGATGATCCGCATCGCGGCTGTTTCGGCAATCTGGCCGCGGCGCTGGAGCCGTTCGGTATCGGCGCAGATGCCATTCCTTGTGCGTTCAACATCTTCATGAACGTGCCCGTGAACGGAGAAACAGGCCGCTTCAGCGTGGAACCGCCGCTGTCCAAAGCCGGCGATTGCATCAGCTTTCGCGCCGAAATGGATCTGATAATCGGCCTTACGGCGTGCAGCGCGCCGACCAGCAATAACGGGACGATGACGCCAATCGATTACCGGATCGATTAATCAATGCTAGCGCCGCCGTCCTTGCCGATGGCGTCTCAGCGGTTTTCGGCGCTTGCCCCTTCCCCACCGGGTTCACCACCGGTCTGCATCCGGCCCATGGTCCAGTTATTCTGCATGCGCACCTTCGGGTTCGGTGCGCACCAGATTTCACCGGTGCTGTCGATTGCCGTGACCCAGATGATGTTGTGCTCCGGCCCGTAATCGATGACCGCGAGGGCCAAGCCCTTCCCGCGATCGATCACCGTAACAGGCAGCGGCGGATTGAGCTGGGTGAACATCGGATCGGTCTCCTGCCGGCGAGATAGCCGGGCTGTGTCGATCAACGCGCGATGGCCGGGATTAGCCTGCCTGATAAATGTTCGCCGGGCTCTATCCCCGCTGATCGCGGCGACGCGCGTGCCGTCTTGCAGCTGTAACGGGCCTGTGGGAAAGCGCCGGCAATCCCGTCTTTCGGAGTCATGATCGATGCGCGCTGCCCTTACCCTTCTTCCGCTTCTCTTTGCAGGCTGCGCCGCCAACGCCCAGATGGGCGGCAGCACGGCAGCGCCGCCGCCGACCGATGCAAGCCTTCCGCAGGCGGAGAGCGTGCTGTCCGGCGAAGTGCCGCAGGAACCCGCCGCCGCACGCGCCAAGACCGCCGCGCAATATCGCGCAGAGGCTGCAGCCTATATCCAGCGGCAGGTTGCAAGGCAGCGGATCGAGGGGCCTGCCAAGAACCTGATCATCTTCATCGGTGACGGCATGGGTGTGGGCACCATTACCGCCGGCCGCATCTTCGAGGGCGAACAGCGCGGCGAGGATGGCGAAAGCCATGTCGCGGCACTAGACACCCTGCCCTATAGCGCCATCGTCAAGACCTACTCCACCGACTTTCAGGTGCCCGACAGTGCGGCCACCGCCACGGCAATTTTCAGCGGCACGAAGACGCGCAGCGGCACGCTCGGCATGGCACCATCCGTCGTGACCGATGATTGCGCCGCCTCGCTCGGCGCGCCTGTCGAGAGCCTGTTCGAGCAGGCCGCCGATGCAGGCCGCGCGACGGGGATCATCTCGACCGCACGGATTACCCACGCAACGCCGGGCGCCACCTATGCGCATGTCGCCAATCGCGACTGGGAGAACGACGCCGTGCTGCCGGACGAGGCGAAGGCGGCGGGCTGTAAAGACATCGCGCAGCAACTGGTCGACTGGAACCATGGCGGCGGCTTCGATGTCATGATGGGCGGCGGGCGCGCGAACTTTCTGAAGGTGGGTCAGGCCGATCCCGAATATCCCGGCAAGACCGGCGCGCGGAAGGACGGGCAGGACCTTGCCGCCGCCTGGATGGCCAAAACGCAAGGCCATTACATCTGGAACGGCGCGCAATTCGCGGCGCTCCCTGCGGACGGCAAGCCCGTGCTGGCGCTGTTCGAGCCCAGCCATATGCAGTTCGAGGCAGACCGCGTCGAGGATCCGGGCAAGGAGCCGTCCATTGCGCAGATGACCGCGGCGGCGATCGAGCGGCTGAAGGGCAATCCCAACGGCTTCGTGCTGCTGGTGGAGGGCGGGCGTATCGACCATGCGCACCACGCCGGCAACGCCTACCGTGCGCTCAGCGATTTCGCGGCGATGGATGAGGCGGTGGCGACCGCGCTGGAGCTGACCGATCCGAAGGATACGATGGTTCTCGTCACGGCGGACCACAGCCATGTCTTCACGATGGCGGGCTATCCGGTGCGCGGAAACCCGATCCTGGGCACCGTCAACGCCGGCGAGGACGGTGCGCCGGGAACCAAGGACGGAAAAGCCTACACCACGCTGGGCTATGCGAACGGGCCGGGCGCAGTGACCACGGCCGAGCGGCCCGATCCCGCCGCCGTGAACACCACCGAAAAAGACTATCTTCAGCAGTCGCTCGTCCCAACGAGCGCGGAGACTCATTCTGGCGAGGATGTGGCGCTGAAAGCGAGCGGGCCAGATGCCTATCTGGTCAGCGGTACGATCGAGCAGAACGCGATCTACGCGCTCATGGCGCACGCGCTGGGACTGCCGCTGGAGAAATAAGGTTCGGCTCAGCCGTGGGCCAGAAGCGCGACCGCGGCCATCAGGGCGAAGCCGAGCGCGGTAGGCCATCCGGTCGACTCCGCGTGGCGCTCGCCCGAAAAGTGCCAGTGGACGGTGCCGAAATGCAGGAAGGTGCCCCCGCCCAGCGCCAGGATCGTGGGGATGACGAGCGGCCATTCCTGATCGAGCGTCAGCGCCTCCGCCCCGGCAATCGCACCGATCGGTAGGGCCAGGACGAAGATGGCCTGAAGCACCACGGCGCTTCGCCGCTCAAGATCGCTGTCGGTCAGCAATTTCGCCAAGGCAAAGGACGCCGCGCCTTTGTGCGCGATCAGCGTGACGAACAGGATGAGCATGGCGGAGCGGCCAGCCATCGCGCCGAGCGATGCTCCGGCGAGCAAGCTGTGGGCAGTCAGCACGCCCACCACCAGCAGCGGCGGCACACCTGCCCCTCGATTTCCCCCGTGCCCTTCGAGCCAGGCGAGCAGGATCATCACGCTGCCAGCGATCAGGAAGGGCGCTGCAAAACCATTCCCTGCCTGCACGAAACCTTGCACCGCATCGGGCAGCATATGGAGCAAACCAACGCCCAGGAATATTCCTGCGGAAAGCTGGCCTGCGCGCTTGCCTTCCGCCCAGCGCCAGCCGGCCGACGGACGGAAGGCGGACAGCGCCGCAACGATCGCCACGATGACAAGAACTGCGCTCAGAAGAAGTAGGAGCAGCTCGCGGCTCATCCCATCCACCAGCTGCGATGTAATACTATATCATACTGCATCGGACGCTAATGGCGATGGGGCAGCTTCCTTTCAAGCGCTGCCTCCGAATTTAGCTCGGCATTCCCATCAATCGTGGACTTTTCCGTTGCCGAACAGCCAGGCCCGCACGCCCAGCTTGTCGCCATAGCGTTCCAGCATCTTGCCGTCCTTGTGCTCAGCAAATTGCGCATAGTTCAGCACCGCGACGAACACGATGCCGCCGATCGTATTGCCCAGAAGGACGGGCGCCACGAAGTTGGGCCACAGCGCCCAGAAGCTCACCTCAGGATCGGAAAACGCCGCGTAGAACGCCTCGATCGAGGAGGTGATGACGTGGAAGAACGATCCCACACCGATGAAATACATCAACACATAGATCACCATCGCCCGGCCGATCGAATCGCGCACCGCATGGACCAGCCAGACCATCGCGGCCACGATCGAGCCTGCGATGATGCCGCGGTAGAAGATTTCCAGCCACGGCGTCTCGACCGCGTGATGGCTCATCTCCATGGCTTTCAGCGTTCGCTCGGGCGTCAGCACGTTGGAATAGGCAATTGCCGCAGCGACCAGAATCGCGCCCACCATGTTTCCAACGAAGACCACCACCCACAACCGCAGCAGATTGGCAAGACTGGCGAGCCGCGTCAGCACCAGCACCACCGGCGTCAGCGTATTCTCGGTAAACAGCTGATAGCGGCCGAGTACAATGATAAGAAAGCCGATGGGATACAGGATGTTACCGACGATCCCCGGCTCCATCTCGCCCGCACTTTCGGTAAAGATGACGCGAGCCAGAAAGGTGAGGCCGAGCGCTCCGCCCGCGCCCAGCGCGCTCCAGAACAGATAGAGGTTGCTCGCTTCCAGTTCGTGATCGGCGGTGGAGAGCACACGCTTGAAGATTTCGGTGAAGGCGAAGTAATCCGATACCGCCGCGCCCTCTTCCGGCGCGTGAGAGACCTGCCCTTCCTCGCCCCCCTTCTCTTCCATCGTCATGTCTTCGGGCGCGCGTTTTTCATGGCGGGAAGTCGAGAGGCCGTCATTCATACAGGGTCATCCTGAAAAGCCCGTCGCTTTCGGATTGCCTAGGCAAACGGGGCGTGACTTTCGGAAACACCGCGACGCCGGATCGGTTCCGTAACGACCTGCATAAGGATCGCCGCGGGTCAGGACATGCCCTTCACGGCGATGGCGTTAGCCCTCTTCGCCGCCCTTCGGTTTGATGGCGGCGTTTTCCGCCTTTTCGGGCCGGATATAAATCGAGGTGAGTTCGGGCATTTCCTCCCGCAGGGCATCTTCCAGTTCCTCGATCAGCTGTTCGCCGTCGCCCATGGTAACCTCGTCGTCGAAATCCGCGCTGATCGCGACAAACACCTGTTTAGGCGCGGTGTGAATGGTGCGCACATGGTTCACCTCGCTGACCCAATCCTGCCGGCCGACCATGGCGCGGATATTCTCAATCATCTCCGGATCGGCCCGTTCGCCGATCAGCAAACCCTTGGCTTCGCGCGCCAGAAGCACCGCCACGATGCCCAGGATCAAACCGATCACGATGGAGGCTGCACCGTCGAGCTTCGGCATGTTGAAATAATGGCTCGCCCACACACCGAGTGCGGCGACCGCCAAGCCGCTCAGCGCTGCGGAATCTTCGAACAGAACGATGAATACCGACGGGTCTTTGGACTGCTTGATCGCCGCCCACCAACCCTGATCGCCCTTAGCCTGGGAGAATTCGCGCACGGCGATTGACCAGCTGGTTCCTTCCATCAGGAAGGCGACACCCAGCACGATGTAATTGACCGTCGGGTCCGTGAGCGTTTCAGGGTTGGTCCAGTGACTATAGCCTTCATAAATCGAAAGCCCCGCGCCGACGGAGAAAATCAGAATAGCAACAACAAAGGCCCAGAAATAAAGCTCACGGCCATAGCCAAAGGGATGCTCATGGTCCGGCGGCGCATCGGAGCGGTGTTCGCCGTAAAGCAGCAATACCTCGTTCACGCTGTCGACGATCGAATGGAAGCCCTCGGACAGCATCGACGAAGAGCCGGTGATGCTGGCGGCAACGAACTTGGCGATGGCGATACCGATATTGGCCGCCAGCGCGCCGAACAGGACGATGTTTTCCTTGATCTTGGAGCCGAGCGACATGAGCCCTCAATGCTCAGGCACAGTCATCGGCTCCCCGGCACGGGAATTTCCCACCGGGCGCGCGCCGACGCCCAGTAGCTGCACGCCTTAGTAAATGCCGCCCTCGGCCGCCATGAAGTCATTATCACGCTGCGTGCCACTGACACCCTGGACAGGTGCGGCGCGAGTCTTCGATCCGGAGGCCTGCCGGCGCTTCTGGCGCTCGGTTCGCTGGGCGATTTCTTCGGTACGGATAGTGCGCTTGGGCTCCGTCTCCGGCTTGAACGCCTCCCAGATCACCGCATCCATCGGCCCGCCTTCGGGCCATGCGCCATAGACGCGGCGGCCCGAGCGGCGATCGATCCGCACCATGCGCACGCCATCCGGCGCCGTGAAGGGCCGCGCGGGCATATCTTCGAACGCCTTCTGTGCGAACTGCTTGAAGATCGGCGCGGCAAGCCGCCCGCCCTGCGCATAGCCGCCAAGGCTACGCGGCTGATCGAAACCCATATAGACGCCTGCGACAAGGTCCGGCGATCCGCCGATGAACCAGACATTGGTGGGGCCTGTCGTGGTGCCGGTCTTGCCAAACAGCGGGCGGTTCAGATCGCGCAGCACGGTAGCAGTGCCGCGCTGGACTACGCCTTCGAGCATATGGACCACTTGATAGGCGGTAACCGGATCCATCAGCTGTTTGCCGTCCGGAGTGAAGCGCGGCATCGGCTGACCGTTCCAGTCATCGGCGTTGCAGCCCTTGCACGCTTTCCAGTTCTTCGGCCAGATCACCTTGCCGCTGCGATCCTGCGCGAAGTCGATCACGGTAGGATCCAGCTTGCGGCCGTGGTTCACGAGCATCGAAAAGGCGTTCACCATCTTCTCAACCGTGGTGTCGCCTGCGCCCAGGGCAAAAGAAAGATAGGGCTTATAATCGCCGATCCCCATTGTCTTGATGGTCTTCACCACATTGGGCATGCCGGTATCGTTGGCCGCGCGAACCGTCATCAGGTTGCGCGATTGCTCCAGGCCCCAGCGCATGGTGTGCGCGCCCGATCCGCCCGCATTGCCGAAGTTGCGGAAGCATTTCTGGCCCAGCGCCGCGCCCTGATAGACGCAGAACGTGCCATCGACGATCATGGTCGCCGGTGTCATCCCCTGATCGATGGCAGAGGCGTAAACGAACGGTTTGATGGTGGAACCGGGCTGGCGCATCGCCTGCGTCGCACGGTTGAAGCTCGACAGGCGATTGTCGAAGCCGCCCTGCATGGCAAAGATACGGCCCGATGTGGGTTCCTCTACCACCATGCCGCCGCCCACTTCGGGAATCTTGCGCACGGCCCAGCTGCTTCCGTTCGGCGCGGCGGCAGTCAGCATGCCCGGTTCCATCGCTGCGGGCACCCCGGTTAGCGTCGCCCGGCTGCCGTCGCTGAAACCGATCTCATCACTGCCAAGATAGACGCCGATGCGCCAATCCTTGTAATCTGTGCTCTTGCCGGACGATGAGAGCTGCGAGGCCCAGTTGCCCTCGGCAAGATCGATCGTGCCGATATTGTTCTTCCACGGCTTGCCCGCGTCGTAACGCTGCAGTCCATCGCGCAGCGCCTCGGTTGTCCACTCCTGATATTGCGGATTGAACGAACTGCGCACCCACAGGCCACCGGCATAGACGCTGTAGGGGCCATTCTCGGCGGTTTCGCCGAACCGGTCGATCAGGCGGCGGCGCACTTCCTCCACGAAATAACCGCCTTCGGATGCGAACTGGTTACCCTGCCGCGCAATGGTGCCCAGCGGCATGGCAACGGCTTGGGCGTACTGCGCGTCCGTGATCCAGCCATTGCTGCGCATCTCGCCCAGCGCCCAATTGCGCCGCTCGATCGCGCGCTGTTCGTTATTTTCAGGCCGATAGTTGCTCGGCCCTTTGGGCAGGATGGCAAGATAGGCGATCTCGTTCAGCGCCAGCTGGTCCACATCCTTGCCGAAATAGGCCTGCGCTGCCGCCTGCACGCCATAGGCGTTCCGCCCAAGGTAAATCTCGTTAAGGTACAGCTCCAGAATCTGCTGCTTGGTAAGGACATCTTCCATCCGGAAGGCGAGGATCGCCTCCTTCAGCTTGCGGGTATAGCTGTATTCGTTGGTCAGCAGGATGTTCTTGGCGACCTGCTGCGTGATAGTGGAAGCACCGCGCGCGCGGCCAGACGAGGTGACATTATCCAGCATCGCCGACGCGATGCCCGGATAATCGAGCCCGCCATGTTCGAAAAAAGTGCGGTCTTCCGCCGCCAGATAGGCGCGCACGAGGAGCGGCGGGAAATCGGCATATTGCAGCTGCACCCGCCTTTCGCGGGCGTAGCTGTGGAACGGCTCCCCGTTCACATCGCGGACGATGGTGGGCAGCGGCGGCTCATATTCCAGCAGCGCATTGGCGTCAGGCAGCCCACGCGCAAAGAAGAACCACAGCGCGACGAGGCCCAAAATGCCGAGCAGGCCGAGATAGATCAGGTAACGCAGCCAGCGGTTCTGCCAGATCCTGGACAGCATGCCGCCCGCGTCACGGCGCAGGCGATAGGCGAAATTGGGTGTGTCGGCCTCTTCCATCAGGCGGTTCGTCTACCAGCTTTCCCCATATGTGCTAGCCCTGTGCGGCAAATTGCAGGCCGCGGCGTCTTGCGCGCACTTCTGGGGAAATCAGCAACCCGGACCGTCCGCCCCCAGCGGCTCAGCGCATGGCGAGCTTCTTGGCGAAATGCACCTGAACCGCCGATGAAATTCCGCTAGCCACTTTCCTCTGGCCCTCGGCGGAGGCGAGGAAAGCGACATCGTCCGCATTGGTAAGATAGCCGGTTTCGAACAGCACGGAGGGCGTGTCCGGCGCTTTCAGCACGACGAAGCTGGCAAAGCGGTGCGCATGCTGCTTCACTTTCATATTCTGCTTGGCCTCACGCGCCAGCAACTGAGCAAAATCGCTCGACACGTTCATGGTCTCGCGCTGCGTCAAGTCGATCAGGATCGAAGAAAGATCGTCACCGGCAACGCCCAGATTGATCCCGTTGATGATATCCGCCTTGTTCTCGCGCGCTGCCAGCTTCTGTGCCTCCCGATCGGACGCCACTTCGGACAGGGTATAAACGGTGGCTCCCGTGGCCTCCTCGTTCTCCGCGCTGTCCGCGTGGATCGATATGAACAGGTCCGCCCCAAGTTTGCGGGCAATGGCATAGCGATTCTGCAGCACGATGAAGCTGTCGTCGTCCCGCGTCAGCGCCACGCGTGCCTGACCGCTTTTGACCAGCTCGTCGCGCACCCGCTTTGCGATGGCCAGCGTAACGTCTTTTTCGCGCTGGCCGCCAAAGGGGCTGATCGCGCCCGGATCATGGCCGCCATGCCCCGCATCGATCACCACCAGCGGCAGGCGCGGATCGTCGCGGCCGTAGATCTTCGGCAGGTTGCCGCTGGAACGCGGACGGGCCAGTTTCATCGAGACACTGTAGCCGCGGTGCTCAGGCGCCCGGCGCGCCATGGCGGGCGCCAGAATGGATTGCCGACCAAGGCCGAGCAGCCGCGCAAACTCCGCCGCGTTCGCCTTGGCCAGTTCGATGGTCAGGCTGCGCCCATCCGCCGCGAAACGCAGGTCCGACACGGTCACCGGCCGGTCGAGATCCAGCACGATACGCGCGGTGTCGGCATCGAATTGTCCGCCGCGCAGGTGACCGAAAGCAAGGTCGCGGGCCCCGAGATCGTCCGCACTGGCGCCCTCAATGTCGATCGCGAGCCGGTCAGGCCCCTCCAGCCCGAAGATGGAGGCGCTTTCCACCTGATCGTCAAACTGGACGACCAGCGAGCCTTCTTCGGCGCGGATGTCGGTTACCCGGCTTGCATGAGCGGGCCAGACGGCAAACAGCAGCGAGAGGAACAGCGCGGCCATAGCCCCCCTATGACGGCTTTGCCGCCGTAGCGTCCACAATTTTCTCCGATGCACCCTGCTGACCCCGCTGGCTTGACTGCCTCTGTCCCACGCGACGGGAACGGGATAAGGGACAAGGTGCTTCGGCGGAGTTGGCGAACGCGGTTAGCGATCAGGCTTAATCGTAAAGGTTAATGGATTCGCACAGCTTATTCCAACGCCTCACAAGCGCTTAACGGTCGCTCTCGCATCCAAATAAGTTGCGATATCCACAAGGCGATGCTAGCCATCGTCGCGACCCGGTCTCCTGGACATTTTCCCGGCCACCGGCATCAAGCGGCACTTTTTCCGCCGCGACCAATCAGGTTGACGCTGCATGAGGCATCAAATTCGGACATACGCCGCCTCCCAAGGGACGCGCGGCGCATGGCAGGCGGGCTATGCCCCCCGATCGGATTTCGCCTGCGCCACGCGCGCAGGAAATGCCGCTGCGGCAGAAGCATTTCTTACACAAACGCGCCGGACGACGGAGCCTCTGCCCCGCCCCTCCGGCCTCAAGCCTATCGGCAGAGCCGCGCCCGTTGCAGACCGCGCCCGCCCTGCCCGGAGAACATTACATGACGACGCGTATGCTGATCGACGCGCGCCACCGGGAAGAGACCCGTGTCGCCGTCGTCAAAGGAAACCGGATCGAGGAATTTGATTTCGAATCCGCAGAGCACGAACAGCTCAAGGGAAATATCTATCTAGCCAAGGTCACCCGGGTCGAACCGTCGCTGCAAGCGGCGTTTATCGACTATGGCGGCAATCGCCACGGCTTCCTGGCCTTTTCCGAGATCCACCCCGATTACTACCAGATCCCGAAGGAGGATCGTGACCGCCTTCTCGCCGAGGAGGCCGAGGCCGCCGAGGAAGAAGCCGCAGCGCGCGAGGCCGAGGATCTGGACGCCGAAGCCGACGAGCATTCGGGCGACGATGAAAACGGCCTGGATGAGCCGGAGCTGGTTGAGGTCGACAAGGACACTTCGGTCGACACGATCGACGTCGATGAAGGGGAATTGCCCGATCTCGATGGCGAAGATGCTTCTGACGATGGCGACGACGACCATGGCGATAAAGGCAATGGTCGCGGGCGCGGCAGGGGTCGTGGGCGCGGCCGCAAGGGCGGTGGTCGTTCGTCAGCTGCCAAGGCTAGCGACGCCGCGCGTGCAAAGCGCCAGGAACTACGCCGTCGCTACAAAATCCAGGATGTCATCCATCGCCGTCAGGTGCTGCTTGTCCAGGTCGTAAAGGAGGAACGCGGCAACAAGGGTGCGGCCCTTACCACTTATCTGTCGCTTGCCGGGCGTTACTGCGTCCTGATGCCCAACACCTCCCACGGTGGCGGCATCAGCCGCAAAATCTCGTCCGCTTCGGACCGCAAGCGTCTGAAGTCTATCGTCGATGAGCTAAACCTGCCGCGCAGCATGGGCTGCATCGTGCGCACCGCGGGTCTTTCGCGCACCAAGCCGGAGATCAAGCGAGACTTCGATTATCTCGCCCGCCTGTGGGACGAAATCCGCGAGCGTACGCTGAGGGGCTCCGCGCCCGCGCTCATCCATTCCGACAGCGCACTCATCAAGCGTGCGATCCGCGACATCTACAGCCGTGAGATCGACGAAGTGATGGTCGAGGGCGAGGATGGCTACAAGTCGGCCAAGTCCTTCATGAAACTGCTGATGCCGAGCCATGCGCGCAAGGTGAAGCAATATGCCGATCCGGTGCCGCTGTTCCAGCGCCACGGCGTGGAAGACCAGCTGTCCGCGATGTACAATCCGGTCGTGCAGCTGAAATCGGGCGGCTATATCGTCATCAACCCGACCGAGGCGTTGGTGTCGATCGACATCAACTCCGGGCGCTCCACCAAGGAGCACGGGATCGAGCAGACCGCGCTGTCCACCAACATGGAAGCGGCGAAGGAAATCGCACGCCAGCTGCGCCTGCGCGACATGGCCGGTCTCGTCGTGATCGACTTCATCGACATGGAGAAGCATAGCAACAGCCGGAAAGTGGAGCGGTGCCTTAAGGAATCGCTCAAGAACGACCGTGCCCGCATCCAGGTCGGCCGGATTTCCAGCTTCGGCCTGATGGAAATGAGCCGCCAGCGCCTGCGCACCGGCGTGCTAGAGGCTTCGACCCGCGAATGTCCGCATTGCGAAGGAACCGGGCTGGTGCGTACCGCATCGTCCGCCGGCCTCACCGCGCTGCGCCACATCGAAGAAGAAGCCGCCAAGGGCAAGGGCCGCGAAATCACGCTGCGTGCCAGCCAGGAAGCCACGATCTACGTGCTCAACGCCAAGCGCGCCGAGCTCGCCGAGATCGAGGAGCGCTATGGCGTCTCGATCGAGATCCTGCCCAACAGCGAGGCTGAAGGCGCGAAGATGACCGTCAGCAGCTCGGGCGGCAAACCCGAAAAGCAGGTCGCCTTCGAACCGATTATCGACGAGGAAGACATCGCCGAAGACGTGATCGACGAGCGTGATGACGACGAGGAGGAGGCCGAAGAGCGTCCCCGCCGTCAACAGCGCAATCGCGATCGCGAGGAGCGGTCCGAGGAGGACGAGGACGGCAAGCCCAAGCGCAAGCGGCGCCGTCGTGGACGCCGTGGCGGCCGCGGTCGCAAGCGCGAGGACGAAAATGGCGAGCAGGGTGCTGAAGGCCAGGCCGACGACGGTTCCTCCGCGAAGGATGAGCCCGAAGCCGCTGCCTCTGAAAACGCCGCCGAAGCCGCTGGCGCAGAAGAGGAGGCCAAGCCCAAGGCCCGCCGTGGACGCCGTCGCAAGGCTGCCGAGCAGGGCGATGACAGTAGCGACGCTAGCGAGGCCAAGGACGATAAGTCCGACGAGGCGGTTGCGCAGGATGTGAAGTCCGACGACGAGGCGCCCAAGAAGCGCACACGTCGCCGCTCCACCAAGGCCAAAGCGACCGAGGAAGCCAAGAGCGAAGGCGGTGCGTCCGAAAAGGACGGGAGCTCCGAAAAGTCGGATGCTACCAAAGATGGGAAGTCCGAGGAAAAGCCGAAGCCCAAGCGTCGCTCGCGCGCCAAAAAGGCGGATAGCGAGAAGACGGACGACGCGCCTGCCGAGGAAGCCGAAGCTGCGAAGCCGAAGCGTCGCTCGCGTGCCAAAAAGGCCGAAGCTACCGATGCGCCCGAACCGGCCATCGAAGCCGTCGAGCATAAGGAAAAGGCCCCGGCCGAAGCCGACGACGCTGGCAGCGAAAAGCCGAATGCCGAAACTGGAGTTGAGGCCACTGACGCGCCCTCATCCGAGACGGAGAGCAAAGCGGATGACGGCCCGCCACGGCGCGGCTGGTGGCAGCGAACCTTCGGCTGATCGGTTGACCTATAAGAAGCGCGCGGCGATGATCCGGTTCATGACCGGTTCGCCGCGCGCTTCATTTGGCATTCAGGGCCTGACCGCCAGGACTTCCGTCATGGCTCGCATCGCGCTCGCGTTACTCCTGTCCCTGGTTATCGCGATCCGCCCCGCGGCGGCGCAAAGCGTGCTGCGCGACGCCGAAACCGAGGCGTTTTTCAGGGAAATCAGCGAACCGATTATTCGCGGAGCAGGCCTGAAGCCCGCCAATGTCGAGATTCTGCTGGTCGGCGACCAATCCATCAATGCGTTCACCGCGGGCGGACAGACGGTGTATATCAACGCCGGCCTGATTGCCGAAGCCGATACCGCGAATGAAGTTCAAGGCGTCATCGCGCATGAGCTGGGTCACGTCGTCGGCGGCCATGCGATGCGCATCGGCGACGGTGCCAGCACCGCAACCGGCATCTCCATCGGCTCACTCCTGCTCGGCGCGCTAGCCACGCTTGCCGGAGCGGGCGATGCAGGAATGGGCATCATGATGGCCGGACAGCGGGCGGCAATGGGCAAGTTTCTCGCTTATACCCGCGTTCAGGAAACCGTCGCCGACTCGAGCGGCGCGGAATATCTGTCCAAAGCCGGTATCAGCGGGCGCGGATCGATCGACTTTTTCAAAAAGCTGCAGAGCTACGAATTCCGTATCGGCGTGCCGCAGGATGACGATTCCGAATTCGTTCGCAGCCACCCGCTGTCTGGCAATCGTATCCAGTTTCTGAAGGATATTTACGAAAAGGACCCGGCCTGGGAAACGCCGCTCAATCCGAAATGGGAGCGCGATTTCCAGCGCGTGAAGGCCAAGCTCGAAGGCTATATGGCACGGCCCGAGGAGACCCAGCGCGACTATCCGGAAAGCGATCAGAGCGTTCCCGCCCATTATGCGCGTGCTTACGCCTGGCATAAAGCCGCCTATCCCCAAAAGGCCGAAACCGAAGCACGGCAGCTGATCGCGAGCGATCCGGACGATCCTTATTTTCACGAGCTTTACGGCCAGATCCTGCTCGAATCGGGCAAACCGGCAGAAGCCCTCGGCCCGCTGCGCAAGGCGGTGGCGGGATCGGACAACAATCCGCTGATTGCCGCGCTGCTCGGTCATGCGCTGGTAGCGACCGAGGATCGAAAGAACCTCGCCGAAGCGGAGGATGTCCTGAAATCCGCCGTGGTACGGGACAATCGCAATCCCTTCGCCTGGTACCAGCTGGGCGTGGTGTACGAACAGCGCGGTGACGAAGCGCGGGCTGCTCTCGCCAGCGCGGAGCGTGATCTAATGACCGGCTCACCCGATCTGGCGCTGCGCCATTCGGACCGGGCGATGAATGGTCTTCCGGATTACACGCCGGACTGGCTTCGCGCGCAGGACATCCGCCTGATCGCCGAGGCCCAGTTGGAAGACGACAAGAAGCGTCGCCGCTGAGCCGCGCTGGACAGCCCGTCCGCGCCTGATAGGATATGTCCGCATGATCAACAGTGCCAAGCCCGCAACGCGTAATCCTCTGCTCTACGTCATGCTGGGCGGCTGCCTTCTGGCCTTGGCAGCGGCGCTTTATCTGACATTTTCCGCCGATGCGCGGTCAGCTTCTGCCAGCGACAGCTCCGATCCAGTGGCTGCGGCGGACAGCGCCGTGCGAACCGCCAATATCAGCCAGAACGAGCGCCGGGCGATGGAAGCCATCGTGCGCGAATACATCCTGACCCATCCGGAAATCATTCCAGAGGCGGTCGATGTGCTGCAGAAGCGCGATACGCAGGGACGCCTCGCCGGGAGCCGCTCAGCCATTGAAACCCCCTTCCCCGGCGCTGTCGCCGGCAATCCGAACGGCAACCAGGTGCTCGTCGAATTCTTCGATTATGCCTGCGGTTTCTGCCGGGCCAGCCTGCCGGACCTCAACCGAATTATCGCAGAGAATAACGACGTGAAGGTTGTCTTCCGGGAGTTTCCGATCCTCGGAGAAGGCAGCCAGAAAGCGGCGCGCATGGCGCTGGCAGCTGCCGAACAGGGCAAATATCGCGCGTTCCACGACGCGATGTTCGCCGCCGGCAAGCCAACGGATCAGAACATCGCCGCAGCGGCGCAGGCAGCCGCACTTGATATGGCGCGGGCGCAAAAGGTCGCGGGATCAGACGCGGTGACGCAGGAACTGCAGAAGAACTTCCAGCTCGCCCAGAGCGTCGGGTTCAACGGTACGCCGACCTGGGTGACCGGCGATCACGTGCTGGAAGGCGCTGTGGGCTATGATGCGCTGAATGAGGCAATCACCAACCCCTCCTGATGCGAGCCGTTCAAGGCCTCAGCCCTTTCGGCCTTTCGCGACAACATACCATTCGACGGAGCCTTTGCGGCTGGCGGGCGGCTTTGCGTGTTTGACGGACATGAAATTCCGCTTCAGCTCGGTCAACAGCGTCTGATCCGATCCCCCGGCAAAGGATTTGGATAGAAACGAGCCGCCCGGCTCCAGATTTTCGATCGCGAACTCCGCCGCCGCTTCCACCAGGCCCATCGTACGCAGGTGATCGGTCTGCTTGTGGCCGGTGGTGTTGGCCGCCATGTCGCTGATGACGAGATCGGGCGAACCGCCCAGGGCGTCGATCAGCAGGCCCGGCGCGGCGTCATCCATGAAATCCATTTCGAACAGCGTGACGCCTTCAATCGGATCGACCGGTAACAGATCGATGCCGACGATCGCTGCCTTGGGATGATGCTTGCGGATCACCTGTGCCCAGCCGCCCGGCGCGATACCCAGATCGACCACGCGGCGCGCGCCCTTCAGCAGGCCGAACTTTTCGTCCAGCTCGATCAGCTTGTAGGCCGCCCGGCTGCGATAGCCCTCGGCCTTTGCGCGCTTCACATAGGGATCGTCGAGCTGGCGTTGCAGCCAGCGGGTTGATTGGGCGCTGCGCTTGCGGGCGGTACGGACACGTTCCTTGGTCATGACGGACGGTTCGTCTCGCCGGCCATCAATGTGCGCAGGATGCCCTCGCGAATGCCCCTATCCGCCACCCCAAGCCGTGCAGTGGGCCAGATTTCCAATATAGTCTCCAGGATCGCACAGCCGGCCACCACAAGATCGGCGCGCTCACGGCCGATGCAGGCCAGCTTCGCGCGCTCTTCGGGAGACATGCCGGAAAGGCGCGTACAAATTTGCTGTAGCGATTCGGACGGGACGATAAGACCGTCGATCTTGTTGCGGTCATAGCTCGGCAGCTCGAGATGCAGGCTGGCGAGCGTCGTCACCGTACCGGAGGTGCCGAGCAGACGGTGATTGCCTCCCTTCGGGAGCCGAGCCGCAAAATCGGCAAAACTCTCCCTCACGCGCGCTTTCATCCGTTCATAAGCGGCAAGGCGCCCTTCGCGGGTCGGCTCGTTCGGCATCTCACTTTCATAAAGCGAGACGACACCCCAGGGCGCGCTTTTCCAATCCATGATTTCCGGCACCGGGCTTTCGGTCGATACTAACACGAGTTCAGTCGAGCCGCCGCCGATGTCGAAAATGAGCGCCGGGCCTTCGCCGGGCTCGAGCAGCACATGGCAGCCGAGCACCGCGAGACGCGCCTCTTCCTGCGCGGTGATGATATCGAGCCGGATGCCGGTTTCTTCCTGAACCCGATCGATGAAGTTCTGGCCGTTGGAGGCACGTCTGCAGGCTTCAGTGGCCACCGACCGCGCGAGTGTGACATTGCGGCGGCGCAGTTTTTCGGAGCACACGCTCAGCGCGCTCAATGCCCGCTCGATCGCCGCGTCGCTCAGCACGCCGGAGGAGGCCAGCCCCTCGCCGAGGCGTACCACGCGCGAAAAAGCGTCGATCACCACGAAGCCATCCGCGGATGGCTTGGCGATCAGCAGCCTACAATTGTTCGTGCCCAGATCCAGCGCGGCATAGGCCCGCCGGGCCGGCCAACGCGATGTCGATGCGGCGCGTCTTGCACCGCCTTTGGTTTTCCCTGCGTCCGCACCGCCGCGCTTGGCCCTGCGACCCTTTTTTTCCACGCGACCGGTTTGCGGCGCGGGCGTCATAGCTTCGCCCATGCCGTATCTACTTTTTTCTCGCCGAACGGCAGATGCCGCCGGAACCTGGCACCAAGTCTATGCCGAATCGGGCGGACAAACAAGCCGCCGCCCAGAACGATGTCGATTTCGACGCTCACGAGGCTTGACTCGCCCCCGGCTCGATTCTATTCGGCCCACCCTATTCCCCTGTCCTCTAATGGTAAGAGAGCGGACTCTGACTCCGTCAATCGAGGTTCGAGTCCTCGCGGGGGATCCATCACACAGTCGCAGAATGTCGCATAGAGTCGCAAAAGGCCTGCATTTCTGCGCCTTTCCCGCCGCTTGTTGTCGCATGCAGTCGCATCGCTTCTCATATCAGCGCAATCCTGATGGGGGCCCCGATAGGGGCCTTGCGGCCGAGCAGTGCTGACCGAAATCCAGTGCCGCTCGGCGAAAGCCGAGTTAAAGCCGAAAAAACATTCGGACTCGGGCGGGCTGTTTCTGCTCGTCACGCCGACCGGTTTGAAGTCTTGGCGTTGGAAATACTATTTCCGCGGCAAGGAGAAGAAGCTGGTGCTCGGCCGCTATCCGGCGATGTCGCTAAAGCAGGCACGTGCGGCGCGAGACGATGCGCGGGAATTGCTTGGCCAGGAAATCGATCCCGGCGAGGCGAAGAAAGAGCGCCGCGCGAAGGCAGCGACAGCAGTTCGGGACACCTTCAACGCGGCGGCCGACGAGTGGCTGAATCGCAAGGCCCCCGGGTGGACCGCCGGTTACGCGAAAAAAATGACGGAGCAGACCGAGAACGCGCGCAAAGCCTTCGGATCGCGGGCCCTGCGCGACATTACGCCGGTGATGGTGCTGAACTGCATCACGGCCATCCAGAGCAGAAATGCCCCGACAATGGCCAACCGCGTTCTGCAATTCTGCAGCGACATTTTTGCCCTGGCGATCGCAACACAACGCGCGGAACAGAACCCGGCCAAAGCGGTCCGTGGCGCGCTTATCATTTCCACGACGAGGAACCGGCCGGCCGAACTGTCCATCGAGAAAGCGCGGCAGACCATTCGCAAGATCGAACGGGTCGAGGATGCCTGGTGGGCAACGCTTCTCGCCTCTTGGCTTACGGCGTTGACGGCAGTGCGTCCCGGCGTCGTCCGGCAGGCCGAACGATCGGAGTTCGAGCAGCTGAACGGCGAAGCCCCGCTCTGGCGCATTCCCGCGGCGAAAATGAAACAGCGCCTCGCGCAGAAGAACGATGCGCGGTTCGAGTTTCGCGTGCCGCTCTCGCGTCAGGCCGTCGAGACCGTGAAAGCCGCGAAGGCCGCCAGCCCCAGCCCGCAGTGGCTATTCCCCAGCATTCAGGCGTGGCGGCAACCGATCGATGCGAACAAGCTCAGCGAACATTATCGCTCCGCAGGTTTGCGCGGCAAAATGGTTCCTCACGGCTGGCGCGCTACCTTCTCGACCATAATGAACGAACTGGCGAGCGAGGACGGGCGCGACGGCGATCACGAGATTATCGATCTCATGCTCGCGCATGTTCGCGGCGGAACCGAGGGCGCCTACAATCGCGCCAGCTACATGCAACGGCGGCGAATACTCGCCCAGATGTGGTCCGATCTGCTGATGGACGGCCTTCCGCCGCCGGGCGCGCTGACGCCCGACTGATCCGCGCGATCGGGGGTGCGGCGTGACCGGCCTCTCGATCGGATCAGCGCTGGGCTTCACGCAGCACAAGCGCTCTCGGAGCTCGATCCCAACACGGGCGAACCGTTCCGGATATGGCGCGAGAGCTACAACGAAGGCGAGCGCGAACATACGGTGTGGAAGCCGATAGCGGACGGCGACACGCGCCGCGCTAGGCGGTGGTGCCGAAAGCTTCTGCGCTGCGCGCGCGAAATGGAGGTGAAAACGCGCGCTGAACGGCAGGCAGTCAGCCCGAGAGCCCGCAATGGCATCCTGGGGGGAGCGATCGGCCTCGACGTGCTGGAATATCTTTTGCTCGAGGCCGTTCGGTATAGCAGCGGAAAGCTTGAGCCGGCCGTGGCGACGATCGCTGGCGCTCTTGGCTATTCCTATTCAGCTACGCATCGAGCCCTAACGCTACTGCGCGAAGCCGGCTTCATACGATGGATTCGGCGGACGCGGCCGACCGGATCACGGGATGGCCCGCAGGTGGAACAAATCCCCAACGCCTATGAGCTGCTAGTGCCAGCCGAAGCCGCGCCCATCGTCAGGGCTTATACGGACGGCACCATGGAGCGCGAAGCCCATGCTAGCTGGTACGGCTGGCTGAAGACCCTCGTCTACACCGCCCCGCGCCCTGCCCGGCTGTCGGGTAAAAACCCGCTGGAACAGGCGCTCGCTCGTCTCAGCTCTTCGATTGAGCGCGAATCTTCGACACGGAGAGAACGCTGACCATCTCTTCGAGATAGACATAAAAGGAGTGCCTTCGGCACGCGTGGCTAATCCTGAACCCTGTGGATAACTTCAAACCCCAACCATCCCGGCGAATCCACGCACCGGAGGACGGAGCGGCATACGCCGCTCCGGGGCCTGGCGATGGCCAGGGGGCAGGCTTCGTGCCAGTCGGCAACGTCTCGCGCGTGCAAATTTCAGCGCTCGTCTGCCTTTCCAACATTCCACCTTTGTTCTATATCGATACGATGGGTGGACGGCGGATATGGCCAGCATCGTTTCGCACGATCGGCGCAATGATCGATAGCGAGACAGTGGCCCGCGCAAAGTGCACCTGCTGCGGCAATTTTTTCGATGTCGATCTTCCAGCGTTGCAGTTGCGGCGCGGCGACAATTTCACGCTCATCAACCGCCATCTAGTTTGTAAGATCACCAGCTGCCGGGGCACCGGATTTTTCGCTGCGGCGGCACATCTGGATGATCGTCTCGTCACGCTCTTCGAGGCTGCACTAGATCCTCTCGACCTAGGCGAATTGACGCCGCGCGATCTCGAGCCGCCAGAACCTCCGACAACGATGGGTGCAGCGCTCGCAAGAGTGGTCTAGGTGCATCAAATCGTATCTCGGCTTTCTAATGGACCGGCGATGCGACCGCGCCGCGGAATGGACCGTTGAACGCCCCACCTGATGTTTGCATCAAAACTGGTACATAAAGCCTGCAGGCGAGGAGCGGGGATGAGCGCGAAGCTCGGCATGGCACTGGCATCCGATCGGCAAGGCACCACCTCTGCTCACCTCTCCGGCACCGTCCCTGCCCAGCTGGCCCGCGCCCCACATCGCGAGCACCTGAATCGCTGCGCCACCATGTCCATGTGAACCGGCCAGCTCTTGTGCATGAAAAGGGCAAGCACCTCGCCTCGCGCGATCCGCACCCGATGGCCGCACCCGCACCCAATCTCCAGGTCCAAGCCGTGCCGCTCGAGCCCCAACAGTGATCGCACCGGCCGATATCCCATCTGTTGTGTGCACCATTCCTACAACAGCGCCCGCTGGCCGAGCTGGCCGCCCCCTGCCATCGGTGAGGCAAGCAACCCGCCGGCGAAGCGCCCAGGCGGGGGCCGAGGCGCGCCAACGCCTCGAGCCGACGGATCGGACTCCGTCAGACCGGCCAGGCCATGGCCGAATCATCCCGCCACTCACGCACGAGCGGGCGGAACACAGCAGGAACAAATCCAACATGTCGAGTCCGACCTCATCCGCTTTCGAAACGGTCGCCCCCGTTCGCCCGGCCGCCGGCTATATCGGCGGCAAACGCAACCTCGCCCGCCGCATCACCGCCATTATCGAGCAGACACCGCACACGGGCTATGCCGAGCCCTTCGTCGGCATGGGCGGCATCTTCCTGCGCCGCTTGAGCCGCCCGCGCACCGAGGTCATCAACGACTGGTCGCAGGACGTCGCCAACTTCTTCCGCATCTGCCAGCGCCACTACGTCGCGTTCATCGACATGCTGCGCTTTCAGCTCGCCACGCGCACCCGCTTCGAGGAGCTGCAGCGCACCGATCCCACCACACTGACGGATCTCGAACGCGCCGCTCGCTTCCTCGATCTTCAGCGCGCGGCCTTCGGGGGCAAGGTGGCGGGCCGCAACTTCGGAGTAGTTCGGAACGGCCCAGCCCGCTTCGACGTCTCGAAGCTCGGCCCGGTGCTCGAGGCAATCCACGAACGCCTTACGCCGGTCATCATCGAACGCCTGCCTTGGGCGGACTTCATGCGCCGCTGGGATCGACCCGGCATGCTGTTCTATTGCGATCCACCCTATTTCGGGAGCGAGGACGATTACGGCGCCGACGATGCCGGCACGCCTCTCTTCGATCGCACGCAGTTCGAGCAGCTGGCGGAAGTCGCCGCCGGTCTGAAAGGCAAAGTGATGATCTCGCTCAACGACCGCCCGGAGGTCCGTCGCATCTTTCGAGGCTTCGAGCTGTGCGAACTTGAAACGACGTACACGCTAGCCAGCGGCAGCAATGCGCGAAGGGCGGGAGAGCTTCTGATCGTCAACCGCTAAACTAGACCCGGAGAACTGGAGGGGCGCCATCGATAATGCGCTGCTTTCCGACATCCGCATGATCGGGCTGACATCGCAGATCGCATTTCGCCATCTCCGCTTCGATTTTGGGCACGGACCGTCCCTCCGAAACCATGCGAGCAACCTCGCCAACCTTGACCGTCCCAGGGCGGTGGTCGAATTCTAGGGGTCTGCCTGTTTCCTGCGGGGTTTTGCCGCAATCGAGGCAGCGACCGCCGCGATGGGCGATCTCGGCGGCTTTGGCTGCGCGGGCTTTCTCGCGCCGATTTGCTTGTGTTTTTGCGCTCATGCCCATTCGATAAGCCGAAACCTATAATTTTTGGTGCGGCCGGGCCTAAACGAGGGTGTTATGCCGCGCTCGTTGGTTCGCATTCCGCGAACCGCACCGCTTCCACCCCCAGCCAGTCGTTCTGCTCCTCGAACCGGCCCATCAGCGGCACGATCTCGTTCTCGAAGAAGATGTCGCGCGCCTTCGATACATCGCCGAAGCCGCCATTGTTCTCCGGCACGATGGCGATCAGCTGCGGCGGCGTGCGATGAGCGGCCAGCATCTCGTCGCGGCTCACTCGCTTCACGTTCAGAAATTCGTCTTTCGCCGTCACCTCGCCGATCGGGATGATCTGCACGTCGTCCTTCTTGCCCGCCGGCGCGTGGATGAACAGGTTGCGGAAATTGCCCGGTCCCTTGCTCTGGCGCAGTGCCGCGCGCATCGCATTGGCATCGGTATCGTTCATCGCCGCTCCGCTGGAATAGAAGATGAAGCCGGCATGGCTCCCGTTCAGATAGTATCGGCGGCGGAACAGCGTGGCCGCCTCCCCCAGCAGCCCGGCCTGCAGCGCGCCGAAGAATTCCGGGATGCCGTAAATCTCTTGGCTCGGGTGCTCCTGCGCCAGATGGAACACCGTGCCGGGGCGGAATTCATGCTCGATCTGCCAGCCCGGCACGAAGAAATAGCGCCCGTCCTCGGTTCCGCGCCGCGCATAGCGGCCCAGCACATGATCCACGGCCATCGGCCGCTGCGCGATATTGTCGCGCCGCTCCAGATAGCCGTTGCCGATCGAAAGGAAGTCCAGCGCCCACTTTCGGAACGCCGCGCGCCCCAGCCAGCGCGAAGGGACGAAGGACGCCGCCAGCAGGTTCACCTTCAGCCGGATGCAGCTCGCATGCGGCCCCGGCATGTCGAACGCGCGCACCAGGCCGTTCATCGATACCGGCGGCTCGTACCACTTCCCGTTGTGCCAGCTCTCGACGAAGCCGAGCAACGATCCGCGATCGAGCACGGGCTCCGGATCGCCGAAGCTGAAGGCGGTCATGCCCCCGGCACCACCCTCGTCGGCGGTGGCTATCGCGGGCCGCTCCAGTGCGCGCCCCGCAGCATCGAACAGGGTGACGGCGTTCGTCATCAGAAGATCTCCATGGTGGACTGGCTGGCGGCGGCTTCGCCGTCGAGCGGTTCGTTGAACAGCACGTGCATGATCGCCCAGGCGACGTCGGCATGGCCGGTATCGTCCGCGCGGCTCGCGACATAGGTCAGCTGCCGGCCCTTGGCGGTCAGCTCGGGGCGGATCGACATGAAGCTGGCCGTGATGTCCTTGTCGCCGGCATCATATTGCAGCCGCCCGGCGCGAATCACGTTCTTCGCCTTCAGCACCATCAGGCTCTTGCGCTCGGCCGAATAGGCGATCGCGCGCGCCAGCGGGAAACGCTTCACCACCAGCTGATAGACCGCGGCGCCCGCACCGGTCGTGTCGATGCCGATGTCGACGACATTGTAGCGCGCCATCGCCTTGAAGATCGCTGCGGCCTGCACCTCGAAGTCGCCGCGCAGGCGCAGCTTCTCCAGCACGCGAAACGGCTTCTTCGCGGATCCCGGCAACGCCATGACCACCAGCGCCGCATCGTCGCCCTGGGCGCTTTCCTGCGGATCGTAACCGATCGCCACCTCGCCCTCGCCGAACGGCCGCAGCGCATAGCCGTCGAAATCGGCCCATTTGTCGGACGGATCGACGCGGCAGCGTTGCATGTCCTTTAGCGGAAAGGCCGACTGGCTGTCGTCCACGAATTCGCAAAGATACAGGTTGGCGAACACGTCCGGCGGCTTGCGGCGGCGCAGCTCCTCGATGTCGAACAGGTCGCACCCGCCCGCCGCCGCATCCTCGATCGTCACGATCTGGCGCCAGATCCCGTCCCCGCCCAGCGCGCCGTCCTTTAGAGCGGCGTGATAGGTCTCGATCTTGGTCCAGTCGCGCTTGTCGCGGCCCTCGTTGAAGGCATCGCCGTTCCACTTGCGGTGCGCCTGGTGCGCGATGGTGGACGGCGTGGAGAAATAGGTCTCCCGGTAGCGCTTCTGGCTCGCCATGCCGCTCGCCACCTCGTCGGTGCGCTCGAAATCCTGCGCCCAGAAGCATTCGTCATAACAGAAATTGCCGTGCTCGCCCTGCGCGGTGCGATAGTTCGCGCCAAGGAAGAATATGGTGGGCCGCTCCAGCGGCTTGCCGTCCGCGTCATCGCCGCGGTCGATCAACAGATGCTCGCCGCGCAGCTGCACGCCGGTGACGCGGAACACGAACTCGATGATGTAGGTGCGGAAGATCTCCGCCTGCCGGCGTGAGGCCGAAAGAAAGATCTGGTTGCGCCCGGTCTCCAGCGCATCGATCAGCGCCTCGCGCGCGAAATACCATGTCGCGCCGATCTGGCGGCTCTTCAGAATGAAGCGGGTGCGGTGGTTGCGCTCCTCCCACCATTTCAGCTGGAAGGCGAAGCATTCCGTTTTGAACGCCGCGCGCAGCTGCTCGACATGCTCGGCGGTCAGCTGGTTGACGCGCGGCTTCTTCTTCGGCTTGGCGTTGCGCGCGGCGATGTTCGGGTTGAGGTCCGCCTCGTTTCCGCTGTCGCGATATTTGCGGCACCGCTCGAACCGCTCGATTTGGCGGCCGAGCAGGTCGATCTCCTTGAAGTCGCCGCCGGTCTTCTTGTCCTTGGCGATCAGCATCTGGAAGCGGACGGCCACCGCCTCCTCAGCCGCGCGCAGCGACGGGGCCTCCTCCCATTTGCCGCGCTGCTTCCAGCTCTCGACGGTGGCGCGCTTCAGCGGCTTCCAGCCCGGCAGTCCTTCGCCGATCCGGTTTAGCTCCTCGACGATGTGCGTGATGCCCCACCCGCGCCAATAGAGGCTGCGCGCCTCGCGGCGCACATCGGCATATTCGGGACGTTCGATCGGCGCGAGCAGCATGGCGCCGGGAGGCTAGCTGGCAACGATAACTCTCAGGGAGTCTAGATGTTGTGTACCACGGCTCTACAACAGAGATTGCGAGCGCCTGTGTCAGCAATCGAACCCTCTCCGGCCTATCTGGTCGTTCAGGCGGCGGGATAGCCAAGATTCGCTATTCGATCGTCAGCGCCTGCGCGGGATTAAGTGCTCTCGCTACACAACCGAACTCGTTATTTAGATCTGTAGGAATTGGAATGATCATACTTCGGTTTTTTTAGGGATTAGGCTCGCTCTTCCGACAAGGCTTTTATAGCTGCGTTCACTGGCTGGATTAGTTCGCTTGCATATTCCTCGATCTGCTCTCGGCTGATCGCCAGTACGTTCTCGGAGATGCCATTTCTCCTGACGATGTTTTCCTCTCTAATCAATCGTTCACGTCGAATGGCATGATGTAGGTCAATAGAGCTTAGCGAGTTCCAAAGATTATAGCTGCGGACCTGATAATTTTGCCGTGCGTAGGCGAGCGACTCCATTCCCACTCGGACAATTTCATAGTGAACCTGTGTCATCAAAATGCGCTTGGATAAATCCCACTCTGCATCGACGGGCTGTGAAGCGCTTGGTAATACTGCTTTTAACATACCGAGCGCCTCGCGCATGAGACGCTGCTCTTCTTTGCGCTCTCGCTTCCGGTTTTGCTTCTCAAGCCACAGCGTCCCTTGGACTGTGAGAAATACACCGATAACTGCCGCTCCAGCCTGAAGCCATTCGCCAGCCGAAATTCCAATAATGCCCGCCCACACGGCAGACTTTGCCATCACTAGTGTGAAAATCAGCCCACCGACGATCCCGGCGACAGCGCAGGCAAAAACTTGCGGCCAATCTAATTTCTTCATTTCAACCTTCCGCCGAATGGCACTGTTTAAAGGGGCTGCGGCGGAGACCCACCGACAAAGTTCCAACCTATCGACTAGAATATCTAGAACTGGCCAACAACAACTCGCATTTTAAGAGCCCTACTCTACCCAGCCCGAACGGAGAGCTGGTTCGGTCAGGATTAACCGAGGATTTGAGTTTCGAGTATAGTGAAGAAAAGGCGCCGATACACTCTGAATGTTCTACACAAAAAGGGTTTCGCCTGTTGTAATCCCGCCCCCTACAACAGCCCCCGCTTGAGCATCCGCCCCCGATCGGGCCCTTTCCCTGCCGATGACTTATGGCACGGATCGGGCTTCCCCCACCGGTTCGCGCCGCCCCTTCGAAGGACCGGAGCGCACCCATGGCCAAAAGATCGAAATTCTTCTGCATCGCCGTCGAGGGTGCCACCTGCGACGGCCGCACGCTGGATGCCGGCGCGCTGCAGGAGATGGCGGACAGCTACGATCCGAAGACCTACTCCGCCCGCGTCAACATGGAGCATATCCGCGGCTTCTCGGCTGAGCCGCCGTTCAACGCCTATGGCGATGTCGTTGCCCTCGAAACACGAGAGGTGGAGCTGCAACTCGGCGGCAAGACGGAAAAGAAGCTCGGCCTGTTCGCCCAGGTAGACGCGCTGGACAACCTCGTCGCCGTCCAGGCCAAGGGCCAGAAGCTCTACAGCTCGATCGAGCTGAACCCCAACTTCGCCAGCACCGGCAAGGCGTACCTTCAGGGCCTTGCCGTCACCGACAGCCCGGCCTCGCTCGGCACCGAAATCATGACCTTCGCCGCCGGCCAGGTCGAAGCGGGCAAGACCAGTCCCTTCGCCGATCGCAAGGTGGAAAGGGCAATTTCTTCTCCGCCGCGCGCGAGATCGATGCGCTGCAGTTCGAAGTCGATGGCAGCTCGCCGGAGAAGGAGGGCTTCTTCGCGGACCTGCGCAGCTTCTTCAAAACCATTCCGGGTTTCAGCGCTGCGCACCACAGCGAAGGCGACAATACCCCGCCCCCGCCCGCGCCGCCGCCCGCCAGCACGCCGATCCCCGCGAACGACAATTTCGCGCAGGTCTTCGCTGCAGGCATGGAAAAGTTCGCCGGCGGCATGGAAGCCCAGAGCAAGGCACTGACCGACCGCATGGACGCCGCCGACGCGCGCT
Organism: Novosphingopyxis sp. YJ-S2-01; assembly: GCF_016093175.1. NCBI lineage: Bacteria > Pseudomonadati > Pseudomonadota > Alphaproteobacteria > Sphingomonadales > Sphingorhabdaceae > Novosphingopyxis > Novosphingopyxis sp. YJ-S2-01. Next base: position 909,914 of record NZ_JAEDAI010000001.1, on the reverse strand, counting down.
TCGCCAAGCTCGAAGCCTCGATCGAAGGCACGCCGGACGGCGCTCCCGCCCGCCCGCTCGCCAGTGGATCGACCGCCAATTTCGCCAAGACCGACTGCTGATCGCAGCGCTTGTCCCCGAACCATCCGGAGTAAATTTCCCATGCGCAACTCGACCCGGCAGGCCTTTGACGCCTATGTGTCCCAGATCGCCGAGCTCAACGGCGTCAGCGACGCCACCAAGAAGTTCGCCGTCGAACCCTCGGTCCAGCAGCGGCTGATCGACAAGAAGCAGGAATCGTCCGAATTCCTCAGCAAGATCAACCTTTTCACCGTGCCGGAGATGAAGGGCGAGAAGCTGGGCCTCGGCGTCTCCTCGCCGATCGCAAGCCGCAGCGACACCCGCAATGGCGAACGGCGCGAGCCGACCGATCCCTCCGGCCTCGACGTCCACAGCTACGAGCTGCATCAAACCAACTTCGACACCTATTTGTCTTACGGCAAGATCGACATGTGGGCGAAGTTCCCGGACTTCCAGACGCGCATCCGCGATCATATCGTGCGCGCCGCCGCGCTCGATCATCTGCGCATCGGCTTCAACGGCACCAGCGCCGCCAAGAGCACCGACAAGGCGGCGAACCCGCTACTGCAGGACGTCAACATCGGTTGGCTGGAGAAGATGCGGCTTGAGGCGCCCGAACGGGTCATGGCCGAAGCTGCCGCCGCCAGCGGCAAGGTGACCTATGGCGACGGCGGCGATTACGCCAGCCTGGATGCGCTGGTCTACGATGCCACCAACAGCCTCCTCGCTCCCTGGGCGGTCGAAGATACCGAGCTGGTTGCCATCGTCAGCCGCGATCTGCTGCACGACAAGTACTTCCCGCTCATGAACACCAATCATGATCCGGAAAACCAGCTCGCGCGGGACGTCATCATGTCGTCCAAGCGCCTCGGCGGCCTGCCCGCGGTGCGCGTGCCGTTCTTCCCGGCGGGCAAGGTGTTCATCACCCGCTACGACAACCTCTCGATCTACGCGCAGGAGGGCAAGCATCGCCGCCTGATCAAGGATGAGCCGGAGTGGGACCGCGTCGTCAATTACGAGTCCGACAACGATGCCTACGTGATCGAGGATCACGATTACGGCGCGTTGGTCGAAAACATCGAAGCCGCTCAGCAGGCCTAAGGTCCGATGACGAGCCCCGCCCGCCGCCATTTCCAGCGCAAGGTCGCCGCGAAAGCGGCGGGCCGGGAACCCGTGCCCGCCGCGATTCAGCGCCAGCGCGCCGATCCGCAGGCCACCGAATACGAACATCAGCGCGCCGCGCTCGGCGTCGATCTGCGCCGCCTGAAGAACATCCAGTCGCTGGAAGCCAAGCTGGAGCTGAAGGCCGATCTGATCGCCGCCTACGATCCCTGGGTCGAGGGCGTGATCGAAGCCGCGAAGGGGCCGGACGGCAATTTCGAACGCGGCAAGGGCGTCGCCGACGATATCCTGATCACCACCATGATCTGGGCGATCGACATCGGCGATCATGCCCGCGCCATCCCGCGCGCAGAATATGCGCTGCGCTACGATCTGCCCATGCCCTCGCGTTTCGAACGCACCCTCGGTTGTTTCGTCGCCGAAGCCTTTGCCGAGACCGCGCTGGCCGCCCACGGCCGCGGCGAGGCGATCGATCTGGATGTGCTGCTGCAGGTCGAGGCTTTGACCGAAGACGAGGACATGCCCGACGAAGTGCGCGCCAAGCTGCACAAGGCCATCGGCTTCGCCATCTCCGCCCGCGCTGCCGCGGCGCAGCAAGAAGGATCGACCGAAGGCCCCGCCGGCGGCGCCCGCGCCGCGAACGAAGCCGCGCTGAAGCATCAGCGCCGCGCGCTGGAGCTGAACGACAAGGCCGGCGTGAAAAAGGAAATCGAACGCCTCGAGCGCGAGCAGAAAAAGCTCGCCGAGGCCGAACAGGAATAGCGCCGCCGGCACAGCTGGCGGCCCCATCTCGCCCCGTGGCGCTCGGGGGGCGGAAGCGACAGGCAGGCGGCAGCCCGATCTAGCCGCCCTGACCGACGCCTTCCCCACCCCCCGTAAACTTTAAGGAGGAACAGACATCATGGCTGGATTTGTTTCCTCCCCCGCAACCGATCCGGGCAACGACTTTGTCGCTGGCGATGGCTTTTGGCCCGATCTCTCGATCGCCGCTGCGCGCGATGCCCTCCGCCTCGACGGCCATGTCAGCGAGGTCCGCCTTCGCGACGCTCTGCGCGCGGGCATCATCGCGGCCCGCAAGGATCTGCGTAGCTGGTCGCTGGCCTTCCGCGCGATCGGCATCGCAACGCTGGCCGATGTCGATGCCGAGAAAGTGGACGGCGAGCCGATCACCGTCCTGCTCTATCGCCGGGCCGTACTCTCGTTCGCCGCGGCCGACCTCGCCGAAACGCACCACGATATTTCCGCCACCGCCGACGGCAAGGACCGTGCCGAGGATCGCGTCCTGTCCGCCGACGAGCACCGCCGCAACGCCACGCACGCGATCCGCGATCTGCTCGGCGTCACCCGCACCGCAGTGGAACTGATTTGATGCAGGTTCAGGCACAGCAGGGCGACACGCTCGATCTGATCTGCTGGCGTGAACTCGGCCGCACCGGCGCAGTGACCGAGCAAGCCTATGCGCTGAACCGCGAACTGGCGGCAGCAGGGCCCCTGCTGGCCGAAGGCACCATCGTCGAGCTCCCGGACACGCTGCCCGCCGAAGCGCCGACAATCGAACTCGTGCAACTCTGGGATTGAGGCGTGATGTTGCCGACCGAAACCAACGCGCTCGCCGCCCTCATCCTGGCTGCACTGGGCATCGTGGCCCCACTGCCGGACCTTACCGGCGGCCTGTTCCTGTCGATCGCCTGCGCCTTCCTCGTGATGGCGCTCACGCCCCCCGATCGACGCCTGGCCTATTGGCTCACGCTTGGCTGCTGCCTCGGGGTCTCGATCCTTACCGCGATCCTCTGGACCAAGCTCGTGCCGAACTGGTCCCTGCAACTTCTGATGGCGCTTGCCGGCGGCTTGTCACGCCATTTTGCCATGGGTCTGATCGAGTTCGGCCACGCCCTGCAGGAACAGATGCGCGGTCTTCCCGCCGAACTCAAGGATGGCTTGCTCGCGCGGCTCGGCCTCGGACCGGGAAAGGAAAAGGACGATGATTGAATTCATCGAGCCGATCCAGAGCCGGGCGATCGGCGTCACCTACATGCTGATCGCCTGGGCCTACCTGCAGTTCGTGCTGCCGGCCATGATCCCATTGGGTCGCTGGCACATCTTGAAATTCTGGTGCTTCGCTCTTGCTCTTGGCAGCTTCGGCCTCGGACGCCTGTTCGGCCCCATCTACCTGGAAACCAATGCCTGGATTTTCGCGATCGGCCATTACGGCCTCATCACATATGCCGCCCTGCGCCTTCTCGGCATCCTGCGCGAACACAAGGGTCGCTGGCGCAGCCATCATCACGCGCCGCCGCACGACTGAAGGAATCACGTCATGAAGCTCACCGACCATTTCACTCTCGCCGAGATGACCGCGTCGCAGATTGCCTCGCGCCGCGGTATCGACAACACTCCGGGGCCTGCCGAACGAAAGGCGCTTCGCATCCTGTGCGAACGGGTGCTCGAGCCGGTCCGCGCCCATTTCGGACGTCCGGTGGTCATCTCCTCCGGTTATCGTTCCCCGGAACTCAACCACGCCATTGGTGGCAGCGGCGATTCGCAGCACAGCAAGGGGGAAGCGGCGGACTTCACCATTCCCGGCTTGCCGAACATCGAAGTCGCCCGCTGGATGCAGGCTCGCCTGAATTATGATCAGCTAATCTACGAATTCGGGCCGACCGGGTGGATCCACGTCAGCTTCCGCCAGCCCTTTCGCAATCAGGAATTGAGCGCGGTGAAGCGTCGCAGCTTCGGGCGCGCGCGCACGGTTTATCTGCCAGGTCTGATGGCGTGAACGGCATCGCCGCTATCGGAGCGAAACTCTCCGGCGCACGCTCGGCGCTGATCGCGATCGCCGCGCTCTGCCTTCCCACCGCTTATTGCAAGGGCCGCGAGGACGGAACGGTAAAGGCCGACGCCGCCCGCGCCATCGCCAATGTGAAGGCGCTGCAGGCCGACGCGGCGGCCACCGGCTTGGCCGCAGAGGAGCGCGTGGCCGATGCGCTGCGGATTAACCAGGACGAAGAGGAATTGATCGATGCCATTGCCGAAGAACCGGACACCGTTCCCGATCCTGTGCGCGTGCGCCTTGGCTGTGAGCGGCTGCGCGCCCAGGGAACGCCTGCAGCCGATCTTCCCGCCCCCTGCGGACCTTGAAGCGGTAACCGAAGCCAAGCCGATCGCGCCGGTCGCCATCGTCACCAGCGCGAAGGCTGCGGCCGAATATGATGTGGCCGTCGAAAGCTGGGGCGAGCGACTGAACGCCGCCGGCGGCCGCATCTGTCGCTGGGCGTTGCGCAACGGCGCGGTGCTGCCCTTCGCCTGTACTAAGGCGCAGCCGTCCACGCCTCCCGATCCGGAGCCGTCCACACGATGAACAAGAGCGATTCCCTGCGCGCTGCGATTGAGGCGGCCTTTCCCGTCGAATGCCGCCGCAACCCGGATCGCCTCCACGTCTTCGTGGACAAGGGCCGCATCGCCGCGCGGCACGGGGCAGAGGAGGATTTCGAATATCGCTACAAGCTCGCCGTGATCCTCACCGATTTTGCGGGCGACGTGGATCTGCTCATGGCCACGGTGCTCACCTGGCTGCGCGTCCACCAGCCTTCGCGGCTGCAAAATCACGATCAGGGTAACGAGGCGTTCGGGTTCGAGGCGGTGATTCTCGATCCGAAGAAAGCCGACGTCGAAATCACGATCGATATTGAAGAGGCGGTGGCCGTTCGCCGCGATGCCCAGGGCGCGTTCGTGTTCACCCATCCGCCCGAGCCAGTTTTGGCCGGGCTCGACGATGCCGAAGCCGCCATCCAGCAAATCATTGCCGGCGGCGAACAGCTTTACCCGGCCCCCTGATGGCCGAAGACCTCGAACAATTGCGCACATGGCTCGGCGGCCTGATCGGCGCGCTGCAACCCGCTGAGCGCAAGAAGCTCACCCGTCGCCTCGCTATCCTGATGCGAAAGCAGAACGCGGACCGTATCGCGGCCCAGGTCGATCCGGACGGCAACGCCTTCGCCCCGCGCAAGGTCGACGCCCGCCGCGACCGGCTCGGCCAGCGCAAGCGTAAGATCCGGGATCGCAAGATGTTCCTGAAGGCGCGCACCGCCGGCTATCTCAAGAAGCGCTGGACGCCCGACATGGCCGGCGCCGAATTCCGCGGCCGCATGGCCAGCATCATGCGCGTGCACCAGGAGGGCTTGCCCGATCGGGTGACGTCCTTCTCGAATTCGCCGACCGTTCGATATTCGCAGCGGCGCGTGCTCGGGTTCTCGCAACAGGACGAAGAAGCCATCGCCGACCAAGTGATCGCCTACCTTCGCGGCACCATAGAGTAGTCCGCCTTTGGGCCGATTGCTGACAGTCCGGTATAGGCCATCAGAGGGCGGAAAGCGGCCCTTCGGCTAGCGACCCCATTGCGGACGTTCAGGCAATCTGCGACTCTCTCGCAATGCTCAAAAAGACTAGCTTGCTGTTGCAGGTGTCAGGCCTGATCGCTGGAGCGCTGCTAATGGCGTCCTGCCAGCGAGATGGCGGGGTGATCGAAACCGCATCTCTGCCCAATATTTCCGGTAAGTTTGTTGTAGAGGATGACTACCGAACCGCAGCGCTAACCTCTGTCCAACACTCGGTTTATTACGTAATTGGAAGCAACCGTGAGTTGGTGTTCAGAGGCGCTGGCGGTCAGCTGCCAGTGCTCTCCTTGCTCGGCCCAAGCGACGTTCTTTTAAGCTATTGCGGGGGCTCAATCCACGAAGTTGAGTCCTCGTTCTTCGAGAATGAGACAGACAACCAGCGCGGATTACGTCTCTTACATCTGCAACCGGTGACATCGGGCGGTCTATCCGCCAACGGCCGCCCCATATGTCCACGTCAGAAAAACTAATCCGCTAAGACCGCTTCCCACCTATTTTCTGCCTTTCCTTTCTTAGCCTTACGGGCGAGCGGAATGTCAGCTTTCAGGTAGTTCAGCGCCGACCGGGAACGACCGCAATTGGGCGCAGAAGCCGAACGTCCGCATTAGCCCTCGTTGCGTTAGGACCAGACGGTCAGCAACCGGCCCAGTTCTCGCCGGTCCGCAATGCGCCCCAATCTCGGTCATTAGCCTAACCGGCCACGGCTGTCGAAAGCGGGCATAGCCGTCAGGCTTCAGCAACGTCAGCTTCATGGGCATCCTGGGCGGCCCCGAGATGTCAGAGTTTGGAGTGGAAAGCGGAAGTTCGGCTCGCACCAGCTAACCGCCCTGCAGATTGTAGAGCATTCCGCCACATGCTGCACGCTCATCATTCACGCCAGCTCGTAGAACTATCGAAATTTCCTTACCAGCAACCGATAGCGAACGATCAAAGGTCATTTTCTTGGCTTCTAGGTATTCCAGTTCGAGCGTCCGATCATCGCGCCAGCGCATGTTCAAGCCATACGCGCAATTACTCCTTACGGCGCCGTAGAGGCTTGCCGCTTCATGGTCCCAGCGTGGCCATTTTCTGCTGAGTTGAACGGAGTATCGAAAGTCCGTCGTAGCTCCGCCATTGATCTCGTATAGTCTCGCCACGACTTTTCCGTCTGGAGAAGTAGCCCGCGCTACAACCTCCTTCGAAACGCAAGTATCGAGGAGCAGTGCTATGAGAAAAACGAAGACAAGGATTGCCAGTGGGAAGCATCCTTTCGCAGGGAAACGGAAGGGTTCGTAGACCATCAAGCCTCATTGCAACGAGGAACCAATGTCCGCAATGGCGGTCGTTAGCTGAAGATCCGCTTTTAGCGCGAGAAATTGTAAAGCCGACCGGCCGCATTCGGATGGTGTGCCGCAAGGCATGGACGTCCGACATTGTGTGGGTAGCCGCCGTCCGAGCAGTAGCCTACTCGCTTCTTTTGTGTGCGACGCGAACCGTAGCCAAAATACAAACTATCATAATTGCCGCCTGTATGACTTCAGTACCCTGCCAGCCTGCATAGGCCCAAACTGCAGACGCTAAAAACAGTAGGGCTAGCGTTGTTATTGCGAACGCAAACAGGTAGACCCACCCGGCGAAAGAACAGGGCACATAGCCAATGCCAAGCCGTTCAAAATCTACGCGTTTTTTAGGCATGATAGCTTTGCCTTCGCCGTGACAGCAAGAAGATATAGCAGAGTGAGCAACGTCCGCTATGGGGTCGTTCGCAGTCACGCCGTTTTGTCGGCATTGCGGTCGACAGCGGTTGGTCCGCTGCGGTAGCTCTCCTAAGTACAAGCTCTAACGCGAGAGCGAGTTCTTTGAGCGTTTCGGTGGCCGGTTCGTAGTGATACCGTCCTTGTGTAGGAGCAGGTAGACCCCGAGTGTAACGGGAAGCGCCAGCCCAAATTCCAACCACCATGACCAGCCTTGCGGAAGCAGCCTAGCAGTCGTCAATCCTGCGAGGATCGCGAAGAATGACGCCTTCCGTTGGAAGAAGCGAAGGAACATTTTCGGCTTCCCCGGTGAGAGCTTAAGTTTCACAATATTCATCAGCCGCTCGTTTCGCTTAGCTCTGCTCATGACCCCAGATTGCCTCGCTCCGGCAAGGTCCGCAATGGGGTCGTTTCCTGCCCTCGCCCGCTTGGCTCCGCAAGCGACTTACATCAGCTTCTCAAACCCAGAACCCGACAGTCGCAAACCCACCCAGTAGCGGTCGAACGGGTCCCGCATCGACCGCTACGTTGTTGTCAAATTTCTGTTCGTTCGGCGAGAAGGAGCGCGTCCTCGACATCTACCCCGAGATAGCGGACCGTGTTCTCGATCTTGGTGTGGCCGAGCAGGATCTGGATCGCACGGATATTGCCGGTCGCCCGGTAGATCATCGCCGCTTTCGTCCTGCGCATTGAGTGTGTTCCGTATTCTGCCTTGCTCAAACCGATGGCAGTCACCCATTCGTCCACCAGTCTCGCATACTGGCGTGTGCTCATCGGCTTCATATGATCGACCCGGCTCGGAAAGACGAAATCGCTGACTGTTCCGCCGCGACTTTCGAGCCACGCATGTAGGCTCGCGCGAACGTCGGCCGTGATCTCGAATTGGACTGGCCTGCCAGTCTTCTGCTGCATGACGATCGCACGGGACCGAATTTCGCAACCGGCTACGACCTCACCGATCTTGAGCTTAACGAGATCGCATCCGCGCAGTTTGCTGTCGATCGCCAGATCGAACAGAGCACGGTCACGCAATCGTCCCTCCCGGTCGAGATGGAAGCGGATCGCCCAGATCTGCTTCTGGTTGAGCGGACGCTTCGTGCCGACGGTCTTTCCGGCGTTCCAGGCTGACCGATTCTGCTTGGCAGGATCATATCGAGAGTAACCCATTATCGTTCTCCATGGCCGTCATGGCCAAAGGTAGAACGCGAAAGCGAATTCCCTGCTGGTTTCGATCAACGGATCGAACAACCGGAACGACCGTTCCTATTGCGAAGAAGCAAGGGAACAAGCTCATGAAACTCGAAGGCAAAACCGTCGCCATCCTCATCGCACCGCGCGGCACAGAAGAGCCCGAATTTGTCCAACCGCGCGATGCGCTGAAGGATGCCGGAGCAACATTGACCGTGATCTCCACAGAGACTGGCACCGCGCGGACCGTCAATAACGATCTCGATCCGGGCGGCGATTATTCGATCGACAAAGCCGTTGGCGATGTATCCGCGTCCGACTTCGACGCACTGATGATCCCCGGCGGGTCGGTTGGCGCAGACAAGCTCCGGGCGGACCAGAAGATCGTCGCCTTCGTCCGCGATTTCTTCGTAGCGGGCAAGCCGGTCGCGGCGATTTGCCACGCGCCGTGGACACTGGCCGAGGCGGATGTGCTGGAAGGCCGCAAGGTCACCTCCTTCCATTCGATCCAGACCGATCTGCGCAACGCTGGCGCAAGTTGGGTCGATGAGGAAGTCGTGACCGATCAGGGCCTCGTCACCAGCCGCGATCCGGACGATCTGCCCGCCTTCTGCGCCAAGATTGTTGAGGAGTTCGCCGAAGGGCGGCACGGGAAACAGAAGGCCAGCGCATAAACGTGATGGCGCGGACCACCCCGAAAGCCTGAACGCGGACGAGTAGGAGACGATTGGCGGCTGAGGCGCGTGAAACGTTCAGCGTCGAAACATGAACGACCGTCCGCTTTCGGGCGCCGATCGCAAAGCCCTCAATGACTGAAGTTAGGGCGCAAAGCCGCCGCTTTTTTCTCCGCGCTGTTGTAGCACCACCTCCTACAACAACGCAGTCTCGCACAGTTCGACGTGCGCAGACGATAGCCGTGCACCATGACCGGCTCCATCATCTCCTCGACGGCAATCGATCTTTCGCGACTGCCGAAGCCGGAGGTCGTTCGGGAGATCGATTACGAGACGATCCTGACCGAAATGCTGGCGGACCTGCGCGCACGCTTTCCCGACTTCTCCGCGCTGGTCGAAAGCGATCCCGCCTACAAGGTGCTGGAAGTCGCCGCTTACCGGGAGATGGTGAACCGGCAGAAGGGCAACGATGCCGCGCTCGCCGTCATGATCGCCTATGCCGCGGGCGCGGATCTGGACAACCTCGCCGCGCTCTTCGGCGTCCAGCGCCTCACGATCGTCGAAGCCGATGACGAAAAAGGGATCGGGCAACAGCTCGAGAGCGACGATAATCTGCGGGAGCGGGTGCTGCTGGCGCCGGACAGCTAGTCGGTCGCCGGGCCCGCCTCGGCCTATGTCTTCCACGCCCGCTCGGTCGCTAGCGGCGCGGTGCAGCATGCCACCGCTACCAGCCCCGCGCCCGGCGAGGTGCTGATCACCGTGCTGGGACGCGATGACGACGGCACCCCAAATCAGGCGCTGATCGAAGAGGTGGAGGCCCTGGTCAACGGCGATAACGTGCGACCGCTCACCGACAGGGTCACCGTCGCCGGCGCGATGGTGACGCATTTCGATATCGCGGCGCGGCTGTGGATCTACGCCGGCCCGGACCGCAACCTGATCCTGTCCACTGCGCGCGCTGCGCTCGACGACTATTTGGCCACCACCCGCCGCCTCGGCCGCGATATCCCGCTGTCCGCCATCACCGCCGCGCTGTTCGTCGGCGGCGTTCAGCGGGTCGAGATCGTCTCGCCCACCGCGGATCTGGTATTCGACGAGACCGGGACCGGCTTCGTCGATACCATCGACATTCAGATCGCGGGCCGCGCCGAATGACGAGCCTGCTGCCGCCCTCCGCCACCGCCGCCGAACGCGCGATCGAGGCCGCCACCATGCGCATCGGCGATATCGAGACGCCGCTCCGCGATCTCTGGGATCCGATGGCCTGTCCAACCTTCCTGCTGCCCTGGCTCGCCTGGGGCCTGTCGATCGACCTGTGGGACGCGGACTGGACCGAGGCCGAGAAGCGCAGCGCCATCGCCGCGGCGATCGAAATGCAGCGGCGCAAGGGCACGCTCGCCAGCGTGCGGGCGGTGGTCGATCGCTTCGATCCGATGATCGGGATCGTCGAATGGTTCGAGAGCGCGGCCTCGCCCCGGCTCGATCCTTATTGCTTCCGGCTTGAACTGCCGCTCGCGGCGGACAGTGACGTCGAATACTCGCCGGAGCTGGTTACCGCACGTTCGGGCGCAACGCGCAGCTGGTCGCCCCCAAGCCTCGGCGAACAGGTCGTTCTGCTCTGCCCCGGCGGCGATATCGCCGCGGCCGTTGCTCTGGGCAGCATCCCGCAAGACGCCTTTCCGCCGGCGGGTAACAGCCTGCGGGAATTGATCGAATATCCGGACGGTGCGGTGATCGCCTACGATTCGGAGGCGCATAAACTCGACGTCACCCTGCCGGAAGGAGGCAGCGTCGCGATCGTCGCTGGCGGTGGCGTAACGCTCGACGCGCGCCAGGGCGGCGTTACCGTCCTCGGGGACGTCACCATTGACGGAGCCGTGACGGCCAGCGGAGACATCGTCGCCAAGGGCGATATCAGCCTGGCAGACCACCGCCACGGTCTCGTGCGCGGTGGAACGGACAAGAGCGGCCCGCCCGCATGATCGGCATCGATGCCCGCACCGGACAGCGCCTCGATGGCGACGCGCATCTTGCGCAATCGATAGGCGATATCCTGTCGACGCCTTTGGGCACCCGCATCATGCGCCGCGATTACGGCTCGCTCCTGCCCGAACTGATCGATCGTCCGCTGAACGATCGCACCCGGATAGAGATCTACGCGGCTACCGCCGTCGCCTTGCGCCGTCACGAGCCGCGCCTGCGGCTCACCCTCATCGGCATAGATGCCGGGCCGCAGGGCACGGCCACGATCGCGCTCGAGGGCTATCGTACCGATACGCCTGGCCCGAACAGCTTCACCCGCCTGACCCTCCCGCTGCGCGCTGCGCGGCCGAACTGACTGGAGCATCGCACCGATGGACACACTCTTTCACGGCATCAAGGTCAACGAGCCGCTCATCGGCATTCGCCCGCTGCTCGGCGTGGCCAGCGCCGTCATCGGCCTGGTCGCCACCGCGCCCGATGCCGACGCCGCCATGTTCCCGCTCGATAAGCCGGTGCTGATCACCGATATCCGCACTGCGCTCGGCAAGGCAGGGGAACAAGGAACGCTGCCCCTCTCGCTCGGCGCGATCGCGGATCAGGTCTCGCCCGTCTGCGTCGTCGTACGCGTGGAACAAGGTGCCGATGTGACAGGCACCGAAGCCAACCTGGTCGGCGATGCTGCCGCCTATTCCGGTGTCCACGCACTGCTCGCCGCGGAAAGCCATCTCGGCGTGCGCCCGCGCATCCTCGGCATCCCGGGCCTCGATAGCCGCGACGGGGTGGCCGAGCTACTGATCGTCGCCAAGAAGCTGCGCGGGTTCGTCTACGCGTCCTGCAACGGAGCCGCCTCGATCGCCGAAGCCGTCACCTATCGCGGCGAATTCTCCGAACGCGAACTGATGCTGATCCATCCGGACTGGTCGGGCTTTTCAGGCCATGCCGTCGCAGCGGCCATGGGCCTGCGCGCGAAGATCGACGAGGATACGGGCTGGCACAAGACGCTGTCCAATGTGCCGGTCTCCGGCGTGACGGGCATGAGCGCGCCGGTCTTCTTCGATCTGCAGGACGCCTCGACCGATGCGGGCGTGCTGAACGCCGCACCCGTCACCACGCTCGTGCGGATGAACGGCTATCGCTATTGGGGCAACCGCACCTGTTCGGACGAGGCGCAGTTTGCTTTCGAAAGCGCGGTGCGCACCAGCCAGGTGCTGCAGGACACCATCGCGCAAGGGCTCGCCTGGGCCGTCGACAAGCCGCTCAGCCCGCAACCGATCCGCGACGTGCGCGAGACGATCGATGCCGAGTTCCGCCCCCTGAAGGGCGAAGGGCGGATCATCGGTGCTGAGACGCTGCCACTCGATCCCGCGCTCAACAGCGCCGATGCGCTCGCCGCGGGTCGCGTGGTGATCGATTACGATTACACGCCCTGCGCTCCTGCGGAGAACATGACGCTCAACCAGCGCATCTCCGATCGCTTCTACGCCAGCTTCGCCGATCAGGTGGCCGCGCTCTAAGCGGCCGCCCGCCAACCCTTTCCTCTCTTCAGGAGCCCGCACATGCTGCCCCGCAAGCTCAAGAACTTCAACGTCTTCAACGATGGCCAGTCCTATCTTGGCCAAGCGTCGGAAATCCAGCTGCCCAAGCTCGCCATGGCGGCCGAATCCTATCGCGGTGCCGGCATGCTGGCGGAGGTGGACGTCGACATGGGGCTGGAAAAGCTCGAGATGGAGTCGACCTATGGCGGCATGGTCGTGGGCGTGCTGCGCCAGTTCGGCCTGAACCGGATCGACGGTGCGATGTTGCGCTTCGTCGGCGCCTATCAGGCGGACGATGCCCTCGCCCCAACCGCGGGTGAGCTGGTCGTGCGCGGCCGCCACATGGAGATCGATCCCGGCAGCGCCAAGGCTGGCGACGATACCGAGTGGAAGGTGAAGTCCACCCTCACCTACCTCAAGTGGACGATCGACGGGCGCGAAGAGGTCGCGATCGATGTCCTGAACAATGTGTACCGCATCGGCGGCGTCGATCGCATGGCCAGCATCCGCGCCATCATCGGCAGCTGATCCGCGTAAACCGAAGCCCAACAATGCGCCCGCCGATCGAGGGCAAGTGTAAACCGAAGAGGGAAAACGAATGGACAAGGAACAGGCCCAGCCCACCGGCATGGTGACCGTCGATCTCGATGAAGTGATCGTCCGCGGCAAACAGAAAATCGGCATCGTGCAGTTGCGCAAGCCGAAGAGCGGCGAATTGCGCGGCCTGTCCATGGTCGACATCTGCAAGCTCGAGGTGACGGCCCTGCACGAGCTGCTGCCGCGCGTGACCTCGCCTTCGCTCACGCGTGAGGAGGTGGCGAACCTGTCCGCCGCGGATCTGTTCACGCTCGCGACCGAGGTGGCCGGTTTTTTTCTGCCGAAGAGGGCGTCGGTCGACTCCCTCGTTCAATAGAAGACGCGATGGCGGATATCGCGCTGGTCTTCCACTGGCCGCCCGCCGTCATGGACGCGCTCGAGGTGGACGAGCTGATGCAATGGCATGAGCGCGCCCTCGCGCGCTTCAAATTGGTTCACGGAGGCGAGTAGTGGACAAGGCGCTTCGCCTCTCTCTCATTTTCCAGGGGCTGGACAAGGCATCGAAACCGATCCGGGCGATCGACAAGGCCAGCCAGAAGCTGGGGTCGCAGATGGATGCGACGCGTCAGCGCATGAAAGAATTGCAGAACGCGCAGAAGGACATCGCCGGCTTTCGCGCGCAGAAGCGCGGCCTCGAACAGACCGAGCGGAAATTTGAGGAACAGACCCGCACGATCGCGCAGCTGAAGCGTGAGATCGCAGCCGTCGAAAAACCCACCGCCAAGATGCGTCGGGAGTTCGCCTCTGCCACGCGCGAGGGTGCGCGGCTGAAGAGCGAGACCCAGCAGCAGCGTCAGAAGCTGGAGGGGCTGCGCCGCGGCCTCGACACGGCGGGCTATTCCACGCGCAATCTGTCCGAAGACGAGCGCCGTCTGCGCGCCGAACTTGGCAAGACCGGGCGCGAGATGGACGATCAAAAGCGCAAGGCGGAGCGGCTGCGCGACGCTCGCAAGCGCGGTGCGGCTCTGCAGGAGCGAGGTAGCCGCATGCGCAGCGCCGGCGGGCGGGCCACGCTCGGCGTGACCGCACCGGTCATGGGAATGGGCGGCGCGGCAATCGGCATGTCGAACGACTTTGACGCAGCGATGGCGAACGTCTCGACGCTGGTCGACGCCACGCGCGAGAGCATGGACCGCATGGGCGCGGACGTCATGCGGATCGGCAAGCGCATTCCGGTCGAACTCGAACGGTTGCCGGAAGCGCTCTACGATATTCGCTCCGCCGGCATCCCCGCAGCCGATGCCATGAAAGTGCTCGAGCGATCGGCCCGCCTCGGCGTGGCCGGCCTGGGCTCGACGCAGGAAGCGGCGGACCTGGTCACCAGCTCGATCAACGCCTTCGGGCTGAAGGGCAAGGAAGCCGAACGGATTTATGATCTGATCTTCAAGACCGTGAAGAACGGCAAAACCAATATCGCACAGCTCTCGCAGGGCTTCGGCGCCGTCGCAGGTACCATCTCGGCCGCGAACGTACCCCTTGACGAATATCTCGCCAGCGTGGCGGCGCTAACCACGACCGGCATGCCGGCGGCTCAAGCGCATACGCACCTGCGCGCGGTCATCTCCGGCATGACACGCGATACCGAGGACAGCCGCAAGGTGCTCGGCGCGCTCGGCGCGAAGGACTTTAAAGGGCTGATCCAGCAGTCCGGCGGCCTCGTTCCGGCGCTCGGTCGCATCCGCCAGCAGCTTAACGGTAATGACGGGGCCATGCAGAAGCTCTTCGGGTCGACCGAGGCGCTGAACGCCGTGACTGGCCTTACTACCAAGCAGGCCGCTGTCTTCGGCAGCACGCTCAACGATATGCGCAACGGCGCGAACGCCGTCGATACCGCGTTCGGAAAGCAGTCCAATACCGACATGGCAAAGCGGGTTCAGGACATGAACCGGATGAAGGCGGCTGCGATCGAGATGGGAGAAAAGGCAGCGCCTGCGCTGACCACGTTCTTCGAGATGATCGGCGGCCTCGCCGACCGCTTCAGCAACCTGTCGCCGGAAACGCAGAAGTTCATTCTCATCGCTGGCGGCATCCTCGCTGTCATCGGCCCGGTCATTGCGATCATCGGCGGGCTTATCACCGTCATCGGAGTACTCGCACCCGTGTTCGGTGTCGTATTCGGGGTACTATCCGCAGTAATCTCCGCAATCGCCTCCCCGGTTCTCGCGATCATCGCGGTCATCGGCCTCCTTAGTTGGGCAATCTATGCGAATTGGGACGCGATCAAGGCTGCCTTTGGGACAGGCATCGCTTGGCTCCAACAGAAATGGGTGCAGTTCAAGACGATGTTTTTCACCGCGCTCGCCTTCGTCCTCGGCCTGCGCGCCCGCTTTATCCAAGCCGGTGGCGATCTCATCACCGGCCTGATCAACGGGTTCATGGGCAAAGTCGGCCAGCTGAAGAACCGGATCGTGCAGACCGCGGCGAACATCAAGAACTGGTTCGCAGACAAGCTCGGCATCCGCAGCCCGAGCCGCGTGTTCATGGCCCTGGGCGGCCACGTCATGTCCGGCCTCGATCGCGGTCTCGATCGCGGCGAAGGCAAGCCGCTCGGCCGTATCCGCGATCTCGCTGCCGGCATGACGGCCGCACTCGCGGTCGGCACCGCCACGCCTGCTCTGTCCGCTGGCGGTGCGGGCGTCGGTGCCGCTGCCCGCTCCGCCGCCGCGCCGGTCTCGCCCACCTTCAACATCTATCAGCAGCCCGGCCAGTCGGTGGAGGATCTGGCGAAGGAGATCGAGAAGATCCTCGCCCGCCTCGCACGCCAGCAGGCCGCGAACGATCGCAGCTCTTATCGGGATGACGATTGATGCTGCTCTCGCTCGGCCTCTTCGCCTTCGGCACCGACAGTGCGGGCTATCAGCAGCTGTCTCGCAAGACCGATTGGCGACACGAGGACAGCCCACGCTTCGGCGCGCGGCCCGCCGTCCAGTTCTGCGGACCGGGCAAGGATGACATCACCCTTTCCGGCGTGATCCTACCCGGCGTCTCGGGCCGGCATGAGGCGATGCGCACATTGCGCGATCTTGGCGATCAGGGGGAGGCTTGGCCGCTCGTCGATGCCCTCGGCCGCGTCCATGGCGATTTCATCATCGCCTCGATCGACGAAGGACAGAGCGTCTTCCTGGACAATGGCGTCGCCCGCCGTGCGGATTTTACCGTCGAACTACGCCGGGTCTCCTGATCATGAACGCGGGATCGAACATCGCGGACTATCGCCTGTCGCTCGAAGGCCGCGATCTCGGTCTTGGCGCGCCCACCGGGATCAGCGTCTTCGGCATCGATTTCGGCAAGCTGCTGATGGACCGCATCGGCCCGCGCCTGATCGGCCTGCAGCTGACCGAAAAGCGCGGCGGCGAAGCGGATCAGCTGGACATCACCATCCACGATCATGACGGGCAGATGGAGATCCCGAAGGCCGGTGCCGTCCTGTCGCTGGCGCTGGGCTGGAAGGGCGGTGCCGACGTAACCCTCGGGCTGGTGCCCAAGGGCCGCTTCAAGGTGGACGAGGCGGAGTGGAGCGGCCCGCCGGACATCGTTACGATCCGTGCCCGCTCCGCCGATTTCGCCGCCTCCTTCAATGTCCGGAAGGAACGCTCGCACCGCGATACCACCGTTGGCGCGATCGTCGCCAAGGTGGCGCGCGAACAGGGGCTGCAGCCGCATTGCGATCCTGCGCTCGCGAACATTCCGGTGCCCGTCCTTGCGCAGGACGGCCAAAGCGATATGGCCATGATCCGCGAACTCGGCCGCCGCCACGATGCCGTTGCGACGGTAAAGGATGGCAAGCTCATCCTCGCGCCGATCGGCCGGGGCCGGACTGCCGCCGGCAAGGCGATCGCCGGGCTCCTCATCACCCGCGCCAGCGGCGAAGCCTACAGCTACAGGCGTGCCGAGCGCGGCCAATATGGTGGGGTCGAGGCGGGCTGGCACGATCAGGATGCCGGCAAGCGCAAGACAGTGAAGGTCGGCACCGCCGTCGAAGGCCGTAAGCCGAAGCGCCTGAAGAAAACCTACGCTACCGAAGCCGACGCCCGCCGCGCTGCCGAGGCCGAGCAAGGCCGCATGAACCGCGCCGCCGCCGAGTTCGGCATCACCCTTGCCCTGGGCCGCCCCGACATCTTCCCCGATCGCCCCGCCACCCTGTCCGGCTTCAAACCGGAGATCGATGCCAAGCGCTGGCTGATCGCCGAGGTAATGCACACGCTAGATGCCAGCGGCCTGCACAGCGCACTGAAACTTCAAACGCTCACTTAGATTAGATGAGTTTCCCTAAAGAGCCTCGATTATCGGCTAGGTGTAATTTTCAAAGCTTGGCAAGATTTGTAACACGAGATAACCGAGGTCTTGGCAAGAATCGTAGAGGGTCAAGAGATCCGCTCGACGAACGTCTGGCCAAGCACTGACCATTGATCAATTAGGGCTTCAGGGTCGCCAAGCCTTAATCAAATAGAAATCGTCTTTCAGGATTGATTTAGATCGAAAACGGAGCACTGATAGGTGAGTCTCGTAGCTATTACCGGCGATCATCCTCGCCATCACTATTTCGTCAAGAAATTACATCAGGAAGGCATATTAACCGGATGGGTGCGAGAAGGCCGTGAAGCATTCGTGCCAGATGCGCCTCAGGACATTCCGAAGGCAACCCGCGATCTGTTTGTAAAACATTTTAAGAACCGACAGATTGCGGAAGAACGCTTTTTTGGTAGGCCGATTGCACCGGATGTTTCCCGCCTCGACACCACCCCAGATAACCTTAACAATCGCGAAACCGTCGATTTTCTGAAAAGAATCAGCCCGCGCCTCGTTCTATCCTACGGGTGCCACAAGATCGAGAATGCGCTTCTAGACCTTCCCAATCTAACATTCTGGAATACGCATGGTGGGCTTTCGCCAAGCTATCGCGGGGTAATCACGCACTTCTGGCCGAGCTATAATTGCGAACCGCAGATGACCGGCTTGACTTTGCATGAAACGACCAGCGCCTTGGATGGGGGGGCTATCATTCATCAATCCGGAGCCGTTCTCGAGCGCGGCGATGGCATTCATGATCTCGCAGCCCGGACCGTCAAGGCCTATTGCGACGAGCTCGCTCCATTGATTAGAGATGCGCTAAATGCCGATTGCCTGCCAACGGGTGTCACACAAAAGTCAAGTGGGCGACTTTGGCTTTCAAGCCACTGGCGGCCCGAGCACCTTCACCTGGTTTACGATACATTCCATGATCGGATCGTCGACAAAATTCTCGACGGTTCGCTGTCGGGCCGAACTCCAAAACTGGTTTCCGTTCTGAAAAAAACTTTCAATCCGGCTGTCGCGTAATCGCACCTTTCTGTCACGTAACGCGTTGGATTGGACAGAACCGTCTTTACAATTTTAGTGTTTTCCCTTTGGCCCTGATGACCGTGTCCCTGCGAGAACTGACTTCTGCTTCCATGACGAGAAACCACGCAATCCGATCTGCAATGCGCGCACTCCTTATATTCACGAATCCATTTCCCCTAAGCGTCGCGACGCTTGCTCAAATCGGCCGCGATTTGACCGCTCAAGGATGGACAGTCGACGCTCTCAACGGATTTGCAAATCTTGCTGAGAACGGGCCAATGTATTCATCAAGAGACAGGCTGTACGAACGCGTATCGCAAAAATATTCGCGTTTCATTCGTCCTGCTATCAATGGGCAGGATTTGTCTAAGGAAATGAACCGATACCAGGTTGACATCCCGCGATTGCCAGCGTCGATGGCCGACCTTCGCAAAGCGCGGTTTCTCGGTTCGATGGTCGGCTTGGCTGCATTAAGTTCGGCGGCGAGCTATACGAAGATCGCGTCACGTGACGATACTGCCGATTATGGAAAGCCATTGCTCGATAGCTGGGTCGTCGCACACAAGGCGGCCGCAGCTGCAGATCGTCTCCGTCATCGTTATGAGCGTGTTTATCTGTTCAATGGCCGCCATGCCGAAACGAGACCATTCTGCGATATTCTAGAGCACGATAGCGAAGTGATTCGCTATGAAGCCGGGGCTGCTGAAAACAGCTATATTCATGCCAACGGCCCTTTTTTCGATCCTTATGTATTCGGTCGTAATATCATCGAGCATGAAGCGGATTTTGAAGCGGGCCGGAGCTACTTCGATGGCAATCGGGCACGAACCAAAAATTCGACAGCATTTACGTTCATCGGCGATCAGACGATCGGTTTGCTACCCGAAAACCTCTCCCGCGACGGTCTGGTCACAATGTTCACTTCATCTGAGGATGAAATATTTGCGGTACGCGACGATCCCTCGTTCGGGGAATTTCCTTCGCAATTCGATGTCGCTCTGGAGGTCGCTCGCCAGTGCCATTCTTTAAGGCGGCCTATGGCACTGCGGCTGCATCCCCATTTGGCGATAAAAAGCGATCACTGGCGTCGAGGATGGGATTTCGATCAACTGCAAAAATTTGATGTTCATATCATCGAGCCCACCCAACCCGTCGACAGTTACTCCCTTCTGGATGCATCCGAGGCGGTAATTACCTGCGGTTCGACGATTGGCATCGAAGCGGCCTATAGCGGCAAGCCCAGCCTCATGATCGGACAATACCAGGCGACAGTCCTCGGTGCCTGCCCCAGCGCGATGAGCGCCAAAGACATTGCGGATTTTCTCGCGGATCCAAAACCTCTTCCCGACTACGAGCAAAAGGCGCTCTGGTGGGCGTCCTATTTTACAGTTTCCGGAACGAAGATTCCGGGTTTGCGCGACTCGACCGATCCAGGTCGGGCAAATTTATCCGGACGATCCCTTGATCCAGCCCGACAGATTTTAAGATATCTGCGCGCCGCGAAATTTTGGTAATTATTACGGTCTTTATGTCTATGGACGCGACCGGAGAGAAGATGAAAACCGCTATTTCGATAGACTGAAGAATGAAACCTTAGAATTATTTCTCCCTGGACAACCCATCCGCCGGCAGATCCAGCGACACCAGCTTCCATCCAATACCGTCGCGCGTGAAAACTAGAGCCGCGCCGCTTTCGTCTCCTTCCGGCCTCGCCCGGAAGCGATCGAAACCGTTGCGCTCGATCGTCCAATCGACCGGCTTCGCGTTCGTAGTGCTCGCAGCAGGATCGGCTTGCCCCGCCTTCCGCTCTGCCTTGCCCTTCTCGATCATCGCGGCCATGAACTCGGGCGTGACGAGGCCATCGATCATCGGTCCGACCATTCCCATGGCAAGCGCGCCGCCCAGCGCGCCAAACCCGTCGCTTGGCTCCTCCGCTATTTTCTTGGCCATCGCCGCCGAAAGCTGCGCCTTCATGGATTCGCGAACCGCAGGGAAATCGATCCGATCCCTTAGAGCGTCGGCATCACCGTCTTCGGCGGCGTCCTTCAACTGCATCATGGCGTAGCTGGGCGACGCGAAATACCACGCACCGAATAGCACTGCGGCCAAGACCGCCGCTCCGAAAATCCACTTCTTCATATTACCCCCCCCCTTGATCTTTCAAGTTACCGCCTCAGCGGTACGTCTTCCCACGCCTCGATCCGTGCGACCGCAAGCTCACAAGGTCCTTTCCGGTTGAGGCAGTAACCACTCATCGTGCGCCCGTCGCTGGTCCAGTTTCCAATGGTCCGGATTGCCACGAGACCATCTTCGTCTTCGTATCGAACCCGGATCAGGTCTCCCGTCTGGCCTCCACGAAATTTACGTTTGCGTGGGATCGTGCCGCTCTTCATTAAAGAGTCGGGAGCGATAACCAGCGGATCTACCGTCTCCTTTTTCGTGACACGCTTGCGAAAGGCAGCGCTTCCAGCAGAGAAAAGCGTTGCAGCCGCCTTCTGCGCCCGCTCGTCCTGCGCAATCTTCGCAGCAATCAACAGCGCCTTAACTGGGAGTGCCATCGATTGTCCGTTCAATTCCGCCTGATCGTCGCCACCACGCGCCCGATCACGCTCATCTCGTCATCAACCGCGGTCTCGTCACTCACTGCCGGATTGTCGCTCATGATCTTGTAGCTGCCGTCCGGCATCGCGCGCAGGCGCTTCAGCATCAGGATGTTGCCGAACGCGATCGCCCAGATAGAATCTTGCCGGTTGATGCTTGCCTGACTGCGATCGACCAGCACAATGTCCTCGTGAAAGATCGTCGGCACCATGGAATCGCCGTCCCCGCGTGAGAAGAACAGGTGTTTCGGATCGGCCTTCGTGAACGTGCGCAGCCACTTCAGCGGAAAATGGATCGTCTCCGCCGCAACATGAGTGTCGTCGAGATAGGTGCCGCCCATGCCGTAGCTAAGATCGATCTCGTCGATCGGGACGAGCTGCAGCTGATCGGCAAGCACCTGCGCCGGCGGCGTCGGCGAACCACCGGCCACGGCGTCATCGGTCTCACCCAAGAGATAGTCTGGGGTCGTGCCAAGTTCGCGGGCAATTCGGTGTAGATGGACAGAGCCTAAAGCCTTGCCCGTTAAAAGTTTTCCGATCGTCTGCGGGCTCACTCCAACCCTACGCGCAAGCTCGGACTGGCTGATCTCGGCCGCTTTTATCCGTTCGTCGAGACGCTCCGCCAAACTCATGGTGAAGGAATACAACCAAGGTGACAGAAGAAAATCGAATTAAGGTGGTTAACTCTCAGCTCACCAGAGTTACAGATATTCACCACGGTTATGACACTTGCTCATCAATCGCTCAAGGATGCGGTCAGCAAAGCCGGATCGAACAGCGCTCTCGCTTCCGCGATCGGTTGTTCTGCTACAGCCGTATGGCAGATGGTGAACAAGGCGCAGCGTCTTTCCGTCGATTACGTCCTCACGGTTGAGAAGCTTTACGGCAGCTCTCGTCACAATCTCCGCCCGGATATCTATCCACGCGAACCACTTTTCCCCGTCGGGCACCCCCGCGCCGCCGCCTCTGGCTCCTTGGGGCACGGTGACACTGGGGGAAGCGCTTCGGTCAAAGACGCCCGTCTTCTCTCCCCCGGGACGGGAATAGCACGTGCGATCGAAGCGCCTTTTTGCAATCCGGAGAAGCCACCCGATGACTAAGTTGCGTGATCCCCTGAGCTTTGAACTGGCGCTCACTCGGATCGCAGCTCGGATCGGATGGGCCCGCGCAGCCGAGATCGTTGGCCAAGTTGAGCGCACCGTTCGGAACTGGTCCGATCCGGATACGAGCGTTCGCATCAATCTCGATGCCGCGCTCAAGCTTGACGTGGAATTTCTCGCCGCTGGTGGAGACGGCACGCCGATGTTCGATTGTTACGCCACCCGGCTGCAGGTCGATACGCGCGAAGCGCTGTGGTCGACGGATGCGCTGGCCGCCTCGGCCGCAGCTTCGGCCAAAGAAGGCGGCGAAGCGATCGCCGCCAGCATCCACGCATCCCGCCCGGGAGCGACCGAGGCGGACATCATTATTGCGGAACGCGAGCTCGAGGAATCGATCGCTGCGCAGAACGATACGTTGCGGCGTCTGCGCGCGGGCCGAACGTCACCTCGGGCGAGGGAGAAGCGAAGTGAAGAAGACCAAGAAACAGGCTGGCGGTCTGAACTGCCTCCATTGCGAAGGGCCGCTGCGCGTGCGCAGCAGCCGGTCGCTGGCACCGACCTGCCTTCAGCAGACGGTGCAATGCGTGAACCCGGAATGCGGTGCCAGCTATGGCGTGTCGATCGAGATCGCGCACGGCATCGCGCCCAGCGCCTGTCTCGATCCGGACGTCCAACTCCGCATGGCAACACCGCGCGCTCGGGTGGCGAACGACATCCATACGGCCACAGCCGCCCGCGGTCCGGGGGTGCCGCCGCGCATGGCGGCCAATGATGATTGCGCGACTGCCGAAGCGGTGACCGTCGGCGGTTAACACCGCCCACCGAAGCACTTCTCCCCATCAATCCCACCGCCCGAAAGCACCGCGCTTCCGGGAACGCCACTCCCTTGCCCGAAAAAGGAGCAACCGACGAACATGATGAGTACGCTTGAAGCGCAGACGCCCGAATGGACTGCTCTTCCCGATGCGGTAGATCCGGTCACGGCCACCATGTCCCCCGGCACCTATTTGCGGAAACGGCGCGAGGCGTCGGGTCTTTCGATGCAAGATGTGGCGCAAGCGTTGCGGCCGAAATGGAAGATCGCCGCCATCAACATGATGGTTTCGCATCTGGCCGAGCTGGAGAATGACGAAGGGCATGTCCTCGGCGTCGTGGTCCGGAACATTGCCGCCGCCTTCCCCATGGACGCGAACGTCTACAACGCGCTGGTCGAGCTGCGCTAAGGAGCCAAATTCGTCGATGAACCCCAGCTCTGCCGCGAATGTGCCTGCAGCGCGCGCGATGCCTGCGTCGACGAACATGGCCATGCCTGCAGCTGGGCCCAGGGTGACCCGGCGTTGTGCACCAGCTGCGGTCCCCCTGAAGCGATCGAGGCCGCGAACGATGCCGAAGGCCGGACGCCGGAGATCGAGCATGCGGCATGAACCGGCAAACCACTTCGTCCTCCGCCGCCCGCGCCAGAGTGATTGGGGGGCGGCGCACCCGCGCCTCGATCGCGCCGTTCGCCGCGCCTCGATCGCAATCGGCTCCGCCGCAATCCTCATCATGCACGGCCGCGCCCTCCTCACCGCCTTCGGATTGGGCTGACATGGCGCACTATCATTCGGAAAGCTGCAGCTGCGGCAATTGCCGCCCCCGCGGTCCCGCAGACCGCAAGCCGCAAGCCGTCATACGGCATTGGCTTGGTTATCTCCCTCATCTTCATGGCCGCACTGCTCGTCGCCGCCATGGTCGTGCATTGATCGGAGGCGCATCATGAGCGGCCTCGGTCACAATAGCGGCGCCAAGTCGGAAGAGGACGCTGAAGCCACCACCACGGATCAGCAGCTGCGTCTCTTTATCGAGCGCGTCGAGCGCCTCGAAGAAGAGAAAAAGGGCATCAGCGACGATATCCGCGACGTCTACTCCGAGGCCAAGAACCAAGGCTACGACGTCAAGATTATGCGCCAGATCGTGCGCCTCCGGAAGCTGTAACCGGAAGAGCGCAAGGAAATGGAGCTCCTGATCGAAACTTACAAAACCGCCTTGGGGATCGGCTGATGGTATCGTTCGCCTGTTTCGACGAAATCACTCCGCTCAGCTACTCCATGATCCTTGCTGATCCGCCTTGGTCGTTTGGGCTGCGCAGCGCGAAAGGCAAGGCGAGGTCGCCAGCCGCGCACTACAGCACGATGTCGTTTGAGGCTCTGCAGGCGCTTGACGTCGCGCGTCTGGGCCAGGGCGATTGCCTGCTCTTTATGCGGGCTTGCTGGCCATCGCGGCCGCAGGCGTTGGAAACGATGAAGGCCTGGGGCTTTCGCTATGTTACCGGCGGCAGCGGACACAAGCTCACCCGCCACGGAAAGTCCGTATTCGGCACCGGCTATGTCCTGCGCTCGGCAACCGAGCCCTTCCTGATCGGAACGCTCGGCTCGCCCGCCACCGCGCGCAACGTTCGCAACGTGATCGTCGAGGCGATCGACGGCGCCGGCATCGACGCCGAACGCCGCGAACACAGCCGCAAGCCTGACTGCCAATATGAGATCCGCGAGCGCCTCGTACCCACTGCCGCCCGCCGAATAGAACTCTTCGCCCGCACTCGCCGATGCGGCTGGGACTGTTGGGGGAACGAGACCGACAAGTTCGCAGCCGACCAGGTGGCGGCTTGAACGCCATCGCTGCCCCCGGTCGCTTCCTCAAGATGAGCGAGGTGGTTCGTGAAACATCGCTCCATCGCGCCACTATCTACCGTCGAATCGAGCGCGGCGAATTCCCCAAGGCAGTGTGTCTCGGCGGACGCCGCGTGGCTTGGCGAGAGGCCGATATCGAGCGCTGGAAGACAAATCCAGAAGCCGAACAATACTGACATCATAGGGGGCCCGGCAGGGGCCTTTTCCAGTCTAAAAGAACCAAAAATCAAGTTATCTAGGGAGCTTACCCAAAATGTCCGAATTCTCGCGGGGGATCCATCTACATCTGATGAGATCGTGACGCGTAGAGCCGTCATGGCGGCTAATTGTGGCTGGTTGTGGCCGTTAGGGCCCTCGCCGCTGATGCTTCTCAAGTTCAGCGTTCTGGCGCTGTAACTAGCGAATCTTCTGCCTTGAGCGCGCCCGGCTCGACAATTGGCCTGACCCTGTTCGCGGCGATCATCGGTGGCGAAATTTACCGCGCCTTCGACGGTAACAATGACAGCCCGCCTGTCGGCCCCTGATTTCTAATTCACATTAGAAAACAAAAGGCCGCGCTTTTGCGCGGCCTTTTTATACCGTCAGTAAAGTCCGGGCGTCTCGCGTTGCGGTGTGCTGGGCACTTGCGGCCGAAGCAGCTCCATCTGGCCCAAAGCGACCTCCTGAGAACGTCCGAGCGTGGTTGTGCCCGCGCGCGCTGTGGAAGCCGTGCTGATAGGAGTGCAGCTTCCCCTTCCGGCCAAGAAATCTAGCGCCTGCTTGGTAGAAGCTTCGCGCGGATCGCCCATCTGGAAGCTGATATCATCCGCTGCCACACATGTCGTTTTCATAACATTGGCAAGCCCGTTGTAATAATCGCCCTGCCGATTTGCATTTTCCGTCCGGAGTGCAACCACACGCAGACGGTCGTCACATTGCGGCCGATCCCGTGCGATCTGGCCGACCGGCTTGCCGTACGTATTCGTGCCGATCAGCGCTGCATTTGCGCCGAGATAGGGGATGAAGGCGTTCATCAGAAGCTCGCTTGCCGATGCCGTGCCTCCCCGACCTATGAACGCGATCTTCATCGGCGAAATCGATTGGGATTGCTGCTTGAAGTTGGTCTGCTCGTTGTTGCTCGCCAGGCTTGGACGGAACGTGGTGTACCGGAAAACGTCCGACGCGCTGCGACCACCGCCCAGAAGATTGCCGAATGCGTCCGCAATCGAGATGAGACCTCCGCCATTGTAGCGCAGATCGATCACGACTTCGGTGACGCCCTGGCTGCGAAAATTGGCAAAGGCGTTGCGCAAAGGCGCTTCGGCATTGTCGATGAATGTTCGCAGATTGACGTAGCCTACCTTACGGCCGCCATCTTCGATAATCTTTGAGCCATAGCGCGGCGAAACAGCATCCAGATTATAACTCGCCTTCGTCACCTTTACGACGGCTTCGGAACCATTTACTTTCCGAATACGGAAATAGCGGCTGACGCCCGCTTCATCGGACCCGAGCGCGTTGTTCAGCCCGTTGCCCCCCTCCGCTGCATAGATATCGGCAACATTGCGGAGGTTGGACTCGCTGGTACCAATTGCCACAATTTCCGTTCCGCGGTCGATGCCAACCGCGTAGGCCGGAGCGCTTTCGAACGCCTCCGTTACGAAAAGGCGGTTGTCGGAAGTGAGGCCGAGACGCACCCCGATGCCGGCGTTCGAGCCGCTCTGATAGTAAGCGTTCTCTTCCGCGATCGAGGTTATGTAAGTGAAATACCGATCTTTTCCTTGCGCACGTGCCGTTGCGGTCAGGTAATCAATATAGTCCTGAACCGTCGAATATCCGGCAGGACTGCGGTTTGCAGGGAGCAAGTCAGGAAACAGATAATAGGTATCCATCTCGCCTGCGACCCAGTTCTGGCGCTCGGTGACCGAACAGCCTGCCGTCGAGGTTGGCGGCGGCGGGGGGGCCGGGGCTGGGGCAGAGGGCGGGACGGTGGCAATGTTGCCGCCGGAATCGCTACCGCCTCCACCACAGGATGTCAGGACGGTAATGATACCAGCCAAGGCGCCGATCTGTTTACGCATAACAATTTCTCCCCCCGCTCTCCTGAGGTCAGGTCAATTATGAACCTGCCATCTCGTGCGCGGACCATGACTCTCCAAGGGGGCAGACCATATCGACGCGTTTCTGTGTTGACCATGAACAAAATGAGACTCTTCGCCGTGCATTATCCGCTCGCTTGCCCGGCAAGCGGTGCGACCCTAAGGTAATGGACCATGCGCAGGAGTTTTGAGATGTCCGAACGGTCGACCGCGGAGCCGGTTATTTCCGCAACGGGGCTGTTCACGCCGCCTCACAGCATTTCGAACGAAGAACTCGTCGAAAGCTACAACAGCTACGCCGAGAACTGGAATGCCGCGCATGCCGACGCGATCGCAGCGGGCGATGCGGAGCCCAAGGTTGCGAGTTCCACCGAATTCATCGAAAAGGCGAGCGGCATAAAGGCGCGCTTCGTTATGGAGAAGGACAGCGTTCTCGACCCGCAGATCATGGCACCGCGTTGGCCCGAGCGCAGCAATGAGGAGCTGTCGGTCCTGGCCGAAATCGGAGTGAACGCGGCACGGCAGGCGCTTGAGCGCGCGGGACGCGCGCCGCAGGATGTGGACGCCGTTCTGTGCGCCTGCTCCAACCTGCAACGCCCCTATCCGGCGATGGCGGTGGAGATTCAGGACGCGCTGGGAATGGGCGATGGCTTCGGGTTCGACATGAATGTCGCCTGCTCCTCGGCCACCTTCGGCATCCAGACAGCTGCGGATTATATTCGCGCCGGCCACGCCCGTTCCGTCCTGGTCGTCAGTCCCGAAATCACGTCCGGGCACCTGAATTGGAAGGACCGCGACAGTCACTTCATTTTCGGTGATGTTGCCACCGCAGTACTGGTGGAGGCGGCGGACATAGCCCCATCGCCGCACTGGCAGATTCTTGGAACGCGGCTGAAAACCGTCTTCTCGAACAATATCCGCAACAATTTCGGCTTTTTAAACCGTACTGCTCCCGAAACCCGGGACGAAGACGATAAGTTGTTCGTCCAGGAGGGCCGTAAGGTTTTCAAGGAAGTGGTGCCGATGGTAAGTGCCATAATCGCGGATCAAATGGCCGAACTCGGTCTGGAAGGTGCCGATATGCGGCGCCTCTGGCTGCACCAAGCCAACGCCAATATGAATAGGCTAATTGCGCACAAGGTTTTGGGGCATGAGGCCAGCGGCGATGAGAGCCCCACTGTGCTGGATCGCTATGCCAACACCAGCAGCGCAGGATCGATCATCGCGTTCCACGAACATTCCGATGATCTTGAAGTCGGAGATACAGGCCTGATCTGTTCATTCGGCGCCGGCTACAGCGCCGGCACCGTGTTTGTTCGCAAGGTTAGCTGAAACGGGGGTTTAGGGCTGCGTGCTGCTTGCCGGGTCCGATCCGTCCATGCTGTCCTCTAGCCCTTCTTCCAGATTCTCTTCATCACGCGGCGCATTCTTGGCTTCACCGTCATCCTTGTCGGGCTCCCCGGGGGCAACCGACATATCTTTCATGCGCTTTTCGGGGACGAGTTCGTCATCATTCTTGGCCATATCGCAAATTCCTTTCGTTCGAGAAACGGAGTGGTCCAGACGCGGTTCCGTCACCAAGGGTAGCCTCTAACCACAGCGGCAGGTGTCGCACCCCAATCGCAGCCAAAGATATACACGATAGAGAAGCGTCATCCGCGCCGAAACACGCTTAATCCTCGCCGAGGGAGGGGAACCGGCTCACGATATGATCGAACACCGCCGGGTAGAGCGGGTTATCGAAGTGGCATCCATAATAATCGCCCTTCGTCCATGCCACCTGCGCCGCCAGCGGTGCCATGCCGGGCATGGTGAGATAAACGCGCGATTCAGGATTGATGAAGGCCAGCGAATGCATCCGGAAACCCGTGACCGATAAATCGAGCACATCGATCTTGGTTTTCCCGCCGCCAGCCTCACGAATTTCGGCGGCGATGCGCACCTCTTCCCTGCGCGTGAACCTGCTGTCAGCCGATTGGGCCCGCCTCGTTTCGCGATCTTCCATTTGCCCCGCCAAGTTGGATTACTGGTCGCTTATTGGGCTCTTATAAAAGCGGTTCTACGCCTTGGCAAAAACGGGAGAAAATCAGTCAGCCACCAAGGCGATGGCGATATAGGCGAGCAGTGGAAGGCCGAAGCCGCACAGAGTGGCGAGCACGAAGCCGATACGGATCAATGTGGCGTCAACGCCTGACCATTGCGCGAGGCCGGAACACACGCCGAAAAGCATGGCATTGGATTTATCGAGGCGAAGGGTTTTCTGCACGAGGGATAACTTTCCTGGGAATGTGTTCCGCGGCTGCGAAAATTCGCCGGCCGCGGAAATCGGAGGGATTGGGGTGATTGCATCCATCTCAGGCAACCAGGCCGGTGGCGGGGCTGATGGCGGGAGCGACGCTCATGCTGATGGTGACGACAGCGCAAAGGCAAGCTGCGGTGACCGCCATGATGCGGGTGCGGAACTGTTCGGTCATTGGATAATCTCCTGTGTTTTTGATGTCAGCCCCGGCCATTCCGGGGCACACAAATACCGTTGCAGGAGCCGTGCCAAACCGCATTTTTGGCAGAAAACCGCCATTCCGTTCGAAATCGAAGATGAGCGCAAGATGAACGAAAACCAACTTTAGGCAAAATTCACCTAGTATTGGTTTTGCGCTTCATCTTCGGCACGCTTGCGTCGCCCTCGCCGCTCCCGCAGGAGCAATCGCCATGGCGATTACGCGTCTCAGCTTGACCGATTTCCGCAATCATTCGCGGCTGGAGATCGCCGCGCGCGCCGGGTTCGTCTTGCTTACCGGCCCCAATGGCGCAGGCAAAACCAATGTTCTGGAAGCGATATCGATGCTTTCGCCCGGGCGGGGTCTCCGCCGCGCGCCGCTCTCCGCCATGGCGCGCGAGGGTGGGCCGGGCAATTTTTCCGTCTTCGCCGCATTGGACCAAGCCGATCTGGGCGTAGGGACCGAACCAGGATCGCCGGACCGGAAAAAGGTGCGGATCAATGGTGCGGGCGCCAGCGCCTCCGGCCTGTCGGAGTGGCTGGCGCTGGTCTGGCTGACACCCGCAATGGACCGGCTGTTTGTCGAAGGCGCTTCCGGGCGGCGACGTTTTCTCGACCGGCTGACCTATGCGCTGGTACCCGAGCATGCTGCGGCGACGACGCGGTATGAGCGCGCAATGCGCGAGCGCAACCGGCTCCTGAATGCCGATCGCCCTGCCGATCCCAGCTGGTTCGATGCGCTGGAAGCCCAGATGGCCGAACATGGCGCCGCGATCATGCAAGCTCGCAGAGCGCTAATCTCTCAGCTTTCCGCACGGTTGACGCGGGAGCCGGAAGGGCCGTTTGCGCGCCCCCTTCTTTCGCTGGACAAAAGCAGTGATGCGGATCCGGAAGCGCTTGCCGCAGCCATGCGCGCGAGCCGCCCCGCCGACCGCGCAGCCGGACGCAGCCTCGTCGGTCCGCACCGCACCGATTTAACGATCATCCATGCCGGCAAGGGCGTTGCGGCCGAGCGCAGTTCGACCGGAGAGCAGAAGGCGATGCTCTTGGCCATCGTGTTGGCTCATGCGGACGCGGTGGCCGAAGCGCGCGGCATGCGGCCGATCCTGTTGCTCGACGAGGTTGCCGCACATCTCGACCCGGCGCGCCGCGAAGCGCTTTATGACCGCCTTGCCGCGCGTGGTGGCCAGACCTGGATGACCGGAACCGAGCCGGCCCCATTTGCCGCAATTCGGGAGACCGCAACGCACATCGAACTCGCTTAACGGTTCGCCAACCTCAAGTCCTAACCATAGGGCTTAGCACGGTGTTTCCCCGGAAGCGGCAGAACCTCGCTCCATAAGAGGGACCGAGGGGCCATGCTTAAACTAACGCGCTTACTGCTGATGCTCGTTCTGGCCTGCTGCACCGCGCCGGCAATTGCCGAAGATGATGACGGGCTGCAGTGCGTGCCCTATGCCCGCCAGGTTTCCGGCATCCAGATATACGGCGATGCCCATACATGGTGGGGACAGGCAGCTGGCCGCTACGAGCGCGGCAGCGTGCCGCAGGTAGGCGCCGTCATGGCGTTCAGGCCCCACGGCATCATGACGCTCGGCCACGTCGCCGCCGTTAGCAAAATCGTCGATTCGCGCACCGTTCTCATTCGCCACAGCAATTGGTCGACGATCAACGGAAGACGCGGCCAGATCGAGGATGACGTTGCCGTCGTCGATGTTTCGCAGGCCAATGACTGGAGCGAAGTGCGCGTCTGGTACACGCCTATCGGCGGCCTCGGCACCACCCATTATCCGCTCGCCGGTTTCATCTACAAGGGCAAGGCCCCGAAACAGCCGAAGCGGATCGAACGCCCGCTTTTCCAGGTCGCCGCGGCGGCCCCTGCGCCGCGTCGACCCAAGCCGCTGGCTCCGACACCTGCTGCCGCGCCCGCCCCGCGGGCCGATCCGATCGGAGACCTGATCAGCTCGCTGGGTAGCTGAGGACGGTCAGCCTTCCTTTTTGGCGACCGGCGGATTGTCACCCAGATCTTCGTACCAGGCTTCTACCGGTCCGGAGAGCTTGATGGTCAGCGGCTGCCCGCGCCGATCGAGCGACTTGCCGGCCTGGACGCGCACCCAGCCTTCGGAGATGCAATATTCCTCGATATTGGTGCGCTGCTCGCCCTTGAAGCGAATACCGATGCCGCGGGAGAGCTTCTCCGCATCATGAAATTTGGAACGCGGCGAGATCGCCAGATGATCCGGTGGCACGTCTGCGCCGCTGGCGGTCTCTGCCGGCATGCTGGTGTCTTCATTTGGGGTATCGGTCATGTCCATTCCTCTGATCGCTCTGGATCGCTTGATCGTTCTGGCGCGCGCCCTAGCGCCATCCTAAAGGCCCGTCACCGTTTTTGCGGCGCTATGGTTCGAAGCAATGGCGTATCGGGGCCACTGCGGCCTTGCAAAATCCGCAGCACCCGTTATGTGCGCGCTTTCGCTTCCGTGATCGGAACACCCAGTCGCCGCCCGGCGGGCCGCTTGCCAGCCGGGTGCTTCGGGCGTATCGCGTTGGCAACAGATCAAATTGTATAAAGAGAACAGGTGCCGAGATGGCCGTACCCAAGAGAAAGACGACCCCGTCCAAGCGCGGCATGCGTCGCTCGCACGATTCGCTGAAGCCGATGGCATTCCAGGAATGCCCCAATTGCGGCGAGCTGAAGCGCCCCCACCATATGTGCGGCGAGTGCAATCATTATAACGGGCGCGAAATCCTCGCGCCGGCGTTCTGATCCGCCCGACTCCGAAAGGACGGTAATGTGCCCATGAAGCCGCGTATCGCAATCGATGCGATGGGCGGTGACGAGGGCGTGCGCGTGATGATCGCGGGCGCAGCTCTGGCACGTCACCGGCATCCCGATTTCAGCTTCCTGCTGGTCGGCGACGAAACGCGAATCGAAGCCGCGCTGGAAAACCATCCCGGTCTTCGCGCGGCCTCTGAAATTCAGCATGTCGATGGCGTCGTCGGAAGTGATGAAAAGCCGACACAGGCTATTCGCAAGGCCAAGTCCACTTCCATGGGGCAGGCGATCGAGGCGGTGAAATCAGGCGCCGCGAGCGCCGCCGTCAGCTCCGGTAACACCGGCGCGTTGATGGCGATGAGCAAGATCGCGCTGCGCACCATTCCCGGCATCGATCGCCCTGCCTTGGCCGCTCTGCTGCCGACGCTGGAAGACAATGATCTGGTGATGCTGGACCTCGGCGCGAATACCGAGGCGGATGCGCGCAACCTGGTCGAGTTCGCGGTCATGGGCGCGGCCTATAGCCGCATCCTTTACGGCTATGATCGCCCGCGGGTGAAACTGCTCAATATCGGCACCGAAGACATGAAGGGCACCGAGGAGCTGCGCGATGCCGCCGCAGCGCTCAGCCGCGCGGATCATCTTCCGCTCCATTTTCAGGGCTTCACCGAAGCCGACAAGCTCAGCCGCGGCGAAGTCGATGTCGTGGTGAGCGATGGATTTTCCGGAAATGTCGCGCTGAAGGCGGTCGAGGGCGCAGCACGGTTCGTGACCGATCTGCTCCGCAGCGCCTTTTCCAGCTCGGTCCGGTCCAAGATCGGTTTTCTCATTTCGCGTCCTGCGACCGAATTGCTGCGCCACCATCTCGATCCCAACAATCACAATGGCGCGGTTTTCCTGGGCCTCAACGGCATCGTGGTGAAGAGCCATGGCAGTGCCGATGCCAAGGGCGTTGCCAACGCCGTGGCCGTCGCGGCGCGGCTGGTCGAAGATTCGCTGATCGACCGAATCGGCGAAAGCCTCTCCGATATCGCGGCCGCCATCCCGAAAAAGGGCGATGTTGCATGAACCAGCGGCGGGCCGTGATAGCGGGCACCGGCTCTGCGCTTCCGCGCACGCGAGTCTCGAATGCAGAGCTGGCGCAGCGCGTCGATACATCGGACGAATGGATTACCGAGCGGACCGGCATCAAATTCCGCCATATCGCCGAGGCGGACGAAACCACTGCCACCCTCGGTGCTGACGCCGCTCGAAAGGCGCTGGAGGCCGCGGGGATCGAAGCGAACGATATCGATCTGATCGTGCTGGCGACAGCGACGCCCGATAATACCTTCCCCGCCAGCGCTACCAAAATACAGAAATTGCTCGGTATTCGCGGCTGCGCAGCGTTCGACGTCGCGGCGGTCTGCTCCGGCTTTCTTTACGCCCTGTCGGTCGCTGAAAGCATGATTCGCGCCGGGTCGGCCAGCAAGGCTCTGGTGATCGGCTCGGAAACGTTCAGCCGTATTCTCGACTGGGAAGATCGCGGTACCTGCGTGCTGTTCGGTGACGGCGCAGGTGCAGTCGTGCTCGCCGCTGAAGAAAGCGAACGCGGCGTGCTTGCCACACGGCTTCATGCCGATGGTGAGCATGGTGAGATGCTTTATGTCGATGGCGGCCCGTCGACCACCGGCACGGTCGGCAAGCTCCGCATGAAGGGCCGGGAGGTCTTCCGTCATGCGGTCGTAAATCTTGCCGAGGTGATGACCGAAACACTGGAAGCAGCCGGTGTCGGCGCTGATCGGGTGGACTGGGTCGTCCCGCATCAGGCCAATGCACGGATCATCGATGCCACGGTCCGCAAGCTCGGATTGCCGGCCGAGAAGGTCGTCGTCACGGTGGACCAGCATGCCAACACATCTGCCGCATCAGTGCCGCTCGCGCTCGACGTCGCGGTGCGCGACGGCCGTATCCAGCGCGGCGATCTGATCGTGCTCGAGGCGATGGGCGGCGGCTTCACCTGGGGCGCGGCGGTGGTGCGCTTCTAAGTCTTTTACAGATTCGCTGCAAAGCGCTATGTTATCGCACAGAAAATCAGATGGAGACGCCGCCATGCGATCCGAAGGCACCCTGACCCGCGCCGATCTTGCAGATATATTGAACCGGCAGGTCGGTCTTTCCCGCGCCGATGCGTCGGGGATGATCGAATCGATCCTCGGCCATATTGGCGATGCGCTTCTGGGCGGTGAAAACGTCAAGATTTCCGGCTTCGGCACTTTCGTCCTGCGCGACAAGGGTGAGCGGATCGGGCGCAATCCCAAAACCGGCGTCGAAGTGCCGATCGCTCCGCGCCGCGTGCTGACGTTCCGGCCCAGCCAGCAGATGCGCAGCCGCGTGCTCGCGAATGATTAATCCGTCGGCCAACTGACGTGACCGACAAAGCCGAAGACGCGTTTCGTACCATCGGAGAGATGGCCGACGAAATCGGCGTGAAACCGCATATTCTGCGTTACTGGGAAGAGCAGTTCCCGATGCTGACGCCGCTCAAGCGCGCGGGCGGCCGCCGCCATTATCGCGCCGAAGATGCGGCGCTGGTGCGCGAGATCCGCGCGCTGTTGCAGGAACGCGGCTTCACGATCAAGGGCGCGCGCCGCCATCTCGAAGCTGCCCGCGGCTCGGAAGAGGCGTCCGCTGCAACGGAAAACCCTGCAACGGAAAACGACCCGGCCGAGATGGGCCGGGTCGTCGAACAATTGGAAGCTATCCGTCAGCGCCTCGAGAGCGCCCTCGACGCCAGTTAATATCGGCTATCGGCTGTTTCAGTCCGGCCGGACCCTGGATTGCAGCCGCGGATCGCGAAGCTCGCGCATACGCTCTCCCCTTTCGCGAACGGCCTCCGCCCGCCTCGCCACAGCGGCGGCACGTGCCTCCGCAGCGCCCGCGTTTCCTCGGCGACCGGGCTGCTCGGCCCCCGCGTTGGCGCGTCGCGCCTGGCGTGCTGCGCGTGCCTGGGCCACAGCCTGGGCCCGCGCCTCTTCTACGCTGACATTGGCACCGGCAGCCACGCCGCCCTGATATCCCGCACGATCGTCCCTGCGATAACGACCACGACGGTCACGATCACCATCGCCGTCGCGATCACGACCGCGCCAGCCGCGCCGATCACCATCGCCATCCCGTCCGCGCCAACGACGCCCGTCGCCGTCACGATCTCCGCGGCGATAATCGCCCCGGTCATGACGGCGCCGCTGATCCCTGTCGAAATCACCCCAATAGCCATCGCGCCGATAATCCCCGCGCCAGCTATTGCGCCGCTGAATCCAGTAATTTCGCTGATAGTCGTTCCAGCGGTAAGGCCGGCGATAGCGATCGTAGACGTAATATCCTGAGCCTGGATAGTAATAATCGCCATACCAACCCCAATAGGGATCACCGAACTGGCTGTAATTATTATACCCATAATAGCCATCATTGTAGCCGTAGCCGTCATAATAGCCGGTACCTACCGAGACTCCGGTATAAAGGCCGTCACCGTAGAGACCGGTACAAGCGCCCAGTCCAAGACTGGTGGCAGCGAGCAAGAGGGCATTGCGAACTTTGAACACGGACATTTCGACTCTCCAGATGCGCATGCTTCAAATAAAGAGGCTATCTGCTGAACAGCCGCTGAAGAATTAATGCATTGGAAAGACTTCGGTTCAACTCGCCCGACCGGGCCGTGCAGAACCGGGACAGTCAGCGCAGATATTGCGGACCCAGATCGGGGGCAAGATCGCGCGGCCGTGTGAACCGTTCCAGGCGCCCCTTGCGATTGTCCAAGTCGGCCCAATCGTCGATATCGAGCGCGATCTCAGCAACGGATGCGGTGGGGAACTTCTCTTCCACATCCTCGCGCGGGCCGCCAGCGCCGTTATCGGGCACCAGATCCAGCACGAGGTCTTCCATGCCCGGATTGTGGCCGCACATCATGACATGCTCCGCCGCGCCGCCGCGGTCACGAAGCACCTCGATCAGCGTGACCGAGGACGCCAGATAGATGCGCTTGTCGATCTCCGGCTCAAGCTTGCGTCCATATCCTTCGACCAACCCGTCAAGCGTCTCGGCGACGCGCACGGCAGGGCTCGCCAGCACAAGATCGAACAGCAAGCGCTGCTCGGCCATCCAGTTGCCGATCACCCGCGCCGCCCGCCAGCCGCGCTCGTTGATCGCGCGGTCCACATCGCGCAGGCCTTCATCCGACCAATCGGACTTGGCGTGGCGGATCAGCGTCAGTTTCTTCATCGGTCGATCAGGTCCTCGCCCAGCAGCTTTTCCAGCTCCGCCCCTTCTTGCCCGCTTTCGCGATGCTCCGAAAGGCCGCTTATGCTGGAAATCGCTTCGGCCAGCGTCACGCGGCGAACCGGCGTGCCCGCAGGGAAGGCGTCGAGAAAGCGCGAGGGCATGGCCGCGGAGAGCATCACGAAGCGTCCGCGGTCGTCGGCCCGGCGAATCAGGCGGCCAAAGGCCTGCGCCAACCGGGCACGAATGATCCGGTCGTCATAGGCGCTGCCGCCCGCCGCCAGCTTGCGCGCCCGGTGCAGGATATTGGGCTTGGGCCAGGGCACGCCCTCCATGATAACAAGCCGCAACGAATGGCCTGGGACGTCGACGCCGTCGCGCAGTGCATCGGTGCCGAGGAGGGAGGCGCGCGGATCGTCCCGGAAGATATCTACCAGCGTGCCGGTGTCGATCGGATCGACATGCTGCGCGTAGAGCGGCAGGCCGGACCGCGCGAGCCTGTCCGCGATTCGCGCATGCACGGCGCGCAGGCGGCGGATGGCGGTGAACAGGCCTAGCGCCCCGCCCCCGCTCGCCTCGATCAATCGCCCATAGGCGTTGGCCAGCGCCGCGGTGTCGCCGCGCTTAATGTCGGTGACGATCAACAGCTCGGCCTGATTCGCATAGTCGAACGGGCTGACGGCGGTGAACTGATCGGCGGGCCTGTCCAGATGAATAGCGCCAGAGCGTGCCTGCGCATTGTCCCAATCCCCGCCGCCGCGCAGCGTGGCGGAGGTGACAATCACGCCATGCGCGGGCTTCAGCACGATCTCGGCCACGGGCCGCATCGGATCGAGCCAGTGGCGGTGCAGGCCCACGTCGAAATCGCGTCCCTCGAACCGATCAACCGCCATCCAGTCGACAAAGTCGGGATCCGCCGCGCCGACCGCGTTGGAGAGCAGCGCGATCCAGCCGCCCAGCAGATCCACGCGCCAGCTCATGCTCGCCATCGCGCCATCGATTCGCGCGCGGGCCTGCGCGTCCATCCAGTCGGGCGGATCGGCGAGAATCGCCTCCAGCCGCCGCCCGAGTACGACCAGCGGGCGCTGCAGCATCTCCAGCGCCTCGATCGCGCCGTTGATCGCCTCCACCGTCGGCCCGTCAAGATCGGCGATCTCCGTTTCCAGGCCATAGCCCGCTTCGGCCGATTTGCTTTCGTCGCGGGCATAGACGAAGCCGCGCACCGCCCAGAGCAGCCGTTCCAGCGGACCGAACGGATCGCCTTCCGCCACGCGTTGCAGCCAGCCATCGGACGGAAGCGCGGTGGCGGCGGTGCGGGCGGCCTCGATCGCGCGGCCGCCTTCGTCATCATAGCTCGCCACATCGGCCAGGCGCGCGGCGAGGCCCCGGCGGCGACCGCGCGATTTGCCTTCCGGGCCGATGATCCAGCGTCTGAGCTCGATCGTCTCCTGCCCGGTCAGCGCCGCAGCGAACATCGAATCGGCGGCATCGAACAGATGATGTCCTTCGTCGAAGATCAAGCGCGTGGGCTGGCTCGCCTGCTCGCGTCCGCGCGCGGCATTGACCATCACGAGCGCATGGTTGGCGATGACGATGTCAGCATCCGCGCTCGCCCGCGCCGCGCGTTCGATGAAGCATTTGCGGTAATGCGGGCAGCCCGCATAGACGCATTCGCCGCGCCGATCGGTCAGCGCCGTCGTGCCGTTGCGCCGGAACAGGGTGACGAGCCAGCCGGGCAGATCGCCGCCGATCATGTCGCCATCGCGGGTGTAGGCGGCCCAGCGCGCCACCAGCTGAGACAGCACGGCGGCGCGTCCCTGAAACCCGCCCTGCAGCGCGTCCTCCAGATTGAGGAGGCACAGATAGTTCTCGCGGCCCTTGCGCACGACCACCTTCTCGCGAAACTGCGCCTCGTCCGGATAGATACGCCGCGTCTCGCCGACCAGTTGGCGCTGCAGGTTCTTCGTATAGGTGCTGATCCACACACCCCCGCCCGACTTCTCGGTCCAACGATGCGCGGGTGCCAGATAGCCCAAAGTCTTGCCGATGCCCGTCCCCGCCTCGGCCAGCAGCATGTTCGGCTGACCCTTCACGGCGCGCGGATTGAAAGCCTTTGCCGCCTCTACCGCGTAGGAGCGCTGCCCCTCACGTCGCTCCGCGCTCTCTCCTGTGAGCTTCGACAGGCTTTTGAGCGCTTCATCCTCATCGACCCGCACCTGCTTGGGCTGCGCGCGCGGCGGACGCTCTTCCCACTCGGGAAGCTTGGCAAACAACCAACGCTCGGCCTTTTCCGGGCGCTTGATTCGGCGGGCGACTTCGGGTGCCCAGGGCCAGCGCAGGCGGAAAAGCGCCTGCGCAGCGTTCCACGCGCCCTCACGCTCCGCCCATGCCGGATCGCCGAGCGTGCCGAGCAACGCTTCGGCCGCCGCGAGATATAACGAAGGTATGGCAGCATCCGCGAGCTCCGAAGTCCCGAGCGGATTTCGAGCGCTGCTTTCGAGCCCCAGCACTCGCGCCAGCCCGGCAGGTGTCGGCACCATGAAGCGGGCGGGATGGACGAACGCGAACAGCTCCAGCAGGTCCAGGCCCGACAGATCGGGGTAGCCCAACCGTCGCCCGACCAGCGGCGCGTTCATCAGAATCACCGGCGTTTCCGCCGCCCGGCCGATGGCATCGCCCTTGGATATCGCGCGCGGCGCGGCGCCCGGCTCGGCCAGCCAAATGCCCGCATGGCTTGCATGCAGCGCGGGGAACGGTAGGTGAGTCACGCCTCCCGCTTATGCCATTCGGGAACGAAAAGGAAACAGCACACGTGGATTATCGCACCGCCGCATCGGACAGCAAGGCCTGGGTTTTCGAAGAGGCGCGCAAGCTTCTGAAGCGCTATCCTGATGGCAAGCCCGGCGGCGAACCGGTGCTGTTCGAAACCGGCTACGGCCCATCGGGTCTGCCGCATATCGGCACCTTCCAGGAAGTGCAGCGCACCACCTGGGTGCGGCAGGCCTATACGATCCTGACCGGCGGCGCGCCGAGCAGGCTGGTGGCGTTCAGCGACGATATGGACGGCCTGCGCAAGGTGCCGGACAATGTGCCCAATCAGGCGATGCTGACCGAACATCTGGGCAAGCCGCTGAGCCGCATTCCCGATCCGTTTGGCAAGCATGAGAGTTTTGCCGCGCACAACAACGCGCAGCTGCGCGACTTCCTAGATCGCTTTGGCTTCGACTATGAGTTCATCAGCGCGAGCGATCGCTACAATAGCGGCGCGTTCGACGATGCGCTGCGCAATGTGCTGCGCCGCTACGACGCGATCATGGACATCATGTTGCCGACCCTTCGCGAGGAACGCCGCAAGACCTACTCGCCGGTGCTGCCGGTCTCGCCGACCAGCGGCGTCGTGCTGCAGGTGCCGGTCGAGGTGGTCGATGCCGAGGCCGGCATGATCCGCTTCGAGGACGAGAGCGGCGAGACGGTCGAGCAGTCGATCCTGGGCGGCAAGGCCAAGCTGCAGTGGAAGGTCGACTGGGCGATGCGCTGGGTGGCGCTGGGCGTCGACTATGAGATGTACGGCAAGGACCTGACCGACAGCGGCGTCCAGTCCGGCCGCATCGCCAAGGTGCTGGGTGGGCGCAAGCCGGAAGGGCTGATCTACGAGCTGTTCCTGGACGAGAAGGGCGAGAAGATCTCCAAGTCCAAGGGCAACGGCCTGACCATCGAGGAGTGGCTGACCTACGGCTCGGACCAGTCGCTGGCCTTCTACATCTTCCCCAACCCCAAGTCCGCCAAGCAGTTGCATGTCGGCGTGATCCCGCGCGCGGTGGACGACTACTACCAGTTCCGCGCCAACTGGCAGGATCAGGATGCGGCCAAGCGCCTCGGCAACCCGGTGCACCACATCCATGACGGCGACGTGCCGGATGTGGAGCTGCCCGTCACCTTCGGCCTGCTCCTCAACCTCGTCGGCGTGATGGGTGGAGAGGCGGACAAGGACGCCGTCTGGGGCTACCTGCGCAACTACGTGCCGGATGCCTCCGCGGAGCGCTATCCGGAGCTGGACGGCCTCATCGACAACGCCCTGGCCTATGCCCGCGACTACATCGCCCCCACCCTCAACCGCCGCGCGCCGGAGGGCGGCGAGGTGGCCGCGCTGGAGCGGCTCGATGCCGAACTGGCCGAGCTGCCGGAAGACGCTGAGGCCGAGGACATCCAGACCATCGTCTACACCATCGGCAAGGATGAGAGCTACGGCTTCGCGTCCCTACGCGACTGGTTCAAGGCGCTGTACGAGACGCTGCTCGGCTCCTCGCAAGGGCCGCGTATGGGCAGCTTCATCCAGCTCTACGGCATCGCCAACACGCGCGCGCTGATCGCCGAGGCCTTGGGGCGCTAAGCCGCCCCCGCCTCACTCCTTCAACCGCGCCGCCAGCCGTTCCATGAACGCGGCGCCGCGGTCGATCTGCTCCAGCGTGATCCACTCGTCGGGCTGGTGCGCCTGCTCGATCGAGCCGGGGCCGCACAGCACCGTGGCGAAACCCGCCCGCGCGAATTGCCCCGCTTCGGCAGCATAGGACACCGCGAGCGCCGGGCCGTTGTCTCCGGTCAGCGATCGCACGAAGGCTTCGGCCGGGCCGTCGGGGACGGGTGCGAGCGGCGGGGTGTGCGACAGCCGCTCCACGCTCACGCCGCATTCTGGAAAGCGCGCCTTCAGCTCGGCATCCACCGCCGCAATCCGCTCCATGAACGGCGCCAGGATCTCCAGCGGGTCCTGCCCCGGCGGGCAGCGCAGATCGAAGACGAAGCGGGCATCGCGGGCCAGGATGTTGCTCGCCGTGCCGCCGCTCATCATGCCCACGGTCAGCGTGGCGTGCGGCGGCGTGAACGGACTGTCCGGATCGGCGCGTCCCTTCAGCCCCTCGGCCAGCGCCGCCAGCTCGCCCATCAGGCCGATCGCCACCATGTTCGCCGACACGCCCAGATGCGTGAGGCTGGAATGCGCTTCGTGCCCGCGCACGCGCACTTCATGCAGCGCGATGCCCTTGTGCCCCGTCACCACCGCCATCGATGTCGGCTCGCCGACGATGGCGAGCGCGGGCGCGGGCACATGGTCCGCAATGCTAGCGATCAGATCGGGCGCGCCCTTGCAGCCCACCTCCTCGTCATAGCTGAGCGCGATGTGCACCGGCCGCTTGCCTTCCTGGAAGCGCGGCACGGCGGCCAGCGCCAGCGCAATGAAAGCTTTCATGTCGCTCGTCCCGCGACCGTGCAGCCTGCCGTCCCGCTCGGTCACCGTCCACGGGTCGCTCGACCAGTCCTGCCCGTCGATCGGCACGACGTCGCTATGGCCGGACAGGATCACCCCACCTTCCACATCCGGGCCCACGGTGGCGTAGAAGTTCGCCTTGGTGCCGTCCGCATTGGGCACGCGGCGGCCGGTGATGCCGAAGCCGGAGAGGTACTCCTCCACCCACTCGATCAGCGCCAGATTGCTGAGCCGCGAGGTGGTGTCGAAGCCCACCAGCGTCTCCAGGATCG
Organism: Novosphingopyxis sp. YJ-S2-01; assembly: GCF_016093175.1. Lineage (NCBI taxonomy): Bacteria > Pseudomonadati > Pseudomonadota > Alphaproteobacteria > Sphingomonadales > Sphingorhabdaceae > Novosphingopyxis > Novosphingopyxis sp. YJ-S2-01. The sequence continues at coordinate 867,797 of NZ_JAEDAI010000001.1, read as the reverse complement.
CCCGGCCCTTGGCCGCCAGATCGGCGCTCATGCCGCGCTCCCCGCCATGCGCAGCACCGCGACGTAACCCGGCGCGATGGTCATGCGGCTCGTGAGGCCCTTTTTGGCGAGCAGGCGGTGCGCGGCGGGCAGGCGGTAACAGGGGACGGCCATAAACAAATGGTGCTCCGAATGGTAGTTGACCCAATAGGGCGCGACGGTGGCCCGCTCCGCCCAATTGGCATGGGTGGTGCGCGCATGGGTGAAGGGATCGTCCGATCCCGTGGCGGTGCAGGCATGTTCGGCGATGTTGCGCACGCGCAGGAACAGCTGGAACGTGGTGGCGAGCGCGGCCAGCCAGATCAGGAACGGCCACGGCCCCGCGCCGATCGCCCAGGGCACGATCAGCAGCAGCGCGTTGACGGCGAGGAAGCGCAGCATGGCGACACCGGCGAAGGACTTCACCTCGCCCGGCCCCTTCGCCTCACCCCTCTCCACATCCGTAGTCCTGAGCCTGTCGAAGGACGCCTCTCGTCCGAGTGCCTCACCCGCGTCTGAGAACCGCCCTTCGACAGGCTCAGGGCTTACGGTCTTCGGTCGTTGCTGCTTCAGCGCCGCCCATGCCGCCGCGAGCTGCGCGCCACGCGTGCGCAGGAAGGTGCGGCCGGTCAGATCGCGCCACACCTTGCGCCGCAGACTCGCGCCGCTGGTCGGGAAGGGCTTGGAGAGGATGAGGTCAGGGTCCTCCTCCTGCTGCGTGTAGCGGTGATGGGTGAGGTGATAGGTGCGGTAGGCCTTGAGATCGCTGCCGACGGGCGCGCCGGTCAGCCATTCGCCCAGCCGGTTGTTCCAGCGGCGGTTGGGGCTCAGCAGACCATGCGCGGCGTCGTGCATCAGGATGGCCAGCCCCAGCTGCCGCCCGCCGACGATGACGATGGCGAGCAGCACCGCCGGCACCCCGGCGAGCGGCCCCAGCGCATCCCAGGTCCATAGCGCCCCGCCGATGACGAGCGCGATCACCGCCCAGCAATGCACCACCAGCCACGTGCCCCGCCAGCGCGACACCCGTGTGAGCGCACTCCACTCGGCACGGCTGAACAGCTCGAGCGGCCGCGCCGCCTTCACCTGCGCCATGAAGACCCTCCCCGCGCCCGCAGGACGCCAGCTTCACACACTTCACACTGTCCAGAGCGCCTATTTTTCACCGCCGGAAGCGGTAAGCCAACCAAGTCAATCGAGGGGCGCGAATGGCAGAACATTTGCGCAGCATACCCCATAGACCCCGCTGTAGGACAGGGCCTTGTCGCGCCGCTCCCCCGGCCCTCACTCCTAGCGGATCGTCTCGTCCAGCTTGGCGACGGTGATGCCGAGCTTGCTCACTTTCATGCGGTTGAGCGCCACCTTGCCGCCGGGCTGCAAATAGAGCCACTGATCGACGCAGAAGCCGCCTTTCATGCTGTAGGCGAGGTGCAGGCGGTTGCCTTCGCTGGAACCGGTGACGGGGCCTTCGGCATCGGTCAGCGTGCCGGCATAGCGGCCCGGTGCGGTCTCGCGGACCACCCAGGTGCGTTTGCGCTCCGGCTTGTCGCCTTCCTCGATATGCTGGACGAGGCGCAGGCTGCCGTCGTCCAGGCGCGTGCCGTCGCTCGACACGCGAGTCTGTTCGGTCTTGCCGACGATCTTGTCGAGCGTGCCGACGCCTTCGCTATGTCCTTCGAAAAAGGCCAGCGCATCGAAGGGTGGCGCGGGTGCGGCGAGACTTGGTTCGCGGACCTGCCCCAGGCAGGCGGTGAGCGCCAACGGCATCAGCGCGGCAAGGAAGAGCCTTTTCATCGTCACCCTTTCGTTGCAGGGCAAACGCACTGGGCCTGTAAAAAGCTGCCGGGCTTACTGCCCCTCCGCATTGGCGTAGGCGAGTTTCAGCCAGTTGTTCTGCCGAAACCATTTGGTGATGATATATTTCGTGCCGAGCCGCGGCGGCGTACCGGCGTGCAGGGTCTTCATGTTGGGCGTGCCGTCGGGCCGCATATTGTTCCACATCAGCATCATGCCTTTGCGCGGCGTCACGCCGATGCCGAGCTGCGGAAATTCGGTCTCTCCGCCGTCGGGTACATCATTCAGGAAGATCATCGCGGTCCAGCTGCGCTGCCCGCCCTGATGGCGCTCCTGCTGCCAATAGCCTTCGCCCACATGGAAGAAATCATGATGCGGCTTGAACTCCTGGCCGATATGATAACGCTGGCCCTGCATCGTCTCCGAAAAATCATTGGACAGGCCCAGCACTTCGGCGATTCGGTTCTCGATCCGCGAAACGTCCGCGTCGCGGCCATTGAGGTGACAGCTATAGCTGGTGCGGAAATTCTCCTGCTTGGTGCCTTCGTACAGCGTGCTCGGCACCGCCTCGGCATCGATCCGCGCGATCAGCAGATCGCAGTCCGCATCGGGCAAGAAATTCTGATAAACATAGACCTGCGCACCCTCCACATCGACATGCTGGACATAGGGGTTGGCGTTCAGCTTGCGCGTGGCCACCTGGCCGATCTTCTTCAGCTTGGCGGGGTTCGCCGCCGGATCGAGCTTCTTCTTGCGGCGTGCCTGCGCGGCCCCCGCGGTACTTTGTACGTTCATCTCGCTCCCCGGACTGGCCGTCGATTCCGTGGCGCCGGAGTCTTGCCGCTGGGACGCGCTTTTTCAAGAGGGCGTTGGAGGCGCCAATCACGCGGATCGTTCGCCAGGGGGAACGATCCCGGCGGGCCGCACGTTCGAAGGGGCAAACGCAAAGGAGATTTATCATGAACAGCAAGGAAATCGTCGAAAAATTCTGGAAAGCGCTCGACAAGAGCCCGTTCGTCATGATCGGCATTCCCGCGCAGAACGCGCATTCGGAGCCGATGACCGCACAGTTCGACGACGATATCCCGAATTCGCTGTTCTTCTTCGCCGGCAAGGACAATCGCCTGGCAACCGGCCTCGTCTCCCACCCCGAAGCGATGGTGGAGTTTTCCGGGAAGGGCCATGATTTCTTCGCCTCGGTCAGCGGCACGCTGTCCGTCAGCGACGATCGAGACCTGATCGACAAGTTCTGGTCCAACGCGATCGAAGCCTGGTTCGATGGCGGCAAGGACGATCCGAACCTTACCCTGCTGCGCTTCGACATGAAAAATGCCGAAATGTGGGAAGCCGATCTTTCGGCAGCGAACAAGCTGAAGATGCTGTTCGGCGGCGACATCAATTATGGCGATCCCAAGGAAAAGCACGTCGAAACGACGATGTGATCGTCTTCGATATTTAGAACGATGGAACCCCGCTCCGGCGGGGTTTCTTGTATCAAGGGGGCAGGCAAACATCGGAGACATTTATGGACCAGCAGCCCCAGACCCTTAGCGGCAAGGTCGCACTCATCACCGGCGCGGCGGGCGCGATCGGCACCGCCACCGCGGCTCTGATGGCCGCGCGCGGCGCAAAGATCGTCGCGGTCGATATCGAAGGCGCGGACACCGCGGCGCTGGAAAAGGCCGTGCCGGGCGAACAGCTCAAGATCGTAACCGCGGATGTCACCGATGAAGCATCGGTGCGCGATTATGTGAAGGCGGCGCGCGAAGCCTTTGGCGGGCGGATCGACATCTTCCACAACAATGCCGGGATCGAGGGGCCGGTGAAACCCATCGGCGATTATCCGCTCGACGAATTCAAGAAAGTATTCGACGTCAATGTGAACGGCGTGTTCCTGGGCTTGAAGCATGTCGTCCCCGTGATGCTGGAACAGGGATCGGGCGCGATCGTGAACAGCTCCAGCGTGGCCGGGCTCAGCGGAGCGCCGGGCATGAGCGGCTACAACGCCTCGAAGCACGCCGTGCTCGGCCTTACCCGCGTGGTGGCGCTGGAAGTTGCGGGCAAGGGGGTGCGCTGCAACTGCATCAATCCCGGGCCGATCGACAGCCGCATGATGGATTCGCTCGACAAGGGCCGGGATACGACACAGGAAGCGCGCGAAAAAGGCGTGCCCGAGGGCCGCTATGGCCGCCCCGAAGAGGTGGCGCGGCTGGTGGCCTTCCTCGCTTCGGACGATGCGGAATATATCAACGGCGCGTTCCATTCGATCGACGGCGCGCTGCACGTTTCGACCTGAACGCCGCGTTCGTGCGCCGGGCTCAGCCGCCCGGCGCAAGCCGCTCCAGCACCACCGTTTCGCTGCCGTGATAGTCGGCGCGCCGCGTTTCGGCGAAACCGTGGCGCGCAGCGAGGCGGAGCGAGGGTTCGTTTTCCGGCGCGATGATGCAGCACAGCTTGCTATTCAGCTGCGCATCGGCCCAGCGAAGCGCTGCCGCCAAAGCTTCGCCGCCATAACCTTTGCCGTGGAAGTCTGGGCCGAACACCCAGGCGCCTTCCGGGATGGCGGGCAGCGGCGGGTCGATTTCCCGCTCGAACCGGCCAAAACCGATCTGGCCGACATAAGCACCGCTCGTGCGCTCTTCGATCGTCCAGAGGCCGTAGTCCAGGAGAGCCCAGAAGCCGGGGCCGCGAAGAAACTTCTCCCAAGCCTGCGCGCGCGTCAGCGGCCCGCCGATATAACGGTGCACGCGTTCTTCCTGCCCGGCGGCATAGGCCGCGTCGAAATCGGCGAGCGTCTGCGCGCGCAGAATCAGCCGATCGGTGGTGATGAGCGGGGCGTCCATGCCTGCCATCCTAGCGCGCCGTCCGCGCTTGCCTAGCTTGGCGCTTGCCGGGAGCGGCGGTCTGTTTAGGTTGCTCGCGGAAAAGGACCACCGATGCCGCAGCCGGACAAAACCGACAAACCCAGTCTTGCGGAGCGCTTGGCGATCGAGCTGGTCGCGATTTGGCTGGCGGTGCGCGATCCACGCACGCCCATGCTCGCAAAGATCGCCGGCTGGCTGGTCGTCGCTTATGCGGTATCGCCGATCGATCTGATCCCGGATTTCATTCCGGTGATCGGCCTGCTTGACGACGCGCTGATCGTACCGGCGGGTCTGTGGCTGGTCGAACGATTGACAGGCGCGGCGCTGATGGCGGAATTCCGGGCGGCGGCTCGCAAGGGCGGCGAACATCCCGCGATGCGCTGGGGCGCGCTGATCGTCCTTGGACTATGGGCCGCGCTGCTGCTGGCGGCGCTTTACGGCTGGCACGTCGCCGCCGAAAACTAAAGCGCCCCTTGCCGCCTCAATCGTTGTGCTTGGCGATCCATTCCTCGACCACGGGCGCAATCTTGGTGCGCCATTTGCTGCCGTTGAAGATGCCGTAATGGCCCGCGCCCTCGGCCATATAATATTTCTTCTCGGCCTCGGGCAGCTTTTTGGCCAGCGTCAGCGAGGCCTTGGTCTGGCCGAGGCCGCTGATATCGTCATTCTCGCCCTCGATGGCGAGCAGCGCGGTCTTGGTGATCGCACCGGGATCGACCAGGCGGCCGCGGTGCAGCCATTCCCCCTTGGGCAGGGCATGGCGCTGAAACACGATCTCGATGGTCTGGAGGTAGAATTCAGCGGTCATGTCGCAGACCGAGCGATATTCCTCGTAGAAATCCTTGCTGGCGCTGGCGCTTTCCTCATCGCCCTTCACCAGATGCTTGAACATCTCATAATGGCTGTTGAGGTGGCTGCCGAGGTTCATCGACATGAAGCCCGCCAGCTGCAGGAAGCCGGGATAGACCTTGCGCCCCGCGCCGGGATACAGGCCGGGCACGGTGGCGATCACATTCTGCGCGAACCAGGCGTGCGGCCGTTCGGTGGCAAGCGTGTTGACCGCGGTCGGCGCCTCGCGCGTGTCGATCGGCCCGCCCATCAGGGTGAGCGTCTTGGGCACGCAGGGGTTCTCGTCCTGCGTCATGAAGGCGGTGGCGGCGTAGCAGGGCACCGAGGGCTGGCAGACCGCCAGCATGTGCGCGCCCGGGCCGATTTCCTCCAGAAATTCGACGATATAGTCGATATAATCATCCAGATCGAAGCTGCCCGCTTCCACGGGCACATTCTTCGCATCGCGCCAGTCGGTGATGTAGACATCATGGCCAGGCAGCATGCGCTCCACCGTGCCGCGCAAAAGCGTCGCGAAATGGCCGGACATCGGCGCAACGATCAAGAGGCGCGGCTGGCCCTCAACGCCTTCCTTAACGAAGTGCTTGAGCTGACCGAAGGCTTTGCGCGCCGCGATCTCTTCCTTCACGACCACGGTCTTGCCGTCGACTTCGACAGATTCGATGCCGAAAGCAGGCTTGCCGCGCGGGCTTGCGGCGTGCGCGAACACGTCCAGCGCCGAGGCCACGACCGGCCCCGCCCCCACATAGCTGAGCGGATTCAGCGGGTTGGTGAGCAAATTTGCGCCCATGTTCGCAAACACGCTGGCACCGGCCAGAAGTGAGCGCTGAAATTCGTAGCTGGCGTAAAGCATGAGAGGCCTTCGAATATTCGGTATGTCGGACGACGCAACGTAAGCGCGAAAGGTTAATGTTGCAATGCAGTGCGCGGTTTGCTGGCCCGCGTGCTGTTTTCGCAACGACCGGAGCCGAACCAGCGAACGGGTATGCGGGAGGGTGGACTGGCAGGGATATGCTGGGGAAACTCTCAGCGCGCCTTTGCCACTAGGCTAACCCCCCTCCCCCTGCTAACCGATCCGCCCATGGCACGGCGTCCCACGAAAGCTGCGATCGAACCGGGGTCCGCCCGCAAGCTCGGCAGCCTCAAGATCGTTTTCCGTTATCTGTTGAATTACCCGAAGCAGCTGGCCTTTGCCGCCGCCTCGCTTCTGCTGGCGGCGCTGGCGACGCTCGCCATCCCGCGCCAGTTGCAGCAGATGGTGGACAAGGGCTTCGGCTCCTCCACCGGCAATATCGCGCCCTATTTCCATTACATGTTCATGATCGTGGGCGTGCTGGCCATCGCCACCGCCGCGCGCTTCTATTTCGTCAGCTGGCTGGGCGAGCGGGTGGTGGCCGATATCCGCCGCGCGGTGCAGGACAATCTGCTGCGCCAGGCCCCGCGCTTCTTCGAGGAAAACCGGCCGAGCGAGATCGCATCGCGCCTCACCGCGGACACCTCGGTGATCGAACAGACCGTTGGCACCACCGTTTCCATCGCCCTGCGCAATATCGTGCTGGGCATCGGCGGTATCATCTATCTGTTCGTGCTGGCGCCGGGCCTGGCCGCCATGCTGCTGATCGGCATTCCATTGATCATCGTGCCGATCGTGCTGATCGGCCGGAAGGTGCGCCAGATCTCCCGCCACAGCCAGGACCGGATCGCCGATGTCGGCGCGATGGTGTCCGAAACGCTGGGCGCGATGAAGATCGTGCAGGCCTTCGGGCAGGAACCGCGCGAGCGCAGCCGCTTTGCCGTCGCGGTGGAAGACAGCTTCGATACCGCGCGGCGGCGGATCAAATGGCGTGCGGGGCTGACGCTTGTCGTCATCAGCATGATTTTCGGCGCGATCACCGGCATCATGTGGGAAGGCGCAACGGACGTTGTCTCCGGGCAGCTGACCGGCGGCACCATCACCGCCTTCATCTTTGCCGGCGTGCTCACCGCCTCCAGCTTCGGCGCGCTGACCGAAGTGTGGGGCGATATCCTGCGCGGTGCGGGCGCGGCGAGCCGTCTGGGCGAACTGCTGCAGGCCGAACCGGACATCGCGCGGCCCGCCAAGGCGGTGGATATGCCCGCCCCGCGCGGCAGCCTGGCCTTCGATCACGTCACCTTCCGCTATCCCACGCGTCCGGACGACCGCGCGCTCGACGATTTCACGCTGACCGTGGAGCCGGGCGAGACCGTGGCCGTGGTCGGCCCCTCGGGCGCGGGCAAGTCCACGCTGTTCCAGCTGGCCTTGCGCTTCTACGATCCGCAGCGCGGCAGCATCCGCATCGATGGCGTGCCGCTCGCCAATGCCGATCCCGCGGAACTGCGCCGCCGCATCGCCTATGTGCCGCAGGAAACCGTGCTGTTCGCCGCCAGCGCGCGCGACAATCTGCGCTATGGGCGCTGGGACGCGGAGGATGAGGAATTGTGGGAGGCCGCACGCCTCGCCAACGCCGAAAGCTTCCTGCGCGGCTTGCCGCAGGGCCTCGACACCTATCTGGGCGAAGGCGGGGCGCGCCTGTCCGGCGGGCAGCGCCAGCGCATCGCGATCGCCCGCGCCATGCTGCGCAAGGCGCCGATCCTGCTGCTGGACGAAGCCACCAGCGCGCTGGACGCGGAGAGCGAGCGGCTGGTGCAAGACGCGCTCGACCGGCTGATGGCGGACCGCACCACTGTCGTGATCGCGCACCGCCTGGCCACGGTGCGCTCTGCCGACCGGATCGTGGTGATGGACGAAGGCCGCATCGTCGAACAGGGCAGCCATCTGGAGCTGGAAGGCGCGGGCGGATTGTACGAACGGCTGGCCCGTCTTCAGTTCGAACATGGTTCCGCCTGAGGGCCACTTTTTGTTCGCTGGCGTTCGCGCTCCATTGTGTTAACTGTCGCGAATGGCAGAGAAATACGACCAGTCCATGGAAGCGTTCGACGATTCGCCCGGCCGATTTCGCAGCGTCCAGAATACGGAGCGTTTTTCCGGCGCTTCCGGTTTGTTGTTCGAACAGGCCATGGCGCAGACGCGCATGGCGATCTGCCTGACCGATCCGAATCAGGAAGACGATCCGATCGTTTTCTGCAACCGCGCGTTCCGCGAGCTGACGGGCTATGACGAGGATGAGATCGTCGGCCATAATTGCCGTTTCCTGCAGGGCCCGGACAGCGACCCCGAAACCGTGGCTCGCCTCCGCAAGGCGGTGGAAAACCGCGAAGTTACCGTGGTGGAGCTGCTGAATTACCGCAAGGACGGCACGGCCTTCTGGAACGCGCTGCATGTCGGCCCGATCTATGACGACGACGACAATCTGAAATATCTTTTCGGCAGCCAGTGGGACGTCACCGATGTGCACGCCGCGCGCGCCGACGAACGCCATGCCAAGATGATGGCGCGCGAGCTCAGCCACCGCGTGAAGAACATGTTCTCGGTCATTTCGGCCATCGTGAACATGGCCGGGCGCGACCGGGGGCAGGAGGAGATGGCCGACTGGATCACATCGCGGATCCAGGCGCTGGGCCGCGCGTACGAAACCACGCTCGACGAGGCGAGCTCGGGCAGCATCGGCGTCGGCCAGATGATGCGCGCGGTGCTCGGCCCCTATGACGGCGGCGGCGAAAATATCAGCTATCGGGGTGAGCCGGTAAAGCTGGACACCAACATCGTATCGATGCTCGGCCTGACGCTGCACGAGCTGGCGACGAACGCCATCAAATATGGCGCGCTCAGCACCGACCACGGCAAGGTGACGATCGAATGGGAAGCCGAAGACGGCGAGCTCGCGATCGACTGGCGCGAAGACGGCGGCCCCGCGGTTACCGAACCACCCGAAGGCAAGGGCAGCGGATCGAACATCGTGCGCCGCCTGCTCGCCGCCGCCGAAGGCACCATCCGTTACGACTGGCGGCCGCAGGGCCTGCATGTGTGCGTGCGCGTTCCGTTGGATGACTGAGAGCGACATGGCCAACACAATGCGTGGAGACGCCCTGAAGGGGCGCGATATCCTCGTGGTCGAGGACGAGCCGACAATTGCGCTCGATCTGCAGATCGCGCTGGAGGACCATGGCGCTTCGGTCCGCACCGCGCGGACATTGGCGCGTGCGCTGGAACGCGTGGAAGCTCAGGCACCGGATGCGGCGATCCTCGATGTGACGCTGGGTCAGGAAAAGACCTGCGAGCCGGTGGCGCGCGCGTTGCAAAAGCTTCGCGTCCCCTTCCTGCTGCATTCGGGCGATCTGGACCGGCAGGGCGAGCTGATCCACCGGCTTGGCGCGCCTGTTATCGCCAAGCCTGCCGCGAACCGCGAATTGATCGAACGACTGAGCGAGCTGCTCGCCTGAACTTTCAGGCTTGAGCGCCTCGGCTGAGGCTCCAGTTCGTGAACCCTCGCCGATGAGCCGCTCGCGCAGCGGCCCTGCGTCTGTCAGACTACGCCGGTCAGCGCAGGAGCGAGATCATGGTGCGAAAAGCAGTGACGTTGGGCTTGGCTCTGGCAGTCACGCCTTTGGGAAGCGCGGCGCAGGCCGAACCGGCCCGCCAGCTCTTCGATGAATGGCTCGGCACGTTCAATTCGGGTGATAGTTCGGCGATCACGGCATTCGCACGCACACATCTGAACGATCCGCTGGCGGTGACCCCGCGAAATCAGCGCACCGAAACCTGTGGCTTCGATCTGGTGCGCGTGGAGAAGGACGAAGGCACCGCCTTCAGCGCGCTGCTGGCCGAGCGCTGCTTTCCGGCGCTGTCCCGGCTCTCCTTCAGGGTGGATGAGGACGGCGAGACGCTGCGCGATTTCAATCTGCAGCCGTTCGCGATGGCACCGGAGCGAGCCTGGGCGGCAACGACGGACATCGCGAACAGGCTTGCCGAGCGGGACGAATTCGCCGGATCAATCATCGTGGTGCGGGATCGCGAGGCGCCGTGGATGCTGTCCCGTGGCAGCTTTTCACATGACGATCCGCGGCCGATCACAGCTGATACGCCCAGGTTTCTGGCCTCGGCGGGGAAAATGTTCACCGCGGTCGCGATCCTCCAGCTTCTCGAACAGGGCAAGGTGGCGCTGGACGCGCCGCTGTCGCGCTATCTGCCGGACTATCCGAACCGGGAGATGGCGAAGGTGACCATCCGGCAGTTGCTCAACCATCGCGGCGGTACCGGTGATGCGGGGATATTGCAGCGCGAGGATGCGGCCAACCGCGCCTGGGTTCGCACGATCGACGATCTGATCAAACTTAACGGCAACCGGGCTCCTGCTTTCACACCAGGCAGTCAGAGCGATTATTCGAACTACGGCTTTATCCTGCTCGGTGCGGTGATCGAGCGCGTGTCCGGCGAACGCTATCCGGACTTCATCCAGGCCCATGTCTTCGAGCCCGCGGGAATGACCGAAGCGGGTTATCCCGACCGCGATCACATCGCGGACGTCCCCGTGGGCTATTCCACTTTCTTCGAAAGCGAGCCCGAAGCCATTCCCAGCACCGATGCGCTGCCCTGGAGCGGATCGGCGGCGGGCGGCGGGGTGGCGAGTGCCGAGGATCTGGTGCGCTTCTTCGCCGCGCTACAGGCAGGCAAGCTGGTCTCCGCGGAAACGCTCGCGATGGCCACGGTGCCAGGCGACACACCCTGGTACGGCCTGGGCTTCGTGGTGCAGGAGGGCAAGCATCCGCTCTGGGGCCATGGCGGCTTTTCCTACGGCATGAGCGTGGCCGCCCAGCGCTTTCCAAAGGACGGGCGCACCTTCATCTGTATAGCCACGCGCGACATGGCCTGCGACCGTCTGATCTACGCCTGGTTCGACCGCACCTTCGGCCTGATCGAATAAGGGTAAGTTGGTTTATCGATTTGAGACCAACCGGTCGCTGGGCGCGTGGGGGCGCAGTGGCGCAGTTCGGGGACTTGCGCCATTAGTGGAGCGCTTAGCGGCGCTAGATACGCTCTCGCGTCAGCCGCCGCACGCTGATCAGCTACACTTCGCCTTCCTTCACAAAGACGCTATGCGGAAGCCGGAACGGCCTTTTTCCAACGAAAAAAGGCGGCACCTTGCGGTACCGCCTTTCTCTGTTCCGAAAAAAGTCAGCTTATTTGGGCATGACCGCAGCTTTGCCGAATTGGCGGAACTGCTCGTTCCCGACAAACCCGAATTTGGTGATGCCCGAGCGCTTGATCGACGCCAGCGCTTCGTCGACGATCACATAGCGTGTGGTCGCGGAGGGCTGAAACTGCAATTCAGGCTCCGGTGTCATCTGCCGCGATTCCTGAAGCAGCTGGTCGAACTGCTGCAAGGTAATCGGCTGGCCGTTCCACTGGATGACGTCGTCCGGCGTGATGATCACTTTGTTCACCACGGGATCGACTAGCGGCGGCGGGTTGCTGCTATCGACCGGCAGATCGATCTTCACCGCGTGTGTCTGAACCGGGATGGTGATGATGAACATGATGAGAAGCACGAGCATGACGTCGATCAGCGGCGTCGTGTTCATCTCCATCATGGGGGCGCCGTCGTCGCGACCACCGCTCATTGCCATGACATTTTCTCCTAAATTGGTCTCTGCGGGACGCCGCTGGCGCCCCGAGCTAACAGGTCGCGATTACAGGGCGGTCTGAATCTCGATCGGCGTGGAAATGAACCCGACCTTCGAGAAACCGGCAGATTGCATCTGGTAGATCGCACCGCCGATGCAGCGATACGGGGTGTTGATGTCACCGCGGATGTGCACCTCCGGCAGATCTTCCGGAGCGACCTGACCCGATTCAATCGCAGCCGGCCCGCCTAGTGCATCGATCTCGGCCTCAAGCTTCTTGACGGCCCGGTCGACCAGCTCCGTCGAATCGATCGGCGTCACGTTCCAATAGACCCGGCACTGGCCGTTCGGCGATGCGCCTTCGAAACCCGGCTCACCAGGATCGACACCGTTCACGTCCGTCGCGCTGACCGCGAGCAGAACGTTCTCCGGCTTCGTGATGGTCGGCTCGAACTTCACAACCGGCAATTCGAGATCAACCGTCTGGATCACGACCGGAATAGCGATGAGGAAGATGATGAGAAGCACCAGCATGACGTCCACGAGCGGCGTCGTGTTGATGTCGGACATCGGCGTCTCTGCGCCTCCGCCTCCCGAACTGATGGCCATTGATTAAATCCTCTGATCTTCTCGGCCGTGTCCGGCCATTACGTCTTGCGTCTGAAGCTTGCGGGCGGGGTAAGGCCCCCGCCCGCCTGCCTTGAATTAACGCTTCGTCGTGGTCGTGCCGGGACGCTCGGTCGTGCCGGGCTTCACCGCCGGGGACTGCACGCCGCCGGCCTGACCGGACGACTTGGTCACCGGCTTGGTGGCAGTCGACGTGTTGGTAGCGATCTGCGGCTTCACGCGGCCATCCGAACCCATATAGGCGAGGAGGTCGTTCGAGAAGCTGTTGAGATCACGCAGGATGTACTTGTTACGGCTCTGGAGCCAATTGTAGGCAAGCACCGCGGGAACGGCCACGAACAGGCCGAGCGCCGTCATGATAAGCGCCTCACCGACCGGGCCGGCAACGGCGTCGATCGATGCCTGACCGGCAATACCGATCTTGATGAGCGCCGAGTAGATGCCGATCACGGTGCCGAGCAGGCCGACGAACGGTGCCGTTGCACCCACGGTAGCGAGGAACGCCAGACCGCTGTTGAGCTTGGTGTTGATCGACGCCTCCGAACGAGCGAGCGAACCGTGCAGGTAATCATGCGCTTCCTGTTGGTCGGTCATCTGGCCGTGACGCTCTTGTGCATGCAGGCCGTCATCGACGAGCTGCTTGTAGGCGCTGTTCTTTTCCAGCTTGGTCGAGCCTTCCTTCAGGCTGGACGCACGCCAGAAACCGGCGCGGGCCTTCTTGCCCTGATTGATCACCTTCTGCTGTTCGAACAGCTTGGTGAACAGGATGTAGAAGGAACCGACCGACATAATCACCAGGACGACAAAGATCGCCCAGCTGATGAAACCGCCTTCGTTAAGAGCCTCCAAGAGGCCGAACTTGTTCTGCGAGCCACCGGCTGCAGCGCTCAAGAGTTCAATGGACATGGTGTGACTTTCCTCTTCGAAATATATTCAAGCTGCGTCGCGGAGCCGGCCCCGGCAGGCCCCGCGCACTGATCTTAATCCGGAATTTCCCAGCGAACGCGCGTGGTATAGCTGCCCGTTGTGGGATTGCCCTGCGAATCCAGCGCCGGCTTGAAGCGGGCACGCCGGGTTGCGTTACGGCACGCCGCGTCGTCGAGCTCACTACTTCCGCTCGAGCTGGTGATGGAGCACCCGCTCACACGGCCGTTAGAGCCCACGGTCAGACGGAAACCGGTGGTTCCGGTCGCCCCTTCACGTAGCGCACGCGACGGATAGTCGTTCTGCGTAACCCAGCCGCCAGGATTGTTCGACGGCTCCGGGTTCGCGCGCTGCGGAGGCGGCGGCGGGGGCGGAGGCGGCGGAGGTGGCGGCGGCGGAGCCAGCTTCGGAACCGGACCGATCTTGTTAAACGTCGGCGTGACAGGCGCTGCCGGCGGGATATCCCGAACGGTAGCAACCGGCGGCGGCGGCGACGGTGTCTTCACGATCGGCGGCGGCGAGACGATCGGCGGATCGACTTGCGGCTGCGGATCGGGTTCCGGTGGCGGCGGCTCTTCCGGCGGCGGTGGCGGCGGCTCCTCTTCCTGAACCTCCACGACGTTCAGGTCTTGTGCCACCTTCTTCACCGCCTGATATGCCAGACCGGTGATAACAGCATACCCGATCAGCACATGGATGATGACAACGATTACGATCGAAACGAGCTTAGTATTGCTCATTTCCTGGTCTGCATAGGCCATTCGGCTGCGTTGCTCCTTCACTTCCCCGCAGGACACGAACCAACACTGCTAAAGCAGCAATCGGCCCGCGCGCAACGGCTTTCTCTCCTCAGGCATCCTCGCCTTAACCGCGCTCCCCGGCCGGGGCAATGCGCTTAATGCATAGGGTATGCCCAGTCTCCCAAGCGCAGACTGACCTGTATTGTACGTCCGGCCCGCAAAATGGATGCGGTGCACGGTTCATACGATTGACAGGGCACATCGGACATGGGCCTTTAACCACAAGCGTATGACAGATCAGGGGCAGTAGTCCATGCGGAATGTAAGAATGTATCAACTCATCGCGTCTACGGCGATGTTCCTGGGCGGCTGCGCCAGTGTGCCGAGCGCCGCTTATGACCGCGCGGCCGAAGAAAATCCGCCCAGCTATGTCGCCGTCGCCGATCAGGTGACGCAGGCCCCCGCGATCGTCGATCTCAGCGTCACCCGCGCCACCGAACTGGGCGCAGACCGGGCCGGGCCACTGCCACCGGGGATCGCGCGCGTTTATGTGGAGGCGGATGTCAACAGCCTGATCCGCGGGTCGAGCGCCTTGCCGCCGCAGATTCGCTTCCTTGCCGATGTTCCGCGCGATGCCCGGGGGCGTGCGCAGAAGCTGAAAGGCGGCCGCTACTTCGCCTTTGGCCGCATCACCGGAAATGGAGAGCTGCAGCTTTCCGGCCCGGCATCGCTGCTGGCTTATGGTCCGCAGACCGATTCGCTGGTGCGGCAGGTGGCGCGCGAGGCGGTGGCGATCGATGCGCCCGCGCCGATCACCGGCGTGACCAGCGCGTTTCACGTGCCGGGCAATATTCCGGGCGAGGGCGAGACGCAGATATTCCTCTCGACCGCAGAAAAGCGCCCGATCGCGATCAGCGTGCTCAGCCGTCCGGGCCAAGAGAAACGCTGGTCCGTATCGCTGACCGAAATTGTGGACGAGGCCGCAGAGGCACCGCGGCGCGACACGCTGTTATGGTATCGCCTTGCCTGCAACGGCCTTCCAAACCAGCTGCCCGCCTCCGCTTTGTCGAGCGGCGATCCGGTGAACGATGCGCGTGCACGCGAGGATTACCAGTTCGTGCGCCGCTCGGTGGGGTCATGCAGCGCCAAGGCACCGCTATCGGATGCGCCGCTGATCATGGATCGGCCGCGCGACATCAGATAGAATATAGGAGAAAGAGCTGGGGCTGGCCATGAAGCGTCCCAGAGGGTAACCGCCGCCTCACAAAAATCAGGCGAAAAGGCAGCTCTCCCATGACTCAGCCCTCCTCGAACCGCCCTTCCGAAGCGCAGCCGCTGCGCGTGGCTCTTGCCGGTCTCGGCACGGTCGGCACCGGCGTGGTCCGCCTGATCGAGGAAAACCGCGATCTGATTGCGCGGCGCGCGGGGCGGCCGGTGGAGATCGTCGCGGTAAGCGCGCGGGAGCGCAATCGCGATCGCGGGATCGACCTCAGTGCCTATCGCTGGTGCGACGATATGGCTGCCTTCGCGCAGGATGAGGACGTCGAAGTGGTGTGCGAGCTGGTCGGCGGATCGGACGGCCCGGCGCTGGCGCTGGCACGCGCGGCGCTCGGCAACGGCAAGGCGCTCGTCACCGCGAACAAGGCGCTGATCGCCCATCACGGGCTGGAACTGGCGGAGATCGCCGAGAAATCAGATGCGCCGATGCTGTTCGAGGCGGCTGTGGCGGGTGCCATTCCGGTGATCAAGGGCCTGCGCGAAGGCGCCGCGGCGAACCGGATCGAGCGGGTTTACGGCATCCTCAACGGCACCTGCAATTATGTGCTCTCCGCGATGGAGGCGAAGGGCGAGGATTTCGGCAAGGTCCTCGCCGATGCGCAGGCCATCGGCTATGCTGAGGCCGATCCCGCCTTCGATATCGAAGGCACGGACGCGGCGCACAAGCTGTCTATCCTCGCCTCGCTCTGTTTCGGCACGAAGCTCGATTTCGCGAGCGTGGAAACGCGCGGCATCACGCAGGTGCGCGCCGAGGACATCGCCCAGGCCCGCGCGCTCGGCTATGTCATCCGCCTGATCGGCTTTGCCGAAGCGGATGGCGGCAAGCTGTTCCAGCGGGTGCACCCCTGCCTCCTGCCCCTCGCCCACCCGCTCGCGCGGATCGACGGGGCGACCAATGCGGTGGTGGCCGAAGGCAATTATTCGGGCCGCCTGCTGTTTCAGGGCGCGGGTGCGGGCGACGGCCCCACCGCCAGCGCGGTGGTCGCCGATCTGGTCGACCTCGCGCGCGGCCAGACGGGGCACAGCTTCGCCATGCCCGCCAGCGCGCTGGAGCCTGCGGAGACGGCGGAAACGGGCCACCGCTCGGGTAAGGCCTATCTGCGCTTCGAAGTGGCCGACAAAGTCGGCGTGCTCGCGGAGATCGCCGCCGCCATGCGCGATGCGGGCGTTTCCGTGGAAAGCTTGATCCAGCCCGCCCTTGCCGGCGGCGATACCGCGCTGATCGCCATCGTCACGCATGAGGTGGAGGAGCGCTGCATCGATCAGGCGCTCGCCAAACTTTCCGGATCGGACAGCCTGAAGGCCGAACCGATGGTCATGCACATCATGAACGCATGAGCGCGGCCCCGGCCATTGCGGATTATGTTACCGCGTGGCGGGATTCCGCTTGGGGTGCCGAGGTTTCGGTGCCCTGGGAAGCCACCGCGACGGCGGAAGAGCTGATCGAGCAGGCGGTAGCCGATCTGGGCGACGACTATATCCGCGAAGGCACGGTCGCGCGCCATCGCAGTGCCGTAATCGAACCCGGCGCCATCCTGAAAGGGCCGGTGTTGCTGGAGGCGAACGCCTTCATCGCATCCGGCGCTTATATCCGCGGCGGCGTTTACCTCGGCGCGGGCTGCATCGTTGGCCCGCAGTGCGAGGTGAAGACAAGCTTCCTGTTCGGCGGTGCCAAGATCGCCCACTTAAGCTTCGTGGGCGATTCGATCCTGGGAAGCGGCAGCAATGTCGAGGCCGGGGCGATCATCGCCAATTACCGGAACGAGCGCGGCGGCGCGGCAATCAGGATCGCGACGGATGATGGCGTTATCGAGACGGGCGCGACGAAGTTCGGCGCTCTCCTAGGCGACGGAGCCCGTGTCGGCGCCAATGCGGTGATCGCGCCCGGTGCGCTGATCGCTCCCGGCGCGATCGTTCCGCGCATGACGCTTATCGACCAATGGCCGCAGGAAACGGACTGACCCCGGCGCCCCAGCGCTCGCTGCGCTGGTAAATCAGCACGCCCGCTTGCCGGGTGCCGGCGCCCGGCGGGCGGTCGTTCGGATGGCTCTGGCCGTCATTCACCACCACGCGGTCGAAGTCGAACGGGCTCAGACCCTCCAGGCACGCGACGTTGACGCCGAGTTCGTCGGGGTTCGATCGGCGACGGTGATGGGTGTAAATGCCGCAGACCGAGCAGAAATAATGCTCCGCCGTCTTTGTACCGAACTGGTAGAGCGTCAGCCGGTCCGCGCCGTCCGTCACCGTCAGATCGCCAAGCATCGCGGTCACCGCCACCGCGCCGCGGGCCGCGCAATAGGAACAGTCGCACCGGCGCGCACTCGCCAGCCCGTCGGCCAGCCGCACATCGAACCGCACCGCGCCGCAATGGCAGCGCCCTGCCCGCGTTTCTTCGTCCGCCATCGCATCATCCTTTCGTCGGGCCCGCCCGCCATGGTCGCGTGCCATTCTCGACATTGCAACAACCCTCGCCTATCGCTCGCGCGCGGGCCCGGCCGGGCCGAAGCCGGAACAAGGCGAAAAATCAGGAGACCGTGATGCCCAAGCCCAGCGATATTCTCGACCGTGTCCTCGTGCTCGAAATGGTGCGTGTCACCGAAGCCGCGGCGATGGCGGCCTCCAAAATGATCGGGCGCGGCGACGAAAAGGCCGCCGATGCCGCCGCCGTGGAAGCCATGCGCCGCGCGTTCGACAATCTGGAAATGGACGGCACCGTGGTGATCGGCGAAGGCGAGCGCGACGAAGCGCCGATGCTGTTCATCGGCGAAAAGGTGGGCGGCGCGCCGGGTAAGGGCCCGAAGATCGACATCGCGCTCGATCCGCTGGAAGGCACCACCATCACGGCCAAGGCCGGCCCCAATGCGCTCGCCGTGCTCGCCGCCGCCGAAGAGGGCTGCCTCCTGAACGCGCCGGACGTCTATATGGACAAGCTGGCCTGCGGGCCGGGCTATCCCGACGGGATCATCGATCTCGACAAGTCGGTGCGCGAGAATGTGGAGTCCGTCGCCAAGGCGAAGGGCGTGGAGCCGAACGAGATCATCGTCTGCGTGCTCGATCGGCCGCGTCACGAGCAGCTGATTTCCGAACTGCGCGAAATCGGTTGCGGCATTCAGCTGATCCCCGATGGCGACGTGGCCGGGGTGATTGCGACCACCGACGAAGACACCACGATCGATCTCTATATGGGTTCGGGCGGCGCACCCGAAGGCGTGCTCGCCGCCGCGGCGCTGCGCTGCGTGGGCGGCCAGTTCAAGGGCCGCCTCCTGTTCCGCAACGACGACGAACGCGCCCGCGCCGCCAAATGGGGCATCACGGACCTGAACAAGCAGTACGATCTCAAGGAACTGGCCAAGGGCGATTGCATCTTTGCCGCCACCGGCGTCACCGACGGATCGCTGCTGGAAGGCGTGAAGAAGCTGCGCCGCGGCGTCACCACGACCGAAAGCGTCGTCATGCGCGCCTCCAGCGGCACCGTCCGCTGGGTAAAGAGCGAACACAAGACGCAGTAATTGCGGAACGGGCCGGTGCCTGCGTCCATTCCAACGGACATGGACAAACAGAACCGGCCTACCGGCCCCAATATCGATGCCCGCGACGCGCGGGGCGGACAGATCATTCTGAAGAGCAAAGCCGCGCGCATCCTGTTTTTCGGCGCGCTGATCCTGCTCGGCATCGTCGCGATCTGGGGCTATACGCGCTAGCCTTCAGAACACGCCCATTTCCAGGCCTGCGGCCAGCGTTGCGCCGAGATTGCGGGCTTCGGCCAGCCTGTCTTCGGGGATGGTTTTGTCCGCCAGGATTTCCTCCGGCGTCTGCGTCTTTACGTTGACGATCGGCGTGTCGGCGATGCGTTTGAGGCGCCAGCCGGTGCAGATGCGCTCGAGCTGCTTTTTCGCATTTTCGCCGTCCGATCCTGCGCAGATGATCGCGGCATAGGGACGGCCCTCGATCTTCCCGAGCACCGAATAATAACTCCGGTCGAAAAATTCTTTCATGCCGCCCGCGATCGCCGCGAGATTTTCCGGGCAGGCAAAAAGATAGCCGTCCGCGGCCAGCAGATCGTCCGGGCCCGCCGCCCCCGCCGTCAGAAATTCCAGTTCGACCTCGCCAGCATCCCGCGCGCCGTCGCGGGCGGCTTCGGCAAGCTGTCGGCTGCCGCCGGTGCGGCTGAAGTGGACGATGAGCAGGCGTTTCATGACAGCTCTCCTATCCGATTCTGCGCTCATGGTCGAACGGGGGCCGTGAGATTAGCGATTCACTCTGCATGCGGATTCGGCTAATCCTGAAAGCATGCAATTCGTCTGTGATATCGAGCGGTCGCTTTCCGGCCAGCCATGGCGCTGGCGCGGTCGCGGCGCCGATGCGCGGGCCGGAGACTTCCGGCCGGACGATTTGCTCACCCAGCTGATGCTGGCGCGCGGCTGTCCGCGTGAGGCGCTGGACGCGCATCTCAGTCCCTCGATCACCGGCTTCCTGCCCGATCCCGCGATTTTCAAGGACATGACCCGCGCGGCGGAGCGAATCGCCGATGCGGTGGAGCGGCAGGAAAAGCTGGTCGTCTTCGGCGATTACGACGTCGACGGCGCCACCAGCGCGGCGCTTCTGATTCGCTTTCTCGGCCAGCTCGGCCTCTCCGCCTCCGCCTATATTCCGGACCGGCTGATGGAAGGCTATGGCCCATCCGGAGAAGCGCTGGTGCGGCTCGGCGCGGAGGGCGCGGACCTGGTGGTCACCGTCGATTGCGGCGCGATGGCCTACGACGCTCTGGCTGAAGCCAAGGCGGCGGGGGTCGAGGTGATCGTGGTCGATCACCACAAATGCGCCGCCGAGCTTCCCGCCGCGTTGGCGCTCGTAAATCCGAACCGGCTCGATGAATGCGATGAGGCGGCAAGCCATGGCCATCTCGCGGCGGTGGGCGTTGCCTTCCTGCTGGCCGTGGAAATCCGCCGCATCCTCTCCCAGCGCGGCTTTTTCGCGAATCGCGCCAAGCCGCCGCTGCTGGACCTGCTCGATCTGGTGGCGCTCGGCACCGTAGCCGATGTGGCGCAGCTCAAGGGGCTCAACCGCGCGTTCGTAGCACAGGGGCTGAAGGTGATGGCCGCGCGGCGCAACACGGGGCTCAATGCGCTGATCGACGCCAGCCGCCTCAACCGCGCGCCGATCTGCAGCGATCTGGGCTTCGCGCTGGGGCCGCGAATCAATGCCGGCGGGCGCGTGGGCAAATCCGATCTCGGCGTGCGGCTGCTCACCACCGAAGACCCGGATGAAGCGCGCGAGATCGCCCACACGTTGGACCTTCTGAACGAGGAACGGCGCGCTATCGAATCGGCGGTTCAGGAGGGCGCGGAGGCGCAGTTGCACGGCCAGCACAACCGTTCGGTTGCGCTGCTATCGGGCGAAGGCTGGCATCCGGGCGTCATCGGCATCGTCGCAGGGCGTATCAAGGAAAAGACCGGCAAGCCCGCCATCGTCATCGCCATCGACGATAAGGGCGTGGGCAAGGGATCGGGCCGGTCGGTCAGTGGAGTGGATCTGGGCGCCGCGATCATCGCCGCGCGCGAGCATGGCCTGCTTGTCGCGGGCGGCGGGCACGCCATGGCGGCGGGCCTCACCGTGGACGCGGACAAGGTGGAGGCGCTCGCGGAATTTCTCGACGATCGCCTGGCTGCCGCGGTGGCGCGGGCGGGGGACGAGCGCGCGATGTTGATCGATGCGCTGCTTTCCCCGCGCGGGCTCAACCCCGAGTTCGTGGGCGCGGTGGAGCGCGGCGGGCCTTATGGCATGGGCTGGCCCGCGCCGCGCGTGGTGGCGGGGCCGGTGCGAATCGTAAAATGCGATGTCGTGGGCAACGGCCATGTTCGCGCGATCGTTTCGGGCGACGATGGCGGGCGGTTCAAGGCCATGGCCTTCCGCGCCGCCGACAGCGTTCTGGGCCAAACCCTGCTGCACGGGGGCCCCGGCACCAAATACTGGCTGGCTGGCCGGGCGAAGATCGACGACTGGGGTGCGCGCCCTGCAGCCGAACTTCATCTGGAAGATGCTGCGATCGCGGCTTGACCGATCGGTGCGCGTTCCCTAAGTGCGCAGCTTCCCGGCGGAGGCCCCTTCGTCTAGCGGTTAGGACGCGGCCCTTTCACGGCTGAAACACGGGTTCGATTCCCGTAGGGGTCACCACCGGGACTTTAGCGCTTCAGGCCACCGCGCATGGCCCCTTCGTCTAGCGGTCAGGACGCGGCCCTCTCACGGCTGAAACACGGGTTCGATTCCCGTAGGGGTCACCAGCCACTTCTTGCGCCTGTAGCTCAGCCCTTCGCCTTATCCTCATAACGCTCCAGCCGCCTGCCGAGCAGATTCGCGAGCGGGGTGGCGCTGATGCCGTGGATGATAACGGACAGGAAAATCACGAGGCTGGCGACCGGCCACAGCCATTCAATGCCCGTCTTGTCGTGCGCCAACATGGCATAATAGGCCGCCGCAACGCCAATCGGACCGAAGAAGCCCGCGAACAATGTTTCATCGCGCTTCTTCAGCGAAGGAATAATCGGCGATAGCACCAGCCACCAGGGCAGCCGCCGGAGCAGCACGAGGGCCAGCGCCAGAAACAGGGCGTTCCAGCCCATCGCCAGCCATTCTTTCCATGGCAGCAGCACACCGATCAAAACGAAAACCGGCAGATCGAAAAAGCGCGTGATCGCGCCGTGCAGATTGTGCTGGTGCGTTTCGATGTCCGAAATGCCGCGGTTGAACATGATCCCCGCCACAAACACCGCCAGGATGCCGTCCGTGCCGATCAGTTCCAACCCGGCCAGCACGGTGAGCGACAGAGCCAGACCGATGGTGAGCAGTGATTCGTCTTCGGAATAGGGTTTTTTCTTGGCCCAGACGAACAGCTTGCCCGCCAGCCAGCCGATGATGCCGCCGATCAGGATTGCACCGCCCACTTCCCAAAGAACGATGCGGCTGGCCCATTCGCCCCAGGCTTCGGCTGCCGGCTTGGTGAGGAGCAAAATCGGCAGCATGACGAAGAGAAAGCCCAGCCCGTCATTCGCGGCGCTTTCCGCCTGAATCAGATGGCGCACACGGGCCGGCACCTTCGCATTGGCGATGCGCCCGGTGACGATCGAGGCGGCCACCACCGGATCGGTCGGCGCTGTAATCGCGCCGATCAGCAGCGCCGGCAGCAGGCCCACACCCAGCAGCGCCGCCGCCATTCCCGCGCCGGTCAACCACATCAACGGCAAACCCAGAAGCAGCACGACGCCCATGTCCCGCCACCAGCTGCGCACATAGGACATCGGCAGGCGCAGCGCAGTGCCCATCACCGCGATGCCGAGCGTGATGCGCGCCACCTCTTCCAGCGTGTTCATGCGGTTGTCGCCGAAAAGCTGCGTTTCCGCGACGTAACCCAGAAGCGGCCCCAGCGCCGCGCCGAACAGCAGGCACAGCGTCACCTCCGAAATCCACAAGCGGTTGCTGATGAGGCCGGCCAGCAGGCTCATCGTCAACACGACGCCGCCGATCGCGAATAGGAGGAGTTCCAGCGCCATTGCCCGCCTTTACTGCCAGCCGATCCACATCGACAGACCGGTTAGGCCCACCGCGGTCCAGACCACATAATCGCCGACCAGACCGGAATGCACATATTCCAGCGCCGTGAAGGGCGCGCGTTCGGCGCGGGCCACCGTGCGGGCAATACGTGCCGTCGGGCGGCGGCGCAGCAGCGACAGGCCCGCGATCAGGATGGCCAGCCCCACGGTCGACAGCGCGGTCCAGGGGAAGGTGGCGGGCGGCGCCAGTTCGGCGAGCGAACCGAGGCCGCTCATGACGGCAAAGCCCTGCCCCGACGCTTCGGCCAAGCTGGCGGGCAAGATGATCGCCAGAGCTATCAACAGGGCCGCAGGCGCCAGCATCAGCGCGAAGGGACGGTCCGCCCGCTCACGCTCCAGCTCGGTCGGCGCGCTCGCTTCCACGCCTGGAGCGCCGCTGAGCCCTGCGAAAATGCGCAAGGTGGCGCGCAACACCGCCGCGCCGGTAAGGACGGTGGCGAAGCTGACCGCCCAGAACAGCGGGCCATGGCCGATGGCGTGATGGATCATCTCCTCGCCACCGTGCAGCGGGCCGAAAGGCAGGCCGGCAAGCATCAGCCCGCCAAGGCCCATAACGACACCGGCGGGCCACCAGCGCCGCCCCTGCCGATACAGCATGATCTCGTCACCCGAGGCGCCGAGCGCCAGCATGATGCCCGCAACCATGAACAGCGCGCCCTTCACCAGACCGTGACCGAGCAAATAGAGCGCAAAGCCGGTCAATCCCTCGGACGACAGGCTGGCAACACCGGTCAGCATGATGCCGAGATGCGAAATGGTGGAAAACGCGAGCAAGCGCTTCAGATGGCGCTGCCCCCACGCCATCAGCGCACCGACGATCGCCGTGACGCCGCCCATCGCCATCAAGGCGGGCTTGGCAAGGGTGATGATCGCGGCGTCTTTGGAAAATACCATCAGCAGCAATTTCATGAAGCCGAACAGGCCGACCGAGACCATCGCGCCGGAGAACACCACCGAAACCGGGCTAGGCGCCACTGCATGCGCGTCGGCGAGCCAGAGGTGGAAGGGCACGATCGCTGCCTTGGTCAGCAAGGCGGCGGCCAGCAGGACCAGCGCCGCGATCAGCACCGGATCGGCTCCGCGCTCCGCCGCCAGCTGCCCCATATAGACCATGTCGAGCGTGCCGAGCCGCGCGTAAACGAGGCCCACCGCGCCCAGCATCATGAAGCCCGCAATGGCGTTGGTGACGACGAAATTGAACGCGCCGTCCAACGCGCTCTGCCCCAGCGGATAGGCGGTGAGCGCAAAGGCGGAGATGCTCATCAGCTCGAACCAGACGAACAGGTTGAACAGGTCTCCCGTCAGGCAGAAACCCTGCATACCAGCCAGAAACAACAGCATCAGGACCTGAAAGTGCGAATGGATGTGGTCGAAATAGCTCCAGGCGAACACGAAGGCGGCGGAAAAGAGCAGGCCGACAAAGGCGGCGACGCCCGCACTCACCGGATCGGCGCGAAAGGCAATCCCTAAAATCAGGTCGCCGCTGCCATGCGCGCCGGGGCTCCATCCGCCGAACCAGTGCATGACCGGCGCGCCTTGGCTCATGGCAACGCTCGCCAGCCAGCCCGACAGCAGCATGACGGCCAGCGACACGGCGAGCGCGGCGATATCCGCAATACGCGGCGGCAATATGTGCGAGACGGCCAGGATCAGCGCCGCCATGCCTAGCGGCAGCAGAACCGTGGCCGGCAAGAGCAGTTCGGGCAGCGTCATGGCAGCGCCCGTGGCCGAACAAGCCTCATTTCGGCTTGCGCAGCGCGCGCACGCTCTGCGGATCGCAGCAACCGGTGCGCTTCTGCACCTGGATGGCGAGGACGAGGAGCAGCGCGGACATCGCGGCACCGATGACAATGTCAGTCAGAATCAGCGCCTGGATCACCGGATCCACCGCAGGGGTGCCGGGCGGATGATCGAAAAACACCGGCGGACCCGCACCCCATTTGTAGCCGAGGCTCAGCAGAAGGACGTAGGTGGAGCTTTGGCAGACGGTAAGGCAGCCAACGAGGTGCACGAAATGGCGCGACGTCGCGATGCCGTAAAGGCCGATGCCGAACAGCCAGGCGGCCACGATCCACGGCAATATGCTCATTGCGTCTCATCCACTTCGTCACCGTCGCCCTCGGCCGGATCGTCTTCCGACGGCTCTCGGGTTTCTTCCATGAATTCCACCATCAGCGCGCCGAAGCTGCCGGCCACCGCCACCGCCACCGCGAAATTGCCGAGGATCATCATCCCGCCCGAGATCATCGAGCGGAAGTCGCTGGTCGGAATGATGTTCTCCAGCGCCGCCTTGCCCAGAAACAGCGGGAACGCCGCTGCGGCAACGAACACGAAACCGCCCGTCCCTTCCAGAAAGGCCATGACGGGGCTGGGGATCAGGCGGCGCCATCCGGCATAGCCGTCCCCCAGATAGATCAGCACAAAACTGGTGGCGCACAGTACCCCGGCCTGGAAACCGCCGCCCGGCGTCTCCGTGCCTTGCGCCACGATATAGATACCGAACATCATAACGATGCTGGCCGACAGGCGCGACATCAGCACCACCGCGTCCGATCGCGCTATGACGGGCCGTCCGCGCTTCTGATCGGCGCTGTCGCTCGCATCCTCGCCCCGGCTTCCGCGCAGCAGCATGACGGTGCCGGTCACCGCGCCCACCAGCATCATCTCCTCGCCCACCGTATCGATGCCGCGCACATCGAAGTTCACGGCGGTGATCATATTGGCGACATGGCGCAGGCCCGGAACGATGTCGTTCACCGCCTGCCCGTAAAGCTCGGTGGGAAAGCCGAAGGGCGGCAGCGCGTGCGCCAAGCTCCATATGCTCGGCAGCAACAGCGCAAAGGCGATGAACAGCAGCGAGAGGCGCGCCTTGGCGTTCATTTGCCGCGCCGCTCCCGATCATTGTTGATCGCGGTGAGCGCAACCAGGAACAGCAGTGGCACGATCGCCGCGCCCACGCCGACTTCGCTGATCGCCACATCGGGCGCCTGAAGCACGAAGAAGAACAGGGTAAGGATCAGGCCGTTGATGCCAAGGGCGTAGACCTGCTTGCGCGGATCGCGGGTGATGACGACCATCAGCCCGCCGACCGCCACCAACAGCAGCACGAGGCCGATCAGCCAGCTCACCGCCGTTCGCCGCCGCGGATCTGCAGCGCGCGGGCCACGGCATGGTTGGCGAGCGCCCCGGTGACGATGAGCACGGCGAGGATGAGTACCATTTTCAGCGATCGGCCCGTCACGCCATCGGTGATGAAAGCCGCCGCAACGAAGCAGGCGGTGGCAGCGACGGCGACGAAGCTGGCCGCGTGCAGCCGCTCGAACGGTGTTGCGAGACGAAGAAAGGCGATCGCGCCGATGAGGGTTGCCAGCACGCCGAGGGCCAGCAGCAGCGCGAGCGCGATCGTCACAGCCAGCGCTCCTCGAACAGCGCATAGAGCAGCGTGCCCGGAAGCGAGAGAAGCGCGAGCGACAGGGCGATGTCGATCGCGGCGGGCTGATCGAAGGCGAAATCCATGGCGACGAGCAGCAGCACCGCAATCACGCTGGCAAGCTGGACGGCGGCGAGGCGTCCGGCAATCGGCCCGCGCCAGATTGCGAAGGCCGCCAGCGCGAAAGGCAGGATCAACGCGATCGAGGCGGCAAGCCAGAGATCCGTCATGCCAGCCAGTCCGGACGGTTCGGCCCGTCGCCCTTCAGCAGCTTGTGCCCATAGGCACAGGCGCGATCGGACGTGATGTCGACCACATAGAAGTCCGGTGTCAGCGATCCAGCGATCACGGCAGTGGCGCGCCGCGCGGCCTCGGACGGATCATCGACGGTGCCGAACCGGAAATCCGGCTCTACTGCGCGGCCCGGCGAACCGCCGACCAAGCAGGTTTTCAGAAGGACGCCGCCGATGCGCAGCGTATCGCCCGGCAGGCGGAGGGCGGCACGGACCCAAGGGCCCCAATGCGCTTTCGAAAAGCTGAGACTTCTTTCGCTGCCGAACCGCCGGATGAGCATCGACCAGCCGAGGATCAGAACGGTGAGAATGGCGGCGGAAACGAACTGCACGGTGCCCAGCGCGCCCGCCAGCAGCAGGTAGAATGCGAACAATATCGCGGCGGTCAGCAATCGCATCATCCGGATGTCGCCTCGCAAGTCCCCGATCCGTTTCGCCTGTGTAACGCATGGAAACTCAGGCGAACAGCTTGGAAAACGCGCAAAGCGCCATCCGGATGCGGGGCGCGCGGCCCCGCCCCGATTATTTGCCCTTCAGCACGCTGTTCAGATACACTGTAACCAGCGCCGCGCGCTGTGCATCGGCGATGCGGTCCGCGCCCGCGGCATGGCCGCCTTCGGGATCTTCGTAATAATAGAAGTCGTCCCCGAAATTTTCGAGGCGGGCGGCGAATTTGCGCGCATGAGCGGGGTGGACGCGGTCATCCTCGGTCGAGGTGTAAAGGAACGGCACCGGGTAATCGACGCCCGCCTTCATGTTCTGATAGGGCGAATATTGCCCGATGAAGGCCCAGTCCTCCGGCTTGTCCGGATCGCCATATTCGCCGATCCAGCTCGCCCCGGCCAATAGGTGCGAATAGCGCTTCATGTCGATCAGCGGCGATCCGATGACCGCGCCGCCATAAAGGTCCGGGCGCTGCACGATCGCGGTGGAGGTGAGCAAGCCGCCATTGGAACGGCCAGAAACGGCGATGTCGCCCTTTGTAGAAACTCCCGTGCGGATCAGATCTTCGGCCACCGCAGCCAGATCGTCGAACGCGTTCTGGTGCTTTTCGCGCATCGTCGCCTTGTGCCAGCGCGGCCCATATTCGCCGCCGCCCCGGATATTGGCGAGGACGAAGGCATTGCCCTCCTCCACCCAGAACAGCCCTGCGGGACCGGAACGATAGGGCTGGCCGGTCAGATAGGTCGGCGTCTGGGCCAGGTTGAACCCGCCATAAGCGTGGATCAGCGCCGGTACCGGGCCACTCGCACCCTTTTTGCGCACGAGGAAATAGGGGATCTTGGTGCCGTCCTTGGAGGTGGCAAAGCGCTGCACCACGTCCATGGTCGCGGCATCGAAGCGTGCGGGCAGCGCGTCCACTTTCACGGGCTGCGTACCGGGGCGGACGGCATCGAGCGTGGGCGGCGACAGGAAGCCTTCGACGGTGACGAAGGCGAGATTGCTGTCGCTGGCGGTAGCATCCAGCGTCACGGTGCTGTTGGCGGGCAGCGCCATCGCCTGCTGCGACCAGGCGCCGTCCGCGCCGCGGGTCAGCGCGATCAGCTTGCCCGACACATCGTCCAGCAGCTTCACCCATAGCACCGATTGGCCGGACGCGACCTGCTCCACCGCCTGGCTGCGGCTGGGCATGAACACGCGCTCCACCTGCGGATCGCGGCCCGCGAGAACCTCCGGCACCGAATAGGCGACGATCGCTCCCGCCGGGATGCCGTTCCAGTCGCTCTGCAGCGTGGCGAACAGGCGGCCGTCCAGCATCGCATTGATTTCCGCGTCCTGCGGCAGCGGCGAGGGGATCAGGCGGCCGTCCGGCGCGATATGGCTGACATCGCTATGATAGAAATCCACCGCCTTGTTCAGGATCGGATAGCGCGCGCCGCCATCTTCGAACACGCCCACGCCGGCACTCACATAATCCTTGGGGACGGTGGCGATTTCGGTGGCGGCGGACAGCGGCGCGCCGCGTTTCCAGAGCTTCACGGTGCGCGGATAGCCCGAATCGGTCAGGCTATCCGGGCCGAAATCGCTGGCGACGTACAGCGCGTCCGGCCCGGCCCAGCTCAGCCGCGTCTTGGCGGTGGGGACGGTGAAGCCGCCGTCCACGAACCGGCCCGTGGTCAGATCGAACTCGCGCTCCAGCACGGCGTCGCCGCCGCCATTGGACAGCGCGACCATGCAGCGGGTGTAGTCCGGGGCCAGGCAGTCCGCGCCCTTCCACACCCAGCTCTTGCCCTCCTGCTTGCCCAGCGCATCGACATCGATCAGCGTGCGCCATTGCGGCTTGCCCGCGGTGAAGCTTTCCAGCGAGGCGACGCGCCAGAGGCCGCGCGGATTGGCCTTGTCCTGCCACAAATTGAGCACGCGGTTGCCGATGATCTGATCGGGATTCGCGATCTGACGATCGTCCTGCAGCAGATCGAGCGCGCGGGCCTCATATTGCTTGAAACCCGGCATCGCCTCCAGCGCGGCGAGCGAGCGGGCATTCCACTGGTTCACCTTGGCGAGCGCGCGCTCGCCATGAATGTCCTCCAGATAAAGGTTCGGGTCGGCTGCCTCGGCAGTGCTATCGGCAGCGGCGGGGCCTGCTGCGGGCGCGGCGCCGTCCGCCATGCCGGTCATCGGCGCGGTGCAGGCGGCAGGCAGGATCGCGGCGGCAGCAAGAAGGAGGGGATAACGCATGGAACACATCGCTTTCTGACAGGAAGGATAAGGGGTGCGGCGGCGTTCAGCCGCGCATATTGTAGATGGCGCGTGCATCGCGCTTGAACGCGGCACCGCTGTCGTCGCGGCTGTAGAACATGTGCCCGCCGGGATAGACATCCAGCTTGACGCGCTCCGCCATGCCGAAATCGGGCATCTGATCCACGATCAGCACGCTCGCCATGAACGGGCAGCTGAGATCATCCCAGCCATGCACGATCATCACCGCCATATTGGGATCATTGGCGATCGCCTTGCGCAGGTCCTGCACCGGCTTGTCGTCCGGCTCGCCCCGGTCCCACGCCTCGTTCACTTCATAGCTGAGCGCATGATAGCGCGCGTCCGTCTTCCACCCCACCACGCGGGTGATGAAGTCCACCATCGCGCTGGTGGTCGGCGCGATCAGCGCGTCGAGGATCGGATCGTTGGACCGGCGCTGCGCGGACCAGGGGAAGGGATCGAAGGCGGTGACGTTGCTGTCATAGACGCTGCCGATCGTGCGATCATCCCGGTGGACGGCGCGCAGATACGTGCCCGAATCGATGCGCCCGCCCCGCTCGGCCACCAGATCGCGGTCCAGCCCGGTCAGCTCCGTCACATTATCCACGATCCGCGCGACCGCCGCCGGATCGGAGCGGCCCTGGAGCAAATCGGTCGCGAAAGGACCGCGGGCATAGGCCACCACATCGGCCATCGCAGCCGGGGTCAGCCGCCCCTGCCGCTCCAGATTCGCGGCGGCCATGGACGGCAGATCGATGATCCAGGGCAGCGGCGAGAGCGCGGTGGCCCCGTCTCCGGATGCCGGATCGAGATAGGGCGAAACCATCACGATCCCGTTCAGCCCCACACCGATCTGCGATTGCAGTTCATAGGCGATCCGCGGCGTGCGATATCCGCCATAGCTTTCGCCCATCACATATTTGGGCGAGCGCAGGCGGCCCTCTTTCACCAGCCAGTCGTAGATTACCTTGGAAAGATATTCGATGTCCGGATCGTTGGCGTAGAACGCTTTGTTCGTCTCCTCCTCGTCCACCAGGCTGCGGCTGAAGCCGGTGCCGATGGGATCGATGAAGACAAGATCCGTGAAATCCAGCCAGCTATTGGGATTGTCGGTCGTGATCGGTGCATCGGACGGGGCATCGCCCTGCGCGCCGAATTGCAGGCGCTTCGGCCCCACCGCGCCCAGATTGAGATACACCGAGGACGCGCCCGGCCCACCGTTGAAAGCAAACGTCACCGGGCGGTTCACGTCCGCGCCCGGCACCGTATAGGCGGTGTAGACCACCTGCCCGATCGTCTTGCCCTTCCCGTCGCGCACCGGAATTGTGCCGACCGTCGCATTGTAGGAGATGGTGCGCCCACCGATGACGGCGGACTGCTTTACCGTCTTGTCTGCTGGCAGCGGCGGCAGATCCATCCCCTCATCCACCTTTTCGGTGGTCTGTGTCACCTGCTTCTCCTGCGCGGCACCGGGCGCAGCGATCGATAAGGCGAGCGCGGCAGCGGCGATCCAGCGGAGCTTGGTCATGCAGTGTCCTTCGGAGGAAGCGTTGGTGATGGCGACTGCGACATGCCTGCAGAGGCGCGGCATCCGCAGCGTGGATTACGGGCGATAGTAGAAAGGGGAAAGCCCCGCTGGCAAGCGCCCTCGCCGCTCTTTTCCGGCTTCCGAAAGCTTGGCTGACGGCGGGCCGCATGTGCTGCACCGCGCAAAATTCGGCTCCCGGCCTCGACCTTCGCGGATTCGCTCCCTATGTGTGCCCCGCCTGGCGCGCTGCCCTTTGGGTATCGCGGTGCGCCGCCCGTGACCTGAACTGTCCAAGAAGGATATCCCATGGCCTCCCCTTTCGATGGCGTGAAGCGCCTGGTCGTGAAGATCGGCTCCGCCCTCCTCGTCTCCCCCGAAGGCGAGGTCGAGCGTTACTGGCTTGCCAGCCTGATCGACGATCTGGAGACCCTGCGGCGTGAAAACGATATCGAGGTGATCCTCGTCGCCTCCGGCGCGGTTGCGCTCGGCGCGCGCATTCTCGATCTGCCCGCGGGCGGCAAGAGCAGCCTCGACGATGGCCAGGCCTCCGCCGCGACCGGCCAGATCGCCCTTTCCGGCCTGTTCTCCGAACTGCTGCGCGCGCATCGCCGCCGCGCCGCGCAGATTCTGGTGACGCTGGAAGACCTGCAGGACCGCCGCCGCTATCTGAACGCCTCGGACACGATCGAGCGGCTGCTCTCGCTCGGCGTCACCCCAATCATCAACGAAAATGACAGCGTCACCACGCGCGAGATCCGCTTCGGCGATAATGATCGTCTGGCCGCGCGCGTTGCGCAGGCCGCGCATGCGGACATGGTGCTGCTGCTGTCGAACGTCACCGGCTTGTTCTCGGCCGATCCGGGCAAGGACCCGGACGCGATCTTCCTGAAGACGGTGGACAGCGTGGCCGATCTCGACGTCGATCTCGGCCCGCCCACCGGGCCCGGCACCGGCGGCATGGGTTCGAAGGTGGAGGCCGCGCGTATCGCGGTTGCCAGCGGCATCCAGCTTGCCATCGCGGACGGGCAGAAGCCCAACCCGATCATCCGCTTCCGCGATACCGGCGACGGCACGGTGTTCACGGCCGAAGGCGGCGTGGACAAGCGCAAGGCATGGATCGCGGGCAAGATCGACGTGCGCGGCACGCTGCACGTCAACGAAAACGCCAGAAAGCATCTGATGAACGGCGACAGCCTGCTCACCGAAGGCGTCACCAAGGTGGAAGGCGAATTTTCGCGCGGCGATTCGGTCGATATCCATGACGAGACGGGCCAGCTTATCGCCCGCGGCCTCATCAGCTATGACGATAACGACGCCAAGTCGCTGTGCGGCAAGGATGCGGACGAGCAGGAAGCGATCCTGGGCTATGCCCCCCGCGGATCGCTGATCGACAAGAACAACCTCGTCCTGCTCGTCTGAGCACGCCTCCGCGGCGTCGACGCGGACGGGCAACCATCTGCCCGCCCGATCATTGACGAAAGGAAACGTTCCCGCCCGGCGGACTGCGTTCGCGCGCCTTGGCGCTGCGATGGCCCTCCGGCACCATCTATCGAAGGAGACCCATTTTTCATGGCCGACAATCATGACCAGCTGATCCAGGACATGGGCGAAAAGGCCCGCGCCGCCGCGATGCGCCTTGCCCTCGCCACCACGGAAGGGAAAGCCGCTGCGGTGAAGGCCGCCGCACAGGCGATGCGCGACGACAGCGCCGCCATCCTGGAAGCGAACGCCAAGGACATGGAAAATGCGAGCGACCTTCCCGCCGCGATGCAGGACCGCCTGAAGCTGGATCAGGATCGGCTGAACGGTATTGCCGATGCCGCCGATCAGGTGGCCAGCCTGCCCGATCCGGTCGGTGAGATCATCAAGGAATGGGAACAGCCCAACGGCCTGAAGTTCGAACGCCGCCGGGTGCCGCTGGGCGTGGTCGGCATCATTTACGAAAGCCGCCCCAACGTCACCGCCGATGCGGGCCTTCTATGCCTGATGGCCGGCAATGCCGCCATTCTGCGGGGCGGATCGGAAGCGGTGCATTCCAACCGCGCAATCCACGCCGCCATCGTCAAGGGGGTCGAAAAGGCGGGCCTGCCCGGCGATGCGGTTCAGCTGATGCCGACGCAAGATCGCGGTGCCGTCGGCTCCATGCTGAAGGCTGCAGGCCTCATCGACATCATCATTCCGCGCGGTGGCAAGGGTCTGGTCGCGCGCGTGCAAGAAGAAGCGCGCGTTCCGGTGCTCGCCCATCTCGACGGCATCTGCCATGTCTATGTCGACGGCGCGGCGGACCCCGAAAAGGCGCGCGAGATCGCGGTCAACGCCAAGATGCGCCGTACTGGCATCTGCGGCGCGATGGAAACGCTGCTGATCGACGAAGCCGCGCATAGCTTCGCGCCCGATGTGATCAAGGGCCTGCTCGATGCAGGTTGCGAGGTGCGCGGAGACGCGAAGGTCGAGCAGATGGACGAGCGCGTCAAAGCCGCGAGCGACGAAGATTGGGACACCGAATATCTGGAGCCCATCGTCTCGGCCCGGCTGGTTGACGGCGTCGACGGCGCGGCCCGCCACATCGCCGCACATGGCAGCCACCACACCGATTCGATCGTCACGGAAGACAAGACCATCGCCGCCCGCTTCCTCAACGAAGTCGACAGCGCGATCGTGATGCACAACGCCTCGACCCAGTTCGCCGATGGCGGCGAATTCGGCTTCGGCGCGGAAATCGGCATCGCCACCGGCCGCCTCCACGCCCGCGGCCCCGTGGCGCTGGAAGGCCTCACCACCTACAAGACGGTGGTGCACGGTGAAGGTCAGACCCGGCCTTCCTGAGACGTCTTGGCGAATTCGAGATACTGACGGCGGCCTAACCGTTTGCCGTTCTAGCCAAACAAAAAAGCCGCCCCGCAATCGCTCGCGGGACGGCTTTTTTCGTGGGGATCGAGGCCTGTTATTCAATCCTCCCAGAAATAGGGCATGCGCTTCGTATCGCCGGTCTCGACCTCGTTCATCGTCACCGGATCGTACATTCGCCCACCGAGCATGACATAGGCGATGTCGTCCGAATTGCGGATGTCGACCGTCGGATCGGCATCGAGCACCACCAGATCGGCGAGCTTGCCCTGTTCGAGCGAGCCGATATCGCGGTCCATGCCGAGCGACTGCGCGGCGACGATGGTGCCCGCACCCAGCGCCTCCAACGGGCTCATGCCGCCGCGCACGAAGCTCCACAGCTCCCAATGCGAACCGATACCCGCCTGCTGGCCATGCGCGCCGATGGCGATCTTCACGCCGCGCTCGGCCAGCTTCTGTGCTTCGCGGGCGTTGTCGTCGTCCGCAAACGCCTCTTCGGGTGCCTTGGTCACGCGCTTGCCCGCGGCGGCCAGGGCGGCAGGCGGAGTGTGCGCCTTCAGGAGCGGATGTTCGTAGATGTTCATCGCCTGGCGCCAATAGGGATCGCCCGCCAGCCCCCCATAGGTGACCACCAAGGTAGGTGTGTTGTTGGTGTCAGACTGGCCCATGAACTGCAGCACGTCCTCGTAGAAGGTTTCGAGCGGGACGTTGTGCTCCAGCGTCGAATTGCCGTCCGCGACCAGGTTCATGTCCATGCCGTAAAGCGAGCCGCCCTCGGCCACCACCAGCATGTTTTCGGCGCGCGAGGCGGCGACAACCATCTGGCGCTGTTCGCGCCGGGGTTGGTTGTAGTTCTTCACCGAATAAGCGCCTTGCGCCTTCAGCCGCCGGACATGATCGAGCGCGTCCTGATATTTGTCGATCTCCGCGTAAACGCCATAAGCCTTCGCACCGTAAATAACCTCCCCGGTCGAAAAGATGCGGGGGGCAAGCAGATCGCCCGCCTGCTGCATTTCGCTGGCGACAAAGATTTCGCTCGCCGTGCTGGAGGGATCGTGGATGGTGGTGGTGCCGAGGGCCAGGTTCTGCACCGCGGACCAGTTCTGCTGCGGCACAAGTTCATCCGTGCCCTGCGGCCCGTGCGCATGCGCATCGACCAGCCCGGGGATGATCGTCTTGCCCGTCACATCCACCGTTTTGGTTCCGGATGGCACCTGCACGGAGGCAGCGGGGCCGATGGCGGCGATCCGGTCTCCGTCAATCAGCACCGTGCCGTTCTCGATCACGCCGCCGTCCGCGCCCGCCATGGTGACGATGCGCGCGCCGGTGAGCGCGATGCGGCCCTGATGCTTGTCCGCCCGCACCGTCCGCGCCAGCGACACGCCGGTTCGCGGCGGCGTGAAGGCCACAGGATTCTGCCCCTCGGCCGGCGGCCAGCTGGGAAACAAATTGGCGATTTCGGCGGTGTAAAGCGTCGGCCCCATCGACCAATGGAGGCGCGATCCGTCCCCCTGGAAATGGATATAATCCGCCCCGCCCTCGCTCACGCGGATCACCGGCAGCGCCTTGGCATCGGGTGAGAGCGAGACATTCTGCCCGCCCGGCAGCAGCGGCGCCACGAACGCTTCGTAATTCTGCCGGAAGGCGAGATAATCACCGTTCGGCCCCACCGCGAAGTCGTTGATCAGATCACCATTGGCATGGACGCGCTTGTCCTGGCCACCCAGATCGGTGCTGAACAGCTCGGTCTTGTCGGCGGAGCGGTCGATCATGAAGATGCGCGCGCCGTCGGCGGCGAATTGCCCGCGCGCGGCATCGCGGTTGATCAGCTTCGGCGTGCCGCCCGATGTGGGAACGGTATAGACGCCCGGATTTTCGGACCATTCGGGCGCGGTGAGATATCCGCCTTCATGTTTTTCGAACACGATCAGCTTGCCGTCGGGCGAAAAATGCGGGCGCGCATAATGGCCCGGCTGGCGCGTCACCGCGCGGCCGCTTCCACCATTGGCGGAGATGGTGCGGATCGTGCCCAGCCCCTCGTCCGTCCAGTCGACATAGACGATGCTGCCGCCGTCGCGCGACCAGCTCGGGAAGAGTTCGCGGCTAACACCCTCGCCGCTGGTGAGGCGGCGGGGCGCGCCTGACCCCATGTCCTTCAGGTAGAGCTTACCCAGGCTCTCGAAGACCACGCGGCGCCCGTCGGGCGAGACTTCAGCAAAGCGCGGCATCTTTGCCGTAAAACTGTCCGGTCCGACGGGGATCACCGGATGCGGTGCCTTGGAGACACCGCGCGTGTCGTTCACGCGGAACGGAATGACGCTGGCGTTGCCGCCGTCCGCATCGATGCGGCGGATCTTTCCGCCCGCCCAGAAGACGATTGAGTTGCCGTCCGGCGTCCAGGCCATGTTCGGATAGACGCCGGTGACCGCCCAGGTTTCCTGTACGTCGCGGTCGAGATCGCCATAGATCTCCTTCACCGCGCCCGACGTCATGTCCTTCACCCACAGCTTGGACTTGCCGTCCTCGCGCCGCACGAAGGCAATTCGCTTGCCGTCGGGCGAAGGCTGTGGACGCACCGCGCCGCCAAGGCCGCTGATCGCGGTGGTCGTCTCGCCGGTTTCCAGATCGTAGCGCAAGATATCGAACAGATCCTGGTTCGAATCCTGCGCATATTCGAAGATCGGGCCGGGCGTGACGTTCTTGGTGTAGTAGACCGCGTTGCCGT
The DNA here is from genome assembly GCF_016093175.1 of Novosphingopyxis sp. YJ-S2-01. Taxonomy (NCBI): domain Bacteria; kingdom Pseudomonadati; phylum Pseudomonadota; class Alphaproteobacteria; order Sphingomonadales; family Sphingorhabdaceae; genus Novosphingopyxis; species Novosphingopyxis sp. YJ-S2-01. The sequence goes on along the minus strand of NZ_JAEDAI010000001.1, from coordinate 831,033 downwards.
TCGCCGCGAAGACGGGCTCGCCCAGTTCCTTCTGCCACTGCTCGCTGGGCCGTTCGACCAACTGCACGCCCGATCCGCCCGAGACATGGTAGAGCCAGATCTCCCCGGTGCCGAGCGAACGGCCGGTGGTGAAATGCTTCTTCGCGGCGATATAGCGTCCATCCGGGGACCAGCTCGGCTGGTTCAGTAGGCGGAACTCCTCCTTCGTCACTTCGCGCTTGTCCGAACCGTCGGCGTTCATGATCCAGATATTGTCGCCGCCGCCCCGGTCCGAGGTGAAGGCGATGCGGCTGCCGTCCGGCGAGAAGCGCGGCTGCACTTCCCAGGCCAGCCCTTCGGCGATGCGCACCGGCGTGCCGCCCGCAATCGGCATGGTGTAGATATCGCCCAGCAGCGCAAAGGCGATGGTGCGGCCGTCCGGGCTGACGTCGAGATCGATCCAGCTGCCTTCATCCACATTGATCGGCACCTGAGTGATCTGGAAACCGGGCGGATTGTTCACGTCCCATATGTCCACGCTGGCCGGATCGACCGCGTTCGCAGCCGGTGTAGCGGCGGGCGCAGGTGCTTCGTCCGACTGCGGGAGCTGCGAGGGATCCTCGTCTTTCGCCGTGCTGGAGATGACCTCATCCTCCGGCCCCTCGGTCTGTTCGAGCGGCGGCGGATCGCCATATTCCTGTGCCCAGGCCGCGGACGGGGCGGCGGCGGCAGGCATGGCGAGGAGCGCGGCGATGACGCCGTGCAGCGCATAGTTCATGATTGTCTCTCCCTCTCGGACTTTGCGCCACCGTAGCGAGGGAGTGCCCGGGGACAAGCGGGATCGACGCCGGCCCCCGAAAGCTATTTCAGCCGCGCCAACAACTGCTTGATCGGCACGAACGCGAAGGCGACCGAGCTGTCGGCAATGCCGTAGGGCAGGAACAGCGTGTCGCCGAGGCGCATGGCGCCGCAGGTGTAGACCACATTGGGCACATAGCCTTCGCGGTCCGCATTGGCGGCGGTCAGGATCGGTTCGTCAGCGCGGGCGATGACCTTGGACGGATCGTCTTTGTCCAGAAGCACCGCGCCGATGGCATATTTGCGCATCGCGCCGACACCGTGGGTCAGGAGCAGCCAGCCCTCGTCCAGCTCGATCGGCGAACCACAATTGCCGATCTGGACGAATTCCCAGGGATATTTGGGCTCCAGCAGCTTGTCGCCGCCATCCCAGCGTTCCAGCGAATCCGATTTCAGCAGGAACAGATTCTCACCGTCCTGCCGACCGATCGCCATATAATGATCGCCGATCTTGCGCGGGAACAGGGCAATGCCCTTGTTGCGCGAGGCGGCACCGGCAATCGGTTTCAGGTCGAAATGGCGCCAGTCGCGCGTGCGCAGAAGCTCGGACTGGATCTCGCGTCCCGAATAGGCCGTGTAGGTGCCCAGCCATTCGGTGCTGCCGTCCTCATGCGTGAACTGGACGAGGCGCAGATCCTCCAAGCCGTTGCGCTGCGCATCGGTGATCGGGAAGATTACGGTGCCGGACAAGGTGCTGTCCCGATGGCGGATCACGGTGACGGGCCCCTCGGGCACCTCTTCCTCGCCCTGCGCGGTGTCGGTGGCGGTGGCGAAGGGCGGCTCGGGCGCCAGCCGCAGCTCGCCGTCCTCGGTCGCGATCCCCTCCCGAAAGGCGACCGAGCTGATATGCCCCTCGCCCACCGTGCGCAGCGACATGATGAAGCGGCAGCTGCCTTCGGGCATACCGGACTGGTCCCAATGCGGCACCACGCTGGGGTTCATGATCGCCGCGGCGGCATAGCTATATTCATGGCAGAAATAGGCGCCGATCAGTTGGCGCTTGGTATCGCCGATGTCACCCATCGGCTCTTCCATCTGCGCGTCGATCTCCTCGAAACGGGTCATGAACACGCGGCGGGTCTGCCAGTGACGCGGCTCGAAATCGCGCAGCACGGCTTCCAGCTGCTTGGCGGCCTCGCGGTCCTCCATCTCCAGCACTTCGGCCACCAGCCGCTCGGACCGGCTCTTGTTGATGCCGCTGGCCTGCCAGGCAAGGTGAAAGGGCCGCACGACCACGCGCGAAGGATCGGCGTGGAGGCGGAGATCGTGATCGAAGCGCTTCAGCATATGGCTCGATTGCCGGTTGGGCCGCGCAATCTCAACCGCTTTATGCGACGTTCGCCTCTATCGGTACGGTGCCGAGCGAGGGCAGCACTGCAATCGCGCAGATCGAAAGCTGCAATGCAAGGATCGATTCCGCGCCCTGATTGCGGTTCACCCCGGTGGGCATCAGCCCGTCATGGCAACTGCTTTCCTGCGGACTGGCGACCATCAGGCCGAGATCATTTTCGCCCAGGAACCAGCGATAGGCACGGTGGGCCGCAGCGGCCCAGCGTTCCTCTCCGGTGGCGGCAAAGGCGGCGGAGCAGGCGTCGATCACCGCCTGCGCCTCCAGCGGCTGCTGATCGAACCGTTGCGGCGCCTGATAGACACGGCCGAAGCTGTCCGATCCTACGGCGCGGAAATGCCCCTCGGGTGCGTGCTGCTGTTCCAGAATCCAGTCCAGCGTCTCCAGCCCGCAATCGCGATAATCCTGCCGACCCAGAACCTGGCCCGCACGGATCAGCGCCTCTGGAAGGCGCGCATTGTCATAGGCCAGCATTGCCTCGAACCAGGGCCAGTCCGGCCGCCGGGCGGCCTCCAGCAGGCGCAGCAGCTCGTCGCCGAAATGCGTGAGCAGCCGCGTCGAGATATCATGACCGGGCTTTGCCTCCATCATCGCCGCCGCGCCAAGCATGGTGAAGGCCATCGCGCGCGGGGAGCCGGCCTTCTCCATCTCCGGCGCTGCCTGATCGTAGAGCCAGCAAGCCCAATCGCGATGCCGCGGTTCGGGCGCTTCGTGGCCCGCAACGCCCAGCGCCCAGACCGCGCGGCCCGCGCTGTCCTCGCTCCCCTCATCCTCCAGCCAGCGCCGGTCGAAGCCCATGAAGTTGCGGAAACGGCGCGTCTTACCGTCCCAAGCGTGCTGCACGAAGGCGGCGTAGACATTGGTCCAGCGGGCACGCATGTCCGCGGCCATTTCCGGCATGCGGCACATCAGGATGAGCGCGCGGGCATTATCGTCCAGGCAATAACCATGATCGCGATCGGGGATGGAATAAAGCCCGTGCTGCAGCATGCCGGTGGCATCGCTCATACGGATCACCGCTTCCGCATCGGGCGCGAGATAGCGCACGCCCTGGCTTTGAACCAAACGGATACGCTTGGCCCGCAGCACCTCCTCGAACAGCCCAATGACGCGGTGGGCAAACCGCTGCCACACCATCGTGCGGCCGAGCGCATAAGCGCGGCGGGCGAGCGCCGTGCGCGCATCGTCATCGGCCAGCAGCTTCGAGATTTCGCGTGCGAGTGCTTCGCTATCGGCGAAATCGACCAGCACGCCATGGTCGCCGCGCAGGATCTCGCGCGCATGGATATAGGGCGTGGACACCACCGGTTTGCCGAGCGCCACGGCGTAGCTGAGCGTGCCCGACGTGATCTGTCCTTCCTTCAGATAGGGCGTCACATACACATCCGCCGCCTCCAGCCAGTCGAGCAGATCGGGCGTGTCGACGAAGGCGTCGATGAAGCGGACATGATCGGCCACGCCCAGCCCTTCGGCCTGCGCCATCAACCGCTCGCGATAAGCCTCGCCTTCGTGGCGTTTCAGGTTGGGATGGGTGGCACCCAGCACGATGTAGAGCGCTTGGCGGTCGGCGGACACGATGGCGGGCATCGCCGCAATCATCGTCTCGATGCCTTTATCCGGAGCGAGCAGGCCGAAGGTGAAAATCAGCTTGCGTCCGTCCAGATCGAAACGCGGCTTGGCATTGTCGGGATTCACATAGGGCCGGTCCGGCACGCCGTGCGGGATCACGTCGATCTGGGCGGGATCGACACCGTAGGTTTCGATCAGGATCTTGCGGCCCTTGTCGGCCATGACGATCAATTTAGCGGAACGCGCGATGAGCCGGTCCAGCACCTGCCGCTCATCGGCGGACGGCTTCTCCAGCAACGTATGCAGCGTGGTTACGAGCGGGATCGACAGCGCATCGATGAGATCGAGCAGATAACCGCCCGCCGCCCCGCCATAGATGCCATATTCATGCTGCACCCACAGCATGTCCGCACCGGATGTCGCGATGTCACGCCCTGCGGTGGCGTAGGCCGAGCGGTCTTGCATCGGGATGGTGCGGATTTCGGCGGGATATTCGATGCCCGTGCCGTCATCCATCGCATAATGATCGAGCGTGATCTCCGGAAACGCCGCGCGCACGGCATTGGCCGTATCGCTGGTGAAGGTGGCGAGGCCACAGCGGCGCGGCAGCGCGTTACCGATTAGCGCGATGTGCCGCACCTTGGCGGGCGAGGCGGACGAGAAAACTGGCTTTTCCATAAGGCCCGATCCAGACTGAAGGGGCCGGCCCAAGAGACGAGACGCCTCGGGTCGGACGGAATGATAATGCCGGTAACGCGCTTTGGTTGCGATGCAGCATAGATCAACTCGGGCGGCGCCTCCCCGCTGGTTTCCGGAAATACTCACCTGAAAACAAAGATCTACTGGTGTAATCCAGTTTTCCGTGAAGGCGCTGAACGAAAACACCGGAACAGCACTCGGCGTCTTTTTCGGGCACTTCGCCGCAGCGGCTTTCGCAGCGCCATTCGTTCCGCTCGGGAAACGCAACGGCTTGCCTTGCCGACCGTTGGCCCTGCGCACCTTATAGCGAACTGAGCCGAAAGGACCTTCACCATGAAAATCTATCGCCACCGCAAGGATGGAGACCATTACATTCCCAAAGCGGAAGAGGCCGACCGGCCAGAGCCCGGCCATGGCGAAGTGCTGGTCAAGATGCGCGCGCACTCGCTGAACTATCGCGATCATATGGTGCGTCTCGGCCAATATGGCGGCAACGATCCCGAAGGCGCAGTGCCGCTATCCGATGGCGCAGGAGAGGTTGCCGCCGTCGGCGAGGGCGTAGACGGATTTGGCGAGGGCGACCGCGTCGTGGCCTGCTTCTTCGCCGATTGGGCCGAGGGTCCGCCCACACCAAAAGCGCTCGGCAGCGCCTATGGCGGGGGCGGCGATAGCGGGCTTCTTGCCGAATATGTCGCGGTCACCGCGGGCGCTCTGACGCCGATCCCGGACTCGCTCAGCTTCGCGCAGGCCGCCACCTTGCCCTGCGCCGCGGTAACCGCCTGGCACGGCCTGCAAGCCTGTCAGGTCACCGCGGGATCACGCGTGTTGCTCCTCGGCACCGGCGGGGTGAGCATGTTCGCGCTGCAGATCGCCAAGGCGATGGGCGCGGAAGTGTGCATCACGTCCTCATCCGACGACAAGCTGGCGATGGCGAAGAGCGATCATAGCGCGGACCATGGCGTGAACTACAAGACGCATGACGACTGGCCGGCCAAAGTGCGGGAAGCGTTCGGCGGCCAGGGCGCGGACGCGGTGATCGAAGTCGGGGGGCCGGGCACGTTCGACAAATCGGTGCAAGCGCTGCGCGTTGGCGGCCATCTCGCGATGATCGGCGTGCTTACCGAAGGCGACAGCCACGCGCGGCTGCTCGTCCAGAAAGCGGTGACCGCGCACGGCATCCTGGTCGGCTCCACTGCCATGCTGCGCGATGTGGCGCGCGTGATCGATCTGCACGGGCTGAAGCCGGTGATCAACAGCAGCTACGCGTTCAACAATGCGGCGCAGGCATTCGTGGACTTCGCCGAGAAGGACCATGTCGGCAAGGTCGTGATCGAGCACTGATCGCCGCGATCGCTCACCACGTCGTTGCGAGGAGCGAAGCGACGCGGCAATCCAGGGCGACAGCAGCGCTGCACCCGCCCTGGATTGCCTTTCGACTGGCTGCTTGCAGCAGTCGCACAGGACAGGCTTCGTTGCCCTTCGGGCGCCTCGCAATGACGTGTTTTTTTTTGGACCGGTCGAGGTCCTCTAAACCCGCGCCACTTCCACTGTCACTGGCTCGCCATCGATCTGATGCGCGCTGCTGGCTTCGACGCCCAGCTCAAGCTTTTCCGCCAGCGTCTCGCCGCGAATATAAGCCTCATGCTCGCGTAGCGCCGCCAGCACGGCATCGCTGCCGCCCGCGCGGATCGTGATGCGATCGGACACGTCGAAGTCCGCTTCCTTGCGCGCATCCTGCACCAGCCGCACGAAGTCGCGCGCCTTGGCTTCGGAGCGCAGTTCATCGGTCAGCTCCAGATCGAGCAACACGGTGCCGCGGCCCGCATCGAACATCTGCGCGTCCTCGTCGCTGCCGCCGGTGGTGACGAGCAGATCATAGTCGTCTTCGCCGATCTCCACGCCCGCGATCTCGACCGTGCCGTCTTCGCGGCGGCTCCAATCGCCCGATTTGGACGCGGCGATCACATCCTTCATCTTCGGCCCCAGCTGTTTGCCGAGGCGGCGCGGATCGACCTTCAGCACCAGCTCGCCCACCGCCGCGGGATCGGTATCGAAGCCCACCGCCTTGACGTTGAGCTCGTCCGCAATGGTGCCCTCGAACGCTTGCAGACGGTCCACCTCAGGGTGCGCGATAGTAAGCTTTTTCAGCGGCTGGCGCAGGCGCTGCTGCTGACGCACGCGGATCGACAGGCCCGCGCCGCAAATATCGCGGGCCAGATCCATGTCGCGGATCAGTTCGGCTTCCTGCGGGAAGGCGGACACGTCCGGCCAGTCCGCCAGATGCACCGACGTCTCGCCGGTCAGGTTGCGATAGATCGCTTCCGTCACGAACGGCATCAGCGGGGCCAGCGCCTTCGTCAGCGTCACCAGCACGGTGTAGAGCGTATCGAACGCATCGCGCTTGTCGTCGGTCACCTCCGCGCCCCAGAAGCGCGCGCGGTTGCGGCGGATATGCCAGTTGTTGGAAACGTCGAGGAACGGGCTGACGAGGCCGTAGGCGCCCGGAATGTCGTTCGCCTCCAGCCGCTCGGTCAGCGTGTCCACGAACTCGCGCGTCTTCGCCAGGATATAGCGGTCATGCTCGTTGCGGCTGTCGGTGCGAAGCTTCGCCTTGTACCCGTCCGCATTGGCGTAGAGCGTGAAGAAATAGCTCGCATTCCACAGCGGCAGGATGGTCTTGCGCAGCGCCTCCTGAATGCCGCGCGCATCCGAATGGATGATGAGATCGCCGCCCGCCAGCAGCGAGGAGCTGAGCATGTAAACGCGCAGCGCGTCCGAACCATGCTCGGCCAGCACCTTGTTAGGATCGGGGTAGTTCTTCAGCCGCTTGGACAGCTTCTGCTTGTCATCGCCCAGCACCACGCCATGGCAGATGCAGTTCTGGAACGGCGCCTTGTCGAACAAAGCGGTCGACAGCACCATCAGCGTGTAAAACCAGCCGCGCGTCTGCGCCATATATTCGACGATGAAGTCCGCGGGGAAGTTCTTCTCGAACTTCTCCTTGTTCTCGAACGGATAGTGCAGCTGCGCGAACGGCATCGAGCCGCTGTCGAACCACACGTCGAGCACTTCGGGCACGCGGCGCATCATCGCCTTGCCGCTGGGATCGTCCGGATTGGGACGCACGAACTCATCGATATGCGGGCGGTGCAGATCGTCCGGGCGGCGGCCGAAATCGGCGGCGATCTCGTCGAGCGACCCATAGACGTCGATGCGCGGATAGTCCGGATCGTCGCTCATCCAGATCGGGATCGGGCAGCCCCAGAAGCGGTTGCGGCTGATGTTCCAGTCGCGCGCATTTTCCAGCCAGTTGCCAAACAGGCCATCCTTCACATGGCCCGGAATCCAGTCGATCGTCTGGTTCAACTCGACCATCCGGTCCTTGATCGCCGTCACTTCGACATACCAGGCGTCGATCGCCTTGTAGATCAGCGGCGTGTCCGTGCGCCAGCAATGCGGATAATTGTGGAGATAGGTCTCGTGGCGCAGGACCTTGCCCGCCTCCTTCAGATCCTTGATGATCTCCTTGTTCGCGTCGAAGATATTGAGGCCCGCATAAGGCGGCACTTCCTTGGTGAAATTGCCCTGATCGTCTACGGGCGCGACCAGCGGGATGCCGTTGGCGCGGCCGAATGCAAGGTCGTCCTCACCGAAAGCGGGCGCGGTGTGGACGATGCCGGTGCCGCTCTCCAACGTGACGAAATCGGCGGCCAACACACGGAACGCGTTCTCGGTATCCGCGAAGAAGGGGAAAAGCGGCTCGTATTCGCGCCCAGCCAGCTCGCTGCCCTTCAACGAGCCGACCTTTTCAAAGCCTTCCAGCTCCTTGGTATAGGCCTCGACCAATGCGTCGGCGAGGACGACATGCTCGCCATCCTTCTCCATGATCGCATAGTCGAATTCCGGCCCCACCGCGCAGGCGAGGTTGCTGGGCAGCGTCCAGGGCGTGGTGGTCCAGGCGGCAACACTGGCGGGCTTGCCGTCCTTCAGCGGCTCCTTCAGCCGGAACAGGACGGTGAGCGCCGGGTCCTGACGTTCACGATAGGAGTTGTCGAGCCGCGTCTCGAAGTTCGAAAGCGGCGTCTGCATCGCCCAGCTATAGGGAACGACGCGGCTGCCACGATAGACCAGCCCCTTGTCGTACAGCGTCTTGAACGCCCACAACACGGACTCCATGAACGTCGGATCCATGGTCTTGTAGTCGTTTTCGAAATCGACCCAGCGGCCCATCCGCTCGACATAATATTGCCAGTCATTGGTGTAGCGCAGCACGCTTTCCCGGCAATAATCGTTGAATTTGTCCATCCCGTAATCGAGGATGGCGAGGCGCCCGGAAATGCCCAGTTCCTTTTCCGCCGCCATTTCGGCAGGCAGGCCGTGGCAGTCCCAGCCGAAGCGCCGCTCCACGCGCCGCCCCTGCATGGTGCGGAAGCGCGGGACCAGATCCTTCACATAGCCTGTGGCCATATGCCCGTAATGCGGCAGGCCGTTGGCGAAAGGCGGGCCGTCATAGAAGACGAACTGGTTGGTCTCCCCGTCCACCTCTGCCGGGCGCTGATCGATCGACGCCTGGAAAATCCCCTCGCGCTTCCAGAATTCCAGAACGTCCGCCTCCATGCGCGGCACGTCGGGCGAGGGATCGATCGCCGGATAGGGCGTGGACTTGGTCGATGCGGACTGGGTCACGGGAGAGCTTTCGCTGAAGGCTTCGGGAAGTTTCAGCAGGTAAGCGGCGGCGCGATGCAATGCAACAAAGCGCGTAGGCGCAGGTCCCCCTCGCGATCAGGCGTGCGGAACGTCTTCCAGATAAGGTGCACACAGCGCGCGGATATCGACCACCGCCTTCAGCCGCGCGGCGAGGAATGCGGTGCCGCTGATCTTGCGCTGGACGAAGATCATGTCGGCGGGCGGCACATGCCAGGTTTCGCGGTCCTCGGCCATTTCCTGGCCCATTTCGGCCAGCGTCGTGACGAAAGCGCGGTCGCCGAAATCGAAGCGCTCGGGCGTACCGATCTCGCGCAGCACGATGTCGATCATGCGGTCGACAAGGGCGCGGTGCTTTTCGGCGGCGGCGGGGCCCAGGAAGCCGGCATTGATTGCGCCTTGCCGCACGGCGTCGCGGTCACCGGCAAACAGCGCGCGCAGCAGATTGCGGTAATTGGCCGAAACATGCGGCTCGACCGCGCGCGAGGCGCCGAAATCCAGCAGCACGAGCCGACCGCCATCGGCCTGATAGCGATAATTGGCGAAGTTCGGATCGGTCTGCATATGGCCGAATTCGAACAGCTCGCGCAGCACCAGTTCGATGAGGCGCGTCATCACCTCGTTGCGCACGTTCTGCGGCTCGTCCGCGATCCCTTCGATCGGGGAGCCTTCGATGAAGCTCATGGCGAGCACGTTCGGGGTGGTGAATTCGTCATCGCGGCGAGGGACGACATAGCGATCATCGCCCTCCAGCAACTGAGCGAAGCGCTCCATTTCCGCGCCCTCGCGCTCATAATCGGCTTCTTCGTGCAGCTGCTTCTTCGCCTCTTCGAGCAGCGGCGCGAGGTCCAGTTCCTTGGGCACCAGCCCGCTGATGCGCAGGAGCGTCACCACATTGTCGACATCGCTGTCGATGCTCTTGGCGACGCCCGGATACTGGATCTTGATCGCCAGATCGCGTCCGTCCGGCGTCTGTGCGCGGTGGACCTGGCCAATCGAGGCGGCGGCCACGGGCGTTGGGCCGAAGCGCTTGAACCGGCGGCGCCAGTCCTTGCCCCATTCCTTGGCGAGCACCGTTTTCAGCTGTCCCGGCGGCATATGCTGCGCCTGATCGCGCAGCCGGGCCATGATCTCGGCCAGCTCGGGCGGCAGCAGATCGCCCGCATCCATCGAGATCATCTGCCCCATCTTCATCGCCGCGCCGCGTAGATGGGCGAGGCGATCGGCAAGCCGCTTGGCATTGCCGGGGGTGAGGACGAGATCGCTGACACGCGGACGCTCGCCCGCGGCCAAACGGCGCGCGCCCTCGCCAATCACATTGCCGGCAACGCCCCCAGCGAGGCGGCCGAAGGTGCCGAGGCGCGACAACCGCCCACTCGGCACCGCCCGCTGGCGCAAGCGATCGGTGAGGAAATCATCATCCTCTTCCATCGCCCGCGCCCAGCGTCCGCTTACTGCGCTTCAGCGGCGGGCGTCGCTTCCGACGTGGAGTCCGCGCCGGGCAGGACGTTATCCTGAACTTCCGTTTCCACCGGCTGATCGGCCGTCGTGGCGTTCTCATCGGCCGCGGTGGGATAGTTCATGCCTTCCTGCATGCCCGCTTCTTCGGCATCGGCGGTGGCCGCTGCGTTCTCGTCCTTCTGCGAACAGGCGGAAAGGCCGAGGGCCAGTGCCACGATGGGAAGCATGTAGCGCATGCAAAACGTTCCTTTTCTTGCTCAGCCCATCGTCGGGATGACGAAGGCGTCCTTGTTGTCGGCTTCGGCAGTACCGTCGGGCCAGCGCTGGGTCACGGTTTTCACCTTCGTCCAGAACTTGATGCCCTCCATGCCGTGCTGGTTGGTATCGCCAAAGGCGGAGCGTTTCCAGCCGCCGAAGCTGTGATAGGCCACGGGCACAGGTATCGGCACGTTGATGCCGACCATGCCGACATTCACGCGCTGCGCGAACTCGCGCGCGGCATGGCCATTGCGCGTGAAAATGGCCACGCCATTACCATATTGGTGCTTGGAGGGGAGCGTGAGGGCTTCCTCGAAGTCCTTGGCGCGCACGATCTGCAGCACGGGGCCGAAAATCTCTTCCTTGTAGCTTTCCATGTCCGGCCGCACATGATCGAACAGCGACGGGCCGATGAAGAAACCTTCTTCATGCCCTTGCAGCGTGAAGCCTCGGCCATCGACCACCAGCTCCGCGCCCTCGTCCACGCCCTTCTGGATCCAGTCCTCCACGCGCTTCTTGTGCGCGGCGTTGACGACGGGGCCGTAATGGGCGTCCTTGTCGGTCGACACGCCGACGCGCAGCGCCTCGATGGCGGGGAGCAGCTTTTCCTTCAGCCGCTCCGCCGTGCCCTCGCCCACCGGCACCACGACGGGCAGCGCCATGCAGCGCTCGCCGGCCGAACCATAGGCCGCGCCGGACAGATCGCTCACCACCTGGTCGAGGTCCGCGTCGGGCATCACGATGCCGTGGTTCTTCGCGCCGCCCATCGCCTGCACGCGCTTGCCGGCTGCAACGCCGCGCTTGTAAACATAATGCGCGATGTCGGAACTGCCGACGAAGCTGACGCCGCCGATGGCGGGATGATCCAGGATTGCGTCTACCATCTCCTTGTCGCCCTGCACCACCTGCAGAATGCCTTCGGGGCCACCGGCCTCGACGAACAATTCGGCGAGGCGGCGCGGCACGGAGGGATCGCGCTCGGACGGTTTCAGGATGAACGCGTTGCCCGCCGCGATGGCCGGGCCGAACATCCACATCGGGATCATGGCGGGGAAGTTGAACGGCGTGATACCCGCACCGATGCCGAGCGGCTGGCGCATGGAATAGACGTCGATGCCCGGCCCTGCGCCTTGGGTGTATTCGCCCTTCAACACATGCGGAATGCCGCAGCAGAACTCGATGACGTCGAGGCCGCGCTGCACATCGCCGCGCGAATCCGCGATCACCTTGCCATGCTCGCTGGAGAGCATCTGGGCGAGGTTTTCCATGTCCGCCTCGACCAGTTCCTTGAACTTGAAGAAGACGCGCGCGCGGCGCTGCGGATTGGTGGCCGCCCATTCGGGCTGCGCCGCCTGCGCAGCATCGACGGCGCGGTCCAAGAGCGCGGCATCGCCGAGCGGAACCTTGGCCTGCACGCTGCCGTCATTGGGGTTGAACACATCCGACGTGCGCGATCCCCCGCCGCTGGCCTCACCGGCAATAAAATGATCGATGGTGCGCATGGGGCTCTCCTGAAATTTGGCTTGAAAATTGGGAATTTGATCGTGTGAACGCATGTCGGCCAAAGGCGTTCGATTGCAAGCGCTGCAAAGCGTCCGAAGCCTGAAATCCGGTCGCCCCAGCGAAACGAATTTACGAAGGCTGGATCAGCGCTTCAGCCGCTCGGCATGCCAGCGGATATGATCGCCGAGGAAGGTCGAGATGAAATAATAGCTGTGGTCGTAGCCGTCGCGCATGTTCAGCGTCAGGTCGATGCCGGCCTTTTCGCACGCCTCGCGCAGAAGCTCCGGCCGCAGCTGTTCTTCCAGGAACTGATCCCCCGTGCCCTGCTCCACGAGCAATTCCGGCACGCGCGCGCCGTCCGCGATCAACGCACAGGCATCATATTGCCGCCAGGCCGCGCGGTCCTCGCCCAGATATTTGCCGAGCGCCTTCTGCCCCCAAGGCACCTCGATCGGCGCAACCACCGGCGAGAAAGCGGAGACCGAGCGGAAACGCTCGCCGCCGCGCAGACCGACGGTGAGCGCGCCATGGCCGCCCATGCTGTGCCCCGTGATTGACTGGCGGGCCATGTCAGCCATCGGAAATTCGGCCGCGATCAGGGCGGGCAGCTCATCCTCGATATAGCTGCGCATCCGGTAATGCTGCGCCCAGGGCTCCTGCGTGGCATCGAGATAGAAGCCTGCGCCCTTGCCGAAATCATAGCCGTCTTCGTCCGGCACATCATCCCCGCGCGGGGACGTATCCGGCGCGATGAAGATCACGCCTTCTTCGGCGCAGGCCGCGCGATATTCGCCCTTTTCGGTGACGTTCGAATGATCGCAGGTGAGGCCGGACAGATACCAGAGCACCGGCAGCTTCGCGCCCTTCTCGTGCGGCGGCACGAACACCGAGAAGATCATCTCGGTGCCCGTGCTTTCGCTGGCATGTTTGTACACGCCCTGCTCGCCGCCATGGCTCTTATTGATCGAGACCGTGTCCATCGTTCAGGCGGCAGGCCTGTGCATGGCGCAGATCTTGTTGCCCGCGGGATCGCGCAGATAGGCAAGATACAGCTTCATGCCTGCGCCCTCGCGGATGCCCGGCGGGTCTTCGATCGCCGTGCCGCCATGATCGAGGCCTGCCTTGTGCCAGGCATCGGCCTGTTCGGGGCTGCTCGCGGCAAAGCCGATGGTCGATCCGTTGCCGCAGCTCGCCGGCTTGCCGTCAATCGGCTTGGTCAGCAGGAATATCCCGCCATTATGCATGTAGATCACCCGCCCCTTGGGATCGACACGGCCGGGCTCACCGCCCAGCGCCCCGATGACGGCGTCGTAAAAGGCCTTGGACGTATCGATATCGTCTGCGCCCAACATCACGTGACTGAACATGGAAATTTCCTCTCCTGGATAATCCGGCAAACCGGCCGACTACAAATCGTTCGAATACCACAGTGCGCGCGCCGTTCAGAAACAGGCGCCGTTCGCCCACCGCATTCACGGCCTTCGCCAGCACGCGCGCCTCGATGTCCTGCCGCTGCGGATCATGCTGCGTTCGGAATCGCGGTGATCGACCGGCTCGACAGCCTGGGCGATAATCGGGCCCTCGTCCAGATCGCCGGTCACGAAATGGGCGGTCGCGCCGATCAGCTTCACACCGCGTTCGAAGGCCTGGGCATAGGGATTGGCGCCCTTGAAGCCCGGCAGGAAGCTGTGGTGGATATTGATGCAGCGGCCCTTCATGCGATCGGCAAAGCCTTGCGTCAGAACCTGCATATAGCGCGCCAGGATCAGGTGTGAGGCGCCATAATCGTCCATCAGCGCTTCGATCGCAGCTTCCTGTTCGATGCGGCTGGCATCGCTCACCGGCAGATGGTGGAAGGGTACACCGTGCCAGTCCGCGATCTCGCGCAAATCGTCATGGTTGGAAACCACCGCGGCGATCTCCACCGCCAGCGATCGGCTACGCTGTCGGTAGAGCAGATCGCTCAGGCAGTGCGATCCTTTCGAAACGGCCACCAGAACGCGCGGCTTGTCGTCCGCCCGCGTGACTTCCAGCGCCATGTCGAACCGCTCCGCCAGCGGCGCGAAATGGGCGCGCCATCCGGTGAGATCGGATAGCCCGCCCTCACCGGCTGACTGGAAGCATATCCGCATGAAAAAGCGGCCGCTTTCCAGATCGGCATATTGCTGACTGTCCAGAATGAAGCCGCCCTGCTCGGTCAGCGCGCCGGACACGGCCGCGACGATACCGGTGCGATCCCGGCACATCAGCGTCAAAATCCAGCGTTCCGGCTCCACGGCGCGCGTGCTCAGTAAATGACCACGCCGCGAATGCTCTCACCCTTGTGCATCAGGTCGAAGCCCTTGTTGATCTCGTCCAGCGAAAAGCGGTGCGTGATCATCGGGTCAATCTCGATCTGGCCGTTCATATACCAGTCGACGATCTTGGGCACATCGGTCCGCCCGCGTGCGCCGCCAAAGGCACTACCGCGCCAGTTGCGGCCGGTCACCAGCTGGAAAGGCCGCGTCTCGATCGTCTGGCCCGCGCCCGCCACGCCGATGATGATGCTTTCGCCCCAGCCCTTGTGGCAGCATTCCAGCGCCTGGCGCATCACCTGAACATTGCCGATGCACTCGAACGAATAATCCGCGCCACCGCCCGTCAGATTCACGATCCGCTCGACGATATCGCCGCCGTCCTTGGGGTTAAGGAAGTCCGTCATGCCGAACTTGCGCCCCCATTCCTCGCGGTCCGGATTGAGATCAATACCGACGATCTGGCTCGCGCCCGCCAACTTGGCGCCCTGAATGACGTTGAGGCCGATGCCACCCAGACCGAAGACCACGACGCGGCTGCCCGGCTCCACTTTGGCCGTATGCACCACGGCGCCCACTCCGGTCGTCACGCCGCAGCCGACATAACAGGTCGTGTCGAACGGCGCGTCCTCGCGGATCTTCGCCACCGCAATCTCCGGCAGCACGGTGAAGTTCGAAAAGGTGGAGGTGCCCATATAATGATGGATCATCTGCCCCTTGTAGCTGAACCGGCTGGTGCCGTCCGGCATCAGGCCCTTGCCCTGCGTGGCGCGCACGGCCTGACAGAGGTTCGTCTTGGGGTTGAGGCAATATTCGCATTCCCGGCACTCGGCGGTGTAGAGCGGGATGACATGATCGTCCGGCTTCACGCTGGTGACGCCTGAACCCACTTCGCGCACGATGCCCGCGCCCTCATGGCCGAGCACGGAGGGAAACAGCCCCTCCGGATCGTCGCCGGACAGCGTGAAGGCGTCCGTATGGCACAGCCCCGTCGCCATCAGCTCGACCAGCACCTCGCCCTCCTTGGGTCCTTCGAGGTCCAGTTCGACGATCTCCAGCGGCTTCTGAGCTTCAAAGGCAACGGCTGCGCGGGTCTTCATGGGATTCGGTCTCCGGCTGATCAGGAATGTCCAGGCTTTGCGACGCAGCCGGATGGCATGTCAGCCCGCAAAATGTAAAGGCCGCGCGCCCGGCAGGGTCTCTCCTGCGATGAACCGCTAAGGACGGTGGGATCAACGCACCGGCCAGCCCCGACAAAGCCCGTGCTGGCCCGCATGACCCGCCCACGCCAAAAGCACTGGCGCCGCGCCCAACCGAATGCTAGGCCCCGCCCGCAAGCACCCGTAGCTCAGCTGGATAG
>NZ_JAEDAI010000001.1:0-807500 GCF_016093175.1 Novosphingopyxis sp. YJ-S2-01 | reverse complement strand
GTGCCGTCTTCGAAGAAATAGCGGTTCACCAGCGGCGTATCGCCCGAATAGCCGGGGCCGTGCAGCGCCACCGCCGTCCAGTCCTTTTCGCCGACATATTCCATGATGTCGATTTCGCCCGTCCCCGGCCACTCGCCATTGCCGAGCAGCCAGAAGGCGGGCCAGACGCCCACCGCATCGGGCATCTTGATCCGCGCCGAGGCGGTGCCGTGGGTGAAATCGAACTTGCCGCGGGTGGTGATCCGTCCGGAAACGAAATCGGCCGTGCGGCCCGTGGGCGTCTTGAACCCCGGTTCGAACTTCGGCTGGAGCAGCAGCACGCCGCCTTCCGCGCCTTCGACCGATCCGGCCGGCAGAAAGCGGATCGTCTCCGGCGAATCGACATAGGCCTGCTGTTCGTTGTTCACCCAGAAATCCGGGCCGACCACGACCCATTTGCTGCGGTCCAGCGTGGGCGCGTCGAAATCGTCCTCGAACAGAAGCGCTCGCGGCGCCACATCGGCGGCGGTGCGCGGCGCGGTGTCGGAGAGCGCAGCGGGCTGACAGGACGCGAGCAATCCGGAAAGGACGGCGATAGCAAGAGCGCGTTTGGGCATGATCGATTCTCCCAGTTCAGTTCGCGGCGGACGGGCAAGATGCCGCGCCCGCGTCAACAAGGCGCACGTCGAGCAGTGTCAGATCTAGCCCCGCCTCGCCCTCGATACGCATAGCATTGCCGACGGCGCGCAGATCGTCCGCAGAGCCCGCAAAGCAGCGCAGCGGAATTTGCCAGCTGGTTACCTCACCCGTTCGTGCATCGGTTAGCAGGGGCCCAAGGGGCACCGCCCGGTCGCCTAGGAACAGCTGCGTATCGCCCGCGCCGGCGGCCTGCAGCACGCCGGTGATTTCGAGCGCCTGCCCGGCATCGAAACGCGCGGACAAGTCGGCCGGCGGCCCTTCGATCGCAACCTGGCCGGGCCCGGTCCAGACGAAGCGGCGGCCGTCCTCCTGTGCGCGGACATCGACCGCGCTGGCGGTGACCCAGCCTTCCGGACTGCGCGCGGCGCCGCCTTCCACGAAACGCTTGCCGCCCGCATCGCCGATGGAGAGCGACCAGGGCGCCTGCACGCGGCCGGCGGCGAAGAAGCGGCCGATGTTGAGCGCCTGCGCCATGTCGATGCCCGGATCTTCGGACAGCGTGCCGACGCTGCCGCCCCCGCTGTAATCCAGCCCATAGCCGCGCGCGAACAGCGGCTCGGTGATCGGCGAGGCGGCGGAGGCGGGCCAGGCAAAGGGCAGACGCCCGGTGAAATTCTGTGGTGTCGCGCCATCGCGCCTCGCCACGATCACGTCGGCAATCCCGGCGCCTTGCGTGCCTGGAAGCCAGGCGGCGACGAAAGCGTCCGAGGCGTTGATCTCCGGATTCACGAACATCGGGCGGCCGGAAAGGAACAGCGACACGGTCTTCATTCCCCTCGCCTTCAGCCGCTTCAGCAGCGCCAGATCTCGCGCGCCCGCGGGCTGATAATCCAGCGTCGGCACGTCGCCCTGAAACTCGGCATAGGGCGTTTCGCCATAGACGGCGATCGCGACGTCCGCCGGGCCGTCATAGGAGCCGTCCGGCGAAAGGATCGCAGTGCCGCCGGCCTCTTCCACCGCCCGCTTGATGCCTTCCCAGATGGTCTGGCCGTCGGGGAAATCCGCGCGCGTGACGTCGGTGCCCTGCCAGCTGACCGTCCAGCCGCCCGATTGCATCGCCATATCGTCCGCGCCGGGCCCGGTGACCAGCACCTTCGCACCGGGCTTGATCGGCAGGACCGAACCTTCATTTTTGAGGAGCACCAGCGATTTGGCCACCGCCTCGCGCGCCAGCGCCAGATGCTCCGGCGCGCCGACCGCGGCGTAATCGCGGCGGACCGGCGGGGTCTGATCCATCAGGCCGAGCTTGTATTTCACGCGCAGGATGCGGCGCACGGCATCGTCGATGCGGGCCATCGGGATGTCGCCACTCTCGGCGCGCTTCACCGTATTGGCGTACAGATCCTTCCAGCTATCGGGCGCCATGAACATGTCCAGCCCGGCTTCGATTGCGCGCGGGCAATCGGTGTTGGTGCAGCCTTCCACCTGCGCATGGCCGTTCCAATCCCCCACCACAAAGCCTTCGAAGCCCATGCGGTCTTTCAGGACGCCGGTGAGGAGGCTGGGATTGCCGTGATTCTTCACCCCGTTCCAGCTGGAGAAGCTGGCCATGACGGTCAGCGCTCCGGCGTCGATCGCGGCGGGATAACCTTGCGCATGGACGGAAATCAGCTCGCTTTCGGGGATCACGGCATCGCCCTGATCCTTGCCGCCCTGCGTGCCGCCATCGGCCAGGAAGTGCTTGGCGGTAGCCGCGACATGTTTCGGGCCAAGCGGGCGGCCGCTGACGAGATCACCCTGCAACCCTTCCACCATCGCCCCCGCATAGGCGGCGACGAGCGCGGGATCGGAGGAATAGCCTTCATAGGTGCGGCCCCAGCGCGGGTCCTGCGGCACGGCCAGCGTGGGCGCGAAGGTCCATTCGATACCGCTGCCCGCGATTTCGGCTGCAGTAGCTGCGCCGATGCGGCGAATCATCGCCGGATCATGCGCCGCGCCGAGCCCGATATTGTGCGGAAAGACGGTGGCGCCGGGGATGTTATTATGGCCATGAACGGCATCGACGCCGAAGATGATCGGGATGGCGACGCCATTGGCCCCAGGCCGTTCCGAGACATCGCGGAACGCCCGCACCAGTTTATCCCAATCCGCCGCGCTCGCGCGTTCATTGCCATAGGGGCCGCTATTGCCGCCCGCCAGGATCGAGCCGAGCGGATAGGTGGCGAGATCTTCGGGTTCGATGGCGCTAATATCCGCCTGCACCAGCTGGCCGACCTTCTGCTCCAGGCTCATCCGCGCAATCAGCGCATCGATCGCGCTCTCGGTGGCCGGATCGGTGATCGCAGCCGGGCTATGCGCTTCGGGCCAGCGCTCCGGATGGGCGGTGGCGTCTGCCGGCAGGGCAATGCCCGCTCCGGCGCCGGGCATGGCCGCGGGCATGGTGCAGGCCGTTGCCGCCGTCAGCAGCAGGGGGGCGGTCCATCGCAAGTTCATTACTCTCCACTCCTCTTGCGCCCGCTTGGCGCGGGCCTTGTTCGATCGAAGCGGCAAGCGCTCCGGGGGATCAGTTCGGCGGCGGCGGCGCGGTCGATTCGCGCGCGATCAGATCGCCCGAAACACGGATCGCTTCCTCCGGCCCTTCGCCTGTGCGCTTCATGGCGATGATGAGTTCGACCGCGCGCGACACCGTATCGGCGATCGGCTGGTCCACGGCGGTGATGCTGGGATTGGCGTAACGAATGGCCGGGCTGTTATCGAAACTGATGACCGAAAGCGCGCGCGGCACCTCCAGCCCCATCTCCTTGGCGACATCGAGCGTCGCCAAGGCCATCTGATCGCTGCTGGCGATGATGGCGGTGGGGCGTTCGTCACGGCTCAGGAGCGCGCGTGCGCCCACCAGTCCGCTTGCATGGCTGAAATCGCCCTGCGCGAGCAGGCCGTCAACCGGAAGGCCGCTTTCGCTCATCACATCCTGCCATCCGTCCGCGCGGCGCTGGCTGAGACTATATTCCTGCGCACCGGCGATGAAGCCTATCCGTCGATGGCCGAGATCGACGAGCATTTGCGTGGCGCGGCGCGCGGAGCCTTCATCGTCCATGGTGATCGGAATGCCGGGGCCCGGCGCGCGCGATCCGATGCGCGCGAAGGGCACGCCCTGTTTTTCGAGAAACGCGATGATGACCGGGTCTTCCGAATGCGGCGGGGTCAGCAGCACACCGTCCGGCTGCAGCGCGGCGAAAGCGCCGGCCAGCTCCCGCTCCACATGATGCGTGCGCGTGTCGATCAGTTCGACGATCAGGCGATAGCCATGTTCCGCGCATTTCAGCATGCCGCCGAGCAGCATCTGCCCGACCCAGTCCGAACCCTGGCGCGCGCTCCATTCGGCAATGGTGCGCTCGCGGTCGTTGAGCGCCAGGATAAGATAGCTGCGCGATCCGCTCATCCGCTGCGCGGCGATGGACGGCACATAACCCAGCTTGTCGATCGCGCCCTGCACCTTCTCCTTCATGGCCGGGCGGACATTGGGCTCATGATTGATGACGCGGCTGACGGTCTGGAGCGACACCCCGGCTTCCGCCGCCACATGCTTGATCGTCACCGCCTGTCGTCTGCGGGCCATGTCGATATCTTCCCCAACCGTGCGAGCGAGCGTCACGCCTATCGCGCGCCGCCCCGCGATGCCAGATCGGCGCGCGGAGCGGCGAAGCGACGGGCCTCAAAAATCGAAGCGGGCGATCAGCGTGTAACGGCGATCATTGCGGAAGGCCGAGCGCGTGACGCGGGTGCCGTCGAAATCGATCACCTGCGAGGTGCGCGTAATTTCATCGAGCAGGTTCACGCCCTGCACGCCGATCTTGATGTCGTCGGTCAGCGAATAGAAGATCGACGCATCGAGCTGCCCCGTCGCCTCGCCATAGATCGGCGAGAACGGGAAGATCACATCGCGCGGGGTCTGCAAATATTCGGAGCGCCAGTTATAGGCTGCACGCGCCGACAGCGGACCCTTCTCGTAGAATAGCGTGGCATTCACCGTGTGGTTCGAAACACCGGCCAGCGGCACGAAGGACGCAAACAGGCTGCGGTTGCCGTCGAGATCGGGGTTCGTGAAATCGCCCGCATCGACATAGGTATAGGTCAGCTGTGTACCGAGACCGCTGAGCAAGCCCGGCAGGAAATCGAAGGTGTGCTGATAAGCCACCTCGACGCCCTTCAGGAGCCCGCCGCTGGTGTTGTCCGGCCCGTCGATGCGAACATCGAACGGAACACCGTCCGGGGTCGTAAAGCTACGGATTGTGGCACCGCCATTCACGATGCCGGACAGGTCCTTGAGGAAGGCCGAAACGGTAAGCGAGCCCACGGCGCTGAAATAATATTCGACCGAAAGATCGTAATTCCAGCTTTCCGTCGCGGTAAGAAGCCGGTTGCCGGTGCCCAACGAGAACAGCGGGCCGGTTTCCAGCGTGCCCTCCTGACGGAGCGTGTTGGTGTTGTCGCCGATCACACCGCCTGTGCGGTAAAGCGCCAGATCAGGGCGGAAGATACCTTTAGAGACGCCAACGCGGAACAGCAGGCCTCCGCCGACATCCAACTTCGCGTTGAAGCTCGGCAGCCAGTAATCGAAGGTGCCCGCAGCCGAGTCGTTTAGATTTGGATTGTCAAAGACCGCCGCGAATTGTGCCTGACGCGCGGGGGACAGCAGACAGAAGCCTGGAATACCGCCCGGTGTTCCCGACAGACCCGAGCAGGTCGCCGCAAAGTCGATCTCTCCGGTCGGGGTTTTCTGGAAACCCTGAGACGATGGAAAGCCAATCGAGCCGCCAGAGTTGACGCTGGTACGGACGTAGCGCACGCCGACATTACCCTGCAGGTTCCAGCCATTGCCGAACAGATCGTCCGAGCCGAAGTCGAGACGAGTGTAAGCAGCAAAGGTGCTCTCATCGACGTTGGAAATTTCACCCGGACGATAGGGCGTTCCCGGGACCAGCCCGTCGCGGGCGTAGATCGGAATCCACGGATTGGGCGTCTGCGACGTTGCGTTGATATCGCGCGCCTGCTCTTCGGTCAGGCCGCTGAGATATTCGTCGACCAGATTATCGCCACCGAAGAAATAGGCCGATCCGTCGCCTGCGGGCGTCGGCACCTTGCCGCGCTGGAAATCGACGAAGGGGTTGCGCAGCTCTGATGCGGGATAGTCGTTCGCATAAACGGCACCGCCGCCCGTCCAGGGCGCGGACAGGTTGCCCCAGTTGGAGAAGTTGGTGTTGCGCGTCACGCGGTTGCGGTCCGCCCAGCGAGCGCCGAAGCGGATGGTCTTGAAGAAGGAGCCACCGCCGTCTGCGATGTCGTAATCGACATCGGCACGCATGCTCCAAAGGTCGCCCTCGTTGCGCACCTGATTGTCGATCAGGAACCAGTAGAAGCTCCGGTTCGGATCGCTGAAATAAGATGCGGGCGAATCTGACGTGCCCGGCTGCAGGAACTGCACCACCGGAACCTTGTCGCTGTTATCCAAGAAAATGTCCGAAGACGTCTGCATCGCACCGATCAGGCCGTTTTCCTGACGATCCGAATTGATGTGTTGCACCTCCAGATTGAAGTGCAGACGATCGGTCGGGTACAGCTGCAGATCGACCGAGAAGTCTTCCGTCTTCGCATCGTCCTCCCGCTGGAAACGGAGCGCTTCGGTGGGGATGCCGCCGCCCTGCGTCAGCGTGCCGGACTGGAAGATGCCGTTCTCATCGAAAGTAAAGCTGGTGCCGGCCGCGGGCACCGGAAACAGATTGTCGTCGTTGACGAGCGCAAGCAGCGAATATTCGTCGATCGTCGCTTCAGTCTTTGCGCGCAGATACTCCACCGTCAAAAGCGCGCGGCTGTCCGGGCTTTCCCATTGACCGATCGCAGAAATGGCGTTGCGATCGCGCGTCAGATCGGTGGTGCGCACCCCCGCGCCCTTAGGAACGACGACCGATCCGGCCGGCGGGAAGTTGTCGGGACCGAATAACGGATCGCCGCTGAAGCCACCCGAACCGACAGGCCGCACGCGGATGCAGGGCGCATCGAGGCTCGGGGCGCGGTAACAGGGATCGGTCACCTGCGAAGCATCGGTGCGCGTCTTCAGCTCCGACTGCGCATAGCCGACCTGAAGCCCGAAGGTGCCGATCTCGGTCTCGAAGCTGTGGGCGCCGAGGATCGAGAACCCGGGCGACCATTCCTTGGCGAAATCGCCGTAATTGGCCTCGATCGTGCCGGCGATGCGCGATCCGCGCGTGTCCAGCGGCTTGCGCGTCACCAGATTGACCGTGCCGGAAATACCGCCCTCGATCATGTCGGCGGTGTTGTTTTTGAACACCTCGACCCGGCCCAGCAGCTCGGGCGAAACATCGTTGAAGCTGAGCGTGCGGCCGCCATTGGCGGAAAAGATGTCGCGCCCGTTCAGTTCGGACCGCACGAAGGGCAGGCCGCGGATGATGACGCCCGAGCCCTCGACCGAGAAGCGATCGGGGTCGTCGCGCTGTTCGAAACGGCTGATGTTGACGCCGGGCACGCGCTGCAGCGCCTCGGCCACCGAACGGTCGGGAAGCGCGCCGATATCCTCTGCGGTGATGACATCGACGAAGGTGTCGGCATCACGCTTCAGGCTCTGTGCGCTGCTGAGCGAGGCGCGAAAGCCGCTGACGACGATGGTGTTGTCATCGGTAACGGTGCCGGCAAGATCGTCACTCGGGCGTTCGATTTCGCCATCGGCATCCAGATCGACCGGATCCTCACGCGTCGTATCCTGCGCATGAACGCCGGTTGCCGCGAGAATCGCGAGCGTGGACGCACCGCCCCAGTGAAGGACGCGACGTGCGAAACGAACATGATGATGCTTGGCGGCCATAGAACCGATCCCCTCCTCTGATGTCACCCCGAATCGGAGCCAGCCCGTAACCGGGCCTTGTCGTGGAGGATGGACTAACCCCGATTGTGATCGTTCACAACTACGGAAATGAACGTTCACAATTTGGGCGCCACCTGTTACTCGCTTGCAACAGAACGTCGCAGCGCTGAATGTCCAGCGCGCGAAAAAACGGGAGAAGTCATGAGCGTCCAGACAATCGTCATCGTCGGCGGCGGCACGGCGGGCTGGATGACCGCGGCGGCCTTGTCCAAGCTTGTAAAACCGCGCGGGCTCGCGGTAACGCTGGTCGAATCGGAGCAGATCGGCACGGTGGGCGTGGGCGAGGCGACGATCCCCCCCTTCGTCGATTTCAACCAGCTGATCGGCGTGGACGAGGCCGAGATGCTGGCCGCCGCCAAGGGCAGCTTCAAACTGGGCATCCAGTTCGTGAACTGGGGCAAGATCGGCGACAGCTATCTGCACCCGTTCGGCAATTACGGTTACGAGATCGACGGCGTCTCCTTCCACAATGTGTGGATGCGCATGCGCGCCGCCGGGGACCAGCGCCCGCTGGCCTATTTCAGTCCGGAGACCATGGCTGCCCAGTTCGGGCGCTTCGCCAAGACCCCGAACGACGATCGCGGCGATCTGCCGCCGATCAACTATGCCTATCATCTCGACGCCGGGCTCTACGCGCGCTTCCTGCGACAAGTGGCGGAAAGTCGCGGCGTGGTCCGGCGCGAGGGCAAGGTGGCGGATGTTCAGCTGAACGGCGAGAACGGCCATGTCCGCTCGATCACGCTGGAAGACGGCAGCGTGCTGGAAGGCGATCTGTTCGTCGATTGCTCGGGCTTTCGCGGCCTGCTGATCGAGCAGGCGCTGGAAACGGGTTACGAGGACTGGACTCACTGGCTGCCTTGCGACCGGGCCGTGGCGATCCCCTCCTCCGGCGGTGGCAAGATGCCGCCTTATACCAAGGCAACCGCCTGGAAAGGGGGCTGGCAATGGCAGGTGCCGCTGCAGCACCGCAACGGCAACGGCCATGTCTATTGTTCGGCCAACATGTCGGACGACGAAGCACTATCGATCCTGACCGACAATATCGAGGGAGAGGCGCTGGCCGAACCCAATTTCCTGCGCTTCACCACCGGACGGCGCAAGAAATTCTGGAACCGTAATGTGGTGGCGCTGGGCCTTTCCGCCGGGTTCATGGAGCCGCTGGAATCGACCTCGATCCACCTGATCAACACCGGCATATCGAAGCTGGTCGCGCTGCTGTCGCTCGACGACATTTCGCCGATGCAGGAGCAGGCGTTCAACCGGCTGACGGCCAAGGAATATGCGCGCATCCGCGATTTCCTCATTCTGCATTATTACGCCACCAGCCGCGACGACAGCGACTTCTGGAATTATTGCCGCACCATGAGCGTGCCGGACAGCCTGACCGAAAAGATCGAGCTGTTCCGCCTCAACGGCCAGATTTTCCGCGAGGAGGACGAGCTCTTCGCCCAGACCAGCTGGATTGCGGTTATGATGGGGCAAGGCATCATGCCGATGGGCTACAGCCCGATGGCGGACGCGCTGGACGATCCGGGACTGCCTGCCGAGATCGACGGCATCGATCAGTCGATCCGTTACCGGGTCGGCCAGATGCCCGAACACCGCGCTTATGTGGATGCCTTTTGCAAAAATGCGCGCGTGGCCTGAGCTGCCACTGGCCCAACCCGGCCCGCCCCGGTAGGCAGGCGCGATGACCGAAACCGCGCCGCGCGATCCCAAAGACATCCTTCATTCCATCTTCGGCTTTTCCGGCTTTCGCGGACGGCAGGAGGAGGTGGTCGAACGGATCATGCGCGGGGACAATACGCTAGCGGTGATGCCGACGGGCGCGGGTAAATCGCTTTGCTATCAAGTGCCCGCCGTCGCCCGGCGCGGTACCTGCATCGTCGTCTCCCCGCTCATTGCGCTGATGCACGATCAGATGCGCAGCGCGGACGCGGTGGGCATCAAGGCGGCAACGCTCACCTCGGTCGACGAGAACCAGGCCGAAACGATGCGGCGTTTCCGGGCGGGCAATCTCGATCTGCTCTATGTCGCGCCGGAACGCGCCACCAATCCGGTGTTTCAGGACATGCTGTCCGCCACCGATCTGTCGCTGTTCGCGATCGACGAGGCGCATTGCGTTTCCGAATGGGGCCATGATTTCCGGCCCGATTACCGGCTGCTGCGCCCGATGCTCGACCGGTTCGAGCATGTGCCCCGCCTCGCCCTCACCGCCACTGCGGACAAGGCAACGCGCGAAGACATTCTGGTCCAGCTCGGCATTCCGCAGGACGGGCTGATCCTGGCGGGGTTCGACCGGCCCAATATCCGCTACGCGATCAGCCCGAAGACCAACGTCACGAAGCAGATCACCGAATTCGTGCGCGAGACGCCGGGCGCGGGCATTGTCTACTGCACCAGCCGCGCGGCGACCGAGAAGCTTGCCGAAAAACTGGAAGCGACGGGCCGACCCACGCGCGCTTATCATGCCGGCCTGCCGCCCGCCGAGCGCGCCGCGGCGCAGGCCGAATTCGTCGCGTCCGAAGATATGATCATGTGCGCCACTATCGCCTTCGGCATGGGCATCGATAAGCCGGATGTGCGCTTCGTGGCACATGCCGGCCTGCCCAAATCGGTGGAGGCCTATTATCAGGAAACCGGCCGTGCGGGCCGCGACGGCGATCCGGCGGCGGCGCATATGTTCTGGGGCGCAACCGATTTCGCCACCGCCCGCCAGCGCCTCGGCGAAGTCGAGGAAGCACGGCGCGAGGGAGAGCGGACCCGGCTCAACGCGCTCGCCGCCTTGGTGGAAACGCCGGGCTGCCGCCGCGCGGTGCTGCTGCGCCATTTCGGCGAGGACCCGCCCGCGCAATGCGGCAATTGCGACAACTGCATCGATCCGCCCGACACGCGCGAAGTGACGGAACTGGCGCAGAAGCTGCTCTCCGCCGTCTACCGAACCGGGCAGAGTTTCGGCGTCGGCCATATCGAGGCGGTGCTGGTGGGATCGCAGAGCGAAAAGGTGCTCGAACGCGGGCATCACGCGCTGTCGGTACACGGGATCGTCGAGGGTGAGGAGACGCGGCTGATCAAACCGCTGGCCCGTCATCTTCAAGCGTTCGAGGCGCTGCTGCCGACAGAGCATGGCGGCCTGCGCCTAGGCCCCGGTGCCAAGCGCATCCTGAAGGGGCAGGAGGAGGTCCGCATGGTCGAGCCGCCCGAACGCACGCGCGGCGGCCGTGGGCAGGGCGCGGCGGCGAACCCCACTGGCGATCCGCTGTTCGAGGCATTGCGGGCGGAGCGCAAGCGCATCGCCGCCGAACAGGGCATCCCCCCTTATGTGGTCTTCCACGATTCGGTGCTGCGGGAGTTCGCCGCGCAGCGCCCACAATCAGCGGTCGAGCTGGGCAAGATCAGCGGTGTCGGCGCCAAGAAACTGATCGCCTTCGGCGATGCCTTTCTGGACGTGATCCGGCAGTACTGAATCCGCCCCTCGACTTCACTCGGGCGCAGGCGTTAGGGTGCGCGAAATTCAGACGGAGGCCCCATGAACATTCGCCAGATCAATTCCACCGTCTACGCCGCGCCGCAGATCGTGCCGGAAGACGTGGCAGAGGCCAAGGCGATGGGCGTGAAGCTCATCATCAACAACCGCCCCGAGGGGGAGGAAATCGGTCAACCGGACGGCGCGGAGATCGAAGCGGCTGCCGAGGCGGCGGGGCTGCATTATATCGCGATCCCCGTCACCCATGCCGGCTTCAGCACGCCGCAGGTCGATGCGATGCGCGCCGCGCTGGACGAGAATGAAGGCGGCAAGACGCTGGCCTTTTGCCGCAGCGGCACGCGTTCCACCCTCCTCTGGGCGCTTGCCGAGGCGAAGGACGGCAAGGACCCGGACGATATTGCGGAAGCCGCCGCTGCCGCGGGCTATGACGTTGCGCCGGTGCGCATGCTGCTGGACGCTTTCGCCAAGGCGAACTGATCGGCTTCCCATGAACCTTCCGATGATCCTCGGCTCGATCGGTGCCATCGCAGTGGTGGTGCTGATCGTGCGCGGGGTGCGGTTCCAGGCGAAGAAGCTGGGGCCGGATGAGGCGGAGCATTATTCCGAAGAAATGGTGTCAGGCTTCACCGCCATAGAGGCTGCGACATGTCAGAACCGGCAGTCCGCGCTCGTGCTGGGCGATGACGGACGCATCGTTCTTCTGAAACGCGTCGGCGGACGGTTTGCGGCGCGCGCGCTGAAACCCCCGATCCGCTGCGAACGGCCCGAGCCGAACCGGTTGGTCATCGACAGCGCCGAGCGGCATTTCGGCAAGATCGAGGTCTGCATCGACGATGCCGGGACATGGCAGCAACGCCTGCGCGGGGGCGACAGCGCAGGGCCATGAACGACCTGCCCGATCCGGTCACCCTCGCCATTCCCGGCTTCATCCTGCTGATGATCGCCGAAATCGTGATCATGCGCCGGCGCGGCAGCGATGCCTATGAAACGCGCGATACCGCCACATCGCTGATGTTGGGCTTCGGCAGCACTCTCGCCGGTCTGCTGTCCGCCGGGCTGATTTATGCGATGGCGGACGCGGCCCACGCCTTCGGAGCCGATACGCTGCGCCTGCCGCAATTCGGCTTCGCCTGGTGGGTCTGGCCGCTCTGTTTCGTGGCTGACGATTTTGCCTATTATCTGTTCCACCGCTCCGCGCATCGCGTGCGCTGGTTCTGGGCGGCGCATGTCGTCCATCATTCCAGCCAGCACTATAATCTGTCGACCGCGCTACGGCAGACATGGACCGGCTTCTTCGCGCTGGCCTTCCTCTTTCGCCTGCCGCTGTTCCTGGTCTTCCCGCCTGCGATGGTCTTTTTCTGCGCGGGCCTGAACCTGGTCTACCAGTTCTGGATTCATACCGAGGCGGTGCGCCGCATGCCGCGCTGGTTCGAGGCGGTGATGAATACGCCGAGCCACCACCGCGTCCACCATGGCACCAACGCGCGCTATCTGGACCGCAATTATGCCGGCGTTTTCATCGTCTGGGACAGGCTGCTCGGCACGTTCGAGGCCGAGCGGGACGATGAACGCATCCATTACGGCCTGGTCCACAATCTCGGCAGCTTCAATCTGCTCTGGGCGGCATTTCACGAATGGGCCGGTATCATGCGCGACATCTGGCACGCGCCTTGGCGCCATAAGCTCGGCTATCTCTGGCGCGAACCCGGCTGGAGCCACGACGGCAGCCGCGAGACGAGCGCCGTGATCCGCGCGCGCTGGGAGGATGCACGCACGAAGAAGGCGGTCGACCAAGCGCCGGAGAGCCGGTAGCCTTCATCAACACGGACCGGTCGCAATAAGCGCCGGCGGAGAGGATCGGAAAGCTCATGCAGGAATTTGATGTCATCGTGGTCGGCGGCGGATCGGCCGGAAGCGCCGTTGCGGGACGCCTCAGCGAAGACCCCGCGCGCAGCGTCTGCCTGATCGAGGCGGGCGGCACCAATGACGATTGGCGCGTGAAGACGCCGGGCATGATGCCCTTCCTGCCCGACAACACCAACTGGCATTATTCGACGATCCCGCAAAAGGGCCTCAATGGCCGCATGGGCCATCAGCCGCGCGGACGCGGCATGGGCGGCTCCTCCGCGATCAACGCCATGCTCTATATCCGCGGCAATTCCTGGGATTATGACAATTGGGCCGCCATGGGCTGCACCGACTGGGCCTATGAAGACGTGCTGCCCTATTTCAAACGCAGCGAATCGAACGAGCGCGGCGGCGATGCCTTCCATGGCGGCGACGGGCCGCTGTCGGTTTCCGATCAGCATTCGGTGAACCCTGGCAGCAAGGCGTTCGTGGAAAGCGCGGCCCGGCTTCAGATGCCGCTGAACGAGGATTTCAACGGCGCTCGTCAGGCCGGCTTCGGCATCTACCAGACCACTACCAAGGGCGGCGAACGCTGGACGGCCTCCCGCGCCTATATCGATCCGGTGCGTTCGCGCGAAAACCTCCACGTTCTCACCGGCGCGCTTACCGAAAAACTGATCGTGGAGAACGGCCGCGTTACCGGCGTGCGCATCCAACGCGGCGGCGAGACGCAAACCTTGCGCGCGCGCGGCGCGGTCGTGCTGTCCGCAGGCGCGTTCGGCAGCCCGCATATTTTGCAGCTGTCGGGCATCGGACCCGCAGAGCACCTGCGCTATCACAGCATCGATGTGGTGCTCGACAAGCCGTCGGTGGGTGAAAATCTGCAGGACCATATCGATTATGTGGCGAGCTTCGAGACACGCTCGCGCGATTTCATCGGCGATTCGCTCACCGGGACGCTGAAGATGGCGCGTGCCATGGTGGAGCATCGCCTGCGCCGCACCGGCATCATGACCACGCCTTATGCGGAAGCGGGCGGCTTCTGGTCCGCCGATTCGGACGCACCCGCACCGCAGATCCAATATCATTTCGTCCCGGCGATGCTGGAAGATCACGGACGCGAAAAGGTGAAGGGCCATGGCTTTTCCTGCCATGCCTGCGTGCTGCGGCCTGAGAGTAAAGGCTCGGTTCGCCTTAAATCGAACGAGCCGGGGGATATGCCCGCCATCGATCCTGCCTTTCTGGAGGATGATCGCGACATCGCATTGCTGCGCGCAGGCGTGCGGCAGATGTACCGCATTTTCGAAACGACCCCGCTGGCCGAATATCAGATGCGCGATCGTCATCCGGTCGACCTCGATGACGACGACGCGCTGGACGAAATGCTGCGCAACCGCTCGGATACCGTCTACCACCCCGTCGGCAGCTGCGCGATGGGGCCGGACGACACGGACGTGCTGACCCCGCGCCTGAAGTTTCGCGGGCTCGAAGGGCTCTACATCGCCGATGCGTCGGTGATGCCGAAGATCGTCAGCGGCAACACCAACGCTCCGTCGATCATGATCGGAGAACGCTGTGCGGACTTCCTGCGCGAAGACCTGCGCGGCTGAACCGATCAGACCTTGGCCCCTTCGATCGGCTGCGGCCTGCCCTCCCGGTCCACCGCGACCATGGTGAAGCGGGATCTAGCGGCGTGGCGGCGATCGCCCGTGAGCAGGTTCTCGGCGAGCAGATCGACCCCGATCAGAATGGAACTGCGGCCAACCTCAAGCGGGCGCGCCGCCAGCTCTACCATCTCGCCGGACCGGATTTGCGACGCGAAGTCGATCCGGTCCGACGATGCCATGACGATGCTGGCCCGGGCACGGCGCGTCGCGGCGACGAAGGCCGCCTTGCCCATCATCTTGAGCGCATCGCCGCCATAGAGTGTGCCGTAATGGCTGGTCTGCTGCGGGAAGACGATGTCGACCATTCGTAGCGTCCCCTCGTCGACCGGGGCTGGGTCCTCGGGCAATGGCGGCAGGGGAAGCCTGCTATCCTCGCCTTTCATCGCCACCAGCGTGAAATGCCCGCGCGTGCACAGCCGCCGCTCGGCCGAGATCGGATCTTCGGCCACCAGTTCGACCATGACGCCGAGCGAGCTTGTCCCGACGCGAACCACCCGCCCGCTCGCCTCGATCAGTTCACCGATCCGCGCAGGAGCGGCGAAATCGATCTTTTCCGACGACGCGGTGACGAAAGGGGCCCGCCCGTGACGCGAGGCGGCAAGGAACGCGACCTTGTCCATATGCGCGAGCGCCACGCCGCCGAACAGCGTGCCGTGATGGTTGGCATCGGACGGAAAGATGGTGTCGATCAAGCGGATGACGTCGCCGCCGGTGTGTTCGCGATCGGCCATCGGCGGAGAGCCGGGCGTGGTGGTGGTAAGGGTCATTCTTTCTTCATCCCCGAAGATGGCGGGCGGGGATGGGCCGGGCACCGGGCACCGACGCGGCCATCGGCCACAGGCCCGAGGCTCGCGCATGACGCACAAGCGACCAGACCGGACACCCCGCCGGTGGACGTTATGGCGTCGAAGGCAGGTCTCCTGGCTCGCGGGTCGACACGGACGGTCCGTCTTCCCGGCGGACGATCCCGCCAGTGACATCAATGGACCGCCGCTAACCGCTTACAGTTGCGGGGGCAGCACCGGTCTTACACCGGCTTCCCGTCTTAGCTCCGGCGCGACCAAAAGGCCGACCGAAGAACCTTGACCATTACGCTGTCGGCCATGCGGCCCCTCGCCGTCAAGGCTATGGAGATATCTTCCGCCGACGCCCCTTGCACCCGATCCGACTGCGCAAACGCGCGTTCGGTCAGAGCAACCGGATCAGCTTGTTCCGGCTCGTCGTGCCGCGGACCAGTTCCAGCGTCGAAGCGGAGCGCCCTAGCGCTTTGGCGATCAATTTCAGAACGGCCCGATTGGCTTTGCCGTCCTCGGGCGGCTCGGTGGTTCGCACGGCCAACACGCCGCCTTCTGCAGGCAATATGATCGCGTCGGCGGAAGCCCCGGGCGAGACGCGTATTTCCAATCCACCCTCGGCGTCGACCAGTGCGAGGATATCCCACTTCGGCGGCATGGAGGGTTTCGGGCGGGCCATCAGCTTTTGCAAATGAATGCGAAGGGAATA
Organism: Novosphingopyxis sp. YJ-S2-01; assembly: GCF_016093175.1. Taxonomy (NCBI): domain Bacteria; kingdom Pseudomonadati; phylum Pseudomonadota; class Alphaproteobacteria; order Sphingomonadales; family Sphingorhabdaceae; genus Novosphingopyxis; species Novosphingopyxis sp. YJ-S2-01. Next base: position 791,437 of record NZ_JAEDAI010000001.1, on the reverse strand, counting down.
AGCTCCTCGGCGCCTTCGTGGCGGCCGCCCGTCCCGCCCGGACTCCGCGAATCGCGAGCCCGGGCGAGCATGACTACATTGCCATCGTTCGGCCGGTTAGAATTCGGACCAGTCGTCCTCGTCGACCGCCAGCGCGGTGTTGCCCACGACCTGCGGCGCGGCAGCGGCGGGACGACGCGTCTGAAACTGCTGCTGAGGCTGAGACTGAGCCTTGTTCGCCGCCACCGGCAGGGCCCGCACATTGGCACCGTTCTTTTGCACCCGGAAGCGGCCGATCTGCTGCGACATATTCTGCACTTCTTCGGCAAGGCTGCGTGCCGCCGCGGTGGCCTGCTCCACCATGGCCGCGTTCTGCTGGGTGACGCCGTCCATTTCGCCCACCGCGGTGTTGATCTGCCGCAGCCCGGTGGACTGCTGATCGGCGGCATCCGCGATTTCGGAGACGAGCCCGTCGACCTCGGCAATGCGCGCTATGATCGTTTCGAGCGCCTTGCCGGTCTCGCCGACCAGTTCCACGCCGTTTTCGACCTGGCTGGAGGACGCCGTGATTCGCGCCTTCACATCGGTGGCGGCCGCCGCCGACCGCTGGGCGAGCGCGCGCACTTCCGAGGCGACAACCGCAAAGCCCTGTCCGGCATCGCCCGCCCGCGCCGCTTCCACGCCCGCATTGAGCGCCAGCAAATTGGTCTGGAACGCGATGCCGTCAATTACCGAGATGATTTCGACGATCTCGTTCGATGTGCGTTCGATGCTGCCCATCGCCTCCACCGCACTGCGCACCGTCTCGCCGGAGCGTTCCGCTTCGTCTCGCGCGGTGCGCACGGCGCTGTTCGCGCTTTTCGATTTGGCCGCCGTGCTCGCGACGGTGCCGGTGATCTGCTCCAACGCCGCGGCGGTTTCTTCGAGCGATGCGGCCTGCTGCTCGGTGCGCTGAGACAGATCGTCCGAAGCCTGGCGGATATCGCTGGCTCCGTCATTGATGCCGGTGGCTGCAAGCGTCAATTGAGACAAGGTGGTCCGCAGCGCTTCCGCCGTTTCGTTGAAGTCGGTCTTCAACTTTTCATAGGCTTCGGGAAAGTCGCCTTCCAGCTGATAGGTCAGATCGCCGCTCGCCAAAGCGGAAAGTCCCTCGCCAAGTGTTTCGGTGGCGTGCGACGCGGCAAGAGCTTTCTCCTGTTCTGCGTGGACCACTGCTTGACGGAAGGTTTCCACCGATCGCGCGATATCGCCGATCTCGTCCTGCTGATCGAGATGCGGAACCTGTGCGCTGCCCTTTTGCGCGGCCAGTCCGCGGATCGTATCGGCGAGCGCACGAACGGGAGCGATAACCTTGGAGGAGACGATCGAGAGCGAGATGACGAAAACGAGCAGCGCCAGCGCCACCAGGCCGATCGTCACATTCCGGCTCAGCAGAGCCGTTGCCGACGCGCCAGCGGCTGTCTTTTCTGCGTTTGCGATCTGCAGTGTAACCAGATCGCCCACCGTGCCGGACACCGGATCGATGCTCTGATACAATTTGTTTTCAACAAAGGAATCCAGCGCCTCCCTGTCTCCGCGCCGCAAGATCTGTTCGAGCTCCGCCACATTTGCGTCGGCCACGCGCATTTCGGCTTCGGCCTCTTCTGCGAGAAGCGCTTCTTCCCCTTCGATCTTGGTGGCCTTGTATCGGCGCCAGTTCGCATCGATCGCCTTGGCGCCAGCGCTTACGGTTTGGGCGGCTTCGGCAAAGCTGATCGTGCCGGCGCGGGCCTTGTGCGACGCATCGACGATATCGACCGCATATTTGTCGCCCACAATCTTCAGGTCGCTCATCGGTTCAACCTGATCCTTGAGGATCGATTGAAGCGCCACGCGTCCGTGGTTCATCTGCCAAAGCGACAGCACCGAAACGAACGTCGTAGCCATCGCCAGCGCAGCAAGACATGCGAAAAGCTTCTTCTTCAAAGTCATGGGATCTCCCTAAGAATCCGGGGGCTGATTCTTCAATTCGATCCGCATAGTTGCGCAGGCGTTAAGCTAATCCTTACAGGCCTGCTTCGCCCTCCCGCCCATGCGCGCCGGACAGAGACTGCGCACTATAAGACGCGTCGCCCGGCGAATGCGGCCACGCGCAAGGTAGACGCCGAAGCGCCTCGTACCAACGATGTCGAAAAACTGGAGCGGGCGAAGGGATTCGAACCCTCGACCCCAACCTTGGCAAGGTTGTGCTCTACCCCTGAGCTACGCCCGCTCTGGCGGCCGGAAGCGATACTTTCCGGCGGGTGGAGGCGGGCTGTTAGCAGCGCTTCGGAGAGCCTGCAAGCCCTTTAGCCGTGAAATCGAACATCGGTTGCACTCAGGCCCCGGGGGCTTGGCAAGCGCCCGTCGGTTCCCACATGATGCGGGAAGCACGCACCGTCATGCCGGTGCCCTGGAAATGAGCTGAAGAGGAAAGAGCGATTATGGCGAGCGCCGCGCTGACCACCGAAGAACAGAAGGCCGTGGACCAGTTCAGGAACGATGTGGTCGAGCCGTCGATGACGAAGCTCGTCATCCTCGATTTCTGGGCCGAGTGGTGCGGGCCGTGCAAGCAGCTGGGCCCCGTTCTGGAAAAGGTTGCCGCCGATTACGCGGATCGCGGCGTGAAGCTCGTGAAGATCGATGTCGATGCAAACAACTTCATCGCCTCGCAATTCCAGGTCCGCTCCATCCCCACGGTCTACGCCATCTTCCAAGGGCAGCCGGTCGCAAACCTCACCAATGCGCGCACCGAGGCGCAGCTCGCGCAGACGCTCGACCAGTTGCTCGAGCAATTGCCGATCGAGGTCGGTGCGGAGGATGGGGCCGAAGCGGCGAAGCCCGATTTCGCGCCGGTTCTTGAGGAAGCAGAGCGCCTGCTCGCGGCGGACGAGGCCGAGCAGGCCTATGGCACCTTCGCGTCTATCCTGCAGCAGGATCCCGAGCATGTGGAGGCGATCGGCGGCATGATCCGCGCGCTCGCCGCTGCAGACCGGACCGATGAGGCGCAGGGCCTGTTGTCCCAGCTGCCCGATGAGATGCAGGCCGATCCCGCGATCGAACGCGCCCGCGCTGCGCTGGCCATTGCCGCGGAAAAGCGTGATCCGGCCGAGCTGGAGGCGCTGCGCGCCAAGGTGGATTCAGCGCCGGACGATCATGAAGCGCGTCTGGAGCTCGCCAATGCGGAAATGGCCGCGGGCAACCGCGATGCAGCAGCCGATCACCTGCTCCACATCATCCGCGTGGATCGTGAATGGAACGAGGGTGCGGCGCGCACCCGGCTGCTTGCCTTGTTCGAAACCGTGGGGTTGGAAGACCCCTGGACCGCGCAGACCCGCCGCCGTCTTTCGCAGATCCTGTTCAGCTGATGGCCCCTGCCCTTCCGCTTTCCGGCGAGACGCTGCGCTTCGCCATCTTCCCCCTGCCCGGGGCGCTTCTGTTTCCGGGCATGCACCTGCCGCTGCACATTTTTGAGGATCGCTACCGCGCGATGATCAGCGATGCGATGGCGCGGGACCGGCGCATCGGCATGATCCAGCCGCGCGGACCGGGTGAACCGGCACCGCTCTACGAAGTGGGCTGCCTGGGCCGGATCGAGCAGATCGAGGCGCATGATGATGGCCGCTACGATATCCTGCTGGGCGGGCTGAAGCGCTTCACCCTGATCGGGGAGGTGGAGAGCCCCACCCCCTTCCGCCGTGTCGAGGCGCAGCTGTGGGAAGAAAGCGAGGAGGAAGAAGTGCTCAGCAGCATCGAGCGCGCCTCGCTGGAAGGCGAAGCAAAGCGCTTCGCCGAATCGATGGATTACCAGGTCGATTGGGAATCGATCAGCCGTCTGGACGACTATTCGCTCGTCAACGGAGCGGCGCAGGTGGTGCCGTTCGATTCGGCTGCCAAGCAGGCGCTGCTCGAGGCCCGCGGCCTGTCAGAGCGCGCCAGCCTGATCGTGCAGCTGCTGCAGTTCTTCGGCGCGCGCGACGGACCGACCGATCCCGCCACGCTGCAATAAACCTGAAAAAGCCGCTGCGGCTTAGGCGAAGCTCGCCTTCAGCCCATCGACCACGAACTGCGTCGCCAGCGCGGCGAGGAGCACACCGAGAAGGCGGGTAATCACCGCCTCGATCTTGGCACCCAAAACGCGCATCAGCGGTCCTGCCAATAGCAGAGCGACAAGCGTCAGCAGCAGCACCGAGGTCATCGCGACGAGCACCACCATGGTCTCCTCGATCCCGTTGGAGCGCGCCATCAGCAGCATGATCGTGGCGATCGAGCCGGGGCCCGCAATCATCGGCAGCGCCATCGGGAAGACCGAGACGTCCTCCACCTCCGGCGTTTCCAGAATTTTCTCGGCGCGGTCTTCACGCCGGGTCTGGCGCTTCTCGAACACCATTTCGAGTGCGATGAGGAACAGCATGATGCCGCCCGCGACGCGAAATGCATCGAGGCTGATGCCGAGCGCGCCCAACAGCTTCTCGCCGAACATGGCGAAGACCAGCAAGATCGCGAGCGAGACGACGATCGCGCGGATCGCCATCGCGCGCCGCTGCGCCGCGCTGGCGGCGCTGGTAAGGCTCGCATAGATCGGTGCGCAGCCGGGCGGATCGATCACCACGAAAAAAGTGATGAAGGCGGAGACAAACAGTTCGACCATATCAGGCTCCATTCCCCTGCGGCGCGGCGACGCGGTCGTCGATCACCGTCTCGTACCCCGAACCCTGCCACAGATCGACGATGACCTGACGGCTGCCGTCGGGCTGCACCAAGGCGCGCCAGACGATCGTCCGGTCATCCGAGCGGCCTTCGATGCTGTTTGCGGTAGGCGCGGCGTTCTGTGTCACGGTGGGCACATCGCCGCGGCAATCGCCGATGCGGGTGCGCACGAAATCGGGCTCGCGTCGCGGCGTGGCCAGCGTCGCCTCATGGGTCAGCACCCAGCCCCATTTGCCGCTGCGCGTATAGGGACGGTGCCAGATGGTCGTATAGTAACCGAAGCTGCCGTCGGGCCGCTGCATCGCGCCGGTGGTGGCGCCGGTGCGCCCGTCGCAGGACATGACGACTTCATGCGGCTGCCAGCGCATGGCCGCTGCCGGATTGGCACGATTGTTCAGCCAATCCTGCGCCCGCACGAGCTGCGGCACGAACATGACCGCGTCGGCGGCGGCAAAATCGCGCAGCGCGGTCCACTGCCCGTCCTCCCGCGCGGCCTGGCTCAGCGCGATCTGCTCGGCAACGAGCGCGCTGGGACTGGCGGTGCGTTCAAGCTGGGAGCCGTCATAGCCGCGCAGCACACGCTGGCCGTCCGGCGCCCGCTCGCCGCGCCGCGAACCGGGGCCGCTCGCGCAGGCGGCAAGCCCGGCCAGCAGCATTAGGGCCAGCGCGCGTTTCACAGACCCTCGGGGTCGCTCAGGCCGGCGCGGCGGTGCGCGGCCACCAGGGTGTTGCGGAGCAGACAGGCGATCGTCATCGGCCCGACGCCGCCGGGCACCGGCGTGATCGCGCCGACATGGTCCAGCGCCTCGGCGGTGGCAACATCGCCCACCAGCCGCGTCTTGCCCTCTTCGCTGCCGGGTACGCGGTTGATGCCGACATCGATCACGGTCGCGCCCGGCTTCAGCCAATTCCCGCGCACCATCTCCGCCCGGCCCACGCCGGCAACGACGATGTCTGCGCGGCGCACCACCGCCTCCAGATCGCGCGTGCGGCTATGCGCCATGGTGACAGTGCAATTTTCGCGCAGCAGCAGCTGGGCCATCGGCTTGCCGACGATGTTGGAGCGGCCGATGACCACGGCATCGAGTCCCGAAAGATCGCCGAGCCGGTCCCGCAGCAGCATCAGGCACCCGAGCGGGGTGCACGGCACCATCGCCTCTTCGCCCACCGCCAAGCGGCCTGCGTTGACGACATGGAAGCCATCGACGTCCTTGTCCGGATCGATCGCGGCGATCACGGCCTTGTCATCGATATGATCCGGCAGGGGAAGCTGTACCAGGATACCGTCCACCGTCTCGTCCGCGTTAAGCCGCTGAACCAGACTGATCAGCTCTTCCTGCGATACGTCATCGTTCAGGCGGTGCTCGAAGCTTTCCATGCCCGCCTCGCGCGTCGCTTTGCCCTTGGCGCGGACATAGACGGCGCTGGCCGGATCTTCCCCCACCAAAACCACGGCGAGACCGGGCGCGCGGCCCGCATGATCCCGAAACGCAGGCACGAGCCCGCCCACGCGCGCGCGCAGCTCAGCGGCAAAAGCCTTGCCGTCGATCAGGCGATCGGATGTCATGCGTCAAGCTCCGCTGGCAATGGAACTGGCGATGCCTTCGAGGATGATCATCAGCACGCGTAAGCCGAAGATCAGCACGATGGGCGAGAAGTCGATCATGCCCGTATCCGGCATGATCCGGCGGATCGGGCGCAGCACGGGGTCGAGGATCATATTCAGCGACTGATAGATCGCGGACACGAACTGGTTGGACATGCTGACCACGTTGAACGCGATCAGCAGGCTGAGGACGAACTGAACGATGACGACCGTGATCAGGATGCTGGAAAGCAGCCCGAGGATCTGGATTAGGATTCCCAAGAAGGTAAGCATGGCGACTCCGCTGGATTGCGCCCGCCACTAGGCGAGGCCCGCGGCGGCATCAACTGTTTTAGCGAGGTAAGACGCCTTGAGGCTCCGTCAAGGCTGCGTCCGCAAACTCCGCGTTCGCAGGAGGCTCAATCGACGCGCTTCAGGTCCGTGGAATAGATATGCCAACGGAGCTGCTCGGCCGTCGCGCCGGGCACATCGTCCACGCGGCGCAAAATGACGGGCCCTTGCAGCTTGTAATTTCCGCCTGATTTCAGTGTGCCGGTGATGGTCGTCGGCGCGGTGTAATAGAGGCTGCCAGCCGCGCCCTCCATCCGGCCGTTCGGCATTGCGACGGTGATGGTGTCATAGGGGGCGAAGCTCTCGGCATATTGCTGCTGGCTCATGCCGCTGCGCTTTCCGTCCTCACCGAATTGCGCCCACGCCTTGGCGAACTGCTTCTGCTCCAGCGCGGCGCCCCAGAACAGCAGCACATTGCGCGCGCCTTTTTCGCCCTTTTCGGCTGCCGGTACCAGCTCAGCAGGTGCCATATCGGCTGGACCGCTCGCCTCTTCGGTGAAGGATGTCGGCTGAGGCGTCGCTGCCGGCGACGGCAGCGGGGTGGGCACGGTTGCTGACATCGGCATCTCCGCCGTCTGCGGCGTTTCCGATGCATCCTTGGCGGGCTGCTCGGCCGACCCGGAATTGCACGCTGCAAGCAGAAGGGGGGCGAGGAGAAAAATGGCGCGCACGGAAAAACTCCACATCAGAACATGCTTGCGGCATCAACCCATGCGCAGCGCCCGATGTTCCCTCAGCCCGCCGCCTCGCTTAGCCGGATCAGCGTACCGGCACCGCGGCGGGTGAACATTTCGATCAGCATCGCATGCGGCACCCGACCGTCCAGGATGACAGCGGCGTCCACTCCGCCTTCGACTGCCTGCACGCAGGTTTCGAGCTTCGGAATCATGCCGCCCGAGATCACGCCCTGATCGGTCAGCTTTCCGATCTGCGACGGATTTAGATCGGTGAGCAGCTGCTTATCCGCATCGAGAACGCCGGCAACATCCGTCAGCAGGAACAATCGCGCCGCCTCCAGCGCGCCGGCGATGGCGCCCGCCATGGTGTCCGCGTTGATATTGTAGCTATGGCCATCTTCGCCCGCACCGATCGGCGCGATCACCGGGATCATGCCGGCACCGGTCAGTGTATCGACGATGGTACGATCGATCTTCGAAGGTTCGCCCACGAAACCGAGATCGACCACCCGTTCGATATTGCTGTCCGGATCGCGCTTGGTGCGTTGAAGCTTGGTGGCGGTGACCAGATTGGCGTCCTTGCCGGACAGGCCTACCGCCTTGCCGCCTGCCGCGTTGATCCAGCCGACCAGCTGCTTGTTGATCGCGCCGGACAGCACCATTTCGGCAATCTCCGCGGTCGCGGCATCGGTGACGCGCAGGCCATCGACGAACTCGCTCTCCACGCCGGTGCGTTTCAGCATCGCGCCGATCTGAGGGCCGCCGCCATGCACCACCACCGGATTGATGCCGACCGCCTTCAGCAGCACGACATCCTCGGCAAAGGCGCGCGCGAGCTCCGCATCGCCCATCGCGTGGCCGCCATATTTCACCACGAAGGTGCGGCCGGCATACGCCTGCAGATAGGGCAGCGCCTCGGCCAGCGTTTCGGCCTTTTGCAGCATGGCGGGATCGTGCGTCATAGAAGAGGCTTTCCATCGAGCCAGCGGCCCAGCTTCACCGCGCCGACAATCAGAAAGGGCACCACGACGATCGACAACGTCACCTTTGCCAGCATCTGACCGAGCAGCAGCTCCCAGATGGGAAACACGCCGTAGAAAGCGATCGTGATGAATAGCAATGTATCCACGATTTGGCTCAGCGCGCTGCCCACCGCGCCGCGGAAGGCCAGAAAGCGGCTGCCCTCTCGCCCGCGCAGGGCGCTGAAGATAGTGACGTTCAGGAATTGCGAGATGCCGTAAGCGATAATGCCGGCCACCATCAGCCTGGGGCTCTGCCCCAAGATCAGCTGAAAGCCTTCCAGCCGCGCCGGGTCCATATCCTCCGCAGCCGGGAGGCCGAGGACGAGCAGGATCAGCAGCATCGATCCGACGAGCGGCGCAAAGCCGATCAGGACGAGGCGGTTCGCCGCCTTGCGCCCGTGCAGTTCGGCCACCGCGCTGGACAGGACGACCAGCAGCAGAAAGCCGAAGATGCCGGCTTCCACGGCAAGCGGCCCCAGGGCCACCTGCTTGTTGCCCAGCACGCCGGACAGCACGGTCATACCACCGTAGAAGAGCGCGAAGACGAACAGTGACAGCGGCATCAGCCGCGAACCGGCGGGTGTTTCCATGAAGCCGCTGCTAGCGGCAGAATGGCCGCGCCCGCAAGCGCGTCCTTGCGTTTATGTCACGAAACCGCAAAGACGGCGCACGGAGCGAAGCGGCGAAGGGGCCCCTCGAATCGATGCGCATATTCTATAGCCTGTGCGGGATCGCGCTGATCCTGCTCATCGCCTTTGCGCTGTCGTCCAACCGCCGCGCGATCCGTCTGCGCGTCGTGGGCGCCGCATTCGCATTGCAGGCCGGCTTTGCCGCGCTGGTGCTCTACGTTCCGTGGGGCAATGACGTGCTGCAGTTCCTGGCGCGCGGCGTTTCCAATTTGCTGGGATATGCAGAGGCGGGCACACAGTTCCTGTTCGGCCCGCTCGCCGCGCCGGAAATCGGTGGCAACAGCTTCGCCATCGCTGCGCTACCCGTGATCATCTTCTTCGCCTCGCTGATCTCCGTACTCTATTATCTGAAGGTGATGCAGTTCGTGATCCGCTGGATCGGCGGCGCGCTGGAACGCGTTACCGGAATCAGTAAGGTGGAAAGCCTGTGCGCGGCGGCGAACATCTTCGTCGGGCAGAGCGAATCGCCGCTCGTCATCCGGCCCTATCTCGCCAATCTTACCCCGCAGCAGCTGTTCACGGTGATGAGCGTCGGCATGGCGGGTGTGGCTGGCACGATCCTCGCTGCTTACGCCGCCATGGGCATCCGCATCGACTATCTGCTCGCCGCCGCCTTCATGAGCGCGCCGGGCGGCATTCTGATGGCCAAGATGATGATGCCGGACGAGCTGAAGCCCAGCCACAAGCCGATGACGCTGCGCGATCCGCATCGCGAGAAATCGGAGCTGACCGACGGCACCGATCTGCCCCGCGGGCACCCCGACGCGGTCGCCACCACCACCGAAGTGGAAGCCGCGCCGATAGAGGAAGAGCGTGCGGAAAACATCATCATGGCCGCCAGCCAAGGCGCGCAGACGGGTGTGAAGCTGGCCGTGGCCGTGGGTGCCATGGTGCTTGCTTTCGTTGCACTCGTGGCGCTGGCGAACGGCATCCTCGGCGGCATCGGCGATTGGTTCGGCATTGCCGACCTCACCTTCCAGCGCATCATCGGCTATATCTTTTCGCCCATCATGTTCCTGATCGGCGTGCCGTGGGACGAGGCGATCCGCGCGGGCGGCCTGTTCGGCGAAAAAATCGTCCTGAACGAATTCGTCGCCTTCATCAGCCTCGGCAATGCCAGCGGCCTCTCCGCCCCCACGGTGGCAATCGTCACCTTTGCCTTGTGCGGCTTTGCCAATTTCAGCTCGATTGCGATCCAGATGGCGGTGACCGGCAGCCTGGCCCCCAATCAGCGTCCCGTCATCGCGCGGCTGGGCATCAAGGCACTGCTTGCCGGATCACTCAGCAATCTGATGAGCGCAGCGCTGGCGGGACTTTTCCTCGGGCTCGGCTAACCCATTTCGATGATATGATCGGCGAGGCGCTCGACTTCGCTGCGATCATGGCTGACGTAGAGGACCGGCAGTTTCAGATCGTCGCGTATGCGCTCGATCACCCGCATGATCTCCTCCCTCCGCGCGCCGTCCAGACTGGCGAGCGGTTCGTCCATCAGCAGGAAGCGCGGCGCGGACAACAGCGCCCGGCCAATCGCGACGCGCTGCGCCTCTCCGCCCGAAAGGCTGCGCGGCCAGCGGCCCAGCAGATGTTCGATCCCTAGAAATTCAATAGTCCGCTCGAAACTGATCCAGCGTTCGGTAACCGCGGTGAGTTTTTCGCCGTAACGCAGATTGGCCGCCACGCGCTTATGCGGAAACAGCCGCGCATCCTGAAAGACGTATCCGGCGCGCCGGCGCTCGGGCGGCAGATCAGTCGCCTCATCGAACAAGGTCTCACCCGCCACGACGATCCTCCCTCGCGCCGGCTTCAGCAACCCGGCGACCATGTTCAGAACGCTCGACTTGCCCGCGCCGGAAGGGCCGAACAGCGCGGTAAGGCCGGGTCCGGTGGCAAAGCGCGCGGCCACGGTCCGGCCTTCGAACCGGCATGTGGCATCGACGTCAAAAGACATGGCCGCTCCGTTGTCCGCGTCGCGCAAGCGCTTCGGATGCGATCAGTGCGCCAAGCGACAGCGCGATCGAGATAAGCGCGAGCCGTAGTACCTCCGCCTCCGCGCCGGGCACCTGCAGCGCCGAATAGATGGCGAGCGGCAGCGTGCGCGTTTCGTCCGGAATATTGGAGACGAAGGTGATGGTCGCGCCGAACTCGCCGATCGAGCGGGCGAAACCGAGGATCGTGCCCGCCAAGATACCTGGAAAGCACAGCGGCAGGCTGATCGTGAAAAAGGCGTGGGTGCGTGAGGCACCCAGCGTGCGGGCCGCCCCCTCCAGCCGCCGGTCGATCTGTTCGATCGAGAGGCGAATCGCGCGGACCATCAGCGGCAGTGCCATCACGGCGGCGGCAATGGCCGCGCCGGTCCAGCGGAAGATGACGGTGACGCCGAACCAGCTTTCCAGCCAGCGGCCCACCGGCCCATCCGTTCCGAATGCGATGAGCAGCAACCAGCCGATCACTACCGGCGGCAGCACGAGCGGCAGATGGACCAGCGCATCGAGCAGGAAACGGCCCGGAAATCGTGCGCGCGCCAGAACCCAGGCGAGCGCAAAAGCGATCGGCAGCGTCGCGGCCATCGCAGTCAGGCTGACCTTGAGCGACAGCGCCACCACGCCCCATTCGGCTGCGCTCAGCATCAGGGCGCGGTAAAGCCGTAGCGGCGGAAGATTGCCTGCCCCTCAGGCGAAAGCAGAAAGCCGCGAAACGCAGCAGCATCTTTCGATCGAGAGCTGTTCAATTGCGCCAGCGGATAGACAATCGGCGGATGCGAGCTGGCGGGAAAAGTTGCGACGACGCGCACCTTGTCCGACGCGGCGGCATCGGTGCCGTAGACCACGCCCGCCGCCGCAGCCCCGCGCTCCACAAATGCCAGGGCAGCGCGCACATTCTCGGCGCGCACGATATCAGGGGAAACCGCATTCCACTGCCCGAGGCTCTCTAGCGCGGCCTTGCCATATTTCCCCGCGGGCACTGCGTCGGGATCTGCCATGGCGAGCTTGCCGTCGCCCAGCGCCAGCGACAGATCGCCGCCCGGGCTCCAGGAAAGATTACTGTTTCGCGGCGCCACCAGCACGATGCTATTGCCGACGAAATTCGCACGGCTTTTCGGATCGATCAGCCCGCGCGCTTCGACATGATCCATCCATTGCTGATCGGCGGACAGGAACAGGTCCGCAGGCGCCCGCTCGTCAATCTGACGGGCAAGCGCGGAAGTTGCGGCGAAGGACAATGTCGGTCGCTCATGCTCCTTGGCGGCCCAGGCGTCCGCCGCCGCCTCCAGCGATTCCTGCAGGCTGGACGCGGCGAGCACCAGTGGCGGCGCGTTCACCGCCGAACCGCTTTCCCTGTCGCTCGTCGCGGGTCCACATGCCGCCAAGAGGGAAAGCGCCAGCGCAAGACAAAGGATCGCCACGGCCCGCGCGTCTGATATGGCCGCCATGATCCGCCCTGCTGCCATCCCAGACCCCTCATCACTCCATACCGCGTTGCTATATACCGGCAGATACAGCAACCGGCGCCGATGGAAAGGGTTCAATCCTCGGCCAAAAGCGCTTCGAGACGCTTGGCCGCCGCCCCGTTCGATAGCGCCGCCAGTTCCGTCTCCAGCGCGCGATAGTCGGCCAGCACCTGCCGCCCGAGATCAGTGAGGCTGGTCCCGGATCGTCCGCCAACCACCGTTTCGACCAGCGGCTCCTTCCACGAACGGTTCATTACCTCCACGAGGAGCCATCCGCGACGATAACTCATGCCGAGCGCGCGGGTGGCCGCCGAGATCGATCCGGTTTCGGCGATCGCCTCCAGCAGATCCGCCTTTCCCGGCCCGATCGCGACGTCTTCGCCCCGATAGAGCTGTGCTTTGAGTTTGAACCGCCCGGCCATCGGGCAAGCCTAAGCGTTCCGTCGCTCCCGCGCACCCCTCTCAACCGGCGGGGGAAAAAATCTCCTCGATGGCCATCTCGAACAGGCCGGCGATCTTGAAGGCGAGCGGGAGCGAGGGATCGTAGCGGCCGGTTTCGATGGCGTTCACGCTCTGGCGCGAGATTTCCAGCCGCTCGGCCAGATCGCTCTGGGTCCAGTCCCGCTCGGCGCGCAGGACCTTGAGGCGGTTCTTCATTTCACATTGCCCCACGCGCCGTGGGTCAGCCGGTTTACGCACGCGCCGAGGCCGAAGCCGCCGAACCAGAGGATCGCGACCCAGTACGCATCGACATGCGGTACCAGCTCGAAATTCTCGAGAAAGCCCCAGATCGTCGCGATCGAGAGCGCGAAGCCGGTGCCGATCATCACCTGACGCACCATCAGCATGCGGATGAATTCGTCCTCGGTCTCGACGATCAGCATAGCGATCGCCCAGAAAGCGCCGATGATGGCAAGGCCGGGCAGAAGCGCCAGCACCCAGGTGACGGGGCCGCTGACCAGATCGCGTTCGATCAGATATTCCCCAGCAAACAGCGAGAGAAGGTAGATCGCCATCGCGGTCGATAGACGCCGGAGATAGCGGCGTGCCGGGGCTTTCGACGCGGCCACCGCTCAGGCGCCTCGGCGCAGAAGGCCGCAGCGCCGCGTGCGCGCCAACGAGGTGACCGCAAGTGCCGCGAAGGCGATGATCAGGGTTCGCCCCGCATCGCCGTCGATCCAGTTCATGCGCGCGAAGAGCGCGATGACAAGGATGGCGAGGCCCCAAGGCAAGGCAGATTTCCAGTTCGTCATGCGTAAAGCTCCATATCCATAAGGTATGGTTTGCTTTACATTCTGATCCGATGCTGTGTCAAGTGTCCTTTTCATTTTGGCAAGGTCTCTTAGTCCCCGCTTGGCATTCGCGTCTCTGCGCTACCCGTAGACGACTTCCCATGTTGCGCCCGCCTCTCTATCTAGGCCGCAGTTTTCACCAGCGAGACGAGCCCCTTTTCCATGTCCGAGATGATCAAGATCACCCTGCCCGACGGTTCCGCGCGCGAAGTCGAGCGCGGGACTACGCCGGCGGACGTGGCCGCGGCGATCGGACCGGGGCTCGCCAAAGCGGCGATCGCGGCCAAGGTGAACGGCGAGATGCGCGACATCGGCCGTCCGATCGAAGAAGATGCGGAGCTCGCGCTCGTCACCAACCGCGATGTCGATGAGGCGCTGGAATTGGCGCGCCACGATTACGCGCATGTGCTTGCCGAGGCGGTGCAGAACCTGTTCCCCGGCACGCAGATCACCTTTGGTCCGGCGACCGACGACGGCTTTTATTACGACTTCGCCCCGCCTGCCGATCACGGCCAGTTCACCGAAGAGGATCTGCCGCGAATCGAGGAGGAGATGCGCCGCCTGATCGCCGCGGATACCCCGCTGGTGCGCGAAGTCTGGACCCGCCAGCAGCTGATCCAGTGGTTCGAGGATCATGGCGAGACGTTCAAGGCCGAGTGGGCCGGCGAGCTGCCCGAGGGCGAGGAACTGACGGTTTACCGGGCAGGCGACTGGCTCGACATGTGCCGCGGCCCGCACCTTGCCAGCACCGGCAAGCTGGCGCCGGACGCGTTCAAGCTGACGCGCGTTTCGGGTGCCTATTGGCGCGGCGACCAGAAGAACGCCATGCTCAGCCGCATCTACGGCACGGGCTGGCTCGACCGTAAACAGCTGAAGCAGCATCTCATCCGCCTCGAGGAAGCGGCCAAGCGCGACCACCGCAAGCTAGGCCGCGAGATGGACCTGTTCCATCTGCAGGAGGAGGCGCATGGCAGTGTCTTCTGGCACCCCAAGGGCTATCGCATCTGGCGCGAGCTGGAGGCCTATATGCGCCGCGCCATGGACGGTGCGGGCTACCGCGAGATCAAGACCCCGCAGCTGATGGACGCGCGCCAGTGGGAGCAGTCCGGCCATTGGGGTAAATATCGCGAGAACATGTTCGTGATCCCCGATGAGGTGCCGAACACAGAAGACGAAGGCCCGCTGGTCAGCGACGACGCGCAGTGGATGGCGCTGAAGCCGATGAACTGCCCGGCCCATGTGCTGGTCTTCAAACAGGGCATCAAATCCTATCGCGACCTGCCGCTGCGCCTGGGCGAGATGGGCTGCTGCCACCGCAACGAACCGCATGGCGCGCTGCACGGCCTGATGCGCGTGCGCCAATTCACGCAGGACGATGCGCACATCTTCTGCACCGAAGACCAGATCGTGGGCGAGGTGCGCAAATTCTGCGAACTGGCCGACCGAGTCTACCGCGATTTCGGCTTCACCTATTCGATCAAACTGGCGCTGCGCCCCGAACAGCGCTTCGGTTCGGACGCCGATTGGGACAAGGCCGAAGACGAGCTGCGCAACGCGGTTGTCGAGGCGGGCCTCGCCACCGAAGACTATGGCTGGGAAGAGCTGCCCGGCGAAGGCGCTTTCTATGCGCCCAAGCTGGAATGGCACCTGACCGATGCGATCGGGCGGACCTGGCAGGTCGGCACGATCCAGTCCGACCGCGTGCTGCCCGATCGTCTGGACGCCAGCTATATCGGTGAAGACGGTGAGAAGCATCGCCCGGTGATGCTCCACCGCGCCATTTTCGGCTCCTACGAGCGGTTCATCGGCATCCTGATCGAGCATTTTGCGGGCAAGCTGCCGACCTGGCTTGCACCGGTGCAGGCGGTGGTCGCCACCATCGTCTCCGACGCCGACGATTATGCGAAGGACGTTGCCGAGAAACTGCGCGCGGCGGGACTGCGCGTGGAGACGGACCTGCGCAACGAAAAGATCAACTACAAGGTGCGCGAGCATTCGCTCGCCAAGGTTCCGAACCTGCTCGTCGTCGGCAAACGCGAGGCGGAGGAGGGCACAGTGGCGCTGCGCGTTCTGGGCAGCGACGAACATCAGAAGGTGCTGAGCCTGGACGATGTCATCGCGCGGCTCTCTGGCGAGGCGAAGGCACCAGATCTTAACTGACGAGTTGGATAGAGCGCGTCCTTGAAGGGCGCGCTCACCCGCCCCCTTTCGCAATCGCGCGAAGACCACTATATTAAGCTGACCAACAGAATCTCAGGAGACCTTGCTATAGCTGCCCCCATGTCCCGGCGTTCGATGACGCCCCCGCCCAAGAGCGGACCGCGCTTCAACCAGTTTATCCAGTCGGACACCGTTCGCGTGATCGATGGCGAGGGCGAAAACCTCGGCGTCATGGATACGCGCGACGCAATCCGGGAAGCAGCCGCAGTCGGTCTCGATCTGGTTGAGGTCTCGCCCAATGCCGATCCGCCGGTCGCGAAGTTCCTGGACGTGGGCAAGTACAAGTACGAGGCCCAGAAAAAGGCCAACGCCCAGCGCAAGACGCAGAAGACGCAGGACATCAAAGAGATCAAGATGCGTCCGAATATCGATGAGCACGACTATCAGGTGAAGCTGAAGAACGTCGTGAAGTTCATCGACAACGGCGACAAGGTGAAGGTCACCATCCGCTTCCGCGGCCGCGAAATGGCCCATCAGGAACTCGGCATGGAATTGCTCCAGAAGCTGTCCGAGGACATGAAGGAAGCCGCCAAGATCGAGGCGATGCCCCGCATGGAAGGCCGTCAGATGCTGATGGTGATGAGCCCGAAATAAGGCTTATCCCTCTACGGCAAAAAGAAACCCCGGTGAGAGCCGGGGTTTTCTTTTATCCTATGATGGAAGCTGCTTTCACCGTCAGGCCGATGGCTTGGCGGAATACACCCCCGGCCAGATGCGCTTGAGCGCGGCAACCTTCGGCGCATCCCATCGCACGATATAGGGATGGTTCGGGTTCTTTTTGGCGAAATTCTGATGGTATTCCTCAGCCATGTAGAAAGGCTGGCTGGTCTCGATTTCCGTCGCGATCGGTTTGGAATAGACATCCGCCTTGTCGAGCTGCGCGATATAGGCCTTCGCCACGCGAAGCTGTTCTTTCGACTGCGGCACGATCAGGCTGCGATATTGCGTACCATGATCGGGCAGCTGCTGGTTCACCTGCGTGGGATCATGCGCGACCGAGAAGAAGATGCGCAGAAGCTGATCGTAGCGAATTTTCGACGGATCGTAGGTGATCTTTACCGATTCGGCATGGCCGGTATCGCCGCGACCGACGCGCTCGTAATTAGCCGTGGCCTTGCTGCCACCGGCATAGCCGTCGACTACCTTTTTGACGCCCGCGACATGCTCGAAAACGGCTTCGAGCCCCCAGAAACAACCACCGGCGAACACCGCCGTTTTCAATCCCGACTCGCTGGAACGCAAGGCCGCCTGGGGAATGTGCTGACCGTCGGCCGCATGCGCGACGCTGATCAGTCCGCCATTACCGGGCGAAAAGCTCAGCGCGG
Organism: Novosphingopyxis sp. YJ-S2-01; assembly: GCF_016093175.1. Classification (NCBI taxonomy): domain Bacteria; kingdom Pseudomonadati; phylum Pseudomonadota; class Alphaproteobacteria; order Sphingomonadales; family Sphingorhabdaceae; genus Novosphingopyxis; species Novosphingopyxis sp. YJ-S2-01. The sequence goes on along the minus strand of NZ_JAEDAI010000001.1, from coordinate 774,121 downwards.
CGCCCGCGAGCGCGGCGGATCCGGCGATCAAGACGAGTGTTTTTTTCATGACTGCTCCAAAGCCGTTGACGGTGCATGCTGTGCGTAGCTGGAAATTTCCGCATCCGGTGTCGGCAAGGTAACCATGGCAACCGCGCCGAGCGCGAATCCGCCGCTGAGGCTCCAGAAAAGATCGGATTGAAACATTTTTTTCAGCTTGAGCATGGGAGCTGCCCTTATCCTTGGCTTTCTTGTTATATTTTATCGCGGACCGAACGGACAGACATGTCCGCCAAGTGCAACGCCACTATAGACGGCACTGCTTAGCGCATCGTGAATGTGGTTGTTGTCGCTTGTTAATTTGTGGGGATCAGCCGCGCGGAAACAAGACCGCGAAGACTATTACCGCACAAAAATCCATGAGCCAGATCGTCCGGCCTCAGGTCCGCCTCAATCGCCTGCCCGGTCTCGATCAGCTCGGCACGCAGGACGCCAGGCAGCAGCCCCCGTGCAAGTGGCGGGGTATGGTAGACACCGTCTTTCTCTACAAAGACATTGCTATAGCTGCCTTCGGTGAGAAACCCCGCCGCGTCGGTAAACAAAATCTCGTCGCAGCCGCCATGGGCCTTTCGCGGGGCATCATAGAACGCACGGTCACTGGTTTTGTGAGACAGGCGAAAATCCTCCGGCCCCACCGGAAGAGGGGCGAGTGCTACCTTCCAGCCTGCTTCCGGATGCAACGGCGCGGGCCGCACCTCGATCGCGCTCGCGCCGGAACGCGCCAGCATCAGCCGCACTTTTGAAGGTTGGGTCAGGTGGAAGGTCGCCGCGTGCAAATCGTTGCGCAGAGCATGGCGATCGCATTCGAAGCCGAGCTGCCGCGCGCTCTCCTTCAGCCGCTCCAGATGCCGCTCGATCCGGATCAGCCCCGCACGCGGATCGAAGGCCATGGTCTCGATCAGATCGAATTGCCGGTCCACGCGCGCAAATTCCCCCTTGGCCAGACATTCGGCCCATTCCTTGCCGGCGACGCTGTCCGCCACCACCCCTGATCCAAGGCCGAGTGAAACCGACCCGCCGCCCGCTTGCAAGTGCAAAGTCCGGATGGCGACATTGAACGCCGCATCGCCATTGGCATCGATCCTGCCGATTGCGCCGCAATAAGCCCCTCGCGGGCTTTTCTCCAAACCGTCTATCACTTCCATCGCACGGATTTTCGGTGCGCCGGTGATCGAGCCGCAGGGGAACAGCTTTTCGATCAGGTCCACCGCATCGCTGTCCGGCGCGATTTGACCGTGCACCCCGGACACCATTTGATGGACGGTCGGATAGCTTTCCACGGCAAATAGCGGACCGGCCAGGACGCTACCAGGCATGCAAACGCGCGATAGATCGTTGCGCAGCAGATCGACGATCATCAGATTTTCCGCGCGCTGCTTGGGATCGGCGGCAAGGTCTCGCGCTGCCGCAGCGTCGGCGCGGGAATCTACGTGCCGGGCGGCGGTGCCCTTCATCGGCTTGGCCCGCACCTTTTCGCCCTTCAGCGAAAAGAACAGCTCGGGGGAGAAGCTCAGCAGCCAGTCCGCGCCGTCATGCACCAGCGCGCCATAACCGGCAGCACCCCGGCTCCTCAGCGCCGCGAACAAGGCGCGCGGATCGCCGGAAAAAGCCGCCTTGCTGCGGAAGGTCAGGTTTACCTGGTACACATCGCCCGCCCGGATCAGGTCGAGCGCCGCACCGAAGGCCGCATCATATTCTGCGCGGCTCCATTCGGGCGTCCAATCGCCAAGCCATGCGCCGCCGGGATCGGCATGATGCGCCGAATCGAAATGCTCCCAATTATCGAACAGTCCGAACCAGGCCAGCGGACTTGGCCTGCGGGAGGGCATGCGTACGGCAAGCGCGGGTTCCATCGCGAGGCCCGCCTCATAGGCCAGATAACCCGCCACATGCAGGCCATCGGCCCGCGCGCCGCGCAATGTCTTCATTAGCGTCGGCAGCTCATGGGGCTCATCCGCCCGGATGATCCGCACCGGATTGCGATAGAGCCGTGCAGGCGTCCCATCCGGCCGCGCATCGTCCAACAGGACGAAGGGCTGGCCGGACGGCGGCAGCATGGTCAGTTTCCGGCCGAGCCTTGGGTAAGGCGGGCGATCATATTGTCGAAGCCGAGCGAGACCGTTTCGCCGCTGGCGCGGTTCTTCAGCTCCAGCTCACCACTGGCGACGGAACGGGGGCCAATCACCACCTGCCAAGGCAGGCCGATCAGGTCCATGTCGGCAAACTTGCCGCCGGCGCGGATCTTGCGATCGTCCAGCAAGCACTGCCGCCCTGCCCCTTCCAGTGCATCATAAACCTTGTTGGCAAGCGCGCTGACCTCCTCCTTGTCGGGCGCCAGATTGACGATGCCGACATGAAAAGGAGCCACCGCTTCGGGCCAGATGATGCCTTTTTCGTCATGGCTCGCCTCGATGATGGCGGCGACGAGGCGCGATACGCCGACGCCGTAGCTGCCGCTCTGCAACGCGATCGGCTGACCATCCGGCCCGTCGAGCTTCACATCCATCGAACGGGAATATTTGTCGCCGAAGAAGAAGATATGGCCCACTTCCACGCCGCGGGCTTCCATCCGGTGGCCCTCTTCCACGCGCGCTTCATATTCGGACGCGTCGTGCAGCTCGTCGCTGGCCGCATAAGGCGCGAGCCGCTCGTCGACCAACGCCTGCAATTCAGCGCGATCCTCCGGCGGGGCACCGGGCGCGGGCAGGCCCAGCGCACGATCATCCGCGTAAACCATCGATTCGCCGGTCTTGGCGAGCAGCATGAACTCGTGCGACAGATCGCCGCCGATCGGGCCGGGATCGGCGCGCACCGGCAGAACCGAGAGGCCAAGCCGCGAAAAGATGTTGAGATAGGCCACGAACATGCGGTTGTAGCTTTCGCGCGCGCCGGCCTCGTCCAGATCGTAGCTGTAGGCGTCCTTCATCAGGAATTCGCGGCTGCGCAGCACACCGAAGCGCGGGCGCACCTCATCGCGGAACTTCCACTGAATGTTGTAGAGAATGACAGGCAGCTGCTGATAGCTGTTCACATGCGCGCCGACGATCTCGGTCATCACCTCTTCGGCGGTGGGGCCGAACAGAAAGTCGCGATCATGTCGGTCCTTGATGCGCAGCATCTCCGCGCCGTAATCGTCATAGCGGCCGGATTTGCGCCACAGATCGGCCTTCTGGATCGTCGGCAGCAGCACCTCGACGGCGCCCGCGCGGTCCATTTCCTCGCGCACGATCTGCTCGATCTTTTTCAGGACGCGAATGCCGAGCGGCAACCAGCTGAAGATGCCGGCGGCTTCCTGATGGATCAGCCCGGCGCGCAGCGCCAGCTTGTGCGAGACCGCGACCGCATCGGAAGGCGCTTCCTTAAGGGTCGGCACGAGAAATCGGGACATTTTCATGGACGCCGCTCTCACCCGAAAGCGAGGGCGGGATCAACCGATTTCGCGCTTGAACCGATGCGCGGGACCGCCCACCTGCCGATCATGGACCAAAACCAAACTGATCCGGCGCGCTGGCGCGACGATGCCGCCCTGCGCGCAGCGGCGACGCCTGGCGCGGCGCTGGCCACCGTCACGCAGATCGACGGCAGCTTCTCCCGGCGCACCGGCGCGCAGTTGGCGATCCGCGCGGACGGAAGTTTCGCAGGCGATCTGGCGGACGGATGCCTGGAGGCGGCGCTCGCCGAAGATGCCCGGCGGCTCGGTCACAGCGATATTCCGCGCGAAAAGCTGCGCTATGGTGCGGGTTCGCCCAATATCGATTTTCGCCTACCTTGTGGCGGCGGGCTCGACGTGCTGGTCGACGCCGCGCCCGATGCGGGCCTGTGCGCCGATGCAGTACGTACGCTCGATGCGCGCCGCCCCGCTGCCTTGGCCTGGCCGCTGGAAGGCGGCGCGGTGGAGCCGGGCGACGTCGATCGGCCAACCGGGCGCACCGGCGCGCATTTCAACCGACGCTACGCCCCGCCGCTGCGGCTGCTGCTATGTGGTGCCGGTCCGGAAATGGACGCCGCGCGGCAATTGGGCGCGTCGATGGGCGTGCTGGTCGAGACCTTGTGGCCACAGGGTAGCGAAGGCGGCAGCCTGTCGCTCGGCCGCGCGCCGGAGGGCGTGACGGTCGATCCATGGACGGCAATCCTGCTTCTGTTCCACGATCATGAGTGGGAGCGCGGGCTGCTCCCGTGGGCGCTGGAAACGGACGTTTATTTCATCGGCGCGCAAGGAGGCGCGCAGGCGCGGGCGGCGCGCGCAGCAATGCTGGAGGAACTCGGTTTCGGGGCAGAGGCCATCGCCCGCGTTCGCAGCCCGGTAGGTCTGATCGAGCGGGCCCGCGATCCGATGGTCCTCGCGATGAGCGCGCTGTCGCAGATCGTCGCCGCTTATGAGCGCTTCGCCTATGAAGGCTGACCGGGTTGCAGCCGTTTTGCTCGCGGCCGGTGCGGGAAGTCGCTTCGGCGGCGGCAAGCTGGATGCGATGCTGGACGGACGAAGGATCGGCGCGTGGAGCTGGGCCGTGCTGGGAGAATTGGACTGGCTCGCCAGCGCCATTGTGGTGCCGGACGACGTGCCACTGTTCGCGAAGGAAGCGGGTGCAAGGCTGATCAACAATCCGCTGGCGGCCAGCGGAATGGCGAGTTCGCTACATTGTGCGGTCGGTTTTGCGCGCGAACAAGGGGCCGACGCGCTGCTTTTGGGACTCGCCGATATGCCCTATCTGTCGCACGCGACGATTGCGAATCTGCTCGTTACGCATGACGGGCTTCCAACCAGTGCCTGCGCCGTTCGTCAGGTCGATGGCGCGCCCGGAGCCCCCGCGCTGATCGGCAGCAGCTGTTTCGACGCCTTGCTGGAGATCGAAGGGGACCGGGGGGCTGGAAGCTATCTCGCGTCACGGGAAACCGTGACTATCGCAGTCGAACCTGGTGAATTGCGCGATATCGACCGGCCGAGTGATCTGCCGGGCTGATCTGCGCCGGGCCCCGGTTCGTACCGAAGCCCGGCACGATCGTCCTACATCTCCGGCAGTTGATCGAGCAGCTTGTCGAGCGTCACCGGATAGTCGCGCACGCGCACGCCGGTGGCGTTGTAGATCGCGTTCGTCACCGCCGCAGCCGCGCCGCAAAGGCCCAGTTCGCCGATACCCTTGGACTGGATCGGGCTCGCCCAATCGTCGCGTTCTTCGAGCAAGTGCACGTCGATCTGCGGCACATCGAGGTTCACCGGCACATGATATTCGGCCAGGTCGCGATTGACGAGATGCCCGTCGCGCTGGTCGAACATTAGCTCCTCGTGCAGCGCCATGCCGATGCCCCAGATGCAGCCGCCATAGCATTGGCTGGTCGCGGTCTTCTCGTTCAGGATACGGCCCGCACCGAATACGGCGGTGAGGCGGCGGACGCGCGTTTCACCGGTGACGCCGTTAACGGCGACTTCGGCGAAATAACTGCCATAAGTGGCCTGCTTTCTGTCATCGGCAGTCTCGCCTGGCTCGATATGGCCCTCGCCGGTCAGTGACGTACCATCCAGGACGTCGGCGAGCGCCTTGCCACCCGCCTTGCCGTCCTCGAGAACGACATCGTCTTCGCCGATGCCCAGCTTTTCCGCAATCTGCGCGCGGATATCCTGGCAGGCGAGGAATACGGATGAACCGCTGGATGCCGCGCCGAAGCTGCCGCCCGAACCGGACGCCGTGGGAAAATCGCTGTCGCCGAGCTTCACGTCTACCTTGTCCGCGGGCAGCCCCAGCATATCGGCCGCGATCTGCGTCAGAATGGCGTAAGTACCGGTGCCGATATCGGTCATGTCGGTTTCCACCACCGCGCTGCCGTCCGCATTCAGCGTGACGCGTGCCTGGCTTTCCATCAGCATGTTCACGCGCGCAGCGGACGCCATGCCCATCCCGATCCACCATTCGCCGTCACGCATTTGCGCAGGCTTCGGATTGCGCTTGTCCCAGCCGAAGCGCTTCGCGCCTTCGTCCAGCGCCTCGGCAAAAGGCCGCGAGCTGTAGCCCTGGCCGCTTTCAGGATGCTGTTCCGGAATGTTGCGCTTGCGCAGCTCGACCGGATCGATGCCGCTGGCTTCGGCCAGTTCGTCCATCGCATTTTCCAGCGCGACCATGCCGATCGCCTCACCCGGAGCGCGGACGGAGCCGGCACAGGTGCGATTCACGCGGGCCACCTCCATCTGCATCCGGCGATGTTCCCCGGTGTAGATGAAGTGCGTCGCCTGCATCACCGGCTCGTAAAAATCCTCGCCCGGCAGGTTGGAGACAAGGCTGTCATGGCCGAGGCCGGACAGTTTGCCGCTCTCGTCCGCCGCCAGCCGGATATGCTGGCGCGATTCGGAACGGCGCATGACCGATTCGAACACCTGCTGGCGGCTCAGCGCCACCACCACCGGCTTGCCCAGTTCTTTCGACGCGATCGCCGCGGAGACGGCTTCCGGCGCAATACCGAGCTTCGATCCGAACCCGCCGCCGACATAGGGCGAAAGGATACGGACATTCTCGACATCGATGCCAAGCGAATCGGCCAGCTCGTTCACATTATATTTCAGCATCTGATAGCTGCCCCGCAGGGTCAGCTTGTCACCATCCCAGCTGGCGATCGAACAATGCGGCTCCATCGCCGCGCTGTTGTGTCCGGGCGTGCGATAGACCTGATCGACGGTGAATTTCGCATCCTTCATGGCCTGATCGAGATCGCCCTGATCGAGCTGATCGTCCTCGGGCCGCTCGTGCGGCACATTCGTCGCTTCGGGATCGAACACGCCGTCGGCTGCGCCGTCGAACTTCATCTGCAGGCGGTTGGCACCATGGCGTGCCTGCTCGAAGGTTTCGGCGACGACCAGCGCGACCGGCTGGCCGAGATAGGCGATCTCGTCCGCCCCCTGGATCGGGGCCTCGTTCGCGGTGCCCTGTGCCGGATTGCGCAGGAAGCGCTCGTCCGAATACACGCCGAGCACGCCGGGCAGCGCCTCGACCTCATCCTTCAGAATTTCGGTCAGCTTGCCCTTGGGTACGGTGGCGCGGGCCAGCACGCCGTAGACGGTGCCGGGCAGGTTCCATTCATGGGCATAGGTTGCGGTGCCGGACACTTTGAGCGGGCCGTCGGGACGGTCCATCGGCGTGCCGGTGATCTTGGACGGCAATTCGTCGAGCAAGCGCTTGGTGGCGGGCTCGTCCATTACGAGATGGCGGGTCATGCGGTCTCTCCGGTCTGGGTGGCTTCGCGCAGCACGGCTTTCAGCGTGCGGCGGGCGAGCGGAATCTTGAAATCATTGCCGCCCTGCCCCTTCGCCTCGGTGAGGAGAATGTCGGCGGCCTTGTCGAATAGCGCATCAGAAGGCGTTTCGCCCTTCAGCAGATCGTCGATCGCGGGATCGTGCCACGGTTTGTGCGCAATGCCACCGAAGGCGAGCGCGGCGTGATCGATCTTTCCACCGTCCATGCGGACATCGGCGGCGACCGAGACCATCGCAAAGGCATAAGACGCGCGGTCGCGCACCTTGCGGTAAATCTGCGTGCCGCCCGTCGGCGCGGGCAAGGTAACCGCGGTGATCAGCTCACCTTGCTCCAGCACATTGTCCTTTTCCGGGTGATCGCCGGGCAGGCGATGGAAATCGCGCACCGGAACGTGACGTCGAGCGCCTTCCTTGCCCTCTATCTCCACGGTAGCGTCGAGCGCGCTCATCGCCACGGCCATGTCACCGGGATAGGTGGCGATGCACTGGTCCGACGCACCGAGAATCGCGTGCAGCCGCGTCGCGCCGCCGATCGCCTGACAACCCGAACCGGGCTCGCGCTTGTTGCACGGCATCGCGGTATCGTAGAAATAATAGCAGCGGGTGCGCTGGCACAGATTGCCGCCGGTCGTCGCCTTGTTGCGCAGCTGCCCGCTGGCACCGGCCAGAATAGCGCGTGACAGGACGCCGTAATGCTTGCGAATATCCGGATGCGCCGCGCAATCGCTATTGGTAACGAGCGCGCCGATACGAAGGCCATCGTCGGTCTCTTCAATCGATTTCAGATCGAGCCGGTTGATGTCGACCAGCTTGTCCGGCGCCATCACTTCCAGCTTCATCAGATCGAGGAGGTTGGTGCCCCCGGCGATGTAGCGCGCCTGCGGCTCGGCAGCGGCCTTCACCGCCATATCGGTGCCTTCGGCCCGCGCATATTCGAACAGCTTCATGCGTCCTCTCCCGTCGTCGCGACTTCGCGGATGGCGTCGACAATGTTCGGATAGGCAGCGCAGCGGCAGATATTGCCGCTCATGCGCTCGGAAATTTCCTCATCGGTCAGTTCGAACCGGCCTTCCAGCGTTTCGGAGACATTGCTCGGCCAATTATCCTTGGCTTCCTGCAGCATCGCGGTGGCGGAACAAATCTGGCCCGGCGTGCAATAACCGCATTGGTATCCGTCATGCGCCACAAAGGCTGCCTGAAGATCGGAGAGATTGCCGGGCTGGCCCAGCCCCTCGATGGTCGTGACCTCGTCTCCGTCATGCATGCAGGCGAGCGTCAGGCAGCTATTGATCCGCCGTCCGTTGACGATGACGGTGCAGGCACCGCACTGTCCGTGATCGCACCCCTTCTTGCTGCCGGTAAGGCCGAGATGATTGCGCAGCGCATCGAGCAATGTGGTGCGCGGATCGGCTTCGAGCGTTCTGCTCTCGCCATTGATGGTGAGCTGGGTGCTTTGCATGAGACGGCTTTCGGTGGAGGTGACGTACAGAGCCTCAATGCGCGAGCGGCCAGAAGGGTTCGTTCCGACTGCCTCCACACGTCGGCACGGGCGGGTGCCGCCCCGGCTAACCGCCCCGGCTAAGAAATATCGATCAGGTCTTCGGGACGGTTGATGTTCGCGATCGGCCCCGGTGCGTCGACCGGACCTGCGCCGACATGCTGCGCGAAACCCCGAACCGAGCGCTTCGAGTCATGTTGGATAAAGGCCAGCAGACCGGTCAACAGCCCTTGCGGCCACAGACCGATGGTCGGCTGATTGACAAGAAAGGCCGGGCCCGGCGCCAGCAGTCCGCGCAGATCGGTCGGCGGCCGCGGCACATCGACGGGGCAGGTCAGCACCGCATCGAAGCCGCGTTCCCCAGCGGCGGCAAGCGCCCCTGCAAGGCCGCCCAACGGCCCCAGTCCGGGCGCGGGCCGATCGGGAACGCAGGCATAAGCAGCGTCTTCCCGGCCAACGACGATCAACCCATCGGTTTCGGCGTCGAGCGCTGCGGCAACATGATCGATCAGCCGCCGTCCGCCCAACAGCGCCTCGGCCTTGTCCGAGCCGAAACGACTGGAGCGTCCCCCGGCCAGCACCGCGCCGAGCAGCCTCATCCGATCCGCCCGAACGGATCGTTCAGCACCAGCATTGAATCGCTCCGCGCCAGCGCAACCAGCGTCAGCCGCGCGAGTTTGGCGCGCTCCACGGCCAGGCTCGTCGGCGCGCTGATCGTGACCAACAGCTCCGCCCCGGCGCGCGCGCATTTCTCCACGATTTCATAGCTGCAGCGCGACGAGAGCAGCACCATGCCGCCCGCCGGATCGATTTCGGCCAAAGCCAGCCCCCCGATCAGCTTGTCGAGTGCGTTGTGGCGGCCCACATCCTCAAAGGCATGGCTGATTGCGCCATAGATATCGGCGAAGGCGGCGGCATGGACCGCGCCGGTTTCCCGGTTGAGCGGCTGCCAATCTCGCAAGCTCTGCAACGCGCGCTCGATTGCGCCCCGCTCGACCGGCGGCCCGGCGGTGAGTTCGGGAAGCGTTCGATGTACTGCCGCGATATTCTCCACTCCGCACAGGCCGCAGCTGCTTTCCGACATGCGCGCGCGCTGGCGCTCCGCAACGCGTTCGGCCCCGGCGGCGGGAACCTTGAGCCGCGCGATCCAGCCGCCCTCGACCTCGGCGATATCGCTGCGTACCTCATCGGCGCGTTCGGCCAGACCCTCCGACAACGCGAAGCCGGTCGCGAACTCGGCAAGGTCGGACGGCGTCGCCATCATCACCGCATAGCCGAGGCCGTTGACCTCGAACGCCACCGGCGTCTCGACAGGCACCGCACGGTCGCGCTCCGCATCGGGGCTCCCATCGAACCGGCGTTCCAATGCGGCGAAGGTCCGGCTGCGGGCCATCGCGGTCAGGATCCTGTTTTCGGGAGCCAGGTCAGACCAGCGCCTCCAGTTCGGCGGAGGTCGGCTCGTGCATCGGGCATCGGTTCACCCGGGCACGGAAGCGCGCCGACAAATCGTAGCTGTCGCGGCGGATGCGGTTGATACGGCCCATCGGGCGGTGCGCTTCCAGACCGTTCCACGGGCTGAAATGCATGCAATCGTCCACCTTCTGCGCCTTCGCCTCGCTCCACCCCGTCTGTGCGGGAACGGTGAGCCGCGCCACGGCGACGAAGGGGCTGAGCTCCTCGTCCCACACCACCGTAGCATCCTCGATCGGCATACTGTCCTTGTCGCGCAGCAGCTGCACGCGCAACTCCCAGACGCCGTCCGCTGTCTTCATCGCCTCGGCAACCTCTTCGCGCAAAGCGTCGTGACGATCCGACGCATCGATGATCTCCCCGGTCAGCGATGTGAGATTATCGGAAACGGGCACGATCTGCAGCTTCGCGACAAAATCGCCATAGCGATAGGGCGTCATCGTATAATAGGTCTCGCCCAGCGGATGGACGTTCGGCGCGCCGCCCATCGACTGCAGCGTGCCGCTTTCCAGACCCACCGTTTCCAACAGCTTCTCCGCGCCGCGCAAAACGGTGGAAAGCCCCTTCTTCGCCCATTCCGCGCGGTCGGTGGTCTTGGCGAGCAGCTTCAGATTGCGCAGGAAATCCTTCCCGTTTTCCGCGGTAAAGGCGGGCGCATTGATCATGGTGAAGTCCTGCACGCTACCGTCCGATCCGGGCAGGCGCGTGCCTTCCACATCCAGCACCTTCATCGCAAAACCGCGCGGCAGACCGATCTTGTCGTGCAGGATGTCGCCGGGATTGGTCGATATCCGCGCCAGCGCCGCATGCCGGCCGGGCTGTGCGAACATGCCTTGCGCATATTCGATTGGCAGATCGGGCAGGATTTCGAGCGTGCCGGACAGGATGCCGTGGCTCTTTGCATGGACCGATCGGATCGCCCTGCCCTCATCTTCCGCGGTGATGTTCAGGATATCCTGAAAGGTTTCCTGCATCTCCTCATTCGTCTTCGCCTCCTCATCCTCTCGCGTTTCGAGCGCGGGCGAATAGAGAACGGGATCGTTTTGCGGCATCTTCGCGTTCCTTGGATCAGAGACTTACCGCTCTGAAAGATTTATGGCAGACCGCTGGTTCCGCCAGATTTACAATCCCCGTTGTCACGGGCGGACGACAGAAGCACCGAAGGAGCCCCCGTATGAGCGACCCCCGTGATCCGGCCAACCGCGACAATCACGATATGCCGCATTATGACGGGCCCGCCGGCGGCTGGGGCAGTGTACGCGGCATGGCGGCGATCGCGGGCACGGAAAAACCGACGCCAGCGATGCTCGAAACCCTCGCCCGGCAGAACAAGGCCGGCGGCCATATGTGCACCAGCTGCGCGTGGGCCAAGCCGAAAGACCCGCACCATTTCGAGTTTTGCGAGAACGGTGCAAAGGCAACGATGTGGGAGCTGACCACCAAGCGCTGCACGCCCGAATTCTTCGCGCGCCACAGCGTGACCGAGCTGCGCAGCTGGAAGGATTTCGATCTCGAGGATCAGGGCCGCCTGACCCACCCCATGCGCTACGATGCCGAGACGGATCATTATGTGCCGGTGGAATGGGACGAGGCGTTCCGCGAAATTGGCGCGCATCTGAAGCGGCTCGATCCCAAATCGGCCATCTTCTACGCCTCCGGCCGCGCCAGCCTGGAAACGAGCTATCTCTACGCGCTGTTTGCCCGCGCCTATGGCCACAACAATCTGCCCGACAGCTCCAATATGTGCCACGAAACTACTTCGGTGGCGCTCAGCAAGGTGATCGGATCGCCGGTGGGCACCTGCACGCTGGACGATTTCGACGAGTGCGACGCGATCTTCTTCTTCGGCCAGAACACCGGCACCAACAGTCCGCGTTTCCTCCACCCGCTGCGCGACGCCGTAAAACGCGGCTGCAAGATCGTGACCTTCAATCCGCTGAAAGAGAAGGGCCTCGAGGAGTTCATCTCGCCGCAAAACCCGGTCGAAATGCTGACCGGGCGCGCCACCAAGATCAGCTATCAATATCATCAGGTGAAGGCGGGCGGAGACATCGCCGCTATCCTGGGCATGTGCAAATTCATTCTGGAGTGCGATGTGAAGCGTCGCCAGGCGACCGGCCGCGGCGTGATCGATGAGGATTTCATCGCCGAACACACGCACGGGTTCGAGGAGTTCAAGGCCAAATGCGCCGCCACGGGCTGGGAAGAGATCGAGACCAATAGCGGTCTGCCCCGCACCGCGCTGATGGACGCTGCGCGCGTCTATATGGACGCCGAAAAGGTGATCGGCATCTACGGCATGGGGCTGACGCAGCATGTCCACGGTTTCGAGAATATTGCGCTGCTCACCAATTTCCTGCTGCTGCGCGGCAATATCGGACGCCCCGGCGCGGGCATGAGCCCCGTGCGCGGCCACAGCAATGTGCAGGGCCAGCGCACCGTGGGCATTGCGGAAAAGACCGCGCTCGTCCCGCTCGACCTGATTGCCGAACAGTTCGGGTTCGATCCGCCGCGTGAGGACGGCATGAACACCGTGGAAGCCTGCGAAGGCATCGAAGACGGCACCGTAAAGGCTTTCATCTCGCTGGGCGGCAACTTCGTGCGCGCCATTCCGGACATCGTGCGGATGGAAGAGGCGTGGCAAAAGTTGGAGCTGACGGTGCAGATCGCGACCAAGCTCAACCGCAGCCATCTGATCAACGGCAAGAGCGCATGGTTGCTGCCCTGCCTGGCCCGCTCCGAACGGGATATGCAGGCGAGCGGCATGCAGAAGGTGTCGATGGAAGACAGCCTGAGCCATGTTCACGCCTCCTTCGGCAAGCGCACGCCGGCGAGCGAGCATCTGCTGAGCGAATTCGCGATCGTCGCAGGCCTTGCCAAGGAAACCTGCGCGCCCAATCCCAAGCTTCGTTGGGACGATTGGACCGGCGATTATTCTATCGTGCGCGATCTGATTGCCGAGACCTATCACGAGCAATTCTACGACATGAACGAGCGGATGCTGCAGGCAGGCGGCTTTTACCGCGGCAACAGCGCGCGCGAGCGGGTCTGGAAGACCGAGAGCGGCAAGGCCGAGTTCACGACCCCTGAAATGCTGTCCGCCACCGGCCTCGCCGACAAGGAAGGCCGCTATCGGCTCATCACGCTGCGGTCCAACGACCAGTTCAACACCACCATTTACGGCTATTCGGACCGTTTCCGCGGGATCGAGGGCACGCGGCACGTGATCCTGATCAATCCGAAGGAAATGGAAAAGGCCGGCCTGAAAGCGGGCCAGCGCGTCACCCTGATCGGCGATGCCGAAGATGGCGTGGATCGGCGCGTGCCGGGCCTGACGGTGACACCTTATGAGGTGCCCGACGGCTGCCTTGCCGGCTATTTTCCGGAGCTCAATCCGCTCGTCCCGCTCTGGTATCATGACGAGAAATCGAAGACACCAGCTTCAAAAGGCGTACCGGTGCGCATAGTTACCGACTGATGGCTTGCGGAAAATTGATCGACGAATTCGGACGCACGATCCGGTACCTGCGCCTTTCGGTGACGGATCGGTGCGATCTGCGCTGCAATTATTGCATGGGTGAGGCGATGCAGTTCCTGCCCCGGCGGGAGCTGCTCGATCTCGATGAGTTGGTACGTCTGGCGGACGGATTCATCGCCCGCGGCGTCAACAAGATCCGGCTGACCGGCGGCGAGCCGTTGGTGCGCGCCGTGACGCTGCCGCTGATCGACGAACTGGGCAAGCGGCTGGGTCACGGTCTCGATGAGCTGACGATGACCACCAACGCCACCAACCTCGCCCGGCATGCGCAGCGCATCGCCGATGCCGGTGTGAAGCGGCTCAACGTCTCGCTCGACACGCGCGATCCGGCAGCGTTCGCTGCGCTGACCAACCGGGACATGCTGAGCCGCGTCCTCGACGGCATCGATGCCGCCCTTGATGCAGGCATCAAGATAAAGCTCAACACCGTGGCTTTGGCCGACACCAACCGTGAAGAAATTCCGGATCTTGCTGCTTGGGCGCATGTCAAGGGCATGGACATCACCTTTATCGAGGTGATGCCGCTCGGCGATATCGCGGCCGAACGATCGGACCAGTTCCTCTCGCTGGAAACCGTGCGCCGCGATCTGGAGCAGCGCTTCACGCTGGAGCCGTCCAGCCATGTCAGCGGCGGCCCGGCGCGTTACTGGAATGTCGCGGAAACGGGTGGACGCATCGGCTTCATCAGCCCGATCAGCCATAATTTCTGCGCCAGCTGCAACCGCGTGCGCGTGACCGCCAAGGGAGAACTGTTCCCCTGCCTCGGCCATGGCGAGATGACCGATCTGCGCGCCGCCCTGCGCGGGCCGGAGCCGGAACAGGCCCTCGATGCCGCGTTGGACCGGGCCATGAAGACCAAGCCGGAGCGCCACCATTTCCGCATCGCCAAGGGCGCCGATCCGGCGCTGGCGCGGCACATGTCCGTCACCGGCGGCTGAACATTCGGCACAGCCGGGTCCGGCAAAAACCCAAATTTGCACACGCGAATAAAAGGTTTCGGTAAAAAACTGAGTTAGTTCGTTCGAACGACTTGCGGGGCAGGCGGATCGGCCCTATGCCTTTTGCTGCAACTGCTAAGGAATGGCCGCCGCATGGTCTCGACAACCAACATGCGTACATGGATGATTGCCGCCGCGATGGCGCTCGGCGCCTGCTCCGGCGGGGACGAGGACAAGGCAGGTCCGCCGCCGGCGACGCCGGTAAAGGTCGCGGCCGTGCGGACGCAGTCCGTGCCTAACATTATCGAGCTGCCGGGCCGGGTTGAGCCGATCCGGACCGCCGAAGTACGCGCCCGCGTCACCGGCATCGTGCAGGCCCGCGTCTATGATGAGGGCACCGAAATTCGAAAAGGCGCACCGCTGTTCCGGATCGATCCGCGCGAGGTGCAGGCCACGGTCAATCAGGCGCGCGCCAACCTGCAGCGGCTCCAGGCTACCGCCGCCAATGCCAGCGCAGTGGTTCAGCGTTACCAGCCGCTGGTGAGCGAACAGGCCATCAGCCAGCAGGAATATGACGCCGCCGTCGCGGCGCAGCGCGAAGCCCGCGCGCAGGTCGCCGCCGCACGCGCGCAGCTGGACGCGGCGCAGTTGCAACTCAGCTACACCACCGTCCGCGCGCCGATTTCCGGCCGCGTGGGCCGCGCACTGGTGACCGAAGGCGCGCTCGTCAGTCAAAGCGAAGGCACGCTGATGACCCGGATCGAGCAGCTCAATCCGATCTTCGTGACGCTGACGCAGGCCTCATCCGAGGTGCTGGACATCCGCCGCGCCATCGCATCGGGGGAGTTGGAGCTCGACCCCAATGGCCGCATCGAGTTCGAGGTGCAGTTTGAGGACGGCACGCCTTATCCCATCAAGGGGCGCCTGAATTTCCTCGATTATTCGGTCGATCAGAGCACCGGCGCGGTTGTTCTGCGCGGCGAAATCCCCAACCCGCAACAATTGCTGCTTCCCGGTGATTTCGTGCGCGCACGTATTCTTGCCGGCCAGCGCGAAGGCGGCATCATTGTGCCTCAGCGCGCCGTGCAGGTGGGCGAGAACGGTTCAACGGTATTCGTGGTCGGCCCGGACGGAAAGGCACGCAGCCAGAATGTCGAGCTGGGTTCGCTGGTCGACAATGGCTGGATCATCAAAAGCGGATTGAAACCGGGCGACAAGGTGATCGTCAGCAATTTGCAGAAGATCCGCCCCGGCGCGCCTGTAAAGGTTCAGGACAGCCGCTCGGTTCTGGGCAGCACGGCCCGTCCGCAGCCAAGCGGCGGCCAGCCTTCGGGCGCTGCGGCCAAGACCCAGTAAGGGCGGAGCGCGCGCGTGCCACGTTTCTTCATCGACCGACCGGTTTTTGCCTGGGTAATTGCGCTCGGTGTGCTCTTGGGCGGCATCATCGCCCTGCGCGCCCTGCCGATCGAGCAATATCCGCAGGTCGCCCCGCCCTCGCTTACCATTTCGGTCGCTTATCCCGGTGCCGACGCCCAGACGCTGGAGCAGAACGTCACCCAGGTGATCGAGCAGCAGCTGAACGGCGTTGAAGGCTATCTCTACATGGCCTCGACCAGCCAGTCGAACGGCACCGCCTCTATCACGCTGACCTTCGAGGCTGGCACCGATATCGATATCGCGCAGACCGAGGTGCAGAACCGTCTTTCCACGGTGGAGGCGCGCCTGCCCGAATCGGTGCGGCGGCAGGGCATTACGGTGCGTCAGGCCAATACCGGCTTCCTGTTGATCGTCGCGCTGACCAGCCAGGGCGAGCAATATGACGCCGTGGACCTTGGCAATATCGCCTCCACCCGCATCGTCGATGAACTGCGCCGCGTGCAGGGCGTGGGCGATATCCGGCTGTTCGGTTCCGAATATGCCATGCGCATCTGGCTCGATCCGCAAAAACTGGCGAGCTACAATCTCACGCCGTCCGATGTGGTGGCGGCCATCAGCGCGCAGAACAGCCAGACCGCAGGCGGCTCGCTCGGCGCGCTGCCCACGGTCGATGACCAGCAGATCAACGCGACTATCGTTACGCAGGATCGTTTCTCCACGATCAAGGAATTCGAGCAGGTCATCCTGCGCGCGGCGCAAAGCGGCGCGACGGTGCGCGTCGCAGATGTGGGCCGTGTGGAGTTGGGCGCGCAAAGCTACGACACCACCACCACGCTGAACGGCAAGCCGATGGCCGGCATGGCCGTACAGCTTGCCACCGGCGCCAATGCGCTTGCCGCGGCCGAGGGCGTGAAGGCCCGGATGGAAGAGCTGCAGCGTCAGCTGCCGCCGGGCGTCAGCTATTCGATTCCCTATGACACCACCCCGTTTGTTCAGACCTCGGTCGACGAAGTGGTGAAGACGCTGATCGAGGCGATGGTGCTCGTCTTCCTCGTCATGTTCCTGTTCCTGCAGAACTGGCGCGCCACCGTGATCCCGGCGCTGGTCGTGCCGATCGCGCTGGCAGGCGCCGCGCTCGGCCTGTGGCTGTTCGGTTTTTCGATCAACGTGCTGACGCTGTTCGGCATGGTGCTGGCCATCGGCATCCTGGTGGACGACGCGATCGTAGTGATCGAGAATGTCGAGCGCATCATGCGCGAGGAAGGCCTTCCGCCGCTGGAGGCCACGCGCAAGGCGATGGACCAGATCACCGGCGCCATCATCGGCATTACGCTGGTGCTGATCGCGGTGTTCATCCCCATGGCGTTCTTCCCCGGATCGACGGGCGGCATCTACCGCCAGTTCTCCGTGACCTTGGCGATATCGATCGCCTTCTCCGCCCTCATGGCGCTCACGCTGACGCCGGCCCTGTGCGCCGCCTTCCTGAAGCCGATCGAAGAAGGCGGCACGGGCAGCGCCCCGTCGCTGGACGAAGAGGAGGAGGAAGAAGAAAGCGCACAAACGCGCGCGCAGGAGAGCGACGACAAGCAAGGCGATCAGGATCGCGGCTTCTTCGCCCGCTTGTGGGACAAGGTCAGCGGGTTCTTCGCCGCGTTCAACCGCTGGTTCGCCCGGATGACCGAGCGCTATGCGAAGGTAAACAGCCGCATTCTGTCCAAACCGATGCGCGGACTGGCCGTCTTCACGCTGCTCGCTGCGATCACCGTGTTCCTGTTCATGCGCCTCCCCACGGCCTTCCTGCCGACCGAGGATCAGGGCTATGTCATCACCGTCGTACAAAGCCCGCCGGGATCCACCCGCAATGTGCTGAACGAGGCGATCGCCCCGGTCCAGGAGTTCTGGCTGGATCAGCCCGAGGTGCAGAACCTCGTGATCGTGCGCGGCTTCAGCTTCTTCGGACAGGGCCAGAATAACGCGCTGATGTTCGCCAGCCTGAAGCCCTGGAGCGAGCGGACCGGCGATGGCAGTTCTGCGGGCGCGCTGGTGGAAAAGGCCACCGGTGTGTTCAGCCAGATACAGTCGGCCATCGCCTTCGTGATCCAGCCGCCGCCGATCCAGTCGCTCGGCAATGCCAGCGGCTTCTCCTTCAAGCTGGAGGACCGCGCCGGGTTGGGCCGCGATGCGCTGCGCCAGGCGCAGCAGCAACTGCTCGGCATGGCCAGCCAGAACGAGGTGATCACCAATATCCGCCCGGAAGATCAGCCCGCCGGCCCCGTCCTGCGCGTCGATATCGACCGCACGCTCGCGACCGCGCTCGGCCTCTCGATATCGGACGTCAACAATGCGCTCGGAATCAATTTCGGCTCGACCTATATCAATGACTTCAACCGCAACGGCCGGGTGCTGCGCGTTATCGCGCAGGCCGAAGCTGCCGACCGGATGACGCCGCAGGACGTGATGGATCTGCGCGTGCCGAACGATCAGGGGCAGCTCGTCCCCTTCAGCACTTTTGCCACCGCCGAATGGACCGCCGAGCCGCCCAGCCTGGCGCGTTACAACGGCTATCCCGCCATGACGATTTCCGGTGAGGCGGCGAGCGGCCGCTCGTCCGGCGCTGCGATTGCGGCGATGGAGCAGATGGCCGACAAGCTGCCCGATGGTATCGGCTATGAATGGACCGGCATCAGCTATGAAGAAAAGCAGTCCGCCGGCCAGGTCGGCGCGCTTCTCGGCCTGTCGGCGCTGGTCGTGTTCCTGCTGCTCGCCGCGCTGTATGAAAGCTGGGCGGTGCCGCTTTCGGTGCTGCTGATCGTGCCGATGGGCGTCTTGGGCGCGGTCTTGTTCTCGATGCTGCGCGGTCTCTCGGCAGATGTGTATTTCAACGTCGGCCTCATCACGATCATCGGCCTCGCCGCCAAGAACGCCATCCTGATCGTCGAGTTCGCGATCGAGGAGGAAGAGCGCGGCCTGAAGCCGATCGAGGCGGTAAAGGAAGCTGCCAAGCTGCGCCTGCGCCCGATTATCATGACCTCACTCGCCTTCATTCTGGGCATGGTGCCGCTGGTGCTGGCAAGCGGTGCGGGCGCGGCCAGCCGTATCGCGGTGGGCACCGGCGTGATGGGCGGCATGATCACCGCCACCGGCATCGGCGTGTTCATCATTCCGCTCCTCTATCTACTGGTCCGTCGCCATCTCAGCCGCAAGCAGCCGCACGCCGCCGGCACGATGGAAACCGACGGTGAGGAAGCGGACGGAAGCGAACCGGACGGCGATGGCGCGGGCGGCAGCGACCAAGGAAAGGCACAGCCTGCATGACGATCCGCCAAGCCCTCCGCCCCGCTGCCCGGCTGTCCCTGGTCTCGGCCTCCGCGCTGGCTTTGTCCGCCTGCGTCAACTTCGCGCCCGATCATGCGCGTCCGGCTCAAGCAAGCGATCTAGCCTATGATCCGGACTATCGCCCGGACGGCGGCGCCGTTGCAAGCAGCCTGGCCTGGCAGAATTATTTCGCCGATCCGCGGCTGGAAGCGCTGATTGCCGAGGCGCTGGCCAACAACCGCGATCTGCTCGCGGCCACCGCGCGGATCGAACAGGCCGCGGCGCAATATCGCATCCAGCGCTCCCAGCAGCTTCCCAATGTCGGCCTCAACGCCAGCGCCGTCCGCACCCGTATCGGCAGCGGTGGCTTCGGTGGCGGCGGCTTAGGTGGTGCAGGCGGCGGGACCGGTGCAGGCGCGGGCAATGGCGGCAGCGGTAATGGCGGCGCGGGCGGTGGCGGTACCGGCGGGGGCGGCGCAGGTGGCGGCGGTGCGCTTGTCGGCGGATCGGGCGGCACGACCTTCAACCGTTTCAATGTCGGCGTCGGCGTGTCCTCGTTCGAGCTCGATTTCTGGGGCCGCGTCGCCAATCTTACCGAGGCTGCGCGCGCGCAATATCTCGCCAGCGTCGCAGCCCAGCGCGCCTTTTATCTCTCGCTGATCGGCGACGTCGCTTCGGCCTATTTCGATCTGGTCGAGACGCAGGAACAGCTGGAACTGGCCCGCAACACGGTCGAAAGCCGTCAGGAGGGCTTGCGCATCGCCAAGCTGCGGCTCGATGCCGGCGTCACCAGCGCACTCGATTATTATCAGGCCGAAACGCTCCTGACGCAGGCCGAACAGCAGGTCGCCGTCGAGCAGCAGAATCTCGCCACCGCCACCAATCAGCTCACCGTCCTCGTCGGCGGCCGCATTCCTGGCGATCTGCCCCCCGGCCTGTCGCTGGCCGACGAAACCGTCACCGCGCGGCTCGATGCCGGACTGCCGTCCCGCCTTCTTCTCGTGCGGCCCGACATCGTGCAGGCCGAAGAGCAGCTGCGCGCGGACGAGGCCAATATTGGCGCGGCGCGCGCGGCCTTTTTCCCGAACATCTCGCTAACCGGCAATGCGGGTTTTGCTTCCACGAGCCTCGGCGGCCTGTTCGACGGCGACGCCTTCACCTGGAGCTTCGGCCCCAGCCTGAACCTGCCGATCTTCGACTGGGGCGCGCGCGAGGCGGATCTAGGACTTGCCAAAGCGCGGCGGCTCGAATCGGTCGCGAATTACGACAAGGCGGTGCAAACCGCGTTCCAGGAAGTGTCCAACGCCCTCGCCGGGCGCCGCTACATTGCCGATCAGGTGGCGGTCCTGCGCCGCGCGGTGGAAGCGAACGACCGCCTCTCCTATCTCGCGCGCCTGCGCTACCGCGAAGGCGCCGCCAATTATCTCGAAGTACTGGATGCCGAGCGCAATCTCTTCGCCGCGCAGCAGGCTTTGCTGACGGCGCAGCGGCAGGAACTCCAGAACTTCGCTTCGCTCTATGTGGCGCTGGGCGGCGGCACCGAGGTGCGCACGCCGGAGGTTTCGCTGGAGCCGCTGCGGCGAGAGATCGAATCGCCGACTCCCGCGGCGCAGGAAAACGAAGCGCGCTGATCGCTCCGCTGTCGCCGAGCGTCGCCGGGTCTGCTAGGCAGATGGGCGATGACCAGCCCTTATCCCTTTTCCGCCATCGTCGGACAGGAACCTTTGAAACGCGGCCTGCTGCTTCTCGCCATCGACGCGAGTATCGGCGGCCTCCTCATCCTCGGCGATCGCGGCACCGGCAAATCCACCGCGGTGCGCGCGTTGGCCAAATTGCTTCCGGACATGAGCGTGGTGAAAGGCTGCCGCTATGGTTGCGCGCCCGAGCCTGCCGCCGCGCGATGCGCCGAGTGCCGCGAAACGGATCGGAGCAAAACCGCCAAGGCGCCGGTGCCGATGGTCGATCTTCCGCTGGGTGTGAGCGAGGACCGTTTGGTCGGCGCGCTCGATCTCGAACGCGCGCTTGGCGAGGGTGTAAAGGCATTCGAACCTGGCCTGCTCGCCCGCGCCAATCGCGGCTTCCTTTATATCGACGAGGTCAATCTGCTCGAAGACCATCTTGTCGATCTGCTGCTCGACGTGGCGGCCAGCGGCGAAAATCTGGTCGAGCGCGACGGGCTTTCGGTGCGTCACCCTGCTCGCATTCGGCTTGTCGGCAGCGGCAATCCCGAAGAGGGCGAACTGCGCCCGCAATTTCTCGATCGCTTCGGCCTCGCCGTCTCGGTCACGACACCAACGTCCATTGCCGAGCGCATCGAGATCGTGAAGCGGCGCGACGCCTATGAGCAGGATCCCGAAGACTTCGTCGCCCACTGGAAACGGCAGGACGGCAAACTGCGCCGCGCCGTCGAACGCGCGCGCGAGGCGCTGCCCACTATCGAAACGCCCGACGCCGCGATCGAACAGGCCGCGCGTATCTGCATGGCGCTGGGCACCGACGGCCTGCGCGGCGAACTGGTGACCATCCGTGCAGCGCGCACGCTCGCCGCGCTGGAAGGCGAGACGGAGGTGACTGCGGAGCATGTCCGCACCATCGCGCCGATGGCGCTCGCCCATCGCCTGCGCCGCGATCCCCTCGACGGCGGCGACGGCGAAGCCCGCGTCCAACGCGCGCTGGAAGAGATCGCGGCGTGAGCGTGGCCGCGCGCCGAATGGAGGACGCGCGGGCGGCGATCGATCTGGTGAGCGAGGCCGGACTGTCGCTGGTTCTGCGCGCCCGCGAAGGCCCGGTGCGCGCGCATCTTCTGGAACGGCTCGCCGCGGCTGAACGCGGCATGCTGCGCATAACCGCCGAGGCCGATGTCGAGGCGCTGACAGGCGGCATCGACGTCATGGCTAGCGTTGCCGCCGGGCGGACCGTGCGCACCCGTTCGCTCTCCCAGAGACTGGAAGGCCGCGTGCTGCTGGTAGCGGGTGCGGAGCGGATCGGCGAGCGGTTCGCCGCACTGATTGCGCGCGGGCTCGACGAAGGGGCCTTCCCGGGCGGGGTGGTGCTGATCGACGAGAGCGAGCCGGACGGGGCGATGGGCGCGATGCTGGCGGACCGCATGGCGATGTGGGTCGATTGCGACGGCCTGTCGCTACGCGATCTCGAAGCCTTTCCGCCGATCGACGAGGATGGCGAACCAACCGGCGATCTGGTCGCGCCCTTCTGCGAACTGGCGGCGGTGCTCGGCATCGCATCATTGCGTGCGCCGAGCCATGCCATCGCCGTAGCGCGTGCGCTGGCCGCGCGTCGGGGCACGGGGGAAACGACTCGCAGCGACGCAGAGGGGGCGGTGCGGCTCGCGCTCGCCCCGCGCGCGCGGCGGTTGCCGGAAGAGCCTTCCGAACCGCCGCCGCCGGAACCGGACGAAACACCCCCTTCCGACGAAGCCGACACCGCCGAACAGAAGGAAGGCGACGATCTGGGGGAGCGGCTGGTGGATGCAGCGCAGGCCGCGCTTCCCGCCGGTTTGCTGGAAATCGGCGGCGGCGCCATGGCCGGCGCGGGTCTGCACGGCAGCGCGACAAGCCGCGGCGGCGGTTCGCCGCGCGGGCGGCGGGGGCAGCTTCGCAAGGGCCTGCCCCATGCCGGCGCCCGGCTCGATCTGGCCGCCACGCTGATTGCCGCCGCTCCGATGCAGCGGCTGCGCGGACGGGGGCCGGGAGACCGCCCTGCCATCCGCACCGACGATATTCGCGTGCGCCGTCCGGTGCCGCAACGCCGCCGCGCCACCATCTTCGCCGTCGATGCCTCCGGTTCCGCCGCGCTGGCGCGCCTTGCCGAGGTGAAGGGCGCGGTCGAGCACTTGCTCGCCGAAAGCTATGTGCGGCGGGACGAAGTGGGGCTGATCGCCTTTCGCGGCTCGGCTGCCGAAACGCTGTTGCCGCCCACGCGCTCGCTCGCCCGGGCGAAGCGCGAGCTGCAGGCGCTGCCGGGCGGGGGCGGAACACCGCTCGCCGCCGGAATTGCCGCGGGCCTCGAGCAGGCCGCGCGCAGCCGATCGGCGGGCCGCGCGCCGCTGCTGGTGGTGCTGACCGACGGCGGCGCCAATATCGCGCGCGACGGCACACCGGGCCGCGCGCAGGCGCAGCAGGATGCGGAAGCCATCGCCGCGCTCGTTGCCGCCGCCCGTATTCCGGCGATCCTGATCGACAGCTCCGCGCGCGGGGACCGCCGCGTGGAGGCCCTCGCCCGCTCCATGGCCGCGCGCTACGTTCGCCTGCCCCGCCTCGATGACGGCGCGCTCGCCGCGATCGTGGCGCCATGAGCCACCCGGATTGGGACCGCGACGGGGCCGATTGGCCGAACCGCGAGGCGAGTGCGTTCGTCACCGCCGCCGGCCACCGCTGGCATGTGCAGCGCGGCGGGAGCGGCCCCACGCTGCTGCTGCTGCACGGCACGGGCGCGGCGACGCATAGCTGGGGGCCGATCTGGCCGCTATTGGCGCCGCATTTCCGGCTGATCGCGCCGGACCTGCCCGGCCACGGCTTCACCTCCCCGCGCGCGAGCGGCATGCTTTCGCTGCCCTATGTCGCGCGCGCGGTAGGCGGACTGCAGGAGGCACTGGACGAGACGCCTACCTATGTCGCCGGGCACTCCGCCGGAGCGGCGGTGGCCCTGCGCATGGCGCTGGACGGACGGATCGCGCCGCGGGGGATCGTCTCGCTGAACGGGGCGCTACTGCCGTTCAAGGGACCGGCGCACCGCCTGTTCCCGGCCATCGCCAAGATGCTGTTCCTCAACCCGCTGGTGCCCAGCTTCATGGCTTGGCGCGCGCAGGACGACGGCGCGGTGGACCGCGTTCTGGGCCAGACCGGATCGAGCATCGATGCGCGCCAGCGGGACTATTATGCGCGGCTGTTCCGCCATTCCGCCCATGTCGATGCCGCGCTGGCGCTGATGGCCAATTGGGATCTCGACGGGCTGAAGGCCGATCTCGGTCGCCTCGAACCCTCGCTCACCCTGCTGAACGGAAGCGAGGACGGCATGGTGCCCCCCGTCCAGGGACGCGAGGTCGCCGCGCTGGTGCCAAATGGGCGAACCGAATGGCTCTCCGGCCTAGGGCATCTGGCGCATGAAGAAGCGTCAGGCCGCGTGGCGGACGCAATAAAAAGCGCCATCGACGTTTAGGCCTTCCCTGGGCAGCTCACGGGCCGGGAGTAAAGTGGCGCTCAGCGATCCCCCGAAGGCCGCGCGGCAATCGGCCAGGGGACACGCGGCTTGGTGCGCCGGTCCGCCAGGCGCGGCAT
This sequence comes from Novosphingopyxis sp. YJ-S2-01, assembly GCF_016093175.1. Taxonomy (NCBI): domain Bacteria; kingdom Pseudomonadati; phylum Pseudomonadota; class Alphaproteobacteria; order Sphingomonadales; family Sphingorhabdaceae; genus Novosphingopyxis; species Novosphingopyxis sp. YJ-S2-01. Next base: position 749,412 of record NZ_JAEDAI010000001.1, on the reverse strand, counting down.
CTTGTAGGGCAGCATGAACTGCACCGCGGGCGAGCGTAGCCGGTCTAGCGACAGGCTCTCATGCATCGCCTCCACCTCCTCCCCGAACAAGTGCGTTGAGAGGCGGGTGCGCGCGTAGAAGGGCGTGTCTTCCAGCGTCTTGCGCACACGCACCTTGGTGCCCGCGTCCGCGCGCGTCCGGCGACCCATTAGCCAGAGCGTGGGCGGCAAGTTGGCGGGCGCAGGCAGATCGATCTCCGACACCTCGGCATCGGGATCGAAGGCGACGGCGAGGCTATTGGGCGCGCCGTCGCGCGGCATCAGATCGTACAGCACGACCGTGCGCCCGTCCTTCAGCGTCGCGCGGCTCCAGTCCCAATGCGAAAAGCCGTTCTCGATCGGCTCGGCCCCAACATTCATATCGAGATAACCGCAGCCGCTCCAGCTCGCCTCCGGCTCGTCCATCGCCACTTCGATGCGCGCGCAGGGGGCGACGGGCCACCAGAAATGCCGCTCGTTCCGGCCCAGCGCCAGGGGCCGGTCGACCAAAGCCTCCGGGCGCACGCGGATCGTCCCGCGCACCTTGCGGCGCAGCCAGGGCGTCGTCTCGGCAATGTCGATCACCAGCGTGTCGCCTTCCCAGCGCAGGCCACTGGGGCCGATCCGAAACTCCTGCCGCTCACGCGAGACCGCTTCGGTGCCCCGCTCGGTCATCGTCCACCGGGCGTTGCGCCCATAAAGCGCAACGTTGAGCGCGCAGTGATCGAGCGGTTCGGCGCGATATCCGCTGGCATAATAAGGCGAGAAGACCGATCCCGCGAAAGCGATGACCGTCAGCCCGTAGCGTCCGCAGTCGCTGAACGCGTCGACATACCACCAGGCATATCCGCCCTGCGGGAGATCGATGTCAAAGCGCGGTCTTTGCGCATCGCGCGGTACGCCGCCCGGCCCGAAAGCGCGGCCATCGGCACGCCCGCGCCCGGATGGACGCTGCCGCCCGCGCAGTAGAGCCCCTTCACGCCCGTGGTCGCGCCCGGCCTCTGGAACGAAGCCATCCACCCATGCGAAGCCCGGCCGTAAAGCGCCCCGCCGGTCGCAGGAAAACGGCGTTCGAAATCCGAAGGTGTCGAGATCGAACATCGGGATCGATCGATCCGGATGGGTATCCCCGAGCGGGAGAGCCGGTTCGATATGGCGGTCATGCATTGATCGATCTCCGCTTGCGAATAGTCATGAATGTCGCCGTCTGCCGGTGCGTTGACGACGATCAGCATCGCCTCCAGCCCGCCGCGTGGACGCTGGGCTGCGGCATCGGCCCCGCGGTCCTGCGCGCACAGATAAACGGTGGGATCGGATGGGATGCGGCCCGCCGCCAGCTCGGCGAACTCCGCCTCGCTATCGTCCGAGAAGGCGATATTGTGACGCACGAGGGGTGCGTCCCCCGCATCGGCCAGCATGGCGACGGTGAAGGCCGAAAAGGATCGATCCGCGCGCTTGAACCGCGTGCGTCCTTTGGCCGGGGCCTTGCCGAAACGCCCCTCGGCAAGAGCCGCTGCATCGGCTGTCAGTAGCACGGTCTCCGCCTGCACGGTCGATCCATCGGACAGGCGCACGCCGGCTGCGCGCCCGCCCTCGACCAGAATTTCTTCGACGCCCGTGCCGAAACGGCCCTGCGCGCCCGCACGTTCGGCCCCCTGCCACATCGCCTCGGCCAATCGGCCCATCCCGCCTTCGACCAGCCCGACGCCGCGCCGCTCCACCTCCGCAATCAAGGCGAGCGTTGCGGGCGCCTCGAACGGAGAGCTACCGCAATAGGTGGCATAGCGCCCGAACAACTGGCGCAGTCGCGGGTCGGCAAAATGCTGCGACACCATTTTCCAGAGCGAGCGATAGGGATCAATCTTGGCAAAGCCGGATAGCCCCCTCACGCCGCCGCGCCACATCAGGTCGATCGGGTTTGCCGGTTTGTCCGCGCGCATGAAGCTGTCTTCCAGCGCATTGAGTATGGCCCCGCCCGCTTTGGTGAAGCTGTGAAATCCCTTCGCGTCTTCCTCACCCGCAAAAGCGGCGATGGCATCCGCGCTGCGGGACGTATCGGCGAACAGATCGAGCGAGGCACCGTCCGACCAGAAATGCCGCGCCAGAATATCGGCGGGCTCGATTTGCGGCAGGTCGATATCGAGATCGGCGAACACATCGCCCAGGGTCAGAACGGTGGGGCCGGTGTCGATCGCGCGGCCCTCAATGGTAATGGTGGCCATCTTGCCGCCCGGCGCATCCGCCTTCTCGATAAGAAGCACCGCGACGCCCTCCGCCGCCAAAAGGTTCGCGGCAGTCAAACCGGCCATGCCGGCGCCGACGATGACCACGGGAGCGGATGTGTTGCCCATGAGGACAGCATGCGCCCCGCCCCCGCAACTGTCCATTTCTTTTGTCGGTTTTAGCTGTAAACATAGCTGGATGTTCGGGTTACGAGCTCTTCGCGACTGCCTGCTCGGCGATCCTTCCTTCCGTGACCGGATCGGGCGGATGCCGGTGGGGCGGCGCATTTCGGCCCATCATGCACAGCGATTGTTCGGAACGGTGGCTGGCTTTTCACAGTCGCAGATGCTGTTCGCTGCGGTGGAACTGGGGCTGTTCGATCGGCTGCGCGAGCGGGCTTGCGCGATGGACGAATGGCCGGCTTTTTCCGGTCTGCCGGAAAGCGGCGCGGCGGCGCTGCTTCAGGGCCTCATCGCCACAGGGCTGCTGGAGCGGCGGGGCGATCGCATCGCGCTATCGATCGACGGGCTGGTCGTCGCGACCGATACCGGACTGCGCGCGATGATCCAACACAACCGGCTGCTCTATGAAGACATGGCCGATCCGGTGGCCATGCTGCGCGGGGGCGGCGACGGACGCATCGCATCCTTCTGGCCCTATGACGGCGGCAGCGGCGACGCCGCCGGTTACGCAGCGCTGATGGCCGAATCGCAAAGTTTCGTCGCGGACGCTGTGATCGCCGGGTTCGACTTCGGCGCGGCCAGCCATGTGCTTGATCTCGGCGGCGGCGACGGACGGTTCGTTGCCGAGCTGGCACGGCGCTTTCCAAAGCTGCAACTCAGCCTGGCCGATCTCCCACCCGTGCTGGAAGTGGCCCGCGACTCGCTGCGTCGCCAAGGACTGGCCGGGCGCGTGGCCCTCCTGCCCGCCGATAAATCTTTCCCCCAGGCCGACGTCGTGACCCTCGTCCGCGTCCTGCACGACCATGACGATGCCTCCGCGGCCGCCATGATCGCGCGCGGCGCCAACGCGCTTGCACCGGGCGGACGGCTGGTCATCGCAGAACCGATGGCGCAGCGCGGGCGCGATCCGCAGACCGCCTATTTTGCCGCCTATTTTGCAGCCATGCGATCGGGCCGCCTTCGCACGCCCGCCGCCCTCAGGCGTCTGCTGCGCGATGCGGGGCTGAAACCGTCGCGAAAGCTGCGGCGGCCCTCCCCGCTTCTGTCAGTCCAGACTGCCACGCAAACCGTACAGCCAGCTTGACACTAAAAAATGTAAGTATATTCTGACAGTCGGATTAGCGCCGCTGATCGACAGACGGTGCCAGCCTTCTCGAAGGAACACGATGCGCAGCCAAGCCGTCATAATGCAGGAGCCAGGATCACTCGCTATCGAGTCGATCGAACTGGACGCACCTGCCGATGGCGATGTCGTGGTGGAGATCGCGCGTAGCGGCATCTCTACCGGCACCGAAAAGCTGCTCTGGGAAGGGCGCATGCCGCACTTTCCCGGCATGGGCTATCCGCTCGTCCCTGGATATGAGGCGGTGGGCGAAGTGGCCGAAAGCCGCAGCGCACGCTTCCATGTCGGCGACAAGGTGTTCGTGCCGGGCGCAAAATGCTTCGGCGAGGTGCGCTCCTTGTTCGGCGCGGCCGCACGCACGCTGACCGTGCCGGGCGAACGCCTTCTCTCCAACGATCTGCTGGGTGACGAGCGCGGCGTTCTGCTGGCGCTTGCGGCCACCGCGCACCATGCGGTTGCGGGCGGCGCGCTGCCCGATCTGATCGTCGGCCATGGCACCGTCGGACGCATCATGGCGCGGATCGCTGTCGCCAAGGGCGGAATGCCGGTCGTGTGGGAACGCGATGCCGCGCGCACCGGCGGCGCGTCCGGCTACGCCGTCACAAATGCCGAGTCGGATGATCGCCGCGACTACCGCACGATCGCGGACTGTTCGGGCGACGCCGCCTTGATCGATCCGCTGATGGGTCGCCTCGCCAAGGGCGGGGAGCTGGTGCTTGCGGGCTTCTATCCGGGCCGCATCGATTTCGCCTTCGCCCCCGCCTTCATGCGCGAGGCCCGCCTGCGTATCGCCGCCGAATGGACGCCCGCCGACATGCAGGCCGTGCGCGGCCTTATCCAAAGCGGCGCGCTCAGCCTCGACGGCCTCGTTACCGACCACGCCCCGGCACGCGAGGCGGCCAGCGCCTATTCGCGTGCCTTCACCCAGACCGACTGCCTGAAAATGGTGCTCGATTGGAGCGAATTATGACCCTTGGCGCCCCCCGTCCCAGCCGCGACACGATCGACCTCGCTTATGATCCGGCCGAGGACGAAGAGACCGGCCCGGCCAAGAAAGAGACGCAGATCATCGCGATCTACGGCAAGGGCGGCATCGGAAAATCGTTCACGCTTGCCAATCTCAGCTACATGATGGCGCAGCAGGGCAAGCGCGTGCTGCTGATCGGCTGCGATCCCAAGAGCGATACCACCAGTCTGCTATTTGGCGGCAAGGCCTGCCCCACCATCATCGAAACCGGCTCGAAAAAGAAGCTGGCGGGTGACGAGGTTCGCATCGAAGACGTGTGTTTCAAGCGCGACGGCGTGTTCGCGATGGAACTGGGCGGCCCCGAAGTCGGCCGCGGCTGCGGCGGGCGCGGCATCATCCACGGCTTCGAAACGCTGGAAAAACTCGGCTTCCACGATTGGGGTTTCGACTATGTGCTGCTGGACTTTCTTGGCGACGTAGTGTGCGGAGGCTTCGGCCTCCCCATCGCGCGCGACCTCTGTCAGAAGGTCATCGTCGTGGCGTCGAACGATATGCAGTCGCTTTATGTGGCGAACAATGTTTGCTCCGCGGTGGATTATTTCTCGAAAATGGGCGGAAATGTCGGCGTTGCCGGCATGGTGGTGAACAAGGATGACGGCACGGGCGAGGCGCAGGCCTTCGCAAACGAAGCGAAAATTCCGATTCTCGCCTCGATTCCCGCGAATGACGACATCCGCAAGAAGAGCGCGAACTATCAGATCATCGGCAAGCCCGGCACCGAATGGGCGCCCCTGTTCGAGGAGCTGGCCAAGAACGTGGCCGAAGCGCCGCCGATCAAGCCGTCTCCGCTGGAACAGGACGCGCTCCTGAACCTGTTCTCCGCCGACGAGACCGGCCGTGATTACGTGCTGCAGCCCGCCAGCATGGAAGACATGCACGGACGCCCGGTGCCAGAGCCGAAGAGCCTCGAAGTCATCTACGAGACGGTCTGATGGCGCACAGCGAAACCCTTAGCGCGACCGCACCCGCACCCGACAGCGTGGATTGCCATGGCGACCGCGCCGCGATCCGCGCACGCGCCGGGGAAGCGGGCGCGGGCGAGGTGCTCGACAAGCTGACCGCGGACTATCCCATGGGCCCGCACGATCAGCCGCAGAGCATGTGCCCCGCCTTCGGCTCCCTGCGCATCGGCCTGCGCATGCGCCGCACCGCGACGATCCTGTCGGGATCGGCCTGCTGCGTTTACGGCCTCACCTTCACCTCGCACTTCTACGGCGCGCGCCGCAGCGTGGGCTATGTGCCCTTCAACAGCGAGAGCCTGGTCACCGGCAAATTGTTCGAGGATATCCGCGATGCGGTCCACGACATGGCGGACCCCGAAAATTATGACGCGATCGTCGTCACCAATCTGTGCGTGCCCACCGCCAGCGGCGTCCCGCTGCGGCTGCTGCCCAAGAGCATCAACGGCGTGCGCATCGTCGGCATCGACGTGCCGGGCTTCGGCGTGCCGACCCATGCCGAGGCGAAGGACGTTCTGGCAGGCGCCATGCTGGCTTATGCGCGCAAGGAAGTGGCCGAAGGGCCGGTTCGTGCGCCCAGAGAGAAAATGGGCGAGGGCAAGGCCGATCTTCCGAGCATCACCATGCTGGGCGAGATGTTCCCCGCCGATCCGGTGATCCTGGGCCGCATGCTGGCCCCGCTCGGCCTGGCCGCCGGGCCGGTGGTGCCGACGCGCGAATGGCGCGAACTGTATCAGGCGCTCGATTGCGCCGCCGTTGCCGCAATCCACCCCTTCTACACCGCCAGCATCCGCGAGTTCGAGGCGGCTGGCCGCACGGTTCTGGGCTCCGGCCCCGTCGGCGTCGAAGGCACGCAGGATTGGCTGGCCGCGATCGGCGATGCTTGCGGGATCGCTGCCGAAAAAGTCACTGCCGCACAGAATGCCATGCTGGGCGCCTGCCGCGGCGCGCTCGCCCAGTCGCCGATCAAGGGCCGCATCACCCTGTCGGGCTATGAAGGCTCCGAACTGCTGGTCGCGCGTCTGCTCGTCGAAAGCGGCGCGGATCTGCGCTATGTCGGCACCGCCTGCCCGCGCACTCCCTTTGCCGAGATCGATGCGGCATGGCTGGAAGCGCGCGGCGTCGCCGTCCGCTTCCGCGCCAGCCTGGAGCAGGACTGCGCGGCGATGGAGGCGTTCGAACCGGATCTCGCTATCGGCACCACCCCCGTGGTGCAGAAGGCGAAGGAGCGCGGCATCCCGGCGCTCTACTTCACCAATCTGATTTCCGCCCGCCCGCTGATGGGCCCGGCAGGTGCGGGATCGATCGCCGAGGTGGTGAATGCCGCCATGACGTCCAAACCGCGGTTCGATGCCATGAAGGCGTTCTTCGCGCCGGAAGGGGCCGCGGCATGACCCTCGTCCTCGATCATGATCGGGCCGGCGGCTATTGGGGCGCGGTCTATATGTTTACCGCGCTAGAAGGGCTGCAGGTGGTGATCGACGGCCCGGTGGGCTGCGAGAACCTGCCGGTCACCAGCGTGCTGCATTATACCGATGCGCTGCCGCCGCATGAGCTTCCGATCGTCGTCACCGGCCTGTCCGAACAGGAGCTGGGGCGCGACGGCACCGAACAGGCGCTCACGCGCGCAGGCGCGACGCTCGACACGTCGAAGCCCGCGGTGGTCGTCACCGGATCGATTGCCGAGATGATCGGTGGCGGGCTGGTGCCCGAAGGATCGCACATCAAGCGCTTCCTGCCGCGCACCATCGATGAGGATCAGTGGCAGTCCGCGGACCGCGCGCTCGCCTGGATGATGAGCGAATTCGGCGGCAAGGTCCGCCCGCGCAAGAAGAAAGAGGGCGAGCGCCCCCGCGTGAACATCATCGGGCCGGGCTACGGCATGTTCAACGGGCCGAGCGACGCAGCCGAGATCGTGCGGCTGGTCGAAGGCATCGGCGCGGAGGTGAACTGCTGCTTCCCGCTCGGCAGCACGCTGGCCGACGTCAAGAAGCTGAACGATGCGGACGTCAACATCTGCCTCTACCGCGAATATGGCCGCAAGCTGTGCGAGATGCTGGACCGGCCCTATCTGCAGGCGCCGATCGGCATGCAGTCGACCACCGCATTTCTCGAGACGCTGGGCCAGCTGCTGGGCCTCGACGTCCAGCCCTTTATCGCGCGCGAGAAGGCGACGACGCTGAAGCCGATCTGGGATCTGTGGCGCTCGGTCACGCAGGATTTCTTCGGCACAGCGAGCTTCGCGATCGTGGCCAATGAAACCTACGCACGCGGCGTGCGCCACTTCCTGGAAGAGGAAATGGGTCTGCCCTGCCGCTTCGCGGTCTCGCGCATCGCCGGGCAGAAGCCGGACAACCAGTCGGTGAAAGAGCGGATTGCCGAAAACCCGCCGATGGTGATGTTCGGCTCGATCAACGAGCGCATCTACATGGCCGAAGCGGGCAGCCGCGCGACTTACATCCCCGCAAGCTTCCCCGGCGCGATCATCCGCCGCCACACCGGCACGCCCTTCATGGGATATTCCGGCGCGGTCTATCTGGTGCAGGAAGTCTGCAACGCGCTGTTCGACATGCTCTTCCACGTCATTCCGCTGGCGGGCCAGCTCGATCAGGTGGAAGCGACACCGGCGCGCGCCAGCGAGAGCGAACAGGCGATCGGCTGGGACGGGGAGGCGCAGGCGCTGTTCGATGCGGCGCTCGCCAAATTCCCGGTGCTCACGCGAATTTCGGAAGCCAAGCGCCTGCGCGACGCAGCCGAGAACGAAGCACGCCGCCGCGGAGAAGACGCGGTGCGCGCGGACATGCTGGCGCATGTTTCAGGCCCGGGAGGACATTCATGAGGAGGAGAGCGATCATGGCGATGGAGAAACCGGCAGGCGGCCGCATGCGGCGCATGCATAATGCAGCGGTTGGATATCATCTTCTCGTCGGCCTGGTGTTCACCGCTTATCTGCCGGTGACCCTCGCCAGCAGCTTCGGGGCAAGGCCCGCCGGTTCCGCCGGCCCCTTTGCCACCGCACTCGACACCGCCCGCGATGCGGCGGCGCAGGCGTTCTCGCTGCCTGGATGATCCGAAAGCGACGTTTGAGGAGAAGCCGTTATGGCAGAAAAATTTGATCCGCAAGACCGGCCGAGCCTGTCCGGCCTGACCGAGAGCGAAGCGAGGGAATTCCACAAATTCTTCTCGACCAGCTTCCTCGGTTTCACCGGGTTCGCCCTCATCGTCCATATTCTCACTTACGCTTTCGCGCCTTGGGGCGTGGGACTGTAAGTCCTGAAAGGAAACTCTCATGAGATTATGGATGATTTTCGATCCGCGCCGCGCGCTGATCGGCCTGTTTGCTTTCCTGCTGGTGCTGGCTCTGTTGATCCACTTCATCCTGCTCGGCACGGAAAAGTACAACTGGCTCGACAGCAGTTCCTCCGATCAGGTGGAAGCGGTTGCGATCTATCCGGCGCAGCCGATGGCCCCCATGGGTCCGGCAGCGGGTGGCGAGATGGCTCCGGCTGCGGGCGCTCCGGCAACCCAGAGCGGCGCGATGGCCCCGGCCACGAACGTTCCGGCGGGTACGCTTCCGGCGACGTCCGACACGGCTCCGGCCGCGGGACCGCAATAAGCGGACAACTTCAAGGGGCGGTGCCCGCGGGCACCTCCTCACTTTTCAGACAATAGCGGACCGGCGCTGGCCGGACGCAATGCCCTGACCCGGCCGAAGCGCTGGATGGGCAAAAGAAGGATGCCCCGGCGATGAGCATGCTGAGCTTCGAAGAGAAGTACCGCGTTCGCGGAGGAACGCTGGTCGGCGGAGAGCTGTTCGATTTCTGGGTCGGGCCCTTCTATGTCGGTTTTTTCGGGGTAACCGCCCTGTTCTTTGCGCTGCTCGGCAGCCTTTTGATTTTCTGGGGCGCGGCTATCGGCCATGCCGATACGATCTGGCAGATCACCATCGCGCCGCCGCCGCTCAAATACGGCCTGGGCTTTGCGCCGCTGGCCGAAGGCGGATTGTGGCAGCTCATCACCATCTGCGCAATCGGCGCTTTCAGCAGCTGGGTGCTGCGCGAAATCGAGATTTGCCGTAAGCTGGGCATCGGCTGGCACATCCCCATCGGTTTCAGCTTCGCTGTATTCGCCTATGTCAGCCTGGTCGTCTTCCGTCCGCTGCTGCTCGGCGCATGGGGCCACGGCTTCCCTTATGGCATCATGGCGCACCTCGATTGGGTGTCGAACGTGGGCTATCAATTCTACCACTTCCACTACAACCCGTTCCACATCCTGGCCGTCACCTGCTTCTTCGCAACGACGATGTTCCTGGCGATGCACGGCGGGCTCGTCCTCTCCGCAGTCAATCCGGGCAAGGGCAAGGAAGTGAAATATGCCGAGCATGAGAATGCCTGGGCGCGCGACGCGATCTTCTACTCGGTCGGCGAAATCGGCATCCACCGCGCCGGCTATCTCCTGGCGCTGAACGCCGGTTTCTGGAGCGCGGTCTGCATGATCGTGAGCGGTCCCTTCGTGGTGCAAGGCTGGCCCTATTGGTTCGATTGGTATCTCCAGCTGCCGATCTGGAACCTTCTGGGCAAATTTTAGGGGGAGCTGACAGTCATGGGCGTTTTTGAAAGCTTCTACAGCCAGGTGCTGATCGATGGTCCCCCCGATCCGGGGCCGGATTTGCCGCCGGGCGACGAAAAGCGCATCAACACGCACGTCTTTGTGCGCCTGCTGGGCAAGATCGGCGATCCGCAGCTGGGCCCGTTCTATCTGGGCTGGGCGGGCATCCTCTCGATCCTGTTCGGATTGCTGGCGTTCGAGATCATCGGCCTCAACATGGCCGCGCAGGCGGACTGGAACCCGATGCGCTTTGCCCAGGGCGTGATCTGGAACGGCATCGATCCTCCACCTGCCAAATACGGCCTCTCCTTGTTCCCGCCGCTCACCGAGGGCGGTTGGTGGCTGATCGCCGGCTTCTGCCTGACGGTGTCGGTCTGCCTGTGGTGGGTACGGCTGTATCGCCGCGCGAAATCGATCGGCATGGGCAGCCATGTCGCGCTCGCCTTCGGTTGCGCGATCTTCCTGTTCCTCTCGCTCGGTCTCATCCGCCCGGTGCTGATGGGTGACTGGAGCGAGGCACCCAATTTCGGCATCATTCCGCACCTTAACTGGACCGCGACGGTCAGCGTTCTCTACGGCAACTGGTACTATAATCCGTTCCACATGTTCTCGATCGTGTTCCTCTACGGATCGACCATGCTGTTCGCGATGCACGGCGGCACCATCCTTGCCACCTCGAAATACGGGTCCGAGCGGGAAAGCCGCGAAATCGTGGACCGCGGCACCGCCTCCGAACGCGCCGCCCTTTTCTGGCGCTGGACCATGGGCTTCAACGCCACGATGGAATCGATCCACCGCTGGGCCTGGTGGTTCGCGGTCCTGACGGTTCTGGCCGGCGGCATCGGCGTGCTCCTGACGGGCACGGTGGTCGACAACTGGTATCTGTGGGGCATGAAGCACGGCATGGTGCCCGAATATGAGTATCCGTACGCACCGACCACGCCGCCCAATACGCTGGACGGCTATATCGCGCCGGGTGGCACCGCAGCGGTCGTAACGCCCGCAGATCCGTCGCTTGCGGCTGAACAGGGAGCAGGCCGATGATCAGGGATTGGATACTTCCGGGCGCAGCCGCCGTTTTTGCGGTGGTGAGCGGTGTCACGCTGATCCCGAAATGGTCTTTGCCGCCGATCCTTTCCACCGATTACGGCCCGGCGGCGGGCGAGATGGTGGTGTTCAAGGATTCGCGCGCCGAACCCAATCCGGCGCAGCCCGAGTTCCTGCCAGTGGCGGCGGGCGGCCCTTCCGCCAGTGCGGCCTATCAGAACGTCAAGGTGCTGGGCACCGTCTCCAAGGCGGAGTTCGACCGGACGATGGCGGCGATGACCGCCTGGGTTTCCCCGGACAAGGGCTGTGCCTTCTGCCACCAGGCGGGCGAGCCTTATTCGGCGGACAATCCGCGCAAGGAAATCGCGCGGCAGATGCTGGTCATGACGCGCACCGTGAATGCCAACTGGACCAACCACGTCGGTTCGCAGGGCATCACCTGCTTCAGCTGCCATGCGGGCAAGAACCTGCCCGACAGTCGCTGGTTCGTGGATGCGCCGCTGGTGCCGCCGGAAGGCGGGATCGTCGGCAAGCCGCAACCTTGGAATACCAAGGCCAAGACCATCCGCGAATTCTTCCCCACCCGCCCGAACCGTATGTTCCTGCTGGAAGGCAAAGGCATCGGGAAAACGCAGCAGGCGCAGCATCCGCTGGTGCATCCTGAGGTGCCCGAAAGCCCGCAGCATGACCGCGACTATGCCGAGCAGGTGTATATCCTGATGATGCAGATGTCGGACGGCCTCGGCGTCAACTGCACCTATTGCCACAACAGCCGCGCGCTATTCGATTGGTCGCAAAGCCCGCCCAACCGCCTGAACGGTTATTCGGGCATCGCCATGACCACGATGATGAACCAGAATTATCTGGCGAAGCTGGCACCGCTGACCGAAACCAAGCTGCTCGGCAAAATGGGCGATTCTGCCAAGGCAGACTGCAAGACCTGCCACCAGGGCCAGGAAAAGCCCACAGGCGGCATGATCAACGTCTACTATCCCGCGCTGATCGGACCGCCGCCGGAGGGTCCCTATGCCAATCCGCTGGCCGCAGCGAACCCGGCGATTCCGCAATTCACCCGTCATCCGAAGGTCGGCTATCCGGCCACCGACACGCTGGTGCAGTATGAGGGCGAACCGCAGCGCTGATCGGGCGCACACGGATGAAGAAGGACGGCGGCCAAGGTTGAGGCTTCGGCCGCCGGACCTTGTTTAGTGCCGCCGCCGGTCCGGTGGACGCGCCACCAACGATCGGCCAGCTAGAGCTGCAATCTCTTGCGGGGGCGCTTGGAAAGGCGGCCCGTCATGCGCAGCCCGTCCCGCATGTTCAGGGCAAGCAGCGTAAAGTTCACCGCTCCTGCCAACAGTTCCAGTGCCTGAACGGCATAGAATGCGCCGTCAATCTCGTCCGCCCCGGCTTTCCAAGAGAGGAAGAGTGCTGCGGGGATCAGGACGAGCAGGCCGTTGGCCGCAATAACCGGCATACGCCGCATTTTTCGATCTATGAAGCCGCCCCGCCTGCCGCGGGAGTGTATGGCGCCGCTACCACCTGCAGCCGCGAGCGCGGGAACCAGCAGGAGGAACCCCCAGGGAATGGCCGTCTTTACGGTGATAATCTGCGCCTTGGTCCCGAACAGCTCCGCGATGAGGGTGGAGAACCAGAAGATACCGATGAGCAGAATAGCAAGCGTGCCGGCAACGGGGTGAATGATCTTCGACATGAAAAAGCTCCTCCAAGCATGGCGTGCAGACGACTCCGATCGCCTCGCAATGACGTTACATAGCTTGCTATTATTTGTTTGCATAGTCCACTATGTAAGCTAACGGGAGGCATGCAGTTTTCGCGCGCCACCTCCGCTGGATACCTGATCAACGATCTTGCCCGACGTTTTGCAGCGGCTCTGCAAACGCGGATCAAACCGCTGGGCCTGTCGACCGGCGTCTTCCCGATCATGGTGCAGCTGTGGGAGGAAGATGGCTTGACCCAAGCCGATCTCGTGCGTCGGATCGGTATCGAGCAGGCGACTATGGCGAACACGCTGATGCGCATGCAGCGCGACGGCCTGATCGATCGCAGGCCAAGCCAGGCTGACGGGCGCGCGCAGGAGGTCCGGTTGACGGAGAAGGGCCGAAAACTGCAGGTGCCGGCGATCGAAGCGGCGCTAGCGGTCAATGCCAGCGCGCTGGCAGGGCTTTCTTCCGATGAGCGCAGCCAATTTCTGAACCTGCTATCAAAAACGATCGATACGTTCGACGCCGCAGCCGAGACAGCGCGCAGTTAGCTTACTTCGCCAGCCGATGAAGCAGATTTGCCCGGCGCGGCGGGACGTTTAAATAGGCAAAACCGATCAGAAAGGCTGTTGCGATGAGGGCTTCCTGTCACTGCGGACAATTGCGTGTGACCGTGCCCGGTCCGACGAAGGCCGTCGTCGCCTGCCATTGCACGGACTGCCAGAAGCGATCGGGCGCTCCCTTCGGAGTGGCAGCCTATTATCCGCATGGCGAAATCGAGATCGAAGGGGCGGCCAGGCGCTTTTCCCGTCCGACCGCCGCGGGCGGAGTCTTCGAACAACGATTCTGTCCGGAATGCGGGGTTACGGTGCTGATGAAAGGCGCCAAAAATCCGGATGTGACCGGCATACCAATCGGGCTGTTCGATGACGCTCACGACATGCAACCGGTTCGATCCGTATGGGAGGATCGCAAACATGCCTGGGTGGAAATAACGTCGGCGGTGCAGCATTTCCCACGCGCCCGGGTAGATTGATCGCCCCTTGCTTCAGGCAACGCGGATCTAAAGCGCTGGATCGTCAGCGCCACCGTGCGAGTAGCGGCGGACTTTCCAGGGCGACGCCGTCTTCCTCCAGCCATTGTTGGATCTTCGGCTTTGGCAGGCCCATGCGACCGCCCCAATAGAGTGCGATGCACAGGATCACGGTGCCGGCGCAGACGATCACGCTGATCAGCACCGAATCGGCGATGCCGCCGCTGTCCACGCTGCCGCCGCTTGAAAAGCTTTTCGACAGCGCCACCATCACCGGTGCGATGATGAAATCTCCGACCGAACGGACAAGCTCCACCAGCGCTACGATTCGGCCGAGTACATTGGATTTCAGCGACATGCCGGCAAGGAACAGGCCCGGGCTGACGGTGGTACCCGCGCCGAAACCGAGCAGGCCTACCGCGACCATTAGCAGCGTCTGGTGATCGGGCGTCTTCGCCATCAAAAGAAGTCCGCCGCCCGTGCACAGCGACAGCATGCCGATGAGGACGAGTACGGGCAGCCAGCGCGTCTTGAACAGCGCGCCCAGAAGGACCGCCGCGACGAGCACGGAAGCCAGCTGCGGCCAGAACATGATCCCTGTTTTCAGCGGAGCCTCGCCGCCCACTTTCTGATCCAGCTCGATGGTCAGCTCCATCAGTGTAACGAACACGCCGCCGCCGATGGTGGCGACCAGCGTTCCGATGACGGGGATGGTGTTCCACATCTTCTTCACCGGGGCGAGCGGCTCATCATGGTGAAATTCTACGAGGAGCAGCGCGAAGAAACAGATGAGCCCGACGCCCAGCGGAAGGTAGACAAGCGGGGAGCCGAACCCCGCAGCGCCCACCATGGCGATGCCACCGAACGGCAGGAACGTGGCGCCCAGGCCCAGCAGAAGCGCGGGCCAATCGAACCGCAAGCCGGGGTTGGGCGGCTCCTCATCCGGGATGATGACCATCGAGAGAAGCGAAGCCCCGCCGGCCAGCACCGCGAACGCGCCATAAAGCCAGCGCCAGCCCTGCAGCGCAGCGATCGCCCCGCCGAGCAGCGGCCCCGCCGCGACCGCGCCGAACAGGCCGATATTGATAAACATCGCGGTAAGCGACACGCGCTTCCAACTGAAGTTCTGGATGGTAGGCGGCAGCGCAACCACCAGTAGCATGCCGGTGCCGAAGCCTTGCAGCACCGTACCAATCGCATAGGAAGCGGGGCCGGTCGCCAAGGCTGCCAGCGCCCAACCCACAGCGGCGATGCCCCCACAAATGGGGAAGAGGCGGTGCTTGCGGAAGCGGTTCACCAGATCCCCGCACAACAGCGCGCCGAACGCATAGGCGGCGGTAGCGAAGGAGCTGGCGAGCGTCGCCCCGCTCTTGGAAATGCCGACGCCTTTCAGGATATCGGGCTGGTACAGCGTGGAGGCGCTGGTGACGAGGATATAGGGCACCAGCGCGATCAGGGCGATCAGCAGCGTGGGGGTGTATTTGCCTTCCAGGCTTTCGCGCAGACCGCTCATGCGCCGGACAAAGCGCGGGCCGCCAAAAGGTTCGCCTTCATCGGCGGCTGATCCGCAGCATCAGCGTGGCGGCAACGGTGAGGAGCAGGATAGCGCCTGCCTCAAACACGATGTTTTCGGGCGCCATTTCCTTGCCCTGTAAAATGATCAGACGCGCCAGAGCGGTAATCGCGATGAAGATGGGGAAGACGAACGTGGTCGCGCGGCCCGTGTAAAAAACCGCAACCATGCCGATCACCTCTGTATAGATGAACATCAGCAGGATGTCGGCCAGGTTCAGCTCTTGCCGCAACCAGATACCGTAAACCTCGCTGGCCGCGCCGCCCAACGTCATGAGCGCCACGAAAATTAGCAGCAGCCGTTCGAGGATGTGGAATATTCGGGTCGCCGGGGACTCGTTCAACTTGTTGAGCGAAGGGCGCGCCATGCCATGGGCGGTTTCTTCCTCCGCAGTGCCGACATTGTCGAAATCGGGGCGGGAGGCCATGGCGCGGCGGCCCGTCAGGCGGCCTTGGCCACATGCGCCAGCGCGCACTGGCCCCATAGATCCGCGAGCGCATCGACCAGCGCATCGATATCCGCATGGCTGTGGCAGGGCGAGGGCGTGAAGCGCAGCCGCTCTGTGCCCTTGGGCACGGTGGGATAATTGATCGGCTGCACATAGATACCGTGCCGCTCCAGCAACCAATCGCCCAGACGCCGGCATTTCTCGGCATTGCCGATCATGACGGGCACGATGTGGCTTTCATTTTCCATGTGCGGAATACCCGCCCGGTCCAGCTTCTGCCGCAGATAGGCGACCTGTTCCTTCTGGCCGTCCCGCTCATTGCTGTGCTTTTTCAGATAGCGGATGCTTTCCGCCGCGCCCGCGGCGATGGCGGGGGGGATCGCGGTGGTGAAGATGAAGCCGCTCGAAAAGCTGCGGATGAAATCGACGAGCTTCGCGGAAGCCGCGATATAGCCGCCGACGACGCCCACGGCCTTGCCCAGCGTGCCCTCGATCACCGTGAGGCGGTGCGACAGCCCTTCGCGCTCCGCGATGCCGGCGCCGCGCGGGCCGTACATGCCCACGGCGTGCACCTCATCCAGATAGGTCATCGCGCCGTAGCGTTCGGCCACGTCGCAGATCTGCGCGATGGGCGCGATATCTCCGTCCATCGAGTAGACGCTTTCGAACGCCACCAGCTTGGGCCGTGCCGGATCAGCCTCGGCCAGCAGGCGCTCCAGATCGGCGGGATCATTATGCTTGAAGATTTTGTATTCGGCGCGGCTGTGGCGAATGCCCTCGATCATCGAGGCATGGTTGTTCGCATCCGACAGCACCAGGCAATCGGGCAGCTTCGCCGCCAGCGTGCCGAGCGTCGCCCAGTTGGAGATATAGCCGGAGGTGAAGAGCAGCGCGGCTTCCTTGCCGTGCCAGTCCGCCAGCTCACGCTCCAGCAGGACATGATGGTGCGTGGTGCCGGAAATGTTGCGCGTGCCGCCCGCGCCCGCGCCGCATTCCTGCAGCGCATCTTCCATCGCGGCGAGCACCAGCGGGTTCTGCCCCTGACCGAGATAGTCGTTCGAACACCAGACGGTGACATCGCGCGAACCGGTTTCGCCATGGTGCAGAGCGCGCGGGAAGTGCCCGGCGCGGCGTTCCAGATCGGCGAAATAGCGATAGTTGCCGGCCTGTTTCAGCTCGTCCAGCTTGTCCTCGAAGAAGCGTTCGAAATCCATATTATCCTCCCTCAGGCGTTCGCGACGAGGCGCGCGACCGGCGCCCCGCCCGACTGGAACATTTCGGTCAATTTCTCGCGGTCCAGGCCGCTGCCGATGATCATGACGCGCGGCTCTTCGTCTTCGCGCGGCGCGTGGATCATGATCTGCGCGCGGCCGCCGGAGATATCGAAGCGCAGCCAGCCCTCGCCGCTGGGGACAAGGCCTTTGAGGCGTTCGATCCGCCCAGCCTCGCCCGCAACAAGCCGATCCAACTTCGCGCGCAGGGCCGCGACGGGGATTGGCTGCGGCAGACGCAGGCTCATATTCGCAAAACCGAGCGCGGGTGCGGCGTGGTGATCGTGGCCGTGATGATGATCGTGCTCATGATCATGGTCATGCGCCGCGTCGGGCCTGGCCTCCAGCTTCGGCCCGGCGGTGAGCCGCGCGGGATCGATCGCACCATGTTTGGCCGGCAGGATTTCCGCTTCCGGATTGATCATGTGCAGGGTCTCGGTGACGGCGGCGAGCTCCGCGGCATCGACCAGATCAGTCTTGTTGAGCACGAAGGCCGGGGCAAGACGCGCCTGGACCGTGAAATAATCGTGGAGGCGCGCGTAATCCGCCAGGAACGCGGCGGCATCGATCACCGTCCACAGCGTGATCGAGCGGACGAGCGGCTTCAGCTCGGGCGCTTCCATCACGCCCATCAGCGCCGCGACATCGGCGACGCCCGATGGCTCGATCAGGATACGGTCGGGCTGCTGCTCCTCGATCACCGAGCGCAGGCGGGTGGTGACATCGCCGCGCAAGCTGCAGCAGATGCAGCCATTGGGCAGCTCGACCACTTCGGCGCTGTCGCCGTTCAGAAGCCCTGCATCGATGCCGAGCTCGCCGAAATCGTTGACCAGCACGACCGTCTTCACCGACGGATCGGCGGCGGCCAGCACGCGCTTCAGGAAAGTGGTTTTGCCCGCGCCCAGGAAGCCGACGACGATTTCCGCATCGAACGGGCGGGCATTGCCGCGCGATTTCAGACCTGCATTCCACAACTTGCCCGCGGGCATCGGCAGCACCAGCATCCAATGTTCCAGGATCGCCAGCGCCATCATGGCGGTGAGGAAGCTGTAGCCCACCTGCTCGAACGCGGTCGCATCCCCGGCAAAGGCCCGCATCGCCACGATAACCGTGATGACGGTGGAGATGGTGACGCTGAACGGGAACAGCAGGTTCATCGCCTTCTTGTTGAGGAAACCCTTCAGGAAGGTGAGATGTTCGGGCAGGAACTCCTCGTTCAGGTTGCGCACGCCCAGGAACACGTTGAGCTTGGCGGACTGATGCATCCACCACAGGATCATGAAGGTCCAGGTGCCGATCTGGTTCGCCCCGCCCCAGGTGAGCGCAACCACCAGGATCGCCGAGGCGATGATCGCCAGCTCATGATAAAGGCTGGTCTGAATGGCATGGCCGAAATGCGCCCAGCCCTTGCAGTTTTCCGGGCAGGCCTGTTTCCGCGGGCCCGTCACCATTCCCATATAGAAGCTGCATTCCTGCCAGCCCCAAGCGAGCAGACCGCAGGTAAACGCGATATAGGCGCCCTGAACGGTCGGATCGTTCTTCGTGAGATACAGGCCGTAGAGCGAGGCGATGGTCACCACCGTCATGCCCGCCAGGCTGTATTTGAAGGTGTGCGGCTTCAGTCCGTCGAGATAGATGATCGCGACCGTGCTGGCCCACCAGATGAACAGCGCGAAGATGATGGCTAGGGCGATGGTCATATCAGGTCACCAGGTTGGCTGAAGCACAGGGGAAGCGGGCGGCGTGTTTTGCTGCTGCGGCAGGAAGTAGAGCCGCGCGAACACACCGGCGGCGCGAGCGCGCAGGCCCAAGCGCTGAAGACCGCCGAGGATGCGGCCCTTCTTGCGGCTGGCGGCAAAGCCTTCGCCGATCTTGCGCATTCTTTCGAGGCCCGCGAGGAAGCGCGGATCGTCGACATCGTGCAGGCTCGGGAAGATCTGCTTCGAGATTTCGTTGGTCAGCCGGAACACGTCGCGGCCGAACTTGCCCGGCTCCATGCCCAGCGCCGCGAAAAAAGCGGGCCGGTCATGATCGCGCACATACATCGTGCAGTAGACGGCGAGTTGGAAGAAGCGGATCCACCAGCGGTTGCGCCCGGCGGTCAGCTTCGGATCGGCCTTCATCAGCAGTGCGAAGGCTTCGCCATGACGGAACTCGTCGTTGCACCATTGCTCGAACCATTGGAAAATCGGGTGGAAGCAGCGCTCGGGATGCTTTTCCAGATGCCGATAGATGGTGATATAGCGCGCATAACCGATTTTTTCGGACAGATAGGTCGCGTAGAAGATGAACTTCGGTTTGAAGAAGGTGTATTTCTTCTCGCGCGTTAAAAAGCCCAAATTCACGCCGATGCCGAAATCCTTCAGCGCATCGTTGATGAAGCCCGCATGCCGGCTTTCGTCGCGGCTCATATAGCCGAACAGGCGGCAGATATCCTCGTTCGTGCCGCGCCGCTTCATTTCCTTGTAGAGGACGCAGCCGGAAAATTCGGCCGTCAGTGAGCTCACAAGAAAGTCCACGAATTCGCGCTGCAATTCGGGCGGGTAGCTGTCCAGGCTCGGCACCACCCAGTTGTCGTTGCGTTTGAAGTGGCGGCGGTTGCCGTCCTCGGCCAGCTCGGCGACCACCTGATCCCAATCTTCGCGAACCGGCGACACGTCCGTGCGGTCAAGCTCGTCGAAATCGGTGGTGTAAAAGCGCGGAGAGAGCAGCGTGTCGCGTTGGGCCTCGCTTGTGGTTTCGTTAGGCGCCGCCTTGTCGGCAGGCTTGATCGAGGCATAAGCGGTCATGCGGGTTCTCCGTCGAAGCCGACTTCGTAAAGCGAGGTAAGATCCCATTGCGCAACATGGCGCGCCCAGAAGGCGCGCAGCGGCCCTGCGCGGGTAACGGTGGCGGTGCGCCGCTCGCTGTGGCTTTCGCCATAGGGCACCACGATCGGCGGGCCGTGAACAATCACGCGGTCGCCCGGCTCCAATGCGACATCGCCGTCAAGCTGGACATGGGCGCCCAGGCTCTCGAAACGGTTCACCACCTCTACCAGGCAACCGGACTGGAAACGGCGGCGCGTCATATCGCGGGCCCTTTCTCCGGACTGCTTTCGAACACCGGATCGAACATTTCCTGATTTTCCGGGCCGAACGCGGCCAGCCGCATCGTGCGATGCGTGGCGGGATCGACGAGCAGGCGCTGCCCGTCTGCGGTCTCGATCAGCTGGATCGGCGTGTCGGGATCAACGCCTTCGCGCATGCGGATATTGGAAAAGCTGCGCAGGATCAGGCGGGGGAAAGTTTCCTCATTTTCCTTGGCGAGAACGACGCTGCTGCCATCGGCGCGGGTGGCAACAATGGCGATCGGCGTCTCGCCGATCGGCGGCGCACGGAAACGGAAGCTGACGGCGCGGGTCTCCGCCAGCGCGCCCTCGCGCGTGAGGCCGATGTCGTAAATGCGCCCGATGCTGACCGCGGCGATGGTAAACAGGATCAGCGCCAGCGTCAGCCAGATGACCGGACGCGGCACATGTATCTGGTCGTGATCATGCGCGGCTGGGCGGGATTCGCGTGGTTCGCCGGAAAAGTCGGTCAGAACGGTCACGCGGCCACCGCCTCACGCGCCGTGGCCGCTTCGGCGTAGCGCTCCGCCGGGACGGCGCGGCGACCGGTGGCGTTGAACGCGATCAGCGCTTCGCCGATCGTCTCGACAACCCGGTCCGGATTCGAAAGCCCGCGAAGCATCGGCTGGGGTTTCAGGAAATGCCAGGCGCGCGCATGCGGCCACAGCGCGATATAACGCACATTGTTCACATCGGTGACCTTCAGCGCGATCTCTCCGCTGCCATCCGGACGCAGGCGCAGCGAGGCGTTGCGGACGGCGGAAAGCGGCACGCTGACCGTCATTTCATAGGCGATGCCGATGTGCAGGATCACCCGCCGGTTGGTGAGCGTGTAGGTGGTCGCCCGCGCCGTCGCCCGCCCGATCAGCGCGAGAATGCCATAAGCCAGCCCGAAAAAGGGCAGCAGCAGCGTAGTGACCGCAACCGCCTGCCCCACCGGATATTCCACCACGCTGAGCATGAAGACGAGCAGCGCCGCCGTACCGAAATAGGTTGCCAGGCCGCGTGCATGGAAAATGCTACGGGTCAGCGCGCGCGGCTGCGGTTTTTCCTGCCACAGGATCGTCTCACCGGCCGGCAGCGTGCCATCGAGCCCGGCGGCACGCTCGGCATCCGTCAGGCCGCGCTGCACGCTCACAGCACCGGCTCCGCCCGCTTCGGATCGGCCCAGAGATAGCCGCCGCCATAATAGCCGCGCAGCTGGTTCTCCTCGAGCGAAGTAATCACCGTATCGAACTTGCGGCCGGGCACACCGGCGAACTGATCGGCGGTGATTGCGCCGCAGCTGACCGTGCCGTGCAGCTTGCTCACCGCGGCGAAATCCATCGGCAATAGGATGGAGCCGCGCGGCGCAGGGCTGCGCTCCCAGTCGCCCGCGCCGTATTCGTCATCCGAGATTTCCGCCGGCGCGACGATTTCGTCGACTTCGATGCGTTCCACCGTGCCGCGCGGCGTCTCGATAATCTCATCGGTCACGACGACACCCACCGTTTCCATCTCGCGTTCGGGACGGGCATCCTCGCTGCGCAGCCCGAAGACATCGGAGGCAAGCTCCACCTCAAGGAACTTGGCCATATGCTCGCTCTCGTCCACCCAGATGTCGGTGACCGTTCCGGCGATGCGGCGATCCATGCCGAGGACGGTGTAGCCGCGCGGATCGGGTTCCCCCTTCATCACGTCGAAAGCGGTTGCGAAGCGTAGCGGACGAAACACCGGGGTCGCATTGTGGGTAAGCTCGGGCAGATCACGCCGTACCGTCCAGGAGCCAGGGCCAAGGCGCGTGCCGAGCGCAGCCGCTTCGCGGTTCACCGGCAGGCCGCTGCGGTTGCCGGCAAAGGCGCTGGGCACCTCCTCGATCTCTTCTGGATGCGGGGCCTGTGTGGTGCCCTCGCCATGCGGTAGGATAAACGTCTTGGGACTGGGAAGCGGCGGGAAGCCGACCACGTCCACGCGGCCGTCCGAGCGTTCCGTCCGATCGGAGACGAGCGGATAGCCCTCCCGCTTATCCTCCTGGCGCAGGTAATAGACAAGGCACAGGAAGAAGAGGAAAAAGACGTTCACCAAGACCAGCGGAAGGTCCAGGCTTTCGGTAAAGGCCCCTATCGGCATGATGTCCTCCAGCTAGCAATCATGAGGGAAATTCCGCGAGCCCGACCGGACGGGCGGCAGTACGTGCGCGGCTGACCATCGGCCCCAACGCGATCAGCGCGGCGAACAGCAGCGCGATTTCAATGTGATAGACGAGGACGTAGGGAGCCGCCTCGCCCATCACCGTCCGGCCCGCGCCGCTGGCGTGAAGCCAGTCCCTCAGCACGCCGCCGAACGCAATGGAAAGGCCAGCCGCGCTGGCCTGCACCGCGCCCCAGGCGCCGATGGCGAAGCCGAAGCTGCCTTCCTCCGCCAGCGCGGTCGCGGCGTGAAGCAGCGAGACCGATGCAAGGCCACCGCCCAGCCCGATCAGGAATGCGCCGGTACGGAACATCCACGGTGCATCGAGCGCGCCGGAAAAGATCACCGCGGCAAAGGCGGGCAAACCGATGATCGCGCCATAAGCGGCCAGCAGATAGGCATCGCGGCCCATGCGCAATCCGCGCTGCGCCATCCAGAATCCGCCGAGCGAGCCGACCGCCCAGATCGCCGTCAGGAGCGTCGTCGCGCCGACCGACAGGCCCAGGATCTCGCCGCCATAGGGCTCCAGCAGCACATCCTGCATGTTGAACGCCATGGTGACGAGGCCAACGGCAACCAGCATGCGCCGCGCGCGCCCACCGCGATCGAAGGCGCGCCAAGAGGCGATCAGGCTGACCGGCGCATCGTCGCTGCGCTGCGGAGCCGATCCCCGCCCCTCCTGCTTCCACAGCGCCACGATGTTCAGCCCCACGGTGACCATCGCCGCGCCGCTGACCGCCATGAACAGGCGGCGCGGCGTAAAATCGTCCAGCAGCCAGCCGAAGACGAGCGCGCTCAACACCATGGCGAGCAGCAGCGAGACGTACATCCATGCCACCACGCGCGGACGCTTGTCCTCCGGCGCAGCGTCGCAGGCGAGCGCCAGCGCGGCGGTCTGTTCGGTATGAAGGCCGATACCGACCAGGAAGAAACCGAGCAACGCGCCCATCTCTCCGGCAAGCAAACCGGAAGCGGTCGGCGCGTGGCCCATCAGCATCAGCGACATCGGGATCAGCGCGAGGCCGCCGAACTGCGCCATGGTGCCGAGCCAGATATAAGGCACCCGCCGCCAGCCGAACACGGAGCGATGATGATCGGACTTCTGGCCGATCAGCGCGCGTACCGGTGCAATCAGCAACGGCAGCGCAATCATCGCGGAGACCAATCCTGCGTGAATGCCCATCTCCACGATCATCACTCGGTTGAGGGTGCCGTTCAGCAGCGCCAGCGCCATGCCCACGCTCACCTGCACCAGGCTGAGGCGCAGCAGGCGGCCCATCGGCAACCCCTCCGCCGCCTCGGCGAGCGGAAGCAGCTCGGCCGGAATGGCGCGCCAGATGCGTACAGCTCGGGCGGCAAATGCGCTCATCGGCGAACCAGCTCCATCATCTGGCTCATGTAGAACCCGCTGGTCACGCGCTCCTGATGCGCGATCCGCCAGCCGGAAAGGCGCGGATCGCCCGCGATGAGCCGGGCCAGCTTCGCGGGGGCCACCGGCTCGATCGCGGGCGCCCGGTCGCCGCGCGGGAAGAGCTTTCCGACGCGGTGCATGACGGCCAGTAGCGGGGTTGAGGGTGCGATGGTGAACAGGATCGAGCGTTCCGTGCGCGCGGCAAGGCCCGCCAGCGCGGACACGATATCGGCGGCGGCGTAATGGATCAGCGAATCCATCGCGACGACATGGTCGAAGCGGCCCAGTTCGGGCGAAAGCATGTCGCCGGCGCGAAAATCGATGGTCGCGCCCTCATAGCGGTCGCCCGCAATCTCGATCATGCGCGGGCTGACGTCGATCGCGGTCACCTGCGCGCCGCGGCCCGCCGCCTCCACGGCCAGCGCGCCCGTGCCGCAGCCTGCATCGAGCAGGGTGGTGCCCGCTAGATCGGCAGGAAGGCGCGACAGTAGCAGCGCGCGCATCCGGTCCCGCCCGGCACGCACCGTCGCGCGGACGCGGCTGACCGGCGCATCGGACGTCAGCTTTTCCCAGGCATCGGCCGCAGTGCGATCGAAATAGCGGGTGAGCTCGGCCCGGCGCAGATCGTATGTGGCGCTGGCCATCAGTCATACCCCAGAAAGTCGAACAGCTCGCGGTCGATCATCGGACGCGGCTCCAGCGGCTCCACGCCGTCGAGCAGCGACTGGGCGAGGCGCAGATATTCCTTCTGCACGGCCACGATGTCCGGATCGTCGCCCATTTCGAAGATCGTCGCCTTTTTGAGGCGGCTCTTCCGGATCGCATCGAGATCGCCGAAATGGGCCAGGCGCTTCAGGCCCGTCTGCGCGTTGAACCGGTCGATCTCGTCCGTATCGCGGCTGCGATTGGCGATCACGCCCGCCAGACGCACGTCGTAATTCTTCGCCTTCGCCTGGATCGCGGAGACGATGCGGTTCGCCGCGAAAATGGAATCGAAATCATTGGCGGTGACGATCATCGCCTTGTCGGCATGCTGCAGCGGGCTTGCGAAACCGCCGCACACCACATCGCCCAGCACATCGAAGATCACGACATCGGTATCTTCCAACAGGTGATGCTCCTTCAGCAGCTTCACCGTCTGGCCGACCACATAGCCGCCGCAGCCCGTGCCTGCGGGCGGGCCGCCGGCCTCCACGCACATCACGCCGTTATAGCCTTCGAACACATAGTCCTCGGGCCGCAGCTCCTCGGAATGGAAATCGACCTCCGCCAGGATGTCGATCACCGTGGGACAGAGCGCCTTGGTGAGCGTGAACGTGCTGTCATGCTTGGGATCGCAGCCGATCTGCAGCACGCGTTTGCCCAGCATGGAGAAGGCGACCGAAAGGTTCGAGCTGGTGGTGGATTTGCCGATACCCCCCTTGCCGTAGATGGCGAACACCTGCGCCCCGTCGATTTTCAGCGAGGGATCGGGCTTGTACTGGACCGAGCCCTCCCCGTCCGGGCGGCGTCCGGCAGCGCGTTCGAGCAGCGTCGCGGTACTCATGCGGCGATTCCTTCCATACGATCGTCGAGTTCGTCGCCGGCATCGTGCAGCGCGGCGAGGGTGGCGGCGTCGGGGGTCCAATAGTGGCGGTCATGCGCCTCGATCAGGCGGTGGGCCATGCGGGCAGAGGCGGTGGGATTGAGTTCGGACAGGCGCCGGCGCATCGCCGGGTCCAGCACATAGGTCTGCGTCAGCTTCTGATAGACCCAGGGCTGCACCTGGCCGGTGGTTGCGGACCAGGCGAAGGTGTTCGTCACCGACGCTTCGATATGCCGCACGCCTTCCTGGCCGTGATCCAGCATCGCCTCATACCAGCGCGGGTTGAGCGCGCGGGTGCGCGTTTCCAGCGCCACCTGTTCGGCCATGGTGCGCACCTTGGCGCGCCCGCCGGTGTGATCGCCGATATAGACGGGCACGGTGGCCCCGCCGCGGCGGCTGGCGGCGCGGGTCATGCCGCCCAGCGAATCGAAATAATGGTCGATCGAGGTGACGCCCAGTTCGGCGGATTCCAGGTTCTGATAGGCTAGGTCGACATGGCCGAGCAGCGAATCGAGCAGCTTGGGCTGCGCGCTTGCCTTGCCGTCGCGGCCATAGGCGAAGCCCTTGCGCGCGGCGAACTGGTCGGCCAGCTCATCCTCGCCTTCCCACAGGCCCGCCTCGATCAGATGATTGACGTTGGCGCCGTAAGCCCCTTCGGCGTTCGAGAAAACGCGCAGCGACGCCACCTCCGGATCGGCCCCGGCGGCAATTTCCGCCATGCGGTGCGCGCGGACGAAATTCTGCGCTTCCGGCTCATCCGCCTCGCCTGCCAGCCAGGCGGCTTCGGCGATCAGCTTCACCTGCAACGGCAACAGGTCACGGAAGATACCGGACAGCGTCACCACTACGTCGATGCGCGGGCGGCCGAGCTCTTCCAGCGGAATAAGTTCCGCGCCCGCCAGGCGGCCGAAGCCATCGAACCGCGGGCGCGCACCCAAGAGCGCCAGAACCTGGCCGATCGGCGCACCGCCCGATTTCAGCGTATCGGTGCCCCACAGCACGATCGCGATGCTCGCGGGCAGGCCCTTGCCCTCTTCGGCGTGCCGGGCGAGCAGACGATCGGCTTGCTGCGCCCCGTCCGCGCAGGCGAACGCGGTAGGCATACGGAAGGGATCGAAGCCGTGGATGTTGCGGCCCGTCGGCAGCACATCGCCGGTCGTCAGGATATCGCCGCCCGCTACCGGCGCGATATAGCCGCCGCCCAATGCGTGGCGCAGCGCGGGCAGTTCGGTTTCGGCCAGCAGCCGTTCGCGGATTTCGCCAATATCGGCATCCTGCGCAGCGGCCATTTCGGCGGCGAGCTCTTCGGCGGCGTTCGCATCCATCGGCTGGCCGACGACGTGCAGCCCGCTGGGGATCAACGTCGCTTCCAGCTCGGCCAGATCGGCGGACAGGCCGTCGATGTCCGCTTCGGTCAGCGCGGCTTCGTCGTCGATCAGATCGAGGGCGGCAGCTTGGGTGGCGATCAGCTCCAGCAACCCATCGCGGCGGGCCGACGCATCGAACCAGCGCGCGAGCGAGGCCTTCAGCTCGCCCAGTTCTGCATAAAGCCCGGCCTTGGCGAGCGGCGGGGTGCGGTGGCTGATCGTCACGGCCATGCCGCGGCGCTTGGCGATCGCGGCCTCGGACGGGTTGTTCGCCGCGTAGAGATAATAATGCGGCACATCGCCGATCAGCCGCTCGGGCCAGCAATCGCCGGTCAGGCCCGCCTGCTTTCCGGGCATGAATTCCAGTGCGCCATGGGTGCCGAAATGCAGCAGCGCATGGGCACCGAAGTCCTCGCGAAGGTGCCGATAATAGGCGCTGAAGGCATGGGTAGGCGCAAAGCTGCCGTCGAACAGCAGGCGCATCGGATCGCCTTCATAGCCCATGGCCGGCTGCACGCCGACCAGGACGTTTCCGAACTGCGCGCCGTAGAGCTGTATCGCGCGGCCATTGGACTGCTGCTTGCCGGGCGCCGCGCCCCATTGCGCTTCGATATCACGCAGATGCGGTTCACGCCGGATATGATCGTCGGCGCCGATCTCGGTAAAGACGTTGGCGGGCGCACCGTGGCGCACGGCGTTTCCTGCCAGGATCGCGGCGGTCATTGCCTCCCGGCTTTCAGGCAGATCGACGGCGTGACCCGCGGCCTTCAGATCGACGAGCACGTTCCAGAGCGAGGCGAAGACCGAGAGATAGGCCGCGGTGCCCGTCGCCCCGGCATTGGGCGGGAAGTTGAACAGGGTGATCGCGATGCGGCGCTCGGCCACCGGCGTG
This sequence comes from Novosphingopyxis sp. YJ-S2-01, assembly GCF_016093175.1. Taxonomy (NCBI): domain Bacteria; kingdom Pseudomonadati; phylum Pseudomonadota; class Alphaproteobacteria; order Sphingomonadales; family Sphingorhabdaceae; genus Novosphingopyxis; species Novosphingopyxis sp. YJ-S2-01. The sequence goes on along the minus strand of NZ_JAEDAI010000001.1, from coordinate 721,643 downwards.
TTGCGCAGCGCAACTAATTTGGCGACGCGGCGCGCCAGCATATCGGCGCGCTCGGAATCGACGGCCATGGCGCTGCCTTCAGCCGCGCGCCCGCCGATGGTCATCGGCACCGCCGCGCCGTCGAGCTCCGGCAGAGCGACCATCATCACCGTTTCCACCGGGGTCAGCCCGTGCGCAGAGCTCTTCCAGCCTTCCAGCGTCTGGAACTCGGTCGCCTGCGCGGCGAGATAGGGCACATCGAGCTTTTTCAGCAGCTCCACCGCCGCGCCCGCATCATTATAAGCCGGGCCGCCGACGAGCGAGAAACCGGTGAGCGAGACCACCGCATCGACTGCAGGCGCGCCGTCGCGCAGGAAGAAGCGTTCGACCGCCGGGCGCGAATCGAGACCGCTGGCGAAAGCGGGCACGACGTCCAGCCCCTGTGCCTCCAACGCGGCGACCACTCCGTCATAATGACCGGTGTCCGAGGCGAGCACATAGGAACGCATCAGCAGCAGGCCGACGCGGCCCTTCGCACCATCGACACGCGGCAGCTTCGTGGCATCTTCGGTGATCTGCCCCGCCAGACGCGGGTGATAGAGCCCGACATCGGGATAATGCACCGGCTCCGCGCCTTCGCCGAGCCCGCGATCGGGGGCGTAGCGCGCAACGAGGTGGCGGATCAGGCCTTCCATATTCTCGGCAGACCCGGCGAGCAGATAGCCCATGCCGAGGAAATAGGCGCGCACATCCTGCGCGGTGCCGGGGATGAAGCGCAGGATCTTGGGCAGGCGGCGCAGCAGCGCCATCTGCCGTGCCCCGGCCGTTTCCGGCCCCTTGGCGCGGCCGCGCAGCCGCTTCAGGATCGCGAGCGCGCCGCCCGCCTCCTTGTCCATGCGGAATTTGCCGAGGCGGGTGAGCTTCACCACTTCGCCGGCCGACAGGCAGCCCATCATGGCGAGGCACTCTTCGCGTCGCGCTTTCAGTGCGTCGATCACCGGCAGATAATGATCTTCCAGAAACAGCATATGCGCGACGATGATGTCCGCGCGCGCGATGTCCGCATTGGCCGCGTCCGCCGCGCCGGGATCGTTCGCCCAGCGGCTTGCCATATGGACCGACAGGCGGAAGCCCGGCAGCGCCCGCGACACGCGGTCGGCCGCCTCTTCGAGCACCGCGGTCAGATGCGCGTCCAGGGTGACGACCACCATGTGCAGAGGCGCACCCTTACCGGCCATAATGCGCCTTCGCTTCGTACAGCGTATCGAGCGTGATGCGCGAAACGCCGCGTTCATTGGCGAACGCCTCGGTATTGCGCCGTGCCTTGCCGCGCACGAAGAACGGGATTTTGGAGAGCTCCTTCTCCGCCTCGGGTTCCCACAGCGCGACATTGTCGTTTTGCGGTTCGGGCTCATCCGCGATCGCTTCCTGAGCGAGGTCCGATGCCTTATGCTCCGCGCCAAGATGCGAGGGGCCTGCCCGATCGTGGAATTCCACATCGTCGCGGAACATGGTGAGCAGATGCTCCTCCAGCCCCATGACCAGCGGATGCACCCAGCTGTCCCACAGGACGTTCGCGCCCTCGAAACCCATCTGCGGGCTGTGACGCGCCGGGAAGTCCTGCACATGGACCGGCGCGCTGATCACCGCGCAGGCAATGCCGAGGCGCTTGGCGATGTGCCGCTCCATCTGCGTGCCCAGCACCAACTCAGGGCTCGCCGCGCGGATCGCTTCTTCGACGGCGAGATGATCGTCCGCGATCAACGCTTCCAGGCCATGCTGCTTGGCCACGGCGCGAACTTCGCGCGCCAGTTCGCGGCTGTAAGTGCCGATCCCGGCGAGAGTGAAGCCAAATTCCTCGGTCGCGACGCGCGCGGCGGCGATGACGTGCGTGGCATCGCCGAACACGAATACGCGCTTGCCCGTCAGATAGGTGCTGTCGACCGAGCGCGAATACCAGGGCAGGTTCGAGTGGCTCAGCGCGGGCGTGGGGTCGACCCCGGCCAAAGCGGCCACTTCCTCGATGAAATCGCGGGTCGCGCCGACACCGATCGGAACGGCGGACGTCATCGGCTGGCCGAATTCGCGTTTCAACCAATCGGCGGCAGTGCGCGCGACTTCGGGATAGAGGACGATGTTGAAATCCGCTTCCGGCAGCCGCGTGATGTCCGCCGGGCTCGCCTCCCACGGTGCGACGACGTTGATACCGATGCCGAGCGCATCGAGAATGGAATGGATTTCCTTCAGATCGTCGCGGTGGCGAAAACCGAGCGCGGTCGCACCCAGGATATTGGCGGTCTTGCGACCTTCACCGCTGAGCTCCGGCCGCGGCGCATTCGCGCATAGACCGCGAACGATGCGGTAAAAGGTCTCTGCGGCCCCCCAATTTTCCTTCTTGGAATAAGCCGGCAGCTCCAGCGGCACCACCGGCACATCCAGGCCCAGTGCCGCGGCGAGGCCGCCGGGATCGTCCTGGATCAGTTCCGCCGTGCAGGACGCGCCCACTAGCAGCAGTGCCGGATCGTACCGCTCCACCGCCTCGCGCGCGGCGTTCTTGAACAGCTCTGCGGTGTCCGCGCCCAGATCGCGCGCCTGAAAGGTGGTGTAGGTGACGGGCGGGCGCTTGTCGCGCCGCTCGATCATCGTGAACAGCAGGTCCGCATAGGTATCGCCCTGCGGCGCGTGCAGCACATAATGCACATTCCGCATCGCCGTGGCGACGCGCATTGCGCCGATATGCGGCGGTCCTTCATAGGTCCAGAGCGTCAGTTCCATCGCTACACCGCCAGCCGCATGGCGCGGTCCAGGGGGCGGGCGAACAGTTCGGCCAGATCGCCCGCCTGTTCGAAGCCGTGGATGGGCGAGAAGACCAGCTCGATCGACCATTTGGTGGTGAGGCCGAGCGCTTCGAGCGGGTTGGCAAGGCCGAGGCCGCAGACGGTGATGTCGGGCCGCGCCGCCTTGGCGCGGTCGAGCTGCCGTTCCAGATCGGGTGCTTCATGCACCGGCACATCGCCGAGCAGTTCCAACTCCGCCGCAAGCAGCCGCTGGTTGAGATAGGGCGTCGCCACTTCGGCGGGCCGCATACCGCATTCACGCGAGAGGAAGCGCGCCAGCGGCACCTCCAGCTGCGAATCGGCAAAGAACCACAGGGATTTTCCGGCAAGCTCCGCGCGATAGCGTGCGAGCGCTTTGACGGCGCGGGCGCGCGGCAGTTCGATGGCTGCGTCCACAACATCGGGCTTGATGCAGAAGGCGGCCGCGGCGGCATGGAACCATGCTGCCGTGCCCTCCGCCCCCAGCGGGAAGGGAGCGGCAATTTGGGCCGCGCCGCGCGATTCGAGAGCCCTCGCGGTCTCGGTCAGGAATGGCTGTGCCAGCAGGAAGCGCGTGTTCGGCCCTACCGGCGTTTCCAGCGCAGCGGCGCGCGCGGGGACAAAAGCTACCTTCTCGATCCCGATCTGCGCGAACAGCCGGGCAAACTGGTCCTCGACAACGTCGGCGAGCGCGCCGGCCACGATCAGCGAAGGCGCATCGCTCTTATCTGCGGGAAGTTCGGGCACGATGCTGGCGAGGCAGGCGTCCTCCCCTTGCGTGAAGGTCGTCTCGATCCCGCTGCCCGAATAATTGAGCACGCGGGCGCGGCCCTGATGCTTGGTCGAAAGACGCAGCGCGGCGCGCGACAGATCCAGCTTGATCACTTCCGACGGGCAGGAGCCGACCAGGAACAGCAGCTTGATTTCCGGGCGGCGCTCCAGCAGCCGGTCGACCACGCGGTCCAGCTCCTCATTCGCATCTGCCATGCCGGCGAGATCGCGTTCCTCGATGATCGCGGTGGCGAAGCGTGGCTCGGCAAAGATCATCACGCCCGCGGCCGACTGGATCAGATGCGCGCAGGTTCGGCTGCCGACCACAAGAAAGAATGCATCCTCGATCTTGCGGTGCAGCCAGACGATGCCGGTGAGCCCGCAGAAAACCGCGCGCTGGCCGGGATCGCGAAGGACGTCGGTGCCGCTCATGCCGTCACCGCAGCCGGCTCAGGCGTCGAGAGGCGCGCGAGCCGGAATTTCCAGACATATTGCGCGGCATTCACGCAATAGGTGGCGTAGGCCGCCAGAGCCAAGAGCAGCAATGCTTGCGAAGCCAGCGCGCCGGTGACCAGCGCCGCAATATAAAGCGTGTGGAGGGCGAGGACGAGAATGCTGACCGCATCTTCCCACCAGAAGGCGGGGGCGAACAGCCAGCGGCCGAAGACATGCTTCTCCCAGATCGCTCCGGTGATCATGATGGCGTAAAGAATGAGCGTCTTGATGACGACCGAGGCGGTTGCCGCGACATAGCCCTCACCCGTCGCCAGGGTGTAGAGCACCAGCGCGAGGCTGATCAGAAACGCAAGGAACTGAACCGGCGCCAGCACGCCCTGAACCAGCGTCCACTTGCTGGCATCCCGGCGGCGCCGTTGCTCGGCAGTGTAAAGCGGCGGGCGCTGGGCGTTGATGGACATCATTTGCGAACCTCGATTCAGCATGGTTCAGGATAAGAGCGTGGGGCTGCATGTCAACCAAATCTGACGTTAAGCCAGATTGACAGTTCTGCTCTTGGCAAACAGCTCAACTTGCTGTTTACTGTCGCCGCAGCGACAACGACTCGACGCGTCCTGGCGCCGGTCGATCGCAGGGAGGCGCAGATGGCCCAAAGGCTGCACGATCGCACCGATGTCGAGGCGCTCTATCAAAGGGCCTCCGAGGACGGCGAACCAGGCGAGCGCCCGGGCCACTGCCTTCATTCCGGTAGCAATGCGCTGCCCAATTTCCGTCTTCTGCCCGACATGAGCGATGCCGAGCGTTATGAGGCCTTTGTTCAGATCTGCGCCGACGCGGTGGCGGGCTTCGCGTTCGACCGGGCGGAATTTGCCGAAATCCTAAGCGCTTATGGCATCGCCACGCCTGACGAAACGCTCGATCACCTCACCGCGATCGCGCGCCGCCTGGGCGACATGTGGCTGGAGGACAGCTGCTCCTTCCACGATGTTACCATCGGCATGCACCGCCTCACCATGATGCTGATTGCGCTGGAGCCTTTCGGCGGCGAACCCGACGCCGAGCCGCGTCATGGCGGCCGGGTTTTCCTGGCCCCGGCACCGGGCGATCAACACAGCTTCGGCCTAGCGATGGTGGGTTATTATTTGCGCCGCGCGGGCTGGGACGTCTCGGCGGAGCTGAACGCCGGGGATGACCGGCTGATCGATCATCTGGGCGCGCGCCATTATGATTGCATCGGCTTCTCCGTCGGCCATGAACGGGCCATCTCTCCGCTCACCCAGCTGATCGGCAACATCCGGCGCCGGTCGCGCAACAAACTGCTGAAAGTGATGGTTGGCGGACCGATGATCATCGCTGATCCGGCAATTGCGGGCACTCTCGGCGCAGATCTCTGGGCGGCCGATGGCCTCGGCCTGGTTCAGCGCCTCGCCCCATTTGTGCCAATGTAGCTATATAGCCATTGTTAAGCCTATTCCTGTCAGCGCTGGTTGACAGGGGCCGGAGTGACAACCGAAACGGGTGCGTTATGAACCGTAATTTTGAAAATCCGGAGGAAAGCTTCAGCCAGGTTTCGGCTGATCTTTTCGCGCGCATCATGGGGCGCGTTTCGGATATCGCCATGGTCCTTGGCAGCGAGGACGGCGTGATCCGCGACGTGTCTTATGGCACGAGCAACTTGATCAACGCAGGACTTGGCCCCCTGATCGGTAAGTCTTTGATCGATCTGGTCACCACCGAATCGCGCGGTAAGATCGAAGAATTGCTGGCCAATGGCAGTCAGGATGGCCGCTGGAGGCACCTGAACTTTCCTGTTCAGGGGGGCAGCGACGTACCGATCAGCATGCAGACCTTTGGACTTGGCCGGGGGCGCATGCTCGCGGTTGGGCGGGACGAGCGGCAGGGCGCGGTGATGCAGCGCCGCTTTATCGAAGCACAGCGCGAGCTGGAGCAGAATCATGCGCGCCTGCGTCAGGCTGATCTGCGCTTCCAGACCATGCTGGCCTTGTCCGATCTGGCCGTGCTGACGGTGGACGGCGACGATCTGAGGGTTCTGGATCTGAACCATGTCGCAGCAGAACGCTTGGCCAGCGCGAGCCGCAATGCAAACGGGCAGCCATTCCTATCGCTGATCGACCGCGAGGATGTCGATACGGTCCGCAAGGCGCTCGATCTTGCCATGGCCACCGGCCGCATCGGCAGTTTTTCCGCCCGTTTGCGCGGCGGCGGAGAGCAAGTCTTCCAGGTCGCCTTGTTCCGATATGAGCACGCCTCACGGCTGCTCGTCCGCTTGATGGACGACGCCGAACGCCGCGAGGCATTCGACGCGACGTGCAGTACGCACGCCCTGTTTGCGCATCTTCCGCACGCCATGGTGGTGACGAACGCACAGCTTCGGATCTTGCACGTCAACCGCGCCTTTATCGATCTGGCCCAGCTCAGCGTTGAAGAAAATGCGTTGAGCCAGCCTCTTGAGCGGTTCATCGGTCGCAATGGTGTGGACACCGACATTCTGGTCGGTGCGTTGCGCGATCAGAATGCGGTGCGCAACTTCGCGACCGTGCTGACGGGCGCGTTCGGCGCGGCCACGGAGATCGATATCGATGCCGTGCGCCTGAACGGCCGCGACCAGGAGTGCTTCGGCTTCTTCGTTCGCGTTGCGGACAGAAGCGGACGCGCCGCCACGATCGGCGCGCAGGAAGGAGCGGGCTTTGCCGAGCGGGTGACCGAAGTGGTGGGCCGGGTATCGCTCAAGGAAATCGTCCGCGACACTACCGACGTGATCGAACGTCTGTGTATTGAAACCGCGCTCGGCATGACGGAGAACAATCGCGCGGCGGCCAGCGAAATGCTCGGCATCAGCCGCCAGAGCCTCTATGCCAAGCTGGCGCGTTACGGGATCGGCGGGGACGACGATGAGAACGGCAGCGCCTGACAGAATCCACTGTCTAAACAAATAGACAGATGGACTGACGGGGTATACCTTCCTCCGCGATGGAGAAGACTCGGCCTCTTGCCGTGAAGGCATCGCCCACCGGCGGATCGCCAAGCGCGGGTGCCATCCTGGAAATCCTGAAGCCTGTTACCTGGTTCGCGCCGATGTGGGCCTTTGCCTGCGGCGCGGTTGCCGCCAGCGATCCCGGCGCGCCCTTCCCTTATGCGATGATGCTGGCGGGCGTGCTGCTGGCCGGCCCCCTGGTATGCGGCGCCAGCCAAGCCATGAACGACTGGTGCGATCGGCATGTCGATGCGATCAACCAGCCCGAACGCCCCATCCCCTCGGGCCGCCTGCCGGGCCGAACCGGCTTTTACGTGGCGGTCGGCGCAACGCTGGTCTCGCTCGGCTATGCCGCACTCCTGGGCCCGTTGGTGCTTGCCGCCGCGGCCCTCGCACTGCTGTCCGGCTGGGCCTATAGCGCGCCGCCGCTTCGGTTGAAGACCAGCGGCTGGTGGGGCGCGGGGCTCACCGGGCTTTCCTATGAAGGCTTGGCGTGGATCACCGGGTCACTGGTCATCGGCGGCGGCGCGGCGATGGGCCGCCCGATGCTGGTGCTTTTCGCGGTCCTTTATTCCATCGGCGCGCACGGCATCATGACGCTGAACGATTTCAAGGCGGTGGAGGGCGACCGCGAAATGGGCATCGCCTCCCTGCCCGTCACCATGGGTGTGGACCGGGCGGTACGTCTCGCCTGCGCGGTCATGCTGGTGCCGCAACTGATCGTCGCTGCACTCTTGTTTGCCGAAGCGATGCCGGTGCGCGGCGGCGCGATCCTGCTGCTCGCGCTCGGCCAGCTCGCGCTGATGCGGCGGCTGGTGCGCGATCCGGTGCGCTTTGCCCCGTGGTATAACGGCACAGGCGTCGTGCTATATGTTGCCGGCATGATGGTCGCCGCCTTCGCCGTGCGCGCAAGCTTGTGACCGATACGGCGGAAACCCCCGGCTTCGGCTGGTTCGCGATTGCGCGGATCGGTCTCATCCAAGCAGCGATCGGCGCGATCGTGGTACTGACAACCTCCACGCTGAACCGCGTCATGGTGATCGAACTCGGCCTCGCCGCCAGCATCCCCGGTGTGCTCGTAGGCCTGCATTACGCCCTTCAGATGCTGCGTCCGCGCTGGGGCCACGGCGCCGATCTGTCCCGCCGGCGCACGCCCTGGATTATCGGCGGCATGGGCCTGCTCGCGGCGGGCGGCGTGCTAGCCGCTGTCGCCACCGACGTGATGGGGGGCCAATTGGCCGCCGGCATCGCGCTTGCCGTCCTTGCTTTCGTGATGATCGGCATCGGGGTCGGGGCCTCGGGCACCGCGCTCCTTACCCTGCTGGCGGACGGTGTTTCGCCCGAGCGTCGCCCCGCCGCAGCGGCAACCGTATGGATCATGATGATCGCAGGCTTCATCGCCACCACCATCGTGGCGAGCATCGCGATTTCTCCATTCAGCTTCGCGCGGTTGATCGGCTTGAGCGCGGGCGTCAGCATCGTAGCTTTCCTGGTAACGGTACTCGCGGTGCGCGGGCTGGAAGATCAGGCCCCGCCCCGCCCGGCGGAACAGCGCGCGCCCTTCGCCCAGGCGCTGCGCACCGTCTGGGCCGACGGCACCGCGCGGCGCTTTGCCATCTTCATCCTGGTCTCCATGCTCGCCTACAGCGCGCAGGACCTGATTCTGGAGCCTTTTGCGGGCATCGTCTTCGGCTTCACACCCGCGCAAACCACCGCGATCACTTCGCTCCAGAATGGCGGGGTGCTGGCCGGCATGCTGGCAGTGGCGCTGCTCGGCAAGCGCCTGGGCGGCGACAGCGTGAACGGCATGCGGATGATCACGCTGGCGGGCTGCGTGATGTCCGGTGCCTCGCTCGCGGCGATCGCAATAACCGGATCGATGCATATCGAGCCGCTGATCCGGCCCGCCATCATTGCCTTGGGCTTTTCCAACGGGGTGTTCGCCATCGCTGCGATCGGACTGATGATGACGCTGGCGGGCAAGCGCGGCAGCGCGGGCGTGCGCATGGGCGTATGGGGCGCGGCGCAGGCCGTAGCCTTCGGCAGCGGCGGCTTCATCGGCACGCTGGCGGTGGACGGCGCGCGGCTCGTCATCGGATCGGCGGTGCCCGCCTATGCCAGCATTTTCCTGATCGAGGGGGCGCTGTTCGTGGGTGCAGCCGCGCTGATGGGCCGCTTCGCGCAGGCGGATCGATCGGTGTCGCCAGGGGCCTACGCACTAGAACCGGCGGAGTAGGAGGAGGACGGATGATGCAAGATTTCGATGTGATCGTGGTGGGCGGCGGGCCTGCCGGAGCCACCGCGGCTTATGATCTGGCGCGCGAAGGCCGCCGCGTCATGCTGCTGGACCGGGCCGGACGCATCAAGCCGTGCGGCGGCGCTGTACCCCCGCGCCTGATCCGCGACTTCGCCATTCCGGACGCGCAGATCAAGGCGCGTATCAACGCCGCGCGCGCCGTCGCACCCTCGGGCAAATCGGTCACCATGCCGATCGAGGGCGGCTATGTCGGCATGGTGGACCGCGACGATTTCGACGAATTCCTGCGCGTCCGCGCTGCCGAAGCCGGGGCCGAACGGCGCACGGGCCGCTTCGCCTCGCTCGAACAGCGTGCGGATGGCGGCGTCGATGTTATCTATCGCGAAAGCCGCGGAGGTGAGGATATCCGCGTCAGCACCGCGATGCTAATCGGTGCGGACGGGGCCAATTCGGAAGTCGCCAAACAAGCGCTGCCGCATGAGCGCACCAAGTCCGTCTTCGCCTATCATGAGATCGTCGATTCCCCGAAGGAAGCGTCCGACGTGTTCGATCCCAAGCAATGCGACGTGATCTACCGCGGCGAACTGTCGCCCGATTTCTATGCCTGGATTTTCCCGCACGGGCCGCATAGCAGCATCGGCGTCGGCAGCGCGCGCAAGGGCTTTTCGCTGCGCGGCTCGGTGGAGCAATTGCGCAAGGAAACGGGGCTCGACGCTTGCAGGACGGTGCGCTGCGAAGGCGCGCCTATCCCGCTCAAACCGCGCAAGCGCTGGGACAACCGCCGCAATGTCCTTCTGATCGGCGATGCCGCGGGCGTGGTCGCCCCCGCTTCGGGCGAGGGCATCTATTACGCGATGACGAGCGGGGCGATCGGCGCCGCGGCAGTCGCCAGCGCGCTCGATACGGGTGACGCCCGGGCGCTCGCCGGTGCCCGCACCGCCTTCCTGGCCGAACATGGCCGCGTGTTCCGCGTGCTCGGCTGGCTGCAGGCGCTCTGGTATCGCAACGATTGGCTACGCGAGCGCTTCGTCGCCATGTGCCGTGATCCCGATGTGCAGCGGCTCACTTGGGACGCTTATATGAACAAGCGCATGGTGAAGGCGCAGCACAAGGCGCATGCGCGGCTGTTCTTCGCCAATATCGGCAATGCGCTGGCTGCGCGGCTCGGCCGCAAACGGACTGCGGGCGAGCAGCCCGCCTGAACTTAGCCGTGGGCAGGCCTTCCGAACGGCCCGTTCAGCCGCACGACGGCCAGGTTCAACATGCTCGCAAAGGTTACCCAAGCCAGATAGGGTACGATCAGCCAGCCCGCGAGCGGCGCATAGCTCCATAGTCCGATCATCAGCGCGAGGACGGACAGCCACAGCGGCACCACCTCGATCAGCGCCCAATCCGGCCGCTTCACCTTGAAGAATAGGGGCGACCAGAGGATGTGGAGCACGCCGTTGACCAAGAACAGCCCGGCGATGGCGAGATGCGCACCCCCGCTTGTGTCCGCGCGCCAAGCGATCACGCCGGCCCAGGCGGCCAAGCCCAGGATCACCGTCCAGCCCGGCCCGAACAGCCAGTCCGGCGGCTGGAAGCTGGGCTTTTCGAGGTTGCGATACCAGGGGCCCACTTCGGTCAGCAGCCCGCCGACCACCGCAAGGACAAGCGCCCAGCCGACTGCAAGAATGATCTCGGTCATGACGCTCTCCTGTTAGGGCACAGCCCCGCTACAACACAGGCACGCTAGCACGCTTCACTGCGCCGGGATATAGAGTTACATCGCTTCCTTCACGCCGATGCGAATGAGGAACCAGTTCATCGGATAGGCGGTAGAGAACCCCGCGAGCATGGCTATCTGCATGCCGAACCAGAATTCCGGTGTGTTCACCTCGGCCACCGCGCCGAAGAGCGGGCGATAGATGGCCAACTGCACCACCGCCATCATGCCGTACATGCCGACCTGCCAGGACGTGATCGAGGCGAAATCCGCCTTCAGCGCCTGCTTAACCGCCTCGCCGGGCGAAAGATCGCGCATCGGCTTGATCGAGAAATATTGAAAGACGATGCCGATGCCGAAAGCCAGGATGAAATCCGGAATCCAGACGGCGAACATCTTTTCCTGAAACAGCGTGCCGTAGCCGAACCAAGTGGCGATCACGGGCACGGCGAAAACTGTCCATTCTGCAATGATATCGCCCAGCGTGCAGCCTGCGCCGCAATGGCTGGCACCCTTCAGCACTTTTGCCGGAAAGGGCGGATCGCCCAGTTCCTCGCCGGGCGCCGGGCCGCGGCCGTAGTGATAATAGGCCGCCAGCCAGATCACGCTGCCGAACAGGGCGGTAAGCGGCCAGACGAGATACATGATCTTCATCTTCTGCGGTCGCCGCCGCTCGTCCAGTGCAATGGTGATCGCACAGACCCCCGCCAGGATCAGTGAAATGACGGCGACGTCATGCAGCCAGGCGGGAAAATCGGCCATCACCCTTGCCCTTCGATCAGTTGAACAGCATCCACAGCGCCATTGCCACCATCATCACATTTTCGGTGAGCGAGACGAAGCCCAGCGGAACGTTGGAGCCGCCACCCACGCAGGCGCATTTCAGCTCCCGCTTCTGCACATAGACCGCGTAGAACACCGACACCGCGCCCACGCCGCCGATGAACAGCGCCACGGGGATCGAGACGATATCGAGAATACGGCCCGCCATCAGAATGCCCGCCAGTGCCTCGGCAAAGGGGTAGATCGTGGCATAAGGCACCCAGCGCTGCGCCAGCAGATCATAGCCCAGAAACATGGTGGCGAAGCTGCGCACGTCCTGCAGCTTCTGTACGGCAAGGAAACACATCGAGATGGCGATGAACAGTTCGGCCGCGCGCAGGGAAACGAACGCGCCGGTCAGTGCGTAACCGATCGACAGGGCCAGGAGCGCGGCGACCGAGAAGATCGCGATAACCGGCTTGTAGCTGGTGGCATCGGGATCGGCGACGGACTTGCCGAAAAAACGCCGGAGATCGTCGTTCCCGCCGATCCGCTTTCCATCGATAAAGGTCTGCGGCGTCGTCTTGACGTCATGTTTCGCCTTGAACGCGTCGGTTTCCTCGCGCGTCGTCAGATGATGGTCTTCCACCGTATAGCCGTGGCTCTCCAACAGATGTTTGGATCGCAGGCCATAGGGGCAGACATGCTTGTCCATCACCATGCGGTAGAGGGTGGCGGTCTTCGTGCTCATCGCTTCACCTTTTCGAACAGTTCGACTAGCTCGCCGAACTTCGCCTTCTGGTCTTCGGCATCGCCGGAACGGATGGCGTCGGCCACGCAATGCGCGGCATGACTTTTCAGAACCTGGCTCTCCACCTTGGCGAGCGCGGATTTCACCGCCTGCAGCTGGTGCAGGATGTCGATGCAATAGCGATCGTCCTCGATCATCTGCGCAAGACCGCGCACCTGCCCCTCGATCCGGCGCAGGCGGTTGATGCTGGACTGACGATAATCGGCCATCACGGTTCCTGTTGATACCCTATGGGGGTATTATATCAGGCAGGTAGAAGCCGCTTTCAAGGGGCGGGGGAGGTCAGGCCGGTGTCATGGCGCGAAGCGCTGCGGTGTCGCTTCGGCGAGAATTAGCGAGAACCAGCCCTTTTCGTCGGTCCATTCGCGGATCGGCTCCCACCCGGCGGCGCGCAGCAGCAGGCGCTGGTCGCGCGGTGCGAATTTGTGGCTGTTCTCGGTATGGATGGTTTCGCCCGCTTCCATATGAAAGCGCTCACCGCCGACGGTGAAGTCGACCGGCTCCAGCGCCTCGATATGCATTTCGATCCGCGAGTGGCTGGCGTTCCAGACGGCGCGGTGGCGGAATTTCTCGCGTGGCATATCGCCGCCGATTTCCCGGTTGATCCGATCGATCAGGTTCAGGTTGAAATCCGCCGTCACCCCTGCGCTGTCGTCATAAGCGGGCACCAGGATTTCCTCATCCTTCACCCGGTCCATGCCGATCAAGAGCAGCGCGCCTTCACCCAGATTTTCGCGCATCCGGCGCAGCAGATCCACGCCCGTTCGCGGCACCATATTGCCGATGGTGGAGCCGGGGAAAAAGCCGATGCGCGGCAGTTTCTGCGCTGCTTCCGGCATCTCCACCGGGTGCATGAAGTCCGCCTCTACCGGAGAGATGTCGAGATCGGGAAAGTCCTTGGCGAGCACGGCGTTGCTTTCGCGCAGAAATTCACCGCTGATGTCGATCGGCACATAGACCGCCGGCTTCACGGCGCGCAGCAGGATCGGCGTCTTGACCGAACTGCCCGATCCGAATTCGACCACCGCATGGCCGGTGCCCGCAATCTCGGCCACTTCGGGGCAATGCGCCTCCAAGAGCCCGCGTTCGGTACGGGTGGGGTAATATTCCGGCAGGTCGGTGATATCTTCGAACAATCCGGAGCCAGCGTGATCGTACAGCCAGCGCGCGGGGATGGCGCGCGGATGGGACTGGAGGCCGCGCAGAACGTCCGCGCGGAAGGCGCTGTCGAGGGCGCCGGTAGTGCCGGCGTCGGAATCAGTCATGAAGTGCCCCTCTCTGAAAATCTTAGTCTGGAAATCTTAGAGATCTTTGGCCAGCCGCAGCCCGGTGAACTGCCAGCGCTGGTGCGGATAGAAGAAGTTGCGATAGCAGGCGCGCACATGGCCGCGCGGGCTGGCACAGCTGCCGCCCTTCAGGACGAACTGCCCGCTCATGAACTTGCCGTTATATTCGCCTACCGCGCCCTCGGCCGGCTTGAAGCCGGGATAGGGGCGAAAGGCGCTGCCCGTCCATTCCCACACATCGCCGAACATCTGGGACGGCCCATCGCCGCCTTTGGCCGGGGCGGGGCGGATGCCGCCCGCCTCATCGAGCTGGTTGCCGCCGCTCGCATCGAGCTGCTGCGCAGCGCTTTCCCATTCCGCTTCGGTCGGCAAGCGCGCGCCTGCCCAGCTGGCATAGGCGTCCGCCTCATACAGGCTGATATGGCAGACCGGCGCGGCATCATCGACCGGCTGCAGCCCGTCGAGACCGAATTGGTGCCAACGCCCCTCATCGTCTTGGCGCCAGTAAAGCGGCGCGGCAATGCCCTCCGCCTGCACCCAGGCCCAGCCGTCCGAAAGCCACAGCATCGGATCGGAATAGCCGCCGTCGGCGATGAACGCCTTCCATTCACCGTTGGTGACGCAGCGGCTGGCGAGCGCATGGGGGGTCAGCAGCGCCTGATGACGCGGCCCTTCGCAATCATAGGCGAAGCCGCCGCCATCATGGCCGAGATCGACCACCCCGCTGCGCCCCTCGATCCAGCGCAGTTCGGGCGCAGGCGCTTCGTGCAGCCGCCGCGGCGCGGGCCAAAGCGCAGGTGCGGTGGGGTTGCGCGAAAACAGGTGCAGAATGTCCGTTTGGAACAGCTCCTGATGCTGTTGCTCATGATGGATGCCAAGCTCCACCAAGGTCAGCGCCTCGTCCGGCAACGCATAGAAATGCTCGCCGATTGCCGCGTCCACATGCGCGCGGTAATCGCGAACCTGATCCAGCGAAGGCCGCGTGATCATGCCGCGGTGGCAACGCTCATGCCGCTCCCCTTCGGCTTCATAATAGCTGTTGAAAAGGAACGCGAATTGCTCGTCGAACGGCTCATAGCCGTCAACGAAATCGCGCAGCACGAAGGTTTCGAAAAACCAGCTGGTGTGCGCCATGTGCCATTTGGAGGGCGAGGCGTCTTCCATCGACTGGACGGTAGCGTCGGCATCCGACAGCGGCGCGGCCAGCGCCAGCGTCAGCTCTCGCGTCGCGCGGAAATCGCGCAGCAAAGCATCGTCATGCGGAATGGAGTTCGGCTGGGTCGACATGGCTGGGCCTTTCTTCTGGCCGTGATCGGAAGGGACGTCCTCAACACAGATCAACCTTGCCGGGGTTTCTAGCGCGACGCTCCGGGTTTCCAAAGCACATCGCCCGCTCCGGTTCCGCCATCGCCGACCGCATTCGCGCGGCGCGCGGCGGTGAAGAGATAGTCCGACAGGCGGTTGATGTAGCGTAGCGCTTCCGGGTTGAGGCCGTGGATACGGTGCGCGCCGACCATCGCCCGTTCGGCGCGGCGGGTGATCGCGCGGGCCAGATGCAGCCCTGCGGCAAAGGCGCTGCCGCCCGGCAGGATGAAGCTCGTCAACGGCTCGAGCGCTTCGTTCAGCCGGTCGATCTCATCTTCCAGCCAGGCGGTCTGCGACGCCACGACGCGCAGTTCCATCTCGGACGGCTCGAAATCCGTGCCCGGCGTCGCAATGTCGGCGCCCAAATCGAACAGATCGTTCTGGATGCGCGAAAGACTGGCCATAAGCCCCGCGGTGTCCGCACCATCAAAGGCGGAGATCGCTACGCCGATGGCGCTGTTCGCCTCGTCAACATCGCCGATCGCCTCCATGCGCGGATCGCTTTTGGACAGGCGCGAGCCATCGACAAGGCCGGTGCTGCCGTCATCGCCCGTGCGAGTGTAGATCTTGTTGAGCTTGACCAAGGGGGCTTATTTGGCCTGGCTGAAAATCAGCAGCAGCGCGACCAATACGATCGCGATTGCCTGCCATTTCACGCGCGCGAACATCATCCTGTTCTGCATGTTCGCCGATTTGGGCGTGCCGTCCAGGTCGCGGTCTTCCGGCCGTACATTGGCAAACGCGCCGAGCCCGCGCACGAGCGCTGCCAGCACAAGGCATGCTGCGATGATGATTCCGATGACGAGAATGGCACCCATGTACCCAACCTAGGAATTGCTGAGCGAAATGCCAGCAGGAAAGCAGCCGCGTCGCAATTCATCCGCCAATGCGCGCCCGTCCTCACCCGCCGCGCGCCGATCGGCCAGCGCCGGGGCGTCCTTCGATTTCGCCAGCTTCTCGCCGTCCGGCCCCAGCAGCAACTCGTGATGCCAGTAGAGCGGCTGCGGCAGGCCGAGCAGCGCTTGCAGCAACACATGGATGTCGGTGTAATCGAACAGGTCCATCCCGCGCACCACCGGGCCGATGCCTTGCGCGGCGTCGTCCACCGTCGCGGCGAGATGATAGCTCGCGGGCGCATCCTTGCGCCACAAGACGATATCGCCGAAGCGCCCCGGATCGGCCGCCACCTCGCCGCGCATCAGATCGCGCCAGCCGAGCGGCCCCGCCGCCTCCACTGCCGCCGCCATGTCGAGACGCCAGCTGTGCGGAATGTCAATGTCGTGCTCCCCCCGCGCGGCATGGCGGCAGGTGCCGGGATAAGCGGGGCCGTCCGGCCCGTGCCGCACCGGGCTATGGCGCAGCGCCTCGGCGATTTCCCTGCGCGTGCACCAGCAGCGATAGGCGAAGCCCCGCTCGCACAAACTCTCGAACGCCGCGCGGTAGGCCGGAATGCGCGCCGACTGCCGCAGCGGCAGCTCGTCCGGCTCCAGCCCCAGCCAGGCCAGATCGGCCAGCGCGCCGTCGATATGTTCGGCGCGGCTGCGCGTGCCGTCGATATCTTCGATCCGCACCAGAAAGCGCCCGCCGCTCGCCCGCGCCAGATCGTGGCAGGCGAGCGCGGACCAGGCATGGCCAAGGTGCAGCGGGCCGTTGGGGCTCGGCGCGAAACGGGTTATCGCCGGGCTGTCCACAGCTTTTTCCACGCGCGGGGGCACGATTGTGCAGGAAGTTTCGCGCAAGGTCATTGGCCTGTCACTTTTTTGCGCTTATCACGGCTCTCAGGAAATGGAGGAGCGGGAGTTCGGGCATGTATCATCCCGACATTCTGGATAATCCGGCCAGTTTGCGCCACCCGGAAAGCTGTCCGGCGCTGATCCTCAACGCCGACTACACACCGCTCAGCTATTATCCGCTCAGCCTCTGGCCATGGCAGACCGCGATCAAGGCGGTGTTCCTCGACAAGGTGGACATCGTCGCCAGTTACGACCGCGCGGTGCATAGCCCCAGCTTCCAGATGCAAATCCCGTCGGTGATCGCGCTGCGCCAATATGTGAAGCCCAGCGAATATCCGGCCTTCACCCGCTTCAACCTGTTCCTGCGCGACAAGTTCGCCTGCCAATATTGCGGTAGCGAGGACAATCTGACCTTCGATCATGTCGTGCCGCGCCGTCAGGGCGGCGGCACCAGCTGGGAAAATGTCACCACCGCCTGCCTGCCGTGCAACCTGAAGAAGGGCGGTCGCACCCCGCGCGAGGCGCATATGCAATTGTTCACGAAGCCGCATAAGCCCACCAGCTGGCAGCTGCAGGAGCGCGGTCGCGGTTTCCCGCCCAATTATCTGCACGAAAGCTGGCACGACTGGCTGTATTGGGACATCGAGCTGGAGGAATAGTCCACTCCGCCTTGACGCCCCCGGTGCTGCAACGCACAACATACATCATGGCTGACCTACCCCCGATCTCGCAAAACCCCGACATCCGCTTCCTGGGCCGCATCCTCGGCGATGTGATCCGCAGCTATGGCGGGGAAGAACTGTACGCGAAGACCGAGGCAATCCGCCGCGCCAGCGTTGAGCGCCACCGCAGCGCCACGCCCGGTGCCGCCGCGGTGCCGGAGCTGGACGCTCTGGACCTGGACGGCACGCTGGATTTCGTGCGCGGCTTCATGCTGTTCTCGCTGCTCGCCAACCTCGCCGAAGACCGGCAGGGCGTGGCGCGCGAGGAAGGGGCGAGCGTGGCCGAAGCGCTCGCCGCGCTGGAGGAACAGGGCGTCACCCGCGCTTCCGTCGCCGATATGCTGGAAGGCGCAGCGGTCGTCCCCGTGCTCACCGCCCACCCCACCGAGGTGCGCCGCAAGAGCGTGATTGACCACAAGACGCGCATCGCCACGCTGATGCGCCTGCGCGACAAGGGCAACGACACGACGCCGGAAGGCGACAATGTCGAAGATGCGATCCGCCGTCAGGTCGCGCTGCTCTGGCAGACGCGCCCGCTTCGCGAACGCCGCCTGTTCGTCGCGGACGAGATCGACAATGCCCGCGCCTATATGCGCGACGTGTTCCTGCCGGCGCTGCCGCTGCTCTATGCGCGCTGGGACAAGGAACTGGGCACGCGCCTGCCCGCATTCCTGAAGCTCGGAAGCTGGATCGGCGGGGACCGGGACGGCAACCCCTATGTCGACGCGGCGACCATGCGCCTGGCCTTCAAGGGCGCGGCGGAGGCGGCGCTCGGCCATTATCTGGACATGGTGCATGCGCTGGGCGGGGAGCTTTCGCTTTCCAGCAAATATTCGGATGTGCCGCAGGCCGTGCTCGATCTGGCCGAAGCGAGCGGCGACGATGCGCCCAGCCGGGAGGACGAGCCCTATCGCCGCGTCATTTCCGGCATCTATGCGCGCCTTGCCGCCACCTATCGCAAGCTGATCGGAGAAGCGCCCGCGCGCCCCTCCCCGCTGCCGGGCGTTCCCTATGACGCGCCTGCCGACTTGCGCGCGGAACTCGCCGTCCTTGCCAATGCGCTGTCCGCGGACGGCGACGGCGCGCTGGCGACGGGCGGCGCGCTCGGCCGGCTGATCCGCACGGTGGAGGTGTTCGGCTTCCACCTCGCCACGCTGGACATGCGCCAGGACAGCGGCGTGCACGAACGCGTAGTGGCCGAGCTTCTGAAGGCCGGCGGCGTGGCCGACGATTATGCCGCGATGGACGAACAGGCGCGGATCGACCTACTCGTGGCCGAACTGGCGCACAACCGCCCGCTCGCCTCGATCACCGCCGAGCATTCGGAAGAAACCGCAAAGGAACTCGCGATCCTGAACACCGCGGCCGACATGCTTGCCTCCTACGGCCCCGCGGCGATGGACAATTACGTCATCAGCCATGGCGAGACCGCTTCGGACATGTTGGAGGTGTATCTGCTCCTCAAGGAAGCCGGGCTCTACCGCGTGGATGAGGACGGTACCCCGCATTGTCCGCTGCGCGCCGTGCCGTTGTTCGAGACGGTCGCGGACCTCGAAAACGCGCCGGACGTCATGCGCACCGCCTTCGCGCTGCCGCCGATCAAGAATCTGTTGGGCGCGGGCGGCGTGCAGGAAGTGATGATCGGCTATTCCGATTCCAACAAGGACGGCGGTTATCTCACCTCCACTTGGCAGCTCAACATGGCGAGCCGCGCGCTGGCGCCGGTGTTCGAGGAGGCAGGCTACGGCATGCGGCTGTTCCACGGCCGTGGCGGCGCGGTGGGCCGCGGCGGCGGCAGCGCCTTCCACGCCATCCGCGCGCAGCCGCGCGGCACCGTGCAGGGCCGCATCCGCATCACCGAACAGGGCGAGGTGATCGCCGCCAAATATGGCACGGTGGACAATGCGGCCGTCGCGCTGGAGGCGATGGTTTCGGCCACCATGCTGGCGACGATGGGCGATCGGCGCGTGAAGCTGGACGATCGCGCGCGCTATTCCGATGGGATGCAGGCGCTGTCGGACAGCGCCTT
This sequence comes from Novosphingopyxis sp. YJ-S2-01, assembly GCF_016093175.1. Taxonomy (NCBI): domain Bacteria; kingdom Pseudomonadati; phylum Pseudomonadota; class Alphaproteobacteria; order Sphingomonadales; family Sphingorhabdaceae; genus Novosphingopyxis; species Novosphingopyxis sp. YJ-S2-01. Next base: position 701,956 of record NZ_JAEDAI010000001.1, on the reverse strand, counting down.
CGCCGCCTATCGCGATCTCGTCTACGGCACCGACAATTTCTCCGATTTCTTCTTTCAGGCGACGCCGATTACCGAAATCAGCGGGCTGAAGATCGGATCGCGCCCCGCCAGCCGCAAGAAAGGCCAGCGGATTCAGGATCTGCGCGCCATCCCCTGGGTGTTCAGCTGGGCACAGGCGCGCATCATGCTGCCGGGCTGGTACGGTGTGGGCACCGCGCTGGCGGCGTTCGAGGACAAGGCGCTCCTGAAGGAAATGGCCGCCGAATGGCCGTTCTTTCGCGCGACGCTCGCCAATATGGAGCAGGTGCTGGCGAAGTCCGACATGGCGCTGGCCCGCCGCTATGCCGATCTGGTGCCGGACAAGGATTTCGCCGACGCGATCTTCGCCCGCATCGAAAGCGAATGGCACCGCGCGCATGATGGCCTTCTGGAAGCCAAGGGCGAGAGCTATCTCTTGGAATCCAATCCCTCGCTGCTGGAATCCATCCGCCTGCGCCTTCCCTATATCGAGCCGCTCAATCAACTGCAGATCGAACTCATGAAGCGCCACCGCGCCGGCGAAGACGATCCGCGCATCAGCGAAGGCATCCAGCTGACGATCAACGCCATCGCCACGGCACTGAGGAACAGCGGCTGACGGGGCGACCCAGCGCGCCTTTATTGCGAGGGGCCGTCAGGCGAGACGGCAATCCGGGGCGGATATAACACTGCGATCGCCCTGGATTGGTTGACCTGCGGTCGCCTTCGGCCTCGGCCTCCGGCCTCGCAATGACGGTGAAACCGGCGCACTGAACCATCCTGCAAGGGGCGCGTTCTCCGCCCTATGACCAAGATCGCCATCGTCACCGGGGGCGCGCAGGGTATCGGGCGCGCTATCATTCATCATTTCCTTGAAAAGGGCTGGCGCGCCGTCGCGCTGGATAAGGACGCCGAAGCCATCGAGGATCTGCGCGGCGCCTATCCGGGCAAGCCACTGCTCGCGATCGCCTGCGATGTCGGCAAGGAAGATGCGGTCGGCCGCGCGTTCGAGGATATTGCCGACTGGCAGGAGGGTGAGCCTGCGGGCATCGATCTGCTCGTCAACAATGCGGGGATCGCAACACCCTATGCCGGGCCGATCGAGGAGCTATCCTTTGCCGATTGGCAGGCGTGGATCGATGCCAGCCTCACCAGCGCCTTTCTGTGCGCGCGCGCCTTCGTGCCGGGTCTGAAGCGCCGCAAGGGTGCGATCGTGAACATCGCCTCCACCCGCGCGGTGATGAGCGAACCGAACAGCGAACCCTATGCCTCGGCCAAGGGCGGTCTGCTGGCGCTCACCCATGCGCTTGCGATCAGCCTGGGGCCGGACGTGCGCGTCAACGCCGTCCTGCCCGGCTGGATCGAGACCGGCCCATGGCAGAAAGCGAGCGAGCGGAACGAAAATCCCGAGCATCGCGATGTCGACCGGCAGCAGCATCCGGTGGGCCGCATCGGCAAACCGGAAGATATCGCCGCGGCGGTCGATTATCTGTCTGGTGAGCAATCCGGTTTCGTCACCGGCCAGCATTTCGCGGTCGACGGCGGCATGACCGTGAAGATGATCTACGAACATTAGCCCCCCCGCTCCGAAGGAGCAGGGGGACCAAGCGCCGGTGCGCGCCATAGCAAGTCGTGATTGCGAGGAGCCGAAGGCGACGCGGCAATCAAAGGCGAATGCAGCGCTGCAATTGCCCTGGATTGCTTCGGCCTACGGCCTCGCAATGACGTATTTCTTCAATCAGCCCGCAGTCTGACCCGCGTCACTCGTCGGTGCCTGTGCAGGGCCGTCGGCGGTGGGCGGGGCGGTGCCGTCACCCATGGCAGCGGTGGTCAGGCCGCGCGATTCCAGCATCGGGCCGATCTCCGGATCCTTGCCGTAGAAGGCGCGGAACATGGGACCGTAGTCCATGGTGTGGCCCTTGGACAGGATCAGGTCGCGGAATCGCTGGCCGTTTTCCGCCGTCAGCCCGCCATGGTTCATGAACCAGCTATAGGCGTCGTCGTCGAGCATCTCGGTCCAGAGATAGGCGTAATAGCCGGAGGCATAGCCGTTCGCCCAGATGTGGCGGAAATAGCTGGAGCGATAGCGCGGCGGCACGTCCGCCGTGTCCAACCCCATATCGGCCAGGGTCTTCGCCTCGAACGCATCGACATTCTGCTTCGGCGCGCTGGCGGGCAGCGCATGCCATTTCAGATCAAGCTGCGCGGCGGCCAGCACCTCGCCCAGCGAATAGCCCTGATTGAACGTCGCCGCCTTCTTGATCTTGGCGACCAGTTCGGGCGGCATCGCCTCACCCGTTTTGTAATTCACCGCGTAATGCGAGAGCACTTTCGGATCGAGCGCCCAATGCTCGTTGAACTGCGACGGGAATTCCACGAAATCGCGCGCCACATTGGTGCCCGACAGCGTGGGATAGGTCTGATCCGCGAACAGGCCGTGCAGCGCGTGGCCGAATTCGTGGAACATGGTAGTGACGTCGTCGAAGCTGATCAGCGCAGGCTCGCCCGGCGCGGGCTTCTGGAAATTGGCGACATTGTAGATCACCGGCTTGGTGCCGAGCAGCTTGGACTGGCCGACGAAGTTCGACATCCAGGCGCCGCCCGCCTTGTTGTCGCGCTTCCAGTAATCGAAATACATGAGGCCGAGTTCCGAGCCGTCCTTGTCGTAGACGGTGTAGACCTTCACGTCCGGCTGATAGACCGGCAGATCGGTGCGCTCCTTGAACGTCAGCCCGTAAAGCTGGTTCGCGGCGTAGAACACGCCGTCTTCCAGCACCCTGTTGATCTCGAAATAGGGCTTCACCTGCGCCTCATCGAGATCATATTTGGCCTTGCGCACTTCCTCGGAATATTTGTCCCAATCCCAGGGCTTCAGCTGAAAATCGCCGCCGTCGGCCTGGATCTGCTGCTGCAATACCGCAGCCTCGCGCCGTTCCTGCGCGGCGGTGGCGGGAACCAGCTTGGCCATGAAATCGGCGACCGCCTCGGGCGTTTCGGCCATCTGGTCGCTCAGCACATAGGCGGAATAGCTGTCATAACCGAGCAGCTTGGCCTTGTCCGCGCGCAGCTTGGCGATGGTGGCGATGCTGGCGCGCGTGTCGTTCTTTCCGCCCTTTTCGGCGCGGGTCCAGCTGGCGTTGAACAGCGCTTCGCGCGTGGCGCGGTCGTTAAGGTCCTGCAGCAGCGGTTGCTGCGTCGTGTTGTGCAGGCCCAGCAAATATTTGCCCTGCATCCCGCGCTCCGCCGCGGCATCGGCAGCGTTCTGGATCTCCGCATCGCTAAGCCCCGCCAGCTTCGCCTTGTCATCGACCACCAGCGCGCCGTCCGCGGTGGCTGCGAGCAGATCCTGCGAAAACTGGGTGGAAAGCGTGGAGAGCTCCTTGTTGATCTCCTTCAGCTTGGCCTGATCCGCGGGGTTTAGCTGCGCACCGGCCTGGATGAAGTTCTGATGATAGACTTTCAGGAGCTGCGCCTGCTCGGGATCGAGGCCCAGCGTGTCGCGCGCGTTCCACAGCGTCTCGACCCGGTCGAACAGCTTTTTGTTCAGATAGATCGCATCGCTATGCGCGGCGAGCTTCGGAGCGATCTCGGTCTCCACCGCCTGCAGCGCCGGATTGCTGTTCGCTTGGCTGACCGCGAAGAACACCTGGCTCACGCGGTCCAGCATGCGGCCGGACTTTTCCATAGCGACGATGGTGTTGTCGAAAGTCGGCGTGGCTTTGCTGTTTGCGATCCGGTTCACTTCGGCCAGATGCTGCGCCATGCCCATCTGGAAGGCGGGCGCATAGTCGCTGTCTTTGATCGCGCTGAAATCGGGCGCCTGGAAGGGCAGCGGGCTGGGCTTGGCAAAGGGGTTCGCCGCCGCTGCAGGCGCGGATTTGGCAGGCTTGGCCGGCGGCGCATCTGCCATAGCCGGCATGGCAGTGCCCGCGAGCGCGAGGCCCGAGCTGGCAAGGAGGGTTCGGAAGAGGAGTTTACGGGAAAGCATGGGTGGCCTTTCTGTCTTGGGCGGATCACGGAAGAGCCGAGAACCGGCCGCGCAGACCGCCTGATGCCTATATGGGTAGCACCGCGCGGCTGACTACAGGCTGAAGGTGCCGGACGCGGGAAAAACCTCAGGGATTTGCCGCAGACTTACTCCGCCGCCTGCTGCGTCTCGCGCTCTTCGGCCTGCCGGCGCCACATTTCGGCATAGAGCCCGTCCTGCGCCAACAGCGCGGCATGGTTGCCCCGTTCCGCGATGCGGCCGTGATCGAGCACGATGATCTCATCCGCATGCGTCACGGTCGACAGGCGATGCGCCACGATCAGCGTGGTGCGCCGCCGCGCGATCCGGTCCAGCGTCTCCTGGATCGCATCCTCGGTGCGGCTGTCGAGCGCGCTGGTCGCTTCGTCCAGGATCAGGATCGGCGGGTTTTTCAGGAGCGTGCGGGCAATCGCCACGCGCTGCTTCTCCCCGCCCGAAAGCTTCAGGCCCCGCTCGCCCACCTGCGTGTCGTAACCCTGCGGCAGCTGCGCGATGAAGCCGTCGATGGCGGCGCCGCGCGCGGCCTCTTCCACCTCGTCCCCGGTCGCGCCATGTTTGCCATAGGCGATGTTGTAGCCGATCGTATCGTTGAACAGCACGGTGTCCTGCGGCACGATGCCGATCTGATCGCGCAGGCTTGCCTGCTGCACCTGCGCGATGTCCTGCCCGTCGATCAGGATGCGCCCGCCTTGCGGATCGTAGAAGCGGAACAATAGCCGCCCGATGGTGGACTTGCCCGCCCCCGACGGCCCCACCAGCGCCAACGTGTGGCCCGCAGGCACGGCGAAGCTGATCCCGTGCAGGATGGTGCGATCCTCATGATAGGCAAAGCGCACGTCCTGAAATTCGACGTGGCCATGATCGACCTCCAGCGGCAGCGCGCCCGGCGCATCGACGATCTCCGGCTCGGTATCCATCAGATCGAACATCGCGGCCATATCGATTAGCCCCTGCCGGATCATGCGATAGACCATGCCCAGGAGATCGAGCGGACGGAAAAGCTGCATCAGCAGGCCGTTCACCAGCACAAGGTCGCCCACCGTCAGATCGCCGCTGTCCCAGAGCCACACCGTGTAGAGCATGGCGCCAAGCATCATCGCATTGGTGATGAAGGCCTGGCCGATATTGAGGAAGCCGAGCGAATTTTCCGATTTTTCGGCCGCGCGCGCATAGGTCTGCACCGCATGGCTGTACCGCGCGGTCTCACGGTCCTCGGCGCCGAAATATTTTACCGTCTCGTAATTCAAGAGCGAATCCACGCTGCGCCCGATCGCGCGGGTATCGAGGTCGTTCATCTCCTGCCGCAGATGGTTGCGCCAGTCCGTCACCTTGCGCGTGAAGAAGATGTAGAGCCACACCATGAAGACGGTGGCGAGGACCGAGCCGATCCCCAGCTTCATGTAGAACACCACCAGCACCACCACGAGCTCGACCACCGTGGGCGCGATGTTGAACAGCAGGAAATAGATCATCGTATCGATGGTCTTGGTGCCGCGCTCCACCACCTTGGTCACCTCGCCCGTGCGGCGGGAGAGATGATAGCGCAGCGAGAGCTTGTGGAGATGTTCGAAGGTGCGGCTGGCCAGGCGATGGGTGGCCGTCTGCCCCACCCGCTCGAATGCCACGCGCCGCAGCGAATCGAACGCGACGCCAGCAAAGCGCGCCAGGATATAGGCGCCCACAAGAAGGAGGATGATTCCCAGCGCGCCCGGCGTATCGCCGGACATCCGGTCCACCACCGCCTTATAGGCGAAGGGGACGAGCAGCGCCCCGCCCTTGGCAAGCAGCACGAGCAGGCCGGACAGCGCCAGCCGCCCGCGAAGGCCCGGCGAATCCTTCGGCCAGAGATAAGGCAGGAAGCGCTTCAGCGTGGGAAGGATGGCCGGCTCCGCGCCGGAATGATGAACCTCGGGTGGCACGCGGGCCGATATAGGGGCGCGGGGCGCCGGGGGAAAGGATGGCCGCCGCTCGCCAACCCTATCGTGCCTCGCAAAGGCGAGCTGCTACGATATCAGTCGATACTCTTTGCGGGCGGTCGCAGATACGCTTGGTCGGTTGGGGGGGGTGGCGCATACCGATGAGAATGATGGAAATCGGATCGGTTTTCGGTCGTTGCTCTCACGGTTCGAACTGGTACGAGCACTCATGATTTTTGAGCTGATTCTGCTGGCCGTCGGGCTCCTGCTCCTCGCATTCCCCCAAGTGCTCGACGGAAAGCCGCGGCAGCGACACTCCAGACGGCTCAAAGAGCTCAGAAACGGCGCAGACGAAGCATTTTTTGAAGAGCGGCGGGCGTTGGAAACCTACCAACCCCGCGGCTATTGGCAGACGCGGGTTCTCGGCTGCTTGCTGATATTCATCGCGCTATCGAGGATTCTTTTCGATAAATAGCGAATGGCCGCAGTAGGCCTAATTCTGCTGAGGGCCAGATTTTTATAGCTCCGGGCGCAATCACAAGGCGCCGCTGTAAGCTCATTCCGCCCCCCCCCCCCCCGGTTTGGGAAACTTCGCCGCATTAGCCAGGCGCAAGTCGGGCTGGCTCGGACTTCGTGTTATCCCGCCCTCCACGCTGTGTCTGTCGGAGAATATTTTTTCGCCTGCCCGCATTCACTCTTGCGCGCTTCCAAAACCACGCTCGGTCCACGCGTCGCGTGTGCAACATGGCGTCGCAAAACCGTTCGTCGCAGGGCTCGACGCGGTGAACCGTTGATTAACCCCCTTGCGTCGGCTGCCGGCTTTGGCACAATGGATAGTGGTTGGTCTGAGGGGGCACAACTAGGGCTTGTAAATCCCGGCGGGAGGGGCGACCTCCGGTCTGACTGTTTGCGCCCGAATTCTGCGCCTCCCGGAGGGAGAAAAACAAAGCTGGGGATAAGCCGGAGCGCGGCCCCCCGGACGGTCATAATCTGATAGGCTGGAAGCTTCCGGCCGAGTCGAACATGACAAGAACATTGGGTTGGGATATCGGGAGTTGAGTGCGGTGGATTTCAGGGAAACGGAAGCGATGAACGAGGCGAGCGTCATGGAAGAGCGGGCCACGGTGGATCAGGAAGCCGAAACCGCCACGGCCGGTGCGGGCGGCAGCAAATCGATCGACGCGCGCCGGTTCGATGTCGTCACCGATCCCTCGCGCGATGCGCTCCTCACCGATTTCGGCAAGGAAACGCTGGAAGACCGTTATCTGCTGCCCGGCGAGGGTTATCAGGATCTCTTCGCCCGCGTCGCATCCGCCTATGCGGACGATCAGGAGCATGCGCAGCGTCTCTATGATGCCATTTCCAAGCTCTGGTTCATGCCGGCAACGCCCGTACTGTCCAACGGCGGCACCGGCCGCGGCCTTCCGATCAGCTGCTATCTGAACTCGGTGGACGATTCGCTGGAAGGCATCGTCAACACATGGAACGAGAATGTCTGGCTGGCGAGCCGCGGCGGCGGCATCGGCACCTATTGGGGCAGCGTGCGCGGCATCGGTGAGCCCGTCGGCCTCAACGGCAAGACCAGCGGCATCATCCCCTTCGTGCGGGTGATGGATTCGCTCACCCTCGCCATCAGCCAAGGCTCGCTGCGCCGCGGTTCGGCCGCCTGCTATCTCGACATCTCGCACCCGGAAATCGAGGAATTCCTCGAAATCCGCAAACCCAGCGGAGACTTCAACCGCAAGGCGCTGAACCTGCACCATGGCGTGCTGATATCGGACGAGTTCATGGAGGCGGTGCGCGCCGGCGACGATTTCGATCTCAAATCGCCCAAGGACGGCAGCGTGCGGGCGACAGTGAATGCACGCGCGCTGTTCCAGAAGCTGGTCGAAACCCGCCTAGCCACGGGTGAGCCCTATATCGTGTTCTCCGACACGGTGAACAACAGCATGCCCAAGCATCATCGCGATCTGGGCCTGAAGGTTTCCACGTCCAATCTGTGCAGCGAAATCACGCTGCCCACGGGCACCGATCATCTGGGCAATGATCGCACCGCGGTCTGCTGCCTGTCCTCGCTCAACCTCGAAAAATGGGACGAGTGGAGCACCGACAAGATGTTCATCGAGGACGTGATGCGTTTCCTCGACAATGTCCTGACCGATTTCATCGAGCGGGCGCCCGACGAAATGGCACGCGCCAAATATAGCGCGGCGCGCGAGCGTTCCGTGGGCCTAGGCGTGATGGGCTATCATAGCTTCCTGCAGGCACGCGGCCTCGGCTTCGAGAGCGCGCTCGCAAAGAGCTGGAACCTCAAGATCTTCAAGCATGTCCGCGCGCAGGTGGACACCGCATCGATGATGCTGGCGAAGGAACGCGGCCCGTGCCCCGATGCCGAGGATATGGGCGTGATGGAGCGCTTTTCCTGCAAGATGGCGATCGCGCCGACCGCGTCGATCTCGATCATCTGCGGCGGCACCAGCGCCTGCATCGAGCCGATCCCGGCCAATATCTACACGCACAAGACGCTGTCGGGCAGCTTCGTCGTGAAGAACCCGCATCTCGAGGCGCTGCTGCGCGAGAAGAGCAAGGACAGCAACAATGTCTGGAACTCGATCCTGGAGAAGGGCGGCAGCGTCCAGCATCTCGACTTCCTGACGCCGGAAGAAAAGGACAGCTTCAAGACCAGCTTCGAGATCGATCAGCGCTGGCTGCTGGAACTGGCTGCGGACCGCGCGCCCTATATCGATCAGGCGCAGTCGCTGAACCTGTTCATCCCGGCCGACGTGGAAAAATGGGATCTGCTGATGCTCCACTTCCGCGCCTGGGAGCTGGGCGTGAAATCGCTTTATTATCTGCGTTCCAAGAGCGTCCAGCGCGCCGGGTTTGCGGGCAGCAAGGAGCCCGAGGACGTGCGCGGCGGCGTGGAGGCGGACAACACGCTCGATCCCAAGAAGGTCGAGCTGATGACCACCGCCGGCACCACCGATTACGACGAATGCCTGGCCTGCCAGTAAGAGAATTTCGCTGATCTTTTCCTCTCCCCGCGGGAGAGGAAGGGAGCGCGGCGAAGCCCGCGCGGAAAGGTGAGGGCGATGCGCGTCTATGAAAACCAGCCAGCCGGAACGGTCGACCGCGCCCGCACACTGCGCCGCGCTTCGACCGATGCCGAAAAGGCGATGTGGCGGGCCATGCGTAGCGCATTCCCGCAGCATAAATGGCGGCGACAGGTGCCGATCGGACCCTATTATGCCGATTTCCTCTGCTTTGGGGAAAAGCTGATCGTCGAAATCGACGGCGGTCAGCATAGCGTGGAGGCCGACGCCGTCCGCACGCGCTTTCTCGAAAGCGAAGGCTACCGCATCATCCGCTTCTGGAACAACGATGTCCTCCAGAATCTCGAAGGGGTACTATCACGACTATCCCTCTCACTGCGGGAGAGGGAGGAAGCGCCAAAAGCGTGGAAGGGTGAGTGTGAAAAGTCCGCCATCGCTTCTCGAGACATCGCCCCCTCACCCTCCCACCGGGCTGCGCCCGGCGGGCCCCTCCCTCTCCCTAAAGGAGAGGGGTGATGCGCCGCGTGCCTTCTCCACAAAGGTCGGCCCCGAAAAGCACGAGGCTTTCCGGGGCCGCTTTTGCACGCCCGGTCGCCCGGGCGCGAAACTCTTGTTCGGTACGCTTAGACTTTGACGTCTTCAGCGGTCGGCTGATCGACCTTCAGATAGACGCGGTTATCTTCCACGCGGTCGACCATGTCCTCGTCGATGAAGTGGTGGCGGTTGTCGTCACTGTCGCTCTTGGTGAGCTTGATGCGATCGCCTTCCTTCTCGTCGATGGTGCCGACATGCTGGCCGTTCTTCCCGACCACTTCCATATGTTCCTTGATCCGAAACTTATCGAACATAAACCTGTTCCTTCCTGCGAACTGCTTGATTTTATGCCGGTCTTTTCCGCCGGTCTCTCAAAGGTTCAATGCACGGGGGCGCCCGATCGTTCCGCGGCCTCCGCGCTTTCCACCGCTGTCCGCATATCGTTCGCCGCAGGTCAGCGCGCGTACAGCCGCATTGTGCTAAGGGAGGGTCATGACGCTCATCATCCTGATCATCGCGGTGTTCATCGGCGCCGCCGCTCTTTCCACCTTCGCACGCAATGTGGACGATGGGCAGAAGCGCGCCGCCATGTTCGCCACGTCAGGCCTGCTGCTGATCGGCGCGATGGTCTCGCTCATCGTCATGCTGTTCCGCTATCATATCGTCTGACGCACACCGCGCGAAGGGCCGGCCTGTGAACTGGCTGTTCTTCATCCCCGGCCTAGTGCTGCTGATCGGCGCGATCCTGATCGGCACCGGCTATTATAGCCAACGCAAGGCGGGTGAGAGCCCGCCCCGCGTGGTCCGCACCGCCGGTCTCGTCATCGCCGCCCTCGGCGTCCTTTTCATCATACTCGCCATTACTTTTTAGCCCGCCATAAGGAGGCAAACCGCCATGTCCCTCACCGAAGCCCGCAAGACCTACAAGCCCTTCCAATACCCTTGGGCCTATGACTTCTGGAAACGCCAGCAGCAGATCCACTGGATGCCCGAAGAGGTGCCGCTGGGCGAGGATTGCCGCGATTGGGCGCAGAAGCTGTCCGATCATGAGCGCAACCTGCTGACGCAAATTTTCCGCTTCTTCACCCAGGCCGATGTCGAGGTGCAGGATTGCTATCACGACAAATATGGCCGCGTGTTCAAGCCCACCGAGGTGAAGATGATGCTCACCGCCTTCTCCAACATGGAGACGGTGCACATTGCCGCATATTCGCACCTGCTCGACACCATCGGCATGCCCGAAAGCGAATATGGCATGTTCCTGGAATATCAGGAGATGCGCGACAAGCATGACTATCTGCAGCAGTTCGGCGTGGATTCAGACGAGGATATCGCCCGCACGCTCGCCATGTTCGGCGGCTTCACCGAAGGGCTGCAGCTGTTCGCCAGCTTCGCGATGCTGATGAACTTCCCGCGCTTCAACAAGATGAAGGGCATGGGCCAGATCGTGTCCTGGTCCGTGCGCGACGAAAGCCTGCACTGCGAAGGCATCACCAAGCTGTTCCACGCCTTCTGCGCGGAGCGGGACTGCCTCACCAAGGCGGTGAAGGAAGACATCACCGATGCCTGCCAGAAGACCGTGCGGCTGGAAGACGCGTTCATCGATCTCGCCTTCGAAATGGGCCCCGTGCCCGGCATGACGGCGACCGAGATCAAGAAATACATCCGCTACATCGCCGACTGGCGCCTGGGCCAGCTGGGCCTGAAGCCGGTCTACATGATCGACGAACACCCCCTCCCCTGGCTCGCCCCGCTGCTGAACGGCGTGGAGCACGCCAACTTCTTCGAAACCCGCGCCACCGAATATTCCAAAGCGGCAACGCGCGGTAACTGGAACGAGGTTTGGGACAGTTTTGACCGGCGCAAGAAGAAGGTCGCGAATGAAGACATCGTCGCGGACGAAGGCGAGGACATGTTCGCGCAGGCGGGGGTTGCGGCGGAGTAGACAACGTCTTCATCACCGCGATCAAGAGTGGGTAGTAAGCCGGCAGCGGAGATGTCGGAAAACCATAGCATTCGCGTTTTACTACAGTCGGTTACGGTCGGTTTTAATGGCCCTAGTTTTTTTCGGCCCGAACAGAGCGAAGGCCTTCCGCGTGCTTTTATATACTTAGGTTTGGTATACTTGAGCATGAATATAGTTGTCGAAGAAAGGCCAGAACAGTTGCCTAGTTATCAGCGGACATACTGCCTGTAGACATTGCCTAACAAGGTGGGCAGAAGCGCTTTTGTAGAAAGAGACGTTCTCGGAAATTGCCGGTAACACTTAGCAAATGTTTACGATAAATCCATGCCAATAGGATCTAACGAAAGACTTCCTATGTTTGAAAAAAGACCTTCTCCTGAGACTGTCTTCCCTGCAGTTGGCAGGCCTACGTACACCTACGTAGAACGCGAAGAGGGTCAAAATGAGCGGCGACTCGAAAGCGGGCTAAGAAATCCAGGCCAGATTTGCTTGGTAACTGGTCCATCAAAGACTGGTAAGACATCGCTGTACAAAAGCGTACTCCCCATGCTTCGGCGACAGGAACTCATCATACGATGCTCCGGAAAACTTACAGCCAGCGAATTCTGGGCGAGTGCTTTGGAAACGCTGAATTTTGAGCGCCTAGCTGAGTCAGCCGAAAAATGGGGCTTAGCAACTAGTACAAAAATTGGGTTCAAAGGAGAAGCAGGTTGGTCATGGGTCGCAAAAGCCATGGCAACAATCGGCTTTGATGTTTCAGCTTCAGGCGAGTATGCAATAAAGAAGGAGGTAGTTAAAGCATCTCTAAGTGCGAAACACCTGATACCCCTCCTGAAAGACCTACCTTTACAATTGATTGTTGAAGACTTTCATTACCTAGAGGAAGAGACAAAGAAGGAAATATTTCAGCAGTGGAAGGCGTTTGTTGACGAGGGAGTTTCGGTACTGGTTGTCAGCACTACTCACCACGCCATAGATATCGCTCGAGCGAATCCCGATCTATCTGGACGAACCCGCTTTATAGACGTGGGTCAATGGTCAGAGGCAGACTTGGCCAAAATACCAGAGATGGGCTTTAAAGTGCTGGGAATTAGAACATCCGCCGCCATAAGGGACAGAATTGCCAAAGAGTCTGTTGGCCTCCCTATCATTGCCCAGCAATTGTGTCAGGAAATCGCAAATAATCATGACATGTCTCCAGGTTCATTAAAGCGAAGTGCGAGCGTCCAATTCGACGCCTTGGAAAAGGCTCAAACCTTTGTCGCTGACAATCTATATGCAAATCATAAGGGCGATTACGAGCAGCTAATAACTGGGCCCCGTAAAAGTCAAAGAAAGCATGCAACTTATGAAAAGATTCTTGCGTCATTCGCCCTTGAGCCCCTTCAGTTTTCGCTGAAGTATCATGAGCTCATAGAAAGAGTTCATAAGCTTAGTGACGATGACGAAAATATCCCCAATGCCTCTGTCACCTCTGCTCTGAAGGCATTGGGGAATTTTCAAGAGAGAAGCAAAATGCGCCTCTTGGATTGGCATGATGATGAGCGTGTTCTATATATAGTTGAGCCGTCTTTTCTGTTTTACCTTCGCCAGCGGTTGGACAATTATGCAGGGGGCGGAGATATACAAGGAAAACTTTTACGGCTATTCCAACTTATGGAACAATCCGACAAAAAGATGACGTTTGAGATTAAGATGCTAGCTACTGAAGAAGGTGATGCAACCAGCGATTAAGAAAGTCTGGTCCAAAGAAGGCAAGATGTACCGTCTCTCATCGGGCGTCCAGTGCCGGCTAAGGCGAGCAGAAGCAGGTCGAGCACTACCAAACAGACCTTGCGCTTGGAGCCCTTTTCCCGATCCACTTACAACGCTCGTATCTCGTACCAGGCAGTTGTGAATCGTACCAGCCCATATCGATTCCCGAAGCGGGCTTTGTTCGTTGCAGCGTCTGGCGATCTCGCGATTGCCCGGCAAAAGTGACAATTGCTACATCAACCCAGCCGCTTTAAGCGCCTTTTCGATGACCGCCTGTACACCCGTCGTTTCGGGCTGAGGCTGCGGTTTCGGCTTGGCTTTGCGGACCAGCGGTACGACTTGGGCGGTGGCCTTGCGGGGTGCGGGCTTATGCGGGGTTGAGGGCTTTTCGGGTTTAGCGGTGCGCGCCTTAGCCGCTTCAGCATTCGTCAGGCCGAAGAAGGCGGCGATGCGGCCGGTGGAGTCCAGCCCCACGTCCAGCATATGTGCGCCTGCCGTTCCGGCCTCTCCGTCACCTATGCCGGGGCGCAGGGGTACGCCGTGGCCCATGCCGGAAATTGCGTAGAGTTCGACCAGTTCGCGCCCCTGGGCATCGGTCCACGCGCTGCGGCGGTGGGGGCCGATGCGCTCCGCCACATCCGGCGGTCCGTCCAGCCCGTGAACGCTACGCCATTGCGCGGCCACCGCATCGCCATTGGCCGCCACCACGGTGTGATCGGCATCGCCCTGCCACACGGATACGCGCGGCCAGGGGCCTTGGTGCTCCGATGCGGCGCGGACATGATCGCCCAGCGTATCGTCATCGGCGGAGCTGCGCCCGGCCATCGCGTCCAGCGCCTGCGGCACATTGCGGGCGATGCCGTGGGGAAGCCCGGCGATAATCGCGCCGCTCGCGAACAGATCCGGATAGGCGGCGAGCATGGATGCGGTCATTGCGCCGCCCGCCGAAAGGCCGGTGATGTGCACGCGGGCGGGATCGAGCCCGTGGCGCGTAACCATCGCCTCGATCATGGATGCGATCGAGGCCGCTTCGCCTTCCCCCCGCGCGGTGTCCTTGGGCTGAAACCAGTTGAAGCAGAGATTGGGGTTGTTGCCGCGCGTCTGCTCCGGAACCAGCAACGCAAAGCCGTAGCGGTCCGCCAGATGGGACCATCCGCTGCCGAGATCGAAACCCTGCGCGTTCTGCGTGCAGCCGTGCAGCACCACCACCAGCGGCGCGCCGGGCGCCAGTTCGGTCGGGATGTAGCGATAGGCCGAAAGCGCGCCGGGATTGGACGCGAAGTCGTCGAAAGGCTCCAGCCGCCCGGCGGCGGGCTGCGGGCCGCCCCGCATTCCGGCAAACGCCTCCGTAAGGGCATCGGAAATACCGGCAGGCAAACCGTTCGGCAGATTGGTGTTACGCATGAGCTCAAACCTTTAAGGCGGGCGGCTCTATCATATAGGAAGCATTTGCTGCGGTGCAGCATGAAATGCGTCGAGATGAGTTGCACAGCATGCACCCGCAGCGGCAAAACCGCTCAGCACCAGGGCCTGCGCCCATTCCCATAGGGCCGCGCCAGCCCCTCGGCGATCAGGCGATCGCCCACCGGGGCGCCATCGACGTAAACACGGGCGAGGGTGCGGCCGTAGCGGTCTGTGCCGTCGCGCGCGATGCTCACGGCGCCGCCGTTCAGCAGCGCGTAGAGGCGGTTCGTCGCCGCGGCGCCCAGTTCCGCCTCGCGCGCGCAGCGGGGCGGGTGGGTTTCGGGCGTGTCGATGTCCAGCAGCCGGATCTTCTCGCCATGCATCCAGATGGTGTCGCCATCGACGACACAGTTGATACCGCCGCCGCGGTGGCATTTTGAGAAGGCCAGCCGCTCGCCAGGTCCGGACGGTGCCGCTGACAGGCCCGGCACTGCGATCCCTTCTCCGGCAAGCCACTCCGGCCCCCAGAGAATGGCCGCGAACAGCAGCACGGGCGCGGCCATCAGCCAGCGATCGAAAGATGTACGGCGATCGGCCCGCGCACCACGGCCCGGCCGGTAACTGCGCGGCGCTTTGCGATAGCCGCCATCGATCACGCGGAAATGTTTGCTCATACATGAGCGTCATGCCGCGCCGTGCTGAACAGATCCCTAACCCCTACCGTGCAATCGGCACCGAAGCGGACCGATGATCGTACCGAATCGGACCAAGCAAAACTGGAAGTTGATTCGCGCTGACACGCTTGCACCAGTCATGCCGTAGACAAAACGGCGTAGTCCGACTTTGCCCTGAAAAGTCCTGAACCCCGCATTACTCACCACTTATTTCGGCGACTGATAACAGTGCTTCCCATGCTTTACGCTGCGTTAACCACCGCGTGCCACTTACGATCAAATCGCTGTATCCAGGGGGCGGCATCTTGATCTCATCCGAAGTCAGTACCAGTCGTACGTCCGTTGCGCTCGAATACGCAACCATCACCAATATCGAAGAGTGGCGCGCCGCCATCGATCACGCTCTTGCCGACGAAGGCGAGGTGCGCGTCGATATTGGCGAACTGCAGACCGTCGATCTCAGCTTCCTGCAACTTGTCGAAGCGGCGCGGATCGATGCGTCAGGCCGCGGCAAGCCAATACATCTTTCCCATCCCGCAACCGGCCCGCTGGCTGATCTGCTCCAACGTTCGGGGCGGCTCACCCATGCGGATGCCGAAGATCACGCATTCTGGTTTCACGGAGAACTCAGCCAATGACCGCTTCCATTCTGACGGTGGATGATTCCCCCTCCATCCGCATGGCGATCCGCATCGCGCTGACCGGTGCTGGTTACACTGTAACGGAGGCCGGTGACGGCGAAGAAGGCCTTGCCGCAGCCAATGCGAACAAATTCGACATGATCGTGACCGATCTCAACATGCCGAAGATGGACGGGCTCTCCATGATCCGCGAGTTGCGCAAGCAGCCCGCGCAGGCCGGTGTGCCGATCATCTTCCTCACCACGGAATCCGATGCCGATATGAAGGCGCAGGCCAAGGCGGCGGGCGCGACCGGCTGGCTGGTGAAGCCCTTCGTGCCTGAGCAGCTGACCAAGGTTGCACGCAAAGTGCTCGGCCGGTGAGCGGTCAGGACCATTCCGATCCGACCGAAACCTTCCGGATCGAAGCGGCCGACGTTCTGAACGAAGTCGAGCAGGCACTGCTGGATCTGGCCGAGAACCCTGGCGACAAGGACCTTGTCAACGCGGTGTTCCGCGGGCTGCACACGCTCAAGGGATCGGGCGCGATGTTCGGCTTTGACGATCTGGCGGGCTTTACGCATCACTGCGAGAGCGCGTTCGATCAGGTCCGCAAAGGCGCGGTTGCGACGACGCCGGAACTAATCTCCATCGTGCTGAGCGCGCAGGATCGCATGCGGGCGCTGGTCAATGGAGACGTGGACGAAGAAAAACAGGCGTTGATCCTTGGCAAGTTGAGCGAAGCCGTTGCAGCGGCTTCTGGCCAGACACCGCCCGCCTCCGCGCCGGCGGAAGGCGAGGCGGCCGAAGGCTGGCGCGTTCGCTTTCGTCTGCCTGCCGATTGCATGGCGAACGGCACCAATCCGCTCTTCCTGCTCGACGAACTGCGCGAGCTGGGGGAATGCGAGATTGCCCTCCTCACCGATCAGATTCCTGCATGGGCCGATCTTGCCCCGCGCGAATGCCATTTGGGCTGGGATGTCACGTTGAAAGGCGCGATCGACCGGGACGATATCGAAGATGTGTTCATCTTTGTGATGGACGACATGGAGCTATCGATAGAGCCGCTGGCCGATGCGCCCGGCGAAACCGAGGGCACGCCCGCTCCGCCTTCGCGCGAGGCAGCGGCGACGCCCACACAAGAAAAAGCAGCTGCAGGCATTGCGTCCGCGGCGGACGGCAAGGCACAAGGCGGCAAGACCGCCGGCGATACGCTGCGCGTGCCCGCGGAGCGGCTCGACGAATTGATGGACCGGGTGGGCCAGCTGGTCATCGCCCAGAGCCGTCTTTCGCAGATCGCCCACGGCAATATCGATCTCGCTTTGCGGTCCGTCTCGGAGGAGATCGAACGGCTTTCGGGTGAACTGCGCGACACCATGATGGTGATGCGCATGGTTCCCGTATCATCTCTGTTCGGCCGGTTTCGCCGCCTGATCCACGATCTGTCCGAGGAGACCGGCAAGGCCATCGCGCTGACGACCGAGGGCGAAGGCACCGAAGTCGATAAGACGGTGATCGAGCGATTGTTCGATCCGATCGTCCATCTTGTCCGTAATTCCTGCGATCACGGGCTGGAAACGCCCGAGGAACGCGTTGCCGCGGGTAAGCCGGAATCGGGCAATGTCACCCTATCCGCGCATCAGGCGGGCGGCGAGGTGGTCATCACCATTCGCGACAACGGCCGCGGGATCAACCGGGACCGCGTGCGCGCCAAGGCCGAAGAGAACGGTCTGATCAAGCCCGATCAGGTACTGAGCGACCAGGAACTGTTCCAGCTCATCTTCCATCCCGGCTTTTCCACCGCCGCAACCATCAGCAATCTATCGGGCCGCGGCGTGGGTATGGACGTGGTCAAGCGCACGATCGAAAGCCTGCGCGGCACCATCGAGGTGACCAGCGAACCGGGCGAAGGATCGACCATCGCGCTGCGCATTCCCCTGACGCTGGCGATCATCGAAGGCCTGCTCGTGCGTGTGGGCGAGCAGCCCTACGTCATTCCGCTGTCCAGTGTGGAAGAGTGCATCGAGCTTTCGCTGGAAGACGATATGCGCCATCGCGGACGCAGCCTGATCTCGCTGCGCGGCGCGCTGGTGCCGTTCCTGCGCCTGCGCGAGCTGTTTACCAGCGGGACGAAACCCGATCCCTATCAGAAGATCATCGTCGTCTCGACCGGCGCCGAACGGGTCGGCCTGGTGGTGGATCAGATCATCGGCAACCATCAGACGGTCATCAAGTCGATGTCCGCCTTCCACCGGAGCGCGGCGTCCTTCTCCGGCGCGACTATCCTGGGCGACGGCGCCGTCGCGCTGATCCTGGATGTGCCGCAACTCGTCTCCCTCGCCCAGCAACAGGAGGAGCGGCTGCAGGCCGCGGGATAGAATGACGACCAATCCAACATCCGAAAAATCCGAAGATGGCGAGGAATTCCTGCACTTCGAACTTCAGGGCGAGGTGTTCGCGCTGGAGGCGATGATCGTGCGCGAAATTCTCGACGTGGTCACCTCCACCACGGTGCCGGGTGCCCCCGCAATGGTGAGCGACGTAGTCAATTTCCGCGGAAAGATCATCCCGCTCGCCGACTTGCGTCTCGCCTTCGACATGGAGCCTGCAGAGGCCACCATCGACAGCCGGATCGTGGTGATCGAGACCGAACTGGACGAAGAGCAGCACTGGCTCGGCTTCCGGGCCGACAAGGTGCTCGAAGTCGCCGGCATCGCTGAGTCTTCCTGCGAGGAACCACCGATGGTGGGGATGCGGTGGAACCGCAAGCATGTCCGCTGCCTCGCGCGCCGGGGTGACGGCGTAATCGTCATTCCCGATCTTCCCGCGATCTTCGAGCCCACCTTGCGGTCGCCCCCCTCCGGCATGGCCGCGGCGGCTTAACGCATTTCAGTTTTCTCGAAATTTCCCGCTTATTCTTTTTGAACCAGGTGAACAGCCATGAACATGACACTAAAAGCGAAGCTGGCGGCTGCCTTTTCGGCCATCCTGCTCCTGACTGGAGCGCTCGGCTGGCTCGGCATCACGCAAATGAGTTCCATCAACGATCAATCGACGGTCATCACCGAAAACTGGTTACCCAGCATCGACACGATCCACCGCATGAACACTTTGACGGCCGAAGTCCGTACCCAGCAATACAGCAACGTGCTTGCGCAAACGCCCCAGGGTAAGAAGCGTGCGCAGGACAATTTCGAGGCTGCAAACGCAAAGCTGGATCAGCAAGAGAAGGAATATGAGAAGCTGATTTCTTCTCCCAAAGAGCGCGCTGTCTATGACAGATATCTTGTCGAGACGAAGGCCTATGATGCGGACAGTGCGCGCATTCTCGAATTGTCTACGGCCGGTCAGAATGCTGAAGCAGAGCAGGCTCTTATTGCTTCGCGCGAAAACTTCTACGCCCTGCAGGATACACTGAGCGAACTGGTCAAGATGAACGTCGAGGGTGGCGACGCCGCCAGCCTCGAAGGAGACGCGATCTTTGAAAGCGCTCGCATGATCTTCATGATCCTGATCGCCATCGCTCTGGTGATCGGCGTGGGTGCCGCCCTTCTGGTGACGCGCTCGGTGCTCAAGCAGCTTGGCGGCGAACCCGCTTTCGTAAGCGGCGTGGTACGTAAGGTTGCCGAAGGCGACCTGACCGTCAAGGTCGACGTCAAGCCGAACGACCGCGACAGCGTGCTTGCTTCGGTGGCGATGATGGTCGAGCGTCTGCGCAAGGTCATCGGCGACACCACTTCGGCTTCCGATGCCGTTGCCTCGGGCAGCCAGCAGATGTCGGCCAGCGCGGAACAGGTTTCGCAAGGTGCGACCGAACAGGCCGCTTCCGCCGAAGAGGCATCCGCCTCGATGGAGCAGATGGCTGCGAACATCAAACAGAACGCCGACAACGCCGCGCAGACGGAGAAGATCGCTCGCCAGTCCTCTACCGATGCCCAGGAAAGCGGTGTCGCGGTGGAAAAGGCGGTCGGCGCGATGCGCACCATCGTCGAGAAAATCGAGATCGTGCAGGAAATCGCACGTCAGACCGATCTTCTGGCGCTCAACGCCGCGGTCGAAGCGGCGCGGGCGGGCGAACATGGCCGCGGCTTCGCAGTGGTTGCTTCCGAAGTGCGTAAACTGGCCGAACGCAGCCAGGCTGCCGCGGCGGAAATCGGCTCGATGTCGACCGAAACCGTCACCGCCGCCACGCAGGCCGGCGACATGCTGACCAAGCTGGTCCCCGATATCCGTCGTACCGCCGAGCTGGTCACCGAAATCAGCGCCGCGTGCCGCGAGCAGGACATCGGTGCCAGCCAGATCAACGAAGCGATCCAGCAGCTCGATACGGTGACCCAGCAAAACGCCACGGCGTCGGAGCAGATCTCCAACACGTCCGAGGAACTGGCGAGCCGCGCCGAGAATCTGCAGTCGGCCATCGCCTTCTTCCGGGTGGCTGCCGACGATGCGGTCCAGTCGGTCAATGTGTCGAAAGCGAAGAAGGTGGCCTCCAGAGGCGCCATGTCCAAAGCCAAGAAAGCCGCTCCCAAGTTCAAGCCGAACAGCGTGGGCGACCAGCAGGAACGCGCCCGCGGCTTCGCGCTCGACCTCTCGAGCGGCGGCCCGGACGCGGACGACGCCGACTTCGGTCAGGCGGCATGACGGGCGGCACCGAAACCCAGGCCGTAACATTCGGCTTGGGGGACGAGATCTTCGCGGTCCCGGTCGGCATGGTGCGCGAGATACTGGATTATGCTCCGGTATTTCGCGTGCCGCAGGGGCCGGATTGGCTCTTGGGCCTTACCGATGTTCGCGGGGCGGGCGTACCGACTGTGGACCTGCGCACCCGCATGGGCCTGCCGATGCAGGAACCGACACTTACCACGCGCATCCTGATCGTGGACCTGGCCCTTGCCGACCGTAACGTCGCGCTGGGCCTGGTTGTCGACCGGGTGCTCAACGTCACCGCCTTCTCGGCGGATCAGATCGAACCGGCACCGGATATCGGCATGCGCTGGCGGTCCGATTATATCGACGGCGTGGTGCGGCAGGACGACGGCTTCGTCATCTTGGTGGACCTGGCGACATTCTTTTCCAGCGAGGAAGCGGCAATGCTTCCCGGCCTGCAGGCGGCCTGAGCGGCTTTTACGCTCCGGCGCATTTTCTCGATCGTCTTCGAGCCGGCGGCCCTTCCGGGCCGCCGTCAGCCCCTTCCGGATTTTGTGACATGGCCTCAGCAGCTCTTGCCGCCTCCCCGATTACCGAAGACCACATATCCCAGCGCAACTTCGCGCGGCTTGCAGCCCACATCCACGAACTTTCGGGGATCAAGATACCACTGACCAAGCGAACCATGCTCGAAGGGCGCTTGCGCAGGCGCGTGCGAGCCACCGGCACGGCCGATCTCGATGAATATTGCGAGGCGCTGTTCGACGGCGATTTCGGTGAGGACGAGACGGAGCATCTGCTGAACGCGGTCACCACCAACAAGACCGATTTCTTCCGTGAGCCCAAGCATTTCGACTATATGGAGAGCACTATCCTGCCCGCGATCAAGGCGGCAGGCACGCGCCGGCTCAGGGCCTGGAGCGCGGGCTGCTCGACGGGCGCGGAATCCTATACCATGGCCATGCTGTTCGACGATTTCGCGCAGCGGCACGGCGGCCCGGAATATGGCATTCTGGCCACCGATCTCGACAGCGAAGTGCTCGATGTGGCCCGGCGCGGCATCTATCCCCGCACGCAGCTGGAACCGGTGCCGCCGGTTCTGCGCAAGCGCTATGTGATGGAACCGATCGACCCCGCCAGCGAGAATGTCCGCATCGTCCCCGCCCTGCGCTCGGCGGTCGGCTATGCGCAGCTCAATTTCATGGATCCGCGCTATCCGGTCGGCAGCCCGATGGACATCATCATGTGCCGCAACGTCCTGATCTATTTCGATCGGCCGACGCAGGAGGCGGTAATCGGCCGGCTGTGCAGTAATCTGAAGCCGGGCGGCTGGATCATGCTGGGCCATTCGGAAACCATCACCGACATGAACCTGCCGCTTCGCCAGGTGGGCCACACCATCTTCCAGAAGGACTAGGATGATGCCGAAGAAAACCATCCGCGTCCTCGTTATCGACGATTCCGCCAGCGTCCGGCAGGCGATGACCGCCATTCTTTCGGCGGACCCGGAGATCGAAGTGATCGCTGCGGCGTCCGATCCCTTCGCTGCGGCGCGCTATATCCAGGCCGAAATGCCCGATGTGGTCACGCTCGACGTCGAGATGCCGCGCATGGACGGTATCACCTTCCTGCGCAAATTGATGAGCCAGTGCCCGGTGCCCGTTGTGATGTGCTCCTCCCTGGTGGAAGAAGGGTCCGAAACGCTGCTCCAGGCGATGGAGGCCGGGGCGGTCGATGTGATCCTGAAGCCGCGCATGGGCGTCGCCGATCATCTGAACGAGGCGCATATGCGCATTCGCGAAACAGTGAAGGGCGCGGCGCAGGCGCGTCTCGGCAAGCGGTCCGCCGCCCGGAAGGAAGAGGGGCCGCAGCAAAGGCTTACCGCCGATGCGATGATGCCGCCGCCGGGCGCCGGCGCCATGCGCCGCACCACCGAAATGGTGGTGTGCATCGGCGCCTCCACCGGCGGCACCGAAGCGCTGCGCGAAGTGCTGGAGGCGCTGCCGGCCAATTCGCCCGGTATCGTGGTGGTCCAGCACATGCCCGAAAGCTTCACCAAAGCCTTTGCCAAACGGCTCAACGGCCTGTGCAAGGTTGATGTGAAGGAGGCCGAAAACGGGGATACCGTGATGCGTGGTCATGTGCTGATCGCGCCCGGCGGTCTGCGCCACACCATGCTGGAGCGGCAGGGCGCGCGCTATTATGTCTCGGTCCGCGAAGGGCCGCTGGTGTCGCGCCACCGGCCATCGGTCGATGTGCTGTTCCGCTCTGCCGCGCGCACCGCCGGGTCGAACGCGGTGGGGATCATCATGACCGGCATGGGCGACGACGGCGCGCGCGGGCTTCTGGAAATGAAGGAGGCGGGCGCACGCACCATGGCGCAGGACGAGGCGACCTCGATCGTCTTCGGCATGCCCAAGGAAGCGATCGCGCGCGGTGCGACAGACCGCATTCTGCCCTTGGGGCAAATTGCTAACGAATTACTGCGAGCATCCCAACGATGAGCATGCACTTCTCCGATCTGTCCGCAGAGCTTGCCGAAGCGCTCGATACGCAGAACGGTGGGCCGCTCGCGACGGACGGCGCTGCGGGTTCGCCCCCCGCCGGCGCCGGTCAGGACAGCCGTAGTATCGCCGCCGGTCTCTCCAGCCTAGCCGCCGGAATGGATCGGCGGTTTGTCGAGGCCGGCACCATGCTGATGACCGCGATCGAGACAATCGACCGCCTCATGGCGGTGCTGAAGGACATCAGCTCCGCCCTCGACGATACCTCCGCGCGCGATGCGATCGCAACCTTGACGGACATGGCCGAAAGGCTCGGCAGCCTGCCCGACACGCTTCAGGCCAGGGAACTCACTCTGGATGCGGCGCGATCGCATTCGGAGACGCTGGAAAAGCACCTCGTCGAAATGCGCAGGCTCCTGGATGTCCTTCGCATCTATGGGCTCAACATCAAGATCGCCGCTGGCGGAGGCGAAGGCTTCATCAAGTTCGTCGACGACCTCAATCTGCGCCTGGACGGCGGGCTGGTTGAGCTGGACGGCATCGGCGCCATGCTGGACCGGCTTGCCCCTGATCTGAAAGAGGCAGGCAGCGCCATCGACCCGCTGCGCCGGGAATGCGAGCGTGTTGTCCCCGCCGTACCGCAGCAGCTTGCCGCCGACGCCGCCTCGCTTCAACAGCACATGCAATCGATGAGCGAACTGGCGCGCGATATCTTCTCCATTGCCGGCGATATCCAGCGAGAGGTGGCCACCGTCCTGGGGGCTCTGCAGGTTGGCGACAGCACCCGCCAGCGGGTGGAACATGTGGTCGAGACGCTGGAAATTCTGGATGGCTGGTCCGCGGATGCCGCGCCAGCACCGGAAGTGGAGCAGGCGGTTCGATCGAGCATCTACGCGATTCTCGCAGGACAGCTTGTCGGCGCCGCCGAGGACTTCTCAGCCGGCGCGAATACGCTTCTGCGATCCTTGCAGGACATCGGGCCGCACACCACGCGCCTTCTCTCCGTCATTGAGACGGACGGCGGATCGAACGGTCCGCAGATCTTGCAGGAAGTCGAGCGCAGCATCATTCAGATGGACGATCTGACGGACCGCCTGCAAACCACCGAGGAGCAATCGGGGCGGCTTGTCGAAATGGTGGCGTCCACGCTGGCGGGGCTCGATGCGAAGCTGCAGGTGCTTCACTGGCTACGGGTCGATCTTCGCAACATAGCCATGAATACCTCCCTCCTCTGCCGCCGGTCAGGCGACACGGGCCGCGCGGTGCTGGTGGTTGCCAAGGAAATCGATGTGCTGTGCAACCAGCTGGGCGAGGAACTCGACGAAACGATCCATACGATCAGGCGTCTGTCCTCGGAAAGCTCTTCGATCCAGGAAGAGCGCCCCCGGGATCTGGACGATGGCGGTCTTGGCGGCGCGTTGGAGATTGTGCAAAAAGGATGCAGCACCAACGACGCCGGCCTCGAACAGGGCCGGGCGGATGCCAGCCATCTGATCGAACTGCTCAACCGCACCGGAACTGACCTCGCCGATGAACTGGCGCTGGAAGAAGCGATGTTAAGCGCGGGCGACGGCCTCTCGGCTTTGGCGCGGGGGGCACCGGAACCGTGCGAAGCGGCTCTGGACCATCTTGCAGTCCTCTTGCCGCAGATCGCCAAACTCTATTCGATGGCCCAGGAACGCGACATCCACCGCGCTTTCTCTCCCATACCAGAACCGGTTGTCGACGATTTGGACGCGGACGATCTCGGTCTATTCGGCGATGACGACGATGATGAGGACGACGGACTGTTTTGACATTAGCTGATAACGCAGCGCGCGTGTTGCTCTTGCCAACAGGAAATGCGCGGACGGCGCGGGGCCTTCGCGAACCATTTTCAGCAATGGCCTGACATTTCCCCGAAAGTTTACCATGGGAATCCTGGAGCAACCCGGATTCGGCATGATGGACTTCTGCCCGTGTCCGCTCCACGCATCTGCGGATAAAGGACAGCCGTTCGGCAGGGACCTTGGGAGAGGAAATGATCATGCGCCACGTTCAGCATTCCGCCGAACCCGCCATGCCGCCGAAATCGCGCGCTTGGTGGCAACATCTCTACGCACAGGTGCTTATCGCGATCATCGCGGGCGTCCTGCTTGGGCATTTCGCGCCGCAGACGGGCGAGGCGATGAAGCCGCTTGGCGATGCTTTCATCAAGCTCGTCAAGATGATCATCGCGCCGGTGATTTTCCTCACCATCGTCATCGGTATCGCCGGGATGCGCGATCTGGCGAAGATCGGCCGCGTCGCGGGCAAGGCCTTTGCCTATTTCATCTTCTTCTCCACGCTGGCGCTGATTATCGGCATGATCATCGGCAATGTCGTGCAGCCCGGCGCGGGACTGAACATCGATCCGGCCACGCTCGATTCCAGCGCCGTCGCCGATTACGCCGCTAAAGCGCATGAAAACTCGATCAGCGGCTTCCTGCTCGGCATCATCCCCGACACGATGGTGTCCGCGCTCACTAGCGGCTCGATCCTTCAGGTGCTGTTCGTTTCGGTGCTGTTCGGCATCAGCCTAGCGCTTGTGGGTGAGCGCGGTGACCGCATCCTGAGCGTGCTGGAAGATATTTCCACGATCGTCTTCAAGTTCGTATCGCTGATCATGCGCGCAGCCCCCATCGGCGCGTTCGGTGCGATCGCCTTCACCATCGGTGCCTATGGCATCGGTACGCTGGCCAATCTCGCCGAGCTGGTAGCGACCTTTTACCTCACCGCCTTGGTGTTCGTTCTGGGCGTGCTCGGCATCGTCGCGCGGCTCTGCGGGTTCTCGATCTTCCGGCTGATCTCCTATCTGAAGGCGGAGCTGCTGCTGGTGCTCGGCACGTCGAGCTCGGAAAGTGCCCTTCCCTCGCTGATCGAGAAGATGGAGCGCGCCGGTTGCCCCAAGACAGTCGTCGGACTCGTCGTGCCCACCGGCTATTCTTTCAATCTGGACGGCACCAACATCTATATGACGCTCGCCGCACTGTTCATCGCGCAAGCGACAGGTATCGAGCTGACGCTGGGCGAGCAGATCGCACTGCTTTCGGTCGCCATGATTTCGTCGAAAGGCGCAGCGGGTGTCACGGGCGCCGGGTTCATCACCTTGGCCGCCACCCTCTCCATCGTGCCGAGCGTCCCGGTGGCGGGCATGGCGCTGATCCTGGGGATCGATCGGTTCATGTCCGAATGCCGCAGCCTGACCAATTTCATCGGCAACGCGGTTGCCACCATCGTCGTCAGCCGCTGGGAGGGGAATTTCGACCTCGCCCAGTTCCAGGCTGCCACGTCGGGCGAGCTGCCCCGTATCGATCAGGACCCCGATCTGGCCGTTCCGGAAAAATAGCCGCACAGCCGCCGTTTTCGCCACTATACCGGCGCAGCGAGATTGTAGCAGTTGGACGGCGACAGGGGGCAGGATGAAGGACACCCACAAGAAGGCGGAGGACGATCGCGCCGCCGATGCCGAGGGCCCCGATGCCCGGAAGGCCCCGCCGCCACGTTCAAAGATGTGGCGGCATCTGGGCCCCGGTATCGTCGTGGCGGCGACGGGGGTGGGCGCAGGCGATCTCGTCGCCACGCTGATCGCCGGATCGAGGTTCGGCTATGCGCTTCTCTGGGCCGCGGTGGTCGGCTGCATCGTCAAGATTGCCTTGTCCGAAGGTTCGGCCCGCTATCATCTCGCTACCGGCTCCACCATCTTGGCCGGCTGGCGATCGCTCGGCCGATGGACCAGCTGGTATTTCGGCATCTACGTCATCATCTGGGGCTTCATCTACGGCGCCACCGCGATGAGCGCGACGGCGCTGCCCCTTACCGCGCTCTTCCCAGGTCTATCGCTACGCGCATGGGCAATTATTGCCGGCATCTTCGGTTTCGTGTTCGTCTGGTTCAACAAGTACGAGACATTCGAAGTGGTGATGAAAGCGCTGGTCGGCACGATGTTTGTCATCATGGTTGGCCTTGCCATACTGGTTGCCCCCTCTCTGCCCGATCTGGCCCGCGGCATGGCGTTCTCGTTGCCCGAGGACTCGCTCTTCTACACACTAGGCCTGATCGGCGGCGTCGGCGGCACAATCACCACCGCCGCTTACGGATACTGGACACAAGCGAAGGGATGGCGCGGCACGCCGTGGCTGCCGATGATGCGCGTCGACAATTCGGTCGCATATATCGTCACGGGCATTTTTGTGATCGCGATGCTGATCGTCGGCGCGGAGCTTCTTTATTCCGCCGGCATCGCGCTACAGGATAGCGATCAGGGCCTGCTCGGCCTCTCCGGCGTATTGGAGGAGCGCTTCGGACGGACCATCGCAATGCTTTTCCTCATAGGCTTTGCCGCCACGTCCGTCTCCTCGCTCCTCGGCGTTTGGCAGGGCATGAGCCTGTTCTTTTCCGATTGGTGGTATCAGCTGAAAGGCCGCAACGAGGGCGGGCATGAGGGCAGCGGTGCCTATCGCTTCTACCTCGCCTGGCTCACTTTCCCGCCAATGCTGCTGCTGTTCGCGGACAGGCCCTTCCTGCTCGTCATCATCTACGGCGCGTTCGGCGCGCTGTTCATGCCGTTCCTGGCGGTGACGCTGCTGATGCTCAACAATTCGGAGCGACTGCCCGCCGAAGCGCGCAATGGCGTCATTGCCAACATAACCCTGGCGGGCTCTGCCATTCTCTTCGTCGTGCTGGCAGTGCAGCAAATCGTAAAGCTCCTCGGCTGATCGCCGTACTCAAAATGTTGAGAGAGCAATCTGCGAGCGTCTCATTCGGCGCTGCCCGGCGTGCCCAGACGGATCGTTCATCGCGCCGGAACATTTCAATCCATTGCGCTTGGCCTGCAGCTCCAAAGGGAAAAGAGCGATGTTCGAATGGATTACGCATCTCCTCGATCAGCTCGGCTATGTCGGCATTGCATTGTTGATGCTGCTGGAAAATGTTTTCCCGCCGATCCCGTCCGAACTCATCATGCCGCTCGCCGGCTTTGATGCGGCGCGCGGTGACATGAACGTCTATCTGGTCATCCTGTCAGGCAGCATCGGTTCAGTGGCAGGCGCGCTCTTCTGGTATGTCATCGGGCGCTGGATCGGTGAGGATCGGCTCAAACGGTTTGCCAGCCGTCACGGAAGGCTGCTCACCTTGAACGCCAGCGAGATCGAACGGGTCAACCGCTGGTTCGACAAGCATAACGAGAAGGCGGTTCTGTTGGGTCGTCTCGTCCCCGCGGTCCGCACGCTCATCTCGGTCCCGGCCGGAATTTTCGAAATGTCGCTTGGCCGGTTTCTCATCTACTCCACCATCGGCACCGTGGGATGGACCGCGTTGCTCACCTTTGGAGGCTATATGCTGGGCGACCGCTATGAACTGGTCCAGACCTGGATCAATCCCGTCTCCAACATCATCGTCGGCGTAATCGTCCTGGCTTATCTCTACCGGGTAATGCGCTGGCGCGCCGATTGAGCGCGGCCGCCCTATGGCAATCGCCGCCGACAGAGCTTCTCTGCGATCCGGCCATCCTCCAGAGATGCAAAGGACATCCCGGCGTCGCGCCCGGGAAAACAAACGGGTTTTCATCCGTTTGCGGCTAAATATTCTCGGAGCCTGTCCTGTGCGCGTTATCCTTCCGGCCCTCGCCTCGCTATCGTTGCTCGCCGCGTGCAGCGGATCGCCCAAGAACGAAGCGCCGCCGCGGGTAACCACACCGATCACCGTCAAGTCCGCCCCTTCGCAGATCGCCGTTCCGGTAACCGCCAAGCTCGATTCGCTGACCGCGGCACTTGAGCGCGATATTCCGCGCAAACTCTGGTCGATCGACAAGCCCGGGCAGACCTGCGTCGCATCCAAGGGCATCGATCTGGGCATTGCGACTGTAAAGACCCCGCGCATCAAGTGCCGCATTGTCGGAACGGTCACGCGCGGGAAGCTGCGGCTCTCTGGATCTGGACAGACCATCCGCGCCGCAATTCCCCTCCATGCGGTTCTCCACGCAGAGAATATCGGCGGGATTATCGCGCAGGAGACCGCAACCGCGGATGCGATGGCGCATGCGGTGATCCACCTGGATCTGGACAAGAACTGGACGCCGCACGGCACGGTCGATCTGAAATATGACTGGACCGATGCGCCCCATGCCGAAATTCTGGGTCAGCGCATCGATTTCACCAGCCAGGCCGATGCCAAGCTGAAGCCGGTAATCGCCCGGCTGGAGCGCGACTTGCCGAAGGAACTCAGAAAGCTCGGTATCCGCCAGAAGGTTCAGGAAGGCTGGGCGTCCGCTTTTACGGTCTTGTCCCTGAACCGTGAGAATCCGCCGGTTTGGCTGCGCGTCAAGCCGACGGCGCTGCATTATGGCGGCTATGACGTTGATGGCCGCACGATGCGCCTGCGCCTAGGCATGGAAGCCGTCACCGAAAGCTTCGTCGGCAACAAGCCGGATGCACCTGAACCCACGCCGTTGCCATCCATGACGCCGATGCAGAACAAGGCTGGAAGGGTCGCCTTTGTGATCCCGGTGGTGGCCAGTTACAAGGAACTGGAACCGGTGCTGATGAAAGCGCTGACCAAGCGCGCCGCGCAACCGATCGATGTGCCCGGCATCGGCCCGGTTGTCGCGAGCTTCAAACGCGTCACGATCTACGGCACGAAAAACGGACGCATGGCCGTGGGGGTCAATTTTGCGGCCCATCCGCAGGGCAAGGCTAGAGAGACCGCCAAAGGCACGGTCTGGCTCACGGCCAAACCGATGAACAAACAGAATTCGCGCGTTGTCCGGTTCCAGGATCTGTCGATCAGCGGTACTACCGACGTCACCGGCGGAGACCTTATCCTCGATCTTGCCAATGCGCCGGGCATTACGGAGTTTATCGCGTCATCGCTGGAACAGAACTTCCAGGACGATTTCAACGATCTGCTGAAAAAAGTGGAGCGCGCCATCGCCGCAAAACGCGAGGGCCAGTTCACCATCCGGGCCGATATCGACAGCATCCAGACCGGCACCATATCCGCAACCGGCCAAGGCCTGTTCCTGCCAACGCGCATCGAAGGCACGGCACGGATCAGCCTACAATAGCTGCAGCGGTAGAGTCAGAAACTGGATCGCGGGAAGCAAGTGTCTCACGCAGAGCCATGCTTGACCGCCATCATGCGCGCAACGCGCTTATATCCCACCCGAGACGGCTCTATTGCACCGTGGTCAGAGTAAATTGCTGAGGTCTCCGGTACGAACGGCTTGGATCACATCGCTGAGCGTGCGGAAATTGGTCTTCTCATAAACATTTTTCATGTGGCTGCGCAGCGTTTCGTAGCTGATCTCCAGTGCTTCGGCTGAGGCACGCAAATTGCCGGAGCTGGCAACCTGCTGGACGATATGCCGCTCCCGGGCGGTAAGACCGTAGGCAGCGGCGAACTGCTCGGTAAGCTCATCGGGTACGTCCGGTGTCGTGACGAAGGTGAGGAGCAGGCAGCGGCCACCTGCCATCATCCAGCGCATCGGCTCGGGCACTTCGCTCAGTCTGAAATTGCAGTAGAATGGCGGCTCGGAGGCAATTCGGAAGCGGACCGGGCTATCGAGCCTCGGCCGCGCAAAGGCGCGCGCGAACAGATCGGCGATGGCGCTCTGCCGGATTAGCAAACGGCCATTGGACACGGCCCCGATTCCCGTCGCTTCAAGGGCCTGTGCGTCGGCACTGCGAGAGAACCGGACATTGCTCTCCCCATCGATCATGCAGCTAGCTTCCATCCCGTCGTCCATTCCCGATCTCAGGTTCAATTTCGCCGAGAGCATGACTGCCTGCTCTAGCAACGGCAGCGCCGCGCGCATGCGCTTCACGCTGGTCGTGTCAAAGAAATCGCTGCCGAATCCCCTCTGCACGCTGAGCGCGACGCGGCCGGTTATCTCGCCGTCGCAGATCACACCGTGCACGCTGTCCATCACGTCGGCACGCACGGTGATCTCATTGAAATATTCGGTGTCGCTAAAGGTCTCGTTTCGCAGATATTGTTGGCCCGTCCGGGCATCGCCAGGCGCGGTGGTCATCGAAAATGGCAGGCGCGGATCGGCGATATTGTAGCCGCTATTATAGCGCTCGGTGGCCTCGCTCTTGTGACGATGGCTCAGGCTGTGATGATAGACGCCGAACCGGTCCGAAACGAGCAGCAGCGCCTTTTCGCCCTCTACGAAGCGGCATACCTCGCCAATCAGCGATGGCCAGTCGGCATCGCCCCACGCGACCTCGCCGCATTTTCTCACAATGGTTTCATATGAACTCAAACGCAGGCCCCTGTTACCGCGATATAATTCCCTGATAATGTGCGTGAATTGCCGTCAGTGCGTCATGCGCATGGCCCGGCGCGCTCTTGATAGGTCACGCCGTCAGATTGGCGCACTTCAAGACGTGCGCACCAGTTGCCATCGCCGGTCGAAAGCATGACGCGCGAAAGAACACCGCGTTCGCCCGCAGCGAGCGTCGATTTTCCGTGGTGGCGTGTGCGCGAGCTTCCGCTGACCTCCAGCTCATATTCCACTGTCACGCGATGCGATGCGTTGCCGATCAGCGTGATGCCAACGGTGCCGTCAGCAGGCTCGGTTTCCATGCGTATGGCATGACTGTCCTTCTCGGTCATGGCGGCTGTCTCCGGCGAAAAGGCGAGCGCGGGAGCGCCCGTCAGGAGGAGAAGGAGCGGCGTCATTGCGGCACCGCTCCGGGACCTGCGAAGCTGCTCACGATTGCGTCGATCAGCGCCTGCGTGCCCGCCCCGAACTCGGGCTCTTCCGGCTGCGGCTGGGGCGTTGGATCGGGACGCGCGAGGACGAGCGAGGCTAGCACCTGGCTGTCCTTGTCGTCTGACCGCAACGCCTCAACGCTGCGCGCTACATCGAGCGGACTGCGACCACGTGCGAGATCGCTGCGCTCCGCGAGCAACCGCTCTTCTGGCGATAGCGCAGGAGGTTCTGGCTGGCGGAACTCGGCCGCCCGGGTCTCGATTACTGCGGCGCAGACAGCCGGGCGAGTGCTCTGCACATGATGATCGCAGCGATCGGAGCCGGACGGTACCTCGGTGCGCGCGGTACGCCCGGATTGCCTAGACGATATCGAATTGTCCCGCGCGGTCGAGTCGCTGCGCTCAGCGAGCTGTAGGACCTGCGGCCCTTCTGTCTCGTCCAAGGGAAGCTGCGGTGCCGCCGCTGAGGATTGGCTGTTGCGCGTGATCTGGTCGGCGCGGCTCCCGCGGTCATGTTGCGCGGCCCCCTCCGCCTGCTGAACGTCGGTCGAGCCACTATCGCCAGCCGAAAGTTGTTCGACCTGAATTTCTTGCGGCGAAGAAAAGGATAATGGAAAAAGAAAAGCCAAACGCCAACTCATGGTTCGAAAACCCCTTCATCGACCGCTATTGGTTTGGGTGACCTGCATCGCCGCACCGCCACTTTGATGTATCATAAGATCTGACAAATTTGAACCATCTTGCAACCAGTTAAGTCGGTTTCCATCGCCGATCTGCGTTGCACTCATGATGTTGTCGTCGCCTTGCTGCACCAAAGTAGCCTGATTATCGGCGCCATCCTGTGCCAAGGCCAAGTCGTTCCGATTGCCTTTTTGACTGACGATCGCGGCATTATAGATCGCGCCAGTCTGTGATTGCACTGCATCGATACGGTTCTGATCACCCTGTTGCGAAGCATAGAGAACATTCGCACCCGCGCCTTCCTGGCGAAGTTCGAAATCGTTCTCGTCGCCTTGCTGAACCAGTTCGGTGAAATGTTCTCCGACGCCGCGTTGATCGACATTGGCACGGTTTTGCGTCCCACTCTGTTCGATCCGGGCATATTGGCGGTTGTTTTGCTGATCGATCCGCGCCTGGTGGGTGGTTCCGATCTGCGCGATATAGGCCCCGCGGTTTTCGCCATCCGGCCGCGGGATGACGACGAACTGGGGCGCCGCACCGCGATCGCCGGCATTGCCGTTCTGGCCAGCGTTACCGCTATTGCCGTTGCAAGGGTTGCCGGTGCCCTTGCTCGGCCCGCCACCGCAAGGGTTGCCCGGCGGGGTCTTGCCGTTCTTGGCATGGAGATGGCCATGCCCACCAGCGACTGCGAGGGTCAGCGCGGCCGCAAGGGTTAGGGTTTTGGTGAGCATGACCAACTTTCTTCCTGCTGGAGGAAACTTCAGATGACGGGTCCGGAGCGTCGCAACCCTCCGGACCCGGCTTTCGGTGCTATTGTGCGACGGGAAGGCCCATGGGTGCGGACACGTTCTGAGAGACCGACGCGCTGTTGTTCGATCCATCCTGAGTTACCGTGGAATAATTTCCAGAACCGCCCTGCCCGACGATGGCGGAGTTCATGTCTCCTGCAAGCTGGAAAACCTCGGAATAATTGTCCGTGCCGCGCTGGGTAACTTCAACCACGCCGTTGGTGCCGTTCTGTTCGATCAGCGATCGTTCAAGACTTGAGCCTACGGTTTGGGTCAGCGTTGCGCTGTTGCCTTCGCCGCTCTGCAGGATGTCGGACACACCGCTGCTACCATATTGATTGGCAGTGGCAGTGGAATCGGCCGTCTGGCGAATGAAGCTGTCATTACCGCTGCCGATCTGATCGACATAGGCACTGGCCAGCGCTCCCGACTGCTCGGTCTGTGCCATATTGCCCGTGCCGTTCTGCTCGATCACCGAGACCGCATTGGCATCCTGGATCACGACCGCGTCATTGCCGGCTGAATCGGCGTCATCCAGGCCCTGCAACACAGAGCTCATCGCGTCCCTGGCATTCTGCTGAACCGAGGCCATATTCCCGGTTCCGTTCTGCGACACGTCGCTGGTCCGACCGAGCACGCCAAAAAGATCGCCCTGATCGACATAGGCCTCATTGCCATCACCGGACTGTTCGATGTTTGAATAGTCGGCCTCACCCTGTTTGCTCTGCGCAATGTTTCCCGTGCCGGTCTGTGCGACATTGGAAAACATGTTGCCGTCTTCGTGATTGGTGCCGCCGCCCTGAACGACCACGGCTTCGTTGCCGCTGCCGTTCTGCGCGATCTGCGCCTCGTTCGCGAAGCCCGCGACACCGGAGACACCCTGCTGGATGACGGCGTCGTTCGCCTCGGCTGAACTGCCAGCATCGTTGGTCTGATCGATCACCGCAAGTTGGACGGCGCCGCCGCGATCGCTGCGATCCGCGGTATCGCGTCCAGCCGGACGGGTCGGCTCACCCGCGGGCGAGAAACCATTGCTGCGCGCGGTCGATTTCTGCTCGATCAGCGCATTGTTGGCACCGCTGCCGCTCTGATCGACACTGGCGGAATTTCCGCCCGCACCGCCGCTCGGCGTTCCCTGGACGATTTCGGCATAACCATTGCCGCCCGTTGAATTGGATTGATCGACATCCGCGTCGTTTCCGTCGGAATATTGGGTAATGTTGGACTGGTTGCCGCTCGTCATCGCAGTGCCGTCGAAATAACTGTCGGCATCATCCAACGGAGCTGCCGGTGCATCGGACTGGGCAGGGCGCTCGGTCTCTACGGTTTCCTGGGCCAGGGCGGAACCGGCCATGGATAGTGCGATCGCCGAAGCGGTGATGGTTAGAAATTTTTTCACAGGATTTCTCCTCATATTGGTTTGAGAAGACGGGCCCGGCGGGGTCGCGCCCCGCCGGGCGCACGCCTTACTGGTTCACCGTGGCGGTATTGGCGCTGCCGCTCTGAGTGACCGACGAATAAGCATTGTCGACAGCGGTCTGCGTCACGAACGCGCTATTGCCGTTGCCGCTTTGCTCGATCTCGGAGACCATGCCTTCACCGCCCTGGGTAACTTCGGCCAGATTGTCGTTGCCGGACTGGGTGATGTCCGAATCTGCCGAGATGGAGCCTGCCTGCTGCCACAGCGTCGCTTCGTTCCCGACACCGGACTGGCTGACATAGCTGACCCCGTCCGTGCCAAGCTGGCGAACGTAAGTGGCGGCCATACCGTTCTCGAACGGGCCTTCAGAGGCACCGGTCTGGAAAACCTCCGACTCGTTACCGCTGCCGATCTGCTCCACGAAGGCGCTGCTCATCGCAGACTGGGTGATGAACGATTCGTTGGTCTGCTCTGCCGTTGCGCTCGCCAGGTCATTCTTCTGAAGGACCTTTGCCAATGCCCCCGCGGACCCCGCATCCTGCGTGATCACGGAGTCGTTCTGCTGTCCGTCCTGCCGGACATCGGCAGTGGCCGCATCGGCCTGCTCGATCGACGAGAAGTTGCTCGGGAAGTAGGTGGTCACGGTCGCATCACCGTTTTGAACCACCGTGGCGTCGGCACCTTCGGCAGTTTGGGACACGAACGAGTCGTTGTCGCCATAGGCACCGGCCTGCGTCACGCTGGCCGTCGCGCCCGCGGTCTGCTCCAGATCGGAATTATTGAAGATGCCGGTCTGCTTGACAGTGGCATCAGCCATACCGCCCTCCGAGCTCTGCCGCAGGTCCGAGCGGTTGAGCTGCCCGCTTTGCGTCACTTGAGCACTTGCGCCGCCCGAGCCTGTCTGTTCGATGTTCGAGAAGTTTGCACGAACAGCAAATGGTGCGTCGTCATTCAGGCGGTTCGGTTGATCGGTTCGCGGACGACCGAAAAAGCCGCTTGCGCTTTCCATCGATTCAGTCTGGCTCACCGTTGCCGAATTCATGCCATTGGACTGCAGGATGCTGCTATCGTTCTGATCGCCCGTCTGTTCAACCTCAGCAAAAGCATCGCCTGATTGCTGGGTGATCGCGGCGACGTTCTCGTTGCCGTTTTGATCGATAATAGCGTCGGCTGGCAGCGCTAATTCCTGAGTAACGGTTCCGCTGTTGTCGTCACCCAGTTGCGTGATGCTGGCGGTGGCGTTCAGACCAAGCTCAGTCTCAGCCGAGGGTGGGGTGGCATCACCGAACCCGTCGGCATCCTGCCGCACGACCGTTGCCATATTGTCATTCCCCTCTTGGGAGATGGTGGCGTCGGCGAAATTGCCAGCCTGCTTGATGGATGCGGTATTGTCGTCGCCAATTTGTCCAACGCTCGCGATCTGATTGTCGCCGCTTTGTTCGATCGTCGAGTTGTTGCCATCGCCGTTCTGGATTACGCCCACGCTGCGCCCTGCATCGAGTTCAATATCCGTGTAATTGTTATCGGGATCGCCGATATCACCGTTCACACCGGTCTGCGTAATCTTGGACATATTGTCATCGCCGCGCTGATCGACGCTTGCTTCGTTGAAACGCGACTGCTGCAGGATTGTCGATGTACTCGAACCATCCTGATAAACCGCCGCATTGTGCGGGCCGCCATTCTGGGTGATTTCGGAACTAGCCGTGCCGCTGTTCTGGATCACGCTGGCGCGCTGATCGCTGCCGGTCTGCTCGATACTGCTGTAAGCATCCAGCGTGCCGCTGTTCTGCAGAACATAAGCAGTGCCTTTGGTGCCGGACTGCGTGACGACGGAACCGGTGGTCTCATCATTGCCGCCGACGCCATATTGTTCGACGGTCGCTTGGTTGCGGTTCTGGCTCTGCGTGATGGTGGAGTTCATCCCGCTGCTGTCTTCACCCTGCGTCAGCGTGGCAGCGTTCCGATTGCCGCTCTGGTCGATCTTGGAATAGCCATTTTCACCATCCTGATCGACAGACGCCACGTTTGACCGCCCGGCATTGTCACCGGTGGTGAAACGTGCGGTGCCGGTGCCGTCCTGATCCACATCGGACTTGTTGTTCGAGCCGTTCTGATCGACAGTTGCTGCATTGTCGGCGCCCATCTGATTGACATCGCTGCTGTTATTGGTTTGCGCCAAAGCCGGGGCGCCCATCAGAAGCGCTGCGGCTGATACGGTTGCGTAAAAAGACTTCTTCATGGTTGTCTTCCTTCTTTCAAAGGTGATAACCAGCAGGCCCCGGTGCGCATGCATCGGGGAGCCGTGGTTACCACGGGGTTGTGTTCACTCACGTTCACTACCTGCGCGCATCGGAGTTACCGCTCCGGTGCGTGCCTTGCCCTGATCATCCTGATATTCGCGGCTTCAAGGCGAACCGCATGGTCTTCTGTCTCGGCTTAGGCCCGGTTTCTTCTGTTGAGCCACGTCCGGATTGTTCAGGATTCACTTTTCCCCATACTCTTCTCCTCCTTGATGATGAGCGGCGGGGTCTTGCGCGCACGCTCCGCTGCACGCTGCATGTCCCCGGCCGAATAAATGCCGTCGCGTTCCTGACGATAGGCCCAAACCATCGGCCAGGCCGCTTCGCTGTCCGCGAATTCCCAAAGTTTCAGGTCCGCGCCCTCCATGACGATGCCGTAGACCGCTTTCTCGATCGCCTGTTGCAAGGCTATCTGGTTGGGCTCGTTCGTGGTCACGCCGGCCTCCGCTTCCAGCAATTCTTTGAACGCCACGAATTTGAACGCGCTACCGCCGATGGCGGTGCTGGCGATCGTTTTCGAGGCGGTAACGGTCGTCAGAACCTCTCCGGTGCGCACGGATACCGCCCGCAGATAAACCGTCACCGTGTCCTGGCGATATTCCGTTCGCCCGCCAATGCCGAGAAATGCAGCACCTGCACCTCCCGTCACGGTATTGGTGTCATATCCCACAATGCCGCCTTCCAGGAGGACACCGGCGAACAACAATGCGGGCAGGGCCTGAGTGTTCAACTGGGTCTCGCCCAGATAACGCTCGCGCATTTCGCGAATTATCTGGCGCTCTTTCAGCAGATTATCCAGCCGCTCGCGCTCTACGATCGTGAACCACTTACGGTCACCGGTTTCCTGCAGCGCCCGGACGAGCATGGACCCTGCACCTTGCGTCACCGCCCGGGAGAGCGTCTGCCCCGCTTCGGTCGGTTTGAACTGGCCCGTTTGGTCCGTAAAACCATAGACCGCGATCGCGACCGGTCTTTGCGGCGGCGGCAGATCGTTCAGAAGCAACTGAGTCTGCGTTTTCTGCGGGAAGAATGCCAGGGACGTGGTGGCCGGGAACTCCGCCCGCCCGTCTTCGTCCAAAGACATACACCCCGATGTGCAAGCCAACGCGACCATCGCGCTCGCCGTCATCAGTAATTTGGATCCAACCCTTAGCATCTCAATCCCCCAATTGACCCCTGCGCTGCTCAGTTCACCTCGACGAACAGCGGAACGACGATCGTCGTCTCCTCTCCCGTATCGTCATTGCGGATTGTGATCGTGACAG
Organism: Novosphingopyxis sp. YJ-S2-01; assembly: GCF_016093175.1. NCBI lineage: Bacteria > Pseudomonadati > Pseudomonadota > Alphaproteobacteria > Sphingomonadales > Sphingorhabdaceae > Novosphingopyxis > Novosphingopyxis sp. YJ-S2-01. The sequence goes on along the minus strand of NZ_JAEDAI010000001.1, from coordinate 663,649 downwards.
AGTCCAATGACCGGAAAAAATTGATCGTCTGTCCTCCAAAACTGATCGTCCCCTGCTCCTGCGGATTATCCCCGAAGATCGCATCGACGAGCTGCGAGGAGAGTGCAGAAAGTAACCGCGACTGCAATTGACGCGCAAAAATGTCGGCCTGCGACGACGTGCTGCGTGCATTCGGGTCCCTGAAATCATTTTGCGCATTGGCAATGCCAAGCAGGTGTCCCGAATTAAACGGATTGCCGCCAAAGCTGGGGTTGATCGGCTCGTAGACCAGATCCTGTGCTTTTGCTGGAGATACAGCTATCCCGATCGCCAGAAGCGCGGCGCAAATCCGTTTCATTTCCTCTACCCCATTCGTTGATGTTGCCATCAGCGCGGCTTCCAAACGAAAGCCGGTTCCTCTTGGACGACAGGGAAAAGCAGATGCTTCACGATCGCGCTGCGAAGCTTTAAGTTCGACTCGCCCCCGCTGTCACAAGCGTTATCGGGCATGACGCGGCATCAGTGCATCACCCAATTGGGTGAGCCTGCGTTAATAAAGCGTTAAAAGATCGAGAGCGCGAACGTTGTCCCAAACCGAGACCGCCCGACACTCACAGGTAAAGTCCGGGGAAGGCTAGACACATGCCCTCGCCGAAAACGATGGATGGATCAGGCGACGGGTCCAAAGCGACGCACCGGTAAGAACCGTGCGGCGTCCCGAAGTCGCTCGCTCCAGCGGCGATCTTCGAAGGGTATCCAGTCAAGCATGGCATCGCATGCGGCGCGCTTCGATTCGTTGAGCCGGCCAAGCGCGGCTTCCGCCTCGTCATCCCGCCCCAAGGCGCGCAGCGCAGCGCTTTCCAGCACATGCGCCAGAACATATCCGGGATGTGTGGCGCGGATCGCCTTTACGATATCCAGCACGTCTTTGTGTCGCTCCAGCATCCACAGCGCCGTACCCTTTTCGCCCAGCGCAAAGAAGCGCTTGGAATCCAGCGGACTGAGGAACAATGCGTGTTCTATCAAAGGAATGGCGCCTTCGGGATCGCCCCCGAGATAGTGCGAGGAGCCCAAATGGGTAAAGGCACTGGCCGAGCTTGGATCGAGGTTGCACGCACGCCGCAAATGCTCTTTGGCAGCGTCACTGTGGCGGTGCCAGTTTTCCAGAATACCGAGATATAACGGACCGCGCGCATCCGCCGGATCGGCCCGGATCGCGCCTCGGATGCGACCGGCGAGAGCGGCAAACTCGTCCGGTGGTGACCGATTAAGCCAGTGCTGCCAGAGCTCCAGGTTGCTTGAAAGCATCAGGATTTCCGAATGGTACGGCGTTTCAGCGCGCATCGTCTCGATAAGCGCGCGTGCCGTGGCGAAATCGGCTTGCGTGAACTGGTCGATATGATGGCGCACCCGCCACGCGAGCGTATGCAATCCGTGCTCGCGATCGTCGTCCGGTTTCACATGGCGCTGCTCGCAATAGTCGAACGTGGCTGCAATGGTGCTAACCGCCCGCGCAACCTCTTTTTCGATCGCCTCAACATTTGCAGCCTCGGTACCGAGACTGCGCGTCTCGCTCCATCGAATGATACGACCGGGCATTTCATACAGTGCAAAGCTCACTGAAGGGTCGCCGCGCACTTCGTCGACCTCGCTATAAATGACGTAGCGCGCGGAAAGTTCGTCGGCGATGGCATCGATATCCATCACGTCACTTGCCGCTTCCACAAGCGCTCCCGACGTTACGACCGGCAGCCAGCGCAAGCGAGGCAACAGGCCCAGGAGATTTTGCATAACCAGGGCGGCGGCGGCATGCTTGTTAGCCCTCGCCCACCGGGTCGGTGCTACAGCGATGCGCGCTACCGTCTGCGGCTGAGGTGCATGCAGCGCTTCGAATTCATCTCGGATCTTGGTCGCTGCGGCCCGCCGCCTCTGCCGCTCTAGCTTCGCGCGGCTTTCATCGAGCCAGGCCGCAAAGGCATCCGCGCCTTCCAGGTCGATACCATCTAGCAGCTCTCCTGAGGCATCCGGCGGTCCCGAGCCATCCCAATCGACCCTAATTTTCGCGCGATCGAGACGGACCGTCCGCTGATTGACGATCAGGCAATCAATATTGCTTTTGCCCAGTTGCCTGCGTAGACCAGCAAGTTCGGCGCGAAGACTGCTCTGCGCCTGCTGTTTCGAACGCCCTTCCCAAAGCATTTGCTGCAACCAGACCCGCGACCGCTCCGCCCGTTCGGAAAGCGCAAGGAGCGCCAGCAGAGCAAGCCCCTTGCTGCTGGAAATCGGCACAGGTTCCCCATCCGCGGCTTTGACGCGCGGACATCCAATCAGAAACAGCGTTGCAGTTTCGGCGTCCAAATAATTGCCCCCGAAGCCACCCGTCGGCATCTTCGTGATGATGAATAGACTAGCCGGCGCGCTATGTACATCACAACACAGAAAAGCACACTGTCGCAAAGCTTCGAGCTGCGGTTAGTCGGCACAGTATTGTATACGAACCATCGACCCTAATCGGATTCGAGACTGATCTTGGAGGCCGTGATATGGTGCTAAGCACTGCTATCATATCTGAAGGTGGCAGAAGTCGTTGAGCTTACCGGACATGTTCTCGACTTGGTACCGCTACCGATAGAGCGAAACGTCGTAGAAAAAAGCCACCTCGCCGTCCGTTTTCACGTGATACAGGCAGCGACGGCGCGTCCGGCAAGAACATTGGCGACCGAATGGCGGACACGGAGGGATTCGAACCCTCGGTACGGAATTAACCCGCACGGCGGTTTAGCAAACCGCTGGTTTCAGCCACTCACCCACGTGTCCTGTGCCGGCTGGCAAGGCGCGCTCTATAACGAGCCGGACGCTTGCCCGCAACGGGCTTGTGAGGCTTGCGATGAAGCTTTGCTTTGCCCCTGCTTCAGCGCGGATTCATCGCGGTGCCGTCAGCGCCGTGATCCTGCCGCGAAAAGGACTCTGGTCGACGCGGAGGATTTGAGGGACTATTCACCCGGCACACATGGCGGTTCCGCACCGGGCACAAAAGGGGAAACGAGCGATGACATCCTTTCTGACGCGGTATCTGCTGCCGATCGCCGCGGCTATGATGATGGTCGGCGCGCCAGCCGCTGCCCAGATTCGCGAGATCGATCCCAACCAGGCGATCGACGCCGATCTTGGACCACCCCCTACCGAGCAGCGGACTCCGAACAATCCCGCAACGCCAACCTATAACCCCTATGACGTGCCGCCCGAGGACAATGTCCTGATGAACGGGCAGAGCGACCCGAACGGCGATTATCAGCCCTCCGTCCCGCCGCCGCCGCCCCCGCCGGTACAGGGCACGGCCACTCCGCAGGCCCCGCCGATCGGCAGCGTTCCCGTATCCGGCGACGATACCTATCAGCAGGACGATCTGATCGGCGCTGCCGAGGGCGTGTTCGGCAAAGGGGCCGAGGGCCTGGCCAAGGTGATCCAGGATATTCTCTCCAAACAGGGCGAGCCCAATGGCTATATCGTCGGGCGCGAGGGTAGCGCCGCCTTCGTCGTGGGCCTGCGCTACGGCTCCGGCACGCTGTTCCACAAGATTGAGGGCGAGCGCCCGGTCTACTGGACCGGCCCGTCGGTGGGCTTCGATGCAGGCGCCAATGCCGGCAGCACCTTCATCCTGGTCTATAATCTCTACGACACCGAAGACCTCTATAAACGCTATGTCGCGGGCGAGGGTGCGGCCTATCTTTTGGGCGGGTTCAACGTCAGCTATCTGCGCCGCGGGGACAAAGTGTTGATCCCGATCCGGGTGGGCGCCGGGCTGCGACTGGGGGCGAATGTCGGCTATATGAAGTTTTCCAAGAAGCAGCGCTGGCTGCCTTTCTGACGCGCCAATCCTGCGCGCGCTCTTGCGGCGGCGCGGCATAAACGGCATGGCACGCGCCGGACCCAACAGCCGGAGCTTGCCATGTTCGAAGATCTCAAAGACCTGCCGCCCGATGGTCTGCTTCAGCTGATCAAGCTCTACCGCGACGATTCCAACCCGCAGAAGATCGATCTGGGCGTGGGCGTCTATCGCGATGCCGATGGCGGCACGCCGGTTTTCCGCGCGGTGAAGAAGGCCGAGCATCGCTTGCACGAGGTGCAGGACAGCAAGAGCTATCTGGGGCCGGAGGGCGACCATGAATTCGTCGCTGCGCTGCGCCCCTATATCTTCGGCAAAAACGATGGCTACGGCGCGCGGTTGAACGGCGTTCAGACGCCGGGCGGCACCGGCGCGGTGCGTCTGGCCTGCGAAACGCTGGCATCGGCGGGTGCGAAGCGGGTGCTGCTGGGCACGCCCAGCTGGCCGAACCACGGCCCGATCATCCAGGCGACCGGCATGGAGCCGGTGCTGTTCGACCACGCCGATATCAAGACGCAGACGCTGGATTTCGGCGCACTGATCGATGCCATGAAGGCGGCGGACAAGGGCGACATCGTGCTGCTGCACGGCTGCTGCCATAATCCCACCGGCATCGATTACAGTGCCGATCAATGGGGCGAAATCGCCTCCATCGTGGCGGACCGCGGACTCTTCCCGCTGATCGACCTGGCCTATCAGGGCCTTGGACACGGGTTCGAAGAAGACGCCGAGGGCCTCCGCAAGGTCATCGCTGCGGCGCCCGAATCGATGCTGGCCTATAGCTGCGACAAGAATTTCGGGCTGTACCGCGAACGCGTCGGCGCGCTCTATGCGCTGTCGAATACGGAAGCGCAGGCGGCGACGCTCTACAGCCATCTGCTGTCCAACGCGCGCGCCAACTGGTCGATGCCGCCGGATCATGGCGCGGCGACGGTGCGCGTGATCCTTTCCGACGACGATTTCCGCGCCGAATGGGATGCCGAAGTGCGCGACATGCGCGCACGGCTCAACCGGATGCGCAGCGCGCTGGCCGAATATCAGAATGTCGGCGATGTCGATCTGGCCGCCGTCGGGCGCCAGAACGGTCTGTTCTCCACGCTGAACCTGTCCAAGGATCAGGTGATGGCGATGCGTGGAAGCCACGGCATCTACATGGCGGCATCGGGCCGAATCAATGTGGCCGGCCTCAACGAACGCAACATCCCGCACTTTGTTGAAGCACTGCGCTCGATCGCCTGATCGGCTGGAAAGTCGCATAGGTCCGCATACGGGGGAGGCGTTTTGCCTCCCGCGCGAACCGGACCTGTGATGCGCAAGATCGCTCCGCGCGTTCGGGTGAAAGGAAACGCAGGCGTCCATGCGATTTCCAGTAACATTGCAGCGTCTCTGTAGGACAGGGCCGTTCCGGATCGCGGGCGGTGAAGCTGCTACCGCGCGTGACGCGGTTGCGCGTGCGGGTTAGAAAACGCCAACCGGAAGGAAATCCTATGAAGCTGATCGATCTGCTCACCCCGACCTATATTCAGATGCTGAATGCCCTGTCCGCCTGGCTCGACAAGGCTGCGGGGCAGATCGGCGCGGACGAGGCCGAAAAGCTGCTGGCCGCCCGCTTGGCGCCGGATATGTTCCCGCTGTCCACGCAGGTGCGGTTCGCCTGTGTGCAAGCGCTGGAAGGAATGTACCGCTTGCGGGGCGAGGCCTTTCCGCCCGAAATGAGCGATCTGCTGAAGGAAGGCCAGAATGGCGGCGAGCATCCGGGTTCGTTGGCGCAGGCCAAGGCCCGTATCGCTGAAACGGTCTCCTCCGTGCAATCGCTCGCTACCGACATGACCGAGCCCGACGCCGGAGCGCCAATTGCGCATGAGCTGCCCAACGGGATGGTCTTCGATCTCGGCACCGAACAATATGCGCGCGATTGGGCGCTGGGGCAGTTCTATTTCCACATCATGACCGCCTATGCGATCCTGCGCCAACAGGGCGTCGCGCTAGGCAAGGCGGACTATGTCGCGCACATGATGGGTCATCTGCGCCCCGAATCGATACCGGGAGCTAACAAGGCGGGCTGAGGCGAGAGCGGCGGAGGATTGAAAGGCACGGCGTCAAAGCCGGAACATAAAATGTCCGGGCCTGTTAAGGCTTTATGGATATCAAAACCGAACAGCGCGCCTATCGCGAAAGCCGACCCTCCGCCCTTGGTCGCGGGATCGAACGGCTGACCAGCCCCGTCGGCAAGAAGCTGGCTAAGCTCGTTCCCTCATCGCTCGTGCGCATGGTGCTCAAACGGCTCGATGATGCGAGCGGCGCGGCCCAATTGTACAATTTCGAACATAATCGTTCCAATCTTGCCGCCTGCCGGAAAGCTGCCGGGAGGGTGGAAAAGGTGGCCATGTCGATCAACGCATCGACCGGGGCGGCATCGGGCTTTGGCGGCCTGTTCACCATGGGGCTCGATGTTCCCGCGACGGTCGGTCTAGCCATGCGCAACATCCGCGACACCGGCAGGGCTTACGGCTTCACCGGCGAAGGCGAGGCCGAGCAGATTTTCCGGCTGCAAATCCTGGAGCTGGCAACGCTCGATAATGAAGAGCAGCGCCGCGCGCGCATCGCAGCGCTGGAAGCGGGCATCGCGCCCGATGGCGGTCTGCTGGCTCCCGGCGCAAAGGCCAGTACGCCGGTGGTCGATCAGGTGGTGGAACGCGTCTCGCGCGCGCTGGCACTTGCTTCCTTCCGCCGCCGCGCGGGCATGGTAGTGCCCTTTGTGGGCGCAGCGGTGGGCGGCGCGATTAACGCTTCCTTCCAGCGCGATGTCTCGAAAGCCGCGCGCTTCGCCTATCAGGCACGGCGTCTACAGGCCGAAAACGTCTGAGCAGACGAGGACCGGTCGCCCTCGCGGCCGGTTTCGTTATCCGGCGAACTGCGCCTGCAGATCGAGCAGCGCGATCGCCGCCTTGGCCGCCTCGCCGCCCTTGTTCTTCTGCGCGGGATCGGCGCGCGCAACTGCCTGCGCCTCATTTTCCACGGTGATGATGCCATTGCCCACGGCAAGGCCGTCCATGGTGAGCGCCATCAGGCCCCGCGCGCTTTCGCCCGCCACGATTTCGAAATGATAGGTCTCGCCACGGATGACGACGCCGATCGCCACGAACCCTTCATAGCGCCCGCTTTCGGCGGCCAGCGCGATGGCGCCGGGGATTTCGAGCGCGCCGGGCACGGTGATGACATCGACCTGATGGCCCGCCTCTTCCAGCGCCGCGCGGGCCCCGTCGATCAGCATGTCGTTGAGCTGGCCGTAGAAGCGCGCTTCCACGATGAGGAACTTGGCCATGGGGGTGTATCTCCGGAAGGGCGGCTCAGGCCGCGTTCTTGACCTGATCGAACCGCGCCAGATAGCGCGACAGGATATCGATTTCGAGATTGACCGCGCGGCCCGGCTCGATGCCCGCCAGCGTGGTCATTTCCGCGGTGTGCGGGATGATGTTGAGCGTGAAGACGGTGCCGTCCGGTCCGTCCTCCACCGTGTTGACGGTGAGCGACACGCCGTCGACCGCGATCGAGCCCTTGCCCGCCACATGCGCTGCAAGATCGGACGGCACACGGATGCTAACCTTCCACGAATCGCCCTGCGGCTCCACGCCGACCACTTCGCCGACACCATCGATATGGCCGGTGACGATATGGCCGCCCAGCTCGTCGCCCACCTTCAGAGCGCGCTCCAGATTGAGGCGCTGCGCCTCGCTCCACTGGCCCTGCGCGGTGCGCGAGACGGTTTCGCCGGATACGTCGACCGCGAACCAGTGGCCGCGATCGTCCGTGCCCTTGTCGACCACCGTCAGGCAGACGCCGGAGCAAGCGATCGATGCGCCCATGGCGATATCGCCGGGCTCGTAGGAACAGCCGATGACGACGCGCATATCGCCGCGCTGCTCGATTGAGCGGATGGTGCCGATGTCGGTGATGATGCCTGTAAACATTAGCTGCGCTCGTAGACTTCCAGCCGGTCGCTGCCAAGCATGCGCGTGTCGGCGAGCTGCCATTGGCCATGCGCGTCGGCGAGCGCGGCAAGGCCTATATCACCGAGCGCCGGGTAGCCGTCGCCAATCAGGATCGGCGCGCGGTAGAGGACGAGGCGATCGACCAGCCCCGCCGCGAGAAATGCGGCGGCGGTCTGCGCGCCGCCTTCGACGAGGAGGTAATTGCCCGCGAGATCGGCGATTCCCTCGGGAGCGGCGATGCCGTTCCAGCCTTCGGGCACCGATCCACGCGTCAGGACCTCGCGCCGTGGCGAGCGCTCCTCCAGTCCGGCAAGGCGCACGTCGAGCTTCGGATCGTCGGCCCGCAAAGTGCCGCCGCCGACGAGGATATGGTCGCTTTGTGCACGAAGGCCGTGGGCATGCGCGCGGGCGCGATCGCCGGTGATCCATCGGCTCGATCCGTCCGCCATCGCGATGCGCCCGTCGAGCGAGGTGGCGAACTTCAGCGTCACATGCGGGCGGCCATGCGCTTGCCGGGTGAAGAACCCCGCCATCGACCGATGCGCCTCTGCCGCCATGACCCCGTGCGTCACCGCGATGCCGGCATCCTGCAGCCGGGCGATGCCCTTGCCCTCCGTCCGCGGGTCCGCGTCATGCGCGGCGATCACCACCCGTTCCGGGCGCGCTTCGGCAAGCAGATCGGCGCAGGCAGGGCCGCGCTCGCTCTCATGCGCGCAGGGCTCCAGCGTCACGTAAGCGGTGGCGTCATCCAGCGTGCCATCGATTTGCGACAGAGCGTGCGCCTCGGCATGCGGGCGGCCGCCGGGCTGGGTCCAACCGCGCGCGAGCACGCGCCCGCCGCGCATGATGATGCAGCCGACATGGGGGTTTGCGCCGGTTCGGCCCCGTCCGCGCTCGCCCAGTGCCAGCGCGGCGGCCATGACGTCGCGATCAGTATGCATCAGCGTTCGGGCTGCTGCGGGGTTTTGGTAGGCGCATCGGCTGCGCCGCCCTGCTCCGAGGAAGCTTCCGCCTCGATCTTCTCGACATCCATGCCGACCATTCGGCCGAGCGACTTGTAATTCTCGCGCACCTGCTCTGCATGCGCCTCTTCGCGGATGCGGCGCTCCTCGCGCTCCTTCATGATCACCGCCATGCTGCGGTCGATCGGCCAGCTTTCGACATAGATGATCTCCGGCGGCGGGGGCGCGGACTTCTCATGCGCATCGATGATCAGCGCCACCACCAGCCCGATGGCAGGCACCAGCGCCATCGTGAAGAACAGCAGCTTGAACGGACGCTCCTGCGACAGAAAAAAGCGCAGATCGGCATAGGCCTTTTTCGGATTGGCCTGGGACAGGAAGTTCATCGTCGCCATACCGGCCGATATAGGAGGTTCGCGCCCGCCCCGCCAGTGGCCGGACGGGCGCGACCGCTCAATCGTCGATTGTGAAGCGCACCGTCAGCGTTTGCCAGCTCGGCACGGGCGTGCCGTCTCTGGTGGCGGGCTTGAACCGCCATTTGGACAGCGCCTGCCGCTCCGTCGCTCGGCCGAATTCGGGATCGGTGGCGCTGACCACCTCGACTTTCGAAACATGGCCGTCCGGGCCGATCAGGACGCGCACCGTTGCCGTGCCTTCAACATCCAGCCTCAAAAGCCTGCTTGGATAAGGCGGCTGGAAGTTCGCGGCATAGCGCGGATCGCGCACCGCATCGCGCAACACCGGCGGGGCGGGTGTCGGCGTTGGTGTCGGCGCAATCCGGGGCGCGATGATGGTGCCGGTGCCGCCGGGCGTGAAGCCCGGAACGGGCAGGGGATTGGGCTGCGGATCGCTGCTGGTCTCGGGGCCATCAAGTGGGGGAAGCGGCGTCTCCACAACAGGTTTGGGCGCGAACAGCGGCGGGGCAGGCGGCGCGGGATCGGTTGCCGCGATTTCCGGTTCCGGTTCGGGCGGCGGCGGCGGGTCGAGCGGTTTGACGTCGATCGCCTCGATCGGCTTGAACTTGCTCACCTCCCTGACTGCTGCAGGCGCCAGCAAAACCGCGGCGAGAAACGCTCCGTTGATGGCGATGGCGGCAACCATGCTCCTGGCATCGCGCGCCGGTTCGCGTTGATCGACAAAACTCATGTCCTTCTCCTCTCCTATACACGGGCTCCTCAACCCGGATCATGTTATAGCATAACACCAAGGTCGGGCAAGCTGGCCTGTGCGCCGCGCGCACTAGGCAGGCGAGCGCCCAGGCGTTAGGGCGTCACGCGATCGTCATCCTTGAGCCCAGAGGACCACCGCGCGCGCCATGAAAATCATCTCCGGTAACAGCAACCTGCCCCTCACCCGCGCCATTGCGGGCTATCTCGAACTGCCCGTCGTGGACGCCAGTGTGCGCCGTTTCGCGGACGAGGAAATCTTCGTCGAAATCCACGAGAATGTGCGCGGCGAGGATGTGTTCGTGGTCCAGTCGACCAGCTATCCGGCGAACGACAATCTGATGGAGCTGCTGATCATGATCGACGCGCTGCGCCGCGCGTCGGCCAAGCGCATCACCGCCGTCCTTCCCTATTTCGGCTATGCCCGGCAGGACCGGAAGCCGGGACCGCGCACGCCGATCTCGGCCAAGCTGGTGGCCAACCTGATCACCCAGGCAGGGGCGGACCGCGTGCTATCGATCGACCTGCACGCGGGTCAAATCCAGGGCTTTTTTGATATCCCGACCGATAACCTGTTCGCCGCCCCGGTGATGAGCGCAGACATCCTGGCGCGCTTCGGCAATGAACAGCTGATGGTCGTCTCCCCGGACGTCGGCGGCGTGGTGCGCGCCCGTGCGCTCGCCAAACGCCTCAACAACGCGCCGCTCGCCATCGTCGACAAGCGCCGCGAGAAGCCCGGCGAATCGGAAGTGATGAACATCATCGGCAATGTGCAGGACCATTTCTGCATCATCATCGACGATATCGTCGATTCGGGCGGCACCTTGTGCAACGCCGCTGCCGCGCTGAAGGCACAGGGCGCCAGCGATGTCGCCGCCTACTGCACCCACGGCGTACTGTCCGGCGGCGCGGCCCCGCGCATCGACGGATCGCAGCTGAAGGAACTGGTCATTACCGATTCGATCGCCGCAACCGAGGCGGTGAAAGACGCCAGCCGCATCCGCCACCTCACCATTGCGCCGTTGCTGGGCGAGGCAATCCGCCGCATCGCCGACGAAAGCTCGGTCTCCAGCCTGTTCGACTGATCGCATGACGCCAGCCGATCTCGCGCTCGCCCAGCGGCTCGCCGATGCGGCGGGCGAAGCCATTCGCCCTTTCTACCGCGCCGCCTTCAACAGCGAAGCGAAGGCCGACGCTTCTCCGGTGACGGAGGCAGACCGTGCGGCCGAAGCCGCCATGCGCCGTCTCCTCGATGCCGAAGCCCCGCGCGATGGCATCCATGGCGAAGAATATGGCGTGAAAGAAGGCAATAGCGGCCGGACCTGGGTGCTGGACCCCATTGACGGCACCGTCAGCTTCATGGCGGGCCGCCCGATCTTCGGAACGCTGATCGCCCTTCTGGAAGACGGCTGGCCGGTGCTCGGCCTGATCGATCAGCCGATAGGGCGCGAACGCTGGATTGGCGCGGCGGGCAAGGAGACGACCTTCAACGGGGCGCCCGTCCATGTGCGCACCTGCCCGGAACTGTCCCAGGCGGTGCTGGCCAGCACGAGTCCCAACCATTTCACGGACGAGACCGGTCACCGGTTTATGTCATTAGCGGCCAAGACCGCGCATAGCCGCATGGTCTGGGGCGGGGACTGTTACAATTACGGCCTGCTCGCCAGCGGACAGATCGATCTGGTGGTCGAGAGCGGCCTGAAACTGCACGATTTCGCCGCGCTTGTGCCGATCGTCGACGGCGCGGGCGGGCTGATGTGCGACTGGGCGGGCGATCCGCTCCACGCCGCCAGCGACGGCGAGGTGATCGCGCTGGGCGATCCGGCGCGGCTGGAAGACGTGCTGGAGGCGATGGAGAGCATCGTGCCCGGTCACGAGCACGATCACTGAACTACCCCGCTTTGCCGCTCACGCCATCGTGAGCCCGCCGTCCACGCGCAGTTCCGCGCCCGTCACATAACCCGCCTCGTCCGACAGCAGGAACGCGGCCACCTTTGCAACGTCCTCCGGCGCACCGATGCGGCCGAGCGGGATCATGTCGGCCACCTTCTGCTTGTATTGCTTCTGCTCATCCTCCGGCATGCCGCCGCGCGAATGGAACTCCGTTTCGGTCAGTCCCGGCGTCACCGTATTCACGCGGATACCGCGCGGCGCGAATTCGCTGGCGAGCGAGCGGACCGCTTGGCGCACTGCCGCCTTGGACGCGCTGTAGACGAGTGTGTCCGGCCGGTTACCGCCGACGGTGGCCGAGCCGACGAGCAGCATGGCGCCGCCATCCTTGATCCGGCTCGCCAGCGATTTGGCCTGCAGCAGGGGCCCACGCACATTGAGATCGAAATGCTTGTCGAAATGATCGGCATCGATCGCGTCCAGCTTTTCGAACGATCCATAGCCCGCGTTCAGGAACACTGCGTCCAGGCCGTCCGGCGCGAAATCTCCCGCCGCGCCGGCCAGCGCGGTCACCGCATCCGGATCGGAGGCGTCGTTGGCGATCACCTTCGCCTCCGGCAGCGCCTTGCGCGTCTCCTCGATATGCTCCTCGCTATGCCCGGTGATCAGCAGCCGCGCTCCTTCATCCGAAAGGCGTTTCGCGGTAGCGAGGCCGATGCCCGAGGTGCCGCCGGTGACGAGGATGTGCTGGTTTTCGAATCGGTTCATGGGAGAGCTCCTTGCTTTGTGACAGGTAACGCAAAGGGGAGGGGAAGGTTCGCCGATCAACGTCGGTCGCCATGGCTTGCAATTCGTACCCAGAGCCGCTAATTGCCGCCGCTTCGACTATGGGACGGGCTGGCCGGTAGGGCTGCCATGTTCGTCCGCAACGGTTGGAACCGGGCCGCGAGCCTCGTTCCACCTTCACACAAGGAGACCGAAATGCCCAAGCTGAAGACGAAGAGCGGCGTCAAGAAACGCTTCAAGCTCACTGCCACTGGTAAGGTCAAGCACGGCGTGGCCGGCAAGCGCCACCGCCTGATGAGCCACAACGCCAAGTATATCCGTCAGAACCGCGGTACGACCGTCCTCTCGGACGCCGACACCAAGACGGTCAAGAAATGGGCGCCCTACGGTCTCAACTGAGCCCGGCGACCGATTTCTCCCAAAGTTTCTGAAAGGATTTTAGCATGGCACGTGTGAAACGCGGCACTACCACCAAGGCGAAGCATAAGCGGATTTTGAATCAGGCGAAGGGCTATTACGGCCGTCGCAAGAACACCATCCGCGTCGCCAAGCAGGCCGTCGAAAAGGCCGGCCAATATGCCTATCGCGACCGCAAGGTTAAGAAGCGCACCTTCCGCGCGCTCTGGATTCAGCGCATCAACGCCGCCGTTCGCCCCGAAGGCCTCACCTATTCGCAGTTCATGCACGGCCTGAAGCTGTCCGGCCTGGATCTGGACCGCAAGGTGCTGGCCGATCTCGCGATGAACGAGAGCGAAGCTTTTGGCGTGATCGTCAGCCAGGCGAAGCAGGCGCTGCCCGCCGACTGATCGATCCCCGATCGACCTTTATAAAAGAAGCGCCAGCCCACCGGGTTCGGCGCTTTTTTTACGTCCCCATTTCCTCTAGCGAGACGCCCATGAGCGATATCGACGATCTCAAGCAACGCTTCCTCACCGACGTGGCCGCCGCCACCGATCTGGAGGCGCTCGACGCGGTGCGCGTTGCCGCGCTCGGCAAGAAGGGCGCTATCAGCGAGCGGATGAAGACTTTGGGCAAGATGAGCCCGGAGGAGCGGCAGGTGCAGGCGCCCATCATCCAGGGCGCTCGCGCGGCGGTGGACGACGCGGTGCGTGCGCGCAAGGAAGCGCTGGAGCGGGCCGCGCTCGACGCGCAGCTCGCCGGCGAACGGATCGACATGAGCCTGCCCGCCCCGGTGCAGGCCGCGGGCAGCGTCCATCCGGTCAGCCAGGTGATGGACGAGCTGGCTGAGATTTTCGCGGACCTCGGCTTTGCCGTCGCGACCGGGCCGGAGATCGAGACCGACTGGTATAATTTCACCGCGCTCAACATCCCCGAAACGCATCCCGCGCGCGCCGAGCACGATACCTTCTACACCGCCGAAAACGGGCCGGACGCCGCGCCGATGGTGCTGCGCACGCACACCAGCCCGGTGCAGATCCGCACGATGATGGGGCAGAAACCGCCGATCCGCATCATCGCGCCCGGCCGCACCTACCGATCGGACAGCGATGCAACGCACACGCCGATGTTCCACCAGGTCGAAGGGCTGATGATCGACAAGGGGGTGCATATGGGGCACCTCAAATGGACTCTGGAAACGTTCGTGAAAGCGTTTTTCGAGCGGGACGACGTCGTCCTGCGCCTGCGCCCCAGCTACTTCCCCTTCACCGAACCCTCGGCCGAAGTCGATGTCGGCTTCTCCTGGGAGAAGGGCAAGCGCGTCATCGGCGGCGATCCGAACGGCCCCGACGGCGGCTGGCTCGAAATTCTCGGCTCCGGCATGGTCCACCCCAAGGTGATCGCTGCCTGCGGGCTCGATCCGGAGGAATATTCCGGCTTCGCCTTCGGCTGCGGCATCGATCGGCTGGCGATGCTGAAATATGGCATGGACGATCTGCGCGCCTTCTTCGACGGCGATCTGCGCTGGCTGAAGCATTACGGGTTCGCGTCGCTCGACGTGCCCACATTGAGCATGGGAGTGGGCGCATGAAGTTCACACTGAGCTGGCTGAAGGCGCATCTCGATACGGATGCGAGCCTTGCCGAGATCACTGAAAAGCTGACCGCCATCGGCCATGAGCTGGAGGGCGTCGAAAACCCTGCCGAAGCGTTGCGCGAATTCCGCGTGGCCGAGGTAGTGGAGGCCAACCCGCATCCCAATGCCGACAAATTGCAAGTACTCACCGTCGACGCGGGCACGGGCGAGAACTGGCAGGTCGTTTGCGGCGCGCCCAATGCGCGGGCGGGCATGAAGGGCGTATTCGCACCCCCCGGTGCCTATGTGCCCGGCGCCGGCTTCGAGCTGAAGGCGGCCACCATCCGCGGCGTCGAAAGCTTCGGCATGATGTGTTCCGAAGCCGAGCTCGAGATCTCCGACGCGCATGACGGCATTATCGAGCTGCCCGCGGACGTAGCCACCGGCACGGCCTATCCCGATTACGCCGGGCTGGACGATCCGGTGATCGACGTGGCGATCACGCCGAACCGGCAGGATTGCATGGGTGTGCGCGGCATTGCGCGCGATCTGGCGGCGGCGGGCCTCGGTACGCTAAAGCCGCTTGGCGACGTCTATCCGCTGCCCGAAGGCGGCATCGCGGGCGAGGGCGAAGGCCCGGACGTGCGCACCGATGATCCGGAGGGCTGCCCCGCTTTCTATGCGCGCAGCGTCAGCGGCGTGACCAACGGTGCGGCGCCCGGCTGGATGACGCAGCGGCTGACCGCGGTCGGACAGAAGCCGATTTCCGCGCTGGTCGACATCACCAATTATGTGATGCTGGACCTCGGCCGTCCGCTGCACGTCTATGATCGCTCACGGTTGAACGGTCCGTTGGTCGCGCGCAAGGCGAAGGACGGCGAGCAGCTCCTAGCGCTCAATGGCAAGACCTACACGCTCGATGACAGCATGACGGTGATCGCGGACGACAAAGGCGTTCACGATATCGGCGGCATCATGGGCGGCGAGGATTCGGGTGCCGAGACAGACACCACCGACGTGCTGATCGAGTGCGCCTATTTCACGCCCGAACGGATCGCGCGCACCGGGCAGAAGCTGACGCTGACCAGCGACGCGCGCCAGCGTTTCGAACGCGGCGTCGATCCCGCTTTCCTGGACGACGGCCTCGACATCGCCACCTGGCTGGTGACCGAACATTGCGGCGGCAGCCCGAGCGCAGCCATCCGCGCCGGATCGCCGCCCGACGGAACGCGCCAGATCGCCTACGATCCTGCGCAGGCGGAAGCGCTCGGCGGCGTCGCGGTCGAGCGCGAGCGCCAGAAGTCGATCCTCGAAAGCCTCGGCTTCACCGTCGAGACTGGCGAAAGCTGGACAATCACGACCCCGTCATGGCGTCGTGACGTCGAAGGCTCCGCCGACATCGTCGAGGAAGTCGTGCGGATCGTGGGGCTGGACGCGGTGCCTTCCACGCCGCTGCCGCGCGTGCCCGGTGTTGCCGCACCGACCGCATCGCCCGAACAGATCCTGGAGCGCCGCCTCAAGCGCCTCGCCGCCGCGCGTGGGCTGAACGAGGCGGTCAACTGGTCCTTCATCAGCGAAAAGGAAGCCGCGCCCTTTGGCGGCGGCGCCTGGACGGTGGCGAATCCGATCAGCGAAGATCTGAAGATCATGCGGCCGTCGCTTCTGCCCGGGCTGCTATCCGCCGCGAAGCGCAATCTGGACCGGTCGGCCACCGGCGTGCGCCTGTTCGAAGTTGGGCGGCGCTACTTCCGCAAAGAGGATGGCCCCACCGACGAACGCCAGACGCTTGCCTTGCTGCTTGCCGGGGAGCGCTCCCCACGCGATTGGCAGGCGGGCAAGGCGCAGAGCGTTGGCCCGTTCGATGCCAAGGCCGAAGTCGAGGCGCTACTCGCCGCCGCGGGCGTCGATGTGGAACGCCTGATGCAGATGGGCGAAGCGGGCGACCATTATCATCCCGGCCAGTCCGGTACGCTGCGGCTGGGGCCGAAGAACGTGCTTGCCGCGTTCGGCACGCTGCACCCATCGGTCGCGCGCGCTTTCGGGCTGAAAAGCGTGGTTGTGGGCGCGGAAATCTTCCTCGATGCCATCCCGGTGAAGGCCAAGACCGGCCATCGGCGCGATGCTTATGCCCCGCCCGCACAACAGGCGGTGACCCGCGATTTCGCCTTCCTGATCGACGCGGACAAGCCGGCCGCCGATTTGGTCCGCGCGATTCGCGGAGCCGAGAAAAAGCATGTCGTCGCCGCGCGGCTGTTTGATCGGTTCACCGGACAAGGTGTGCCGGAGGGCAAGGTGAGCCTTGCCATCGAGGTGACGCTGCAACCGGGTGAGCAGAGCTTTACCGAGGAAGAACTGAGCGCGATCTCGGACCGCATCGTCAAGGCCGCAGCCAAACAGGGCGGTGAATTGCGCGGATAGCCGCGACTGCCCTTAACCCTGAGCTTTTCAAACGGCGTCCTTCGCTCGAAAGCCGTCCTTCGACAGGCTCAGGACTTACGGTTATGGGGCATCAAGCCTTAGCTCGTTTGCTGTGCGCGAACGATTGTTGAACAGTTGGAAAAAGCATGACCTCCTCCCGCCGCACATTCGCGATCATCTCGCATCCCGATGCCGGTAAAACGACGCTGACCGAAAAGCTGCTGCTGCAGGGCGGCGCGATCCATCTGGCGGGTGAGGTGAAGGCCCGCGGGCAGGCGCGGCGTGCCCGGTCAGACTGGATGAAGATCGAGCAGCAGCGCGGCATCTCGGTCACCAGCTCGGTCATGACGTTCGAGCGGCCGGACGCGGACGGCAACATCATTACCTTCAACCTGCTCGATACGCCGGGCCACGAAGACTTTTCGGAAGATACCTATCGCACGCTGACCGCCGTCGATTCCGCCATCATGGTGATCGACGCAGCCAAGGGTATCGAGCCGCAGACGCGCAAGCTGTTCGAGGTTTGCCGCCTGCGCTCCGTTCCTATCATCACCTTCGTGAACAAGGTTGACCGCGAGGGCCGGGACGCGTTCGAACTGCTCGACGAAGTGGCGGACATGCTGGCGCTCGACGTTTGTCCGATGAGCTGGCCGGCAGGCATGGGCGGCCTGTTCGAGGGTCTGTACGATCTGGAACGCGATCGCTTGGCGATGCCGAGCGGCGGATCGAAGGAATATGAGGGGAAGGCCGCGGAGTTTTCCGGCCTGGACGACTCAAAGCTGGACGACACCATCCAGCGCGCCGACGAACTGCGCGAGGGCGCCGAACTGGCCGCCGCCGGTTATGCGCCGTTCGACTTGGAGGCCTATCGTAACGGCGATCTGACGCCCGTCTATTTCGGTAGCGCGCTGAAGAATTTTGGCGTGACCGAACTGATCGAGGCCATCTCCCGCTATGCTCCGCCGCCGCGCCCACAACCCACTGAAGAAGGCACCGTCGGTCCGGACGAAAAGGAAGTCAGCGGCTTCATCTTCAAGGTGCAGGCCAATATGGACCCACAGCACCGGGACCGGATCGCGTTCATGCGGCTGTGTTCGGGCACGTTCAAGCGCGGTATGAAGCTGACGCCCTCGGGGCTGGGCAAGCCCATCGCCGTGCATTCGCCGATCATGTTTTTCGCGCAGGACCGCGAGATCGCGGATACGGCCGAACCGGGCGATATCATCGGTATCCCCAATCACGGCACGCTCCGTGTGGGCGACACGCTATCCGAAAAGAACGACATCCGCTTCACCGGTCTGCCCAATTTCGCGCCGGAAATCCTGCGCCGCGTGCAGCTGAAGGATCCCACCAAGACCAAGCAGCTGCGAAAGGCGCTCGACGATCTGTCGGAAGAGGGCGTGATCCAGGTGTTCTACCCGGAGATCGGCGCGAACCACATCATCGGTGTGGTCGGCCAGCTGCAGCTGGAAGTGCTGATCGCCCGGCTCGAGGCGGAATATAAGGTGGAGGCTGCGCTGGAGCCCGCCCCGTTCGACACCGCGCGCTGGCTGATCGGTCCGGAAGAGGCGATCGAAGCGTTCAAGCGCATCAACCAGTCGAGCCTGGCGAGCGACCGCGACGGCAATGCGGTGTTCCTGGCGAAATCGGCCTGGGACGTAGGCTATCAGGAAGAGAAGAACCCGGAGCTGAAGTTCAGCGCGACCAAGGAGCGCTGATTTTCCGATCCCCGCTAGCGGGTTCCAGCCTTCACCTCACCCAATCCTTCTCCAGATGCTTCGCTGCGAGCGCCATCAGCAGCGCGGCGATCAGGTAGAAGACCAGCGCGCCGACCATGGCGTAGCGCAAAGCCTCGGCGCCATATTGCGCGGTGATCGCGTCGGATGCGGCACCCAGCACCAGCGATCCCAGCCCCAGGCCGATCAGATTGTTGATAAACAGGAAGCTCGCCGAGGCGGTGGCGCGCATATTCGCGGGCACGAGATGCTGCACGGCGGAGATGACCGGGCCGAGCCAGACATAAGCCAGCGCCTGCGGCACCAGGAACAGCGCAAAGGCCAAGGGCACCGATCCCGTCAGCATGCCCGCGGCGAACAGCGGCACCGCGATGGCGAAAGCGATTGCCGGCACTCGGGCATAAGCACCCTTGTCCCGCGCGCCCAGACGGTCCCCCAGCCAGCCGCCGCCCAGCACACCTGCGCTGCCGCCGATCAGCAGGACGGCACCGATGAACTGCGAGGTCTGGATCAAATTGAGGCCGAAGCTGCGCTGCATCAGGCTCGGTAGCCAGAATGCGAGGCCGTAACCGCACATCGAACTGAAGCTTGCCCCGAAGGCGAGCAACCAGAAGCTGGGTTTCTTCGAGACGATACCGAACACCGTTCCGAAGGCGGGCCGCTGGGCATCCCCGGCATGATCGTCGAACCCGCCGCGCAGCGGCTCCTTCACGGACAGCTTAAACGGCACGGCGATCAGAACGCCGGCAAGGCCAACCGCAATGAAGGCGGTGCGCCACTCGATCTCGCTGGCTATGTAGCCGCCGAACAGCACGCCCGCTGCCGAACCCAGCGGAATGCCGAGCGAGTAGATCGAGAGCGCCCGCGCGCGCTGTTCCTGCGGGAAATAGTCCGCGATCACGGCGTAGCTCGGCGCGACACCGCCGGCCTCCCCCACGCCAACGCCGAGGCGGAACAGGAACATCTGCCAGAAATTCGCAGCGATCCCGCATAAGGCGGTAAAGCCGCTCCAGACGGCAAGCGAGATGGTGATGACCCAGCTGCGGCTGGTCCGGTCGGCCAGCAGCGAGAGCGGAATGGCCAGCGTGGAATAGAGCAGCGCGAAGGCGATACCGCCGAGCGCGCCGAGCTGCGTATCGGAAAGATCGAGGTCTGCCTTGATCGGTACGGCCAGGATCGAGAGGATCTGCCGGTCGAGAAAATTGAAGGTGTAGACCAGCAGCAGCATGGCGAGCACGCCCGCGCGCCGGCCGGGCGAAGGAAGAGCTTGGCTGGTCATCATATGTTTCCGGTAGACTGGGGTGCGGCGCGCTGCCCCCTGCAGCGCGCCGCGTGACGATCAGAGTTTGATGCCGGCGGTCAGAAAGACCTGACGCGGATTGCCGTAATAGGCGGTCGCGATGCCTTCATTGCCCAAAGTGGAGCTGTAGCCGGGCTGACCGTTAGCGAGGATGAACTGGCCCGTGTCCGGATTCTGACGCAGGAAATTGTAGCCCGACACGATGTACCGCTTGTCGAACAGGTTGCGCCCGTGGAGCCCCAGGGTGAACTGGTCCCCCGGTGCGTGCCAGACGATGTTCGCATCGAACAGCGTGAAGCCCGGCTGGTCCAGCAGCGGATTGCGCAACTCGAACTGCTGCGTTTTGCTGCGATAGGACGCGGTAGCGCTGGCATCGACATAGCCCGCGCCGACGGGCAGCGAGAGGCTGGCAGTGCCGCTCGCGGTCCATTCCGGCGTATTCTGAAAGGCGCGGTTATCGGCCACATCAATGCCGCGCGCATCGATGAACTGCAGATATTTCGCGTCCAGATAGCCCGCCGTAGCGGCCAGACTGAACCGGCTGGCGGGGCCCGCGAAATCGCGCGCGATCACGGCGTTGCCTTCGAACTCCACGCCCTGGATGCGCGCACGGCCGGCATTGGTGGTGATGCCGATGAAGGTCTGCTGCCCGTTCACCGTCGCGCCGACCGAACCGGGGATCTGCACATCATTATAGTCGGAGCGGAATGCGGCGACCGCCACGTTCAGGCGCTGATCGAACAGCGAGCCCTTGTAGCCGATTTCATAGGCATCGACCGTTTCCGGCTCGAAGGTGAAGAAATTGTAGATTTCCCGATAGCTGCGCGTGCCGTCGCCGTTCGTATCGGGCGCCGCGGTGCCCACGCCGCGCGGATCGAAGCCGCCGCCTTTGAAGCCGTTCGAGTAGCTGGCGTAGAACAGATTGTCGCGGTTCGGCTGGAAGCTGATCGAGGCGCGCGGGGTGAAACGCTTGAAATCGCGCACGCCTTCGAAATCGGTCTGCTGAGCGAACAGAAAACCGCCGCCACCGAAAAAGGGCGATCCGCCGCCCAGATAGACGGCGCGGTTGATCGTCGAATCACGCTCGTCCCAAGTGTAGCGACCACCCACCGAGATGCTGAGCTGATCGGTAATGTCATAGGTCGCGTCGGCAAAGACGGCGTAGGTTTCCGTGTTCACATCACCAAAGGTGAGCGCGGTGACGCCGCCCGGCAGACGCACGTCGAACACCGTGCGCGCGCTGGCATCGAGATAATAGAAGCCGACGAGCGCGTTCAGGCGGCCGAAGTCGAACAGCGCCTGCGCTTCCTCACTGAACTGCTTGTTGTTGTAGAAAGCGGGCACATCGACATCGACCGCAGGCAGTGCGTCGAAATCGATCGGGGTGCCGCTGTCGTCCTTTCGCCAGCCGGTGATGGAGCGCAGCGTGAGCCAATCCGTCGCCTCGAGCTCGGCAAACAGCGAGCCGCCATAGGCCTCCACATCCTGCTTTGGATCGTTCAGGGCGCCGCGCGTGTCATAGACATTATCCAGCGGCTGGATCCCGCTGACCAGGCCTGGGATCAGACGGTGCCCACCACGCGCATTGCTGTTGTCGTCCGTATAATCGCCGGACAGCCGCACGAACAGCGGGCCGCGATCATATTCGATGGTGCCGCGAACGGCGCGGATTTGCTTGTTGTAATTCTCCTGCCCCGTGGTGAGGTTGGTGCCGAAGCCGGAGCGCGAGAGCACTGCGCCCCCGCCGCCGATGGCGAAGCCGCTATCGCCCAGCGGCATAGCAAAGCTGCCCACCAGATCCGCCTGATTATAGGTGCCGTAGGTGGCCCGCAGGTTGAGCCTAGGCGTATCGCCCAGCCGGCGGGTTACATATTTGATCGCGCCGCCGATGGTGTTGCGGCCGTAGAGCGTCCCTTGAGGACCGCGCAGAATCTCGATGCGCTCGACATCGTAGATTTCCAGCACCGCTGCCTGCGGACGGTTGAGATAGACATCGTCCAAATAGATGCCGACGCCCGCTTCAAACCCGGCGACCGGATCCTGCTGGCCGACGCCGCGGATGAAGGCGGTGAGCGTGGAATTGGTGCCGCGCGAGGCCTCCAACGTTACGCTGGGCGTGGTCTGCGCAATATCGATAATATCGATTGCGCCCGATTGCTGCAGCTGCTCGCCCGAATAGGCGGTGATTGCAATCGGCACGTCCTGCAACCGCTCCTCGCGGCGGCGGGCGGTCACGACGATCTCATTGTTGTTTCCGGCCTGCTCGGCCTCGGGAGACGACGAGGCGCTTTCAGCGTCCAGAACATTCTGGTCGGGCGCCGAATTGGCGGTCTGCGCCGTCACCGGAGTGGCGACAAAGCCCGCAAGAGCCACACCGGAAAACAGCGCTGCGCGCATGGAAGCTGTCGAAAGTGCCATCGGAAATCCCCTCACAGATGTCGATCGGACGGGCGGAGCCGTCTCTCTGCCGTCCGCAATAATGAAAGTTGAACCACCTTTCAACTATAGATATGCACGCGATAGACGGGCCGCGACAGAACGGCCAACAGGCGCGTGCAAGTATGTGGTCATGCTGCGACCAATTCTGCCATGCGCGAGGTGAGGGGATACGAATGACGGAGCCAACCGATACAACGCGGCAAAGTGATGCGGATGACGCCAAGCAACCACGCACGGAGCGCGGACGGCGTACGCAGCGCAAGCTTCTCGATGCGGCGGCGGAGGAATTTGCCGAAAAGGGATTTCACGAGGCCTCGATCGCCTCGATCACACGCGCCGCCGGTACGGCGCTCGGCAGCTTCTACACTTATTTCGAATCGAAGGATGCGATCTTCCGCGCGCTGGTGCGCGACCTGTCGCGTCAGGTGGGACGCCACGCCGCCGCCGCGATCGGAGAGGAGACGGGCGCGCTCGCCATCGAGCGGCTGGCGCTACAGAGCTTTCTCGCCTTTGCGCGCGAGCATAAGGAAATCTATCGCATCATCGATGAGGCCGAGTTCGTCGACCCGGAAAGCTATCGCCGCCATTACGAAACCATTGCCAGCCGCATCGAGGGCCGTCTGCGCGCCGGAGCCGAAACGGGCGAATTGCGCCATGATGTCGGCGAACTTCAGGCCTGGGCGATCATGGGGATGAACGTGTTTCTGGGCCTTCGCTATGTGGTCTGGGGGGATGAAGGCGATGCCGCGTCGCTGGCTGCAGAAGCCAATCGCATGATCGCGCACGGCATTGCCGGCAAAGATTAGCGCGACAGCAGGAATACTGCCTGCTCGGCCAGCAGATTGGCCAGCCGATCCGCGCGTTGCTCGCCGCCTGTCAGATACCATGATCGTTCGATGCGCATTTTGCGTTCACCCGCCAGAGATCGGAAATCGGCGATGGTCAGATGGTGGATATTCGGCGTTTCATGCCAGCTTTCCGGTAAGGCACGATTGACCGGCATGCGCCCGCGCAGCGCCAGATTGGCCCGCACGCGCCAATGGGCGAAATTGGGGAACGACACGAACGCCTTCCCGCCGATCCGCAGCAGCTGCTCCAGCACATCGGCAGGCCGGTCCATCGTCTGAAGCGCCTGACTGAGCACGGCATAGCCAAAACTTCCCGATGGGTAATTCGCCAGATCATGCCCGGCATCCCCCTGCACCACCGGTAACCCGCGCCCGACGGCGGCCGATACCATGGCGGCATCGATCTCCAGCCCGCGCGCATCAACCTGCTTCTCGGCGCGCAACGTCGCCATCAGATCACCGCTGCCGCAGCCGATATCGAGCACCCTTGCGCCCGGCTCGATATGCCGGGCGATAATCGCCAAGTCGGGCCGAAGCGCGCTCACGTGCCAGCGCCCAAAAAGCCGCTCACCACCCGATCAAGCTCCGGATTGTCGAGCAGGAAGGCGTCATGGCCGAAGGGGCTGCTCAGCTCGACAAAGCTCACATCCGCGCCCGCGCCGTTCAGCGCATGGACGATGCGCCGTGATTCGGCAGTGGGATAAAGCCAGTCGCTATCGAAGCTGACCAGGCAGAACCGCGTGGCCGTGTCCGCAAAGGCGCGTGCAAGACGACCCTCGTGCGGATCGGCGAGGTCGAAATAATCCATCGCGCGCGTGATGTAGAGATAGCTGTTGGCATCGAAGCGGCCGGTGAAACTGAGGCCCTGATAGCGCAGATAGCTTTCCACCTGGAAATCCGCGTCGAAGCCGAAGCTTTTGTCGGCGCGGTCTTGCAGCCGTCGTCCGAACTTTTCGGTAAGGCCCGCTTCCGAAAGATAGGTGATGTGCGCGGCCATGCGCGCCACGGAAAGGCCCGCGGTGGGGGGATCGTTTTCGGCATAATAAGCGCCGCCACGCCATTTGGGGTCAGCCATAATCGCCTGCCGGCCGACTTCGTGAAACGCGATGTTCTGCGCGGAATGCCGCGCCGCGCTGGCAATCACCACGGCACGCGCCACCCGGTGGGGGAACAGTGCTGCCCAGGCCAGCGTCTGCATGCCGCCCATCGACCCGCCGACGACCGCATGGAGCCGGTCGATGCCCAGATGGGTGACGAGCAGCTCCTGCGCGCGCACCATGTCGCCAATGGTAATCACCGGAAAGTCCATGCCATAGGGTTGGCCAGTCGCCGGATCCTCGCTCGACGGTCCGGAACTTCCCATGCAGCTGCCCAGCACATTGGCGCAGATCACGCAGAAACGGTCCGTATCGATGGGCTTGCCCGGCCCCACCATACGCGCCCACCATCCCGGCTTTCCGGTCAGCGGATGGTCGGAGGCGCAATATTGGTCGCCGGTCAGCGCATGACAGACCAGGACGGCGTTGCTCGCATCCGCGTTCAGCGCGCCATAAGTCTCATAGGCGATTTCGACCGGCGCGAAGGTCCTGCCGCTGTCGAGCGCGACAGGGCCGAGCAGGCGCACTTTGCGATCGGGTCCGAACCGTTCATCCATGCCGCCGCCTTAGCAAGCGCGCGCCGTCACACAAGCGGGCGCTTGGCGGCGCCGCGCGGCAGGACTACACGGGGGCCCATGTCCCAACGCACGCACGCCCCCACGCCCAAACCCTGGATCGACGCGATCCACGCTTATGTTCCCGGCAAGAGCAAGGCCGAGGGCGGAAAGCCGCTCATCAAGCTGTCGGCCAATGAAAACCCGCTGGGCACGTCCCAAGCTGCAATCGACGCGCTCGAGCATCTTGGCGCGGCGCGCAATCTTTACCCCGATCCGGATTCGCGCGCCTTGCGGGAAGCGATTGCGGCGGTGGAAGCCCTCGATGTTGATCGCATCATCTGCGGCACGGGTTCGGGCGAGCTGCTGGGCCTCGCCGCGCAGGCTTATGCCGGGCCGGGGGATGAGGTGCTCTATGTGCGCTACGGCTTCTCGCTCTACGAAATCGTGGCTAGGCGCTGCGGAGCGGAGCCGGTCGAAGCGCCCGACCGTGATTACGCAACCGATATCGACGCGCTCCTGGCTGCGGTGACGGAGCGCACGCGGGTTGTCTTCCTCGCCAATCCCAACAATCCCACCGGCACGCTTTCGACAAAGGCGGAGGTCTCCCGGCTGCATGAAGCGTTGCCGCCATCGGTGCTGCTCGTGCTCGACCACGCCTATGCCGAATATCTGGGCGGGGACGAGGAAGATGGCGGCCTCGAACTGTCGCGCCGCGCAACTAATGTGCTGGTGACGCGCACCTTCTCGAAGATCTTCGGCCTAGCCGGGGAGCGCGTCGGCTGGGCGACAGGGCATCCGGACATCATATCCGCGCTCAACCGCATCCGGGGCCCGTTCAACACCACCAGCGCTGCGCAGGCGATGGCCGCCGCAGCCATGCGCGACGCGCAATTTATCGAAGAAGCGCGCGCGCACAACCGCAAATGGCGGGCCTGGCTTTCCGAAGAACTGGCCGCGCTTTCCAATCACGGCCTGCGTGTCGTGCCGAGTCACGCCAATTTCGTGCTCGTGTTGTTCGAGGGCGAACGCGATGCGGCAGGTGCGCAGCAGGCGCTTGCCGATGCTGGCTATGCCGTGCGGCACCTGCCCGGGCAGGGCCTGCCCCACGCGCTGCGGATCACGATCGGTACCGAGGAGGATAACCACGCCGTCGTGCGCGCGCTGCGAGCCTATCTCAGCGCTTAGGCACCCGGTAAGTTCAGCGCGTTGATTGCCGCGTGCACCCGCGCCTCGGCCTCTTCGCGTGGCAGCCCCGGGGGAATGGTCTCTCCCACCTTATAGACGATCGCCCCCTTGCGGGTCGGCAGCCCGTTCCGGTCGACCCGAACCGAGCTGTCCGCCGCAATCGGCACGACTGGTAGCGAGAGCAGTTTGTAGAGCCCGGCAAAACCCGATCGCAGCGGCGGGGCTTCGCCCGGCGGCACCCGCGTTCCTTCCGGAAAAATCACGATCGGCCGCCCGGCGTCCACCATTTGCCGTGCCCGCTTCAGCATAATGCGCAGCTCTTTCGCCCCGCCCGCCCGGTCTATCCCGATCACGCCATAACGATGCGCCACCAAACCCCATAGCGGTATACGCAGCAGCTCTGCCTTAGCGATCACCGCTGGCCGATCGAACAGCCGCGGCATATCGATCGTCTCGAAATAGCTCTCATGTTTGATCGCGTAGAGAAATGGCCCGCGCGGGAGATCGCCTTCGATCCGCACCTGCACCCCGCCGATCACCGCCATGCAGCGATACTGGAATTGGCTCCAATTCTCGGTGATCCGGCCCAGCAGTTCGCGGTTCACGAATGCCATCAGCGTACCGAACAGCACATAAACGATGCTGCCGCCGTAAAACACTAAGGCATAAAGAATACGCCGGATCGTCATGATCAGATCCCGAGCCAGGAAGCGGCCACGCGTAGCCAGTATTTGTTATACTCGCGGAACAGCTGGCCGAAGCTGGGGTGGGTCGGCACCGCATCGGGGATCAGCGTGATGTCCGTAGGTAGCGTCTTGGCAAGCTCCAGCTCGGCCCGGCGCATGTGCCAGTCGCTCGTCACCAGCCGGATCGAATGCACGTCGCGGCGCTCCGCCCAGCGCGCCGTCTCGGTAGCGTTGGAACGTGTATCGACCGAACGGAAACCCAGATCGATGCAGCACTTTTCCAGCTTCTTGGGCCAGTCATATTCGGCTTCCAGATCGGCAATGCGCACATCGGGATCGACGCCGCTGATGAGCATATATTTCGCCTCGCCGTTGCGCAGGACATCGAGCGCGCGGTCGATCCGGTTGGCACCGCCCGTCAGGACCACGACGGCGTCGGTCTGCTGATCGCCCGCCGGCTCAGGCAGCAAGAGCGCGAACCAGGCGAAGCCCAGGATCCAAGCAAGCAGCGGCACCGATAGAATACGCAGGATCACAGCATCTTCCTCAGCGCGCCCAAAATGGTCAGGCGCGCCATTAGCACGGCCAATAGCACGGTGACGACGGGGATCACGAGGAGAACGGCAAAAAGTAGCGGAGAGGCTCCGACTACCGGAACTAGCGGAGTGTCGAGTTCCAGAAACTGGCGGGAAAGGGCGTACAGCAAGGCGGCGCTGGCAACGAAGCCCAGAATGGCACCGAAAGCAGCATCCAGCGCCATGCGGCGTTGGAAGAGCCTTGAAATCTGGTGATCGGTCCCGCCGAGCAGATGCACGATCGCGATGGTCTCACGATGATTGCCGAGGGAACTGCGCGCCGCCAGCACGACCGTCGCCGCGGTGGCGATCCCCAGCAGAACGATCAGTGCCGCGGCCAGCCATTGCAGCGATTGCAGTGCGCCGCGTACCGGGGCGAGCCAGGCACCGTCCGCATCCACCCGTGCACTGGGCGCAGCCCGTTCGAGTGCGACTCTTAGCCGCTGCAGCGCCCCGGCATCAGCAGGACCGGTGAGGGTCACATCGATCAGGGCGGGAATCGGCAATTCGGACGCAATCGATGCCCCGCCGAACCATGGTGCCAGAAGCTGCTCCACCTTGGCCGGCGGAACGGAGGCTGCATCGGTGACCTGGGGAAGCGCACGCAACGCGGAAAGCGCACGGGCCTGTTCCGCGTCGCGCTCTCGCGGCTCCGCGGCGAGAACCTGCACCGTGGCCTGACGCGCTAACTCCTGGCCCATATCCGCGCTCGCCGATGCGAGAAGCAGGCCGGCAGCGGCGGCAAGAACGGTCAGGAACACCATGATCGCGATCACCCACGGCATGGGACCGCTGAGACGCCCTTCGGGCATCAGATTGCGATCCTGCGCGGGCAAGGCAGAGCGGATGGCCATGATATCCGGTCAGGCGCCCAGGACGAGCGGCTGGGGGGGATGGCGCAGACTGCCCGTCGGATCGGAAAGTCGCCCACGATCAAGCTTCATCATCTGCGCGCCGCTCACCTTTCCGATGAGGTGAAGATCATGCGTTGCCACCACCACCGTCGTGCCGAGCTTGTTGAGCGCGCTGAACAATTTTAGCAGGCGCACGGCAAGGTCGGGATCGACATTGCCCGTCGGCTCGTCCGCGACGAGAATCTCCGGACGACCGATCACCGCGCGCGCGATGGCAACCCGCTGCTGTTCGCCGCCCGAGAGCGTGGCAGGCCGCGCACTCGATCGATCGGTCAGGCCGATCCAGTCCAGCATTTCCTTGACCGGCCCGGCCAGCTCCTGTTCCGGCACGCCCGCGACCCGCAGCGGCAACGCGATATTGTCGAATGCGGAAAGGTGCGGCACCAGCCGAAAATCCTGGAATACCACACCGATGCGGCGGCGAAATCCTGGCAGTCGGGCACGCGGCATCGTCACCGCGTCCTCGCCGAACAATCTGATGATCCCCCGGCTCGGCCGCTGCGACAAGTATAGCAGCTTCAAAAGTGACGTCTTGCCGGCACCCGATGCTCCGGTGAGAAAATAGAAGCTACCGGGGAAAAGCGTGAAGCTGATATCGGACAGCGTCTCGGCACCGGTGCCGTAGCGCAGGCCGACATTCTGAAATTCCACCACATGCTCCATCGCAGCTTCCGCGATGGCAAATGCTTGCGCGAACGTAAAGCAGGACGTTAGGACGGCGTCATGGAGGAAGGCACAGTGCTTCGCCGCTTGCGCTTGATTCGCCGCTGATGTTTATGGGCTTCCGATGCTCCTGACCTGTCCCAATTGCCGCACGCGTTACGTCGTGCCTGATGCCGCTGTCGGTCCGACGGGGCGGCAAGTGCGCTGCGCCTCCTGCAAGCATAGCTGGTTCCAGCAGGCACCGGAGCCGGAACCGACCGAAAAGAGCGCGGCTTCCGAAGGCAACGCTGCCCCGGTCGAAGCGCCCAGCGCGCCGTCTTCACGCGTTCCAATCGAGGAGCCTTCACCGCCGCCGATCACCCCGCCGCGCTATGAGCGGCAGGACGCGCCCCGTCGCAGCAGCTTCGCGCACGAGCCCCCGTTTCGCCCGCGGCGTAATCCGGCGAAGATGTGGACCATTGCCGCAGCGCTTTTCGCCTTGATGATCGTGATCGGGGCTCTTGGGATATGGCAATCGGGCGTCTTGGACGGCGGGGTGTCTTTCGCCGCAGAGCAGCCTGCGCTGGAGATCGTGCTGGACAAGCAGCAGGATCGGCAGACGCTGACCGACGGGACCGAGTATTTCGCAGCCAGCGGCACCATCGTGAACAGCAGCGCCATCGAACAGAGGGTCCCGCCCCTGCTGGTGGTGCTGAAGGATTCGCAGGGGCGCGCGGTCTATAGCTGGACGATGAAGCCGCCGGTCCGGTCCTTGGCGCCGGGCGGAAAGGCAGAGTTCAACGAGGCAAAACTCGATGTACCGCGCGCAGCGACCGAACTGGAAATCGGCTGGGCCAGCGAAGCGAGCTGAGTGCAGCGACGGACCGTCGGTGCCAATCAGATTATTGCGCTACAAATGCGAGTTATTGCGTTGCGCCGGCCATACCCCTTTGCTAATGGCACCGGCCTACCTGCAAACGGCGTGCGGTCGTGGCGGAATTGGTAGACGCGCAACGTTGAGGTCGTTGTGGCCGAAAGGCCGTGGAAGTTCGAGTCTTCTCGACCGCACCATTTTCAGAAATCAAAGCAGAAAACTGGTCGTTTCCGGAAACGGCCTGGACCGGTTTTGACTATTCCACAGTGTCAGAGATCGCCGCCGCTCAGGCGCTGGCAGAGCATGTCGAGCTGATCGAGGCTGGCATAGGGAATTGTCATCCGGCCGGTCTCGCCCTCGCTGTGAATAGCGATATCCAGACCAAGCAGGTCGCTTAATTGCGTTTCCAATGCCATGATATCCGGATCGTTCGAGCGCTTGGTGCTGCCTGATTTTGTGCGGGGTTGAGCGGATCCGCCGTCGCGGCTGTTGCGGACCAGACGCTCGACATCACGAACAGTCAGGCCTTCCTTCTCCGTCCGCAGTGCAAGCGCCTCGGCCTCGTCGTGCCCGATCAAAGCGCGCGCATGGCCCATCTGCAGCCGCTCCTCCAGAATCATCTCCCGTACGGACTGCGGCAGATCCAGCAGACGCATCAGGTTAGCTACATGGCTGCGTGATTTATCAACGAGCGCTGCGACAGCTTTCTGGCTGTGACCGAACTCTTCCGTCAGCCGGTGATAGGCTTCCGCCTCTTCCACCGGGTTCAAATCCTCGCGCTGAACATTTTCGATCAGCGCAATCTCAAGCGCTTCGCTGTCCTCGAAATCGCGGACGATCACCGGGACCTCGTGAAGAGCCGCACGCTGTGCTGCGCGCCAACGGCGCTCGCCAGCGATAATCTGATAGCCGCTTCCGCGCGGAGTCGGCCGCACCACAATCGGTTGAATGATCCCGCGCTGTCTTATGCTCGCTGCGAGCTCGTCCAGCGCGGCCTGCGCGAAGTGGCGACGGGGCTGATCCGGATGCGGCGTGAGAGAGGCGGTCGGCAGCGTACGGATCGCGGCCGGGCTCGCGTCTTCGCTATCCTCACTTGGTCGCCCGCGTACCGCATCGCCCAGAAGACTGTCGAGCCCGCGGCCCAAACCACGTTTCCGGTCACGCGTGGCACTCATGCGGCAATTTCCTCTTTCGGCAGGCGATCGATCAACTCGCGTGCTAGGTCGATATAGGCGGCTGATCCAGCGCAGCGATGGTCGTAAATCAGTGCAGGGACACCGTGGCTAGGTGCCTCGGAGAGTCGTACATTCCGTGGAATCACGGTGTCGAAAACGATTGGCCCGAGCACCGAACGAACGTCATCCGACACCTGCTCGGTCAGACGATTGCGACGGTCATACATGGTGAGCGCCACACCGATTACCGACAGCGCATCGTTGAAGCGCGTGCGAACCCGCTCCACGGTCTGGAGCAATTGGCTGAGCCCCTCCAGCGCAAAAAATTCGCACTGCAAGGGCACCAGCACGGAGTCGGATGCGACAAGCGCATTGACTGTCAGGAGGCCTAGCGACGGTGGGCAATCGATCAGGCAAACATCATACTGAGCCGAACCGGCCAGCGCATTTCTTAGCGCATGGGAGCGGTCGTCACGGCTGACGAGTTCTATCTCGGCTCCTGACAGGTCGACAGTTGCCGGAATGAGGGAGAGGCCGGGCACATCGCTGGCGACGATACAGTCGTTCAGAGTCCCCTCACCTAGCAGCAGATCATAGCTGGTCCAGTCTCGCTGAGAACTCTGCAAGCCCAATCCAGTGGACGCATTTCCCTGTGGATCAAGATCGACCAGCAGCACGCGCGAGCCTGTTGCGGCGAGCGCGGTGGCAAGATTGATCGCCGTAGTGGTTTTACCCACGCCGCCTTTCTGATTTGCGATCGCGATCGTAATCATGGGGTGCCTTTCCCTACCAAAATGACAGCCCTTTCATCGGTCACGCTAGGTTCCACGTGGAACATCGAACGATGGCGTTTCGGAAGCTCTGATAGTTCGATAGCACCTTTGGCGCCACGGGGCAGTACCCAACGCGTGCTACGCGCGGCGAATGGCGTCGCCATTGCGATTAATGCCGGAAGCGGCGCAAAAGCGCGGGCTGTAATAGCATCGGCCGTGAAAGCGGATAGCGAGCGAACATTAGAGCAATGAACGCGCACGTTCTCCAAGTTCAACACCTCACTGGTTTCGAGAAGAAAATCACACCGTTTGCGTCGCGACTCCACTAAATGAAGCGTCCAGCCCGGCCGCGCGATGGCGAGAACCAGGCCGGGCAAACCCGGTCCTGAGCCAAGGTCCAAGATGTCAGCACTTTCATCCCGGGGCAGATGGGAGATCAGTTGAAGACTGTCTTCAATATGGCGGTTCCAGACGTCATCGACAGATGAACGCGAAATGAGATTCTGCCGCTCATTTTCCTGCAACAGCAGCTCGACATAAGCCCCAAGTTTCGCATGTGTTTCACGTGGAACCTCAATCGCAGCATCACTCGGCTCCTGCGTCACGACGCAAGCTCGACACGGCGACTCGCGACCAAGATGGCCGATAGCGCAGCCGGCGTTACACCGCGAATGCGCGATGCGGCTGCCAACGTTGCTGGCCGCGACGCTTCCAAGCGCTCGACCATTTCATTAGAGAGACCCGCGATCTTGCTGAAGGTGAGCGTATCGGGAATGGCCATATCTTGGCTTGCGCGCAAATCCCGAAGCTCCGCCTCCTGGCGTGCAAGATAGGGTTCGTACCGGATATCTTCGGTAATTGAGTCGAGCAGCAATTCATCCTCATTTGGCAGGAAGTCCCGCGCGTGCATTCCCGGCCGTCTCAATAGCTCTCGGACGGAAACCCGATTTCCAGGATCCGAGTTGGGGTTCGGAAGTGCATCCAGCGCGTCATTCAATCGTGCCTTTTGTGCACAGGCTTGTTCTACCCAGAGCCTGCGGTTGGTATTGATACAGCCGACAGAAAGACCAAGTTGCGTCAGCCGTTCCCATGCATTATCAGCCCGCAGCCGAAGACGATATTCGGCGCGCGCCGTCAGCATCCGATAGGGTTCGGTCACACCTTGCAGGATGAGATCATCGACCATCACCCCGATATAGCTATCTGATCGCGCGAACTCTGGAGCGTCCTTCCCCCCCGCGCGGCTTGCAGCCGCAATACCCGCTACCAGACCCTGCGCCGCTGCCTCCTCATATCCAGTGGTCCCGTTGATCTGACCCGCGCAATATAAACCGGGGATCGCCCGAACCTGCAGGCCATGGTCTAGCGCGCGCGGATCGATGTGATCGTACTCAACAGCGTAGCCGGCCACGGCGATCTCGGCCTGTTCCAGTCCTCCTATGCTCCGGATCATCCGCGACTGGATATCGACCGGCAGCGACGTGCTGATCCCGTTCGGATAGACCATGTGATCGTCCAGCCCTTCCGGCTCCAAGAAGATCTGATGGCCGTCGCGGTCTCCGAAGCGATGAATTTTGTCTTCGATTGATGGACAGTATCGCGGACCGGCGCCGGCGATATCGCCGCCGAATAGGGGAGAGCGATCAAGTCCGCTCCGGATGATGTCGTGCGTGAGCGTGTTTGTTCTCGTTATTGCGCAAAACGATTGAGGCAGGCGTCGCTTCGGGCTCAACGGCGACATCTTCCATAGCTCGTCGTCGCTTTCCTGACGCTCCAACGCCGCCCAGTTGATGGTTCGTCCATCAAGCCGTGGAGGCGTGCCGGTCTTCAGACGAGCGAGCGGAAGAGCGGCGTCGCGCAATTGCTCGGCAAGGCGGTGCGCTGCCCCCTCCCCAATCCGGCCGCCCTCAAATCGCTCTTCGCCACGAAACAACCTTCCGCCCAGAAAGGTGCCAGTGGCAAGCACAACCGCGGCGCTATAAAGCTCTGTACCTTCCGCTAGCGTGACACCCCGAATCGATCCGGCACCGAGGCGCAGGGCAGCCGCCTCGCCCTCTATAATAGACAGACCCGGTAAACTGGCCAATGCTGAGCGGATCGCTCGCCCAAAGAGGCGACGATCGGCCTGCACGCGCGGACCGCGTACAGCTGCGCCCTTGCTCCGGTTCAACATCCTATAATGGATCGCCGCGGCATCGGCAGCTCTTGCGATCAGCCCGTCCAGCGCGTCGACCTCCCGCACCAGATGACCTTTTCCTAATCCGCCGATGGCCGGATTGCAGGACATTGCCCCGATTTTCGTAGCGTCTAGCGTTACCAAGCCGACAGTACAGCCCATCCGCGCAGCGGCAGCAGCGGCTTCACAACCGGCATGGCCGCCGCCAACCACAATCACGTCGAATTTTTTGGTCATAGAGCCTGTTTAAACAAAGCTGCTGGCTCGGTCAAAAAGCGGTTGTTTCACGTGGAACATTATTTCCCGATGCAGAAACCGCTGAAAATACGATCCAGCATGTCTTCAGTGTTCGTTCGGCCCGTAAGCCGGTCAAATGCCAGACGCGCGTGCCGAAGCTCTTCGGCTTGCATCAGCGGATCAGCGAGCCGGGTAGCCGTTTCGAAGGCAATAGCGGCGTCCTGTAACGCCGCACGCTGCCTCGCATTCAAGGCGAATTGGTTTTCACTTGGTACCAAAGAACGCCCGCGGTGAACCAACAGCGCGATAAGTTCATCGACACCCTCCCGCGTGTGCGCAGACACGCGTAAAACATCGATGGACTTCACCCCCCCGACATCGGACTTGGCAGCAATTTCGATCAGCGCTGCGTGAGCGGGTCCCTCCCCTTCCTCGCCCAACCACAACAGGATGTCAGCACGATCAAACGTTGATCGTGCGCGCTCAATCCCTATCGATTCGATACGATTGGCTGTCGACTCACGAAGACCAGCAGTATCACTCAGCAGGAACGCGAGACCACCAAACGCCACGGGCACTTCGATGACATCACGGGTCGTCCCTGCCTCGTCCGATACTATCGCCGCCTCGCGCGATACCAGCGCGTTGAGCAGACTTGATTTCCCGCTATTGGGCGGACCGGCGAGGACGACCCGGATACCGTCACGCAGGCGTTCCGCAGGCGGAGCGTCTAACGTATCCCTTATTTCGGCTGCCAGCCGACCGGCATCTACCAACTCGGCCGATGAGCCGCTCACATCATCTTCGTCCGAAAAATCCAGATCCGCTTCGACCATAGCCGATAGCAACAGCAAGCGTTCTCGCCAGGCATCGACAAGCCTCCCGAAGCGACTGCTGGCCATGTCGATAGCCGCCCGGCGCTGCCATTCGGTTTCCGCCGACAGGAGATCGGACAAGGCTTCTGCCTGGCCGAGATCGATCCGCCCGTTCGCAAAAGCGCGCCGTGTGAACTCACCAGCCTCCGCAGGTCGCAATCCCTCGATCGAGCCCAACGCCTCTAGCACCGCATTCACCACAGCGCGGCCCCCGTGCAGATGCAACTCCGCCAGGTCCTCGCCCGTGGCTGACCTTGGGCCGGGAAAGATCGTGACCAGCGACTGATCCAGAATAGCGCCATCCGGCCCCGCCAACTGCCGGTAGGTCAGCTGCCTCGACTTGATCTCATCCCCCGCCAGCAGGCTGAGCGCGTGCGATGCCTGCGGCCCGCTTATCCGAATGACGGCAATGCCAGCCGGCGGCGCTCCGCTAGATAGTGCAAAGATTGTATCCATCACTGGCTGAGCGGGCGTCAGCTATCCCTAGGCTTGCTTGAACTTTTGCCACCAGTCACTGCAGACGTGGCCGCGCCTTCCATGAAGTTCTGAAACAGTTTCAGACCCATTTGACCCATCGGAGCCATCTGCTTCGCGAATGTTTCCAGCTGTTCCAGATTCGTCGCGCCCTTCATCGCCTGAGCGACGTTATCGACGTAGATTTCATTGGCCTTGGTCACATCGGGCAGTCCCATGAATCGCCGAGCCTCTTCGGGCGTGCAATTGATCTCGATGTTCATCTTCATGGCGCTCGGCCTCCTTCGGCTTTGATCGGAACGGCGTTGGACGCCGCACGTTGCTGATGGAGTCAAGATAGCGACGGGTGGGCCGTCCGCAATGATCAGGAGAATCCCCTATGACAGCACTGCGCAGCATCGATACGCTCGACGGCGAGAACAGCTTCAATTGCTATGTTGCCGAGCCGGAAGGCGAAGTGAAGGCTGCGATCGTGGTCATCCAGGAGATTTTCGGCGTAAACGCCGGAATTCGTCGCAAAGCGGACAAGCTCGCGGAAGCTGGCTATCTCGCGCTCGCACCGGATTTGTTCTGGCAATTAGAACGCGGGATCGAGCTCGATCCGGATATCGAAGGTGAGATGCAGGAAGCGCTCGATCTGATGGGCAAGTTCGATCAGGATGAAGGCGTTCGCGATATTGAAGCAACGATCAAGTTCGCTCGCAGCGAATTTGGTGCCAAGAAGGTCGGCGCGGTGGGATACTGCCTCGGGGGCCGCCTTGCCTATATGACCGCGGCACGCACGGATAGCGACGCCACCGTTGGCTATTATGCCGTCGGAGTCGATGAACTTCTGGGGGAGAAAGAGGCTATCTCCAACCCGTTGATCCTGCATATCCCGGAGGAAGACGGCTTCGTAGACAAGGAAACACAGGCTAAAATGCATGAGGGCCTGGACGATCATCCGAAGGTCACGCTGTACGACTATCCGGGCATGGACCACGGTTTTGCGACCGAATTCGGCAAACGCCGCGATGAGGAAAACGCAGATCTGGCCGACAAGCGCACGATGGATTTTTTCGCCGAACATCTCGGCTGACCCATCAGTCCCAATTTTACCCCGCAATGGGCAAAATAAATGGCCGACAGTGCAATGCGCTGTCGGCCATCTTTTTGTGTCCTGCAAATAGCTGAAAACCGAAATCTCAGGTGAAGAGAGAGAGCAATCCAATCGTCTCGCCGCCGCCCACCAGGCCTTCGTAGATCATCTTGCCGGCCACGTAGACGATCACCAAAAGGCCCAGATAGCCCAGCCAGCGGTGCCGCTCGATATATTTGGCAATGATGTTGGCCGCTAGGCCCATCAGGATCACGGAAAGGATCAGGCCGACTACCAGAATGCCCGGATGCTCGCGCGCGGCACCGGCCACCGCAAGCACATTATCGAGGCTCATGGACACGTCGGCAACGGCCACCGCCCATGCAGCCGCGGCGAAGCTCTTGACGGGTTTGACGCCTACTTCCTCGCCGGCAGCACTGCCGCCTTCGCGAAGTTCACGATAGAATTTCCACGCCACCCACAGAAGCAGCAGGCCGCCCGCGAAGACGAGGCCGACAATACCGAGCAGCCAGGTGA
Organism: Novosphingopyxis sp. YJ-S2-01; assembly: GCF_016093175.1. Lineage (NCBI taxonomy): Bacteria > Pseudomonadati > Pseudomonadota > Alphaproteobacteria > Sphingomonadales > Sphingorhabdaceae > Novosphingopyxis > Novosphingopyxis sp. YJ-S2-01. Next base: position 626,418 of record NZ_JAEDAI010000001.1, on the reverse strand, counting down.
CGACCAGCGCGAAAATTATGCGCAGCACCAGCGCTGCGCCGATACCGATCAGGATCACCTTCTTCCGATCCGCGGCGGGCAATCCGGCGGCCAGTGCACCAACCACGATGGCGTTGTCACCGGCAAGCAACAGATCGATCGCCAGCACCTGCCCGAACGCGGCGAGCTGCGAAGGCTCGGTAATGTTCGAGAAGTCGCTGACGATATGTTGCCAGATTTCGGACGGCGAACCCATCCCTGCGGATGCGGCAGCCTGGGCGAAGAGAAGCAAGTCGATCATGTGCTCACCATAGAGTTACGGCGGATCCGGTGAAGACCGAATCCGCCGATGAATGTGCTTTTCCGGGGCCGATCCGGGCGGGTTGCCCGAACCGCCCTACTGATTCATCGAGTCGAAGAAATCCTCGTTCGACTTGGAATCCTTCATCTTGTCGAGCAGGAACTCCATCGCATCGATCGTGCCCATCTGCATGAGGATGCGGCGCAGCACCCACATCTTGGACAGCACGTCCTTCTCGACCAGCAGCTCTTCCTTCCGGGTGCCGGACTTGCCCACGTCCAGCGCAGGGAAGATGCGCTTGTCGGCCACCTTGCGGTCGAGAACAATTTCGCTGTTGCCGGTGCCCTTGAACTCTTCGAAGATCACCTCGTCCATTCGGCTGCCGGTATCGATCAGCGCGGTGGCGATGATGGAGAGCGAGCCGCCCTCCTCGATATTGCGCGCGGCGCCGAAGAAGCGCTTGGGGCGCTGCAGGGCGTTCGCATCGACACCGCCGGTCAGCACCTTGCCCGAGCTCGGCACCACCGTATTGTACGCGCGGCCGAGGCGCGTGATGGAGTCTAGCAGGATCACCACATCCTTCTTGTGCTCGACCAGGCGCTTGGCCTTCTCGATCACCATCTCGGCGACCTGCACATGGCGGTTGGCCGGTTCGTCGAAGGTAGAACTGATCACCTCGCCGTTCACCGAGCGCTGCATGTCGGTGACTTCCTCGGGCCGCTCGTCGATCAGCAGCACGAGCAGGTACACTTCGGGATGGTTGTCCGTGATCGCTTTGGCGATGTTCTGCAGCAAAACGGTTTTACCCGTGCGCGGCGGCGCCACGATCAGCGCGCGCTGGCCCTTGCCCTGCGGCGAGATGATGTCGATCACACGCGCGCTCTTGTCCTTCACCGTCGGATCGACATTGTCGAGCGTCAGCTTGCTGTCGGGATAGAGCGGCGTGAGGTTGTCGAAGTTCACCCGGTGACGCACCGCGTCGGGATCGTCGAAATTGACCTTCATCACCTTGGTAAGCGCGAAATAGCGTTCCCCGTCGCGGGGCGCGCGGATTTCACCCTCTACGGTGTCGCCGGTGCGCAAACCGAACTGGCGCACCATATTGGGCGAGACGTAGATGTCGTCCGGTCCGGCAAGATAGTTCGCCTCCGGACTGCGCAGGAAGCCGAACCCGTCGGGAAGAACTTCGATCGTGCCTAGCCCCAGGATTTCCTCACCATCGTCCGCGCATTCCTTGAGGATGGCGAACATCAGGTCCTGTTTGCGCAGCGTGCTGGCGCCCTCGACGCCCATTTCCTCGGCCATCGAAACCAGTTCGGCGGGCGCGGTGTCCTTAAGTTCCTGAAGATGCATATGAAAATCCATTCCCGGCACGATGCGGGACGTTGTTGATGCTGGAAAATTGCGGGCGCTGGGATCGGCAGGAAGGCCGTGCGCACGAATGAGGAGGCCCGGACGGGCCGTTCGCGACCGATTTACGGCGCGCCGCGAGGGCTGTCAATCGCAGCTGTGGCGAATAGTCCGCATGGCAGCCGACCCCCCGCTACGCTGCTAGAAAGGTTTCACCACCACCAGAACAACGATGATCGCAATAGCGATCGCAGGCACTTCGTTCAGAAGGCGCAGCGCCTTACCGGTCAACGGGCGTTCGCCGCGCGCCAGCTTCTTGCCGTAAGCGATGAGATAGCCGTGATAGCCCGACAGGCCGAGCACGAGCAGGACTTTGGCGCCGAACCAGCCCATCGACCAAGCCTGGATCGTGACCGCCAGGGTGATCCCCAGAATCCAGACCAGGATCATTGACGGGTTGAGGATGATCTTGATCAGCTTGCGCTCGCGGTCGGCGAATTTCTCGGCCTCTTCAGAGCCCGGTGCGGCCTCCTGATGATAAACGTACAGCCGCGGCAGCATGAACAGCCCGGCCATCCAGAAAATCACGAAAATGATGTGGGCTGCCTTCAGCCAGAGATAGAGCACCGAGAGCGTTTCCATTTCGTCCGTTTAGGCGTTTCGGCCAAGCATCCCAAGCAATTTCCGGACATGATCGACCGGCGTATCGGGCAGGATGCCGTGGCCCAGATTGAAGATATGCGGGCGATCGGGGAAAGCATCGCGGATCGCGGACACCGCCTGCTCCAGCTCCGTTCCACCGGCGATCAGCGCCAGCGGATCGAGATTGCCCTGCACTGGCAGGCCCTTCGGCAGGACATCATTTGCCCAGACCGGATCGACCGTTTCGTCCAGGCCCAGCGCATCGACGCCCGTCCCTTCCGCATAAGCGGCAAGCTTTCCACCGGCGCCCTTGGGAAAGCCGATGATCGGCGTATCGGGATGGCGCGCGCGCACGCCTTCGACGATCGCACGGTTCGGCGCGATTACCCAGCGATCGAACTGCGCAGGACTGAGCGATCCGGCCCAGCTATCGAACAGCTGCACCGCATCCGCGCCCGCCTCGATCTGGCCGCTCAGATATTCAATGCTGACTTCGACCAGCCGATCGATCAGCGCACCGAAGCGCTCCGGCTCGCCATAGGCCATGCGCCGCGCAGTCGCTTGATCACGGCTCCCCTCGCCCGCCACCATATAGGTCGCGACCGTCCAGGGGCTGCCTGCGAAGCCCAGCATGGTGACGTCAGCGGGCAGTTCCGCCTTCACCCGGCGCACGGTCTCATAGATCGGATCGAAGCGCGTGAAATCGGGCGTCAGTTCGGCGAAGTCATGCTCGGCCAGGATCGGCGAAAGACGCGGGCCCTCTCCCTTCACGAACTGCAGGTCCTGCCCCAGCGCGTGGGGAATGATCAATATATCGGAAAACAGGATCGCCCCGTTGAACCCGAAGCGACGGATCGGCTGCAAGGTCACTTCGGCAGCCGCCTCGCTATCGTAGACCAGATCGAGAAATCCGCCCTTCTCGGCCCGCAGCGCGCGATATTCCGAGAGATAGCGTCCGGCCTGCCGCATGAGCCAGACTGGCGGTGGATCCCGGCGTTCCCCGCGCAGGACAGCGAGCAGAGGCTTGTCGGTCGCAGGCTGTTCGGTTCCGCCGGTCATGGGCTTCCTAAATCCTTATATATTTAAAAGAGAGATTGTTGATGGGAGTTGGGCCGTGGACAAGCGCCGTACTAGGTCCATCCACCGCCTTTGCCAACAGATTGACTCCCACCGCCGCGCGACTCTGCAATGGATTCGCGAAGCCCTGTGCGCCTTATCAACAGGCTGCGGAAACAAAAGCCAGGCTGTGGATGATTGCTGGGCGAATCGATTGAGGCTTGCGGCTTTGTCCGCAGGCCAGATACTCCCCGGCGCTATCCCTTGATTTATCCACTGGCTCCCAACAAAGCTGTGCCGCATGGACCGCTTCCACCTGCATCTGCTTTCCGACTCCACCGGCGAAACGCTCGACAATATCGTGAAGGCCGCTCTGGCCCAGTTCGATGAAGTCGACGTCGTGAAGCATTTCTGGCCGATGGTGCGGTCCGATGTGCATCTGGAACGCATTCTGGACGATGTTGCCGAAAATCCCGGCATGGTACTGTTCACGCTCGTCAATTCCGAAACGCGGCGCAAGCTGGAAAACCGCTGCCGTGCGCTGGGACTTCCGGCGGTGCCCGCGCTCGATGCGGTCACCGATGCATTGTCCGACATGTTCGGGCAGGAGGCCAAGGCACGGCCCGGACGCCAGCACAGCCTGGATGCCGCCTATTTCGCGCGGGTCGAGGCCATCCAGTTCACCATCGCGCATGATGACGGGCTGCTGCAGGAAGGCTGGGAGGAAGCGGACATCATCCTTGCCGGCGTGTCGCGGACCTCGAAAACGCCGACCAGCATCTATCTCGCCAATCGCGGGTTCAAGACGGCGAACATCCCGATCGTGGTGGAATCGCCGCCGCCCGAAACGCTCTATCAGCTGCGCAATCCGCTGATCGTGGGACTCACCACCAGCGCGGACCGCTTGGTGCAGATCCGCCGCAACCGCCTTCTGTCGCTCAACCAGGCGCCAGAAACCGATTATGTGGAAGGGGACAAGGTGCAGGCCGAGGTGAAGTTTGCGCGGCGCATCTTCGCCGATCGCGGCTGGCCAGTGATCGACGTGACGCGCCGCTCGATCGAGGAAACCGCCGCAGCCATCATCAATCTCGCGAACGACCGCGAGCTGTCCGGCCGCAAGCGCCAAGGAAATATCATATGACGTGGACTATCATATGAGCGGCATCGTCCTGGCCTCGGGCAGCGCAATCCGGCGGCAGATGCTGGAGGCGGCGGGCGTTCCGTTCGAGGTGAAGCCTGCGCGAGTCGATGAAGACGCTTTGAAAGAGGCGCTCGCCGATTTGAAGCCGCGCGACCAGGCTGATGCGCTGGCCGAAGCCAAGGCGCTCCGCGGATCGCAAGCTTCACCGGATCAACTGGTGCTGGGTGCGGATTCGATGCTGGAGCTGGCAAGCGGCGTACGGCTGGACAAGCCGGAGAGCCCGCAGGCTGCGCGCGAGCAGCTTGCCGCTATGTCCGGAGGGACGCACCGTCTGCACAGCGCCGCGGTGATGGTGGAGGGCGGCAAGCCCATCTGGCGGCACGTGGAAACCGCGAAGCTGCATGTGCGTGCGCTCTCGCCCGAATTCATCCACTCCTATGTCGACGCAGAGTGGGACGCGATCCGGCACACCAGCGGCTGCTTCGAATATGAGGGGAAGGGCGCACAGCTGTTCACCCGCGTCGAGGGCAGCCATTTCGCGATCCTTGGCCTGCCGCTCCTCCCGCTCCTCCAGTTTCTTCGCGATCGGAAAGTCATGCCGTCATGAAAGCCATTACCGGCCAGCCTTATGCCGAGGTGATCGGCGATCCGGTAGCGCACAGCAAATCACCGATGATCCACCGCTTCTGGCTCAAGAAGTTGGGGATCGATGCGGACTATCGCACAGCGCATGTGAAGCCGGACGAACTGGCGGATTATTTCGCCGATCGCGCCTCCGATCCGGACTGGATGGGCTGCAACGTCACGATCCCGCACAAGGTGGCCGCGCTCGATCATGTCGCCGATCCGGGCGGCGTGCGGGAGAGTATCGGCGCGATCAACACCGTGTTTCGCAGCGAAGACGGCCAGCTTACCGGCACCAATACCGATGCGGCAGGCTTCTGGGCGCCCATTTCAGAGCGGAATTGGAGCGGACGCCATGCCGTCGTCGTCGGCTCGGGCGGCGCGGCCCGCGCGGTGCTGTTCGCGCTCGCCAAGGGTGGGATCGGCGAAGTGACCATGGTCGCCCGCAGCGGCTTGAAAGCCATGGGCCTTCTCGCCCATTTCGGCCTGAAAGGCGGCGTGCAGGATTTCGACGCCAAGCTGCCGCCCGCACATTTGCTGGTGAACGCCAGTCCGCTCGGCATGGCCGGGCAGGAAGCGTTGGAGCTGAATCTCGATCCGCTGAAGCGCGGCGCGCTGGTTTATGATCTGGTCTATAAGCCGGTCGAGACCGCCCTCCTACGGCAGGCGGCGGACCGCGATCTTGAAACGGTGGACGGCCTGTCCATGCTGGTGGCGCAGGCCGCCTTCGCCTTTGAACTGTTCTTCGGGCAGCCTGCGCCGGAAGAAGGCCAAGACGCCCTGTTCGAAAAGCTGGGCGCGTGAGCGCAGCGCAAAAGGTGCAGCCGCTGGTGATCGGCCTCACCGGGTCGATCGGCATGGGCAAATCTACCGTTGCCGCGATGTTTGCCGAAGCCGGTGTTCCCGTGTTCGATGCTGACGCCGTCGTGCGCGAATTGCAGGGACCGGGCGGCGCGCTCGTTCCGCTGATCGAGGCGGCCTTCCCCGGCAGCACCGGCGAAGGCGGCGTAAAGCGGGATGATCTTGGCGCGAAGGTGTTTGGCAAGCCGGATGAACTGGCGCGGCTAGAATCGATCGTTCACCCTGTCGTCGCGAACCGCCGCCTCGCCTTTTCGGAGGAGCATCGCGATGCACCGTTGATCCTGTTCGATATTCCGCTCCTGTTCGAAAAGGGCGGGACCGAAGGTGTCGATGTTGTTGTTGTTGTCAGCGCGCCCGCCAAGGTGCAGCGAGAACGCGTTCTGGCGCGGCCGGGCATGACGGAAGAGAAGTTCGAACATATTCTCGGCGTCCAGCTGGACGATGCCGCCAAGCGCGCCCGTGCGGACCATGTGATCGACACTGGAACGACGCTGGAGGAAACACGCGCGCAGGTAAACGAGCTGGTCGCGAACATGCGTGCCTCCCTTGCCTGATTCGGCGAAAAGGCCGATATGATAAGTATGCGCGAAATCGTCTTCGATACCGAAACCACCGGCACCGATCATGAAAATGGGGACCGGATGGTCGAGATCGGCTGTATCGAGATGATCGACCGGGTGATGACCGGCCGGACCTATCACTGCTATTTCAATCCCGAACGGGCGATGGATCCGGGCGCCGAACGTGTTCACGGCCTTGGCGATGCGTTTCTGAAGGACAAGCCGCGCTTCAACGAAAAGGCGCTGGAGCTTCTGGACTTCATTGGTGACGACAAGCTTGTCGCGCACAACGCCATGTTCGATTTCGGCTTCCTCAATATGGAACTCGATCGGTGCGGTCAGCCCACCGTCGATTATGCGCGGATGGTCGATACGCTGGCGATTGCGCGCAAAAAGCATCCCGGGGCGAAGGCTTCGCTCGATGCCCTTTGCAGCCGCTACGGGATCGATCGGTCCCACCGCGTCAAGCATGGCGCGCTGCTGGATGCCGAACTGCTGGCACAGCTTTATATTGAGCTGACCGGTGGGCGGCAGATCGGTCTGGGCCTGGCGGCGGATGCGGACGATGCGGCTGCCACATCGCGCACTGCGCCCAGCCTGCTGCCCACCGGGCCGATGCGCCCGCCGCGCCACCATGCGCCGACGGAGGCCGAGCTTGCGCGCCATCAGGCTTTCGTCGCGGGCATCGAAGGCTCGCTTTGGAGCAGTGGCCGCGCGCGCGTCTGAACCCTTCGGCTTCCGGGCCGTTGAGCGACAACCAGAAGGAGAAAAATCCCATGAAGATTCAGGTTTCGGGCCATCAGGTCGATACGGGTGAGGCTCTGCGCGAGCATGTCGAGACCAAGATGACGGCGCTTTCCGAAAAATATTTTCCCGAAACCATTTCGGGTCAGGCCACTTTTGGCCGCGGCCCGCATGACGGCTTCAGCTGCGATATCGTGACCCATGTGATGCAGGGCCTCTGGCTCAATGCATCGGCCAATGCGCAGGACGCGCACCAGGCGTTCGACGCCTCGCTCAACAAGATCGAAAAGCAGCTGCGCCGCTATAAGCGCCGCTTGAACGATCGTCATAGCCAGGCCGCACAGGCGCTGAAGGAAGAAGAGGCCGGCTATACGGTGTTCGATTCCGAAGCTGAGGCGGACGAAGTGGCCGACGCACCGCCGATTATTGCAGAGTTGCGTGCCAATATTCCCGAAGTTTCGGTCTCCGACGCGGTCATGGTGCTCAACATGCGCGATACGCCTGCCCTATTGTTCAAAAATTCTGGAACAGGGCGGCATAATATGGTCTATCGCCGCAACGACGGCACGATCGGATGGGTAGAGCCTCAGACCGCATCCTGAATTTCCGTCACCGCCCACGGCCGACAACGCGTCCGTGGGCGGGAACGACTAGAACAATTCGACGCACCGCGTTGGGGTGCGGAGCCTAATCCATGAATATTCAACTCAGCTGCGGCTTGCGCGAAGACGCGGTGATGTCACGAGCCTCGATCGCTAGCAAACATGCGTTGTTCGAATTGCTGTCGCAGCAAGCAGGCGCGGCTTACGGGCTGGATGTGGAACAGTTGCGCGCCGCGCTCGAACAGCGCGAGAGCCTCGGGTCGACCGGATTTGGATCGGGCGTTGCCATCCCGCATGCGCGCCTCGCGGGACTGGACGAGCCACTGGGTCTTTTTGTGCGGCTGGATAAGGCGCTGGATTATGCCAGCATCGACGATCGGCCCGTCGATCTGATCTTCTGTCTCGTCTCGCCTGCGGGGGACGGAGCGCGGCATCTGCGCGTGCTCGCCGAAGTATCTCGCGCCATGCGGAGCGAGTCGAACCAGGAACGGTTGCGCGGCGCGGCCGATGCCGCGGCGATCTTTTCGCTGTTATCGGGGCTCTATGAGTTCGACGCCGCCTGAGCCGCCCCCCACCGGAAGTGGAGAGGAAGCGCATTTCCGCGCGCTTGAGTCGCTCTATCGGGCGGCACCGATCAACCGCCTGTTCGAATCGGATATTGCGATTACCGGCCCCGGCCAGTGCGATATCGTTTTCGATGTCGACGAACGCTATTTCCATGCCGCGGGCGCGGTGCATGGATCATCCTATTTCAAGATGCTCGACGATGCCGCCTTTTATGCGGTGAACAGCTTGGTGACCGACCGTTTCGTGCTCACCACCGCCTTCAACCTGCTCTTTACGAAGCCGATCAAACCGGGGCGCCTGCGCGCAAGCGGTCGCTGGCTGAGCGGTCGCAAGCGTGTCTATGTTGCCGAAGCGACACTGATCGATGGCGATGGCGAAGAAGCGGGGCGTGGCACCGGCACCTTCATGCGATCGCACATTCCGCTCGCGGGATTGCCCGGTTACAAGAGCGCATGAGCGAACCGCGCGTCGCCGCCAAGGTACAGGTCGACGCGATTCGACGGCTTTGCGAGCGAGAAGGCGGGTTCGCGATGGTGCTGTCGCGCGGCGATCCTGTCGCCGGAGACATCCTCATCATCTCTCGTGAAAGAGGCGGATCGCCTGCGCTCATCCGGCGCGCGCTGCGATGGGACGGACCGCCGAGCTGGCGGGAGACCGAAACGCAACTGTTTGAAAACGAACAGAAATTGACGGTATTTCTCGACCAGAAGCGAGCAGTTGATCCGGATCTTTGGTTAATAGATCTGGATATCCCGGACTCGGAACGGTTCATCGCGCTTCTGCACGACTTCGTTTGACTCCGGAAACAACCACGCTAAATGCGCCCCCCATAACGAGCGCAAGTGGCCAATGGTTCCGTCTGGGGGGACGAGAATCGGCAAACACGCGAGACGGAAGATCGTCCCGAGCAGATTGGGTTAGCGTTTTTTAGGTTTCTGCTCAGCGGGCATCTGCCGCTTAACAAGCGAATGCAATGTTCCATTATCTGAAAGCTGCGGCTGCCGCGGCTCTTTTTGTTTTGGCTCTCACTGCCATCACGCTGACCGATGTCAGCTCTGCTTTCGCTGCTGAAGAGCAGCAACAAAACATTCTGGACGCCGGTGAAATCCGGATCGATCCGGCGGTACTGGCCGAACTGAAGGCCAATGAAGCGGCTGTCGATGCCGCCGTTGCGGCGGAAGATGATACCGCCCAGCCCAATGATGAAAACATCGTCTTCGTAAGCAATCCGGTGATCATGCCGTTGCCCGAGCGCTCTGCTCCGAAGGCCCCCGATTTCAGCGAAGCAACCTCGCTCGCCCAGCTTGTCGATATGCAGGACAGCAGCGCCGATCTCGATGCCGAGCAGCGCTGCCTGGCCGGAACCATCTATTTCGAATCGAAGGGCGAATCGCTGGAAGGCCAGCTGGCCGTTGCCAAGGTGGTGCTCAATCGCACTGCTTCTTCGCGCTGGCCGAATTCGATCTGCGGTGTTGTCTACCAGAAAAGCCAGTTCAGCTTCGTGCGCGGCGGAAAGATGCCCCGGATCGCAAAATCCAGCCGGGCCTGGAAGCGCGCCAAGGCCATCGCCAAGATCGCGCTGGACGATAGCTGGCAGACCGATGTGGACGATGCCCTGTTCTTCCACGCCAATTATGTGAAGCCCGGTTGGCGCCTGACGCGCATCGGAGCGGTGGACCGGCACATCTTCTACCGCTGAACGAGCGCATGACAGACGGATGATAAGGGCCCCGCTTTTGGGGCCTTTATTATGTTCCCGTCCTGTTCTAGTCTCCGACCATGCTCGATATCGCTACCCAACCCGATCTCTGCGGTGCCGCCGCCGTCACCCGTGGCCTTCGCCGCATGTTCGCGAGGCACCAGATTTTTCTGCTTCCCGAGGTGTCCTTGCGCAACGGCCGACGTGCGGACCTGATGGGCATCGATGCCAAGGGGCAGCTGATCATCGTGGAGATCAAATGCTCGCGCGCCGATCTGCTCGGCGATCAGAAGTGGCGCGACTATCTGGAATTTTGTGACCGGTTCTACTGGGCGGTGCCGCCGGAGATGGACGACAAGTTGCTGGAGCGTGAGGTTCTGGAGCCAGAGCGCACGGGCCTGATCGTCGCAGATGCGTATGACGCGGCGATTGTGCGTCCGGCGGTCAGCACGCCGCTGGCGGCGGCGCGGCGCAAGACCGAATGCCAGCGGCTGGCGCGTATCGCCATGCGGCGGCACACCATGCTGTGCGATCCGGAAGTGGGCTGGGGGCCGGAGCCATCCGATTGAGACAGCTGTCCGGTCAGCATAACCAAGTCTGCCGCAGACTTATTTGATGCCGGAGAAGTCCAGTTCGCCTTTGCTTTCCGGCTCGGCGGCGGGCTTGTTCTGCAAAAGATCGACCAGATCACTCGAACGCCGGTCCAGCTTGGCGTAATCGAGTGCCGAGCGACCGCTGGCATGATCCGTAATGTTCGGATTGGCACCGTTCTTCATCAGCAGCCGGATAGCCTCGCTGTCGCGCAGCTGGACGGCCCGGATAAGCGGTGTCTCTCCGGCGCGATTCGCTTCGTCCACCTTGCCGCCATATTTCAGCAGCAGCTCCATCCCGTCCAGATAACCCAGCTGCGTCGCCAGCATCAGCGGCGTGTCACCATTGCGATCGCCGATATTGGGATCCGCCTTATTGGCGAGCAGGAAGGTGATCCAGGTGGAATCGCGCCGTTCGACCACCATATGCATGGCGGTCTTGCCATCGCTGGAGCGCTGCGCGTTCACCACCCTGTTGGACGGCGTCTGCAGCATCGACGTCGCCTTGGTGCCGTCCCGATCCTCCACTGCCTTCAAAAAGGTATAGGCAGGGGAGACCTGTTGGGCTTCCGCCGATGCGAACGGCGTGGGTAGCGGCGCGAAAGCGGCTGCGACCAGGGCGGCAGGGATGATAAGGCGCATGACAATTAAAGGCCCGATTGATGGTTGATCGCGCCTATTTAGCAGACCAAAAGAAAGCCTGTCATGAACAAAGCCGGATTCCTCCCTATTTTCGCCGCGCTGCTGCTCGCGTCCTGTGGTGGCGGTAATAGCGAGCCGACCGTGCCCGAACGACCGCCGCTGGAAGGTGCCAGCATCGGCGGGCCGTTCACATTGACCGGAAGCGACGGAAAGCCTGTCTCTTTCTCGAACTTCGACGGCAAATATCGGATCGTGTATTTCGGCTACACCTATTGCCCCGACGTCTGCCCGATCGACATGCAGAAGATCAGCGCGGGGTTGCAGCGCTTCACGAAGGCGCACCCGCAGCTTGGCAAGGACATCCAGCCGATCTTCATCAGCGTCGATCCGGAGCGGGATACGCCCAAAGTGGTGGGCGATTATGTGAACAACTTTGGCAACCGCTGGGTCGGCCTCACGGGTACGCCGGACGAGATCAAGAAAGTGGCGGATCAGTTTGCGGTCTATTACGCCAAGGAAGAGGGCTCCGGCCCGGACGATTATCTGATGTCTCATTCCCAGACGCCCTTTTTGCTAGGGCGGGAGGGGCAGCCGCTTGCGATCCTGCCGGTGGACGAGCCCTCCACCCCAGACACGGATGAGGGCAGCGCACAGGCGATCGCCGCCGAGCTGGAACGCTGGGTCCAATGAGCACGCCGTTCTGGGAGAAGCCGATCGAGGCGCTGGACCGCGGCGAATGGGAGGCTTTGTGCGACGGCTGCGGCAAATGCTGCATGCACAAGATCGAAGATGAGGACACCGGGCGCATTTATGATACGAATGTGTCCTGCCGCCTGCTCGACACGCAGACCGCGCAATGTTCCGATTATCGCCGCCGCCGCTTTCTGGTGCCGGACTGCATCCGCCTCTCGCGGGCAAAGATCGATCAGTTCCCCTGGCTGCCGAAAACCTGCGCCTACCGCCTGCGAGCAGAGGGCAAGCCCCTTCAAGACTGGCACTATCTGATCAGCGGCGATCGGGAGAGCGTGCACGAGGCGGGTATTTCGGTGCGTGGCCGCGCGATTTCGGAAATTGAAGCAGGCCCGCTGGAAAACCATGTTCTGGAAGACTGAACCGCGCGATCCGCAGGTCGAGGTGGCCGGGCGCATCTACCCGGTCAGGATAAAGCGACTTCCCCAGGCACGGCGCATGAGCTTGCGGGCCGATCCGGTGCGCGGCGAGGTGAAGGTAACGGGTCCCACGCGCCTACGCACCGCCGAGGCGCTGGCCTTTGCCCGATCGCGCCAACGCTGGCTGGCGGAGCGTTTCGCCGCGGCGGCCGATCCGGTTCGGCTGATGCCGGGCCAGAGCATTGGCTTTTGCGGCGAGCCTGTCGAGATCGTTCATGACGCCGGCTTGGCGCGCGGCGTGCGCATGGAGAATGACCGGCTGTTGGTGGGCGGCCCGGCGGACCATGCGGCGGCGCGCGTCGAGCGCTGGCTGCGCGGGCAGGCGCGCACTCTCATGACGGCAGACCTTGCTTTCTACTGCGCGCGCGCGGGGCAGGAAGAGCCGAAGCTGTCGATCGGGGATGCACGGTCGCGCTGGGGCAGCTGCTCCAGCCGCGGGCACATCCGTCTTGGCTGGCGGCTCGTCATGGCACCGGCGATGGTTCGCCGATCCGTGGTTGCGCATGAAGTCGCGCATCTGGTCCACATGGATCACAGTCCGCGCTTTTACGCGCTCTTGGACGAGATCTTTGAAGGCGATCGGAAAGCCTGTGACGCATGGCTGAAAGCCCATGGCACCGGCCTTCACATGATCGGTGCCGCGGCGGGCCGATCGGCGGACGATCAGTAGATCAATTCATCCTCGCCCTGTTCGCTGGGGCGTTCATCGTTTCTGGGCTGCGGCGGAACCTGCGTGGCATCCGGACGGCGCGGAGTGCCGGGGGCGGGTGTCTGCCCCTGGTCCGTGCGCCGTGCGGGCTGTTGATCCTGCCGCTGCTGCCCACGGCCCAGAGCGCGATCGATCCAGCTCTGGTTGAGCACCGGCTCGTCCTGCGCCGGTAAACGACCGTCGCCGGTGGGCGGATTGCCCTCGATCGGCATGCCATATTCATCGCTGAACGCGCCGTCCTCCGGGGCGCCATAGAACGCGCCGTCGTCGTCCTCCAGTTGCCAGTCCGGCAGCGTCACCTCGGTATCGAATTTCTGCACCGGGCGATCGGCGGTTGCCCCCTTCATGAAGGCAGCCCAGGCGCGGGCGGGCGCGGTGCCGCCCTGCAGGCCGCGTACCGCCTTGGCGTCATCCCGTCCCATCCAGACGCCGGTGGTCAGCCCGCTGGAAAAGCCGAAAAAGGTGCCGTCCTTGTTGCTCGTCGTGGTGCCGGTCTTGCCCGCCGCCGGGCGTCCGATCTGTGCCGCGCGGCCGGTGCCCGCCTGCACCGCGGTCTGCAGAAGATCGGTCATCGTTGCAGCGACATAACCGTCGACCAGCGCCGCACCGGGCCGGTCGCGGCGCTCATAAAGCACTTCATTGTCGATCGTCGTCACCCTGGTGATGCCATAAGGATCGATCGCGCGGCCGCCGTCGGAAATCTCCGCAAAGGCGCGGGTCATGTCGATCAGGCGGACCTCGGACGTGCCGAGCACCATGGCCGGGTGCGTGTTGATGGGTGTGCTGATACCGAAGCGCCGGGCCATACCGGCAACGGTGTTGAAGCCCACTTCATTGCCGATCTGTGCGGCCACCGTGTTCTTGGAATAGGCAAAGGCGTTGCGCACAGACATCGCGCCGGCGTAGCTGCCGCCGCTGTTACGCGGTGTCCAGCCGTCGATCTGTACCGGCTCGTCGGTCACCACATCGTCGGGGCTGTAGCCCGATTCGAGCGCCGCGAGATAGACGAACAGCTTCCAACTCGATCCCGGCTGTCGCACCGCGGTCACCGCGCGGTTGTAGTTCGAGCTGACATAGTCCGATCCGCCGACCATCGCGCGGACCGCGCCGTCATTTTCCATCGAGACCAGCGCGCCTTGCGCTCCCGAGGGCACATTCGCCTGGATCGCGGCCGTGGCGAGGCGCTGCATCGACAGGTCCACCGTGGTCCAGACGTCGATCGGCTTCACTGTTTCGTCGATCAGCGTGTCTAGCTGGGGCAAGGCCCAATCGGTAAAATAGCGCACACTGTTCTGCGGCGGCTCGGGCGCCAGCGCGACGTCGGCGGGTTCGATCGAGGCCGACTGGCCGGGCGTGATCACGCCGGTTTGTTCCATCGCCTTCAGCACCACCGAGGCACGGCCGATCGCGGCCTGCGCATCGGCGGTGGGCGAATAGTTGGACGGCGCCTTCACGAGGCCTGCGATAATTGCGGCTTCGCCCAGGCTGAGCTGTGTTGCGCCATGATCGAAGAATTTGCGGCTGGCGGCGTCGATGCCGTAGGCGCCGCCGCCGAAATAGACCTTGTTCAAGTACAGCTCGAGGATCTGGTCCTTGGAGAACTTGCTCTCCATGGCCATCGCCAGGATCGCCTCGCGAATCTTGCGGCCCGTGGAATAGCTGTTGTTGAGGAAGATCGTCCGCGCCAGTTGCTGCGTGATGGTGGACGCGCCCTGAAGGCGGCGATCGGTGTTGCGGTTCTGCCATGCAAAGTAGATCGCGCGGGCCAAGCCCTTGGGATCGATACCAAGATGCGAGCGGTAGCGGCGATCCTCGATGGAGATCATCGCGTCCTTCATCACTTGCGGAATTTCGCTGCTGGGCAGCCAGCGCCCGTAGCTGGGGCCGATTTCCTGGATGATCGTGCCGTCCACCGCGCGCACGCGGATCATCTGGCCCTGCTCGATGTTCTTGAGGTCGGTGTAACTGGGCAGTTCCGAGCGCGCGACCGCTACCATGACGACAAGCGCGATCAGGCCGATCAGCCCAAGAGCAATGCCGATCTGCGCCAGGCGCACAAAGGTGCGCATGACGGGACCGCGTCTTTTCTGCGTTGATTTACCCCTCGCCATTCAGCGAACCGATACTCCCTAGCTCGCGCTCTCACAAGCGGGGTGGGGGTTTACCGGCGCTGAATGATGCCGATTATCGGCCTGTCAGGCGTCCTCTTCTTCGGGCTCGAAATCCAGCGATGCGCTGTTCATGCAATAGCGCAGACCCGTGGGCGGCGGCCCGTCCGGAAAGATGTGGCCCAAATGGCTCTCGCAATTGGCGCAGCGTGCTTCAGTACGGATCATGCCGTGGCTGGTGTCGCGCACTTCCTCCACGGCATTTTCGGTTGCTGGCTGGGTGAAGCTGGGCCAGCCCGAGCCGCTGTCATATTTGTCGGCGCTATCGAACAGTTCATTGCCGCAGGCGGCGCAAAAATAGGTGCCGTCGCGCTTTTCGGAGTTGAGCTTGCCCGTAAATGCGCGCTCGGTGCCGCCCTCGCGAAGAATTTGGTAGCGCTCGGCCCCCAGTTTTTCGCGCCATTCGGCTTCGCTCATGGTTTTCACTTCACTCATAACGCGTCCTTGATCGCTGGAGGGATTTGACCCTGGGAATTTGGAATGCTGCGGAAACGCGCCAGGGCGGCGCGCCGTTCCCTCAGCTTCTGCGTGGCTGCGCGGCGCGGGCGATCAGCAGCAATTCGTTCGAAAGCACCGGGCCCGCCAGATCCGATCCGCCGGTCATCAGCCGCCGCTCCAGCTCGAACAGGCGGGCGTTCAACCGCGCGAGCTTGGCCGAGGACCATGCGGCAAGCGCACTCTTGTAAGCGCCTTGTTCCTTGAAAAAGATGCTGCGCGTGCGGTCCACCAGCGGACCGATCTGCGCACCTTGATCGACTTCGGCGCGCAGCGCGGCGAGTTGTACCACGCGGCGCTGCAGGGCTTTCACAATCCGCACCTCATTCACGCCCAGTTCGCGCGCGCTGGCAATTTCCTGGCTGGCAACGGCGATCTGGCCGGCCATCACCGCGCCGAGCAGTGCCGAGATGTCCTCCTCCAGCGTTTCGGCGCCCAGTTTGGCGAGCATATCCGGCTCCACCGTCGCAGGCCGGTTGGGCGCGGCATCGCAATAGAGGGCCAGCTTGTCGATCTCATTGGCAGCCAGCGTGCGATCATGCCCTGTGCTTTCGGCGAGCCGCTGTGCAAGAACGCGCTCCATCCGGAGGCCCGCGGCTTCGGCGAGGCGCTGGACATGCGCCACCGCATCGGCCTCGCTCGGGGGGTAGCAGGCCATCGCCATCACCGCTGGGTGGCCCTGCGCCAGCTTGCGCAGCTTATTGGTGGGGGTGAGGTTGCCGGTGGTGGCGATGACCGGGGTGCCGGCCTGCTCCGCTTCCAGCAGGTTCTCGATCGCCGCCAGCCCCTCATCGCGTTGCAGGCGCAGGCGGATATAACGCTTGTCACCGAATAGCGAGATCGACGCGGCCTCGTCCGCCAGCAGCGCGCTGTCTGATCGCAATTGCGCCCCGTCGATATCGATCCGCTCGGCATCCTTCATCTCGGCCGAAAGCTTGCGCGCGATATCCTCGATGGTCGACGGATCGGTGCCGAACAGCAGGAACAGGCGGATATCGTCGCGCCGTCCGATCGCTCCGATCAGATCGCGTTCGGAAATTCTCGGGGCGCGCGCCATCGCCGGCTCAGGACGCCGGGCGCGCCTGCACGGACAGGCGCGTCACGATCTGGCTCGCCAGCCGGTCGGCAAGGTTTTCCAGCGCGGTGTTCTCCGCCGCGATCACTGCATATTCGGAGGACACGACATCGATGCCCGCGTCGGTACCCTCGGTCGCGTCGAGGATGATGTTGCCGCTCGACAGCTCGGTGAGCTGGAAGCGGGCGCGCAGCGTGCGCCGTTCGCGCGTTACGGCATCGTCGCTTCGCACGCCGAAGCCGGTGATGTCGTCATCCAGCTTCACCGTCAGCTTGTAGCGCGGTGCGCCGCTGCCAAGCGGTTGGAGCCGCTCCTGCAACGCGTTGCGCACCAGCCAGCCGTCCCGGCCCGGAATGGGATCCACCGCGACACTTCCCAGCGCATTGGCGACGGGGCCGTTGCTCCCGCCGGCATAAAGCGGCCGGAGCCCGCAGCTTGGCAGCATCAGCACCGCAGCAGCTAGGAGCAGGAGGCGTATCATATCACGATGTTAACCAGCCTGTCGGGCACCACGATCACCTTGCGGATGTCCGCGTCACCGATGGTGCGCCGGATCTTGTCGGACGCGAGCGCGGCTTCCTCCAGTGCAGCCTTGTCCATGCCCTTGGGTACGGTGAGCGTGTCGCGCAGCTTGCCCTTCACCTGGATGGCGACGGTGACTTCGTCCTCCACCAGCAGCGCGGGATCGTGGGTGGGCCACTCAGCGTCGGCAATCAGGCCTTCGCCGCCCACGCGTTCCCAACAGGTTTCGGCGAGATGGGGTGCCATTGGCGACACCAGCAGCACGAGCGTGCGAATCGCTTGTGCGCGGGTGGCGGAGGCATCCGCCTTTTCCACCGCATTGGTCAGTTCGTAGATTTTGGCGACCGCCTTGTTGAAGCTTAGCGCCTCGATATCTTCTCCCACGCCCGCGATGGTCTGGTGCAGCTTACGCAGCAGGGCCTTGTCCTCACCCTGGCTGTCATCGGAAGAGCCAACCAGACGCCAGACACGCTGGACGAAGCGCCAAGCGCCCTCGATGCCGGCATCGCTCCACAGCAAATCGCGCTCTGGTGGGCTGTCGGACAGCATGAACCAGCGCACCGCGTCCGCGCCATATTGATCGACGATCGCATCGGGATCGACGACGTTCTTCTTGGACTTGGACATCTTTTCGACGCGGCCCGCGATCGCGGGGCTGCCGTCGGAAATGCGCACCCAGTCCGCGCCGTCCTTCTTCACCTCGTCCGGGGACAGCCAGCTGCCGTCGCCTGCAGACCAGGTCTGGTGTGTCACCATGCCCTGCGTGAACAGGCTCTCGAACGGCTCGGCGATGTCGATCTTGCCGATCGATTTCAGCGCGCGTGTCCAGAAGCGGGCATAGAGCAGATGCAGGATCGCATGCTCGACCCCGCCGATATACTGGCCGACGGGCAGCCAGCTTTCGGCTTCCGCCTTGTCGAAGGGCCGATCGCCGGGTTGGCTGGCGAAGCGGATGAAATACCAGCTGGAATCGACGAAGGTGTCGAGCGTGTCGGTCTCGCGCCGCGCCAGTTTCCCGCACTTCGGGCAGACGACCTTGCTCCAGGTCGGGTGGCGATCGAGCGGATTGCCCGGCGTCTCGAAATCGACGTCCTCGGGCAGCACGACCGGCAGCTGGTCCTTAGGCACTGGCAGCACGCCGCAATCGTCGCAATGGATGATCGGGATGGGCGTGCCCCAATAACGCTGGCGGCTGACGCCCCAGTCGCGCAGACGCCAGGTCGTCGTCGCCTCGCCCCAGCCTTCGGCCTCGGCGCGATCGATCACCGCGGTCTTGGCGGCCTCGATCTCCATGCCGTCGAGGAAGCGCGAATTGACGATCGTGCCTTCGCCGGTGAAAGCTTCGTCGCCCACAGGCTCTTCCGCATCGCCGTTGGCGGCCACCACGCGGTTGATCGGCAGGCCGTATTTGCTGGCGAATTCGAAGTCGCGCTGGTCATGCGCGGGCACGCCGAAAACGGCACCGGTGCCGTAGTCCATCAACACGAAATTGGCGACGTAGACCGGCAGCTCCCACTCGGGATCGAGCGGATGCACCGCTTTCAAGCCGGTGTCGTAACCCTTCTTCTCGGCAGTCTCGAGCTCGGCCGCGCTGGTGCCGGAGCGGCGGCAGTCGTCGGCGAAGGCGGCGAGATCGGCGTCCTTTTCGGCCAGCGCCAGCGCGATTGGATGGTCCGCCGCCACGGCCACGAAGCTCGCGCCGAAAATTGTGTCTGGGCGCGTAGAGAACACTTCAATGGAAG
Source organism: Novosphingopyxis sp. YJ-S2-01 (assembly GCF_016093175.1). Lineage (NCBI taxonomy): Bacteria > Pseudomonadati > Pseudomonadota > Alphaproteobacteria > Sphingomonadales > Sphingorhabdaceae > Novosphingopyxis > Novosphingopyxis sp. YJ-S2-01. Next base: position 607,180 of record NZ_JAEDAI010000001.1, on the reverse strand, counting down.
AGGCGGGCACATCCGCGCCGCTTGCCAGTTCGAAGCTGAAACGCAGGCCTTGGCTCTTGCCGATCCAGTTGGACTGCATTAGCCGCACCTTGTCCGGCCAGTCCTTGAGGTCGCCCAGGCCGTCCAGCAGCTCCTCGGCGAAGTCGGTGATCTTCAGGAACCATTGGGACAGCTTGCGCCGTTCGACAGGGGCGCCGGAGCGCCAGCCCTTGCCGTCGATCACCTGTTCATTGGCAAGAACGGTCATGTCGACCGGGTCCCAATTGACCGCGCTTTCCTTACGATAGACCAGGCCCGCGTCGTAGAGATCGAGGAACAGCGCCTGTTCGTGCCCGTAATATTCGGGCTCGCACGTCGCCAACTCGCGGCTCCAGTCGAACGCGAAGCCGATGCGCTTCAACTGCGATTTCATGTGCTCGATGTTGGCGCGGGTCCATGTTCCGGGATGGACCTTCTTTTCCATCGCGGCATTTTCGGCGGGCATGCCGAATGCGTCCCAACCCATCGGGTGCAGCACAGCATGGCCGGTCATCGCCTTGTAGCGCGCCAGCACGTCGCCCATCGTATAGTTGCGCACATGGCCGATATGGATGCGCCCGGACGGATAGGGGAACATCTCCAGCACATAGGACTTAGGCCGATCCGGATGGCGATCGGCACGGAAGCTTTGCTGCGCTTCCCATTCCTTTTGCCACCGCGCATCGGCGATGTGCGGGTTGAAGCGGTCTGCCATCTCTAAACGATCAACCGACGATCGAGGAGCGCCTCAGGTCGCGCGCCTTGCCGAGGATAATCTGCTCCATCTTTTGCACCGTGGCGGCGCGCACCGGGGCATCGACCCAGTTGCCGTTCTGGTTCACCTGGCGCGATGCGGCGACGCGCAGCGCATCGGCGCGCAGATCCTGATCGAGGATGGTGACGGTCAGCTTCATCCGCTCATTCGGGGATTGCGGATTGGTGTACCAGTCGGTCACGATCACGCCGCCCGCGCTATCGGTCTGCAACAGCGGCATGAAGCTCAGCGTCTCGAGCGAGGCGCGCCACAAATAGCTGTTTACGCCGATCGTAGTCACCTGGCTGGCGGCCAGATCGGCGCGCGGCCGCTCCTTGCCGCCGCAGGCGCCGAGCGCCAGCGTGGAGGCGATGATAAGGGCGGAAGCGGAAAGGCGCGTGATGCGCATGGGAAACCTCAGGCCTAGAGAGAACGGGATCGGGGCCTGCATCTATAGATGCAATCGCCTCAAGGGCAAGGATGCTGCGTCAGCCATGGTTAACCTCAGATTGCTAGACGGATTCTGTGAGATAAAGGCCACAGCCCGCCCTAAAACGGCCTGTATTTCCCCTATCGCGCTTTAAGCTGAAACAATTCCGGCTTAAGTCCATTCCCATCAACACCAACAGGTGGGTCACTGAAAAATGTCCTCGGGACGCAAACAGCTATGGATGATGGGGGGTGCCTTGGCAGCCGCCGCTGCGCTGTGCGGAACCGGGATGGTATCTGCCTATCCCGCGGTTTCCAGCGGTTCTGCGGACAAGTTCTCCGAAATTCTGCTCGATCCGTCGGTGGGTGTTTTCACGCCTGCCGGGCTCGATGCCAAATCCGCTGAGCGCTTCAAGCAGGCTGCTGTGGCGAGTCGCGGCAAATATCTGTTTACGCCGGCCGGTGTCAGCCAGGCGCGCAACCGCACGGTGACCGTCGCGGTCCGCGCCGGCAATGATGAGGCACCGCGCGCCGTTTCGGTTCGCAACGTTATCGCCGCGAGCGAAGCGGGCACGCGTACCGCGTCGAGCATCAAGTCGCTCGAGTCGGTCAAGCCGACGAAATATGAGCTTGGGTCTGCGACTGGCTGGACTAGCTTTGCCGTGCCGACCGAAAGCCGTAAGAGCGATGCCCCGGCCATCGGCCAGATCAGCTCGGGCGCCGGATTTACGCTGGACGATGAACCGCAGGGCAAGCGCAGCAAGTTCAACACGCGCGTTACGCTCGAATCGCCCAATGCCAAGGGCTTGCAACGCCGTGTTGGCGGGGCAAATGAATATGCGCTCGATGTCGGTGGCAGCTATTCCATCACCAAAGGTGTGGACGTGACGGCGGGCCTGCGCGTCGAGAGCGAGCAGGAAGCGCCCATCGTGAGCGAGCAGCGCGACAGCCAGGCCGTTTATCTTGGAACGCTGATCCGCTTCTGATCCTGATCGGCTTCGGCTGACTTCAGCTTTTAGCCAAAGCCCCGATCGCGGCCCAGCCTATCACCGGAAGCGCGCGCATCATCTGGACGCGGGCGCTGTTCATGCCCCCCAGCGCCACGACGTCAGCACCCTGCGTTGCCAGCATCGCGAGATCGCGAAACGCCATCGGCCCCAGTGGCCGTGCGGCGGAGTGAGAGGCGGTGCGGTGGACTGGAGAGATCAGGACGGTGTCAGCACCCAAGCGGTGCGCCAGCGCCAATTCGCGGCGATTGTGGACGGCAGTACTATGCCGCAAATTCGTGCGACTTTTTGTTCTGCCGTGAAATCCGTCGGCACCCCAGCGGCGTGCAGTCCGCTCATCGCCTGCGAGAAAGAGCGAATGGCCTCGCTGCCGCGCAATCCGGCGAAGCCGGGCGAACAGGGCGCGCCGCTCCGCTTGCGGCAAATCATAATGTCTCAGGATGATGGCGCTGCCGAACGGCAACGCGCGGGCGCTGGCAAGCAGCACCGCATCGATCCGCGGATCGGTCATCAGCCAGACGCGCGGCGCGCGCGATGCTTTGCCCTTCGCCATGGCGGCGGCTATAGGCCCGGCCCATGAACGATACGACCCCCCTTGCCGCCATCGAGCAGGATATCGCCGCCACCGCAAAGCGAACGGGCCGCAGCGATGATGCCGTCAATCTGATCGCAGTGTCCAAGACGCGTGCGGCCGATGAAATCCGGCCGCTGCTGGAGGAAGGTCATCGCCATTTCGGTGAGAATCGTGTTGGCGAAGCTGCCGACAAATGGCCGGCCTTGCGCGCGGATTATCCGGACGTGACGCTGCACATGATCGGCCAACTGCAATCGAACAAGGCCGAGGACGCCGCCGCTTTATTCGATGTGATCCATACCGTGGACCGGCCTTCGCTCATCAAGGCGCTGGGCAAGCTGGTGGCCGATGGAAAGGCCGTGCCGCCCTGTTTCCTGCAGGTGAATATCGGCGAGGAAGAGCAGAAGGGTGGCTGCGCGATTGCCGATATCGGCCCTCTTCTGGAACGCGCGCGCTCCGCTGGCCTGGATATTTTGGGACTGATGTGCATCCCGCCGCAGGACGTGGAACCTGCGCCCTATTTCGCCCTATTGGCCAAGATAGCAGGGGAGCATGGGCTGAAACGGCTCAGCATGGGCATGTCCGCCGATTATGAGACCGCGGTCATGCTCGGCGCGACCGAGGTGCGCGTGGGCACTGCCCTATTCGGCCCGCGCGACTGAACGGTCAGGCCGGGTCGGGCAGGGGGCCGCCGCTATCACGTGCCTTTGCCGCTTCACGCTCTGCCGATTTCTCGCGCGCTTCTTCCTTGCGCGCGCGCTCTTCCATCTTCTGCGCCTTCAATTCTTCGGGCGATTCGGGCGCCACGAAGCTGATGATGACATCGTCCTCGTCGATCGTCGGACGTGCGGTCGAAGAGAAGAACAGGAGGCGCTTGTCCGGCTTCATCACCGCCACCGGCTCCTCGCCTGCATCCAGATTGGCGAGATACTTCTCGTAATTGAATTTCTCGGTGATCTGCGTTTTGGAGAAGATCCAGCCGTCACGCTGCTTGTCCTGCAGCGTTTCGAAGGTCGGGCTGCTTTCCATCAGCACCCGGCCGCGTGCGCTGGTTCGCTGGCTCGCCTCATCTGCGCTTACGAGCGTGATCTGGTCATAGCCCACTTCAGGGCCGAGATCGGTACCGACAAGCTGGTTGTAGCTGTCATTCTCGGTCGCAATGATGAGATGCTGGAACTGATTCATGTCCATGGCATGGCCATGCGCTTCGTCCAGAATTTCGCCCTGATGGATCTCAAGCTCCTGCCGCCGGGCGGAGCGCAGCGCGAACTTGCTCGTGTCCGATACGACCACGCGGTAGCCAAGGCCTTTCAGGAATTTGCCGAGATCAATGGTCCAGCGATTGGCCCCTACGAACAGGATCCCCTCACCCTTGCCCATATCGATGCCCAGGCGCCGGGCGACCCATCCGGCGGAGAAACCGTGTGCGACGATGGTGGCGATAACGACGCCGAAGACGAGCGGCACCAGTGCATCCGCGCCGTCATAGCCCAGATCGACGAGCCGCAGCGCGAACAGGCCGGTCACCGCGATGGCGACGATCCCGCGCGGCGCAATCCAGGCGATGAACAATTGCTCGCGATAGGGGATGCCGGAAAACAACAGGCTAGCCAGCACGGTGATGGGCCGCACCAGGAACAATAGCACCACGAGGAACAAGACGAAGCGCGCCTGGAAGTTCTGGATCGTCTCCCAGTCCAGCGTGGCCGACAGGATGATGAACACGCCGCTGATCAGAAGGACGGCAAGGTCTTCCTTGAAGCGATGCAGTGCGCGGCTGGAATGGATCGGCTTGTTGGCCATCACCACGCCCATCACGGTGACGGTAACGAGGCCGGTTTCGTGCATGATGATGTCGGCGACGACGAAGCCGAATATCACCGTGATGAGGAGTAGCGGCGCCTTCAGATATTCGGGCACCAGACCGCGCGGAAAGGCCCAGGTGAGCGCATAGCCGAGCGCCGCGCCGATCAGGCCCGCAAGGAAGGTAGCGCCCAGAACCTCAAAGCCGATGCCGGCATAATCGACGCTGTCGCCCCGATAGCTGATGAAGGCGTAGATCGCCACGGCCAGCAGGGCACCGATCGGATCGTTGACGATGCCTTCCCATTTCAGGATGTCGCGCACCCGGTTGGGAACGCGCAGCGTGCGCAGCATCGGGCCAATAACGGTGGGGCCGGTAACAACGAGGATGCCGCCGAATAGCGCAGAGACCGAGATCGGAAGACCGGCGACATAATGCACCGCGGCCGTGCCGAGCGCCCAGCCGATCGGCACGCCGATGATGACCAGCCGCGCCACGCCCCATCCGGCATAGCGCAGCTCCCGGAAATTGAGGCTGAGGCCGCCCTCGAACAAGATCACCGCCACGGCGAGCTTCACGATCGGCTCCAGTAAGGTACCGAAATCGCGTTCCGGTTCGATGAGGCCGAGGGCAGGGCCTGCAACCAGGCCAGCGACCAGCATCAGTGCGATTGCCGGAAGATTGGTGCGCCAGGCCACCCATTGCGCGCCGATGCCGAGGACACCGATCATCGCGATTTTTACCATCAGGGAGTCGAGTAGAACCATGAACCCGGGCCTAGGCTAAAATTGCTGAAATAAGCTAGAGAAAAGGCGTGTGCTCAATGCACTAGGCCCGCTGCCGTTCGGCTTTCGCGCGGTGGCCCAGCGGAAAACGGGCCAACCGGTCCGCCAACGCCACCAGCGCTTCGGCAGGGGCTCCGCAGGCACGTGCGATCTCAGAATGGGTGGCATCAAGCCCGCCGGTGAGCGATCCGAAGGCGGGCAGGATCAGCTTGGTTTCGGTACGCACAAAGCAGCGCCGCGCAATACGGCGGCCGCGCACGCTCATCCGCAGTTTCGGGTGGAAGTGGCCCGAAAGCTCCGGCCGCGGTTCGCCCGGCTCCGCCTCATGGCGCAGCAGCAGCCCGCTCACTTCCAACTCTGCCAGCGCGCGGCCGCCCCAGCGCCCGCTCACTTCGCGGTCATGATTGCCGCGGATCCATATCCAGTCGAGCGCACCGGTGAGGCGTTGCAGGATGGCGGCGGCACATGGGGACAACCGCTCCTCGCCGGCATCGTCATGAAAATTGTCACCGAGGCAGTAGATGGTCTCGGGCCGGATGCGCTCCACCAGCGCATCGATCGCCTCCATCGTTGCGCGGCTGTCATAGGGGGGAAGCATCTGGCCGGTCGCTGCGTAGAAGCTGCCCTTTTCCAGATGCAGATCGGCCACCAGCAAGGCGCGCCGTTCGGGCCACCACAAGGCAGCGTCCCCCGCCACGAACAGGCGGTGACCGGCGAACGAAAGAGGAACCATCAGGGTTCTATGGCCGCGCCGCGCCGGGCAGGCAAGGGGGTGGTGAAGCCGGATGGATCAGCCGCCGCCATGAACAGTCCGCGCGGACCGGGCGCAGCGCCTTCGCGAATGCCGAACTGCACCTGGCGCTTGTCGAAATCGATCGTAACCTTTTCGAACAGGCCGATCACGTCCATGCCCAGCAGCAGCGCAGGCCGCTCATCCAGGTTCAACACCTTGAACGCATAGGCATCGGCAAAGCTTATCGGCAGATTCTCGATCGTGGCGCCGCCGATTTTGATCCTGTCGGCGATCGCCACGGTGGCGCGTATCCGCTCGCCCGTTACGCTCAGCAGATAAGCCTCTGCCTGCTTGGTCGATTTGCGTGCCTGCAGCGCGGCGCGCAGCGGCATGTTGCCGATGCTGGTGGACGCGCCGGTATCGATAATCAGATCGACTATGATCCCGTTGATCCTGGCCTGATGGATCACCATCCGCCCGCGCATGCGCTCTGCCTGCACCACGATGGTGCCGTCCGCCGCCACGCCGGGCCGCAGCCGCCGGCCCGTTTTCTCCACGCTCATGCGATCATTACCGAAATCCATGACAACGCGGTGGCCGTCCAGCCCGTCCAGCCCGATCAGGCCGTTTGCACCAAGATCGCCGCGTTTCAGCGCGGGTGCTTGCAGATTTTCAATGGCAAAGCTGTCAGTGGCCAGATGTTCCACGTGAAAACTCGGCGCGACATGCCTGCCCGCGATGGTGGCGAGGCCAAGGACGGGACCAGCTTCGAGAGACAGACCCTGTGCCAGCTCGTTCGAGATCACCGAGCGTTCGGCTCCGGTATCGACGATAAAATGATAGGGCCCGCTGCCATTGACCCGCACCTCGACAGCGACGCGATTGGAGCGATCGACCTTGAAAGGCTGGAAGATCGGGGGAAGCGGCATGTCGGTGACCGGCGCGGGCAGCGGCAAGGGCGAGGGCGCGGCATTTTGAGCCCGCGCGCCTTGTCCAGCGGCCAGAACGGCAAGGGATATGGCCACGGAAAGTCGCATTGGTCGCGATACGGGGGAGGCATTCTTCCCCGGACCCGAATTTTCCCGAAGGCGCGAGGCGATACGCGCCTGGATCACAGCAAGGGCGGTCACGCGGGACATGGTACCGACCGTAACAGAAGCAGGGTCAGTAGGATAGCTAACGGCTTTGACACATCTGGCCAATCCGAATGCTCCCGCGGCTGGGCCTCAGTCGCCCATTGCTTCGGCCACCAGTGCCTCGGCCTCAGCGATCAGCGCGTCGTCGGCAGTGCCCGTCGCCACCGTCTCGCGCCCGATCAAGACGAGAACCGGCACCGCGAGCGGGCTTACCCGGTCCAGATGGACATGCAGCATGGTGTCCGCCGCGCGGTCCAGCAGATCGCCGAGCCGCCCGACATCGGTCAGCCGCGCGCGCGCATCGGCCCAGGCGGCCTCCAGCAGCACATGGTCGGGTTCATATTTGCGCAGCACGTCGTAGATCAGGTCGGTGGAGAAGGTCACCTGCTTGCCGGTCTTACGGCGGCCGGGATGCTGGCGCTCGACGAGCCCGCCGATCACGGACACCTCGCGAAACGCGCGCTTCAGCAACGCCGATTGCTGCACCCAATCGGTGAACTCGTCGCGCAGGATATCCTTGGAGAACAGCGCGGCGGGATCGGTAACGGGTTCCAGGCCGTAGCAGGCGAGGGCATAATCGTTGGAGACGAAGCCGAGCGGTTTCAGCCCGCGCTTTTCCATCCGCTTGGTGATCAGCATGCCGAGCGACTGGTGTGCGTTCCAGCCCTCGAAACTGTAGGCCACCATATAGTGCCGCCCCTCGCGCGGGAATGTTTCGACCAGCAGCTGGCCGGGTTCGGGCAGAACGGAGCGGTCGGACTGAACGGACAGCCATTCCTGCACATCGTCCGGAAAACGCCGCCACTGGCTGCGATCGAACAGGAATTCGCGCACACGCGCGGCGAGATTGGTGCTCAGCGGCATGCGCGCGCCGACATAAGTGGGGATGCGCGCGGGGCGGCTGGTGGCGCGCACGATCAAATCGGTGTCCTTGATCCGCTCCACCTCCAGGCTGAGGCCGGAGAAGAAGAAGGTGTCGCCGGGCGAGAGCGAGGCGGCGAAATATTCCTCGACCGTGCCGAGCTTCCGGCCATTCTTGAAGCGTACGTCGAGCGTCGCGGCATCGACGATGATCCCGGCATTCATGCGGTGCTGCGTCACGAAGCGCGGATGGCTGACCCGCCAGCGGCGGCTGCCGTCGTCGTCCGTGCCCTCCTGCGTCAGGCGCTTGAACCGGTCATAGCTCTTCAGCGCATAGCCGCCGTCGCGGATGAAATCGACGATGCGCCCGAAGGCTGCCGGGGTCAGCGCGCTGTAGGGGAGGGCGGCCTGCACTTCCTCCAGCAAATCGGCCTCGCTGAACGGCGCGGCGCAGGCCATGGCCATGATATTCTGGGCGAGGACGTCGAGCCCGCCCGGGCGGAAGATATCCGGATCGCGCTCGTCCGCCTCCACCGCGTCGAGCGCAGCTTGCGCCTCGAGATATTCGAAGCGATTGCCGGGCACCAGGATCGCCTTGCTCGGCTCGTCCAGCCGGTGGTTGGCGCGGCCGATCCGCTGCAGTAGGCGCGAGGAGCCCTTGGGCGCGCCCATCTGCACCACGCAGTCGATATCGCCCCAATCGACGCCGAGATCGAGGCTGGCGGTGGCAACCAGCGCGCGCAGCTCCCCGCGGGCCATTGCCGCCTCCACCTTGCGCCGCGCCTCGACGGCCAGGCTGCCATGGTGAATGCCGATGGGCAGGCCCTGATCGTTCGCCTTCCACAGATCCTGAAAGATCAGTTCGGCCAGACTGCGGGTGTTGCAGAAGACGAGCGTGGTGCGGTTGTCCGCAATCAGCTCCATCACCTGCGGCGCGGCGTAGCGGCCCGAATGCCCGCCCCAGGGTACCCGGCCGAGCGGCAGCAGGATATCGATGTCGGGGTCCGCGCCTTTTTCGCCAAGCACCAGCGCCACGCTGTCGATATCGCCATAGGGGGCGATCCAGGCGCGGTAACCGTCGGCATCGGCCACGGTGGCGGACAGAGCGGCGCGGCGCATCTCCGGCGCAATCCGCTGCAGGCGGGCCAGTGATAACGCCAGAAGATCGCCGCGTTTTTGCGTGGCGAAGGCATGCACTTCGTCGATCACCACGCGTTTCAATCCCGCAAACAGCGTGAAGCTGTCTTCGTGCGAGAGCATCAGGCTGAGCGATTCGGGGGTGGTGAGGAGGATATTGGGCGGGCGCACGCGCTGACGCGCCTTGCGGTCCGACGGCGTGTCGCCGGTGCGCGTCTCCACCGTGAGCGGCAACCCGATTTCGTCGATCGGCGCTTTCAGATTGCGCTGAATATCGACGGCGAGTGCCTTCAGCGGTGAAATGTAGAGGGTATGAAGCCCCTCGATCGGCCCTTCGGCGGCATCGGCCAGCGTGGGCAGAAAACCTGCCAGCGTCTTGCCCGCGCCGGTGGAAGCCACGAGCAGCGCATGGTCGCCCGCACGATCCGCCGCGAACATCGCCGCCTGATGATCGCGAACCCGCCAGCCGCGCCCGGCGAACCAGTCGGCAATCGCGGCGGGAAGGGGCGCGCCCGGCGGGGGCTTTGTCATGTCGCGGGGTGCGGCGGCGGGCTTCTCAGCGCTCGCCGTCGTCCGTCAGCGGATCGCGGCGGGCGTCCCTGGCGTCCTGCTCGTCCGCCTTGTCGTAAAGCTCATGCGTCGCGCGTTCGGTGCGAATCTCGTCGCGGCGGGACGTTTCCTTCTTGTTGCGCAAAATCGCCCAAGCGATCGCGCCCACCAGAACGATTGGTCCCAATATCGTCAGAATTCCCCAGCCCATAGTCATGCTCCTTTATCAATTCGTCGGATGCGTAACGGATGGGCGGCGCAAACTTTCCCTGTAGCCCATCGTCATTGCGAGCCGCAGGCGCGGCCGGAGGCGACCGCAGGTCAACCGATCCAGTGCGGATGCAGTGCTGCATTCGCTCTGGATTGCCGCGTCGCCCTTCGGGCTCCTCGCAATGACGTCGGTTTTTTTAAAGCGCGGCCTCAGTGCCCCACCGTCTCGCCGCGCTCGATACCGGAGAGCTTCAGCTGCTCGTCCACCTGCGCCATCAGCCGTTCCAGCCCGGCTTCGCTATGCGCCTCCGCGCGGGCGACGAGCACGTCCTGCGTGTTGGAGGCGCGCAGCAGCCACCAGCCGTCTTCGGTGTTGACGCGCGCCCCGTCGATATCGCTCATATCCGCGCCGCTCGCGCGCATCCGCTCGACGATCTCGTCCACTGCGGCGAATTTGCGCGATTCATCGACCTGGAAGCGCATTTCGGGCGTGTTGATCATGTCCGGCATTTTGGAACGCAGCTCGGTTACCGATTTGCCGAGCGATCCGGCCGCCTTGATCAGGCGCACGGCGGCGTAGAGCGCATCGTCGAACCCGTAATAATCATGCTTGAAGAAGATATGGCCGCTCATCTCGCCGGCGAGCGGGCTGCCGGTCTCCTTCATCTTGGATTTGATGAGGCTATGGCCGGTCTTCCACATCAGCGGCTGGCCGCCCAGCTCGGCGATCCGGTCGTAGAGCGCCTGACTAGCCTTCACGTCGGCGATGATCGTGGCGCCGGGTACTTCCTTCAGCACATCGGCGGCGAAAATCTGCATCAGCTGATCGCCCCAGATGATGCGCCCCTCGCCGTCAATCGCGCCGATCCGGTCTCCGTCGCCGTCGAAGGCGATGCCGAAGTCGAGATTTTTGTCGGCGACCAGCTTTTGCAGGTCTTCCAGATTGGCGGGCTCGGTCGGGTCCGGATGATGGTTCGGGAAGGTGCCGTCCACTTTGGTGTAAAGGCAGTGATGTTCGCCGGGCAGCTTCGTGATGAGCTGCTCCAGCGCCGGGCCGGCCGCGCCATTGCCCGCATCCCAGCCGACGCGGAAGCCGGTGAAGTTCTCGGCGCCACGGGTGATGCGATCGATATAGGCATCCAGCATCGGCTGCTCGCGCGAGGAGCCTTCGCCGCCTTCGGGGCTGTCCCAATCGCCGGCTTCGGCCATGGTGCCGAGGGTCTGGATATCCTCCCCGAAGAAGGGGCGGCCCTGAAACACCATTTTGAAGCCGTTATAATCGGGCGGATTGTGGCTGCCGGTGATCATGATGCCGCCATCGACATCGTCCATGCTCGCTTCGGCATAATAGAGCATCGGCGTGGGACCGAGGCCGACGCGCACGACATTCACGCCCGTGGCCGTGAGACCGCCGACGAGCGCCTTTTCCAGCATGGGAGAGCTTTCACGCCCGTCATAGCCGACCGCAACGGTGCTGCCGCCCGCGCGCTTGATCAGCGTGCCGAAGCCGCGGCCGATCGCGTCCGCATCCGCTTCGCCGAGCGTCTTGCCGAGGATTCCGCGGATGTCATATTCGCGCAAGGAACTGGGGTCGAAACGATGGGGCATGGAATGATCCTTCGAAAACTGGCGAAATTCTGGCTTACTTTACCGGAAGCCCTGAGCTTGTCGAAGGGCGTCTCTCAGTCGAGATCCGTGCTTCAACAGGCTCAGCACTCACGGGGTTGGTGGGTAGCTGTACATGAACAGGTAAACTAACGTCCTGACCGACCGGTTGCACGAGCCACAAGGAGGTCGCGCGCTTCCGTCAAGGCGGCGAGGCTGGCGGCATCGTTGGTCTGATCGGGGCGGGCGGCGGCGACTTCGCGGCGCCAGGCGGCACGGATCGTGGCGGCATCGGCACGGGGATCGACACGGAGCAGTTTTGCGGCGTCTTCCAGCCGGCGGTCATGCCCGGGCGGCCGCCCGATCTTCTCACGCTTTTCGCGCTCGCTCTTGCCCCGCCACCAGAACCAGACGACCGCGGCGACGATGGCGAAGAGCAGCAGCTTACCCATCAGGCGGCCACCGGCACCTTGAGGTTGAGCGCGCCGATCAGCTGGCGCAATTCCTGCCGCGCGGCGATGTGGCTGGTTCCAAGCTGGCCGAGATGCCCCTTGTCGAGCAGGGTCAGACCGCTCGGGAACAGTTCGCGATAGACCACGCGCTCGCTGAGGCCCGGCGTCACGCGGAAGCCCACGCGCTTGGCCAGCGCATCAAGCGCGCTGCCGACGCGCTGCTGGTTGCGCGCTTCCATATTGTGCAGGCGGTTGCGCAGTACGACCCAGTCGATCGATTTGCCTTCCTTGCGCGCGCGCGTGGTGCGCGCTTCCCAGATCAGCTCGGCGTAAAAGCTGATCTTGGTCACCTTGAAGCTCTCCGCGTCGACCTTCCCGATCAGATCGAAATCAACGAAGCTGTCATTGATCGGCGTTACCAGCGTGTCGGACCGGGTGGCGACGAAGCGCGCGAACGGATCGTCGCGGCCCGGCGTGTCGAACAGCAGAAAGTCCATGCCCTCGCCCATCCGCTCGATCTGTTTGTTGAGCTCGGCCTGATCCGGGTTTTCCAGCGCCTCGAACGTTGGTGTGGGCAGATCGACGCCGCGGCGCTGCGCGGTATCGCGGCGGTTTTCCAGATAACGGAACAGCGTGCGCTGGCGGCTGTCCAGATCGATACAGGCCACGCGCGCGCCCTGCATGGCAAGGCCCACGGCGACATGGACCGCGGTGGTCGATTTGCCGGTGCCGCCCTTTTCATTGGCGAAGACGATATGATGCGGGGCCGAAGCGGCCATGGAAATCCCCCTTGGACCGGCCATATGGCTTGAGGCGAATGGGCTCGGCTGACATGTGATTACGGCCCCACGCATCGCGTCGCGCGGGGCGTTGGCCAGGGTGTATCGAAGGGATGGATGGCGTGCAATTGATCAATCGGCTGGACGATCTCCGCATGGCGGTTTCCGATATGAAAGGCCGTGGAAAGCTTGCGCTGGTCCCCACCATGGGCGCGCTGCACGCGGGTCATCTGAAGCTGGTGGAGGAAGCGCGCGCGCGGGCCGATCATGTGGCCGTGTCCATCTTCGTCAATCCGAAGCAGTTCGGGGAGGGCGAGGATCTGGATGCCTATCCGCGCACATTGGAGGCCGATCGCGCCAAGCTGGAGGCGGCAGGCGCGGACCTGCTCTGGGCGCCGCCGGTGGATGAAATCTATGCCGATGGGTTTGCGACGACCGTGAGCGTCGCTGGCCCGAGCGAGGGGCTGTGCGGCGCGGCGCGGCCGGGGCATTTCGACGGCGTCGCTCTGGTCGTCGCGAAACTGTTCAACCAGGTGCAGCCGGACATCGCGCTGTTCGGGCAGAAGGATTATCAACAGCTGGCCGTCATCCGCCGCATGGCGCGCGATCTCGATTTTCCGGTGGAGATCGTCGGCGTGCCGACGGTGCGCGATGCGGACGGCCTCGCGCTCTCTTCGCGCAATGCCTATCTGTCGGCGGAGGCGCGGGCGGCGGCGGTGGCTCTGCCCGATGCGCTGAAGAGCGCGGCCGAAGCGATTCGCGATGGCGAGGATCCGGGGCATGCGCTGGACGCGGCAAGGCGCCGGATGCTGGATGCCGGCTTCGTCTCGATCGATTATCTTGAAATGCGCGACGGCGATACTTTGCAACCGCTGAAAAGCTTCAAGACGGGCGCGCGTCTGTTCGTGGCGGCGCGGATAGAAGACACACGTTTGATCGATAATCATCCGGTCGACCAAAAATAGCGACGCGCGCGTTAACCATTCGTTGACCATCTTCTGTTGTTCTGTGCCCATTGGAGGCAAATGGGACAGGGGATATGGGTTACAGTGAGAAAACCGCCCGCTTTTTAATCGAGAGCCGGATGGCGGATGCGGCCGCAGGCAATGCGGACGCGCTTTACGATCTCGGAATCGCTTATTCGACAGGTACCAATGGCGTCGAACTCGATCTGATCGAGGCGCATAAATGGTTCAACCTCGCAGCGCTCAACGGCAGCGAAGAAGGCATGATGTGCCGCGCCGAAATTTCCTACGACATGACGGCGCGCGAAATCGCCGAGGCCCAGCGCGAAGCCCGTGCCTGGCTGCGCGCCACCGAAGTGCGCGTCGCCTGATCAATCACTCTTTTTGAACGGGCCCATCTCGTTCAAAAACTCGATCTCCTGCGCCACTGCCTCGCGCTCGCGCGTCAGGAAATCGTCCACCGCATCGCGGAACCCCTCATCGGCGATGAAGTGCGCCGAATAGGTCGGCGTCGGTTCATAACCGCGGGCCAGCTTGTGCTGCCCCTGCGCACCGGCCTCTACGGTTGCGAGGCCGCGTTCGATGGCGATGTCGATCGCCTGATAATAGCATAGCTCGAAATGCAGGAACGGCACTTCGGCCAGCGCACCCCAATAGCGGCCGTAGATCGTGTCCGGACCCAGCAGGTTCAGCGCGCCCGCAATAGGCATGTCGCCATCGTAGGCGAGGACGAGCACGATCCTGTCGCCCATGCGCTGTCCCAACAGGTCGAACGCTTCGCGCGTCAGATAGGGATGGCCCCATTTGCGCGCGCCGGTGTCTTGGTAGAACAGCCAGAAGGCGTCCCAATGTTCAGGCCGGATGGCTTCGCCGGTCAGCCGTTCGATATGCACTGCGCTTTGCGCCGCGGCGCGTTCCTTGCGGATATTCTTGCGCTTGCGGCTCGATAGCGCGCCCAGAAAGTCGTCGAAGCTGCGATAATCCCGGTTTTTCCAGTGAAACTGGCTGTCGGTACGGATCAGCCAGCCCGCTTCCTCGAAATGCGCGATCTGGTCCGGTGCGACGAAGCTGGCATGCGCAGATGACAGGCCGTTCTGCAGCACCAGCGCCTCGGCCGCGTTCAGCAGCGGCTGCGCCAGCGCCGGCTCACGCAACAGCAGGCGCGGGCCGGGGACGGGGGAGAAAGGCGCGGCGATCTGAAGTTTGGGATAATAGCGCCCGCCCGCGCTTTCGAAGGCGTGGGCCCAGCTCTGGTCGAACACATATTCGCCCTGACTGTGCGATTTCAGATAAGCGGGTAGCGCCGCAGCAATTGCGCCCGCATCGTCTTCGATGACGATCGGTGCGGGTGTCCACCCGCTGCCGCGCCCGACGCTGCCCGAATCCTCCATCGTGGAAAGAAAGGCATGGCTCAGGAACGGATTGCCCGCGCCGTTGCAGGCGTCCCACTCTTCCGCCGGAAGAGCGGCAACGCCGCGGCCAATCTTTGCGATGATATCGGCGTCAGGCACGGGCTGCGCAGGGAGGCATTGCGTCGGGCGTGGCCCCTCAGCTCTTCAGCGCCACGATCGCATCGACTTCCACCGCCGCATCGAGCGGCAATACCGGCGTCGCCACCGCGCTGCGGGCATGGCGGCCAGCCTCTCCGAACACCTGCTCCATCAGGTCCGAAGCGCCATTCACCACCTTGGGCTGATCGGTGAAATCAGGCACCGAGGCGACAAAGCCACCCAGCTTCACGATCTGTCCGACACGCTCCAGATCACCGCCCAGCGCGGCCTTGATCTGTGCGATCAGCATGATCCCACATGCGCGCGCCGCTTCGACACCGCGTTCCAGCGAAACGTCCGCGCCCAGCTTGCCGGTCACGATTTCGCCGTTGATGAAAGGAAGTTGCCCGGAAACATAGAGCATGCCGTTGGCTTCCACCGCCGGGCGATAGGACGCCACCGGTGCAGCCGGTTCGGGCAGGGTGATGCCGAGGTCCTTCAGCTTCTGGTCGATGCTCATGCGGTTTGTCCTTCTTCCTTTTTGATTGCGTGGGCCGGATTGCCATCGGCAAGGCGCGCCTCGATCCATTCCAATGCCTTGCCCCAATGATCGATCCGGGCATGCGCGTGCGCCGCCGGTTCGATGCTGCCCGCCAGGCGCGGCTCGCCCACCATGTGGAGGCGCCACACATCCGGACGATGCTTCTCCACCGATTCGTGATGAACCGCGAGGTCGTCGATAAATATGGTCACCGTGGGGTCGAACCGCTCCACGATCTCGGCCAGCGGAGCGCCCTTGCCACCCTGGTTGCAATGCACTTCGTGATCGATCCCGACGGCGCGAAGTTGCTCCGCCCGCGCATCCTGTCTGTGATCGAGCAGGTTGGTGAGCACCACCACATCGGCCTTTTCGGCCAGCGTCCGGATCGCCGTGACTGCGCCGTCGATAGGCTGCTGGCGGCTCATCTGGCCGTCAAAAAATTCGTTCAGGAGCGGCCAGACATCTTCCTGCGCCACCACGGTTCCGTCATGCTTGTGGCGAAGCGCTTCGGCGAAGCCGCCCCGATCCAGATCGAAATGGATGCCGTGCGCCTCATCCAGCCATTCGGCGAAGGGCACGACCATATGGAGGAGCACCTCGTCGCAATCGGTAATGATTAACGGGCGGCGGGCGGTGTCTTGGGTCAAGCGTCCAGCTTTCGGGCGGCTTCAGGGATCAGCGAGGGGTCGATCTGGCGTGTCTCGGCATAGCTTACAAGGTCGGGCTCGTAGCTTTCCAGGAAACCGAGCACGGCACGGTGCGTGGCGCGGTCCGCCAGCCCGGCGCGCAGGCCGTCCGGCGTAAGGCCGGTCAGATCGAGGAAGCGCACCGCCCGCTTGTCATCCTCCATGATCCAAGTGAGCGCGTCGAGCGCGAGAGCTTCGGGATCTGCAGGGGCGGCGGGCTGGCGCATGCCGCGGGTCTAGGGCATAGGGAGCCGAGCGCCAAGCGGGCTTGGCCCAGAAGAAACCGGAAAGAGCGACATGGCCAAACGCATCCTGATCGTGGAGGACAATGAGCTCAATCTGAAGCTGTTCACCGATCTGCTGCGGGCCAACGGCTTCGTTGTCGAACCGCTCACCGATGGGCGGCAGGCGCTGGAAACGGCGCGCGAGTTCAAGCCCGATCTGGTCATCATGGATATTCAGCTGCCGCATGTCAGCGGGCTCGATCTGATCGGCCGGATGAAGAAGGACAGCGCGCTGAAGCCGATCCCGATCCTGGCCGTCACCGCCTATGCGGGCAAAGGGGACGAGGAGCGCATCCGCGAGGCGGGCGCGGAAGGTTATGTGTCCAAGCCCGTTTCGGTGATGAAGTTCGTGGAAGCGGTGCAGGAGGCCATGCGCTGATCGCGCCGATGCATGAGCCTTGGCTGTCTAAGTGTTACGGGGAGCCGTGACGCGGCAAAGCAATCCAGGGCCTTCGCATCGCTGCAACGGCCCTGGATTGCTTTGATATCGACGCGAAGTGACGCCGATGTATCGAGGAAAGGGAAGCGCGCGAGCGCCCCCCGCCAGATCACTTGATCTTGGCTTCCTTGAATTCGACATGCTTGCGCGCAACCGGATCATATTTCCGGAAGGTCATCTTCTCGGTGATGTTGCGCGGGTTCTTTTTGGTGACGTAGAAAAAGCCCGTGTCGGCGGTGCTGACGAGCTTGATCTTCACGGTGGCGGGCTTCGCCATGGCACTTTTCCTAAGCTTAGAGAATGAAGGCGGGCGGCATCGATTCGGTTGCCGTCTGCAATAAGGCGGCGGCGATGACGGTTTGTGCCTGTAAAGTCAAGGGTGCGCGGGGGGTTGAAGCCGGATTTGGCGATCGTCGGCCGGGTTTCAGAGCGCGATCAGCGCGCGCACGGCGCGGCCGGTCTCTTCCGCAGCTTCCTGCAACAGCCCGATCAGCCGCTGAGATCGGTCTTCGTCGCCGCGCTCGATCGATTCGCACAACGCCGCGATTCGCGCCGCGCCGATCGTCAGGGCAGGCCCCTTCAGATAATGCGCGCTCGCACGGGCTGCGGCATGGTCTCCAAGCGTCCATTGCTCCGCGATGATTGCCGGACGGTTCTCCAGTTCCCCGACAAAACCCGCCATGAAACCGGAGAAAGCCTCGAATCCGGTGGTTTGCAGCAGTTGCTCGGTCTGCTCTGCGTCGAGCAGCGGGACGGCCAATGCCGGCTCGCCCTTGTCCAGAAAGCTCATTGCTCGATCCGCGCCAGCATGAGGATCGCCTGCGTGCGATTGGGCACCGAGAGCTTTTTGAGAATGGCCTTCACATGCGCCTTCACCGTAACTTCGGACAGGCCCAGATCATAGGCGATCTGCTTGTTCAGCGCGCCGTCCTGCATCGCCTTGAGCACGCGCATCTGCGCCGGGGTGAGCGTCTGGATGCGCTCCAGCTCGGTCGGCTCGCCGCCGCCATCCTGCGCGCCGGAAAACCAGGTGCCGTTGTCCAGCACCGTTCGGATCGCCTCCACCATGTCGGGCATCGATGCCTCCTTGGACAGGAAGCCGTTGGCACCGATACCGGAAACCTCCCGCTCGATATCGGGATTGCTGTTGCCGCTGATGATGAGCAGCGGAACATCGGGAAATTCTTCGCGAAATTCGGCAAGGCCGATCATGCCGCGGCTGCCGGGCATGGCGATGTCCATCGCCACCATGTCGGCGGTGGCGGCAAGGCGCCGCGCGTCTTCCAATGTGTCGGACTCGACGAGCGTCACGGCGGGATCCACCGCTTGAAATGCCATCGCCGTGGCCCGGCGACACATGGGATGATCGTCTACGATGATGGCCCTTCTGGCCATGGCCGTGCTCCCGCTAGCGCCCACCGGATGTGGGGGAGGAAGGGCAAGCGCTAGCGGAAGATGGTTAAGAAGCGGTTGAGACTGCTTCTATCGGACAGTGGTTTGCCTCGCGGATTATCTGCGTGCGATGGCGGATTTCAGGGGGGAGGCGGCGGATGTGTCGACAGCGGAAAACAGCGCATCCATCTGCAACCGGGTGACGTCGCGGCCCCGATCATGCTTGCCGTCATCGCCGTTCAGGGCGGCAACCGCGGCGAGCAATGTGCGCTGATAGGCGCCGCATTCCTCGCCGCGTACATTGCGGGCGCATGCGCTCTGCGTGCGGGTGATAAGCTCGCTCACAATTTCGGATGTCGGAGCCGACGATGCGGTCGAGGCGGGAGCCGATGCAGCGGCAGCCGGAACGGAAAATGTCAGGGTGCCCAGCGTGGCAGCTGCGAACAGGATGGTTTTCAAACGGATCATGACGGGTCTCCCAACCTCAGTGCCGGTCCGGGTGACGTCCCGGCGACAACGCACTTATGGCCCGACGCGTGGCGATGCGAAATTACCCCTTGGGGTCATAAGGGCCTTTTTCCCGGCAATTCAGCCATTTACCAGGCTTTAACCATGTTCAGTGCAGGATGTTCGTGAAGGCTAATATTCGCAGGGAACGCGTTCACACGAAAAGGGCAGGGGCATGTATCACGACGCTAAGGGTTTTCAGCTTGGCAACCAGCGCAACTGGGCGGTTTATACCGAATTCCGCGCGCTTATCGATGAACTCGAAGCCATCCGAGTTGACCGCGATCCGGCCTACTTTCTTTTCAAGCTTGAACAGCTGCGCGTCGAAGCGCGCCGCTGCCGGCTTTCGGCGCTCGTCTTCGTTACCGAGAAATGCGAGCTCGCGCTCACACGCGCCATGCAAGCCGACAATGTCCGCCATTTCGAACGCGATTATGCGCTGTTGATGCGCGAAGCGGTGGAATGCGGGGAGGCGACGCCCGCGCAGTCGGAGGCGCTGCTCGCTTCGGTCGCCTATCGCATGACCGGCTGAGACGTGGATGCGCTGCTGACCGGAATGCTTGCCGTGCTACTCGCCGAAACCGGCGGACGCACGCAATTGCTTGCTGCCCTGTGCGCCATCCGGTTCGATCGGGAAGGGCGCGTGATCGCGGGGCTGCTCTGCGCGATCCTCCTGAATGTCGCGATTTCCGCCTGGCTCGGCTCGTTCATCCATGCGGCCATCAGCGAGGATGCGCTGATGTTTTTCTACGCGCTGGCCTGCCTGTTCGCGGGCCTGATGATGCTCGCACCTCACCGCCGCGTGGAGGAACCGGAGCAAGGCCTTGGCGCGTTCTTCGGTACATTCGTAGCCCTGTTTCTCTCGATGCTGGGGGACAAGAGTCAGTTTCTGATCGGCGCCACAGCGGCGCGAACCGATATGCCGCTTTGGGCCGGTATCGGCGGCTTCCTGGGACTGGCCATTGCCTGCATTCCTGCAGTCATCTTTCGCAATCATCTGGCGCGCGCCTTGCCGCTGGTCTGGGTACGCCGCGTGGGCGGCGGCCTGTTCACTGTTCTCGGCGTAATCCTGTCCCTCGCCGCTTTGGGCTTGATCTGAACCCACAGACATTAGGTCCCAGCGTTGATCGAAACGCTGGATCGCTGTGAGCGGCAAAGTCGGTGGAAACTTCGCGCTGGTCCGAGGGTTATTCTGGCATAGCAACGAAAAACTGATCCCAGAAAGGACCGACCTTGACCGACAAGCATCCCGGAATCGACGACAACAGCAAGAAGGCGCTGGCCGAATCGCTGAACGGTGTCCTCGCAGACAGCTATGCGCTGTATCTGAAGACCAAGAATTTCCACTGGCACATGCATGGGCCGCATTTTCGTGATTATCACCTGCTGCTCGACGAGCAGGCGGCGGAAATCATCGGCACCACCGATGCCATTGCCGAGCGTGTCCGCAAGATCGGTCTACGCACGCTCACCTCGATCGGCTCGATCTCCCGCCATCAGTCGTTGAAGGATAGCGACGATGCAGGGCTTTCTGCCGAGCAGATGCTGGACGATCTGCGTACCGACAATCTCGCTTACATTGCCAAGCTGAAGGAAGCGAAGGCGCTGTGCGAGGAAACCGGAGACAATGCCACCGATGGCCTGATCGACGACTGGACCGACATGGCCGAAGAACGCGCCTGGTTCCTGGCAAGCACGCTCGAAAAGAACTGAGCGGACGGGATGTACGGCCTCAAGCTTCTGCCGGGCCGTACACCCATTCGCCGAATATCGCGCTGAGATCGCTCCCGCTCGCTGTTTCCATAGCTTTCTGGAAATCGCGACTGACGACAGTCTTTCCGGCAAAGCTGCGGGTGTATGCGCGTAGACCGCTCCAGAACGCCTTCTCGTCGATCGCGGCGCGTAGTTCGACGAGGAAAAGCGCACCTTTGCTGTATTGCACGGCGCGCCGATAGCCGAGCGATGGGTAGTCGCCGCTCCAAGCCAGCGGTTTGTCCCAACCGCGCTCAATCAATTGGGCGCGGCGACCACGTAGAATCTCGATTTCCTTCGCATAGGTTGTGTTGCCAAACCGCTCCTGCTTCCAGGCCGCGGTCATGAAAACAGCAACGCCCTCGTTCAGCCAGAAATCGCGCCAAGTTTCGGTGGTGACACGGTTGCCCCACCATTGATGTGCGAGCTCGTGCGCGATCACCCAGGCGGCTTCGGGTTCATCCGTCTCGCGGTCCAGTTCACCCCTCCCGATCAACGAGAAGCTCATCGTCTCCTGCGCCTCGCGGCCCGGAACGAGCAGTTGCGTGTAGCCGCCGCGGGGTAAGTCCATGCCGGCCCGGTCAGCGAAAAAAGCGACCATCGCCGGTGTTTCCGCGAAAAGTGAGGCGAGGTCGGCAGGCGCACCCGTTGCGTTGCGGTAATGGAGCGTGCCTTGCGGCGTCTCGATGGTCTTTCGCGGGAAACGACCTGCGGCGAAGGCGAACAGATAGGGTGAGACCGGATCGACGCTGCGCCACCGATGGAGAGTAAGGCCACCGCCAAGCTCCCGCTCCGCCCACTTCACGCCTACGCCTTGGTGTCGAGCCCGGTGGGCACGTAGAGATCTAGTGCGATCGAGGCTTTATCGCCTGGGGAATTTTGCCGACAGACCATCCAGTCGCAGGCGAAATATCCAGACCATATGCCCGCGTCGCCGGTGCTCACGCCCCGCACCGGCGTACCCGCAATATCGAAAGACAGGAGGGCGGTCTCTCCCGCCGCGAGCGGGCGGGGCAGATGGAAAACAATCCCGTCCCAGTCGCTCTCGACCATTACCGGCGTGCCGTCCACCCGCGCATCGACGATCGCCAACGCGTTGGGCGAAAAGGCGACCGTTTCGAGCCGGTCGACGTTCGCGACAACCCGGATAGTCTCGCGACCGGTCAACGCGGTGGTCGAGACGTCGGGGCGGAGCGCAACCTCATAGGCTTCGACGTGATAATCGGTGCTTGGGTCGGCAGCGGAGGGCGCTGCGAACGCGCCTTCCGACGCGGTGGCCATCGCAAGGGCGCATGCGGCCAGTCGAAATTGTCGGTCCATCAATCTTCCCCCTTCTGTTTGGACCTAGCCCAAGCGCTGGCAAAGAAGATTGAGAGAAGCGATGGATGGTGCCGCCGAAGGGGCGGATGCATGCGAAGCGACGATCGTAAGCAAAACCAAGCTCGGCGCGCGAAACATATACAAAAAAGGCGGCCCCGCGGGACCGCCCTTCTCTATTCTATGGGTAAAACGAAAACGCCGATCAATCGGTCGAGTGCAGGTTCACCGCCGAATATTTGCCGCGGCGATCGACTTCGATGTCGAAGCCGACGCGGTCGCCCTGCTGC
This sequence comes from Novosphingopyxis sp. YJ-S2-01, assembly GCF_016093175.1. NCBI lineage: Bacteria > Pseudomonadati > Pseudomonadota > Alphaproteobacteria > Sphingomonadales > Sphingorhabdaceae > Novosphingopyxis > Novosphingopyxis sp. YJ-S2-01. The sequence continues at coordinate 584,684 of NZ_JAEDAI010000001.1, read as the reverse complement.
AGGGCGGACATGCCGGAACGTTCCACGGCGCTGATGTGAACGAAGGCATCTGCTTCGCCATCGTCACGCTCGATGAAGCCGAAGCCCTTCACATCATTGAAGAACTTCACGGTGCCCTTGGCCTTCTGGCCGGTCAGCTCGCGCTGCGGAGCGCCGCCGCCGGGGCGCGGACCGCGATCATTCCCACCCGGACGCGGGCCGCGATCGAAGGACTGCACCGGCATCGGCTCACCCTCGATCTCGAGATCGCTGGCCGAGACCTTACCGCCGCGATCCACCAGGGTGAACTTGAGCGGCTGACCTTCGGCCAGACCGGATAGCCCGGCCGCCTCGACCGCGCTGATATGAACGAACACGTCATCGGGACGGTCATCGCACTGGATGAAGCCGAAGCCCTTCTGCGCGTTGAAGAACTTGACCACGCCTTCGCCCGATCCGACGACCTGTGCCGGCATACCGCCGCCGCCGCCGCGACGCGGGCCACCGCCGCCGAAGCCGCCGCCTCCACCGCCGCCGAATCCACCGCGCGGGCCACCGCCGCTGCCGCGATCATCATCATAGCCGCGCGGGCCACCGCCAAAACCGCCGCGTCCGCCGCCGTCGAACGGAGCGGAGTCCCTGTATCCGTCGAAATTCTCGTCGCCGAAACTGTCGCGCTTATCACGGCCCTTGCCGCGCCGCTTACGGTCAAAACTCATATCGTCGTAAACACCTTGCTTCGCCCCCCGGTTCGGCCGATTGCAGCGAAGGACGACTGACTGCGCGGCCGATGCGTCCTCGCGTGGAATCGCATCAGCCTAAGGGCATAGCGGAAAATTCGCTCGCTTGCGACATCTGTTTTCCACAGGCTGGCGCGCGCTGCGCACGGCTCGCACTGCTAAGGCGTCTCGCCGGACCGATTGCGCAGTGGGGCAGGGCTTCCCATCATAGCGTGGCCCATCATTGCGTTGACGGCCCCCATGCGGCAAAGGGCTGGCCAATTCGTTCGTTCGATCGAGAAACAACCAGCAACAGGATGCATCCCCAGTGACGGTTCATTTTCATGAAGAAGACCTGCCGGCCGGCGTGCTGGAAACGGGCGACCTAGCCGTCGACACCGAAACCATGGGGCTGCGCACGCCGCGCGACCGGCTCTGCCTACTGCAGATCTCCAACGGCGATGGGGATGAACATCTCGTGCGGTTTGCGCCGGGCTCTTCTTACGACGCACCCAATCTGAAGCGCATCCTGGCCGATCCGGCACGGGTGAAGCTCTATCATTTCGGGCGGTTCGACCTCGCGGCGATCGAATATTATCTGGGCGTCACTGCCGGGCCGGTGTTCTGCACCAAGATCGCCAGCAAGCTGGTGCGCACCTACACCGATCGCCACGGGCTGAAGGAACTGGTGCGCGAAATGCTAGGGGCCGATATTTCCAAGCAGCAGCAGTCGAGCGATTGGGGCGGCCCGGAACTGAGCGACGCGCAAAAGGACTATGCCGCGTCGGACGTGCGCTTCCTCCATCGGCTGCGCGAGCAGTTCATCACGCGGTTGGAGCGCGAGGGGCGGATGGAGATGGCACAGGCCTGTTTCGATTTCCTGCCCATGCGCGCGCGCCTCGATATCGCCGGATGGGCGGATGACGATATCTTCGCCCATAGCTGATCGCATCCTCACGGAAGCGTCTGCATGAGCCGGCGCGCCGAGGATCAGCGCTCGCAGCGCAAGGAATTCGCTGCGCCAGGCGGCTCGTTCGATCGCACCATCCGCATTTTGCGCATTGCGCTGCCGGTGGCGGTGGGCGTCGTCATCGCCATCCTGCTGCTCGCGCCGCTGGCGGACCGTGGAGAAATGAGCTTTGTGCTCGACAAGAACCGTGTCGAGCGCGCGCCCGAGCGGCTTCAGTCGAACAATGCAATGTATCGCGGCGTCGATGACAAGGGCCGCCCCTTCGCGCTGAAAGCGGGCAGCGCGGTGCAGCGCAACGCCACGCCGGGGCAGGTGCAGCTGAACGATCTGTCGGCGCGCATCATGCTGGATGACGGCCCGGCATCCGTGCAGGCGGGCGGCGCTGTCTACGATGTCGAGGCGCAGACGGCGCTGGTACCGGGCCCGCTCGCATTCGAAGCGGAGCCGGGCTACCGGATTTCCACCAGCAATGCCGTGCTGGCCTTCGGGCCGCAAACGCTCAGTTCCACCGGGGGCGTCACTGGGACCACCGATCTGGGCAGTTTCAAGGGAGACCGGCTGGAGGCCGATCTTGCCAATCGCACGCTGGTGGTTTCGGGCAATGTCACCGGCCGCACCGAAGTAGGCCCGTTCCGCGCCGATCGCCTGACGGTGGATCTCGCCAAGGGAACGATTGCGCTGTCCGGCGGTGCGAAAGTTCACGTCAATCAGGGCCGCTTGCGTTAAGGACATGGATATGAAGCGGATCGCGATACTCACCCTTGGCCTTTTCGGATCGGCAATGGTGCTGCCGACGGCCAGCGCGCAGGTGCTCACCGGGCACAACAGCAACGCCCCGGTGGATTTCAACGCGGGCCGGATCGAGATCCAGGACCGGTCCGACCGGGTGGTGCTCTCCGGCGGGGTTCAGGTAACGCAGGGTAATCTCACGCTGCGCTCGGCGCGCATGACGATCGCTTATTCCAACGGGCGGAACATCAACGTGAACCGCATCGACGCGACGGGAAATGTGGTAATCACCCGCGGGGACGAGCGCGCCACCGGCAATGCCGCGATCTACGATCTTGATCGGCGGCTGATCACCCTGGTGGGCGATGTTACGCTGCGCCAGAGCGGTAATGATCTGAACGGCGGCCGTCTGGTGATCGATCTCGACAGCGGCAAGGCCGTGATCGACGGCAGTGGTGGGGGCGCCCCGCCGCCCGGCATCGAAAGCGCCGGGCCGGGCCGCGTCACCGGCACATTTACCGTTCCGCAAAACAGCCGCTAGAGCCGCGTCCCTCGCGCGGTTTCGCCGTCGTTCGTCGAGATCGGCTTGAAACCTGCAGGTGCGGCCCACAAGCAAGACTAATGGACTGTCCCTTCCGGCCCTTCCTTTCTGAGCGGCGAGTGTTTGCAAGCAGTGCCGCGCGCGCCTATCTCGCGCCGGGGGAGCGGCCGGCAGGAACATGAAGCGCATGGATGACATAAGCACCGCGATCAGCCCCGAAGCGGCGATGACCGATCATGCGCTCGACCGCGGCCTGGCGGTGGTCTCGATCGCCAAAAGTTATGACAAGCGCCAAGTGCTGTCGGACATCTCGCTGTCGGTCGGCCGGGGCGAGGTGGTCGGGCTGCTCGGGCCCAATGGCGCGGGCAAGACCACTTGTTTCTATTCGATCATGGGGCTGGTGAAGCCCGACAGCGGCCGTATCGTGCTGGACGGGGAAAATATCACCGGCCTGCCGATGTATCGCCGCGCAGTACTGGGCCTTGGCTATCTACCGCAGGAAACCTCGATCTTTCGCGGCATGACGGTGGAACAGAATATCGGCACCGTGCTGGAAATGGTCGAGCCCAGCAAGCAGGCGCGCCAAGACCGGCTGGAACAGTTGCTCAGCGAATTCGGCCTCACCCGTCTGCGCGATTCCGCGGCGATGGCGCTGTCCGGCGGTGAGCGGCGCCGCTGCGAAATCGCGCGCGCTCTGGCTGCCGATCCGTCGATCATGCTGCTGGATGAACCCTTTGCGGGCATCGATCCGATCTCCATCGCGGACATCCGCGATCTGGTCGCCGATCTTAAGAAGCGCGACATCGGCGTCCTAATCACCGACCACAATGTCCGCGAGACGCTGGAAATCGTGGACCGGGCCTGTATCATCTATGACGGCCAGGTGCTGTTCGCGGGTTCTCCGGAAGATCTGGTGGCGGATCCCAATGTCCGCCGCCTCTATCTGGGTGAGAGCTTCGCGCTTTAGGAACAGGCAAAGGGGGCCGGTGTGAGTAAGGTGCGTTTCCAGACATGAGTTCCCTGGGACCTAGGCTCGATCTACGCCAGTCCCAGTCGCTGGTGATGACCCCGCAGTTGCAGCAGGCGATCAAGCTGCTCGCGCTAAGCAATCTCGAGGTCGAGGCCTATTTGAACGATGCGCTGGAGCGCAATCCGCTGCTCGCCAGCGAAAGCCGCGGCGGCGAGCAGGAGCAGGCGGTGCGCGATGCACCGGCAGAAGCGCGCGCTGACGAGGGTGTGGACCCGGTCGAAGCGCGCGGCGAGCGTGCAGAGCATTTCGGTTCGCCCGGCAGCGGCGGTTCGCTGCCGTCGGCAGAACCCGGCGAGGGCCCGGATTTCGACCGGATGGCATCGCCCGAACCCACGCTGCACGAACATCTCGAAGCGCAGGCCAATGCCCATTTCGGCCCCGTCGACCGCGCCATCGCGCTCGCGCTGATCGAACAGATCGACGCCGCGGGATATCTCGGCGAAAGCGTGGATGTCATCGCCGCGCGGCTGGGGATCGAAGAGGATGAGGTCGAGCGGGTACTTGGCGAGGTGCAATTGTTCGATCCCACTGGGGTGGGCGCGCGCAACCTGGCCGAATGCCTAGCCATTCAAGCGCGCGAGGCGGACCGCTTCGATCCCTGCATGGCGATGCTGATCGGTCATCTCGATCTGCTCGCCAAGGGCGATTTCACGCGGTTGAAGCGCCTATGCGGGGCGGATGACGAGGATTTCGCCGAAATGGTGGCGGAGCTTCGCGAATATGACCCGAAGCCCGGTTCGCGCTTTGACAGCGAGACGCTGCCGCCGGTGGTGCCTGACATTTTCATCCGGCAGCATGCGGGCGGCTGGCGCGTCGAACTGAACGAGGCGAACCTGCCGCGCTTGTTGGTGGACCGGCAGTATCAGGCCGATCTGGAAGCCGGTGCAGACAAGGCCACGAAGAGCTGGATCGGCGAATGCCTCAGCGAAGCGCACTGGCTGATCAAGGCGCTCGACCAACGCCAGCGCACGATCCTGAAGGTATCGAGTGCCATTCTGAAGCGTCAGGAGGCGTTTTTCCATAAAGGGGTGACGGCGCTTCGCCCGCTGACATTGCGTGAAGTGGCCGAGGATATCGAGATGCACGAAAGCACGGTCAGCCGTGTCACCAGCAACAAATATCTCGCCTGCACACGCGGCGTGTTCGAGCTTAAATATTTCTTCTCCAGCGGCGTCGCGTCAGGCGATGCGGGTGAGGCGGCCAGCGCGGAAGCGGTGAAGAGCCATATCGGGAAGCTGATCGATGCGGAGGATGCCAAGAACATCCTGTCCGACGATCGGCTGTGCGAGCTGTTGAAGGAAAAAGGCTTCGACATTGCCCGCCGTACCGTTGCCAAATATCGCGAGGCGATGGGACACGGATCGTCCGTGCAGCGGCGACGGCAGAAGAAAATGGCAGGGCTGTAAGCGGCCCGCCCTTCGCTTCGCGTGTCTGTTAGAGCCGGTCGATCTTGTCGGTCACCTTCTTCCCGGCGATGAAGCCGAGAACCAGGAAAACCACGAAAAGAACGATCGCGATCACGAACAGCCAGATGGCGATATTGGCGAAGGTGCCCGCCACGCCTCCGAAGCCGAGGATGGCCGCGACCAGCGCGATGATGAGGCAGAGAATAGCGAGTTTGATCATGATGCTGAAAGCCGCGAGCCACGATGCGGTTCCGCGGCGGCATCGATTGCCTGCGCTTAAGTCTCGGCTGTCGGCTGCGGGCGAGGGAACACCAGCCGCGTGACCGCGCCGTCTTCGTTGGAATAGGCCAGCTGCCCGCCTAGCTGCGCTGCAAAGCCGCGCGCAATCCGCGATCCAAGACCGTGGCCCGCTCGCTCCTCATGATCATCAGGGAAACCGGGGCCGCTGTCGCGCACCGTCAGCTCGAGCCCGGCAGGGCCCAGATCGCGCAGCATGACGCCGATCTGGCTGGAGGGCTGCTCCGCCACCCCATGCTTCAGGCTGTTGGTGACGATCTCGGTCACCAGCAGCGACAGCGTCATCATCTTGCCGATATCGAGCCGCACCGGGTCCATATCGACATCGAAATGCACATTACCCGCGCCGCTGCCTTCCCGCAGATCCTCACATAAATCGCAGAAATATTTCTCTAGAGACATCTCCACCGCTTCGGGGCGGTAGAGCCGTCGATGGACGCGCGACATGACGGTGATGCGCCGCTGCGCCTCTTCCATCACGGCCACGGCAGATGCCGGATCGGCCGCAACCCGCCGCTGTTCGAGCGAAAGGAGCGAGGAGACGAAGCTCATATTGTTGGCGACGCGGTGCTGCAGTTCCGCAAACATGGCGCGCTGCTGCTCGTATAGCGAAGAGCTGACGGAGCGTTGCTCGCTCAGGCGTTCGCGGCTCAGCTCCATATAATGAATCAGAGCGATATCGACCGCCGCGATGAACAGGAAAAAGCAGAGCGCGGTGGCCGCCGGGCCGTCCAGCGCGAAGCTGCGTAGCGGAGTGATGAAGAAGTACCAGCTGGCGATACCCGACAGCGCCGCGCATAGGACGCCCGGCCGCGTTCCGGCCAGAAAGGTGGTCAGGATGATCGCCGGAAAGAAGGTGATGTAGGGAAAGCCGCTGGGCAATATTCTGCCCACCTCGAACCGCACGATCAGCGCCAGCGCGAAGGCCGCAACCGCGAACAACAGGCCCAGCGTGCTATTGCCCCGCAGCACTCCGCTGATCGTGCGCATCGCGCTGCGGCGAACGGGGCGGCTTCCGGCGGCGCTTTCCTCGACAACGTTCATTCCGCGTCTTCCCGCAGCCCGGCAACCTGCATGACGCCCTCGTCAATAGCTGTGCCTTCGGCCCGCACGCGCTTCTCGACCAGATCGACCGGCGTGCGGGAAAGCTCCAGCTGCCAGCGGGCGCCGTCGTCGGCCACCAGCAGGAAGCCGCCGGGCGCCCGCTTGAGCGTGCCGGTGAGGACGAGCCGGTCGCTCAGGCGAGTGCCTGCGTAACGGGCACATATTCATAGCCGAGATCGTGGGCCACGGCTTCGTAGGTCACCTTGCCGTCCCACACATTGAGGCCCTCGGCGAGATGCGCGTTGCGCCGCAGCGCTTCCTTCCAGCCAAGTTCCGCGATCTTCATCGTGTGCGGCAGAGTCACGTTGTTCAGCGCATAAGTGCTGGTGCGCGCCACGGCCCCGGGCATATTGGCCACGCAATAATGCACCACATCGTCGACCACATAGGTAGGATCGTCATGCGTCGTCGCCTTGGACGTTTCGAAACAGCCGCCCTGGTCGATCGCTACGTCGACCAGCACCGCGCCGGGCTGCATCGTCTTCAGCATATCGCGCGTCACCAGCTTGGGTGCCGTGCCGCCGGGGATCAGCACCGCGCCGACGACGAGGTCCGCATTGGCCACGCAATCGGCCAGGTTCGCCTTGTTGGAGAAGCGCGTGACCGCACGCGCCTCGAAATAATTGCCCAGCTTTTCGAGCACTTCCGGATCGCGGTCCAGGATCGTCACCTGCGCGCCGAGGCCCGCTGCCATCTGCGCCGCGTTGAAGCCGACCACGCCGCCGCCGATGATAGTGACATTGGCCGGCGCCACGCCGGGCACGCCGCCCAGCAGTACGCCGCGCCCGCCATGCGCCTTTTCCAGCGCGCTTGCGCCGGCCTGCACCGACATGCGGCCCGCCACCTGGCTCATGGGCTTCAAGAGCGGCAGCTGGCCGCCGGGGCCGGTAACCGTTTCATAGGCGATGCAGGTCGCGCCGGACGCGACGAGGTCCTTCGTCTGCTCCGGATCGGGGGCTAGGTGGAGATAGGTGAACAGGATCTGGCCTTCGCGCAGCATGGCGCGTTCACCGGCCTGCGGTTCCTTCACCTTCACCACCATCTCGGCCTCGGCGAAGACGGTCTTCGCGTCGGAAACGATGCGCGCGCCAGCCGCCTCATATTCGCGGTCATGCGAGCCAATCCCTTCGCCCGCCCCGGTTTCCACCATCACCTCATGGCCGTGCGCCACCAGCTCGCGCGCGCTTTCAGGCGTCAGGCCGACGCGATATTCGTGATTCTTGATTTCGCGGACGGTTCCGACGAGCATGACGTGTTCCTCGAACAGACTGAATTGGTATCGCCGCTGTAGCGCGCGCCGTAACGGAATGCGACTCCGAAGCTGTTACTTTGTTTCAGCCTGCGGAAATTTTCATTGCGCAGGCGTTTTGCGGATCGGCACCGGGATGTTGCAGATATCCGCGCCCCCTGCGGGCACGTTGAAGAACGGATCGCGCCGGTTCGCGCGCGCCTCAGCATAGCGCGCAAAGGTGGCGCTTTCAGTGGAAAGATACTGGAAGTTAGGCCGCTCTGCTTCCGGCAGCTCGGAGGCCAGCCGGACCGAAACGATCGGCGTGCGCTCTTCCGGGTTCTCGTAAAAACCCAGATCGCCGGTGCCGCGCGGCAGGCTGGAAAGATTTTCCATGCCCTCGATCACCCGCCCGACCAGCGCAATGTTCCTGTCCAGATGCCGCGGCGCCTGTCCAATCACGGTGTAGAGTTCCGCGCCGGTGCCGGTGTCCGGCGAAAGGTTCCGACCGACGCCGACCATGCCGTAGCAGTGGATGGGCCAGGCCCTCTCAGCGTTCCCCGCTATCGGCCAACCATATACGAAATCCGCACCGCCTGAGTAAGCATCACGCCAAGGATCTTTAGCGTGCCAGGGATAAAGAGAAGCTTTCGCCTTACTGATGTTATTCGTTAGGGGTGGCGACAAGTCTTCCCAAACCACGGTATACGCACTCTCCGGCACGGTCTCCAACCCATCCGGCAGCGGCTTCTTCTCGGTCGCATCGCCCCATTGCACGACATAATTGTCCTGCACGCGGTTCACGCTGGTGCCGTTCCACCAATGCGCCTCCGCCAGCTTGCGGATATTGCCGATCCAGCCTTGGGCAAACGGCGGCGGCATCAGCTGGATAACGACGCGGCGCGGTTCGCCTTTCGCGCCGGGCCCCAGCTCCATCACCAGCATGTCCTCGGGCGCAATCGTCACCCATTCGGACGGCGCCGCCTCGGCCACGATCTCGCCGGGCGAGGGATAGGTCTTCGCTTCCTCCTGTGCGACGGCGGCAGGCGCGAAAAACGCCGCACCCAGCAGGGCGGCGGCAAGGACGGGGCGGAAGCGGCGAGCTGGCAAGATCATGCGAATGAAGGTGGCACAAAGCCGCGTCTTGCGAAAGCGTGTGCGAACGATTAGAGGCAGCGCCTTCCAGCGATATGCGGAGCGGTGGCCGAGTGGTCGAAGGCGCTCGCCTGGAAAGTGAGTATACGGCAAAACCGTATCGAGGGTTCGAATCCCTCCCGCTCCGCCAGCTGCTTTTCCAGCCTGATCCGTATTCCTCCGCAAGCCCGCGCGGTTTTCGGTCTGGTTTGCTCCCTTTCGCTTCTGCTTCAATTGATGGCAATCATGAGGGTGGGGATGGCTGCGGCCCGCATGCATCATACCGACGCGGCAGGCCGGTACCGGTTCATCCTCGAACGCTGAGCAGGGGCTGATCTTGATATTGCCGGCGAGCGCGTGCTCCATCGCGGTAGTTCCGAAGTAAGCGTGCGTCAGAGCGGGGTGCTGGAACCCTTGTCTGTGGGCGCGGAGAGGCGATGCACTGACATGCGGCCCTCATCCAGTTCGTGATCGCCCGCTGACGCGGTTCAGTTGGACCATGCCGATTCCCAGCGCCAGCAAAGCGATGATAGCGAGCGCCAGCAATGCCGAGGCTTCCAGCGTTCCGGCGTGATCGCGCGGGGCGTAGCGTGGGATTTGCGAGAAATCGGCGCGGGTGAAGGGGCGGTCGTTGAACAGATAGGGGTAATAGAATTGGCGCAATCGCTGGTGGAAGGCGGCGATGCTGTCCTGATAGGCGAGCTGTCCTGCGATGTCGGTGTCGGCGAGCCGGTGCAGCACGTTCATGGTGCCGACGCCGGGCAGGACGAAACCGAGCGCGCGCGTCATCTCCTCCCGCTTGGCCAGGCTGGCGCGATAAGCTGCGACATCTTCTGCCACCGCCTCGTCCCCGACCTGATGCATGGCATAATACCATTTCCAGTGGAAACGCCCCTCAAACTCTTCCTTCCCGCGCCATTCGGGATGGCCCGCGAGGAAGCGCTCGAAGGTCTGCTCCTTGGGAATGTCCCAGCCGCTATGGACGATTTCGCGCTGGGCCAAAGTGAGGTCGATCCCCTTGGCAACCGGCACGCCGCGCGCGATGGCCGCATTGGCCAGGGTCGGCAGGATAAGGGTGAGGACGATCCAACAGCCGATCATGACCGCCGCTGCGGTGGAGGAGGTGCGCAGACGCCCCCCGATCAGCATATTGAGGCCGAACCAGAATGCCGCGTAGAGCGCCGCAGTCAGCAACATGATGGTGATGCCCGTTCCGGGCGCCGCCATTACGAACCCGCCCACCACCAGCGGCAGGCCGAGCGCGATCAGCACGGCAGCGTAGCGTAGACCGACGCGGCGGCGCCATAATCCGCCGCCCGGTAACGACAGCAGCAAGCGCAGCCGCCCCGTCTCCCGCTCGCCCGTCACCAGATCATGGCCAAGAGCGATGATCACCAGGGGCATTAGATAGATCAACACAAACGCCCAGTCGAACACGCCGGGAAGCGCCAGTTCGGGATTATAGGTTTCCGAATCGTAGAGCTGGGCCTGCAGTCCGAGCGCACGGACGCGCAGCACATAGGGCTGCAGATCGCGCTGGCCGATCGCCGCGAAGGAGAGCGGCGGCGGCGGGTCCTGCGTCAGCATGAAGGCGTAATAGGCGTTGTAGCCGGCCTCGCCCTCCGGCCCGGCATTGGCCTTTTCGACCGCGGCGAGATCGCGCGCCTGCTCGGCCGCCACCCGCTCAATGGTTGCGCGCTGGTTCTGGATTTCTGCTATCCCGGCCCAGACTGCTGCGCTGGACAGAAGCAGCAGCAGGATCAGCGCCAGCAGGTTTCGGCCGGAGCGCAGCAGCAGGCGCAGCTCGGCAGTCCAGATCGACATGGAAGCGCTCATCGTGCGGTCCTCCCGATGCGCTGTGCAGCAAAGGCGGCAATCCCGGCCAGCGCGGCAATCCAGCCGAGCAGGACTGCGAACGGCCAGATAATGTCAGCAGGCCGCCCAAGCGGGTTGGCCGGTTCATAAGAGAAGCGCGGCACCTTCTGCCAATTTGCGGCGGAAATGCGCGGGTCGTCACCCTCGATGCTCGGAAGCAGTTCGGCCTGCATCCGGTTCAGCTGCTGAACGAAATCGTAGCGGAAGCTCTCCGCCTGATTGAGAAAGTCGTAATGCGCGGCCGGGTCGCTGCCCGCCAGCGCCATCGATAATTGGCGGATGGCGATCATGGGGCTGAGCGCCGAAAAGGCGTGGACGAATGCGTTCTGGTCGTTCTCTCTGGCAATCTGGCGGTCTGCCGCATCGGCATAGATCTGTGTGGTCAGACGCTCGCCTTCGATGCTGACGAGCCCGGCATATTGCACCGGCAGTTCCTCGACCGTTGCCACCCCATAGCGGGCGAGAACGCGGTCGCGGAAATCGTTGAAATAGGGATCGTCCGGATCATGGCTGTCGCCGATCTTAAGAAGGTCACGGTGAAGCGCGATTTCGGTTTCGATCTTGGTTGCAAGCTGGCTTTGCGCAGAGGCCGCTTCGGGCAGCGCGCGGGGCAGAAGGATGACGGTGACCATCCAGAGGCCGACGAGGATGGCGAGCGCATCGCGCGGCCGGGCGGCGAGAGCGGAAACCACGACGCCGAGCGCCGCCCACAGCAGCAGCCACGCGCCATAGCCGAGGATCATCAGAAGCGCACTGGCCCAGTCCGCTGCGCCGTTGGCGGCAAAGGCGACGAGCACGGCGAAGGCGGGCAGGCCCACCGCCAGCGCTATGGCGCCGTGGCCGAGCAGTTTGCCGGCAATCACGCTGCGTCCGCTGACGCCCTGCGCCAGCATGAGCTTGAGCGTGGCGCGTTCCTTCTCCCGCGCCACGCTCGCAAAGGCGAGGAAGATGAGGAGCAGCGGTGCCAGCGTCTGTAGCACGAAGGCCGGGGTCAGCTGGCCGAAGCGCAGCAGTAGAGAGGATTGGCGTGCCTCGGCGAAATTCGCACTGTTCTGGCGGTGTCCTTCGAGGAAGATCGTGTTGCCGGTGAAACTGTCCACGCCCGCATCGAAAAAGGCGAGCGGGGCGATCGGGCGGAACACGAACTGGCCGTAATGGACCATGCGGTGGGGGTGGCGATTGGGCTGGGCATCGAAGTCCGTATCGACGCTCGCCTGATAGCGTTCGCGATCCGCTTCGATCGCGCTGCGCCGTTCGAGACTGGTGAAGCTGGAAACAAGGATAAGGAGGACGAGAAGCGCGCTGGCGATCAGGCCGGCGCGGTTGCGCGCCAGCACACGCCACTCTTCACGCGCGATCAGCATCGCGGTGTTCATGCTGTAGCTCCCGCCTGCGTATAATGGTCGTGCAAAGCGTTGAGATCGAAGCGCGCACCGCTTGTGCTGGCCTCGCGCTCTTCCTCGATACGGCCCTTGCCCAGAAAACCGATCCGGTCCGCGATGTCGACGGCACTGACGATGTCGTGCGTGACCATCAGCACGGCAACCTCGCGTTCGCGTGCGGCATCGAGCAGCTGGTTGAATTCCAGCACCGCGCGCGGATCGAGGCCCGAAGTCGGCTCGTCCAGCAACAGCACGGGGACATCGCGCGCCAAGGCCAGCGCGATCGCGACTTTCTGGCGCATTCCCTTGGAGAAGCCGGACAGCCGCTTGTCCCACGCCGCCGGGGCAAGGCCGACGGATGTCAGCGCGTCATCGATCGCTGCGGGGTCCCGGTCGGCTTTGGCAAGGGCCAGGAAATAGCCGATATTCTCCCGCGCGGTGAGGTGATCGTAGAGCGCCACATTTTCCGGCACATAAGCCATGGCTCCGCGCGCGGCGCGCGGATCGGCCACCGGGTCGATGCCGCATACGCGCACCGTGCCCGCTTTGGGCGTGAGGAAGCCCAGCAGCGCGGAAAGGGTCGTCGATTTGCCCGCGCCGTTGCCGCCCAGCAGCGCGTAGATTTCCCCGCGGCCCACCGTCAGGTCCAGCCCGTGGAGCACCGCATTCGCGCCATAGCTGTGATGCAGCCCGGTGATCGCGATCGCCGGATGGGTTTGAGTCATGTTGCTCATCAGAAATTCGCCCTGAAGCCGATGGTTGCGGTGCGCGGCGCGCCGGGCTGAACCCAAAGCTGGGAATAGCTGTTGGCGTACCAATTTTCGTCGAAAAGGTTTGCGACCGTCCCGAACAAGGTCACGTCTTCCAGTAGTTCGATCTCGCCGAACAGGCGGACCAGCGTGTGCGCCGGCAGGTAGAAGTCGGTGCCCGTCGCGCCCAGACGATCGCTGACATATTGCACGCCGCCGCCAAGTTTTGCCTCGCGCGTGCCAAGCTGGAAGGTCTTGGAGACTTGCGCGTTGAAGCTGTGATCGGGGATGTTGATCAGCGGGTCGCCCGGCGCGATTACGAAGGAGAAATTCGGGTCGAGCACGCTGGAACGGGATTCGGCATCGACATAAGCATAGCTCAGCAGCAGATCGACGCCGCCCGGCAGACGCCCGTTCATATCCAGCTCCACGCCGCGGCTGCGCGCTTCGCCGATCGCGACCGAGAATCCAGGATTGTTGATATCGCTGGCAAGGACATTGTCCTTGTCGAGCTGGTAGACGGTGAACGTGCCGGTCAACGCGCCGTTCAGCAGCACCAGCTTGGCGCCAGCCTCGATCGAACGGCTGGATTCGGGATCGAAGATGCGCCCCGTCACGTCGGTGCCGATATTGGCGCGAAACCCCTCGCTATAGGCGGCATAGAGCGTAACCGGATCCGCCACCTCATAAACCACGCCGAATTGCGGGCTGACGCGGTTGTCCTTGCGCTCGCTGTTGATGCCGGTGATGTAGTTTTCGGTCCGCAGCGTGAAGTCGTCATAGCGCGCGCCCAGCCTTATCTGCAGACGATCGGTCAGTTCGATCTGATCCTGAACGAAGACGCCGGTCGATGTCTGGCGATCCAGACGATCATTGTTGGGCAGGGGCGTCGGCGGGACGAAGCGGCCATAGACCGGATCGAAGATGTCGATGACGTAGGATGCCGCGTCGCTTGGATTGGTCGACAATGCAGGGGGACGGCGGCGGCCGAATTGCTGATAATTGTCGAACACGTCGTGATCCGCACCGATCAGGATGCGGTGGCTGACGGGACCGGTCTCGAACTGGCCGCTCAATTCACCGCGAATAACCTTCTGTTCGGAATCGTACAGGCGTGAGCGTCGTTCGCGGGCGAGCGAGCGTCCATCGCGAAACAGTTTCTGACGCGATCCGCTAAGGTCCGGATCGGAAGACAAACCGGTCAGCAGCGTATCGCGGATGCTGCCGCCGAGCAGCAGGCTCCACGACCCATTGAAATCATGCTGGATCCGCAGCGAGTGCCCTTCGGCGCGCGCGATATGGTCCTCATCGCCCGGTTCGCCCAGATAACGGTTGCGCGGAACGGTTTCGAAATCGCCGTTCAGCACCACGATCCCCCGGTCGAACGGCACTTCGACGCGGGTCTTTTCGAGATCATAGGTGATCCGGGTGTCAGGCCCGATCGCAAGACCGACCGACGGCAGGAAACCCCAACGATATTCCTCCACCGTGTCCCGGAAGGTGTCGCCGCCTTCGATATAGCCGATCAGGCGTACGCTCAGTCCCGGCGTCACGGCCAGGTTCAGATCTGCTTCGGACCGCAACCGGTCGAAACTGCCGAACTGCACGCCGAACGTACCGAATGTGTCGCCGATCCGCGCCTGCTTGGTGACCAGATTAACCGTGCCGCCCGGCTCGCCGCGCCCGAGAAGGGCGGCGGCGGGGCCTTTCAGCACCTCGATCCGCTCGATCCCCGCCGTATCGCGTTCACCGCCAAAGCCGCGGCCGCCGTTGAAGCCGTTGACGAGATACCCCGTCGGGATGTTCTCATCGCCGGCAAAGCCCCGGATGGCGAAGGAATCCCACAGGCCGCCGAGGGTATTCTGGCGCGCAACCGACGCATTCAGGTCCAGCGCATCGTTGAGACGGACGATATTGTTCTCCACCAGCGTCTCGGTATCGATGACGTCGATGGACTGGGGAATTTCCCGCAACGCGAAATTGCCGCGATAGGCCTGGCGCACGCCGTTGACGACGATCTGGGCGCCGTCCTCTTCCGCAATGTCATTGGATTCGGCAGCGCGTTCATTTCCGTCCTGCTGGGCGGCCGCCGGCGTCGGCGCGAAGAACAGTCCTAGCGAGCAAAGGGCGGAGGTGGCGAAGAAACGGGTGGTCATTCAGCTAACTCGAAGGCAGTGGGAGCGGGCGATGAGATAATGTCTCGTGTTCCCCGAGCCCTTAATTGCTGAGACTCGCCAGTCAATGATATATCATCACAAATTGATGCTGGCTTGCTTCATGGGCTGCCGTGACGACTGAATCGCATCAGGCTTCTGCAGCGCCACGTCATTGGCGTGTGATGATGCGACGTATCCATCTCTATCTGGGCTTGTTCCTGGGTGGACTGGTGTTCCTGTCCGCCCTGACCGGCGCGGCGCTGGTCTTCTATATCGAGATTGATGAGGCCCTAGTGCCGGGGCTGCGGGACGTTCCGTCCGACGCGCGGCCCGCGTCCTGGCAAAGCGTGTACACGGCCTTGCAGCGCAACCATCCGGAACGAACCGGCGCTTGGCGGATCGAAGTTCGGGAACAGGGCGGCCCTATCCCGGTGCGCTATCATGACCCTGTGGAAACGCGCGGCGAGCTGTTCGCGCCGTTGATGCTGTGGCTGGACCCGCGCGATAGCTCGACCATCCGCAGCGGGTTCTGGGGCCAGTATCCCGCGACCTGGCTGTACAAACTTCACTGGCAATTGCTGGCCGGAACAACCGGCACCATCATCATGGGCATCGCCGGCACCGCGATGTTGGTGCTGCTCGTCAGCGGTCTTGTCGCCTGGTGGCCGCGGCGCGGCCATATCCGCAACGCCTTTCGCTTCAAACGAAGCGCTGCGCCGGTCCGCCGCCTGTACGATCTGCACAAGCTGACTGCGATCAGTATCCTGATTCTGTTGTTCGTTGTCTTGCCGACGGGCGTGATGCTGGAGTTGCCGCAATATGCGCGTCCCTTGCTGGAACGCGCCTCACCGCTCTTCGCGTCGCCAGCAATTCATCTGGAACCCAGAGGCAGAGCGGCCCTGCCTCTGGACCCTCTCGTGATGAAGGCCAAGGCACGCTTTCCCGACGGGAAGCTTGCCTGGATCGAGACATCGGCCGATGCCACCGCGCCGGTTCGCATCAGCCTTGCGCGCCCGGGCGAACCGAGCAGGCGGTTTCCACGCACCACCGTCTGGCTCGATCCTTATTCCGGCCAGATCCTCGCCATCCGTGATGGGCTGAGCGAAAGTTCGGGCGACAAGGTTCTGAACTGGCTGCACCCTCTCCACGCAGGCGAAGTCCTGGGCCTTTTTGGTCGTCTGCTGGTGTTACTGACGGGAGTCGGCACCATATTTCTGGTAGTCACCGGCACCTGGCGTTTCCTGCTGCGTCGTCGGCGGCCAATTCATCTTAAACGTCGCCAGCGATCTGAGGGCGGTCAGGAAGGCGGCTA
Organism: Novosphingopyxis sp. YJ-S2-01; assembly: GCF_016093175.1. NCBI lineage: Bacteria > Pseudomonadati > Pseudomonadota > Alphaproteobacteria > Sphingomonadales > Sphingorhabdaceae > Novosphingopyxis > Novosphingopyxis sp. YJ-S2-01. The sequence goes on along the minus strand of NZ_JAEDAI010000001.1, from coordinate 568,073 downwards.
GCCGAGCATGGGGAAACGCGGGACGGATACCGCTTTACCGGCGCTGGCAGCAAGCGTTCGCCCGAACATCGCCATCATGCGCGCCGGCGGGCGCGGACCCACGGCCGGGTCGCCGCATCCGCGCGATCAAAGTTCGCCTTCGCTTCCGCGTAACCTTGCAGTAGGCCGATCTCGTCGATCCCGCCCAGGAGCATGCGCTTCGACAGGGGGTCGATTTCGAACTGGGCGACTTGCCCGTCCAGCTCAATTCGCTGTTCGGGCAGCCTGACAATGATCCGCGAAAGGGCATCCGCCGAGGCCATGATCTGCTCGACCTCCCGGCTGCCGAGTGCGACGGCGAGCACGCCGTTCTTCAGGCAGTTCGAATAGAAGATATCGCCGAAGCTGGGTGCGATGACGCAGCGAAAGCCCATGCCCCTGATCGCCTGCGCCGCCGTTTCGCGGCTGCTGCCACAGCCGAAATTGCGCCCGGCGACCAGGATCTGCGCATTCTGCCGATCGGGGTCGGCGAAGGGATCGTCGGCGCGCTTGGTACCGTCATCGGCGAAACGCAGCGGTTCGAACGCATAGTCGACGATCGCCTGCGGCCCTTCCAGCACGCGGCCGATCGGCGTGATGACGTCGGTGTCGACATTCTCGAGCCGGAGAACCACCGCCAGCGAATCCAGAACCGGTGGGTATGCTTCGTTCATGCCAGCTCTCCCGGTGTGCCGATGCGCCCCAATATCGCGCTGGCCGCCGCGACGGCAGGGCCGGTTACATGCGTGCGGGCGCCCGGCCCCTGCCGCCCGACGAAATTGCGGTTCGAGGTGGAGACGCAGCGCTCTCCTCTGGCGACCTGATCGCCGTTCATCGCGAGGCACATCGAACAGCCCGGCTCGCGCCACTCGAAGCCCGCCTCGCGAAATACGGCATCGAGGCCGCGCTCCTGAGCAGCGCGACTTACGGACCGCGATCCCGGCACGACCCACGCCTCGACCCCGTCTGCGACACGCCGCCCGGCGACGACCTGCGCTGCCCGCTCGAGATCGGACAGCCTTCCATTCGCGCAGGAACCGATGAAGACGCGGTCGATGGGGGTCGATGCGATTTTGCTGCCTGCTTCCAGTTCCATATAGTCCAGCGCCTGGCGGTGGGCCTTGGCGCCCGCTGCATCGCTTGGCTCCTCGGGAATTGCTCCGGTGACGGGCGCAACCTGATCGAGCGATACGCCCCAGGTGATGTGCGGCACGACCTCGTTTGCATCGAGATGCAGTTCCGCATCGAAGCGAGCGTCGGGATCCGAAGGCAGCGTGCGCCAGTGCGAAAGCGCGGTATCCCATGCATCGCCTTGCGGCGCGAACGGGCGGCCGCGCAGATAATCGAAAGTGGTCTCGTCGGGCGCGATCAACCCGAAGCGAGCGCCGAATTCGACCGCCAGATTGCACAGCGTCATCCGAGCCTCCATGCCGAGCGCCCGCACCGCCGACCCGGCGAACTCGATCACATGCCCCGCCCCGCCTTCCGCGCTCCAGCGGCCGATGATCGTGAGGATCAGATCCTTCGCATCGACATCGTCGGCCAGCGTGCCCTCGATCGTCACACGCATCGATTTCGGTTTTTCGACGATCAGCATCTGCGTGGCGAGCACTTGCAGGATCTCGGTCGATCCGATCCCCCAGGCCAGCGCGCCGAACGCGCCTTGCGTGCAGGTGTGGCTGTCGCCGCAGACGATCGAGAGGCCCGGCAGCGTCAGCCCCTGTTCCGGGCCGATCACATGGACGATGCCCTGTTCTTCGGAGTGGAGATCGAACAGCGTGACGCCCATGTCCGCGCACAGGCGGCGCAGCGGTTGCAGCGTCTTGCGGCTCGCCTCGCTGCTGTCGTCCCCGCGTCCGGGCATGGTTCCCACCCCATGATCGGGAACGGCGAAGGTCTGTCCGGGCGCGGCGACGACCATGCCGCGCTTTTTCAAGGCATTGAGCGCGCCCGGGCCGCTGAGATCATGGAGAAGATGCAGGTCGATCGCGATCAGATCGCGTGCGCCTTCGAGTTCTTCGACCCGGTGGAGCGCCCATAATTTTTCGAACAGGCTCTGGTCCATCGTCATATCTGCATATGCTCCAATATGGCGTCGCAGACCTGCGCGGTCGAGGCGATGCCGCCGACATCGGGCGTCAGGACGCGGCCGTCTGCGTGCAGGCGGTCGATCGCGTCGCGCAGGGCGGAGGCGATCGGCGCACGGTCGCAATAGTCGAGCAGCATCGCAGCGGACAGCAGCGTGGCGACCGGGTTCACGATGCCTTTGCCCGCAATATCGGGAGCCGTGCCGTGCGCGGATTCGAAATAGGCGTAATCCCCGCCGTAACAGCCGCTTGCCGCAAGGCCGAGGCCGCCGGTCAGTCCCGCCGCAGCGTCGGACAGGATGTCGCCGTAGAGATTGGGCAATAACAGCACGTCGAAGCGCTGCGGATCGCGCACGATCCGGTGGGCGCAATCGTCCACGATCAGAACGTCGAAATCGATATCGGCAAAGTCGTTCGCGACCTCTCTGGCGCATTCGATGAACAGGCCATCGGTGCGCGGCTGCATGTTGTATTTCGCACTCGCCGTCACCCGCCCCGCGCCGCCTGTGGCCTTGCGCTGGCGCGCAAGCTCGAAGGCGAAGCGGGCGACGCGCAGCGAACCTTCGCGCGTGATCGCCTTTACGGAGAAAGCCCCCTCGCCCATCGCTTCCGGGCCGATCCCGGCGGTCCGGCTCCTGAGCTTCAGCGGGGCGAGCTGCGCGAGATCGCCTTCGATCAGGACATAGGCGTCCTCGAGATTCTCCCGCACGATCGCGAGATCGATGCCTTCGGGCTTTGCCAGCGGGCTCGGCATGCCGGCGCTCCACCGCGTGGGGCGGACATTGGCAAAGGTCTGCTTGCCCCAGCGCAGATAGAACAGCGCGGCAGCGTTGGGCCCCCCGGTGGCGCCGAACAGCGTTGCCCGGCTGCTGTCGATCGCCGCTTTCGCTTCGGCAGCCAGCTGCGGCCGGCCGTCCTCTCCGATTGCGGACGTGTTTTCGCACACATGCCAGTCGAGACCGGTATCGAGTGCCTTCATCAGGCCAAGAACGTGCATAACCGCTTCGGCAGCGGCATCTTCGCCCGGGATCACGCAGATCCGATCGCGCGTCATGCCGGAGGGTGTCACTCGGCTTTACCAGCGCCGGAATTACCGACGCGTTTGCGAATCCAGTCGGCGACCGTGTCAGGCTGCGTCACCGGTATCATATGCCCCCCATCGATCACCGTAAGATCGGCACCGGGGACGGCGGACACGAAGGCTTGCCCTTGCGCTTCCGGGTCGAGCACCGGATCGTCGCGGCCGAACAGGACCGATACCGGCATCGCGAGCGCGGGATAGCGGGATACCATGCCGGGCAAATCTGTCGGCGCGGCGTTGAGGTCGGCGCTCGCCGCCTGGAAATTACCCGGGCGGGCCAGCAAGGCCCCGCCGCCCCGCGTCGCGAAATCGCCGGGCAGCGGTTCAGGGGCGAACGCTGCCTGCGCCCCCTTCTCACCGCGCATCATCATCATCGGGGCTGCCAGGGTCCAGGCCACGGCAAAGCGCGCTGCGGGCGAGGCAATGGCCAACCCGTCGAACGCTGGCGAAACATCGGTCAAGGGGTGGGTGAGCGGCGATACGAGAGCGAGGCCGCCGACCGCGTCCGGCCGATCGAGCGCGAGGGCGAGCGCGACGGCGCCGCCCAGCGAGTGGCCGACCACCAGTGGCCGGTCGAGACCCAGCGCCTGCAGAGCATCGCCAATATGCGCCGCCTGGCTGCGGATCGTGGCGCTGTCGATCGGGTCGGAATAGCCAGACCCCGGCCGGTCGATCAGGATCACCCGGTGGTCGCTCGCCAATTTATCGAGCAACGCGTAGGAGAAATTACGCATCTGTCCGGCAAGGCCATGGATCATCACGACCACAGGGCCGGACCCTTCGTCCCGGTAATGCACGCGCTTGCCGTTTACGCGGACGAACTGGCCATCGGCAGGCACCGCCGCTTCCGCCCGCGAACGGGCCAAGGCGGCAAAACCGGCAAGAGCGGCACCCCCCACAAGCCCGGCCAGCAGAGCGCCGCCGCCGATCCGCTTCGCTGAGGTCAACGCCGTTCCCCTATTCTCGGTTGATTCGTCATGCATGCTTTGACTCCGTGTGAGCAGCGCGGTGCCGACCGCCGCGGTCCCGACGGCTGCGGCCAAAGCCATCGGCTTGCGCTTCGACTTGGGCGCAACCGCGTCGTCCAGCGCCTGCCCTGCTTCGATGAAACGCATCGTGCCGTCGGCGACGGGCGACAGCTTGTGCGATGCGAGATCGAGCGCATAATTCTGGTGCAGTTTCCACGGTGCTTCCGATCCCTGCTTCGGCAGCACATTCGCCGCACGCTGGACATAGCCCGAACTGAAATCAAGCATCGGCTCTGGCTCGATCCCCGAATGGGCGCGGCGCGGCAGGCAGGCCACCTTGTCGTGCGCGTCGAGATAATTGATCAACCGGCAAGCATGGCGCGCTGACAGGTCGCATTTCAGCGTCCAGCTGGCATTCGTGTATCCGAATGCGAGTGCCATATTCGGCACGCCTTCCAGCATCATGCCCTTATAGACCAGCCGGTCCGCGGGATCGACGCGATCGCCGTCCACGTACAGGTCGACGCCGCCCACCATGGTGAGCGTGAGCCCGGTGGCAGTGACGATGATATCGGCGGGCAGCTCCTTGCCCGAAGACAGGGCGATTCCCTCGGGCGTGAACCGCTCGATCGTATCGGTGACGACGTCCGCATTGCCGCTGCGGATGGTGTCGAACAGATCGGCATCGGGCACTAGGCAGATGCGCTGGTCCCAGGGATTGTAGGACGGCTCGAAATCGCGTTCGACGGGATAGCCTTCGGGAAGCTGTGCACGCACGCCATCGAGGATAGCGGCCTTGACCTTGGCGGGCTTGCGCCGGGCATAGCCATAGGTCGCGATGCCGAGCCCGACGCTCTTCCACTTGGTAATGCCGTCGGCGAGCGGTTTCGGCAGATGTTCATGCGTCCAGCGGGAGACGGCATCTTCCGATGGGCGCGCGACGATATAGGTCGGCGAGCGCTGCAGCATGGTGACCTTTTCTGCGGTCTGCGCCATCGCGGGCACCAGCGTCACCGCCGTCGCGCCGCTGCCGATCACGATCACGCGCTTGCCCGCAAAATCCAGATTGTCCGGCCATTGCTGCGGGTGGACGATCTGCCCCCGGAAAGTCTCCGCGCCTTCGAAATGCGGCGTATGGCCGCCCGCATAATCATAATAGCCGCTGCCCATGTAGAGGAACGAGCAGGCGACATGGCGCTTCTCGCCATTCTCCTCGATCTCCAGCGTCCACTCGGCATCTTGGGTGGACCAGCGCGCCGCCACCACCTTGCAACCGAAGCGAATATGCCGGTCGATCCCGAATTTCTGGGCAGTGTCGACAATGTAATCGCGGATCGCCTCGCCATCGGCGATGGCCTGATCGCTCGGCCAGGGGTGGAAGGGGAAACCCAGCGTGTACATGTCCGAATCCGATCGGATGCCCGGATAACGGAACAGGTCCCACGTCCCGCCGATCGCATCGCGCGCCTCAAGGATCGCATAGCTCTTGTTCGGGCATTCGGTGGATACGCGGTAGCCAGCATCGATACCGGAAAGACCCGCGCCAACGATCAGGACATCGAACCGCTCCAGGCTAACGGAGGCAGAAGGGGTTTGGCGTGTTTCGGTAGCACTGGTCATTTTCGGGTTCCATCGGCAAGAGGAGGCGAGATCGATTCCCATCTGGAAATGGACGTTATCACTTGGCGAAAGCGACGACAAGCGGAACCGGACAAGGCCGGACTTATGGCGGGCAGTCGTCGGGCGAACGACAGGCGGAGCGGCAGGAGCGGCTTATCAGGGCGGCCGTCGATACCTATGGCGAACAGGGTTTTCGCCACACGACGGTGGCGGACGTATGCCGGACGGCCGGCCTGACCCCGCGTTATTTCTACGAATCTTTCGCGAACAGCGAGGCGCTTTTGATCGCCGCATATGAAGCCGTCACCCGGATCGCCCTGGAGACCGTGCAGGCCGCGGCGTCCGAACTGGACGAAGCGGAACCCGAAACGCGTCTGGAGGCCATGCTCAACGCATATTACGCTTTGTTACGCGACAAACCCGCAGCCGCTCGCGTGTTCGTGACGGAGATGTCGGGAATCAGCGCCGCCGTCGATATGGCATTCGAACAGGGCCTCGCGAAATTCGCCCGATTGCTTGCGCAAACCCTCGATCCCGAATGGCGCGATACAGAGGCGCGCTCCCTTCGCGAAACAGGCACCATGCACGGACTTCTGGCGATTGCGAGAAGCTGGATCGCCCGTGGATGCAAAGAACCCATTACTGATCTGGTGGCAATCGCGATGCCGTTTTGCCGGCTCCTGATAGCCGAAGACGCCCGATAGGCTGTTCCTGCAGCCCGAAGGACTCCGCTCCCCATCCTAATTCGGTTGTGGCGCGCGCTGAAGCGGCATAGGCAAGTTTGTGGGTGCGGTCTTCGATCCTGAAGCGCGCATGGGGCAGCGGAAGGAACAGCGAGGTGGCAGCACCGCTCAGTCCCGCCGGAGTATGGCAGGCGCTGCGCTGGCCGACCAAATCCGATGCCATCTTCTCCGCCAAGGCGCTGATCGCGACCACGCTGGCGCTGTTCATCGGCTTCAGCCAGAACCTCGCCAATCCCTATTGGTCCGCGCTCACCGTCTATATCGTGATGCTGCAGCCGCAGTCGGGTGCGATCCGGACCAAGGCGATCTACCGTGTGGTGGGCACCGTGTTGGGCGGCGCCGCGGTGCTGGCGGCGGTGGCGCTATTCGCCGATCATGAAGCGATGCTGGTATTCGTCGCGATCATGATCGTGCTGGCCTCCGTCTACGGCCGGATGATCGACCGGACGCCGCGCGCCTATACCTGGTTCACCATCGGGCTGACCGCCGGCTTCATCGCGTTCAACAATCTGATGCAGCCAAACCAGATTTTCGATCTCACCGCGGCGCGGGTGGCGGAGATCACGCTCGCCGTGCTCGCCGTTGCGGCAGTCGACAGCGTGATTTCGCCCACCCGCATCATGCCGCAGTTCGAAAGCGATATGGAGGACTGGCGCCAGAAGGCGCGGGGCTGGGTGACCGACATTCTGAACCGCGTCGATGGCGGTTCGGACCCTGGGCAAGAGCGGGTCCACGTGCGGGAGCGGCTGCGGGGTCTCGTGGGTGCGGTGCAGAACCTCGATCAGCTCGCCATCCAGCTGCCCTATGACATCGTGGACCGGCCGCCGCGCCGCCGCGACGTCAACATTCTGCGCCGCACGATCATGTATCTGATCTCGGACATGGCCTCGCTGGAGGACTGGACCGTGGAATTGCGCGAGGGCGGGGGCCCCGATCCGGCGCTGGCGGTCACCATCGGCGCGGTGGCGCGCTGGTTGAACGAGGAGGATGAGCGGACGCAGGCGGACTGCCTGGCCATGATCGATCGGACGGCGGAGCGCTTCGTGCAGCGCACCGACTGGAACGGGCTGGTCCAGACCGGCTATTGCGACCGCCTTGCCCAGTTCGTGCGGCATTGGGGCGATTTTCGAAAACTCATCGCGGTGATCCGGCAGGACGAGGCGCTTCCCCGGCATTTGCTGGAGGATGCAAAGGCCGCCCGGCCCGTGCGCGCCTATGATTATCTGCTCACGCTGCGCGACATCGCGCCGATGGCGCTCGCCTTGTTCGGGGTCGCGGGCCTCTGGTACTGGACGGCCTTTGCGAGCGGGGGCGGCGCGCTGCTGTTCGCCTTCCTGTCCTGCGTGTTCATTCTGGGCAAACCGCAGCAGATGCGCTCGATCATCGGCCTCGTAATGTGGTTTTCCTGCGCATTTGCGCTCGTCTTCGCCTATAATTTCGCTGTGCTTCCCACGGTGAGCAGTTTCGTGCCGCTGATGGCGGTGCTGGCGCTCGCCCTCTTCCCGCTCGGCATGGTCTATTCGATGACGATTGCGGGCCTGCTCATCTGCGTGCTGGGGTTCGCCTTTCTCGGCCTGCAGAACGCCTATTCGGCGGATTTCGAGCGCTCGCTGCTCAGTCTGGGCGCGGCCGGGGCGGGCGTATCCTTCGCCGCCGCCTCGCTGCATCTCCTCAGCTACAACCGGTCGCGCTTCCTGGCGCGGCGGCAGGTCCGGGCGATCTGGACCGACATCGCCGATCTCGCCGTCGCGCGCCGCGTGCCGGACCGCAACCGCTTCCTGCTGCTAACGATCGATCGCCTGGCGCTGGCGCTGCCGGAGATCGACATGCTGGAAGACGGCGAGCCGCTGAAGCATGTCGATGCGATCGACGATCTGCGCGTGGGGCTGAACCTTCTGACGCTGCGCGATCAGGAGCAGGCGTTCGCGCCCGATTTCGCGGACCGTTTCGGGCGGCTGCGTCAAAGTATCGCCGAGGAATTCCGCCACCTCAGGATTGGCGACCGGCTGGCTCGCGAACCGCTGGAGCTGTCCCGGCAGCTGGTTCGCGACGTGGTGCACTCGCACGGCACGAAGGAGCCCGAGAGGCTGCGCGCGCTGGTGGGGCTCAGCATCGCGCTGGCGCCCAGCGTTACACCCTTCGCCGAAGAGGGCGGCGCATGACGACCCAATGGCTCATCGGCGATACGGTCAGCATTTCCACCATCGTTCCGGCGGTTCTGGGCGGATTGCTGCTTGCGGGCTTTCTTTCCTGGCTGCTCGCACGGCTGCGGCTTTACCGCTTCATCTGGAACCGCCCGCTCTTCGAACTGGCGCTTTTCCTGATCCTGACGGGCGCCATCGTTGCGCTATTTCCTAACCCCGTTGCTTCGGGCTAAGGCGCGGTTCGGATGACCCGCCTGGTTCCCCATATCGGCCGCATTTTGCTGACTCTGCTGATGGTGGCGCTCGCCATCGCGGCGGTCGTCTGGATCTGGCGCTATTACGAGACCGATCCCTGGACGCGCGATGGCAAGGTGCGCGTCGATGTGGTGGAGGTGAGCGCCGATGTGTCTGGCATCGTGACGGACGTGCTGGTGCGCGACAACCAGCCGGTGAAAGCCGGGGACCCGCTGTTCGTAATCGACCGCGCCCGCTTCAAGACCAAACTGGCGCAGGTGGACGCGGGAATCGAGAATGCGCGCGCCTCGCTTGCCAATGCGCGGCGCGATTCGGCGCGTTATCAGTCGCTCGGCGATCTGGTGTCCGCCGAAGTGCGCGATCAGCGCGCGACTGCGGTGCAACTGGCGCGCGCGGACCTGCGGCAGAAGATCGCCGACCGGGAGATGGCCGCGCTGGATCTGGACCGCGCGACCGTGCGTGCGCGGGTCAACGGGCTCGTCACCAATCTCGGCCTCAGGCCGGGGGATTATGTGCAGACCGGCAAACCGGTGTTCGCTCTGGTGGATACCGACAGCTACTATGTGGTGGGCTATTTCGAGGAAACGAAGCTCGATGAGTTCCGGATCGGGGACAAGGCGCGCGTCACGCTGCTGGGCAATGACGATCGCGCGATCCTGGGCCATGTCGACAGCATCAGCGGCGGGATCGACGACCGCGAGAGCCAGCCTTCGAACAACGAACTGCCGAATATCCAGCCCACCTTCAGCTGGATTCGCCTGGCCCAGCGCGTCCCGGTGCGCATCGTGATCGACAAGATCCCGCGCGATATGCGCCTGATCGCGGGGCGCACGGCTTCGGTCACCATCGTGCCGACCGCCGCGCCGCGCCGCACGGTGGGCCGTCCCGTGACGCCCGCCCGCCCCAAAACGACGCTGCGCCAAGGCCAGCCGCCATTGGCTGACTGAGCGCGGCGATGAAGAAGATTCTCTCCGCGATGGTGGCCGCTTCGGCGCTGCTCTCGCTGGCCGCGTGCAAGACGGCGGGGCCGGACTATCGCACGCCGCCGGTGCTGACCGGCGAGGCTCCGGCACCCGAGCTGTCCGACAACGGACCGGCCTTCACCCAGCAGCCGCTGCCCGACCATTGGTGGCAGCTCTATCGCGATCCGGCGCTGGATGCGCTTGTCGAAAAAGCACTGGTCCACAACACCGATCTGCGTTCGGCGGCGGCGAACCTGGCCCGTGCGCTGGCACTGCTGGGGGCGGCGGATGCGCGGCGGCTTCCGGAGACATCGCTCAGCGTCAACCCGACCTATGGCCAGCAGTCCGCCGATGCGGTGGGCGCTCCGCAAGCGCTCGATCCGGGGCCGGTTTATAAAGCAGGCGAGATGATCTCCTACGATTTCGACCTGTTCGGGCGGCTGAAGCGCGGGGTGGAGGCGCAGGATGCCAATGCGGGGGCAGCGCTGGCGGCGCTCGATCTTGCCCGCGTCAATGTCGCTGCGCAGACGACGCTCGCTTATGTCGACAGCTGCTCGGCCAACCTCCGCATCGCGGTGCAGAAGGAGGCGATCGGCCGGGCGCAGCAGAATCTGGACGTGACGCAGCGGCGCTTCGCTGCGGGGATTACGGGCCGCAACGATGTGGTGCGCGCGCGCACGCTGCTGCGCCAGACGGAGGCGTCGCTGCCGCCCCTGCTTACCGATCGGCGCAGCGCTCTGCTGCGGCTCGCAACGCTGACGGGCGATCTGCCGCAGAACGAGCCGAGCGCGGCGGCGGCCTGTACCGAGCCGCCAATCCTCGCCGATCCGATCCCCACCGGGGACGGACGCGCGCTGCTGCGCCGCCGCCCGGACGTGCGGGAGGCAGAGCGGCGGCTGGCCCAGTCTATCGCGCAGATCGGCGTTCAGGCGGCCGATCTCTATCCCTCGATCAGCCTTGGCGCATCGATCGGCACCACCGCGACCAAGATCGAGGATATCGTGCGCGATCGCGGCTTTCGCTGGAGCATCGGCCCGCTGCTCACCTGGACTTTCCCCAATCGCAGCGTCGCGCGCGCGCAGCTTGCCGCGGCAAATTCGCAGGCAGAAGCGCGGCTTGCCGATTTCGACGGTACCGTGCTGACCGCGCTGCGCGAGACGGAAACCAGCATAGCCCGCCTGGCGCAGGATCTGGACCGGGCGGAAGATCTTAGGCTGGCGGAGGAGGATGCCGCGCTGGCTGCGCGCGATGTCCGGCGGCTCTACAAGGGAGGCGTTGCGGGTTTCCTCGATGTGCTGGATGCCGAGCGCACGCTGATCCAGTCCAAGACCGAACTCGCCAGCGCGCGCGCGCAGGTCGCCACCGATCAGGTGCGCGTGTTCGAGGCGCTGGGCGGCGGATGGCGCGATGCGCCCGCGATCATCCGCAAACCCCTGACACCGGTGATCCGCGAGCCGTAATCGCACCAATATCAGGCCCGTCGCCAAACGGGTGAAATTGCGCTACGACCTCTTCATGGCCGAGCGACATCGGGACTATGTGGAGAGGGTCTTAAGCTCAACGACGCGCGCCGCGCAGTCGTTGGTTGCGGCCAGCTGGTGCCGGTCCGGGCTCAAACACGGCCTCGACGCCGGCGCCGCGCAAAAGCCGGAACTCGTTTCCCAAAGCGATCTGACGCAGCGGCAGCGGCGCCATGAACTCATGCTGGAAGTGGCCCGGCCGCTGCTCGACCAGCTTTTCCAGACCGTGGCGGCCACCGGATGCGCCGTGATGCTGTCCGACAATGACGGCGTGATCCTGGAGGCGCGGAGTCAGGAGGGGGACCGCGATATGTTCGATCAGGTGGGCCTCACCCCCGGCGGCATCTGGAGCGAGAGCCGCGAAGGGACGAACGGGATCGGCACCTGCCTGGTGGAAGGCCGCCCGGTGACCATCCACCGCGATCAGCATTTCGCCTGCCGCAATATCGGTATCAGCTGCATGGACGCGCCCGTTCGCGACGCAGGCGGGCGGCTGGTGGGCGCGCTCGATATTTCGAGTTGCCGGGACGACCACAGCCTGGCCACGGCGGCGCTGATTCAAAAGATCGTGCAGGATGCGGCGCGCCGGATCGAAAGCGGAGTCTTCCGCCGCTATTTCGCGGGCCACCGGATCATCGATGCGAACCTGCCCGGCGGCGATGCGGCCCTGTTGGCGGTGGACCGCGACGACTTGGTGATCGGTGCCACGCACGCCGCGCGTCGCCGTTTCAGCCTGTCCGACGACTGCCTGACCGCCTGCCGCAGCGCGTCCGATATTCTGGGCGGCGCCCCGGTGGACAGCTTCCGCGACTCGGACAGGGCGGTGCTGCGGCGCGCTTTGGCGGCGGCCGACGGCAACGCCACCCGCGCCGCCAAAGCGCTCGGTATCGGTCGTGCCACGCTCTATCGGCGCATGGAAAAGGCCGGCCTTTCGCGCGGCTGACGGGTCGACGGCCTGATCTGTCTCGATAGCGAGACAGATGTGGGCATGCGTCGGCCCGGCGCTCTGGCCAAGCACCCCATTTCGCGGAACCATCATGCTCATGACCGGGAGGGCCCGGCGAACATGAGAGGATGACGTGATGGACATGCAGACCAACCCCGCCGCTGCGATGACGGCGCCGTTCGCGGAACGCTACGATAACTTCATCGGCGGCAAATGGACCGCGCCGAAAGACGGGCGCTATTTCGACAATATCTCGTCGGTCACCGGCAAACCCGTCGGCCGGATCGCGCGCAGCCAGGCGGAGGATGTGGAAGCCGCGCTGGACGCCGCCCACGCAGCGAAGGACGCCTGGGGCCGCATGAGCGTGGGCGAGCGAGCGCTGATCCTGAACCGGATCGCGGACCGGATGGAGGAGAACCTCCAGAAGCTTGCCATCGCGGAGACCTGGGACAATGGCAAGCCGCTGCGCGAGACGATGGCCGCCGACATCCCGCTCGCGATCGACCATTTCCGCTATTTCGCCGGATGCATCCGCGCCCAAGAAGGCAGCATTTCGGAAATCGACCACGACACGGTCGCCTATCATTTCCACGAGCCGCTCGGCGTGGTCGGCCAGATCATCCCGTGGAACTTCCCCATCCTGATGGCGGTGTGGAAGCTTGCCCCTGCGCTGGCGGCGGGCAACTGCGTGGTGCTGAAACCGGCAGAACAGACCCCGGCCTCGATCATGGTGCTGATGGAGCTGATCGGCGATCTGTTGCCCGCAGGCGTGGTCAATGTGGTCAACGGCTTCGGCGTGGAGGCGGGCAAGCCGCTCGCCAGCAGCAGCCGGATCGCCAAGATCGCCTTCACCGGCGAGACGACGACCGGCCGCCTCATCATGCAATATGCCACCGAAAACCTGATCCCGGTAACGCTGGAGTTGGGCGGCAAGAGCCCGAACATCTTCTTCGAGGATGTGTGCCGGGAGGATGACGATTATCTCGACAAGGCAATCGAGGGCTTCGTGATGTTCGCGCTCAATCAGGGGGAGGTCTGCACCTGCCCCAGCCGCGCGCTGGTGCACGAGAACATCTACGACCGCTTCATGGAACGCGCGATCCAACGCGTCGAGGCGATCAAGGCGGGCAACCCGCTCGATATGGAGACGATGATCGGCGCGCAGGCCTCGTCCGAACAGCAGGAGAAGATCCTCTCCTATATCGACATCGGCAAGCAGGAAGGCGCCGAGCTGCTGACCGGCGGCGAGGCGGCGCGGTTCGAGGGCGACATCGCGGGCGGATACTATGTGAAACCCACCGTGTTCCGCGGCCACAACCGGATGCGGATTTTCCAGGAGGAGATCTTCGGTCCCGTCCTCTCCGTCACCACCTTCAAGGATCGGGACGAGGCGCTGAGCATCGCCAACGACACGCTCTATGGCCTGGGGGCCGGCGTGTGGAGCCGCGATGCCAACACCTGCTATCGCTTCGGCCGCGCGATCCAGGCGGGCCGCGTGTGGACCAATTGCTACCATGCCTATCCCGCCCATGCAGCCTTCGGCGGCTACAAGCAGTCCGGCATCGGGCGCGAAAACCATCGCATGATGCTCGACCACTACCAGCAGACCAAGAACATGCTGGTCAGCTACAGCCCGAAAAAGCTCGGCTTCTTCTGAGGCGCTGCACCGCCCGGCGATCGCATCTGACGTCGCCGGGTTCACCGCAACCGGTAGCGCCCGGAGGCCCGCCGCTTGGACTGGAGCGTCTTCCCGACGAAAGCGGACGGAAGCAGGTTCAACAAAGTCGATTTCGGCATTGGGTGGTTCGCGGACGGGGAGCTGAACGTCTCAGTCAATTGTCTCGATCGCCATCTGGTAAGCCGCGGTGAGCAGCCCGCCATCGTCTTCGAAGGGGATGAGCCGGGCGAGGGACGTACGCTCAGCTTTCGCGAACTGCATGCGAGGTCTGCCGCTTCGCCAATGCGCTGAAGGCGCAGGGCGTCGCGAAGGGAGACCGCGTCGTCCTCTACATGCCGATGATGCCCGAAGCGGAGGTCGCCATGCTCGCTTGCGAGCGGCTGGGCGTCACCGTGTTCTACACCGCGCCCACCGCGCCCACCACGATCCGCGCGCTGATGCGCGAGGGGGAGGAGCCGGTGAAGCGCCACGATCTGTCCCGCCTGCGGCTGCTCGGCACGGTGGGTGAGCCGATCAATCCGGAGGCCTGGAACTGGTATCACCGCGTGGTCGGCGGCGGGCGTTGCGACATCGTCGATAGCTGGTGGCAGACCGAAACCGGGGCGGCGCTGATCGCGCCCGTCCCCGGCGTGGCGGAGGCGAAGCCGGTCTCGGCGACGAAGCCGCTGCCGGGCGTGTTTTTGCAGCTGGTCGATACAGAAGGGCGGACGTTGGAGGGCGATCTGGTGCTCACACGGAGCTGGCCGGGGCAAATGCGCAAGGTGTACGGCGAAGTGGAAAGCGGGCTGGCGGCACATGAGCAGGTGGCGGAAGCGGCGGTGGTGGGCATGCCGCACGACATCAAGGGGCAGGACATCTACGCCTTCGTCACGCTCAATGCGGATCAGGAGGGCGACGAAACGCTGCGCGACGCGCTGTGCAGATGGGTGCGCAGCGAGATCGGCCCGATCGCCATGCCCGATGCGATCCAGTTCGCGCCCGGCCTGCCCAAGACGCGCAGCGGCAAGATCATGCGCTGCGTGCTGAGGAAGATCGCGGAAGGGCAGCCCGATCAGATCGGTGACGTCTCCACCCTAGCCGATCCGGCGGTGGTGGAGCAGTTGTGCGAAGGCATGGTCGGCAGCCGCTGACGCCGGCGATCCTTGGCGGCCGACCGGGCCATGTGCAGCGTGCGCTAGGATTTGATGGGAAGGCGCACTTCAAAAGTGCTGCCTTCACCAGGGAGGCTTTTGCGCAACCCGATAGTGCCGCCGTGAAGCTCCACAAGCTGTTTGACGAGGGCCAGGCCAATTCCCAGCCCATCGCCCACCGTGCCGAGACCGCTGTTTGACTGTTCGAACATATCGAAAATCCGCGCCTGTTTCTCGGGCGCGATGCCGATGCCATTGTCGGATATGATGATGACGGCGAAGCTGTCTTCGCGCGACACATCGACCCGGATTTCCCCGCCGCGGGTCGTGTAGCGCGCGGCATTGCCGACGATATTGCTGATGATCTGGATCAGACGGGCAGGGTCGGCTTCCAGCAGGATCGGCGCGTCGGGCACATCGACGATCAGCTGATGATTGCCCTCGGCGATGCCGAGCCGGTTGAGGTCCAGCGCGGTGGGTAACAGCTGCTGTAGCTCGACGGTCTGGCTTTGCAGCGAAATCTTGCCATGCTCGATCCGGTTGATATCGAGCAGATCGTCGACGAGGCGCGAGACGTGGAGCATGTTCTGGCGCATCGATTGCCGGACGCGGTCCGCGCTGCTGCCTTCGGACGCGCGCTCCAGAATGTTGAGACCGGAGGAAAGCACCGCCAGCGGATTGCGCAATTCGTGGGCGAGTACCGCCAGAAAACGGTTCTTCTGCTGGTCGGCATCCTGCAGGGCGGCAGTCAGCTCGGCAAGTTCGTCGCGCTGCGCGGTGATTTGACGGCGCTGCGCGTAAAGATCCAGGAACACGTTGGACTTGGAGCGCAGGATGTCCGCTTCGATCGGCTTCTGGATGAAATCGACCGCGCCTGCTTCATATCCCCGGAAGCGGCGCGAGGCGTCTGCCGTGCCGGCCGTCACGAAAATGATCGGGATGTGCCGCGATCGTTCATTGGCGCGCATGAATTCGGCGAGTTCGAAACCGTCCATACCCGGCATCTGCACATCCAGGAGGGCGAGCGCATAATCATTATCCAGCATCAGCTCGAGCGCTTCTTCACCGCTTCGGGCGGTGTGCAGAAGCAACCCGTCCCGCGCGAGCAGGGCTTGCAGCGCGATCAGGTTCTCCTCCAGATCGTCCACCAGCAGGAATTTGACGGGATCGGTCATCGTTCGACCATCGCCTCCAGTAATTGTTCGATTTCGTGCAGTTCCATTGCGCGGGCATCGGGACATGCGGCAAGCGCGGCCTCCGGCATGGTGGCAATTTCCGCGCTTGCCGGATCCTGAACGATGCAAAGAGAGCCTGCATCGGACATGGCCCTCATGCCGCGCGCGCCGTCATGATTTGCCCCTGTCAGCAGGATGCCCGTCAGCGCCGGGCCAAAGGCGTCGGCAGCGGTTTCGAACAATACATCGATCGCGGGGCGCGAGTGGTTGACGGTTTCATCGGAAGACAGCGCGAGCGTGCCATCGGCTTCCACCAGCAGATGATAATCGGGCGGCGCGAAATAGATCGTGCCCGCGGCCAGCGGTTCCTTGTCCTCCGCTTCCTTCACCGCCATCCGGCACTTGCGATCGAACAGCTCGACGAGCGCGTTGTCCCGGCGCGCCGGAATGTGGACGACGATCATCACCGGCACCGGAAAGTCCGGCGGCAGGTCCGGTAGCAGCTGCGAAAGCGCCTGAACCCCGCCGGCCGACGCGCCGATGACCACCGCACGCTTCTTCACAAGCTCTTCCTGCGATAAATCTTCTGCTCGCGCACGAAAGGGGCAAAGGCGGCGGCCTGGTTGGAAAAGCGGAGGCTTTCCTTCGATCCGATGCCGAGAAAGCCCCCGCGCGCAAGCGATTCGCCGAACAGGCCGACGGCGCGGTCCTGCAACGCCCGATCGAAATAGATCAGGACATTCCTGCACGATATCAGGTGCATTTCGCCAAAGGCCGCGTCGGTCACCAGGCTATGATCGGAGAAAACGGTCCGCTCGCGCAAGGATTTGTCGAAAATCGCCCGGTCATAATTGGCGGTATAATAGTCCGATAGCGAAGACCGGCCACCGGATAGTTGGTGATTTTCGGTGAACAGGCGAATGCGGTCCATAGGATAGATGCCTGCCTGAGCCGCTTTCAGCGCCGCCGGATTGATATCGGTAGCGTAGAAGATGGTCCGCTGCGCCAGCCCTTCCTCGGCGAACAGAATGGCGAGCGAATAGAGCTCCTCGCCATTGCTGCAGCCAGCAACCCAGACTTTCAGCGACGGATAGGTGCGAAGATGCGGCACGACCTGTTCGCGCAAGGCCCGGAAATAACCGGGATCGCGGAACATCTCGCTGACCTGAACCGTCAGGAAATCGAGCAGCTGCGGCAGCATGGTTTCGTCGTGCAGGACGGCGGACTGGATCGCCGAGATACTGTCAAAGCCCCATTTGTCGCGCGCTTGCAGCAGGCGCCGCTTGATGGAGGCGCGGGCATAATGCCGGAAATCGTAGTGATAGTGGCGATAGAGCGCGTCCAGCAGAAGCTGGATCTCGATATCCTCGATATGCTCGCTCATCAGCGCGGCATCCAGACCCGCACCAAGGACAGCAATTTGTCCACATCAATCGGCTTGGCCATATAGTCATTGGCTCCCGCATCGATGCATTTCTGCTGATCATCGGGCATCGCCTTGGCCGTCAGCATCACGATCGGAAGCTTGCGCCATTGCGGATCGGCGCGGATGGCCCGCACGGCGGTAAGCCCGTCCATCACCGGCATCATCACGTCCATCAGCACCAGATCGATGGTCTTATCGGCATCGCCTGCCGCATCCTGCAGCGCATCGATCGCCTCCTGCCCGTTACGCGCAATCCGCGTCAGCGCGCCGCGCGGCTCCAGCACGCTGGTGAGCGAATAGACGTTGCGCACGTCATCCTCGACGATGAGGATGCGCTTGCCTTCCAGAACGGCATCGCGGTGGCGCGCCTTTTCGATCATCTGGCGCTGTTCCGGCGGCAGTTCCGATACCACCCGGTGCAGGAAGAGCGACACCTCGTCCAGCAGTCGTTCGGGCGACTTGGCGCCCTTGATGATGATGGAGCTGGAATAGCGCCGCAGCCTCTGCTCCTCCTGTGCCGACAGATCGCGCCCGGTGTAGACGATCACCGGCGGGGGCGCGGCTTCGCCTTCCTCGCTCAGCGTTTCCAGCAGCGAGAAGCCCGATGCGTCGGGAAGCGACAGATCAAGGACGATGCAGTCATAGGGCGCGCCGCGCAGCTCCTCCAAACAGTCGGCGGCGGTGCCGACGCCGACGGTCTCCACGTCCTGCGAGCGAAGAAGCGCGCCCACCGCCTCGCGCTGGACCTGATCGTCTTCCACGATCAGCACGCGGCGCATGCGCGATGCGAGTTTCTCCTGCAAACCGGCCAGCACCTCGGCCAGCTGCTCGCGCGGTGCGGGTTTTTCCAGAAAACCGATCGCGCCGAGCGCCAGCGCGGTCTGGCTCTGGTCCGATCCGGAGATGACGTGGACCGGGATATGCCGCGTTTCCTCGTCATGCTTCAGCCGGTCCAACACGGTGAGGCCGGACTGATCGGGCAGGCCAATGTCCAGAAGGATGGCGTTCGGCCGATACTCCTTTGCGTGGTTGATCGCGTCCTGCGCGGTTCCCGCCACGATGCACTGAAAACCCAGTTCGCGCGACAGATCGCACAGGATCGCGGCGAACGACGGATCATCCTCGATCACCAGCAGCAGGCGCTCGTCTTCGCTAAGCTTGTCGCGATCATCGGCCAGCGCGGCGGGGGCTGCACGGGCGGGCTTCGATGTCGGAGGCGGCGGGGGGACTGCCGGCAGTTCCGCCGCGGCGAGGGGCGGCTGGCGCGGGGCCACCTTGCCAGGATCATAGGCGGCGGGAATGGTCACAATGAAGGTGCTGCCCTTGCCCACTTCGCTTTCCAGCCGGATGGTGCCGCCTAGCAGACGGGTCAGCTCGCGCGAGATCGACAGACCAAGGCCGGTGCCGCCGAACTTGCGGCTGATCGTGCCGTCGGCCTGCTGGAACGCCTCGAAGATCGCCTCCCGCTGCGCCTGCGCGATACCGATGCCGGTGTCGGCGACCGTGAACAGGACATGGTTATCCTCCCCGGATGCGATCGAGAGCGAAACGCTGCCCTCCTCGGTAAATTTGAGGGCATTGGACAGCAGGTTTTTCAGCACCTGCTCCAGTCGCATCCGGTCGGTCTCCAAGGACCGCGGCGCGTCGGTGTCGACGGAGATGTCCAGCGTCAGCCCGCGCTGCTGCGCAATCGGTTCGAAGGTCTTGCGAAGATCGGCGGCGAGCCGCTCGGTCGCAACGGGTGCCGCCTCGATCTCGACATGACCCGCCTCGATCTTCGAGAGATCCAGAATATCGTTGATCAAAACCAGCAGATCGTTGCCCGAAGACTCGATCGTGCGCGCAAACTTGATCTGATCGGCCGAAAGATTGCCGTCGGCATTGTCGGCGAGCAGCTTGGAGAGGATCAGTAGGGAATTGAGCGGCGTGCGCAGCTCATGGCTCATATTGGCGAGGAAATCCGATTTATACTGGCTCGCCTGCTCCAGCTCGCGCGCTTTCAGCTGAAGCGTCGCGGCCGCGCGGCTCAGTTCGTCGCGCTGGGCCTCGAGCGTCTGTGCCTGCTCCTCCAGCTGCGTATTGGTCTGTTCCAGCTCTACCTGCTGCAGTTCCAGGCGCGCCTGCGATTCCTTCAGCGCGTTGCCCTGCTCTTCCAATTCCTCATTGGAGACGCGCAGTTCTTCGCTCTGCGCCTGCAATTCGCCGGCCTGCCGCTGCGTCTCTTCCAGGGCCTCCTGCAACTGCTCGCGGAAACGCGCCGAGCGCAGCGCGATGCCCACCGAGCCGGAGACGGTTTCGAGAAGATCAAGGACCCGCTCATCGACCTCGCCGAAAAAGCCCAGTTCGATCACGGCATTCACATGGCCGTCGGTAAAGGCCGGGGCGATCACCAAGTGACGCGGTGCGTCATTGCCCAGCGCCGAACCGATCTTGAGATAACCGGGCGGGATATCGGACAGCTTCACCGCGCGCGCGTCCGCCGCGACTTTGCCGAGCAAACCTTCGCCCTGGCCAAAGCTGCTGGGTACCGCGGTTTCGTCGGCCACACCCAGCATGGCGACGCGCCGGAATTTCCCGCCCTCGCCCTTGAACAGCGCACCCGCGCTCGCGCTGCTTCGCTCCGCCAGCACGGACAGCACCGCTGCCGCCAGTTCGCGCACCGTTTTCTCACCCCGCATCGCTTCGGACAGGGTCACCTGCGCGGTCTGTAGCCATTGCTGACGCTCACGGCTGCGGTTGGTGCGGATCAGCAGGATGAAGATCGCGATCGTCAGGGCAATACCGATCAGGCTGGTGCCGATGGCGCTTAGCAGGGCGGTACGGGTGGCTGTCTTAAGCTCGCTCACATGCTCTTCGCGCAGGCGCAGTTCTTCCTGCTCCATCTGCGCCAGCTGATCACGGATCGCGTCCATCGCGATTTTCCCGCCATTGGTTTCGGTCAGGTCGACAGCCGGCGCCAGCCCCTCATCGCGCCGCGTGCGGATTGCTCGCTCAGTAAAGCGGAACTTGTTCTCTATCCGTGACCGCAGCGTATCGACGTGGGCGCGCTGTGCGGCGCTATCCTGCGTAAGTTGCTCAAGTAGGAGGAGATTTCTACGTGCGTCGCCGACGCCCTCATGAAAAGGCTCCAGATAGGATTCATTGCCCGTCACCAGGAATCCGCGCTCGCCCGTTTCCGCATTCAACGCGGATATCAGCAGATCGTCGAGCGTGTTCAGCACGACATGGGTGTTCCGGATGCGCGCATCATATTCGCGCATGTCGAGCACGTTTGAATAGGCGGCGAGCGCGCTGAAGATGAAGAACGCAACCCCAACGAACAGGCCCGCCAGCGCCCATCCGCTCGCGGAAACCCGAAATGTCCGCGCGTCTGTTTTCATGTTCAAGGAATTCTGGACCTTCAGCAAATTCGAAACCGCTTTATCGGCGCATTACGGTCGCAATCAATCGATATCGCTGGAGAGGACGCTGATATCTCCGCAATGGCTCTTCGCGCTGCGACAACGGCTTGCCGCTTAGCGCACGGTTTGCGGCATACGATCCGCCCCTGTCTGGTCCCCGGTTGATCTATGTCGGTTTGACCACCCCCTCGGCCACTGATACCGGACTGTGATGCCAAGGAGACCTATGTGCTGACGAAGCTTTTTCTTCGCGGGCGGCTGCGACACGATCTTTCGCACGATGAACGGGCCGCGCTCGAAGCGACCGCCGGCAGCACTATCCGTCTGGGACCGCGCGAAACGCTGGTCCGGCGGGGCGATCGGCTCGAATACAGCTATTTTATCGTCGAGGGCACAATGCTGCGGCATCTCGACGATAAGAAGGGCGAACGGCAACTTCTCGGCGTGAATGTTCAGGGCGATTTCGTGGATTTGCACGGCTACGCCATGAAGCGGCTCGATCACCATGTCGGTACGCTGACGGAAACGGTGGTCGCCCAGTTTGCTCACAGCGATCTTACCCGCCTCATCGCCGATTGGCCCCATCTCGGCCGGGCGATGTGGTTTTCCACATTGCTCGATGCCGCTCAGCACCGCGAATGGATATTCCGCCTCGGACGGTTGCACGCCGAGGGCCGAATAGCGCACCTGATCTGCGAATTGATCGAGCGGCTGCGGTTGATCGGCCAATATGACGGCCAA
This sequence comes from Novosphingopyxis sp. YJ-S2-01, assembly GCF_016093175.1. NCBI lineage: Bacteria > Pseudomonadati > Pseudomonadota > Alphaproteobacteria > Sphingomonadales > Sphingorhabdaceae > Novosphingopyxis > Novosphingopyxis sp. YJ-S2-01. The sequence continues at coordinate 546,178 of NZ_JAEDAI010000001.1, read as the reverse complement.
TCTTTGCCTATCCCGCTGCTGCAGCGCGATTATGCGGAAGCTTGCGGGATTACGCCAGTCCACGCCAATCGCAGCTTCCGAAACTTGCGCGAGCGCGGCCTGCTGAAGCCTCATGGCGACGGCCAGATCGAAATTCTGGACGAGCAAGGCCTGCGCGTCATCGGGGAGTTCGATCCCAGCTATCTTTATGGCGAAGGAGAACTGGCGCTGGACGGCCTGAAAGATGACGGCGCCTGAACGTCGGTCGACGGGCTAAGACGCACCATATCTCCAGCACACAAACTTCGCGCCCGTTGGAGCGCGAAGTCGCTTTTTATCGGATGGGAGCCGGATCGGTTACCGGCCCCTGAAGAGGTATCTTTACTCGCCCGACTTGCCGGGCTTATCCTCGTCGGTGCTTTCATGGCCGAACTGGTTGTGCCGATCGAGCGCGTCCTGCGCCACATCCTGAGCCTGCCCGGCCTCCTGCTGTTCGGTATTTACTGCCTCGGGAGCTTCAACATCGTCGCGCGATTTTTTCATTCTTCATGTCCTTGATATCTGCTTGCCGGGTCAACCGGCGGGGGCGGGCAGGGTTCCTCCCGCCGAGAAGGTAAGCCGTCGCCACGCCGTCCGCTGACGCTGCGTAAGGGTTTCATTTCGAAATGAAATCGCACATGATCCAGCTACGGACGTCATTAGATGCGTGCTGATCAGGAGCGGATTATGGCAAGGGCGCTGGCGCACGAAGAGGTGGCCAATCCTCATTGGACCAGACGAGCGGACAGCGCGGCGCTCGCCGCTATTCCGGGCGCGGACGGCCTGCCGGTTCTGGGATCGACACTGGAGGTGCTGCGCGATCCGGCGGCATTTTCGCGCAGGATGTATGGCGCGCACGGGCCTGTCTACCGTGTGAAAAGCTTCGGTTTTGACACCGTGGCGCTGGCGGGCGCGGACGCCAACGAGCTTGTCCTGTTCGATCGCGATAAACTGTTCAGCAGCGAACAGGGATGGGGACCGATCCTGAACCTGCTTTTCCCGCGCGGGCTGATGCTGCTCGATTTCGAAAAGCACCGGGTGGACCGGCGCGCGCTGCAGGCAGCCTTCAAGCCGGAGCCGATGCGCGCATATGCAGAGGTGCTGCGCGATGGCGCGCGAGACCGGATCGCCGGTTGGGCGGGACGCGACATCCGTTTCTATCCGGAGATCAAGCAGCTTACGCTGGAACTGGCCGCCACGGCCTTTCTCGGTATCCCGTTCGGGCCCGATGCGCAGAAGGTGAACCAGGCCTTCGTCGATATGGTGCAGGCCTCTGTGGGCGTGGTGCGGCGCCCGCTGCCGTTCACGCAGATGGGCCGCGGGGTGAAGGGGCGCGCCTTTCTGGTCGATTATTTCAGGCCAATGGTGGAGCAGCGCCGTGCCGATGGAAGCGGCGAGGATATGTTCAGCCAATTTTGCCGGGCGGAGCGCGAGGATGGCTCCCGCCTGACCGCTGCCGAAATCGTCGATCACATGAATTTTCTGATGATGGCTGCGCACGACACGATTACCAGCTCGGTGACGTCGATGGCCTGGTATCTGGCGCAGCATTCCGATTGGCAGGAGCGGCTGCGCGCCGAATGCCTGTCCGCCGCGCCTGCGGGCGAGGGCCTGGCCTATGACGATCTCGGCAAGCTGGAAGAGACCGAGATGTTCTTCAAGGAAGTGCTGCGCATGATCGCGCCGGTGCCCTCCATCCCGCGCCGGGCGCTGCGCGATTTTTCCTTCGGTGGTTATGACATTCCGGCGGGAACGGCGGTGAGCGTCAGCCCCAGCTTCACCCATATGATGGCAGAATATTGGCCGGATCCGGAGCGGTTCGATCCCACACGCTTCACGCCCGATCAGGTAAAGGCGAGGCATCGCTTCGCCTGGGTGCCCTTCGGCGGGGGCGCGCATATGTGCCTGGGGCTGCACTTCGCCTATATGCAGATGAAGATCATCGTGCATCACATGCTCACGCGCATGCGGCTTGAGATCGAGCCGGGCTATGCGCCCGAATGGCAAGCCTGGCCGATCCCGAAGCCGAAGGACGGGCTGAGGCTACGCATGGTGCCGCTGGACCGCTGAACCGGTTAAGAAAAAAGCCGGCACCCCATGGGGCACCGGCCAGTCGTTCGTTCGCAGGAGGAACGCCGGTTTGGCGACGCGGACGGAGAGGGTGATCCGCGTCGCCAATCTTGTCAGTAATTATAGGCGCGCTCGCCATGTTCGCCGAGGTCAAGCCCTTCGCGCTCCACCTCTTCGGAAACGCGCAGGCCGGTGAGCAGCTTGGCGATCGTAAAGGCGATGGCCGCCGCGACGCCGGACCAGACGATGGCGATCAGCACCGCTTCGATCTGGATGATAAGCTGGCCGATGACATTGTAATCCGCCGCGCCTGGGCCACCCAGCGCGGGCAGCATGGTGAAGGCTGTGCCGATCGAGCCGATGATGCCGCCGATGCCGTGAATACCGAAGGCATCCAGCGAATCGTCGAGCTTCAACTTCGGCTTCACCCCGACGACGAACCAGGCACACAGGATCGCAGCGATCGCGCCCAGCAGGATCGCGCCGAACGGGCCGCTGTTTCCTGCGGCGGGCGTCACTGCGACAAGGCCCGCGATCGCACCCGAACAGGCCCCGAGCAGCGAACCCTTATGGCCCATCATCCGCTCGGTCAGCATCCAGAACAGGACACCCGCAGCCGTGGCGACGAAGGTGTTGATGAGCGCCAGGCCCGCCGAACCGTTCGCTTCAAGCGCGGAACCGGCGTTGAAGCCGAACCAGCCGACCCAAAGCAGACCGGTGCCGATCAGCGTCATGGTGAGCGAGTGCGGCGCCATGATATCCTTCTTGTAGCCGAGCCGCGGCCCCAGGATCATCGCGCCCACCAGCGCCGCGATACCGGCATTGATGTGGACCACGGTACCGCCCGCAAAGTCCAGCGCGCCCATGTCGAAGATGAGGCCGCCGGTTGCCCAGACCATATGCGCGATCGGGAAATAAGCGATGGTCAGCCAGATCAGTGCGAAGATCATCAGCGCAGAGAATTTCATGCGCTCCACCAGACCGCCGACGACCAGGCTCACCGTGATCGCGGCGAAGGTCATCTGGAAGGCGATGAACACATATTCTGGGATCTTGAACCCATCCGAGAACGTCGCCGCGGTGGATTCCGCATTGGTGTTCGCCAGGAACAGATTGCCCCAGCTGATAAAGGCATTGCCTTCCGGCCCGAAGGCGGTGGAATAGCCGTAGATCACCCAGATAATCATGGCGAAGCTGGCCACCGCGATGATCTGCGTCAGCACCGAGAGCATGTTCTTGGTGCGCACCAGGCCGCCGTAGAACAGCGCTAGGCCAGGCACGATCATCGCCATCACGAGGACGGTGGCGGTCATCATCCAGGCGGTGTCGCCCTTGTCGACCACGGCGGTGACCGCTTCCGCCGGGACGGGCGTCTGCATGGCCGCGGCGGGAGCGGCGAAGGCGGCAGCGGTCAGGCCGCCCGCAATCTTGGGAAGGAGTTTGAGCATCGGGGCCCCCTTGTTCGTCTGAAATCCGGTCACAGCGCAGCGTCCGCGGTTTCGCCGGTGCGGATGCGCACAGCGCTCTCCAGCGGCACGGTGAAGATCTTGCCATCGCCGATCGATCCGCTGCCCGCGCTTTCCTGAAGCGTTTCGACGACGCGCGCCGCCAGATCGTCCGAACAGGCGATCTCGATCTTTACCTTGGGTACGAAGCTGATCGAATATTCTGCGCCGCGATAGGTCTCAGTATGGCCCTTTTGGCGCCCGAAGCCCTTCACTTCGGTGATGGTCATGCCGGAAATACCGATGTCGGTCAGCGCTTCGCGGACCGCATCAAGTTTGTGCGGCTTGATGATGGCGATACATAATTTCACGTCGATGCCCCCTTTTGCTGCATCGCACGGCAGCCGAGTGGTTTTTCACTTCGATTCTGACGCGCCGGAGCACGGAGGCTATCAACTCATGTTGCAGCGCACAAGACGCTTTTGCAATTTTGTTACGGGATGAAGCTGTAGATCAGTCGTTTTTGACCCAATGCTCAGTGGTCATGCAATTTCAGGTCCGCCCATACCGGCAGATGGTCCGATCCTGCTTGCAGTGCAGCATTTTCCAGCGTTCCCGTGGCCTCGCAGCGCCATTCGTGGCTGGTGATGATCCGGTCCAGCCGGCTCACCGGCTTGCGGCTGTGGAAGCTCTTCGGGGTATCGAGCAGCCGGTAATGCGGGTGGCCGGTAAATTCACTGAGGCAGCCGCGGTTGGACCATTGATTGAGATCGCCCATCAGCACGGTGGGCATGGCTTCGCCGCAGGCATCAAGATGCGCGATCACACTGCGCACCTGCCGCCGCCGCCATAGGCCGGACAGGTCGAGATGCATGCCGATCACGCGCATGGTGCGCCCGTCGATATCGACCTCGGCCAACACCGCGCCGCGCGGCTCCAGAGTCGGCAGGTCCAGCGCGCGCGCCGTGCGTACCCGGTGGCCGTGCTTCACCAGCACTGCATTGCCGTGCCAGCCGATGCCGCCGGGGCGGATATGGAACGGTACGATGTCGTAACCCGCCTCGCGCACCTGTGCCTCGGGCAACACGCTCTGGCGCGATCCGAAGCGCATATCGGCTTCCTGCAGCGTCACCACATCGGCCTTCAGCGCACCCAGCGCGCGGCAAATGCGCTGCGGATCGCGTTTGCGATCGGTGCCGACGGCCTTGTGGATATTGTAGCTGGCGACGCGGATCATGCGCCCTCGTCCGTTTCGGCGCTCCCCAGAAGATCGCGCGCGTCATCCGCGTCCTCTTTTGCCACCATCAGCCGCGCGGGCGTCATCATGCCCAGGCCAAGGCTCGCCATCCCGCCATCGAAGACGACGCTCTCGATGCCCTCGGCGGCGAGCTGCAACCGTGCCAGATCTGCTGCCATGCGATCGGGAAATTGCGCGATCCGGACCAGCCCCATCAGCTCTTCTCCCTGACTGATGCCATGCCCTTCACGAATGCCAGTCCTCGATAGCCTGAAGCTCTTCCGGGCTGCTTTCGCGGCCCAGCACGGGATTGCGATGCGGAAAGCGTCCGAAGCGACGGATCAGTTCGCGGTGGCCGATGGCGAACTGCAAATTCTCTTCCAGACCAGCGCGGCTGAACAGCGCCACCGCGCGGTCCTGATCCTCAAGGCTTTCGCTGTGCATGAAGGGCATGAACAGGAACGCCTTTTCGGACCCTTCCAGCGCTTCCTCATAGCCCATGTCGACAGCCTGGGTGGCGATGGATTTGGCCAGCGGATCGGTGGCGAAGCTATCCGGCTTCTCACGGAACATGTTACGGGGAAACTGATCGAACAGGATTACCGCAGCCATTGCCTCGCGGGCCGAACCCAGGAAGAACATCGCCTCTTCCCCGCGCATCTCTTCCCAGAGCGGGCGGTAGCGTTCGCGAATTTCGCGGTCGAGCTCGGGGCGGGAATTGAACCAATGGTCCGGCCCGACATGCTCGAACCAGAAATGTAGGATGTCGTCAGTCCAGGTCTTCATGAACGGGGAAACGCTGGAAAGCAGCAAAGGTCCCCGATCAATTCGCGTCAGGCCGCGGCAGTACCGCCTACCGTCAGGCCGCCCACCAGCAGGGTCGGCTGACCCACGCCTGCGGGCACCGTCTGGCCGCCCTTGCCGCAAATGCCCACGCCTTCGTCCAGCGCCATATCGTTGCCGATCCCGGTCAGTTTGGTGAGCACCGTCGGTCCATCGCCGATCAGTGTGGCGCCCTTGATCGGGTCGCCCAGCTTACCGTTCTTCACCCGGTACGCCTCGGTGCAGGAGAACACGAACTTACCGGACACGATATCGACCTGTCCGCCGCCGAAGCTCTTGGCGAAAATGCCGTCCTTGACGCGGCTGAGCAATTCCTCCGGATCGTCTTCGCCGCTCTTCATGAAGGTGTTGGTCATGCGCGGCATGGGATGATGGGCATAATCCTGACGGCGGCCGTTGCCGGTGGCGGGCACGCCCATCAGCCGGGCGTTCATCCGGTCCTGCATATAGCCTTTGAGGATTCCGTCCTCGATCAGCACGGTTTCCTGCGTCGGGGTGCCTTCGTCATCGATCGAAAGCGAGCCGCGGCGTTCGCCGATTGACCCGTCGTCGACTATGGTGACGCCGGGCACGGCCACGCGGTCTCCGATGCGGCCGGAAAAGGCGCTGGTGCCCTTGCGGTTGAAATCGCCTTCCAGCCCGTGGCCGATCGCCTCGTGCAGCAGCACGCCGGGCCAGCCGGGGCCGAGCAGCACCGTCATCTCGCCCGCAGGCGCAGCGACCGAGCGCAGATTGACCAGCGCCTGTTCCAGCGCGGTGTCGATCGCGCGTTCCCACTCCGCCTTTTCGAACAGGCGGCCATAGAGATAGCGCCCACCCAAGCCGAAACTGCCGGTCTCGCGCCGGCCATTCTCTTCGGCGACGATCGAGACGTTAAGGCGCACCAGCGGGCGGATATCGGTGGCGACGAAGCCGTCCGGCCGCACGATCTCGACGACCGACCAGCTGCCCGACAGACCGACCGAAACCTGCGCCACGCGCGGGTCGCGCGCGCGGGCGGCGGCATCGATCTCCGCGCACAGAGCGGCCTTTTTCTCGAACGGCACGGCGTCCAGCGGATTGTCGTCCGTATAGAGGTGGCGGTTGTTGTGGCGCGGGGGCGCGGCCATCGTCGATTTGGTGAGTTCGATCAGCTTCAGCGTCTCGGACGCGCGGCGGATGGCTGCCTCACTGATTTCATTGGCGTGGGCGAAACCCGTCATCTCGCCCGAGATCCCGCGCAGGCCGAAGCCGGAATCCATATTGTAATCGGCCACCTTCAGCCGGCCGTCGTCGAACACGAAGCTCTCGCTGGCGCTATATTGAAGGTAAAGCTCGCCATCGTCGCACTGGCCGAGCACCTCGCCGGTGACGCGGCTGGCGGTCTCCGGATCGAGCTGGCCGGGACGGTAGAGAAAGCTGCGCGGGTCCTGAATATCCATGGAAGTGGACATAGGGGCGCGGGCGCGGCGGGGGAAGGTGGAGAAGCGGCGGAGGTCGCTCAGATTTCCTTGCGACCGTGCTCGCTCTGATGCTCTTCGGCGATCCGCTCCTCGGCTAGCGGGCCGTCGGCGGGGCCGCCGATCAGCACGAAATGGCGATCGCAATAGCCGCAATCCACCCAGCCGATGTCATCGGCAATTTCCAGCCACACGCGCGGATGGCCGAGCGCGGGGGAAATCTCTCCTGCGCCGTCGCAGGCAACGCGGCGATGCTGGGTGCGGATGGTTTCGGGCGGTTGGTTCATAACGAGGATGGCGATTAGCAACGCCCGCCCGCCCGCGCAACGATTTGCGGCGCGCTCCCTGCGAAAGCCTTGCCGCGCTGCGGCTAAGGGTTCAGATGTGGCGCCATGTCAAATGCCGCGATCTCCATCCAGAACCTGTCCAAAACCTATGCCGGGGGCAAGCAGGCGCTCAGCGACGTCAGCTTCGATGTCGAGCGCGGCTCGATCTTCGGGCTGCTCGGGCCCAATGGCGCGGGCAAATCCACGCTGATCAATATCCTGGCGGGCCTGGTCAACAAGACCGGCGGCCATGCCAGCATCTGGGGTTTCGATATCAACGAGAACCCCCGGAACGCCAAGGCCTCGATCGGCATCGTGCCGCAGGAGATCATGTTCGATCCCTTCTTCTCCCCGCGCCAGACGCTGGATTTGCAGGCCGGGCTTTACGGCGTGCCCAAGGCCAAGCGGCAGACGGATGCGCTGCTGCGCGCGGTGCATCTGGAGGACAAGGCGGACGCCTATTCGCGCACGCTGTCGGGCGGCATGAAGCGGCGGCTGCTGATTGCCAAGGCCATGGTCCATTCGCCGCCCGTCATCATCCTCGACGAGCCGACGGCGGGCGTGGACATCGAGCTTCGCCAGCAGCTGTGGGAATATGTGACGGAGCTGAACAACAACGGCGTCACCGTGGTGCTCACCACCCATTATCTGGAAGAGGCCGAGCAGTTGTGTGACCGAATCGCGATCATCAACCACGGCAAGCTTATCGCCAATGAACCGACCCGTGATCTCGTCGGCATGGCGCAGGAAAAGGTGGTGGTGGTGACGGTGGAACGCCCGATCGCGACGATGCCCGACTCGCGCTGTTTCGAGAAGGTGGAGAAGCTGGACGAAAACCGGCTGGAAATCAGCTATCGCAAGGACCGCGCCAATGCAGGCGAGGTGCTGGCCGCCGTCAGCGGTGCGGGCCACAACATCGTCGACGTCTCGACGCGCGAGGCCGATCTGGAAGACGTGTTCCTCAATCTGACGCGGTCCGCAGCGTGAGCGCGCCTTACGATATCGTCATCGTCGGATCGGGCGCTGCCGGGCTTACCGCCGCGATTTCGCTTGCTGAAAAACACCGCGTGCTCGTGCTCGCGAAGGGCAATCTTTCGCAAGGCTCCACCGCCTGGGCGCAGGGCGGCATCGCCGCGGTGCTGGACGAGGGCGATACGTTCGAGAACCATATCCGCGATACCATGATCGCGGGCGCGGGGCTGAACCGGCGCGATACGGTGGAGCGCGTGATCGCCGGCGCGCCGGGCGCCATCCAGCGGCTGATCGATATGGGCGTGCCCTTCAACAAGGAAAAGGACGCGCTGCATCTGACGCGCGAGGGCGGGCATTCGCATCGGCGCATCGTGCATGTGGATGATGCCACCGGCTGGGCGGTGCAGGAGGCGCTGCTGAAGACCGCGCGCGCCAATCCCAACATCACGCTGCTGCCGCATCAGGTGGCGATCGATCTTATCACCGGCCACCATGAAGAGAAATTCTCCGGCTCGGGCCGGGTCTGGGGCGTCTATGCGCTCGATCAGGAAAGCGGCAAGGTGCAGGCGCATACCGGCCGCGCCACCATCATTGCCAGCGGCGGCGCTGGACGCGTCTACCAATTCTCCACCGCCCCGCGCGGCGCGACCGGGGACGGCATCGCCATGGCGTGGCGTGCGGGCGCACGCGTCTCCAACATGGAGATGATGCAGTTCCACCCCACCTGCCTCTACAATCTGGAAGTGAAGAACTTCCTGATCACCGAGGCGGTGCGCGGGGAGGGCGGGCGTTTGATCAACCCGCGCACGGGCAAGCGCTTCATGGAATTTTACGATCCGACACGCATGGAGCTGGCTCCGCGCGATGTGGTCGCCCGCGCGATCGATGCGGAAATCAAGCGCTTCGGCCTGGATTATGTCCATCTCGATATCAGCCATCAGCCGCCCGAATTCGTGGCCGGCCATTTCCCGAATATCCATGAGAAGCTGCTGGGCCTCGGCATCGACATGACGAAGGAGCCGATCCCGGTGGTGCCGGCGCAGCATTATACCTGTGGTGGCATCCTGATCGATCTGCAGGGGCGCACCGATCTGCCGGGCCTTTACGCGGCAGGCGAGGCGACCGAGAGCGGCCTGCATGGCGCGAACCGCCTCGCTTCCAACAGCTTGCTCGAATGCTTCGTCTTCGGAGAGGCGGCGGCGCGCGACATCATGGCGCGCTGGGAAGAATTTGGTGAGGTGCCGCCGATCCGCCCGTGGGATGAAAGCCGCGTCACCGATTCGGACGAAGAGGTGGTGATCAAGCAGAACTGGACCGAGATCCGGCGTTTCATGTGGAACTATGTCGGCATTGTGCGCACCACCAAGCGGCTGGAACGTGCGCAGCACCGCATCCAGTTGCTGAACGGAGAAGTGGCGGACTATTACGGCAATTTCCGCGTAACCAGCGATCTGGTCGAGCTGCGCAACCTGCTGCAAACGGCGGAACTGATCGTGCGCAGCGCGCTAAAGCGCAAGGAAAGTCGGGGCCTTCATTATACCACCGACTATCCGGAGCTGTTGCCGGTGGCCGAAGACACGGTGATCGTTCCCTAAGGCCACTACTCCATTCATCGCACACAGAAAAAGATTCGCCGCAGCCATCTGGCCGCGCCGTGCCCCTGCATGCCTTTAAGTCCGGGTTCACGCACGACGGTTATACCCGTGCGTTCCGGGAGGATTAGATTTCGATGCGTTTTCATTTGACCGGGCGGATCCGTTCCGCCGCGTTTCTTGGATCTGTTGCCATGCTGGCGGCCTGCGTGCCGAGCGCCCGCGCGCCGCAACCGGTGCCGCCCGTCGCCAAAGGGCCGGTTCAGCGCGTGCCCGCGCCAACGCCGCCGCCCGCGCCCGCGCCCTATCGCAATCCGGCGGCAGAGCGTCCGGCGCCTGGCTTGGTCGCCGAGATCGATGAGCTGTGGCGCAATTTTCCCGGCACCACCGGCATCGCGGTGCGCCGGATTGATGGCGACTGGTCCTTCGGCAAGCGTCAGGACGAGTTGTTTCCGCAGCAGAGCGTGTCCAAGACCTGGGTGTCGCTCACCATATTGGATGAGGTCGACAAGGGCCGCATCAAGCTGAGCGATCCCGTCACCATCGGCGTGAACGATCTGGCCGTGTTTCACCAGCCGATCCGCGACCGAGTGATCGCAAACGGTTCGGTCACTGAGACGGTCTACAGCCTGATCCAGCAAGCCATCACCCGAAGCGACAATACCGCCAATGATGCGCTATTGTGGAAGGCAGGCGGGCCGGATGCGGTCAACGCCTTCATCCGCGACAAGGGGCTTGGTGCCATTCGGTTCGGGCCGGGTGAGCGGCTGCTGCAATCCAAGATCGCGGGGCTTACCTGGAATCAGGATTATGCGATCGGCCGCCGCTTCTACGCCGCGCGGGCGGAGCTGCCGGTCGAGACGCGCCGCGCCGCGCTTTACGATTATCTGCGCGATCCGATGGATGGGGCCAGCCCGCAGGCGATCGTGGATGCGCTTGGCAAACTGGCGCGCGGCGAACTGCTCAGTCCCGAATCGACCCGTTTGATGCTGGAGACGATGGAGCGCACGCATAGCGGCCCGAATCGGCTAAAGGCAGGCGTGCCGGACGGCTGGGATTTCCTCCACAAGACGGGGACGGGGCAGGAACTGGGCGGGATTGCCACCGGCTATAACGATATCGGCATCATGACCGCGCCGGACGGCACGCGCTATGCCGTTGCCGTGATGCTGGGCGATACCACCGCGAGCATCCCCGCGCGCATGCGGCTGATGCAGTCGGTAACGCGCGCGGTGGCCCGCTACCACGGGATGTAAGGCGGCTTAGTTCGCGGCCATATCTCCGCTAGCCTGATCTCCGCTCGGCTGCGGCGTCGGGCTAGCCGTGGGCAATGGCGGCGGCTCGGTGCGGCTGTCGAGCATTTCCGCCGCCTCGTCGAGCGCGCGCGCCTCGCCAACCGTAACGCCGCCGGGGCCGGGATCGGTTTCCTTCGGCCCGCAGGCGGCCAGCACCAGGACGAGCGCCGGAAACAGCAGGTTCGGCCCGGCGCGCATCCCGTAAAAGCGCTTATTCTGCCGCAGGCGTGGTTGTCGCCATCGGCGTTGCCGTGCCCGCTTCGCCTTCGCTCATCGCATCAGCGTTCATTTCACCCATCGCATCGGCATCCGATTCGGCACCGGCGACCGCATCGCTCGCCATGTCGACCGGGGCGGCATCGGTGGCTTCCACTGCAACCTCTTCGGTTGGAGCGGTCTCTTCCTTCTTGTCCGAGCATGCGGCCAGACCGATCGAACCGGTGACGAGCGCGGCGAGGATGAGTTTCTTCATGGGAACTGAACCTTTTTCTAGCATCTGGCGCGCTGCGCCCTTCATCACGATGCGGTCTAAGGCACCCGGCCCCGTGCAGGCAAGCGGAAGGCGCTGCGCGCTGCGCGATTGACCGCATATAAAGAAAACTTTATATCCGAATTTCAAATGACCTCATCCGCCACCCCCGCGCCCGCAGAGTTCAGCGATGGCCACCGCGATTTGCCCGCGATCATGCGCGCGCTGGCCGACGATAGCCGCATTCGCATCATGCTGCTGATCCTAGAGACCGAGCTGGCGGTCGGCGAAATCGCGCAGATTCTGGAACAGAGCCAGCCGCGCGCCAGCCGCCATATCCGCATCCTGTGCGATGCCGGACTGGCCGAGCGGCGGCGCGAGGGCAGCTGGACGTTCCTTCGCCCCGGCCAATCGGCCGCGCTGCCCGGTATTCGCAGATTGGTGGAGGATTGCGGCACCCGCGAGGATGCCATGGCGGTGGAGGATCGCCGCCGTCTCGCCGAAGTGCGCGCCGAACGCACCCGCAATGCCGAGGCCTATTTCGCCGCGCAGGCGGACAAATGGGACGAGATCCGCTCCCTCCACGTTCCCGAGCGGGAGGTGGAGGCGACGATGCTGGCTATGGTCGGCAATGGCGCGGTTGGCCGCTTGATCGATATCGGCACCGGCACCGGCCGGATGATCGAACTGTTCGGCCCGCGCGCCTCCAGCAGCTGCGGCATCGATCGCAGCCCGGACATGCTGCGCCTGGCCCGCGCCAAGCTGGACGACGCGCTGCAGGCCGAACTTTTGCAGGGCGATATCGCCGCGCTGCCCGTTGCCGATGCCAGCGCGGACATGATCGTCTGCCATCTCGTGCTGCACTATGCCCAGGCACCCGAACGGGTGATTGCGGAGGCCGCGCGCGTTCTGGCACCCGGTGGCCGCCTGATGATCGTCGATTTCGCGCCGCACGAGCTGGAGGAGCTGCGCGGCGCGCACGCCCACACCCGTCTGGGCTTTTCGGATGGCGCCATGGCGCGGTGGTTCGATGCCGAGGGGCTGACGACCGAGCGTCGCGAAACGCTGGAGGGCGAAACGCTGGATGTTAAGATCTGGCTGGGACGCAAGGCCGGGCCGGCGGAGGCGCATCCGCGCGCGTCGAACGACAAACGGGGCAATGAGGAACGGGTCGGCGATAAGCCGAGGAGGAGGGCCGCATGACGCTATCGGTTGCGCAGTTGAATGAGGCGCAGTTCGCAACGGGGGAGCCGCTGTTCGCAGGCCTTCCGGGCGATGCGGAAATCAGCTTCGAATTCTTCCCGCCCAAGAGCGAGAAGATGGAGGAGAAGCTCTGGGATTCGATCCTGACGCTGGCGCCTCTGGAGCCGCGCTTCGTCTCAGTCACTTACGGCGCGGGCGGATCGACGCGCGAGCGCACGCACAAGACCGTGGCGCGCATCATCCGCGAAACCGGCTTGCCGGCCGCCGCGCATCTGACCTGCGTAGAGGCGAGCAAGGCGGAAATTCGCGAAGTCGCCGAACAATATTGGGAAGCGGGTGTGCGCCATATCGTCGCGCTGCGCGGCGATCCACCGAGCGAAGGCGCGAAATTCGTGCCCCATCCGGAAGGCTATGCCAGCGCCGCCGAATTGGTGAAGGGCCTGAAGGAGATCGCCGATTTCGAAATCTCCGTCGCCGCCTATCCGGAAACGCATCCGGAGGCCGATTGCCCGGATTCCGATCTCGACAATTTGAAGCGTAAGCTGGATGCAGGCGCCAGCCGCGCGATCACGCAGTTCTTCTTCCAGTCGGACAGCTTCTTTCGCTTCCGCGATGCCTGCGCCGCGCACGGGATCGATCAGGAAATCGTGCCCGGCATCCTGCCCGTCTCCAACGTCGCGCAGACCCGCAAATTCGCCGGTATGTGCGGCGCGGAAATTCCGGACTGGATGAACCGCCTGTTCGACGGGCTCGACGATATGCCCGACGCCCGCCAGCTCGTCGCCGCCACGGTGGCCGCCGAAATGTGCCGCCGCCTTTATGCGGGCGGGGTGCGCCAGTTCCACTTCTACACGCTGAACCGCGCCGAACTGGCTTACGCCATCTGCCACCTGCTCGGCAAACGCCCGGCCGACCACGCGTCCAAGGAGAAAGCCGCATGAGCGTCCTGACCAAATCCGCCGCCGCCGAAGAATTTCGCGATCGCGCCGCGAAGCAGATCCTCATGTTCGACGGCGGTTACGGCACCGCGATCCAGAACCGCAAGCTGACCGAAGCCGATTATCGCGGGGATCTGGAGCTTTCGGCGGATCAGAAGGGCAATAACGATCTGCTCAGCCTGACCCGACCCGACGTGATCCGCGATATTCACACCGATTATCTGAACGCCGGCGCGGACATGATCGAAACCAACAGCTTCAGCTCCACCGCCATCGCGTTGGCCGATTATGCCTGCGAACATCTGGTGCGCGAGGTGAACCTCGCCTCCGCCAAGGTGGCGCGCGAGGCGTGCGACGCGGCCGAAGCGAAAGACGGCAAGCGCCGCTTCGTCGCCGGAGCGATCGGGCCGACCAACAAGACGCTTTCGCTGTCTCCGGACGTGAACGATCCCGGCTTCCGCGAAGTGGACTTCGATCAGATGAAGGCGGTCTACCGCGAACAGTGCGATGCACTGATCGAGGGCGGTGTGGACTTCCTGCTGATCGAGACGATCTTCGACACGCTGAACGCCAAGGTTGCCGCCATGGCCGCCGCCGAGGCGGCGCAGGCGGCGGGGCGCGAGGTGCCGATCATGCTGAGCTTTACGGTGACCGACATGTCCGGGCGCAACCTGTCCGGCCATACGGTCGAGGCCTTCTGGCATGCGGTGCGCCATGTGAAGCCGATCGCGGTGGGGCTCAACTGCTCGTTCGGTCCCGAAACGCTCAGGCCGTACCTTACCGCGCTGTCCAAGGCGGCAGATACGCTCATTCTCGCTTACCCCAATGCCGGTCTGCCGAATGATCTGGGCGAATATGATCAGCAGCCGCATGAGACGGCGGAGCGGATCGGTCCGTGGCTCGACGAAAAGCTCGTCAACATCGTCGGCGGCTGCTGCGGTACAACGCCCGGCCATATCGCCGCGATGGCGAAGGTGGTGGCAGGACGCGAACCGCGCACCATTCCGACGCCGGAAGTGCGCACGCGCCTCGCCGGTCTCGAACCCTTTACGATGGCTGCCTGATTTTCTCTCGAAACTATAAGGGCTGAGCCTGTCGAAGCCCGTTTCTCGCATGCGCTGGACGCCCTTCGACAGGCTCAGGGCTAACGGATTTATATCATGACCCAGACCCCCTCCTCCGCCAATTTCGTCAATATCGGCGAGCGTACCAACGTCACCGGATCGGCGCGCTTCAAGAAGCTGATCTTGGCCGGCGATTATGAAGCCGCGGTCGAGGTCGCGCGCGATCAGGTCGAAAACGGCGCGCAGATCGTCGATGTGAACATGGACGAAGGCCTGCTCGACGCGGTGGAGGCGATGACGCGCTTCCTGAAGCGGATCGCGGCGGAGCCGGACATCGCGCGCGTGGCGATCATGATCGACAGCTCCAAATGGGAGGTGATCGAGGCGGGCCTGAAATGCGTGTCGGGCAAGCCGATTGTGAACTCCATCTCGATGAAGGAGGGCGAAGAACTCTTCCTGGAAGCCGCCGCCAAATGCCGCTCCTACGGTGCCGCTGCGGTGGTGATGGCGTTCGACGAGACCGGCCAGGCGGACACGAAGGAGCGCAAGATCGAGATCTGCGAGCGCGCCTACAAGCTGCTGACGGAGAACGGCTTTCCGCCCGAAGACATCATCTTCGATCCCAACGTCTTTGCCGTGGCCACCGGCATCGACGAGCATCGCCGCTATGCGATCGACTTCATCGAGGCGGTGCGGCACCTCTCGGTCAGCTGCCCGCACGCGCATTTCTCCGGCGGGCTCTCCAACCTCAGCTTTTCCTTCCGCGGCAATGAGATCGTGCGCCGTGCGATGCACAGCGTGTTCCTCTATCACGCCATCCCCGCCGGGCTGGACATGGCGATCGTCAACGCCGGGCAGCTCGATATCTACGACCAGATCGAACCGACCTTACGCGAAGCATGCGAGGATGTGATCTTCGACCGCCGCGACGACGCAACCGAGCGGCTGATCGAGCTGGCCGAAAGCTATCGCGGCCAAGATGCGGCGGCGGAAAAGGCGGCCGAGGAATGGCGCGGCTATCCGGTCGCCAAGCGCCTCGAACATGCGCTCGTCAAAGGCATCGACGCGCATATCGTGGACGATACCGAAGAAATGCGCGTCGCGGTGAAGGAAGCCGGCGGGCGCCCGATCGAGGTGATCGAAGGTCCGTTGATGGACGGCATGAATGTGGTCGGAGACCTCTTCGGATCGGGCCAGATGTTCCTGCCGCAGGTGGTGAAATCCGCCCGCGTGATGAAGAAGGCCGTCGCCCACCTGTTCCCCTATATCGAGGCGGAGAAGGACGAAAAGTCCAAGGGCAAGGGCAAGATCGTGATGGCGACCGTGAAGGGAGACGTCCACGATATCGGGAAGAACATCGTCGGCGTGGTGCTGCAGTGCAACGGGTTCGAGGTGATCGACCTCGGCGTGATGGTACCCTGGCCCACGATCCTGCAGGCGGCGAACGAGAATGATGCGGACATGATCGGCCTTTCGGGACTTATCACCCCCTCGCTCGACGAGATGGTGACAGTGGCCGAGGAGATGGAAAAGGCGGGGCTGAAACTGCCCCTCCTGATCGGCGGGGCCACCACCAGCAAGGCGCACACCGCGCTCCGGATCGAACCCGCCTATTCGGGCGCGACCGTGCATGTGATCGACGCCAGTCGTGCCGTCGGCGTCGCCACCAATCTGGTGAGCGATACCGGCCTAGACGATTATCTCTCCGGTATTCGCGCCGACTATGAGGCGGTGCGCGTCGCGCGCGGCGGCAAGGTGGCGAAGAAGCTCGCCAGCCTGGAAGAAGCGCGCGCCAACGCCTTCCCGACGGATTTCGCGTTGAAGCCCGATGCGCCCGTAAAGCCCGGCATTCACCGGTTCGACGAGTGGCCGATCGCGGACCTGCGCAATTATATCGACTGGACGCCTTTCTTCCGCGCCTGGGAATTGGCGGGCACCTATCCCGCGATCCTGGATGACGAAATCGTCGGCGAAAGCGCGCGCAACCTGAAGCGCGATGCCGATGCGATGCTCGAGCGGATCATCGAGGAGAAATGGCTGCGCGTGAAGGCTGTGATCGGCCTGTGGCCCTGCACGCGCGATGGCGACGATGTGATCGTGCAATCCTCTCCGAAAGGCGGGCAGGACGTGGCGCTGCCCATGCTGCGCCAGCAGGTGCCCAAGCGCGAAGGGCGCGCGAATATGTGCCTGGCCGATTTCATCGATCCTACGGGCGACTGGTTCGGTGGGTTCGCGGTGTGCGCGGGCCACGGCATCGAGGCGAAGTCGAAGGAATTCCAGGCCGCGCATGACGATTATTCGGACATCCTGCTGAAGGCGCTGGCCGACCGGCTGGCCGAGGCGATGGCCGAGCGGATGCATGCGCTCGTCCGCGCGGATCTGTGGGGCTATGCGCCCGGTGAGCAGCTCACCAACGAAGCGCTGATCAAGGAGGAATATCGCGGGATTCGTCCCGCACCCGGCTATCCGGCCTGCCCGGATCACAGCCTGAAGCCCATCCTGTTCGATATGCTGGCGGACGATGCGGGCGACGTCGCGGGCATCACGCTGACCGAGAGCTTCGCTATGTATCCCACCGCCGCGGTATCCGGCATGTATTTCGGCCACCCGGACGCGGACTATTTCGGTGTGGCGCGGATCGGGGATGATCAATTGGAGGATTATGCGGCGCGGCGCGGCGTTTCGATCGACCAGGCGCGCCAGTGGCTGCGGCCGAATTTGAACGAGTAAGAGAGCCGTGTCATCGCGTCCCCTCCGGTTCGCAATGACGCAGCTTTTGCCGCCTCCTTCGTCCCGTCTTGGAACGCGGCGTTTCAGTCATGGTTAAGCTGTTCGTCGCCATCGCCCCCTCCATGCTATCGGCCCGTCCCATGAACCGCACCATGCCCCGCCTCGCCCTTTGCGCTCTCGCCTTGATGGCTGCGGCGCCTGCCGCTGCGCAAAACACTGCGCCCTACAGCGTCGCCGAAAGCGGGCGCGGCTACGGATCATTGCAAGCCGCAGTCGATGCGATCGGCAATGGCACGGGCACGATCCTGGTCTCCCCCGGCGTACATCGTGATTGCGCGGTGCAGGAAGGCGGCGCGGTGACCTATCGCGCGGCGGTGCCCGGCAAGGCGATTTTCGACGGCGGGATCTGCGAGGATAAGGCCGCGCTCGTCCTGCGCGGACGGGCCGCGACGGTGAACGGGATTATCTTCCAGAACATGGCGGTTGCCGACGGCAACGGCGCGGGCATCCGGCTGGAGCAGGGCAATCTCAGCGTCTCCAACAGCTATTTCCGCAATAGCGAACAGGGCATCCTCACCGCCGACGACCCTTCGTCTGCCATCCGAATCGATCGTTCCACCTTCTCCGGCCTTGGCCGGTGTGACCGGGGGCTGTCCTGCGCGCACAGCATTTACATCGGCGATTACGGATCGCTCAGCGTCACGCGCAGCCGCTTTCAGCAGGGCAATGGCGGCCATTATGTGAAAAGCCGCGCGCGCCGCACGACGGTGACCGATTCGAGCTTTGACGACACGCGCGGGCGCGCCACCAATTATATGATCGATCTGCCTAACGGCTCCACCGGGGTGATCGAGGGCAATGTCTTTGTGCAAGGCCGCGACAAGGAGAATTACTCCGCCTTCATCGCCGTCGCCGCGGAGGGCAAGGAGCATTCGAGCAACGGCCTGATCGTGCGCAACAATGACGCGCGCGTCGGCCCCGGCATCGACCGCACCACGACCTTCCTGGCCGATTGGTCGGGAGACCGGGTGCAGCTTGGCGCAAACCGTCTGGGCCCGAAGCTGAAGCCGTTCGAGCGGCGCTGAGGCGGCGCTGTCCTACGCGGCGGGCAGTCTGTATAGGGGGCGCACCATGACCGCCCGACCGACCGCCGCTCTTCTCCGTTCATCGATGGCAGGGCACGCGTCGACCGAATTCTTCGGGGGTGTCCCGTTACATTTGCGACCTTTCGTTCGCATCGGCGCGGCCCTTGCGGCGTTGCTGCTGATCGCGCTCACGGCCACCTTCTGCGTGGCGGCCCCGGCCCATGCGCAGGGCGGCAACGCCACGCATATCCGCGGTGCGCTGTTGGTCGAGAACGGCAAGGTGGCGCCAGGCGGTGGTGATACGCTGGCGCTGTCGTTCAAGCCGGATGCCGGCTGGCACGGCTATTGGTCCAATCCCGGCGATGCGGGGTTCGGGATCGATCTGAAATGGACGCTGCCGAAGGGCGTGACGGTGGGCGAGGCGCAATTTCCGGTGCCGCAGACGCTGACGATCGCGGGGCTGATGAACCATGTCTATGAAGGGCCGCATGCGCTGCTGTTCGATCTGACGCTGGACAAGAGCGTCGCACCTGGCACGCGGCTGCCGATCGCGCTCGACGCGCAATGGCTCGCCTGTACCGACGAGATTTGCGTGCCGGAGACTGGCCATTTCGAAACGACGCTGGTTGCCGGTCCGGGCGGAAAGGCGGCCACCGAACGGTTCGACGGTTTCCGCTCGGCCCTGCCGACGCCGCTCGATCGGCCCGCAACGTTCGAGGTGGCGAACGGCCTGTTGCGGCTCGCCATCCCCTTCCCGGCCGATGCCGCCGCGCCGGCACCCCATTTCTTTGCGAGCGCCGACGGCATGGTCGATTACGCCGCGCCCCAGCGGTTTTCGCGCGTGGGTGACCGGCTGGTGATGGAGACCAGGGCGGCCGGCGCATCACCCAAGGACGTTTCCGGCCTGCTGGCGCTGGGAGACGGCACCGGCCTTTCCATCTCCGCCGCGCCGGGGGCCGTGCCGACCGGGGGAGTGCCACTGGCGGGCAGTGGCGATCCCGCCGCCGCCGATGCGCCTACCCTGCTTTTAAGCTTTGGCGCGGCGCTGCTTGGCGGCCTGCTCCTCAACATCCTGCCTTGTGTATTCCCGATCCTGGGCCTGAAGGCGATCAGCCTGAGCCGCGCGGCCATCGGCGAGGCGGAGGCGCGCCGCGATGCGCTGGCTTATGGCGCAGGGGCGATCCTTGCCTGCCTGGCGCTGGGCGGTCTGCTGCTCGCTTTGCGCGCGCGCGGTGAGGCGGTGGGCTGGGCATTCCAGTTGCAGGAGCCGGCCGTGGTGGTGGCGCTGTTCCTGCTCACCGTGGGGATCGTCGCCAACCTGCTGGGCATGTTCACCGTACCTGGCCTCGCAGTGGGTGATCGCTTGACCCGATCGGGCGGGGCGAGCGGCAGCTTCTGGACCGGCGCGCTCGCTGCGTTCGTCGCCACGCCCTGCACCGGGCCGTTCATGGCCGCCGCGTTGGGCGCGGCCCTGCTGCTGCCCGTTCCGGCCGCGCTGCTGCTGTTCGCGGGGCTGGGCATCGGACTGGCGCTGCCTTTCCTCGCCATCGGGTTCATCCCCACGCTGCGCCGCTGGCTGCCCAAGCCGGGGGCATGGATGGAGACCTTCCGCAAATGGATGGCGCTGCCGATGGCTCTGACCGCATTGGCGCTGGGCTGGCTGCTGTGGCGTCTGGGCGGCCCGAACCTGATCATCGCGGGCGTCGTCGCGGCGGTGGCGATGCTCGCCATTCTGCTGCTGCTGGGTCGCGGTCAGCGCGGCGGCGCGGGCGCGGTGCCGCTGCTGGCGGCAGGCGCCTTGGCGGTTTTGCTGCTGCCCCCCGCGCTGGTCGCGGCGGCTCCGGAGAGCAGTTTTGCTGCGCACAATGGCCGCAGCAATTCGCTGCCGTTCGATGAGGCGCGGCTGGCGCAATTGCAGGCCGAGGGGCGCCCGATCTTCCTTTATTTCACTGCTGATTGGTGCGTCACCTGCAAGGCGAACGAGGCTGCCGCGATCGAGCGGGAGGGCGTGGCCCGCGCGTTCGAACGGGGCAATGTTGCGGTGATGAGTGGGGACTTCACCCGCCGCGATCCGGCCATCGCACGATTCCTGGCCGCGCATGGCCGGGCGGGCGTGCCTTTTTATCTGTTCTACCCAAAAGACGGCGGAGCGCCGAAAGAGCTACCGCAACTGCTCAGCCAGGATATGCTGATCGATCTGGCGGCGCGTTAGTTTTCGAACTGCACTTCGTGGGTGTGTCCGCGCACGATAATTCCCTTTGTGCCGGTAACCCCGTCGATCGGAATAGACACTTCGAAAGCGCGCTCGGTCACGTCACGCGATATCTGCGCGGCCACTTCGATTACCCAGTAATCAGGCTTTGTCGCGTAAATGCGGGGCGCAAGCTTCACGCCCAGGCCATCGTCGGGAAGGGTGCCGCGCACGCGAAGGAAGCGCGTGCTTCCCATGGGACCGGTTTTGATGACCGCTTCGTCGAAATCGATAAGCCGGGCATTGGGCGCGCCCGTATGGGAACGCGGGGGATTGGATACCATTAAAAAACTCAAACTCCAGGCCGTCACACGCGACCGAACTATCGCCCCCCTCTCCCCATCTGCCGACCCCGGCCGACCCCATCAACCCCGGATTGGTGGTCATGACCGGAAGTCACTGCAAATGCGTGCAATAAAATTACGCTATCGTAACGCAGTAATAATCGGGCGGCCTTTAGCTCATTTTCCGCTGGGTCTTGCCGTATCGCATCTTGCGCGTGCCCGGTCGTCCCTCGGTGGCGCGGCCGCGCGGTGCGGCGACCTGTTCGTCGCCTGGCAGGCCGAGTTCGTCCGCCTCCAGCTTGCGGATCTCGTCGCGCAGGCGCCCGGCTTCCTCGAACTCCAGATCGGCCGCGGCGGTGCGCATCTTCTTCTCCAGATCCTCGATATAGGCGCGCAGATTGTGGCCCACGAGGCTTTCGGGCTCGTCCTTGGACGCCTTGGCTCGATCGTCCTTGCTGGCATAGGCCACGATGTCGGAGATGTTCTTGCGGATCGTCTTCGGCGTGATGCCGTGCTCTTCATTATAGGCGAGCTGCTTTTCGCGCCGCCGGTCGGTCTCGGCCAGCGCGCGCTCCATCGATCCGGTGATGCGATCGGCATAGAGGATCACGCGCCCGTCGACGTTACGGGCGGCGCGGCCGATGGTCTGGATGAGCGAGGTTTCGGAACGCAGAAAGCCTTCCTTGTCGGCATCTAGGATCGCGACCAGCCCGCATTCGGGGATGTCGAGCCCCTCGCGCAGCAAGTTGATGCCGACGAGCACGTCGTACACGCCCATGCGCAGATCCCGGATCAGCTCGATACGCTCCAGCGTCTCGACGTCGGAGTGCATGTAGCGCACCTTGATCCCGGCCTCGTGCATGAACTCGGTGAGGTCTTCGGCCATGCGCTTCGTGAGCGTGGTGACGAGGGTGCGATAGCCCTTCTGCGCGGTGATGCGCGCCTCGTTGATCAGGTCGTCGACCTGTTCCTCGACCGGTTTGATCTCCACCGGCGGATCGATCAGCCCCGTGGGGCGGATCACCTGCTCGGCAAAGACGCCGCTGGTCTCCTCCATCTCCCACTTTCCGGGCGTGGCGGACACCGCAAAAGTCTGCGGGCGCATCGCGTCCCATTCGTTGAAGCGCAAGGGGCGGTTGTCGATGCAGCTCGGCAGGCGGAAGCCATATTCGGCCAGCGTCAGCTTGCGCCGATGGTCCCCGCGCGCCATCGCACCGATCTGCGGCACCGTCTGGTGGCTTTCGTCGACGAACAGCAGCGCGTTGTCGGGCAGATATTCGAACAGGGTCGGCGGCGGCTCGCCGGGCAGGCGGCCGGTGAGGAAGCGACTGTAATTCTCGATGCCGTTGCAGCTGCCGGTGGCGTGGATCATCTCCAGATCGAAATTGGTGCGCTGTTCCAGCCGCTGCGCTTCCAGCAGCTTGCCTTCCGCTTCCAGCTCCTTCAGCCGCTCGGAAAGCTCGAACTTGATGGCTTCGGCGGCCTGCTTCATCGTCGGGCCGGGCGTGACATAGTGCGAGTTCGCATAGACGCGCACCTTGTCCAACTGCGCGCCCTTCTTGCCGGTCAGCGGATCGAACTCGCTGATCGACTCCACCTCGTCGCCGAAAAATTCGATGCGCCAGGCCATGTCTTCATAGTGCGAAGGGAACAGCTCCAGTGTATCGCCGCGCACACGGAAATTACCGCGCGCAAAGGCGGTGTCGTTGCGCTTGTATTGGAGGGCGACGAGCTTGCGGATCAGCTCGCGCTGGTCGACCGTGTCTTCCCTTTTGATGTCGAACACCATCGCCGAATAGGTCTCGACCGATCCGATGCCGTAAAGGCAGGAGACGGAAGCGACGATCAGCACATCGTCGCGTTCCAGCAATGCGCGCGTAGCCGAATGACGCATCCGGTCGATCGCCTCGTTGATCGAGCTTTCCTTCTCGATGTAGGTGTCGGAGCGCGGCACATAGGCTTCGGGCTGATAATAGTCGTAATAGCTGACGAAATATTCGACCGCGTTCTCCGGAAAGAAGCTCTTGAACTCGCCGTAAAGCTGCGCGGCGAGGATCTTGTTGGGGGCCAGCACCAGCGCCGGGCGCTGCAGTTCTTCGATCACCTTGGCCATGGTGAAGGTTTTGCCGGAGCCGGTGACGCCCAGGAGCACCTGCGTCGCCTCGCCATCGCGGGCGCTTTCCGTCAGTTCGGCGATAGCGGTCGGCTGGTCTCCGGACGGCTCATAGTCGCTGACGAGCTTGAACTTCTGCCCACCTTCCGCCTTTTCGGGGCGAACCGGCTTGTGCGGCTTGAAATTCTCGTCGGTCTCGGGCTCTTCCAGCCCGCGTCGGATCACCAGTTCTGCCATCGCGCCTATATGTGGGTGGTGGGGCCCGCTGCCAAGGCGGCTAGGCACGGCGGAAGCACGCGCCTATCTAAAGCGGCCCGATCCCGACCGGAGTTGCCCGATGAAATCCCACGCCGTTCTTCTTGCCGCCGCGGCCGCCTTGGCCACCCTTGCCGGTTGTTCGGGCAAGGAGGAAAGCACGGATGCAGCGCCGGCGGCGGACAGCAGCGCTGCGGCGCCCGAGGCGGCCGCGGCCGAGCGGGCGAGCCCGGAAGAAAGCGCCGCCAATCAGGAGGCGATGGTCCAAACCCTGTCCGACAAGCTGAAGCCGGGCCTGTGGAAGCTGCGTTTCACCGTCACCAGCATCGATGCGCCCGACGCGCCGGAGCCGCTTCGCGCACCGCTCCAATCGCTGAAGGGCACGACTCAGGAATATGCCCATTGCCTGCCTGCCGATCAGGCCGGACGGCCCGATCCGGAGTTTTTCGGCAATGATACCAATAGCGATTGCAGCTACGACAAGTTCAGCCAAAGCGGCGATTTCACCACCATCAGCATGACCTGCGGCGGTGAGGGTGGACGCCGGATGCGCACCGACATGCAAGGGGAGCTGAAGCCGGAAAGCTTCGAACTCGCCATGGCCAACCAGGTGCTGAACAGCCCGAACGGCAAGATCAAGCTGGCCGGCAAGTTGACCGGCACGCGCACCGGATCGTGTGAAGGCTGATGGACGAAGCGGCGATGGAGGCGGTCGCGCTGCGGTCGCTCGCGAACCTTCCGGAAGAATTCCGCCGCTATCTGGGAGATGTGGTCGTGCGGGTGCAGGATCTGGCAACGCAGGAAATGCTGGAATCGGTGGGGCTGACCCATCCGATGCAGCTTTCGGGCCTCTATACCGGCCGGCCGATCGACAACAAAAGCGTCTGGGATGTGTCCGACGGCACGCCCGATCGCATCTACCTCTTCCGCCTGCCGATCCTGGCGGAGGCACGCGAGCGGGACATTCCGGTGGAGCGGTTGGTCCATCATGTCATGATCCACGAGATGGGCCATCATTTCGGCCTGTCCGACGATGACATGCACGCGCTGGAGGACGAGGCCTGAGCCCCGTCCCGCAGAGGTGTGCGCTTAGCGGGTCGGCTTGGGTGAATCGCCGCTATAGTCGTAGAAACCGCGGCCCGATTTGCGGCCGTACCAGCCTGCTTCGACATATTTCACCAGCAGCGGCGCGGGGCGGTATTTGGGATCGCCCGTCGTCTCGTGCAGCACGCGGGTAATTTCCAGACAGGTATCGAGCCCGATGAAATCGGCCAGCGTCAGCGGGCCCATCGGATGGTTGAGGCCCAGGCGGCAGGCGGTGTCGATATCCTCGATGCTCGCCACGCCTTCGCCCAGCGCGAAGCAGGCCTCGTTCAGCATCGGCAGCAGGATGCGGTTCACGATGAAGCCGGGCGCGTCGTTGGCGAACACCATCTGCTTGCCCAGCGCCTTGCCGTAACCGCGCACGGTCTCGACCGTTTCGGTGGACGTGGCGAGGCCCTTGATCACCTCGATCAGGTCCATCACCGGCACGGGGTTGAAAAAGTGCACGCCGATAAAGCGCTCCGGATCGGGCGAGGCCTGGGCGAGCCGCGTGATCGGGATGGAGGAGGTGTTGGACGCCAGCACCGTCTTGTGGCCCAGCACCTTGCCGACCTCGCCGAAGATGGTGCGCTTCACCTCTTCGCGCTCGGTCGCCGCCTCGATAATCAGTCCGGCGCTCGCCATCGGTTCGAAGGAGCCGACCGGCTCGATCCGGCCGAGCGCGGTTTCGGCGGCCTTGGCCTCCATCTTCTCCTTCTCGACCAGGCGGGATAGGCGCTTGCCGATATCCGCCTTGGCCTTTTCGGCGACCTCCAGGCTCACATCGGCCAGAAACACGCGGTAGCCCGCTGCGGCGGACACCTGCGCGATGCCTGCGCCCATCTGCCCTGCGCCGATAATGCCTACGCTGTTCATGCCCGTGTCTCCTTCGCCCGTGGTCGCCTTGTTGGCGCGGGCCTAGAAGATGGGCGCGTTTGGGACAAGCGCGTCGGGGGCGGGAGACGGTTTCACGCCGCCCACCCCGTCCGGGTCAGGCGATGGCGGGCAGCCGGTCCAGATATTTGTCCAGCGTCAGCGGATATTCGCGCACGCGGATGCCGGTGGCGTTGTAGCTCGCATTGGCGATCGCCGCGCCCGGGCCGCAAATGCCCAGCTCGCCCACGCCCTTGGCCTTCATCGGCGAAATCACGGGATCGAGCGTGTCGAGGAAGATGCAGTCCTGATGCGGGATGTCCGCGTGGACCGGCACTTCGTAACCCGCCAGATCATGGTTCACGAAGAAGCCGAAGCGTTCGTCCACATGCAGATCTTCCATCAGTGCGGAGCCCGCGGCCATGGTCATCGCGCCGATCACCTGGCTGCGCGCGGAGAGCGGGTTGAGGATGCGTCCGGCATCGCACACCGCCAGCATCCGCTGGACGCGGGTTTCGCCGGTATAGGCGTCGACCGCGACTTCCACGAAGTGCCCCGCATAGGTGCCGATGTCGTAATCCTGCTGGAACTTGCCGAAGTCCATCTCCCCGTCCGCGGACACAGCGCCCGCTTCGGTCAACTTCGCGGATCCGTCACCCAATGTAATCGAGCCGTCCGCGAAGGTGGCCTGATCGCCATCGATCCCGAGCGCCTCGCCGATCTTGCGGCGGAGGTTGACGCAGGCGGCATAGACGCCCGCGGTGGAGGAGGCCGCGCCCCATTGGCCGCCCGATCCGGCGGCTACGGGATAGTTCGAATCGCCCAGTTCTACCTGCACGCGGTCCAGCGGCAGGCCGAGGCTTTCCGCCGCGGTCTGCGCGATAATGGTGTAGCTGCCGGTGCCGATGTCGGTCATGTCCGTGAACACGGTGAGGCGGCCGTCCTCGGACAGCTGCACACGCGCCGCCGATTTCTGCGTCGGCGCACCGCGATAGCCCGCGGCCACACCCATGCCCTTCAGCCAGCGCCCCTCGCGCGTCGCACCGGGCTCGGCCTTGCGGGAAGACCAGCCGAAGCGCTCCGCCCCTTCGCGCAGGCAGCGGACGAGATGCCGCTCCGAAAACGGCTTGGACGGATCGCCCGGCAACGTCTTGGGCTCGTTGACGATGCGGAACTCTACGGGGTCCATGCCCAGCTTCTCCGCCATTTCGTCCATCGCCACCTCGAGCGCGAGATGGCCGACCGCCTCGCCCGGCGCGCGCATGGCATTGCCTTCGGGCAGATCGATCTGACCGACATAGGAAGCGACCAGTCGGTTGTCCCCGGCGTAGAGCTTGGGCGTCTGCGCGGTGCCATGCTCGCCGCCCTGGCCGGTGATATTGGCGGACCAGCATTCATGGGCGATCGCGCTGATCGTCCCGTCCTCGCCCGCGCCAATGCGCAGCCGCTGGATGGTAGCGGGGCGATGCGTGCAATTATTGGCGATCAGCGGGCGTTGGAGCGCCACTTTAACCGGGCGCTTGGCTGCTTTGGCACCCAAGGCGGCCATCACCGCATCGGCGCGGATGAACAGCTTTCCGCCGAAACCGCCGCCGATATAGGGCGAATCCACCCGGATGTTTTCCGCCGGCATCTTCAGGATGCTGCCCATGGCCTGCTTGGACCAGTTGATCATCTGGTTCGACGTCCAGAGCGTCAGCTTGTCGCCGTCCCAGGCGGCGATGGTCGCCATCGGCTCCATCATCGCATGGCTCTCGTCCGGCGTCGTATATTGGCTGTCGATGGTGACGGGGGCGGACGCATAGGCCGCGTCGAAATCGCCGCGCGTCTCACGCATATCCTCGCCGCCATAGCCCTTGCCGACCTTGGCCGAAGCCTTCACCTTTTCCAGCGAATGGACGCCCTTCGCGCGCTCGTAATCGGTGCGGATCAGGGCGGCGGCGGCGCGGGCCTGCTCGAATGTTTCGGCCACCACCACGGCAATCGCCTGATGATAATGCGCGACATCGCGTCCGCCGAACAGCGGCGCCATGTTGAAATTGCTGCTGCCGACCGGCTCATGCTCGGTCGCCGCGACGACGGCGATCACACCGGGCGCGGCGCGCGCATCGTCCAGGGTCATCGATTTGATGCGCCCCTTCGATATGGCGGAGCCGACCACCCAGCCATAGGCCTGGTTGGCCGCCACATCGTGGCGTTCATAGGCGTAAGGGGCCAGGCCGCTGGTCTTCAGCGGGCCGTCGATCCGGCGCGTGGCCTTGCCGACGATCTTGGCATTGTCGAACAGGTTGTCGCCTGCGGGTGCGTTGAATTCCATGGGGTTCGCTCCTCTCAGGCCTTCGCGTCCGCGAGCACGCCGGCCAGCGTGCGCTCGGCGAGCGGGATCTTGAACTTGTTGTCCTCGGTGGGCCGGGCACCGGCAAAGGCGCGGGCGACCACCGCCTTGGCGCCCTGCGGCATCAGGGCATCGGCTTCCTCCACGCGCCATGGCTTGGGCGCGACGCCGCCAAAGGCGACGCGGCCGGTGCCGTCCGGCATGACGATGGCGGCCACGGAGACCAGCGCAAAGGCATAGGACCGGCGGTCGCGCACCTTGTGGTAGAAATGCTGTCCGCCCAGCGGCTTCGGCAGGCGCACATGGGTGATGATCTCGCCCGGCTCCAGCGCGGTTTCGATCTGCGGCGTATCGCCCCACAGGCGGTGGAAATCCGCGATCGGAATGGCGCGCCGAGTGCCGTCGGGCTTGACCGTCTCCACCACCGCATCGAGCAGGCGCATCGCCACCGCCATATCGCCCGGATAGGTGGCGATGCAGGCGTCCGACGTGCCGATCACGCCGAGCTGGCGGGAAGAGCCGCCGATGGCGGAGCAGCCGCTGCCCGGCCGCCGCTTGTTGCAAGACATGTTGGTGTCGTAAAAATAGGAACAGCGCGTGCGCTGGAGCAGATTGCCCCCCGTCGTCGCCTTGTTGCGCAATTGGCCGGACGCGCCCGCCTGGATCGCGCGGGTGAGCACGGCATAGTCGGACCGCACCCGCCTGTCGGCGGACAGCGCGGTGTTGCTGACCAGCGTGCCGATGCGAAGCCCGCCATCGTCGGTCTTTTCGATTCTATCCAGTCCCAGATCCTGCACATCGACGAGATGCGCGGGCGTCTCGATCTCCAGCTTCATGAGATCGAGGAGGTTGGTGCCCCCGGCGATGAACTTGGCATTTGGATGGGTGGCAACGGCCTTGGCCGCGGCGGCGGGATCGCCCGCGCGTTCATAGGTAAAGCTTTTCATGTTCTCAGCCCTCCGCCACTTCAGACATGGCGTCGGCAATGTTGGAATAGGCGCCGCAGCGGCAGATATTGCCGCTCATCCGCTCACGCATTTCCATATTGGTGGGGGCGATGGAGCCGGTCAGATCGCCGGTCACATGGCTCGGGATGCCCTTGCGGATTTCCTCCAGCGTGGCGACAGCGGAGCATATCTGGCCCGGCGTGCAATAGCCGCATTGATAGCCGTCATGCTTCACGAACGCTTCCTGCATCGGGTGCAGATCGTCCGGTGTGCCGAGCCCTTCGATCGTGGTCACCTCGTCGCCTTCGTGCATCACTGCGAGGCTGAGGCAGCTGTTCACGCGGGTGCCGTTCACCATGACCGTGCAGGCGCCGCACTGGCCATGATCGCAGCCCTTCTTGGTACCGGTGAGCTGCAGATGTTCGCGCAGCGTGTCGAGCAGCGTGGTGCGGGTGTCGAGCTCCACCTCATGCGGCTTGCCGTTCACCTTCATCTTCACCTTCATCTGCGGCGGCGGCGCGGCCTCGTTCCGGCTGCGCTGTGCCAGCGCGGCATGCGGGGCGTTCACCACCGCAGCGGACGCGGCGCTCGCCGCCAGCATGTGCCGGCGCGTGAGGGGGAGGAATTTGCTGTTCGTCAATGTCCGGGCTCCGAAGCGTTCGGGAGTTTGGCGTGCGGGAGGGGCACGTCTTGGCCAAGAGGGTAGGGGCGGGCGCGCACAAAGTCTAATCGGCTGATTCGATTAGGCCCATGGACGGGCGAGTCGTGCACGGGGCCGCCGTGATTGACGAGCGGTGACATGCGGTTCAGACCTGCAGGATCGAAGTGGCCAGCGAGCTGGAAGGAGCGCATGCGAGACTTATGAGAAGCCCCCTGATCCTGGCCGGTGTCGGCCTGTTCGCCCTTACCGCCCAACCGCTTTTCGCGCAGGAAGAGCAGAGCCCACCCGAAGGCGCGCCCGCGCAGACCGAGGCCGCGCCTGCTGCGACGCCCCCGCCCATGGCAGGCTCCGCCACCGGCAGCGCTCAGGCCGGGCCGAACCGGCGCTTTACCGGCGAAGATCTGTTCAACCTGGCCGTCGCCGCCGACCCGGAGATCAGCCCGGACGGCCGCCGCATCGCCTATGTGCGCCAGTCGAACGACATCATGCAGGATCGCGCGGTCAGCAACATCTGGATGATCGACACCGCCACCGGCAGGCAGACGCCGCTCGCCGGGCAGGACGGCGATGCCTTTTCGCCGCGCTGGTCGCCCGACGGCACGCGGCTTGCTTATGTCTCCACCGCCGGCGGCAGCCCGCAGCTCTGGGTGCGCTGGATGGACGGCGGAGAGGCGGTGCGCCTCACCGGCCTTCCCACCAGCCCGAGCAGCCTCGCCTGGTCGCCCGACGGGCAGTCGATCGCCTACACCATGCTGGTGAAGGATGAGGGGCTGAAGCTCGGCAGTCAGCCCAAGGACAAGCCCGAAGGCGCGAAATGGGCCGAGCCGCTGGAGATCTACGACCTGCTCACCTACCGCGCCGACGGGCAGGGCTATATCCAGCCCGGCTTCGACAAGATCTTCATGATCCCGGCCAGCGGCGGCGCGCCGCGTCAGCTCACCTTCGGGCCCTATCATGACGGCGGTCCGCTCAGCTGGTCGAAGGACGGCCGCACGCTCTATTTCGGTGCGAACCGCAAGCCCGACTGGCAGACCGATCCGGTGGAGGGCGAAGTCTATGCGCTCGATATCGCCAGCGGCGCGATCCGCCAGCTTACCGACCGCGATGGGCCGGACGGGCATCCCGTGGTTTCCCCGGACGGCAGCAAAATCGCCTATCTCGGTTTCGACGACGCGCGCCGCGCTTATGAGAATGACGATCTCTATGTGATGAACACGGACGGATCGAACCGGCGCATCCTCACCGAAAACTGGGACTTCAGCCCGGCGAATATCGTCTGGGATCATGACGGCGGCGGCATCTACGCCCAATATGACGATGCGGGCGAGACCAAGGTGGCGCGCATCGGCCTCGACGGATCGTTGCGCGACGTGGTGAGCGGCGTGGACGGCGGCGGACTGGACCGGCCCTATACCGGCGGCAGCTTTTCGGTGGCCGATAACGATGCGATCGCCTTCACCGGCGGCACGGCGACGCGGCCTGCCGAGGTGCAGCTGGCGGCGAACGGGCGCACCCGCATCCTGACCGATCTCAACGCCTCGATGCGTGCCACCAAGGCGCTGGGGCAGGTGCGCAAGATCACCGCCACATCCAGCGTCGGCGGCCTCTCGATCGACGGCTGGCTGACGCTGCCGCCGGGCTATGTCGAGGGCAGCCGCGTTCCGTTGATCCTGGAAATCCATGGCGGTCCCTTCGCCGCCTATGGTCCGCATTTCTCCACCGACAACCAGCTTTATGCCGCCGCGGGCTATGCCGTCCTTTCCGCCAATCCGCGCGGATCTACGAGCTATGGCGAGGATTTCGCCGATGCGATCGACAAGGCCTATCCGGGCAATGATTATTTCGATCTGATGAGCATCGTCGACCGGGCGGTGGAGATGGGCGTGGCCGACCCGAACGCGCTCTATGTTACCGGCGGTTCGGGCGGCGGGGTGCTGACCAGCTGGATCGTCGGCAAGACGGATCGGTTCAAAGCGGCCGCCGCGCAGAAGCCGGTGATCAACTGGACCACGCAGGCGCTCACCGCCGACGGCCCGGCCTTTTTCGGCCCCTATTGGATCGGCGGCCAACCCTGGGAAAATCAGGAAGCCTATTGGAAGCTTTCGCCGCTCTCGCTGGTCGGCAATGTGGAAACGCCCACGCTCGTTGTCGTCGGCAGCGAGGATTATCGCACACCGGTGAGCGAGGCGGAGCAATATTACACCGCGCTGCGCCTGCGCGGCGTGCCCACCGCACTGGTCAAAGTGCCCGGCGCCAGCCACGGCAGCATCGCCGCGCGGCCTTCTCAGGCGGCGGCCAAGGCGGCGGCGATCCTGGCATGGTTCGAAAAGTACAAGGCTAGCTGGACGCCTCCCGCGGAGGCTGCTGCGCCTTAAGCGGTAACGTTATTGCGAGGAGCCGGAGGCGACGAAGCAATCCAGGGCGACTGCAGCGCTGTAACGGCTCTGGATTGCCACGTCGCCCTGCGGGCTCCTCGCAATGACGGCTTTTCCAGCTCGTTAGGAAACAGCAGTCCGTAGCCCTGAGCTTGTCGAAGGGCGTTTCGCCTCCTTGGTGCGCGTTCGATAAACGCCCTTCGACAGGCTCAGGGCTTCGGAGTGGAGGCTGTGGACCGCCCTTCAGCTCTTGCCCCAATATTCGTCGCGCAGCAGGCGCTTGTAGAGCTTGCCGGTCTCCGCGCGCGGCAGTTCGTCGCGGAAATCGTAGCGGCGCGGGGCTTTGACGTGGCTGAGATGTTCGCGCGCGAAAGCGCCCAGCCGCGCGGCCAGCTCGTCGCGGTCCGCTTCCGGATCGGCGGGCTGGATCACGGCCACCACCTCCTCGCCCATTTCCTCATGCGGCGCGCCGATCACGGCGGCGTCCGCCACGTCGGGATGCGTCACCAGCAGGTTCTCGATCTCCTGCGGGTAGATGTTCACGCCGCCCGATATGATCATGAAGCTCTTGCGGTCGGTAAGGTAGAGATAGCCCTCCTCGTCCAGCCAGCCGACATCGCCCAGCGTATTCCAGCCCTGTTCGTTATGAACCTCGGCGGTCTTGTCGGGGTCGTTATGATATTCGAACGAGGCGCCGCCCGCGAAGTAGATGGTGCCTTCCTCGCGCGGGCCCAGCACGGTGCCGTCCTCGCCCACGATCTTGGTGGTGGAGATGAGATTGCGACCGACCGAGCCTTCATGGGCAAGCCATTCGGCGCTGGAAATGGCGCACAGGCCGCTGCCCTCGGTGCCGGCATAATATTCGCCGACGATCGGCCCCCACCAGTCGATCATCGCGCGTTTCACCGGCACGGGGCAGGGCGCAGCGGCGTGCCAGACGGCCTTCAGGCTGGAATGATCATAGGCCTTCCGCACCTCCTCCGGCAGCTTCAGCATGCGGATGAAATGCGTCGGCACCCACTGCGCATGGGTGACCTTGTACCGCTCGATCAGCCGAAGCGCTTCTTCCGGATCGAAACGGTCCATCACCAGCACGGTGCCGCCTACCTGTTGCACGGCCATCGACCAGCGCAGGGGCGCGGCATGATAGAGCGGGGCGGGCGAGAGATAGACCATGTCCGCGGAGAAACCGTACAGGCCCTTGCCGAGCATCGCGAGCGGCGAGACATTGGAGCCGAACGGCTCTTCGCTCAGCGGATGCTTGATGCCCTTCGGATGGCCGGTGGTGCCGGAGGAATAGAGCATGATGCCGCCCGGTCGCGGATCGTCCAGCGCCTGCGCGGACTGCTCGTCGCGCGCGTCTTCATAGGAACGAAAGCCGGGGATCGTGCCGTCCGCCATCAACAGTGCGCAGCCGTCCATGCGCGGGGCCAGTTCGGCGGCGAGGGCAGCCACCCCCTTGCTCGCGATCAGCACCCGGCAATCGCCGTCGCGGACGATATATTCGGCTTCGGCGGCGTTCAGTTTGGACGAGATGCAGGTGCAGTAGATGCCGCTGCGCTCCGCCGCCCACAGGATTTCGAAATAGCGCGGCGAATTGTCCATCAGCACCGCCATGCCCTGCCCGCGTGTCAGCCCTAGCGAGCGGATCAGCCGCGCGCCCCGATTGGCACGCGCGTCCAGTTCGGCATAACTCACGCACTCCCCGGTCGCGGCCATGATATAGGCCGGGTGGTCGGGACGGTTCACCGCATGGTCAACCGGGTGCAGGCGCACGGCCTCGCTCATCGTTCCTCTCCTTCAAGCGATCACGCCCGCTTTGCGCAGGTCTGCGATCTTTTCCTCGTCATAACCGCATCGGCCGAGCAGATCATCGCTGTGTCTGCCTGCTTGCGGGGGCGGGGTCGGTGCATCGGTCGGCGTGCCGCCATAGCGCGGCGCGGGCGCGGGTTGGGTCGTCCCGGCGACCTCGATAAAGGTGCCACGCGCGGCATTGTGCGGGTGCTCGGGCGCTTCGGCCATCGAGAGCACCGGCGCGAAGCAGATGTCCGTATGCCCCATCTTCTCGCACCAGTGATCGCGCGGTTTGGAGGCAATGATGGAGGCGACTTTTTCCTTCAGCGCGGGCCAGCGGCCTGCGTCCATCTGCGCGTCGAAATCGGGATCGTCGGTGAGCCCCAGCGCTTCGCGGAGTTGCGCGTAGAATTGCGGTTCGATCGATCCGATCGCGATGAACCTGCCGTCGGCGCATTCGTAGCTGTCGTAGAAATGCGCCGCACCGTCGAGCAGGTTGGTGCCCGCCTCGTCCTTCCACATGCCCGCCGCTCGGAAGCCCCAGGTCATGGCGGTGAGCAGCGCCGATCCGTCGGTCATCGCGCAGTCGATCACCTGGCCGTCCGCGCCGTTCTTCACGGCCAGCAGCGCGCTCACCATGCCGAAGGCGAGCATCATGCCGCCGCCGCCGAAATCTCCCAGATAGTTGACCGGCGGCACCGGCTTTTCGCCCTTGCGGCCGATGCCGTGCAGAGCGCCGGACAGCGCGATATAATTGATGTCATGCCCCGCGGCCTGCGCATAGGGCCCGGTCTGCCCCCAACCGGTCATCCGTCCATAGACGAGCTTGGGATTGTCGCCCAGCAGGATGTCGGGGCCCAGGCCCAGCCGCTCGGTCACGCCGGGGCGAAAACCCTCGATCAGCCCGTCGGCATCCTTGGCCAGATCGCGGATCAGCGCGACGCCCTCGGGCGATTTCATGTCGACCGCGATCGAGCGGCGGGAGCGCAGCAGCGGATCGGTGGCCTGTATACGCCCACCGATGCGCTCCACACGGATCACCTCCGCGCCGTGATCGGCCAGCATCATGCCGCAAAAGGGAG
Source organism: Novosphingopyxis sp. YJ-S2-01 (assembly GCF_016093175.1). Lineage (NCBI taxonomy): Bacteria > Pseudomonadati > Pseudomonadota > Alphaproteobacteria > Sphingomonadales > Sphingorhabdaceae > Novosphingopyxis > Novosphingopyxis sp. YJ-S2-01. Next base: position 511,399 of record NZ_JAEDAI010000001.1, on the reverse strand, counting down.
CAGGGCCGATGCCTGCCAGTTCGATGATGCGGATACCGGCCAGCGGTCCTGCCATGAAAGGCTCCTCTCTCAAAAGCGAGGGGCCGATCTTGGCGCCGGCCCTCCCGCGGGGGGTCGGCGCTCAGCGCGCGGGGTAGCGCAGCCGTCCGATGAAGCGGGACAGGCTCAGGCGATCGCGGTCTCCGCCGCCGGTCCACTGCGCCTTGGCCTTTTCGAACTGCATCACATTCTCGATCCGCCGGGCCAGGAAGCCGCGAGTTTCGGCATGGTCTTCGCTATCGTCGTTGACGAACACGGTCAGCGTGGAGCCGTAGACGCCGGTCAGGATCATGCGCTTGGTATAATGGTTGTAATCGGTCGCGGTGTCGCCCGCCATCCGCCACATCCGGTCCGACGTGCGCCAGGCGATCCTGGCGGTGCGCGGCAGGTTCTGCGGCATCGCCTGGATCGCCATCGCGCGGCGCAGCGCCTCCTTGTCCGGCTCCGCGATCTCCAACCGGGTTTCGATCATGGAGCGGATCTTGTCGCGGATCTTCATCGCATCGAGTGTTTCCGGCGGAAGCCGCCGGGCCATCTCGGCATCGGTCGATTCGATCCAGGCGTCGATCATGTCCATCGCCCCGCCCTTGAAGGCGAGCCGGGCGATGTCCGGATCCACGTCTGCACCCTCGGCCGTCATCGTCACCGCTTCGGGCGTCCATCCATCGAAAGCCGCATTCTGCGCAAGCAGCGGCGCGAGTTTCACGCGCACTTCGTCCAATGTCAGATCTGCGGGATCGCTCATTGTTTCCTGGTCCATGGGGGATGAGCCTATAGTCTTGCTGCGTGCATGCAAAGAACTCCTTCGATTGCAGCGGGAACGCGCCGCACCTAGCTGGGTTTCAGACCGAAACTGAATTCATGATAAGGAGTGACCCATGGCCGCAAGCCTGTTTGATCCCATCCGCCTCGGCGCCATCGAGGCGAAGAACCGCATCCTGATGGCTCCGCTCACCCGCGGCCGTGCAACCCGCACGCATGTGCCCGTGGAGATGATGGCGACCTATTATGCGCAGCGCGCCGGCGCCGGGCTGATCATCAGCGAAGCGACGGGCATGAGCGCGGAAGGGCTCGGCTGGCCCTATGCGCCCGGTCTCTGGAACGCGCAGCAGACCGAGGCGTGGAAGCCGGTGACCGATGCCGTGCACGAAAAGGGCGGCAAGATCATCGCGCAGCTCTGGCATATGGGCCGCATCCACCATTCCAGCCTGAACGAGGGCAAACAGCCCGTTTCCGCCAGCGCCACCACCGCGCCCGGCCAGGCCCACACCTATGACGGCAAGCAGGATTTCGAGGAGGCTCGCCCGCTGGAACTCAGCGAGATCCCGCGCCTGCTGGACGATTATGCCAATGCCGCCGAGAACGCGAAAAAGGCGGGCTTCGACGGGGTGCAGCTGCACGCGGCGAACGGCTATCTGATCGACCAGTTTCTGCGCGACAACAGCAATCTGCGCGAAGACGAATATGGCGGCTCGATCGAAAATCGCACCCGGCTGCTGCGCGAAGTGACCGATCGGCTGATTGACATCTGGGGCGCGGACCGCACCGCCGTGCGCCTGTCGCCCAATGGCGCGACGCAGGGCGTCGACGATAGTAATCCGGAAGCGCTGTTCACCCATGCCGCCGCTTTGCTGAACGAGCGCAAGATCGCCTTCCTGGAACTGCGCGAGCCCGGCCCGGACGGCACCTTCGGGCGCACCGAAGTACCCAAGAAGAGCCCGGCGATTCGCAAGGCCTTCAACGGCCCGCTGGTGCTCAACAGCGATTACGGGGTCGAGGACGGTCAGGCCGATCTCGATGCGGACCGCGCCGACGCCATCAGCTATGGCCGCCCCTTCCTCGCCAACCCGGATCTCGTGGAGCGTTTCCGCCAGGGCGCGCCGCTGAACGAGGGTGAGATGAAGACGTGGTACAGCCAGGGGCCGGAAGGCTATATCGACTACCCCACGCTGGAAGAGCAGCGCGCGGAGGCCTGAGCCTCGCGGGATAGACCAAACCCGTTCGGGCCGAGCCGGCCGAAACCCGGCTCGGCCCGAACGGAATAATGATACTTTGCTACATCGGTGCTAGCCAAGCCCCGGCTTTATTGATAATCGGTCGCAGTTTCATGAAACTGTCCGACCTGCCACGACGTGTCCCGGCCCGCATTGCCGCGATCGACTGGGATTCGCTCCCCCCCGCCGAAGGCAGCCGCCTGCGCGCGCTCGGCTTCGAGGCTGGCGCTTTCGTCGAGACGCTGCACAAGGGCATGCTGTTCTGGCGCGATCCGATCGCGGTGCGGATAGGCCGCATGACGGTGGCGATGCGCACGCACCACGCCGCGGCCATCGAATGCGAGGAACGGCGCTAGGCCGGGACGGACGGGACGCGAGCTATGACGACGCATCAACCCCTTATCGCGCTGGCGGGCAACCCGAATGCGGGCAAGAGCGCGCTGTTCAACGCGCTCACCGGCGCGCGGCAGAAGATCGCCAACTATCCGGGCGTGACGGTGGAGCGCAAATCGGGCCGCCTGTTCCTGTCGGACGGCCGCCCGGTCGAGGTGGTCGATCTGCCCGGCAGCTACAGCCTCAAACCCCATAGCCTCGATGAAAAGGTGACGCGCGACGTCGTAACCGGGCAGCTGGACGGCCAGCGCCGCCCGGACGCCATCGTCGTGGTGGTCGATGCCTCCAACCTCGACAACCATCTGCGTTTCGCGCTGGAGTTGATCGACCTCGGCCTGCCGGTCGTCGTCGCGCTCAACATGGTCGATCTGGCCAAGCGCGACGGGCTGGAGCTCGATCCGCAGAACCTGTCCGCGCAGCTCGGCGTGCCGGTGATCGAAACCGTCGCGGTACGCCGCCGCGGGATCGCCGAGCTGAACGATGCCATCGAAAACGCGCTGGCGGGCGGCCGTTCGGACGTGCCGCTGCCGGCCGATCTCGACAATGAAGACCGGCTGGCCATCTATTCGGTGCGCGCCCGCAAGCTTGCCCGCTCTGCAATCAAGAGCGAGACGGCGACGCGGCAATGGACGCGCATGATCGATTCGGTGCTGCTGCACCCGCTGGCCGGAATGGTGGTCCTCATCGGCCTGATGTTCCTGATGTTCCAGGCGGTATTCGCCTGGTCGGAAGCGCCGATCGGCTGGATCGAGGGCGGCATGGACTGGTTGGCTGGCCTTGCGGGCGGCGCGCTGCCCGACGGCATTGTGCGATCCTTTGTGGTCGACGGCGTGATCGCGGGTGTCGGATCCGTCATCGTGTTCCTTCCGCAGATCCTGATCCTGTTCCTCTTCATCCTGGTGCTCGAAGCGACGGGCTACATGACCCGCGCGGCCTTTGTGATGGACCGGATGATGGCGAGTGTCGGGCTGTCCGGCCACAGCTTCATCCCGCTTCTGTCCAGCTTCGCCTGCGCCATCCCCGGCATCATGGCCACCCGCTCGATCCGCGACGAGAAGGATCGGCTCACCACCATCCTCGTCGCGCCGCTGATGACCTGTTCGGCGCGCCTGCCGGTCTATACGATCATCATCGCGTCCTTCATTCCCGCGCGCAGCGTGGGGCCGGGCATCGGGTTGCAGGGGCTGGTGCTGCTGGGCCTCTATCTCTTCGGCATCGTCGGCGCGATGATCGTCTCGCTGGTCCTGCGGCGCAGCGTGACGAAGGGCGCGGGGTCCGGCTTCCTGATCGAGATGCCGAAATATCAGATGCCGCACATCCGCGACGTGGCGATCGGCCTGTTCCAGCGCGCCTGGATCTTCATGCGCCGCGCGGGCACAATCATCTTCTTCGCCACCATCCTGCTCTGGGCGCTGCTCAGCTTCCCCAAGGCGCCTGCGGACAGCGGCATCAGTCAGGTCGATTATTCGGTGGCGGGCCGCATCGCCAACACGATCACCCCAGCAGTGGAGCCGATCGGCTTCAACCGCGACATTGCGCTGGCGCTGATCCCGGCCATGGCCGCGCGTGAAGTGGCCGTCTCCGCGCTCGGCACCGTCTATGCGATCGATGCCGAGAATGATGAGGGGGCTGTGGTGCTGGGCGACCGGTTGGCCGCGGACTGGACGCTGCCCACCGCGCTCGCCTTCCTGATGTGGTTCGTGTTCGCCCCGCAATGCATCTCCACCATCGCGGTGACGCGGCGCGAGACGGCAGGCTGGAAATGGCCCACCTTCATGGTCGTGTACCTGTTCGGCCTCGCTTATGTGATGAGCGGGCTGACCTATTGGGCCGCGCGCGCGGCGGGGCTGTAGCGGAATTTCCCGGCACCGTTCGGGCTGAGCTTGTCGAAGCCCGGTCCTTTATCTAAGCCTTCCGGCAAGACGGTGCTTCGACAAGCTCGGCACGAACGGACATGGGTGCGGCAGACGCACCGAACACGGAGACAATCATGGCAGGCTCGGTCAACAAGGTCATTCTCGTCGGCAATCTGGGTGCCGATCCGGAGGTGAAGACCTTCCAGAATGGCGGGCGCATCTGCAATCTGCGCATCGCGACGTCGGAAAACTGGAAGGACCGCCAGACGGGCGAACGGCGCGAGCGGACCGAGTGGCACACGGTGACGATCAAGTCCGACGGCCTGGTCGGCGTGGCCGAGCGCTTCCTGCGCAAGGGCTCCAAGATCTACGTCGAAGGCCAGCTGCAGACCCGCAAATGGCAGGACCAGTCCGGTAACGATCGCTACTCGACCGAGGTGGTGCTGAGCGGCCCCGGCGCGGTGATGACCATGCTCGACGGCGCATCGGGCGGTTCCGGCGGCGGCGGTGGCGGCGGCGGAAACTATGGCGGCGGTGGCGGCAATTATGGCGGCGGCGGGTCCGGTGGCGGATCGGGCGGCGGCTGGAACCAGGGCGGCGGCGGAAGCGGCGGCTCGGGTGGCGGATCCGGCGGCGGTGGCGGCTGGAACCAGGGCGGCGATTTCGCCGACGATCTGGACGACGAAGTGCCGTTCTGAGACGCGTTCATCATAGCGAACGAGACCGAAAGCCCCGCCCGAAAAGCGGGGCTTTTGCTTTGCATAGCTATTCAGGGTCGAAAGCCGGGAGCCTTCGGCCCATTTCGCGCGCTGTAACGCCAGCGGGTGCGGCCGGACCGGGAGAGCCGCCGCATGAGCCCGCTTTAGCCAAGGATTTAGTCTATGACCGCCAGCGATCCCGGCGCGGGTAAGCGCGCTCTCGTTCTTTTCGCCCTCGCTCTGGGCGGGTTTGCGATCGGCTCGACCGAATTTTCGGCGATGAGCCTCTTGCCTTTCTACGCGCGCGAACTGGGTCTGAGCGAGCCCGTCGCTGCCCATGCGATCAGCGCCTATGCCTTGGGCGTGGTGGCGGGCGCGCCGCTGCTCGCCTTTCTCGGCGCGGGGCTGCCGCGCCGACGGCTGCTCGTGGGGCTGATGATCGCCATTGCGGCGGGCAACGCGCTCACCGTCTGGGCGCCCACTTATGGCTGGCTGCTCGCCTCCCGCTTCGTCAGCGGCCTGCCGCACGGCGCCTATTTCGGCGTCGCCGCACTGATGGCGGCCTCCGTCATGCCGGACAAGCGCGCCCAATCGGTGGCGCTGGTGATGCTCGGCCTGACGCTTGCCACCATCATCGGCTCTCCGGCGGCGAACTTCATCGGCCTCACCATCGGCTGGCGCTGGGGATTTGCCATCGTGGTCGTCCTCGCGCTGCTGACCGCGCTGTCGGTGCAACTGTTCGCGCCGCTTCAGCGTCCGGAAAACGGCCGCGATCCGAAGAGCGAGCTGTCCGCGCTCGGCAACACGCAGGTTTGGCTGACGCTGGGTGCCGGGGCGATCGGTTTCGGCGGGATGTTCGCGGTCTACAGCTTCATCGCGCCGTTGATGACCGAAGGCATGGGCGTTTCGCCTGACATGGTCCCCGTCATTCTCGTCGTGTTCGGCATCGGCATGACGGTGGGCAATCTGGGCGCGGGCTGGCTGGCGGACCGGGCGATGAAGCGCACCGCGATCGGCCTGCTCGTCTGGAGCGCGATCGTGCTGGCCGCGCTGCCGCTGATGACCGGCAATCTGCTGCTGCTCGGCATCGGCTGCTTCGCCATCGCGCTGGGCGGCGGCCTCGGCCCGGTGCTGCAGACGCGGCTGATGGATGTGGCGGGAGAGGCGCAGACGCTCGCCGCCTCCTTGCACCACGCCGCGTTCAACGCCGCCAATGCGCTGGGGCCGTTCCTGGCGGGCGCGGCGATCAGCGCGGGTTACGGCTGGACCGCGCCGGGCTGGGTGGGCAGCCTCCTCGCGATCGGCGGCCTCGCCATCCTGCTTGTCTCCTTCTGGCTCGAGCGGCGGCGTGCGACGCCCGATATCCCCGCGGAGCTATGTTCGGCGGAGTAGGCGCGCCGATGCGCCCGTGATAACGCATCCGGCATGACCGCCATTGCTTCCATCGCCGCCGTCGTTCTGATCCTGCTGGCCATCGTCCTCGTCGGGGGCTCCGCCATCCGCAGGCCGAGCGCGGGCGGCGTTGGGGCGCCGAAGACGTTCGATCGCAACGTCATCGTGATCGGCGCGGGTTCGGCAGGCCTCACCGCCGCCTATCTTGCGGCCAAGGCGGGGGCCACGGTCTCTCTGGTCGAAGCGCGGGAGATGGGCGGCGATTGCCTCAACACCGGCTGCGTGCCCAGCAAGGCGCTGATCCGCAGCGCGCGCGCCGCCGCTGCGATGCGCGAGGCGGCGGAACACGGCCTGACCGCCGCCGATCCGCATCCCGATTTCGCGCGCGTCATGGCGCGGGTAGGGCAGGTGATTCGGGACATCGCGCCGCATGACAGCGTGGAGACGTTCACCGGCTACGGCGTGGACGTGGTCCGCGGCTATGCGCGCTTCGTGGACCCGTGGACGGTGGAGATCGCGCTGAACGCAGGCGGCACGCAGCGCCTTACCGCCCGCCATTTCGTGGTCGCGACCGGGTCCGAGCCGGTGGTGCCGGCGATCGAGGGCATCGAGGACAGCGGTTATCTGACCAGCGAGACGCTGTGGGACGCGATGGGCGAGCAGGCGCTGGTGCCCGAACGGTTCGTCATCATCGGCGGCGGGCCGATCGGCTGCGAACTGGCGCAGAGCTTCCAGCGGCTGGGATCGCAGGTGACGCTGGTCGAGCAGTCGGACCGGCTGATGGGGCAGGAAGACGCCGATGCCGCGGCGCTGCTGCGCGAGGCGCTGGAAGCGGACGGCGTGCGCGTGCTGACGGGGCATGAGGCGAAGCGGTTCGCGCTGGACGGCGAAGGCCGCCACCTCATCGCCAAGGGGCCGGATGGCGAGACGCGGCTGGGTTACGACGCGCTGCTGATCGGCATCGGCCGCAAGGCGCGTCTGTCGGGCTATGGTCTGGAAGACATCGGCGTCGATACGGATCGCACGATCGTCACCGACGGGCGGCTGTCCAGTTCGCTACCGCACATCTTCGCCGCGGGCGATGTGGCGGGGCCGTTCCAGTTCACCCATGCCGCGGGCTATCAGGGGCTGAAAGCGGGTTACAGCGCGCTATTCGCCCCGCTCTACAGCCCGAAAGCTGCCGATCCGGTGATGCCGCGTGCCACCTATACCTCGCCCGAAGTGGCGAGCGTGGGGCTCAACGAGGCCAGCGCGAAGGGCAAGGGCGTGGCCTATGAAGTGACCTGCTTCGCAATGGCCGAGCTGGAACGCGCGGTGGCCGAGGGCGAGACAACGGGCTTCGTCAAAGTGCTGACCAAGCCGGGCAAGGACGAAATTCTGGGTGCGGTGGTCGTCGGCTCGCACGCCGCGGAGATCCTGACGAGCTTCACCTTGGCCATGACTCACGGCCTGACGCTGACGAAGCTGATGGAGACGATCTATCCCTATCCCAGCTGGGCCGAGGCGGCGAAGCTGGCGGCGCAGGAGCATGGGCTGGCGCATGTTTCGGACAAGCTGATCGCGGTGGCGAGCCGCTATCTGCGCTGGCAGCGGGGGTAGCGCGGCCCGCCTCGGATTCGCATTGCCGTCATTGCGAGCGCAGCGAAGCAATCCAGGGCCCCGCAGCACCACGTCTTGCGCCAATGGGCCCTAGATTGCCGCGTCGCTTCGCTCCTCGCAATGACGGAATTGGAGCCTCAGCTCTTGCCCTTGCCTTCCAGCATCGCCTTCAGGCCGGACAAAGCGCCTTTCGGCTCCACCTCATCCTCGCCGATCACACCGGCTTCGGCCAGTGCTTCCGCCGCGCCGTCGCTGCGTGGATAGGGATCGAGCGCCAGGCCGAAACTCTGCGCCGCGGCTTCGCCCAGATCGACGGTGCGGCCGTCGTGGAACAGCGAATCGAGTTCGTTCTCGTCCAGCTCCACCTCTTCTTCCGGATCGCCGCCTTTGGGCACCGGCACGAACAGCAGTTCGATCGGCTCGTCGATAGTGAAGGGTACGGGATCGCCCGTGGCGATACAGGCCTGCGTGCCTATGGCGGCGAGTCCACCGGTCACGCGCACCACATCACCCTCTCGCACCGCCTCCAGATCGGCGGTGAGCGTATCGAGCGCCAGGCAATCGAACCGCGCGGCCAGCGCCGAACGCTCCGCCTCATCGGCTTCGAGAGCGGCTTCATACGGCCGCGACCCCAGTTCGCCGAATTTGACGGGATGGCTGAATTCAGGCGGCGTTTCGGGGTCTACCATGGTGCCCTCCCGCTCAGCAGCGCCTCGGTTTTCAGCTCGACAAGGCTGGCGGCATGCGCGCGCATTTCCTTTTCGACATGGGCGACGCCCGCGTCCGGCGCGGCCTCTTCCCGGAAGATGTTGCGGCGGATGGCCGCGTCCAGCGTGATTTCTCCGCCGAACGCGCGGCGATAGGCGCCCAGACGCCCGCCCAGCGCGCTCATCATCTTGCCCATATGCTTGCCCACGCTGACATCGCCGATGCCCAGCTGGCGCAGCTGCCCGTCCATGTCCTGCACGAACAGTTCGGTCAGCCACACGCTTTCCTGCCGCGCCTCCTCTTCCGGCTCCAGCCGGAGCAGCACGAGCGAAAGCAGCGCGGCGATCATGTCGAAGCGGCCGTCCATCGTATCGGGCACCGCGCCCGCTTCATACCAATGCGGCTCGCGCGCGCGGGCGACGACCTGATCGTAGAGCGGCTGCATGGCGGTGGCGGGATCGGCTTTCCGCCCGAACATCCGCTGGATCAGTCCCATCTGACGTTGCGTTCCCATATCGTGTCGGCTCAGGTTCAAAGGATGGCGCGGCGCGGTTCATCGCGCGCTCATTCGCCCGTCCATATTGCTATCGGCCGCGCGAGATGCAATGGCGGCGAACGCTGCCATGTCTCATGACGCCCGCTACTCGGGCCGGACCATATCGGAGTATCCATGTCCGCCAATATCCAATCCCTGCTGAAGCTAAGTGCTCTTGGCGCGCTCGTTCTGGGGGTGTCAGCCTGCGGCCAGTTGCAGGCGCATCGCGGCTATATCTTCGATCCGGTGCTGTCGAGCTCGGTCGCCGCCGGGGTCGATAACAAGGCGAGCGTGCAGGGCACGCTGGGCGATCCCACCTTCAAGAGCCAGTTCGGCGATGAAGAATGGTATTATGTCTCGCGTAATACCCGCCAGCTCGCCTTTGCCGAGCCGCGCCCGACCGAGCAGACCATCCTCCACATCACCTTCGATTCCGCGGGTAATGTCAGCGAGGTCGATCGCATCGGGCTGGAGCAGGTTGCCGACATCAACCCGGTGGGCGACAAGACGCCGACCCGCGGGCGCGAGCGTAGTTTCTTCCAGGAGCTGTTCGGTAATATCGGCGCAGTGGGCGCACCGGGCGTTCCGGGCGGCGCAGGGCCGAGCAACGATCCCACTAATCCGGGCGGCTAAGGCTGGACGCGCGGCGCAGGCGTAGCGAACCGATCGCCGTCTAACGCATCGCCCTGTCCACAACGCACATCGTCGCTCCAGCGAAGGCTGGAGCCTATCCCGTTTCTCGAACGCGAACCACGCGTGTCAAAAGCGCTGCGCCTAGGCGTTGATCCTGCGCTGAACCGGACCTTCTTTCCGGTCTGATAGGCGTGATGGGCTCCAGCCTTCGCTGGAGCGACGGGGGTTGGGTTCGATAGGTCGGTTGTCGAGCGAGCGACGCGGCACGGAGCTCCCAAGCGTCCGCGCCGCTTGCCCCCAAACGCTTACTCCACCGTACCGGCAGCCGCGAGCACGGCCAGCGTCACCAGTTCGGACGCGGTCGAGCTCATCGTGGCGATCTGCACCGGCTTCTCGATGCCCAGCAGCATCGGGCCGATGGTGCGGTCTCCGCCCAGTTCGCGCAGGATCTTGGCGCTTAAGTTTGCCGATTGCAGACCGGGCATGATCAGCACATTGGCCGGCTCCGACAGGCGCATGAAGGGATAGTTCTTCATGAGCTCCGGGTTCAGCGCCACGTCCGGCGGCATCTCGCCTTCATATTCGAAGGTGGCGCCGCGCTGGTCCAGCAGCGTGATCGCGCCGCGGATATTGTCCAGCCACTTGCCCTCCGGATTGCCAAAGGTGGAATAGCTGAGGAAGGCGACGCGCGGTTCCTGGCCCATGCGCTTGGCCACCTTGGCGGTTTGCTCGGCGATATGCGCCAGCATCTCCGGGGTCGGCCGTTCGTTCACCGTGGTGTCGGCAATGAACACGGTGTGGCTTTTGCCCACCATGACGTGAATGCCGAAGGGATGCGCGCCCGGCGTGGGATCGAGCACGCGGCGGACCTCGCGCAGCGACTGGCTATAGGTGCGCGTGGTGCCCGTGATCATTGCATCGGCCTGGCCCAGCTTCAGCAGCGCCGAGCCGAAGATGTTGCGATCCCGGTTCACCATGCGCTGCACGTCGCGACGCAGATAGCCGCGCCGCTGGAGCCGCTCGTACAGCATCTCCACCATCGCGCCGACATGGGGGGAGGAGACGCTGTTGTGGATCTCGAAACTGCCCGGATTGTCGACGCCCATCTTGTGGAGCATGTCGACCACCGCCTTGTCGCGGCCCACCAGCACCGGCACGCCGTAGCCGCCGTCGCGGAACTGGATGGCGGCCCGCAGCACCACCTCCTCCTCCGCCTCAGCAAAGATCACGCGCTTGGGCTCCTCGCGCGCATTCTCGTACACCTGCGTCAGCACCGAAATGGTGGGGTTGAGGCGCGCACGCAGCGAGCGGCGATAGGCGTCCATATCCTCAATCGGTTTCTGCGCGACGCCCGAATCCATCGCCGCTTGCGCCACGGCGGAGGCGACCACTTCCATCAGGCGCGGATCGAACGGGGCGGGGATGATATAGTCGCGCCCGAATTTGTGGGCATGGCCGCCATAGGCATCGGCCACTTCCTCCGGCACCCGCTCACGCGCCAGTTCGGCGATGGCATGAGCGGCGGCGATCTTCATATCCTCGTTGATCGTCGTGGCGCGCACATCCAGCGCGCCGCGGAAGATGAACGGGAAGCCCAGCACATTGTTGACCTGGTTGGGATAATCGGACCGGCCGGTGGCGATGATCGCCTGCGGGCGCACTTCGCGCGCCAGTTCGGGCAGGATTTCGGGATCGGGATTGGCCATGGCGAAGATGATCGGGTCTTCGGCCATCCGGTCGACCATCTCGGGCTTCAGCGCGCCGCCGGCGGACAGGCCCAGGAACACGTCCGCGCCTTCCAGCGCTTCGGCCAAAGTGCGCGCATCGGTTTTCACCGCATGGGCCGATTTCCACTGGTCCATCTTCGCGGTGCGGCCCTGATAGATCGGCCCGTCGCGATCGCACATGATGACATGGTCGTGCGGCACGCCCATCGCCTTGATCAGCTCGGTGCAGGCGATGGCCGCCGCGCCCGCGCCGTTGCAGACCATCTTGATATCCTTCAGCTTGCGCCCCGTCAGCATGCAGGCGTTGATGAGGCCTGCCGCCGCGATGATCGCGGTGCCGTGCTGATCGTCATGGAAGACGGGGATGTTCATCCGCTCGCGCAGCGTCTGCTCGATGATGAAGCATTCGGGCGCGGCGATGTCTTCCAGATTGATGCCGCCGAAGCTGGGTTCCATCAGCTCCACCGCCTCGATGAAGCGGTCCGCATCCTCGGTCTTGATCTCGATATCGATCGAATCGACGTCGGCGAAGCGCTTGAACAGCACCGCCTTGCCTTCCATCACCGGCTTCGACGCCAGCGCGCCCAGATTGCCGAGGCCGAGGATCGCGGTGCCGTTGGAAATGACGGCCACCAGATTGCCCTTCGCGGTCAGTTCATAAGCCTTGCCCGGGTCTTCGGCGATTGCCTTCACCGGCACGGCGACGCCGGGCGAATAGGCAAGGCTGAGGTCGCGCTGCGTGGCGACGGGCTTGGACGCGATGATCTCGATCTTGCCGGGGCGCCCCTGGCTGTGGAAGTTCAGCGCCTCGCGGTCTGAAAACTGGATCACGCTGTCGCTCATGTCGGGCCCTTTCTGATTGCAGCAACGGCCTAGACGCTAGGGCGAGGCGGTACAACGGGGGTAAGCCGCTAATTTCGCCTGCCGCGCGGTGCCTCTGCATGGATCGCTGGCGATGCCGCCGCGCCTTCGCTATCGAGCGCGCCATGGCCGGACCCACCCCGATGATGGAGCAATATCATGCGCTGAAGGCGCGCGCGGGCGATTGCCTGCTGTTCTATCGCATGGGCGATTTCTTCGAGCTGTTCTTCGAGGATGCGAAGGCCGCCGCCGAGACGCTGGACATCGCGCTCACCTCGCGCGGGAGCAGCGAGGGCGAACCGATCCCGATGTGCGGCGTGCCGGTGCACAGCGCGGACGCCTATCTGGCGCGGCTGATCAAGGCCGGCCACCGCGTCGCCATCGCCGAGCAGACCGAAACGCCGGAACAGGCCAAGAAGCGCGCGAAAGAAGAGGGCCGCGGTTCCAAGGCGCTGGTGGCGCGCGAGATCGTGCGCTTCGTCACCGCGGGCACGTTGACCGAGGACAGCCTGCTCGATGCGCGCAGCGACAATATGCTCGTGGCGCTGGCCGAAGCGAACGGCCAGATCGGCATCGCCGCGGCGGACATATCGAGCGGCCGGTTCGAGCTGATGGCGTGCCACCGCGCCTCGTTGGAGACCGAACTGGCGCGGCTGCGGCCCAGCGAGATCGTCTGTTCGGGCCGCCTCGACGGCGCGCCGGCCGGCAGCATCGCCCACAATCCGGGCGCGTTCGACAGCGAGAGCGGGGCGAAGCGGCTGCGCGAGCTGTATGGCGTCGCGACGCTCGATGGCCTGGGCGATTTCGGGCGGGCGGAGCTGGCCGCCGCCGGGGGCCTCGTCGCCTATCTGACGCACAGCGCACAAGGGGCTGCGCTGCCCTATCTCGCGCCGCCGCGGGCACAGCGCGACAGCGATCATCTGGGGCTCGACCAGGCGACGCGCGAGAGTTTGGAAATCGTCGCGGCGCAGGGCGGCGGGCGGCGTGGCAGCCTGCTGCACGATGTCGACCGCACGCTAACGGGGGCGGGCGCGCGGCTGCTCGCGCGCGATCTTGCCGCGCCGCTGACGGACCGCGCGGCGATCGAGAACCGGCTGGCGCTGGTCGCCTGGGCGCATGACACGGTTTCGGTCCGCACTGCGCTGCGCGAAGCCTTGCGCGCGCTGCCCGATATCGCCCGCGCGCTGGGCCGCGTGACGGCGGGGCGCGGGAGCCCGCGCGATCTGGGGCAGATTCGCGACGGGCTGCATGGCGCGCATCTGCTCAAATCCCGACTGGAAAAGACCGAGGGCCGCCCGCCGCTGCTGGACGACTTGATCCCCGCGCTGGGCGGGCATGGCGATCTGGCCGATCTGCTCGCCCGCGCGCTCGTCCCCTCGCCGCCGACCGAGACCGCGCAGGGCGGTTATATCGCCGCCGGGTTCGATGCGGGGCTGGACGATCTGCGCGAAACCGCGAGCGGTGGGCGCCGCGCCATCGCCGCGCTGGAGGCCGATTATCGCGAGGCGACGGGCATTCCGGCGCTGAAGATCAAGCACAACAATGTGCTCGGCTATTTCGTCGAGGTGCCGGCGAAGCATGGCGACAAGCTGATGGCGGAGGACAGCGGCTTCACCCACCGCCAGACGCTGGCGGGCGCGGTGCGGTTCAACTCCAGCGCGCTGCACGAACAGGCCGCGCGCATCGTCGACGCGGGGGCCCGCGCGCAGGCCGCCGAGGCCGCGCATCTGGAAACGCTGATCGAGGAAACGGCGGCGCGGCGAGACGCAATCGCCGCGGCGGCGGATGCGCTCGCCCGGCTCGATGTCGCCGCCGCGCTCGCCGAACGCGCCGCCGCCAGCGGCTGGTGTCGCCCGGCTTTTGCCGATCACGCCTGTTTCGAGGTGGTCGGCGGACGTCATCCGGTGGTGGAAAGCGCGCTGGCCGCATCGGGCGAGCGGTTCGTCGCCAATGATTGCGGGCTGGGGCCGGACGAGCGTTTGTGGCTCGTCTCGGGCCCCAATATGGGCGGCAAGTCCACCTTTCTGCGCCAGAACGCGCTCATCGTGCTGCTGGCGCAGGCGGGCAGCTTCGTGCCCGCATCCTCGGCCCGCCTCGGCATCGTCGATCGGCTATTCAGCCGCGTCGGCGCTTCGGACAATCTGGCGCGCGGCCGCTCCACCTTCATGGTCGAGATGGTCGAGACCGCCGCGATCCTGAGCCAGGCTACCGAAAACAGCTTCGTCATCCTGGACGAGGTCGGGCGCGGAACGTCCACCTATGACGGGCTCGCGCTCGCCTGGTCGGTCGTGGAGGCGATTCACGAAACGAATCGCTGCCGCTGCCTGTTCGCCACCCATTATCATGAGCTGACGCGCCTCGCCGATACGCTGGACGCGCTCAGCCTGCGCCATGTCCGCGCGCGCGAGTGGAAGGGCGAGCTGGTACTGCTCCACGAACTCGCCGCCGGGCCGGCCGATCGCAGCTACGGCCTTGCCGTCGCCAAGCTCGCCGGCCTGCCGCCGCCGGTGCTGGCGCGCGCGAAGGCGGTGCTGGACAAGCTGGAAAAGGGCCGCGCGGAAACCGGCGGGCTGGCCGCGGGGCTGGGCGACCTGCCGCTCTTCGCCGCCGCGGTGGAGGCGGAGGAGGAACAGTGCGATACCCTGCGCGAAGCCTTGCGCGATCTGGACGTCGACGCGCTCTCCCCGCGCGAGGCGCTGGAGAAGCTTTACGAACTGAAGCGCGAGGCGGGGGAGTAGAGCGCGGGGGTGCGCTTCCCGGCCTACAGCACGACGTCATTGCGAGCGAAGCGAAGCAATCCAGGGCGGGCGCAGCGCTGCATCCGCCCTGGATTGCTTCGGCCTGCGGCCTCGCAATGACGGCGGTTTGTGGACGCGGGAGCAGCGCCTATTCGTGGAAGTGGACGAGGTCCGAAAGCGGTGCGCGGTCGGTGATCGCCTTGGTGCTGGGATGGTCCTCGTCCGGATAACCGAAGCTCAGGCCGAAGGTGCAGGCCAGCCCCTCGTCCACGCCCAGTTCGCGTTTCACCACATTGGAATAATGGCCAAGCGCCCCTTGCGCGCAGCTGCCCATGCCGTTCGCCGCAAGCGCCAGCATCAGCGTCTGCGCATACATGCCGATATCCGCCGCGCCGTGCAGGCCGAAGGCGGGGGGCATGAAGAACCATGCGGCGTGCGGCGCATCGAAGAAGCGGTAATTGCGCAGGAAACTTTCCTCGCGCGCTTTCTTGTCGTGGCGGCCCACGCCGGTGGCCTCGAACAGCGCCACCGCCGCGCCGATGCGCCGTTCCTTGTAGATGCCGACATAGGGGTCTTCGCGGTGCCCCGCGTCCGGATCGGCATCGCCCGCGCGCACGGCGGCGATCAGCTTTTCCTCGATCTGGCGGAGCCGATCGCCGGAGACGACATGGGTGATCCAGGGCTGCGCGTTGCAATTGCTGGGCGCGGTGCCGGCGATGCGGAAAATATGTTCCAGAAGCTCCTGCGGGATCGGATCGGGCTTGAACGCACGCACCGAACGGCGGGATTTGGCGATGGTTTCGAAGGCGGCGGGAAGATCGGTCATGGGCTCGGTATGCGGATCGGCGGGCGCGCTCGCAAGAGTGGAAGAAGGACGGCCCTTCGACAGGCTCAGGGCGAACGGTGCTTTGCCGCACTGCTTACCTACCTCCGTTCGTGCTGAGCTTGTCGAAGCACCGTGTCACTTGGGTTCGGGTCGGGCGCCTATCGCCCGCGCGCATTATCCGCGCCCGCATCCTCCGCCCAGGCATCCCGCTGCTCCACGAAGGGCAGCGCCAACGAATCGCGAAAGCCCAGCTCGTCCGGGTCGCGGTAGCCCGGAACGCCGATCGCGATCCGCTCCTGCGGCACATCCAGGCGGAAGGTGCCGTGCAGATGGTCCCAGAAAGCAAAGCCGCTGGACCAGTTGCTGTCGGTCTCCTCCTTCACCGCGGAATGGTGGATGCCGTGCATGCGCGGCGTGGTGACGAAGCGCGCGAGTGTGCGCTCGATCCGCTCCGGCAGGCGCATATTGCTGTGGTGGAAAAGTACGGAGAAGAAGAACCAGCTTTGCCAGATCTGCAGCGCGCGGGGCGAGGTGCCGATCAGCGCTACCTGGGCCGCGCGATAGGGCGCGCTGATCGCCATATCGACGGCGTGGAAACGGATCGCGGTGCTCGCGTCGAGATCGAGATCGTCATGATGGCCGAGGTGGAAGCGCCACAGGAACGGCACGCGGTGCGTCGCGACGTGCCAGAGATACACGGTGTAATCCATCAGCAGTACCGCCGCCGCGTCGCGCAGCCAAGCGGGGCCGGGAAGAAGCTGGACGAGGCCCCGGCGCTTGCGCTCCGCTGCGCGCGCCAGCGGCTGCGTCATCGGTGCCTCGATCCGGTTCACTGCCGCCATGCTCATCGCGCCCAGCGCCAGATTGACGATCGTGCGGCGCGTGCGCGGACGGGTCGGCTGGCGCAGCGGCTGGGCGCGCTCGGCCCACAGGATGCCGATCGCCGCCGCGCCGAGCAGCACGCCGCCCGCGATCGCCGCGATGCCGGGGCGTCCGGTGCTATGCTGGGGCGGTGCGTCCATGCAGCGGGGACGCGCGAACGGGCGCGGCGGTTCCTTCTCGGCCCGCCCCATCGCCTCGCGAACCTTTCCTACAGCGCCCCGTCGGTGATAGAGACCGGATCATGATGATTGCCCGCTCGACCCGCCCGCATGCGCCCCGAACCCTTGCTCCGCGGCCCTCGCTTTTCCCCCTCCTCAACAGTGTGAACTGTGTGAAGCTGGGGCGCGCGGCATGAGCGCGGCCGGTTCGGGGCAGGTGCAGTTCACCGAGCGTCCTGGTGGCGAGGGGCTCGCCTTCCGGCAGGTGAAGGGAGCGGGGCCGACGCTGGTCTTCCTGCCCGGCTACAAGTCCGACATGGCCGGGTCCAAGGCGACCATGCTGTTCGATCGCGCCGCCGATGCGGGCCGCGCGGCGCTGCTGTTCGACTATGCGGGCTGCGGAGCGAGCAGCGGCGCGTTCGAGGATCAGACGCTGGAGAGCTTCCTGGCCGACACGCTGCATGTGATCGGCGAGCAGACGCAAGGGGCCCTGATCCTCGTCGGATCGAGCATGGGCGGCTGGCTGATGCTGCTCGCCGCGCTGGCGCTGGGGCCGCGCGTGGCGGGCATCGTCGGCATCGCCGCCGCGCCCGACTTCACCCGCTGGGGCTTCACGCCCGAACAAGTGGCGCAGTTCGAACGCGGCGAGACGGTGTATGAGGCGAACGAGTACGGGCCCGAGCCGACGCCGACCACCGCCGCCTTCTGGCGATCGGGCGAGGCGAACCTGCTGCTGGACGGTCCGATCGCGATCGACTGTCCGGTGCGCCTTCTGCACGGGCAGTGCGACGCCGACGTGCCGCACCCCATCTCGCTGAAGCTCGCTGCGGCCCTGCGTTCAGACGATGTGCAGACCGTTCTGGTCAAGAATGGCGACCACCGCCTGTCGCGTGAGTCCGATCTCCGGCTGCTCGCCGCGACGGTGGACCGTCTGTACGAGGATATCGCCGCTTCATGACCCCGCTCCTGCTCGCTCTCGCGCTGCAAGTTGGCCCCGCGCCCGCTGCTTCTGTGCCTGCTGCCCCCGTTCCTGCTGCCACACCGCAAACGCAAGTGGCCGCCACCGTCGATCCTCGGCTCGGCGAGTGTCTGGAGCTAGCCGCGACCGATCCGGTGACGGCGGTGGTGCGCGCGAACGAGTGGATCGCGGGCAATGGCGGCGTGCCCGCGCAGCAATGCCTGGGGTTGGCCGAAGCGGGCAGCGAACGCTGGGACCGGGCCGAGGCCGCCTTCGCCAAGGCCGCGATGCTGTCGAGTGAACTGGACCGTCCGGATACGGGCAATCTCTGGATGCAGGCGGGCAATGCCGCGCTGGCGGACGGCCAGGGCGCGGCCGCGCTTTCCCATTTCGACCGGGCGATCGCGACGGGACAGCTTGCTGGGAAGGCGCTGGGCGAGGTGCAGCTGGACCGGGCGCGGGCGTTGGTCGCCGCCGGGCGCGCGGATGAGGCGGCGAAGGCGCTGGCGCGTGCTACCGAACTGGTGCCGCAGGACCCGCTCGCCTGGCTGCTCACCGCCACGCTGGCGCGGCGCATGGACGATCTGATGAAGGCGGCGTCCGCGATAGAGACCGCCGGGGCGCTGGCGCCCGAAGAGCCCGCCGTCCTGCTGGAAAGCGGCAACATCGCCGCGCTCAAGGGCGATATGGCGATGGCCAAGGCGAAGTGGCAGAGGGTCGCCGCGGCGGCACCGGGAACCGCGCAAGCTGAGGCCGCGATCGCGCAGCTGGCAACGCTCGCCGCTGCGGACGAGCCTGCGCAAGCGCCCGTGACGCCGCCCGCCGGATCGTGATAGGGAGGGCCCCATGCACTATCTCCACACCATGATCCGCGTCACCGACATCGACGCAACGCTCCGCTTCTTCGACCTGCTCGGCCTCAAGGAGGTCCGCCGCAAGGAGGTGGAGGCCGGGCGCTTCACGCTCGTCTTCCTGGCCGCGCCGGGCGACGATGGCGCCGAAGTCGAACTCACCTGGAACTGGCCGCCCGAGGACGGCAGCGCGCCCGAAGAGTATAGCGGCGGGCGCAACTTCGGGCACCTCGCTTATGCGGTCGACGACATCTATGAGAGCTGCCGGCGGCTGCAGGACGGCGGCGTGACCATCAACCGCCCGCCGCGCGACGGGCGCATGGCATTCGTGCGCTCTCCCGACGGCATCTCGATCGAGCTGCTGCAGAAGGACGGCGCGAAGGAACCTGCCGAACCTTGGGCCTCAATGGAGAATGTGGGGAGCTGGTGATGGAGATCGTCCGCATTCCTGTCCTCAACGACAACTATGTCTGGCTGGTCCACGAACCCGCGAGCCGCGAGACGATGGTGGTCGACCCTGCGGTGGCCGATCCGGTGCTGGACGCGGCGAAGCAGCGGGGCTGGACGATCACGCAGATCTGGAACACGCACTGGCATCCCGATCACACCGGCGGCAACGAAGCGATCAAGGCTGCGACTGGCTGTACGGTGACGGGCCCGAAGGCCGAAGTCGAGCGCATCCCTACGCTCGACCGGCTGGTGGGCGAGGGCGATGTGGTGAAGCTCGGTTCGGTCGAGGCGAACGTGCTCGACGTGCCCGCCCACACCGCGGGGCACATCGCCTATCACCTGCCCGGCGAAGCCATCGCTTTCGTTGGCGATACGCTGTTCGCCATGGGTTGCGGACGATTGTTCGAAGGCGATGCGGCGCAGATGTACGCCGCGATGCGCAAGTTCGAAGCCATGCCGGACGAGACCGTCATCTACTGCGCGCATGAGTATACCGAGGCGAACGGCGACTTCGCGCTGACCGTGGAGCCACAGAACGAGGCGCTAGTGGAGCGGATGGACGAGGTGCGTGCCAAACGTGCGCGGGGCGAGGCGACGGTGCCGACCGACATCGCCGCGGAAAAGGCCACCAATCCGTTCATGCGTGCAGGCTCGGTGGAGGAACTGGCAGAGCGCCGCGCGGCGAAGGACGCCGCCTGATCGGCGGCTGCCGCGCGCGCAACCTTTGCGCCGCGCGCTGCGTTAGGGAAATACAGGGGTCTTTGTCATTAATGGAGAGATCGTCATGCCGCGCGCTGCCCTAGCCTTTACCCTCGCCGCTGCAGGAGCGTTGACGCTCGGTGGCTGTGCCAATGCGCCGCGTGACACCGCGGCCGCTCCGCTCACCGCCCAGCAGAGCGAGAAGCTTGCCAAGCTGATCGGTGACCGTGTGGCACGCGAGCCGGTCAATTGCCTGCCGGTCGGCACGCGCAGCGCCAGCAGCACCGGCGTCAGCCCGAATGTGCTGGTCTATCAGCAGGGCGGCGGCCCGGTCTATGTGAACAATCTGCGCGGATCCTGTCCGGGGATCGAGAGCAACTGGGACATCATCGTGACCGACCAGTTCCAGTCACAGTCCTGCAACGGTGACATCATCCGCCTGGTCGACCGCAATACCGGCATGTTCGGCGGTTCCTGCGCGCTGGGTCAGTTCACGCCCTATGTGAGCCCTGATAAAGGCTGAGCCGAGCCGGAACGCTCAGCCGCGGTAGAGCGCGTCCAGCCGCTCGGCATATCGTTCGCGGATCTTGTGGCGGCGGATCTTCATGGACGGCGTCATCTCCTCATTCTCGATGGAGAACGGTTCGTCGGCGAAGATGAAGCGGCGCACCCGCTCGGTGACCGACAGATCGGCGTTTACGCGGTCCACCGCCTCGCCGATCACCTTGCGAAACTCCGGCCGGTTCTGGATCTTGTCGAAGTCGAACCCGCAGCCGTGCGACCGGCAGAACTCCACCGCCCATTCCGCATCCGGCACGATCAGCCCGACCATATAGGGCCGCTTGTCCCCTACAATCATCGCCTGCGCGATTTCGGGCTGGAGCGTCAGCATGCCCTCCACCTTCTGCGGCGCGACATTATCGCCCTTGTCGTTGACGATGATATCTTTCTTGCGGTCGGTAATGACGATCCGCCCGGCCTCATCGAGATGCCCGATATCGCCGGTATGCAGCCAGCCGTCCTTCAGGACGCGCGCCGTTTCGCTTTCATTGTGCCAATAGCCGTGCATCACGAGCTCGCCCTTCACCAGCAGCTCGCCATCCTCGGCAATCTTCACTTCGGTGTTCATCAGGGGCGGGCCGACCGTTTCCATACGAACGCCTGCGCTCGGCCGGTTACAGCTGATGATCGGTGCCGATTCGGTCTGGCCATAACCCTGTAGCAGACAGAGACCGATGGAATCGAAGAAGGTGCCGATTTCCGGGTTGAGCGGCGCGCCGCCCGATACCATCGCCTTCAGGCGCCCACCGAACTTAGCCTGGATCTTGGGGCGGAACAGGCGGTCAAGCAGCAGGTCCACCGCCTTGTCGCCAAGCCGCGGGCTGCCCTGTGCGCGCCGCGCGCCGATTTCCTGTGCACGCTGAAGGAAGAAATGGGGCACCTTTCCCTGCTTTTCGATACCCTTGATGATCCGCGTGCGCAGCACCTCGAACAAGCGTGGCACGACCACCATGATCGTGGGTTTTGTCTCTTCGATATTGCTGGCGAGCTTTTCCAGGCCCTCCGCATAATAAATCTGCGCGCCTAATCCGATCGGGAAGAACTGCCCCCCGGTATGTTCGTAAGCGTGGCTGAGCGGCAGGAAGGAGAGGAACACCTCGTCATCCCAACCGAAATCTTCGGCGATGATCTGCGAGGCACCGGCGACATTGTGCAGGATCGCGCCATGGTGCTGTCGCACGCCGCGCGGGGCACCACCGGTGCCGCTGGTGTAGATGATGCAGGCAAGTTCGTCGCGCCCGATGGTGCTGACCCGCCGGCGCGCATCGACGACGTCTTGATCGGTGCCCAGGGCTATGTCGGAGAATTTGCAGATGCTCAGCTGGCCGGCTTGCTGGCGCGGCAACTCTTCCATCGCAATGACATGTTCCGCCCCGCTGGATCGGGTCAGCGCCGGGAGGAGCACCTGTGCCAGCTTCGCGGTGGAGACCACAACGGCGCGCGCACCGCTATCGTCCAGAATATGCTGATGATCGCGTTCCGTGTTGGAGGTGTAGGTTGGAACGGTAATGCAGCCGGCCGCCATGATTCCCAGATCGGCGATGCACCATTCCGGGCGATTTTCGGACACCAGCATCACCCGGTCGCCCGGTTTCATGCCAAGTTCGTGCAGGCATTTGGCAAAACCCGCAACCTGACGTGCCGCCTCGCGCCAGCTCAGCGATACCCAGCCACGCTTTTCCTTGCGCCACAGAAACGGCTTGTCGCCCTTTTCCTCAGCCCGGTCGAAGAACATGGTGACGAGGTTGGGAAACCCGTCGAACGCGTCGAATGCCAAAGGTCGCTCTCCACTGCGGCCATCGAAACCGCGGCCGCTCCTCATCAAGAGCTAGCGCGCACGAAGCGAGCGGGCAACGGTCAAAGCTCGAGGCACCAGAGGCCGGTCTTGCCGCAGTGGGCGGCGAGACCGGCCCTTGCCAAAGGTCACTCGGCCTGGGCGGTGCCTTCGCTGCGCGGGTCCGCGGCACCTTTCCAGCCTTCTTCGGTCCAGCGGGCAGCGTTGACCTTGGACGGCAGGTCGCCAACCACAACCGGCTGGCCGAATGCCTCGATCTCCGGGGCCAGGGTTGCGAGCGGCGTGCCCTGCTCCACGATCAGTCCGTCACCGCCGAAGAAGATATTGGGCAGCGCGATCGCCTCCTCAAGCGAATAGCCCCAATCGAGATAGCCGATCAGCGTTTTGGCCACATGCATGATGATGCGCTTGCCGCCCGCCGATCCGAGCGCCAGCACGGGCCGGCCCTGGCTGTCGAACACGATCGTCGGTGACATGGAGGATACCGGGCGCTTGCCGCCCTTCACCGCATTGGCCACGGGCTTACCGTCCTTCATGGGGGCAAAGGTGAAATCGGTCAGCTCATTATTCAGGAAGAAGCCTGCGGCCATCAGCTGGCTGCCGAACGGCCCCTCGATCGTGGATGTCATGGTGACGACATTGCCGTCCTTGTCGACCGCCACGAAATTGGTGGTGCCGGGCACTTCGCTCGAAGGAGCTTCGGTCCGCGGCTCCGCCTCGGGCGGTGTACCGGCTTCATAGGTGCCGAGCGCGCTGTCCGGCTTGATGAGCGCGGCGCGGTTTTTCAGATAGTCCTTGTTCAACAGGCCATCGACAGGGACATAGACGAAGCCGGGATCGCCCAGATAGGCTGCGCGGTCTGCATAAGCGAGCTGCATGGCTTCACCGATCAGGTGCCAGCTTTCCGGGCTGCCCGAGCCAAGCTGGGGCAGATCGAAATTTTCCAGCATGCCCAGGATCTGCAGCACCGTGGTCGCACCCGAAGAGGGCGGCCCCATGCCGCAGATGCGGTAGGTGCGATAGGGCATGCAGACGGCATCACGCTCGATCGCTTGGTAGGCGTTCAGATCATCCTGCGTCATGTCGCTGGGATTCACCGCCGTGGTGCGAACGGCGTTGATGATCTCCTGCGCGGTCTGGCCCGAATAGAAAGCGTCGGGGCCAAGCTCAGCCATCCGCTCGAACGTGGCGGCGAGCTTGGGATTGGTGATCGTATCGCCGACTTTCGCAGGCGCGCCGTTCTTCCAGTAGATTTCCTTCGCCTCCGGGAAACGATCCCAAAGCGGCGCGATATCCTTCAGGCGGCCTTCCAGCGTCTCGTTGACGTCGAACCCGCCCTCGGCGAGCTGGATCGCGGGCATGAACAGATCG
Source organism: Novosphingopyxis sp. YJ-S2-01 (assembly GCF_016093175.1). Lineage (NCBI taxonomy): Bacteria > Pseudomonadati > Pseudomonadota > Alphaproteobacteria > Sphingomonadales > Sphingorhabdaceae > Novosphingopyxis > Novosphingopyxis sp. YJ-S2-01. The sequence continues at coordinate 487,675 of NZ_JAEDAI010000001.1, read as the reverse complement.
GCCCAGGGCAGCTTACCCCATTTTTCATGGACCAGCGCCATCAGGCGGATGTTGCCCGGAACACCGACCGATTTGCCGCCCTGAAAAGCCTGAACGAACGGCAGAGGCTGGCCGTCCGGCCCCAGGAACCGGTCCGACTGCGCGGCCACCGGCGCGGTCTCGCGGCCGTCGATGGTGGTGATTGCACCGTCCGTGCCGGACGCATGGACCAGAAAACCGCCGCCGCCGATACCGCTCGATTGCGGTTCCACGACGGTCAGCGCCAGCATCATAGCCATCGCCGCGTCGCTGGCAGAGCCGCCCTCGCGCAGAATCTGCATGCCCACCTCGGTCGCGCGCGGATCGGCACTGGAGGCCAGGCCGACGGAAAGACCGGAAGGCTGGATCAGCTTGCCGCCGGCGAACAAACTACCGCTCGCGGACGCATCTTCTTGCGATGACGGCGCGGTTTCTCCGCTTTCCGCACGCTCGGCCTCGCGCGCCTGCGTTTCCTCAGCATTCAGCGGCTGCGGTGCCTGCTCACGCTCGGGAACCGAGGGGACATAGCTGCCCGGCAGATCGGCGGGATTTCCGAAGCTGTCCTGCGGTGCTTCGGCAGCGGCAGGTGCGGTGAGAGCAAGTGCTGCCGCGAGGGAGAGAAGCGGGCGGAGAATCGGTCGGGTCATGGCGGTCCTTTCGGGCGCGTCGTGCGGCCTCGATGCTTAACGCCCCGCGAACGACGGGGGTTTCACCGCATGATCGATCAACCCACGTCGATACCTACCGCGTCGCGCACATTTTCGAAACCGTCACGCTTCAGCAGCGCGGCAAGATCATTTGCGATCCGTCTGCCCAGGCCCGGCCCCTCATAGATCAGCGCGGTATAGAGCTGCACCAGCGATGCGCCTGCGCGGATGCGGGCATAGGCATCCGCGCCCGACGCGATCCCGCCGACCGCGATCAGGGGAAGGCGGTTTCCGCATATCCGGCGAAAATCGGTAAGCCGCGCCGCCGATAGCTCGGCCAGCGGCGCGCCGGAAAGGCCGCCGCTCTCGCTCGCCTTACGTGAATGCAGAAGGGGCCGGGTGATGGTGGTGTTGGAGATGATGAGCGCCGCCACGCCCTGATCGATCGCCACTTCTGCGATATCCTCGATATCGGCAGGCTCCAGATCGGGCGCGACCTTCAGGAAGACGGGGCAGGCGTGATGATTGTTCTCGATGACCGCCGCAAGCAGCGCGGACAGCATCGCCTTGTCTTGCAGCGCGCGCAGGCCCGGCGTGTTGGGCGAGGAAACATTGACCGTGAGATAGTCCGCATAGGGGCACATCGCCGCGGCCCCGCGCGCATAATCGGCAATCCGGTCCGGACTATCCTTGTTCGCCCCGATGTTGACGCCGATCGGGCCCGGTCGGCGCGCATAGAGCTTCAGCCGCTTGGCCGCAGCAGCCTGGCCGCCATTGTTGAAGCCGAGGCGGTTCACAATCGCGCGGTCCTCTTCCAACCGGAAGATGCGCGGGCGCGGATTGCCTTCCTGCGGCAACGGCGTGATCGTGCCGACTTCCGCGAACCCGAAACCGAGATCGAGGAAGGACAAAGGGGCTTCGGCGTCCTTGTCGACGCCTGCGGCCAGCCCGACCGGATTGGGAAAGATAAGTCCCGCCACCTCGCATGCGAGGACCGGGTCCTCCACCGGTCCAGCGGTTCGCGGTTTGCGCTTCAGCATCTCGATCGTCAGCCGGTGCGCGCGCTCCGGCTCTATCTGGAACAGGACGGGGCGGGCGAAACTCTTGAACCACATGCGCTGGCGCTATGGTGAGGGCGGATGCATCATGCAAGGTCCGCTGTTGAACGGTTATTCCTTTGTATAAGCGGGCGGCGGTTGATTTCGGGCGCGGCGTGGCCCACATGCCAATCGGAACGAATCACTCCGATTAAGGTGGCCCGCTTTTCATGCGCCTCAGCAGCATGGCAGATTATGCGATTGTCTTGATGTCCGCAGCCGCACGGCATTGCGGCTCGGCATCGCTGGTGGGTAGCGATTGCAAGGGTCCCACGCGCATTTCCGCCACGCAGCTGGCCGAGGAAACGCAACTGCCGCTGCCGACCGCGCAGAAGCTCGTCAGTCTGCTTTCCAAGGGCGGCCTGCTCAGTTCCACGCGCGGTACCGGCGGGGGCATTCGCCTTGCCCGGCCCGCGTCCGCGATCAGCCTTGCCGATATTGTCGAGGCGGTCGAAGGGCCCATCGCGCTCACCGCCTGCCTTTCAGAAAACGCGCAGGATTGCGCGATCCAGGCGGATTGTCATATCCGCCCGCACAGCGCCGCGGTGAACGGTGCGGTGCGCGGCGCGCTCAAGAATATCAGCCTCTCCAGTCTGTCGGCGCCCGAGCCGGCCCAAAAGGTATCCGCATGACCGAAGAACAGACCCTGAAGACCCGTCAGAGCGAGCGCGACGAGATGAATCGCGAGGCGCATGAGGCGGTCGACCGCGCTTCGACCTATGAACATGGCTGGTCCTCGAACATCGAGCAGGACTTCGCGCCCAAGGGTTTGAGCGAAGATACGGTTCGCTTCATCAGCGCCAAGAAGGAAGAACCGCAGTGGATGCTCGACTGGCGCCTCAAGGCCTTCCGCATGTGGCAGGAGATGACGGAGCCGGATTGGGCCAAGCTCAACATTCCGATGATCGATTATCAGGACGCGTACTATTACGCGGAGCCCAAGAAGAAGCCAACCATCGGTTCGCTCGATGAGCTCGATCCGGAAATCCTCGAGACCTACAAGAAGCTCGGCATCCCGATCGAGGAGCAGAAGGTGCTCGCCAATGTCGAGGGCGCGCGCAAGGTGGCCGTCGACGCGGTGTTCGACAGCGTTTCGGTCGCCACCACCTTCCGCGAGGAACTGAGCAAGGCTGGCGTGATCTTTCTGTCGATCAGCGAGGCCATCCGCGAGCATCCCGAGCTGGTGAAGAAGTGGCTCGGCAAGGTGGTGCCGCAGAAGGACAATTATTTCGCCACGCTCAACAGCGCGGTCTTTTCGGACGGCACCTTCGTTTACATTCCCAAGGGCGTTCGCTGCCCCATGGAGCTTTCCACCTATTTCCGGATCAATGCGGAAAATACCGGCCAGTTCGAACGCACGCTGATCGTCGCGGACGAGGGCGCTTATGTCAGCTATCTCGAAGGCTGCACCGCGCCGATGCGCGATGAAAACCAGCTCCACGCCGCCGTGGTCGAGCTGGTCGCGCTCGACGATGCCGAGATCAAGTACAGCACCGTGCAGAACTGGTATCCCGGCGATGCCGAGGGCAAGGGCGGCATCTACAATTTCGTGACGAAGCGCGGCCTGTGTCAGGGGAAGAACAGCAAGATCAGCTGGACCCAGGTGGAGACCGGCAGCGCGATTACCTGGAAATATCCGAGCTGCGTGCTGAACGGCGAAAACAGCGTGGGTGAGTTCTATTCCGTCGCGCTCACCAACAATTACCAGCAAGCCGATACCGGCACCAAGATGATCCACAACGGCAAGGGTAGCCGCTCTACGATCATCTCCAAGGGCATCAGCGCGGGCCATAGCGACAACAGCTATCGCGGCCTGGTGCGCGTCGGGCCGAATGCGGAGAATGTCCGCAACTTCACGCAGTGCGATTCGCTGCTGCTGGGCGATAAATGCGGCGCGCACACTGTGCCCTATATCGAGGTGAAGAACCCCACCGCGACGATCGAGCACGAGGCGACGACGAGCAAGATCAGCGACGATCAGATGTTCTACGCCATGCAGCGCGGCCTCGACGAGGAACAGGCGGTAGCGCTGATCGTCAACGGTTTTGCCAAGGACGTGATGAAGCAGCTGCCGATGGAATTCGCGGTCGAAGCCCAGAAGCTGCTGGCGATCAGTCTGGAAGGGAGCGTGGGGTGACCCATCGCTTGGTTTCTCCCGACAGCGCTTCAGAACAAAACAACGCTCTTCCGAAAGTATCCCATGCTTAAAATCGACAATCTTCACGCCTCCGTAGGCGACACCGAAATCCTTCGCGGGCTCAGCCTCGAAATCAATCCGGGCGAGGTTCATGCGATCATGGGCCCCAACGGCGCGGGCAAATCGACGCTGGGCTATGTGCTGGGCGGGCGTCCCGGCTATGAGGCCACCCAGGGCAGTGTCACGTTCGACGGGCAAGACCTGCTCGACATGGACCCGCATGAGCGGGCCGCGGCGGGGCTGTTTCTTGGCTTTCAATATCCGGTCGAGATTCCCGGCGTGTCCAACGTGCAGTTCCTGCGCGAGGCGGTGAATGCGCAGCGTGCGGTGCGTGGGCAGGATCCGCTGTCGGGCGGCGAGTTCCTGAAGGCGGCGCGCGAAAAGGCGGCGCTGCTGAAGATGGACATGGATATGATGAAGCGCGCGGTGAACGTCGGCTTTTCGGGCGGCGAGAAGAAGCGCAACGAGATGGTGCAGATGGGCCTGATCGACCCTAAGCTCGCCATTTTGGACGAGACCGACAGCGGCCTAGATATCGATGCGCTGCGCACCGTGGGCGAGGGCATCAACAGCATCATGCGCAAGCCCGATAAGGGCGTGCTTTTGATCACGCACTATCAGCGCCTTCTGGAAATCGTGAAGCCGGACTTCGTGCACGTGCTCGCCAAGGGCCAGATCGTGAAGACCGGCGGACCGGAACTGGCTCTGCGGCTCGAAGACGAAGGCTATGAAGTGGTGGCGGCGTGAACGCACAAACCCTCCCCACCAAGCGCGACGAAGCCTGGCGCTATTCCGATCTCGATGCTGTGTCCCGCGTCTGGGCCGATCTGGAGCCTGCCGAAACGCTGCATGTGCCCGAGAACGGGCATGAACGGCTGCGCATCGATGAGCTGCCCGTATCGGGCATTCTGCGCTATGACGTGACCGTCGCGGACGGCGCGCGTTTCGATCTGCACTGCGTGCTCGCGGGCCGCGATTATGGCCGGGTCGAGATTGCCGCGAAGCTGGGCAAGGGCGCGCATTTCGAGCTGGGCGGCGCGATCCTGGCGAAGGGCACCCAGGTGCTCGAAATCGTCACCGACGTCGAACATGTCGAACCCGAAGGTACGTCCAACCAGACGGTGCGCAGCGTGCTGGCGGACAAGGCGACCGGCAGCTTCCTTGGCAAGATCGGCGTGGCGCGCGACGCGCAGCGGACCGATGCCGAACAGTCGGTGAAGTCCATGCTGCTCGATCGCGGGGCAACCGCCAATGCGGTGCCGCAGCTGGAGATTTTCGCCGACGACGTGAAGTGCGCGCATGGCGCGACGGTCGGCGAGCTCGACAAACAGGCGCTGTTCTACATGGGCACGCGCGGACTGCCGCCCGAAACCGCACGCCGGCTGATGCTGCAGGCATTCATTTCCGATGCGTTCGTTTCGATCGATGATGATGAAGCGCGCGAGGCGCTGGAGGCCAAGGCGCAGGCCGCGCTGGAGAATTTGCGTTGAACGTCCGCGCCGACTTTCCCGGCCTTCCGCAGGACTGGCACTATCTCGACACCGCGGCGACCGCGCAGAAGCCGAAAGCGGTGATCGATGCGATCGCGCGCAATTATGGCGAGGATTACGCCACCGTGCACCGCGGCGTGTACCGGCGCTCGTCGGACATGACGCTGCGCTATGAAGCGGCGCGCAGGGCGGCGGCCGATTTCATCGGCGCGGCTACCCCCGACGAATGCGTGTTCGTACGCGGGGCGACCGAGGCGGTGAATCTCGTGGCCGACAGCTGGGGGCAGGCAAACCTTGGTGATGGCGACCGCATCATGCTGTCCGTGCTCGAGCATCATTCGAACATCGTGCCTTGGCAGATGCTGGCCGAACGCGTGGGCACGACGATCGATGTCGCGCCGCTCACCGAAGACGGCCATATCGATCTCGATTGGGTGGAAGCCAACCTGACCGAGCGGCACAAGCTGGTTGCGCTCTGCCATCTTTCCAATTCGCTCGGCAGCGTGCTCGACGCGCGCCGTGCCGCCGATCTGGCGCACAAGGTGGGCGCGAAGCTGCTGCTCGACGGCTGCCAGTCCGCGCCTCGCCTTGCCATCGATGTGCAGGCGATGGACTGCGACTTCTACGTCTTCTCCGGCCACAAGCTTTACGGCCCCACCGGCATCGGCGTGCTATGGGCCAAGGGTGACATCCTGAATGCCATGCCCCCCTGGCAGGGCGGCGGATCGATGATCGACAAGGTCAGCTTTGAAGGCACCACCTACGCCCCCGCGCCGGGCCGGTTCGAAGCGGGCACGCCGCATATCGTAGGCGCAGCCGGGCTGCACGCGGCGATCGATTATGTGAACGCCATCGGCGTCGATGCAATCGAGCGGCACGAACGTAGCTTGGCGGCCAAGGCGCGCGAGGCGCTGGGCCAGGTGAACAGCGTTTCCCTGTTCGGCCCCGACGATGGCGTCGGCATCGTCAGCTTCGCTGTGGAGGGGGTGCATCCGCACGACGTTGCCACCATATTGGACGAAGAAGGCGTGGCGATCCGTGCCGGCCATCATTGCTGCCAGCCGCTGATGGAGGCGCTGAACGTCCCCGCGACAGCGCGCGCCAGCTTCGGGGTGTATTCGGATGAAAGCGACGTGGAGGCGCTGGTGCGCGGCGTCGAGCGCGTGAGAAAGATTTTCGGGTGAGCATATGAACGAACAGAGCAAATTTCGCACCGAAGAGGTGGAGCGCGCCGCAGAGCCGCCCAAGGCCCGCGTGGACAATGCGCATGTTTCGAACGTGGAAGACGATGGCAAGGTTGCCGCCCCTTCTCCCTTCGACGGTGAAAGCGATGCCGCCAAACTCGGCCGCAAGCGCGATTACCTCGAAGGCTTCCTGGCGCAGAAACCCGCCGAGCAGCCAAAAGGTGAACCTGGCGGCGATCTCTACGAGGCGATCATCGAGACGCTGAAGAGCATCTACGATCCGGAAATTCCGGTGAATATCTACGATCTCGGCCTGATCTACGGCGTCGAGGTGACGGATGACGGCCATGCGGTCGTGACGATGACGCTCACCACGCCGCATTGCCCCGTCGCGGAATCGATGCCCGGCGAAATCGAGTTGCAGGTCGGCTCTGTTCCCGGCGTCGGTCATGCCGAAGTGAATCTGGTCTGGGATCCGCCATGGGACCCCCAGAAGATGACCGACGACGCCAAGCTGGAACTGGGGATGCTATAGGTATCAGTCCAAAATGGTACTTTGGACTGGGAATAGAAATTGAGACCGTAAGTCCTGAGCTTGTCGAAGGACGTTTCTCGTACGGGCGCCGGGCCTCGACAGGCTCCGCCCTAACGGATCAGAGGTGAAAAGCTATGACCACCGAAACGAAAACCCGCCAGCGCCCCGCAGCGCTCACGTTGACGCAGGCCGCCGAGACGCGGATCGCCGAGCTTATGAAGCAGGCGCCGGACGATGCTATCGGCGTGAAGCTGTCCACCCCGCGCCGCGGCTGTTCGGGCCTCGCTTATTCGGTCGATTATGTGAACGAAGAATCGAAGTTCGACGAGAAGATCGAAACGCCTGGTGGCACCTTCTACGTCGATGGCGCATCGGTGCTGTACCTCGTCGGATCGACGATGGACTGGACCGAGGACGATTTTCAGGCGGGCTTCACCTTCCAGAACCCCAACGCCAAGGGCGCGTGCGGCTGCGGCGAAAGCTTTATGGTCTGAGCCGCCGACTGCGCCTTAGAATTTCAGCGAGTAACGCACCGCAGCGCCCAGATCGTCGGGCGCTGCTTCATAATGGCCGGGCTGCTGCCGCCAGAACAGATTGGCGCTGACGATCCCGTCCCATAGGCCTGCGCGATAGCTCATTTCACTTACCAGCTCTCGCCCCTGCGGCGCGAGATTGAGGCGCTGGACGGCGTAGCTGGTCCCGCCGGTGGCATAGTCATAGGCGCTCGGCAGATTGAGATCGACGCCGCCAGCGCTTACCCGGAGCGGCTGCGCGAAGCGAAAGGCGATCTGATCGTCGCCGGTGAACAGGCGTGATCTCGAAAGATCGAGGTTGAAGGCGCTCGATTGCAAAATGCCGGTGCCGGTCACCGTCTGCGTGGCGAGCGCCCGGGTCCAGCCCTGCCGCCAGTTTGCCGCCAGCTGCCAGGCATCGCCCGGCACCCATGCGAGTCCTGCGTCGAGGAAAAGGCTGGATGCGCCGCCGCGCCCGATCGCGTCGGAAAAACGTGCGCCAAGCACTGTCTCGCGTTCACCGAGCCAATCTGCGCCCAGCGTCGCGGTGAGGTTTCCAAAACGCCGGTCCAGCGCCGCGCCGAAGCGATTATAGCCATAGTCCCGATAGCGCCCGACCAGACTGCCGGGGACGCCGTCTTCCCACAAGGCTTGCTCGCCGCTCTCTCCGCTCAGCGTCAGGCCGAACCGGCCGATTTGCCGCCGCACCGCCACCGAGGCGTCGGGTCGTGCGATGAAGCCTGTGGAGCTCGCCGCATCTTCGCCGACCAGAAAGGCGGGGCGCTCCGCCCCCTGCAGTGCGGCAACCTGCCCGCTGGCCTGCTGCGATATGCCGAAGCTGACCGACAGGTCCGGCGAGAGTTTGGCTGCGATGCGTCCGGCAAGAAGCCTTGCCTGCTCGCCTTCAGCCCCGCGCAACTGCAGTGCATCGACCCGCGCGGTGCCGTCCGCCTGCGGTGCCACCGCAAAGGCGATCGCTACCGGGCCGGCCGCCATCGAGACGGAGCGGCCGCGATCGGTCAGCGCGCCGGTGAGTTTGTAAGAGGGTGCGCTGCCGGACAGACCATGGCCGATATCGGCATTGTAAGCGCGCTTGTATCCGTCCAGCACGACCGTCTCCAGCCGCGCGCCCGCGGTGCCCGCATCGCCCATCGCCCCGGATGTCGTACCGGCGCTAGAGCCAAGTGCTACGACGGTGCTCGTTCCGGCAAGCGATGTGGTGCCCTGCGGCTGGAACGCGGCGGCGATGTCCAGAATGCCGCGGCCATAGACATCGTCCGTGCCGCTTACACCGGCATCGCGCGCGCTGCGCAGCAGGATATCGACGATCTGCGCGCCGGTGAGGTTCGGAAAAGCCTGCGCCAGCAGCGCCGCCGCGCCGCTGATCTGCGGGGCGGCGAAGCTGGTGCCGTTGAACACGGTGATGAAGGTCTGGCCATTCCGAACCGTGGTCTTGATGGAATCGTCTTCATAGGCGCAGCAAATCCCGCTGCCGAGCGCGGATAACACCGAAGCCTGCGAAACGCCGGCGCGGTTGCTGAAGCTGGAAATCTGACTGGAGTCGTCTACCGAGGTGGCGATGATGACATTGGACCCGCCGGCGGCCAGGATGGATTGTGCGAACGGGCTTGGATTGTTCGGATCATAGTCCGGCTGATCCTTGCCGAATTCATTCCCCGCCGAAACGATAAGAACGATGCCGGCCTCGCTTGCCAGACGGATGGCGTTGGCAAGTGAGCCGCCAATGCGGCCCTCCCCGCCTAGCGAAAGGTTGATGACTCGCGCGCCGGTCTGCCGGGCCACATTAATGCCGTTCGCGATAGCTGAGTCGGTGAAAAGACATCCCGCCTCGTCAGCATTGCCGGATGTGGCGGTGCAGCTGCCAGGCGTGTCCGCACGCAAGGCGAGGATACTCGCGTTGAAAGCTATACCCATGATGTCGCGGTTGTCCTTCGCCGCGGCGGCCACGCGCGTCACCGCGCTGCCATGGCCATCGTCGTCCCCGAGACCGCGATTGCCCGCAACATCGCGTGAGGCGGAAACGATCCGCCCGGCAAATTCATGGCTGTTCGGATCGATACCGGTATCGATCACGCCGATGGTGACACCCTGGCCGGTCGCGCCCTTCTGATAGGCGGTCACCGCATTGTGATAAGCCGGGCCGTCCGAGCGGCGGAATTCGGCCGTGTCGAAATCAAGATTGCCGGTTGGCGGCGGTGGGGGAGGCGGCGGAGGAGGAGGCGGTGCAGGGGCCGGGCTGGGCGGCGGCGGGGCCGGCAGTTGCGCGGACGGACCGCCCGATCCACTGCCTCCGCAAGCGGCCAGAGCAAGCGAAACGGTCAGGACGGAAACGCCGCCGGCAAAGCTGCGAAAAGCCGATTTCCTCATACCAACTCCCTTATCGACGGGTCGCAGCTAAGCGGGAAGGCGTGAACACATGGTGAACTTTTCCAACCCCGGCTTGCCGCCGTGCGGTTGGCCCGGTATCGGCGGGCCGCCATAAAGGAGACGCCCATGAACGCCGAACAGTTGCAGCCCATCATCGAACAGGCCTGGGACGATCGCGATTCGCTGTCGGCTTCAACCGGGGGTGAGGTGCGCGAGGCGGTGAACGCGGCGCTCTCCGGGCTGGACGATGGCAGCATGCGTGTGGCCGAGCGGGACGGTGACGGCTGGACGGTCAATCAGTGGCTGAAGAAAGCGGTGCTGCTGTCCTTCCGTCTTAACGACATGGAGATTATCGAAGGCGGGCCGGGCGGTGCGGTCTGGTGGGACAAGGTGCCGAGCAAGTTCGCCGGCTGGACGGCGGACGATTTCAAGGCGGCGGGGATCCGGGCAGTGCCGGGCAGCTTCGTGCGCCGCGGCGCCTTTATCGGCAAGGGCGCGGTTTTGATGCCGAGCTTCGTGAACCTGGGCGCGCATGTCGGCGAGGGCACGATGGTGGATACCTGGGCTTCGGTCGGCTCCTGCGCGCAGGTGGGCAAGAACTGCCACATCTCAGCAGGTGCGGGCATCGGCGGCGTGCTCGAGCCGCTGCAGGCGAACCCCACGATCATCGGCGATAACTGTTTCGTCGGTGCGCGGTCCGAGGTGGTCGAAGGCGTTATTGTCGGCGAAGGTTCGGTGATTTCGATGGGCGTGTTCATCACCCAGTCGACCAAGATCGTGGTGCGCGAGACCGGCGAAGTCATCCGCGGACATATTCCGCCTTATTCGGTGGTCGTGCCCGGCAGCCTGCCCGGCAAGCCGATGGCGGACGGCACGCCCGGCCCAGGCCTTGCCTGCGCGGTGATCGTCAAGACGGTGGACGCGAAGACCCGCGCCTCGACCGGGATCAACGATCTGCTACGCGACTGAGGCCGCGCCGCCTTCCGACGCTCAGCCTTCGGCGGCCTCCTCCAGTCCGTTCAACAGCCCCATGCGCTTGCGCACGCGGCCGGGGAAAAAGCGCGCTGCAAACATAAGCTGCCGCGCCATCTTGTTCACCGGCGTATGTACGGCATTGCCATGAACAGCGTCCCATGCCGCAGGCCCGATCATGGAAACGGGGCTGACCTCGATCCCCGCGGCTTGCAGCCGTTCCTTGCCGGTCTGATTGCTGTCTTCGCCGACCGCGGACAGAATGCCGGTATCGATGAAGCCGGGCATCAGCGATCGAACTCGGATATTGTGCGACGCGAATTCGATGTCCCACGCCTCGGTCAGGCCGCGCACCGCGAACTTGGTGGCGCTGTAAACGCTCAGCCCGGCCGATCCGTAGATGCCGGACGCGGACGAGGTGTTGAGGATGCAGGCACCCGGTGATGCCTTCAGAAGATCGAACGCAGCCTGGGTGCCGTTCATCACGCCGGTGAAATTGATCGCCACCAGCTTGTCGATATCGGCCGGGTCCATCTCCTCGAACCGGCCGCCCTTGCCGATGCCGGCGTTGTTGAAGAGAAGATGCATGCGCCCCTCGGTGCGCTGCGAGAAAGCCTCGATCACGCGGGCCCAGGCGTCGCGATCGGTGACGTCGAGCGGATGCGTCCAGCAATTGTCTTCGCCGATCATGGCGGCGGTTTCTGCCAGGCCGGCCTCGTTCACATCGGTCAATCCGGCAAACCAGCCGCGCTCGCAAAAATAGCGCGCTACTTCGCGTCCTATGCCCGAAGCGGCACCGGTGACGAACAGGATTTTGCGATCTCTCATGGCGTCTCACTCCTAAGGCGATGGGTTCTTTTTTCGAACCTATACGCGATTCCCCCCGATGTCGAAGCATCAACTTCGCCACTTGGTCGTTCGGGGCCATTCCCCATTGCCAGCCCGTGCACGCATCTCCACTATGCGCCGCTATGCGCGAAGGCAGGACCACCGGTCCGTCGGTAAGGTTCGACGGCGTCACGAAAAACTATGGTGCCGTCTCGGCGGTGGACGATGTCTCGCTCACCATCGATGCGGGCAGCTTCGTGGCGCTTGTGGGCCAGTCCGGCTCCGGCAAATCGACGCTGCTGAAGACGGTGAACCGGCTCGTCGATCCCACCGGCGGCCAGGTGCTGGTCGGAGAAGAACCGGTGGCGGGGCGCGAGCCCTATGCGCTGCGCCGCACGATCGGCTATGTTTTCCAGAATATCGGACTGTTCCCGCACATGACGGTGCGTGAGAATATCCTGATCGGGCAGCGGATCGAAGGCACGCGCGGCGGCGATGTCGGCGAACTGCTCGATCTCGTGGAACTGCCGCGCGATTTTGCCGGTCGCCGCCCCGCCGCACTTTCGGGCGGGCAGGCGCAGCGCGTCGGCGTCGCCCGCGCTCTGGCCGGAGAGCCCGGCCTCATGCTGATGGACGAACCCTTCGGCGCGCTCGATCCGGTGACGCGCGACAATCTGGGCGAAGCCTATCGCGCGCTGCACGATCGGCTTGGCCTCACCACCATCATGGTGACGCACGATATGGCCGAAGCGCTGCTTCTGGCGGACCGCGTCCTGGTGATGTCCGGCGGTCGCATCGTCGCCGACGCGCCGCCCGCCGCCATGCTGAATGAGCGTCAGGCCGATGAGGCGGAGGCGCTGATCGCGGTGCCGCGTGCCCAGGCCGAACGGTTGGTGGAGCTGGAACAACGCCGGGAAAACGGGGCGGCGTCATGAGCGGGCGCTGGGCCGATGCCTTTGCGCGCGTGCCGACGCTGCTGGCCGCGCATGTCGAACTCTGTCTCGCCGCATTGGTCCTTGCGATCCTGGTCAGCGTGCCGCTGTCGATCTGGGCGTCGCGCAGCGAACGGGTGGCAGGGGTGGTGCTCACCATCGCCTCGATCGTGCAGACCATTCCCACGCTGGCGCTGCTGGCGCTGTTTTATCCCCTGCTGCTCGGGCTGCGCTCGGTCACCGGAGACTGGCTGACGCCGCTAGGGTTCCTGCCGGCGTTGATGGCGCTGACCCTTTATGCGCTTCTCCCCATCATTCGCAATTCGGTGACCGGGATAACAGGCGTTGCGCCCGCCATGACGGAGGCCGCGGACGGGGTGGGCATGACGCCGTGGCAGAAGCTGCGCTGGGTGGAGGCCCCGCTCGCCGCCCCCACGATCATGGCCGGCATTCGCACCGCGGCGGTTTGGACCATCGGCATCGCAACGCTGGCGACCACGGTTGGCCAGACCAGCCTGGGCGATCTGATCTTCGCAGGCTTGCAGACGCAGAATTTCACATTGGTGCTCGCCGGGTGCATCGCCTCCGCAGGGCTCGCGCTCGTGACCGACCAGTTGCTCGGCCTAATCCAGCGCGGCATCGCGCAGCGCAGCCGATGGAAGATATGGCTAGCACTCGGCCTCATCGCCGCAGGCCTGCTCGCCGCGCTGGTGCCGCGGTTGATCCCGTCGGGTGACGATCGCCCCGTCGTCACGGTCGGTGCCAAGGCGTTTACCGAGCAATATATCCTGGCCCGCGTGGTCGGCATCCAGCTCAAACGCGCCGGCTACCGCGTCGAATATAAGGAAGGGCTGGGTTCGGGCGTGGTGTTCAAGGCGCTCACCACCGGTTCGGTCGATACCTATGTCGATTATGCCGGCACCATCTGGGCCAATGAGATGAATCGCGAAAAGCCCATCCCGCGCGATGCGATGCGTGAAGCGATCGCGAAATGGGTGGCCGAAACCTACGGCATCAAGCTGGTCGGCGCGCTCGGGTTCGAGAACGCCTATGCCATCGCGGTGCGGCAGAAGGAGGCGGATGGCGGCCTGCGCACATTGGACGATCTCGCCCGCCGGTCGCCGGGGCTGAACTTCGGTGCGGACCTCGATTTTCTGGAGCGGCCCGAATGGGCGCAGCTGAAGGCGGCCTATCCGATCCGCTTCGCTTCGCTGCGGTCTTATGACCCCACCTTCATGTATGCGGCGCTGGCGAGCGGGCAGGTCGATGCGATCAGCGCGTTCACCTCCGACGGGCGCATCGCGAAGGAGAATTTCGTGACGCTGGAGGACCCCAAGGGTGTCCTTCCCAATTACGATGCGATCCTGATGGTGGCGCCCGAATATGCCGATGATGCCCTTTTCATTGCGGCGTTGCAGCCGCTGATAGGCGCGATAAACGTCGACCTGATGCGCCGCGCCAATTACATGGTCGATCGCGACGAGGATAAGGCGACGCCGGAAGAAGCGGCGCGATGGCTCCTCGCACAAACCGGTATCGAGGAGTAATCTCGTGATGTTTCGTAAATGGTTCGCCGCGTTCGGGCTGGCCTTGTCGCTTGCTTTCGGCCTTCCCGCCGCTGCCCAGGCGGAAGTGGTCGCCACCTTCTACAGCCAGGATTTCGGCGGCAGCTTCCCGCACGCCTTCGTGAAGCTGGACGGCACCGACCCCGCAGGCCAGACGGTGCATGATAATTTCGGCTTCACCGCCAAGTCGATCAGCCCGGCGATCCTGCTCGGCCGCGTGAAAGGGCGGCTGGATGTCGCCAAGCAGAGCTATATCGACGATAGTGACGCGCAATTCTCGGTGCGGCTGAGCGATGCGCAATATCGCGCGCTGATCATGGAGGTCCGCCGCTGGGCCGCCGCCAAGCAGCCGAGCTACGATCTGAACGACGCCAATTGCGTCCACTTCATTGCTGCCATGGCGAAATCGGCAGGACTGCGGATCAACGAGAAGACGAAATTCTGGAAAAAGCCCAAAAGCTTCCTTCAGGAGGTGAAGCGCCTGAACCCCGGCGTGCTCCCGCCGATCGAATAGACGGAGCCCGGCAAAGCCTTCGCCGCCACGGGGCTTACAAAGCCGGATTGTTGTAGACGTGCCAGGTCAGCAGCGCTGCGGCGCCGCGAAGGGGCGACCAGTCTTCGGCGAGGGCGCGGGCCTGTTTTTCGCTGGGGCGCGCGTCCAGCCCCATAATCTTGTGCAGCCCGGCCTGCACCGCGAGGTCGCCGGCGGGCCAGATGTCCGGGCGGCCTTCGGCGAAAAGCAGGTAAATTTCGGCGGACCAGCGCCCGATGCCTTTCACGCGGGTAAGATAGGCGATCGCCTCCTCGTCATCCTCCGGCAACGCATCGAGCGGAAGGTCTTCCGACAGGATCAGCTCGGCGAGCGAGCGGGCATAGCCCTGTTTCTGGCGGGACAGTCCGCAGGCGCGAAGGGCGTCGACATCTTGCGCAATCAGCGCATTCGGCGGGCAGCCGGGGCCGAGCGCGGCCTCCAGCTTGTTCCAGACCGAGGCGGCGGCGGCAACGCTCACCTGCTGGCCGACGATGGTGCGCAGGAGCGTTGCATAGCCGCGCTCGCGAATGCGCGGGGTCGGATAGCCTGCCGCTTCCACCGCCGCAGCCACCCTGGGCTCGCGCGCGCCCAGCGCATCGAGCGACGCGGCGATCTGCTGCGCGGTGAGGCCCATCGGCTTTAGCGCTGCGCCGCGGCGTAGAGCGCGATGGCCGCGGCGTTCGAGACGTTCAGGCTCTCCATCCGCTCGGAAATCGGCAGCTTCGCCAGCGTATCGCAATGCTCGCCCACATTATGGCGCAGGCCTTCGCCTTCCGCGCCGAGGACGAGCGCGTTGCGTCCCGGCGTAAGCGCGTCCGCCAGCAGTGCGTCCGATTCGCCGGCGAGGCCGATGCGCCAATATCCTGCCTCCGCCGCCTCCTCGAGCGCGCGCGAAAGGTTCACCACCCGGATCCACGGCACCAGCTCCAATGCGCCCGATGCCGCCTTCGCGACCACGCCGCTTTCGGGCGGGGCGTGCCGGTCCTGCGTCACCACCGCCACCGCGTCAAAGGCGGCAGCCGAGCGGAAGATCGCGCCGACATTGTGGGGATCGGTCACCTGATCGAGAAAGAGGAGCGTCGCCCGATCGCCCGCATCCAGCACATCACCCAGCAGAAGGTCTTCCAACGGCGCGACTTCGGCCACCATGCCCTGATGCGGCGCGTCTTTGGGCACATGACGGGCAAGATCGGTCACCTCGCAAAACTGGACCGGGATGCCGTCCGGTATCTCCAGCGTCGCCGCCGCCTCGCGCGTCAGGAACAGCTTGCGCACGTCGCGATCGGGATTGTCCAGCGCCGCTTCGACCGCGTGGCGGCCATAGAAATGCGGCAGGCCCCGCCGGGCTTCCTTGCGGGCGCGTCCGCGCTTGGCCATGAAATTACTCCATCGTCATTGTGGGCGACTGCATGTTCTGCCCAGGGATGCTGCCGCAATGACGTATCGCGGCCGGTTTGGGAAGCGCGCGCTTTTACGCAGGTTCGCTGGCCGAACTGCACAAAGAGCGCGTCTATTACTGTTTTTCCAGGAACGAACGCCCCGCAATTGCGTCCTATATGGCGGCATTCCGGATCGGCATGTCCCGCCATGTCAACGGCGGTTTACTAAGGTGCGCGAATGCTTTCTAAACAAAAGTCAGTTCGTCCATTTCCTAGAAAAGTTTGAGGATATCCTGCATGGTGCTTCGCGGTCTGGTTGCTGACGGCGGCCTGGAGAGAAATCTCGGCTTTTGGCTGCCTCTTTTGCTGGTGGCCGTGACGGTGGCGCTAGGGGTTTGGGTTTCGCCAGGCTTCTTCTGGGCGCTCATTCTGTTCGCGCCGCTGCTGTTGATCGCGATCTGGGATCTGGCGCAGTCCAAGCATTCGCTGCGCCGCAATTATCCGCTGTCCGCCCGTTTCCGCTGGCTGTTCGAAGATCTTCGCCCGTTCCTGCGCAGCTATATCGTGGAAGGCCCGCTGGAAGGCCGCCCGTTCGACCGCGTGTCCCGCTCGCTCGTCTACGCACGCGCGAAAAAGCAGGAGGACGCGCACCCTTTCGGCACCGAATTGGACGTCTATTCCGAAGAATATGAGGCGCTGTGCCATTCCATCAATCCGAACCCCAACGCGCCGAAGCGCACGCGCGTGCATGTGGGAACGGACCAGTGCAGCAAGCCTTATGACGCGGCCCGGCTAAACATCAGCGCCATGAGCTTCGGCGCGCTCGGCAGCCACGCGATCGAGGCGCTGAACCTGGGCGCCAAGATTGGCGATTTCTATCATGATACGGGCGAGGGTGGTCTCTCGCCCTATCACCTGAAACATGGCGGCGACATCGTGTGGGAGCTTGGCTCGGGCTATTTCGGCGCGCGCCAGAAAGACGGCTCGTTCGATCCGGACGCGTTTCAGGACAAGGCGCAGCACGATCAGGTCAAGATGACCGAGATCAAGCTGAGCCAGGGCGCAAAGCCGGGCCATGGCGGCCTGCTGCCGGCGCCCAAGGTCACGCAGGAAATCGCCGATACGCGCCAGGTGCCGGCCCACGAAGACTGCCTATCGCCGCCGGGACATTCGGCTTTCTCGACCCCGCGCGAAATGCTGGAGTTCGCGGCCAAGATGCGCGATCTTTCCGGCGGAAAGCCGGTTGGCATCAAGCTGTGCGTCGGTATGCCGCATGAGGTTTTCGCGATCTGCAAGGCGATGCTCGACAGCGGTATCTATCTCGATTTCATCGTGGTCGACGGGGGCGGCGGCGGAACGGGCGCTGCGCCGCTCGAGCTGTCCGATCATGTCGGCCTGCCGCTGCGCATCGGCCTTTATTACGTCAACAACGCGCTGATCGGCACCGGGCTGAAGGGCAAGATCAAGCTGGCGGCTTCGGAGAAGGTGTTCTCCGGCTCCTCCATCGCCATGAACGCCGCGCTGGGCGCCAATTGGTGCAATGCGGCGCGCGCCTTCATGTTCTCGCTCGGCTGCGTGCAATCGCTGCGCTGCCATACCGGCACCTGTCCCACCGGCGTGGCGACCAGTTCGCCCGCGCGCCAGCGCGGCCTCGTCATTCCGGACAAGGCGCAGCGCGTCGCCAATTTCCAATCCAAGACGCTCGACAGCCTGCATGATATCGTTGTCGCGTGCGGCCTGGAATCGCCGGACGAGTTCACCCCGCATCATCTGCGCCAGTGGAAGAACAATGCGGAAATGGTGCCTTGGTCGCGGATCGTGAACGAGGTGGAGGAAGGACGGCTGCTGAGCGAGCCGGACGCGACGCCCTTTGCCGAATATTGGCGGGCGGCCAATCCGGATTCGTTCAAACCCTCCTTATGCTAGCATCGGTTCTGAACACCAAAGGCAACGCCACGCCCGCGGCGAAAGCATCGCCTGAAGTGGCCAGCGCGCCCAAGGCGCTGACCGATCTGACGCATTATGTGAACCCCGATCATTTCTGGGGTGCGGTGGTGCTGGGCGTCCTGTTCCTGATCTTCGGGCTAATTTTGAGCAGGCTGCTGCGCCGCGCGCTCAAGACGCTGATCGATCATGATCCGAACGAGCATATCGATCGGATGACGCTGAGCTTCATCTCGAATCTCGTGACGTTCATCATGTGGATCGTACTGGCGCTGCTTTTTTCCCACGCGGTGCCCGCGCTAAACAAGTTGACGACCTCCCTGCTGGCGGGCGTCAGCATCGTCTCCGTGGTGATCGGCTTTGCCGCGCAATCGACGCTCGGCAATCTCGTGTCCGGTATCAGCCTGGTGATATACAAGCCGTTCCGGCGGGGAGACCGCCTGCAACTGACCACGCCGACGGGGCTGGAAACCGGGATCGTGGAGAATCTGTCGCTGGGTTACACGGTGCTGCGGACGTTCGACAATCGGCGCATCGTTCTGTCGAACGGGACCATCGCCAACCAGATCATGATCAACCTCTCCTCGATCGACCCCAGGGTGATGATGTCGCCCACCATTTCGATCGGCTATAATTCCGACATAGAGCAGGCGCGCGCAATCATCCTCGAGCTGGCGCAGGCGCATCAGGACGTGCTGGAAGTGGTCGGTTGCCCGGTCGTCTCACTCGGCGCGTCGAGTGTCGATCTGTCGCTGCGCGCATGGTGCCGCGATTCCGCCATCGCCAAAGGCGTGGAGCATGACCTACTGGAAAACGTCAAAAAGCGCTTCGATGCCGCCGGGATCGAGATTCCCTACGCCTATCAGAACCTGATCCTGAGCGGTCAGCTGAGCGTACCGGCCCCCGAAAAGGCTGCTGTGCCAACCGGCGCGGCTCCTTCAGACCAGGCGGCGGATAAGCCGGCAAAGCCTGGAAGCTAAGCCGCCGAACTTTTGAATAGCGGTTCGAGGATAGCGTCCAGCAGGCGCGGGCTATCTTCAGCCGCCTTCAGCCACGGATAACGCTGGCCGACCGGGCAGTGCAGCGAAAGCGTCTTCACCCGGTCCAGCCGCTCCACCACCAGTTCGATCGTCCCGCCGCCATCGGCGCAGCTGTCGATCGCGTCCTGCATGGCGGCATGCGAATAGGTCGTGCCGCCCACCGAAAGCACGCGCATGCCTTTGACGACGCCGGCTGCGAAGGCCGGGCCGTCCCACAGGACGTCGATAACCTTGGCATTGAGACCCATTTTCAGGCCCAGCGAATAGGAGAAATCGAAATAGGAATGATGGGACTGGTCGTCGGCAAGCCAGCCGGAGGGCCGGTCTGACCAGACCATCCGGTACCCGCCTTTTTCGATCCCCGCATAGGGCGCATGCGGCGTGACCTTGTCGACGCGCTCGGCGAAGAACGCTTCCCAATCATGGTCCTGCACATCGCGCAGCGCGGCGATCAGATCGGCCCGGTCATACGGGCGCGGGTGAAGGCGCTTGCCCTGGCCATCCGCTTGCGGCGGGGCAAAGAAACGGCGCATCAGATCGTCCAGCGAGCGCGTGCCGCCCGAAGCCTGACGGATCGTCACATCCACTTCCATCCACATCAGAAGCCCTTCGGAATAATAATCTTCCGAGCGCTGCCAGCTTTGCCAGGGCTGGCTCTCCCGCGCGGTGAAGATCGGATCATTGTCCGTGTCGCCGAGCGGACGCCAGCTGCGCCCCGGTCGCTCGTCATAGGTCGCGAAGATCAGGGCAAAGGCCTGAAGCGTCAGCTCGGCGGAAATCAGGCCGCAGCGGGCGGCGAGCACATGGCCATAATATTGGGTCAGCCCCTCATAGACCCACATCAGCTCATTGGTCATGCGGCTGAAGTCGGGCTGGAAATTGCCCGCCGGAACGCGGTATTTGCCGACCCAGGCGTGGACGAATTCGTGCGGCAGCAGGTCCCGTTCCGTGGTCGAGCTTGCCCAGTTGCTGAAATAGGTAGCGCGCACGCCTTCCTCGCTACAGCATTCATGCTCCAGCCCCATGCGCCCGATCTGATCGGAACAGGCCATCAGGAAGTGATATTTGCCGAACGGACGACGGCCGAACAGCGCATCCGCCTCCGCCACCAGCCGCCGGTGGCATTCCAGCTCGTCGCGCCCTTGCGGCAGCAGGTCCGCGCGATCGGCCACGATCAGCAGCTCGATATCCTGATCCAGCGTTTCGCGATGGGCGTGGATTCCCGCCAGCACGGGGGAATCGATCAGCGTGCGGACATCGACGACGCCGAAATGCAGCACGGAGACGTCCGAGCCATTCGTCTCTTCGCGCGCAGCGTCCAGCGCGCATGCCCATTCCCATCCTTCGGGAAGGCGCAGCACCGGCTCCACCATGATCGTGTCGATCGGCGCATCCGCCGGATAGAGCAGGCATTCTTCCCAATGAAAGCGCAGGATCTCATCGCTCACCATGATCCGCCCCTGATTGCTCTCGGTGGGCGAAAGCGACTGGAGCGCGATGTCGAGCCGCTCAGCCCCTGCGGGCAGCTCGACGATCAGGTGGAAGGGGTTATCCGGATCGCGGTGCCAGCGGCAATCCGTCCCGCCGGCCTGAAACCGTAGCCCGGCGAGCCGATCAATCGCGCCGCGCGGCGCATGATAGGCAGGCAGCCATTTGGCCAGCGTCAGCACGATCCGATCTTCATAGCCGCGAACCGAAAGCGACTGCGCGGTCCAGAAGATGGCCCGCGCGATGTCGGTGGCATCGACGCGCAGCTGGATGGGCTGGGTGTCTGCAGATTGCTGGTTTGACACAGGCATCTTTCTGGCTGGCCGGGGCGGCTGCGCGGTCCCGGCGCATAATATTCTGGAGGCAAGAGGGGCAGCCCCGGTTTTTCACCTATTTCGGCCCTTCAGGCCCGGCAAGATTTATATCGAAACCGGCGCGCGAGCCTCTTGTGACGCAGTGTGGGGAACGGCAAGATCAACTAAACCACCGTGCGTCCGCGCGTTCCGGATCAGGCCAGAGGAACTTCGAACTCTATGTGTGAGCTTTTTGCGATGAGCGCGTCGGTGCCGCAGCGGGTTTGCTACGAACTCGATCTGTTTGCGGCTGAAGGGGGCGAGCGGCATCGTAACCGCGACGGCTGGGGAATTCTGTTCGCGCTGGACCGCGATGCCTATCTGTTTCGCGAACCCGATCCCGCCGCGACCAGTGAGCTGACCAAGATGGTCGTCCGCAACGAACGCCCTTGCAAGCAGCTGATGGCGCATGTCCGCCGGGCGACGGCGGGCAAGCCGGAGCTGGCCAATACCCATCCGTTTGACCGCGTGGTGCACGGGCGGCGCCATGCCTTTGCCCATAACGGCGGGCTGCCGGGGCTTGAGGACCGGGATGACACGCAGGCCCTGATCGCGGAAAAGATCGGCGATACGGATTCCGAGCTGGCTTTCCTGCTGCTGCTGGACCGGCTGCGCCGAGCGGAGGCCGTGGAGCCTGCAGTCCGTTTCGACATCTTCACCCGCTTCGCCGCCGAGATGCGTGAGCTGGGCAGCGCGAACTTCCTGTTCTTCGATGGCGAGCATCTGTTCGTCCATGCCGACCGGCGGCGCTTCGAGACCGAAGGCGGGTTGACCGAGCCGCGCGAGCCGGGGCTGAGCATCCGCAGTTTCGACGAGCGCCATCACGGGCATGAGTGGAAAACACGCGGTGCCAGTATCGATGCCATTTCCGGGCCGCTGCACCTGTTCGCCTCGGTCCCGCTCGATCCGGAAGGCTGGGAACCGCTTGCCCGCGGAACCTGCATGATGCTGAAGGACGGCGCAATTCTCTCGCGCAGCTAAAGCGCGACTTGTCCGTTTCTTGTAACGACACCGAAACGCTGCCCATTGATAGGATCGAAAGGAAAATAATGGCCAAGACCGTCGCGGATATCGTCGTCGATTCCCTTCAGAAGGCGGGTGCGAAGCGCATTTATGGCATCCCCGGCGATACCATCAACCACTTCACCGATGCTGTGTCCAAATCCGATCTGCGCTGGATCACCGTGCGGCATGAGGAAGTGGGTGCCTTCGCGGCGGGTGGCGAGGCCTATATGACGGGGGAACTTGCGGTTTGTGCGGGCACCTGCGGCCCAGGCTCGCTCCACTTCGTCAACGGCATTTATGAAAGCCACCGCAACGGGGCACCGGTTCTGCTGATCGCATCGGACGTCGCGCGCACGGAGAGCGGTTTCAACTTCCCGCAGGAAGTCGATCAGAAAAAGATCTACGAGCAGCATTCCCACTTTTGCGAATATATCTCCCACCCATCACAGGCGCGGCGCATCATGACCAAGGCCGCGCAGGCCGCGCTGACCAAGCGGGGCGTGGCGGTGGTGATCGTCAATGGCGACATGTTCACCGAAAAGGACGAGGATGCGATGGACTGGGAAGTCTATCGGCCTCAGCCGGTCTGCCGCCCCAATGACATGGAGATGGCGGAGCTGGCCGCGCTGGTTGACGGCGCGGGCAAGGTGTCGGTTTATGCCGGCATCGGCGCCCGCGATGCGCGGGATGAGATCATGGCCTTTTGCCAGAAGGTGAAGGCACCCATGGTCCACACCACCCGCGCCAAGGAATTCCTGGAGCCGGACAATCCCTATAATGTCGGCGTCAACGGCATCCTGGGGAACCGGGCCGGGGTGGAGGCGCTGGAAAGCGCGGACCTCGTTATCTCGCTGGGCTGCGATTTTGCCTATACGCAGTTCTATCCGGAAGCGAAAAAGATCGTGCAGATCGATATCGACCCCACCCATCTGGGCCGCCGTTCGGCGATCCAGATGGGTCTTGTGGGTGATGCGAAAACCACCTTCGCCGCGCTGACGCCGATGGTCGCCGCGAAGTCGGACGGCGCGCATCTGGAAGAGCATCAGAAGCAGTGGAAGGAAGATCAGAAAGGCTATCTGGAAGAGGGCAAGGAAAGCGATCCTTCGCTGATCCACCCGCAATTCGTGGCCAATATGCTCGACAAGAAGGCCGATGATGACGCGATCTTCGTGTCCGATGTGGGCACGGCGATGGTCTGGATGCTTCGCCATCTGAAGGCAAACGGCAAGCGCCGCTTTCTCAACAGTTTGCTCCACGGCACGATGGCGAGCGGTATGCCGCAGGCGATCGGCGCCAAGCTCGCTTATCCCGACCGGCAGGTCATCGCGATGTGCGGCGATGGCGGCCTCACCATGTTGATGGGCGATCTGCTGACGCTGGTGCAGGAAAAGGTGCCGCTGAAGCTGGTGGTGTTTCACAACAACACGCTGGGCTTTGTTGAGATGGAACAGCGCGTCGAGGGACTGGTCGATCACTTCACCGGCCTCGTCAATCCGGACTTCGCGAAGCTGGCCGAAGCCTGCGGCATTCAGGGCTGGCATGTCGAGGAAAGCGGCGATCTGGAAACGGCGATGGACGCCTGGCTGGCGGCGGACGGCCCGGCGCTACTCGACGTGCATGTGAACCAGATGGAGCTGGTGATGCCGCCCAAGATCGAGGTGTCCCAGGTGGCGGCGACGGCAATGTTCGGGGTGAAGGCCGTGCTGGACGGCAAATCGCGCGAAGTCGTGGAGCTGCTGCGCAACAACTTCCTGCGCTGATCGAGGTCTATCGCCCCGGCCGGATAATGGCCGGGGCGGTTAATCCTCAGTCATCATTAGCGTAGCGGATCCGGTCCTGGCGAAACATGAAATAGAGCATCACGCTGAGAACCGCGGCGTAGAAGCACCAAACGGACGAAAAGGCATATTCCTTCACCGCCGCCACGATCGACAGGCCGATCAGGTTCAGGACACCGAACCAGCGCACAACCTTGTTGCCGGACAGCACAAGCGAGCCGCAGGTGACGAGAATATAGATGGCGCCCGTCCACAGCGATTCCGCGCGGGGGTTGCGATAGACGATCGAATTCTGTTCGACATAGGTGCAGTTCTCGAACCCTACGACGCTGTACGTCATGTAGCATGAGAAACCGAGCGCGAGCAGCGTCAGCGCACCGATCACCCAGCGGCGCCATGTCTGCCGTTCCAACAACCAGACGCTCAGCGGCATCAGAAACGGCAATAGCGCCTGCGCGTAGAGCACGAAGAGGAAGGCCGTGTTGTCGCGCGCCATGGCGTTGATCCGGCCCGTCAGCCCCAGCCACACGAACCCTTCGGTGAACTGATGCAGCGCGAACAACAGCGGCATCGCTGCCAGCAGCACTTCGCGCGGATGCTTCACATGACGCATTGTGGCGAGGCCGACGGCACCGATGCCCGCCGCCGCCACGAAATTCATTTCAGCCGAAAAACACATCGGAAATTCTTGCCCCCTTGCCCCAATGTAAGCCCCATCCGGCCGCCGTCTTTTCCACTTCTCCCCCACTCTGACAATCGGGAATGCACCGGAAATACGCTTGATCGCTGATGCTTATCTCGCGGGCAATCGTCTCCCAGGCTAGATAATCGAGCGGCGACGAAAGGGGACCAGAATCATCGGCGGGTGAGCGGCGCTGCGGGCGGGACCGCGTCCGATGACGGGTGCGTCATGGCACCTTCTTCCATCGGTCCGTGCATCCGGCTGCGAAGGTCCGACAGGATCCAGACCGTGCCGCCCGCCATGATGGCAAGCAGGCTGGCGGAAAACAGCACGAGCAGCAGATCCTCGCGCGACTGGCGGCCGTGAATGCTCAGATGCAAAAACTTGGCTAAGTGGGTGCTCACCTGCAGAAGCGCGGCCACGCAGACGATGATGATCTTCATCATCGTGGACAGGTCCGAAAGCACCGCGGCGAAGGCCGCAATCGTCAGCGCCGCGCTGACGACGAAGCCCACCGCATAGCTACGCAGTTCGTGCGATGCGGTTTCACCTGGATCCAGATTTCCGGTGTTCGGCTTGGTCATGCGAGCGGCACCAGGAAAACGAAGGAGAAAATACCCACCCAGATCAGGTCCAGAAAATGCCAGAACACGCCCAGCATGGAGAGGCGGACCTTCACCACATCGTCTAGCCCGCGCCTCAGAATTTGCGCAATGGTGCTGCAGATCCATAGAATGCCGACGCTGACATGCAGGCCGTGCAGGCCCACCAGCGACCAGTAGGAACTGAGCCAGCCGCTCGCCTGCGGCACGCCGCCCTTATGCGCCTGATCGATGAAGTCCCTGACTTCGAAAAATACGAAGCCTGCACCCAGTAGGGCGCTGATCGCCAGCCACAGGATCACCCTGCCGCGGCCTCCTTCATATTTCAGCGCCAGCGATACCCCGCCATAGGCCACCCCGCCAAATAGCAGCAGTGCCGTCTGGATCGCGACGCTGCGCATGTCGAACATCTGCTCCGGTCCCGGCGCGCCGGCGATACCGATCGGGTTGAGATAGGAAGCATAGGTGGCGAACAGGATGCCGAAGAGGATGAGGTCACTCATCAGGAAAACCCAGAAGCCGAAGACATTGGTCTCCGCCTCCTCATTGGCCTCGCCATGCGCCGCGCCCAGGTTCAGCCCTGGATATTCGCCATTCGGGGACGTGCTCATCCGGCGAACTCCGTCAGATCGGGAACGCCGCGGTTGCGCTCGGTCTCCTCATCGATGCGCGCGACAGGCGTAAGCGCGGCCACCTGTTCGCGAAAGCGCCGGTCTTCCCGCTCGACCTGCGCCGCGGGCACCACATGTGGTTCGATCACCCGCATGCCCCGCCAGAAAATCGAGCCGACGATCGTCAGCAGCCCGGCGATCGAAAGCCACCAGATGTGCCAGATCATCGCAAAACCCAGCATGAAGGCCGCCGCCGCCAGGATCACACCGAAATAGGTATTGGCCGGCATCTCGATATCGACATAGGACGACGGCGCTTTCCACGGATCCCCGGCGCGCTTGGTGGCGCCCCAATCATCGCGGGCGCGCACCTTCGGGATACGCGGGAAATTCCATTCCGGCACGGGCGCCGGGCTGGACCATTCCAGCGAAGAGCCATTCCACGGATCGCCGCCCGGCACTGCCAGCTGGGTGCGGTTGCGCCAGCTGGTCCAGAAGGTGAAGAACAGGCTGGTGAGCGCGC
Organism: Novosphingopyxis sp. YJ-S2-01; assembly: GCF_016093175.1. NCBI lineage: Bacteria > Pseudomonadati > Pseudomonadota > Alphaproteobacteria > Sphingomonadales > Sphingorhabdaceae > Novosphingopyxis > Novosphingopyxis sp. YJ-S2-01. Next base: position 461,373 of record NZ_JAEDAI010000001.1, on the reverse strand, counting down.
ACAGCATCAGGCACCCACCGAACGCCGCGATATACATCAGCGGCATGAAATCGGGGTTCTGGAAGGTGGGCGAACGGCGCGGCAGACCCATCAGGCCAAGCACATAAAGCGGCATGAAGGTGAAGAGGAACCCGCCCACGAACAGATAGGCAGTGCGCCGTCCCCAAGTCTCGCTCAGCCGGAAGCCGAACGCCTTGGGGAACCAGTAATGGATGCCGGCCAGCATGCCGTAAAGCACGCCGGGGATGATCACATTGTGGAAATGCGCGACCAGGAAGGTGGAATTGTGCACCTGATAATCGATCGATGGATTGGCCAGGATGATCCCGGACAGCCCGCCGATGACGAACAGGATGAAGAAGCCCACCAGATAGACGATCGGCGCCGTCACGCGAATGCGGCCGCGCCACATCGTCGCCATCCAATCGTAGATCTTCACGCCCGTGGGCACGCCGATGATCATAGTGGCGATGCCGAAGGCGATGTTGACGCTGGAGCTTTGCCCCATGGTGAAGAAGTGGTGCAGCCAGACGGTGAAGCTGATCACCGCAATGCTCATGCTGGCGATCACCAGCGAGGTGTAACCGTACAGTTTCTTGCCGGAAAAGGTGGAGCTGATTTCGGAAAACACGCCGAATGCCGGCAGGATCAGGATGTAAACCTCCGGGTGGCCGAACATCCAGAAGATGTTCGCATAATTCATCATGTTGCCGCCGGCGGCGTTGGTGAAGAAGTGAAATCCGGCATAACGATCGAGCAGCAGCATCGCGCTCGATACCGTCAGAGCGGGCATGGCGTAGATCAACATGATCGCGACGCACAGACTGGTCCAGCAAAACAGCGGCATGCGCATGAAGTGCATGCCCGGCGCGCGTTTCTTGAAGATCGTGACGGCGAAGTTCATGCCCGTCAGCGTCGATCCGACGCCCGATATGGCGATTGCCCAGAGCCAGTAATCCACCCCCTCTCCGGGGCTGTAGTCGATCCCGGTATAAGGCGGGTACATCGTCCAGCCGCCGGTACCGAACTTGCCGATCAGCAGCGAGATCATCACCAGCGCTGCGCCCGCCGCGGTCATCCCCAGGCTGACCTGATTGAGCACGGGAAAAGCCATGTCGCGCGCGCCAAGCTGCTGCGGCAGGACGAAGTTGATGAGGCCGATCAAGAGCGGCATCGCTACGAAGAAGATCATGATGGTGCCGTGCGTGCTGAACAGCTGTGCGAAATGGTCCGGCGCGATCAGGCCGTTTTCCTCGCTGGCCAGCGTACCCAGAGCGGTCGCTTGATGGGCGCGCATCACAAAGCCTTCGATGACGCCGCGCGCCAGCATGATGAGCGCCAGCACGATATACATGATACCGATTTTCTTTGCGTCCGCAGAACTCAGCCAGATGCGAAACAGCGGCTCCCACCAGCGTTTCCAGCTGAGTAGCGCAAATCCGCCGATCGCGCCCAGCACGAGGATGGTCGCCGCAACCGCTCCGATGATCGTGCTGCTGTTCGGGTTCAACAACAGGTCTGTGTAAGGCGTCACATTCCAGTCGAGATTGCCGAAAATAAGGCTGGTCTGTTCCGTCACCTGCTGCTCACTCCGCCCTTCGGGGGAAGGCCCGTGCCGCCCAGGGCGGGCACCGCTCCGCTATCGCCGGACAGATGGTATTTCGCCACGATCCGGTCGAACAGGCTGCGGTCGGGCGCGCTGAAATAGATGGGGATCGCTTGCTTGCTGAGGCCCAGATCGGTCCGCGCGCCGGCCAGCACGGAGCGTCGGCGCAGCACACGATAGGTCGCATCGTCCAGTACGGGAGCGCCCCGGACGGCGGAGAGCCACGCGGCATATTGGCCGGGCTGCAACGCTTTGACGATGAACTTTTGCCTGCCGAAGGAATCGCCGTTGAACTGCGTGTTCTCGCCCTCCGCGGAGCCGGTGCGCGTGGCGGCGAAGTTCAGCTTCGTGGTCATGCCTGGCATCGCGTAGATCTGCCCGGTCAACGGCGCGATCAACATGCTCTGCATCACCGTGTCCGTTGTCAGCGTCAGCTCGACCGGCCGGCCCACCGGAAGCGCCAGTTCATCGACCGTCGCGATGCCTTCTTCGGGATAGATGAACACCCATTTCCAATCGAGCCCGATCGCCTGTACCTGCAAGGGCTTCTGCCCCACCGGTTCATAGGGGTCGAGCCTGGATGTGAAAGACCAGAGCCAGGCTGCCAGCACGATGATGACCAGCACCGGTACGCCCCACAACACCCATTCCAGCTTGCCCGAATAGTCCCATTCCGGCGTATATTTTGCCTTTGCGCCGCGCAGGCGATAGCGCCACAGGATCAGCGGCACCCCGATCAGCACCGGCAGGATCACGATCATCGTAACCGCAATCACCCGCATCAAATGGGCCGACTGCTCCTGCGCTGTCGCGCTCATCGGCTGCAGGAAGGATTGCGTGGGCGCCGCCGCCATCGCCGCCGCAGGCAGGAACAGGAGCGCCAGGGCCAGGCCTGCGAACGACCACAGGCGAGGGAGTGGAGCGAGCAGTCTCATCAACGGCTGAAAGGCAAGGCGGAGAAATCCCGGATGGCGGCGCTTTTCGGCGCATTTCTTGACGGCAAAAGGCTGCACTTGTCCAGCGTGAAGGCAACACAGGGCAAGAACGACATGCCCGGCAAAGGCTGAGGGTGACAGGCAGCGCGCCGGGTGATCGTCGCGACGGATAGAAAGAGGGGCACAGTGCCCCGCATGCAACTTCAGAACGCGAAATCTGGTGGACAGGGCTGGATTCGAACCAGCGTACGGAAAACCGGGCAGATTTACAGTCTGCTGCCTTTAACCACTCGGCCACCTGTCCCCAGGTTCGGTGCGCTCCGTTTAGAGGAGCACCGTTTCGCGGCGGGCCGCCGCCGCGAACAAGGCCGCGTCAATGGCGAGCGCGCACGGCGATGTCAAGGCCAGCAATCCTTGCCCGAGCGAGGAAGATTTCAGGCGTCCGCTTCGACCACGACCAGCGCGGCGTCTTTCTGGACCTGAGCGCCCATGCTGGCCTTCAATTCGCTCACCGTACCGTCGAAGGGTGCGGTGAGGCTGTGTTCCATTTTCATGGCCTCCAGCGTCACCAGCTTGTCGCCGGCCTTTACCACGTCGCCCTCCGCCACGTTCACGGCGATGATCTTGCCGGGCATGGGCGCGAGGATCGCGCCATCGCCCGCCGCCGCCGCGCCGCTGCCGTCCGCGCGGAAGGGCTTGAGCGCAAACACCTGTCCCTCGCTGGCCACCAACAGCTCTTCGGCGGGCTCCGCCACACCCGTGCCGATCGGCAACTCCTTCGCCTCGCCATCGAGCAGGAACCAGGCGCTGTCCTTGCGCGGCGCGTTGAGACGGAAGCCGGCCATCGGCCCGCTTTGCACCAGCGCATCCGCTTCCTCGCCGAGCTGTGCGTCCTCCGGTGGCCCGCCCGCCAGCAGATCGTCCCCGGCGCGGCCGATCAGGCCAGTGTCGAGATTGGCGGCGGCGAAGTCGGGATGGTCGAGCGCGTTCACCAGGAATGCCGCATTGCTCTTGACCGGCCAGACCGCGCTGTTTGCGATCATCTCCCGCAGCCCCTCGCGCGCCTCGTCGCGGGTGTCGGCGTGGACGATCATCTTGGCGATCATCGGATCGTAAAAGGGCGAGATGTCGGCGCCGGTCTCCACGCCCGTCTCGATGCGGCCATGCGGGTCCAGATCGAACAGTTCGAGCCGCCCCGTGCTCGGCAGGAAGCCGCTCGACGGGTCCTCGGCATAGAGCCGCGCCTCGATCGCGTGGCCGTCTATTGCCAGCTCGTCCTGCTGCATCGGGATCGGCTCCCCGCCCGCCACGCGCAGCTGCCATTCGACCAGGTCCACGCCGGTGATCTCCTCGGTCACCGGATGTTCCACCTGAAGCCGCGTGTTCATTTCCATGAAGTAGATGCGGTCGGCGCGCAGGCCTTCGCTGCCGTCGGCGATGAACTCCACCGTGCCCGCGCCCTCATAATCCACCGCCTGGGCGGCGCGCACCGCGGCGCCGCAAACGGCTTCGCGCGTGTCTTCATCCATGCCGGGGGCGGGGGCTTCCTCGATCACCTTCTGGTGGCGGCGCTGGAGCGAGCAGTCGCGCTCGAACAGGTGGACGACGTTGCCGTGGGAATCGCCGAAGATTTGCACCTCGATATGGCGCGGGCTCTCGACCCATTTTTCCAGAAGTACGACGTCGTTGCCGAAGGCGGCCTTCGCCTCACGCTGCGCGGACTGCAGGCCGTCCGCGAAGTCGTCTGCGCGCTCGACCTTGCGCATGCCCTTGCCGCCGCCGCCGGCGACGGCCTTGATGAGCACCGGATAGCCGATCTCGGCGGCGCGTTCGGCGAGGAAGGCGGGCTCCTGATTGTCGCCGATATAGCCGGGCGTGGTCGGCACCCCGGCCTCGTCCATCAGCGTCTTCGCGGCGTCCTTCAGACCCATCGCGCGGATGCTTGCGGGCTTGGGGCCGACCCAGATCAGCCCGGCATCGAGCACCGCTTGCGCGAAGTCCGCGTTCTCGCTGAGGAAGCCGTAGCCCGGATGGATCGCTTCTGCCCCGGTGTCCTTCGCCGCAGCGATGATTTTGTCGCCGACCAGATAGGATTCCGCCGCCGCCGAGGGGCCGATGTGCACCGCCTCGTCCGCCATTCGCACATGCAGCGCGCCTGCGTCCGCGTCCGAATAAACTGCGACCGTGCGAATTCCGAGCTCGCGCGCGGTACGGATGACGCGGCAGGCGATTTCGCCGCGATTGGCGATGAGGAGGGATTGGATCATAAGGTTACCTCAAATCCTCCCCGGGACGGGGAGGGGGACCGCCGCGAAGCGGTGGTGGAGGGGAGTTGGCGATGCTTTCTCGGCCACGAAGAACAATCGCGAACGCGCGGAAACTTCACTGAGCGGTGAGTTTGCCGGAAGTACTGCTGTGGCGCCAATTGCGACAACGGCCGGGCGGCTTCAAGACCGAAGCCCAGGCGCGCGTTCCTCTCCACCATCCGCCGATGGCGGATGGTCCCCCTCCCCGTTCCGGGGAGGATTGAGGAGAAGCGCATTTCTTGCATCACATCCGGAACACGCCGAATTGCGGCTTCTCAGGCACCGGCGCGTTCAGGCACGCTGCGAACGCCAGACCGAGTACGTCGCGCGTCTGGGCGGGGTCGATGATGCCGTCGTCCCAGCCGCGGGCGGTGGCATAATAAGGGTGACCCTCTTCTTCGTATTTCTCGCGGATGGGCGCCTTGAAGGCTTCGGCCTCTTCCTCGCTCCAGGAGTCCGCATCGCGGTGCACCGTGGCGAGCACGGAGGCGGCCTGTTCGCCGCCCATCACCGAGATGCGAGAATTCGGCCAGCTGAACAGGAAGCGTGGGGAATAAGCCCGCCCGCTCATGCCGTAATTGCCCGCGCCGAAGCTGCCGCCGATCAGGATGGTGACCTTCGGAACGCTGGCGGTGGCGACGGCGGTGACGAGTTTTGCACCATGTTTGGCGATGCCCTCCGCCTCATATTTCCCGCCGACCATGAAGCCGGAGATGTTCTGCAGGAACAGGAGCGGAATGCGCCGCTGGCAGGCCAGTTCGATGAAATGCGCGCCCTTTACCGCGCTTTCGGAGAACAGGATGCCGTTATTGGCGAGGATCGCGACCGGCATTCCGTGGATATGCGCAAAACCGCAAACCAGCGTCTCGCCGTAGAGCGCCTTGAACTCCTGAAACGCGCTGCCGTCCACCAGGCGCGCGATGATTTCATGGACGTCATAAGGCTGGCGCACGTCCTGCGGGACGATGCCGTACAGCTCTTCGGCGTCGAATTTCGGCGGACGCGGATCGCGCAGGTTGAGCGAACCGGAGCCCATCAGATCGGGCTGTGGGGGCAGGGTGCTGACGATATCGCGCACGATGGTGAGCGCATGTTCGTCATTTTCCGCGACATGATCGACCACGCCGGATTTGCGCCCGTGCAGGTCTCCGCCGCCCAGATCCTCGGCGCTGATTTCTTCGCCCGTGGCGGCCTTTACCAGCGGCGGGCCGCCCAGGAAGATGGTGCCCTGATTCCGAACGATCACGCTCTCGTCGGCCATGGCGGGCACATAGGCGCCGCCGGCGGTGCAGCTGCCCATCACGCAGGCGATCTGGGCGATGCCCTGGCTGCTCATCTGCGCCTGATTGTAGAAGATGCGGCCGAAATGGTCGCGGTCCGGAAACACCTCCGCCTGATGCGGCAGGTTCGCGCCGCCGCTGTCGACCAGGTAGATGCACGGCAAACGGTTCGCCTCCGCGATCTCCTGCGCGCGAAGATGCTTCTTCACCGTCATCGGATAATAGGTGCCGCCCTTTACCGTGGCATCGTTGCACACGATCATGCACTGGCGGCCCGAGACATGGCCGATGCCCGCAATCACCCCGGCGCCCGGAATATCGTCCTTGCCGTAAAGCCCGTTGGCGGCAAGCTGGCCGATCTCCAGGAACGGTGAGCCGGGATCGAGCAGGCGTTCGACACGATCGCGCGGAAGCAGCTTGCCGCGGTCCACATGGCGCTGACGGCTTCCTTCCGATCCACCCTTCGCGGCCTTGGCGACATCGGCGCGCAGCTGCTTCACGAGCGCGCGGTTATGCGCGGCATTGCCCTTGAACGCCTCTCCATCGCGGTCGACCATGCTGGTCAGCACCGGCGCGCTCATCGTTCAGGCTCCATGCAAATGTGCGGCTTAGAAGCGTGCGGCATCGTCTCTCCTTTTATCGCCCAACGGGGTTAGCGGGCAGGCGCTCCCATGAAAAGCCGCGCGCAACAAAATTTCGCCGGGTTCTCGCTTCCGCCTTCCCCAACGTAAACCTATATCGTCTCCATCACCCAGCCACGAAAGACCGCCCCTTCATGAACCGCCGCCTGATCGCCGCGCTGCTTCTGTCCGCCACCACTTTTGCAAGCTTGCCCGCCTGCTCGATGCAGCCCGACAAGCAAGGGCCGAAGGCGGAAGCGACGACACCGGCGGGCACCGAAATCGGTATCGATCTGGCCGGTATGGACACCAAAGTGAACCCGGGCGACAATTTCTACGATTATGCCAATGGCACTTGGCAGAAGACCGCGAAAATCCCGGCCGACCGCTCCAGCACCGGCGTGTTTCTGGAAGTGTTCAATGAAGCGGAAAAGCGCAACAAGGCGCTGATCGAGGAAATCGTGCAGTCCAAGCCGATGGCCGGCACCGACGCCAGCCGGATCGCGAAATTCTACCACGCTTATATGGACGTGAACGCGATCAACAGTGCGGGGATGCGCCCGATCCAGCCCGATCTGCAGCGTTATGCCGCGATCGAGGATAAGCAGCAGCTATCCGAAACGCTGGGCGCAAACCTGCGCGCCGATGTCGATCCGCTAAACGCCACCGATTTCCAGACCGAAAATCTGTTCGGCCTGTTCGTGACGCAGGGGCTATCGACGCCGGGCGAAGTGCTGCCCTATCTGTTGCAGGGCGGGCTGGGCCTGCCGGAACGCGAATATTATCTGTCGACCGATCCCGACAAGGTGGCGATCCGGGATGCGTACAAGGCCTATATCCAGAAGCTGCTGAGCGATGCCGGAATTTCCGATGCCGCGGCGCGGGCGGACCGCATCTTCGCGCTGGAAACCAAGATCGCGCGGGCACATGAAACGCGCGCACAGAGCGAGGATTTCGCGGACAGCGCGACGATCTGGAGCCGCGGCGATTTCGAAAAGCAGGCACCGGGGATCGACTGGAACGCGTTCTTCAGCGCGGCGCAGCTTTCCAACCAATTGAAATTCGCCGCCTATCACGCGCCCGCCATTTCGCGGCTGTCGAAACTTGTCGCCAGCGAGCCGCTGCAGAGCTGGAAGGACTGGCTGGTCTTCCACCAGATCAATGCGCATGCGGACGTGCTGCCCAGCACGATCGATCAGGATCACTTCGCCTTTTACGGCACGCAGCTGAACGGCACGCCTGAACAGCAGCCGCGCGACAAGCGCGCGCTGGCCGCAGTGAACAGCTATCTCGGCGATGCGGTGGGCAAGCTCTATGTCGAGAAATATTTCCCCGCCTCGGCAAAGCGGCAGGTGAACGGGATGGTGAGCAACATCATCGCCGCCTTCCGCAGCCGGGTGCAGAAAATCGACTGGATGGCGCCCGAAACCAAGGCGGAAGCGCTCGCGAAGATCGAATCGCTGAAGGTAGGCGTGGGCTATCCCGACAGCTGGCGCGATTATGCGGGGTTCGAGCTTTCGAACACCAACGCCTATGCCGACGAGATCGGCGGCGAAATGGCGGAATATCGCCATCAGCTGTCCAAGATCGGGCAGCCGTTCGACAAGAACGAATGGTGGATGACGCCGCAGACGGTGAACGCGGTGAACCTGCCGGTGCAGAATGCGCTGAACTTCCCGGCGGCGATCCTGGAGCCGCCTTTCTTCGATCCGAAGGCGGATGCGGCATCCAATTACGGCTCGATCGGCGCGGTGATCGGGCATGAGATCAGCCACAGTTTCGATAATAACGGGGCCGCTTTCGATGCGGAGGGCAAGCTGCGCGACTGGTGGACCGAGGCAGATCTGAAACGCTTCCAGCAGCAGGGCGCGGCGCTCGCCAACCAATATGATGCCTATTCGCCGTTTCCGGGGGTGAATGTGAACGGCAAGCTGACGCTGGGCGAGAATATCGCCGACGTTGCCGGGCTACAGGCGGCCTATGATGCCTACCGCGCCTCGCTGAATGGCAAGGAAGCGCCCGTGATCGACGGCTTCACGGGTGATCAGCGCTTCTTCATCGCTTATGCGCAAAGCTGGCGCACCAAGATGCGCGAGGAGGCGCTGCGCCAGCGCATCGCGACCGATGGGCACGCGCCCGGGCAGTATCGCGCGCTCACCGTGCGAAACCTTGATGCCTGGTACAAGGCGTTCGACGTGAAGCCTGGCGACAAGCTGTATCTCGCGCCCGATCAACGCGTACGGATCTGGTAGCTCGCTGCGCGATATTCAGCGTTCGGCGGCCCCTGCCGGACGGTCATATATCGGTCTTTTTCCTATCACGGCTTTGCAATGATGAAGCCCAGCCCTATTCCCGCCGGCGGAGTCGGGTTCAGGGAATATGGGAATGCGCAAATTTCTGGGGGCCGGTGTTGCCGGCTTCGGTCTGCTGATGGCAGTTCCGGCCGCGGCGCAGACGCCGCAAGGCGAAACCGAAGCGCTGCGGGCTGAGGTTGCCGAACTCAAGGCGCGGTTGGCAGCCCTGGAGGCGCGCTTGAATGCGGCCGAGCCGGACGGTGCGGATGGCGCCGCGCCTGTCGTCGTCCCGCCCGAAACGCGTGCCGGTGCCGCGGCCCCGGTGGTTGCCGCCGCCCCGCCGCCCGCCACTCCCGCCGTGCCTGCCGGAACCAAGATCAGCTGGAAAGGCGCGCCGCAGTTCAGCGGTGAAGATGGCTGGAGCTTCAAACCGCGCGGTCGCATCATGTACGATGCCGCCTATGTCGGCTCGCCGGACGGCATCAGCGATCCGGGCTTGGGCTTCTCCAACGAACTGCGCCGCGCGCGCCTTGGCGTCGAGGGCACGATGCCCGGCGGTTTCGGCTACAAGATGGAGGTGGACTTCGCGAACGGTGAGATCGTCGTCACCGACGCGTTCATGGAATATGAGGCGGGCAAGGCGGTCTTTACCGTGGGTCAGCATAACGGCTTCCAGGGCCTGGAGGAGCTGACCAGTTCCAACGATACCAGCTTCATCGAGCGCGCAGCCTTTACCGATGCCTTCGACTTTGTTCGCCGCGTTGGGGCGTCCGTGCAATATTTCGACGGGCCGCTGATCGCGCAGGCCGGTGTCTTCACCGCCAATGTCGAGGATCTGTTCGACGATGCGAATGATGCGATCGGCGGCGACGGGCGGCTGGTCTATGCGCCGAAGATCGGCCGCACCCAGCTGCATTTCGGCGGATCGCTGCATTATCACGATCCCGGTTCCCTGCCGCAGCGCGTAATCTATCGCCAGCGTCCGCTGGTCCATACCACCGATGTACGCTTCATCGGCACGCCCCTGCTGCTGGCCGACAACACCTTCGGCTATGGTCTGGAGCTGGCGGCGGTCCGCGGTCGCTTCTGGGCCGAGGCGGAAGGCTTCTGGCAGCATGTGAACGCCGATACCGGTTTCGATCCCACCTTCTTCGGCAGCTCGGTCGAGTTGGGCATGTTCCTCACGAATGACACCCGGCCGTACAAGAACGGCATCTTCAAGGGCGTGAAGGTGAGCGATCCGGTGAGCGAGGGCGGCCTCGGCGCGATCCAGGCTGCGGTGCGCTATGACGGGCTGCGGCTCAATGACGGGCCGATCCTGGGCGGCACACAGGACGGTTATGAAGCCTCGCTGATCTGGACGCCGATCGATTATGTGCGCTTCATGATGACTTACGGCCATCTGGTGTACCGCGATGCGATCATCCCGACGCCGAGCGGCAACCGGGACTATGCGGTGGACGAGATCGGGGCACGCGCGCAGATCGTGTTCTGACGCCGCCCGCACGAACGGCGCAAGCGCGGCGCGGCCAGCCGCAATAGCGATTGTCGCGGAGGCAAGCGCGCGGCATGATCGCGCGCATGAAGCGTCCGCTCCTTTCGCTGCTGATTGCAGCCTTCGCCTTTCACGGCTGCGCCCTTGCCGAACCCGATGCCGGGAGCACCGCGTCCACCCAAGCCGCGGAGACCACCGAGGCCGCCGCGCCAGCGCAGGCCCCGCCCGTCGTCGCCCCGACGATTGTGGCGCGCTTCCCGCATGATCCGGGCGCGTTCACGCAGGGGCTGCTGTGGCACGACGGCACCTTGTACGAGAGCACCGGGCAGCTGGAGCAATCCACCATTCGCAAGGTGCGGCTGGAGGACGGCAAGGTGCTGCAGAGCGTAGCCATTCCGCCACAGGAGTTCGGCGAGGGGCTGGCGCTGTGGAAGGATGAGCTTGTCAGCCTCACCTGGCAGGCGGGCGTCGCGCACCGCTGGGCGCTGAAGGACTTCCGGCCTAAGGGCAGTTTTCGTTATGATGGCGAGGGTTGGGGCCTGACCACGGGCGACGATGCACTGATCATGAGCGATGGATCGCCGATCCTGCGCTTCATGGACCCGTCCAGCTTTACCGAGCGCGGCACGCTGTTGGTCCACATGCCGGACGGCCGGGCCATCCCGCAGCTCAATGAGCTGGAATATGTGAACGGGGCGATCCTCGCCAATGTCTGGCAGACGCCGTTCATCCTCAAGATCGATGCGAAGACGGGACTGGTTACGCAGGTGATCGATTGCCGCGCATTGGTGGCCGAAGTGGCGGAGACGGACCGCGACGCGGTGCTGAACGGTATCGCCTGGGATGCTAAGGGCAAGCGGCTGTTCGTCACGGGCAAGCTATGGCCCACCCTGTTCGAAATCAGCGTGCCCGGACTGTAAGCGTCGTCGGCGCGGTAAGCGGTGCGATCTCGGGCTGGTCGCCCGCACCGCTGTCCCACGCGGTCAGCGTGCTGGTGATGTTGCGGGAAAGATCGCCCAGTGGGCAATCCTCCACCGCCTGGACCATATCCGGAGCCTCGCAGATCGCCGCGAGGCAGCGCAGCCGCTGCGTGAGCAGGTCGAAAAGCTGGATATCGGCGGGATGGTGCACCACCATGTGCCGGTCGACCGCAAGGCGCATCCCGAGTTCTTCGATATCGTCGGCGGACCGGCGCATCTCGTTTGCGATCAACGGGGCGGCGCGTTTACGCATGGACGGCCCCATCGGCGGCGCCAGCCTCCGCTCCGCTGGCGGCGTCGCAACCCAGATGGCGGTGGATCAGCTCAGACAGGCTGCCGAAGGGAAAGGGCTTGGTAATCCAGGCGATCGCATCATCGGCGACAGCTTCCTCGGCGCGCCCGCGGCGTTCCTCGGTAGAGATCACCAGGAAAGGCGGGCAGACCGAACCGCAGCGGCTCTTCATCTGATCGAGGAAGGTGAAGCCGTCCATCTCGGGCATGTTGATATCGGTGGTGACGATGTCGGCGCGGTTGGATTCCAGCCATTCGAGGGCGGCGGGGCCGCTGACGGCGGGCACCACGGTCAGCAGGTCCGAAGTCAGTTCTGCCTCCAGGATTTCCAGTATGATCCTGCTGTCATCGACGATAAGTGCCGTCTTCACCCGCTTCTCCCACCTCTACCAACCGCAAGCAGCACGGTGCTCTTCCCGGACGAACGTCTGGAAAGTGACCTCCCGATTCACGGTTAGGCTGCCGGTCCCAGGCTGTGGGACCATTCACCACAGCATAGCGCGCGGTGGTGACCGCTTCGTTAATGCGGCGATACCAATTCGCTAGTGTTTCTAGGCGGTATGTGGCGTTCCAACGAACGGTGCGGGATACGGAAACGGCGAATTTGCGCGACCAACCTTCGTCACCGGGCTCTGCGCGCCACTCAAGACAAACTGGTCCGTTTCGGATGCGACCGGTTCTCGCGGAAGCGCGAAGGTCAGGCGGCGTCCTGATCCAGCGAATAACCCGCCGAGCGGACGGTGCGGATCAGGTCCGGCCGGCCCCCTGCGTTCAGCGCCTTGCGCAGCCGCCGGATATGGACGTCCACGGTGCGCGGCTCGATATCGCTGTCATGCCCCCACACGCTGTCGAGCAGCCGTTCGCGGCTGAACACCCAGCCAGGATGTTCCAGAAAGTGCTTGAACAGGCGGTATTCAGTCGGGCCGAGCGGAACGGTCTCGCCGCCGCGGCGAACCTTGTGGGCCACCGTGTCCATCTCGACATCGGCAAACTTCAGCGTCTCGCCCGCCAGCGCCGGTCGCACGCGGCGCAGCACGGCGTTCACCCGCGCCACCAGCTCGCGCGGGGAGAAGGGCTTGGTGACATAATCGTCGGCGCCGATTTCGAAGCCGCGAATGCGATCATCTTCTTCGCCGCGCGCCGTCAGCATGATGATCGGCACATTGGCGGTGGTTTCGATCTTGCGGAGCTGGCGGCAGACTTCGATTCCCGAGAGATTTTCGATCATCCAGTCCAAGAGCACGATATCGGGCGTCTGTTCGCGCGCCAGCAGCAGTGCCTCCTCGCCATCGGGCGTGTGGCGCACCTCGAACTCCTCGCGCTCGAAATGCCAGCGCACCAGTTCGGCGAGCGATTCATCGTCCTCGACCAGCAACATGCGCGGCTTGTTCATTTCTTGCGTCCCTTATCCGCCGATTTCGTCGCCGAGATTGCGCCCGGTCTGCGAGAAATACACCATCTCCGCGCAGGTCGTGGCGTGATCGCCGATCCGTTCGAGATTCTTGGAGATGGACAGAAGATGCGCGATCTCGGTCGCGTCGGTCGGGTGTTTGGCGACATGCGCGATGAAATCCACGAACAGATCCTTGTGGATCTGGTCCACCTCATCATCGCGGATGCAGACCGCGCGGGCCATGTCGACATCGCGCTTGGCAAAGGCCTCCATCGCCATGCGGACCATCTCGGTGCCGATATCGGCCATGCGGAACAGCTGTTCGTTCGCGTCCAGAAAGCCATGGCCTTCCAGCGCGCCGACGCGTTTGGCGATGTTCTTGGCATAATCGCCGATCCGCTCGATCACGCCGCTCATCTTCAGGGCGGCGACCAGATCGCGCAGATCGTCCGCCATCGGCGCGCGCAGCGCGATGGTCTGGACCACGCGGCGCTCGACCGCGGTCTCGAGCTCGTCGATCGCCTTGTCGCCTGCAACGACGGCGCGCGCGCTTTCGGTGTCGTTCGCGCGCAAAGCCTTCATCGCCGCCTCGACCGCAGCTTCGGACCGCGCACCCATATCGGAAATCATACCGCGAATGTCCGACATTTCCTGGTCGAACGCCTTGACGGTGTGGCCGGCTTGCAAGTTCATATCTCTGGTCCTCCCGGCCCGGTTTTATCCGTAACGGCCCGTAATGTAATCCTTGGTGCGCTCCTCGCGCGGGTTGGTGAAGATTTCGGACGTTTCGCCGAACTCCACCAGCGACCCCAGATGGAAGAAGGCGGTGCGCTGCGAAACGCGCGCGGCCTGCTGCATATTATGGGTCACGATCACGATAGCATATTGGCCGCGCAGCCCGTGGATCAACTCCTCGATCTTGGCGGTGGCGATGGGATCGAGCGCGGAACAGGGCTCATCCATCAGGATCACCTCCGGATCGACGGCGATGGCGCGCGCGATGCACAGGCGCTGCTGCTGCCCGCCCGAAAGCGCGGTGCCGCTGTCGCTGAGCCGGTCCTTCACCTCGTTCCACAGACCTGCGCGCTGCAGCGAGCGCTCGACGATTTCGTCCAGCTCGCTCTTGCCCGCGGCGAGGCCATGAATGCGCGGGCCGTAGGCGACATTGTCGTAGATCGATTTGGGGAAGGGGTTCGGCTTCTGGAACACCATGCCCACGCGCGCGCGCAGCTGCACCACGTCCATCTTGGGCGCGTAAATGTCTTCGCCGTCCAGCCGGATGTCGCCTTCCACCCGAGCGATCGGGATGGTGTCGTTCATCCGGTTGAGCGTGCGCAGGAAGGTGGATTTGCCGCAGCCCGACGGGCCGATGAAAGCGACGACATTGTCCATGCCGACGTCGATCGACACATCGCTGATCGCCTGCTTCGCGCCGTAAAAGACGTTCACCCCGCGCGCTCGGATCTTTGGATCGGCGAGGCCGGTCGCGTTGGACGATGGGGACGTGCCCGTGGCCGTGCCGGACACATCCGTGGCTTCGGCGAAGGCTTCAGTGCGGCGGTTGTCGTCGGTCATGATCGGGTCACCAGCGGGTTTCGAACTTGTTGCGCAGATAGATGGCCAGCGCGTTCATGGACAGGAGGAAGGCGAGCAGGACGATGATGGCCGCGCTGGTCTTCTCGACGAAGCCGCGGTTGATCTCGTCCGACCAGAGATAGATCTGCACCGGCAGCACTGTGGCAGGATCGGTGAAGCCGTCCGGCGGGGTCGGAATGAACGCGCGCATGCCGATGAGGAGCAGCGGCGCGGTTTCGCCCAGCGCGCGGGCCATGCCGATGATGGTGCCGGTCAGGATGCCGGGCAGCGCCAGCGGCAGGACATGGTGGAATACCACCTGTACGGGTGATGCCCCGATGCCCAGCGCCGCCTCGCGGATCGAGGGGGGCACCGATTTGATGGCGTTGCGTCCGGCGATGACGATGATCGGCATGGTCATCAGCGCCAGCGTTAGGCCGCCCACGATCGCGGCGGAGCGCGGCATGGAAAACCAGTTGAGGAATACGACCAGGCCGAGCAGGCCGAAGATGATCGAGGGCACCGCCGCCAGATTGTTGATCGAGACTTCGATCAGGTCCGTCCAGCGGTTCTTGGGCGCATATTCCTCCAGGTAGAGCGCGGCAAGCACGCCCACCGGAAAGGCCAAAATGATGGTGATGAACATCGTCATCAGCGATCCCTTGAACGCGGCCCAGATGCCCGCCTGCGCGGGGTCCGTCGCGTCCGATCCGGTCAGGAAGGTGGTGTTGAAGCTGGTCTGCACCGCGTCCTTCTGCTGCAGCATGGTGAGCAGACGCTCGGCCGCGGGCGGGCCATCTTCCTTGGCCGCAATGTCGATTTCCGAGCTGGTGGGAAGCCACAGCGTCTGCTCGCTCTCGATCAGCTGCGGATCGGCAAGCAGCTTCTGCTGCACCACCTGCCAGGCACCGCTGGAGAAGATCTGGCTGCCGGCATCGCCATATTGGCTTTCCATCGCCACGCCGACGACGCCGGGCAGATCGAGTGATCCGACCACGGTCTCGGCATTCTCACCGGAGATCGCTGCGGCGCTGGTGCCGCCGGTCAAGGCCGGGAAATCTATGGTGAGCTCCGCCTCGGTCTGCTGGAAACCGCCCAGGCCGTTACCGACCATGACGTAGAGCAGAAAGGCGAGGAACGCGGCGGACAGTATCACGGCAGCAAGGCCGAGATATTTGAAGCGGCGCTCTGCGGCGTAACGTTTGGCGATGCGCCTTTGCATGGCATCGCTCGACCAGTCGGTCGGCGTGGTGCGTCTGGCGGGGGCGGGAGCGTCAGTCATTCATAGGCCTCCCGGTAGCGCTTCACGACACGCAGCGCGACGAGGTTGAGCAGCAGCGTCACGATGAAAAGGACAAGGCCCAGCGCAAACGCGGCGAGCGTCTTGGGACTGTCGAATTCCTGATCGCCAGTAAGCAGCTGCACGATCTGCACCGTCACCGTGGTCACGCTGGCAAAGGGATTGGCGGTCATGTTGGCGGTAAGCCCGGCGGCCATCACCACGATCATCGTCTCGCCGATCGCACGGCTGACGGCCAGCAGAACGCCGCCGACCACGCCGGGCAATGCGGCGGGGACCAGCACCTTCTTGATCGTCTCCGATTTGGTGGAGCCCATGGCGAGCGATCCGTCGCGCATCGAATTGGGCACGGCGGCAATGCTGTCATCCGCCATCGAGGAGACGAAGGGAATGATCATCACGCCCATTACCACGCCCGCCGCCAGCGCGCTTTCCGACGAGGCGCCGGGAATGTGCAGCATGGCGGCGAAATCGCGCAGCGCCGGGGCCACGGTGAGCGCCGCGAAATAGCCGTAGACCACGGTCGGTACGCCCGCGAGAATTTCCAGAATGGGCTTCATCCATTTGCGGAAGCCGGGGCGGGCATATTGGGTGAGGTAGACCGCGCTCATCAGGCCGAGAGGGATTGCGACGATCATGGCGATGATCGCGCCGATGAACACCGTGCCCCAGAACAGCGGGATGGCGCCAAAACCATTGTCTCCGCCGGGCGTGACGGTCGATTGCGGGTTCCAGTTCGCGCCGAACAGGAATTCGATCGGCGAAACCACCGAGAAAAAACGCACCGTCTCGAAGATCAGCGAGGCGACGATGCCGATGGTGGTGATGATCGCGATCAGCGATGCGACGAGCAGGCCCGCCATCACCACGCGCTCCACCTTTGTGCGGGCGCGGAAATCGGGCTTCAGGCGGGTGAAGGCATAAGCGCCGCCCGCGAACAGCAGCAGCAGCGTCGCCGCCACCGCGATCCAGTTGTAATGCGCGATCGCCGCCTCGTAGAGCGGCACGAACTTGTTCGCCATCGGCTGGAACGCCGTGGTCTGCGTGCCTTCGGCAATGGCGCGCGCTTCGGACAGGATCGAGGCGCGGGTGAAGCCGTCCATCGGCAGCGAAGCGGCCTCGGGCGCGGACAGCACCATATCGGTTTGCAGGGCCGGGACGATCGCGGTCCATACCGCCAGGAACAGCAGCGGCGGAACGATCGCGAACAGCGCGACGTACCAGCCGTGATAGCTCGGCAGGCTGTTGAGATTCGTGCGGTCGCCATGGACGAAGGCCGCCGCGCGCGCACGTCCGGTAATCCAGGCGATCAGGCCCAGCCCCAGAACCAGAAAAAGCAGCCCCGCCCCAGCCATCATCTCAACCCCTTGCCCGCTCGGCCTCGTGGAAGCAACCGGCGCGGCGAGCGGGCCAATCGCTCCCGCCGCCGCGCCGGATCGTTGCTGCTGCGGATCAGCCCGCCAGGCTGGCGGCGTCGATCGACTTCATCGTACCGGCTTCTCCCGCCGATGCCGCGCGCTCGCTGTCCGGCAGCGAGATCAGGCCCAGCTTGGCGAGATAGCCGTTGGCGCCGCCGGCGGAGACGAATTCCTTCACGAACTCCTGCAGGCCCGGGATCTTCCCGATATGCGCCTTCTTCACATAGATGAAGAGCGGCCGCGCGCCCGGATACTGGCCGTCCGCGATCGTCTCATAGGTCGGCGTGACGCCCTGGATCGGGATGCCGCGCACCTTGTCGGCATTTTCGGCCATGTAGCTGTAGCCGAAGATGCCCATCATGTCCGGATTGCTGACAAGCTTCTGGACGATCAGATTGTCGTTCTCGCCCTGCTCCTTATACGCGCCGTCGGTGCGGATGTCGGTGCAGATCGCCTTGTGCTGATCCTTGTTGCTGTCCTTCAGCGCCTTCATCTCGGCGTTGCTGTCGCAGCCGTTCTCCATGATCAGCTCTTCGAACGCGTCGCGCGTGCCGGACGTGCTGGGCGGGCCGTAAACGGCAATCGGAATGTTGGGGAGCGAGGGATCGACATCGGCCCAGCTCTTGGCGGTCTGTTCCATGCCGAACGGCTTGGCGGCCAGCGCCTTGTAAATCTGCTCTTCGGTCAGCTGGATCTTGGGGCCGTTGACGGACTGCGCCATGGCAATGCCGTCGATGCCGATCTTGACTTCGGCGATGTCGGTGACGCCGTTCTTCTGGCAGGTCTCGAACTCGCTCGGCTTCATGCGGCGCGATGCGTTGGCGATGTCCGGAGTGTTCGGGCCGACGCCGGCGCAGAACTGCTCGATACCGCCGCCGGTACCGGTCGATTCGAGCACCGGCGCGGTGCGCCCGGCGCCGCCCGATGCGTAACGCTCCGACACGGCCTTGGCGAAGGGGAAGACC
The DNA here is from genome assembly GCF_016093175.1 of Novosphingopyxis sp. YJ-S2-01. Classification (NCBI taxonomy): domain Bacteria; kingdom Pseudomonadati; phylum Pseudomonadota; class Alphaproteobacteria; order Sphingomonadales; family Sphingorhabdaceae; genus Novosphingopyxis; species Novosphingopyxis sp. YJ-S2-01. The sequence goes on along the minus strand of NZ_JAEDAI010000001.1, from coordinate 442,915 downwards.
GTCGAGGAGCCGACAATCGCGATGTGATCACGCGTGCCGCCGCCCGACGAGCTCGCCTGATCCTGGCAACCGGCAAGCAGCGCGACTCCGGCCAGAAGGCCAGCGAATCTCTTCAACATATTCAACCCCTTGGAAAATCGGCATTTATGAGTGGGCGGGCCAAAGCAGCCATCGCGCGGCGGGCACCCGGTATGAGCGCCCTTTAGGGGCGGCAGGTGGCTTCCGGGTGACTGTCATATGACAGTGATGTTACGGTTTGGGTCGATCGATTTTACAGCATGCCCGATGTGTCGCCCGATAAAAGGGGCGGGGAAGAGGGCGGATCGTCCGCCAGCCGCGCGATTTGCAGCATGACGTTGATGGTCGTGCCGCGCCCCGGCTCGCTGGAAATTTCCAGATGGCCGCGATGGCGGTCCACGATATGCTTGACGAGCGACAGGCCAAGGCCGGTGCCGCCCAGTTGCCGGCTGCGGCCCGAATCGACACGGTAGAAACGCTCGGTCAGCCGCGGAATATGTTCGGGCGCGATCCCCTCTCCTTCGTCGGCGACCCGCAACCGCGCCATGGAGCCGGAGCGCGTCAGGCCGATCGACAGCGTGATCGGCGTGTCCTTGCGGCCATATTTCATGGCGTTGGACAGGATGTTGTAGAGCAGCTGGCGCAACTGCGAAGTGTCACCCATCACCATGCGCGGCTCATCGGTGCCGTGCAGCACGATGTCTCCCCCGCGCGGGTTCGATCCGGCGGCCAGCTCGCCCGCCACGCTGCGCGCAATATCGCTGAGATCGACCGTGGTCTCGACCGGTTGGTATTTTTCCGCCTCGATCCGACTCAGCGACATCAGATCGCGCACCAGCGCCTGCATCCGCTCCGTCTCGGCGGCCATGATGCCCAGAAATCGCGTGCGCGTGGGTGCGGATTCGCCCGCATCGGGCTCGCTCAGCGTCTCGATGAAACCTTTGACCGAAGAGAGCGGCGTCATCAGTTCGTGGCTGGCATTGGCGACGAAATCGACGCGCATCTTTTCCGCGGCCTGGCTGGACGTGCGGTCGGTCAGCCGCACCAGCTTCTGGCCGGAACTGATGCGCTGGATGTGCATGTCCCATGCCTGATCACGCAGGCCGATCCCGGTCAGCCGCAGCGGTCGCCCCTCATGCTTCGCATCCTCATCGGCAAGCCGTTCGGCGGCGCCCGCATGGCGCACGGCGGTGCGGACATTCTCGCCCACCACATTCTCGCCGAACAGCCGCCGCGCGGCCCGGTTGGCGTTGGTGACGCGCGCCGCCTCCACCACCATCACCGGATCGGTCGAGGCGTCGATGAAGCCCTGAAAATCGGGATGATGGGTGATCCGGCCGGGCGATGGCGCTGTGTTGCGCGCCGGGCGGGCGCGGGCACGCCCGCCGCCCTGATCCGCTGCCACGAAAATTGCGATCATGCCGGTTACCGCCATGATGAACGCCCGCTCTGCCGGCACGCTGCTGTAACCTGCGATGATCGCGCCCGCGATGAACAGCAGCGCGGCGAGCAACAAACGGAGGATCGAAAAACGGGTCATCGCGGCCGTCCCATAGCAAAGCAGGGCGCTGCAATATATTGGCAAGTTTTCGCTGGCATCCTGTCCCGCGATCGGACGGCAACCCGGCCCCGCCGCCCGCGCTATCGCTTTCGCAGGCGCGCGGGGCTATGTCGGCCGTCTCGAATGAGGGAGAATGGACGTGGCGGACGAAAGCGACGAGCAAACCGAAGGCGGCAACGCACCGCGCGGCATGGTCGATCGCCGCCGCGCGCTGATGCTCGGCGCTTTTGCCGCGTCCACCGTCGTCAGCATCAAGCCGGCCATCGCGCAGACCGCGGGATCGGTGCTCAATTGCGAGATTCCGGTGCCCGATCGCAGTCAAACCGGCCAGTATATTGCCGCCGACGGCAGCCTTGTGCCGCCCGATACGCCCGGCTCCTTTGCCCCTCCGGGCCGCAATTTCACCGGAGAGGAAGTGAAGAACGCGCTGAAAGGCCGTCCGCTTCCCGGCGCGAGTTATGAGCAGAACGAGGCCTATCTGAACTATATCCGCCGGTTGCAGGCGGGGCAGAGCGGCTTCACCTGCTACGCCTCGCTCCAGATGCCGCGCTAGCCGCGGGCTTTCGCTCCCACTGCATTCGCTCTTGCGTAGCGGGCTTTCCCTGCGGACAAGGGGAGCCGCATGGACGATGAACCGCTCTACATCCGCGCCGCCGCCGCCGATCTCGTCTGGCATCCGCTCGAGGCGCTGACGCTCGTTTATGATCGCCGCTCGGGCATCACGCATATCGTGGTGGAGCCGGTGCCGGAAATCATGGAGGCGATGGGCGATGCGCCGGCAAGCGCTGCCGACCTGGCGGAACGGCTGAGCGCGCGGTTCGATCTGGAAGGGGACGCGGCTTCACTGATCGGGGCGCGGTTGACCGAGCTGGCCGCGCTCGGCCTTATCGAACGGAAGCAAGCCCATGCATGAGCTGCGCCTCAAGGTAGGGCCTGCGGCATTTCGCATCGGTTCGGCCTGGCGCGCGCCGATCGAGCAGCTGGAGGGGCTTTACGCGGCCTATCCCAAGCCCCGGCATGTCGATTTCACGGTGCGGCTCGATCCGGCGAAGCCATGGCGCAAATATCTGCGCCCCTCGGCCATGATCGCGGGCGATTTCATGCTGCCGGACGCCGCGCCCTTGCCGCTGGCACAGGGGCTGCTGGCGGCAGAGATGGGCATGAACCTGCAGATGGCGCTCGGCTGGCGGCGGCATTTGCTGCTGCATGCGGGAGCCGCCGAAAAGGACGGACGCGCGATCGTGATGACGGGCCTGTCGGGGTCGGGCAAATCGACCATGGCCGCGCTTCTGGGCGAGACGGGCTGGCGCTTCATGAGCGACGAGTTTGCGCTGCTGGGGCTGGAAGATGGCGCGATCCATCCCTTTCCCCGTCTGGTAAGCCTGAAGAACAGCGGCATCGAAGCGCTGGAACAGCGCGTCGGGTATAGGCGCCTCGGCCCGCGGCTGCGCGGCACGCCCAAGGGCGACATCCGCCATTTCGTCCCGTCTGCCGAGGCGATCAAGCGCATGGCAGAGCCAGCCTTGCCGAAGCTGATCCTGTTCCCCCGCTTCGGCGAGCGCCGCGCGGTGCGCACGGTGCCGCCGGGCGAACTGTTCATGCGGCTGACGCAGGCATCCACCAATTATGTCGCGCTGGGCGAGGCTGGCTTCGCCGCGCTCACGCGCCTGTGCGAGACCGTGCCCGCCCGCGCGATCGACTATGGCCGGGGCGAGGAGGGGGCCGAGCTGATCGAGGAATTGTGGGAGCAGCTGGCATGACCGCCGCCGCCCGCCGCCTCACCGCCTGTCTGGTCGATCCGCGCATTGCCGGCCAGTTCGGCGCACGCCAGTGGAACGAGCTGATCGCGATGGCCCGCGCCGAACGCCTGATCGGTGCGCTCGCCGATCGGCTGGACGGGCGCAGCGTGCCCGAAGAGGTCGCGGTGGTGCTGTCCGATGCGCGCGTCATGGCCGCGCAGGAACGTCGCGCCGCGCTGTGGGAAGCGGACTGCGCTCGGCGCGCTCTGGCGGGGTATGAGGGCAAGGCGGTGCTGCTGAAGGGCACGGCTTATGTCGCGGCGAATCTCGATGCAGGACGCGGGCGATCGATCGGCGATCTCGATTTGCTGGTGGCGGAAAAGGATCTGGAGGAGGTGGAGCGCGCGCTGCTCGCCGCGGGCTGGGAATGGGTGAAGGAAGACGCCTATGACGATGCCTATTATCGCCGCTGGATGCACGAGCTGCCCCCGCTGATCCACCGCGATCGGGATCGGATGATCGACGTTCATCACACCATCCTTCCCAAGACCGCGCGGCCCACGCCCGATGCCAAGGCGATGATCGGATCGGCCATCGCGTTGCAGCCGGATGAGAAGGCGAAGGGCGTGCGTCTCGCCAAATTTTCCAGCTGGCACGGCCTCCACATCCTCTCGCCCGCAGACATGGTGTGCCATTCGATCGCGCACCTACTGGCGGACGGAGAGATGGACGGGGGCCTTCGCAACCTGTGGGATATCGACCGGATGCTGCGCGAGTTCGCAGGCTCCGCCAATTTCTGGGACGCCCTGGCGGTGCGGGCGCGGCGGCATGAAATCCTGCCCTATGTCCGCCGCGCCCTGCGACTTGCCGAACGGATCTATGATACGCCGGTGGACGAGAAATTGCGTGGCCGCACGCTTGCCAGCGACAAATGGTTCGAAAAACGCATGATGGCGCGCGATGGCTGGGGCCGCCAGACGAACCGGGCGCTGCGCTTCTTTTTCTACATCCGCGGCCACTGGCTGCGCATGCCGCCCAAAATGCTGGCGCGCCATCTGTGGATCAAATGGCGCAAGGGACAGCGCGGCTGATGGATTTTCGCGGGCCGCGCATGGCCACGCCTGCTTCAACGGGGGGATAAAAAGACATGCACTGGATGAAATATGGCGCGGCGGCGGCCGTCTGTGTGGCGGTGGCCGGATGCTCGATGACGGAAAACGTCAACGGGTCTGAGCAGGCGGTGTCCGATTTCCGCGCCTTCTACGACGCCGGTGACTATGACGCGATCTACAATGCGGCGAGCGGCGAGTTTCGCAAGAGCTCGGACCGCGCGATGTTCAACAAATATCTCGCGGGTGTGCAGCGCCAGCTCGGCAAGTTCCGCAGCGCGCGGCGGACCGGCTTCAACAGCTCCATGAATGGATCGGGCCAATATGTGACGCTGGGTTACGAAAGTGATTACGCCAAGGGCAAGGCAACCGAACAGTTCGTCTACCGCATCACCGCCAAAGGCCCCGAACTGTTCGCCTACACCATCAACAGCGACGTCTTCGTCATGGGTTGATGGGGTCCGCGGCCCTCATCCACCCATGCTGCCGCTCCCGCTGTCTCCGGTTTCGGTTTCCCCGTCGGAGGGGTCCACCGATATCAAGGCGCCGGCATCCGCAGGGATCGCGATACCGCCCATTCCGCGTGCGATGGACTCCGGCTTCTCCCCGGCATTCAGCCGATCCAGATAGGCGCGCGCATTGTCGGCAAAGCTGCCGCCATGCGGGTTGTATGCGACGGGGATCAGATTGTAGCGCGCCATGTCGCCGTTCCCGTCGCGCAGTTCCTGCATCGCCAGATTGAAGCGCAGATCCAGATCGAACGGGGCGAGCTGCGCGGCGTAGCTGAGGCCTTGGATCGCGAGTTCGGAAGGCTTGGCCCCCCGCTCGACGAAACTGCGGTAGAAATAAATGAGCGGCAGCGGATGATCGTTCTCGATCCGGTTGAGCGCCACGAACGGCTTCACCGCCTCGGAATAGGCAGCGCCACGATCGTCCGCATCCTCAGCCTCGTCGAACATGGCAAAGCCTTTTTGAACATAGGCGTTCACCCGCTTTGGATCGATCGCGAGCGCGGCATCGGCCGCGGCAATCGCGCGATCGTTGAAGCCTGCATCGAATTCGGCTTCGGCAAGTGCGGCGAGCACCGCAGGATCGCCTGGATAACGCTCGGCAACCTCCCGCGCATCGGCCACGAGTTTCAGCGCCGCCTCGCGGTCCACACCACGCTTGGAGCGCAGTTTGACCGGGATCATCTCCTCCTCGCCATCGGTCAGGGCGCGTACTGCGATCGGGCCGGTCTCCAAGACCTCGCCCGAGATGTCGATTACCCGCATGCGCCGCTGTTTGAGATACCGATTCAAATCCTGTTCGAGCGCGTCGAGATCGCCGAAAGCGCCCACCGCTGCCTCGCGCAGGCTAAGGCCGGTCGCCAGCGCCTTGGCGTAGGCGCTCATCTGGCCCCTCCGCTCTTCGGAAAAAGTCAGATAATGATAAAGCAGCCAGCTCTTCCCGTAAAAGGCGCCGAAAGCGTCGTCCTTCCTGTCGTTCTCGGCAGCGGTCAGCACTTTTTCGGCGGTGAGCCCCATGTCGTTGTAAAGTTCGTAGCCGCGATGATTGGCCGGTCGGCCAAGGGTCATCCCACCGTCTTTTTTATATTCGGCGGAGGCAAAGAATTCGGCGCCCCCTTCGGACATCCACAAGGGCGCGGGAAACTGCGAGGCTGAGATCAGGAAATGATGCGCATATTCGTGCATCAGGATCAGCATGGAGGGGTCGGGTTCGTTCGAGCGGCTTTCGATGCGCGGCACGAATGCCACCGATCCGCCTGCGCGCGGAACGTAGAAGCCGGCGACGCGACTGGACCCGGTGCCGAGCAGCTTGCGAACCGCCGAGTCGCTTTTCACGACATAGATCGTCACCCGATTGGACGGGCTCGGTTTCGCGCCGGAGCGGCCGAACAGTTTGCTCATCGCCGCGTCGTAGCGTTCGAGCTTTTCCGTGAAGTCGCGGATATCGCGTTCGCTATCGTCCGCGACGACGACAAAGTGATCGCTGGAAGCTTCCAGCCATTCGGCCTGCGCGGGCGCGGCGACCAAGCACGACACTATCAGACCAAAGATCTTCAGACGCATATTTCTCCCCCCAGAGAATAATGTAAGCAAGCGTATAGGCGCGCGTTTCCCGCCAGATGTCAAATGCTACCGTGTCAGCCCTTGCGTTGCAGGAATTGGGCGATGCGTTCGGCAAAGCCGGGCTGGACATAGCTGTCCTCGAACAAGCTGCGGCTCTCTTCGTCGTCGTCCACGGTGCCGCTCGCAATGGCGCGCAGATGCTGCTTTGTCGCCGCGATGCTGTGGCCGGAATTGGCGATCAGCGTCCGGGCCAGATCGCGGGCGCGGCGTAGGGCGTTGTCCGTGATCTCGTGGATCAAACCGATGCGGCAGGCCTCTTCCGTGTCGATCAGCGTGGCGGTGAGAAGCAGGCGGCGGGCCTCCGCCACGCCGATGGCAGCCGCAAGCAGATGCGTGTCGAAGCGGCTATAGGCGATGCCGAGCTTGGCCGGCGTGACGCCGAAGCGGCTTTGCGGCGTGGCAATGCGCAGATCGCAGGCGAGCGCGAGCCCGCACCCGCCGCCAATACAATCGCCGTCGATGGCGGCGATAACCGCAATGTCCGCTTCCCATAAACCCCGGTTGCAGGCGCGCACCGCAGCAAATTTGCGTGCGCGCCAGTCCGCATCCTCGCGGTTCGCGGCGATATCGTGGATATCCGCGCCAGCGCAGAATTGTCCGGGTTTGCCGCCGGTCAGGATGATCGCGCGCACCGCAAGGCTGGCCTTCGCTTCTTCGATTTGCGTGGCCAGCGCCTCCCAGTCTTCCAGCCGGAGCGCATTCTTGCGCAAGGGCCGGTCGATCGTGATCGTGGCGATGCCGCCTTCGACCTGCATGCCGATGCTCATGCTGTTGCCAACCGCTCGAGCGTCGGGATCAGCTCGTCATAATGGTCAATGATCGCATCGGCGCCCAGTTCCTCGACCGGTTGATGCAGGAAGCCGAAGCTGACCGCGATGGCGGGCAGCCCGGCATTGTGCGCGGCCATGATGTCGTAGATCGAATCGCCGATGAAGGCGGCGCGGGTCTCGCCGGGCTTATGCCCGCAGCGGCGGATCATCTCGTCGATCGGCGCACGGTGCGGCTTGGACTTGCCCTTGCCCATCGTATCCCCGCCGATCACGCAGGCGAACCGATCACGTAAGGACACGGCGTTCAGCAGCGTTTCGGCAAAACTTTCATATTTGTTGGTGACGACGGCCAGCGTCACCCCGCGTTCCGTCAGCGCATCCATGGCATCCAGCAGGCCCGGATAGGGATGCGATCCGCTGCCCAGATGCGCGCCGTAATGATCGAGCAGGCGCGGCAGATATTGCTTCAGCAGCAGCTCCGCCTCCTCGCCTGTTGCCCCGGTCTGCTCGATGCCGACTTTCAGCATATGTTTCGCGCCCAGGCCGATCATGGGCTTCACCTGCTCGCGCGTCAGCGGCGGATGGCCCATCAGGCCGAGCGTATGATTGACCGATGCGGTCAGCTCGTCACTCGTGTCCAGAAGCGTGCCGTCCAGGTCGAAGCCCACAATGTCATACGGAAAATCGGTCATGGCGCCCGGCATGCCCGCAAGCGGCTGGATTATGCAAGGACGCCATGCGAAAGGCTGGCGATCAAAGGAGACCGCAAGCCGATGACCGAACCTACTTCTCCCGACCGCCCGCTTGCCGCGATCGTGCTCGCCGCCGGATCGGGCACGCGGATGAAATCGGACACGCACAAGGTGCTGCACCCTATCGCAGGCAAACCGATGCTGCTGCACCTCATCGATACGCTGGAGGAACTGGGCGTCGAACGCCAGGTGGTCGTGGTCGGCGCGCGCAAGGAGCAGGTGGAGGCGGCCGTCGAGGGACGCGGTGTGGCGATCGCGGAGCAGACCGAGCAGCTCGGCACCGGCCATGCGGTGGCGCAGGCGCATGACGCGCTGAAAGGTTTTTCGGGCGATATTCTGATCCTCTACGGCGATGTGCCGCTGGTGAGCGCGGAGACGATGCGCCGGATGGTCGAGCGGCTGCGGCGCGGCGACGATCCGCGCTGCGTGGTGCTGGGCTTCCGCCCGGACGACCCCGCCGCTTATGGCCGCATCATCGCGGACGGCACCGGCATTATCGAGACGATGGTGGAGTATAAGGACGCGAGCGAGGCGCAGCGCGCCGTGACGCTCTGCAACAGCGGGCTGATGGCCGCGCGGGCGACCGATTTGTTCGTGCTGCTCGATCAGATCGGCAACGATAATGCGGCGGGCGAATATTATCTTCCCGATATCGTGATGCTGCCGGGCCAGCCCAGCGCGGTGATCGAGACCGGTGCGGACGAGGTGGCGGGCGTCAACAGCCGCATCGAACTCGCCCGTGTGGAAGGCGACTGGCAGCGCCGGCGCCGGGAACGCGCGATGGCCGACGGCGCCACGCTGATCGCGCCGGAAACGGTGTTCTTCGCTTACGACACCCAGATCGGCCGCGACGTTAGAATCGAACCCAATGTCGTCTTCGGTCCCGGTGTTACCGTGGAAGACGGGGCGGTGATCCACGCCTTCAGCCATCTGGAGGGCGCGCATGTGAAATCGGGTTGCTCGGTCGGCCCCTATGCGCGGCTGCGGCCCGGATCGGTGATGGAAGAGGGCGCGAAGGTCGGCAATTTCGTCGAGATGAAGAAGACGGTTCTGGGCAAAGGCGCAAAGGCCAATCATCTCACCTATCTGGGCGATGCCGATGTGGGCGCGGGCGCGAATATCGGTGCGGGCACCATCACCTGCAATTATGACGGCTGGTTCAAGCACAAGACCGTGATCGGTGAAGGCGCGTTCATCGGATCGAACAGCGCGCTGATTGCCCCCGTCACCATCGGCCGCGGCGCGATCGTCGCGGCAGGCAGCGCGGTCAGCCGCGATGTCGGCGACGGAGACCTGCGCCTGGTGCGCGGCGAGCAGCTGGTAAAGCCCGGCTGGGCGGACCGCTTCAACAGCACCATGCGCAAGAAGAAGGAGGGTTGATGCACGGGGCCCAGGGGGCGCTAATCGGCGTCGCAGGAGCAGCGCTTCTGCTGACGGCTTGCGGGCAGGAGGGGCCGCAGGAACGCTCGGCGGGCGGGAAGACCGTTGCGGCCAAAGCGCCTTCTGCGTCCAAAGCGACCACGACCACGACCACCGGCGCTTCGCCCGATACGCGGCCGACTTCGATGGTCCCGCCCTTGCCCGGCAAGGCCGATCTGTGCGCGCCGGGGGAGAAGCGTCTCTTTTCCTGCCGCCTGCAAAACGGCAAGACCGCTTCCGTCTGCGCTGCGGCGGAGGCCGGCGGCGGACGATTTCCGCAATATCGCTACGGCAATCTGAAGGAAGAGAGCGAACTCGTCTTCCCGGAGCATCGCGGCGGCGGGGCAATCCGTTTCGTTTCCGTACCCTATTCGGGCGGCGGAGAGGCGCAGCTGAGCTTTACGCGCGGGGCCTATCGCTATGTCGTCTACAGCCGCGTGGTCCGCACCAATTTCACGGCTGGCGAGCCCAATGATCCGCAGTTCGACGATGGCGTTCTGGTGATGAAAGACGGCAAAATCATTCAGGACCATGGCTGTAGCGGCGAGGCGCTCTATTCCGTCGATTACGCCTTTTCGGAGAAATATGCCGAGCCGGCCGATCAGGATGCACTGGTCGATCATCCATCTTGACATGATATCACTGCATGATATCGCGATATCATGACGCGCATCCTGGCCGATCTACCCGATGAAGACATCAAATGGCTCGACGCTCTGGCAGCCGAGCAGGGCAAGTCGCGCGCCTCCATTCTGCGCGAGGCAGTGAGCGCCTACCGCGCCGAAGCCCCGAAGGACTGGCTCGATATCGGCTTCGGGGCCTGGGCGCGCGACGGCGTGACGATCGATCCGCACGAATATGACCGGCAGCGGCGCGCCGAATGGACGCGGCCCTGGGATGATGATTATGACGAGGTTCGGGTCGAATCGCCTGAATATTTCACCGAAGAGGATGACCGGGAGCGCGCCCACTATGTCGCGCTGACCCGCAAGACCGCAGCCGATACGCAGTCCGATCCCGAATGAGCGGCTATAGTCTCGACGCCAATATCATGATCGATGCACTGCTCGGCTACCGACCAGCGCATCGCGAGCTGTCGCGTCTGGCTTCCATCGGCGCGAAAATATGGATCAGTCGCATGGCTTGGATCGAAACGCTCTCCAAGGGCAGCGAAACCGCCGTTCGCGAAGCGGAGCAGTTTTTGAGCGGATTTGCCCTCGATGAACTGGACGACGAGATTGCGCGGCGTGCGGCGGCCCTGCGCCGAGAGCGACCGAGGCTCAAATCGCCCGACGCAATCATCCTCGCGACTTCTCAGATTCGCGGCCGCGTCCTCATTACCCGCAATACACAGGATTTTCCGGCGAACATGCCGGGCATCCGTGTTCCCTACACTTTATAACGAAAGCATCTTCTCATGTGCGGCATTATCGGAATCCTCGGACGCGGCGATGTGGCCGATCGGCTGGTCGACGGGCTGAAGCGCCTCGAATATCGCGGCTATGATTCGGCCGGCATCTGCACCGTCCATGACGGGCAGTTCGAACGCCGCCGGTCCGAGGGCAAGCTGCGCAATCTGACGGCCAAGCTGGCGGACGAGCCGGCGGCAGGTTCCGCCGGGATCGCGCACACGCGCTGGGCCACGCATGGCGCGCCGACCGTCGACAACGCGCACCCGCATGCCAGCGGCGCGGTCGCCGTCGTCCACAATGGCATCATCGAGAATTTCAAGCCGCTGCGCCGCGAGCTGCAGGAGCGCGGACGCACCTTCGAAAGCCAGACCGATACCGAGGTGGTGGTCCATCTGGTCGCCGAGCAAGTGGAACAAGGGCAATCGCCCGAAGACGCGGTGAAGGCCGTGCTGCCCCGTCTGGAAGGCGCGTTCGCACTCGCCATCCTGTTCCGAGATCATGACGACCTGATGATCGGCGCGCGCCTCGGATCGCCGCTGGTGGTGGGTCGCGGCGAAGGCGAGGATGAGGGCGAGGCCTATCTGGGCTCCGACGCGCTGGCGCTGGCCCCGCTCACCCGCCGCATCGCCTATCTGAAGGAAGGCGACCGGGTGATCGTGAAGCGCGGGGACATCCGCATCCTCGACGAGAACGACCAGCCGGTAGAGCGCGAATTCGTGGACAGCGGCGTGACTGCGGGCGCGATCGAGAAGGGCAATTACCGCCACTTCATGCAGAAGGAGATCTTCGAGCAGCCGACCGTGGTCGCGCAAACACTCGGCTCCTATCTGCGCCCGCTGGAGAACGTGGTCGCGCTGCCCGACATCCAGTTCGACGTGTCCGAAATCCGCCGCGTCACCATCGTCGCCTGCGGCACCAGCTATTATGCCGGCATGGTTGCGAAATACTGGTTCGAACAGTTCGCGCGCGTGCCGGTCGACATCGATGTCGCCTCCGAATTCCGCTACCGCGAACCGATCATGGAGGAAGGGGGCCTCGCGCTCTTCATCAGCCAGTCGGGCGAAACGGCCGATACGCTCGCCGCGCTGCGGCATGCGCGCGAGGAGGGGCAGAAGATCGCCGTCGTCGTCAACGTGCCCACCAGCACAATGGCCCGCGAGGCGGACCTCCTCTTGCCGACCCATGCCGGCCCCGAAATCGGCGTCGCATCCACCAAGGCGTTCACCTGCCAGCTTGCCGTACTCGCCGCGCTGGCCGCGCATTTCGCGCGCGCCAAGGGGCGGATGAGCGCGGAGGAAGAGAAGGAGATCGTCAAGCATCTCACCGAAGCCCCCGCGGCGATGAACGACGCGCTGGGCCGCGACGGCGCGATCGAGGCGATTGCCCCGCTGATCGCCCCGGCGCGCGACGTGCTCTATCTGGGCCGCGGCCCGGACTTCCCGATGGCGATGGAGGGCGCGCTGAAGCTGAAGGAAATCAGCTATATTCACGCAGAGGGCTATGCTGCGGGTGAAATGAAGCACGGGCCCATCGCGCTGATCGACGAGGCGGTGCCGGTCATCGTGATCGCCCCGTCCGGCCCGCTGTTCGACAAGACCGTGTCCAACATGCAGGAAGTGGCCGCGCGTGGCGGCAAGATCGTGCTGATCTCGGACGCCAAGGGTATCGAGGAAGCGGGCGAGGGCACGCTGGCGACGATCGAGATGCCGGCGGTGCATCCGCTGATCGCGCCGCTGATCTATGCCGTGCCGGTGCAGCTGCTCGCTTATCATGTCGCGGTGGCCAAGGGCACCGACGTCGATCAGCCGCGCAACCTCGCCAAATCGGTGACGGTGGAATAAGCGGCGGACATGAAAAAGGGCGCGCCGCCGGGCGCGCCCTTTCTGATTGCGGAAGAGTCAGAAGCCTGCGCTGACCGAGAACACTACCGTGCCGTTATCGATCCGGCCGCCGTCCAGCGCCGAGAAATTGGGTAGGAGATACGCCGATTCGGAACGCGAAATGTCGGTATCGACATAAGCGACGCCGAAGGTGAGCGCCTTGTAGGCAACGTCCGCGCCCAGCGACCAGTCCCAATATTCGCCGGTTGGCGCGATGCTGGTGCCGTTGGGGCCAAGGCCGGGATTGCCGTTGGAATAACCGATATGCGCCTTCAGCGTCACCGGCGTGGTGGGGATGCCGGCCGATGCATCGCCGGAAAGATAGAGGTTATCCTCCTTATCGCCCGGATCGTTCGGAATGCCGGCGGCAGCCGCGGCGCCGGTGAAGAATACATTGCCCAGCGCTTCCTGAGGCGGTGCATAGGCGACGCCGGCGGTCAGCGAGAGCGGGCCGACGGTACCGCTCAGCTTCGCATACAGTTCGGCAAAATCGGTGGTGTCCGCGCCGCCGGGATACATGTACCAGACGACGCCCGCGTCCAGCTCTCCCCCGCCAACGGGAACAATCACGCCGCCGAACAGATCAAGCTCGGTATTGGAGCCGCCGAAGGTGCCCCAGCCAGCCAGGTTGGACGCCCAGAAACCGCCGTAAAGGCCGCTTTGCGGGTTGGACAGCGTGGCCCCGCCCTGAATGGCAATTTCCTTGTCGGTCTGCGAGATGCCGCGGAAGCGATAGTCGCTCACCAGCGCCACATTGGCGGATACGGCGATGTCTTCCGGCGGGGCGGTGTCATAGCTCTGCGCCATGGCAGGCGCGGCTAAGGCGAGGAGAGGGGTTGCCAGCAGGCACCGTGTGATTCGCATGATATTCCTTTCGTGCGGTTGGAATTTAATCCTGCTGCGATGCGGCAAAAGCATCTTTCACCCGAAGGCCCGTGCCATGTCCGCTATGAAAGTTTATTGCTGTGTTGCATCATACGAAGCAACGAAAAAACGGAACGGCTCCGAAATTGCTTGATCCATGTTGCAATGCAGCAACAGCGGCGGCCGCAGTTTTGCGATGCAGCAGACGCTGGCCCAAGCCGCGCGGACGTTGACAGTCCGCCGTTTGTTGCCGCACGGCCCAAGGTTCCAGACGCAAGGAGAGACGACATGGCCGGTCTTTGGTTCGAACAGCTCGAGGTGGGGCAGGTTTTCCGCCACGACATGCGCCGCACGGTGACCGAGACCGACAATCTGCTCTTCACCACGCTCACCCATAATCCCGCGGCGCTCCATCTTGACGCCGAATATATGGCGAAGAGCGATTTCGGGAAAATCATCGTCAACTCCACCTTCACGCTGGGTCTGATGGTCGGCATTTCGGTGGGCGATACCACGCTCGGCACCGCGGTCGCGAACCTGGGTTGGGACGAGGTTCGCTTTCCCGCGCCGGTCTATGTCGGCGATACGCTCAGGATCGAGACCGAGGTGGTGGACCTGCGCGAAAGCAAGTCGCGCCCCACCGCGGGTATCGTCACCTTCGTCCATCGCGCCTACAATCAGGACGATGTGCTGGTGGCGAGCTGCAAGCGCACCGGCCTGCAGCACAAGGGGCCGGCGGATTGAGGCCGCTGCGCAGTTTTCTCTTCATCCCCGGCGACAGCGAGAAAAAGCTGGGCAAGGTCGACGGCTGCGGCGCCGACGCCGTGATCCTCGATCTGGAAGATGCGGTTGCCCCGGCTAACAAGCAGGCCGCGCGGCAGCTGGTGGCGGACTTTCTGAAGGATCGGCCCGCGGGCCAGCGCAATCCGCAGATATGGGTGCGCGTGAACCCGCTCGACGGCGATCTTACGCTCGGCGATCTCACGGCGGTGATCGGCGGCGCGCCGGACGGCATCGTGCATCCCAAGGCCGATGACCCGGCGGATGTGCGGCGGCTCTCTTATTATCTGGATGCGCTGGAGGCGCAGGCCGGGCTCGAACAGGGCTCCACCAAGATTTTGCCCGTCGCCACCGAAACCGCGCGCGCGCCCTTCGCGCTGGGCGATTATGCGGATGCGGGGCTGAACCGGCTTTACGGGCTCACTTGGGGCGCCGAAGATCTGTCGGCGGCGCTCGGCGCCAGCGGCAATCGCGGCGCGGACGGGGAATGGGCGTTCACCTACAAGATGGTCCGCTCGCTCACGCTGATGGCGGCGCATGCCGCGGGCGTCGCCGCGGTCGAGACGCTGCATGCCGATTTCCGCGACGAGGAGGGGCTGCGCGCCAGCTCCCGTGCCGCGCGGGCCGAGGGCTTTTCCGGCCGCCTCGCCATCCATCCGGCGCAGGTCGGCCCGATCAACGAAAGCTTCCTGCCCGGCGCCGATGAGGTGGATTTCGCGCGCCGCGTGGTGGCCGCGTTCGAGGCCGATCCCGGCGTCGGCACGGTCGGCATCGACGGCAAGATGCTCGATATCCCGCACCTGAAAGCCGCGCGCCAGACACTGGCGCTGCACGAAGCCTATAGCGATTGAGGTAAGCTTCCCATGCACATGAACCATGACAGCGACGCGCCGCCTGCTCCGGACATCGCGTTCGACGATTTCCTCAAGGTCGATGTCCGCGTCGGCACCATCGTCGAGGCGGAGGCATTTCCCGAGGCGCGCAAGCCGGCTTTCAAGCTGCGCATCGATTTCGGGGGCGCGATCGGCATCAAGCGCTCCAGCGCGCAGATCACCGAGCGGCACCGGCTGGAAGACCTCGTCGGCACGCAGGTGCTCGCCGTCGTCAACTTCCCCCCGCGCCAGATCGGCCCGGTGAGGAGCGAGGTGCTGACCCTCGGCGTGCCGGACGAGCAGGGCCATGTCGTCCTGTTGCGCCCGGACCAGCCAGTGCCCGATGGCGGACGGCTGTTTTAGAACACCGCGCGCAGGCCTAGTGCATAATAGTCGGGCCCGGCATTGCCCTTCACGCGCAGGTTCGGAAGCAGCGGGAAGCTGACGGTGCCATAGGGCGTTACGTCGCGCCCGAAGCGCACGCCCGCGCCGATGCGCGCCGACAGAGGGATCGAGAACGCGGCTTCCGCGCGCCCGTAGATATCGGCGGCGAGATTAGAGCATTTCTCACTATCGGCAAATTGACCGTTGCTGAAGTCGCGGCACCGCCGATTGCTGCCGCTTCCATCGAAAAAGTACCGGTCGTTGTCCCCTTCATGCACGAATGCGCCGCCGCCCAGCGTCAGATCGACCCGCGGTAGAAGGTTCAACTGATAGCCCGCACCCAGCTCTCCGCCCCATTCGTCCGATACATAGGCGCCATTGGCCTCGATCACGACCTGCGACTGCGCGGCCGTGGGAATCGCAGCGAGCGCCGCTGCGAACAATATGAGTTTCTTTATGATATCCCCCATTTACGCATCGCGGCCAAACCTGCCGCGATCGGCGCGAGCCGCTATCCCAGCGCCGCGGCATTGGCAAAGACTATCCGCGCCGCGACGGATGCAACTGTCTCCGGAACGGCAGGACTGCTCTGCCGATCCGCGCACATTGATTCCCGCCGCGCCCGGGCCTATCCTCCAGCGCAACAGGCGGCCCGCGATGGCCGCCGCTCTTGTTTTGCGATGAAGCGAAAGGCCGCCCGATATGTCCATCTCCCCGCTCATGCCTGTCTATCCGCGTTGCGACGTGCGTCCGGTGGAGGGCGATGGCTGCCATCTGATTACCGAGGACGGACGGCGCCTCCTGGATTTCGCCAGCGGCATCGCGGTGAATGCGCTCGGCCACAGCCATCCTGCGCTGATCGGCGCGATCCAGGAGCAGGCCGCCAAGCTGATGCACGTGTCCAATCTCTACGGCAGCCCGCAGGGCGAGCGGCTGGCGCAGATGATCGTGGACACCACCTTCGCCGACACCGTGTTCTTCACCAACAGCGGCGCGGAAGCGGTGGAATGCGCGATCAAGACGGCGCGCGCCTATCACCAGCATGAAGCGGGCGATTCCGGCCGGACCGAGATCATCACCTTCTCCATGGCCTTCCACGGCCGCACGATGGCCACGATCAGCGCTTCCAATCAGGAGAAGATGCACAAGGGCTTCATGCCGCTGCTGCCCGGCTTCAAATATGTCGAGTTCAACGATCTGGAGGCGGCACGCGCCGCCGTTGGTCCGCAGACCGCAGGCTTCCTGGTCGAGCCGATTCAGGGCGAGGGCGGCATCCGTCCGGCGAGCGAGGAGTTCCTGAAGGGCCTGCGCCAGATCTGCGACGAGCAAGATCTGATGTTGGTGCTGGATGAGGTACAATGCGGCGTCGGGCGCACCGGCAAGCTCTATGCCCACGAACTGTACGGGATCGAGCCGGACGTGCTCGCCACCGCCAAGGGCATTGCCGGCGGCTTCCCGCTCGGCGCGTGCCTTGCCACCGAAAAGGCGGCGCGCGGCATGGGCTTTGGCAGCCACGGCTCCACCTATGGCGGCAATCCGCTCGCCATGGCCGCGGGCGAGGCGGTGTGGAAGGTGATTTCCGATGAGGATTTCCTGGCCGATGTGCGCGCCAAGGGCGAGCGTCTGCGCTCCATGCTCGAACAGTTCATCGGCAACCATTCGGACCTGTTCGAACTGGTGCGCGGGCATGGCTTGATGCTCGGTCTGAAGATGAAGGTGGAGAGCCGCCCCTTCTATGCGCATCTGCGCGACAATCACGATCTGATGACCGTGGCCGCGGGCGAGAACACCATCCGCGTCTTGCCGCCGCTCGTGATCGAGGATGAGCATATCCAAGAGTTCATGGAAAAGCTCAGTGCCGGTGCGGCGGATTATGTCGTGCCGGAGGCCGTAGCGGCCTGATTGATCCTCCCCGCGGGCATCGCCCGGGGGGAGGGGGACCATCGCGCAGCGATGGTGGAGGGGCAAGGCGGCGGGGCAACGGCCCCTCCACCCCCGCCTACGGCGGCGGTCCCCCTCCCCGAAGCTGCGCTTCAGGGAGGATAATAATGACCCGCCATTTCCTGAACCTTTCGGACGCGGGCGGCGATGCCATTGCCGCGATGCTGGACGATGCACTGAGCCGGAAAGCGGCGCGCAAGGGCTGGCCGAAGGGCAAGGCGGACGCGGACGCGCCGCTCACCGGGCACATGCTCGCGATGATCTTCGAGAAAAGCTCCACGCGCACGCGCTTCAGCTTCGAAATGGCGATGGAACAGCTTGGCGGCAGCGCCATCGTGGCCGATTCCGGCTCGATGCAGCTGGGCCGGGGCGAAACGGTGGCGGACACCGCGCGCGTCCTTTCCCGCTATGTCGATGCCATCATGATCCGCACCGACGATCATGCCAAGGTTGAGGAAATGGCCGCCTGCGCCAGCGTGCCGGTGATCAACGCGCTCACCGATTGGTCGCATCCCTGCCAGATCGTCGCGGACCTGCTGACCATCGTGGAGCATGGCAAGGCGCTGCCCGGCCTGCAGGTCGCCTGGCTGGGCGACGGCAACAATGTGCTGCACTCGATCGTCGAGGCGGCGGGCCTCATGAAGTTCGACGTGCGCATCGGCTGCCCCGAAGGCTATGATCCTGACGAGCGCTTCAACGAAGCCGCGCGCGAGGCGGGCAGCAGCATCACGATCCACCGCAACGCCGCCGAAGCGGCGGACGGCGCGGACGTGATCGTTACCGACACCTGGATTTCGATGGGGCAGAAGGGCGGCGAGGCAAAGCTGGCCGCGATGGGCCCGTTCCAGGTGGACGAAGCGCTGATGAAGCGCGCGAAGCCGGACGCTCTGTTCCTCCACTGCCTGCCCGCGCATCGCGGCGAGGAAGTGACGGACGCGGTGATCGACGGCCCGCAATCGGTGATTTTCGACGAGGCGGAAAACCGCCTGCATGCGCAAAAATCCGTTCTGCGCTGGGTTTTCGGGCAGCTCTAACTATCTAGGGGCGATGACTGAACAGACCCCTACCCAGACCGAGACCTTTTCCGACCTTCCCCTGCGCTTCTCCATCCCGGCCCGCCATGCGCGCGGCCGCGCGGTGCGGATCGAGACGGCGCTGGCCGATATCCTGTCCGCCCATGCCTATCCGCCGGTGATCGAGGCGCTGCTCACCGAAGCGGTGACGCTCACCGCGCTGCTCGGCTCGCTCCTCAAGGATGCGGGCGGCGAGCTGACCATGCAGGCGCAGACCGGCGAGGGCGCGGTGACGCTGCTGGTTTGCGATTACCGCGACGGGCAGCTGCGCGGCTATGCGCAATATGACGAGGCCAAGGTGGCCGAACTGACGCCCGAGCCGACGCTGTTCGGTCTGTTCGGCCAAGGCTATCTGGCGATCACCTTCGATCGCAAGAAGCGCAGCGAGAACGAGCCGGGCGGGCGCTATCAGGGCATCGTGCCGTTGGAAGGCGCTTCGCTGGCCGAGGCGTGCGAATATTATTTCGCCCAGTCCGAGCAGATCCCGACGCTGATCCGCACCGCGCGCTCTTCCGGCGACGATCGCACCGTCGCTGGCGGCTTCCTGGTCCAGCATCTCGCCGAGGGCGAGGAGGGGCGTGAGCGGCTGCATGTGCGGCTCGACCATCCCGAATGGGAGCATGTCCGCGCGCTTGCCGAAACGGTGAAGCCCGAAGAGCTGGCAGACGGCTCGCTGCCGCTGGAAGAGCTGGTCTGGCGCCTCTTCCATGAAGAGGACGAGGTACGGATCGAACAGGGCGCGGGGTTGTCCAAGGGCTGCCGCTGCGATCCGGACCATATCCGGTCGGTCATCGGGCGCTTTCCCGTCGAGGAGCGGCGCGAGATGGCGGACGAGGACGGCGACATCAAGGTGGACTGCGAGTTCTGCAATCGCCAGTTCCCGATCTCGCTCTCCAGCATGGAGAACTGACGGCGCCGGTGCGCCGCCACCGCAATTCCGACACGCCTGCGTCGTTATTCTCCCACTTTAGATCTGTATCCACCTGCTGTGGGGCGCTGCCCCCATGTGGACCGAAATCGATGAAGACAGCTAAGACAATTGCCATTGCCCTTGCGGCGACCTTCAGCGTTGCTGCTTCCGCTTACGCCGCGCAGGCGAGCTTTTCGCTGCGCACGCTGGAGCGGGGCGAGTGGACGCTGCGTGACAAGGCCGATGATTTCCGGCTGGTGCGCAAGCTATGCGTCCGCGATCCGCGCGTGCTGGTGAAGCTGCACCATCCCGGCCAGCGTTGTGAAATTCACCGGCTGAGCGGCGACGCGCGCGAGGTGGTGTTCAGCTATTCCTGTCAGAGTGGCAGCGGCAGCACCGCGATTCGCCGCGAGACGGATCGGCTGGTGCAGATCCGCAGCCAGGGGTTGGACCGCGGCGCGCCCTATGCGTTCGATTACGAAGCCCGCAAAACCGGAAGCTGCTGAGCGCGCGAAGGAAGCGCCGCAGCGCAGTAGCGTTTCTTCGCCGCTCCCAAGCACAATATTGCACCAAACCCGCTTTCGTTAAGCACCGGTTTAGCAATCTTTGCTATCCCTGTGGGAGTACCCCACTTTGGTACGCTTTCCTCCCTAGCGGGCTCGCACGAGCCGTCACTGGGCCGCTCTTTCCAGGGTGGCCCGTTTTTTGTGGGCATGCTTGCGATACGGCGATCATGCGCTTAGCTCCCCGGCCATGACAGAAACCGGAAAACAGGCGGTGCTGCTGCTCTCGGGCGGCCTCGATTCGATGGTGGCGGGCGGGATCGCGCGCGAACAGGGCTTCGACATTCTGGCGCTGACGGTAGATTATAACCAGCGCCACCGTGTCGAGCTGGAAAGCGCCGCGCGGATCGCCGAAGCCCTCGGGGCGAAACGTCATGTGGTACTGCCGCTCGATCTGACGCAATTCGGCGGCTCCGCACTCACCGCGGATATCGATGTGCCCAAGGACGGCGCGGGTACACGGGACGAAGGCGGCATTCCGATCACCTATGTTCCGGCGCGCAACACCATCTTCCTCTCGCTGTGCCTCGGCTGGGCGGAGGCAGCGGGCGCGCGCGACATGGTGATCGGCGTCAATGCACTCGATTATTCCGGCTACCCCGATTGCCGCCCCGAATTCATCGACGCCTTTCAGAGGCTGGCCATGCTCGGCACCAAGGCAGGAGATGCGAAGGAAAGCTTCGAGGTGCGCGCCCCGCTGCAATATATGAGCAAGGCCGACATCGCGGCCGAAGCGATGCGGCTGGGGCTCGATCCCGCGATGAGCTGGTCCTGCTATGATCCTACGCCCGACGGCAAGCATTGCGGCGAATGCGACAGCTGCCGCCTGCGCCATGGCGGTTTCGTGGAAGCCGGGATCGAAGACCCGACCGTCTATGCCGTCACGCCGGTGGTCGGGTGAGCTACGCCGTAAAGGAGATTTTCCCGACTCTTCAGGGTGAGGGCGCGCATGCGGGACGCCGCGCGGTATTCCTGCGCTTTGCCGGTTGCAATCTCTGGACCGGGCGCGAGCAGGACCGGGACAAGGCCATCTGCCGCTTCTGCGACACCGATTTCGTCGGGATGGATGGTGAGAACGGCGCGCGTTACGCCGATGCCGAAAGCCTTGGCGATAAGGTCGCGGAGCTATGGGGCGCGGGACGCACGCGGCGCTATGTCGTGATGACCGGCGGCGAACCGATGTTGCAGGTGGACGATGCGCTGATCGACGCCCTGCACGCGCGCGGGTTCGAAATCGCGATCGAAAGCAACGGCACGCTGCCGGTGCCGCGCACGATCGACTGGATCTGCATCAGCCCCAAGGCGGGGTCCGAAACGGTCCAGCGTTCGGGCGACGAATTGAAACTGGTCTGGCCGCAGCCCGGTTCGGACTGGAAGGCGATGGAGAGCTGGGATTTTTCCCATCATCTGATCCAGCCGATGGACAGCGCGTCGGCGGACGAAAACCGGGCCGAGGCGATTGCCTTTGTGGAAGCGCACCCGGCGTGGCGGCTGTCCTTGCAGACGCACAAGCTGTTGGGGCTGCCCTGATCAGACAGGCCAGGTCGCCATCTGATTTCCGTTCGGGCTGAGCTTGTCGATCGCCTGTTCTGTTCCCGGCACTAAATACAGCCCTTCGATAGGCTCAGGGCAAACGGACATTCAGAACGATTTGGCGGTCCGGACGAGCCTTGAGAGGAACGCGAGATGTTTTAAACCTCTAGGCGGCGATGGCGCTCAGATTGTCTGCGATCTTGCCGATCCCTGCGGGCTTTTCATAAAGCTTCACGCCCGCAAGTTCGGGCGGCAGGGTGTCGGCGGTACAGTGCCCGCTATGGAACACGAACGGAATCCCGCGCTTCTTCAGCTTGAGCGCTGCGGGGAACACGTCCTGGCCCGCCAGGTCGACATCCAGAATGGCTGCGTCGATGCGATGGGGGCCGTCGATGCAATTCAAGCAATCGTCCAGCGACATGCACGGGCCGACCACGTTGATGCCCCGCTCGCGCAAGCAATCGACCATGTCGAGCGCGATCAGCGCTTCGTCCTCGGCCAGCATCACGGTGAATGTGCTCATACAGCGGAAATGGGCTAATCTTTGTCAGGTTCCCGCTGCACTGCAAAAAAGAGTCTCGCTTCGAAACCCTTTTCGGGCCAAATGCTCTCGAACCGGCCGCCGATCTGGCGCAAGCTCGACAGCACCAGTTGGCTGCCGAAGCCCTTGCCATCCTCGCTCGGCGCGGTGACCGGCGGGCCGCCGCTTTCCTGCCAGACGAGCGCAACCTTCTGCAGGTTCTCATCCTCTTCGACCGTCCAGCGGACCGAGATGACGCCGCCGCTTTCCTGGCACCAGGCTCCATATTTCACCGCGTTGGTCGCCATTTCGTGCAGCGCGAGGCCAATCGGGGTGGCATAGCGCGGGATCAGCTGCACCTCCGGCCCGTCGGTTTCATAGCGCAGCCGGTCGGACAGATAGGGCGCGAGCACATTGTCCACCAGCGAGCCAAGACTCACCGCGCGTCCACCATCCTGATCCAGCGTCAGCTGGTGCGCGCGGGCCAGCGCGTTGACCCGTTCGCGCATCTTCTCGCCCGCCACCTTCGCGTCGCTCTCTCGCCGCGCGGTCATGCTGATGATGGCCATGACCACCGCGAACAGGTTTTTTACGCGGTGATTGAGTTCGCGGCTGATGAGTTCGACCTGTTCCTTTGCCTCGGTGATCTCACTGAGTTCGGTCTCGGTCTGCAGCAGCCGGGAATTGCGCCAAAGCAGATAGGCGATGAGCAGCAGCAGCAGAATCAGGACGGTGACGACCACCAGCACCTGCCGGCCGCCGATCTGCGCATATTGCCGCGCTTCGGCCAGCCCGGCAGCCTGCCGCTGATATTCGTAATTCTCATATTGGTCGATCAGCACGCGAAGGCGGTCCATCCGGCGCATGTCGCCGCCCATCTTCAGCGTCTCGATCGCTTCGTTGCGATTGCCGCGCCGGGCCATCCGCACGCTGGCTTGGGTCTCGGCAAGATGCTCGTTCGTCAGCCGGTCGATCTGCATCAACCAGTTTTCCTGCGGGCCTTCCATATTGCCATAGGCATAGGTCTTCAGCTCATCGAGCAGCAGCGCCTCGCGCTCCATGGCTTCCTTCAGCGGCTTGAGATAGCGCCGCTGGCCGGTCAGCAGATAGCCGCGCTGGCCGGTTTCCGCGTCCACCGCCAGCGCGCGGACCTTCTCCAACCGGGCGATCACACCGGTGGTGTACTGGCTTGCCTCACGCGCTTCCCGCTCGCTGTCGATCGCGCCCATGGTCGCGATACCTCCGGATAGGAGGATGAGAATGCTGAGCGCCACCGCCGCGGGCAGCAAGGTGGTGCCATAGCCATGCTGGCGTTCGGGGCTGAGCAGTTCCCGCCAAATTCGTTTGAGGCGCTCTATCATGGTGCATCGCGCCGTATCGCTCCGGATAGGTCCAGACAAGTTGTGACGTGGCGCGAGCAGGTGAACTGCGCCGGTCGCGCGATTGACCGACCCTCGCGGGGCACCTACATCGCCCGGTCTATGCTGGATGAAAAACAGGCGCTGGAACGCGCAGAACTGCTGGTCTCCGCCGCAATCGACGCGGGCGCGGACGCCGCCGACGCGCTCTATTCGGGCGGTGCATCGACGGAAATCTCGGTGCGCCTCGGCAAACTGGAGGATGCCGGGCGTTCGGAGGGCGAGGAGATCGGCCTGCGCCTGTTCGTCGGCAAGCGTTCCGCCAGCGTGTCGAGCAGCGCGATGGCCCCGGAGTTGCTGCGCGATCTGGCCGAGCGCGCGGTGGCGATGGCCAAGGCGGCGCCGGAAGATCCCTATGCCGGCCTCGCGCCCGAAGAGCGGCTGATGAAAGAGCCTCTGCCCGATCTCGATCTGGACGACGGCGCGGCTGCCGATCCCGACGCCCTGCGCGAAGCCGCGCTGGCCGCAGAAGACGCCGCGCGTGCCGTTTCCGGCGTGACGGGCAGCGAAGGCGGCGGCGCGAGCGTGGGCCGATCGGTCGTGGCGCTCGCCACCAGCACAGGTTTCGGCGCTGCTTATGCTCGCTCCAGCCACAGCCTGTCGGCCAGCGTGTTGGCCGGGGAAAGCGGCGCGCGGGAGCGGGATTACGCCTATCGCACCGCCCGCCACGCCGCCGATCTGCCTGATCCCGCCGAAATCGGCCGCAAGGCGGGCGAGCGGGCGGCGGCGCGGCTGAACCCGGTGGACATGACCGGCGGCGCAATGCCCGTGATCTTCGATCCGCGCGTCGGCGGCAGCCTGATCGGCCATCTGCTCGGCGCGATGTCCGGCCCCGCCGCGGCCCGGCGCGCGACTTTCCTGCTCGATCTCATGGGCGAACGGATTTTCGACAGCGGCATCGACATTCTGGACGATCCGCACCGCCCGCGCGGCCTCGCCTCCAAGAGCGTGGACGGCGAGGGACTGCCGACCGCGCCGTCCAAACTGGTCGATGCGGGACGGCCCACCGGCTGGCTGCTCAACGTCGCCTCCGCGCGCCAGCTGGGGCTGGAACCGAACGGCCACGCCACGCGCGGCGTCGGCGGATCGCCGGGGGTGGGCGCCAGCAACGTCCACATGGCGCCCGGCAAGGACAGCCCCGCCGCGCTGATGGCGGGCATAGAACGCGGCGTCTATCTGACCGAGCTGATCGGCCAGGGCGTCAACGCCATCACCGGCGATTACAGCCGCGGCGCAGGCGGCTTTCTGATCGAAAATGGCGAGATTACGCGGCCCGTGCGCGAGATTACCGTGGCGGGCAATCTGAAGGACATGTTTGCGGCCATGACGCCCGCGGACGATCTGGAATTCACCCGCGCGCTCAACGTGCCCACGCTGCGCGTCGACGGCATGACCGTGGCCGCGTGAGCGTCTTCGACCCTTCCGATATCGTGGCCGCGGCGCGCGAGGCGGGGGACTATGCGCTGGCCCGTTGGCGCCGGGGCGAGAAGCCCGATGCGAAGACCTGGGAAAAGTCGCCCGGCCATCCGGTCTGCGATATCGACATCGCGGTCGACGAGCTGCTGAAGGAGCGGCTCGGCGCGATCCTGCCGGAAGCGGGCTGGCTGTCCGAGGAGACCGAGGACGATAGCGACCGGACGCGGCGCGACTGGACCTGGCTGGTCGATCCCGTCGATGGCACGCGCGATTATATTCGCGGGCGCGCCGGATGGGCGATCTCCATCGCGCTGATGAAAGGCGGGCGGCCCGTCTTCTCCGTCATTCACGCGCCCGTCGGGGACCGTTGCTTCACCGCACGGCGCGGCGAGGGCGCGCTGCTGAATGGCGAGCCGATCGAGGCGAGTGAACGGCAGGACTTGCCCGGTGCGCGCGTGCCCAGCGATGGCCTGGCCCGCGTCGACCGCGATCTCACCATGGTGGCCAAACCCAACAGCATCGCGCTGCGCATCTGCATGGTGGCGAGCGGCGAGGCGGATATGGTGGCGACGCTACGCTGGGGGAATGAGTGGGACGTCGCCGCCGCAAACCTGATCGCCGCGGAAGCGGGCGCAACGGTGAGCGACGCGCTGGGCGATCCGATCCGCTACAACAAGGCATCCCCGCGCGATTTCGGCCTGATCGTCAGCGCGCCGGGCATCCATGCGGCGGTGGTGGAACGGCTGGCCGACCGGGCGGCGGAGATATTGGGCGGGGCGTGAGGTATTCCCCTCCCGCTTGCGGAAGGGGCAGGGGGTGGGAAGGGGCGAAACGAGGCTCCGCTGTCTCGATGGCTGGGCCTTGCCAGTAGAATCAAAACTCCGTTCGGGCTGAGCTTGTCGAAGCCCCGTTCTTCTTCTGAGCGCTACCGGTTGACGCCAGAAGTACGGCCCTTCGACAGGCTCAGGGCGAACGGCTAATGGCTGATTTCAGCCGTCTAAATCCGCCCGGCTCCACAGCCCCTCGCGCCCCGCCGGTTCCGGCGTGCCCGCCGCCTGCGCCCTTGCCCGCGCCACCCAGAGCAGCTTTTCGCGTTTCGACGTATGCACCCGGTGGTCCCAGGCGTGCGCGCCGAGATCGCGCACCTTGCGGGCGATGTCGCCATAGATGCCCGCCGCCGCCAGCACCGCCCAGCGGCTGCGTTTGGGCAGCGCCTGCGCGCCGACGCGCGCGCTTGCCTCATAGCGTTCGGAGGCATCGCATAGCCGTTTGGCCATCGTGGTGAGCGCGGGGCGAAAGGGCGGGGCCATGTGGCGGCCGGGCGGCACGTCGAATTCGGCGAGCCATTCCATCGGCAGATAGCAGCGGTCCGCCGCCGCATCCTCGGCAATGTCGCGCGCAATATTGGCAAGCTGGAAGGCGAGGCCGAGGTCGGTCGCGCGGTCCAGCACGGCCTCGTCCTCCGGGTCCACGCCCATCAGGATCGCCATCATGCAGCCCACCGCGCCCGCGACATGATAGCAATAGCGGTACAGGTCCGCCTCGCTGCGCGGCCGCCAGCCCTCGGCATCCAGCGCGAAGCCCGCGATCAGATCGTCGGCATAGCGGCGCGGGATGCGGCATTCGCGCGCCACCACTCCGAAGCCGTCGAAGGCGGGCTCCCCGGTTTCGGTGCCGTTCCAGGCGGCCTCGGTCATGCCGGTAAGGTAGCTGAGGCGATCGGCGGCATCGTCGATCACGCTCATGCCATGGCCATGGTCCTGCCCGTCGGCCAGATCGTCGCATTTGCGGCACCAGGCGTAGAGCAGCCAGGCCCGCTCGCGCGTTTCCCGGTCGAACAGGCGGGAGGCGAGGGCGAAGCTGCGCGATCCCTTCGCTATGCTGTCCTTCGCGTGCGCGACGAGGGCGGGGCGATCGAGGCTAGTCACGAAATGCCGTCATAGATCGTCCGCCTTCATCTGGAAGATCGTGCGGTGCGGCTGATAGTCCGCCAGCTTGTCGACCAGCGCGCCGATCTCCTCGGCCTGCACCATGATGCCGGCATGCTGCGCGCGGATGAAGCCGACGTCGATCATGTGGCGGTTGAAGGCGATCAGATGATCGTAGAAGCCTCCGACATTGAGGAGGCCCACCGGTTTGTCGTGATAGCCAAGCTGCGCCCAGCTGATCGCCTCCCACAATTCGTCCATCGTGCCGACGCCGCCGGGCAGCGTGACGAACCCGTCGCTGAGGTCCGTGAACGCCTGCTTGCGCTCATGCATCCCGCCGACGACGCGCAGCTCCGTACAGCCGCGATGCGCGACTTCGCTGCCGACGAGCGCCTCGGGAATCACCCCGATCACCTCGCCTCCAGCGGCCAGCGCGGCATCCGCCACCGCGCCCATCAGGCCTAGCCTGCCGCCGCCATAAACCACGCGAATGCCGCGCTCGGCCAAAGTGCGGCCGACCGTTTTCGCGGTTTCGATATAGACGGGATCGGCCGGGGTGGCGGAGCCGCAATAGACGGCGAGGGCTTTGAGAGTGCGTGACATGACTGCGCGTTAGCCGGTCTGCGATCAGACTGTCGAGGGGGGATGGGGCGAGAGCAGTCTTTGCCTCAAAACCGTAAGTCCTGAGCCTGTCGAAGGACGTTTATCGATCTAGCTCCGCGCTTGAGGGATAAGCGCCGTAGGCGCTGCGCGCCGTCTTCGACTCCGACAGGCTCAGCCCGAACGGGGGGGGGAGGTTGCAATCAAAGGCCGTAAGTCCTGAGCTTGTCGAAGGACGTTTATCGATCAAGCTCTACCCTCGAACGAGAGACGCCCTTCGACAAGCTCAGGGCTACGGATGAGCGGAGAAGATGGATTTTCTCCCCTCCCGCGAGCGGGGGGGAATCAGCGAACCCCCAGATCCTCCAGCATCAGCCCCGCCGTCGCCTTGGCACTGCCGACCACGCCGGGGATGCCGGCGCCGGGATGGGTGCCGGCGCCCACGAAATAGAGATTGCCGATCACATCGTCGCGGTTGTGCGCGCGGAAGAAGGCGCTTTGCGTCAGGATCGGCTCCAGGCTGAACGCGCTGCCCATATGCGCGGAGAGATCGCGCGCGAAGTCCGGCGGGGCGTAGTGGAATTTGGTGACGATCCGATCGTGGATGTCGGGGATCAGCCGCCGCCCGACCTCGTCCAGCACGCGGCGCTCCAGCTTCGGGCCTGCCTCGTCCCAGTCGATCGGCAGTTTGCCCATATGGGCGACCGGTACGAGCGCGTAGAAAGTGGAACAGCCCTCCGGCGCCATGGACGGATCGGTGACGGTGGGATGATGGAGATAGATCGAGAAATCGCGCGGCAGCACGCCGTGATCATAGATGTCCTTCAAAAGGCCGTCATAGCGCGGGCCGAACAGGATCATATGGTGCGGAATGCCGGGCCAGCGGCCCTCGATCCCGAAATGCACGACGAAGAGCGAGGGCGAATATTTCTTCTTCGACAGGCGTTTGGCCATCTGCTTGCCGCGCGTCGTCTGGCCCAGCAGATCCTTGTAGCTGTGCACGATATCGCCGTTGCTGGCGACGACGTCGGCGTCGGCATGCCAGCCGCTCTCAGTCGTCACGCCCGTTGCGCGGTCGCCCAGCATGTCGATATGCGCGACGGGATCGCCCAGCCGCATGCGCCCGCCCAGCCGCTCGAAATGCGCGGCCATGCCGGCGACCAGCCGGTTGGTGCCGCCCTTGGCGAACCACACGCCGCCGTCCTTTTCCAGCTTGTGGATGAGGGCATAGATGGCGCTCGTCGTCATCGGATTGCCGCCGACGAGGAGGGTATGGAAGCTCAGCGCCTCGCGCAGCTTCTCGTTCTTCACGAATTTCGAAACGATCGAATAGACCGAGCGCCAGGCCTGATATTTGGCGAGCGCGGGCGCCGCCTTGATCATGCTGGGGAAGTCCAGGAACGCCTTGTGGCCCAGCTTCAGATAGCCTTCCTCGAACACGCCTTCGCTATATTCCAGGAAGCGGGCATAGCCTTCGACGTCGTCCGGATTGAGCTTGCGGATTTCCTCGTTCAGCTTGGCTTCGTCATTGGTGTAATCGAAGTTCGTGCCGTCCACCCAGTTCAGGCGATAGAAGGGCGTGACGGGCTGTAATTCCACATCGCGGCTCATGTCCGCGCCGGTGAGCGACCAGAGTTCGCGCAGGCAATCGGGATCGGTGATGACGGTTGGGCCGGCATCGAACACGAAGCCGTCCTTTTCCCAATAATAGCCGCGGCCGCCGGGCTTGTCGCGCGCCTCGATCAGCGTCGTGGCAACGCCGGCGGACTGCAGGCGGATCGCCAGCGCCAACCCGCCGAAGCCCGCGCCGATGACGATGGCCGTGCGGCCGGTGGCGGCGGGGCGGGGCGCATCGCCGAACAGATCGGGCTCGCGGCTGCCCGGGCCGGTGCCGAAGTCGGTGCCATGGTCGGTAACGGTCGCCATTATTTTCCCCAGATCGCGCGCAAGGCGTTGGATATGGGGATGGGCGGCTTACCGGACAATATGCGCAGCTTGTCCGCCGCGGTGGTGCGCCCGGCATAGAAACGCGCAATAAGGTCTGCGTTCAACGTATAGAAACGCTCGAATACCTTGTTCCGCTCGCCCGGCTTGGCCCCGATGAACAGCAGTTTGCCGAGCATCCGGTAGAAGGCGGCATCGCGCCAATGGGCGCGCGCCAGCTTGTAGGTGAAGCGGTGCAGCGCATCGCCCGACAGATCGTCCTGTTCGGCAATCGCCATGGCGGTGCGCACCGCATCGGGCAGCGAATAGCTCGTCATGGGATGGAACAGCCCGGCGCGGCTGCCGGCCTTGGCGGTGCGCTCTCCGCCCGATTTCCAATAGGCGTCCAGATCGCCGCCATGCACCACGGGAAGCACGCCCGATTCCTCGCGCAAGGTGCGCATCACCTGCCACCCTTGCGCATCGGCATAGGCGCCGATCCGCTGCGACAGCGTGCGCCGATCCAGATCGGGCTTGTCGCTATAATAGGTGTCCTCGACGAAGACCTTGGTCGGCGTGAAGGGCAGGCAGTAGACGAAGCGATAGCCGTCCTTCTGCTCCACCGTGGCGTCCATGATGACCGGCTTACTGAGGCCATGCGGTTCCTCCAGCTCCAACAGCTGGCCGACGAATTTCTGCCATCCGCAATCGAGTGCGGCGGTATCGGCAGGCCCGCGGCAATCGATCACGCCGCCCGCCCGGATGCGGCCATGGCCCTTCAGCGCCACCGCGGTGGGGGTGACGGAGGCGACGGTCACGCCGGTCACGCGCATGCGTTCGGGCAGTTGCTCGCGGATCACCTCGTCCAGCCGCTCGCTCTCGATCGAATAATAGATGCCGTCGAGCTGGCGGCTATGGCCGGGGAAGCGCACCTCGTTCCCGCTCCAGCCATGGGTGACGAGCGGCGCGGTCAGCCAGCGATGTTCGGGTGCGACATCGCTGGAGAAATAGCTCCACAGATGATTGCCGCCGAAATAATCGCCGCTTTCAATGAGCAGGATTTCCAGTTCCGGCCGCAGCCGCCGCAGCGCGAGCGCGATCAGCCCCCCGGCCAGGCCGCCGCCGACAATGGCGAGATCGCAGGTGCGTTTTTCGAGCATGCGCCGGGCCTAGACGAGCGCGCGGCACTTGGGAATCCTGCCACGGCAATTTCAGTGCCTTATCCACCAGAAATGGGGCCGGACTTGTCCTTCTACCATTATCGACGCGTTCATCCCGGCCCGCTATAGCACCGGCCGATGACCGCGCTTCTGATCTCCCTTGCCGCCTCGACGCTGGCGATGACGCTGATCGTGGCGGTGCGCTATTGGGCGACGAGCGGGGCGTTCGCCTGGGTGACCAGCCGCGTTCGGCCCGGCCTGTATGACAAGCTGCGCCCCCAGATCGGGCGAGAGATTCGCTGGTCGCTCTATAGCGCGGTGATCTACGGCGTGCCCGCCGGGGTGGTGATGTGGGGCTGGCAGGAGCGCGGCTGGACCGCGATCTATGCCGACGTCACCGCTTATCCGCTATGGTATCTGCCGGTCTCGCTGTTCATCTATCTGTTCGCGCACGACACCTGGTTCTACTGGACGCACCGCTGGATGCACCGGCCCAAATGGTTCAAGATCGCCCATGCCGTGCACCATGACAGCCGCCCGCCCACCGCCTGGGCGGCGATGAGCTTTCATCCCATCGAAGCGCTGACAGGCGCGGTCGTGATCCCGGTGCTGGTCTTCCTGGTGCCGATCCATGTCGCGGTGCTGGGCACGGTGCTCGCCATCATGACGCTGATGGGCGTCACCAACCATATGGGGTGGGAGATGTTTCCGCGCTGGTGGACCGAAGGGCCGCTCGGCCGCTGGACGATTACCGCGAGCCATCACCAGCGCCATCATGAGCGCTATAATTGCAATTACGGGCTCTATTTCCGCTTCTGGGACCGCGTTTGCGGCACGGACAAGGGACTGGGCGCCTTCAAGGAGAAACGGATATGATCGCGCGTTTCGCGATGTCCGCCGCGTTGCTGGCCGCTGCCACCGCCGCGGCCCCTGCCCCCACGGGCAAGCTGGATCTGTCCTTTACCAACCTGCGATCCGCCAAGGGCAATCTTCTGGTCTGCATCACCGCGGACCCGCGCTACTTCCCCGACTGCACCGATGATCCGGACAAGCGTTTTCTGACGGTTCCCGCAGCAAGGCCGGTGCTGCAGCTTAGCGGCCTTCCCGCCAAGCGCTTCGCTGTGACCGTCCACCATGATGAAAACGCGAACGACAAGCTGGATACCTTTGTCGGCGTGCCGAAGGAGGGGATCGGATTTTCGCGCAACCCGCGCATCAGCTTTGGCCCGCCGAAGTTCGACAGGGTGGCGCTTCCCATTGCGCCGGGCACCAACCGGGAAGCGGTGAAGCTGCAATATTTTCTGTGACGGCGCGCCGGAGGGCGCACCGAGTTCGTTAGGCCGTTGTAGCAGCGGCGCGGCACCCGTTGCCCAAAAGCCCCACTTTTGTGGTAATTCGGAAGCGCTGCTTATCGGTAGCGCAACTTTTGCGCGGATAGACTATTGAGCGCTCCAGAACATAAGCCGGGATCTCGACACATGCGCCTATCCATTATCGCCGCCGGCCTTTCGGCCGCTCTCATCGCCGTGCCTGCTCTCGCACAGCAAGCGCCCGCGAACATCCCGCCGTTGGAGGATACGGTCTATGCCGGGGACTGGGTGACGATCGGCGGCGGCGTCGGTGTCAGCCCCAGCTATGAAGGCTCGGACGATTATGTTTTCTTCCCCGTGCCTGGCGCCGCGGGCAGCGTGGGCGGCGTGAATTTCCAGCCCAAGGGCACCGGTATCGGTGCGGACATCATCAATGATCCCGATGATGCGAAGGTGGGTTTCGTATTCGGCCCCGTCGCGCGCGTCCGGCTGGATCGCACGCGGCAGATCAAGGACGATGTGGTCAAGCGTCTCGGCAAGCTCGATACGGCGGTGGAACTGGGCGCGCAGGCGGGCATCCAATATTCCGGCATCATCACGCCCTATGACACGCTCTCGGCCAC
This sequence comes from Novosphingopyxis sp. YJ-S2-01, assembly GCF_016093175.1. Taxonomy (NCBI): domain Bacteria; kingdom Pseudomonadati; phylum Pseudomonadota; class Alphaproteobacteria; order Sphingomonadales; family Sphingorhabdaceae; genus Novosphingopyxis; species Novosphingopyxis sp. YJ-S2-01. The sequence goes on along the minus strand of NZ_JAEDAI010000001.1, from coordinate 410,305 downwards.
GGTCGACGTGGTGTGGGACGTTGCGGGCGCGCATAAGGGCCGCGTCATCACCCCATCCGTCAGCTTCCTCACCCCCGTTAGCCGCGGCGCTGCTGTCGTGCTGTCGGTGAGCGCGGATCATGTCGACGATAATTTCGCCGAATATTATTATTCGATCAGCCCCTCGGGTTCACTGGCGAGCGGCCTACCGACCTATAATGCCAAGGGCGGCTTCCAGAGCGTGGGGGCCAACCTGCTGGGCACCTATGATCTGGACGGAGACCTGACGAACGGCGGCTTCGCAGTCTTCGGCCTGGCCGGCTATTCCCGGATCCTCGGCAACTTCGCCGACAGCCCAATCGTCGCCGACCGTGGCAGCGCCGACCAGTTCATCGGCGGCATCGGCATCGGTTATACGTTCTAATAATCTTTACCGCTGGCGCCCGGTAAGACCACGCGGTTGCTATGGCTCCGCTGGACTAAAGCGCCCGCACGCCCTAATGTCACGCTTCATCCCCGGGGAGCCGCGCTTGGAATAGGCGGTTGAGAGCGGAATAGGCCGCGACCCGTCGAACCTGATCCCGGTAATACGGGCGGAGGGAGGGAGCGGTGTCCGGCCAAGACAGGCCCTTTCCGCCCCGCCTTCCGATTTGAGAAGGAGGCGCATGGCACCGTCGGAACCGATCAGCGCATGGATCGCGATCCTGATCGGCCTGTTCGCGCTCGCCGCGGGTGCCGGAGAGCTGCGACAGGCGGGCGGCTGGGAACGGATGCTCGACGAGATCGAGGGCAGCCGCGCGCTGCAATATATTGCGGCGACTGCCTGTTTCCTGATTGGCTCTCTCATCTACCTCGCCAATCCGCTCTCCGGCGACTGGCTGAATTTCCTGCTCGGTATCATCGGCGGCCTGCAGATGGTCGAGGGGCTCGTGCTCCTCGCCATGCCGGACCGCTTCCTGCCCTTCGCCTGGCGCTTCCTGGAAAAGGGCGGCCGCGCGCTGCCCGGGGCCGCCATCGCGATCGGCCTCCTCTTCTTTCTCCTCGGCGCGGTGCGCCTCTAGTTTTCCCTCCGAAAGGACTCATCCCATGGCAGATATCCCCGCAAAGACAGAGATCGGCGTCACCACCGGCCCGATCCGCGGTTCGAAGAAAATCCACGTCGCCGCCAAGTCCGGCAGCGGCGTGCGTGTCGCGATGCGCGAGATCCAGCTGGAGGGCGGCGAGGCGCCGGTGCGTGTGTACGACACCAGCGGTCCCTATACCGATCCCGATGCCGCGATCGACATTCATGGCGGCCTGCCGCAGCTGCGCCGCAGCTGGATCGAGGCGCGCAATGACGTCGAATCCTACGACGCGCGCGAGGTAAAGCCGGAGGATAACGGCCAGCTCGGCCCCGATCGCTCGGGCGGCGTGCCGCGCTTCCCCAAGGTGGTGAAGCGTCCCTTGCGCGCCAAGGCGGGGCAGAATGTCAGCCAGATGCACTATGCCCGCCGCGGCATCATCACGCCCGAGATGGAATATGTCGCCGAGCGCGAGAATCTGGGGCGTGAGCGCCTGAGGGAATATAAGCGCGACGGCGAAAGCTTCGGCGCGTCCATCCCCGATTATGTGACGCCGGAATTCGTGCGTGACGAAGTGGCGCGCGGCCGGGCGATCATCCCGTCCAACATCAATCACCCGGAAAGCGAGCCGATGGCGATCGGCCGCAGTTTCCTCGTGAAGATCAACGCCAATATCGGCAATTCCGCCGTGGCCAGCGACGTGGCGAACGAAGTCGACAAGATGGTCTGGTCGATCCGTTGGGGCGCGGACACCGTGATGGACCTCTCCACGGGCCGCAACATCCATGACACGCGCGAATGGATCATCCGCAACAGCCCCGTGCCGATCGGCACCGTGCCGATCTACCAGGCGCTGGAAAAGGTCGGCGGCGTGGCCGAGGATCTCAATTGGGAAGTGTTCCGCGACACGCTGATCGAGCAGGCGGAGCAGGGCGTCGACTATTTCACCATCCACGCCGGCGTGCGCCTGCCTTATGTCCCGATGGCCGCCAAGCGCGTCACCGGCATCGTAAGCCGCGGCGGATCGATCATGGCGAAATGGTGCCTGGCCCATCATCAGGAAAGCTTCCTGTATGAGCGGTTCGACGAGATCACCGAGATCATGAAGGCCTATGACATCGCCTATTCGCTGGGCGACGGCCTGCGCCCCGGCTCCATCGCCGACGCGAACGACGAGGCGCAGTTCGCCGAGCTCTACACGCTGGGCGAGCTCACCAAGCGCGCTTGGGAGCAAGACGTGCAGGTGATGATCGAAGGGCCGGGCCATGTGCCCATGCACAAGATCAAGGAGAATATGGAAAAGCAGCTGGAGGCGTGCGGCGAGGCGCCGTTCTACACGCTCGGGCCGCTCACCACCGATATCGCGCCGGGTTACGATCACATCACCAGCGGCATCGGCGCGGCGCAGATCGGCTGGTACGGCACGGCGATGCTCTGCTACGTCACGCCGAAGGAACATCTCGGCCTGCCGGACCGGGACGATGTGAAGGTGGGCGTGGTCACCTATAAGCTGGCCGCGCACGCCGCCGATCTTGCCAAGGGCCACCCCGCCGCGCAGGTGCGCGACGATGCGCTGTCGAAGGCGCGGTTCGAGTTCCGCTGGCGCGACCAGTTCAACCTCTCGCTGGACCCCGACACCGCCGAGCAGTTCCACGATCAGACGCTGCCCGCGGAAGGCGCCAAGACGGCGCATTTCTGCTCCATGTGCGGGCCGAAATTCTGCTCGATGAAGATCAGCCAGGAAGTGCGCGAATTCGCCGCCCGCCAGAACAGCGACAGCTATCTGGCGAGCGAGGATCTGAAGGGCGAAAACAGCCCCGAAGAGCGCGAGGAAAATCGCGAAGGCATGGAGCGCATGAGCGCCAAGTTCCGCGAAAAGGGCGACCGGCTGTATCTGCCCGAAGACGAGGTGGAAGCCGCGTCGGAGGATTGATCGCGTTTTACGGTCTCGCGCGAAGACGCAAAGGCGCGAAGGGGGGCTATTTCAAGATACCCACTCTATTTCAGGTCACCCCGGACTTGATCCGGGGTCCAGCTTCCTTCCCTGAGGGAAAATAGCTGGGCCCCGGCCCGGGGGCCGGGGCTACGATGTTCGAAAACGAAGGGGGCGGTGCCATCCGGCGCTGCCCCCTTTGTGTCTTCGCGTCTTTGCGTGAATTCCCAAAAACCCTCACCCCGCCGGTTCGGATCGTTCCGCGGTGCCGTGACGGTGGAGCAGGGTGTCGAGGATCGCGGGGCGTTTGCCGGTTTCCCAGGCGCGCTCGTGGAAGAAGAACACCACCGCGTTCACCAGCGGCTCGACCAGCGCGATGCCGCCGGCCAGCGCGAAGGAGCCGGTAAAGGCATAGGCCACGCTGAACCCCACGATCAGGTGGAGCGCGAGGAAGCTGAACGTCTTGGAGAGATTGCGCTGCATGGCCGTCGTCATAGCTCCGCGTGAGCATCGGCGGAAACGATCAAACATGCTTTTACTGATTGATTGGGGCGATCAGCAGCCCCGATCAATCCCGCCGCGTCAGGCGCAGCCATCGTCCTTCATCGGATCATGGCCCCAGTTTTTGAGGCTGTACGCCCAGTCCGATCCCTCCGGCTCGTCCGGCACTTGCGCGCAGTGGCGGTTGATATAGCCCACCACCTTGTCCATCCATTCCCACTGATCGTCCGTCAGATCGGCCTTGTTGGTGCGCTTGATATCGACGATCTTGCGGCCAGACTTGTGCCCGGTCGATTCCCCGCCATCGCTATCGCCGACCGATTTGGACTCGTCCGTATCGAGCCAGTCCTCCAGTTCCTTCGGTGCCATATTCACCTTGTCGTTGAAGGTCTTGAATAGCTCGTCGCGGTCCTGATCGTCGGCCATGGGGTCTCCTTTGTGGTGGGAGATAAAGGCGCGGGGGCGGGCGGGGTTCCTCAACGATGAGAAGTAACATCGTAGCGACGCACCACTGCTTTATCGATATATTTAAAGAATATAATCAGAAGTCGGCCACAGGCAGATATGACTCTCCGGTCTCATCAGCATGGCGCCAAACACGTTCCAATATCGGTCGTAAGCCGTCATAATTACTCAGGGCTTGCATTAGATGCGCACCGTCAAGGCAAACGAACTTCAATGAACCTTTAGCGTTCATTCCGCGTATCGCCTCTGTCGAATATCCGTTTATCGAAATGAACAAGCCACGTGTATCCGCGGACTTCCCTTCAATTTTATATGCGAACGCACCAAATTGGGCGCCTGCCACAGGTTCTCCCACCCATTTTGCTTCGACAAGCGACGCGCGTTCTCGCCACATGAACGAGCCGTCTATCTGTTCACCAACAATTTTGAACGACTTTCTCGGTTCAAGACCTTCATGATCGAAGAAATCGTTTAGAAAGCTCTCCAGAAGATAGCCGCGTTTCTGAGCATTAGACTGACCCATGAGTTCAATAAATCGATCTTTCAGACGGTCTTTCTCGGCCTGCCGTTCGGCGCGCTTGGTCTCGCGCAATCGCTCCGCTCCTCGGGCGGCCAACGCTCTATTTTTCTCTTGTTCCGCCTGCTTTTCCCGAACCGCTCTTTTGTCGGAAGCCATTCTCTCTTTAAGTCGATCAATGGCTGTGACGGCCTCGTCGCTGGCATCTGGTAAATTAATATTGACGAGGCCCGTAATTATCGAAGCCAAGACCCGATCGCCTTTATCATCAAGCTGACTCGTTTGCGAAAGCAACTCTTGGACTACAAAGCGTTTTGGCGCCTTATCAAATTTGCCGTGCTGCGTATTTCGATCTTCAGCCGCTGCGCGCACGGACCGGAGTAGTTTGGCGTCTACGCCTGACCGAGAGAGAAATTTATCTAGCGAATAGTGAAACTTAAATCCCTCGCTTAGAGCCTCCTCCACGAGATCGAACACTGCAGCATCAAATGGCATATGATGACCCTAATTTCTTACGAGAGAAGAAGGGTCGAAGGACAGTTCATCCTCGCTTATACCGAGTTTCTCGACAATGGCTGGTAATACCTGGTGGATAGCACGCATACCAACGAGGAGTTCATTCATATAAATATCTGGATGGAGCCGACTATTGTTGAGCCCAAGACTCTCTTTTTCGGCATCTACGCCAAGTTCGTCGTGCTTCCCGTCAATCAAATCAAGTATTTCTGCGCGCAAAGGCCTCCCGGCAGCGATTGTATGGGCTTTTATTTTCTGAAGCCACTCTTCGTAATCGCGTAAGACGTTATATCTAAAGTCACGAAATTTGGGGGCCTCATCATTTGAGACAACGATCTTAGTCGCTGCTAAACTCATCAGGCAAGCTTCGACATTTGCACCGACTTCAAATAGATCGGATTCGGTTTCCTCGATGAGCTCAGAAATATAAGCTGCGTAAAACCCAAAAACATCATTGAGCGACCTAAATATACTCAATATTATCCTAAAGTAATATAATGCTAATGCCTTTTCAAATTCGTCATCGTCGCAATCTTCATCAATAATAGCATTAATTTCGTCTGGAAGAGAGCTAGGTATGGCCACGCCCATGCTCTCTAGGACCTGGAAAGTATTCAAACTAAGTAGGGGAATTTCATCTTGAAGCGGCCACGTGCTGTAGCCGGTTTCACAGGAGTCGTATGCAAGGCTGGCTAAGCTCTCAATGGCTGCTGCCCACTTTTCAGCGCTCTCGACAGATCCGGAAGCTAAAACAAAAGAGGGATAATAACTGGTAATACCAGTGATACGGCGGAACTTCTGCTCCATTTCAAAAGACATGTATTCGTCAGATTTCCACTTCGTAATCTGACTTGGAGAAACGCCTAGCTTTAGCGCCAAATCTTTCTGGCTACACTCCAAAATATCGAGCGCAACTTTCACCCAAGCTTGTGACTCCACAGGAAATACCTCTTAAAAGCGTGCGCACCAAGTCGATAGTCCGAATTCACCGACCGTCAAGTGTATTTAGTAAAGCCGCGGTTTTCGAGGCATGCACGTTGTCGACGCGGGTGTGCAACTGATGGTTGCTGGAGTGGAGCGATTTTGGCTGTCTTTCGTGCGAAAAACTATGTGACGCCCTCCCACGGCCCCATCCGCACAGGCCGTCCCCCGCAACGCGTACACCGGAAGCGGTCCGGGGCACGTTCCAGGGTAGGGGACCAGCCTTTTTTGCGGAAGATCTGCCAGACGGCTCGGCTGCTGAGGACGTTGCGGTGGCCGCAGGCGCAGGTCAGCTCGATATCGAAGCGGTGCCGGACGAAATCGGACATGGTTCTGATGCGCTTGCCACCCATAAGGCTCGCCATGAACGAAGCGGGAACATGTAGGAAAGCGGTTTTGTCGGCTCCTGGCGGGGTGATGCGTTGGGGCGGGCGTGGCGCTTTTTTGTCTCACGCAAAGACGCGAAGACGCAAAGAATCTGAACCTTCTTCGTCACCCCGGACTTGATCCGGGGTCCAGCTAATTACGCCAGCCCAGGGTAGCTGGGCCCCGGCTCGGGGGCCGGGGCGACGGAAGTGAAGGACGGCCCCGGCAAAGCCGGGGCAGCAACATCGAAAAGCCCGATCGACGCGCAAGGCCGCCCCGAAACCCAGCCTCTTCGCGCCTTCGCGCCTTCGCGTCTTTGCGTGAGTCCTTCCAAAACCCACCCCTCCCAAAACCCCAAACCCATGTAGGCAAAGTCCAACAACGCCAACCACTTAACCCTGTCCTACAGGCGTCCAAATCAGTTATGACTGGTCATGACGCACCAATCCAACAGCTCCGCCTTTCCGCCGCGTGATCGCGCGGAAACCCATTCGCTCACCGACGGGCTCGATCCCGTGCCGGTTCGCCCGCGCCATGACGGGTGGACGCGGGCGCGGCAGATGGGGTTCATCGATGCGCTGGCCGCCTGCGGCTGCGTGGCGGAGGCGGCGGGGCGTGTGGGGATCAGCGCGCGATCGGCCTATCGCCTGCGCGCCCGGCCCGAGGCGGCAAGCTTTCGCGCGGCCTGGGATGCGGCGCTCGATCATGCGGTGGAGCGCATTGCCGATGCCGCCTTCGGCCGCGCGATGAACGGCGTGGAGCGGCCGATCTTCTTTCAGGGGCAGCAGGTGGGCAGCTGGCGCCAATATGACGAGCGGCTGGCGATGTTCATCCTGGCGCGGCGCGCGCCCGAACGCTTCGGCTGCTGGATCGACCGGCGGGAGGTGCGGCGCGAGCGCGGCGATACCGGCGCGGCGCTGGCCGAGGCGCTGGCGCGGGTCAGCGAGGATGCGCAGGCCATCGCGGCGGCGGATGCGCGCGCGGCGGACGCGGTGCCCGTGCCGATGGAGCCGCGCGATCCGCTGCCCGGCCCGGCTTATTATACCGAGCGGCAGGCCGATGCCCGCGCTGAGGAGCGCGAGCATATTCCGACGGCGGAAGAGACCGACGCGCTGATCATGGAAAAGCTGGATGCGTTGAAGCGGGGCCAGACACTGGCGGCGGCGCGGATCGCGGAGGGGCGCACCGACCCGGAATGGGGGGACCCGTATGCGGACCCTTGCGACTTTCCGGACGACGAGGATTGGGAGGAGGAGGACGATTTCGCGGACGATCCGCCCGAATAAACGCGCGCGCGGCGGCGAAAGGCCCGCCGCGAAGCTCCTCCGGCAGGATCGAATCGATCGGCGGACCCGATTTCCGGGGCCGGCGGGGGAGCTGCGTGCGGTGGTTATCGTAGAGGCCGCGCGCGGTCAGGCGGCGTCGGATTCCGGTTCGTCCGCGCTGGACCAGTCGGCAAGGGGGTACAGCTCCTCATTCTCATGCGCGATCCGCGCGGCCAGGGTGGCGAAGATCGCGGCGCTCTCTTCTGCAAAGGCGTGCGGCTGCGCGGCAATGGCACCTAGAACGATCCAGCGCGCGGAGAAGGCGTGGAAAGTGGGGGCAAGGCCGCCCATTTCGTCGAAGAACGCCTTGGCGGTGCCCGCCGTCGTAGGGTCCGGCGAGGCCATGAGGTGGGGGTAGAGCAGCCGATCTTCCTGCGCGAAATGCTGGCGCAAGACGGCATCGAGCTGCGCGAAATCGGCCTCGATGGCCTGCGCGGCGGCGGCATCTTCGGTCTCCAGCAGAAGCTGGGTGGCGCTCATGATCTTCGTGGCCAACGCGACCGCTTCGTCATGTTGGCGGCGGAACCTGTGGGTAAGCGGCATAGCTGCACTCCTGACGATAGATCATCGGAGATAGCGCAGAGAAATTAACCGATTGTTTGTACGGGAAAATACGCAGTCAGCGCCGGGCGAGGCGCACTAGCTCCCGGTCCAGCGCCTGGAGGAAGTTCGATCGGTCCGCCTTGGTGAAGGGTGGCGGGCCGCCGCCGATACCATCCGCCCCGGCGCGCAGATCCGCCATGATCGCCCGCGTCGCGATCGCCGGGCCGATCGACGCGGCGGTGAAGGGCTTTCCGGTGGGGGCAAGCACGGCGGCGCCCGCCTTCAGCGCCCGGTCTGCCAGCAGAATGTCGGAGGTGACGACAATGCTGTGCGGGCCGGCCGCCTCGGCGATCCAATCGTCCGCGGCATCGAAGGCGTCGGACACCGTGACGCGCTCGATCAGCGGGTGGTCGGGAACGCGCAGGAAGCTGTTGGAGACGATTTTGACGGGGACTTCATGGCGCCAGGCGACGCGGTAGATCTCGTCCTTCACCGGGCAGGCATCGGCGTCGACCAGGATGGTGACGCTCATGCCGCCGGGCCCTTGCGGAAAGGCCAGTCGATCACGCCGCTCACCCAGAGGGCGAGCCAGACCAGCACCGGCTGCAGCAGCATGCGCGGCCCATGATAGGCCCAGCCGAGTTTGGGATCGGGCGAGGACATGTCGAGGATCATATGGTTGATATTGGCCGGAAACACGCAGACCGCATAGAGCGCCAGCCCAATGCCCGCGGCCCGGCGCAGCGGGCGGGAGAAGGGCTGCAGAAGTCCCACCGCGCCCAAAAGCTCGGCCACGCCGGTCAGCGCGATCACCAGCTCCGGTGCGGGCACCCAGCCCGGTGTGATGCCAACGAACGGCGCGGGCGAGGCCAGATGCAGCACGCCCGCCGCCAGATAGGCGAGCGCCAGCAGCCAGCGCCAGACGGCGCGCGCGCGGCTTTCGGCCCGTGCAGGAGGCGTGCGGTTCATAAGGGAAGGGAGATAATGATCGTCATGGGCGGTGTCATGCGGCCGTCGGTTTCGCTCGACAAGGGCGAAGATGCGATCTTAAGCAACGGCGATGACGCAATCCTCGCCTCAGCCGGTGGGCCGGATCCGATGGCTCCTGATCGGCATCGCGCTGCTGTTCGCGGGCTTCGCGATTCTTGCGGCGGTCGGCAGCTGGATCGATGGCGGCGCGCAGTTCGCGTTCGACCGGGCGGTGCTGCTGATGATGCGCGAGCCGGGGATGCCGGGCGTGCCGGAGGGGCCGGCGTTTTTAAAGCAGGCAATGCTCGACATTACAGCGCTGGGCGGGGGCACGGTGTTGACACTGGTGGTGGTGCTCAGCGCTGGATTCCTGTTGATTCAGCGTCATGTGCTGACGGCGCTTCTGGTGGTGGCGGGCGGCGCAGGCGGGCCGCTGGCGGTCGCCATCCTGAAGCCAGTGTTCGGGCGGCAGCGGCCGGAAGTGATCGATCATCTGATCGACATCGGCTCGGCCAGCTTTCCCAGCGGCCATTCTGCCAACAGCGCCGCGGTCTATCTCACCTTGGCGCTCGTGCTGGTGCAGATCGTGCGGGCGCGGCGCGAGCAGGTGTTCATCCTGGGCGCGGCCATTTTGCTGGTGCTGGCCATCGGATCGAGCCGCATCTATCTGGGCGTGCACTGGCCCAGCGACGTGCTGGCAGGTTGGACCTTCGGTGCACTCTGGGCGCTGGGCTGGTGGGCGATCGGCCACTGGCTGCGCGATCGTTTCGCTTCGTCGCGCACCATCGCGGTAACGCCCGATCGGTCCGCCTGAACGATCGGCAGACCGCCAGCGCCCTTGATTTTCGGGCCAAAGCTGGCAACGCTCCCCCTCACCTCCGCCCGGCGGAGGGGGATAGCCCGCCATCCGGCGCGGTGCCCCGCAAACAGTTGAAAGAAGGAAAGCGCAGCATGGCTGACAGTAAACCCGGAAAATCCAATGCGCTCCAGCGCGAGGTGACGGTAACGCCCGAGCTTGCGGCTATCACCGGAGCAGGCCCGCTGACGCGCGCCTCGGTCACCAGCCGCGTGTGGGAATATATCAAAAAGCATGATCTGCAGGCAAAAGACGACAAGCGCCAGATCGAGCCTGATGCAATGCTCGGCAAGGTGATCGGCAATGAGCGGATTTCGATGTTCAAGATGACCTCGGCCATCTCCAAGCACATCAAGTAAGAACTTTCGGGCGGCGGGCTGCAATGCCTGCCGTCTTCAAAGACCGAGCAGGGTGAGCGTTCGCTCGTCCCGTTCGCCATCGTAGAACGCATCGAGTGCCGTAGCGAAGCGGCGGGTGGCGTCGTCTTTGGCAGCACGTTCGAACAGCGTCATCGAGCTGCGGAATTTCAGCGCGTCGATGCCGCCCAGGATCGCCTCGGCGCTGAGATTGCCGGCATGGGACAGCATCGCATCGGTCGCCGCTTCGAGCCGCGGACCCAGCACTGGGTGGTCCAGATAGGCCGCGGCTTCCGCGATGCCGGACAGGGCGAAAGTCTTTGCCGTTTCGCTGCTGCCGAGACCGGCGATCTGGGGGAACAGGAACCACATCCAGTGGCTCCGTTTCGATCCGGCCTGAAGCTCGGCCAGCGCCCGTTCGAAGATGCCGCGCTGCGCTGCAACAAAACGGCTGAGATGATAGCGATCGTCCATAAGCCTTTCCTACAGTGCCCGTGCCAGCCTAATGGTCTGCTGTGAGCAACGATCCCGACAGCACCGTCTACCCAGCCTCCTGCCTGTGCGGGGGCGTGCGCTATGACGTCTCCGGCCCGCTCGATGAGGCTGCACTGTGCCACTGTTCGATGTGCCGCCGCGCAACCGGCAGCGCGTTCAATGTCGCCGTTCCGGTGGCGGAGGCACAGCTGCGCTGGATCGCGCGTGAGACTTTGCGCGAATTCGAGAGCTCGCCCGGCAAGATGCGCGCTTTCTGCAGTGGCTGCGGCGCGGCGGTCTACAGCCGCCGGGCCGCGAAGCCGGGGCAGCTGCGCCTGCGCATCGGTCTGATCGAAGGTCTCAGCGATCTATCCGATGTCTATCATATCTATTGGGCGGACCGGCTTAGCTGGATGGACCGGTTCGGCGATCTGCCCAAAAATGCTGCTGAGGAGCCGGGGCGCTCCTGAGCGCCCCGGTTGTCTTAGCCTACTGCGTCGCCCCAGGCTTCAGGCGGCATGGCGACGCGGTCGCTTGTCTGGAACTGCGCGCTGTAGCCCTGTGTTTCGCCCATGTCCGGAACATTCAGCGTGATCGCGTCCGTGCCCAGCTCGATCTCCAGCGGTTGCTCGGTACCCGGTACGCTGAAATTCTGGCGGGTGTCGCTGCCACCGGCGGCTGCGGTGGTGGTCGTGCCGTCGATAGGCCCGGCGCTGCCGTCCTCATTGCGCTGGCCCAATACTGCAGTCAGCCCGGAATCGCCATCGGACAGGGTAATCGTGCGCGATCGGTCCCACACTTCTTCATCACGGCTCACCTGGAGCGGGCCGACATTGACGTGCACGGCCATTTTGACCTCCCCGCCCGGTTCGCAGGGCGCGATGGCAAGGATAAGCTCCTTGCCCTGCATCTGTTCGTTGCCGCCGGCCGCTTCTGTGCCCCGGAAAGCCCGTCCGCATTTATCGCGCAGCCCCGCCATGAAGGCAGACGCGGGCGTCGCCGCAGCGGTCTCTTCCGAAGGATTTCCTTCGGAGCAGGCTGCCAATGGCAACAAAGCGGCAGTTGCGATCATCAATATCGAATAGCGCATGTTTTTTATTCCCCTCCTGTTCGGTGCAAGAGCATGGCAGAACGCGCACCGCTTCCCAAGCGCTGCTTTCGTTGCTACATTACACCCAGCTATCGTCGCCTATCGACGGAACTTGGTGTCTTGGCCAGCCGCTGCGGTGGCGGCCTTTCTCTGCTTTCCCTCCAGAATCGACTTCCGGCGAACCACGCGTCGCGGCGTTCGCGGCGCGCGTCACACTATGTTTCTGTGAGAAAGGAAACGCTTATGCCTATCGGCACCGTAAAATTCTTCAACGAAGACAAGGGCTATGGCTTCATCGCCCCCGAAGATGGCGGCGAAGACAGCTTCGTCCACATCACCGCCGTGCAGGCCGCCGGCATGCACACCCTGCAGAAGGAACAGCGCCTCAGCTATGAAATCGAGCAGGGCCGCAATGGCAAGAAGTCTGCCGTGAACCTTCAGGAGGCCTGATCGCAAGATCTACCCTGAAATCTTGAACCTCGGCCCGATCGGAAAGCAGACTATGCAAAAAGAAGCGAAATTCTTCCTCGAACGGGCCGAGGCTGACGCGGCCATTGCCGCGCAGACCGCCTTGGACAATGTCCGCTCGCGCGCCTTGCGTAGCGAAAAGGCCTGGCGGCAGATGGCTGCGCGCGCTGAACGCACTGCTACCGAGCGTAAACAGCGCGAGGCGGAAGCAGAAGAGCGGCGGAATATCGCACCATCGTAGATGCTGACACGTCGCCTATTGGTGGCACCGGTTTCACTGCGGCAGGCCTGACGCAACGGCTTGGCTTGCTACGATGAAATGACAGGAATGTTACAACAGTGTTGCAGCCTTCTCGCATTTATGTCACTTTAGTGTCATAAATGTTTCGGGAGACTCGCAATGCTGCTTTCCATTCTGCTTGCCGCTGCAACCGCACCGCAGGCCGCCGCGCCGGTGGAGGCGCCGCAGGAAATCAATTATGATCAAGGGCAGCTGGGGTTCGCAGCCATGCAAACCGGCCGAAACGAAGAAGCGATCCGGCAACTGGAAAGCTCTTCGGCCGAGCTTCCGAATGATCCTGCGCGGCTCATCAACCTGGGCAATGCTTATGCCCGAATGGGCCGGATGGAAGAGGCACGCGCCACATTGCGCCGCGCCGTGGAGTTGCAAGAGCATTTCGATCTGGTGCTCGCGGACGGACGTGTCGTCGATAGCCGCCGCGCGGCCATCTATGCGTTGGACCGCCTGAACGGTCGGCAGACCATGCAGGTCGCTGGGAACTGAAGGAAGTCATGGGGAGGCCGATACGCCAGCCTCCCCGCTTTGATCGGACTTCAAATCCGGTCGGGATAGACCGGTTCGATATCGACAGGAATGTCGCGCATGCTGGCAATCACCCGCTCGGCATGGTCATCCAGTTTTGCCCATTTGGCGAAGAAGGCCTTGGTGCCGTCATAATCGCCGCGCGCCTGCAACATCAGCTCATCATGCAGAAGATCGCGCAGGCCGCTTTCCATCTTTGCATCGTCGATGACGTAGCGGTTGGCCGCAGCGTCCCAGCGAAACGCGCCTTTGTTCAGAAGATACCCATATTGCAGCGCGGCGCCCTTGCCGTGCGCCTCCTGCGTTCCGAACCGCATCGAGCGGAAGATGCCGGTGAGATAGCTGGCGAATAACTGCGGTTTCTCCGCGATCGGCAGTTCACCCTTTTGCATCATCAACAGGATGTTCCAGATTCCCATCACATCGGCCTTGGATTCCTCCAGTGCGGAATATTGATCGCGCAACCGTTCGCTGACGGTGGTTTGCTGACCGTTCAGCGTGATCGTGCCCGGCCCCAGGCTGTGCGACAATTCGTGAAACAGCGTGTGCAGCTGCATATATTTCTTGGCGACAAGCGCTGCCTGATCCGGCTCCAGCACCAGAGGTGCCATGGGCTTCAGGATGCGATCATATTTCGCGCCAAGGACGTTCGACAGGATCACCTTCTTGGCGCCCTTCGCCTCGCGAACCCGCTCGTCATTGGGTAGGTTGAACGCGATGGTCTGCACGCCCGGAACATTATCGCCGCCGCCATGCACCTGTTCGGCCACCGCAATGGGACTCTCAAACCCACGCTGGAAATTCTTGTCGCTGTCCGGGATCGGCAGATTGGCTTCCATGTCGCGCAGATAATGTTTGTATTTATCCAGCGCGGCGGATTCTTCCGGGTTTTTCAACGTAACGAAGCTCTCAAACGCTGTCTTCGTACCGTATAATCCATCGGTGTAGACTTCATACGGCCCAATCGCGACCTCGATCGGCGTGCCGGTCAGGTCCATCCAGGCCAGCTCGCTCTCATAATAGTCGTCGTCGAGAAAGGCCTTGGCGCGCAGCGACAGGAATTTCTTCAGGCTGGGATTGCTGGTGCGCGCGGCTGCCTGCTCCAACAGGCGCGCGGCCGGTTGCAGCCACTGCGCATATTCCACCGAATAGGGGACGGCCTTCAACGCATCGCCATCACGCCGCACCACCGTATAGGGGCTGGTGAGGGCAGCCTTCTGATCGGGATGCGCTGCGATATAGGCGTCGAACTCGGCGCGCGTCATATCCGGGGGATAGAAGCCCGCGCCCTCCGGCATGCCCGCGGCACCAAAGAAGGGATGCAATTCCTCGATCGAGTTCCAGGGGCCGAAATTGCGGTCGAACATTTTCAGCAGCAGATCACGATCCGGCCTGTCGCTTGCGGCAATGGCGGCGCGGATGTCCGGATTGGCCGGACTGCGCTGGCGAAGGTATATCTCGCTCATCAGATCCGACGCCTGGATCAACAGGTTCACGACATCGCGCTGCTCCTGATTCAGGAAGGACGTGTCCGGGGCCATGTCGATCCGCGCGAGCTTGGCATATTGGCCGGCAAGATCGTAATCACTTCCGGCAGGGGCTTGCGCTAAAGACTCTGGAGCCGGCGTGATCTGCACGCAGGCGGTGGTTGCAAACAGCAGGGAAAGAAAGGCGAGGCGCATCGGGGACATCCTCCGGAAATTGGAAACCTTCCAGTCACGTAACGCCGGCGGCCTGCCCTGTCACCTTTCACCACCCCCGCGGTGGTGCGCTGATATTGCGCAGGCTCCCGACGATCCTTCTCGATGATTTTGATCGACAACGCGCCCGATTAAAATGATCCCTTGCGCCATTCGATCGATCGAACTAATTCGCGCGCATGATCACTGACCGTCTGCTCGATGTCGCCATAAACGTCTTCGGCCACCATGGTCTACAAGGCGCAAGTACGCGGCAAATTGCCCGTGAGGCGGACAGCGCGATGTCGGCTATCACCTATCATTATGGCGGCAAGGAGGGTCTTTATCTCGCTGCCGCGGATCGCATTGCCGAGCAACTGCGTGAGGGAATGGAGCGCCATCTCAGTGCCGCCGCAGCGGTCGAGGATGACGATCGGGCCGGTGCGCGAGACGCCTTGCAGGATATATTCCGCTCGCTTTCCCAGAAGATGACGGCCGAAGATACGGCCGACCATACGCGGTTCATCCTGCGCGAACAGATGAACCCCACGGCAGCCTTCGATCATATCTACGATGGTTTCATGCAAGGCATGTTCGCCTGCATGATGCGGCTTGTCTGCATTGCCACTGGTGTCGATGAGCGCGTGGCGGCGATTGTCGTCTCCGCTCTTTCGGGTCAGGCCATGAGCCCCCGATCTTCGCGCGCACTGCTGCTGCGCAAGCTGGGCCTGGGAAGTTATGACGAAGCGACACGCCTGGAAATCCAGCATGTTCTCGCCGACCAAGTGGACGCCATGCTGAACAACCTTGCAAACAAGGCTCGGCCTCTCCCGAAGGAAATGCAATGAACGACGGCGAAGACCCGCGCTCGGAAGACGCGGATGATGCGAAGCCGGCCCATGAAGCTGGCGAACAGGATGGCACCACAAAGACGGAAGGTGCCGGTACCGAAGAACCCACCGGAAAGCAGAAAAAGTCTCTTTTCAAAAAACCAGTTTTCTGGATCATTCTGGTAATCGTCGTCGCCGCAATCGCGATCGGCGGTACGCTCTATTATCTTCATGCGCGCCAGTATGAATCCACCGATGATGCCTTCGTCGATGCGCATATCGTGCGATTGGCCGCTCAGGAAGCTGGCACGCTTACCAAGGTGGCCAATCTCGATAACCAGCATGTGAAGGCGGGAACGCTGCTGGCGGTGATCGAGCCATCCGGACAGGTCGACAAGCTGGACGAGGCGGAGGCCAATATCCAGCAGGCGCGCGAGCAATATCGCCAACAACTTGCCCAGATTTCCTCCGCTCAGGCGCAGCGCCAACAGGCGGCTTCCGAAGCGCGCGTTCCGCTGGCCGCGGCGCTGAAGGCGAAGCAGGATCTACAGCGTTATCTGACGCTCGCGAAGCTCGATCCCAATGCCGTTTCGGGCCAGCAGCTGGACGAGGCGCGCAAGGAAGTGCGCAGCACGCAGGCGCAGGCTGCTGCCGCGCGCAGCCAGATCGAAAGCGCGGACGCCGCCGTCACCGTAGCGCGCAAACAAGCCGATGTTGCCGAGGCCGCGATCGCCGCCCGGCAGGCATCGGCCAAGGCTTCCCAGACGAATATCGCGAATCTGCAGATTAAGGCCCCTATTGCCGGGCAGGTGGTGAACCGGCAGGTGAATGTCGGCTCCTATGTCGCACCCGGATCGCAGCTGATGGCGCTGGTGCCCGAAGACATGTGGATCACCGCCAATTTCAAGGAAACTCAGCTGGAAACCATGCGCGTGGGCCAGCCGGTCAGCATCAAGATCGACGCCTTTCCGAATGTCGAATTCAAAGGCTATGTCGCCAGCTTCCAGCAGGGCGCGGGCCAGGCTTTTGCCATTCTGCCTCCGCAGAACGCGACGGGAAATTTCGTGAAGGTGGTGCAGCGCGTGCCCGTGCGCATCGTGTTCGATGTCAAGAACGGCCCGGATCCACGCAAATATCCGATCGGCCCCGGCATGTCGGCCGTCCCCACCGTCAAGGTGCGCTGAACCCGTGGCAAGTGCCGCTGCATCCGGCAACCAATGGACGCCGTCGCGCTCGGCCGCGGGGCCGTACAGTCCTTGGCTGATCGTCGCGATCATCTCGATCCCGACATTCATGGAAGTGCTGGACACCGCCATCGCCAATGTCGCGCTCGATCATATCGGTGGGAGCCTTTCGGTTACCACCGATCAGGTGACCTGGGTTCTGACAAGCTATCTGGTCGCCAACGCCATCATCATTCCTCTGTCCGGCTGGCTGAGCGATGCGATCGGGCGAAAGCGTTATTTCACGCTCTCGATCATTCTGTTCACGGCGGCGAGCCTGCTTTGCGGGCTTGCGCCGAACCTGACGACATTGATCATCGCGCGGGTGCTGCAGGGGATAGGCGGCGGCGGGCTGGCGCCGGTCGAACAGTCGATCCTTGCGGATACGTTTCCGCCCGAAAAGCGCGGCATGGCCTTTGCCGCCTTTGCCATCGTGGTCGTGGTCGGACCGGTGCTGGGGCCGACACTGGGCGGCTACATCGTTGAATATGCCAGCTGGCACTGGGTGTTCCTGATCAACGTTCCGGTCGGAATTCTGGCGGTGTTTCTGGTACAGGCCTTCGTCGCCGAACCTGAACAGGTGGAGAAAGATCGCAAGGCGCGCTTCAAGGACGGCCTTCGCATCGATTATATCGGCGTGGCGCTGGTCGTGCTTGGCCTGGGGTTCCTGGAATACACGCTGGATTCCGGCCTGCGGGAGGACTGGTTTTCCAGCGACCTCATCATCGTCACCGCCTCGATTGCGGCAGTCTCGCTGATCGCACTAGTTCTCTGGGAGCTCAATCATGACGATCCGGTCGTGAACCTGCGGCTCATGAAGAACCGGAACTTCTCGATGACGCTGCTGATCATGACGGTGACGGGCGTAATCCTGTTCGGCACCACCCAGCTGATCCCGCAGATGTTGCAGCAGGTGATGGGTTACAGTTCGCTCGATGCGGGCTTGGCGCTCACCTTCGGTGGCTTCGCAACCCTGATCGCGGTGCCCTTTGCCGGAAAGTTGAGCGACAAGGTGGACGTCCGCTGGCTCCTGTTTCCCGCGCTGTTGGTCCAGGGGGCCGCGCTGTGGAATATGGGGCAGCTGAACACGGACATGAGCTTCGCCGATGCGGCCATCGCGCGCCTCTATCAGTCGATCGCGCTGCCCTTCCTGTTCGTTCCGATCAACGCGGTCGCCTATGTCGGGCTGAAACAGACCCAGACCGCGCAGGCATCCAGCCTGCTCAACGTCTGCCGGAATCTCGGCGGTTCGATCGGCATTTCGCTCGCCCAGACCAAGCTCGCCAACTCGATGCAGGTTCACCAGGCGGAGATGGTGCAGCACCTCAACCCGCTCGATCCCAACTACAACCAGTGGATGGCGCAGGCTCAAGGCTTGACGGGAGGGCAGGATCTGGCGGCGCTCGCCATCCTCTATCAGCAGGTGCAGCGTCAGGCGGCAATGCTGGGCTTCATCGACGTCTTCCACTTCCTGATGGTGATCGTCTTCGTGGTTTCTCCGCTCGTCTTCCTCATGCGCAAGTCTGATGGCGCATCCGCACCGGCAGGAGCAGGACATTGAAATATTTCGGTAAATCACTTCTCCTTGCCAGTGTGATGCTGTCGGCCTGCACCGTCGGGCCGAATTACACCGCGCCGGAGACGCAGCTGCCGCCCGCTTTCACCGGCCCCGCGCCGATCGACGATGCGATCGATCCGGCGCGCTGGTGGACCTATTACAAGGATCCGGAACTGACGTCGCTGATCGCCCGGGCGGTTGAGGGCAATCCGGACATCGCCATCGCCGCTGCGCGGGTGCGTCAGGCGCGGTTGCAGGAGATTGCGGCGCGGGCCAAGGGCCTGCCCTCGCTCGATGCGCAGGCCAGCGTGAGCCAGCTGGAGCTCAGCAAGAACGCAGGCTTCGCCAATCTGGCGCGGGCCTTCGGTGGCGGCGGGTCGGCCGGTTCGGGCGGACCCGGCGGCGGTGCGACCAATGGTGTGGCCCTGCCGGGCGGCGGCATCACCACCTATGCGGCTGGCTTCGATGCCAATTGGGAGCTTGATCTTTTCGGCGGCGCCAAGCGCGGTACCGAAGCGGCCATCGCGCGCACCGAAGCGGCGATCTGGAATGCGCGCGATGCCGAAGTCATGCTGGCCGGCGAGATAGCGCAGGCCTATTTCGCCTTGCGGTTCGATCAGCAGCAGATGGACGTCATCCAGACCGAAATCGCGGCGCAGCAGCGCGTCGTCGATATTGCCGCGCACAGCGCAGAGGTCGGCCTGATCCCGGCGATCGAGGCCATCAACGCGCGCCAGCAATTGACGGCGGATCAGGCGCGAATCGAGCCGATCCGGGCGGACATGGCGGTGCGCCGCCACGCGATAGCCCTGTTACTGGGCGATCAACCCGGCGCGCTCGACGGCGAACTGGCGCATTTCGATGCGCCTTTGGTGACCGCGCCGATCGTGCCGCCGGGCCTACCGTCCGATCTGCTCCGCCGCCGCCCGGACATCCGCGCTGCCGAGCGCAATCTGGCGGCAAGCACTGCGGATATCGGCGTTGCGGTGGCAGACCTCTATCCCAAATTCAGCCTCACCGGCATGGTGCAGCTGATCTCCACGGCGCTGTCATCGCTGATCAGCACGGACAGCCTGCAGCTGACGGGCAGCGCGCTCGGCCAGTTTCCGATCTTCGATTTTGGCCAGCGAAAGGCTGCGGTCGCAGGGCGGGAGGCGGCGCGTGACGAGGCCTATCTGCAATATCGCAAGACCGTGCTGAACGCGCTGCGCGATGTGGAGGATCCGCTCGCGCAGATCGATACCGAGCGCCGCCGCAATGGTGTGCTGGCACAGGGCGTGGCGGATGCGCAGGCCAATGCCAAGGCGGTCGAAGCGCGGTACGCCGCAGGCTTTGTTTCGGAAGACGCGGCGCTGAAGGCCCGCGCCCAGTGGTTGTCCGCGCGTGAGCAGCTCGCACAGAGCGACGCGCAGCTTCGCCAATATAGCATCGCCTTGTTCAAGGCGCTCGGCGGCGGCTGGGAAGGCGTCGAGACGGAACGGCAGGCCGGCTTCGATGCGGCTGCCTTTACCGATCCTGCTAAGTGAACCGCGACAGCCAGCGAACGGCCTCATCGTCGGTATAGTTGTCCGCCGCCGCGCCGATCACGATCTCGCCGACCGAGCGGCCAGCCAGCGGCGCTTCGGTGAAGGCATTGAACAGCCACACGCCATGGTTGCGCGCAAAGGCCAGATTCCGTTCGGTAAGCTCGGCCGGGGTGCCTTCGATCAAAAGCTGGAAAGCATTGCTGTGCGGCGGTTTCGGATGAACGATCGCGTCGATTGACCCGTCCAGAGCCGCGGCCAAGCTGCGCGCGCGCGCGGTATAATGGCCCATCCGGCCGATATGATCGTCGAGCCCGGCCAGCGCGGAAATTGCCTGTGGGTAGCTGGTGAAGTGGTCGCCGCCATAGCGGGTCTTCCAAGGCAGCGCCGCAGCGATATGGTCATTCGCGCCCAGCAGCATAGCCCCGCCAAGGCCGCCCAATCCCTTGTAGAAAGAAACATAGACGCTGTCGGCCAGCGCGGCGAGGTCTTCCAACGAGACGCCATAGGCTGCCGCGGCTTCCCACAAACGCGCACCATCGAGATGCAGCGCGATCTGCCGCGCCCGGCAATAGTCGGAAATCGCCTGCAATGCTTCCATCTTCGGCAGGAGGTAGCCCGACCGACGCAGAGGAAGCTCGATTACCACTGCGGCCAGCCGCTCGTTCACAGCCTGAAGATCGGCCAGGGAAAAAGGCTGGTAACGGCCCAGCCGAACCACCTCGGCGCCGCCGACACGGTGGATCGCACCGGCCTCGTCCACATCGAGATGGCTTTGCGGGTGCAGCGCCACACGGCTTATCCCGGCCGCCTCCATATGGACGCGCAGGCTACAAAGCTGCGCCGTCACGCCTTTGGTGAAAAACAGCGCGGCGGGCTTGCCCAGCATATCCGCCACGCGCCGTTCCAGCAGCGCCGTCGCACCGCCCTTGCCATATAGGTCCGGCTGTTCCGCGGCGTAGGGCAAGGCGGCAAGCTGACATAACCTCTGCGAAACCGGGACGGATGGGTGCTGCGACAGGAAATGGGTGCAGGCGGCCTTCACCAGAGCCTTATCGCTCCTGTCCTGGTCCCGGTTTTCAGGCATCCGAAATCCAGGGGGCGCGCTTCACCATGATCGCCGCGAACAGATCCGAAGCCAGCAGGCGGGCAAGCCAGAGCTGCAACTGCGGCAAAGGCTGCGCATCGAACCAGTCGCGATCGGCCCCGGCAAACTGCCGGACGAAAGGAAAGATGGCGATATCCGTCAGCGTGCGGCGATTGCCGCATAGATATTCGCCATCTTCAAGACGGCGCTCCAAGCCGGTCAGGATTGCCACTGCTTCGCTGCGGTGGTGCGCCCCATCGCTGTCATAGCGCGTGTCATATTTGTAGCGGTCGAGATGATGTTTGAACGGCCCGTCATTGGCCGCAATCAGATCGTCATCGACCCCGCTCAGCCAGCCTTCGGGATCGTTCTGGCCCAGCGCCCATCGCATGATGTCGAGGCTCTCGTCGATCACCTCGCCGTCCCCGGTCACCAGTACCGGCACGGTGCCCTTCGGTGAGGCTTCCAGCAGCTCCGCCGGCTTGTCGCGCAGGCGCACCTCGCGATGCTCGGCCGCCATCCCGCTCACATGAAGCGCCATCCGCGCGCGCATGGCATAGGGGCATCGCCGGAAGCTGTAGAGGATAGGGTCAGCCACGGCCGCTTCCGGGCTGTTTTGCACCGACATGGGCTAAGCCGCGCTTCTTCGCCAGTTCGCTCTGTCGGTGGCGCTCGGCATAGCTGCGCCGTTGCTCCTCGGTCCGTGCGTCATGGCAGGCGGGGCAGGCGACACCCTCCACGAACAGCGGCGAAGCCCTGTCTTCAGCGCCAAGTGGCATGCGGCAGGCGCGGCAGAGCGTGTGGCTGCCGACTTCCAGCCCATGGCCGACGCTGACGCGTTCATCGAACACGAAGCATTCGCCGTCCCAACGGCTCTGCGCGGCCTCCATCTGCTCAAGATAGGCGAGGATGCCGCCCTCCAGATGGTAAACTTCCTCCAGTCCCTGCTGCTTCACAAAAGCGGTCGCCTTTTCGCAGCGGATGCCACCGGTGCAGAACATCGCGATCTTCGGATGCCTGCCATCCGCTTCCCATTCCGCACGATGCGCCTCGAACCAATCGGGAAATTCGCGAAAGCTCTTCGTGCGCGGATCGATGGCACCGCGGAAGCTGCCGATCGCCACTTCATAGTCATTTCGGGTGTCGATCAGGATTGTATCGGGATCGTCCACCAGCGCGTTCCATTCGCGTGGCGGCACATAGGTGCCGACCGACCGGGCGGGATCGATATCGGGCTGACCCATGGTCACGATTTCGCGCTTTATCCTCACCTTCAGGCGGTGGAAGGGCATTTCTTCGGCGCGTGAGAACTTCACCGAAAGCGTTTCGCAGTCGGGCAGCGCGCGGATCGCCTTCAGCACCGCAGCAATGCCGGTGTCGCTTCCGGCGATGGTGCCGTTGATGCCCTCGTTCGCGAGAAGAAGCGTGCCCTTCACGCCCTCCCGTTCGCACAGCGCGTGAAGCGGGTCGCGTGCCTTTCGCGGGTCGATCGCTGCGAAGCGGTAAAGCGCGGCGATCAGGATCGGCGGTTGCGGTGGGGAGGAATCAGGCATGAATCTCGGATAGCATTGCGCCGGCGAAAGATCGGCTGGCGCACAGGTTCAATATTGCGGTTCGCCCACAGGAGCGGGGGCGGGAGCCGGATCGGTCTGCGGCTCCGCGCCAGGCTGGGGCATGGCCTGCATATCGCCCGCCGGACCGCTGGTGCCCATCACGATGTTCGCGCGCGGCTGCAGGATGGCTGCGTTCTCGATCCGGTCCAGAGCATCGCGTGCCCGCGCATAGCGGCGGGCCTGGTCAAGCCAGTTTGCGGCCTCTTCCTGATTGGGAAGCTTTTCCACCTCGGCAATGGCTGCCGCGATGTTGCCCGCTTCGGTGAAGCGCCGCGCACGCCGCAGCCTTTGCGATGGGGCGGGCGAGGGCGTGCCTTCCCGGCGCAGCACGAACAATTCGCTGATTTCCCGCTTCAGCGATGGCCAGAACGCCTGATCCCTGCCGCCCACGGTCAAGCGTTCGCCGATATCATCCAGTTCGCTCTGCAACTGTTCAAGGGTGACGGGGTCTTCCCCGGCAGCGATCACGGTCTTGACGGCATTGGGCAGCGAATCGCCGAAACGCATGCGCAACTGGTCACGGATGTAACCGAGCGGCGATCCGGTATCGAGCGCGCGCCGCGCTGCAAAGGCAATCAGCAGCCCCTCCGCGCGGGTGGCATTGCCGGATGCGGCCTGCGCCTGCACATTGATGCGCGAAAGCCGGTCCTCAAGATCGCCGACGCGGCGGGACAGCGCGGCGTCCAGACTGGTGCCGCCGGCGGGCACCGCCATTTCACCGCTCGCGATCGCCTCGCTCGGCGCGGCAACCCTGCCTTGGGCATCGATACGCTGCGCCAGCCGGTCTGCTCCGGTGCTGACAGCGGGCGCTGCTTCAGCTTGCTTGGGCTCTTCACCCGTAAAATCGAACCCCGACCGCGTAAGCAGCCAGCCGGCCGCAATGGCGCCGCCCACAAAGGCGATCAGTACCGCAATCAGCACGTTCCGAAGGCCCGAATTGCCATTGGAATTTGGCTTGATCGGCTCGTAATCGCTCATGGTAATTCCCGAAAAACGGCCATCTGCCGATAAAAAGAAACGGTTCGCCTCATGGTTTAGCCAAGGCTGCCGCTGCCGACAACAAATGCGCATCGTCCGGCGCTTCGGCAATATGCACCGCTTGCCACCCCTGGCCCGCCGCCTCTGCGACATTGCCAGATAGCGCCGCGAGCGCGATGGCGCCACGATCGAGTTCCAGCCGCTCGCATTCATTGGCGAAGTGGCGTGCCGCCCGGGGCGAATGTAGAGCGACGGTGACGTCGCCCTTGGCCAGTCGCTGTTTCAACGGCGCGGGCATCGGAACGGGGTCCACGGCATAGACCAGCATGGTATCGATCAGCATGCCCGGCTCGACAAGCTCGATATGATTGCGGCCCGCCAGGCGCAGGAAGCGCTGCGGATAATCGGTGGAGATAGCGCGGGCCAGTGCCTCTATGCCGTTCTCGCCGACCACGCCCACGGTGAAACCCAGCGCGCGGGCGGCGGACGCGGTTGCTTCGCCCACGGCATGGACGGGCAGGTCCTGCAGCGCCGCGAGCGCCGGCCCGCCAAGGCGCAGCGCATTGGCGCTAGATGCGATGATGGCATCATAAAGCGATGGAGCGGGCGGCTCCCAGCGCAGCGGTTTGGCCTCGAACATGGAATGGACGATGGGCGTGAAGCCCTCACGCTTCGCAGCGCGCGCGGACTTTCCGGCGCCGGGTGCGGGGCGGATGATGACGAGATCGGTGCTCATGACGCGGCGCTAGCATCGGGGCCGCTGAACAATGCGGCCAGCTTCTCGCTCGCTTCGCCCAGCAGATCGCGCGCTAGGCTGGCGGGTGCCGGGCCGTCGGCATCGGCGAACAGCGCGTCGGCATGGGCCTGCTCGCTGCCGTCGGTGGTGAGGATTTGCGCACGCATGTGGATCCGCTCGTCCTTCATCACCGCATGCGCCGCGACGGGCGAATGGCAGTCAGCACCCAGTGCATAAAGAAATGCGCGTTCGGCGCGGACACAGGCGTGGCAGGACTGGTCGTCGATGGCGGACAGCGCCGCGCGCACCGCCTCGTTTTCGGCAAGCGTCTCCACGCCGATGGCGCCCTGTGCGGGGGCGGGCAGCATCACGCTTTCCGGTATCGGCGTACCGATGTTGGCCATGCCCAACCTGTCCAGCCCGGCGGCGGCGAGCATGGTGGCGTCCGCATCGCCCGCCTCGATCTTGGCGAGCCGCGTGCCGACATTGCCGCGAATGAGCTGTATGTTGAGATCCGGCCTGAGGCTGAGGAGCTGCGCTGCACGGCGCGGACTTGCCGTGCCCACTCGCGCCTGACCGGGCAGGGCCTCGATCGAGGGCGCGCCGATCAGGCGGTCTCGCGCGTCGGCGCGCGGCAGAATGGCCGCGATCACCAGGTTTGCCGGGCGGATCGTCTCCACATCCTTCATGGAATGGACCGCGGCGTCGATCTTGCCGTCTTTGAGGCAGCTGTCGAGCTCCTTGGTCCATAGCGCCTTGCCGCCGATTTCGGCGAGCGCGCGATCCTGCACCTTGTCGCCGCTCGCCTGCAATTTGACGAGCTCGACCGCGTCGGCCTGCCAACCATGCGCGGCGATAAGCGCTGCCTTCACCATTTCTGCCTGGGCCAGCGCCAGCGGCGAACGTCGTGTGCCGAGCCGCATCGGTCGATCGGGGGAAAATGTCTGTGCCATGTTGCGGCTTGTGCTAGCCTCCTCTCCGGTTAAGGAAAAGGGCGATGGCAGTGATTTTGGGCCTGGAGTCGAGCTGCGACGAGACCGCCGCGGCGCTGGTGACGGGCGACCGCCGCATTCTGGCGCACAAATTGGCTGGGCAGGAGGAGCGGCACCGGCCCTATGGCGGGGTTGTGCCGGAAATCGCCGCGCGCGCCCATGCGGAGAAGATGACGCCGCTGGTGGAAGCCGTTTTTGCGGAAGCGGGCTGCTCGCTGAGCGATGTCGATGCCATCGCGGCAACCGCGGGGCCGGGCTTGATCGGCGGCGTGATGGTCGGGCTGGTGACGGGGAAGGCGCTATCCCTTGCCAGCGGCAAGCCGCTGATCGCGGTCAACCATCTGGAAGGGCACGCGCTTTCCCCGCGGCTGGTCGATGAAAATCTCGACTTTCCCTATCTGCTGCTGCTCGTTTCCGGCGGGCATTGCCAGATTCTGCGCGTCAACGGCGTGGGCCGCTATGAACGGCTGGCGACCACGATCGACGATGCAGCGGGCGAAGCGTTCGACAAGACGGCGAAACTGCTTGGTCTCGGCTTTCCCGGCGGCCCGGCGGTCGAGAAGGCGGCTCGCGAAGGCGATCCGGCGGCCGTTCCGCTGCCCCGGCCACTGGCAGGATCGAAGGAGCCGCATTTCAGCTTCGCAGGCCTCAAGAGCGCGGTGCTGCGCGCCTCGGACGGGGGGAATTTTAGCGCGCAGGATATCGCTGCCTCCTTCCAGCAGGCGGTGGTCGACTGCCTGCGCGATCGGCTCGAGTTTGCTTTGAAAAACACCGAGCGGCTGCCTGCCTTGGTCGTCGCGGGTGGAGTGGCCGCCAATGGCGCGGTCCGCGCGATGCTGGAGCAGGTGGCGGCAGCGCGCGAAATGCGCTTCGTCGCGCCGCCGCTCTGGCTGTGCACGGACAATGCCGCGATGATCGGCTGGGCCGGGGCGGAGCGGTTCGCGCTCGGCATGACCGACCCGCTCGATATCGCCGCCCGCCCGCGCTGGCCGCTGGATGAGACCGCCGCACCCGCACGCGGCGCTGGGGTAAAGGCATGAGCGCCCGGCCCATCGCCGGTGTGATTGGCGCAGGCGCTTGGGGCACTGCGCTGGCGCAGGTGCTGGCGAGCAACCATGCGCCCGTCCGCCTGTGGGCGCGCGAGGAAGAGGTGGTCCGATCGATCCGCGACACCCGCGTCAATACGGCTTTCCTTCCGGACATTCCGCTCGCCGATACCCTGTTGCCGACGAACGATCTTGCCGATCTGGCCGATTGCCCCGCGCTTCTGGTGGTTGCGCCCGCGCAGCACCTGCGCGGCGTGCTCGGTGCGCTGCCGGACGGAAACGCGCCGCTCGTTCTGTGCGCGAAGGGGATCGAGGCGGAAACGGGCCAGCTGATGTGCGAGGTTGCGCGTGAAGCAGCCCCCGGCCGTGCCATCGCGATCCTTTCCGGCCCCACCTTTGCGCATGAAGTCGCCCGCGGGCTACCTGCAGCGGTGACGCTCGCCTGCGAGAGCGAGGCTCTGTGGGACGATCTGGCTCCGCGCATCGCGCGGCCGGCCTTCCGGCCTTATTATTCGGACGATCTGGTAGGGGCGGAGATCGGCGGCGCGGTGAAGAATGTGCTCGCCATCGGCTGCGGTGTCGTGGCGGGAGCCGGGCTCGGCCTCAATGCGCGCGCCGCGCTGATCGGGCGCGGTTTTGCGGAGATGACGCGCTTCGGCCTTGCCCGCGGTGCACGTGCCGATACGCTCTCGGGTCTTTCGGGCCTTGGCGATCTGGTGCTGACCTGCAGTTCCGAAAATTCGCGCAACTTCTCGCTCGGCAAGGGTCTCGGCGAAGGCATTCCGGCCAGCGAGTTGCTGTCCAACCGGCGCACGGTGGCCGAGGGGGCTGCGACCGCGCCGGTGCTTGCGCGGGAGGCTGCCAAGCATGGCATCGACATGCCGATCGTCGAGGCGGTGGGGCATCTTCTCGACGGCAGTTTCGGGGTGGACGAAGTGATCGCCGGTCTTCTGGCCCGCCCCCTTCGTGCGGAGCGTCCGCAGGAGGCGCCGGCCAGCCCATCTGAAAGGCAAAGCTAGCGCGTCCCCCTGTGGACGGCTAGACGGGCAGGTCAGGAGGGCATCGGTGGACGGCCATAGCGCGCGCGACGAGCGTGACATCGCAGCGCTTGCCAAGGGCGGGCGGACCAATATCACGGGTTTCGTGCTGCGCCTTGCCGCGCGTCTGCCATTCCTGTTCATCGCCGGGCGCATGTACGGGCCGGAGCTGCTCGGGCGTTTTGCCTATGCCATCCTGATCGTCGAATTTGCCGCGCAGCTCGCCACCATGGGGCTGCGGCGCGGGCTGGCCGAACAATTGTCGGAAATCGAGGATGGGCACAGTGCGCTAGTCTATGACGGTATTCTGCTTGCGGTGCTCGTGTCGCTGGTGGCCGGCGCGGCCCTCATCGCCGTGCCGCAGATCATGTATCCCAATAGCGAGATTCGCGGGCTGGACCGGATGCTGCCGCTCGTCATCCCGGCGATTGCGGTGACGGAGATCACGCTGGCGGCGCTCGCTTATCGCTATGATATCAAGGCGACCGTCCGGGCGCGCGCGATCGTGGAGCCGTGGACGGTCTCGATCGCGGCTTTCCCACTTTACTACATCTTCCCGCGTGACGGGCTTGTCATTTCCTACGTCATCTCGATGGTCGCGGCGCTGATCACCGCGCTGATCCCATTCTTTCGCAGCTACGGCGTGCCGAAGAACTGGACGCCGCGATTTGCCGGTCTTCTGGAGATGAGCCGCCGCAACTTCCCGCTGGCCGCGGCGGACGGGGTGGAATGGGGAAGCCGGCGGCTCGATCTGGCAATCCTCGGCCTGTTTGCGTCGCCTGCCGTGGTCGGCATCTATTACGTGGCGCAGCAGGTCGCCAGCCTGCCGCAGAAGCTGAAGACCAGTTTCGACCCGATCCTGGGGCCCGTCATCACGCGCAATCTGAAGGACGATCGCAAGGGGGCGATCGCCGCGCAGGTAAGCCAGGTGGGGTTCTGGATCATCGCCGCGCAGATGGCTGTCAGCCTGGCGCTGGGGCTTCCGGGCGAAGCGGTGATGGGGGTGATCGGCCCGGAATTCGTAGGCGGCACGGGCGCGCTTGCGTTTCTTCTGATGGCAGAGGTTGCCGCCGCGCCCGCCGTGGTGAGCGAGGCGACGCTCGTCTACATCGCGCGCCACCGCAATCTTGTGATTTCCTTGAGCGTCCTGGCGTTTCAGGCGGCACTCAGTGTGGGGCTTTTGCTGCTTGCACGGCATCTGGAATTTCCGCCGCTCTATGTCGGCGCGATGCCGGCTCTTGCGCTGATGATATCGCTCGGCCTGATGTCGGCGCTGAAGTCGCGCTTGCTTGCACGTCTGCTGGCCGCGCCGATTGGCGTGTGGCGCTGGGCGCTGGTATGGGCGGCGGCGGCCACCGTGCCGACCTTCTATGTCTTTTCGCTATTGCCCGAATGGACAGAGCTGGTGCTGGGCATTCCAGCTACCATGGCGGTTTATGGCGTAATCATCTGGAAGCTCGGCTTCGGCGATGACGACCGCGCGCTGTTCCGCAAGGCGGGCGGGCGGGATGCGCGTGAGAGCGAAGAGGAAAAGGCGCTCCGCAAGAGCCAGAATTAAGCGCTTCGTCGCTCCAGCTTCCGCCGGAGCGACGTTTCTTCATCGGCGCGGCGGGCAGTTCAGCCCAGTTTTTCAGCCATCAGCTTGGTAAGGTCCTGCTCCGGACGCGCGCCGAAATGCGAAACCACTTCGGCCGCCGCGACCGCGCCCATCTCCAGGCAGCGGGTCACGCTTTCGCCCTTCAGGTGCCCGGACAGAAAGCCGGCGGCAAACAGATCGCCCGCGCCGGTGGTGTCGACCACGGTGGTCGGCAGCGCCTTGGTTTCGAACCGTTCGCCGTCCTTCACCGCGATCGCGCCGTTCGGTCCGCGCGTCACCACGAGCAGCGGTACGTCCTTGCCCAGGCTTTCGATCGCTGCCTCGGGATCGCTGTCCTCCAGGATGCCGGCTTCCTCTTCATTGGCGAACAGGATGTCGATCAGCCCGTCATCGATCAGTTTGCGGAAATCCTTGCGGTGCGTGTGGACGCAGAAATCGGCGCAGGTGCTGAAGGCGATCTGCGTGTCCGATTCGCGCGCGATCTCCAACGCCCGGCGCATCGCGGCGCGCGGCTCCGGCGGATCCCACATATAGCCTTCCAGAAACACGATCTTCGCGCCGGCGATCGCTTTCTCGTCGATCGCGCTGCCCGGCAGATAGTGGGAGGCGCCGAGGAAGGTGTTCATCGTGCGCTCGCCGTCGGGCGAAACCAGAATCAGGCAGCGTCCGGTGGGCACGTCGCCATCGCGCGGCGGATGGGTGAAATCGACGCCCACTGCGCCCAGATCATGCGCATAAACCTCGCCCAGCTGATCCTTGGCGACCTGGCCGATGAACCGGCACTTTGCGCCCAGCATGGCCAGACCCGCCAACGTGTTCGCTGCCGCTCCGCCGCTGATTTCCTGTCCCTGCCCCATTTTCTCGTAGAGGCTGACGGCGCGGTCCGCGTCGATCAGGGACATGCCGCCTTTAGTAAGGCCCTCATCGGCGATGAGCTGGTCGTCAGTCTGGGCGAGTACATCAACGATGGCATTGCCGATCGCGAGCACGTCGTAAGTGGTGTCGGTCATGAAAGCTCCGGAGGAGAAGGAATGTTGCCGGGCGGCGTAAGGCGCACAGGCGCGGCCTGCAAGGGCGATTGGCGTATGCGATTGACCGGGGGCAGGGCATTGCGTCATGGACCGGTGTGATGCTCCGCGCCCTTGCCCTCGCCATTCGCCAGCTTGGCGACCGCGCCATCTTGGCGGTGCTTGTCAAAAGCGTGGCGCTGACGCTGCTGATCTTCGCCGCGCTGGGCACGGCGGTGTATTTCGGGTTTTCGGCATTGCTGGAGCGGATCGGATGGAACGAGGCATCCACCGGATTGGTCGCCGCCTTCGGCGCCTTGTTGCTGGTCGTGTTCGGCGGGCTCGTCCTGTTCCGCGCGGTCGCCCTCGCGGTGATCGGTTTCTTCGCCGAAGATGTGGTGGAGGTGGTCGAGTGCCGATATTACCCTGCGCGTGCGGCGAGTGCGGTACCGCCATCGGCCTGGCGCGGCCTCAAGATCGGCCTCCGGTCGGCGCTTCGCGCGATCCTCTGGAACCTCATCGCGCTGCCGCTTT
Organism: Novosphingopyxis sp. YJ-S2-01; assembly: GCF_016093175.1. NCBI lineage: Bacteria > Pseudomonadati > Pseudomonadota > Alphaproteobacteria > Sphingomonadales > Sphingorhabdaceae > Novosphingopyxis > Novosphingopyxis sp. YJ-S2-01. The sequence continues at coordinate 379,642 of NZ_JAEDAI010000001.1, read as the reverse complement.
ATTTCGCGCTGCTGATCACTGCGGTTGGCGCGCCGATGGTGTTCCTAATCATGAACGCCTTCCTGATCGGCAAGGATCTTCAGGAGATGGTGATCGCGCGGCATGACGCCTCCCCGGACAGCACGCCGGAGCGGATTGCACCGGTGCCGCGCTTCGTTCTGGGATTGATCGCGGCCGTCGGCCTCGGCATCCCCTTCCTCAATCTGGTCGTCCCGGTTATTGCGGCGGCGATGGCGGCGCACATGATCCATGGCCCGCGCTCGGGCAGGACGGTGACGGCATGAGAAATTTCGCAGCTCTGACGGCGCTTACGCTGATTTGCGCGGGGTGTGCCGCCGTGCCCTCCGGGCAGCCCTCTGCCGGTGTCGGCGTGCCGGGCACTGCCAGTGACATGACGGACACGCGCGGGCTGGAGGGCGTTCTGGGTTCGAATGAGGCGACACTGATCCGGCTGTTCGGCAAACCGCGGCTGGATGTAGTGGAGCCGGTCGGCCGCAAGCTGCAATTCATTGGCGCACCCTGCATCCTGGATGCTTATCTTTATCCTGACCGACAGGGCCGGGAGGTCGTGACCCATGTCGATGCGCGTCGGCGCGATGGTGCCGCGGTGGACCGCGCGGCCTGCGTGGCGGCGCTGCAGGCGAAATAAGGCGGCCGTAACCTCTTCCGTTCACCCTGAGCCTGTCGAAGGGCCGCACTGGAATGCGATAAAGTACGAGGTTTCGATAAGCTCAGCCCGAACGGCCTGAGAGATTACATCTTCTGATCGCGCAACGGCTCGGCCTCAATGGGACAGCGCCCGTTCCATTCGCAGCGGACGCTTGCGTCTCGCTCTCCGGGCAGCCGCGCAACGCGTTCCTCCGCGAATCGCTGCGGATCGAGCTGTTCCAGCGCCCAGATCGCCGCCCCGCGCACCGTGGGCGCTTCGTCGTCCAGCAACGGCAGCAGCGGCGTCAACAGCTCGGGATCGCCGCTATTGCCCGCCGCCACCGCGGCGTTGCGCACCATCCGGTCGCGGCCCGAGCGCTTGATCGGCGATCCGGAGAACACCGCGCGGAACGCGTCGTCATCCAACGCCAGCAGATCGGCGAGCGGCGGGGCGACCAGTTCGGCGCGTGGCAGGAAGGCCTTGTTGGCCGCCCCGGCCTTCGCGAATTTGTTCCATGGGCAGGCGGCCAGGCAATCGTCGCAGCCATAGATATGGTTGCCGATGCCGGGGCGCAGCGCGCGTGGGATCGGCCCCTTGTTCTCGATGGTGAGAAAGGAGATGCAGCGCCGCGCATCGAGGCGGAAGGGCGCGGGGAAGGCATCGGTGGGGCACGCGCGCTGGCAGGCATCGCAGCTGCCGCAGCGCTCGCGCCCCGCCTCGTTGGCGGCCAGATCGGCGGTGGTATAGATCGCGCCGAGGAAGAACCAGTTGCCCAGATCGCGGCTGAGAAGATTTGTGTGCTTGCCCTGCCAGCCGATGCCTGCGGCCTCCGCCAGCGGCTTTTCCATCACCGGCGCGGTATCGACGAACACCTTCACCTGCTCGCCCGTTTCCTCGACAAACCAGCGTGCGAGGCGCTTCAGCGCCTTCTTGACGATGTCGTGATAATCCTTCCCGCGCGCATAGACCGAGATGCGGCCATGGCTAGCGGCTTGCCGATTGGCGGCGGGATCATAGGTGGTCAGATCGTCGCCGGGCGCATAGCTCATCGCCAGCATAATCACCGATCGCACCTCGGGCCAAAGCGCCTGCGGCTGCGCGCGCTGATCCGCGCGGCCTTCCATCCAGATCATATCGCCATGCGCGCCCGCGGCGAGCCAGGCCTTCAGCCGCTCGCCGGTTTCGGGGGCAAGCCGGGCGGGCGCGATGCCGCAGGCGGCAAAGCCTTCCTGCGCGGCCCGCGCTTTCAGCCTGTCCTCCATCGAAGCCTTGCGCTCGTTCATCGGACCCAGCTACCAGCATTGCGCGGAATGGCTAGGGGTGGGTGCATGGGGAACAATGCAATCGAAGCCCGCGGGCTGGTCAAACGGTTCGGCAATACCACGGCGGTGGGCGGGGTGGACCTGAACGTGCCGGAGGGCAGCATCACCGGCATGCTGGGCCCCAATGGCGCGGGCAAGACGACGCTGCTGCGGATGCTGCTCGGCATTATCGATCCCGATGAAGGCACGCGCACGCTGCTCGGCAGCAACAAGCCGCTGAAGCGCGCCCATGAAGTCGGCTATCTGCCCGAGGAGCGCGGGCTTTATCAGTCGATGAAGGCGGTCGATACCATCGCGTTCATGGGCGCGCTGCGCCATCTGCCGCTGGAAGAAGGGCGCAAGCGCGGCCGTGTGTTGCTGGAGGAAGCGGGTCTCGGCCATGCCGCCGAAAAGAAGATCAAGGAATTGTCGAAGGGCATGGCGCAGACGGTGCAGCTGCTCGGCACCATCGTCCACCGGCCCCGGCTGATCGTGCTGGACGAGCCCTTTTCCGGGCTCGATGCCATCAATCAGGGTAAGCTTGAGCGGCTGATCCGCGAACAGGCGGAAGCGGGTGTCACCGTCATTTTCTCCACCCATGTCATCGCCCATGCCGAACGGCTTTGCGAGAATGTCGCGATCGTCGCGGGCGGCAAGGTGCGCTTCGACGGCAGCGTGGAGGCGGCGCGCGATCGCCTGCGCCCGCAAGTGCATCTGGAAACACGCGAGACCGACGGCCCGTGGCGCAGCGCGCTGCCTGCCGGGACCGAGCGCGAGGGCCATTGGTGGCACTTCACCTTGCCTGATGGCGGACCGGAACCGCTGCTCGGCGCGCTGATCGAAGGCAATGCCGGCATCCGATCACTGTCGATCGAGCGGCCGGGACTTCACGACGCTTTTGTTGCCATCGCCGGGGAAGCGGCGGCTGCCGAACTGCAACAGAGCCAGGCCGAGGGAGCCGCCCGATGAACGAGACACTGCGTGCAGCCTGGGTGATCGGCCGGCGGGATTTCACCGCGGTCGTCCTATCCAAGGCGTTCCTCATGTTCCTGTTGGGGCCGCTGTTTCCGGTGGCTGCGGGGGTACTGTTCGGCTCGCTCGGCAGTTCGGTGGCTGAGGATATCGGCGCAGACGTGGTCGGCATAAGCATGCCCGCCAGCGAGGCGCAGGCCCTTGCGGCCACGCGCGCCAGCCTTTCCGAAGCGATGGGCGAAAGACGCTATCCGGAACTTCGTATCCTGCCGGACGATGGCCGCCCTGCTGCCGACTGGCTGCGGGAATCCGATCAGGCGGAGGCCGGCGGAGAAGGCGAGGACAAGGGTAAGCTCGCCGCAGTGCTGAGCGGCAGCTTCGCGGCCCCCATACTCACCGCGACAGCGGATCAGGCGCAAAATCTGGGCCCGGAACTGGCGCTTCTTATCAGCCAGACCCAGAATGGCGGCGGGCAATTGAAGTCGCTGCGGGTGGACACCGTGCAGTCGAGCGCGGGCGGCATGCAGCGCGCGCAGCTGCTGACCGGACAGGCCGGACAATTCCTGCTGTTCCTTCTGGTGATGCTGCTGGCGGGCATGGTGCTTTCCAACCTGGTCGAGGAAAAGTCGAACAAGATCATCGAAATCTTGGCAGCCGCCGTGCCGATCGACGCGGTGTTCATCGGCAAGCTGTTCGCCATGCTGGCGATGGCGTTGGTGGGCATCGCGGTATGGGGCGCGGCGGGTATCGCGGCGCTGCAGATCTGGGGGCCGGGCTTGCCCAATCTGCCGGTCCCTGCAGTGGGCTGGCCGGCGTTCATTGTCTTAGGCATTGTCTATTTTGCGATGGCCTACCTCATCCTGGGCTCGCTGTTCTTAGGGATCGGCGCGATGGCCAGCACGGTGCGCGAGGTGCAAACGCTTTCGATGCCGGTGACGATGCTGCAGATGTTCGTCTTCGGTTTCGCCTTCTACACCGTCAGCAAGATCGGCCAGCCGGTCGAAATTATCGCCTGCGTCGTGCCGTTTACCTCTCCTTTCGCGATGATCGCGCGGGCCGCGCAGGTGCCGGAGCTGTGGCCGCATCTCGTGGCGCTGATCGGACAGGCAGCGTTCGCGCTGCTCGTGGTGCGGATGAGCGCAATGCTGTTCCGGCGCAATGTGATGAAGTCGGGTGCAAGCGGCGGTGCTTGGGCCGCTCTGTTTGGCAAGCGCAAAGCCGCCTGATCCCGGAAGCACCTGTCTACCGTGCTGATTAAGTTGCCGATCGCAACTCTATTGACATTTTGGTCAGTAAAGTGAGGCTATGGTGTCTTATCAGAGCGGGCGCGATCGATCGCCTGCCGGATCAGGAGAGAGGCCATGGCCACCGCTTTCAAGACCACCGCCGCCGAAGAAGCGCCCAAGGATACGGTGGTGAACACCGCCCCGCATGACTGGGACGTCAGCCGACCGGAAATCTACGCCGAGGACCGCTGGCAGCCGATTTTTGCAGAGATGCGACGGGAAGCCCCGATCAACAAGATCGTCGATTCGGGCTATGGCGATTACTGGAATATAACCACGGCCAAGCCGATCCAGCATATCGAGGCGCTGCCAGACCTGTTCTCGTCCGAGGCAACCGGCATCACGCTGGTCGGTAAGGAAGCGCAGGACCTGCCGGAGGACCAGGTGGTCGAAATGCCGATGTTCATCGCGATGGACCGGCCCAAACATACCGAACAGCGCCGCGTCGTCGCGCCTGCCTTTACGCCGAGCGAGATGACCCGGCTGACCGATGATGTGCGTGGACGGACCGCGGAAATCCTCGACAATCTGCCGCTCGGCCAAAGTTTCGACTGGGTCGATCAGGTCTCGATCGAGCTGACCACGCAGATGCTCGCCCTACTGTTCGACTTTCCGTGGGAGGACCGGCGCAAGCTCACCTTCTGGTCCGACTGGGCGGGCAATGTCGAGGCAATGCGCACCGAGGAACTGCGCCAGGAACGGCTCGGCCACATGTACGAGATGGGGGCCTATTTCCAGAAGCTTTGGAACGAGCGGCTCGAGGCGGGAGAGGCGCCCGATCTGCTTTCCCGCATGATCCATTCGGAGATGCGCGACATGGATCCGATGACCTTCATGGGCAATCTGATCCTGCTGATTGTGGGCGGCAACGACACCACGCGCAACACCATGTCGGCCTATGCTTACGGGCTCGACCAGTTTCCGGACGAGCGCGCGAAGCTGGAGCAGAACCCGGACCTGATCCCCAATACAGTGCAGGAGCTCATCCGCTGGCAGACGCCGCTGGCGCATATGAAGCGCACCGCCACGCAGGATACTGAATTGTTCGGCCATCAAATCAAGGAAGGGGATCGGCTCGCGCTCTGGTACATCTCCGCCAATCGCGACGAGAGCGTCTTCGAAGATCCGGACCGGCTTATCGTCGACCGGGAGAATGCACGCCGCCACCTTGCCTTCGGGTACGGCATCCACCGCTGCGTCGGCGCGCGGCTCGCTGAATTGCAGGTACGCATTCTCCTGGAGGAAATGGCCAAGCGCCGCCTGCGCGCCAATGTGATCGGTGAGCCGGACCGGGTGCCGGCTTGCTTCGTTCACGGCTACCGCGCGATGGATGTGGAGCTTAGCCGCTACTGAGACGCCATGTTCAGGCTGGCGTCAAACAAGGTGCGGTAGGGTGCAGGAAACACAAAAGGACGGGATTTGAGGAATTTTCCTTGCCCGAAGCGTATTGTTTCCATGACCCACTTTATTCCTACCCGCCGCGATCTCCTCACCAAGGGAGGCCTTGCCTTTGCCGGAACCGCTCTGATCGGCTTTGCCGGATGCGGCACCGCGCCCGCCGAAGCACGCAGCTTCCCGGTCACCAAGACCGATGCTCAATGGAAGAAGCAGCTCACTCCGGCCGAATATAATGTCCTGCGCAAGGACGGCACCGAGCGGCCTTATTCCAGCCCGCTGAACAAGGAAAAGCGCGCGGGCACGTTCATCTGCGCCGGCTGCGACAACAAGCTTTTCAGCAGCAAGACCAAGTTCGAAAGCGGCACCGGCTGGCCGAGCTTCTACGCGCCCCTGAAGGGTGCGGTGGTGACCTCTACAGACCGCAGTCTGGGCATGGCGCGTACCGAAGTCAGCTGCGCGCGCTGCGGCGGCCATTTGGGCCATGTCTTCAACGACGGCCCTCCGCCCACCGGCAAGCGCTATTGCATGAACGGTGTGGCGATGGATTTCGTCCCCGCCTGATCCGGTCTCAGCGCCGGACGATGCGATAGACCTGATAGGGTTTCAGCCCGTCCGGCTGCACCGGCACCAGCCACGCGGGCGTTTGCCCGCGCGCAAGCTGCGCGGCGAGGCCATTGGGGGCCGCTTCGATATAAATGTCCATCTCCTGCGTGCCCTGACAGATCATCAGGAAATCGGCGTGACTGCCGGTAACTAGCTCCCGTGCTTTGTTTCCCTTGGCCAAATAGGCGCCAATCACTTCGGCCATCGCCGCCTGATTGCGGTGGTGCCCGGTAGCGATCACGCTGTGGGGTGTATCGGTGAGGATCGAGGGGCCGATATCGATCGGCGCCAGGAATGTCGCGGGCGCCAGCCGGTTCAGCTTGGCAATATTCTCCTGCTGGAAACAGGATGCGACCTTCAGCGAACTTTCCTGCTCGCTGTCGTTCGTCACGAGTTCATCGACATAGGAAACCACTGCCAGCGGCACGAGCGGCACCACCGCCACCGATGCAGCGGAGGCCAGGATGCGCAGCGCCGTGTTGTCGATTCCCCGTGCCCATCGCCAGACGGCAAGGATCAGGACGGCGCAGCCCGGAATGGCGAAGGCGTGCGCAACATACATGGCGCGCAACACCCCGATCGAGACGGCGAAGGCGCCCACCATCAGAATCAGCATGGTGCGCCAACGGTCCCGCATCCGCGGCTCCACCCGTCGCAGGGCCAGCAGCGCGCCCGCCAGCCCCATCAGCGAGGGGAGGACGCTATAAAGCGCCGTCAGCGGCTCCTGCTTCCACAGCGGAAGGCCCTCCAAGACATTCAGATACCAATATTGCCGCACCAGCGGATCGAGCGCGCCGAACGGGCCGGTGCGGCATTCGGGTGCGACCAGGAAGAACAGTGCAAGTGCGGCGACGCCCGCCAGTGCGAGTACTCCAAACCGGCGGGCCGCGCCCGCGTGCCCGAGCACGCCGGCACCCAGGATAAGTGCGACGGAGCCGCCTGCAAGCGCGCTCCAATAGGGTGCGGACAGCCCGTCGCAATGAACGGCCGTCAGCGCGCCCCATCCGCGCGAGGCCGGCAGCGACACCATGACGCCTGCGGTGCAGCCGAGCAGGAACGCGGCCAGCATCGGCCAGCCTTCGGCGTTTCGCCAATAGGCAAAGGCGTAAAGGCCGCCGAACAGCAGGAAATAGGGAAGCGCCTCGAGCGAGATCGACAGGTAGAACGCCATGGCGAGGCCGGCGAGGAGACCGCGAAGGCCGGTGCGCTTGCCGAGCGACAGGCCGAGCAAGGCCGTGGCGGCGACCACCTGCCAGCCATGATGGTCGATCCGCAGCGGCGAGAATTGGCGCGCCAAGAACACCATCGAGAGCGGCAGAAAAAGCCCGGTCAAGACAAACGCCTGATCGCCCAGGTGCTTCAGGGCGCTCCGAAGCATCAGCAGAAAGAGGCCGTAGAGCAGCAGCGGCCAGACGATCAGCGCCACATGTTCCGCCCGCGCCGGGCCGAGGAACAGGCGGAAGAAGGCAATCGATGTAGCGATGGGCACATCGAGCAACCGCCACCAGTGCATCTCCCCCCCGAAGGGGGGATTGATGCGGTGCTGGCTGACGTCGAACCAGCTCTGTCCCGCCATCCAGTCGCGCACTTCCACTAGACGCAGCGCATCATCCGGATCGATGAAGTCGAGCGCGCGGAAGCCGCCGTTCTGGAACAGCGCGAAGAAGCCGGTCAGCGCCAGCATGGACAGCAGGATCGCCGCGACCACCCACCGCCGACGGGTTGGAAATGGCTCGCTCACCGGGCGAAAACGATGTGCCGCCGCAGCAGCCAGACCGCCTGGAAGCTGACGACGATGGCCAGCAGCTTGGCGAGGCGTGGATCCAGGCCGAGCCAGCCCCCCGCCGCGACGATCAGCGCCGTCAAAGCCAGGCCGAGCAGGGCAGAGAGTAGGAACAGCATACGCTGACGGTGCTGGCCGCCTTGGGTGTTCGCCCGCGCTTCAGTAAAGACGGCGCGGCTGGAGAGGAGCCAGTGGACCAGAATGCCCGCGCTGTAGCCGATTACCGAAGCCGCGGTCGGCGGAGCGTTCGCGCCGATCAGTAGCAGAAACAGCGCCACGTCCGTGGCTAATGCAATCACGCTCGCGGCTAAATAACGCAGATAGACCACGCGGGTGCCGAGGCGAATGCCGGCATGGGCAAGGCGCAGAAGGGCCATAAGCGGGCTTCCTTCGGATCGGGCGTCAGGCGGCCCGGTCGATCCGCTCTTCCTCATCGTCCGCAATGCGGCGTGGCACATCGCGTTCGGATGCCAGCGCGGCCTTGCGGTCCTCGGCGATGCGGGCCTGTTGCCCTTCATTGCCGGCTTCGTGATATTCCGCGTCTTCGTTGACCTGCCAGATGTCGTAGATGCGTTCACCGGCCTCGATATTCTCGACCGTTAGCATGGCGGTCATCATCGCATGGTCCTGATTGTTGTAGCGGTGCATGCCGTTGCGGCCGACCATATGCAGCGTGGGGAAGCGCTCTTCCAGCTCCTCCCGCATCGCGGCGACATTCTCGGCATAGCTGTCGTCATAGACCGGATAGGCCTTTTCCTGGCGCACCACCGCGCCGCCGACCACGTCTTCCGGTTTGCAGAGACCAAGGATCGCCATCTCCTTCTTGGCGAGCTCGATCAGATCGGCGTCGCTGGACGACCACAGACCATCATTTTCGAAGCAGAAATATTCCAGGCCGACGCAGGCGATATTCTCATCCGGCACCATTTCAGGCGACCAGCTGCGGAAATTCTGCACGCGGCCCACCTGCACCTTGCTGTCGTGGATGTAGATCCAGTTGTCCGGAAACAGGTCCTCCGACTTGATCATCAGCGCGACGGTCAGGAAGTCGCGATATTTCAGCTCCGCCGCATTGAGGCTGGTGGCGGGCAGCGGGTGGAGCCGCGCAGCCAGTTCGCGCATCGGCGCGGAGCTTATGACATGGCGTGCCTCGATCACCGCTTCGCCGCCATCCGCCTTCGTCGCGGTAACGCGCCAATGGCCGTTCGCATCCTGCGCGAGCTGTTTCAACGCATGGCCCATGCGGACCTCATTGCCCTTGGACTGCACGAAATCGCGCGCAGCATCCCACATCATGCCCGGGCCGAGGCGCGGATAGCGGAAGGTTTCCAGCAGCGTCTTGGCCTGCGCCCCGCTGCCGTCGTTCAGCTTGTTGAGGCCGAGCGACCGCTTGAGGCCATCGAGCACCGCGGCGCCCAGGCTAAGGCCTTTGATGCGCTGCGCCGCCCAGTCCGCCGACATTTCGTCGCACGGCATGCCCCACACCTTCTCGGTATAGGTCTTGAAGAAGATCGAATAGAGCTTGTGGCCGAACTGGTTGACCACCCAGTCCTCGAAACTGCGCACGCGCTTGTTGGGCAGCAGCTTCCAGCGCGCATAGCTAGCCATGCACAGAGTGGAGCGCCAGATGCCGAGATTCCACAGCGCTTCGAAGGCGCGCAGCGGATAGCTGTAGAATTTGCCCTCATAATAAATGCGGCTCATGCGCGGGCGCTGGATGAAATCGTCGGGCAGAATCTCGTTCCAGAGATCGACCACCTCCTGCGATTTGGAGAAAAAGCGGTGCCCGCCGATATCGAAACGATAGCCGTCGACCTCCACCGTCCGGCTGATGCCGCCGACATAGGTCTCGTCCTTTTCGATAACCGAGACGCGGTAGCCCTTTTTGGACAGGAGATAGGCGGCGGTCAGCCCAGCCGGGCCAGCGCCGATGATGGCGACATCGACCGGTCCTTCGCCACTGGGCTCGTTGTGGAGCGACATAATTCCCTTCCCCTGCCTTTGGCCAAAGCAATTGGCGGCTGGCGAAGGCAGTGAAGGAAATCTTCTAACGGATGGTTAATTCCGGGTTACGGCGTAAGCGAACCTTGCCGTCAGAACCGTAGCCTTGAGCTTGTCGAAAGGCGTTTCTCGAACGAGAACCGTGCTTCGACAGGCTCAGAACTTACGTTTTTGGGGGTGGAGCCCTTAGTGCCGGAAGTGGCGCATGCCGGTGAAGACCATTGCCAGGCCCGCCTCGTCGGCGGCGGCGATGACCTCGTCGTCGCGGATCGAGCCGCCCGGCTGGATCACGGCGGTGGCCCCTGCCTCCACCGCGGCGAGGAGGCCGTCGGCGAAGGGGAAGAACGCGTCCGATGCCACGGCGGAGCCCTCGGTACGCGGGGCCGACCAACCATAGGTTTCCGCCGCCTCGCGCGCCTTCACGGCGGCGATGCGCGCGCTGTCGCGGCGGTTCATCTGGCCCGCGCCGATCCCCGCCGTCGCGCCGTCCTTGGCATAGACGATGGCGTTGGATTTCACATGCTTGGCCACCGTCCAGGCGAACAGGCAGTCCTTCAGCTCCTGCTCGCTGGGTTCGCGCTTGGTCACCGTCTTCAGGTCCGCCTCGGCGATCCGGCCATTGTCGCGCGACTGGACGAGGATGCCGCCGGTAATGCTCTTCATCATGAGGCCGGCGCGCGCGGGATCGGGCAGATCGCCGGTGAGCAGCAGGCGCAGGTTCTTCTTCTTGGCGAACACCGCCTTTGCTGCATCATCGGCATCGGGTGCGGCAACCACTTCGGTGAAGATCTCGGTGATCGCTTCGGCGGTCGGGCCGTCCAGCGGCCGATTGACCGCGACGATGCCGCCGAAGGCCGACACGCTGTCGCATTCCAGCGCGGCGCGATAGGCTTCGATCAGGCTGTCCGCGCTGGCGACGCCGCAGGGGTTGGCGTGCTTCACGATAACCACCGTCGGCGGACCGTCGCGAAACTCGCTCACCAGCTCCAGCGCGGCATCGGCGTCGTTCAGATTGTTGTAGCTCAGCGCCTTGCCCTGCAATTGCTCGGCTTGCGCCACGCCGCGGGCGGATGGCGCGGACGGAATGTAGAGCGCGGCGTGCTGATGCGGGTTTTCGCCATAGCGTAGCTCATGCGCCTTGCGCCCGCCGGTTAGCAGGTTCGCGGGCAGCTTCTCGCCCTGATCGGAAAAGGCGAACCATCCGGCGATGGTCGCATCATAAGCGGCGGTGGCGGCGAAGGTCTTTGCCGCCTGGGCCTTGCGGAAGTCCGGAGTTACCGCGCCGTCATGCTGTTCCAGTTCGGCGAGCAGCGCGTCGTAATCGGCCGGATCGGTGACCACCGTGACATAGGCATGATTCTTGGCTGAGCTGCGCAGCATGCTGGGCCCGCCGATGTCGATATTCTCGATGATCTCGTCCCGGTCCGCGCCCTTGGCCAGCGTTTCGGCAAAGGGGTAGAGATTGACGACGACAAGGTCGATCGGCCCGATGTCGTGTGCCTTCAGCGCGGCCTGATGCTGGGGATCGTCGCGCACGGCCAGCAGCGCGCCGTGGACCTTGGGGTGCAGCGTTTTCACGCGCCCGTCCATCATCTCCGGAAAATCGGTGAGATCGGAGATGTCGCGGACCTCGAGCCCCTGTTCGCGGAGCGCCTTCGCCGTGCCGCCGGTCGACACCAGCTCCACACCGCGCTGACTGAGCGCGCGGCCAAGTTCGGCAAGCCCGTTCTTGTCGGACACCGAGAGGAGGGCCCGCTTGATCGTGACGTTCTTCATCGTCTCATCCCATATGTTTAAGGAGCCAGCCGAGCGAACTGCCGCCCGCCTCCGCCGCTCCGCTGATCGCCAATTGTGTGGTGGGGTGGGGACGCCCGTCGGCATCCACCCAGAGACTGTCTTCGATGGCCAGCGTGCCGCCGGTCAGCCGGAATTGCCACAGGCCGCCGCTCGGAAGACGCAGCACTGCGCCGTTTTCGGTCGCCTGCGCCTCGATCCCGTCGCCCAGATGAAAGCGCAGCACGAAGGGCGTCGCCTCGGTTTTCTTGCGCTTCGATCCGGCGGGCAGCAGCATATCCTCACCGCGAAGCTCCATGCCGTCGTCGCGCAGCATCAGGAGGCGGCGGTGGACGAAGCCGAAGGTGCGGCTGTAGCCGTCATGGCTCGCCTCGATGCGCGTGGCGTTCTCGCCCTCGCGTCGGTCCAGTTCCACTTCCTCGACGCCGCGGCCCAGCTTGCCGCCCGGCAGGATCGACGTGCTGTTCGAATCGGCAAGGCAGAGCGTGGAATGCGCCGCAGTGGAGCGCAGGCCGGTGGCAAGGCCTTGCGATACATGCTTGCCGACCAGCGCCGCGCCGCCGCAATTCACGATGATGCGATCCGGCCCATGGCTGAATTCCAACGCCAATGTAGAGGCGCAGCCGACCGCGCTCTCGCGCGCCAGCGGCGGGGGCGCGGCGTCCAGTTGCAGGACGGAGCGACCGGCGGTAACGCGCTGATAGCCCCAGTCGCGCGCCTGCCGGGCAGGGCGGGCACGCACGCCACTGGCTCCGATCAGCGCGTTCAGTTCGTCCGGGGGGAACACGCCCGAGCCTTGCCAAGCCCCCAGGCCGCCATCGGCATGGGTCAGGCCGGTGAGCGCGGGTACCGCGCGTTCCAGCGCCTGATCGATGAAGGCAGGGACCATTTCCTTGCGCTTGCCATAAGCATCGCGCAGCAGCGCGAGCATGTGGATCGCCTCCACCAGGGCAAGCGGCGAGCGGGAGACGATGCCGCCGTCCGGAAAGATCGCGCTCGCGATCGCCTTTTCCAAGCCCGCTTCGCCCACGATCTTGCGCGCCTTGCCGTCCGGGATCAGCAGCGCCGCGGCGACGAGCCCGGCCCAGGCGACGAGGCGATGGCGGCCCTCCGGCGCGCGCTGGGCGGCGCGGTCCAGATGGCGGGCATTGCGGGCGATCGCATTCAGCACGCGGCTGCGGTAGATCAGATCGCTGCTCGACAGGATATAGGGCGCGTGCGCGGCCCAGTTGACGAAGCGCCAGGCGCAATTGTCCGCGCGCCAGGCGGGTTCGGCCACCTTCATGCCATGATGATCGAGCCACGCGTCCATCAACCGCTCGGCGGTTTCGGTGCCCTGCGCGCGGCTGGCCACCGCGGCAAGATCGCGAAGCCAGGCGAAACGGTGGATGTAGTTCTGGAAATCAGACGGCAGTTTCTCGAGCCGATCCTCCACCTTATCGAAGGGAAGCTTGATGCCGCGGAAAAGGAAGCGGCCTGCACGCAGCGCATCGCCGCGCACCGGATCGCCGGGCAGCGGATCGTCCGGAACGGCGTAGAGGCGCGGCGGCAGCTTGCCGGTAAGCCGCATATTGTGCAGCGGCGTACGCCAGGTGAGCTTGTAGAAAAGGCCCGCAAGCTGTTCGGAAAGGGACGCCGCAGGGCCGGACTCCCGCACCATGAGCGCGCGGCCTTCCTCTGCAGGAGACTCGCGGCGCTGGCCGGTCATTCGCCCCTCAGGCCTGCGATATTCTCGGCATATTTGTCGGGGCCGCCGCGGAAGGTGGCGGTGCCGGCCACCAGCACGTCTGCGCCCGCCGCAATGGCGCGCGGGGCGGTACCGGCATCGATACCGCCGTCGACTTCCAGGCGAATGTCGCGGCCGCTTTCATTGATGCGGCGGCGGATCTCCGCGATCTTGTCCAACTGGCTTTCGATGAAGCTCTGCCCGCCGAAGCCGGGATTGACGCTCATCACCAGCACCAGATCGATATCGTTCAACAGATAATCGAGCGACGATAGCGGCGTTGCCGGATTGAGCACGATGCCCGCTTTCTTGCCGAGCGCCTTGATCGACTGCACGGTGCGATGCGGATGGGCACCCGCTTCCGGGTGGAAGGAGATGATGTCCGCGCCGGCCTCGGCAAAGGCTTCCAGATACTGGTCGACCGGAGAGATCATCAGATGCACGTCGAACGGCTTGTCGCTGTGCGGCCTCAGCGCCTTCACAACGGCGGGGCCGATCGTGATATTGGGCACAAAATGGCCGTCCATCACATCGACATGGATCCAGTCGGCCCCGGCCTGATCGATGGCGCGCACTTCCTCGCCGAGTTTCGCAAAATCGGCAGAGAGGATCGATGGGGCGATACGAACGGCGGGATGGGCCATCGGGGCGAACTAGCGATGCGGGGCCGTCATCGCAACGGCCACGGGCACCGCCTTTGTGGATAAATCGTGCAAACTCTGTGGATCAGGCCGCTTTTTCGAACCGCGCGATGAAAAATCCGTCGAGCCGGCCAGCCTCGGGCAGCATCGTGGGCAGCGTCCGGACATATCCGTCTTCGCTCGGCGCGATGAAGCCGGGCAGCTCGTCCGATCCGACGGGCGCGGCGGCGAAATCGCTATGGCGATCGAGGAATGCCGCAGCCTGCGCTTCGCCTTCCTCGGGTTCCAGCGAACAGACCGCATAGACCAGGCGGCCTCCCGGCGCGACGGCAGCGGCGGCGCGGTCCAGCAAGCTGGATTGCAGCTCGGCGCGCTCCGCAATGTCGCGCGGACCGATGCGGTGGATCACGTCGGGATGCCGGCGGAAGATGCCGGTCGCCGAACAGGGCGCATCGAGCAGAACTGCATCGTAAAGCTGCGGCGGCTGCCAGTCGGTGGCGTCGGCAGCGATGGTTTCGGCCGTGAGCTGCGTGCGCTTCAGATTGTCGCGCAGCCGCTCAAGTCGCCGCTTGGACTGGTCGAGCGCCGAGACGGTCCAGCCGCCGCTCGCCAATTGCATGGTCTTGCCGCCCGGCGCAGCGCACAAATCGAGCGCTGTGCGACCATTGCCCTCGCCCAGCAGGCGGACCGGAAGCGACGCGGCAATGTCCTGCACCCACCAGGCGCCGTCGTCGAAGCCGGGCAGGGCGGTGAGATCGGTGCCGCGGGGCAGGCGAACATGATGATCGGCGAGCGATACGCCGCCGAGCTTTTCCGCCCAGACGGCGGCGTCTTCGCGCGATTGCAAGGTAAGATCGAGCGGGGGCGGGGCGGCGATGGCCTGCGCTGCCGCTTCGACCATGTCCGCGCCCCAATGGCCGGTCCAGCGCTCTTGCACATCGCCCGGCAGACGCGGGGTTTCGGGCAGTTTTGCGCCCTTGCGCATTAGCGTGCCGAACACGCCGTGGACCAGCCGCCGCGGTCCGCCGTCGACCAGCGGCAGTGCGGTGGCGATCGCCGCATGTTGCGGCGTGCCAAGGACCAGCGCCTGCACCAGCGCGATGCGCAGAACGCTGCGCGCCTTGGCATCGTCCGGCAACGCGCGCTTGGTGGCGCTGTCGATCAGTGCATCAAGATCGGGCAGGCGGCGCAGTGCTTCCGATGCAATGGCGAGCGCCAGCGCGCGGTCGTCGGGCCGCTTCAGCCCCTGCGTCGCGCCGCCCATCGCCTGGTCGAGCGATTCGCCCCGGCGCAGCACGGCGTCGAGCAGGCGCAAGGCTGCGCGGCGGGCGCCAAGGCCCTCGACCGGTGCGGAGGAGGTCAGCGGCCGCGGCCCAGCGGATCGAGCGCGCTGCGGGCGCGTTTGCCCGCTCCGCTGCTGGGTACGGTGGGTTCGGGCACACGCTTGCCATACATGTCGCTGCGGAGCCGATCGACGGCGGGCGTGCGCGGCGATCCCGCCATGGCACGCAGCTTCGCGATCCGGTCTTCGGTGGCAGGATGGGTGGAGAACATCTGCTTGATACCCACAGGAACGATGTAGAGCTGCGCCGCGGCAGGATTGCGCTCGGCAGCATGGTTCGGGATCGCCTGCGCGCCGCGAGAGATTTTTTCAAGCGCGCTGGCGAGGGCGTTAGGATCGCCGCTGATCTCCGCGCCCGCCTTGTCCGCACCATATTCGCGCGTGCGGCTGATCGCCATCTGCACGATCATCGCGGCGAAGGGGGCCATGATGACGGCGGCAAGACCGGCCATGCCCGCGCTGCGATCGCGAAAGAACAGGCCGAAATTGGCGACCATCGAGACCGCACCCGCGATGGTGGCGACCATCGTCATGATCAGCGTGTCGCGGTTCTTCACATGGCCCAGCTCATGCGCCATCACGCCGGCCACTTCCTCGCGGCTCAGCATGTTCAACAGGCCGCTGGTGGCGGCGACGGCGGCATGTTCGGGATCGCGGCCCGTGGCGAAGGCATTGGGGTGCGGATCGTCGACGATATAGACCTTGGGCATCGGCAGACCGGCGCGCTGCGCCAGCCCTGCGACCAGGCCGTAATATTCGGGATGGCTCTGCCGGTCGACCTCCTGCGCATGGTGCATCTTCAGGACCATCTTGTCGGCATTCCAGTAGGTGAACAGGTTCATGCCCGCCGCGAGCAGCAGCGCGAAGATCGCACCCTTCGGCCCGCCAATGGCAAAGCCGAGCGCCATGAACAGTGCGGTCAGCGCCGCCAGCAGCATCATGGTTTTAAACTGGTTCATAAGTCCTCTCGTCGTCCCCCGCTTGCGATGGGAGCCCCTGCGAACGATATGGGAAGCAATGGTCGCCCCTTCAATCGGCGCCGCGCAGAGCGAAAGGTAAGCAGGATGGATCGTCCCGTCGCGAAGAAACGCCCGCCTCATCTCGATCCGGTCGAGCCGTTGCCGCCGAGCCCGCCGGTGCCGGAGCCGGAGCCGATCAGCGAGGAGCGCAAAGAAGAGCTGGAGAAAAGCCCGGTACGCTATGGCGACTGGGAACGCGAAGGTATCTGCTGGGATTTCTAACGCGTCCTCGGCCGGGCGGCGCGGACATGCCGCTCAGTCCTCGGGCACCATATCCGCGGCGGTCCAGCCGTCGAGGAAATCGATCAGCCCGCGTTCGTGCCGCGTCAGATATTTGGTCTTGCGCGGCAGCTCCAGCTTCTCGCGCCATTCCTCCTGCCCGTCCTTAATCAGCGCGACCACTGCGGGGTGGACATAGCTGTTGCGCGCGATGGTGGGTGTGTTGCCCAGATCGGCCGCGACTTCGTCCATCACCGATTTCAACGTCATGTCGCCCTCGCCGTCGGCCAGCAATTCGAAAGCGTGGGCCGAGGCGGACCAGGTGCGGAAATGCTTGGCCGAAAAACTTTCGCCCATGCTGTCGCGGATATAGTCATTCACATGGCAACTCTGTACCGCATGCGGTTCCCCGTCATCGTCGATATATTGGAACAGATGCTGGCCGGGCAGGTCCTCCATCTTCTTTACGATTGCCAGCAGCTTGCGATCGGTGATCGCCACTTCGCGATGCTTGTTCGATTTCGCTTTGAAACTCAGCGTCAGCTTGCGGCCCGTGCGCTTGGCGTGACGGCGGCGCAGCGTTGTGGCACCATAGCTCTTGTTGCGTTCGGCATATTGCTCATTGCCAACGCGGATCGAAGTGAGGTCGAGCAGGCGCACCATCGCGGCGACCACGCGGTCCTTGTCCAGCTTCCGGCCCGAAAGGTCTTCGTCCAGCCGCGCGCGAAGCAGCGGCAGCTTGTGGCCGAAGGTTCGACACGCTTCGAACTTCTCCCCCTCCCGCTGCGCGCGGAAATCGGGGTGATAGCGATATTGCTTGCGGCCCTTTTCGTCATAGCCGGTCGCTAGAATATGGCCGTTGGAGGCGGGGCTGAACCAGGCGTCTTCATAAGCCGGGGGGAAGGCGATGGCGTTCAGCCGTTCGATCTGATCCTTGTCGGTGATCCGCTTCCCATCGGGGTCGAAATAGCACCAGCCCTTGCCTTTTTTCTGCCGGGTGATGCCAGGTAGGTCGTCATCGACATAAATCAGCGCTTCACCCAAGGTCCGTTCCTCACACGCGCGCCGCCAGCCTGCGGTGCGAGCATGGAAACCGCCGCCATGATGATGCGTTCCACCTTTGGACCCGCAAGTTCGCCGGACGGTTATCCTGTTTTAAAATGAAACTCTGTCAGACGGATAGCTGCCAGGTCCGGAAACTTTGTAACCGAAACTGGTTTGTGCCAATCGGAACTTGATTTTGTTGATGTCATATCGGAGCAGGCGAGGCTCATGAGCCAAAGCGATCCAGACAGAAATGCCCAATCTTCGGCCACGTCGGAGGATGTGCAGGACGATCTGGCGGCACTGCGCGCCGAGCGCGATGCGCTTCGCCAGGAGCTTAAGCAGTGCCGCGCCGAATTCAGCGCGCTCCGCGAACACGCACCCATCGGAATCGCTACGTTCGATCGCGAAGGAAATTATGTCCGCGTCAATAAGTGGCTGGCGGACTTGAATGGCCTTCCTGCCGAGGAACATCTCGGTCGCAGCGTTGCCGAAATCGTGCCCAAAATGAGCCAGGTGGCCAAATCCTCCATCAGGCAGGTGATTGCGACAGGCGAGCCGATCCGGGGCGAGCGCGTGATGGGCTTTGTCAACGAGCGGAGCGAACGGTCGCGCGTGCTGGAAGTCGAATGGTATCCGACGTTCCAGGACGACGAGGTGGAGACCATCACGGTCTTGGTCTCGGATGCGACCGAGGCCGAGCGGCATGAGCTTTTTGCCAAGCACATGATCCGGGAACTTCAGCACCGCGTAAAGAACTCGCTGGCGAACGTGATGGCTCTCGTCGAACAGGCCCTGCGCTCCAACCGTTCCAAGGAAGATGTGCTGCATGTGCTGCGGGAGCGGATTACCGCGCTTGCGAAAATTCATGGCAAGCTGTCGGAGCGCAATTGGGAATCGATCGATCTGACGGTGCTGGTCAACCAGGAATTTGGTCACAAAGATCGGCAGGGACAGCTCGATATTGAAGGGCCTTCACTGGAGTTCGGCCCGCAATCCTCGCTCGCCATGTCGATGGCGCTGCATGAGCTTGCCGCCAATGCGCGGCGTTTTGGTGCGCTTTCCTGCCCCGCTGGTCGCCTCTCGATCCACTGGAATATCAGCGGCACGGGCGATGATGCTTATCTTTTCCTGCGTTGGCGGGAGACGGGATGTAGCGTGCTGGAAGATCGGGGATCGCCCGGCTTCGGCTCACGCCTGATCGCGACCAGCGTGCGTAACGCCTTGCGCGGCGAACTTACCGAACATTGGCTCGACGATGGCCTTTGCGTGGAAATGCAGCTGCCCGTGTCCTTCATCGGACCGCCGAAGCGGGAATTTCCCGCCGCCGGCGTATCGTCGGTCAGTCGAGCTTCTTGATCAGATCGAGAAAATCATCCGGGACGCCCTCGTCCACAGTGGACTGATAGGCGTTTCGAAGCGCCTGCGCGATCGGGTCAGAATCCTTTTGGATCGGATCAACATTTTTTGGCTTGGACGCGGAGTCATCGCCCTTCCGGTTGTTCTCCGCTTTGCCCACCGACCGATCCTTTTTCACATTGTCCGTCATTCAGGCGGTCGCGTCTAGCATGGGGTGGTGGCCAGTCAAATCTTTCCCTCCGCGGAATTTTCATGCGTTTGCCAATTACCGGCATCATCGCTAGATTGTTGCTGCGTGCCGAAACCAATTGGCTTCAAAAAGGTTTCATCGCGGGGCAGGGCGGCCGATATCGGCTTGTTGGCCTTGCCGGCGGAAACGATCAACACGGATTTCAGGGAACTCATGAGCGAAAAAACCTTGGGCGAAAAACTGGCGCCCCATCTCCCCTATGTGCGCCGCTATGCGCGTGCCTTGACCGGCAGCCAGCAGTCGGGCGACGCAATCGTTCGCGCTACCTTGCAGTCGATTGTGGAAGCTCCGGAGGAATTCCCCCGCGATCTTGAGCCGCGCATTGCACTGTACAAGACGTTCGAAGCCTTCTGGCGGGCGAGCGAAGAGGCCGGCCCTCAAGGGTCCGATCCGGATGCCGGCAACGACTTCATTGTGCAGAAGCGCCTGGCCGATCTCACGCCCAAGTCGCGCCGCGCGCTGCTGCTGACCACCATGGAAGGCTTCAGCGAGAGCGAAGCCGCCACGCTTCTGGGTGAGGATGTCGATACGGTCCGCGCGCTCGTGCGCGAAGCCACCGACGAGATCGATCGCCAGACGCATGCCCGCGTACTGATCATCGAGGACGAGCCGATCATCGCGATGGATATCGAGACGATCGTGACCGAATCGGGCCATGACGTGGCTGCCATCGCGGTCACCCGCGACGAGGCGGTGGCTGCGGCCAAGGAGCATAACCCGACGCTGGTTCTGGCCGATATTCAGCTGGCCGACAACAGCTCAGGGATCGATGCGGTGAAGGACATTTTGTCCGATCACAAGGTGCCGGTGATCTTCATCACGGCCTTCCCGGAGCGGCTGCTGACGGGCGAAAAGCCGGAACCCGCCTTCCTCATCACCAAGCCGTTCCAGCGTGATACGGTGAAAACCGCCATCGCTCAGGCGCTGTTCTTCGACGGCATGAACGTCGCGGCCTGAGGCCGCGCGCGTATCACATCTTGTGGACAGGACCGTCCCGCTTATCTAGGCGGGGCGGAGAAGAGGGGTTTGCCATGAATGATGAGAACCGAAACGAAGATATCGATCTCGACAAGGATCGCGCCCGCGCCGGCTCCACGCCGCATATCGGCCGCTATGTCCTGGCGATCGGTACGCTGATCGCGATCGTTGCTCTCAGCATCATCTGGATCTCGGGTTCGAAATAATGGTTGGACCGGTCCGACAGGGCCGGTTTTTGGGTTGAAAGCGAGTTAATGGCTGAAAAAGAGCCGCACGAAGTTCTGACAGACGAGCAGTTCCGTCAGCATCTTACCGAGGTGCTGCCGCAGCTGCGCGCCTTCTCGCGCTCGCTTACCGGCAGCCAGCCGGAGTTCGCCGACGATCTGGTGCAGGATGCCCTCCTGCGCGCCTGGAGCGCGCGGGCCAGCTTCAAAGCCGGCACCAATTTCCGCGCCTGGATTTTCGTGATCCTGCGCAACCTGTTCCTTTCGGAAATGCGCCGCTCCAAATTCAAGGGCGAATGGAACGAGATCGCGGCGGAAAAGCTGCTCGTCAGCCCCGTCCATCAGGAACGCCATATCGAACTGGCCGACATGCAGCGTGCGCTGGCGAAGCTGCCGGTGGGGCAGCGCGAATCGCTGATCCTCGTCGGCGCGGGCGGCTTCTCTTACAAGGACGCGGCCGAGATTACCGGCGTTGCCGTCGGCACCGTGAAGAGCCGCGTGGCGCGCGCCCGCACGGCGTTGGAAGAGATCATGGCCGGTGACGATCCGCTGCCCGATGCCAAGGCCGGCGAGAGCCAGCCTTTCGAGGAGCTGATGGACCGCCTCGATACCATTGCCGAAGGCCGCGGCGACGCCTGATCCGGGCTTCGGGTTTTTCCACCGAAATCAGTGAAAATCGCGCGACTTCGGCAACACGCTGACGTTGCGCGGATGGCGGCGTATGCCGACGCTTGCGGGCAGCGGCGCCTTCACATGATCGGCGCGCGCGACGCGGGGGCTGAGGAGGTCTTCGGATAGCGACAGTAGCCGGTCGGTGCCGTCGGTCAGCTTGTCGACCACGACGTGCAGCACATCGGGAGCATCATTGCGCTTGTCCTGCTTTTCGTCGCGCTGGATGCGCCCTTCCACCTCCATCAGCCGCGCGCCCATGATGATCCTGCGATACTCTTCCATCACGCTGGGCCAGATGACGAGGTTGGACACGCCGGTCTCGTCCTCCAGTGTGATGAAGCACACACCCTTGGCGCTGCCGGGGCGCTGGCGGATCAGCACCACGCCCGCCACCTTCACCCGGCGGCCGCTGCGCACGGTCTTCAGCGCATCGTTCCGGGTGAACCCGCGCCGGGCATAATCGGCCCGAAGGAAGCTGAGGGGATGCGCCTTCAGCGACAACCGCGTGGTTTGATAATCGGCCACAACATGTTCGGGCAGCGGCATGGCGGGCAGCGCGGCGGCGCTTCGTTCCTGCCCCTCGTCGCGCGCGGCGGCAGCGGCGAACAGCGGCAGATCGGGCACATTTTTGAGCGCGCGCACTTCCCACAAGGCCTGGCGTCGATCGAGTCCGATTGAGCGGAAGGCGTCCGCTTCGGCTAGGCGCTGCAACACCGGCACCCCAAGCCCGGTGCGCTCACGCAGGTCCGCCACCGAAGCAAAAGGCGCGCGCTGCCGCTCCTCGACGAGGCGCTCCATATCCGGCTGCTTCAGCCCGTCGATCTGACGGAAGCCGAGGCGCATCGGGTGGAGATGGGTAGGGGGGGACCAGGTCGTGTCTCTCTTCTCGCGTGCAGGAGACTTTGGCTCCGCTTCCAACGCGTTGTCCCAGCCGCTTTCGTTCACGTCCGCGGCGCGCACCTCCACGCCATGTTCGCGCGCATCGCGCACGATCTGCGCGGGCGCATAGAAGCCCATGGGCTGCGCGTTCAGCAAGGCCGCGCAGAACACGTCGGGATAGTGGCATTTGATCCAGCTGGAGATGTAGACGAGGTGCGCGAAACTGGCCGCGTGGCTTTCCGGAAAGCCATACTCACCGAAGCCCTTGATCTGATCGAAGCAGCGATGGGCGAATTCGGGATCGTAGCCGCGCGCGATCATGCGGCCGACCATCTTGTCCTGATGCGCATCGACCATGCCGCGCGAGCGAAAGGTGGCCATCGCCTTCCTGAGCTGGTTCGCCTCCTCCGGCGTGAAGCGTGCGGCGTCGAGCGCGATCTTCATCGCCTGTTCCTGAAAGATCGGCACGCCCAGCGTGCGCTTCAGGATATTCTCCAGCTCGTCCGGCTCGCCATGCTCGGGCGAAGGCGAGGGGAATTCGACCACTTCCTTGCCCGATCGGCGCTTCAGATAAGGGTGCACCATGTCGCCCTGGATGGGGCCCGGCCGCACGATCGCCACCTCGATCACCAGATCGTAGAATTGGCGCGGGCGCAGGCGCGGCAGCATGTTCATCTGCGCGCGGCTTTCCACCTGGAACACGCCGATGGAATCGGCGCGGCACAGCATGTCGTACACCGCATCGTCCTCGCGCGGCACGTCGGCCAGCGTGAAGCGGTGCTCATGATGCGCATCGATCAGATCGAACGCCTTGCGGATGCAGCTGAGCATGCCGAGCGCCAGCACATCGACCTTCAGGATGCCGAGCGCGTCGATATCGTCCTTGTCCCACTCGATGAAACTGCGCTCGGGCATCGCGCCATTGCCGATCGGCACGGTCTCGCTCAGCGGGCCTTCGGTCAAAATGAAGCCGCCGACATGCTGGGAGAGGTGGCGCGGCATGCCGATCAGCTGGTCGGCCAGTTTCAGCACGCGCCGCAGCTGCGGATCGCCGAGGTCCAGCCCGGCCTCGCCCACGCGCTTTTCTTCCACTTCGCTGCCCCAGCTGCCCCAGATCGTTCCGGCCAGTGCGGCGGTAACGTCTTCGGACAGGCCCATCACCTTGCCCACCTCGCGGATCGCCGAGCGCGGGCGGTAGTGGATCACGGTGGCGCATAGCCCCGCGCGGTGGCGGCCGTAGCGGCGATAAAGATACTGGATCACCTCCTCGCGCCGTTCATGCTCGAAATCGACATCGATATCAGGTGGTTCGCTGCGTTCTTCGGAAATGAACCGCTCGATCAGCAGCTCATGCTCGGCCGGGTTCACCCCGGTAATGCCGAGGCAAAAGCAGACCGCGCTGTTGGCGGCCGACCCGCGGCCCTGGCACAGGATCGGCGGCTCCCGGCTGCGCGCGAAATCGACGATGTCTTTGATGGTGAGGAAATAGCGCGCGATCTTCATCTTGCCGATCAGCACCAGTTCCTTGTCGATCAGCGCGGCGACCTTTGCCGGTACGCCGCCGGGATAGTGTGCCTGCGCCCCCGCCCAGGCCAGATCGGCCAGATGCTCGTCCGCGTCGCGCCCGTGCGGCACCGGGTCTTCGGGATATTCATAGTGCAGTTCGGTGAGCGCGAAGGTGCAGGCATCGGCCAGATCGCGTGCGGCGGTGATGGCGTGCGGCCACAGCGCGAACAGGCGCACCATCTCCTGCGGGGATTTCAAGTGCCGCTCGGCATTGGCGTGGAGCAGATAGCCCGCATCCTTCAGCAGCACCTTCTCGCGGATGCAGGTCATCACGTCCTGCAGCGGGCGGCGGTCCGGCGCGGAATAGTGCACGTCGTTGGTGGCGAGGATGGCCAGCCCATTCGCTCTGGCCAGCGCGTCGAGCCGGTTGATCCGCGCAATATCGTCGCCGCGATAGAGCCAGGCCGCGGCGATGTGGCGCATGCTCGGCAGGCGCGCGGCCAGATGCGGCAGCAGCGTCTCGATGGTACCGGTGAGCGGGGCGGAGTGGACGAGGCGAAGCGTCGATCCCTCCTCTCCGTCGTCCGGCTGGGGTAGCGTTTCGATGGCGAACCTCTCCTCCCAATCCGCAGGCGGAAGCAGGACGAGATGCACCCCCTCGGCATGGCGCTCCAGCATGGCGAGGCTGATCTGGCACACATCCTTGTCCTGCCAGTCTCCCTCCGGCGTGGCCATGCGGCCCGCCGAGATCAGCGCGCACAGGCGGCCATAAGCGGCGCGGGTTTCGGGGTAGGCAAAAAAGGCAAGGCCCTCTGTCGTCTCGATCCGGCAACCGATCACGGGGCGCACTTTCGCGGTCGACAGCTCGACATGATGGCGCACCACCCCGGCCATCGTGTTGATATCGGCAATGCCCAGCGCATCGTAACCCAGCTCCAGCGCGCGCACCGCCATGTCCACCGCATCGGATGCGCCGCGCAGAAAGCTGAACGGGCTCATCAGCCCCAGCTCCACGAAGGGCGCGCGGGGATTGGGCTGAAATTCATCGCCGATCGCCTTCAGCGTGCGTTTTTCGGGGCCTTCACGATCCGGCATGGTTCAGACAGCCATGGCTCAGGCAAAAAGCCCGTGCAGATACCAGTCGGGCGCGCCGCCCCGCCCATCGCCGACCAGGCCGTTGCGATAGATCCAGTAGCGCCCGCCCGCCTCGTCCTCCACGCGGTAATAATCGCGCAGCCGTGCGGTCGATTTCTCACGCCACCATTCGGGCGCGATCCGTTCGGGCCCCTCCACGCGCACCACCTCATGCTGCGCGCGCCGCCAGGTGAAGCGGCGCGGCACGCCTTCGGGCGTGATGTAGAGCACCGAAATCGGCTCCGGACTGTCGAGCAGCCGCAAGGGGCGCTGGTGGAAGGGCAAGGGAAGCTGGCGGGGCGTGCGGTTCGGCCCGGCCCGCGGCGGAGATGCTAGATCGGCATCCACCGCGCTCCGCCAGCGCACCGAGCGTTCGGGCATATGGCTCTCGCGCGGCTCGGGCACGCGCACATTGCGGCGGCCGAGGCGCACCACCAGCCGGTCGATCATGCCGGCGAGCAGCGCGTCATCCGCCACCTCGCCCGACAGATCGGGCTGCGCGGCGTCCAGCGCCTCGTGCCATAAGGCGGTCAGCGCAAAGGCATCGAAGCCGAAGCCCGCCTCCAGCCCTTCCAGCCGTTCGGTGAACAGCTTCGTCATATGCGCCGGATCGCGCGTGGGGCGGGCCAGCTCCGCCTCCAGCCGCGCGACATGGCCGTCCACGCGAAACGCCTCGAACCCCAGCCGCCGCGCGCCGCGATGGCGTTTGCGCAACGAGACCGATAAGCGCTCGCTCAGCCCCTCCAGCACCGGCAGCAGGATGGAAACATGCAGGATCGGTTCGGCCACGCGGGCGAAGGCGCGCTGCGGCGGCTCGGTCTCCAGCGCGGGGATCGCCTCTTGCGCGCGGCCCAGCGCCTGATCGATCCGGATCAGCGGGTTGGCCGCCGGATCGCGCCGGTTGCGGAAGCGCCGCACCAGCCCTTCGCGCGGCACGGCGGCGAGATCGCCGATCGTCTTCAGGCCGAGCCGTTTCAACAGCAGCACCGTGGCACCGTCGAGCCGGAGCGCGGCGACCGGCAGGGGAGCCAAAGTGGCGGCTACATCCTCCAGATGGACGCCGGGATTATCGGCATATCTCGCCAGAGCCCAGGCAGCGGCGGCGGTGGGGGCCATGGCGGCGCGCGCGCTGTAGCCCGCCGCCCCGATCCGCGCGGTCATATCGGCCAGCGCCGCCGCTTCGCCGCCGAACAGATGCGCCGCGCCGCTGGTGTCGATCAACAGGCCGTCCGCGCCGTCGAGCGCGCTCCACGGCCCCCAGCGGCGGCACCACAGGGTCAGTCGTTCGAGCAGCGCGGCGTCGCCCTCTGCATCATGCGGCTGCGCAGCGAGTTCCGGGCAGATCGCGCGGGCATCGGCAAAGCGGCCCCCCGCCTTCACCCCGGCATCTTGCGCGGCGGCGTTTACCGCTTCGATGACGAGCCCGTGCGTGCCTTCGCTCACCAGGGAGGTGGGCGCAGCGGCGCTATCCGGCCTGGCTTTCTCCCAGCGCTCGATCGCCAGCTTCGGGAGCCAGATCGAGACGATTTGCCGCGCCGTCATGATGCAGCGTCCAGGTGGCGGGCGCGCGGGTGCGCGATCGGAACAGCTCTGCGGAAAAGGCGGCGGTGCCCGGCGCAGCGGGGTTCCAGCGATGCGGCGGGGAGGGCGCGGGGCCGATCCGCCAGCGCTGCCGCGCGCCCGAAAGGTTCGGCGCGCCGCCGATGCGCAGCAGAAAGGCCGGCACCCCATGCTTTTCGCTCGCCACCGCCAGCCGCCGCGTGGCCGTGAAATCCAGCGCCGCGGGCTCGCCCCATAATTCGCCGATCACCGCGCTCAAGGCCTTGCATCGCAGGCCCTCCTCCATCGCCCAGAGCGCGTTTTTCGCGTTGGACGCGGCGACATGGATGATGTCGCAGCCGAACGGGCTGCCATGCGGAAAAGGCCGTCCGCCCTCGCGAATCGCCGTGCGCTCCTGCACCCAGAGCAGCGGCCGATCGCACGCGCCCAGTTGTGCGAGCGCGAAGCCGGTGCCGCTCGCCGGATGGGGACCGGGGAAGATTTCCTGCAAACACGGCGCGAAAGCCCCGTCGAGCGAGGGGTCCGGGGCCGTTTCGGCGCGGGGATCGAGGCGTGACACATGGAACATAAGGCGAATCGGGAATGGATTTGTTCGCATTATGTTCCGGTCACAAGCGGAGTCAATCGGGGTGGGCTTTGGTTCAACGTCACCCTGTAAACCGCCCTCAAGAACCGTAGTCCTGAGCCTTTCGAAGGACGCCTATCAGGAACGCGCCAACTACCGGCAGCTCTCATCCGAGAAGCGCCCCTCGACAAGCTCAGGGCTACGGAGAACAGGCAACCGTTACAAAAACCGTAAGTCCTGAGCTTGTCGAAGGACGTTTCCCGGCTAAGCTCGACCGATGGCTTTCTGGACCTATATGCTGCGCTGCTCGGACGACAGTTTCTATGTAGGCCATACCGATGATCTCGAACGCCGCATCGCCGAGCATCGATCCGGCTTTTATACCGGCTATACGTACAAGCGCCGCCCCGTCACGCTTGTCTGGTCACAGGATTTTACGGAGCGGTACGAAGCTAAGGTCGCCGAGAAGCAGATCAAAGGTTGGGGCAGGCCGAAGAAAGAAGCGCTGATAAGAGGCGATTGGGAGGCGATTTCGCTTCTGGCAAAATCCGGGTCGGGGCGTTCCTGACACGTTGTCGCGCTGGACCGAGAAGCGCCCTTCGACAGGCTCAGGGCTACGGAGAACAGGCAACCGTTACAAAAACCGCAAGTCCTGAGCTTGTCGAAGGACGTTTATCCGTCGCGCGCCGACCATCCGCCCTCAAACGAAGTTTGCCGCCACCTCTTTCGGCACGCGGATCAGGCGGCCGCTGGCGCGGTCCAGGATGGCCCAGGTGGTCTTGGCCGAGACGACGACCTTTCCCGCGCCGTCCAGGAAATCCACGCGCCGGTCGAAGCGCGCGCCCCTCGGCGTGCCGTCGACCCAGGTGCGGCCCGTTACCGGCTCGCCCGCTTTCACATTGCCGCGATAGTCGATCTCGTGCCGGGTCACGACCCAGACATAGGCCGCGACATGCGCCGGATCGGCCACCGCCTGCCAGTGGCTGGTCGCCATGTCCTGAATCCAGGTGACCCAGACCGCGTTGTTGACATGGCCGAGTTCGTCGATGTCCTCCGGCGCGGCGGTCCAGCGGCGTTCGAACGGTTCGCTCACGCCGCCTCCACCATGCCCATCTGCCACAGGATGAAGGCATATTCTTCCGCCGTTTCCTTCAGGCTTTCCCACCGGCCGGACTTGCCGCCATGGCCTGCGCCCATATTGGTCTTGAGCAGCAGGACATTGTCATCCGTCTTGCGGGCCCGCAGGCGCGCGACCCATTTGGCGGGCTCCCAATAGGTCACGCGCGGATCGTTGAGACCGGCGGTCACCAGCATCGGTGGATATTCCTGCGCGCGGACATTATCGTACGGGCTGTAGCTGCGGATCAGCTCGAACGCGGCCTTGTCGGTCAGCGGATTGCCCCATTCGGGCCATTCGCCCGGCGTCAGCGGCAGCGAGGCGTCGAGCATGGTGGCGAGCACATCCACGAAGGGCACATGCGCCACCACCGCGCCGAACAGATCGGGCTCCATATTGATCACCGCGCCCATCAGCTTGCCGCCCGCTGAGCCGCCGCTGATCGAGATGCGGCCCTTCTGCGTATAGCCCTGATCGATCAGCCCTTTGGCGCAGTCGATGAAGTCGGTGAAGGCGTTCATCCGGTGCTCGCGCTTTCCGGTGAGGTACCAGTTGCGGCCCAGATCGTCGCCTCCGCGGATATGCGCGATGGCGAAGGCGAAGCCGCGATCGACCAGGCTGAGCCGTGTGGTCGAAAAGCCCGGCGGAATGGCGATGCCATAGGCGCCGTAGCCGTAGAGATGCAGCGGGCCACCTTGCGGCCTGTCCTTGCGGTAGAGGATCGAGACGGGGACTTCCGTGCCATCGCGCGCCGTGATCGACAGCCGCTCGGTGGTGTAGAGCGAGGCGTCGTACCCGCTCGGAATTTCCTGCACCTTCAGCGTCTCGAGGCGGCGCTCGGCGGTGTCGTAGTCAAAGACGGTGCTCGGCGTGACCATCGAGTTATAGCCGATGCGCAGCACCGTCTGGTCGAACTCGGGATTGTTGCCGAGCCCGGCGACATAAGCTTCCTCGGGAAACGCCACCGGCTCGATCCGCGCGGGATCGTCATAATAGCGGATATCGATCTGATCGAGCCCGGCGCGGCGGCCCTCGACCACGTAGAAATCGCGAAACGCTTCGATCCCGGTAAGGTAGAACTCGTCCGATCCGGCAATCAGCTCGGTCCAGCGGGACGGATCGTCCAGCGGCGCGGTGACGAGGCGGAAGTTCACATGCGCGTCGTTGGTGAGGATGTAGAGCAGCCCTTCGCGCTCCTCGACATCATATTCAACGCCGGTTTCGCGCGGACGCACCAGGATCGGCTCTGCCGTCACATCGTCCGCCGGGATCAGCCGGACTTCGCTCGTCTCATGGTCGCCGCTGGCAATGACGAGGAAGCGCCGCGAGCTGGTTTCGCCCACCGACACGCGAAAGCCTTCGTCCGATTCGTGGAAGAGCTCAATATCCTCCTTCGGATCATCGCCGAGGCGGTGGAGGCGCGCATTGTCGGTGCGCCACTGTTCGTTGGCGAGGCAATAGAGGAAGCCCGAACCGTCGGCGGTCCAGACGAGATCGGACAATGTGCCGGGGATGGCGTCGGGCAGGTCCGCGCCCGTTTCCAGATCGCGCACGCGCGCGGTGTAGCGTTCGGACCCGTTGTCATCGACGGCATAGGCCAGCAGCCGCCCGTCGGGGCTCACCGACATCGCGCCCAGGCTGAAATACTCCTTGCCCTCGGCCATCGCCGGCTCGTCGAAGATCAGCGCCGCCTCGCCCGAACCGTCGGCGGCCTTGCGCCAGTGCTTGCGATACTCCGCGCCCTCTTCGAAGCTGACCCAATAGAGCCAGTCGCCATCCTTTTGCGGCACGCTCTCGTCGGCTTCCTTGATGCGTCCGCGCATCTCCTGGAACAGCGTGTCGATCAGCGGCTGCTGCGGCTCCATATGCGCTTCGAACCAGGCATTTTCCTGGTTGAGGTAGTCCAGAATTTCGGGGTCATCGACCGTGGGATAGCCCTTGTCGCGCAGCCAGGCATATTCGTCTTCGTTGACGATGCCGTGATGTTCGCTGGAGGCGGGGCGGGGCTCGGCGCGCGGCGGAATGTTGTGCGTTTTCATGAGCGCCGATGTGCGCGGGCGCGGGGGCGGATGCAAGGGCGCGCCCTTTCGAAAACCGCCGGGAGGCCCTATATTCGCGCGCAACCAAGATGATCACGGAACAAAGGCCCGCCGCTATGCTGATGCAGACCCACGAAAACCGCCTCGCCGCCCTTCGCGAAGAACTCGGACGACGCGGGCTGACCGGGTTCGTGGTGCCGATCGCCGATGAGCATCTGTCCGAATATGTCGGCGAATATGCGCAGCGCCTGCAGTGGCTCACCGGCTTTGCAGGCTCGGCCGGCAGCGCCATCGTCCTGAAGAACAAGGCCGCAATCTTCGTGGACGGGCGCTACACCGTGCAGGTGCGCGATCAGGTGGACGAAAAGCTCTTCTCCTACGTCCCGCTGGCCGACATGAGCATGACCGACTGGATCCGCGCCAATGCGAGCGAAGAGGATGTCATCGGCTATGACGCATGGCTCCACACCCGCAGCTGGGCGAAGGAGGCCGGGCAGGCCGCCGCGCGCCGCGGCGCGAAGATGGTGGCCGTGGACGGCAACCCCATCGATTCGGTCTGGTCCGATCAGCCCGAAAAACCCGGCGCGAAGCTGGACGTCCAGCCGCTCGAATATGCCGGCAAGTCGCATGGCGAAAAGCGCGCCGAGATCGCCGCATGGCTGGAGGAGGAAGGCTATGACGCCACCGTCCTTACTGCGCTCGATTCCATCGCCTGGACGTTCAACATCCGCGGCGGCGATATCTCCAACACGCCGGTCGCCATCGCGCATGCGCTGGTGCAGGCGGACGGCACCGCGACCTTGTTCGTGGACGAGACGAAGCTGACGGATGAGGTCCGCACGCATCTGGGCAATGAAGTGTCGGTGCGCGGCTATGACGATTATGCCGCCTCGCTCGCCAATCTGGCCGGCAAGGCGGTGGCGGTCGATCCTGAGCGCGCGCCGGCTGCGATCTTCGAGGCGCTGGACAGCGCGGGCGCGAAGATCGCCGAAAAGCGCGATCCTTCGGTGTTGATGAAGGCGATCAAGAACGAGGCGGAAATCGAGGGGCACCGCGCCGCGCAGGCGCGCGACGGGGCGGCGCTGGCGCGCTTCCTCAAATGGATTGGCCAGACCGCGCCGAAGGGCGGTCTCGACGAGCTGACCGCCGCCGCGAAGCTGCGCGAACTCCGCGCCGAGGGCGGCGAACTGCGCGACATCAGCTTCCGCACCATCTCCGCCAGCGGTCCGCACGGCGCGCTGCCGCATTATAGCGTGAACGAAGAAACCAACCGCGAAATGCAGGTGGGCGAGCTCTATCTGGTCGATTCGGGCGGACAGTATCGCGACGGTACCACCGACGTCACCCGCGTCGCCGCGATCGGCGAGCCGACGGCCGAGATGGTCAAGCGCTACACGCAGGTTCTTAAAGGGCATATCGCGCTGGACATCGCCGTTTTCCCGAAGGGCACCACGGGCGGCGCGCTCGATACGCTGGCGCGTCAGTTCCTGTGGAAGGACGGCGTCGATTACGGCCACGGCACCGGCCACGGCGTGGGTGCCTATCTGGCCGTCCACGAAGGGCCGCAACGAATCGCCGCATTCGGCGGGTTCGCCGAGCCGCTGAAGGCCGGGATGATCTGTTCGAACGAGCCGGGTTATTACAAGGAAGGCGATTTCGGCATCCGCATCGAGAATCTGGTGCTGGTCGAGGAACGCGCGATCGACGGCGCGGAAAAGGATATGCTCGGCTTCGAAACGCTCACCTTCGCGCCGCTGGAGCGCGAGTTGATCGATCCGTCGCTGCTGACCGACGAAGAGCGCCGCTGGGTGGACGATTATCACGCCCGCACGCTGGAAGTGGTCGGCCCGCAACTGGACGGCGATGATCGCAAATGGCTGGAAACCCGCTGCGCGCCGCTGGGGTGAGCACATGACACTCTAAGAGACCGCAGCACTGAGCTTGTCGGAGTTGCAGACGGCCCCGCGGGGCCGTCTGCGTTTCTCGCCGTGATGCTGCCACCGATAAACCTGCTTCGGAGTCGAAGACGGCGCATGGCGCCACCGGCTCAGCACTTACGGAATTGGGCGGGGCTAGTCCTCAGGCGCGGACTGTGCGGAGTTTCCGTCCGCGTCCCCTGCCTTCATCTCGCGGCTTTGCGTCTTGCGGCGTCTTAGATTCGCGCGAAGCTGTTCGGCCAGGCGGGCGGCCTTCTCGTCCTTGGCCCGGTCATTCGCGTCGTTTCGGTCGGTCATCGCGGGCGGGATTAGCAATATCGCCTGCCCCCGCCAAGCTGCCCCTTGACTTTCCCGCCCCTCCGCTCCCATAGGGCCGCCTTCTAGCGCGGCCCCTTGGCCGGCATGGATCTGGTACGCTGCTGTAGCTCAGTGGTAGAGCACACCCTTGGTAAGGGTGAGGCCGAGAGTTCAATCCTCTCCAGCAGCACCAGCCTTCGCCCTTCGGGCTTCGGCTGGCGAGCCAGCCTGAAGCGCGATGTAGGGTGAAGGCTGTCCGCCGAAGCCTTGGCGTAGGTGGACGATTGGTAGGCCGCTTATGCACTATGTATATATCCTGCAGAGCGCTGAGCATCCCGATCAATTCTATACGGGACTGACAAACGATCTCGATCGCCGACTGGCCGAGCATAATCGGGGGCATTCGCAGCATACCGCCAAATTTGCGCCGTGGACGTTGTGTTCCTGTCACGGTTTCACGACTCGCGAACGGGCTGTACGCTTCGAAAGCTATCTGAAGAGCGGTTCCGGTCGTGCGTTCGCCGCCAAACGCTTGCGCTGAACCATTCTATCCTTCCCCCCGTTTCACCAACATCCTACAGCGCCGCCCATGCGCTTCTTTTCCGACAATGCCGCCCCTGTGCATCCCAAGATTTGGGAGGCGCTGCGTGATGCGGACAGCCTCGATACCGCTTATGACGGGGACCGCTGGTCCGCGCGGCTGGACGAGGCGTTCAGCGAGCTATTCGGGCGCGAATGCCGGGCGATGGCGGTGACAACCGGCACCGCGGCCAACGCGCTCGCATGCGCCGCCATGGCCGCGCCGCATCAGGGCATATTGTGCCATGAGGAGGCGCATATCGAGGTGGATGAGGCCGGTGCGCCGGGCTTCTACACCGCGGGTGCCAAGCTGATGCTGCTGCCCGGAAAGGGCGCGAAGATCACCGCTCAGGCGCTCGAAACGCGGCTCGATGCGATTCGGCCCGACGTGCATCAGGTGCAGGCGGCGGGTATCTCGATCACGCAGGCCACGGAATATGGGCTGGTCTATTCGCCCGAGGAAGTGGCCGCGATTGCGCAGCTCGCCAAGGCGCGCGGGCTGAAGCTGCATATGGACGGCGCGCGCTTCGCCAATGCGGTGGCGCGGCTGGACGGGAACGGGCGCACGATCACCGAGGGCGTCGATCTGCTGAGCTTCGGCTGCGTCAAGAATGGCGGGATGAGCGCGGAGGCGCTCGTCTTCTTCGATACCGATCTCTACGCCGCCTCCGAATATCGCCGCAAGCGCGCAGGCCATCTGCTTTCCAAGGGCCGCTATCTCGCCGCGCAGCTGCTGGCGATGCTGGACGGCGATCTCTGGCTGGAGAATGCACGCACCGCCAATGCCGCCGCCGCGCTGATCGCCGAGGCTGCGGGTGAGCGGCTGCTCTATCCGGTAGAGGCGAACGAGGTGTTCCTGCGTCTCACTGCGGACGAGGCGGCGGGTCTGCGAGACAAGGGCTTCGATTTCTACGATTGGGGAACGGGTGCGGCCCGGCTGGTTACGAGCTGGCAGCATGAAGAGGCCGATGTGCGCCCGCTGGCGGACGCGATCGGGGCTTTGTGAGGGCGCCTGACAGCGGGAAAAATACCATGAGCCCTGAGCCTGTCGGAGTCGCAGACGGTCCACCGGACCAACGGCGTTTCTCGAACGAGAACCGTGCTTCGACAAGCTCAGCACTTACGGATGAGGGGCGAGTTTCGGTTTCGGGGGGAGAACCAGACCTCTCCCTCCTTACCCCGCGCATCCTGTTTCCGTTCATTCTGGTGGCTCTGATCTGGGGCGGGACGTGGATCGTGATCCGCGATCAGCTAAGCTCCGTGCCGCCGACCTGGTCGGTTTGCTATCGCTTCATCGTCGCCGCGATCGGCATGGCGGTGCTGGCGCGGGTGCGCGGTCAGCCGCTGCGGCTGCCCGCCCGCGCCCATGCCATCGCGCTGATGCTGGGCGCGAGCCAGTTCGTCCTCAATTTCAACTTCGTCTACAATGCCGAGCGGTTCGTGACTTCGGGCCTGGTCGCGAGCACTTTTGCGCTCTTGATGCTGCCCAACGCGCTGTTCGGGCGGATATTTCTGGGGCGGCGGCTGGAGCCGAGCTTCTTCGTCGGCACGGGGATCGCCATCCTGGGCGTGGCGCTGTTGTTCGTGCAGGAATATCGCGCGATGCCGGCGAGCGGGCGAGACGTGGCTTTCGGCATTCTGCTCACCATCGGTGGCATTCTTTCCGCCTCCTTCGCCAATGTGCTGCAGGCGGCGCGGCGCGTGCAGGCCCTGCCGCTGCTGACGTTGCTTGCCTGGGCGATGAGCTATGGCGTGCTGTTCAACGCCGTCATCGCCTTTGCCAGCTTCGGCCCGCCGGTGATCGATCCGCGTCCGGCCTATCTCTTCGGCATCCTGTATCTCGGGCTGCTGGGTTCGGTCGTCACCTTCCCGCTCTATTTCGGGATCGTGCGCGCCATCGGCCCGGGGAAAGCGGCGTATAACAGCGTGCTCGTGCCTGTCGTGGCGATGGCGCTGTCGACGCTGTTCGAGGGCTATCGCTGGTCTCCGCTGGCCGCGGCGGGCGGCGGGATCGCGATGCTGGGCCTGCTGGTGGCGATGCGCGCGCGGCGCTAAAGCAGGCTTTTCAGCCCCGCCTTATAGTCCGGATAGAGCGGCTTCCACCCCAGCACGCGCTTGGCCTTGCCGTTCGCGACGCGGCGGTTTTCGGCGTAGAAGCCGCGCGCCATCGGACTGAGGCCCGCCTCGTCCATCGTCTGCAGCGGCGGCGGTTCGATGCCGAGCAGGCGACACGCATGTTCGGTCACTACATTGTGGCTGGCGGGCCGATCGTCGCCGATATTGTAGAGGCCCGGCGGCGCATCGAAGCTCGCCTCCACCGCGCGGCAGATATCGGTGACATGGATGCGGCTGAACACCTGGCCGGGCAGATCGATGCGGTGTGCGCTGCCGTCCCGCACCTTGTCTAGCGCGCTGCGGCCGGGGCCGTAAATGCCGGGCAGGCGGAAGATGCGCACCCGCTCGTCCAGCTTTTGCCACCCCGCGTCCGCCTCCGCCCGCGCGCTGCGCCGCCCGCCGCCGATGGGGGCGCTTTCGTCCACCCAGGCGCCGCCCGCATCGCCGTACACGCCGGTGGAGCTGAGATAGCCGATCCAGCGCGCCGGGGCGGCGGCCACCGCGGCGCCGTAGCGGGTGAGCACATCGTCCTCCCCCGTCTCCCGGCTCGGCGGTACGGAGGACAGGATGTGGCTCGCATGGCCAATGGCGGCGCGCACGCTCTGCACGTCGGTGAAATCGAGATTGCCCGCGCTGCCGGTCGCGTCGATCCGCCAGCCTTGTTCGCGAAGACGCTCCGCAAGGCGCGATGCCGTATAGCCGAGGCCGAAGATGAGCATATGCATGGGCTTCTGCCTAACCCACGGGGCCGTGCGGCGCATCCGATTTATATCGCTTGGGAACCGAAGCGCCTGCTCCTACATCTTGCCTCTATGGCAGACGTACAGAAAACTTTCGCCGACGCGCCCACCATCATCCGGCGGGAGGATTACACGCCGCCCGCGTGGCTGGTGCCCGAAGTGGCGCTCGATTTCGATCTCGGCCTGGAAGAAACGCGGGTTTATTCCACGCTGAAGGTCGCGCGCAATCCCGACGCTGCGACGCGCGAGCCGCTGCGCTTGAAGGGCGACGGGATCGAGCCCGAAGAAGTCACCGTCGATGGCGAGCGGATCAACGACTGGCGGATGGAGGAGGGCGATCTCGTCCTGCCGCTGCCCGCGGACGCGCACCATATCGGCATCACCACCGCGCTGAAGCCTTCGGACAATACGCAACTGATGGGCCTCTACGCCTCGAACGGCATGCTGTGCACCCAGTGCGAGGCGGAGGGCTTCCGTCGCATCACCTTCCACCCGGACCGGCCCGACGTGCTGTCGCGCTACACCGTGCGGATGGAGGGCGATGCCAAGACCTTCCCCGTTCTGCTGTCCAATGGCGATCTGGTGGAGGAAGGCGAGGCCGAAAACGGGCGCCATTACGCCGTCTGGAACGATCCGCATCTGAAGCCCAGCTATCTGTTCGCGCTGGTGGCGGGCGATCTGGTGGTCAACCGCGATACGTTCACCACCATGAGCGGGCGCAAGGTGGATCTCGGTATTTTCGTGCGCGAGGGCGATCTCGATCGCACCGGCCACGCCATGACCGCGCTCAAAAATTCGATGAAGTGGGACGAGGAGACCTACGGGCGCGAATATGATCTCGATATCTTCAACATCGTCGCCGTCAGCGATTTCAACATGGGCGCGATGGAGAACAAGGGCCTCAACATCTTCAACACCCGGTACATCCTGGCCGATCCGGATACCGCGACGGACAATGATTATGACGGGATCGAAGGCGTCGTCGCCCATGAATATTTCCACAACTGGTCGGGAAACCGCGTCACCTGCCGGGACTGGTTCCAGCTTTCGCTGAAGGAAGGCTTCACCGTTCTGCGCGATCAGCAGTTCAGCGCCCATATGGGCTCCGAACCGGTCAAGCGGATCGAGGATGTGCGCATCCTGCGCGCCGCGCAGTTCCCGGAAGACGGCGGGCCGCTGGCCCATCCGATCCGCCCGGATTCCTACATGGAAATCTCGAACTTTTACACCGCGACCGTCTATAACAAGGGCGCCGAGGTGATCCGCATGATGCTGACCATGATCGGCAAGGATCGCTTCCGGAAGGGCACCGATCTCTATTTCGATCGCCATGACGGCGAAGCCGCGACCTGCGAGGATTTCGTCCGCGCGATCGAGGATGGCGGCGATGTGGACCTGAAACAGTTCCGCCGCTGGTACAGCGAGGCGGGCACGCCGCACGTGGCCGCCACGCTGCGCCACGAAGGCGATAGCGCGGTGCTGGAGCTGAAGCAGACCAAGGGCGCAGGGACAGAAGAGCCCGCCCCCAGCGAAATGGTGATCCCGCTGCGCATCGCGCTGTTCGACCGGGAGACCGGCCGCAATCTGCGCGAGGAGCTCGTTGTTCTCGATGCGCCGGAAAAGACGGTGCGGTTCGAGGGGCTCGAGGCGGCGCCCGTCCTCTCGATCAACCGCGGTTTTTCCGCGCCGATCATTCTCGACAACCGGCGCGATCCCGCCGATCTCGCCTTCCTGTCCGCGCATGAGGATGATCCGTTCGCGCGGTTCGAGGCGATGCAGCAGCTGATGATCGACCATCTGGTCGGCGTGATTGGCGGCGAGGCGGGTGACGAGAAGCTGATCGTCGATTCGATCGCCGCCGCGCTGGACGAAGACGGCATCGACCGCGCCTTCCTGGCCGAAATGGTGCAGCCGCCCGCCGAGAGTTTCCTGGGCGAACAGATGCTGGTGATTGACCCGGCGGCGATTCACGAAGCGCGCGCCGGGCTGCGCAAAACCATCGCCACGCGGCTGAAGGACCGCTGGCAGGCGCATTATGACGCCTGCTCATCGGTGCCTTTCTCGCTGGATGCGGACGCCAAGGCGGCGCGCAAGCTGCAGGGCGTGGCGCTGTCCTATCTGGCCGCTGCGGACGAGGATGCGGCGGCGGATCTGGCCTTTGCCCAGTTCGAACGCGCCGACAATATGACGCAGCGCCTGTCCGCGCTCGCCAGCCTGTCGCACGGGGCTTCGGACAAGCGCGAAGCGGCGTTCGATATCTTCTACAACCGCTACCGCGACGATGCGCTGGTGCTCGACAAATGGTTCGGGCTGCAGGCACTGTCTCTGCGCGACGACACGCTGGAGGCGGTGAAGGCGCTGGCGAACCATGCCGATTTCACCCTGAAGAACCCCAACCGCGTGCGCGCGCTTTATGGCAGCTTCACCGCCAATCAGGCGCGCTTCCACGATGAAAGCGGGGAGGGCTATCGCATGCTGGCCGATCTCATCATGACGCTGGACGACAAGAACGCCCAGCTCGCCGCACGCTTCGTGCCGACGCTCGGCCGCTGGCGCCGGTTCGAGGAGAAACGGTCGGTCCTGATGCGCGCCGAACTGGAGCGGATCGCGGACAAGCAGGGCCTGAGCAAGGACACGAGCGAACAGGTGCTGAAGAGCCTGGGTCGGTAATCCCAGCGCACTGCTATGAAAAATTCCGTTCGCCCTGAGCTTGTCGAAGGGCCGTTCTTCTTCCGCAACAACGGATCAAAAAAGGGCGGTGCTTCGACAGGCTCAGCACGAACGGATTCTATGATATGGTTCCGCTCATGATCGACGTACAAACCGCCCCCACGCTCACCGTTCCGCACGGCTTCCTTGGTCGTAAGGGCGGGGTATCGAACGGCCTCTATGGCGATCTCAATG
The DNA here is from genome assembly GCF_016093175.1 of Novosphingopyxis sp. YJ-S2-01. Classification (NCBI taxonomy): domain Bacteria; kingdom Pseudomonadati; phylum Pseudomonadota; class Alphaproteobacteria; order Sphingomonadales; family Sphingorhabdaceae; genus Novosphingopyxis; species Novosphingopyxis sp. YJ-S2-01. The sequence continues at coordinate 341,009 of NZ_JAEDAI010000001.1, read as the reverse complement.
TCGGCATCGGTTCGCAGGACGATGCGCTGGCCGTTGCCGAGAACCGGCGGCTCGCGGGCCGCGCGGTGATGGCCGATGCGCCGCTGCAGACGGTGTATCAGGTGCACGGACGCGATGTCATGACGCTCACCGGGCCGCTGCCCGCGGACGAACGCCCGAAAGCCGATGCGATGGTGACGGCGACGCCCGGCCTGCTGCTCGGCATCCTGACCGCGGACTGTGCGCCGGTGCTGCTGGCGGATGAGGAAGCGGGCGTGGTCGGCGCGGCGCATGCCGGTTGGAAGGGCGCGCTGGCCGGGGTCACCGATGCCACGATCGAGGCGATGGAAGCGCTCGGTGCAGACCGGAGCCGGATCGCCGCGGCCATCGGCCCCTGCATCGCGCAGGCGAGCTACGAGGTGGATGCGGGCTTCCTGCAGCGCTTTTGCGAGGACGCGCCCGAGAACGAACGCTTTTTCGCGGACGGGGCCGATGGGCACCATCAGTTCGATCTGGAAGGCTATGTCGCCGCGCGGCTGGCGGCGGCGGGTGTGACGCGGGTCGCCTGCCTCGGCCTCGATACCTATCGGCTGGAGGATCGCTATTTCAGTTACCGCCGCGCAACCCACCGGGAAGAGCCGGACTACGGGCGGCAGATATCGCTGATCGGCTTGGCGGCGCGCTGAGGCTGCGCCAGCTTCCCTTCATTGCCGTGTGGTTTCGGCTACTCGCAATGACAATTGGCCCTATCCCAATCCGTAAGTCCTGAGCCTGTCGAAGGACGTCTCTCGACTACGCGCCACGGACGATAGGCGCCCTTCGACAGGCTCAGGGCTACGGAATGTGGGGAAGGTTGGTTGGTATCCGGACCGCTCGCGGACTAGCAAAGCCCTCGCAGCACTGCATCCGCCCTGGATTGCCGCGTCGCCTTCGGCTCCTCGCAATGACGGCGTTCTGTATCATGCCGCTGGAAATGTAGGTTTTCGTCTGATCTGATCGCCTCATGCTCCCGCTTCCGCCCCATCCGAACCTCGCATTGCGCCATCTCGGCAACACCCGCAATTTTCCCGCTCTGGACAGTGTGAAGCAGTGTGAAGCATCCGTGCCGTTGCCCCTGGCGTTCGCAGTGCCTAGATGGGGCCTATCACCGGCCCTGCGGCCGGACCGAGACGACGTCGGCGGCGGAGATGCCCTTCTGCGGAGGTTAGAAGGCGCCGTGCCCCGCCCGGCAGCAGAACAGCTCCCGCCTTCCTGGGAGCGTGACGACAGGAAGGACATTCCATGAGCGATTCCAACGAGAACCCGCCCCTCGGCACCATGACGCCGCGCCGCCGCCCCAAGCCCGATGTGAAGGAGATTGGCGGTCGCAAGCTGAAGCCCTCCACGCTGATGATGGGCCACGGCTTCGATCCCAAGCTGTCCGAAGGCTCGCTGAAGGCACCGATCTTCCTCACCTCCACCTTCGCGTTCGAAAGCGCGGCGGCGGGCAAGCGCCATTTCGAGGGCATCACCGGCAAGCGCCCCGGCGGCGCCGAGGGGCTCGTCTACTCGCGCTTCAACAACCCCAATCAGGAGATCGTCGAGGATCGCCTCAGCGTGTGGGAAGAGTCGGAGGATGCGCTGGTCTTCTCCAGCGGGATGAGCGCGATCGCCACCACCATGCTGGCGCTCGCCAGCCAGAACGACGTGATCGTCCATTCCGGCCCGCTCTACGCGGCGACCGAGACGATGGTGGCCAAGATTCTGGCGAAGTTCGGCATAACCTTCCTCGATTTCCCGGCCACCGCATCGAACGAGGAGGTCAAGGAACTGCTGGGCCGCGCGAAGAAAATCGCCGACGACAAGGGATCGAAGGTGGCCGTGGTCTACCTCGAAAGCCCGGCCAACCCGACCAACGCGCTGGTCGACATCGAAGGCGTGTCCAAGGCACGCGACGAGGTGTTCGGCACGGGTGATGATATGCCGCCGGTGGCGATCGACAACACCTTCCTTGGCCCCCTCTGGCAGCGTCCGCTCAATCATGGTGCGGACATCGTGATCTACTCGCTGACCAAATATGTCGGTGGGCACAGCGATCTGGTGGCAGGTGCGGCGCTTGGCGAAAAGCGCTGGCTCGACCCGATCCGGGCGATGCGCAACACGATCGGCACGATCAGTGACCCCAACACCGCGTGGATGCTGCTGCGCAGCCTGGAGACGGTGGAACTGCGGATGGCGCGCGCGGGCGAAAATGCCGAAAAGGTCTGCACCTTCCTGAAAGGCCATCCGAAGGTGGAACGCGTCGGCTATCTCGGCTTCATCGAGGATCCTTCGCAGAAGGACATCTACGACCGGCATTGCCTGGGCGCCGGATCGACCTTCTCGCTGTTCGTGAAGGGCGGTGAGGAAGAGAGCTTCCGCTTCCTCGACAATCTGAAGCTCGCCAAGCTGGCGGTCAGCCTCGGCGGCACCGAAACGCTGGCCAGTCATCCCGCGGCGATGACGCACATTTCTGTCTCCGACGAGCGCAAGAAAGCACTTGGCATCACCGACAATCTGGTGCGCATCTCGATCGGTGTGGAAGACCCGGACGATCTGATTGCCGATTTCGAGCAGGCGCTCGACGCGGTATAACCACGGTTTGGCGCTTGTAAGGGCGCTGTGAATGGTCCATCTGCGCGGGTAATGAGTTTGCGCGCGGATTTCGACGAACAGAACGGAGAGGGCGGGCGCACGCTTGTCTTCTCCGGCAGTCTGTCGATCTCGCAGATCGGCAATCTATCGCGCCGCCTGCGTGATACGGACGATATCGCCGCCCTCGATATTTCGAACATCGAACATCTCGACACGGTCGGCGCCTGGCTGCTCGTGCGGACCGCGCGTGACAGCGATGCAGAGATCATCGGCTGCGACGATGATCAGCGCCAGCTAATCGAAGAAGTCCGCCGCTCGGACGAGCCGGTGGAACTGGAGCGCGATCACGGCCCGCCCTTCCGCGCCATGCTGGCCGAGGTGGGCGAGGCGACGATCGCGGGCTTTTCCAGCTTCATCGGACTGATCGCCTTTTTCGGGTCGACCGTGCTGGCCACCGGCCGCGTCTTGATGCACCCGCGCCGCATTCGCTGGAACGCGATCATTCAACGTTTCGACGTCGTGGGTGTGCGTGCGCTTGCCATCGTCGGATTGATGAGCTTCCTGATCGGCGTGGTCATCGCGCAGCAGGGCGCGGTTCAGCTGCGGGCGTTCGGCGCGGAAATCTTCACCATCAATCTCGTCGGCCGCCTCACCTTGCGTGAACTAGGCGTGCTGATGACGGCCATCATGGTCGCAGGCCGGTCCGGCAGTGCCTTTGCTGCGCAGATCGGTACGATGAAGCTGACCGAGGAAATCGATGCGATGCGCACGATCGGCGTGTCGCCGATGGAGGCGCTCGTCCTCCCCCGCGTTCTCGCCACCGTCCTGATGATGCCGCTCCTCACCGTCTATGCCTCGATTATCGCGATCGTCGGCGGCGGTCTGTTGTGCTGGATCGGGCTTGATATCCCGCCTGCGACCTTCGTCTCGCGGCTGCGCGAGGTGACCCCGATTACCGATCTGTGGATCGCGCTGATCAAGGCACCGGTCTTCGGTGCCATCGTCGCCATCGCGGGCTGCTATCAGGGCCTGCAGGTGGAAAATGATGCCGAACAGGTCGGTCTCAAGACTACCGCCGCAGTGGTGCAGGCGATCTTCATGGTGATTGTGCTCGACGCGTTTTTCGCCGTATTCTTCAGCGCATTGGGTTGGGTATGACGCGCAAGCAATCCCGCATTCCCGATACGGTGATCAAGGTCCGTGGGCTGAAGAACAGCTTCGGCGATCAGGTCATCCACGAAAATCTCGATCTCGACGTGTGCCGCGGCGAAGTCCTCGGCGTTGTGGGCGGGTCTGGCACGGGCAAGTCTGTGTTGATGCGTTCCATCATCGGGCTGCAGCAGCCTGATGCGGGCAAGATTCGCGTCTTCAACCACAATATGCTCGGCGAGATGGAGGAAGAAGAGGCGCTGGAGGAGGGCAGCGAGGCGCAGGACGTGCGCAAGCGCTGGGGCGTCTTGTTCCAGGGCGGTGCCTTGTTTTCCACCCTCACGGTCGCTGAAAACGTCCAGGTTCCCCTGCGCGAATTCTATCCGGACTTCACGCCCAGGCTGCTGGACGAACTGGCCCGGTACAAGATCAATCTTGTCGGTCTGCCCCCCGAATCCGCGAGCAAATACCCGTCGGAGCTTTCGGGCGGTATGAAGAAACGTGCAGGCCTTGCGCGGGCGCTGGCGATGGACCCGGACCTGCTGTTCCTGGACGAGCCGACCGCGGGCCTCGATCCGATCGGCGCGGCCAAGTTCGATGAACTGACGCGCAACCTGCAGGAAACGCTGGGCTTCACGGTCTTTCTCATCACGCACGATCTCGATACGCTGCACGCAATTTGCGACCGGGTGGCGGTGCTTGCGGACAAACATGTGATTGCAACCGGCACGATCGATGAACTGATCCAGCTGGATCATGAGTGGATCACCGAATATTTCACCGGCCCACGCGGCCGCGCCGCTCTTGGGGCGAAAGATCGCGTATCGGGTCAGGCAGCGCGGAATGATAGCGCGGCAAAGGCAATGGACAGCGCGCCCGACGGCGAGGCATAAGGCACAGACAATGGAAACCAAATCCAATCATGTACTTGTCGGCGCGGTCACGCTGATGCTCGTCACCGCTGCGGTGGTGCTCATCATCTGGCTCGCCCGGTTCGGCGAAGGCGACCGCAAGGAATATGACATCTTCTTCAAGAGCTCGGTAAGCGGCCTCGCACAGGGCTCCGGCGTGTCCTATTCGGGCGTGCCGATCGGTCAGGTGAAGGCGATCAAGCTCTGGGAGAACGACCCCGAGTTCGTCCGCGTACGTATCGCGGTGGACGATAGCGTGCCGATTCTGCAGGGCACGATGGCAACGGTGAGCGGCATCGGTTTTACCGGCGTATCGGAAATCCAGCTGAGCGGCGCGGTGAAGGGATCGCCGCCGATCGTGGAAGATGGGCCGGAGGGCGTGCCGGTGATCCCGACCAAGCCCGGTGCTCTGGGCGAGCTTCTGAACAATGCGCCGCTGCTGGTGGAACGCCTGTCGACGCTGACCGAGCGCCTGAGCGAGCTATTGTCCGAGGACAATCAGGAAAGCTTCTCGCAACTGCTGAACAACGTCGAATCGATTTCGGCAAGTTTTGCCGAGCAAGCGCCTGAACTGACCGCCGCGTTGCGCGATGCGCGCGTTGCTGTGCGCCAGGCCGGCGATGCGGCGCAGAAGATCGGCAATCTTGCCGACAGCACCGACAAGCTGGTGAACAGCGATGGCCAGCAACTGGCGGCCGAGCTGCGTGAGACCATGGCTTCGGCGCGGACCAGCATGAAAGCGCTTGAAAACACGGTGCAGGCCGCCCAGCCGGGCGTCACCAGCTTCTCCGAACAGACCGTGCCGGAAGTGAACCAGCTGGTGCGCGATCTGCAGGCCACCACGAAGTCGCTGAAAAGCATTACCGAGAAGGTCAATCGGGGCGGCGCCGGTTCGCTGATCTCGTCGCAGCCGCTGCCGGATTACAAAGGGAAATGAGACTGCCCATGAAAGCCCTGAGCTTGCTCGTTCTGGCACCGGCGGCGATGCTGTCGGCCTGCATAAGTTTCGGCCCCGATGCGCCGCCCTTCCTCCTTACGCTGACGCCGGACCAGACGGTTCAGGCCGGTACCGTAATGGCCGGCAGCCAGGCGAGCGCGTTGGTGGTCACGGAGCCATCCACGCCGCAGAAGCTCAGCGTCACGCGCATCCCGGTGACCAGCGCATCGGGCACCATCAGCTATCTTAAGGACGGCAGCTGGGCGGATACGCCTGCAAGCCTGTTCACCAGCCTGTTGTCGGAAACTATCGCGGCGCGCGGACGGCTTGTCCTTGATGAGGCGGAATCGGGCGGCAAATCGCAGGATTATCTTACCGGAGAGCTCGTCGATTTCGGCGTGTACGAAGCGCCCAGCCGGGCCGTGGTGACCTTTGATGCCGTGCGACGGCTGCCGCAGGGCCGGGTGGAAACGCGCCGGTTCACCGCGACCCGCCCGCTCACCAGCATCGATCCGGCAAATGCCGGTGCCTCGCTCAACAGCGCAGCGAATGAGGTGGCACAGGCGGTCGCCGCCTGGGTGGCCGGTTAAGCGAAGCCTTCCGGCGTCGGCCAGCCCGGCGCCGTAAAGCCGAGCACCTTGAACAGCTCGCCCATTTCATCAGGCGCGGTCAGCCGTTTCAGTGCAGCGGCGATCGCGCTGCGCTGATCGGGCGCAGCACTAGCCAGCGTTCGCGCCCGCGTCACGATGCCGAGCATCGCAAGCCACCGGCCCTGACCCACTGGGCCGTGAACGCCCATTTCCGCCACCCGGCCGATATTGGCGAGCTCCTGAAAATTGACATGGGCCGTCAGATCCACCGCTCCGGGATCGGCAAAGGGTTCTGCGCGGGCGTGATCCTTCACCGCCTGAAGTGTCTCGCCGATGCCGGATCGATCATATCCGTAATCGATAGCGAGAAGCGCTCCGCCCTGGGCGGCGATTCGGCGCAGCAGATCGAACAGGATGGTGGCGGCATCGGGGCTGTGTTCATAGATGCTGCCAACCGGAGCGCCGCGCACCGCGTCCGGCACGAGCGCGTCGACCGCGCGCGTACCGGTTTCGGCGGCAAAGCCATCATCGCCGTCCAGCGCCACCATCCGCTCGCGCCAGCCGTCTTCGGTCGCGATCATCTGGCGCACGGGCAAGGCGTCGAAAAACTCGTTGGCAACGATCAGCAGAGGGCCGTCACGCGGCAGACTTTCGATGCTGTCATGCCATTCGGCCAGGGGCAGCCGTTCACGCTGCGCCGATCGTAGCGCCGCACTGGTCTCCACCAGCTGGACCGAAGGCGACAGGCCAAATCCGGTGGCGGAACGCAGCGCATCATGCGCCAGCGTGCCGCGGCCCGGCCCCAGTTCCACATAATGGACCGGCTCGGGGCGGCCTGCGCGAATCCACAGATCGGCCAGCCACAGGCCCACCATTTCGCCGAACATCTGGCTGATCTCGGGCGCGGTGACGAAATCGCCGCCAGCGCCGAACGGATCGCCGGCCGCATAATAAGCGGCGTTGGCCTCTCGCATATATTCGGCAACGCTGATCGGGCCGGAGGCCGCGATCCGGCGCCGCAATTGGTCGGCGAGCGCCAGCTCTTCAGGCAATGCTGTCCTGACCGGCAACCGGTTCGATCCGCTGGCGCCGGCCTTTGGCGGTCAGCACGAGGAAGAGGCCGAGCAGGATCATCGGAATGGTGAGCCACTGGCCCATGCTCAGGCCGGTCTGATCGGCCAGCCACTGCAATTGGCGGTCCGGCTGGCGGAAATATTCCAGGAAAAAGCGTGAGGCACCGTAGACGATCGCGGTCACACCCATCAGGAAGCCGGGCTTGTAGCGCGCCTGTGTCTTCCAGAAGAAGTACCACAGGATCGTGAACAGCAGCACGCCTTCCAGACCTGCTTCGTAAAGCTGGCTGGGATGACGCGGCAGGCCGTCCCCGGTGGGGAAGATGACGGCCCAGGGAACATCCGTCGTGCGGCCCCAAAGCTCTCCGTTCACGAAATTGGCGAGCCGTCCGAAGAACAGGCCGAACGGGATGCAGCAGGCCACATAGTCGCAAATCCGCAGGAATTGCAGCTTGTGGACGCGCGAGAAGATGAAGATGGCAAGGATAGTACCGAGCGCGCCGCCATGCAGCGACATGCCGCCCTCCCACACCTTCAGGACATTCACCGGATTATCGAGCAGGCTCGGCTGGTAGAACAATACATAACCGATCCGCCCGCCCAGGATGATGCCCAGCGTGGCGTAGAAGATCATATCGTCGGCATGACGCCGCGCCATCGGCGCGCCGGGCGCATCCACCAGCTTGGTGAGATACCAATAGCCGATGAGGATCCCGGCCAGATAAGCGAGGGAATACCAACGCAGCTGAAAAAAGCCGAGATCGAGTGCAACCGGATCCAGTCCGAGATTGCTGTAGTTGATAAAGCTGCCGGCCTCGGCGAGCATGGATAGCATCGGCTCTTTCCCCCCGCGGAGTTGGGCCTCATATAGAGATAAAGCCAGTAAGGCCAACAGGAGAGATTACTTCATGCCCTCGGAACTTGACCGCCAGATCCAAGCCGCCGTCGCCGCGCTGTCCAAGCCAGGCGAGCTTCTGGAAACGCAAGGCTTTGAAAAGGACGGTGTGGCGCTGCCCGCGCTGGTGAAGGCTCCGCCGTCGCTCGCCCATTATATCGGGCACTTCTGTATGCAGCATAAGGACACCGAATTCCTGATCGACGGGGATTTGCGCCTGACCTTTGGTGAGGCCTATGAGGCCGCGCGCGTGCTGGCCGGCGGGTTGATCGCCAACAAGGGGATCGAAAAAGGGGACCGCGTCGGCATCGGTGCGCGCAATTCGGCCAACTGGGTCGTTGCCTATATGGCGGTGCTGATGGCCGGCGGGGTGGCGACCTTGCTCAACGGCTGGTGGCACGGCAGCGAATTCGCAGAGGCGATCAAGATGGTCGGCTGCAAGCTGGTGCTGGCCGATCCCAAGCGCGCCGCAAGGCTGGAAGGACAGGATCTCGGCGGCGCGGAGGTCTTCGTCTATGACAATTTCGTGGGCCCCCGCGAATCCTTTGCGCAGATCATGGAGGGCGCTGCGGCAGAAACCCCGCTCCCGGTTCTGAGCGGCGACGACAAGGCGACGATCCTGTTCACCTCCGGCTCGACCGGCCGTTCCAAGGGTGCCTGGTCCACCCACCGCGCGGTGGTGCAGGGCACGATGAACTATGTCGGGGGCACGATGGTGCTGTTGCAACTTGCCACTGCGCGCGGCGAGGCACCGAAATTCCCGCCCGCGACGCTGATGAACGTGCCGCTGTTTCATGTGACCGGCGAAGTGCCGATGCTGCTGCAGGGCTTTGCCATGGGCCGCAAACTCGTCATGATGCGCAAATGGGATGCGGAGGAGGCAATGCGCCTCATCGAAAAGGAAAAGATCACCTATTTCACCGGCGTACCGCTGATGAGCTATGAGATCGCAGTGCATCCCAAGCGCGGCGATTACGACCTTTCAAGCTGCACCATCATGGCTTCGGGCGGGGCACCGCGTCCTGCCGAACATGTCACCAAGATCAAGCAGGGCATGAAAGAGGGCGGCCCCGGTATCGGCTATGGCCTCACCGAAACGAACGCGGTGGGCTGCACCAACTTTTCGGACAATTATATCGACAAGCCGGACAGCACCGGTACGCCATCGCCGCCGCTGGTCGATCTTGGCATCCTGGATGATTTCGGCGCGCCGGTGCCGCAGGGAGAACGGGGCGAAGTCTGTATCCGTTCGATCGCCAATTTCGAGGGCTATTGGAACGACCCCGAGGCAACGCGCGCGGCGATTACAGATGATTTGTACTTCCGCACCGGCGACATCGGTTATGTCGATGAGGACGGCTATCTCTACATCGTGGACCGCAAGAAGGACATCATCATCCGCGGAGGCGAGAATATCGCCTGCACGGAGGTGGAAGCCGCGGCCTATGAGCATGAAGACATGGCCGAGCTTTGTGCCTTCGGCGTGGCCGATGATCATTATGGAGAAGTGGTCGGCATGGTCTATCTTCCGCGCGAGGGTGCCGATCTGGGCGCAGACGAATTGCGCTCTTTTCTCGAAAATCGCCTCGCCAAGTTCAAGGTGCCGCAATATCTCTGGAAGGCGGAAGAGATGCTGCCACGGTTGGGTACGCAGAAGATCGACCGCAAAACCCTGCGCGCGGAATATAATGCGAAGGTAGCAGGCGACGCGGCCTAGAGCGTTTGAGTTTGGGCAGCCTTGTGTCCATATCGGACCCATGAAGGCATTGCGCGACAAATTCGAAGGGCAGCGCGGCATCATCGATCGCCGCGCGCTCGCCGGCACCATCGATGGCCTGATCGCCGAACATGGCGGCAAGGAAGCGCGGCCCGCAATTCGCAATCTGCTGCAGGAGGCGCTTGCCGCTGGCCGTGCGGAGATCGCGCGCCGTCTGGAGGCGGAACCGACCGAGGGGCATGCCCGCGCGGCAGAGCAGGCGCATCTGATCGATCAGATCATCCGTCTGATCTACGATTATGTCACCGGGCAGCTCTACCCTTCAAGCAATCCATCCAGTTCGGAGCGCCTCTCGCTTCACGCGGTGGGCGGCTATGGTCGCGGTGAGATGGCACCGCATAGCGACGTCGATCTGGCCTTCCTCACGCCCTATAAACGTACCGGCTGGACCGAGCAGGTGGTGGAGGCCGTGCTCTACTTCCTGTGGGATCTCGGCCTGAAAATCGGCCATTCCAGCCGCTCGCTCGATGAGATGGTGAAGCTGGCGCGCGAGGATGTGACCATCCGTACCTCGCTACTGGAAGCACGCTTCATCTGGGGCGATCGCGGCATTTATGACGAGGCCGCCGAACGCTTCTGGAACGAAGTGGTGGCAGGCAGCGTGCCGCGCTTCATCCAGCAGAAGATCGAGGAGCGCGATGCGCGCCACCGGCGGATGGGCGATAGCCGTTATGTCGTCGAGCCCAATGTGAAGGAGGGCAAGGGCGGCCTGCGTGATCTGCAGACGCTCTACTGGATCGGCAAATATATGTACCGCGTGCCGCAGGCCGCCGAACTGGTGGCCGAAGGGCTGTTTACCCGCGCCGAATACCGCAAGTTCCGCCGTGCGGAGAACTTCCTTTGGGCGGTGCGCTGCCATTTGCACACGATTACCGGCCGCGCCGAGGACCGGCTGACCTTCGATCTGCAGCGCGAAGTGGCCGAGCGCATGGGCTATGCCGATCGGCCCGGCAGCTCATCGGTCGAGCGGTTCATGAAATTCTATTTCACCAATGCCAAGACCGTGGGCGACCTGACCGGCCTGTTCCTCAGCCATCTGGAAGAGGCGCAGGCCAAGCGCATGCACCACCGGTTTACGCGCCGGCCAAAATCGCTGAAAAAACTGAACGGCTTTCAGCTGGATCAGGGACGCATCGCCATTCCGGACGACGGTTTCTTCCGTGAGGATCCGGTGCGGCTGATCGAGATGTTCTGGCTGGCCGATCGCTATGGCTATGAAATTCACCCGCTCGCCATGCGCGCCGCGCGGCGCGATTCAAAAAGCATCGACGGCGAAGTGCGTCGTGATGGGCGCGCCAATCAGCTGTTTCTCGACGTGCTGAGCTCGCCGCGCGATCCGGCGATGGTGCTGCGCTGGATGAACGAGGCGACGGTCTTCGGCCGCTTCGTGCCGGAGTTTGGGCGCGTCGTCGCGCAGATGCAGTTCGACATGTATCACCATTATACCGTGGACGAGCACACGATTCGCGCGATCGGGCTGCTTAGTGATATCGAAAGCGGCAAGCTTGCCGAAGACCATCCGATCGCCACCGATATGCTGCCCAAGCTGAAGCATCGGCGCGTGCTTTATGTGGCGACCTTGCTGCATGACATCGCCAAGGGGCGCGGCGGCGATCACAGCGTGCTGGGCGCTCAGGTGGCGCTCAAGCTTTGCCCGCGGCTGGGGCTGGATGCGTCGGAAACCGAGCTCGTCAGCTGGCTCGTGCGCTATCATCTCCTGATGAGCGCCACCGCCTTCAAGCGCGATCTGGCCGATTACAAGACCATCGCCGATTTCACTGATCAGGTTCAGTCGATCGAGCGGCTGAAGCTTCTGTTGTTGCTGACGGTCGTCGATATCCGCGCGGTGGGGCCGGGTGTGTGGAACAGCTGGAAGCGCCAGCTTCTGGGCGATCTTTATTCCGCGGCGGAAGAGGTGCTGCGCCTCGGCCATAAGGAACATGGCCGCGCAGAACGGATCGAACAGAGCAAGGAGGCACTTAAGGCCGCGCTTGATCTGCCCGAGAAGGAATTCGCGCGGCTCGCCAAACGCTTTCCCGATGCCTACTGGATCGCGGAACCGGACGATATCGTGCTGCGCAATGCGCGAGATTTGCTCGCGGCAGGCGACGATGCGCTGTCGATCGACGCCTGTTATTATGCGGATCGCGGTGCCACCCTGGTCTCGGTCTATGCGGCCGACCATCCGGGCCTGTTCTATCGTATCGTCGGTGCGATTCACCTGGCCGGTGCGTCGGTGATCGACGCGCGCGTCCACACGACAACCGACGGCATGGCGATGGACAATTTCCTGGTACAGGATCCGCAAGGCCGCCCGTTTCGCGACGAAGATCAGTTGAAGCGGCTGGAAGATTCGATCGTCGAGGCGCTCACCAGCCGCTCGCGCATGGTCGACCGGCTCGAACAGCGCCCGCTGCCGCTGCCGCGTGCGGATGCGTTCGAGGTAGCCCCCTTCGTGGTGAGCGATAACGACGCGTCCAACCGCTTCACGGTGATCGAGGTGAATGCGCGCGACCGGCCGGCTTTGCTCAATAGCTTGGCCCAGGCGCTGTTCCGATCCAAGGCGATGATCCGCAGCGCGCACATCATGACCTACGGAGAACGCGCGGTCGATACGTTCTACGTGACCGATCTGCTAGGCGCCAAGATCGAGGGTTCGCAGCGGCTCAAGACGCTGGAAGCACGGCTGATGGAAGCGGCCAAGGGAGAGTTCGACGAGGAACGGCAGGTAGCCTGAGTGCTCGTGGATCCGATTTCGGCGCGCGGACCGTTAGAGCTGGTGCCCTGATCGATCGCGCTTGGTGTCCAGATAGGCATGGTTGTGCGGATTGGGCGCAATCTGGATCGGAACACGTTCTTTCACCGCGATACCCGCTTTCTCCAGCCCCGCTACCTTGGCGGGATTGTTGGTAAGCAGCCGCACCGCATCGATACCGAGCAGACCAAGCATGCGTGCGGCGACCGCAAAGTCGCGCGCGTCGTCGGCAAAGCCCAGCCGCCGGTTGGCGTCCACGGTGTCGAAGCCCTGATCCTGCAGATCATAAGCGCGCAGCTTGTTGACGAGGCCGATGCCGCGCCCTTCCTGGCGCAGGTAGAGCAGCACACCCCAACCATGATCGTCTATGCGGCGCACCGCCTCTGCCAGCTGCGGCCCGCAATCGCATTTGAGCGACCCGAAAACATCGCCAGTCAGGCATTCGCTATGCAGGCGCACCAGAGGCTGCCCATCGCGGCGCGATCCCACCATGAGCGCGACATGTTCGCGCGCGTCCGATTCGGCGCGGAACACGGTGATATGGCTATCCTCGGCCCCCAGCACGGGCAGGCGAGCCCGCGCCGCTATGCGTAGCTGCGCCGGATCGCGGTAGGCGGCGATATCGGCCGTGCTCGCGTGGTCGACGGCATCGTCTTCGCTGAGCACCAGCAGTGCCGGAAGGAGCCCGGCATGGCGCGCGAGCTCCAGCCCGCCGCGCGCCGCGTCCCCGGCATCCAGCGCAAGCGCCGTGAACGGCCCCTTGAAAGGTGTCGCAAGGTCGCGCGACGGGTCGGCGATCGCAATGATGGCAGGTCCCGTCAGCGGTTCGGGCGTTTTAATGAGAACCGGCGCTGCCCCGTGAGCAGCTTCACGCTGGTTGACGATTTTCAGCGTGGCCGCGCGCTCGGCAGAAATCAGCAGGGTTGCATCTGCGGGAATTGCATCCTCGAACAGCGTTTCAACCGAACGGACGGTAAGCGCGCCGTTTTTTCCTTCGATCCGTACCGGCCAGCCGCGGCGCAGCGCATCGATCGCGCGGGCGGCGCGGCGCGCATCGTCGGGCTGGCTCAAAGGCGGAATTCCGTAACGATGGGGATGTGATCGGAAGGGCGCAGCCAGCTGCGGCAGTCCTCATGCACCACATGGGAAACGGCATGGTCGGTGAGATCGGGTGTCACCCACATATGGTCCAGCCGCCGTCCGCGATCCGATTTGGTGTGGTCGCGCGCGCGGTAGCTCCACCAAGTGTAGAGTCGCTTGGGTGCCGCATGGAAATGGCGGCCGAGGTCCACCCAGTCTCCCGCCGCTTTCAGGCGGTCGAGCGTTTCGACTTCGATCGGTGTGTGGCTCACAACCTTCAGGAGTTGCTTGTGGCTCCAGACGTCGCTTTCCAGCGGCGCGACGTTGAAATCACCGGTCAGGATGGTGGGGTGTTCCAGCGTGCCGGACCAAGCGATCATACGCTCCAGAAAGTCCAGTTTCTGGCCGAATTTGGGGTTTTCTTCCCGATCCGGCACGTCGCCGCCTGCGGGCACATAGACATTTTCCAGCCGCCAGCCATTGGGCAGGCGCACGCCGAGATGCCTCGCCTCGCCATTGTTCTGCCAATCCAGCCGATCATCCTGCGACAGCGGGATCTTGCTGAGGATGCACACGCCGTGGTGCATCGGCTGGCCGTGGAGCATCTGGTGATTGTAGCCCAGCATGCGGAAGGGGCCTTCCGGGAACTGCGCATCGACCACCTTCGTCTCTTGCAGGCAAAGAATATCGGGCGATTCTTCCTTCAGAAAACGCTCAACGCTTTCCATGCGCGCGCGGACCGAGTTGATGTTCCAGGAGGCGATGCGGATCGTATTGGACATGCCGCAGGACTTAGGCGCGCATGGCCCAAAACCCAAGAGTGCAGTGCCGTTTGCAGGAGGCGCGGGGCCGTTGCGGTCACGCTTGCACCTGACAAAGCAAAACCCCCATCCCGGGGGCAAAAAGGGATGGGGGCCAAGCTTGCGTTCGTCACGCTTTGTCAGAAACGGCCGACAATAAGAGCGAGCAACAGGGGGGAACTCGCTCGATCGACCGTTCCTGTGATCTCCAATTACGCTTTCCGACCTGTCCACATCATGAACATGGCAGTCAGATTCCTGCTATGTCCGCGGTCCGTAGCTTGCCCGGAACGCCCTATCGACGGCCGCGCGGTCGCGGATCGGTCCAGCGGAAACTATTGTCCGAGACGCTTGCGTTGAACTTCTGGTTTTTCAGCCGAACCGTGGTGCGGTTGTTCTGCGAATCCAGCGCGACCCAGCTATCGAGCATCAGCCCGCCCGGTGCGTTCGGATTGCGCACGAAGATCATGCTGAGCACGCCATATTCAGGATGCTTCGGGTCCTTCACATCGACCCGGACGACATTGTTGTTTCCGGTGCTGACGACCCGTCCATATTTGGCGAGGTTGTGATCGGGATCGAGTAGTGCCGACAGCGGGCTGTTGGCGATCGGCCAGCGTTGTACCTGCTTCACTTCATAATCGATCATGGTCAGCGCCTTGCCATCGGCGACGATCAGCAACGGCACATCCTTCTGATACTGGAAGCGAATGCGGCCCGGCCGCTTCAGGATCAGCTTGCCAGTCAGCGTCTGGCCGGAGCGATCGCTCTGGGTGAAATCCGCGGTCATGGTGTTCGCGGCCTTCAAATGCGCAGCAACGCGGGCAAGATCGGGCGAGGCGGCGGGCGCCGCGATGGCGGCGGGGGCCAGGCTCACGGCCATCGGCGCTGCTGCCAAGGCGGCAGCCGCAAGGGCTATGGATTTGCGAACCATGAAATAACTCCTGATATTTTCGGAGGATAGAATTAGCCGAAAGGCGTTGAATAAGGACTGAACCCCGGCACCGGTTCCCGTTCAGACGCCAAGCGACCCCTCATTCCCCGAAGGCATCGCGCAGCACATCGCGGCGGCCGACATGGTTCGGCGGAGAGACCAGCCCTTCCTCTTCCATCCGCTCGATCAAGCGGGCGGCGCTGTTGTAGCCGATGCGCAGCTGACGCTGCAGCCAGCTGGTCGATGCCTTCTGACTTTCGAACACGAGCTGGCAGGCCTTGCGATACTGCGCATCCTCTGCGCTGTCCGCGGGACCGATGCCTTCCAGTGCGAACCCGCCGTCCTCCGGCTCTTCGGTGACCGACTGGACATAGTCCGGCTGGCCCTGCTGGCGCCAATGGTCCGCGACGCGCCGCACCTCGTCGTCGCTGACAAAGGGCCCGTGGATACGCGTCAACTGCTTGCCGCCGGCCATATAGAGCATGTCGCCCTTGCCGAGCAGCTGTTCGGCACCCTGCTCGCCCAGGATCGTGCGGCTGTCGATTTTAGAGGTGACGTGGAAGCTGATGCGTGTGGGGAGGTTCGCCTTGATCACGCCGGTGATGACGTCGACCGAGGGGCGCTGCGTCGCCATGATCAGGTGGATGCCCGCCGCGCGCGCCTTCTGCGCCAGCCGCTGGATCAGGAACTCCACTTCCTTGCCCGCGGTCATCATAAGGTCGGCCAGCTCATCGACGATCACGACGATCTGCGGCATCTCCTCATATTCCAGCTGCTCTTCTTCATATTCCGGCTGGCCGGTGGCGGGATCGTAACCGATCTGCACCTTGCGCCCCAGCGGCGCACCTTTCGCCTTGGCCGCACGCACCTTTTCGTTGAAATTGGCGAGGTTTCGCACGGATAGGCTCGCCATCATCCGGTAGCGATCCTCCATCTGCTCAACCGCCCATTTCAGCGCCCGAATCGCCTTGGCCGGCTCGGTCACCACGGGCGCGAGAAGGTGCGGGATATCGTCATAGGTGCTGAGTTCCAGCATCTTGGGATCGATCATGATCATGCGGCACTGGTCCGGGGTCAGCCGGTAGAGCAGCGACAGGATCATGCAATTGAGGCCCACCGACTTGCCCGAGCCGGTGGTGCCGGCAACCAGAAGATGCGGCATCGGCGACAGGTCCGCGACCACCGGATCGCCGGAGATATTCTTGCCCAGAATGATCGGCAGATTGCCGTTCTGTTCGGCAAAGGCGCTAGACTGGATCATCTCCTGCAGCACCACCGCCTCGCGGGTCTTGTTGGGCAGCTCAATGCCCAGGATCGCGCGGCCCGGCACGGTGGAGACGCGGGCGGACAGCGCGGACATGTTGCGGGCAATGTCCTCGGCCAGCGAAACGACGCGGGCCGCCTTGGTACCCGGCGCGGGCTCCAGCTCGTACATCGTGACGACGGGGCCGGGGCGTACTGCCTTGATTTCCCCCTGCACGCGAAAATCCTCGAGCACCGACTCCAGCAGCCGGGCGTTGCGTTCCAGTGCGGCCTTGTCGAGCTTGGGTGCTTCGTTGGGCGGCGGCGGATCGAGCAGATCGGCGGACGGCAGCGAATAGGGGCCGAAAAAGTCCCCCTGCCGCGCATTGGTGAGCGTTGCCTTTGCGGGTGAAACCTTGCGGTCCGCAATTTCCGGCGGCGGGCGATCATCGGGCTTGACCTGCGGACGCGGCGCGGCGGGCGGGGGCGGGGCTTCGGTTTCTTCCTCGTCCCGATCGGGCCTGGCAAACACGAGCTCGCTTGCCTCACCGCCCTTCCGGACGCGCAGGGCGGGCAGCTTGACCGCCGGGATGCGCAGAAGCGGCCTGTTCAGTTCCAGCGAAACCACCACCAGCGCCAGTCCGCCGATCAGCGTCGCCGCGATCAGCAGGAAGCGCAGAAAACCGCGCCAGCCTTCGCCGGCGATGCCGACCAGCGCCTCGGCTCCGTTGTTCAAAAGGAGAGAGGGGATGCCGCCCCAGCCGGCCGGCAGCCCAACCTCTGCATCGCGGCCTGCATAGCCGATCGCGAAAGCGACGAGCAGCGCTCCCAGAAGGCATAGCGCAATCTGCCGCAGCCAATTGGGTTGCGGTACGTCCCGCCAGAGCCGCCGTGTAAAGATCGCGCCGAGCGGTGCGAACAGGATCGCCGCGATCCCGAAAGTGCTGAGCACAGCGTCTGCCAGATAGGCACCGGTCTGGCCGAACCAGTTATGCGGCGCGGTGGCTGCGTCGGTGTTGAAAGCGTTGTCGGCGGGCGAATAGCTCAGCAGCGCAATCGTATAGATCGCGGTCAGAGCAGCGAGCAGCGCAGCACCGATAAGGCCCGCCGAGCGCGCAATGCTGGCGCGCATCAGCGCCTGCCATTCCGCTTCCTTCGGCTTGTCCGCGCGGCTTGCCATTTACCATGTTCCCCTTTTGACGCCTGCCTTTTGCGCCAGGCCAAGACTCCGCGTCAAGCGCCGGGGCGATTGCGCCCGCGCGCCAAGGCTTTACATGGAAGGAAGCGAACGCAAGCGGAGACGGACGATGGAGCAGGCGGCGATCATTCTAGGCGGTGGGCTCATCGGCTTGACGCAGGCGCTCGCGCTCGCCTCTCAAGGCGTGGCATGTCATGTGGTCGAACGCTTCGATCCGGACGCGATGGCAACGCGGGGGTTCGATGGGCGCACGTCCGCGGTTTCGAGCTCGAGCATGGCGATGCTCGATACGATCGGCCTTGCTGAAATGTTGGAAGGCAAAGGCTGCGCGATCGAGACGATCGAGGTGATCGACAATCTGCGTCCCGGTGGACTGGATTTCCGCTCTGAACGGGCGGGCGATGCGCTCGGCACCATGTACGAAAACCATTTTCTGCGCCGCACCCTGTTCGATGCCGCAAAGGCCAATGAGCGCATCACGCTGCATCTGGGACAGGATGTTGTCGAGCGGCGGATCGAACCGGCGGCTGCGCATGTGGTTCTGGCGGACGGCACCGATCTTGCCGCGCCGCTGCTGATCGCCGCGGAAGGGCGTGGCAGCGAAACGCGTGAGCAGATGGGTATCGCTCCGGCGCGCTGGCAATATGATCACAGCGCTATTGTCGGCGCGGTCTATCATGAGCGCCCGCATGAAAATGTGGCCTATGAGATATTCTTTTCGACGGGGCCGTTCGCCCTGCTGCCGATGCTGGATAGTGAGGACGGTCGGCATCGCTCGGCCATCGTCTGGTCGATCCCCCGGTCCGAGGCCCCGGCTTATCTGAAGCTTTCCGATCGCGGTTTTGCAGCGGAATTGGAAAAGGCGAGCGGCGGCGTGCTGGGCAAGATCGAAATGGCGGCGCCGCGCAGCAGCTATCCATTGGGCTTCCATCACAGCGCGCGGGTGACGGGCGCGCGCACGGTGCTGATTGGTGATGCCGGCCATGGCATCCACCCGATTGCCGGGCAGGGGCTGAACCTGGGGTTCCGCGATGTCGCAGCGCTCACCGAAGTGTTGGTGGACGGCATGCGACTGGGTCTGGAACCGGGCGATGCGCAGCTCTTGGAACGCTATGAGCGCTGGCGCGGGCTGGACACCTTGATGGTGGCGATGGCCACGGATGGTCTCAACCGCCTGTTCGGTATTCCGGGCAAGTCGGCCTCTGCCGTCCGCCGGTTTGGCATGGGCCTCGTCTCACGCGCCAAGCCGCTGCAAGGCTTTTTCATGGATGAGGCGCGCGGTACGAGCGGCGCCATGCCCAAGCTGTTGCAGGGCATCCCGATCTAGTCAGCCCATGGAAACGAAAAACGCCGCCCGGAGAAGCCGGACGGCGCTTTTTGTCATCGGCTTGGGCCGTAGTGATCAGCGGACGGCCTGAACGTCCTGCTGCGTTACCGGCGTGATGCGAATTTCCACGCGGCGGTTGGCGGCGCGGCCTTCTTCGGTAGCGTTGCTCGCCTTGGGCTGGCTTTCGCCATAGCCGAGCGTCGCCATGCGTGCGCGGTTGACGCCTTGCGAAGCGAGATAATCGGCCACCGCATTGGCGCGGCGTTCGGACAGTGCCTGGTTGTACTGCTCGCTGCCCGTCGAATCCGTATGGCCCAGCACGTCGATATAGGTGTTGGGATATTCGTTCAGCGTGGTCGCGACCTGGTTCAACGTGTTGCGGAACTGTGCATCGATATTGGAGCTATCGACCGCAAAAGTGATCGAGCTGGGCAGATCGAGCACCAGATTGTCACCATCACGAATGACGTCGACGCCGGTGCCGGCGGTCTGTTCCTTCAGCTTCTGTTCCTGACGGTCCATATAGTAACCGACGCCGCCGCCCGCGACGGCACCGATGCCCGCGCCCACGATCTTGGCGGTGCGATCGTTGCGACCGCCGACGAGATCGCCCAATAGATAGCCGCCCAATGCACCGACGCCCGCGCCAATCGCAGAGCGGTAAGCAAACTCTTTCTCGCCCGTATTAGGGTTGGTAACGCAGGCGGAAACGGTTAGCGCAGCGGCCGATGCGGTTGCGATCAGTGCTGCGGAACGGGGAAATTTCATTTTCGATCTCCTAAATTGCTTCGACAAACATTTTGCCGGGGCCATTGCGTCGGTCGAGACGAACGGCTTGAGTTCGGTCAGCACGGCTTTGTTAGCAAATGTTGCCGCCGGGAAACGGAAACTCGGAATAATGGTTCCAGATACGCAATGACCTCTCTTACACCTTTTCCGTGGTACGATCTGGCGATCATTCTAGCGCTCGTCGTGCTGAACGGCGTCTTCGCGATGTCCGAACTGGCGATCGTTTCCGCGCGCACCGCGCGGCTCAGCGCCATGGCCGATCGCGGCAATCTGGGCGCAACGGCGGCGCTGCGGCTAGCCAAGGATCCGGGCAAGTTCCTCTCCACCGTGCAGATCGGCATCACCCTCATCGGCATCATCGCCGGTGCCTATTCGGGCGCGAGCCTGGGCGGCCCCGTGGCCGAGCGTATCGCGCTGCTAGGCGTGGAGGCCTCGCTGGCACAAACGCTGGGCTTCGGCGTCGTCATCGGCCTGACCACCTATCTTTCGCTGGTGGTGGGCGAGCTGGTGCCCAAGCAAATCGCGCTGGTGGCACCGGAACGGTTCGCGGCGATCATCGCGCTGCCGATGGAATGGCTCGCGCGCTTCACCGCGCCGATCGTCTGGCTACTCGACAATTCGAGCGCGCTGATCTTTCGCCTGATCGGTCTGCGGCGCGATAGCCGCAAGGCGCTGTCTGCCGAGGAACTGCAGATGATCTTTGCCGAGGCGCACCAGTCCGGCGTGATCGAGGAGCATGAGCGCGCCGTCATCAGCGGTGTGGTGCGCCTGGCCGATCGGCCGGTGCGCGAGGTGATGACGCCGCGCACCGATATCGATTGGTTACCGGTCAATGCCACGGCCGAAGACGTGCGCACGAAGCTCCTGGAATCCTCCCACACCCGCCTTCCGGTGGCCGAAGAGTCGATCGACAACATTCTGGGCGTCGTGCAGGCGCGCGATATCGTGTCGGCACAGTTTCGCGGTATGCCGATGGACCTGCGCGATCTGATGCGTCGTGCCGAGATTGTGCCTGATCAGCTCGACGCGATGGATGCGCTGGAGATTCTGCGCAAGGCCGAGGTGCCGATGGTGCTGGTGCACGACGAATATGGGCATTTCGAAGGGATCGTGACGCCAAACGATCTACTGAGCTCGATCGCGGGCGAGTTCGAAAGCGACAAGGAAGCAGGCGACACGCCTTCGATCATCGAGCGCAAGGATGGCAGCCTGCTCGTCTCCGGTGCGCTATCGGCGGACAGTTTGGCCGAGCGCCTCGATATCGATCTGCCGGAGGACCGCGATTACGCCACCGCGGCGGGCCATGCGCTCTACATCCTGCGCCATCTGCCCGAAGAGGGAGAGACGTTCGAGGATCAGGGCTGGCGCTTCGAGGTGGTCGATATGGACGGGCGCAAGATCGACAAGCTGCTCGTCACGATGATTGGCTGAAGGAAATGTGCAGGCGGGGACATTTCAAAGCCCCGCCTGCAAGATACTCATTGTAACGCCGGCTTATTTGCCGAGCGAACCGTATTTCGCTTCGAACCCGGCAGTGTCCCCCGCGGCGAGCAACTGGGCCTGATCGATCCAGTTGTCGCGGCGGATGCGACCCTTGAAGTTGCCGAGCTCGCCGTCGACGCGCTCAACGTCTTCATCGGACCAGCCTGCAATCTGATCGAAGCGGGTGATGCCGAGTTCGTGCAGCTTGGCGACGAGCTTGGGGCCAACGCCTTTCATCATCAGCAGATCGTCCGACCCGCCGCTTTTGGCAGGCGCAGCTTCGGCCGCGGCGGCATGGGCCACTTCAGGCTCTGGCTTCGGTTTTACCGATTCCGGTTCCACGGCTTCCGGTTCTACTGCGGGCGTGGCGGCGGGGGTCGGTTCCGGCTCGGGCGCTGCGGGAGGTACGGGGGCCGGAGTAGGCTGGGCCTCGGCTTCGGTAACCGGTGCCGGATCCGCTGCGGGCGTCGGTTCGACCATGTCTTGCGGGTCGTCGCCGATCGCGTCGCTATGATCATAGTCGTGCACGAGCACTTCGCCCCCTTCATGCGGCGCGCGGCGCGACAGCACGAAAAGGAGGATGGTCGCGAGAACCGCGAAGACGATGACGAAGAAGACGGCATATTCCAGGAAGAAGTGCATGAGGTGCCCCGTTCGAGTTCCAATCGGACCGGTCTTTAGTCCAGCCCCGCGCCGAATATCAATCGTGCTGAGTCGCTGCGCTCAGCTTTGCTGCGCTTCGCGTTCCACTTCGCGCCAGCCGATGTCGCGGCGGCAGAAGCCCGAGGGGAAGTCGATCGCAGCCACGGCACGATAGGCCTTGGCCTGCGCTTCGGTCACCGAGCTGCCCAGCGCGGTGACATTGAGGACGCGGCCGCCATTGGCCAGAAGACGGTTCGCATCCCCGGCGGTGCCGGCGTGGAAAACGGTGGCGCCCTCTGCCTCCGCGCCGTCCAGCCCGGCGATCACGCCACCCTTTTCGGGCGTTCCGGGATAGCCATTGGCCGCCATCACGACGGTAAGTGCTGCAGCATCCTCGAACTGCGGCGCTTGCGCCTGCTCCAGTTCGCCGCGCGCCGTGGCAAGCATCAGCTGCGCCAGATCGCCGCGATAGCGCGCCATCAGCACCTGACATTCCGGATCGCCGAACCGGCAATTATACTCGATCAACTTCGGGCCATCGCTTGTCAGCATCAGGCCTGCATAAAGCACACCGGAATAGGGCATGCCCTCCGCCGCCATAGTCTCTACCGTAGGCCGTACGATGTCCGCCATCGCGCGTTCGGTCAGCTGCTTGGTCAGCACTGGGGCCGGGCTGTAGGCTCCCATGCCGCCCGTATTGGGGCCGGTATCGCCTTCGCCGACGCGCTTATGGTCCTGCGCGCTGCCGAAGGGGACGACCGTTTTACCGTCCGTGATGGCGAAGAAGCTCGCTTCCTCACCCTCCAGAAATTCTTCCAGGACGATTTCCTGTCCGGCTTCACCAAAGCCGCCTGCGAACATGTTGGCCACCGCCTGGTGTGCCTCGTCGCGTGTCTGGGCGATGACGACGCCTTTGCCAGCGGCCAGGCCGTCCGCCTTGATCACCACCGGCAGGCCGAAGCGGCCGAGCGCGTCCAGCGCCTCCGCTTCGCTGGTGCAGCGGGCATAAGCGGCGGTGGGAATGCGGGCGCGATCGCACAGCGCTTTGGTGAATGCCTTCGATCCCTCCAGCTGCGCGGCGGCCTTCGACGGGCCGAACACGGCAATCCCGCCCGCACGCAAACTGTCGGCCAGTCCGTCCACCAGCGGCGCTTCCGGCCCTACGACCACAAGGTCGATATCTTCGGCCTTGCAGAAGGCGGCGACTGCGCTGTGATCGCCTGCATCCAGGCTCACCAGTTCCGCGCATTGCGCGATTCCAGGATTGCCCGGTGCGGCGAAGAGTTTGCGTGAGGACGGGCTTTGTGCCAATTTCCAGGCCAGCGCATGTTCGCGCCCGCCTCCGCCCAGCAGCAGGATATTCATGGCGATCAGCCCCCAAATGGATGAAACCGGACGTCTGCTAGCCGATGTACCGGCGGGCGACAACGCCCCGCCTTTCTCGGTAAGCGAACTCTCTGCTTCCTTGAAGCGCACGGTTGAGGATCGCTTCGGCCATGTACGTGTGCGTGGCGAAATCTCCGGGTTCAAGCGCGCCGCGTCCGGCCACTGCTATCTGACGTTGAAGGACGACAAGGCCACGCTCGATACCGTGCTGTGGAAGGGCAGCGCGGGCAAGCTCGCCTTCCAGCCGCAGGACGGGGTGGAGGTGATCGCCACCGGCAAGCTCACTACCTATCCCGGACGCTCCAAATATCAGCTGGTCGCCGATACGCTGGAGCTGGCGGGCGAGGGTGCGCTGATGCAACTATTCGAGCGGCTGAAAGCATCGCTTGCCGCCGAAGGGCTGTTCGCGGGCGAGCGCAAGAAGCCGCTGCCGTTCATCCCGCACCGCATCGGTGTCATCACCTCACCCACCGGCGCGGTGATCCGCGATATCATGCACCGCCTGTCCGATCGTTTCCCCAGCGAGGTGTTGCTGTGGCCGGTGCAGGTGCAGGGCGATGCGGCAGCCGGCCTGGTCGCGAACGCTTTGGCGCAGTTCAACGCGATGCCGGAGCGCGAACGGCCCGATCTGCTCATCGTCGCGCGCGGTGGCGGGTCGATCGAGGATCTGTGGGCGTTCAACGAGGAGGTGGTGGTGCGGGCCATCGCCGCCTCGCAAATCCCGGTGATTTCCGCCGTGGGACACGAAACCGATACAACGCTGGCCGACTATGCGGCCGACCGGCGCGCGCCGACGCCGACTGCGGCGGCGGAAATCGCCGTGCCGGTGCGCCATGAACTGACCGCTTTCGTCGATCAGCAGCGCGCCCGTATGCGCGGCGCGATCGATCGGCGCCTGCAACATGCCGGAGAGCGTCTGGAAGCGCAGCGCCGCCTGCTTTCCGATCCGCGCGCGATGATCGATCAGCGCAGCCAGCGGGTCGACGATCTGGGTGAGCGGCTGGGTGCAGCGCTCGGCGCGCGGGCGCACCGGGCCGAAAGCCGGCTGGCAGAACATGCGGGGGCGCTGCGCCCGGCGCTGCTCGAACAGCGGCTTACGGCGGCGGGGGAACGGCTGGCCCGGGCGACGCCCGACATGGCGTTGATCGAGCGCGTTCACATGCGTTCTGACGAGCGCCTACAGGGAATTGCGCGCCTGCTCGGCCAGCTCGACCCGGACCGTCCGCTGGAGCGTGGATTCGCGCGGCTGACGAGCGCCGATGGCGATGTGCTGATGAGCGCGGCCGCCGCGCGGGCCGCCGGACAGTTCACGGTAAAATTCGCCGATGATGCCTTCGGAGCGATCGCCACCGACGCGCCGCCGCCGAAGAAACCGAGATCTCGCTCGCCTAAACCGGCTGCGGACTTGAAACAGGAGTCGCTGTTCTGATGTTCAGCGCAGCCTCACACATTCCAGACCAGAGATACGAACCATGTTGATGTCCGCCACCAGCCGTCCTGCCCGCCTTCACTATACGGCCAATGGCTTCCGCCTGCTTTCGCCCGGCGATCATGTGCTCTGCGCCGTCACCGGCACGCCGATATTGCTCGAAGAGCTGCGTTATTGGAGCGTGGAGCGGCAGGAGCCCTATGCCACCGCGGAAATCTCGGTCGGAGCGCTTTCGCCGAAATGATCCGCTCCGCCACTGTTTTCCTCGCCTCGGCCGTGCTGCTGTCGTCCTGCGTTCCCGAAGGGCGGCGCGAGATGGAGAGCGCTCGCGCGAATGCGGGGCCGCCGGTCGTCGTCCCCACCCCGCGTCCGTCTCCCAGTCCGACGCCGGCACCGCCCCCTGCCGAGCCGGTGCGGACCGGTTTCTGGTTCGAAGGCCCGATGCAGCAGGGCGCTTTGCTGACCGGCCGCGTCCCCAGCGGCACCCGCAGCCTCATTTTCGAGGGCGAGCCGGTCGACATCGGCAAGGACGGCTTTTTCATCATCGGTCTGGACCGCGATTCCAAGGCCGAGGTGCGGCTTGTTGCCACACTGAACGAAGGCAGGACGGTCGAGCGAACGCTGAATGTCGCGCCGGGCGACTGGAAGCTGGAATATATCAACGCGCCCTATCGTGCAGGTGTCAGCAGCGAGGCGTTCAAGGCGCGGCGCGGGCCGGAGCTTGCCCGCATCGTTGCAGCGCGCGACGTAAATGTAGTGAGCGACGGCTGGCGACAGGACTTCATCTGGCCGGTCACCGGGCGCCAATCCGGCTATTTCGGATCGCAGCGCGTCTATCAGGGAAAACCCGGCAGCTACCATGGCGGCGCCGACATCGCCGTGCCCACCGGCACCATCTTCGTCGCGCCCGCCGACGGCGTAGTGACGCTGGCCGCGAAGGATGATTTCACGCTGGAAGGCAAGCTGATTATCATCGATCACGGCATGGGCCTCAACAGTGCTTTCCTTCACGCCTCCGAGATTTTGGTGAACAAGGGTGACCGCGTGAAGCAGGGCCAGCCGATCGGCAAAGTCGGCCGATCCGGACGCGCCACCGGCCCCCATCTCCACTGGGGCCTCAAATGGAAAGACGCCCGCATCGACCCGCTACTGGTGGCGGGGCCTCCGAGCGAATGAGGACTATTCCACCCGCTTCATTTTGATACCGCGCTGGTCGTCGAAATTGGCGAAGAAGCTTCCCAAGGCGGCCTTTCGTATTTTGACGGGCGTTCCGCGCTTCGGGTAACGGCTGAGATTCCGGGTGTCGACCTGTTGCCAGCGTCCCCCATCTTCCAATGTCACAAACCATTTTCCGTTGATCAGCGAAGCACTGCGAACAATTCCCTCGATCTCGTCGATTTCTTCGGAGCCGTTGTTTAAGAGCTTGATTGTCGGAAGCGAGAAACCGAACAGGCCACGTTTCGCCTCGCGAACTGTTTCGCGATCCGCGATGACGATTTCGTTGCTGTTGGCTGCTCTATCGAGTTGCGCAACTTGCGTGTCGTAACAAGCGAGGCGCTGCGCGTCATTTTCGATGGTCCGGCATTGAACGAGCGCACCGAACACAGCCGGCCGCGAGAGAGGTTCCTGAATGCTCTGGGCATTCACGCTGGTCGCCAGACACAATGCCGCCGATGCGGCAAGCAGATATCGAAAACGCATAGATTCTCCCACGATCGGTGATGTGCCAATGTAGCGCCGGACACTGCCGACGCCACTGCAAACCTATGTTGCAAGAATGCTACATATGTTGGGAAACGGTGAAATTGGCCTTCAAAATCTTTGCAAAAGCCATGGGGGTCGGCCAGCAAGGCCGCATGCGACCCACCTTTTAAGAAGCGTAAAGCGTTCGGCGGGCCATGCCTATTATCAGCGCTCCTAGAGGGGGCGTTTCAACTCGAAAAGGACCATTTCGTGAAGAAACAGCATCTTAAGCTCTTAAGGCTCGGTGCGGCGCCCGTCGCGATCGGCGCCATGTGCCTTGCTACTCCGGCGATGGCGCAGACCACTCCGGAAGATTCCAGCGGTGACGCGATCGGCCAGAATGAAACGGCGTTCGGTCCTAGCGAGAATCCGGATGCAGGCCTGATCGTCGTTACCGGTTCGCGTATCGCCCGGCGCGAGTTCGATACGGCCGCTCCAACGGCCGTTGTGCAGGATGAAGAATTTAAGCTTTCCGGCGCGGTGAACGTTGAAAACGTTATAAACACCTTGCCTCAGGTTGTTCCGGGAACCACCTCCTTCTCGAATAATCCGGGCGGCGGCGTCGCTACACTAGATTTGCGCGGCCTTGGCGCTACGCGCACGTTGGTCTTGGTCAATGGTCGTCGTTACATGTTCTTCGACACTAGCCAACTTGTTGATCTCAACACGATCCCGCAGTTCCTTATCGATAGCGTCGATGTTGTGACGGGTGGTGCATCGGCTGTTTACGGTTCGGACGCAATCTCCGGTGTTGTCAACTTTAATCTTCGGCAAGATTTGGTTGGCGTGGAAGCGGGCGGTCAATATAGCTTGACCGGTGAAGGTGATGGCGCGCGCTACAACGCATATATCGCGCTCGGCTCAGATCTTGCTGATGGCCGCGGCCATGCCACCGTTTTTGCGGAATACTATAATCGTAGTTCTGTATTTCAAGGTGATCGCGACTTCTCGTTCTTCGCTTTGGGCGATGGTGCAAATGGTCTCGTCCCGGGCGGCTCGTCCACCCTTCCGTCTGGCGTGCTTCGCAACTTCGGCGGTGCGCAGGGAACGCTTCCGAGCACCGGTGCCTTCGCACAAAACGATGCGGTTGTCTTTGATACGCCCGGCACTTTCCGTCCTCGCAATGGCGATCTCTATAATTACGCTCCTGCGAACTATTTGATGGTTCCTCAGGAGCGGTATCTGCTTGGCGGCTACGCCAATTATCAAATCAGTGACGGTGTTGAGGCTTATCTGGAGGCCACATTCGTTAACAACCGGGTTGCAAACGAACTCGCTGCTACCCCGGTTACCGGCGATTTTAACGTCAATCTTGCGGCTGTGCAGCCGTTCCTGAACCCTGCTAGCTACGCAAATTTGGTCGCCATGGACGCCGGCGAAACGGCCGCCAATGCTGCTGCCGGTAACACCGACGATCCGGGTGTGGTAAACCTGTTCGTTCAACGCCGTGTGACCGAGACCGGTTCGCGTAACAGCCTTGACGAACGCAATGCATTCCGTGTGATGGCTGGTCTTCGCGGGAACTTCCTTGATAACCGCCTGCAGTACGACATGTATTACAGCTACGCTCGTACTCGTAACGCGAACATCCAAGCAGGTAACATTTCGCGCTCGGCTTTTCAGGCCGGTCTTGACGGCAGCGCTCCAGCCATCAACATTTTCGGTCCGAATACGCTTACCCCTGCAATGGTTGATCAGATCTCTATTCTGGCACAGAACGGCGATGTCTCCGTTCTACAGGTTGCGTCCGGTTCAATTTCCGGTTCGCTGTTCAATCTTGGCATGGGCGCGGACGATGTAGGTTTCGCGGTCGGTACTGAGTACCGTAAGGTTGCGAGCGAATTCATCCCGGATACTGCACTGTCTTCTGGTGACGTGATCGGCTTCAATGGCGGTGATCCCACGCAAGGTGGTTATGACGTCAAAGAAGTGTTCGCAGAGCTTCGCGTTCCCGTGGCTCGCTGGGGCGATGGTGGTCGGCTGGAGTTGACGGGTGCGGCCCGCTATTCCGATTACTCCCTGCCTGCCGTGGGTGGCGTCTGGACCTACGCCGCAGGTGCCGAACTGGCACCGATCCGCGATGTAACGCTGCGTGGTCAGTATCAGCGCGCAATCCGTGCGCCTAATGTCGGGGAGTTGTTCGGCGGCCAAGCTAACGGCTTCCCGAACGCGGTGGATCCGTGCTCGAATCGCCAGCCTACCGCTCAGCAGACGGCCACCGTGCGTCAACTTTGCGTCCAGTCTGGCGTGCCGGCGGGCAACGTGTTCGGCAACATCCAGCTGAACACGCAGATCGAAGGCGTTTTCGGAGGAAATCCGAACCTGCAGGAAGAGCGGTCTGACTCCTACACCTTTGGCGCAGTGCTCCGCCCGCGTTTCATTCCTGGTCTGTTCATCTCGGCCGACTATTTCAACATCGAGGTGGATAACACGATCAGCACCTTTGGTGGCGGCCTGAACAACACCCTCGATCTTTGCTACAATCAGATCCAGGACATCAACAGCGTCTACTGTCAGGCAGTTGTCGGCAATCGTTCCGCCAACGGCTCGCTTGCTGGTGGACCCAACGCACTACGTATCCTGAACGCAAATATTGGTAAGCTCGAGACCGCAGGTATCGACGTGCAGGTCAGCTACTCGACGGAAATACCGTTCTCGCTCTTCACTGACACAGGCGAGCAGCGCATGAATCTCTCGTTCCTTGGGACTTGGTTGGATAAGTATAACGTCACGCCTGTGGCGGAGCTCCCTGATACGATCAATGAGTGCGCCGGTAAGTTCGGCCAGTTGGCTTGCGGCACTCCGCTTCCCGAATACAAGTGGGCTTCGCGAGCATCGTTCATCGACGGACCGATCACCACCAGCGTTCGCTGGCGTCATATTGGTTCAACGACCGACGACAACCCGCAGATCGACTACTTCGTCGAGAAGCTCGATTCGGTGGATTACATCGATCTAAGCTTCGCGGCGACGGTCAGCGATAATCTCGAACTGGCCCTCGGTGTGAACAACCTGTTCAACACGTTCCCGCAACAGCTGGGTGACAACCAAGAGCAAGCAAACACCTATCCGGGCGTTTACGACGTTCTGGGCCGCGACTACTTCGTTTCGGCTCGTCTGGTTTTCTAAGGTCGGATAATTTGATCCAAAAAAAGGGCCGGTTCGTTTGTACGAGCCGGCCTTTTTTGTCTCTACATTGGACGCTTCGCGCTGATCATCGCGGCATATGCGCCATGTCCTGGCACTGCTTCGATCAGAACACGCTCCACGCGCTCGAAATTGTGCATTGAAAAAAGTTCTTCCATCGCCTCCGCGCTCACCACCTTGTTTGCTGCTCCCAGCAATGCGGCGATTCTGTTCGATTCGAACTTTGCCTGCCGCTCGATGACAAGCACCGCCCGCGAAAATGCTGAATTAGGCTGATTGAGCAGAGGCAGACATCGGGCAACGGCTTGGCATAATTCTGCAGCTGCCGATCCATCTCCGAACTGTCTCAACGCAGCATTTCCTACAGTTTCAATCAACCGGGCAACAGTGCCTATTTCGCCGATCGCCGCCGCAGCCGTCGCTCTCTCCAACAACCTTTCCTCGTCCATGGTCCAAGCAAGCGATTTCGCTCGCTCCGCGTTGTGCTTGACGAGTGGTCCGTCGGGGAGGTGAACGATCGTGGCCAAGCGCCCGCCTGGTCGCAAAACCCGAGCGACTTCCGCTAGAGCTTCGTCCATCAGACCGTACTCCAAGCCAAACTGGCTGGTGACGGCGTCGAAGCGCGCGCTAGGGAAGGGCAAGTTTTCCATGGCAATTCCGCAACGCAGCTTTGCATTTCGCGGCGCGGGAGGAAGACGATCGGAATAGTCGACACCCGTGGCCTTCAGATCGCGACGTACGCTCAATATCTGCTTAATAACGAAACCGTTGCCGGTTGCCAGATCGAGAAGCCGGCCACCCCTAGGCAAGGCTTTGGCCCAGTCTTTCCAGAATTGACCCAACTGCTTAGTGAGATTATCCGAGCTGCCCTGAAGACAACCAAGCTGCCCATCGTCTGAGATCTGCGTAGACCAAAATTCGGTCCAAGCTGCTCGCGAGAGAGAATTGGAACTCACGAGGTTGCGGAGCTTATGATGTCGAACGCTACGGTCATCCGCTCTCCTGCACTGACCGGCCGAGTACCATGGAAAAGTGTGCTTGGGAACAATGTCAAAGTTCGCGGCTCTGCGGGGACAGTCTTCAACGGTTCGAGGGCAAGGTCCAGATCGGCGGGAGGACGGCCTATCTCCAATGCCGGTCCCGCACCGTCTTCGGCGTCTGGAGCAACGATATAGCAAGCGGAAGATAGCAGGCCGTGGGGATGGACGTGGCTCGTGTGAAATCCGCGGTCGATGAAACGTACAGACCAAGATCCACGGAACCGCCAGGGTTGGCTGCGATATTTCAGCAGTGGATGTCTCTCGTCCCGGTCGGGCAGGCCCGCCCAGTGTTCGTCGACCGCTGCTCGAATGGAATTGGCCAACGGCTTGATCCGCGGGTCATGATGGGCAAACAAGACCCCGCGCGTCTGTGTGCCGCCTCGCACCGATTGCCCGACAGGATGCGCCCGCGTCCGATGCAGGGTTCGCAGAAACTCCTTGGCAGCGGCCAAATCCTCATCGGATATCTCAATGGAAGAGGTTGCTATCAGTCCGGGCTGACCATGCAGCCAAATATGCCGGTCATCTCCCGTCATGCGCCAAACGAGATCCAGCAGCGACCAAGCACCGATATCGTCGGGATTCGTTTGCAGTATTTGTTGGAGCATATCTCCGGCCTTGGCGAAGTCGTTTCTCCGCAGCCGGTGCCTGGCCTCATGAACCCAGCGATCGGGTGTATCGAGTTCAAGCACCGTAAAGAGTCGATCGGCGCGCGCGCAGTCACCCGAAGCCCCGGCACTGACCGCTTCGGCAAGCTGGAAGGCTTTTATGTCCGGGAACGCGGAAAAAGCTCTTTCCGCTGCTTCTGCCGCCTCGTCGTGACGATCCAGTCCGATCAGAAGATTGATCAAGCCATGGTGGAGCATCGCATTATCGGGGGACTCTGCAATGGCCTCTCGGAACGGTGCATCGAAAGCCTCCGATTGGCCGTCTTCCCACAGCAATTCCGCCAACGCCGTTCTTCCGTCAAACCAGTCGTTATGACGGCTTAATCGATCGAGCAGGGTCATTTTCGCCGACGAGAAATCCCCGCTAGCAGTCAAGGCATTCGCTAGGCCGAGCGTTGCCAGCGCATCGTCCGGGCTTTTCAGCAACGCTTCCTGATAGGTTTCGACAGCTTCCGGTCTGCCGCGTTCCAACTGAGCCCGGGCTAAGCCGAGCACAGAGCGACTTGTCCGCCCATCTATCGCCGCAGCCCGGCCGAATGCATTCTCGGCATCCACGAAATCTTGACGGTCTTGTGCGTTCGCACCGCGCGCCGACCAGTAGGCAGCGCTGCTGCTACCGAGTTGCTCAATGACCGCCAGCGATAGTTTGGCTTCTTCGTGACGATTGAGCTGATTGAGCAGAATCGCGCGGTTGATATGAGCCTGGAGAAACTGCGGCCGGATTTGCAAAGCGGCCTCGTATTCTCCCAGCGCCTCGTCAAAGCGCTGGATGTCGCCTAGCAAGTTGGCAAAATTACCACGAATTTGCGCATCGTCCGGGGCCAACGCAAGCGCCCTGCGGAATGCTTTCAGTGCGTCGCTGGTCCGTCCCTCCCTTTTGGCAACCAATGCAGCAAGATGGAGCACGGCAGGATGAGCCGGAATCAAGCGCAAGAGATTATCGAGTTCTACGCGCGCTCTTTTCAGATCTCCGCGCCCATAGGCCTGCTCGGCTCGGGCGAAGAGGGCGTTCGGATCGGCGTACCCTACCATAACAATGAACTCGAAATCGTCATCATGCCAGCAGAGCTTCAACGATCTCTCAGCCAGCCAGTTATTGCGAACCGACCGAGCGGCGCAAACGGCGGAACATAGCTCACGGAATGTTTGATGGGCACGGTGAAAAGATTGAGCGCATTAAAGCGTGGCCGATAGCCATGAACGATGTCGCCGTCTTCATCGTAGATTTGCAGATAGCCTCCCCAGTCTGGTCGCCAGTCATCTCGGCAGAAGTTCATGACGTAGGCAATTCGCCAACCCTCGGCGATGTGACTATCGTCATGCTGCGCGAGGAACTGGTTTGGTTGGTACAGCGTGGCTTGAGCGTCCGCCTTGCAAAGCTCGTGCATACCGGTAATCTCGCGGACCAAATCCAGAAACGGCTCTGTATTGAGATACTCCAGCAAGAGATCGTGCGGGCCGCCCGTATCCCACTTCCCTAAATATGCATCCAGCATCGGATAACGGGTATAATTGAACGCATAATTGCCATCATTCATGGCGCTTGCCAGACGACGGGAAACATCCTTTTGATCCCACTCAGAAAAATTTTTCAGTTCCGAGTGCGAAATAAAGCGTGGCCCGGTATCTCCAGCCTGCCAAGCCATCCCCCAAAGCGTTTGGCGCGCCAATATGTCTTGAATGGTCGTTGCCGCATCCTCAGTAAGAAAGTTGCGGATTTGTACATGCTGACGATCCGAGAAAGCGCGCCTGAGCCGCGCTCGATCGATATCGGGGCTGATTTCGAACAGCTTGATGGTTGAAGCCATAGCGCCACCTTGGAGCATCGCTTCGTTAGGAAGCAAGGGTTAAGACATCTATCGCGTTGGGCGGCGACGGAAACTGAGGGTTGATGGATGTTCGAGCTTCACGATGATATTGATGTGGATCGCCTCGCCGCTCAGTATAAGCGGCAGGGACATGTTCGTATCGCGCCGTTTCTGGCGGATGACGGCGCGGAAAAGATTTTCGGTGAATTGCGTGTCCGGGAAGACTGGCGGCAGATGATCAATAGCGGCGAGCAGCTGGTGGAACTCGACCGGGCGACACGTAGTGCGATGTCAGACGTACAATCGGCGGCATTGGATGAGGCCGTTTATGCCGGTGCCCGCTATGATTTCCAGTTTCGTTATGAAGCGATACGCGTCCCGGACAAGGATGAGGAGAGGAGGGCATGCGTCGACTGCCTATCAGAATTTGCTCATTTCCTCTCGATGGGTGCTGCTCGAGATGCTCTGCGGAGAATAACTGCAGTTCCTTCGATCCGCTTTGCCGATGCACAAGCAACGGCCTACTCGCCCGGCGATTTTCTGACTGGTCATGATGACGCAGTAGCAGGCAAGAAGCGGCGCGCAGCTTACGTTTTAGGATTGAACCCGATTTGGCGGCCGGAGTGGGGTGGTCTTTTGCTACTGCAAGATCGAGAATATGAAGCGTTAGCTCTGACCCCTCTAATAAACTGCCTCAATGTCTTCGCAGTACCGCGACTTCACAGCGTAAGTGAAGTGAGCAAAGCTGCGCCTATAAGGCGTTATTCGATTACAGGTTGGTTGCGAGAGTGAAATTACTCTCGCGGGAGGTGTGCGTTCCAGCTTACTCCACTTCGAATCTCAGCGTCCCATCCCCCTCATCCACCTTTACCGTCGAGCCATCAGGCACTTCGCCGCGCAGGATCATGTCGGCCAGCGGGTCCTGGACATAGCGTTGGACGGCGCGGCGCAGCGGGCGGGCGCCGTATACCGGGTCGTACCCCACGCGGCCCAGCCAGGCTTTGGCCGCCTCCGAAAGCTCGATCGTCACCTTGCGGTCCGCCAGCAGGCGCTGGACGCGGGCAATCTGGATTTCGACGATCGGGGCCATGTGTTTCTGGCCCAAGCGCTGGAACAGGATGATCTCGTCCAGCCGGTTCAGGAATTCGGGCCGGAAGTGATCGCGCACCACCTCCATCACCTGCGGCTCGACATCGTCCACCGACTGCTCGTCGGTCATGTTGGACAGATGTTGGCTGCCCAGGTTCGAGGTCAGAATGATCAGCGTGTTCGAAAAATCGACCGTGCGGCCCTGGCCGTCGGTGAGGCGTCCGTCGTCGAGCACCTGCAACAGCACGTTGAAGACGTCGTTATGCGCCTTCTCCACCTCGTCGAACAGGATCACCTGATAGGGGCGGCGGCGCACGGCTTCGGTCAAAGCGCCGCCCTCTTCATAGCCGACATAGCCCGGAGGCGCGCCGATCAGCCGGGCAACGGCGTGCTTTTCCATATATTCGCTCATGTCGATGCGAACCATGGCGCTGGAATCGTCGAATAGGAATTCGGCGAGCGACTTGGTCAGCTCCGTCTTGCCGACGCCGGTGGGGCCCAGGAACAGGAAGCTGCCCAGCGGACGGTTCGGGTCCTGCAATCCGGCGCGCGAACGCCGGACGGCTTTGGACACGGCATCGATCGCATTGTCCTGCCCGATTACCTTGGCGCCCAGCGCCTTCTCCATCTCCAGCAGCTTCTCGCGCTCGCCTTCCAGCATGCGGTCCACCGGAATGCCGGTCCACTTTTCGACGACAGCGGCAATATCCTCGCTGGTAACCTCCTCGCGCAGCATCGCGCCTTCGGTGGCTTCACCGGCCTGGGCGAGCTTCTTTTCGAGATCGGGAATCGTGCCGTAGCTGAGCTCGCCCGCGCGGGCGAGATCGCCGCCGCGCTGCGCCTGTTCCAGCTCGATGCGTGCCTGATCGAGCTGTTCCTTCAGCTTCGCCTCGGCACCGATCTTGTCCTTTTCGGCTTGCCAGCGCAGTGTAAGGGCGTCGTTTTCCTCCTCCAGCCGCGCCAGCTCGCCTTCCAGATTTTCTAGACGATCGCGCGAGGCCTGGTCGTTTTCACGCGACAGCGCTTCGCGTTCGATCTTGAGCTGAATGATCCGCCGGTCGAGCGCCTCGATCTCCTCAGGCTTGCTCTCCACTTCCATGCGAATGCGGCTCGCCGCCTCGTCCATCAGGTCGATGGCTTTGTCCGGCAAGAAACGGTCGGTGATGTAGCGGTTGGAGAGGGTGGCGGCGGAGACTAGCGCGCCGTCGGTGATCCGCACGCCATGGTGCAGCTCGTACTTCTCCTTGATCCCGCGCAGGATCGATACGGTATCTTCCACGCTCGGCTCGCCCACGAACACGGGCTGGAACCGCCGCTGCAGGGCCGGGTCTTTCTCGATATATTTGCGATATTCGTCGAGCGTCGTCGCGCCGATGCAGTGCAGTTCGCCGCGCGCGAGCGCTGGTTTCAACAGGTTGCCCGCGTCCATCGCACCTTCGGATTTGCCCGCGCCGATCAGCGTGTGCATCTCGTCGATGAACAGGATGATCTCGCCTTCGGCCTGCTTCACCTCATCGAGCACGCCCTTCAGCCGTTCCTCGAACTCGCCGCGATATTTCGCGCCCGCGATCAGCGACCCCATGTCGAGCGCGAGGAGGCGGCGGTCCTTCAGCGTATCGGGCACGTCGCCATTGGCGATGCGCAGCGCCATGCCTTCGGCGATCGCGGTTTTGCCGACCCCGGGTTCGCCGATCAGCGCCGGGTTGTTCTTGGTACGGCGGGAGAGGATCTGTATGGTGCGGCGGATTTCCTCGTCGCGGCCGATTACAGGATCGAGCTTGCCGGCGCGCGCCGCCTCGGTCAGATCGCGCGCAAATTTCTTCAGCGCATCGTAGCGGTCTTCCGCGCTGGCGGTATCGGCGGTGCGGCCGCCGCGTAGTTCATCGATCGCGCTGTTCAGCCCTTGCGGAGTGAGGCCGGCAGCGTCGAGCGCCTTGCCCGCCGCGGTGTCCTTGGCCAGCGCCAACGCGAGCAGCAGCCGTTCGACCGTCACATAGGAATCGCCCGCCTTCTTCGCGACCTGCTCGGCCTGATCCAGCACGCGCACCGCATCATTATCGAGCCCCGGCGTCTGCTGCGCACCGCCGCCGGAAACCTGTGGGTTCTTGGCAAGCGCCTTGTCGACTTCGAACACCGCGCGCTTGGCATCACCGCCCGCGCGGGCAATCAGCCCGGCGGCCATGCCTTCGCTGTCTTCGAGAAGCGCCTTCAGAAGATGCTCGGTGCCGATCCGCTGATGGCTTTCGCGGATGGCGACGGTTTGCGCGGACTGCAGGAAGCCCTTGGCGCGATCGGTAAATTTTTCGAGGTTCATGAGCGGCACCTTCCACTAGCGTCGGCCTGAAGATAATTCTTCGAATGGCCTGCACAAGTTGCCGGGCCAGGCGCTTGCGGAAGCGGGCAACCGCTTTGTCGAACGATTCAGGAAGGCAGCGGCGTCGATGCAAGCTGTTCGAGATGATATTTGAAGCGGGCGCAGGCGGAGCCGTCGATGGCGCAGGTATGGCGCTCCAACCACCGCGATGTCTGCGCGGCCCCCATGGTTCGATCGTCGATCGCTTCGCGTATGGCGCTAACCGCTTCGCCCTGGTTGCGGGCAATCGCGCCACCGACATCGGTCGGATCGAGCATCCACGCTTCCTCGCTTTTCGACCATAGACGCACGTTGAACCGCGAAAGGATCATGATCCGCCGCTCGATCCGCGCATCGCCGTCTCGCGCCGGAAGAATATGGACCGCCGGTTTTCCCAGGACATAATAATAGGAAAGGAACGAGGACAGATTGGAAATCATGACGTCCGCCACCAGAAGGTCCGACAGGTTGTCGGGGTGTTCGTCCTTGAAGCGCAGTTCGATGAAAGAATTCTCGCTCGCAATAGTCTCGATCGCGGCGATGAAATTGCGATCGTATCGTTTGCGATCGTGCAGACACAGCAACAGATTGGCGCCTTTTCGACGTACCGTATCGACGACGGCGTCCAGAAAAGACATGTCGGCGGCTTTGACCCGGTTCCGGCCCAGCACGCCCCCCACAGTTCGTCCGACCGAGCCGGCGTTGGAGAAAATTCCACCGTAATGCCAAGTAATCGACATGAGGACGGTGGGGCGTCCCAGAATATCGATGGAGTAGCGAGATGCCAGAAACTGTCGATCATAGGGCGGGTTCAGCAAGATATCCGAGAACGGCATGCCGATCTCGACGCAGTTTTCGGCGGCGAGCCCCCAATTGGCGATGCGCCAATGCAGATCGTTGGGACCATAGCATTGCGCCATGAACGCCGAATTGGGCCGTCTCGGATCAATCCCCGTCAGGCGCTTTACGCCGCGATAGAATGTCCCGAGATCGAGACGGCCGCGCGCCTTCCAGCCCAAGCCGTGCCACATGTAGAACAGCCGCGGTGCCAGACCGGGAGGTGGCAGATGGTTGTCCGCCACCACCACATCGGCGGCGAACGCGCGTGCACGCGCCGGCATGTCCGGGTCGCCGCGGTCAACCATCGCCGCCGCGATCGGGCACGCGGCAGCGATGGGTTCCTTGGCGAACGTCGACAGATTGGGCGTCACCACCAGCATTTCGACATCCGGACAGGCATCCAGATGCAGCGCCAGCGCGAGGATATCCGTCTGCAAATGGGTGGCCCACAGCAGGACGCGCATCATTTCGTCGCTATCTCGGCGCCGGAGGAGGCCGCCTTCCCGCGGCCGGTTATCCCGAACGACGTTACGACCGCGACGACAAGATGTAGAATCTGCTGAAGCGCTGCGGTGGTCACCAGCAGGCTGGCGATCTTCGTCTGCGGCAAGGCCATCGAGCTGGAAAGCGCGATGCCGATCGAGACGAACAGCAGATCACGGTTCGGCACGAACGGAATGCGCGACACAAGCATCTGCACGGCGAGGAGCGAGATCAGCCCGCCAAAGGCGATTGCTGTAAGTTCTACCTTCCACTGCGCCAGCACGAACACCTGCACCATGGCAAAGCGGAATGCGTGAATGGCAAGCACCGTCCAGCTGTCATGTCTGGAGAGGACCATGAACCGGTTGCGGAAAAGAAAAGCGATCGGCGTGAGCACGGCCAGCGCAAGCGTCGCAAGCGACCACAGATCGAACCAGGGCATCTCCGGATGGCGAAAGCCGCCGCGGATCAACAGGAAGAGAAGCAGCCCGGCGGTCACGTAGTTCGAGACCAGCGCCGAGAGGATATTGGTGTCCTTGATTTCATGAGCGCGCTGGGCATCGCTGCGATCGACCCGCTGCCGCGACCACACGAGCAGAAAAACCTCGCCCGAATAACCGACGAAGGCGCTGTTGTAGATCCGCTTGCGCAAGCAGGCCACAAAGGTCTCGCCAATCGGGGATTTCCAGATGTGGCGGTAGATCGCCGTATCAGCTAACGGCAGCATGAGATATCCGAGCAGCACGAACAGATAGAATAGCGGCGAGGTGGGCCGCGTTTCCCAGATCTCCGCCCAGCCGATCTGCTTCAACTGGAAAAACAGATAGGCGATAACGCCGGCCAGAAAAATCCAGTTCAGGACATTCCTGAACCGCGCTCGCTCGGGCGACCCTATCCAATCGGCCAGTGTGCGCATGCGCGAAAACAGGTTTCTCAGCATGGCGCGAAGCGAACGCTTTGGGATATGATCTGGATTGTAGGGCGAGCCCAGGACATGGCGGCGCCTTAATCCCCCACCTGTCACTTTGACAGTCTTTTCCTGTAAGGCCCGGCGACAGGGGGAAGCCGCCGTTGTTCGTCGAAAAACATACGGAGCCGGTCTATTTCACGTCTGCCCGACTGGCAGGCCGCGGCGAAGCGCGATAGCGTTCGCGGCGATAGGCCCGCCCGGCGCCGTCATCGAGTCGGGCCGGGTTGCCAGCACGGCGTTCGCCGCGCTGTTCAAGGGGAAGGAAACAATCCATGCGTCTGATCACGAAACTCGCGCTCGCGAGCTGCACTGCCGCACTGGCGGCCGGAAGCGCCGCAGCGCAAACCGCGAAACCGGAAAACTACGCTGCACAGGCCGCGCCGGTGCAGGAGTTGGTCGATCAGGTCGACATTCCCTATACCAAGTTCACGCTCGACAACGGCCTCACCGTGATTGTGAACGAAGATCACAAGGCGCCGATCGTTGCCGTTTCGGTGTGGTACGATGTCGGTTCGGCCAATGAGCCAAAAGGCAAGACGGGCTATGCCCATCTGTTCGAACATATCATGTTCAACGGTTCGGAAAACGCGCCGGGCGACTATTTCGGTTATACCAAGAAGATCGGCGCGACCGATCTCAACGGCACCACCTGGCTCGATCGCACCAATTATTTCGAGACGGTGCCGAAGTCCGCGCTGGAATCCGCACTGTTCCTGGAAAGCGACCGGATGGGCCATCTGCTCGGCGCGGTGACCAAGGAAAATCTCGACAACCAGATTGGTGTGGTCTCGAACGAGAAGCGTCAGGGCGACAACCAGCCTTACGGCCTCGTCTCCTACAAGCAGACCGAGCTGCTGTATCCGGAGGACCATCCTTATGGTCACTCCACTATCGGATCGCTGGAAGATCTTTCCAACGC
This sequence comes from Novosphingopyxis sp. YJ-S2-01, assembly GCF_016093175.1. Lineage (NCBI taxonomy): Bacteria > Pseudomonadati > Pseudomonadota > Alphaproteobacteria > Sphingomonadales > Sphingorhabdaceae > Novosphingopyxis > Novosphingopyxis sp. YJ-S2-01. The sequence continues at coordinate 300,961 of NZ_JAEDAI010000001.1, read as the reverse complement.
ATCGATGGAAGACATCCAGAACTGGTTCAAGGATCACTACGCACCTAATAACTCCGTGCTGGTGCTTTCGGGCGACGTGACGACGGCGGAAGCCAAGCAACTCGTCCAGAAATGGTTCGGCAACATTCCGCGCGGGCCTGCGGTGAAGCCGCTCAACGCTCCGGTCCCGACCTTCGATTCGATCAAGCGGGTTGTCCTGAAAGACAAGGTGCCGACCACGCGGATCTATCGCGACTGGGCCATGCCCGGCCTCAACGATCCCGATTTCACCGCGCTTGATGTCGCGGCCTCGGTTCTTGGCGGTCTCGCCAGCTCGCGGCTCGACAACCAGATGGTGCGCGGGGAGCAGAGCGCGGTTGCGGCCTCTGCCTATCTGCTGCCCTTCACCCACGGCTCGATGATGAATGTGCAGGTGGATGTGAAGCCGGGCGAGGATCCGGCAGCCGTGAACGCGCAGCTCGATGCCATCATCGCGGACTTCATCAAGAACGGGCCGACCGCCGAAGAGGTGAAGCGCGTTGCCACCAGCGAGGCAGCGAACCGCATTGCCGGGCTGGAACAGGTCGGCGGCTTCGGCGGCAAGGCCGCTGCGCTGGCACAGGGGCAGCTCTATTCCGACGATCCGGAATATTACAAGAAGCAGCTGGAGCAGCTTGCCAACATGACGCCTGCCAAGGTGCAGGCTGCGGCCCGCAAATGGATGACGCGGCCTTATGCCGAGATCGTCGTGGAGCCGGGCGAGCGCGAGGCTTATGATGAGGTCGCTGCCGGTGCCGGCGGCAAGGTGGGCGACGGTTCGACGCCTGCCCCGAACTATTACCGGGCGCCTGAAGGCGATTGGATGGACGCGCCGGCGAGCGATCTTCCGCTGAGCTTCCAGGATCGCAGCCAGTTCCCCGAGCCTGGCCCCGTGCCGGATCTCGATTACCCCAAGGTAGAAACCACCAAACTTTCCAACGGTATTCCGGTCTATTTCGCACGCCGCGGCTCCCTGCCGGTGGTGCGCGTGTCGGTGAGCTTCGATGCGGGCTATGCCAGCGATCCCAAGGATGCGCTCGGTACCGTTGGTCTGATGACGGCGATGCTCGATGAAGGCACCACCTCGCTCGATGCGAACGCCCTTGCGGAAGCACAGGAAGCGCTGGGTGCCAATATCGGCGTCGGTTCCAGCCTCGATCGCACCGAGGTGAACGCGCGGGCGATGAAGGCGAATCTCGCCCCCACGCTCGATCTGATGGCGGACGTCATCAAGAACCCGGCGTTCAACCCGGACGAGCTGGAGCGCGTGCGCGTGCAGCAGGTCACCCGGATCGAGGCGGAGAGCACCCAGCCGCAGAGCCTGGCTTTCCGCGTTCTGCCGCCGATGCTCTACGGCGCGCAGCACCCTTATGGCGTGCCCTTCACCGGCACCGGTGACATCGATGTCGTGAAGCGGCTTACCAGCCAGGATCTCGCCAACTTCCATCAGCGCTGGATGCGCCCGGACAAGGCGGAAATCTTCGTGGTCGGCGATACCACTCTCGCCGAGATCAAGCCGATGCTTGAAGAGCGGTTCGGTGACTGGAAGGCTACAGGCGCCGCCGCTCCGGCCAAGGTCTTCGGTGCGCCGATGGCGTCCGATCAGGGCAAGATCATCGTCATCAACCGCCCCAATTCGCCGCAGTCGCTGATCCTGGCGGGTGAGGTTCTCGACGCCAAAGGCACCGACGATCTGCTGCCGCTGACGGCCGCGAATGAAGTGCTGGGCGGGGACTTCCTCAGCCGTATCAACATGGATCTGCGTGAAGACAAGGGCTGGGCCTATGGCGCTTTCACGTTCCTGCAGCGCCCCGAAGAACAGGTGCCGATGATGGTCTATGCTCCCGTGCAGACCAACCAAACCGGCCCGTCGGTCAAGCAGCTGATCATGCAGATGAATGCGTTCAACGGCGCGAACGGCGTAACGCCGGAAGAGCTGCAGCGCACCATCACCGGAAACACGCTGGAGCTGGCCGGCAATTTCGAACAGTCCAATGCGGTCCTCAACCAGATGCAGTCCGACGTGCTCTACGATCGGCCGCTCGATTATGCCGATACGCTGGCGCAGCGTTATCAGGCGCTGACCGCACCGGAGCTGGACGCTGCGATGCGCAAGGCATTGAATGTGCCCAAGCTAACCTGGCTGATCGTCGGCGATGCCGCCAAAATTCAGCCGCAGTTGGCTGACATCGGCCTGCCTGTCGAGTATCGCGGGTTCGATCCGGAAGCCGTGGAAGAAGCCGGCGCACCGATGGAAACCTCTGGCGAGTAATTCGTTCTATCAACGCAACGAACTTAATATCAGGAGATTTTTTAATGGCGAATGTGGACGGCACCTGGGCGATCACCGTGAAGACCCCGATGGGCGATCAGAAATCCGATCTGGTCGTGAACAGCAGCGGCGATACCTTTACCGGTGCAATGTCCGGCACGCTCGGTTCGGACGATGTCAGCGGCAAGGTGGAAGGCGATACGCTGATCTGGTCGATGGACATCACCAGCCCCATGCCAATGACGCTCGACAACAAGGCAACCGTCGATGGCGACAGCATGACCGGTACGGTCAAGGCTGGCGCGTTCGGCGAAATGCCGCTGTCGGGCGAGCGCAAGGCCTGAGGCCTTTTCGCCTTCGAACAAAAAAAGGGCCGTCCCGATGGGGCGGCCCTTTTTTGTCGCGGTTCTCAAAAAATCCGGAGCCCTGAGCCTGTCGAAGGGCGTTTAGCCCCGGCGAGAGACGTCCTTCGACAAGCTCAGGACTTACGGTTTTGAGGTGCGGGTCTATCTACTTCAGCGCACCGTTACCGTCACGGCGCGGCGATTTTGCGCCCAGGCCTGCGGGTTGGAGCCGAGTTCCTGCGGGCGCTCCTTGCCGTAGCTGATCGTGCGAATGCGATTACGCGCAACGCCGAGCGAGGCGAGATAGTTCGCAGCCGCGGTAGCGCGGCGCTCGCCCAGAGCCAGGTTGTAATCGCGCGTGCCGCGCTCGTCGGCATGGCCTTCGACGACCACCGTGACATTGGGGTACTGCTGCAGCCATTCGGCTTGGCTCCGCAGCGTTGCCGCATCCTGCGCATCGATATTATATTCGTCGGTGTCGAAGAACACGCGGTCCCCGGCCACGGAGCGGACGAAGTCTTCCTGGCTGCCCGGTCCGCCCGGCGTGTAAGCGCCTGCATTGCCGTTGTTCGCATTGGGATCGTAAGCGCCGGCGTTCTGATCGTAGCCATTGCCTTCGTTGAGCGGGGCCGGCGGTAGCTCCGGCGGTGCCTTCTTCGCGCACGCGCCAAGCGCCAAGGTCCCCGCCGCGGCGAGCAGGATTATCCGGTTACGGTTGGTCATCATCCCTCTGTTCTCCTGTGGCTGGTGCTGGGCCTCCGCGCCGCCACTGGCAACGGGGCGTTGTAGGAACAAGTCGGTGTTCAAGGACGGATCGGGCCCCATGCCGGGTCCGATCCACTGCCGGGGGTGGGCAGCTTGCGCTCGTTCGCGCCGGCGACATCCACCTGCCAGATCGATGCGTCGCCCGAACCTTGCGCAGTGCGGAAGAACTGGATCACGCGGCCATTGGGGGCCCAGGTGGGTGCCTCGTCCTGCCAGCTGTCGGTCAGCAGTCGCTCGCCGCTACCGTCCGGGCGGATCACGCCGATGCGCAGGTTCCCGGCGATCTTGGTGAACGCGATCAGGTCTCCGCGCGGGCTCCATTCAGGCGTGGCGTAGCGGCCGCTGCCGAAGCTGATGCGGCGCTGGTTCGATCCGTCCGCGTTCATCACATAGATCTGCTGACTGCCCGAACGATCGCTTTCGAACACGATCTGTCTGCCATCGGGCGAAAAGCTGCCGCCGACATCGATGCCGGGTGCCGTGGTCAACCGCACCGGCGTGCCGCCATCCGCGGAGATCTTGTAGACGTCCGTATTGCCGTTCACCGCCATCGAATAAAGGATGGTGCGACCGTCGGGGGACCAGCGGGGCGCGAAAGTGGCGTTCGAGCTCTGCGTCACCAGCCGCTGCTTTCCGCTGCCGATATCATAGATGTAGATGCGCGGATTGCCGTCGACATAACTGAGATAGAGGATCGACTGATAATTGGGCGAAAAGCGCGGCGTCAGCGCCGTTGCGCCGCCACTGGTAAGGATACGGTGGTTCGCACCGTCCGAATCCATCACGGCAAGCTGCTTGCGCCGGTTATTCTTCGGTCCGCTCTCGGCAATATAAGCAATGCGGCTATCGAAAAAGGGCTGTTCGCCGGTCAGCCGCGAATAAATGATGTCCGAGCATTTGTGCGCGGCGCGCCGCCAGTCGCGGGCCGGCACGACATAGCCCTGACGCGAAAGTTCGCTGCCCAAGCCAACGTCGTAGAGATAGCAGCCGACGGTGATTTCGTTGGGATTGGCGGCGCGCACGAAGCCCTGCACCAACACCTCCGCGTTGATGTTCCGCCAGCCCGGAAATTGCGGCGCGGTGACTTCATTGTAGCCGATCGAGCGCACCTGATCCGGCCCGCGCGGCGTAAATAGCCCGTTGTTGCGCAGATCCGCCGTGATGACCGCGGCAATCCTGCGGCCAAGATCAGCGGTGGAATAGGCATCGGTCGGCCGATCCGCATCGGTGGCGAAGGCGGGAATCGCGATGATGGTGTCGTTCTGCTGCGCGTCGGCGACAATGTCCTCGCTCTGCTGCGCCATGGCGGCGGCGGGGAAGAGCGTGGCGGCTGAGAGCAGCGCGGCGCGGATGATGTGGCGGGCTAATGTCTTCATATATCCGTTCTGAACGTCAGGTCCCATGATTTCCAGTTATCATAATATTCTGCCGGAAGCTTGAACGGCGCAGCCTGCCGCACCGATTTGATTGCCCGTTCGATATGCAGCTTCTGCTGCGGCTCGTTGCTCGCGGTCTTGCCGGTCTGGCTGATCACTTTGGGCGTGCCTGCAAGGCTACCGTCCTTGTTGAGCGTGATCCGAAGGACCGTGCGCAGCTGATCGATATCGACGCCCGTCGGTACATTCCGTTTCCAATAGGGCGCGATCTCGCCCTTGATGCTGACGTCGATCTGGCGGCGGGTGGTCTCGCTATAGGCGGCGGCGACCGGCTTGTCGGACTTGCCGTCGGTGCCGATCGACCCGCGCAGGCTGTCGGCAAAGCTGCGCGAACGGCTGGCGCTGGCCTGGCTGCCGTTACTCGCCTTCGCGGGGGCGGGTTTGGCCTCCTTCTTGGAAGCCGATTTCGCTGCGGGCTTGGCTTCGGCTTTCTTGGGTTCGGCCTTCTTGGTTTCCGCTTGCTTCGGCTCCGCCTTCTTGGGCTCGGGCTTCTGCTTTTCCTTCGCCTTGGGCGCAGGTTTCGGCTTCGGGGCCGGCTTGGGATCGGGTTTCGGCACCGGCTTCGGCTCGGCGCGCGGCGGTGCGGGTTCGGTCTGCGTCACCGGCGCGGGCGCGTCCATCTGCGGCAAAGGCTCCGCCGCCGCCTCCAGCGGATCGCCGATCTCGTCGGCGGGAGCGGGGGCAGGGGCCTCGCTGTTGATCTCGGGCGCGGCGGCGAGGGGCGCCACTTCGCCGATCAGCGAGACCTGGACGGGATCAGGCTTCGGGACGGGTGGCTCATCGGCGGAAAACAAGCCAAGCGACAGCGCGGCGAACAGGGCGACATGCCCTGCAACCGCGATTCCCAGCCCGATTTTTTCTGCCCTCTGCATCCCGCTGATCGGGCTATGGCTGCGCGCCTGAACCCGTGGTGACCAGGCTGATCGAATTCAGCCCGGCGCGGTTCAGTTCGCCCATCACGCTCATCATCGCGCCATAATCGATATTCTTGTCACCGCGCAGGATGACGGCACGCTCGTCCGCACCGGGCGCGGCGGCCAGGGCTTCGAGCCGTCCGGGCAGCTCGGTGGTGCTGACCGCATCCTCGCCGATATAGACGATGCCGGAGGAATCGATCGAGATCTCGATCGGTTCTTCGGGCTGTTCGATCGCGTTCGCGCGGCTTTCGGGCAGTTCGACCGGCACGCCCGTCACCAATAGCGGTGCCGTCACCATGAAGATGATCAGCAGCACCAGCATGACGTCGACCAGCGGCGTGACGTTGATCTCGGCCAGCGGCGCACGCTGTCCGCCGCGGCCCCGCCGCCGCGATCCGCCCCGCCCATTGCCCAGTTGCATCGCCATCAGGCGTCTTTCTCCAGCTCACGGCTGAGCGTTGCGTGGAACCCGTCGGCGAAACGCCCGAGCCGCGCCTCATGCTGGTTCAGCCGGTGCGCGAAGCGATTATAGGCAATGACGGCGGGGATCGCGGCAAACAGGCCGATGGCGGTGGCGAACAGGGCCTCCGCAATGCCCGGCGCGACCACGGCGAGCGTGCTGTTCTGCTCGGCCGCGATGGCGGTGAAGCTGCGCATGATGCCCCAGACTGTGCCGAACAGCCCGACAAAAGGGGCGACAGACCCGGTGGTGGCAAGGAAGTTCAGACGCTCGGACAGCTTGTCGATTTCATGCGCGATGGTGGTGTTCATGACGGCGCCCAAGCGCTCGCGCGTGCCCTCCCGGTCGATCCGCTTGCCGCTGGTCGAATGGCGCCATTCCGTCACCGCGCTCGCCAGAACCTGCGCGATCGGCAGCTTGTTCTTGGTGCGCGCCTTGACGAAGCCGTCGATGTCCTCGGTCTTCCAGAACTCGCGTTCGAATTCCTTCGTCTTGCGGCGGATGCTGCCCATACGCACGACGAAGGAGATGATGATCGCCCAGGTCCAGATGCTGGCCAGGATCAGGCCGATAATCACGGCTTTGACGACGATATCGGCCTGCAGAAACAGCCCGATCGGCGAAAAACCGGCGGTGGCCATCGCGGTGGAGGTGAGGAGAGAAAGGGAGGTCAAATCAGCGCTCTTCCAGTGGATCGGTGTCGGCCATTAGCGCCTCGTATATGGCAAGCCAATCCTTCGGTTGCCGGGTGGGACGGCCCGAAGGCGAAACGAATGCGGCGGTCACGCTCGCCTCGCACAGCAACAGATCGTCCCTGAACAGACGCTGTGCGATCACGCAGCTTGCCCCGCGCACAGCGGTGACATGGCTGCGGATCAATAGCGCATCGTCGAAATGGGCGGGCGCGCGGAATTTCAGGTCCATCGCCGCAACGGCATAAACGCCGGTGCCAGCCTCGTGCGCGGCGGCCTGATCAATGCCGGCAACGCGCAGCATGTCGGACCGTGCCCGCTCGAAGAAGCGCAGATAATTGGCGTGGTAGACAACGCCGGAAAAGTCCGTGTCCTCGAAATAGACGCGGATCGCGAAGCGATGTTCGGGGCCTATGAAATGGCCGTGATAGGGTGCATCCTGCATGGGACCGACCTTAGTCGAACAGCCCGTCCTGCGTCGCACTGCCCTGCGGCGGGGCGAGTCCCAGATGCGTCCAGCCGCGCCCGTTGAGGCAGCGGCCCCGCGCGGTGCGTGCGATCAGGCCGAGCTGGATGAGATAGGGCTCGATCACGTCCTCAATCGTGTCGCGCGGTTCGGAAAGCCCTGCCGCCAGCGTCTCCACGCCCACCGGCCCGCCGCGATAGATGTCTGCGATCATGTGGAGATAACGCCGGTCCATCGCATCGAGACCGAGCGAGTCCACCTCCAACCGGGTCAAAGCCTCGTCAGCCACCTTGGCGGTAACTTCGTGCTCGCCAAGCACATTGGCGAAATCGCGCACGCGTCGCAGCAACCGTCCGGCAACGCGCGGCGTGCCGCGGGCGCGCTTGGCGATTTCCGCCGCACCATCCGGGGCAATCGGCAGGTTCAGAAGCGAGGCGGCGCGCGTAACCACGCGTTGCAACTCTTCCACCGTGTAGAAGTTGAGCCGCACCGGAATGCCGAAGCGATCGCGCAGCGGCGTGGTCAGAAGCCCCTGCCGTGTTGTTGCGCCCACCAGAGTGAAGGCGGGCAGATCGATCCTCACGCTGCGCGCCGAGGGGCCCTCGCCGATAATCAGATCGAGGCAGCGATCCTCCATCGCGGGGTACAACACTTCCTCCACCACGGGGTTGAGCCGATGAATCTCGTCGATGAAGAGGACATCGCCCTCTTCCAGATTGGTGAGCAGCGCTGCGAGGTCGCCGGATTTCGCGATCACGGGTCCGCTGGTGGCGCGGAACCCCACGCCCAGTTCGCGCGCCACGATCTGCGCCAGCGTGGTCTTGCCGAGGCCTGGCGGACCGAAGAACAACACATGGTCCATCGCCTCGGAGCGCGATTTCGCCGCCTCGATGAACACCCGCAAATTCTCGCGCGCCTGCCGCTGCCCGACAAAATCATCGAGCGACTTGGGCCGCAGCGCCGCATCCGGATCGTCCGGCTGACGCTCGGCGGAAAGGAGGGGGGCGGGTTCGCTCAACCGGCGACCTCATCATAGGCACCAATATAGTTTTCGCGCGTGGAAAGGCCGTCCAGCTGGCGGTCCAGCTCTTCGTATCGCTCGGCGAAGGCGCGCTTGAAGCTGTCATAGGCCGCTCGGTTGGCCCAGCGGTCGTGGCTGAGATAGCGGCCCTGATGCTCCTTGTCGCGCAGCAGCCAGGTGCCGAGAAAGCCTTCGGCCTCCTCGAACAGATCGACCCAGGGGCCGGTGCCGCCATAGGCCGCCTCAAAGTCCGCGCGCCGATCTTCTGGCACGAAATATTCCCAGATCACCGAATAGCTCATCGCACGTTCGTCCGTCTCATTCACTTTGCAGCCTTCTTTAGGGCGAGACGCACCAGCGCGTCGAGGCTTGCGTCGTCGCCCAGATCGTCCGCAGCCGCAGCGACGGCGCGAGATGCTTCGGCAGGTTTGAAACCCAGATTCTGCAGCGCGCTGACCGCATCGGCGCTGTGTGATCCAGCGGGGATGGGGGCGCTGCCGGCTGGGCCGCCGGGAATGGCACCGGCCTTATCGCGCAGTTCGTTGACGATGCGCTTGGCAAGCTTTGGCCCAACACCGTTGGCGCGCGCCACCATCGCGGCATCGTCCGAACCGATGGCGCGCTTCAGTTCGTCCAGTTCCAGCGCGGACAGGATGGCGAGCGCCACCTTGGAGCCTACGCCCTGTACGCCCACGAGCAGGCGAAACCAGTCTCGCTCCGCCGCGCTGGTGAAGCCGATGAGGCGCATGTCGTTCTCGCTCACCTGCATCTCGGTGTGGACGGAGGCGGCCTCTCCTACCGCGCCGATGGCGGTGATGGTGCGTGCGGAGGCGTGGACGAGATAGCCCACGCCGCCCACGTCGATCACCAGATGGTCGGCCCCCGCCGCGTCGATCCGTCCACTGAGTTTCGCGATCATGCTTTGTTCCCTAACGGCGCGCGGGCGGGCATGCCAGCGTTGATCTTATACTTCGGGGGTGTTGCCGCGATAGGCGGGGAGCGACCATCCGAAATGGATCGCTGCGCCGCGCAGCATGAAGCCGGCCAGCGCCGCTACGATCGCGGCGATCGGCGTGTCCATGCCGAGCAGTTTGAGTATGACAAACAGGCTGGACGCGAGCGCGGCGGCTGTAACGTAGATTTCGGGGCGAAGGATGATCGACGGTTCGCCCGCCAGAACGTCGCGGATAACGCCGCCCACGCAGGCAGTAATGATACCCATCAGCGCGGCGGGGATGGGATTTATGCCATATTCGATCGCCTTGGCGGCGCCGTAGACCGAATAGACGGCCAGACCGATCGCATCGAACCAGTCTAGCGTACTCGCCCGCCACCATGTCTGCGGCGTAATCCAGATCAGCGCGACCACTACGGCGATGGCATAAAGGACATTATTGTCGACGATCCAGAACACTGGCGCGCCAATCAGAAGATCGCGCACGGTGCCTCCGCCAACGCCGGTGACGAGCGCGAAGAAGCTGAAGGTGACGAGCGTCTGGCCCTTCTGCGCTGCGGCCAACGCACCGGACGCCGCGAAAACCGCGATGCCGAGCAGGTCCAGCGCCGACAGCATCGGGCCGATCTCGAAATTGGGTAATATGCCGCCTGCGTCCATCCGCGCCGCCTAGGCGGCAGCGCGGCCGGGCTCAACCGTCAATTTCTTCGTCAGGCCGAAGATGGCCGGGGAGAATGCGCTCAGATGTGGATCGGCTTCTCTCGCACGGCCATGGCGGCTTCCTTCATCGCCTCCGAATGCGTCGGATGGGCGTGGCAGGTGAGCGCGATATCCTCGCTTGTCGCACCAAATTCCATCGCCTGTGCAGCTTGCGCGATCATCGTGCCGGCAACCGAGGCGATGCACCATATGCCGAGCACGCGGTCCGTCTCGGCATCGGCGATCACCTTTACCGAACCGTCCGGCTCGTGATTGGTCTTGGCGCGCGAATTGGCCATCATCGGGAATTTGCCGACCTTCACTTCGTGGCCGGCTTCCTTGGCCGCTTCTTCCGTCAGGCCGACGCCGGCGATTTCCGGCCAAGTATAGACGACCGACGGGATGATCGCGTGGTTCACGATGCCGGTGTTCCCTGCGATATTATCGGCGCAGGCGATGCCCTCATCCTCGGCCTTGTGGGCGAGCATCAGGCCCGGCACACAGTCGCCGATCGCCCAGACGCCGTCGACGGCGGTCTGGAATTCTTCGTTCACCTCGATCTGGCCACGCTCGTTGGTCTTGAGGCCAATGGCATCGAGGTTCAGGCCGTCGGTGTTGGGTCGGCGTCCGATCGATACGAGCACCGCATCGGCCTCGATCGTTTCCGCGTCGCCGCCCTTGGCCGGTTCCACGGTGACGGTGGCCTTGTCGCCATTGACCTCGACGCCGGTCACCTTGGTAGAAAGCTTGTATTCGAAACCCTGCTTCTTGAAAATCTTGTTGGCTTCCTTGCGGATGTCGCCGTCGAAACCGGGCAGGATCTGGTCCAGATATTCGACGACCGTCACCTTCGCGCCAAGCCGGCGCCAAACGCTGCCGAGCTCCAGACCGATCACGCCGCCGCCGATGACGACCATGTGCTCGGGCACCTTGGGCAATTCCAGCGCGCCAGTGGAATCCACCACGATGGCGCCATCATTATCGACTTCGACGCCGGGCAGCGGCGTGACGGACGAACCGGTGGCGATGATGACGTTCTTTGCCGTCACGGTTTCCTCGCCCACCTTGACGGTGTGCGCGTCCTGGAAGCTGGCGCGGCCCTTCTTCCAGTCCACCTTGTTCTTCTTGAACAGATATTCGATGCCGCCGGTCAGCTGCTTCACCGCGTCGCGGCGCTGGCCGTGCATGGTGTCGAGGTCCAGCTCCGGCTTCACCTTGATGCCGAGCTTTGCGAACGTGCCGTTGGCCGCCGCGTCAAAATATTCGGAGGCGTGCAGCATCGCCTTCGATGGAATGCAGCCGACATTGAGACAGGTGCCGCCCAGCGTCTCGCGGCTCTCCGCACAGGCGGTTTTCAGGCCCAGCTGCGCCGCGCGGATGGCCGCGACATAACCACCTGGGCCCGCGCCGATCACGAGGACATCATAGTCGTAATTGGAATCGCTCATTTCAGCACTCCGTTCGCCCCGAGCCTGTCGAAGGGCTGCATTTACACAATATCATCCGCTCTATGTCCGGGCGCAGACAAGCTCGCCCCGGACGGGAATATGTTCTTACAGGTCGATGAGCATCCGGGCCGGATCCTCAATCGCTTCCTTGATGCGCACCAGATAGGTCACCGCCTCGCGTCCGTCGATCAGACGGTGGTCATAGGTGAGCGCCAGATACATCATCGGACGGGCGACGATCTCGCCGTTGATCACGACCGGGCGTTCCTCGATCCGGTGCAGGCCAAGCACGGCGGCCTGTGGCGGATTCACGATCGGGGTCGACATCAGCGAACCGAAGACGCCGCCGTTCGAGATGGTGAAGGTTCCGCCCTGCATCTCGTCCATGGTCAGCTTGCCCGCCTTGGCGCGCTGGCCGAAATCGCCGATGGTCTTTTCGATCTCGGCAAAGCTCAGGCTTTCCGCATTGCGGATCACCGGCACCACGAGGCCGTTGGGCGCCGACACCGCGACCGAGACGTCGACATAATCGTGATAGACGATCTCATCGCCGTCGATCCGGGCGTTGACCGAGGGAACGTCGCGCGCGGCAAGGCAGGCGGCCTTGATGAAGAAGCCCATGAAGCCGAGGCGCACGTCGTGTTTCTTGGCGAACAGGTCCTTGTACTTCGCGCGCGTTTCCATGACCGCGGTCATGTCCACGTCGTTGAACGTGGTGAGCAGCGCGTTCTCGTTCTGCGCGGACTTCAGGCGCTTGGCGATGGTCTGGCGCAGGCGCGTCATGCGCTGGCGCTCTTCCTTGCGCGACGGTCCGCCGCTGCCGGAGGGGGCGGGCGTTTCGCTGGCAGGCGCATCGTCGGCCTTTTTGGCCTTACCCGACTTGGCGGCTTCCAACACGTCTTCGCGCGTCAGGCGACCGTCCTTGCCGCTGCCCTTAATCTTGGTGGGATCAACACCGTGTTCCAGCACCAGCTTTCGCACGGAGGGAGAGAGCGGCGGCGAATCGCCATTGCCTGCGCCCTCTTCCTTCGCGGCGAAATCGGGATCGGGTTCTTCGGACTTTTCGACGGCCTCATCATCGGCCTTCTTGGCCTTGGGAGCGCTGTCCTTCTGCGGGGCGGGCGAGGTGGCCGGCGCATCGCCGTCCTCGATCCGCGCGATCACCGCATCGACTTCTACCGTGTCACCCACCTCGGCCAGCAATTCGCCGATCGTGCCAGCCACGGGCGAGGGCACTTCCACGGCAACCTTGTCGGTTTCCAGGCTGGCGATGGGCTCGTCCATCTCCACGCGGTCGCCGGGCTGCTTCAGCCATTCGCCGATGGTGGCTTCGGTGATCGATTCGCCGAGGGTGGGTACTTTGACGTCTTGGGACATGGTCTCTCTTCGTCCTTGCGCTGGCCGAGCGCGAAGCTGGCCGGATAGTGGGAGGATCGGCTGCGGATCAGTTTCGCAGCTTGTCCTTGGGGTTCAGTTCCAGATCTTCCTTGCCGTCATGGCCCAGCGCTGCGGCAATCAGCCGCTGCTGCTGTTCCTTGTGGCGGGAGGCGAGGCCGGTGGCGGGGGAAGCAGAGGCATCGCGGCCGGCATAAGTCGCACGCTGCGGCGCTACGTCGCTGTCCTGCAGGCACTGCTCCAGATAGGGCTCTACGAACTTCCAATAGCCCTGGTTCTTCGGCTCTTCCTGAGCCCAGACCACCGTTTCCAGATTGGTCATGCGCTTGAGACGCACCGTCAGCGGCTCGCCGGGGAAGGGATAAAGCTGCTCGATCCGCACGATGGAGGTGGTATCGTCACCCGCTGCATCGCGCGCCTCGATCAGATCAAAGGCTACCTTACCGGTGCACAGCACGAGGCGCTTGATCTTCTCATCGGCAGGCGGGCTGGTGTCGGACTTGATCCGCATGAAGTGCTGATCGCCCAGGAACTCCTCGCGGTTGGACACCGCCATCTTGTGCCGCAGCAGCGACTTCGGCGTCATGATAATGAGCGGCTTGCGGAAATTGCGCAGCATCTGGCGGCGCAGCACATGGAAGTAATTGGCCGGCGTGGTGATGTTGCACACCTGCATATTGTCTTCCGCGCACAGCTGCAGGAAGCGTTCGGGCCGTGCCGAGCTGTGCTCGGGGCCCTGCCCCTCATATCCATGCGGCAGCAGCATCACGAGGCCATTGGCACGCAGCCATTTGGCCTCTCCGCTGGCGATGAACTGATCGATCGTGATCTGCGCGCCATTGGCGAAATCGCCGAACTGCGCTTCCCACATCACCAGCGCCTTGGGGTCCGCCAGGGCGTAGCCATATTCGAAGCCGAGCACGCCATATTCGGACAGCGGGCTGTCGAGCACGTCGAACCGTCCATGCGGAACCTGGCTGAGCGGCGTGTACTTGCTCTCATTTTCCTGGTCGATCCAGACGGCATGGCGCTGGCTGAAAGTGCCGCGACCGGAGTCCTGACCGGACAGACGCACGCCATAGCCTTCCGAAAGCAGCGAACCGAATGCCAGCGCTTCACCGGTCGCCCAGTCGAAATTCTCGCCGCTCTCGAACATCGCCTTTTTGGCATCGAGGATGCGGCCGAGCGTCTTGTGGATATTCAGATCGCCGGGAACCTCAGTCAGTTTTCGGCCGAGCGAATCGAACAGCTTGCGCTCGATCCCGCTCTCGACACCGCGGCGGGCGGTCTCGTTATCCGGCGGAACATGAAGACCGGACCAGCGCCCACCGAACCAGTCCGCCCGATTGGGCTTATAGCTCTCGGCGGCGTCGAATTCGGCTTGCAGATGATCGGTGTAAGAGCGCGTGGTCTCATCCACCCAATTGGCGTCGATCACGCCTTCTTCGGCCAGGCGTTCGGCGTAGATCTTGCTTACCTTGGGGTGGGACTTGATCGCCTTGTACATCAGCGGCTGGGTGAAGCTCGGCTCATCGCCTTCATTGTGGCCGAAGCGGCGATAGCACCACATGTCGATCACGATATCGCGGCCGAAATGCTGGCGGAACTCGATTGCCATCTTGCAGGCATAGGTGACCGCTTCCGGATCGTCGCCGTTCACATGGAAGATCGGCGCCTGCACGCCCTTGGCAACATCGCTCGGATAGGGCGAGGAGCGCGCAAATTGCGGGCTGGTGGTGAAGCCGATCTGGTTGTTGATCACGAAATGGATGCAGCCGCCGGTGTTGTAACCGCGGATGCCGGAGAAGCTGAGCGTCTCCCAGACAATGCCCTGACCGGCAAAGGCCGCATCGCCGTGAATGAGCACGGGCAGCACCTGCTCATGCTTCGCATCGTCCTGCCGCATCACCTGCTGTGCGCGTACCTTGCCGAGCACGACAGGGTCCACCGCTTCCAGGTGCGATGGGTTGGGAACCAGCGACATGTGCACGGTAATGCCGTCAAATTCACGGTCCGTGCTGGTGCCGAGGTGATATTTCACATCGCCCGAGCCGCCCACATCCTGCGGGTTGGCCGTGCCGCCATGGAATTCGTGGAAGATGACCCGGTAGGGCTTGGCCATCACATTGGCGAGGATGTTGAGGCGGCCACGATGGGCCATGCCGTACACAATTTCGCGAATGCCGTACTGGCCGCCATATTTGATGACCGCTTCCAGCGCCGGCAACATCGCCTCGCCGCCGTCCAGCCCGAAGCGCTTGGTACCGACATATTTCTTGCCGAGAAAATTTTCGAACTGCTCGCCCTGAATCACCTTGTTCAGGATCGCGCGCTTGCCCTCGGCGGTGAAGCTGATCGCGTTCTCCTTGCCTTCAAGGCGCTCCTGCAGAAAGCGGCGCTCCTCGATGTCGGAGATGTGCATATATTCAAGGCCCACCGGCCCGCAGTAGTTGGCGCGAAGGACCTCCACGAGCTCACGGATCGTGCCATATTCGAAGCCGAGATTGCCGCCGAGATAAATCTCGCGGTCCAGATCGTCCTTCGAGAAGCCGTGATATTCGGGATCGAGATCGCCCGGCAGATCGCGGTGCGACAGGCCCAGCGGATCGAGATTGGAGGCGAGGTGACCGCGCACACGGTATGTGCGGATCAACATCATCGCGCGAATCGAATCGCCGGCTGCCTTCTCAATCTCGGCGCCGGACAGGGTTTTGCCCTTGGCTTCGGCAGCAGCCTTGACCTCCACCGCCATACGGGTGGGGTCAAGCGCCGCGTTCAGATCATCGGCAACATCGAGCGGCCAGTTCGACCGCTGCCAGCTCGGCCCCTCGCGCGGTTCCTGTCCGGTTTCGAACGTCTGGCCTTCTACGCCCATGATCACTCTTTCTTCGTTCCCGGATAAAATCGCATCCGGATTAGAGACGGTTGCCCCCGCTCTTAAAGCCGCGCCTGGTTTCAGGCGTCGGCAAGCAGTCCTGCCAGCGTGGTGCCCAGCTCGCTGGGCGAGGGGGAGACGGTGATGCCTGCTTCCTGCATCGCGGCGATCTTGTCTTCCGCGCCGCCCTGGCCGCCGGAGACGATCGCACCGGCATGGCCCATGCGGCGGCCCGGAGGCGCCGTGCGGCCTGCGATGAAGCCGACAGTCGGCTTCCACCGGCCCTTTTTCTTCTCGTCGGCGAGGAACTGCGCGGCTTCTTCTTCCGCGCTGCCGCCGATTTCGCCGATCATGATGATCGACTTGGTTTCATCGTCGGCCAGGAACATCTCGAGCATGTCGATGAAGTTGGTGCCGTTCACCGGATCGCCGCCGATGCCGACCGCGGTCGACTGGCCGAGGCCAGCCGCGGTGGTCTGCGCCACCGCTTCATAGGTGAGCGTGCCCGAACGCGAAACGACGCCGACCGAACCCTTTTTGAAGATGGAGCCGGGCATGATGCCGATCTTGCATTCGTTCGGCGTCAGAACGCCGGGGCAGTTCGGGCCGATGAGGCGCGATTTGGAGCCTTCCAGCTTGCCCTTCACCTTCACCATGTCGAGCACCGGAATGCCTTCGGTAATCGCCACGATCAGCGGGATTTCCGCCTCGATCGCTTCGATGATGGAGGCGGCGGCGAACTTCGGCGGCACGTAGATAACGCTCGCGTCCGCACCGGTCTTGTCGCGCGCTTCGGCAACGCTGTCGAAAACGGGCAGGCCGATATGCTCTGTTCCGCCCTTACCGGGCGTGACACCGGCAACCATCTGCGTGCCGTAAGCCAGCGCCTGTTCGGTGTGAAAGGTGCCGGTCGATCCGGTCATGCCCTGCGTAAGGACCTTGGTATTCTTGTCTACGAGGATGGACATTATTTAGCTCCCGAAACTGCCATAGTGGCGATGCGGACGGACGGCTTCTCGCGCGACCCGGTTGCATCCATTTGAATTATTTTGCCGTCAGCGGACCAGATCCGTTTACCGCCCTCGACCTTAAGCGGCTTGCCGTATCGAGCGGACATGGCCGAGGCCAGGGCATCATATTCCTTCAGCTTGCCCATGCGCGCCATTACTATGCAGACCTTGTTGGCAGCTTCGCCTTTACGGCCCGTCATGATCATCGCGTCATTTCCGCTTGCGCCGTAAATGCTGAGCGGCATCGCGATAGCCTTGCCATCTTTGCTGGCGGTTGCGGCTTCCCAGCCAGCACTTTCGATAATATCGGTATCGATGCCCTCCGCCGTGGTCGCCGCGAGACACTGCGCGGTCGCAGCGGCAATATGTGCCTCGCTGGCCGGCTTCAGCTGTGCAGAAGCTGGCACTGCGAGTGCAGCCGTCGCTGCCACCGCGGGGAGGGCGAAACGCTTAAGCAAGGGCGCCATCCATGCCCTTGCAGACGTCCTTCAGTTCCTTGACCGCGTCGACGCTGACCTGGAAACCCTTCTTGGCTTCCTCGTCCAACTCGATCTCGACGATGCGCTCGACGCCGTTGGCACCGATCACCACCGGCACGCCGACATAGAGATCGTCGACGCCATATTGGCCGGTAAGGTGGGCCGCGGCGGGCAGGACGCGCTTCTTGTCCTTCAGATAGCTCTCGGCCATCATGATCGCGCTGGTGGCGGGCGCATAGAATGCGCTGCCATTGCCGAGCAGTTTCACGATCTCGCCGCCACCCGAACGGGTGCGGGCGATGATCGCGTCGATCTTTTCCTGCGTGGACCAGCCCATCTTGATAAGGTCGGGCACCGGAATGCCGGCGACGGTGCTGTACTGCGCCACCGGAACCATGGTGTCGCCATGGCCGCCGAGCACGAAGGCGGTGACGTCTTCCACGCTCACGTCGAACTCCTCAGCGAGGAAATGGCGGAAGCGGGCCGAATCGAGGACACCGGCCATGCCGACGACCTTCTTCTGGTCCAGTCCCGAAAATTCGCGCAGCGCCCAGACCATCGCGTCGAGCGGGTTGGTGATGCAAATGACAAAGGCGTCCGGCGCGTGGGTCTTGATGCCCTCACCAACGGCCTTCATGACCTTGAGATTGGTTTCCAGCAGATCGTCGCGGCTCATCCCCGGCTTGCGCGGGATGCCGGCGGTGACGATGCAGACATCGGCGCCCGCGATATCGGCATAATCGCTGGTGCCCTTCAGGTTCGAATCATAGCCTTCGACCGGCGCCGCCTGAGCGAGATCGAGCGCCTTGCCCGACGGCATACCCTCGGCGATGTCGAACAGGACGACGTCGCCCAGCTCCTTCATTGCGGCGAGATGGGCGAGCGTACCGCCGATCATGCCGGAACCGATCATCGCGATTTTCTTGCGGGCCATGGGTGTCTCCTTTGAGGATGTCATGCGCCCGGACGGGCGGCGGGGAGAAAAGGTTGTCGGGCGGCTTACGCCTGTGGACAATCCGGATCAACCACCGAAATGCCGGGGCTGAAAAGTAAATAAGATACTGCGAACCAATTGCAATAATGCGGTGATCCAAGCGGTTACGGTAGCTTAACGGTGCTTTGCTATGCCCGTTCCATGCCGACCCAAGTCTTGCTTACGACGGATACCGAACTGTCGTCTTCGCTGCATGCGGAGGGATTGAGCGCGCGGCAGAATTATCTGCGCTCGATCGAGGGGCGCTGCTGGCGCGGGCGGCGCTGGGGCATCGGCTATCAACTGGACGAGCTCGACAGGTGGGGGCTGAAGACGGTGTTCTTCGTCGATCCGATGCCCGCTCTGGTTTACGGCCCGCAGATTGTGGCGGACATGGTCGGCCCGATCCTGGAGCGCGGGCATGAGGTGCAGCTTCACATCCATACCGAATGGCTGGACCATGTTGCGGATAGCCCGGTCGGCGGGCGTAGCGGACGTAATATCGGCGATTTCTCTCTGTCGGATCAGATCATTTTGCTGGGTCTGGCGCGCGATCTGCTGGTCGCGGCAGGCGCGCCGCCTCCAACCGCCTTCCGCGCGGGCAATTACGGTGCGAACGACGATACGCTGCGCGCGCTCGCCGCCATCGGGATTGACTGGGACAGCAGCTTCAATGCCGCGCATCTGGACGGCGATTGCAACATCGGGCTCGATCCGCACGTCCACCATGTCACACAATATGAGGGCGTGCAGCTGCTCCCCATCAGCGTGATCGAGGACCGCCCAGGCATCCTGCGGCATGCGCAGCTATGCGCCTTGTCTTCTCTGGAGATGAAGCGGGCGCTGCTACATGCGGCCGACCGCGGCGCGCATTTTTATACGGTGGTGAACCACAGCTTCGAAATGTTCGTCCGCGGCGCATCACGCGGCCATCCGCTCGTCGCACGCCGCTATCGCTCTCTCTGCCGTACCATTGCCCGGGACGATCGCCTGGTGTCCGGTGGGTTCGAACGGCTCGCGCGGCGCGGCCGCCATCGGGGGGCGCCGCCGCTGCCGGCAAGCCCTCCGCGCCGCGCGCTGCGGCTAGCCGAGCAGGTGGGCGCGCGCTTGCTGATCGAGGAGCGCATTGATTACCCGCCGCTCGGCTAAATCGTCAGCGGCGCAAAACGCCCTTCAGTCTTGCCTTGATGCCCCATCGATCGGCCAGATGGCCAGCGCGGTCCACCGCCCTATCGATCGCGTCGCCAGCCGTAAGCGTCAGGCGGTTGCGCCATTCGCCGCGCAGCATCACTAGCGTGCTGCAGTCTACCGATCCGGTCGCAAACAACTGCTTATGTGCGCCGTCTCCACTGGTGAAATCGAACCAGCGGAAGCGCTCTTCCGCCATCAGTTCCTCCAGCGCATGCATCTGCAAGACGGTGCCTGGGGAAAGCGAAGCACAGGCGGGGTCATAACCAAGAAAATCGTAGCGCACCGTGTCGCCGATGACGGGCAGATAGAGATAGGCGGCGGGGCGGCCCGCCAGATAGAGCACCCAGGCGCGCAAAGCCTCCTGCCCCGCCAGACGTTTGGCCTCGGCGCGGAACAGCGCGTCTCCGGGCAAGCCGGCGTCCAGCAATCGGTCCTGATAGGTGCGCGCCGAGAGCGGAAGGGCATCGGAAAAGAAGGCTTCGCTTTCTTCGGCGCGGTGAAAGCTTCGTACATCCAGCGTGCCGCCATTTTCCGAGACCAGTTTGCGGGTTTTACGCCGCAAGGTGGAACGCGTCTTGCCGGAGAAGCGCGCCAGATGAGCGTCGAAGCCCGTCGTCATGTCGATATAATGGCGCGGAAAATCCTGCCGCCGCCCGGCCGCCATGCCGGGTAAGCGCCGCGACAGGCTGTCGATGAAGGCGCGCGGACAGGATTGGAAACGATAGCCCGCCGCGTCATCCGGCAAGGGATCAATCGTCGGTTGACGCCCCTCAATCAGCGCCGTGAGCGTCGGCTCAATCTGCTGCAGCGGAAGGCGCCTGCGCCACAGACGGCGACTGGCGATCACCGGACCAAGATCGACAGGCTGGAGGGGCAAAGCGGCGCTGGCCATGGCCCCCGCCTTAACGGGCAGCCGTTAAATTTCCCCCAAGCCGCGGGCCATGGATGCTGCTAGCAAGCCGCCATGGCCTCCGCACCGCAGCCGAGTACCGATCTTCCCTCGCGCCCGACGGACACGCTGCGGCCGCGCGGCGCGCTCTATGCGATCGATCTCTTGCGCTTTGCCGCCGCGATGCTGGTGCTGCTTTTCCATTTCTTTGCGGGCTATTCCAGCCCGGGGCACCGGCTTGCCAGCCGTTTGATCGACCAAAGCCTGCTGCCGGATGTCGGGAGGCTCTATGCTGGCTATGGTTGGATCGGCGTGGAGATATTCTTCGTCATCTCCGGCTATGTTATCGCCATTTCCGCGCGTGGATCACGGGCGTTGCCGTTTGCGCGGCGGCGGTTGCTGCGGCTCTGGCCTGCCGCACTTATCTGCGCGAGCCTAACGCTGGCATGTTTGTGGCCGTTCGATCCAAGACCGTCCCATTTCGAGGAATATGCCCGCTCCGCTATGCTGTGGCCGTGGGGCGAATATATCGACGGTAGTTACTGGACCTTGGGTGTCGAGAGTGTGTTCTACGCCCTGGTGGCGCTGCTACTCTGGATCAGCCCATGGCGAAACCGGATCGAAGCGCTGGCTCTTATATTGGGAACGGCAAGTCTCTTCTATTGGAATGGTCTGGGTGCGGAATTGGCGCTCGATCTGCGCGACGCGCAGCTGCTCCTGCTTCCCCATGGGTGCTTTTTCGCCCTCGGCATCTTTCTGCATCGCTGGCACGCAGGGCATAGGGGTTGGTGGCGCGCGGCAGCCATGCTGTTGATGATCGGCACAGGCGTTCAGGAAATCCTGTTCATCAGCCGCGCGACCGGGATCGGCATGCAAATCGCCTATCCGCGCTGGATCGGTCCGCTCATCTTTTTCGGTGGTCTCGCGATCATCGCGTTCTCCCCTCGCTTGCAACCGATGCTCGAGCGGCATCTGCCGCGGGCACCGGTGCTGCTGCTCGGTCTGGCGACCTATCCGCTGTACCTTATTCACCAGACGATCGGGCTGGTCCTGATCTCAGCTCTGCTGAAGGGGGGATTGGCTTATGTGCCCGCCGCGCTGATCACTCTGGTTGCAATCACCGGCGCGGCTTTGCTGATCGCGTCCACCGCCGAACCCTGGCTGCGCGCCCTGATGTCGCAGCTATTGCCGCTCAGCCCTCCGAGCCGTGGCCCAGTGCCAGATACGCGTCAGAGCGCATCTCGGAGAGGCGGCTGATCGTTCGTTCGAATTCGAAGCTGCCCGGGCCTTCCGGATAAAGCGCTTCCGGCGCTGCATCGGCGCTCGCCAGCAGCTTGACGCGATATTCGTAAAGCGCATCGATCAGCTTCACGAACCGCGCCGCCTGGTCCTGATTCTCCGGACCCAGCACCGGAATGCCGACGATGATGACGGTATGATAGCGCCGCGCAATGGCGAGATAATCGGCCGCCCCGCGCGGTTCCCCGCACAGCCGCTTGAACGAGAAGACCGCCACGCCCTTCAGCGCCTTGGGCACATGCATGGAGCGCCCGCCGCCAAGATCGATATCCTCCGACGGCACGTTTTGCGCGTCGCTGGGCGGATAGTCGGTCAGGCGGAAGAACGCCTCGCTCAGTTCTTCGGTCGCCACGTCGCCATTGGGGCAATGCCAGAGGGTCGCGTCACCGAGCCGAGCGCGCCGGTAGTCGGTCGGCCCGTCGAGCGGCAATATATCGAGCCGCTCCTGCACCAAAGTGATGAAACCGGTGACGAGCGTACGGTTGAGCCCGTCCTTGAACAGGTCCTCCGGCGGCCGGTTGCTGGTGGTGACGACGGTAACGCCCGCCTCGATCAGACCGCCGAACAGTCGGCCCATGATCGCGGCATCGGCGGTGTTGGTGATGTGCATCTCATCGAAGCAGAACAGCCGCGCCTCGTCCGCCAGCTGCGCGACCACCGGGGCAACCGGATCACCCACATTCTTGGCCCGTTCGGCCGCAAGGCGGCGATCGACGTCGATCATGAATTCATGGAAATGCGCGCGCGCCTTGTGCGGCGTGTCCACGCACTCGTAGAACAGGTCCATCAGCATGGATTTGCCGCGCCCGACGCCGCCCCAGAGATACAGACCACGCACCGGCTCGCGCCGTTTGCCCATCAGCTTGGCGAAGAAGCCCGGTGCCTCCGGCCGCGCCTCGATTTCCTCCTGTACGCGCTGCAGCGCATCGACGGCGCGCTGCTGATCGGCATCAACCTTCAGCTCGCCGGCGTCGACCAGCGCGCGATACCGTTCAGCGACCTTCACGTGCGGGGCAGGCCCTTGCGCAGGATAGCGGTGAAGCTGGCGACATTGGCGTAGTCCGCGTCTTTGGTCGGACGCTGCATCAGCATGCCGCGCAGGAAGAGCAGACGCCCTGTCTCGCGGACGCTTTCCAGGCGGCAGTCCAGTGCTACGCCAACCTTCGCGGCGCCGACGAACTGGGTCGACAATTCCACCGTCACCGCACGGCCGCCCAGATCGATGCCGAGCGCATAGCTACCGGCAAACAGGCACACATCGATGAAGCCCAGAATCGTGCCGCCATGCACATTATCGCCGAAATTGCTGTGCTTGTGCTCGGGCGTCATGCGCACCCAGCCCGCGTCCTCAGCGTCATCGCCGCGGATGGACACCGGCCCGAGAAAGCCGTTGAAGCGCGAATTGTCCTTCGCGTTCCAGGTCATCCAGCCGGGATTGTCCGGGTCCGGCCGATGGTCAAACCAGGGATTATCCGCGATGGTGCGCGTCATGAAGCAGCTGTAAGCCGGTGGCCCGTCACGATGCTGGGATTGCCGACGATCAAATCGCGCGTTCGGCGATCATCTTCTTGGTCTCGGCAATCGCTTTGGCGGGCGAAAGACCCTTGGGGCACACATTCGCGCAGTTCATGATCGTGTGGCAGCGATAGAGGCGGTAAGGATCCTCCAGCTCGTCAAGACGCTCACCGGTCATTTCATCGCGGCTGTCGGCAAGCCAGCGATAGGCCTGCAGAAGGATGGCCGGCCCCAGAAACTTGTCCTGATTCCACCAGTAGCTGGGGCAGGCGGTGGAGCAGCAGGCGCACAGAATGCACTCATACAGGCCATCCAGCTTATGGCGCTCCTCGGGCGATTGCAGGCGTTCCTTGCCCGACGGCTCGGGCGTTACGGTCTTCAGCCAAGGCTGGATCGAGGCATATTGCGCGTAGAAATGCTTGAAGTCGGGCACCAGGTCCTTGATCACGTCCATATGCGGCAGCGGGGTGATGCGGATATCGCCCTTCACGTCCTCGATCGCGGTAGTGCAGGCGAGGCCGTTCTTGCCGTCCATGTTCATCGCGCAAGAGCCGCAGATACCCTCGCGGCAGGAGCGGCGGAAAGTGAGCGAGCTGTCCTGCTCACTCTTCATCTTGATGAGCGCGTCGAGCACCATCGGCCCGCATTCGTCGAGATTTACCTCGAACGTATCATAACGCGGATTTTCACCCGAATCGGGATCATAGCGATAGATCTTGAACGTCTTGGTGCGCGCCGCGCCCTCGACTTTATGAACCTTGCCCTTCTTCCGGATCTTGCTGTTCTTGGGCAGAGTGAAGGTGGCCATGGTCGCTCCGATGCTGAAATTCAGTTTCGAGGTAGAACCGATAGCCCTCAGGATCAACGGGCAATCCGCGCTTTTCCGTGCAACCTTGTTCGCTTCGGCACTGAAATCGAGGTGGGGCGTTGCGACAGGTATGAGCAGGATATGGATGGCCGCTAACATCAATAGCGGCAGTTATGATGAGGGCCTTTGCAAAGAGGTAAGCCAGGCGCTTTCTGCCGAGGGGCATGAAATGGCGCGGCTGATCGAATGCCCGCATGAAGACTTGCCCGATGCGGCCACGCTTCGGCAGGCCGGTGTCGATGCGCTCGCTGTTTTCGGCGGCGATGGCACAGTGAACGGCGCGATGCGTCAGGCGAAGGGTTGGGACGGCCACATGCTCGTGCTGCCCGGCGGCACGATGAACCTCCTCTCCCGCTCGCTCCACGGCGATGTCGATAGTGAGACGATCGCGCAGCGCTATGCGCAGGGCCGTATCAAGCTGGCGCGGATGCCGGTGGCCGAGGGCGAAGGGGAGATCGCGCTGGTCGGCGTGATTGCCGGCCCCACCACCGCCTGGGGCGATGTGCGCGAGGATATGCGGCACTTCAATCTGGCTGAAATGCCCGGCTCGATCGCGGAGGCGTGGACCAAGACCTTTGGCGGCGCGCAGGTGCAGCTGGACGGGACGGGAGAACCCTATCCTGCGCTATTCATCGAGCCGAAGATGGATGCGCTGCGCATCACCGGGTTCACCGCGGAAGGGGCAGGGCAGATGTTTGCCCACGGCCTGTCCTGGCTGAAGGGCGACTTTCGCGAAGGGCCTCATGAGGATCTCGGTATGCGAGAGGCGCTGGAGGTCAGCGCAGCGGACGGCAAGCCGGTGGGCCTGCTGATCGACGGCGAGGAGGCGGAGGGATCAGCTTGCTGCCATTTCCGTCACAGCCTGTCGCCGATCGACTTCGTCTATACCGCCGAGGAATGCCTCGCTAATCCAGACCTATGACCACGCTTTTTCATTGCAGCGACATCCATTTCGGCGCGGAAGACAGGGCTGCGCTTGATTGGTTTGCGGAGGAAGTCCGCGCGAACAAGCCCGACGCGGTGATTATTACCGGCGATCTGACGATGCGCGCGCGGCACAGGGAATTTGCAGCGGCCGGCGAATGGATTCACAATCTGAAGGCGCCCGTGACGGTTGAGGTCGGCAACCATGATCTGCCCTATTTCAATCTCTACGAACGGTTCCGCCATCCCTATCGGCGCTATTCGAGGATTGAAGACAAGGTGGAGGCGGAGATCAATCTGCCCGGCGTATCGGTGGTGCCGCTGAAGACCACCGCGCGCGCGCAGCTGCGTCTCAACTGGTCGAAAGGTAAGGTAAGCGGTGATGCGCTGCGCGAATCGCTACGCACGCTGCGAAGCTTGCCGGCAGACACAGTCAAGCTGATCGCGGCGCATCATCCGCTGGTCGATGCGGATACACGCAGCAGCGGATCGACCCGGGGCGGGCTTAAAGCGCTCATGGCATTGCAGGAGGCCGGGGCCGCGGCGGTGCTGACGGGGCACGTCCACGATCCATTTGATATTGAGCGGCGGACCGGGAGCGGTTCGGTCCGTCTGATCGGCGCAGGCACATTATCGGAACGGGTGCGCGAGAATCCGCCGAGCTATAATCGGATCACCATCGACGGCAGCGCGATCGACGTCGAAGCACGGTATATGATCTGAGCGGCGCGTGCTGCCGCAGTAGGTCTCATTACGCCGGCGTTTAGACAGATCAGGAGGCGCGCAACTCCTTCAGGAAGCCCGCGGTGCCGTCGCGCAAGTCCGCGGAGCGCTGATTCAACTGCTCTGCAATTTCGCGTACACCGTCGCTGTGCGCGCGCGCCTGTGCGGCGGCGGCGGCGACACGGCATACGCTCGCCTGTACCTGCTCGCTTTCATCGGCGGCGCGGCTACTGTGGCGGCGAATCTCCTGGCTGGCGGCGCGTTGTTCTTCCGTTGCGGTAGCGATCATGGTGCCGCGATTTTCCAGGTGGCTAAGCTCAAGCCCGGCCTTGTCGAGCGCCTGAGCGGCATCCTTCACGAATCGGTCGATGTCGCCAAGCCGCTCGGCGATGTCTTCGGTCATGCGTGCGGTCTGGCCGGCGAGCGCCTTCACTTCTTGCGCGACGATCGCGAATCCACGGCCTGCTTCCCCGGCGCGCGCGGCCTCGATCGTCGCATTCAAGGCCAGCAAATTTGTCTGGCGCGCAACGTCCGAGATGGTGGTCACGATCTCACCGATCCCGCCGGAGCGTTTGACAAGCTCGGTCATCAAGACCTCGCTCTCGCGCGTGGCGTCACCCACTTCCAGAATATGGCCGAGATTAGCCTGAATTTGGGAGGCGACTTCGCCGACGGCCTGATCGAGCTGTTCGGCGGCAATCGCGACCTGCTGGGCTGCTTCTGCGGAGGCTTTCGACCGCGTCTGCATGTCGCCAGCTTCATGGCTGGTCGATCCGGCAATCTCGGCAAGAGCGCCGGCGGAGGATGTCAGATTATCAACTGCGGCGCTGACGCGGTCCCCCGTTTCCATCACGGTGGCTTCGAACTGGTTGCCGAGCGTCAGCAGATGGGCGCGTCGTTCGGTCTCAGCGGCTTCGCGTGCGGCGGCGCGTGCGTTGACCTCGTCCAGCTCGCGTGCGGTTTCCCGGTCGCGCAACAGGGCTTCGGCAACCTGTGCCGCACGCAGCTCCTCACTTTTCTTTTTCAGCTCAACGCTCTGCATCTGCAACTGAACGATACGCTGTGATTGGTCCACAACGGTTTTGATCAGAATGGAGGCCAGCACCACAAGCATCAACGGCGTGATGATGGGGATGTTCGGCCGCGCGAACGTCTCAGTGATGAATAACAGGTAGAGGGGGGCCGAAAAGGAGCAGAACAGAATCGGGAAGCTGATAAATACCAAGGCTCCGACGAAAATCATCGCCGCATGGACGGAGGTGATAAAGAGGATCAATTCCTCGTTACCGGAATTCAGAACGCTGACGAAAAGCATCGTCCAGGATATGCCGAGCAGAATTGTATTGGCGATCAGGGCGAGCATAAACCGCCGATGCGGTATCCGCGCGCGGATTGTTTCATTCGTGAGGAAATAGGCAATGATCGCGCCAACCAGCAAACCGCCGCAACCGGCGATTAGCCAACCGAACAGGGCATATTCGGCCAGAAACAGAGGAAGCCCAAGTGCCAGGAAGGTGAGAAACGGCAAGAAACTGCGCAGCGATTTCAATGACGCGGATATCTGCTCGTCCAGAGCTGCGGCGCGGGTGGTGCCCGGCATCGCATCGAAGCGCAGCAATTCTCGCCCATAAAAGCCGAGCTGCTTCTTCCAAGCGAAGTTTGTCAGTGCGTAGCGCATGCCGCTTTCCTTCCAGCGGCCCAGGTAGCCGCGAAAGGTAAACAGCGGCTAAACCTTACCTGGAAGCGACTGGCGCAAAAGCAGAAAGGGCGGCCTTCCCAGGAAGGCCGCCCTTTCGTGATTGCGTTTGGAAAAGCGATCAGCGCTTGGAGAACTGGAAGCTCCGGCGTGCCTTCGCCCGGCCGTACTTCTTACGCTCGACCACGCGGCTGTCGCGGGTGAGGAAGCCGGCGCTCTTCACGGTGCTGCGCAGCGCAGGCTCGTAACGGGTCAGCGCCTGGCTGATGCCGTGCTTGACCGCACCGGCCTGGCCGGAGAGACCGCCGCCCTTCACGGTGACCATGACATCATACTGGCCGCGACGTTCTGTAACGTCGAACGGCTGGTTGATGACGAGGCGCAGCGAGGGGCGTGCGAAATAGGTGCTCTGATCGCGGCCATTGACCATGATCTGGCCGGTGCCGGGCTTCAGCCAGACGCGGGCAACCGCGTCCTTGCGGCGGCCGGTGGCGTAGGCGCGGCCATGCTTGTCGAGCTCCTGTTCGCGCAGCGGCATGGTGGGCCGGGTGTCGACACCGTTTTCGGCGCCGGCGGCATTGGCTTCGGCGGCGTCGCCGGCGATGTCCTTGATGTCGGAAAGCGACTGACGATTATCGGCCATTAGGCACCTACCTTGTTCTTGCGATTGCGCGCAGCGATGTCGAGCGTCTCGGGCTGCTGGCCCTCATGGGGATGCTCGGTGCCGGCATAGAGGTGCAGCGCCTTCATCTGCTGACGACCCAGCGGGCCGCGCGGGACCATGCGCTCAACGGCCTTCTCCAGAACGCGCTCGGGGAAACGACCCTCGAGCACCTTCTCGGCGGTCACGCCCTTGATGCCGCCCGGATAACCGGTGTGCTTGTAATAGACCTTCTGCTTGGTCTTGTTGCCGGTGAAGCGCACCTTGTCCGCGTTGATAACGACGACATGGTCGCCGCAATCGACATGCGGGGTGAAGCTGGGCTTGTGCTTGCCGCGCAGGATATTGGCGATGATGGTGGCAACGCGGCCGACGACGAGACCCTCGGCGTCGATCAGGTGCCACTTCTTCTCGACATCCTGCGGACGCACCGACTGGGTGGTCTTGGTAAGGGACTTCATGTGGAGCCGTCCTTGGAGGATTGAAAAAGCAAAAGCCGCGGGTTTCCCCACGGCGGTGAAGGCGCGCTAATGACCGGAAAGGGGCTTCAAGTCAAGGCTGAGCGGGCGTTTTGGAGCGGGTATAATGATACCGTATGGAAATTTGGCGGCTCAGCGACGCAGCTGCTCTGCTACCCATTGCTCGAACGGCGGAAACACCGTGTCGACCGGCAGCAGAAGGATCGGCGGGACGTCGTAATCGTGTAGTTCGGCCAAGCGATTGGCAGCGCCGGGCGCGCGGGCATCATCGGTTTTCAGGATGACGGGCCACTCGCGCTCTTCACGTAGCTCGCCCTGCCAGCGGAACTGGCTTGTCGCCGGGGAAAGGCGATTGGCACAAGCGATCAGTCCTTCCTCCAGCAGCGTCCCGCAAGCGCTGCGCGCGGCCTCTTCGCTGCCGAAGAGGGTGTAGATGATGCGAACGCCGCTCATGCCGGTACGCCTTCGATCAGTTTGCGCCGTCCCGCTGCATGGGCAGCCCATACCGCGCTCGCCACCAATATGGCACCGACGGCCTGGTGCGCTGCAGCCAATGCGAGGTCGACCCCGCTCATCGCCGTCGCGATGCCGAGCAGGATCTGCAGGCCGATGGCGGCGGACAGGATGATCGAGGCCGGCCGAACGCCCGCGCGCCGCGCACCGCGCGCCAGCATAATGACCGCGGCCAAAGCGACGAAGGCCCACCAACGATGGAGGAAGTAGACCAGGAACGGATCGTTGGACGCGGCGTAAAGCAGCCCATGGCTCCAGTCGACGCCAGCAGGGAAGAAACGGCCGTTCATGAGCGGCCAGTCGCTGGCGATATAGCCTGCGTCCATCCCGGCCACCCACGCGCCGAGCAGGAGCTGGACCGCGATGATGGCGAGCAGTGCGATGTTCCTGCCGGTGAGTTTTGCGGGTCGCGCGTTGCCCTTTGCCAGCTGGCGAAGATCCAGCGCGGTCCAGACGAGGCCGGAGAGGATGAACAGCGCTGTCAGAAGATGGACGGCAAGCCGGTAATGGCTGACATCGGTGCGCAGCGTGAGGCCGGAGACCACCATCCACCAGCCGATCGCGCCTTGCAGTCCGCCGAGCGCCAGCAGCGCGACAAGACGCAGCTTGTATCCCCGCGGAATAGCGCCGCGCAGCCAGAAATAGGCCAGCGGCAGGGCGAAGGCGATGCCGATCAGGCGGCCCAGCAGCCGGTGCAGCCATTCCCAAAAGAAGATGAACTGGAACTGCGCCAGCGTCATACCGGCCGGACCGTTGATCTCCTGATATTCGGGCGTCGCTTTATACTTCGCGAACTCGATTTCCCAACCGCTGAGGGAAAGCGGCGGAATGGCTCCGGTAATGGGCTTCCATTCAGTGATCGACAGGCCCGATTCGGTCAGCCGGGTGATTCCACCGACCACGACCATGCAGAAAACCAGGAAGCCGACGGCAAGCAGCCAGTTGGCGATCGCAATAGGACGGGTGCGCGCAGGGGTTGGCGCGGCATGGGCGGCAAGCGAAGTCATGGCCCGCGATATGGCGCGCCGCCGCGATGCCCGCAAGCGCGCTCGCTCGGCTGCAGCGCGGAGAACGGCCCTGCGCAAAATAATGCAATGTGATATTGTATCTTGGCGAAGGCGCTTCTATACCTTCGAATATGACGACGCTTCTGCAACGTGAAGGCTTCTGGGATAGGGCCGCAATGGGCCTCTCGGGGCTATGCGTCGTGCATTGCATCGCCACCGCTGCATTCGTTGCAGCCGCTGCGTCGATTGGCGGGATTCTCGGTGCCGAATGGATTCACCAGGCCGGGCT
The DNA here is from genome assembly GCF_016093175.1 of Novosphingopyxis sp. YJ-S2-01. Lineage (NCBI taxonomy): Bacteria > Pseudomonadati > Pseudomonadota > Alphaproteobacteria > Sphingomonadales > Sphingorhabdaceae > Novosphingopyxis > Novosphingopyxis sp. YJ-S2-01. Next base: position 270,682 of record NZ_JAEDAI010000001.1, on the reverse strand, counting down.
GGTCATTGCCATGGTTCTCGGCGCGATCGGCCTGGGCCGCGGCGTCTTGCAGCACGGCTATATTCTCCCGCTCGCGATCGGTTCGCTTGGCCTTGGCGTGATGGCGGGCGCGCTCAGCATGCCGCATGGGGGCGGTGAAGTGATCTCGACCATCCTCGGCGTTTCGATCCTGGCGCTCGGCCATGATCTGAATTTCCGCGCCACGCACTGATCCGTTTAGGGATTAGCATGAGGGCCGGGGAAGGATTGCCCTTGGCATCGCCCGCGCCTACATTCACGCGATGACAGGCCATGCCCATCACGAACATCACGGATCCGATCTGAAGCGCGAGGCCCAGGCCACGCTGGAAGGCGCAGGCGAGCAGTGGACCGATATGCGCGCGCTGATCTTCGACGTGCTCGCAACCTTCAGAAAGCCGGCCTCGGCCTATGACATTGCTGAAAAGGTGTCGGAGCGTCGCGGCAAGCGTGTGGCGCCCAACAGCGTCTACCGTATCCTGGATCTTTTCGTTGAGACCAATCTCGCGCAGCGCGTGGAAAGCGCCAACGCCTATGTGGCGAACAGCCATCCCGGCTGCGTGCATGATTGCATCTTCATGATCTGCGACAGCTGCGGCGAAGTGACGCATGTCGATAATGACAAGCTGGCCGATGGCGTGCGCGACACGGCCACCGCCCGCGGCTTCACGCCGGAGCGTCCGGTGATTGAAGTGCATGGCAAATGTGCTGCCTGCGACTGAGCTGTTGGCGGCAATCGACTTGGCTCCGCAACGCGTATAAGGTTCGGTTATGACGGAACAAACCCATTCCCCGCGGCCCGAGACGCCGCTTCTCGACACGGTCGACACTCCGAAGGATCTGCGCAAGCTGAAGCCGGACCAGCTTCGCCAGTTGTGCGATGAGTTGCGGGCCGAAATGATCGATGCAGTCTCGGTCACCGGAGGCCATCTCGGTGCAGGCTTAGGCGTGGTCGAGCTGACCGCCGCGATCCATTATGTGTTCAACACGCCCGATGATCGGCTGATCTTCGACGTCGGCCATCAATGTTATCCGCACAAGATCCTGACCGGCCGGCGCGACCGCATTCGCACGCTGCGTCAGGGCGGTGGGCTCAGCGGTTTCACGAAGCGCTCCGAAAGCGAATATGATCCCTTCGGCGCGGCGCACAGCTCCACGTCCATCTCCGCCGCGCTCGGTTTCGCGGTGGCCAACAAGCTGGGCGAGCGACCGGAAAAGGCGATCGCGGTGATCGGCGACGGCGCCATGAGCGCGGGCATGGCCTATGAGGCGATGAACAACGCCGCGCAGGCAGGCAATCGCCTGATCGTGATCCTGAACGACAACGACATGTCGATCGCTCCCCCGGTGGGCGGCCTCAGCGCCTATCTGGCGCGACTCATATCGAGCAGCGAATATCTCGGACTGCGCAGCTTGGCCAAAAAGATGACGTCCAAGCTTTCGCGCCGGGTCCACAAGGGCCTCGCCCGGGCGGAGGAATATACCCGCGGCATGGTGACCGGCGGCACGCTGTTCGAGGAGCTGGGCTTCTATTATGTCGGGCCAATCGACGGGCACAATCTCGACCATCTGATCCCCGTGCTGGAAAATGTGCGCGATGCCGAAGAGGGACCGATCCTGATTCATGTCGTGACGCAGAAGGGCAAGGGCTACGGCCCGGCCGAAGCGTCTGCGGACAAATATCATGGCGTGTCGAAATTCGACGTCGTCACAGGCAAGCAGGACAAGGGCAAGGGCGGCGGCCCGCCGACCTACACCAATGTCTTTGCGCAGGCGCTGATCGCCGAGGCGGAGAAGGACAATCGCATCTGTGCGATCACTGGCGCGATGCCCGGCGGAACCGGCGTGGACAAGTTCGCCGCCGCCTTCCCGGATCGCAGCTTCGACGTCGGCATTGCGGAACAGCACGCCGTCACCTTTGCCGCCGGTCTTGCCGCGCAGGGGATGAAGCCGTTCGCCGCGATCTACTCGACTTTCCTGCAACGCGCCTATGATCAGGTGGTGCACGATGTGGCGATCCAGAACCTTCCGGTGCGCTTCGCGATCGACCGTGCGGGCCTGGTCGGCGACGATGGACAGACCCATGCGGGCAGCTTCGACATCGCCTATCTCGCCACCTTGCCGAATATGGTGGTGATGGCCGCCGCGGATGAGGCGGAGCTGGTCCACATGGTCCACACCGCCGCCGCCTATGACGATGGCCCCATCGCCTTCCGCTATCCGCGCGGTGCGGGTACGGGCGTAAAGCTGCCGGAAACCCCGGAGAAGCTGGAGATCGGCAAAGGCCGCCTCGTGCGCGAGGGCAAGAAGGTCGCGATCCTATCGCTCGGTACGCGGCTTGCCGAGGCATTGAAGGCTGCCGACACGCTCGATGCCAAGGGCCTTAGCACTACGGTGGCGGACATGCGGTTCGCCAAACCGCTCGACAACGAACTGATCCGCAAGCTGATGGCGAGCCATGAGGTCTGCATCACGATCGAGGAAGGTGCCGTCGGCGGCCTCGGCGCGCATGTGCTTACGATGGCGAGCGACGAGGGGCTGACCGACACCGGCCTCAAGGTGCGCACCATGCGCCTGCCGGATATCTTCCAGGATCAGGACAAGCCCGATCGGCAATATGCCGAGGCGGGCCTGATGGCGCCGGACATCGTGGAAATGGTGCTGAAAGCGCTGCGCCACAACAGCGCCAATATGGAAGAGGCGGGCGCGCGCGCCTGACGGTAAACACGACGTGGCGGAGATGCTGGTCACCTTCGCCGCGGCCATGCTGTTCTTTGCGGGCAGCCTCGGTTTCCTGTGGCAGAAGCAGCGCCGTCTCTCGCGGCGACGACCCAATCTGGAGGCTGAGCCGTTCGTGCGATCGCTGGGTTCCGGCTGCGATCCGTTGATCGGCGGCTGGGTCTATCGCCAGCTCGATGTGCATTTGCCGGATTATCTGAAGCCACATCCCACCGACCGAATATTCGCCGATCTCGCGATCGATCCGGACGATTATTGCGCGATCGGCCGAGAGCATTTCAATCGCTGGTCACTTCCGCAGCCCACCACCGATGATCCGGAGGTTTTGCCGGAGGACCCGACTGTGGCGCAGTTCGTCCGCTATCTGACCCTGAAAACGCCGCGCCGCGCGGACTGAATCAAGCGAAGTTCCCCGGCTGCGTGAGGCGCCGGGGTCTGTTCAACCGCGCGGGCGTTTGCTCAATTGGGTGAGGGGGTCGGTTCGTAGCCTTCGGGCACCGAAGGATCGCTGGCATCGTTGGTTTCTGCCGTGGTCGCAGGAACCGTAGTGGCGTTGATGCCGGACTGCGCATATTGGCCGTCGCCTTCCGGCGCGGCGATGATGTCTTGCGTGACCGAACCCTTCTTCACCACATTGGTCTGCGGATCGCCCACTTCGCTGCGAATGCCCAGCTCGGCATCGCCTGCCTGCTGATTCACCGCCCGCTCGACCGGAGAGCGCGGCGCGGGGCCGCCGAACAGCGCGTCGAGAACCTGCTCCTGATCCGTGCTGCCCTGGACCGGCGCGGCGCCGGGCTGCGGCGGCTCGAGCGCGTAATCCGGCGGGATCACCAGCGGGGCGTTGCGCGAGACGGCAAACTCGTCCGGCCGGTCGCGGTCGAACAGGCCGCCGCCGCCGCAGGCCGAAAGGCCGCTGGCCAGAAGCGCGCCGCCAAGGATCGCGAGCGATTTACGCATGGACATTCTCCGAATTTGTCTGGGCTGGCTTCTCGCGCATGAGCAGCGCGCGGGCAAGCAGTATCAGGACGCCGATGGTGATGCACGCATCGGCAAGGTTGAAGATGAAGAAGGGACGAATGCCGCCGATATGGAAATCGGCATAGTCGACGACGAATCCGAAGCGGGCCCGATCGATAATATTGCCGACCGCGCCGCCGAGGACGAGGCCGAGTGCCAGGATGTCCCCCGTGCGGCGCTCGCGCCACATCCAGATCAGAACCGCAAGCGCAAGAATTCCGGTCAGCGCGACGAGCCCCCAGCGCTGCGCATCGGTGCCCGCCTGAAACATGCCCATCGAAACGCCGCGATTCTCCGCCCAGGTGAGATTGAACACCGGCAACAGATAGATGGTGCCTTTGCTCTGCAAGGAGAGCGGCACGATCATCGCATATTTCACCGCCTGATCGAGCAGCACGACGAACGCGGCCAGTACCAGCCCGTAAATCTTGGTTCGCGTCATACGGCTCTAAGGCTCCGTCCCGTGTAATGAAGGGGCCCCGATTGCACGAAAGCGCCCCAGCGTCCACTGCCCTGCATGGTTCGCCATGAACGCATGCCTAACCGGCCGGTGCATCCGCCAGCCGCACGCGCGCTTCGTCGCAATCCGCTGCCATCTGGCGTTTCAGGGCCTCCAGATCGTCGAACTTTTGTTCGGAGCGCAGGAAGTCGTGCAGCTCGACCGCGATGGTCTGGCCGTAGAGGTCGCCGGAGAACTGAAAGAAATAGGGCTCCAGTAGCTCCACCGGTGGTTCGTAGCTCGGGCGAATGCCGACATTGGCTGCGCCGTCCAGCACGCGCCCGTCGGGAAGGCGCCCGCGGACCGCGTAAATCCCGTATGCGGGGCGCAGATAATTGCCGAGGTCAAGATTGGCGGTGGGAAAGCCGAGCTTGCGGCCCTCCTTCGCCCCATGCTGCACCACACCCTCGATCGTGAATGGCCGCGTCAGCAATTTAGCGGCGATTTGCGGATGGCCGGATTTCAGCGCCTCGCGAATGCGGCTGGAAGATACCACCGCATCACCGCTTTGCACCGGACGCACAATGCGGCCGCGCAGGCCCAGATCACTGGCGAGGGTACCCAGCATAGGCGCTTCACCCTCACGGCCCTTGCCGAAGGTAAAGTCCTCACCCGTCACGACGCCCGATGCGCCAAGGTGGTTCGCCAGAAGGGCGCGCGCAAAATCCTCCGCACTGGTCGCGGCCAGCGCCTTGTCGAAGGCGAATACCAGCATCGCGTCCGCACCTGCCGCGCCGAAGAGACGCTGGCGTTGGTCGAGCGTGGTGAGGCGAAACGGGGGCGTGTCCGGTTTGAAGAGGCGCACCGGATGCGGATCGAACGTGGCAATGATCGCAGGGCGGCCTTCTTCACGAGCCCAGCGAATCGCCTCTCCGGCAACTGCCTGATGGCCTTGATGAAACCCATCGAAATTGCCGAGCGCGATGATGGCGCCGCGCATATGCTCGGGCAACGGCGCATCGGCGTAAAAGCGCGGGATCGCCATGCTATTTCCGAACGAGCGTGACGAAATCGAATGCCGGGCGGCCCGCTTCGGCCGGGTGCGATTCGCGCGCGGTCTCGGTCCATTCGTCTGCTGCGAAGGCAGGGACGAAGGTGTCGCCCTCCGGCTCGGCATGAATTTCGGTCAGTTCGATCTTGTCGGCACGGTCGCGGAAGATCGCGAAAATTTCCGCGCCGCCGATGACAGCGACATGCGGCGCATTGGCGGCGGCAAGCGCCGCTTCCGGGGAGTGCACCACCTCGGCGTCCTCATCCGACCAGTCTTCGTTGCGGGTCATCACGATGTGACGGCGGCCGGGCAGGGCGACGGGCAGGCTGTCGAACGTCTTGCGGCCCATGATCATGGGCTTTTCGCCCGTCACCTGTTTGAAGTGACGCAGATCGGCCGGCAGGTGCCAGGGCATGTCGCCATCGGCACCGATCACGCCATTGTCGGCTCTGGCGAGGACGAAGATGATCTCGGGATGGTTCATGTCGCTAGATTCGCCGCTTAACCCAGCGCTATTCAAAAATATAGCTTGGTGACATGACCCATCTTCCGGCCGGGCCGCGCTTCGACCTTGCCGTAATGGTGCAGATGCGCTGCCGGATCGGAGAGGATGGCATTGCCGTCTTCAATTTCATCGCCGATCAGGTTCGCCATTTCGATGCGGGTGCCGACCACGCCGCAGTCGCCGAGCGGTAGGCTGGTGATTGCGCGGATGTGATTTTCGAACTGGCTCGTCACCGCGCCCTCTATCGTCCAATGGCCACTATTGTGGACGCGTGGCGCGCATTCGTTGACGACCGGTCCATCCTTCGTGGCGAAGAATTCGAAGGTGAGCACGCCCACTGCCTCCATCGCCTCGATCGCCTTGCGCGCGATGTCGCGGGCGGCCTCGATCTGCGCTGTCACGGCATCGCCCGCCGGCCAGAGCGAGCGGCGCAAGATGCCGTCCTTGTGCTCATTGCGGGTGGAATCCCAGAAGCGCACCTCGCCGTCCGCGCTGCGCACCGTAACCACCGAAAATTCCGCCTGGAAATCGACAAAGCCCTCCAGAACCGCGGGCCGCTCGCCAATGGATTTCCAAGCGTGGCCTGCTTCGCCGGGCGCCATGATCCGCGCCTGACCCTTGCCGTCATAACCGAACCGATCCGTCTTCAAGATCGCAGGCGCGCCGATGTCCGCGATCGCGGCTTGGAGGGACTCAGCGCTGTCGACAAAAGCGAAAGGCGCAGTGCTCGCCCCAAGATCGCGGAAGAAAGTTTTCTCCGCGATGCGGCTCTGTGCGATGTCGAGCGCCTTGATGCCGGGACGCACCTTGTCGCCAAGGTTCAGCGCGGCGAGCGGCGCGGTCGGTACATTCTCGAACTCATAGGTAACGATGTCGCACCCATCCGCAAAGCGAGATAGCGCGTCCTGGTCCTCGAAGGAGGCGGTGGTGCGCTGCGCCGCGACATCGGCGGCCACCGCGCGACCTTCCGGCGCATAGACATGGCAGCGATAGCCGAGTTGCGCCGCAGCTACCGCAAGCATCCGGCCAAGCTGACCGCCACCCAGAATTCCGATCGTCGCGCCCGGCGCCAATGGGGTTTTCACTCGGGTACCTCGGTTACGTTCTGCGTCTGCTGTTCGCGAAATTCGTTCAGTCGACCGGCCACTTCCGCGTCGGTGGTGGCGAGCATGGCGGCAGCGAACAAGGCTGCGTTCTTGGCCCCCGCCTCACCGATCGCAAAAGTTGCAACGGGCACGCCGCCCGGCATTTGCACGATCGACAGCAGGCTATCCATGCCGTCCAGCGCGCGCGATTGTACCGGAACGCCCAACACCGGCACCCGCGTCATCGCTGCAGCCATGCCAGGCAGATGCGCCGCGCCGCCTGCGCCCGCGATGATCGCCTTGAGGCCGCGCCCCTCGGCGGACTTTGCATAGTCATAGAGCCGGTCCGGCGTGCGATGGGCCGAAACGATGCGGGCTTCGTAGGGAATACCGAGCTCATCCAGAATGCGGGAGGCTGCCTGCATGGTTGGCCAGTCAGACTGGCTGCCCATGATGATTCCGATCGCCGGTTCCTGGCTCATTTTCCGCCCCGCGCTGCCCTTCCTGAAGCGCCTTGCGATAGGGAAGGGCGCGCGCAAGGGCAATGGGTTAGCGCGCCGCCCGTGTCGGAGACGGTCAAGCCTACCGGTCCTTCACATAATAGCGCTCCACTTCCGCAAGATCGTCGTCGAGATCGTAGACGATCGGTTGGCCGGTCGGGATTTCCAGGCTCGTAATCTCATCGTCCGGAATGTTGGAGAGATGCTTCACCAGCGCGCGCAGCGAATTGCCATGGGCGCTGATCAGCACCACCCGGCCCGCCTTCAGCTCCGGCACGATGGTTTCGTTCCAGTAAGGCAGGACGCGCTCGATGGTCAGCTTCAGGCTTTCCGTCGTCGGCACCTTGATGTCCGCATAGCGCGGATCGGCGGACAGATCATATTCGCTGCCCGCCTCCAGCTCGGGCGGCGGCGTATCGAAGCTGCGGCGCCAGATATGCACCTGCTCTTCGCCATGGCGTTCGCGCATCTCGTCCTTGTTGAGGCCGGTAAGCCCGCCATAATGGCGCTCGTTCAGGCGCCAGTCCTTGATTTCCGGCAACCACAGGCGGTCCATCTCTTCCAGCGCCAAATGCAGCGTCTTGATCGCGCGGGTCTGTAGCGAGGTGAAGCAGATGTCCGGATCGATGCCCTTGTCGCGCATCAGCCGTCCGGCCGCGCGCGCTTCCTCGATGCCCTTGTCGGTCACATCCACATCCCACCAGCCGGTGAAGCGGTTCTGCAAATTCCATTCGGACTGGCCGTGGCGCAGAAGGATGAGTTTGGGCATGAAGGGCTCCTTTTCCGTGGCGATTGCGACCGCTTAACCGCTTGGACCAACCTTGTCGAAGGACCTGCGGGCGTCAGTCGCGTATTTCCATTAGCTTGCCTGACGCTCGGCTATCCGATCGCTCGCATTGTCGCGAAGCGCCATGTCCTTACCGAATTGATAGCCGACAATGGCAATCAGGCAGAGCGCGATGGCAAAGCCTTTCCCCGTCATTGCCGACTTCATGCGCGTCATCAGATGTCGTCGACCATTTCCGCCAGCACGGCGAGACAATCGTCGGCTAGGCGGATGCAGCGTTCCGGGCTCCAGCCGCGCTGCTTGTCGGGCAGGAACTGGTTGTCCTTGAACGGCATCTCCAGCGTCATCGATACCGCGCCGAAGCGCTGGGCGATCTGGTTGGTGCTGATCGTCAGATTGGCGGTGCCGGGCTTCGATTTGGGGTAGCCAAGCTCCTTCTGGAAATCGGGCGTGCGCTGGCTCAGCAAATTCTGATAGCGATAGAATTTGTCGCCAAGCTCGTCGGTCCAGTTTTCGATGCCTTCGAAGCCTGCCAGAAATACCGCGGCAATCGCTTCGTCGCCGTGAACGTCCATCGCGAAATCGACGCCGCTTTCGTCCATCGCGTTCCGGACGCACAGGATTTCCGGGCTCCGCTCCTCGCTCGGCTCATGCCATTCGCGGTTCAGGTTTACGCCCTTGCCGTTGGTGCGCAGATGGCCGCGCACGCTGCCGTCCGGGTTCATGTTCGGTACGACGTGGATGCGGCACTTCTGGCGCAGCAGCCGCGCGTGAGGATCTGCGGGGTCGGTCAGCTTGGCGAGCGCGCCTTCCATCCACCATTCCGCCATCGATTCGCCGGGGTGCTGGCGGGCATAGAGCCAGACCTGCTTTTCCCCTTCGCCCATTTCCAGGCAATCGACCGGGCGACCATCGCCGGTGGTGCCGAGCTGGCGATAGGTTACGCCTTCGCAGGAGGCCGCGTCGGCGACGAGGTTCTGATGGCGTTCGTAGCTATAAGGCGCGAAATAGGCGAACCAGGCGCTGCCGCTTTCGCATTCCCACTGGATGGTGAGCGTGCCGGCGTCCTTGTCCCAGCTGCTGGGCGCACGCAGCCACTCCATGCGGTCTTCGGTCACCGCCGCATCGTAATTCTCCCACCCGCCCGGATAGGCGCTGTCGGCCAGATCGGTGATCGCGAGTTTCAGCGTGGTGCCCGGCTCGCAGGTGACGCGGAAATGAAACCACTGGTAGAAGTCGGATTGATGGTCCTTGGCGATGCGAAGGCTCGCGCTGTCGCCATCGATGGATTCGACGATGATGTTGCCGCTGTCGAACGCGGACGTGATCTGTAAGGTCATTTCACCCTGATAGTCTCACCACTGTTTCCGGGAAACCCCTGGAACAAAGCGGCGGCCAATTTGGCTGAGATAACGTCGAGCTGCGAGGCTTCCGTCCGGGCAAAGGTTTCCTGCTGCGCGCGTCCTTCCCAAATCACCAGATCGTCGGAATTGCGCAGGATACGCGCGTCGAGCTCGGTCACGATGCGCGGCCCCGGATCGCCGCCGAGCAGGCGGGTGAGGTCGAGGCCGACGCCGAGCCCTACACCGCTGCCGAAACTGCCCGTCGATCCGCCAGCCCCCACCGATACGCCCGATCCGCGGCGGGCGAACTGTGCGGCGGTGCCGCGCTGCGCATCTACCTGTGCGCGGTAGTCCCCGCCCGATTCGACTACGGTGTATCCGAGCCGGTTCAATTCGGCGCCCACCGCCTGATAATAAGTGCGCGCCTCGATGCTCTGCGGGTCGATCTGGCTGGCGGGCAGGGCGCCCACGGAAATGGTGCCGCGCGCTATGGGCGTCGCCTCGGCGCGGTGGAAACGAGTAACCTCTACCGGGCCGGCCTGCGTGGAGGCGCAGGCGGAAAGGGATACGGTTGCGGCGGCGGCGAGGAGGACGGGGGCCAGGATACGCGGCATGGAATAGTCTCCTTGAAAAATGATACAGTCAGCCGCACCAACGCGCGGGCGCTCTTTGCGGTTGCCGCGCTTGACTTTGCGCTGACCGCCTCTTAGGTGCGCGCCTTCGAATTTCGACATTTCCACCCCAACAAAGAAGCTCCAGCCATGAAGATCCGCAATTCGCTGAAGTCGCTCAAGGGCCGTCATCGCGACAATCGCGTGATCCGTCGCCGTGGGCGCGTGTACGTCATCAACAAGACCAACCGTCGCTTCAAGGCCCGCCAGGGCTGATTCGGCCGACAGGTCACGCCAGCCTTCAGGCTGGTGCCAATCGATTGAGCACGGCGCGAAGTTGCACAGGCGACTTCGCGCCGTAGCTTTTTCGGCCTGCAGCCCGCGCGCTTTCGAAACCTTTGAGAGGGCACCGGCCCGCATCGGTGCGACCGACCCCATGCCGCCCATCACCACCGCCATCTTCGACATCGGCCATGTGCTGTTCCAATGGGACCCACGCTTCCTTTTCGAAAAGCTGATCGACGATCCCGAGGAGCTGGACTGGTTTCTCGATAATGTCGTCACGAAAGACTGGCATTTCCAGGCGGATGCCGGCCGTCCGCTGGCGCTGATGCTGGAAGAGCGGATCGCCGAATTTCCCGACCATGAGAAACTGATTCGCGCTTATGCGGAACGCTGGAACGAAACGGTGCCCGGCCCCATTTCCGGCAGCCACGAAATCGTCCGCGAACTGTCAGGGCGCGGCGTCCCGCTCTATGCGATCACCAATTTCGGCCATGAATTCTGGGCCGGATTCCGGCCGGAACAACCGATCTTCGATCTGTTTGCGGATATCCTGGTTTCGGGCACCGAGAAGCTGATGAAGCCGGACGCCGCAATCTACGCGCTGTCGATCGAGCGATTCGGCGTCGATCCGGCGGCAAGCCTGTTCATCGACGATCGCATCGAAAACGTCCGCGCCGCAGAGGCGGCCGGCATGCACGGCCATGTCTTCCAAGACGCCGAAACGCTCCGGGCGGAACTGGAGCGGGTGGAACTGCTCTGAAGCCTGCCTTGAATAGGGCTTCAGATGTGCCCCCCTTCACCGCCCCTTCAGCTCGTCGCCCTTCAATGTCACCACATGCAGCAGGTTCGTGCTGCCCGGCGTGCCGAAGGGAACGCCGGCAATCACGATCAACCGCTCGCCCGCGCCGCCGAAGCCGTGGCGCAGAGCCATGCGTTTGGATTTCGCGATCATCTCCTCGAAACTGGAAACGTCGCGGGTGACGACGGCATAGGCGCCCCAGAGCAGGCCGACGCGCCGCGCGGTTTCGCGCTGCGGGGTCAGTACCATCAGCGGTGCCGACGGACGCTCGCGCGAGATGCGCCGCGCGCTGGAGCCGGAATTGGTGAAGCAGGCGATGCAGGAAACCGAAATGGTGTCCGCGATCGAACTCGACGAGGCCGCGATGGCGTCCGACGTCGTCGAATCGGGCCGCGTTTCGGTGAAGTGCACGCGCTCGGCATAGCCCGGATCGCTCTCCACGCTGGTGGCGATGCGGTCCATGATCGACACCGCCTCGATGGCAAAATCGCCCACCGCGGTTTCGGCCGAAAGCATGATCGCGTCCGCGCCGTCATAGACGGCAGTGGCGACGTCCGATACTTCCGCGCGCGTCGGCGTGGGGGCCTGGATCATCGATTCGAGCATCTGGGTGGCGACCACCACCGGCTTGCCCATTGCGCGCGCGGTGGCGACGATGCGCTTCTGCAGCGTCGGCACGGCTTCGGGCGGCAGTTCCACACCCAGATCGCCGCGCGCCACCATCACACCGTCGGACAACTCCAGGATTTCCTCTAGCCGTCCGATGGCCGAAGGCTTTTCGATCTTGGCCAGCAGTGCGGCGCGCTTGCCGATCAGGCGGCGCGCCTCGGCCACGTCCTCGGGCCGCTGCACGAAGCTGAGCGCGATCCAGTCCGCGCCCTGATCCAGCGCATAAGCCAGGTCCGAACGATCCTTGTCGGTCAGCGCGCTCATCGGGATCGCCACATCGGGCACGTTCACGCCCTTGCGGTTGGACAGCGGCCCGCCGACTTCCACCGTCGTATCGATGCGGTCCGGCCCGGCCTCGGTGATCCGCAGCGCGATCTTGCCGTCGTCGAGCAGCAGCCGGTCGCCCTTGGCCAGCGCCTCGAAGATTTCCTTGTGCGGCAGCTTCACCCGCGTTTGCGTGCCCGCTTCATCCAGCCGGTCCAGCGTGAAGGGCTCGCCTTCCTTCAGCACGATCTTGCCGTCCGCGAAGGTGCCGATGCGCAGCTTCGGGCCCTGCAGGTCTGCGAGGATGGTGGTCGGCCGCCCGGTCTTTTCCTCCAGCGCGCGGATATGTTCGAACAGCTTCTTCTTATCCTCCTGCGCGCCGTGGCTCATATTGATGCGGAAGGCGTCGGCGCCCGCGCGATGCAGCGCTTCGATCGCCTCGGCGCTTTCGCTGGCCGGGCCGAGCGTGGCGAGGATGCGGATCTTGCGGGTGCGGGGCTGGGTATGATCGGACATGCGGGCTCCTCGGGCGCTGTGCTTGCGGGGCAAGGCTTAGCGGCATAGTTTGAAGGACCCAAGACTATTGCGGGGGCAAGATGCTTCCGCGCCCTCCCCAAAGCCGATGAATAGGTATAAAATGACCGAGAGCACCGAACAATCCGCCCGTCCGCAGCCCAGCGACGCCGCCATCGCCGCCACTTTCGAACGGCTGCTCGCGCATTTGCGCCACCGCACCGACGTGCAGAATGTCGATGTGATGGGCACTGCCGGCTTCTGCCGCAATTGCCTGGCCGACTGGCTGATGGAAGCGGATGGATCGCTCAGCAAGGAAGAGGCGCGCGAATATGTCTACGGCATGCCTTATGGCGACTATAAAGACCGCCATCAGACGCCCGCGAGCGAGGAGCAGCTCCAGCGCATGAAGGAAAGCGTGGCGAAGAACGCTTAGGCTGGCTAGTCACGGCCCGTTCGCGATTCGGGCCGAATTGAACGGCCGGGTCCATTCCACAATCCATCAGGGCCGAGCGTGTCGAAGCCCTTCTGTCCGTGACGAAAGACGCCCTTCGACAAGCTCAGGGCTCACGGCATTTATCAGGAGATGAGTCATGGCCGAAGAAGAAGCCACCACCACCGATCAGCAGCTGCGCCTGTTCATCGAGCGCGTCGAGCGTCTTGAGGAAGAAAAGAAGGGCATCAGCGACGACATCCGCGACGTCTATTCCGAAGCCAAGAGCCAGGGTTACGACGTCAAGATCATGCGCCAGATCGTGCGTCTGCGGAAGCTGAAGCCGGAAGAGCGCAAGGAAATGGAACTGCTGATCGAAACCTACAAAGCCGCCTTAGGCATCGGCTAAATAGTACCCATCCTCCCCCTCACCGGGGGAGGATGGCGAGCTTCCGATCGCAGTGCTATCTTCTCGGCATAATTCAACGAGGAGAGCGCTTCATGATCGTCACCACCACCCCCACCGTCGAAGGCAGGCCGATCGCCGAATATTATGGCGTCGTCACCGGCGAGGTGATTATCGGCGCCAATATCTTTCGCGATCTGTTTGCCAATATCAGTGATATCGTCGGCGGCCGCTCGGGCAGCTATGAGCGGGCGCTGGGGAAGGCGCGCGAAGAAGCCTTTTCGGAAATGGAAGAGAAGGCGGCCAAGCGCGGCGGCAACGCCGTTGTCGGCGTGGACATCGATTATGAAGTGATCGGCCAGAACGGATCGATGCTGATGGTCAGCGTCAGCGGCACGGCAGTGCGGATCTGACAGCGATTGACGGCGGCACATCGGCGGGCCTCGCTCCCGCTTGCACGCCGCGCGCGCCCTGTCCTAAAGGGACAGCACAACCTTAGATCGAAGGAATGAGGCCATGGCAGGCCATAGCAAATTCAAGAACATCATGCATCGCAAGGGCGCGCAGGACAAGAAGCGCTCCGCCCAGTTTTCGAAGCTCAGCCGCGAGATTACCGTGGCGGCCAAGTCCGGCATGCCCGATCCGGACATGAACCCGCGCCTGCGCCTGGCAGTGAATAACGCCAAGGCGCAGTCGATGCCGAAGGACAATATCCAGCGTGCCATCGACAAGGCGTCCGCCAATGAAGGCGATGATTATGAAGAAATCCGCTACGAAGGCTACGGTCCCGGCGGCGTTGCGCTGATTGTTGAGGCGCTGACCGACAACCGCAACCGCACCGCCACCAATGTGCGCACCGCCTTCAGCAAGAATGGCGGCAATCTGGGCGCTTCCGGCTCCGTCTCGCACGGGTTCGAGCGGCTGGGCCTGATCGTCTATCCGGCCTCGGTCGGCGGCGAGGAAAAGGTGCTGGAAGCTGCGCTCGAGGCGGGCGCTGAAGACATTCAGTCTGGCGAAGACGAGCACGAGATCTGGACCGCTGGTGACGATCTGCACGAAGTTGCGAGCGCGCTCGAAAAGTCGCTGGGTGAGGCGGAGACGGTGAAGCTTGCCTGGAAGCCGAACCTCACGGTCGATGTCGCCGAGGGCGATGCCGATACGTTGTTCCGTCTGATCGACGCGCTGGACGACGATGACGATGTGCAGACCGTCTGGGGCAATTACGAAGTTTCCGACGCCATTATGGAAAAGCTCGGCCAGGACGCCTGAGCGCGTCCCGGTGCTGATCCTCGGTCTCGATCCCTCGCTCTCCTGCACCGGCTGGGGTGTGATCCGGGCCGAGGGCAACCGGCTGACGCATATTGCCAACGGCCAGGTGAAGACCGACGCCAAGCGGCCGCTGGCAGAACGCCTGGTGCAGATCGATGCCGCGCTGGCGGAGGTGATCGCCGCACACCGCCCGCAGGCGGCGGCGGTGGAGGATGTGTTCGTCAACGCCAACCCGCAATCGACGCTGAAGCTGGGGCAGGCGCGCGGCGTCGTGCTGCTTGCCGCGGCCAAGGCGGGGTTGCCGGTGCACGAATATGCCGCCCGTCTCGTCAAGAAATCGGTCGTCGGGACGGGCGGCGCGGACAAGTCTCAGGTGCAGGCGATGCTCAAGATCCTGCTGCCGGGCGCGAAGGCGGCGGGGGCGGACGCCGCCGACGCGCTGGCCGTGGCGATCACCCACGCGCACCATCGCTGATGGAACCGGGATCGTGAGGAAAGGGCGCACGCCGCGCATGATGGCCTTGCGCAAATGTCATGTGCGGCTCGGCTGGTTGATCGGCGTGCCGCTGATCCTATGGACAGGTAGCGGTCTCTTCATGGCTGCAGCGCCGATCGAGCGGGTGCGCGGCGCGCATCTTCGCTCAGAAGCGCCCGCGCTGCCACCGATCACGCCGATCGCGCCGATGCTGGAAGGGCGCGCGGCAGACCAATTGCAGCTGCTCACTATCGGCGGCAAAGCAGTCTGGGTGGTGGCCTATAAGGATGGGGGACGGCGCCGGGCCGATCCGGCGGACGGCGCACTGCTACCGGCGGTCGGTGCGTCCGAAGCCTCGGCCATTGCCCGCGCCGCGCGAAGGGGCGATGAAGCGATCGTCTCGGTCACCCGTAGCGATGCCCAGCATCCGCCGCTGGACCTGCGCCGCGAACGCCCCGCCTGGGCGGTGCAATTCGCCGATGGCGCACGTTTCTACATCGATGCCGATACCGGTGAATTGATGGCGGTCCGCACACGGCTTTGGCGCTGGTTCGATTTTCTCTGGGGCCTGCATATCATGGACCTGCAGACCCGCGAGGATGTCAACAATCCTTTGCTCGTCATCTTCGCCGCGCTGGCCTTTGGCGGCATGCTGATCGGATCGATCCTCATGTTTCGCCGGCGTAAGGCCAGGCCCCGCACCGAAGGTAAGCCACGCGCAAAGGCCTAGACGACGGCTACAGCCATTTCGCCAGAAGCGCCGCCCAGCCGCTGCGCGCCGCCGAGACGTTGCCGCCCGGCACCATCAGCTCGCACTCGATGCACCGAGCCTGCACACCGGTGGTGCCGACGAGTTCCTGCGCGGTCGCCGCGGCTTGCCACATCATCTGCTGCTGGCGCAGCGATGCGTGGCCGAACAGGTCCAGCCGAACCGTTTTCGGGTCGTCGCTCCGCGTCGCGTCCATCAGGAACTTGGCAAAGGCGTCCGGCTCTTCCTCGATCGTCTTCACATGATAACCGCCGGTCTTCAGCTTGGCGCGCTGCGCGGCATCGGCAAGGGCTTCGTCAAGGCCGCCCAACCGGTCAACCAGGCCCAGCTGACGCGCCGTGCCGCCCGCCCAGACGCGGCCCTGGCCGATGGCATCAACCTGTTGCAGCGTCATGTTACGCGATTTGGCAACGCGGGTCAGGAAGTCGCGATAGCCGTTTTCGATCGACGACTGGGCGACGCGGTTGAACGCCTCATTCGGTCCGGCAAAGATATCCGGCTGACCGGACAGCGGCGTGGTGGTCACGCCGTCGGTGGTGACGCCGATCTTGTTCAGCGCTTCATTGAAGCTCGGGATGATGCCGAAGATGCCGATCGATCCGGTGATCGTGTCCGGCTCGGCAAAGATCGCGTCGGCCGGGGTGGAAATCCAGTAGCCGCCGCTGGCCGCCAGATTGGCCATCGAGACAACGACCGGCAGACCCTTGTCCTTGGCGGCCTGGATAGCGAGGCGGATCTGTTCCGATGCCAGCACAGAGCCACCCGGCGAATCCACGCGCACCACCAGCGCTTTCAGATCGTCCTCAGCCAGCGCGTCGTAGATCAGTTTGGAGACGGTTTCTCCGCCCGCGGTGCCCGGTCCGGCTTCGCCATCGGTAATCGTGCCGGCAATGGTGATCAGGCCGATCGCGTCGCCCTCATCCTCCGGCTCGTTCTCGCCCAGCCAATCGTCATAATCGATCTGCGCGAAGCTGCCGGGGGTCTCGTCCAGGCCCTTGCCCGCCTTCTCGGCTACATAATCGCCAAAAGCCTGCCGCGAGCCGAGCTTGTCCACCATTCCGGCGTTCAGCGCGAGCTGCGCCAGATTGCCATTGGCCGCTTCCACCATCTCGGCGGGCTGCATGATGATCGGCTGAAGGTTCGCCTTTGGCCGGACGCTCTTCACGCCGGCCAGCCAGTCGCCCCAGATTTCCTCCAGCAGCGCGGAAAGGGCCTCTTTGGCCGGTTCAGACGCCTTGCTGCCGGTGAAGGGTTCCACCGCGCTCTTATAGGTGCCGACGCGGTAGACATTGGCCTTCACGCCAAACTTGTCGAGCGCGTTGCCGAAATAGAGGCTCGATCCGCCCGGCCCGGCAACCATGGCGCCGCCCATCGGGTCCACCCAGATCTCGCTGGCGTGTGAGGCGAGCTGATAGCCGTCATTCGCATAAGCGGTGGCATAAGCGTAAACCGGCTTACCTGCCTTTTTCGCATCGTGGAGCGCACGGCCGACCGCGGAGATCGACACCTGGCCGCCGCCTGCAAATCCGTCGAGATCGAGCACGATGGCCTTCACGCGCGCATCGTCCTTGGCCGTCTCGATCGCCCGGATAAGATCGCGCACCGCATATTCGCGTACCACCGGCCCATCGCCCAGCAGCGCCCCGAACGGATCCGGCGTGGCCGGCTGTTCGACGATCGTGCCCTGCAGCTTCAGCATCAGCGCGCCGTCCTTGATGTCGGCGGCATTGGGACGCGCGCTCAGGATCGCGAACAGAAGCGCGAAGAACATCAGCAGCAGGAGAAGGGCCAGCGCATCCTTGATGCCGACAAGGATTTTCCAGGCGCCTTTGACGAAGCTCATGAGGGGGAGACCTTGGTAGTTATGATGATAGAAAATTGCGCAGGCTGGGCTTTAACGCGATGGTCCGGCGGGTCCATGCCGCTTTCGATCAGCGGCCGATCAGCGACGACGGACAAAAGCGTTTCCCGGCAAACGCTAAGCGCGGGGCGGAGCAGGCAAAGGCGAAATCCGGATGCCGGACATGAAAAGGGGCCACCTCGCGCCTCATCGGCAACGGGGCGGCCCCAGAACATGGTCAGCGGTCGGAAGTGTCCGCTGCCGGAAGATAGGCCTTATCGGCTAACGCTAATTATTGTTCTTGGCGTGAACGCCGGCGCGTCAGCGGGCAGTCTCCCGAACGGAATTATCCGACCCCTTAGCTGAACCATGAGACATCGGATCACCTCCTTTCGCTTGTTGAAACTCAAATATGGTGTGCATCATTTTGCCCTCCACATCGGCAAGGTGAGTCAGATGCACTTTCGATGCAAGTCTTGAATTTTCTTTTTTTGGCGTCAGAACACGCAGTCTGTGTCGCGTCGGGTAACTTCGGCGCTTTTTCATTGCGTGTCTGTTACGTCAGGCCGCATTCCAGCGCTTCAGGCGCGGCAATCCTCCACAACGCGGGCGATTTCCGGCCAGCTCGGCACCACCAGCGGCGCGCCGCCGCCATCCACCAGGAAGCGCCCGCGGCTGTAGATCATCCGGTCCAGAATCATGTCCGTCGGTGCCAGCGCGATGCCGAGATAGGGCAGCTCTCCCCCCGTCGGCTGGGCGGTGAAGCTCTGCGCCCCAGATGTGGTGCGGATAGTGAGCGGCACCGGCGTGTTCGCCGCGCCCGCGCGCGTCAGGAAGATCCGGCGCGCATTCCGGTCGCATCGCAGCGTCAGCTCAGCGTCTTCGTTGGCCATGCCGAACAGTGCAATGCTGCCGCGCCCATCCTGCCGATAGATCCATTCGCCCGCACTGGCCGGCCATTCGGTCCACTCGCCCGATAGCTCCACCGTCGGGGTGGGCGAGGGGGTGGGCTGAGGCGTGGGTGCCGGACGCACCGCCACGGGGGTGGTTTCCGGTGCCTGTTCGCGCTCCGGCGCGACGCAGCAGGACAGGATCAGCGTGGCGGCCAGAAGAGGGGCCAGCCGGAAAGCGGAGCGGGTAACAGAACGCGTCATCGTTACAGCTTATGGCATCGCGGCCCGAGGGCGGCTAGGCGTATCGCCGCAATGGCCGGAAAAAAGACACGCCTCGACCAGCTTCTCGTCGACCGCGGCGAGGTGGAGAGCCGCACGCGGGCGCAAGCGCTCATCATGGCGGGCCTCGTTTATATCGGGGAGACCAAGGCGGCGAAGCCCGGCCAGCAGGTGGCCGAGGACGCCGTCGTCGACGTGCGCGGGCGCGATCATCCCTGGGTTTCGCGCGGCGGCATCAAGCTGGCGCACGGGCTCGATGCGTTCGGGATCGATGCGGCAGACGCGGTGGCGATCGATGTCGGCAGTTCGACCGGCGGGTTCACCGATGTGATGCTGAGCCGCGGCGCAGCCCGTGTCTATGCGGTGGACAGCGGCACCAACCAGCTCGCCTGGAAAATCCGGCAGGATGAGCGCGTGATCGTGCACGAACAGACCAGCGCGCGTATCCTGACCGCCGATCACATTCCCGAACCGGTTAGCCTGATCGTATGCGATGCAAGCTTCATCGCGCTGGCCAAGGTGCTCGAAGTGCCGCTTACCTTTGCCGAACATGGCGCAGTGCTGGTGGCGCTGATCAAGCCGCAGTTCGAGGCCGCGCGCGGCGAGGTGGGCAAGGGCGGCGTGGTGCGGGACGCTGCGGTGCATGCCAGGGTGTGCGAAGAGGTGCGACACTGGCTTGAAACAAAAGGCTGGCATGTCCTCGGCATCGATCGCAGTCCGATCACCGGGCCGAGCGGCAATGTCGAGTTTCTTATCGGGGCGCAACTGGGCGGCCCTTTACGGGACAATGGGGAACCAACGTCCTGTGGAAAATCTTGAAACCCCCGGTTAAGGCGCGTTCCGCCCCCTTGTTCGACCTGGAAAGAGGCGACGGAAAATGAGCGAACTGGCATCCCGATCGCAGCTGCGCATGTCTTTTGTCCGCTGGGCGCTGTTTACCGTGCCCTTGCTGATGGTGCTGGGCTGGCTTTCGGGGCAGATCGCGGGATCGAGCGATACCAATGCCTGGTATCAGGCGCTCCGGCAGCCGGCTGCGCAGCCGCCCGGCTATGTTTTCGGAATCGTCTGGCCGACCCTTTATTTCCTGCAGGGCCTGGCGCTGGCCATGGTGTTGAACGCGCGCAGCGCGCGTCTGCGCTGGACGGCGGTTGGCATGTTCGCGCTGCAATTTCTGGCCAATATGGTCTGGAGCCCGCTGTTCTTCGGCATGCATCAGGTGTCGAGCGCGTTTTTCCTGATCCTTCTGATCCTGCTGCTGGCAATCGGCGCGACGCTTCTTTTCGGGCGCATTCGCCCGCTCGCCGCTTGGCTGATGGTGCCCTATCTGGCGTGGCTGTGCTTCGCCGCGATCCTGAATTTTCAGATCGACCGGCTGAACCCGGACGCGGAAACCCTTTACGCGCCCGCCGCCAGAACCCAGATATAAGCGAACGGCAGCAAAAGGACCCGTCATGCAGAGCGAAAACCGCATCGTCGACGATATCGTCAAATTCGTGAACGGCATGGCCGGCACCGTCGCCGGCATGGGCCGCGAGGCGGAGGCTGGCTTCAAGGAGCGCACCCGCCAGTTTGTGGGCGGCATGGATTTCGTGAGCCGCGAGGAATTCGATGCGGTGAAGGCGATGGCCGCCAAGGCCCGCGAAGAGGTGGAGACGCTGAAGGCCCGGCTCGATGCGCTGGAAGCCGGGAATGTAAAGCCGAAGCCCGGCGCTTCGGCCAAAGACGGCCCCGCCGCGCCGGACGGTCCGCACAAGGCACCGCCGAAAAAGGAAGGTCCCGGCGCTCTCTGAGGCCGCTTTCACACCTGCGCTTTTCCACAACAGCTCCCCAGAGCAATCGGGCAAGTCCGCGAAAAACCTTGCTCAACGGCCGATCGCCGATCAGATTCGGCCGTGCTGAACGATCGATCGGGGACGGGCCGTGCAAGGGCATGATGAGGACATGAGCGAACTGGACGAGGGCGATGCCCCCGCCGTCGACATGTTCGCTGCCCTCTTCGAGGCGCGCGGCTGGCCTTGCGAGCTGGCCGGCGAGGACGAGCTTGCCGCCGAAGTAAAGGGCAGTTGGACCAGCTATCAGCTGCGCGTGATTGCGCGCGAAGACGACAATGTCGTTCAGATCCTCGTCTTGCCGGACATCACTGTGCCGGAAGATTTACGCGCGCGCATGTACGAGGCGGTCGGCCTTATCAACGAACAGCTCTGGCTCGGTCATTTCGATCTGTGGTCTGCGAACGGCATTCTGTTGATGCGCCACGGCGCGCTGCTGGGGCCGGGCGGCATGCTCGGCCTGGATCAGGCGCAGGTGCTGGTCGACGCCGCGATCGATGAGTGCGAGCGCTTTTATCCGGTGTTCCAGTTCATCATCTGGGGCGGCAAGACTCCGCGCGAGGCGATCGATGCCGCGTTGATCGATACGGCGGGAGAGGCTTAGGGCCTACGTGCCCTTCCGTTCGCCTGAACCGATTTCCATAGGTCGTTGGCACGCGCTTGAACCTGCCCCCGGCACATGTCACATCGTGACGCATGAACGAACAGACTGATTTTCCGACGAACCTGCTCGCTTATGGCTGCGGCAATATGGCGGGCTCCATTCTCAAGGGCTGGATTCGCGCAGGCGCCGATCCATCGAACTTCACCGCGTTCGATCCGCATCCGGGCGGCGTTCCCGACGGTGTGAAGCATGTCAGCGAACCGCCCACCGAGGCCTATGACATCGTACTTCTGGGCGTGAAGCCGCAGATGCTGGGCGATCTGGCAGATCAGATCGGCAAGACGATCAAGCCCGGCACCGTGGTCATCTCCATTCTCGCCGGTATCGAGATCGCGACTTTGGACCGGTTGTTTCCGCATGCCAAGAACGTCCGCCTGATGCCCAATCTCGGCGTAGCGCTCGGCAAATCACCGCTGGGCCTGTATTCCGATGCGCTCACCGAGGGTGAAAAGGCTGCCATCACGCGCTGGATGGATGCCACCGGCACCGCAGAATGGATCGACGAGGAAGGCAAGATGGACCTTGTCGCTGCGCTTGCAGGCTCCGGCCCGGCCTATGTCTACCGCTTCACCGATGCGCTGGCGACTGCCGCACACAAGCTGGGGCTGCCGGAAGACCAGGCTGCACGCATGGCGCTGGCGACAGTCGAAGGCGCCGCGGCACTGGCGGTGCAGGCGGATGATGATCCCGGCGCTCTCGCCGACAAGGTGGCGAGCCCCGGTGGCTCGACGCGCGAAGGCATGAATGTACTCGATGCGGACGACCGCCTGGTGAAACTGCTCACCGAGGTGCTGGAGGCCGCGCGTGATCGCAATGGCGAGCTTGCCAAGATGGTCGACGCCTGATGCGCGCGGTCCGGCTGCTCGCCCCGCTCGCGCTTCTGGCGGCCCCGCTGGCCGCACAGGACGCGCGCCCGAACGGCGATTATCCGGTAGAGGAAAAGTCGATTTCCGAGCTGGAAGCGGCCATGCAGTCGGGCGAGACGACCAGTGCCGCCATCACGCAACGCTATATCGATCGCATCGCGGCGATGAACCATGCGGGGCCTGAGCTGAATGCCGTGATTGCTGTTCTCCCCGGCGCGCTGGAAGAGGCGCGCCGCCGCGATGCGGAGCGGGCGGCAGGACGCAGCGGCCAGATGCTGGGCATTCCCGTTATCGTGAAGGATAATATCGAGACGAAGGGACCGGTGCCGACCACGGCGGGCTCTTACGCGCTGGAGAACAACGTCACGGACCGCGATGCCCCGCTGGTCGCGAAACTGCGTGAGGCCGGCGCGGTGATCCTCGGTAAGGCCAATCTCAGCGAATGGGCCAATTTCCGCTCCAATGATTCCACCAGCGGCTGGAGCGCAGTGGGCGGTCTGACCCGCAACCCCTATGCGCTGGACCGCAACACCTGCGGCTCGTCGAGCGGTAGCGCGGTGGCCGCGGCCGCCAGCCTGGCTGCGGGCACCGTCGGCACCGAGACTGACGGCTCGATCACTTGCCCGGCCAGTTCCAACGGGATCGTCGGACTGAAGCCGACGCTGGGCCTCGTCTCGCGGCGCTTCATCGTTCCGATCAGCCATAGCCAGGATACCGCAGGGCCGATGACGCGCACGGTGCGCGATGCCGCGATCATGCTAGGCGCGATGGCGGGCGTAGATCCGGGCGATCCGGCTACCGCCGCCGCGGCGGGCCGGGTGTCCAATTATGCGGGGCTGCTCGGCCGTGATGTTCTGAAGGGCCTTCAGATCGGCGTGCCGCGCGACCGCGTAGGAGATGACGCCGCGCTGACCGCCAAGTTCGAGGAAGCGCTCGATGTGCTGCGCGCACAGGGCGCGACGGTCGTGGACATCGACGAGAGCCGCGAGGCCACCGAGGGCGTGGGCGAGGCCGAGTTTCAGGTCCTGCTAAGCGAATTCAAGGCCGACATGGCGGACTATCTGCAGGGCCTGCCCGATAACGACGTGACGGCAAAGACGCTGGCGGACCTCATTGCCTTCAACGAAGCGGACAAGGCGCGCGAGCTGCGATATTTCGACCAATCGCTGTTTCTGGAAGCGCAAAAGCAAGGCGATCTGACCGATCCCAAATATCTGAAGGCGCGTGAGACGGCCAAGCGCCTGGCCGGTCAGATGGGTATCGACAAGATGCTCGCCGATGCCAAAGTCACCGTGCTCGCGTTGCCGACGCGCAGTCCCGTATGGCTCAGTACGTTGGGAGAGGGCGACAGTTTTTCCGGCCCCAGCGCCAGCGGGCTTCCCGCCCAGGCCGGTTATCCGCACCTCACCGTGCCGATGGGTCTGATCGACGGTCTGCCCGTCGGCATCAGCTTCATCGGCACCGCCTGGACCGACGACTTCCTGTTGCAAGTCGGCGATGCCTATGAGCGCGCAAGCAAAGCCCGCGTCCCGCCCCGTTATCTGCCGACGGTGGGGCAGTAGCGCCTTAGAGGGAGGGAATTCGCGCGCCCTCCCGCACGCAGCGCGGGCGCAGGAGGGCGCTCAGGACCGGGAGCGTCCCTCCTCATATTCCAGATATTCCGCGCGCACATGCAGGACGCGCGTGGACAGCTGCACCTCGAACATGAAATGGGCGAGCGCGGTGGCCATCAGCGTCAGGGCTAAAAGGAAGGTCGCGACGATCGCGACGGAAAGCTCCGCATCGGCAAGGCCGATCAGGAACAACATCCCGATCATCACGCATACCACCACCGCGGCGGCGACGCCGAACCAGATCGCGCGGCCCGTCACCGTCATGCGCCGCTCCAGCATCCGCAATTCGTAGACCAGTCGCTCATGCTCGGGGCCTGTCGTCTGGTCGTAGAGGGCCTCGCGGTCGCGCGCGCGGTCTATGATGCGGGTCAGGCGGCCGGTGAACAGATTGAGCATGCTGCCGAGCGCCACCAGCAGAAAGGCCGGTGTCAGCGCGGTTTGAAGCACCTCAAGCACCGTGGCGGTGCCGGGGCCCTGGCTCAGTAAATCTTCCATTTCACGGGCGATGTAGCCACGGGGGCACCCCGCGCAAGTAGGCTTACGCGGTGCGACATTTGTACGACCGCCAAAAACCGCTATGGGCGGGGGCATGAGCAAGGCACCGGCACAAATGAAGGATGGCGAGCGGTTCGATCCGGCGCAGATCATCGCGTTCATGGGAAAGCTTGGCCATGGCGGCATGCTGGGCATCGGCTATCACGATCACGGGCAGGACTGGGTCGAGCTGAAGCTCGATTGGCGCGAGGATCTGGTGGGGGACGAGGAGACACAGATCCTGGCGTCGGGCCCGATCATCTCGTTGATGGATATGGCCACCAGCCTCGCCATCTGGACCAAACTCGGCAAATTCCGCCCGCATGCCACGATGGATTTGCGCGTGGATTATATGCGTCCGTCCCCACCGGGGCAGGCGGTGATCGGGCGCGGCCAGTGCTATCATGTCACCCGCTCGATCGGCTTCGTACATGGCACTGCGCATAATGGCGATCCGGACGATCCGGTGGCGCATGTCACCGGCACCTTCATTCGCACCAAAGGATTTGGGCGGTGAGCGGGCTCGATATCGCCCAAGCGGTGTCGCCTTATGCCCGCGCGCTGAAGCTGCGCGGCGCAGGCGAAGAAAACGGCGTTCCCGTGCTCGTCATGCCGTTCAGCGAAGACGTGGTCGGGCGCCCCGGTTTCCTGCACGGCGGCGCAATCTCAGGCTTGCTCGAGATCGCTTCGATCGCAGCTCTGCGCGCGGCTCTGGCGGAGAGCGAGACCAAAGTGCGCATCAAGCCGATCAATGTGACGGTGGATTTCATGCGCGGCGGCATTGATCAGGATACCTTCGCGATCGGCCGCATTACGCGGCTTGGTCGCACGCTGGCCAATGTCGAAGCGGTGGCCTGGCAGGACGACCGCAACCGGCTGATCGCATCGGCCCAGATGCATTATTTATTGCGCAGTACAGAAGATTAATTTGTCATGAATGGAACCTTTTAACGGTTCGTCGCATTTTTATGACAATCTTGGGAACGCATGTTCCGGTGGTCCATTGGTGCGGTCCGGTCTCAGGGGCCGGTGAATACCAAGACCAAGGACAAAAACATGAACGCACGTCTCCTTCTGGGCGCAGCTGCCCTCTCCCTCGCTCCCGCGCCGCTGATGGCGCAGAACACCGACGCCGATGCGCCCGACGGCACGCCCGCTTTCGGCATCGAGCCCTATGTGGCGATCGGTGGGGGCTATGATATTTACGATACGCCAAACGAACCCGCAGAATTCGGCGTCAACTCGACCGAAGGCGCGGTGATCAACGGGATCATCGGTGCGAACGTGCCCCTCGGCCCCGTCTTCGTGGGCGCGGAAGGCTTCGGATCGAAGGGCTTCAACGACATCGATTGGGAATATGGCGCAGCCGGTCGTTTCGGCGTGCGCGTGGGCGACAGCGGCCTGTTCTACGGCCGCGTCGGTTACATGTGGGTCGAAGGCCGCGAATCGCATGATCCGCTGCTGCTCGACGCCAATGGCAACCCGCTGCAATATGAAGGCAGCATCCGCGATCGCGACGGCGTGATCTACGGAATCGGCGCCGAAGTCGGCCCCAAGGACATCGGCCTCGGTGGCATCACCGGCAACAGCGGCGTGCGCCTGCGCTTCGGCGTGGACACGTTCAAGGATTTCGAATCCTTCCGCCCGAGCGCGGCGGCGGTGTTCCACTTCTGATCGAGTAGCCGGGGCGCGCCCCGGTTCGATGAACGGCGGCGTCGGTTCCAGTAGGAGCCGGCGCCGTTTTTCGTTGCGCCTATCGACGGCGGAGATGGAGGCTTAGGCCTTCCGAAAGGTTTTCGGGCGGTGCGCCGGCGATTCGTTCAGCGTCGGCGCGGGCGCGTTCCAGGATGACGGCTGGTACGGCAGTGTCATGATAGACGCGGTCCGCCTGGCCCAGCAGGCGCGCGGCGCGCAGCGTAAGGTCGTCCGGATCGTCGCTCATCAAATCGAAACTGTGCAGGCCGCTTTCGACGAGCGTTTCTTCGCCCGTGAGCCAGGCTGAGACATCGAACGCGCCGGTGCCGCCTGGATCGAGCGGGCCGCCTTCGGCCAGCGCGGCGTCGATCGCGCGGCGACGGTCTGCGGATTCCGGCCAGCGGGCGCGGATCGCATCGCGCGCGGCGAACAGGTCGCTCGCCAGCGTACCCAGCTGCGGGGCCAGCAGCGCTTCGATCCGCTGGCGCAGCGCTTTTGCAAGCCCTGCGGAGGCGCCGGCGGTGCCGATCGCTACCGTCACCGGATCGCGGTCCACGATCGCAGGAGTGGTGAAATCGCACAGTTCGGGCCGGTCGACCACATTGACCAGAAGACCGCGCCGCTTCAGCCGCGCGGCGTCCAGTTCGGCCAGTTCGTCATCCTCATGCGCGACGATGCCCAGCGCGGCACCTTCAGCATTCGGATTGTCCGAGATGACGGCACCCGCGCGTTCATAGAGCCGCCGCTTCGCATCGGCCGCCTCGCCGCTTCCCAACAGGATGACGGTGCGGCCCGCCAGGTTCGCGAACAGCGGAAACTGGCGCATGGCGGCCTCAGTCCAGCCAGTCAGGCACGCGCTCGGCGGCCATGATGGTGCCGGCTGCGATGCGATCCGCGACGACCGCGAACTTGTCTCCATCCACGAGCACTTCGGGCACCAGCGATCGGCTGTTATAAGTGCTCGCCATGGTCGCGCCATAAGCGCCCGCAGTACGAAACACGGCAAGATCACCTTCGCCCACCACGCCGATATCGCGCGACAGGGCAAAGGTGTCGCCGCTCTCGCAGACCGGGCCGACGATGGAGGCGGTCATGCGCTCGGCGGTCTCGCGCACCGGCTCGAAATCATGCCACGCGTCGTACATGGCGGGCCGGGCAAGATCGTTCATCGCGGCATCCACCACCACGAACGGGGCGGCAGCGCCCGGTTTTACCCAGAGCACTTCGGTCAGCAGCACGCCGGCATTGCCCGCGATCACGCGGCCCGGCTCAAATGTCAGATGCACGTCCCAGTCCTTGGTCACGCGCGTCACCATTGCGCCGTAATCGGCCGGACTGGGGGGCAGCGCCTCGCCCGCCTTGTAGGGGATGCCGAGCCCGCCGCCGAGATCGACATGGGTAACCGAAAGTCCCGACGCGCGCAGATCGCGCACCAGCGCGCCGACCCGCTCGAACGCGGCTTCCATGGGTTCCAGATCGAACAGCTGACTGCCGATGTGAACCGCGATCCCGCGCAGGTCCAGGCCCGGCAGTCCGGCCAGGCGCGCGTAGATTTCGGGCGCGGCATCGATGCCGACGCCGAATTTGTTCTCCGCCTTGCCGGTGGAGATCTTCGCATGGGTGCGCGCATCGACATCCGGATTGACGCGCAGCGTTGCAGGCGCGCGAAGGCCCTTTTGATACGCGATCTGGGCGAGCGCGGCGCCTTCCGGCTCATGTTCGATATTGAACTGGCCGATGCCCTGATCGAGCCCCATGGCAAGTTCCGCGCGCGTCTTGCCGACGCCGGAAAAGACGATGCCGTCCGCCGGAACGCCTGCCGCGAGCGCGCGCGCCATCTCGCCGCCCGACACCACATCCGCGCCATAGCCTTCGCGGGCCAGCACGTTGAGCACGGCGAGGTTGGGGTTGGATTTGATCGCAAAAGCGATCCGTTTGTCCTTGATACCCGACAGCCCCTCGCGGAACACGCGGGCATGCCGTTCGAAAGTGGCGCGCGAATAGATGTAGACGGGTGTGCCGACCGCCTCAGCAATGGCGGGCAGCGGGACGTCCTCGGCATGAAGAATGCCGTCGCGATAAGAAAAATGGTCCATAGGTCTCAGCTAGTCGGGGGCGGGGGCGCCACGTCGGCGTCGTTGGTGGACTGGCGGCCTGCGGGCGGCAGATCGAACGGATCGGGCTCGCGCACCTGAGAGCGCTGTAAGAGCTCATCGCTGCGCGCGGGCCGCGCCTGCGTGGAGGGTTCGATCAGCGCCTGCGGGTCCACCGCGCTCGTCTGGCCATAGGTTTTGGGCGGCATGCTGGCACCGGGTGCGGGTTCCAGCGGACCCACCTTGCCGCACGCGCAAAGCGCGGCGGTGGCGACCAGCAGGGCGGCGGCGGTCTTCATTGGTCCAGTTCCTTGCGCGCGCGGGCGATGGCTTCCCTTACCCGCGCAGGTGCGGTGCCGCCATAGCTCATCCGGCTGGCAACCGATCCCTCGACGCTGAGATCGGGCAGCTGCGCCTCGGCCAGTCGCGGATCGAGACCGCGCAGCGCGGCGTCGTCCAGCTCGGATATATCGCAGCCCTTTTCCTCGGCCAGTTTCACGGCGGCGCCGGTCAGATGATGCGCCTCGCGGAAGGGCAGGCCGATGGCGCGTACCAGCCAGTCGGCAAAATCGGTCGCAGTGCTGTGACCGCCTGCGGCTAGATCACGCATCCGCTCGCTGCGGAAATCGCTGGTTTCCACCATGCCCGTCATCGCCGCGATCGACAGCGCGAGCAGGTCGTGCGCTTCGAACACCGGCGGTTTGTCGTCCTGCGTGTCTTTGGCGTAAGCCAGCGGCAGGCCCTTCACCACCATGACGAGCGCCTGCATACAGCCCGCGATCCGCCCGGAATGACCGCGCACCAGCTCTGCCGCATCAGGGTTGCGCTTCTGCGGCATGATCGAGCTGCCGGTACTGTAGGCATCGGACAGCTTCACGAAACCGAAGGGCTGGCTCGCCCAGATTACGAATTCTTCAGCCAGGCGCGAAAGGTGCAGCGAGGCGGTGGTCGCGGCCATCAGATAATCGAGCGCGAAATCGCGGTCCGATACGGCGTCGAGCGAATTGGCGGTGGGGTGCGCGAAACCCAGCTCGCCAGCGGTCCGATCGCGGTCCAGATCGAAACTGGTGCCAGCAAGCGCGGCAGAGCCGAGCGGGCATTCGGCAGCGCGCGCGCGGGCATCGGCAAAGCGGCTGCGATCACGCTTCGCCATCTCATAATAGGCCATCATATGGTGGCCCAGCGTCACCGGCTGGGCGGCCTGCAAATGGGTGAAGCCCGGCATTACCGTATCGGCATGCTCTTCGGCACGGGCAAGCAGCGCGCGCTGAAACGCGGCAAGGCCGGCCTCCATCTCTTCGCAAGCCTCGCGCACCCAGAGCCGAAAGTCCGTCGCCACCTGATCGTTGCGTGAGCGCGCGGTGTGCAGGCGTCCGGCGACGGGGCCGATCAGCTCGGTCAGCCGCGCCTCGACGGTCATGTGAATATCCTCGAGGTCGAAATTCTCCGGTACCCCGTCCGCTTCATATTCCGCAGCGATGCGATCGAGACCCTCGCGGATCGTGGCGGCATCCTCTTCGCTCACGATGCCCTGAGCTGCCAGCATGGCGACATGGACCTTGCTCGCGCGGATGTCCTGTCGCCACAGGCGCTTGTCGAAGGGGATGGAGGCGTTTATCTCGCGCATCACCGCCGAAGGGCCGCCCGAAAAGCGCCCGCCCCACATGCTGTTGGAATCGCTCATGCGCGCACTCTTTCCCATCGCCCTTGCTCTTGCCGCCTTACCGGCGCTGGCCGCCTGCGATAGTGGTACGCCCGAACAGCCGCAAGGGGCGCAGGATCAGGTCGGCAACGAAAGCCAGGCCGCCAAGCGCGGCGAGGGCGCACAGATCGAAACCGCGGACGGCATGAAAGCGCAGCTTACCTACGATCATCAGGGCAGTCCCTATCTGGCGGGCACCTTCACCGATCCCGATGGCCAGACGATCGATCTGGCAAATTTCAAGGGGCGGCCGCTGCTCGTGAACCTGTGGGCAACCTGGTGTGCGCCATGCGTCAAGGAAATGCCGACGCTGGATGCGCTGGCCGCCGGCAATGATAAGCTTCAGGTGCTCACCGTCTCGCAGGATCTCGATGGACGACAGGCGGTCGATCCGTTCTGGGTGATGAACGGGTTCACGACGATCCAGCCTTATACAGACACCAACAACAACCTGCTCACCGCGCTGGGCGGCAATGCGCAACTGCCCACCACTATCCTCTACAACGCTAAGGGGCAGGAAGTCTGGCGCCTGATCGGGCCAACGGAATGGACCGATCCCGCCGTTGCCGACATGTTGGCAGAGGCAGGTGAGCCCGAAGCCACTTGACCTGCCCGGCGGCTTGAGTAGAGCCGGGGGCGCGGGCGATTAGCTCAGTTGGTAGAGCATCTCGTTTACACCGAGAGGGTCGGCAGTTCGAGCCTGTCATCGCCCACCATTTCCGCGCTCATTTACACCGGTCTCTTTAGACGGGTGGGGTTTGCCCGGCGAGCATCTGGCCGAGCAGGCGCTGCATGCGAACATAGGTCTCATCGCTCAGATCGATGAAGATACGCCGCGCGTCCGCCGAATCGGCGCGCCGTTCCAGCATTCCACGATCGGTCATCAACTTGATCCAGCGCAGCGCCGTCGTTGCCGGAACGGCGGAGGCGATGCACAGGCTGGAGACAGAGACGGGCTTGTCCTCGATCCGCGAGGCGGTGAGATCGAGCAGCATGTCCCAGGCGGGGTCTGCGAACAGATCACTGGCAAATTCATCTTCGCGCATCCGGCGCAGACGAATCATTTCGCGAATGCGTTCGGGCGCGATGGTCGGTGCCGCGCCAGCCGCGCCCAAGGCGCCGTCGTGGCCGGGCGGCGCGCCGCGATAGCTTAGCGGATCGGCGCGCACGCCGCCGCCTTCATCGTCGCGGGTGAGCGCGGCAACCCGCCGCGCCATCTCCACCAGTTCATCGCTGAGGCGCATCAGTTCACGACTTTCGCCGCGTTTTTCGCGCGCGCGGTTGCCCTGGCGGCTGCGTGCCCGCGTCAAGGCGTAGACCGCCTCGGCCGGCTCTGGATCGACGAGCAGCGCAGCATCGCTTCCATCGGCAAGCGCGTCCGCCTCATCGAGACGCCGCATATCGGTCCAGACAATGAAGGCGATGTCATGCCGCCCCGCATATTCCGCTGCCTTCGCGATTTCGCGTGGCTCTGTCTCCGATCCGGAGCGAATATCGGCAAGGATCGCGCGGGGCGGCGTGGCGGGCATGCTTGTCGATGCCTCATCCATGGCTGCGAGCCGCGGCGCCGCCCGCCATCCGGCAAGCGCCGCGATTTCGGCGACGATGCTTTCCAGTGCGGCGTCCGCTGTGACAATCCACAGTAAGGGACTGCTATTGCTGTAATCTTCCACCCGAGTGCCTCCCCCAAGACCGTAACCGCGTGTTCAGGCGGCATGGATTACACTAGCGTTCTGATTAGGTCCATTTCGGTTGAGACTTTTGCGGGTTGGTCCCACCGCCGCCAATCGATTGGACCTGCAACACCGTCCGGCGTGCCCTTGCAGGCATCGGGACGCTGGGCCACAACAGCCCCATAGAACAGACGCCCGAAAGGTATTTTCTTGACCAAGACCCTCGCGACTCTCGCTCTTTCCGTTTCCACGCTCGCCCTTGGTGCGCCCGCATTCGCGCAGGCCGAAGGCTCCACCGGCCCGGCGGCCGGAACAGCAGCCGGCGAAGCGCCCGATGTCGGCGCCGATGATGAAAGCACTGCCATGCCCAATGCCAACCCGTTGCTGCGTGACTGGACCGGCCCCTATGGCGGCGTGCCGCAATGGGATGCCGTCAGCGTGTCCGATTTTCCCGGCGCGTTCGAGGCCGCGATGGCCGACACCAAGGCCGAATATGAGCAAATCCTTGCCAATCCGGACGAGCCCACCTTCGAGAACACGATGGTGCCGCTGGAATTGGCCGGCGAAGAGGTTGGCCGCCTGTTCAGCTATTGGGGCGTTTACACCTCCAACCTTTCCAGCCCCGAAGTCCGCGCGATCCAGGCCGAATGGAGCCCGAAGCTCAGCGCCTTTTTCAACGAACTGCAGTTCGATCCGCGCCTGTTTGCCCGCGTAAAGTCGCTCTACGACCGGCGCGATTCGCTCGGTCTGGATGCCGAGCAGATGCGCCTTCTCACCCGCCAATATGAAGATCTGGTGCGCGGGGGCGCTTTGCTGACGCCCGAGCAGAAGCAGCAGGTCATCGGGATCGAGACCGAACTGGCCAGCCAGTTCTCCGATTTCTCGAACAAGGTGCTGGCGGACGAGGAAAGCTACATCCTCCTCACCGACAAGGCGGACCTGGCCGGCCTGCCGGACAGCCTGATCGCGTCGATGAAGAGCGCAGCCGAGGAAAATGGTGAACAGGGATGGGCCGTCGTCAACACGCGCAGCTTCATGCAGCCCTTTCTGGAAAACTCCACGCGACGGGATCTGCGCGAAAAGGTGTTCACCGCTTATGCCAATCGCGGCGACAACGGCGGGGAGAACGACACCAACCAGACCATCGCCAACATTCTGAAACTGCGTCAGCAGCGCGCCGAGCTGCTCGGTTTCGACACCCATGCCGATTACCGCATGGCCGATACCATGGCGAAGGAGCCGGAGCGTGCGATGGACCTGATGATGAAGGTCTGGCCCGCCGCGGTCGCGCGCGTGAAGGAAGAAGTCGCCGATATGCAGGCGATCGCCGACAAGGAAGGCGCGGACATCACGATCCAGCCCTGGGACTATCGCTTCTACGCGGAGAAGGTGCGCAAGGATAAGTATGATCTCGATCAGAACGAGATCAAACCCTACTTCCAGCTCTCCAAGATGATCGACGGCATGATGGATGCCGCCGGGCGCCTCTATGATCTGAAGTTCACCGAGAATACCGGCGAGATTCCGGTGTTCCACCCGGATGTGCGCACCTGGGTCGTCACCGATGCGCGCGACGGCAGCAATGTCGGCGTGTTCTACATGGACCCCTATGCGCGCACCGGAAAGCGCTCTGGCGCGTGGGCGACCACCTATCGTTCGCAGCAGTCGCTTGGCGGAGAGCGCAATGTGCTCTCCTCCAACAACAACAATTTCGTGAAGCCCGCGGAGGGCGAGGCGGCGCTGATCAGCGTCGACGATGCCAGCACGCTGTTTCACGAATTCGGCCATGCGCTGCACGCGTTGATGACCGACGTCACCTATCCGGGCCTGCGCGGCACGCCGCGTGACTTCGTGGAGTATCCCAGCCAGGTGAACGAAAACTGGCTGCTGACGCCTTACATTCTGAACAACTATGCCGTGCATTATGAAACCGGCGAGCCGATTCCGCAGGAGCTGGTCGACAAGATCGAAGCCTCGTCCAAGTTCAACGAAGGCTTCTCGACGGTGGAATATCTGTCGAGCGCGATCGTCGATATGAAGCTGCACGATCGCACCGAGCCGGTGACGGACGTCGATGAGTTCGAGCGGGAAACGCTGGCCGATATCGGTATGCCGAAGGAGGTCGTGATGCGGCACCGTCTGCCGCAGTTCAACCACCTGTTCTCCTCGGACGCCTATTCGGCAGGCTATTACAGCTATCTGTGGTCCGAAACGATGGACGCGGACACGTGGGCCGCGTTCGAAGAGGCCGGCAGCCCGTGGGACAAGGAAACCGCGGATCGCTTCCGCGAGATCCTGTTGTCCACCGGCAACGAGACCGATCGGATCGACGCCTATCGCGCCTTCCGTGGCCGCGATCCGGACGTTCGCTTCATCCTGGAAAAGCGTGGTTTCCCGACCGATTCGGTCAGCGAATAAGAAAATATCAGTAGGAGGGCCCGAGGCGAGAGCCTCAAGCCCTCCCGCACGAAATCAGAAGACCGGAATCGAAAAGGGCGGGCCTTACGGCTCGCCCTTTTTCGTACTGCCTGTGGTGCAAAGCAATGATGACGCCGGGCACTGCGACAAATCGCGCGCCCGCGTTCATGGATCAGCGGAAGGGAGCAAACCCTGCCGCTATAGTTCAGGCCGCCATCGCGGTCTTGCTATTGCGCACGTAGAAAAGCGGACGCGCCGGAGTGGAGGACACCTCGGACAGCGGCATGGCCGTTCCGCAATGCGCGCATTCGGCAGTCGCGCGGCCGATATGCCAGTGGCTCTGTCCACATCCCGGGCAATGATTTGCCTCTCCATCATGATACATGAAGGAATAACGCTCCATCGCGCCATGGATGCCAAAACTCGTGGCCGTGGTCTGGATTGTCATAATACTGTCCTTTCGCACTGCACCAATCAACGCGGCGCGGCGAAAAGGTTTCCACGAGCGTTGAACCGATGGGCGCTTGTGACATATCGGCCACATCAAAGGGCAGGAGACGCGCGGGTTCTGACGTAAGTGGCAATTACGCACTGGTCATAGCCGCGCGCGCAGAAGCGGTCGTTTGGAGCAACCGCGCTTTATAAAAATTTGCCGGTTACATAGTTTCTTGGATTATAGGGCTTTGTCGAGCATATCGGCGAGACGCAGCCCCGCCCGCTCGATCTGCAGCCGCAGCGTATCGGCGGAGGCAACGACATCGGCCTCGTCGATTAACACAGCTTCTTTCGGTTTCGGACCGCAAGGGTCTCCATCCAGAGCGCGGGTGTAGGCGATATCGCGGCTCGCCTCCCAAGCCTCGCGGCTCCAATCCTCGGGCGTGCCCTGATCGATCGCGGCCTTTTCCGCCGCGCTATAGCGCCGCACCAGTGCAGGGGGCGTGGAGATGGCGCGTTCCGCCAGTGGGCCGTCCCAGATCCAGTGCAGATTGAGGCCGGGGATGATGCCGTAATCGGCGTCCACGTCGTTACCGCCGCGATCGTGCCGGTCTCCCGCATGCATCGGCTGGTGTAGATCGCCCGTAAAATGGACGAGGAAGGCCAGCGCTTCCAGCCGTACATTGTCGGGCAGGGACTTGTCGGAGAGGATCTTCATGTTCCGCTCGACCTGCGCATAGGCGCAGTTGCCGTTCGGGCAATTGGGTTCCAGCGCGAATGGCTCGCAGATATCGACATTCTGGTAATGCCAGGGGGAGGTATAGCCCCAGCGGTCCCGGTCGCGGCGGATGCAGTCCGGCCAGACGCTGGCATCGCCGATCGACTTCAGCGCGCAATCGGGTGTGCCGAGCAGCGGCGCGGCCTTCAGCAGGCGGCGGATCACTGTGCGGCTGTGCGGGCTGATATTATCCATCGCGATGGCGGCGACGGTGCGGTGCCCATATTCGCCCCATGCGAAAGCTGGGGAGGGGAGCAGGAACGCGGCTGCTGCAGAAAGCGCCAGAAGAATACGGATCATGCCGCGCGCCCTAATCCCGATTTATGGCAAGGGAAAGACGGGGCGTCCTACTCCTCATCCCCATAGATCGCGACCATCGGCTCGTTGTCCGCAGCCGCCTTGCCGCGGTACATGCCGGGCGTGTTGAAGCTCCAGCCCTGATTGCCCCAGGGGGTGACGTAAATCACGCCGCCGGTACCGCCCAGGTCGCCCAGCTCGTCGATTACGCCGGCAACGATGTCCTGCACCTCGCCGTCCGACAGCGAAACTTCGTCCGGCGTCACCACGCGCGGCGGCGCGCCGTCCGGCCCCAGCGGCAGCGCAGCCTGTTCCTCGGCAGCCTTGTCGATCGCAGCGAAGCGCAGGCGCGCGCAGATTTCATGCGCGACGCCCAAGCGGATGAAATATTCGCCCGCGCCCGTGGCGGAAATCGCGCAGGAGCGATCGTCGGCATAGGTGCCAGCGCCGATCACCGGTGCATCGCCGATCCGGCCCCAGCGCTTGCCGGTCAGCCCGCCCGTGGAGGTGGCTGCGGCGACATGGCCCGCCTGGTCCAGAGCCACCGCGCCAACGGTCCCATATTTATGATCGATATCGAGCTGCGACATGGTTTTACCTGCCGCCTCTGCGGCCTTCAGCTGATCGAGCTGCCGCCGCCGTTCGGGGGTGGCGAAGTAGCCGGGGTCGACTTGCTCCAGCCCGTTCTCGCGCGAGAATTGGTCGGCGCCTTCGCGGCTCAGGAACACGAACTCGCTGTCCTCCAGCACCTTGCGCGCCAGCAGTACGGGGTTCTTGGTACGGGTAACGCCGGTCACGGCGCCGGCGTCCAGCGTCTGACCGTCCATGATCGCGGCGTCCATCTCGTTCGCACCGTCCCAGGTGAACACCGCGCCGCGGCCTGCGTTGAAGTTCGGATCGTCCTCCAGCACCGTGATGGTCGCCGTGATCGCATCCATTGCCGCGCCGCCTTCGGCCAGTACCTTCGATCCAGCGGCGAGCGCCCGGTTCAGCGCCGCGCGGATTTCCGCGTCCTTTTCGGGCGAAAGTTTGTCTCGCTCGATCACCCCGGCTCCGCCATGGATGGTAAGCGCCCATTCCGGCGCCTGCTGCGCCCCCATGCCGCCGTCCTGCGCCTGCGCCGCAGAGCCTAGGCCCAGCGCCAAAGCCGCCGCCCACATCATCGTCGATCGTTTCATTCGAACCCCCTTTGTCGGGCGTGCACCCTATGGCGGTGTCCGGTCGCGCGCAATCGCCCCGGCCATGACGGGATCGGGTGCGGCGACGGCGAAATCTGATGCGTCGATGTCACAGCTGCACCGGAATCGGTTTTTCGCAGGAGCTTTGCGCGCAATCGGCGATTAGGGGGCAGGCCGCTACCCAAACCAATCAGGACCATCCAAACATGTCCCTTCGCTACAAAATGCTCGCCTTTACCTTGCTGCTCGGCAGCGCCGCCCCGGCCATGGCCGGCGGCTTTTATCTGCAGGAACAGTCTGCGCGCGAGTTGGGCCGCGCTTTTTCGGGCGAAGCCGCTTCGGCCGACAACGCCTCCACCGTATACTACAACCCGGCCGGCATGACCGAGCTGGAAGGGATCAACTTCCAGCTGGGCGGCGAGCTCCTGCTGGTGAACTCCCGCCAGGAAAATCGCGGCACCACCCGCACCGTTCCCGGCGTTCCGGTGTCGATCCCCGTGCCCGGCGGCGATGGCGGAAACCCGTTCTCCCAGCCGATCGTCGTGCCGCAGGCTTATGCCACCGCGCAGATCACCGATCGGCTGTGGGCGGGTCTGGGCGTTTCCAGTCCCTTCGGCGTGGTCGTGGACTATGATGACGATTTCTTCGGCCGTTACGACTCGCTGCGTTCCGACGTGTTCACGGTGAATGTGCAGCCGAGCCTTGCCTACAAAATCAACGACAACCTCTCGATCGGTGCAGGCGTCGATGTACAATATATCGATGTGGAGCTGACCAACGCGCTGCCCAATCTCAACCCGGCAAGCGGCGATGGCTTCCTGCGGGTGCAGGGCGACGATGTGTCGGTCGGCTGGAATGTCGGCGCGCAGCTAGAAGTCGAAAAGGTGCGGCTGGGCGCGCATTACCGTTCGCGCATGAAGCACAACCTGGAAGGTACGTTCGATCTGTCCGGTCTGGTCGGTCCGCTGGCGGGCCAGAACGGTTCGACCACCGCCACCGCGCCGCTAACCTTGCCGGATATCGCCACGGTCAGCGCGATGTTCGGTGTCGATAGCGCCACGCGCGTCTACGGCAGCTGGAACTGGTACAACTGGTCCACTTTCGATGCGATCACCGTCTTCCCCGAAGGCCGCCCGGCGCAGTCCAGCCCGCAGAATTACGAGGACAGCTGGTCGATGGCTCTGGGTGCGGAGCATGACTTCACGGATCGCCTGACGCTGCGCGCGGGCACGATGTACGATGCAACGCCGGTTCCCGATGCGTTTCTCAGCACCCGCGTTCCAGATGGCGACCGCACCTGGGCGACGGTGGGCGCGACCTATCGTCTGAATGACCGGTTCGACATCGACTTCAGCTATGCCCATGTCTTCGTGGCATCGGCGACGCTGAACCGGTCGGACAATTTCTACGAGGGCACGCCTGCGCAGATCAACACGACGCTGCGGTCCACCAATCGCGGCGATGTCGATCAGTTCGGGCTGGCGCTGAACGCCCGCTTCTAATTGAACATGCGCCCGCCGCTCTCTTCATCATCAGAGAGCGGCGGGCGCAAACGACTTACCACTCGATCGTCGCGCCATCATAAGCGACGAAGCGGCCACTGTTGGACAGATCGGTCTCCGCAATCCGATCGCGCAGACCGTCTACGCTGGTCTTCGTGTCGATCTGCGCATTGTCGCCCCCCATATCGGTCTTTACCCAGCCGGGGTGCAGCATGACGATGGCGATGCCGTCATCCTTCCAATCGATCGACAGGCTCTTCCAGGCCGCATTCACCGCGGCCTTACTGCTGCGATAGGGGATCGATCCGCCGCCGCCATTGTCGCCGATGGAACCCATGCGGCTGGTCACCACCGCCATGACCTTCTTCTCCGATGCGGCGACATTCGGCTTCAGCTTCTCGGCGAGCAGGGTTGGCGCGACGACGTTGATTTCCAGCACATCCATCCAGCCGTCCCGCTCCGGCGTTCGGGGGCCGTAAACGCCGGCACTGTTCAGGAACACGTCGATGGGCCGGTCGCCGACCCCGTCGATAAAGGCGGCGACGCTATCGGGTTTGGCCACGTCCAGTTCCATCGCCGTCACATTGTCCATGCCGTCCAGTTCCTTGAGGTCGCTGTCCGAACGCGCGGTGGCGATCACGTCCCAGCCGTCTGCGGCATATTGCTGCACAAGTTCGGCGCCGATGCCGCGGCTGCCGCCGGTGATGAGGATGGTGGGCATGGGAGAGTTCCTTTGCGTAAGGGGAAGGGGCAAGGCACCACTCGCAACTGTAAGATCGAGCGGCTATATGGGGGCAACCACCGAGCATCGAGGCCCGTTCCCATGACCGCCGACAATCCTTCCCTTCGCCCCTGGCGCGACATCGAACGCCGCAAGAGCCGGCAGATCATGGTGGGCGATGTGCCCGTGGGCGGCGACGCGCCCATCACCGTGCAGACGATGACGAACACGCCGACCGAGGACGCGAAGGCGACGATCGATCAGATCCGCCGCTGCGAGGAGGCGGGCGTGGACATCATCCGCGTTTCCTGCCCGGACGAAGCGTCCACCGCCGCGCTGAAGCAGATCGTGCGCGCGGCGCGCGTGCCGATCGTCGCGGACATCCACTTTCACTACAAACGCGCGCTGGAAGCGGCCGATGCAGGCGCGGCCTGCCTGCGCATCAACCCCGGCAATATCGGGTCCGAAGCGCGCGTGAAGGAAGTGGTGGATGCGGCCAAGGCTAACAATTGCGCCATTCGCATCGGCGTGAATGCCGGTTCGCTGGAACGCGATCTTCTGGAAAAATATGGCGAGCCCTGCCCGGAAGCGCTGGTGGAAAGCGCGCTCGACCATATCAAGCTGCTGCAGGATCAGGATTTCCACGAATATAAGGTGGCCGTCAAAGCTTCCGACGTGTTCCTCGCCGTCGCCGCCTACATGCAGTTGGCCGATGCGGTCGATTGCCCGCTGCACCTCGGCATTACCGAGGCGGGCGGGCTTATCGGCGGCACGGTGAAATCCGCGCTCGGCATCGGCAATCTGCTCTGGGCCGGCATCGGTGATACGCTGCGCGTCTCGCTCTCCGCCGAGCCGGAGGAAGAGGTGCGCGTCGGCTATGAAATCCTGAAGACGCTGGGCCTGCGCACGCGCGGCGTTCGGATCGTTTCCTGCCCCAGCTGCGCGCGGCAGGGCTTCGACGTGATCCGCACGGTGCAGGCGCTGGAGGACCGGCTGCGGCACATCAACACGCCGCTCTCGCTCTCCGTCCTCGGCTGCGTGGTCAACGGGCCTGGCGAGGCGCGTGAGACCGACATCGGCCTGACGGGCGGCGGCAAGGGCAAGCATATGGTCTATCTGAGCGGTGTGACCGACCATCATGTGGCGGACGGCGACATGCTCGATCACATCGTTTCCCTGGTCGAGGCCAAGGCGGCTGAGATCGAGGCGGCGAACGCGGACGCCGAGCCGGTGCCCGCGGAATGAGCCTTTCGATCCGCAGCGCCACTCGGAACGACGTTTCCACCATCCTGCGTTTCGTCGAGGAACTGGCCGCGTTCGAGAAAGCACCGGCGGGCGCGGTGAAGGCGACGCCGGAGCGGCTGCATGACGCGCTGTTCGGCGAGCATGCGGTGGCCGAGGCTCTGATCGCGGAGTGGGACGGCGATCCTGCTGCCTTTGCGCTGTTCTTCCACAATTTCTCGACCTGGGAGGGCCGCAAGGGCCTCTATCTGGAGGACCTCTATGTCGGCGAGGCGATGCGGGGCCACGGCATCGGCAGCGCGCTGCTGAAACGGCTGGCGGAAATCGCGGTCGAGCGCGATTGCGCGCGCTTCGAATGGGTGGTGCTCGATTGGAATGAGAGCGCGATCCGCGTCTATGAACATATCGGCGCGAAGATGCAGCCCGAATGGCGCGTCATGCGCATGGAAGGCGATGCGCTGACGGAATTTGCAAGCACCGCCCGATAAAGGGTTCGGTTTCTCGCTTATACTCGGGTCGGTTGATCCGTTGTTCCCAATCGCCACATTCTCCCGATGCTGCATGTCGTCCACCATCGCGATTACATGGCGCCGCCGCCCGAGCGCGGCACCTTCAAGTTCGACAAATATCAGCTCGTCATGATCTGCCTGCGCGAAAGCGGCGCGGCGATGACCGAGCATGCGCCCCCGCCCATGCCGCGCGATTGGCTCGCGGCGGTGCACGATCCCGATTATGTCGACAGCGTGCTGGCTGCCGATGTACCGCGCGAAAAGGAACGGCGCATCGGCTTTCCGGTGACGCCGCATATCGCGCAGCGCGTTCAGCACACCAATGGCGGCACCTGGCGCGCCGCGCATCTCGCCATGGAGCACGGCTTTGCCGCGAACAGCGCGGGCGGCAGCCATCATTCGCTGCACGATACCGGTGCGGGTTACTGCGTGTTCAACGATCTTGCCGTAGCCGCCAACCGGCTGATCGCGCAGCGCGATGCGGGGCGCATCCTGATCGTCGATTGCGATGTGCATCAGGGCGACGGCACCGCCTCGCTCACCGCGGGACGCGACGACATTGTCACCTTCTCGATGCACGCCGAGAAGAATTTTCCGACGCGCAAGGCGCGGTCCGATTGCGATGTCGGCCTGCCCGATGGCACCGGGGACGAAGCCTATCTGGAGGTGCTGTCCACGCATCTTCCCCGCCTGCTGGACGAGGTGCGGCCCGATCTGGTGCTCTATCAATCGGGGGTAGATCCGCATGGAGACGATAAATTGGGCCGCCTGGCGCTCACCGACGCCGGGCTAGAAGGGCGGGACCGGTTCGTGATCGGAGAGGTCCGCCGGCGCGGGCTGCCGGTCGCCAGCGCCATGGGCGGCGGCTACGGACAGGATCAGCGCGCCGTCGCGCAGCGTCACGCCAATGCCATGCTGGCGATGGCTGATGAAAATGCGAAGTTCCCGCCGCCGCCCGAGCAGCGGGCTGCGCGTCAGAAGTAGATATCGACATAATCGGTCAGCCCGTCGCAGGCGACCATGTCCTGCAGCCGCCAATATTTGCGGTCCTGCGTCACGAGAAATTCCATCGGCCCGCTACGGACGCAATCGCGGCCCGGATCGGGCGCGTCTGCGATGCGCACCGTACCGTCAAAGGTGAAGCGGTCCTTCTCGATCGCGGTCACCTTCCCGTCGATGCTGAGTGTGCCAGGCCGCTCATCGCTGCCCTGCTGGCGTCCTTTCAGCATCACCACATTGTCCGGCTGCGTCACCTCCAGTTCTCCGCGCTTCTCCCAGCCGATCCACTGGAGCGTGATGCCGCTATTGTTCCGTAGCCGGTCGAGCGCTTCCTCGCTCGCCACCACCGTACCGTTCGTCTGCTCCATATCGAGCGTGCCTGCGGGCGCTTCCGCGCGCACTTGCTGCTGCACCTCATAAGGCGATTTTGGCCCGGCAATGTCCTGCGAGACGCAGGCGGCGAGCGGCAGGAGGGCGAAGAGGGCGATGGTGCGCATCATAGGGCGGGTCTCCGAATTGGTAGGGCTCTGCCAAAACGACGCGCCGGGAGCGTGGGGAGTTCCGAATTGCTTCCTTCCCGACCCCCTTTCGAGCTCAGGGCGAACGGATCGAGCAGCATTGCTGTAGACACACCCCGTCCGCCAACCGATAGCGCCCATCATGGCCGAGCGTCCGATCCTGCCCTTTCTCGCCGCCTGCCTTGGTATCGGCTGCTTTTCGCTGATGGACGCGCTGATGAAGCAGCTGGTGCTGACCATCGGTGTGTACGATGCGATGTTATGGCGCTCGCTCGCCGCGCTGGCGATGCTGTTGCCGCTATACCTAATCCTGCGCCGCCGACAGCGGCCCACGCGCGCGGCGATGCGGCTGCATCTGCGCCGCTCGCTCGTCCTCCTGCCCATGGCACTCAGTTTCTTTTGGGCGCTGGGGCGCCTGCCTCTGGCGGAGGCGATCGCGCTCAGCTTCATCGCCCCGGTGATAGCGCTGTACCTAGCGGCCTTGCTGTTGGGCGAGACGATAGGGCGCAGCGCGATCATCGCATCCGCACTGGGCCTTCTGGGCGTGGCGGTGATCGTCGGCGGACGGCTGAGCGGAGATTATGATGCGGATGCGCTGCTGGGCGCGGCGGCGGCGCTCTTTTCGGCCTGCCTGTTCGCCTACAACCTCATCCTCGCGCGGCGGCAGGCGCAGATTGCCGGGCCGATGGAGATCGCGTTCGTGATGGGCGCGCTAAT
This sequence comes from Novosphingopyxis sp. YJ-S2-01, assembly GCF_016093175.1. Lineage (NCBI taxonomy): Bacteria > Pseudomonadati > Pseudomonadota > Alphaproteobacteria > Sphingomonadales > Sphingorhabdaceae > Novosphingopyxis > Novosphingopyxis sp. YJ-S2-01. Next base: position 227,710 of record NZ_JAEDAI010000001.1, on the reverse strand, counting down.
CGCGGGCTATTATACACTCGCCGCGCCATGGCTCGCCTCCGTTCCGGATGCAGCGGCTTGGCCCGCGATCCTGGGCGCGGCGGCGCTATCCTCGGTGTCGCTGCTGCTGCTCAGCTGGGCCTATGCGCGGGCCGAGGCGCAGGTACTGATCCCGGTGGAATATACCGCGTTTCTGTGGGCGAGCCTGTTCGGCTGGCTGTTCTTCGCGGAAAAGCCCGGCTGGCCGGTGCTGGCCGGCGCGGTGCTGATCGTCACCGGCAGCCTCATCGCGGCGCGCGCAAAGCCGAAGCTGGTGCAGACGGTGGAGATCGACGCGGTCTGAGGCGGCGTCTAGTTTTTGCGCGCGCGCCATTCCTCGCGGGTCTGACCCCAGCTCTGCACCTCCTTGTCGCCAAAGGGCGCGGGCATGCGCGTCGGGCCTTCGAGGCGCGATCCGAGCCTTTCGGCAAGCTTGATCGAAGCCGCGTTTTTCGGCGCGATGACATGGTGCACCGCGTCCCAGCCGAGCACGTCGAAGGCATAATCGATCGCCGCCACCGCGGCCTCGCGCGCATAGCCCTGTCCTGCGAAATCGCGCGCGACGCCCCAGCCTACCTCGTCGACCGGCCAATCGGCGGGGCGCCAGGGGCCCGCGCGGCCGATCCAGCGGCCGGTGGCGCGCTCGATCAGGGAGAACATGCCAAAGCCATTGATATGCCAGCTGCCCGCCATGCAGCACCAGGCGCGCCACACCTCGGAACGCGGCTTCACCCCGCCCAGATGCTCCATCGTCTCGGGCTCGGAATAAAAACCGACGACCGCTTCGAAATCTTCCGCTGCGGGCGGGCGCAGGATCAGCCGCTGGGTGACGAGCAGGGGACCGTTCAACATGGGCAGCGCCTTTCGTGGGAAAGGACCAGCTATAGACCGGATTGCATGCGCGAAAAAGGGCGCCCCCAATATGGGAGCGCCCTTTCGCGTGACGTCTGCTTATATCAGCGGCAGCGCAAGCCCCCGCGGTCGATCTGGCGGCCCAGAAGGCCGCCGCCCACTGCGCCGATAATCGCGCCGATGGTGCGGTTCTGCCTGCCCGCGACTTCGGAGCCGGCAATCGCGCCCAGCGCGCCGCCGATGACGAGACCTGCGGTGCCGTCGTCGCGGCGGCAGCGATAACGGCCATCGTCGCCGCGCCAGATGCGATCGTTGCGGCTCAGCTGACGCTCATAGGCGCGGTCCTGCTGGGCGTAATAACGGCGCTGTTCGCGGGCGCGCTCGCGCTGCCATTTGCGATGCTTCTTGTAGTGGCCGAGATGGCGGCCCTGATCGGCATGCAGTGCGGCACCCTGGGTAACCGGGCCCAGATCGGGCGCGGGGACGGCCATGGTCAGCGCGGCGGCTGCGGCAAGAATTGCTGTTTTCATCCTCTATCTCCTTGCTGGGGCCGTCCGGGTGAGGCGACCATTTCTTGTCAGAACAGTTCATGTTTAGCCGCGGTTTCCTGAACATTTGACGACAAGCCCAAGCGTTCCGGGCCATCGACGAAATGCCGCGGGGATGAACGGCGGCTTTCAACCGCGTCTGCGGAAGCGTCCGACTCGACCCCAGAAACCGCTTGCCAGCTTCGATACGGATCGGCAGGGCTGGGGCATGGGAAACATCATCGCATGGGCCATCGGCATCGTCTCGGCGGTCATCGCCATCCCCTCGGTCCTGCCGATCGTGGGCTGGCTGCTGGCGCTGATCCTGCTGCCGCTGCCGCTCATCGGTATCGTCATCGGGACCTTTTCGCGCCGCAAGAGCGGGCGGAACTTCTGCATCCTGGTATTCGTGCTCTGCTTCCTCAGGCTGCTGATCACCTTCTGAGCGGTCCCGCGGTATGAGCGACGATCCACCTGCCGCCCCGGTAGAGGCGGCCCGCGCCGATGTGCCGCCGGCCGAGCAGGGCAATGGCCTTATTCAAGGGCTCGGCGCCTATGTGATCTGGGGCTTCATGCCCGTGTTCTTCAAACAGCTGACCACGGTGCCCGCGGTGGAGGTGGTGGCGCACCGCGTCATCTGGTCGGTGCCGCTGCTGCTGGCGATCCTTGCCTTCCGCAAGCAGCTTGCCGTCTTCTGGGGCGTGCTGAAGACGCCCAAGACGCGCTGGCTGATGCTGCTGTCCAGCTCGCTGATCGCGGCCAACTGGCTGATCTACGTCTTTGCCGTCTTCTCCGATCACATTCTGGCGGCCAGCCTCGGCTATTATCTCACGCCGTTGCTCAATGTCCTGCTCGGCTATTTCTTTTTGAAGGAGGGGATGACGAAGGCCACCGCGGTCTCGGTCGTTCTGGCCTTCATCGGCGTGGCCATTCTGGCAGCCGGCGCGCTGGAGACCCTGTGGGTCAGCCTGGCGCTGGCGGTCAGCTTCGGCAGCTACGGCCTGGTGCGCAAGCTCGCGCCGGTCGGATCGATGCCGGGCCTTGCGGCGGAAACGGTGATCCTGTCTCCGGTGGCGCTGGGCGCGGTGGTCTGGTTCTGGCTCTATGGCGGGGCGGGCGGTTTCGGCAGCTCGCTGCGGACCGATCTGTTCCTCATCGCGGGCGGCGCGGTCACCGCCTTTCCGTTGTTGCTGTTCGCAGGCGCGGCGCGGCGCATGCGCCTCACCACCTTGGGCTTCATCAGCTATATCGGGCCGACCATCCAGTTCGCGCTCGGCGTGTTCCTCTATGACGAGCCGCTCACCACACCGCGCCTTGCCTGCTTCGCGCTAATCTGGGCGGCGCTCGTCATCTTCTCGGTCGACAGCTTTCGCCGGGCGCGGCGCGGGTTAGCGATCTAGGACTGGCGATCTGAGCCAGCCGGTTCAGTCCAACCGCCACTCCAGCGTTTCGCCCGCCAGGAACGGCACCAGTTCGCCCTCCAGCTGATCCGGCACGCTCTGTGCCTCGCGGCGAAGTGTCACCGTGCCCTCGTTCAGCGGCAGTCCGTAGAAACGCGGGCCGTTTTCGCTGGCGAAGGCTTCCAGCCGGTACAGCGCGCCATCCTCATCGAACACGCGCGCATAGCTTTCCAGTGCATAAGGCGCGTTGAAAATGCCCGCACATCCGCAGGCGCTTTCCTTGGCGTGGCGCGCATGCGGCGCGCTGTCGGTGCCCAGGAAGAATTTCGCCGATCCGGAGGTGGCCGCCGCGCGCACCGCTGCCCGGTGCCGCTCGCGCTTGGCCACCGGCAGGCAATAAGCGTGCGGGTTGATGCCGCCCTTGAACAAGGCGTTGCGGTTGATGATGCAGTGATGCGGCGTGATCGTCGCCGCCACCATATCGCCCGCGCTTTCCACGAACTGCACCGCGTCCGCGCTGGTGATATGTTCCAGCACGATCTTCAGCGCCGGAAAATCGCGGGTTAGCGGCTGCAGCGTGCGCTCGATGAACACCGCCTCGCGGTCGAAGATATCGACATCACCATCGGTTACCTCGCCATGGATGCACAGCACCATGCCGATGCGCTCCATCCGCTCCAGCACGGGGCGGATGTTCGCGATATCGGTGACGCCTGCCGCGCTGTTGGTGGTGGCGCCGGCCGGATACAGCTTGGCCGCGGTAAACACGCCTTTCGCGTGCCCGCGCTCGATCTCGTCGGGCGCAATCTCGTCGGTTAGATAGGCGGTCATCAACGGTTCGAAATCCGCGCCCTCGGGCAGCGCCAGGCGTATGCGGTTGCGATAGCTCTCCGCCGCGGCCACGCTGTTGATGGGAGGTGAGAGGTTCGGCATCACGATCGCGCGGCCGAACTGGCGCGCGGTGTAAGGCACCACCGCTTGCAGCATGTCTCCGTCGCGCAGATGGAGGTGCCAGTCGTCCGGGCGGCGGATGGTGAGGAAATTTTTGCTATCAGCCATTCTGGTTCCGTAAGCCTTACGCCTGTCGAAGGACGTTTCTCGCCGGAGAGCCGTGCTTCGACAAGCTCGGCACTCACGGGTTTGTTTCAAGGTCGAGCGTGCCTACCTAAGGCCCATGGCTTCCCCAAGACTTTTCGACCGCTCGCTCATCCGCGTTTCCGCCACCGACGGACAGGAGGATGTACGCGGCTTCCTGCAGGGCCTCGTCACCAACGACACGCGGCGGCTGGAGCCCGATGCCGCAGACGGCCCGATATGGGCAGCATTGCTCACCGCGCAGGGCAAGGTGCTGTTCGATTTCCTGCTTTGGGCGGAGGGCGACGACGTGCTGATCGATTGTGAGGCAGCCCATGCCGACGGCCTGATCCTCCGCCTCTCGATCTACCGCCTGCGGCGCAAGATCGGGTTCGAACGGGACGAGGACCGGGGCGTATTCTGGAGCGCCGATGGCGGCGAAGGCAGCCTCGATCCGCGCCTCCGCGAACTCGGCCGCCGCTGGATCGCGCCTATTGCCGATGACGATGCGGACGTTTCCGCCGATTGGCGGGCGCACCGGCTGGCGCATGGCGTCACCGAGGGTGAGGCGGAGCTGGGCCAGGACGCCACCTTATGGCTGGAATGCAACGCGATCGAGCTGAACGGCGTCGCGTTCGACAAGGGCTGCTATGTCGGGCAGGAAAACACCGCGCGCATGAACTGGCGGCAGAAGGTCAACCGTCGACTGGCCGTGGTGCCGCTGGATCAGGCGGACGAGAAGCGCCAGCGTATCGCTTATCCGGAACTCGGTTACTCGGTGGAACATCGCCGGGTGGAGGACATGGAAACGCTGGACCTTCCGGACTGGCAGCGCGCCGGCATCGAGGCGATGGACCCCAAGGTCGCCGACGGCGCACCGCTTTCCTGAGCGGCGCTTCAACCACGCGCTTGCAATCCCGCGCGCTCTCTGGCATTGGCGCGCCCTTCGGATCGCCGATCCGGGCGCGTAGCTCAGTGGTAGAGCACACCCTTCACACGGGTGGGGTCGCAAGTTCAATCCTTGCCGCGCCCACCATTTCGGCAATCGTGAGCGATCCGGGGGATTGCTCCAGCCGATAATCCTACCGAAATTACCGTAGCTTACAGCTTGGCGCTGTCCATGATCGCGCGGGCGTCCTCGATCGAGCGATCGAAATAATGCAGGCGGGGCGCATCGAAGGTGGCCATGTAAAGCTGGCCGTCGACAATCGCGGCGCGCGCTTCTCCCTTGCGGGTGAGGCCGTCATCATCGGTATATTCGTAGGTGAACCGCACGCCGTCTTTGCCCAGGAACGGGGCCGGCTCGGCCGAGAGCAATTGAAAGGCGCCAAGCGTCTTGTACGTCCGATAGGTCCCTTCGAGCAGCTCGGGCACTTCGATCAGGAGTGTGCTCTTCTTGAACTTGGGTAGCGGATCGCGCTTCTTGCTGCGCTCCTTCACCAGTGGCTGGCCCGGTTTGATGCCGCCGTAAAAGGTAAGGTCGTCCAGCTGCTCGCCATTCAGCGTCCAGCTTTCAGCAAATTTGCCCGGCGATCCGCTCAGCCTGTTCCAGTCGCGCGCGGGCGTCACCGTCATCGCCGAATTGGCTACGGTCACGCTCGCGCCACTTTCGCGCAGCTTATGCGCGGAAAGGGGCGCGGCGGCGAGCAGCAGCGCGGTGGCTGCGAGGGTCCATTTGGCGGGCAGGGAAGGGGTCATGATTCGGTGTCCTGGGGCAGCATGAGCGCGATCATCTTCGCGTCGGAGGCTTCGGGCTTCAGGTTGAGATACTCTTTCAGCGCCGTCATGCCTTCCTCGCGCCGCCCGGTTTTGAACAGGGCAAGGCCGAGGCCGCGATGCGCCTCCGCCAGGGAAGGGTCTAGCGCGATGGCCCGGGCGTAGAAATCTGCGGCGTTGACGAAATCGCGCTGCGCGCCGCGCAGGCGATACAGTTCGCCGCGGGAGAACCAGAGCGGAGCAGACCAGCCGCCGCTTTCGGCCATGTTCTCGATCAGGAAATCGCTGGCACCGAAATCGTTCAGCTTGATCTGATCGTCCAGGAATTGCGGCATGAAGGGTGCCAGCGCTTCGCGGTAGCGCAACGCGCCGTCGTCCCGCGCGGCGCCGTCCGGGACTGCCAGCGCCGCGAGATTGTCGGCGCGCTCGGCCTCGGGCGGGTGCGAGGCGAAGAAGGCAATGGCCTTGAAATTCGGTTTCTTGAGGCCGCGCGACCGCGCCGAGGATTCAGCTTCGGTCATGACGGTCTTCCAAACCTCTGAGGCGGCTTGCGGTCTGAGCCGTCCCTGATTCAGATAGCTCACGCCAAGCCGGTCCGCCTCGCGCTCCTGATCGCGGCCGTGGCGAAAGATCTGGCCGTAGACCGCCATCTCCAGGCTCCGCTGGCTGCTCGCCGCGCCATAGCTGGGTGCCATGCTGACGAGCAGCGACGTCCAGGCGAGAAGATCCGTCCCGCTGCGTGCCCGGCGGAACCCCGCGAGCGAGTGGCGGCGTTCGAAATGGCCGAACTCATGCCCCAGCACCGCGCCCAGCTCCGCTTCGCTGCGCACCCGCAGGAACAGGCCGCTGAACACGCGCATGGTGCCGTTAGGCGACATGCTGGCGTTGAAGGTCGGCTCGCGCAGGATATAGACGCGCACGGCGTTGCAGCGATCCTGGCCGACCGTTTCGCACAGCACGCCTTTGACATAGCTGTTGAGCGCCGCATCGCGGATAATGAGCGGGGAGGCGGCAAGGGCACGCTCGCTTTCGTCATCCTCCCGCCAAAAACCGATCTCATCCACCCCTTGCGGCTGGTAGACGCCCTCATAGGGCGGCGGCAGCGGGCTTTCCTCAGCGGATAGCGGCTGGGCGATGGCAAGCGCGCCCAGCACGCCGCCAAGCCATTGGCGCATCACGCGGCCGGTTCCTCGGCAGCGATGCTGCTGCCCGGAAAATCCTCCAGCAGCTGGCGCACGCGCTTGTCGGAGCCGTCTTCCTTTCGCACATCGCCGCCCATCGCACCGTCGGCGTTCAGCCAGAGAAGATCGCCGGTCTTCAGATCGACCAGGCCGGCATAGCCCCGATGCTCGCCCGATTTCACGGCGACGCCGGGGCCGAGCAGCGCCAGCACCTGCAGTACCTTGCGCCCGGTAGAGCCATAGGCATCGCGGTTCCAGATGAAGAGGCCGTAATCGGCATCCTTCGCGCCGGGAAGGTCGGCCACGCCGCTGCCGAGCGACCAGTCGAACACGTCCTCTTTGTTGTCCTTCTTCTTCGTGGGCAGGCGGTTGCCGACGAAGAACTGATATTCGATCACCGCCTGAGACACCGCGGCAAACAACGCCATATGTTCCTGCAGGTTCTGCGCATCCTCGCCATAAGCTTCGGGCGCCGCGATCACTTCGTTCCCAAGCTGCGCCTGGAGCCGCGCGAGCGATGCTTCGATGTTACGCCGCGCGGCTTCGGTCCATTCGCCATTGGGTTCGAACATTCCGGCGGTGGATTGGCCGCCAACGCTGACGGCGGGGCGGAAGACGAGGATCTTCTTGCCCTCGCCGGGCGCCAGTTCGAACCCTTGCCTGGTTGCCGAGCGCTCCTGCGCCATGGCGGGCACGCTGAGCGACAGCGCAAGACAGATCGCCAAGGCTATGCGACGTATGAACATCATCTTTTTCGATTTCCCCCAATGCTGTCCCCCCGGACAGCAGAGCGCAAATATCTATCGCTTCGCGGCCCCTTGGCAATAGTAAAGTGCGAGCGGCAACTGCCTGACGGGGAAAAGCTGTCGGCAGGGCAGGTTAACGTGGGGGCGCGCGGTTGTCGCATTACGGGGCAGGACTAAAACGGTGTCCGCCGCGCCCTTCTCTAAAGACATTTTTAATCATAAGTGAAGCCGCGACGAGGGTCGGCAGCGTAGTCGCTCCAGTCAGAAGCGGGGCAGTGTCATGCACGGATTTGGTCACGGAATCGGCCTGGAAATTCAGGAACTGGAGAGCGTAGCTGCCGGCAAACCGGCGGTTACGACGGCTCGGCCCCAGGCGGAGCGCCGGCAGGATTGGCAACGCCGCGTGCGCTTCGAATGCGACATGCGCGGCGTTCCGCTGCCGCTGGAATATCGGCAGGCTTTCTATGCGCGCCGTGTGAAGCCGGTGGTCGAGCGATTTGTGGCTGCTATGCTGCTGGTGTTTCTGGCTCCGGTCTTCCTGGCGGCGGCGATCGCGATCCGGCTGGACGGCAAGGGCCCCATCTTCTTCCGCCAGAATCGCACTGGCTATCTCGGCCGCCCGTTCCGGCTGGTGAAGTTTCGCACCATGGTGCCTGAAGCGGAGGCGCTGAAGGCATCGCTTCGCGCGCAGAACCATCATGCAGCCGACTCGCCCGATTTCAAACTGATCGAAGATCCGCGCATCACCCGCGTCGGCAAGTTTCTGCGCAAGACCAGCATCGATGAACTGCCGAACCTCATCAACGTACTGCGCGGGGAGATGGCGCTGGTCGGGCCGCGGCCGACCTCCTTCGATGTCGGCACGTACAAGATGCACCATCTGCCGCGCCTCGCCGCGCGCCCCGGCATCACCGGGCTGTGGCAGGTTTCGGGCCGTGCGAATGTGGATTTCGACGAGCGGACCGAGCTGGACGTGGACTATATCCGCTCCATGTCCTTCGCCAACGATACGCGGCTGATGTTCCGCACGGTCGGCGCGGTGCGGCGCGGCGACGGCGCGCATTGAAGCGCATATCGGCGGGCGAAACGCGCGGCATTAGCGCAGCGTCCGCGCGCTGAAATTATCGAACAGGGCTGCTGCAGGCACATCGTTGCTCGTCGCCGTAATGCCGAGCTGAATGCGGTCGATCCCCGCATCGCGCCGCGGCAGCAGCGTGCGTCCGCGCGCCTCCAGCACCGGCCTGCCATCGAGCAGCACCCGCGCGCCGCCGCGATCATCGGGTGCCAGATCGACCAGCGCTTCGATCCGGTACAAGCGGCCCGCCTCCAATTGCGGTGCGGCGTCATCGGTCCAGGCATGCTCGATGCCGATCTTGGCGCGGTCGATCCGCAGGCGGCCCCGGCGCAGATAAAGGCGAATGCCGGGATTGCCGCTCATGCCGCAGTCCGCGCATTCCAGATCGAGCAGATGAACCGAATTCAGCGGTTTGCCGCGCGGGATCATGACATCGAATGCGATCGCGAGTTTCTGGCCGTCGCCGATGCGCGGGAAGCGCGCCACCAGCGCCGCCTTCGGGACGCGGCCCGTGCGCGGCCCTGCCTCTGCCAGCAGCAGGCCGCCGCGCGCGCGCGGATCGGGCACCACAGAGAGCCGGCCCTCCACCTCCTGCCGGAAATACCATACCGCGCCGGGACAATCGCCGGTGCACAGCGCTTCGTCGAAATCGTCGGCGAGAGCGAGCGGGCGCGGGCGTTCGGCCGCCTCGGCGGTCCAGCCGGACATATCAGGCTCGGGCGAGGAACAGCCGACTATAGCGCATGCGAGCAAAGGCAGGGCGGCTCGTAGGATCATGAGAGGCTTTTTTGCGGGGTCCATTGCGCATAACGCGTGCCCCAGCAGAACAGCGCCACGCCCGCGATCAGTCCGGTCAGATGCAGGCCCAGCAGATAGGGAATGCGAAGGACTTTGGGCAGGCGTCGCTCGGCGAACCAGCCGACGAGGCCGAGGGCCGCGGCGGCCAGGATGGCGAGGCTGACAAGCGTCCAGAATGCGCTGCCCGTGAGCGCGAGCGCGAAGGCGCACAAAGCCAGCGGCAGGACGAGCACGGGCGCGAAGCGGCGCGCGAATTTGTGGAAGAACAGGCCGAGCGCATAGCCGCCGGTGCGCGCCGGGTTCATCAGCCCGCGCCGCCGCCACAGCGCAGTGAGGCCGCGCACGGTAATGCGCACGCGCCGCCGCATGGTTTTCCTGCCGCCCGCAATCGGCTGCTCGATCGCCACGGCATGACGGGCAAAGGCGATACGCTTGCCCGCGGCGACGGCGGCGGTGCTGATGTGGAAATCGTCGGTGCCGTCGGGCGGAACATGCGGCATCAGATCGCGGCGGATGGCGAGCAGGCCGCCATCGGCGGAAACGCAGCCGAACAACCGGTCCTCTGCTTCGCGCAGGCCGCTTTCATAGGCGCGGTAGAGCCGGTCGAACCGCCCGCCGCCTGCGCCCTTCGCGCTTTCGACCTCGCCCGCCACTGCGCCGATGCGCGGATCGTCGAACGGTGCGATCAAGGCGTTGAGGCTGCCAGGGGCGAGCAGCGGATCGGCATCGCTCAGCACGAGGATGTCGCCCTCCACGCGCGCGCTGAGCACGTTCAGCGCCGCCGCCTTGCCGCCGCGCGGCAGGCGCAGCACATGCACGCCGAACCCTTCGGCGATGGCGGCGGTGGCATCGCTCGATCCGTCGTCGGCCACCCAGATCGCCGCTTTGCCGGGCCAGCGCGCGGTTTCGGCAAGCACGCTTTCCAGCTTCGCGCCCAGATGCGCGGCCTCATTATAGGCGCAGATCAGGACTGCGATATCGGGTACATGGGCGGGCACGGCGCCGAGCCGGTGCCAGGGCCTTGCCGAAGCGAAGCGGGAAAGAGCTAGCACCGCGAGCGGATAGCCCGCAAAGGTGATCGCAATCAGCGCGATCAGCGCCCAGGCCAGCCCCGCGATCATGCGAAAGGTTTGCCGAAGCGCTTGCGCCAGGCGAAGACCAGCTTGCGGCACAGGTTCATCGGCGCGATCAGCGCGTAATGATAATGATTGCCTTGGGCGAGGCGCACCGCGGCGCGGAAATGCAGCCGCTCGGCGGCCAGCCAGCGGAATCCCAGCGCGCGGTCCCCCATGTGCAGGCGGGAGATGACGTCCACCGGCTCATCTGCGCGGTTACGGCCCTTGCCCCCGGTGGTGGCGGCAAATCCCAGCTCGCGTGCGATGCGGCGGCCCTCGGCCCCGACCTTGTTTTCCGGCCAGCAGAAGATGCGCGGCATTTTGCCCAGCCTCTGCGCGAACACCGTCTGGCACAGCGTCAGCTGTTCGCGCAGGCGCTCTTCCAGTTCGGATACGTCCTCGCGCCGTCCGTTCACCCAGCCGCGCACCGCCAGCGCGAGGCCCGATTCAGGCACCGGCGATCCGATCGGCACGGCGGGCGGGGCGTCGCTGCGATACCAGTCATGCTTGGGGCCGCTCGTGCCGTGCCATTGCAGCCAGGCATGTTTGCGCCAGTTCGCCTCGGTCAGCTTGTCGATGGCGCGCTCGCTCACCGGGATGCGGGCATGGTCCACGCCATGCGGCTCGATCTCCAGCCCGCGCACCTTTTGCATCGCCGCGATCTCTGCCCAGTTCATGTAACCGGAGACGTCGCGCGCATCCGGCGCGGTGCGGATGAGCGCGCCCGGCTCCACGAAATCCAGCGAAACGAAGAAGCTCGCCGGAATGCCGTGGCGCTCCAGGATCGGCGCGGCGTAGAGCCAATTGTCGAGATAGCCGTCGTCGAAATGCAGCACGATCTCGTCGCCGCGCGGTTGTTCTCCAGCGGCGCGCATGCGCACCAGCTCGTCGGTCGTGATCGCCAGAAGCCCCGGCGCACCGATCATGCTGCAATGCGCGGCGAAGGTTTCGGGCGAAACGGCGGTTTCCTGAGACCAGGGGAGCCAGCCCGGATCGGGGCTGACCGAATGATAGGTGAGCACGGCAATGCCCGGCGGCCCGATCATCGCCTTATGCATCAGGATCAGCGCTGCGGCCACTCCGGCCAGCCACCACAGCGCAGCGCCGCCCGCGCTCGCCGCCCACAGACAGCCGAGCGCGGCCAGCAGCGCGAGGATTCCGGCACCGAAGCGCCGCTTTCGTTCCTGCTTGCGCGTCACCGTGCCCGCCTCAGCCGTGCTTTCAGCCCGGTCAGTCGCTGCCGCGCGGCGTGGCAGGCATAAAGCAGCGTTCCGCGCGGGCCGGGACGGTACAGGCGAACCCGCCAAAGATCTTCCCGCAAATCCCCGAAGCGCGCCTTGTTCTCGCTGATATGCGCGCTGTTACCGAGCATATCGATCAGCCGGATATCCGGTTCCGCGCACGCCCAGCATATCGTCCGTAGCGCCAGCCAACTACCCGGCTGCAATGCGGCATATTCCTCATCATATCCCACCTTGGCGCTGAGCAGACGGCCCTGATGCAGGACATCATATTCGAAGGCGACAAGCTGCGCACCGTCATGGATTGTGATGATGCGCAGCGCGCCCTCTCGCTCCGCGGCGCGCGCGAGTTCGGTATAGAACACAAGATCGGCGCGGTTCTGGCTGATGGCCGTGCCGCCGCGGCCCTTCCAGCCCTTCGCCTCCAGTGCGAAGATCGATTCGAGCAGCGCGTGGTCCGCACGGGTGTGGACGGTAAAGCTTGCGGCAATGGCACCGGGCATGCCGCGATCGAGCGCGCGGAGCCGCTTGCGGCGTTTGGTGGGGCGGCCCGCGAGCCATTCCTCATAGGGCCGCGACGTATCCGTCAGCGCGCGCGAGGCATGGCGTCGCTCCAGCCGGTGAAAATCCTTCACCTTCCGCAACATGGCAAGCGCACGCGAATGCTCCGACAGATAATCGAGCGAAACCATCGCCGTTGCCGGATCGGCGAAAAGCTCCTTCGCCAGCGCATCGGCATCGCTCACGCTGGGCTCCACATCCAGATAGCTTGATTGCAAATTCGTCTGTGTTTGCAGACGGGCCGCGCCCTTGGCGCCGTGGAGCAGCAGGCCGGCTACAGAAACCCGCGCCTCCGCCTCATCGCAATAGGCCATGCGCCACGCATCCATCCACCAGTCCGGCGCACGCGACGCGGCCAGCTCGGGCGACTGTTGGAGCGTTTTGGACAAGGCGTGCTTCTCCGAGGACGGAATTTAGATGATCCTAAGCACCTTTCCCTACCGAATTGTCAAAGTTTCGGTGGTAAAGCGCCTCAAACGGGGACAAGCGACTGACTTTAAGGTGAACGCGCTTGGATGAGGGTGTCCCGCTGCCTTATCGAAAGCATGCCCTACATGTGCGTAGCAACCGAAGGAGTAACGGGTGACCGTTGCTGAAATCATCGATGAGTTTGATGGGGCGACGCGCCAGTCGTTCGCCGCCTTCGTGGATAGCTGCCCGTTCTGGTCCTATCAGCAGACGCCCGGCTGGCTGGCAGCGGTGCCCGCGCATCCGCGGCATCAATATCTGGCCGTCATCTGCCGCCGCGACGATGCCATCATCGGCAGCGCGGTTGTGCGCCGCTCCAAGCTGGCGGGCCCTTACTGGCTGGCAAGTTCGGCGCGCGGACCACTGGTGCGCGATCCCGCCGATCTGGGTGAGGTGATTCGCGCGATCGGCGATGTGCTGCGCGATGCGGGGGCCGCCACCTGGCAGCTGGCACCGCGCGTGCGTGGCCGCGATCTTCCAGCCAAGGCGGAGGCGATGCGCGCCGCCGGAGCCACTCCGCTGCCCGCATCACAGCAATCGCTCCACGTCGCGACCGGCATCGTCTGGCTGGACAAGCCGGAGGACGACATTCTTGCAGGCTTCGGCCAGAGCGGACGGCGCAAGCTGAAGACGGCCACCAAGGCCGGGGTTCAGGTGCGTGCGGTGGAAAGCGAGGCCGATATCGCCGCTTTCCAGCGCGCGCTCGATATCTTTGATGAAAATCGCCCGGCTTATGAAATGTCGTCGACGCCGGATGCAAAGGCGCAAGCGGGGCTGATCGCGGAGCTGGGCGGCGCGATGCTGCTGGCGGAACACGAGGGCGTGCTGCTGGGCGCGGCATCCTATGTCCATCAGGGCGGCGAGGCGATCTGGCTGACCCTGGCGAGCACCGATGCCGAACCGAAGATTCCCAGCAATTACCTCCTCCTGTGGGAAGCGATGCGGCGTGCGCGGGCATCGGGATGCGTTGGATATGATCTGGCCGGCGTGCCGATCGACGAGCCGTCCGATCCGGGCGAAAAGGGCCGGATGCAGTTCAAGAATGCGTTCCGCCCGCACCGGCGGGTGATGCTGCCGATGCACAGCATCGCGCTGAAGCCGGTGGCACACAATCTGCTCTTTACATCGCGCCAGCTCGTCCGCTCGGTCCTGAAATGAGCGAGAGCGACGCCTTGCCTGAACGGAGCGGCCGGTTGCAGCATATGGCCGCCAATCTGCGCAAGCTGGGTCTGCGCGGTATGGCGGCCAAGGCAATTCGCGACCATGTTTTCCGGCAGGAGCTGTCGTTCATCCTGGCCCGCCGCACCGACGATCTGCCGCCTGCCGACGCAACGCCGGTGCCGGACGGCGTGAAGCTGGTCGAGCTGACGCGCGGTGATGCCGTTCCTCCCCTCAGCGGATGGCTGGCTCATCGATGTGCCGATTTCGCAGGCCTGCTGGAAGACGGACGGATTGGGATGTTCGCGCTGACGGATGGACAGGCAATCGCCTGCATCTGGGCCTCTACCGAAGATTTTCATGATCCAAACAGCAGGCTGTTCGTTACGGTGCCCGAAGGCGAAGCCTATGCTTTCGGCATGATGGTAGACCATCGGTACCGTGACCGCAGCGTGGCCCGGCTGCTGGCGGCATTCGGTTTGCGCCAGATGAACGCGCGCGCTGTGATCCGTGTCTTCAACTATTGCGATATCGGTAATGAAACGAGCTACCGCGCACAGGCTGGCATCGGTTTCGAAGAAACCGGCGAGTTGATGGTGGAGACGCGGCTGTTCGGCCTCAATCTGCAATCGCGTCGGCGCTATCGCGGATCGCGCGTTCCGCCGGCGTGGAACCGGCCCCGCCTCCGCCGCGGATGAGCGAACCCGTCACAGCTGCGCCGCGCCCGCCATCCGGTCGCAGGGCGATGGCGCGTTCGACCATCGGCATCTTCCTGGTGCGCGGGTTCGACACCGCGCTCAGCTTCCTGGTCGCAATCCTGCTCGCCAACCGCTTCGGCGCGGGCGCGCAGCTTGATGCGTTCTTCATGGCGCGGCGGGCGACGGTAGGCATGACGGAGCTGGTCAAGCAGCTGGTGCAGCAGCTCGCAATGCCATCCATCGCACTCAGCATCGATCGCGGGCAGCGGCCCAGCTGGCGTACCCTGCCGCGCCCCGTGCTCTGGGTGATCGGCGCGATGCTGCTGGTGCCGCTGGTGGCGATCCTGTTTCCGGCTCCCATTATCGGCTTGTTCGCGCCGGGGTTCTCGGGCGAGCGGTTGGCGATCGGATCGACCATTCTCGCCATCCTGATCCCGCTGCTGCCCATCGCGGTGCTCTCCGCGTTGCTGCTCACTTATCTGGCGGCGCGCGGCGTGTTCTTCTTCGGCGAATCGGCCCGCGCGTTTCAGCGGTTGCTACTGATCCTTTTTCTTTTTTTCCTCGTGCCGCCCTTCGCCATTCTGGCGGTGGGCTGGACGATGCTGGGCGCGGGGCTGGTCTCTCTCTCGCTATTGGCGGGCGGCGCGCTGGTGATGCATCGGCGGCTGGCGAACCTCGAAACCCCTGATGAGCCTGCACCCGTCAAGGCCTCGCCGCGCGGCCGTATCGGTTCGGCGCTGGCCATGTTCGCCTTCTTTCAGGTGACGGTGATGATCGACTTCGCCTTTGCCACGCAGCTGCCCACCGGCACCGTCGCGGCGATGGAATATGGCACGCGCCTCGTCTCCCTCCTCCCCGGTCTGGTCACCGCAAGCCTGACGACCGTGCTCTACCCCAAGATCGTGCGCATGATGGCGAGCGAGGATCGCGCGGCGGCGGCCGGCGCGCTCGGCAAGATGCTGCGCGGTACCTTGTTCCTGCAACTGCCCTTTTCGATCGCGCTGGCGATGGCTGCGCCTGCCGTCGTCGCGGTGCTGTTCGGCCATGGCGGGTTCGACGAGGCGGCGCAGGCGGAAACCGCGCTCGTGACCTCTGCTTATTCGATCGCGGCGATCTTTCTGATGCCGGGCAATATCGCGCTCAACGCGATCTTCAGCGATGCGCACCGATCGCCGCTCGTCCATATCCTGTTTCTCTGCGCCTCTGGCCTGGCGCTGCGCTTCGTGGCGGTCTGGGCGGTGGTGCCGCAATATGGGCTGATCGGATTGAGCCTGGCGGTGATCGCCGCGACCATCTTCACAAGCATCCTGTGCCTTATCGTCTGCAAGCATCGCTTCCCCGATTTCCGGCTGCGCCGCTCACTGAGTGAGAGCCTGGGCGCGCTGGCCTGCGCGGGCGTGGCGGCGCTGGCAGGCTGGGGCGCGGCGCAAATTTTCCCGACGCCGCAGGGCGTTTTCCTCTGGATCGCGGACGGTATCGTGATCGGCGGCGCGGTGATCCTGGCCTATGCGCTATCCGCGCTCGCAATCCGCCAGCAGGAGATGATGACGCTGGTGGTTGCCGCGCGGCCGCTCTTGAAGCGGATCGGCTTCGCATGAACGCGCGGCGGGTCGCTTTCCTGCTGCCGCACATGCGCCCCGGCGGGGCAGAGCGGGCAGTGCTGAACTGGTGCAAAGCGCTGGACCGAAGCCGTTTTGCGCCGATGCTGATGCTGAAGCGCGCCGAGGGAGCGTTTCTGGAGGAGGTGCCGGACGATGTGCCGGTGATCGATCTTGGCGGCGCACGCGCGGCGCGTCTGCCGGGTCGCATCCGCACGATGCTGCGCGGCCACGGCGTCGAGATTGCCTATAGCGCGACCAGCGCGATGAACCTGGCGCTCTGTGCAGCCGCGCGCGGCACGAGAACAAAGGTCGTCATCAGCGAGCATACAAGTCCGCGCGCTTATCTGGCGCAGGCGAAATGGCCGTTTGTGCGCCGCGCCGTGATGCGCCGCCTGCTGCCGCGCGCCGACGCCCTGTTCGTGCCGACCGAGGCGATCGGCGCGGAGCTGTCCGATATCGTGCCGAAACTGCCGCCCGCCACGGTGATCCCCAATCCCGTGGTCGACCGCATCGACTTTTGTCGTCCGCGCGAACGCACGGCAGACGCGCCGCTGCGCCTCGTTTCGGCGGGACGCCTGGTCCCTGCAAAGGCGTTCGATATCCTGATCGATGCCTGCGCGCTGCTGCGCGATCGCGGGCTCGCCTTTTTGCTCATCATTCATGGCGAAGGCCCGGAGGAAGCGCCGCTGCGCGCCCGGACCGCATCGCTCGGGCTCAGCCATCAGGTGCTCCTCGCCGGCCACGCCGCCGATCTTTCGCAGCGTCTCGCCGAAGCCGATCTGTTCGTGCTGGCCTCGCGCCGGGAGGGGTTCGGCAATGTGCTGGTGGAAGCGATGGCGGCGGGCACGCCGGTTCTCGCCGCGGCCAGCGACGGGCCGCGCGGGCTGATCGAGGACGGGCGCACCGGGTGCCTCGTGCCGGTGGACGATGCCGCCGCGCTCGCCGCCGCCATCATCGCCATTGCCGCCGCGCCGGATGCAGCGGCAGCCCGCGCGGCCGCGGCGCAGGAAACGGCCGCGCGGTACGACATTGCTGCCTCCGCCAAAGCGCTCGCAGACTCTTTCGCGCGGTTATGATTAAACCAATGTTCAACATATCATGGCAGGCGCAACGTGCCGGTCGTGGCTTTTTCATCGCTACGACCCGCTGAAAGGCGAATCGAATGCGCGCGATGACGAATGAAGTGAGGCACATGCCCGTGCGGCGGCTGATGGCCGGCCTGCTGGCGACGAGCGCGCTCGCCTCCTGCGCGCCGCAGCTGCAATATGATGTGCCCGCCAGCATCGCGGTCGATCCCGGCACGCGCGATGTCGCGCGCCAGGCCAACGCCATGCTGGAGACCTATTATGCCAGCCGCGGCGATTTCTCGCCCAATGATGTGGTGCGTCTGACTTTCCCCTATTTCCCCGTCCTGAACACCGATCAGCGTGTGCAGCTATCGGGCTTTCTCACCCCGCCGCTGCTCGACCCGGTCCAGACGCGCGGCGTGTCCGTCGGCGAACTGCAGGCGCGCCTCGAAAAACTCTACCAGCCCAAGCTGGAGAAGCCCGTCGTCTCGGTCTCGGTGGTCGAATATGCCAATCCGCCGCCATTGCCGCAGATCTTCGTGATGGGCGAAGTCACCAACCCTGGCGCCTTCGCATACCGCGACGGCGTGACCATGCTGGAAGGCCTCGCACGCTCGGGCGGGCCGAATCAGCGCGCCGATCTCAGCCAGGTCGTCGTGCTGACGCCCAATGGAGACCGCGTCGACGCGCGGCTCGTCAACCTGCAGGCGATCCTGGACGGCGCGCCCGGGTCTATCGGTTATCTGGCACCTTATAGCATCGTCATCGTGCCCTCCAACCGGCTGGCGCGCACCGCCGATAAGGCGGAGACGATCCGCAACATCATCGGCCTGAACGGCATCACCATCGCGCCCCGGTTCAGTTTCCTTCAATGAGCAGCACCGTCGTCCCGCCGGAAGAGAACATCTTCCTCTATTATGGCCGCGCCGCCGTGTCGCGCTGGCCGCTTCTGCTGTCCCTTATCCTGGTCTGCACCGTTGGCGCCTGGGCGTTCAGCGTGTTCGTGCTCGCCGATGATCCGGTGTATGAGGCAAGCACCAGCCTCAATGTCGTGCCGACATCGGAGGAGCTGGGCTATGCCAATCAATTCGCGCGGGGGCAGACCACCGAGGGCGGGCTGATCCTTCTGCAGACCTATGCCGAATATGCGCGCGCCCGCGAAACGCGCATTCAGGTGGTGAACGAATATATCGCCATGCGCGCCAAGGCGGCGGGAATGAGCGAGAGGGCATGGCTCGCCAGTCAGCAGGGGCCGCCCGGATTCTCGCCCGGCCGCATCCTGTCGATCCTGAACTATGGCAGCGCGCCCGAACTGCCGCCGCGCGCAAAGATGGTGGCGGAGCTGGGCGAAGCGACGGTGATCGAATCGCTGGACGGCACCTATATGATGCAGTTGACGGTGGGCTGGGACGATCCGCGTTCCGCCGCCTGGTTCGCCAATGCGCTGGCCGATGCGGTGGTGGCCCGTGCGCAGAGCCTGTCGCGCCAGTCCGGACAGCAACTGTCTGACGTCCTGCAGGCGGAGCTGGATCGGAAGATGCAGCAGCTTTCCGATCTCAAAAATCAATCGCGCGAGCTGAAGATCGGCCTCGGCGTGGTCGATATCGACCGGCAGAAGCAGGCGCTGCTCGATGCGCAACTGGCCGAACAGGCTGCGCTTACCACCGATCGATCCGATGCCTCCGCCGCGCAGGCGCGTGTCGATGCGCTGCAGGCCCAGCGGACCGGCAAGCTCGGCACCACGCAGAACGAGATCGAACAGCAGCTGGCCTTGCAGAAGCCGCAGGCTGCCGCCGCGCGCCAGTCCAGCGCCGCGCGCGAGCGGCGGGTGAATTCGATCCAGGCACAGCTCGAACGGCTGTCGCGCCAGGAACTGCGGATCAAGAACATCGACGATCAGATCTCGGCGCTCACCGACGAAGTGGCCGAACTGACGCGCCGCACGCAGTTCAGCGAGACCGAGAACCTCACCAATATTCCGCGCATCCGCATCGTCGACCGTGCCGAACCGCCGGCCGTGCGCAGTTCGCCCAAGGTGCTGCTGAACACCATCCTGGGCTTCATTCTGGGCTGCGCGCTGGCGGGCATGGCGCTGCTGCTGCTCGGGCCGAAGCGGAAGCGGGTGCGCACGGTGGAGACCGATTTGGGCGATGAAGACGCACTTGCTGCCGCTCCGGCGACGCCCGCCTTCGTCGCCGCAGCCGATCCGGTCGGCGAGCCGGACGAGGCCGAGACGACGCCCGAGGAAGAGCCGCACGACAAACCCGAAGCCTATGACGTTCCGGTCAAGCCCGATGCGCCTGCCGAGGAACCGGAACCCGCGGTCGCCGAACAGGCCACGCCGTTCGCCGCGCCGCGCCTGACCGATGAGCCCGACCATGTTTCGAGCGCCCCGGTCGCGGCGCCGGTGGCCACGGCGCAGGACAATGATTTTTCGGAAAGCACGCTCGGCGGCCTGGCGGTTGCCGGGGGCGGCGGGCTGCTCGCCGCGAGCGCCGCTGCGCCCGCGCGGCCCCGCCCCGCCGCGCCGCCGTCCGCGGATCCGGATCCGGAGCCGGAGCCGAAACCGCACAAAAGCGCGCCCGCCAAGTCCGGTCCGCGCGACCTTGCCTCGCCGCATTACGATCACCGCCAGCTGCCGCGCCCGGAAGAACCGCCGCATTACGGGCCGGACCAGCTGGCCGAACTGTCCGACATGCTGATGCAGTGGCTCAGCCCGGCCATCGCCAACGGCATGCCGATCTCCGTCGCCGGGCTCGACGATCCGGAGGACGCGCGCACCATGGCGCAGGCGATCGGCGATATGCTGGCGCGGCGCGGTATCGACACGCAGATACTGGCAGGCGTTAACGACAACCGGGCGGGCGAAAGCGGCCTCACTGCGCGGCGCGTCAGCCTGATCGTGCGCGGCGCGCTGACCGAGCCGGGCCGCTTCAACGCGCTGGTGGCAAGGGCCGGCAACATCGTGCTCGCCACCCGCACCGAGATGCGCGACGAGGCGGAGGCGCTGGCGCGAAGCCTGGAAACCCTCACCGGCCAGCGTCCGCATGTCGCCTTTTTCGACAACTGACGTTCACGGCTCGCACACGCCGTCCGCCCGCCCAAGGGTGGACGATCGCGGCATCCTGGCGCTCGGCACACTGGCGCTCGCTTTGGTGGCGGTGTTCGGGCAGCTCGATGCGGTCGCGAAGAAATATGCCGGCTTCCTGCCGCTCTCCCCGTTCGAGCTGCTGCTGGCCCTGCTCGTCGGGCTGAGTGCGCTGCTGATCGCGCTGCCGGCGGGGCGGCGGCCCGCGATGATCGATCCGCTGGGCGGAAAGCTGATCGCGCTGCTCATCTGCTGGATCGGCGTGAGCTTCGTGTTCGCCGAACATCACGATCTGGCCTTCGCCTATGCGATCCGTGCCGTCGCGGTGATGCTGCTGCCTTTTCTGATCGGCATGTTCCTGCGCGATCCCACCCAGCTGCAGCCGGTCTTGTGGGGTATCATGGGGGCCGGGATCGTCACCGCGCTCATCATCATCTACGAAACGAAGACGGGCGCTCGGCTGTTCTCCACCTCCGCCGCCGCGGTGGAGGCGGATTTCGAGGGCAAGATCCGCTCCGCCGGCGGATCGGACCTCAACCCTACCAGCGTGGCGCAGATGCTGATGGTGGCGGTGCTGCTGGCCGCCGGACTGCTGGCGAGCGGGTACAAGCGCTTTCGCCTGCCGATGATCGCGCTGATCCTGCTGGGCACCGCGGCGATCGTGATGACCTCGGCGCGCAGCGCGGTTATCGGCCTCGGCATCGGCGGCATCATCATTCTGTTCCGCTTCTATCGCAGCCGCTGGTTCCCGCTGATCCTGCTCGGCGGCATCGCGCTGGCCGCCACCAGCCTCCTGTTCCTGCCCGCCACCACGCTCGCGCGCTTTCAGGCGGTGGCGAACTTTGCCGAGGATCGATCGCTCTATCGCCGCATCACCTATCTGCGCATCGGCTGGGATCTGCTCCAGCAATCGCCCATCTGGGGCGTGGGACCGGGCAACTTCCCTTCCCATTATGTGGAGGCCGAATATCGCTTCCTGCCGGGCCGCACGCTGAACCCGCGCGAATTGCACAACACCTATCTGGATGCGGCGGTGGAATATGGCCTTGTCGGCTTTGCGCTGTTCATGAGCGTGCTGGGCACAGCCTTTTTCGCGGCGGCGCGGGCGGCGCGAAGGGCGGTCGATCCGCTGCTGGCGCGCATGGCGCACGCGATCATGGCCGCATTGGTGGCGCTCTACGCCGCCAGCTTCTTCATGCCGCACAAGGATTTTCGCTATCTCTGGCTGATGATCGGGCTTGCCATGGCCTGCGGCGCGATGCAGCGCTTCGAGGCGCGCTGCGCGGG
Source organism: Novosphingopyxis sp. YJ-S2-01 (assembly GCF_016093175.1). NCBI lineage: Bacteria > Pseudomonadati > Pseudomonadota > Alphaproteobacteria > Sphingomonadales > Sphingorhabdaceae > Novosphingopyxis > Novosphingopyxis sp. YJ-S2-01. The sequence continues at coordinate 206,039 of NZ_JAEDAI010000001.1, read as the reverse complement.
GGAAGGGCCATGAAACTCGCCATCATCGTCACCGAATTCCCGAAGGCGACCGAGACCTTCATCTATCGCGATCTGATGGAATTCCGGCGGCAGGGGGCCGATCTGCGGCTCTACCATGTTGCGCCGTTCCGTGCCGATCAGCAGCTCCACAGCTTTGCCGAGCCGTTGATGGCGGCGCGGCAGGACATCGCGATGGCGGGCGGCAAGGCGCTGGGCGCACTCGCCGCGGCGTTGGTGCGGCATCCGTGGCGGCTTGCGAAGACAGTCGGCCAGATCGTGCGCGCCTATAAGCGGCACCCGAAGATCCTCGCCAAATCGCTGGCGTTGCTGCCCAAGGCGCTCGCTATTGCGGCGGATGCGCGGAAATGGGGTGCGACCCATGTCCATGCCGAGTTCGCCGGGCACCCAGCCACCGCCGCCTGGATCGGCCGGCGCTTCGGCGGCCCGGATTATTCGGTGAGCTGCCGGGCGCACGACATCTTCCGTACCCAAAAGCTGCTGCCCGAAAAGCTGGGCGAGGCAAGCGGCGTGCGCACGGTGAGCGATTTCGGACGGGAATTTCTGCGCGAGAAGCTGCCCAATGGCCGCGCGCTGGATATCGAGGTGATCCACAGCAGCATCGATACCGGCGCCATCACGGCCGCGCCGGTGCCGATCGACCCCGCCGCGCCGCGCCTTCTCTATGTCGGCGCACTCGAGCCCAAAAAGGGGGTGGAATATCTGATCGATGCGCTCGCCGGAATCGATGCCGAGCTTGGCGACTGGAACTGCGTACTGATCGGTACCGGGACGAGCGCGGACGCCTTGCAGCGCCGCGCGCGCGAAGCGGGGATCGCGGAGCGCATGGATTTTCGCGGGCGGCAGGATTTCACGGCGGTCGCGGAGGCCTATGCGCAGGCGCAGATCTGTCTGTGCCCCAGCATCATCGGCCCGGACGGGCGGATGGAGGGCATCCCCAATGTCATGATCGAAGCGCTGGCCTATCGCCGCCCCGCCATTGCCACCGCCATCTCAGGCATCCCGGAGCTGATTACCGATGGCGAGCACGGCCTGCTGGTGCCGCAAAAGGACGCAAGAGCGCTCGGCGCGGCAATCCTGCGGCTGGTGCGCGACCCGGCAGAGGCCGCCGAAATGGCTGAGCGCGGGCGCGCCAAGGTGGTCGCCGAGTTCGATCTTGCCTGCAATGCGGCGCGCCAGCTCGCCTTGTTCGCGCAGCGGAATCGCCGCTAATGACCCGCCGCCGCCGCTCGTCACCCGATCGCTTCGCCGATGCGCAAGCCGATTGGCGTGCGCCCGAGGCGATCGACGATGCGCTGCTGGGGCGCTGGCAGGCACTGGCCGACAGCGCGAGCGAGCCCAATATCTTCTACGAACCCGCGCTGTTGATGCCCGCCATCCGCCATTGCCGCGGCGATGACGATCTGACGCTGTTCCTGTTGTGGGAAGGGGCCCCGGACAAGTCGGCGCTGATCGGGATGATGCCGGTTTCGCGAAGCTGGCGCTATCGCCGCTGGCCCTTCCTGCATGTGGCCAATTGGAAATATGCCAACGCTTTTCTGGGCAGCCCGCTGGTGGCGCCGGGGGCGGAGCAGGCTTTCTGGGCTGCGCTGATCGAGGCGGTGCAGAGACGCTTCTGGGGCGGATTTCTGCATATCCAGGGCCTGCCGCTCGACGGTCCGCTGGCCAAGGGGCTGCGCAAGGCGGGCTATGCCACGGGGCGGCGGCACGATGTGGTGCAGGTGCGCCCACGCGCCTTCATCCTGGCCGAGGGCCGCGATGCGGACAGCTATTACAGGAACGCCGTGCGGTCCAAGAAGCGCAAGGAGCTGCGCCGTCAGCGCGCGCGGCTGGAGGAGCTGGGCACGCTCACCGAACATCGCTGGAGCGATGAGGAAGGGCTGGAGCGCTGGATCGAGGAATTTCTCGCGCTGGAGGCGGCGGGCTGGAAGGGCGGGGCGGGCACCGCGCTGGGCTCCGCATCCGGATCGGCCGCCTTCTTTCGTGAGGCGATGACGGGCGCGGCGGCGCGCGGCCAGCTGTTGCGGCAGGGCCTGCGGCTCGACGGCCGGCCCATCGCGATGCTGGTCACGCTGCGATCGGGCGAGGGGGCGTTTTCCTTCAAGACCGCGTTCGACGAGGCGCTAGCACGCTATTCGCCGGGTGTGCAGTTGCAGCTGATGAATCTGCAGAATCTGGGCGATCCCACGCTGGCCTGGATCGACAGCTGCGCGGCGCAGGACCATCCGATGATCGATCATATCTGGCGCGAGCGGCGGCCGATCGGCGGCGTTTCCATCGCGCTTTGCTGGCGCGGGCGGCGGCTGTATTTCAGCGCTGTGCGCACGGCGGAGACATGGCAGCAACGCCTGAAGCAAATGCGCAGCAAGAAGGGGAGCAGCAGATGACGATTTTCAGCGAGGCCGCGCGCACCGAATTTTCCGCGCTCTATCCGGAGGTGCCCGGGCGGCTGCATCACGGCCTGCACGATCACGATCTGCTGACGCTGCCTGCGCTGGCCGATCTGTCCGAGCGGCTGGATCCGGCGCGCGTCGAATATAATCTGGGCGATCTGCCCGTCGGCATCGCGGCGGAGGACGTGCCCGCCAACGGCCTCAGCATCGGCGATACGATCCGCAACATCGACGGTGCGAACAGCTGGGCGGTCCTGAAAAATGTGGAGAGCGATCCGGCCTATGCCCGGCTGCTGCACGATCTGCTGGGGGAGCTGGAGGGCGATATCGTGCCCAAGACCGGCGCGATGAAGAAGCTGCAGGCCTATATCTTCATTTCTTCGCCGCGCTCGATGACGCCCTATCATTTCGATCCCGAACACAACATTCTGCTGCAATTGCGCGGTACCAAGACGATGCGCGTCTATCCGCCCGGCGATCCGCGGTTCGCGCCGCAGGAGGCGCATGAAAGCTATCATCGCGGCGGCAACCGCAACCTCGTCTGGCAGGACGGTTTTTCGGACGGCGGCATGGACGTGACACTGGAGCCGGGGCAGGCGATCTACGTCCCCGTCATGGCGCCGCATTATGTGCGCAACGGGCCGGAGCCCAGCATTTCGCTGTCGATCACCTGGCGTTCCGCCTGGAGCGTGGCGGAGGCGAACGCGCATGCTTTCAACGGGACGCTGCGCAAGCTGGGGATGCGCCCCAAACCCCCGGGCCGCTTCCCCGCGAGCAACCGCGGCAAGGCACTGGCCTGGGGCGTGGCGCGGCGGCTGGGGATGTAGCTCCCGCGCTTCCCAATTACAGCGGCGTTCGTGACCGATGGTTCGCTAATAGAACCACGTCATTGCGAGCGTAGCGAAGCAATCCAGGGCCGTTGCAGCGCTGCGGGGCACTGGATTGCCGCGTCGCCTTCGGCTCCTCGCAATGACGTCAGGCTGAAGCGCGGGAGCCGCTTACTCCTCGCCCGCCCCGTCATATTTCAGCTCCAGAAACCGCCCGCGCGTGGCCAGCTTGTCGAGCTCGCCGCGCGCGATCTGGCCGGTCATCGTCTCGATCTCGCGGTCGATGGTGCGCAGGCCCCCGATCAGCTGTTCCTCGGGCGTCGAGCCGCCATTGTCCTTGCGCCGCAGCGGTTCGGGGATCGATTTATAGCCGTTGATCATATCCGGCAGATATTCGCCCACCAGCTTGCGCACCTCCTGCGCCGCCGGATCGTTCTCGCCCAGCGTCGCGAGCTGCGGGGAGAGCTGGTCCAGCCGCGTGCCGATGCCGTCGATCAGCGTGACGGCGGGCGCGGGGAGGGCGGGGCGCTGGCGCTCCAGCCAGATTTCGGTCTTGCCGGCCAGCGTTTTGAGGTCAGCCTTCTGGATCGTCTCCGGCGTCGGTTCGGGCAGGCCCGGCAGCATCGCGGCGATCACGAAGGCGAGCAGGATCAGGCCGATGGCAATCATCACGCCGGTAAAGCCGATGCCGTTCAGGATCAGCCCCGCGATCATCGCGGCAATCACCACCGCGCCCGCGCCGCCCGCACCGATGGCGAGCTTCTGCAGCGCCTTCTTGCGCTTCAGCTCCTTGGAGCGCTGGCCGATCGAACCCTCGCGCCGCGCCCGCTGATCGGGGATCACGCGGGCGGCGCTGCGCATCACGGCGTCATGATCGGAGGCGGTGACCATCGGCTTCAGCCCTTCACTCCGCGCCCAGCGCGCTCAGCAGCTCCGGCTCGGCCCCGCGCGCGTCCTTCAGCGCGGCGGCCTGCCCCTCGGCGCGGGCGATATAGCCCTTGGACTTCTCGACCTCGCCCTCCAGCGCATCGACCGTCTGCTTCATGGAGCCGAGCGCCTGCAGCTTGAACTGATCGATCGTGTCCATCGTGTCGTAGATATCCTGGAACGCTTTGCTGAGCGTTTCGAGCGGAATGGTGCTGCCCGCCGCCTGCTCGTGGATCAGCGCGGTGTTCTCGCGCATCATCTTGCCGGTGCCTTCGATGATGTTCGCGGTGGTGGTGTTGAGCGCGGTGATCTGGTCGAGCACCAGCTTCTGGTTGGTCATCGCCTGCGCCACCGTAACGGCGGTGCGCAGCGCGCCGACGGTGGTGGTGCTGGCGCGGTCCACGCCCTTCACCAGTTCGACATTGTTCTTCTTGACCAGATCGAGCGCGAGATAGCCCTGCACCGTCACCGCCATTTGCGTCAGCAGATCCTGCGTGCGTTGGCGCACATAGAATAGCGCCGTCTCGCGGATCGCCTTGGCCTTGGCCGGATCGCTATGATCCAGCTCGTCCGCCTTTTCCTCCAGCCGCGCGTCCATGGTCTTGGAGATGTGGATCATCTGTTCCAGATTGCCCATCGCCTCCCACAGCTTGGTGCGCTCCACATCGATCGCGGCATTGTCCATCAATAACTCGTCCTTGCCGTTCTTCAGCCGGTCGAGGATCGAGGAGATGTGCCCCTGCGCGCTCTTATAGCCGTCGAAATAGTCGCGCAGCTTGTTGCCGAAGGGGATGACGCCGAACAGCTTCTTCTTCTGCAGCAGCTTGCCGCGTTTGGAGGGATCGAGATCCTCCACCGTGCGACGCAATTCGGCAAGATCCGCGCCGACGCCGCTGGTTTCGTCCATCGCGCGCACGGGGCGGTCCAGGAAGCGGTTGGACTGGCCGGCGGCGGCCTGCAATTCCTTGCGGCCCATATTGGTGATCTGATCGACCCGCTTGCCGAATTCGGGCGAGTTCACGTCCTGCGCGACAAGATCGGCGAGGAACTGGTCCACCTTTTCATCGAGCTTGGATTTCTTCTCCTCGCTCACCGGCACGAGCCCCGCGGCCCGCTCCGCACTGACGGTTGGCACCGGATCGGGCGGGGTCAGTTCCAGCTTGCTGTCGGTGGCGGTTTGCGTGGCTTCGGCCATGGTCGTGTCTGCTCCTTTGGCGGGAAAGATGGACGGCGCGGGGCCGGTCATCAAGCCCGTTCGTCTTACACTGTATTGTATTGGCAGAACAGTGCAATCCTCGGGGTTACCTGTTCCATGAAAGCCTGACGTCATTGCGAGGAGCCGAAGGCGACGCGGCAATCCAGGGCGCATGCAGCGCTGCGGCGGCCCTGGATTGCTTCGGCCTGCGGCCTCGCAATGACGATGTGCTAGGCGGCCCGCTCACCCAATCTTGCCGCCAGCGGGGCGCTCAGTACCAGCTGCGAGAGGTGATAGATCAGCACCGGCAGCAGGATGATGCCCGCCCGGTCCGCGCTGAACAGGATCGCGGCGAGCGGGGCGCCGATGGCGATCGATTTCTGTGCGCCGGAAAACAGCATCGTGCGCCGGTCCGGCCCGTCCAGCCGCAGAAGCCCACCGACGAGCCACGCGCCGCCGAAGCCGAAGGACAGGAACGCGGCGATCGCTGCGCCCAACACGGCAAATTCGCCCGCGCTCACCTTTCCCAGCGCGCCGTCCACCACCGCGCCCGAAAAGGCGACATAAACCGCGATGGCGATGGCGCTGCGGTCCATCCAGGTGACCAGCGCCTTGCGTTCGGCCACCAGCGGGCGCAGCCATTTCTGCAGGATCTGGCCGAGCGCGAAGGGCAGGAGCAGGATGGTCATGATGCGGATCACCGCATCGCCCGTCACGCTGACGCCCGCCGTACTGGCCAGCGCGGCGAACAGGATCGGCGTCAGCACCACGCCGACGAGGTTGAGCAGCGCCGCGGCCACCACGGAAGCGGCGACATTGCCGCCCGCAAGGCTCGAATAGGCGGTGGCCGATTGCACGGTGGAGGGCAGGGTGCCGAGGAACAGGAGGCCCAGCGCCAGATCGGTGGGCAGCCAGATCATGGCAAGGTGCGACAGGCCGTAGCCCGCGCCCGCCATCACCGCGAACACGAACACGAACAGCGCCGCCTGCAGCTTCCAGTTCTTCAGCGCGCGGCCCAGCTCCTCGCGCGGCAGGCGCAGGCCGTGGAGCAGGAACAGCAGAAAGATCGCCGCCGAGCTGACGATGCTGGCAATCTCCGCGGAGCGCCCGCTCACCGGCAGCACGCTCGCCAGCAGCACGGTGGCGAACAGCAGCAGCACGAAGCGATCGGTAAAGGCGCGCAGGAGCATCATGGGCTAGCGCGCTGTGGCGGCGGGGCGGAGGGAGCGCAAGTCTGTTGCCGTCAACGCCGCCCATTGCCTTCAAGACTGTACGTCATTGCGAGGAGCCGTAGGCGACGAAGCAATCCAGGGCCGTTGCAGCGCTGCGGGGCTCTGGATTGCCGCGTCGCTGCGCTCCTCGCAATGACGATGGTTAGCCGCCGCGGGGCATCCTTCGACGAGCGCAGGACTAACGGAATGGGGGTGAGGTAGGAAAAGAGAAAAGCCCGTAGCCCTGAGCCTGTCGGAGTCGCAGACGGCCCGCAGGGCCAACGGCGCTTCTCCCAAGCGCGTGGCGCTCGCCCGATAGACGTCCTTCGACAAGCTCAGGACTTACGGAGTGGGGCGAAGGGCTCCTCTCCCGCAACATCCACCCCAACGCCCCTTGTCGCAGCGCAGCATAGGCGCTATGGGCGCCGTGCGTGCGAGATGCGGGCGATGCGCGCCCGCCGCACCCCTCTCATTTCCAAGGCCCGCCCCCATGTCCCTTCGCAACATTGCGATCATCGCGCACGTTGACCACGGCAAGACCACCCTCGTCGACCAGCTCTTCCGTCAGTCCGGTACCTTCCGTGACAACCAGCGCGTCGAGGAGCGCGCGATGGATTCGAACGATCTGGAAAAGGAACGCGGGATCACCATCCTCGCCAAGCCGACGTCGATCGAGTGGGAAGGCCTGCGCATCAACATCGTCGATACGCCCGGCCACGCCGATTTCGGCGCCGAGGTGGAGCGCATCCTTTCCATGGTCGACGGCGTGATCCTGCTGGTCGACAGCGCCGAGGGCGCGATGCCGCAGACCAAGTTCGTCACCGGCAAGGCGCTGGCGCTGGGCCTTAAGCCCATTGTTGTCGTCAACAAGATCGACCGTCCCGACGGCCGCCCCTCCGAAGTGCTGGACGAGGTGTTCGACCTGTTCGTGAACCTGGGCGCCAATGACGAGCAGCTGGAATTCCCGGTGCTCTACGCCTCGGGCCGCAACGGCTATGCCAGCGAAGATATCGACGCGCGCGAGGGCACGCTGGACCCGATGTTCCAGCTGATCCGCGATCATGTGCCCGCTCCCGGCCTGGACGAGAACGGTCCGTTCAAGTTCCTCGCCACCCTGCTCGATCGCGACAATTTCATGGGCCGCGTGCTGACCGGCCGCGTCCAGTCCGGCACCATCCGCGTCAACGATCCGATCAAGGCGATCGACCGTGAGGGCAAGCTGATCGAGAGCGGCCGCGCGACCAAGCTGATGAGCTTCCGCGGCCTGGAACGCGTGCCCGTGGAAGAGGCGCGCGCCGGTGACATCATCGCGCTTGCCGGCCTGGAAGACGCGACCGTCGCCAACACCATCTGCCAGCCGGACGTCACCGATCCGATCGCCGCGCAGCCGATCGATCCGCCGACGCTCGCCATGCGCTTCGCCGTGAACGACAGCCCCTTTGCGGGCCGCGAGGGCGACAAGGTGACCAGCCGCATGATCCGCGATCGCCTGATGCGCGAAGCGGAAACCAACGTCGCCATCCGCGTGACCGAAGCCGCCGACAAGGACAGCTTCGAAGTCGCGGGCCGCGGCGAACTGCAGCTCGGCGTCGTCATCGAGACCATGCGCCGCGAGGGCTTCGAGCTCGGCATCAGCCGTCCGCGCGTGCTGTTCCGCGATGGGCCCGAGGGCCGCGAGGAGCCCTATGAAACCGTCGTCATCGACGTGGACGACGAACATTCCGGCACGGTTGTGGAGAAGATGCAGCGCCGCAAGGCGGAGATGACCGAGATGCGGCCCTCCGGCGTCGGCAAGACGCGCATCACCTTCTCCGCCCCCAGCCGCGGTCTCATCGGCTATCATGGCGAATTCCTGTCCGACACGCGCGGCACGGGCATCATGAACCGCCTGTTCGAGAAGTACGGGCCCTATAAGGGTGCCGTCGGCGGCCGTCAGAACGGCGTGCTGATCTCCAACTCCACGGGCGAAGCGGTCGGCTATGCGCTGAACGCGCTGGAAGAGCGCGGCATCCTGTTCGTCAGCCCGCAGGAAAAGGTCTATGAAGGCATGGTGATCGGCGAGAACGCCAAGCCGGACGATCTGGAAGTGAACCCGCTGAAATCCAAGCAGCTCACCAACTTCCGTTCCACCGGCAAGGACGACGCCATCCGCCTGACCCCGCCCACCCGCATGACGCTGGAACAGGCCATCGCCTATATCGACGATGACGAGATGGTCGAGGTAACCCCCCAGAGCATCCGCCTGCGCAAGGCGATCCTCGACCCCAACGAACGCAAGAAAGCGAGCCGCAAGAAAGCGGCCTGACTCAAGGCTCCGGGCCCCTTCCCGCCTATGCGGGAAGGGGCAAAGGGCGAAACCGGTCAGTCCGCTGAACGGTTTCACGGCGATCGTTTGCCGAACTTGCAGGTAAAACTATTCGATAGACTTGATCGACAAGGATATCGTCCGACGTTAGTCGTCGAGTATGAAGAACAGACTACATTGGCTTCATGCCACGCCCCTGGCGCTTCCCGTGCTCCTTGCCGCCTGTGGCGGAAGCGACAGCGGTTCAACTCCGCCACCTCCGCCCCCGGCCGCTAATATCGCTCCGACGATTGCATCGGGCAGCACTGCGAAAGTGGTGGAGAATAATGCGACTGCCTATCGGATCGACGGGCGCGATCAGAATGGCGACAGCCTGACCTATTCGGTCTCGGGCGGGGCGGATGCCAGCCTCTTTTCTATTACCGGCTCAGACCTCGTGTTCAAGGCCGCGCCGAACTACGAGCGACCGCGCGATGCCAACCTCGACAATATTTATGTGGTGGAGGTAAGCGTCAGCGATGGACGGGAGACCGCCCGTAAGACCGTCGAGATTACCGTAACCAATGACAAAGAGGGCATCGCGGTCACGCGGGTGGCCACCGGCTTCAACCAGCCTACTTTCGTTACGCCGGTTCCGGGATCGAACCGGCTTTTCGTGAGCGAGAAGGGCGGCCGCATCTATTCTGTCGATATGTCGGGCGTTAAAACGCTGGCAACCACCGTCACGGACATCAGTACCGCTGGCGAAGGGGGGCTTCTCGGCATGGCACCTACGCCGGATTTTGCCAATTTTAGCGGCATGATCGTGTTCGCTGTGGCGCAAAATGGCGATATCGAACTGCGAACGATCTACGCAACCGGCGGGACCAGCCGGGACGGCGTAACGAACTACGCCATCCCTCACCCGACCTATACCAATCATTATGGTGGCTGGATGACGTTCGGTCCCGATGGCAACCTGTATGTTGCCACCGGCGATGGTGGCGGAGCCGGGGACCCGGAAGGCAATGCGCAGAACCCGCAGTCCAAACTGGGTAAGATCCTTCGCTTCCGTTACGATGCCGATCCTTATGCAGGCGCCTCGGTACCCAGGAATTTTCAACTCTCTCCTGCGGTGGGCAATCCCTACACCGTGCGATCGGGCGGCGATCCCACCGTTTATGCGCTGGGCCTGCGCAATCCCTTCCGCGCTACCTTCGATGGCAATAATCTGCTCATCGGCGATGTGGGGCAAGACAAGGTCGAAGAGATCGACTGGTTGAGCACCACCGATGGCGCGCTGACCAATTTCGGCTGGCCGGTGCGCGAAGGGACGCTGCCCTATCAAGGTTCCACCACAAGCATGCTGACAAACCCGGTGCTGCAATATCGCCATGGCTCAGGCTGGTTCGAGGGCAATTCGATCATCATGGGCGTGCGCGCCAGTGGCTATCCTGGCCTCAAATATCTGTTCGCCGATTTCGCCAATGGCAATATCTGGAACTATTCGGGCGACTTCGTCAGCGGCACTACGCTGGACATGAACAATGTCGAAAACCGCAGCGACGATTTCCAGCCGGAAGTGGGGACGATCGACAATCCGGTGGCCTTCACGGTCGGCGGCGACGGCCTGGTCTACATCCTGGATTTCGACGGTGAACTGTTCCGAGTGGGCAAGGCGAACTGAGTTCGGCCGGCGCGCCATCGGGCGGCGCGCCGATCGACCAGCCAAGACACATGGCGTTGTGGCCTGAATCTCTATCCCCTCAAGCCAGTTCCACCCGTGCCTGGTCGGCGATGCGGCGGGCGATTTCGGCGTAGACGTCCGCATAGGCGGCGTTCTTGCGCCACACCGCGGCGATGGAGCGGCGTTCGCTCCAGCGTTCGATGTTGAGGCGCCGCACCATGTCCTTGCCGCTTGCTTCGGAGCGCAGATAGAGCTCGGGCAGCAGCGCAAGGCCCACGCCCGATCCCACCATCTGGCGCAGGCTGTCGAGGCTCGTGCCCTCATAATCGCCCATTAGCACCGCCCCGCTGCGCTCGCACAACCGCTCGATCGCGCGGTGATAATTGTGCCGCCGGTCGATGGTGACGAAGGTGGCCCCCGCCAGCTCCCCCAGCGCGATGGAGTCGCGCTTCACGAAGGGATGCTCCGGCGGGGCGATCACCGCCAGCGGCTCGTCGAACAGATGCTCGACATGCAGATGTTCCCCGCGCACCGGCATCGGCGCCAGGATCATGTCGATCCCGCCATGCGCAATCTCGCCGATCTGCCGGTCCGGAATGCCTTCGCGGATCAGGAGCTTCAGGTCCGGCACGTCGCGGTGCAGCGATGCGATCACCTGCGGCATCAGATAGGGGCCGAGCGTGGGGCTGACGCCGAAGCGCACGCGCCCCAGCGGCCCGCTCGCGGCGAGGGCGGCGACATGTTTCAGCTCCTGCACCTCGCGCAATACGGCGCGCGCGCGGTCCACGATTTCGCGCCCCGCGGGGGTGACGGAGACGCCGCGGCCCGCGCGGTCCAGAAGCGCGGTGCCCAGCCGCTCCTCCAGCGCCTTCAGCTGGTGGCTGAGCGTGGGCTGCGAGACGTTGAGCCGCTCCGCCGCGCGGCCGAAATGCCCCTCCTCCGCCACACCGATGAGATATTCGAGCTGACGGATGGATACCATGCCCACACGATAGATAAATTCTATCGTTTGGCCAGCGCTGTTTCGATTGGTCTTATGACGCGCCAGCCGCCATCTGTTGGGGGAACGAGGAGCAGATCGAAACCGGCGGACGGGCAGCCCCCGATACCGCCGGACCTCAAACGAAAAAGCGCGCTAGGACGGCGCCTTGCTTCCCACCCCTTCTCCCTGCGGGGTGCCGTCCGACAAATTGGGGCATGGCATTTAGTCTTAACGGACGGCTTTGGGTGGCCCGCCATGCCCCAAACCACCCCCCTAGAGCATGAGGCAATCGGAGCGGAAGGGCAGCAGCCCGCCCCGCTGCGATTGCCCGGCAAGCGTTGCATGGGGGCATCGCGGCCAACGCACCACCTCCGCTTGCACCGCCCGCCCGCCCGCGCCATGAGGCATGGGGTAAGGGGAGGGTAAGCCATGGACATTGCGCAATATCTGGAAGTGGTGCGCAGCACCTATGCCACCGGCCACGCGACCGAGCACAGCTATCGTGCCGCACTGCAGGGCCTGTTCCAGTCGATCGATCCCGCCATCGAGGTGGTGAACGAACCCAAGCGCTCCGAAGGTGGCATGCCCGATTTCCTGTTCCAGCGGGACGGCATCGCCTTCGGCTGGGCCGAGGCGAAGGATATCGACAAGGACGTCATCAAGCTGAAGGGCTATTCGGTCGAACAGCGCAAGCGCTACGAAAACGCCTACCCCAACCTCATCTACACCAACGGCGTCGACTTCGAATTCATCCGCAACAAGGAGGTTGTGCACCACACCTCCATCGCCGATTTCATGGGCGATCTGGGCGGCCTCAATCCACGGCCCGAACAGTTCGACGAGCTAGAGCGCCAGCTGCGCCTGTTTGCCGAGCAGAAGCCGGTCAGCATCCGTAGCGCGCAAAAGCTCGCGGAAATGATGGCGGGCAAGGCGGCGATCATCAAGGATGAGGTCGGCATCGCGCTGAAGGACGATCCCGATTTCCAGAGCGCGCTCGGGCGGCAGTTCACCAACTTCAAGGACAATCTGCTCCCCAACCTGACCCCGCCCGAATTTGCCGATATCTATGCCGAGACGATCACATACGGCATGTTCGCCGCACGGCTGCACGATGATACGCTGGACACGTTCAGCCGGCAGGAGGCGCTGGAAAAGCTGCCCAAGTCCAACCCCTTCCTGCGCGGCCTTTTTCAATATGTCGCGGGCTATGATATCCCGGACAGGCTGCGCTACATCGTGGACGATCTGGCCGAGGTGCTGCGCGCCAGCGATCCGCATTCGCTGTTTGCCGATTTCGGCAAGTTCACCGCGCGCAACGATCCTTTCATCCACTTCTACGAGACCTTCCTGGCCGCCTATAATCCGGCCAAGCGCAAGGCGCGGGGCGTCTGGTACACGCCCGAACCGGTGGTCGATTTCATCGTGCGCGCGGTGGACGATGTGCTGAAAACGGAATTCGGCATCGCCGACGGCCTGGCCGATACCGGCAAGGTGACGGTGGACTGGGACACAGGAGAGACCGATCGCAAGGGCAAACCCGTCACAATCAAGAAGGACGTTCACCGCGTCCAGATTCTCGATCCGGCGACGGGCACGGGCACGTTTCTGGCCAAGGCGGTGCAGACCATCGCGGACCGGGTGAAGGCGCGCGCGCCGGGCAAATGGAGTTCCTATGTGGAGCAGGAGCTGCTGCCGCGCCTGCATGGGTTCGAGCTGCTGATGGCCAGCTACGCCATGTGCCACATGAAGCTGGACATGCAGCTGACCGAGAGCGGCTACGTGCCGAGCGAAGGCAAGCCGCCGACGGACTGGCCCGCGGGCAAGCAGTGGCCGCCGCGCCTGTCCGTCTGGCTCACCAACGCGCTGGAGCCGGGCGAGCGCGACGTCCCAGACCTGTTCTTCCAGCAGCTGGCGGACGAGGCGCGCGGCGCGAGCGAGGTGAAGCGCCAGACACCGATCATGTGCGTGATCGGCAATCCGCCTTATTCGGGACACTCATCAAATTTTGGTGAGTGGATAGAAAGCCTAATGGCTGACTATAAGGTAAGCCCGGAACTTAAGCGTCCGGCACAGGCAAAATGGCTATCTGATGACTACGTAAAATTCATCAGAATGGCCGAAAACACAATTTCGAAGAATGGTCATGGTGTCCTCGGCTTCGTCACGAATCACGCTTATTTGGATAATCCGACTTTTCTCGACATGCGCAATCATCTTAGAAAAACCTTTGACACAATTTACGTCGTTGATCTTCATGGAAATTCGAAACGAAAAGAAATCTGCCCCGACGGCAGTTCGGATAAGAATGTTTTCGATATTCAGCAGGGTGTAGCGATTATCGTCGCCATCAAAAGAATAAATAATAAGGTCTTAGAGCCGGAAAAAGCGTCGATAAAGCATATCGACTTTTGGGGAAAGCGAGAGGAAAAATACAAAGCTCTAAGAGAGTCCGCCCTTTCTAATTTGCGGTTTTTAGACGCTAGTCCCGCGTCCCATCCATGGAGGTTTAAGCCCACTGACACCAAACTAGAAAAGATCTATCAGGACGGAATTTCGACCGCAGAACTTTTTTCGCCAAATGGGCGACCCGCTCCCGGTATTGTGACAACTCAAGATCAGTTCGCAATTTCTTGGGATGCGGCGGAGGCCGTACTGAAAGTCGCGCAACTGCTTGGCTCGGCCGACGAACAGGATGCCCGTCGACGCTTCCGACTATGCTCTACCACCCAGTGGGATTATCTCAGTGCTAAGAAAGACCTAACTGTCGAACAAGCTCGCAACGAGCTTACACAGATTTCTTACCGCCCCTTTGATAATCGATGGACGATCTACAATTCACATGTCGCAGTTCATCGTCGCGAAAGAGTGATGTCGCATTTCTATGGGCATCAGAATTTGGGACTAGCCACCGCGCGCAGCAACAAAAATCCTTTTCCGGATCATTTCTTTCTGACTGATAGAATTTCTGAAACGAAATTTGCCGAAAGTAGCACTCAATCGGTGAATTTTCCGCTTTACCTATACCCCGACGAAAGAGCCGACCAAGCGGACGCTCTTGCCCCCACCACGCGCACGCTAAATCTCGACGCCAAACTCTACGCCGCCATCTGCAAGATCGCCGGGATCGACCCAGCCAACACCGCCGGGCCGGACGACGATTTCCGCTCGCCCACCGCCGATGCGCGGCCGAGCGAGATCAAGGTTTTCGATTATATTTACGGCGTGCTGCATTCGCCCGATTACCGGGAAACCTTTGCCGAATTCCTCAAGGTCGATTTTCCGCGCATCCCCTATCCGGCCAGCCCGGAACTGTTCCGGCATGTCAGCGAAAAGGGCGAGCAGTTGCGCCGCCTGCACCTGATGGAACCCGCCGCGATCGGCGATGTGCCGTTCCCCTTCATGAACGCAGAAGGCGCCGGACCGGACGAGGCGAATGACGAAGTTGCGCCCGCCCACCCGAAGTACAAGGATGGGCGCGTCTACATCAATCCGCACCAATATTTCGCGGATGTGCCGCAGGCGGCGTGGGACTTTTACATCGGCGGCTATCAGCCTGCGCAGAAATGGCTGAAGGACCGCAAGGGACGTGCGCTCAGCTGGGACGATATCGGCCATTATCAGAACATCGTCAAAATCCTGATCGAGACCGACCGGATCATGAAGGAGATCGTGCTGCCGCTGGAGACGGACGCGGCGGAGGGGTAAGATCGTGCCCGGGGCGTGCAGCGCGGAAAATCTTCCCGCCGTGGCGCCTATTACGATCCTCTATCGCTGAGGGTGTGTGGAAGTCTCCGCTACGTCTGTCCAATCTCTTCAGCATGGAAGGAAGCTGGACCCCGGCCCGGGGGCCGGGGTGACGGTGTCATCGGGGAGGCGTCAGTTTCTGGAAAACCTCCCGTCGCCCCGGACTTGATCCGGGGCCCAGCTTCTCGAGGAGCATCCGACGCTTGCACAAAGCGCTGTCCTACAGCGTACCGGATCGGTTATATCGTGGGCTCGTTATGAACCGATCGCCCCGCCTCGTCATGCGCCACGCCTGCGCGTCCGTTCTGCGTCCTTGCGTGGCTCGCAATGATGCGGGACGGGAAGGGCGGAGCATTCCGCCTCTGGACAGTGTGAAGCAGTGTGAAGTGGGCGTGGGTCAGGCCCGGCGTGTCAGTCCAGCGCGTTACACGCGCATGGGCATCAGCACGTACAGCGCGCGGGCCTTGTCGCCTTCGCGGATCAGCGTGGGGGCGCTGGCGTCGGCCAGGTGCAGCTCCACGCTGTCGCCCTCGATCTCGCCCAGGATGTCCAGCAGGTACCGCGCGTTGAAGCCGATCTCGAACCCGTCCGCGCTGTACGCGCCGGGCACTTCCTCGGCCGCGGTGCCGTTCTCCGGGCTGGTGACGGACAGCGTGATCTTGTCCGCGCCCAGCGCCATCTTGACGGCACGCGTCTTCTCCGTGGCGATGGTGGCCACGCGGTCCACACCCTCGGCAAAGCTCTTGGGGTCGATCTTCAGGAGCTTGTCGTTGCCGGTGGGAATCACGCGGTTGTAGTCCGGGAAGGTGCCGTCGATGAGCTTGCTGGTCAGCACCGCGTTGCCGAGGGTGAAGCGGATCTTGGAGGCGCTGAGGTCCACCTGCACGCGGGCCTCGCCGTTCTCGTCGAGCAGCTTCCTGAGCTCGCCCACGCATTTGCGCGGCACGATGACGTCGGGCATGCCCTCCGCGCCGTCCGGGCGGGGCAGGGTGACGCGGGCCAGGCGGTGGCCGTCGGTGGCCGCGGCCTTCAGCACGGGCTCGCCGTCCTCGGCCACATGGAGGAAGATGCCGTTGAGGTAGTAGCGCGTCTCCTCGGTGGAGATCGCAAAGCGCGTCTTGTCGATGATGGCGACAAGGTCTTGGGCGCTGAGTTCGAAGCTGGTCGGCAGCTCACCCTCGGCGATCACCGGGAAGTCGTCGCGCGGCAGGGTGGCGAGAGAGAAGCGCGCGCGGCCGGCGTGCACCGCCATGCGCCCGTCGGACGCCTCGAAGCGCACCTGGCTGCCGTCGGGCAGCTTGCGGGCGATGTCGAACAGGGTGTGCGCGCTCACGGTGATGGTGCCGGGCGTCTCCACCTGCGCCTCTGCGGTCTCCACGATCTGCAGATCGAGGTCGGTCGCCATCAGCTTCAGGCCGCCGCCTTCGCGCGCCTCGATCAGAACGTTGGACAGGATCGGGATGGTGTTGCGGCGCTCGACCACCGACTGGACGTGGCCCAGGCTCTTCAGCAGGCTGGCGCGCTCGATCGTGGCTTTCATGGATCCCTCTTCTGTCCCCGCTATGGCGTTGGCGCGCGTGGGAATCCGAGTCCCCCCTGCGCGCGATTGCCGGGTGTCCTACCATGAAAAAAGGCCGGGGCAAGCGCCCCGGCCTCCGTTCACGCGCCGAAACGCGTGGATAAGGCTTTGGATAAAGCCTGAGTTAGAAGCGGTAGCCGACGCTGACCGCCACCTGATGCCGATCGGTGTCGACCTTGAAGTCGTCCACTAGGGTCGACTGGCCGGTGCCGAAATCGGCCGAGCTATAGTTCGAGTAGCGATACTCGATCTTGCCGAAGGTGTTCGGCGTGAAGGCGCGCTCGACACCCGCACCGACGCGGAAGCCGTCGAGCTCATAGTTGCGATCCAGCTCGGTCTCGCCATCGTTCGCCAGCAGGTTCAGGCGGGCATTGGTATAGCCACCCTTCACATAAACGAGCGTCTGCGGATCGGCGAGCACACCGGCGCGCGCGCCGACATAGAGGTCACGGCCCGCATCGACGCGGCCGAAGCCGAAGGTGTTCGGATCGGGGTTGTTGTAGTCCACCTTCGCGGTGCTGTCGGTATATTCACCCTCGACGCCCAGGACGACGCCGCCGACGTTGAAGTCGTACCCGACGCCGGCACCGTAGAGCAGGCCGTCGATCGACTGGTCGTCATTCTCGAAATTGCTATCGACATCGCTACCGGCGGTGACATTGTCATAGCCGAGGGTGGCTTCGACGCGCGGACCGGTGAACGGGCCAGCGGTCGCGCTCTGGGCAAGAGCAGGCGTGGCAGCCGCACCGGCGGCGAGAATGAGGGGGAGATAGATCTTACGCATTTTGTTACTCCGTTATTATTCGTGCTGCCCTTTGTGGGCGTGTCACGGACGGGAAAACGGAGGGGTTGGCCGGTTTGTTTCATGAACCTGATACAACGAAACCCTGTTGCATAATGATCACAAAGTCGGGTGAAACAATTGATTAAAAAAGGATTAAGGCTGTTTATCGCCCGGCATGGCGAGACGGTGTTCAACGCTGCCGGGCGTCTTCAGGGAACCCATGCGCATACGCCGCTCACCGCGCGCGGGTTCCGGCAGGCGCTGGCGATGGGGGACGGGCTGGCCCGCCGGCTCTGCGAATGGAACGGAGCGCTCGATCTGGTGGCTTCGGATACCGGCCGCGCGCTTCAGACGCTGGCCATCGTCACTGAAGCGATCGGGCGGGACTGGCATGAGGCGACAACGGATCCGAGGCTCGCCGAGATCGATGTGGGCAGCTGGGGTGGCCGCTATTATCGCGATCTGATGGCCGAGGGACCGGTGATCGATGTGCAGCAACGGCTGTTCGTGCGGCTGCCCGAGGATGCGGAAAGCTATGGTGATATCGCTGCGCGGCTCAATGCATGGATCGCGGATCAGGCATTCGAAAACGATATGCTGATTATCAGCCATGGCATGACCAGCCGCGTGCTGCGCGGCATTCTGTGCGGCCTGCCCGATCTGGACGGTTTCGACGCGCCGATCGCGCCGGGCCTGCCGCAAGGCAGCATGGTGATGATCCGGGATGGCGTGGAAGAAGTGATCGTACTGGGCAAAGGTGAGGGCGAAAAGGGATGAGGCGCGCCATGTTCGCCCTCCTGCCGCTCCTGACGGCAACGCCGCTAGCTGCGCAGGAAGCGCTCGGCGTGTTCGAAGGGTGGGGGGCATTCGCTCAGGAACAGGAATGCTATGCGATCGCCCGCCCCGAACGCGTTGCGGGTAGCGAGACGGCGCGCGCTTATGCGGGGTTCGCGTTCGCTAGAGGCGGGCTACCTCGCTTCTATGCCCGCCTCAGCCGGGAGCGGCGCGCCGGAACCAGCCTGACGGTGACGCTGGGCGGCCGCCGGTTCCGGCTGACCGGCAAGGGGCGTGAGGCCTTGGCCGCAAAGGCGGCAACCGACCGCGCGATCCTCTCCGCGCTACGCATGGCCAATGCGATGAGCATCGAAGGCACGGATATGCAGGGCCGCCCGATCGTCGATGCTTATGCGCTCGCCGGCGGCCCCAGCGCGATCGACGCCGCGCGGCTCAGCTGCCTTTCGCGATAGAGCCTCACGAGGCCACAGCTTCCCAAACGCTGCCGGAACACGTATATTGACGGTCATGTCCGACAGTATGACCACCGCCATGCCCATCGCAGGGCATTTCGATCCCGTGCCCGTTCCCCGCAACGTCACCGCGCGCGAGGATGGGCGCGTGGACCTGCTGGGCCTGAGCCGTGCGGAAATCCGCGAGACCTTTGCCGCCGCCGGGCTGGATGAGCGACAGGCCAAGCTGCGCTCCAAGCAGGTGTTCCACTGGATCTACCATCGCGGCGCAACCGACTTCGACGGCATGACGGATATCGCCAAGACCATGCGCCCCTGGCTGGCGCAACGCTTCGTGATCGGCCGCCCGGACGTGGTCGAGGCGCAGGTGTCCACCGACGGCACGCGCAAATGGCTCTTGAAATCAGTCGATGGGCACGAGTTCGAGATGGTGTTCATCCCGGATGCGGATCGCGGCACGCTCTGCGTTTCCAGCCAGGTCGGCTGCACGCTCAACTGCCGTTTTTGTCATACGGGCACGATGCGGCTGGTGCGCAACCTGACGCCGGGCGAGATCGTGGGCCAGGTCATGCTGGCGCGCGATGCGCTGGGCGAATGGCCGCGCGGCAACATGGCCGTGGGCGATATGGACGAAGAGAGCGATCAGGCGGCCTATACTGCCGATGGCCGCATGCTCACCAACATCGTGATGATGGGGATGGGCGAACCGCTCTATAATTTCGATCATGTGCGCGATGCGCTGAAAGTGGTGATGGACGGCGACGGCCTTGCGCTGTCCAAGCGCCGCATCACGCTTTCGACCAGCGGTGTCGTGCCGATGATGGAGCGCTGCGGGCAGGAAATCGGCGTGAACCTTGCCGTTTCGCTCCATGCGGTGACCAAGGACATCCGCGACGAGATCGTGCCGATCAACAAGAAATACGGCATCGAGGAGCTGCTACAGGCCTGCGCCGACTATCCCGGCGCCAACAATGCCCGGCGCATCACGTTCGAATATGTGATGCTGAAGGACAAGAACGACAGCGACGAGGATGCGCGCGAACTGGTCCGCCTGCTGAAGCATTACCGCCTGCCGGCCAAGGTGAACCTTATCCCGTTCAACCCGTGGGAGGGCGCGCCTTATGAATGTTCCACCCCGGAACGCATCCGGGCGTTCAGCAACATCATCTTCGAAGGCGGCATCAGTGCCCCGGTGCGTACCCCGCGCGGCCGGGATATCGACGCCGCCTGCGGCCAGCTGAAAACGCAAGCCACCAAGAAGAGCCGGGCCGAGCGGGACCGCGAGGCTGCGGAAGCTGCAACCGCCGCTTGAAACGGTCGCGCATAAGTGTAATGCCTTCCTAATACACTAAGGGAGGTATAGTTTGCGCACGTTTCTGACAATTCTCGCGGCTTGCGGTCTTGGGCTTTCGGTGCCGGTGGCGGCCGATCCCGGCCCGCCCGTCGCACCGACCGAGATCATGGTCGGCGACGAACTGCCCTATGCCTATTTCGCGACGCCCGAGGGAAGCGGCCCCTTCCCGGTCGTGATCGTTCTGGGCGGTAGCGAGGGCGGCGACACGGGATCGCGCGGTTCTGCCCCGCGATTTATCGAACAGGGCTATGCGGTGCTCGGCCTGCCCTATTATTCGCCTGCCTATCTCCCCCCGTCCAAGCAGTTGCCGAAGCTGCCCGAGGCGTTCGATTCGATTCCGCTCGAAAAACTCGCCATCGCGCGGGACTGGCTGCGCAAACGTGATGATGTGAAAGCGGATTCGATCGGACTGTACGGCGTGTCCAAGGGCGCGGAGTTCGTTCTCGCCGGGGCCAGCCGGATCGACGGGTTCGCCGCCGTCGTCGCGATCGTACCGAGCGATGTGATCTGGGAGGGCTGGGGCCCGCACGCCAAGCCCGGCGAGGTCAGCAGTTTCTCCTGGCAGGGCGAGCCGCTGCCCTTCGTGCCCTATCTCGGCATGGAAGAGGAGTTCGCGAAATATGCGATCCCCGGTGCGGTCGTGCGCCTGCGCACCCCGCAGGATGCCGGACGCCGGGCCAATCCCGATCGGGTGCCCGCCGCGCGCATCCGGGTGGAGGATATCGACGAGCCGGTGCTGGTGGCGGGCGGCGATGCCGACAATACCTGGAATTCGGGCGGAATGGCGCAGAACATCGCCGAACGCCGCGCCGAGGCAGGCGGGCTGGAAACGGTCGCGCTGATCTATCCGGGCGCGGGCCACGCATTGTCCGGCACCGGTATTCAGCGAACCGAAGGCGAATTTCGCTACGACGAAGCGACGCTCGCCGCGCAGCAGGAGATTTGGCCCGCGACGCTCGCCTTTCTTGCCGAGCATCTGAAGGGCCGATGAGCTTCGACGCGCAGACCATCGCTTATTATCAGGCGGCGGCTCCGCGCTACACCGCGAGCACGGCGCAGGATCGTCACCGGCACCTCGACACCTTCCTGGATCGGCTCGCGCCCGGCGCGCAGGTGCTGGAACTGGGCTGCGGTGTGGGTCTCGATGCGGCGCATATCGTCCGACGCGGGTTTGCGCTGGACGCAACCGACGGCACCGAAGCGATGGTGCGCAAGTCCAATCAGCGCTTCGGCATCGGCGCACGGATGATGCGCTTCGATCAATTGGACGCCGTGGAGAAGTATGACGCCGTCTGGGCTCATGCATCGCTGCTGCACGTGCCGCGCGCGGCGCTGCCCGCAATCCTCGCCCGCATCCACGCCGCGCTGAAGTCCGGCGGACTGCACTTCGCCAATTACAAGCTGGCGGATGAATGCCATCCGGATGAGGCGCGCGATCCCTCGGGACGTTGGACGAACCTGCCTACCGCCGCATGGCTGCAGGAGCGATATGCGGCGGCAGGTTTCAGCCTTCTCGATGCCGATCGCTATACCGGGAAAGGCAGCGATGGCGTGAGGCGCGAATGGCTCGCGCTCACCTTGCGCAAGGCCGACTGATCATCGCGCCGCGCGGCGGAAACACCAGGCCGAGGCCAGCCATCCGACAGAGAGAGCAATCAGGAATATGATCACGCGCTGATCCCATAGGATAGCAGTGGGAACGGTGAGCAATTGAAGCAGAGCAGCCACGCCCATCACCTTGGCGATGCCGTCCGCCCGTCCCCGAACGAACGCCGTACCGATGATCGCTGCCAGCGGGATCAGGAAGAAGATCTGATTGACGGCATTGTCCTCGCTACCGACGATACCGACCGCAAGGTTGCTCCAGACGGTGAACAGGCCGATCAGCAGCGCCAGCCCCGCGCCCAGCCGATACCAGCCATTGGGGGCGGCGCGTGCGGCAAGCTCATATCCGGTCGCCACCGCGCCGAAGATCAGGCCTGCGAAGACGAAGTCTCCGGCGGTCCAGTCCACTTCGCCGGTCAATTGCATCGCAATGAATGGGAGGCAGAGCAGGGCGGTGATGATCGCTATCCAGATGATCGCGCGGCGAAAACTGTAGGGCGGGCGCCGTAGCGTGTCGTCGGTCATTGCAGTACGTCTCCTCATCGAAAGGGGAGCCGCTATTGGGCCGCGGCAGGTCATGAGCGTCATGAGGAAGGGCTGAGCAATTGGTGAAATCGAGCGGAAGTCCCGTGCAATTCGGCCGGTTCGTTCTCGATCCGGCAGATCGCACGCTGACCGAAGAAGGCATGCCGCTCGATTGCTCCAGCCGCTATTTCGATGCGCTCGCCCTATTGGTGGCGGAGGCCGGATCGCTCGTGACGAAGGACCGCTTTCATGAAGAGGTCTGGCGCGGCGTGCCCGTCACCGACGAGGCGCTGACCCAATGCATCCGCACCCTTCGCCGCCTACTTGGTGACAGCGCGGGCGATCCGCGTTTTATCGAGACGGTGCCGAAGCATGGCTATCGCTTCATCGCGTCGGTCGAGCCTGCCCCGCTGGAAGCGCTGCGAGCAGGAGAGAGGTTTGCCGCGCCAGAAAGCGGGCGCGATTGGACCGCTTTGTTGCAGCTTTGGGGAGCGGGAACGCTCGGCGGGGCACTTGCCGGACTTGTGGGCGGCTTATTCTACGGCTTCGGTGCGACGGTCACGCCGGGCATGGGTTCGCTCTCGGTGCTGGTGGTCATCGCCAGCGTGACGCTGATGGTCGCGGCGCTGGGCGCGGCGGCGGTGTGTTTCGGTATCGCGGTGGCGGAAGGAGGCCGGCGCGGTGCGCAGTGGATGCGGCTGACGCTCGGCGGCGCGCTGGGCGGGCTCGTGATCGGCGGCTTGACGCGTCTGCTCGGCCTCGACGCCTTTCAACTGATGCTGGGCCGATCGCCCGGCAATATCACCGGCGCACCGGAGGGAGCGCTGCTCGGCGCTGCGGTGGGGCTGGGTGCATGGCTGGCGCTCCACCGCCTCGCGCATAAACCGGTGGAAGTCGCCGCCGGTGCAGCAGGCGCGGTGGGCGCGGCGGCAGGCCTCGCGATCGCGCTGGCGGAAGGACGGCTGATGGGCGGCAGCCTCGATCTGTTCGCCGATCGCATCACCGGATCGAAGCTGTCGCTGAACGCCATCGGCGCGCTGTTCGGGGAGAACGGTTTCGGGGTCTTCACGCGGATCGCCACCAGTATGCTGGAAGGCGCGCTGTTCGCCGCTGCCATCGCCGCCGCGATGCTGCTGATCGCCCGCCGCCGCGCCTGAAACACTGTCCTACAGAAGGCTTGAGGCGCTAAACTGCGGCCATGCCCCGCTCGCTCCGCCGCCCTGCTTCGCTTTGCCGTGCAGCTTGCGGCCGGAGGAAAAGGGGCACCCCGTATCGGGACATCCGTGACCTTAGGATCAAGAACGGCCCCGATAATCGAACGAATCGATCAGTCGGGGCGCGGCATGAAGAACTTGTCGTTGTCGGTGACGGTGAAATAATCGCCGGGGCCGCCGCCGCGCAGGATCGGGCGGGCGCGGGCGGTCTGGTAGATGCCGTCTTCCAGCATCGTTTCGTCGATATGGACGCCCACGACTTCGCCCAGGATCAGCCAGCTGGGCACATCGTCCCCGCTCGCGGTCTTCAGCTGTTCGATCTGCGTCACGCGGCATTCGAATTGGACGGGGGCGGCGGCCACGAGTTTGGGGCAGATCAGCTTGGGCTCGGCGACCTCAATTTTCGCCGCTTCGAATTCGCTGGTGCCATGGTCCAGCCCGGCCGAGCTTGCGTTCATCTGCTCGCGCTGCGCCCAGGTGGCGAGGTTCCAGCTGAACTCCGGCACCTCGCGTACATTTTTGAGCGAGTCCTTGTCGCCCACGCTACAGAATCCCACGATTGGCGGAGTGTAGTTGAACGCGTTGAAGAAGCTGTACGGCGCCAGATTGTGAACGCCCGCTTCGCTTACCGTGCCCACCCAGCCGATCGGCCGCGGCGCGACGATGGCATTGAACGGATTATGGGGCAGGCCGTGGCCGGCGGCGGGCTCATAAAAATGCGTGCTCATGCATGCGCGCATAAAGAGGCGGGCCCGGCTTGGCCAGTGCCCGCCCGCATGGCTATCGGCCTGACCTCAGGCGTAGCTCACGACCTCGAACTCGATCTCGTCCGGGCCGAGGAAGTAGAAGCGCCGCCCGGGTTCGTAATCGCCATGGTTGAATGGTCGATAGCCCGCCGCGGCTACGCGGGTCTCGGCATCATCCAGATCGTCCACCACCACGCCGATATGCTGCAACGGCGCGCCTTTGGGGAAGCGCCCGGCGGGAACGTCCTTGGGGCAATAGAGCGCGAGATAGTGATCCTCGCTGCCCAGATGGATCGTGCGTCCACCGTTCAGCGCAGGGCCGCGCCAGCGTTCCGTCCAACCGAAGATCTGCCTAAGCTTTTCGGCGGCTCCGTCCGGATCGGTGACGGTGATGTTGATATGTTCGATGAAAGCGTCGGTCATGATCGGACCTCCTCTCTCGCCTTCAGGCTGAACAGACGCGCCAGCATGGCCGCGTCGTCCGCCTCGATTCCTACGCCCCGCGGATGCGGGGCGGGCGCTGCTGTCGTTCGTTCATGCTCGCGCGAAAGCCTGTCCCAGATCCTGTCGATTGCCGTTTCCATATGCCGTTCTCCTGGTCGTTGCGGCCGCCTTGTGCGATCCGCTTGGCAACATGTGCGACCTCAAGCTAAGTTGAGGTCAAACGATTTGGCGAACGGAAAAATCGATGAGACCAAGCGACTTACTCGGTATAGGCGATCTGGCCCGGCGCACCGGCCTTTCGGTTTCGGCGATCCGCTTTTACGAGGAGCGGGGGCTGGTGCATCCGCAGCGCGATGGCGGCAACCGCCGCCGCTTCCGCCGCGCGGATATCCGCCGATTGAGCTTCGTGCTGATCGCGCAGCGGCTGGGCCTGACGATAGAGGAGATCGGCGCCGAACTTGCCAAACTCCCGCAAGACCGGGCGCCGACCGCGCGGGACTGGGAACGCAGCAGCCGCCGGATCGCGCAAGTGCTCGACCGGCGCATCGCGGCGCTGGAAAAAATGCGTGCGGACCTCACCGGCTGCATCGGTTGCGGCTGCCTCAGCCTGAAGAAATGTGCGCTCTACAATCCCGGCGACGCATGGGCGGCCAAGGGTGCCGGTCCGCGCGTTCTGCTGGAAGGGGAGAGCGAGGCTTAGGCGGCGGCGCGCTCCATTTCCTTCAGCGCCTTGCCCGCGCGCCAATAATGCCACACCGCCCAGGGGGTGAACGCTGCGCCGGTCAGCAGAGCGTAGCGCAGCGATTCCTCACCGAAAGCGCCGCGATACACATCGGACAATATGCCGATCGCGGTCGGCCCGGCACCAAGCCCGATCAGGTTGATGACGAGCAGCGTGATCGCCGCCCAGACGGCGCGCATCTTCAGCGGCGCAAGACCCTGGATCAGCGCGAAAGTGGGGCCGAGATAACAGCTCTGGAACAGCAGCGCGATGAAATAGCTCGCCATAGCCCACCAAGCGTCCTGCAAGAGATAGAGCGCGAAGAGGAAGGGCAGGGCCGCGGTTTTGCCCACTGCAATCATCATGCTTTGGCTGTGCAAGCCGTGGCGTTCGGCCAGCCGGTCGGCCAGTTTGCCGCCGCCAACGGTTCCGGCGACGCCCGCGACCGCCAGAATCGGCGCGATGTAGAGCGCGATCTCCAGCTTATCGAAGCCGAAGCTGCGGATATAATAAGCCGGACCCCAGGAGGTGAGCGCGTAGCCGATCATCGAGGTGATGGTGACGCCGGCCACCAGATGGCGCGCGGCGCGGTTTTGCCAAAGGGCGCGGAACCCGTCCCAAAGGCTAGGGCTGCTATCGTCGGCCACCGTCTGTGCGGCGTCCGACATGCCGCGTGGCGGCTCCACCGCGAACAGGCGCACCGCGATGGCCAGCAGAATGCCGGGCAGGCCGATGACGAAGAACGCCATGCGCCAGCCGTAAAAATGCGCGATCGTGCCGCCCAGAATGGTACCCATTGCCGCGCCCAGCGTAACGCCAAGCGAATAGATGGCGAGAGCGCCCGCGCGCTTCTTGGGCCCGTAAAGATCGGCGATCATCGAATGGCTGGGCGGGCTGGACCCGGCTTCGCCGATCCCCACCCCGATTCGGGCGAGCAACAGATGGACGAAATTGTTCGCGAATCCGCACAGCGCGGTGGCTCCGCTCCACAACGCCAGCGCGATGGAGATGATATTGCGGCGGTTCTTGCGATCGGCCAGCCATGCAACCGGTATGCCGAGCGTCGCATAGAATACGGCAAAGGCAAGGCCGGCGACAATGCCGATCTGCGTGTCCGTCAGCACCAGATCCGCCTTGATATCCTCGATCAGGATCGAGAGGATCTGCCGGTCCATATAGCTGAAAAAATATGTAATCGTGAGCAGGGCGAGCGTGATCTTGCGCGCCCGCGGGCTGACGCCCGGCATCACTGTTTCGGCGAAATCCGCCGCCTTGCTTGCCATTCGGCCTCTCCTTTATCGGTCACAGAGCTAACAGCGATGCGGGCTGCGTCAAAGCATTTCGAAAGACCGGTATGGTGGGGCGGTGCGCGCTCGCGTCAAGCGGTGGTAAAATGGGAGGGGAACGCTAAATGCCCTGACATGAGTTTGCTTGGACGGATCATCGGCTCGCGCATCGAACGCGGCACTCTTGCGTTTTTCTGGCCCGACGGCAGCGTCGAGCGCTTCGGAATAAAGACCGACGGCTGGCCCGACGTCGCCTTGCGTTTTCACGACAAGAAAGCGGAGCGGCGGATCGTCACCAATCCCAATCTCGGCATGCCCGAAGCCTATATGGACGGCAGCGTTACCGTCGAAGAGGGCGACATCTGGGATCTGATCATGCTGGTGCGCCGCAACGCACCCTGGGAGGCCGGGGCCGAGGTGGGCGCGCGCAAGCCGCTGGCGCGTGCCGGCGAGTGGCTGCTGAGCCGCGCGGACCAGGTCAACGGCATCGGCCGATCGCGCCAGAACGTCGCGCATCATTATGATCTCAGCAATGATTTCTACCGGCTCTGGCTGGATGAAGACATGCAGTATAGCTGCGCCTATTGGCCCGAAGAGGGCATGACGCTGGAAGAGGCGCAGACCGCCAAGAAGGCGCATATCGCGGCCAAGCTGGCGCTGGAGCCGGGGCAGCGGGTGCTTGATATCGGCTGCGGCTGGGGCGGCACGGCGCTGTATCTTGCCTCGCTCATGGACATCCGCGTTCACGGCATCACGCTGAGCACCGAGCAGCTGGCCCTGGCCAAGGAGCGCGCGGAGAAGGCGGGCGTGGCAGACCGGGTGACGTTCGAGCTGGTCGATTATCGCGATCTCGCCGCGCGTGAGCCGGAGAGCTTCGATCGGGTGGTCTCGATCGGTATGTTCGAACATGTGGGCCAGCCCAATTTCGAAACCTATTTTGCCTGCCTGCGCAAGCTGATGAAGGCGGACGGCGTCGCGTTGATCCACACGATCGGGCGTTTCGGCGGGCCGGGTGCGACCGATGCATTCACGCGCAAATATATCTTCCCTGGCGGTTATATCCCGGCACTGTCGGAAACGCTGGAGGCGAGCGAGAAGACCAAGCTGATCCACAGCGATATCGAGACGCTGCGGCTTCACTACGGATATACGCTGCGGGCCTGGTATGAGCGGGTGGTGGCGCAGAAGGACAAGGTCGTCGCCATGTATGACGAGCGCTTCTACCGGATGTGGATTTTCTATCTGGCAGGTGCCGCCGCGGCCTTCGAAGGCGGGGGAATGTGTAATTATCAGATCCAGTTCGTCCGCGAACGGCGCGCATTGCCGCTTTCGCGCGATTATATGCTGGAAGCGGAAAGGCGCTATCTGGGCAAATGAAGGGTGGGGGCGCCGGTCAGACGAAAATAGCGACCGACTGCATCCCCATCATCACCGGCCGGCCGTCGGCATTGCGCAGCGACATATATTGGCTGCTCGATCCATCGGCGGCCTGATGGCCCTCGGCATCGACCCACCACCAGCCGTCCGTGGTTTCGAGGGCATCGGTGAGGAGGTTGAACTGCCAGTTCATGCTGCTGACCGGCCCGGGCTTTTCCATCGCGCCCATAGCCGCGGGCGGCAGCGCGTCGCCGATCGCCATCAGCTCGACCATCGGATCGAGCCCCTCGCGCTCTTTCAAACGGTGCCAATTGGCTAGATGCACATTGCCCTTGCCCAGCTCCAGCCGCTTGTCGGGGTAATGGAGCTGTGATGTGAAGAATTCCGGCGGGCCGCTGCGCGTTTCCTCGTCAGACGGAAGCGGCGGCAGCTCGATGTTCGGGACGAGGTCGAAAGCGATCGAACTTTGACGGCCGTTCATGAAGATGAAGCTGGCGATCATCCCGATGCCGCCTTGGCTTTCGAGCTCGACTTGAACGAAGGCCGTGTTCTTGCCGCGGCGGAGCAGGCGGCGCTTGGCGGTCACTGTCTCCGCGATGGGGCCGACGAACGCGATCTGCCCGCTCTTCAAAGGTGGCAGATCGTCCTCGATCGTTCGTGCCGCTTCCAGCGCGATGGCGCTGGAGAGGCCGCCATAAGCGGTGCGACCCTGCATCCAGCCTGAAGGAACGGCTACGGAAAGGTCATTCGCGCGGAATGTGTTCAGAAGTTCGGATAGGCTCATGGAAGCCGGTGTAATGGGGGCGCGGAATGCCGCAACCCCCGATTGCATCAGTCCAGCGCTTCGTTCTTCTCGCCCTTCTCGGCGCGTTCCTTCTCGGCGGGCTTGCGCTCCTCGAACTTGGCGGCGAGGTCTTCGGGCACGCCCTTGTCGAGCTCTTTCTTCGCCACCGGGAAGATATCCTCTTCTTCCTCATCGATATGATGCTCGTACCGGTGACGCATCTTCTTGAACGTGGCGATCCAGCCGGGGCTGGACATGTCGGTTTCCTGCAGCTCCTCCAGAAAATCGTCGATCTCCTTATGCTCGGACACGGAGTGCGTGCCTTCTTCGCGCATATCAGGATCCTGCAGCATCACGGCATAGAGCGACTCTTCCTCGGCTGCCGCATGGGCAGTCACTTCGATCCGGAACTTCTTGAACAGCTCCTCGCGTTCGGCGCTGTCGCCGCTGGTGTCGCCGATTTTTTCGAGCATCTCGCGATGGCGGTCGTGGTCCTGTTTCAGGCGTTCGAAAATATCGGTCATGAGAGCTCCGTCGGTGCTTTGAATGTTCACGTCGATCAATGGCGGGCGGGGATTTCGGTTCCCGTTACGGGGCCGGAACGCTTGGGGCTGCGGACGGTTAATTCCGCATGATCGATCTCACGATGCTCGCCGCCGCCGCCGCCGCCGCCCCGACCCGCAATGCGCTCGATCCCAATGCGGCAGTGGATAAGGTCAGTGGATGGCTGCACTGGATCGATCTCAACTGGCCCAATTTCGTGGCCGCGGGCATCACGTTCCTGCTGTTCCTGCTGTTGGCCTATGCACTGGGGCAGATCGTCCGTCGCAGCCTGGCGGCGCGGCAGCGCAGCGATCTGGGAGCGGTGCTGGGCTCGCTCGTGAAATGGGCGCTGATCCTTTGGGGTCTCCTCATCGCGCTCACCATCGTAATGCCCAGCCTCAATCCGGGCGATCTGGTGGCGGGGCTCGGCGTCAGCTCCATCGCGATCGGCTTTGCCTTCAAGGATATTCTGCAGAACTGGCTGGCTGGCCTCCTCATCCTGCTGCGTCAGCCCTTCCGCGTGGGCGACCAGATCGAGGTCGATACGCATGTCGGCACGGTGGAATCGATCAAGACCCGCGCCACCAACATCCGCACCTATGACGGCCAGCGCATCGTGATCCCCAACAGCACGGTCTATACCAACAGCGTGGTGGTGAAGACCGCCTACGCCACACGGCGCGCGGAATATGATGTCGGCATCGGCTATGGCGACGATCTTGATGCCGCGCGCGATGTGATTCGCCGCGCGGTCGATGCCTGCGAACATGTCGACAGCGAACATGGCATCGACGTGCTGACCTGGGATCTGGCCGCAAGTTGGGTCACGGTGCGCGTGCGCTGGTGGACCAAGAGCCTCCGCGAAGATTTGGTGGCAACGCGCGCCGAGGTAATCCGCGCGATCAAATATGCGCTCGACGAGGCGGGGATCGACATGCCTTATGAAACGCACGTCCATCTGTTCCACGATCAGACAGAAGATATCGACGGCGTGCGCGGCGAGCAGCGAGAAGGCTGGCCGGGCGGCGGAGACGTGCCGGAGCCGCGCTGGCGCAAGCAGATCAAAGAGGAAATCATGAAGGGCGCGACGGAATAGGCGCGACGGTTCCAGATCGTGGTGCGCGTGCCAGCGAGCCTGGGGATGCCGAAGTCTTCGGGGGCACTCCCCCGGATCAAGCCTCAGTTCCGGAAAATGGTGGGCGTAGGAAGGATTGAACTTCCGACCCCCGCGATGTCAACACGGTGCTCTACCACTGAGCTATACGCCCATTTTCCGGTGGTCACGCCCCTCGTGGGGCGCGATCGAAGGCCGCTCCTCTAACGACAGGAGCGCCGGCGTTCAAGTGCCTAAATCAGGCCGCTCTTGCTCTCGCCCTGAAACATGCGGTCCACTTCCAGCACCAGATCGCGCAAGTGGAACGGCTTTGACAGAAGTTTCGCACGAGGAACGGCCTCGCCAGCGCGCAAGGTGACGCCGGAAAAACCAGTGATGAACATCACTTGCGTATCGGGGGAAACCTTGCCGCAATGCTGGGCAAGCTCGATCCCGTCCATTTCCGGCATGACGATGTCGGTGAGGAGCAGGTCGAACCGCTGCTCCTTGAGCAACGGCAGTGCTTCCGTACCGCGATCGACGGCCACCACTTCATAGCCCGACTTTTCCAGGGCGCGCGTCAGATAGCCCCGCATCGCCTCTTCGTCTTCGGCCAGCAGGATACGGATCGGGTCGGGCATAAGGGAGGCTCGGTCTGTTCGGGATGGGATCGATGATGTGTGCTTGTCATAACCGATAGAAGTTTATTTTCTATGGCCGAAACGGCGGCCGGGCGTGATTGCGCGTAGGTGCCGGGCGGACTATCTCGGCTGATGATGGCCGAATGCGAACCCGATCGCCTGCCAAGTTTTACCGGCTATGGACTGGACGATCCCGCCCGCCCGCTGCTGATATCGATACCGCATTCAGGCCGCGTCTATCCGCCCGACCTGCTAGCCCGGTCCCGGGTGTCGCCATCCATCCTGCAGCGGCTTGAAGACCGCTATGTCGATCTGCTGGCGAAGGCCGCGATCGATGCCGGCTTTCCCTGTATCGTCGCGCATCGCCCACGCGCTTGGATCGATCTCAATCGATCGGAGCGCGAAGTGGACGCTGCCATGATCGAAGGGCTGAACGCGGATGAGGTCGATCCGCCTAATGCCAAGGTGCGCGGAGGGCTGGGGCTGGTCCCGCGCTGGTTGGGTACGGCCGGGGAGTTGTGGACCGGTCGTCTGGACCGGAGCGAGCTCGATCGGCGCATTGCGGAGGATCACCGGCCCTACCATCGCCGGATCGCAGACGTGCTGCGCGCGATGCGACGCCGCCTCGGTTGCGCGCTATTGCTCGATCTGCACAGTATGCCGAGCTTGCGTTATCCCGCGGGAGCCGCTCCCCGGATCGTCGTAGGCGATCGGTTCGGGCGCAGCGCATCGAGCCGCTTGGCATCGCTCCTTGTCGAGCAGGCACGCCAGGAGGGGTGGGAAGCGGCGCTGAACCATCCCTATGCGGGCGGCTATGTGCTGGAACGTCATGGCAATCCGGCAGGGCATATTCAGGCGCTGCAACTGGAAGTGGATCGGGGGCTCTATCTTGATGCCCTTGCGCGCGAGCCGGTGACCGAGGCGGTGAACGGCATGGCGCAGTGGCTGCTCCGCGCAGTCGCCACATTGGAGCTGGAATTGACCGAGCAAAGCTGGCCGAATGCTGCCGAATAGACCCTGAAACAAAAAGACCACCCCTTTCGGGGTGGCCAAGGCTCAGGGAGATGACGCCCCAAGGACGCCCGACGGACAAGAGGGGGAATGTCCGTCCAATCCTAAATGGCCTGTGCGCCCTTTGGTTTCAATATTCCGACACAATAAAATGCAAAGTCCGTGCCGGAAAAAGCTTGGCTCTGCTCAGCCGGGCCACATCCGGTGGAAATAGGGCATTTTGTCGATAAACTGATGCTTTAATGCACCAAGCACGTGGAGAGCGATCAGATAGATGAACGCGCCGCCGAGGTTCTTGTGGACCGTGTCGATCAATTCATGGCCCTGCTTATCCGCAGAAACCGGGAGATCGGGCACGGTGAATAGGCCGAAGAAGTCAATACCCTTGGATCCGCCATGGCTGGATACCAGAAGCCAGCCGGCAAGCGGCGCAGCAATGATCAGGATATAGAACAGGACGTGCACGATCTTCGAGAGAACGCGTTCCCACCCCGCCAGTTCGGCTGGCAAAGGCGGACGCGGATGCGTGATTCGCCAGAGCACCATGATGATGCTGAAAAACAGGACCGAAATCCCGATGGCCATATGCGGCCCCATCAACGAACTACGAGCCGAACCGCTGGCGCCCTCTGCCAATTTCGCCAGAACGAGATTGGTGATGATCAGCGCGGCAATCAGCCAGTGAAGGATGATCGCCACCGTGGAGTAGCGATCGCGGCCGTTGCTCGTAGTCGTTGCCATATGATTTAGACCTGTGGTGCTTCGGTCACCTGCGGCATTTTACCGAGCTGAACCTGACGTGAGAAAAGCTCCCGCATCAACTGGAGTGAGAAGAGGTGGGCATGGATCAACGGAAGCATGCCGTTTTGGTTCATCTTGCGAAGTTCGTCGCCACGCAGATCCTTCAGCTTCTGCTCGTCGATCATGCCGAAGCCGCGGTAGATGAAGGGCTGTTCCACACCGTTCTGCTGGATCGACACCTCGCCATCCATGATAAGGCCGCTCTTCTTGAGGTCCTCCATAAAGGCCTGGGTGCGCGCGCCGGACTGCTCGAAATCCTCGCAGAACTTCAGGATATTCTTGGTTGCTTCGCTGGGCTGGCCGTCCTCGAACAGCTTTTCGCCTTCATCGAACGGGCCGATCGCGCCGGCTTCGGGATCGAAGCAAAGCGACAGCTCATCGCTGTCCTGCTGGAGACGCGCGAGTAGGAAGGGGTAGCGGCGGATATAGGCCGGCAGATAGACCGGCTGGTCGAGCTTGCCTTCATCGTTGATGAAGGTGTTGACGCCCTCGTTCATGCCCATCAGCGCCAGCGGCACCGGCTGGTCGCCCGACGAGAAGATTATCGGATAGCTGCGCGAGCAGGGCACGAACTCATCGACCGTGATGGGAATGGCATGCTGGTTCGAAAGGAACTTGGCATCGTCCAGACCGCGCGTGCGCCAGTCGCCATGCTGTTCGCTGTTGAGCGGAACGAGGTCCTTGTAAAACATCGGAAGGTTATTGGGGGTCGGCGCACTCGCCATCACTTCTGCTCCATTACACTTGGCGGGCCGCGGACGGCCTCGAATATTGCTGGCAAGGCCTTAGGTTGCGCCGCGGAGCCGCGCAAGAGCAAGCGCAGGAACGGGACACCCGCGATGGCGGGGTTGACGTGTCAGTTCACTCCACGTTCAATGGCACAGCATATAGCAGCGGCATCGCAGCCGATCGTTTCGAATTGCTTGGGGAATATGCGTGATCTGGCAATGGCTCGCCATTCTGACTGCCAGTGCGGCCGCCGGCGGAGACATGATTCCGGCAGACCCAGTAGCCATGCCGATGGTGGACACCATGTCCCCGGCACCGGAGCCGGTGTTTCAGGTGCGGATCGAGCAGCGCATCATCATCCGCATCCCGCGTCGCTCGTCTGATCGCGTGCAGCTTTCGGCCACCCGGCCAGCGCGCACACCGGCCGCCGCTCCGCCGCCCCGGCTGGTCGAGAAGAAGATGAAACAGTGCCTCGCGTCCGATCAGATCGTCGGCATGACGCCCTCGCGCAGTCGCGCACTTGATTTCATCACGCGCGATCGCCAGCGCATTCGCGCCTATCTGGACGGTGGCTGCCTCGCGATGGACTTCCACGCCGGGCTCTACATGGAGCGAAGTAAAGACGGGAAGGTTTGCGCAGGCCGCGATGTTCTGATGGCGCGTTCGGGCATGCGGTGTGAGATTGATCGCCTACGCCGCGTTGTTGCGGAAACGAAAAACTGAACATTCTGGTGGGGCGGCGGCGCTTGTAGTCGGGGGGTCTGGCTTCGGATCGCTTGACTAAGGCGCCACTTTACAGCATTGGCAGCGGGTCTCGCGCGGGCCCTTTCCCGCAGCGACGCATGCGCATGTGCAAGACCGGATGGATGACAACGACTTCTCCCGGCAAATATCAGGAACATGGATGACCTTCGCCGATCTCGGCCTTTCCGATGAACTCCTAAAAGCGGTCGATGAGGCCGGCTATACAGAGCCGACCCCGATCCAGGCGAGCGCCATTCCTTCGGTGCTGATGATGCGCGATCTGATTGGTGTTGCGCAGACCGGAACGGGCAAAACGGCCAGCTTCGTCCTGCCGATGATCGACATTCTTGCTCATGGGCGCAGCCGCGCACGGATGCCGCGCTCGCTCATCCTTGAGCCTACGCGCGAACTGGCCGCGCAGGTTGCCGAAAATTTCGAAAAATACGGCAAGAACCACAAGCTCACCATGGCCCTGCTGATCGGCGGCGTTTCGATGGGTGATCAGGTCAAGGCTCTCGAAAAAGGCGTCGACGTGCTGATTGCCACGCCCGGCCGGCTGATGGATCTGTTCGATCGCGGCAACATCCTCCTCAACGGATGCGAATTGCTGGTGATCGACGAGGCGGACCGGATGCTCGACATGGGCTTCATTCCGGACATCGAGAGCATCTGTTCCAAGCTTCCCGCGACGCGGCAGACCCTTTTGTTTTCGGCAACCATGCCGGGGCCGATCAAGAAGCTTGCGGACAAGTTCCTCTCCAATCCCAAGCATATAGAGGTTGCGCGCCCAGCGACGGCGGCGAAAAATATCGATCAGCGTCTGGTGAAGCTGAGCGCGCGTTCCAAGAAGGCGAAGCTGCGCGAACTGCTCGAAAGCGAAAATGTGCAGAACGGTATCGTCTTCTGCAATCGCAAGACAACGGTCCGCGATCTCAACAAGGAGCTGAAGCGCCGCGGATTTGCCAGCGGTGAAATCCATGGTGACATGGACCAGCCCGCGCGCATCGCCGAGTTGAACCTCTTCAAATCGGGCGAGGTCAATATCCTGGTCGCCTCCGACGTTGCCGCGCGCGGCATCGACGTGAAGGGCGTCAGTCATGTCTTCAACTATGATTGTCCATGGCATCCGGACGATTATGTCCATCGCATCGGCCGCACCGGCCGGGCGGGAGCCACGGGTGTCGCCTACACGTTCGTAACGCCGGACGATGAAGAGGCGCTCGAGAATATCGAGAAGCTGATCGGCACCAAGATCCAGCGCCAGGACAGCGATGCGGCGACGAAGGACAGCGGTTCATCCGGAAAAGCGGCTGAGCCGGAGCAGTCGGCAATATCCGATGAGCGCGAAGAGAAGCCTGCGCGTTCCAACCGTTCGCGTAGTCGTGGTGGGCGCGCGAAGGATACGTCCACGCTGTCCGAAGAAAAGGTAGTGCCGTCGCGCAAGACGCAGAGCGACAGGCGGGCTGATGGAAATGCGCGCAAGTCAGATGTGGCTGGCGACTGGAACGGGCCGGTGCCCGACTTTCTCAGCGTCGGCATCTGAAAACCGGCGTCTGCAACGCATCCTGAAGCAAGACACAAAAAAGGGCGCCGCGGCGCCCTTTCTCATATCAGTCTGATCGAACGATCAGGGGCTGACCGGCTCATCATTATTGTCGTCGGCGACAACGATGATCGCGCCGATGATGGCTGCGACAACTACGATGCCGATGAGCACGTTGCTGCCGGCAAGATCGCTATCCTGATCGACGGAAGCGCCGAGACGCTCAGCACCGGCGACCGAAAGCGCGCTTGCGGACTGGGTTGCCTGCGCCATGGCCGGAGCGGCCGTCAGCGAAAGCATGGCAGCGGCTGCTGCAATCTTTCCGAGTTTCATAATTGTCTCCCTCACTTTTGATCTTTGAAAAAATCGCTCGGTCCATACACCGGTCATTCGATCGAGGCAATGTTTGCAGTGCAGCAAATTCCTGAGCGTGCCTTATTTATCCTTGGCCTGATAGACCGGACGGCCATTCACCCAGGTTTCCAATAGCTTCGTCGCGCGGATATCCGAGGGGCTGGCAAGCATGATGTCCCGGTCCACCAGAATGAAATCGGCGCGATGTCCGGGCGTCAGACTGCCGAGGTTCTTCTCGGCAAATTCTGCGAACGCTGCGCCGGTGGTGTATGCGGCGAGGGCCTGTATGCGGCTGACCGCGTCCTGCGGGCGCCACCCGCCAAAGGGTTGTCCGTCAGGGCCGGTGCGCGAAATCGCGGCCGCGAACCCGGCAAACGGATCGGGCGCCTCCACCGGGAAATCGGAGCCGAAGGCCAGTTTCCCGCCGTCGCTCAGGATCGTTCGCCAGGCATAGGCACCTTCCAGTCGACCCGGTCCCAACCGCGCTTCGGCCATCTGGCGATCGCTGGTCTGGTGGGTCGGCTGCATGGAAGAGATGATGCCGTTGCGGCCAAGGCGCGGCAAATCGACGGGATCGACGATCTGCACATGTTCGATGCGCCACCGGCGGTCGCCATCATAGGTTTCCGCCAGCTCGTCGATCGCGCCGAGCACTTCTGCATTCGCCGCATCGCCGATCGCATGCGCCGCGGTCTGAAAGCCGTCCATTGACGCACGGCTCATCAGATTACGCAATTCTGCGCTGCCGAGCATGGGAAGCCCACTCTGATCGGGCGCGTCGGCATAAGGCTGCTTCAGCCATGCCCCGCGGCTGCCCAGCGCTCCGTCGAGATAAAGCTTCACGCCGACGAGCTTCAGCTTGTCATCGTACAGCCAGGGGGTCGGGCGCGGCCCGGCGATGGCGATCATCTGATCGATACCGGCGGCATAGGCTGCGATATGCATGTTCAGCCACCCGGCATCGCCTGCGCGCCTGTAAGTCTGCCAGTCTTCGATCGTGGTGCCCATATCGGCCGCGCCGGTAACGCCGTGGGACAGGAGCAGGTCCTGCGCTTTGGAGAACGCCAGATCGCGTTCGGCAGGGCGGGGGACGGGCACGAATTTCTGTATGAGATCGCCGGCCTTGTCGACGAACACCCCGCTGGGTTTGCCGTTCGCCATTTCGATCCGGCCGCCGCTGGGCACTTCGGTCTTCGCGGTAATTCCCGCCGCCTCGATCGCTGCGCTGTTGGCCCAGCCGGCATGTCCATCGACGCGTGAGAGCCAGACCGGCCGATCGGAAACTACCACGTCGAGATCGGCTGCGGTGGGGAAGCGGCCAAGGCCCCATTTTTCCTGATTCCATCCCGTCCCGATGATCCAGCGCCGCTCGGGATATTCGCGCGCATAGGCCGCGATCGCGGCCTGCGCCTCGGCCAGCGAATTGGTCTGCGAGAGGTCCAGCGTCAGCTGCTTGAAGCCCAGCTCCATGATATGGCCGTGAGCATCGATGAAGCCGGGCATCAGCGTGCGGCCATCGCCATCCTTGCGCCAGTCAAGCTCGCGCGGGCGCTTGTCCTTGCGATCGAGCAGTTTTGTGACTTTGCCGTCACGGTCGATCAGGATGCCGGTGAAGCGGATAAGCTGGCCATCATCATCCAGCGTGAAGCCGTTGACATTGTCGTACAGCCCATCGGCCATCGCCGGAGCTGAGAAAAGCGACGATGCGAGCAGCAACGCGCCCGCAAAACGGCCCAGTAATTTCAATCTTTGTCTCCGCCCTTGCGCAGCCGTCGGATCAGCGCGCTGGTATCCTGCCGGTTGCCGCCCATCGCCTGAACCTCGGCATAATATTGATCGACCAGCGCTGCGTTGGGCAGGCTGGAGCCGTTGCGCCGCGCCTCGTCCAGCGCCAACCCGAGGTCCTTGCGCATCCAGTCGATCGCGAAACCGAAGTCGAACTCGCCCGCAGCCATCGTGTCCCAGCGATTGTCCATCTGCCAGCTTTGCGCAGCGCCGCCCGATATAGCTTCTTTCACCTTGGCCAGATCGACATCGGCGGACTGCGCGAACCGCACCGCTTCCGAAAGCCCCGACAGCACGCCGGCGATGCAGATTTGGTTCACCATCTTGGTGGTCTGCCCCGCGCCCGGCCCGCCGACATGGACGATGCGTGCGGCGTAGGCGTCCATCACCGGCCGCGCGCGGTCCATCGCCGCGTCCGAGCCGCCGCACATGATGGCAAGCTTGCCGTTTTCCGCACCCGCCTGCCCGCCGGAGACCGGGGCATCGATGCCGTGACAGCCTTGCTCTTCCAGCTTTTCCGCTAAGTCGCGGGCGATATGCGCGGACACGGTGGTATGATCGACGAACAATGTCCCTTCGGCCATTCCGGCAAAAGCGCCGTCCTGCCCAAGCGTTACGGAGCGCAGATCGTCGTCATTGCCGACGCATGTGAAGACGATCTCGGCCCCCGCAGCCGCTTCACGCGGGCTCGCGGCCATGGCGCCTCCATGCTGTTCCACCCAGTCATCAGCTTTTGCGCTGGTGCGGTTATAGACGGTCACATCGTGTCCGGCGGCTGCGAGGTGCCCGGCCATGGGAAAGCCCATAACGCCGAGCCCGATAAATGCGATCTTGGTCATGGCGTCACGTCCTAACGGGCGTTGCGCGTAAGGGCCAGACAGGTTAGCCCGCGCATATGAACGAACAGTCGAAAATAGCGCCCGCGGCCGGCCGTAGCGATCTCACCATCGATGAAATTCGCGCGGCGTGTGAGCGTGTGCGCGGTGCGGTGGTCGAGACGGTGATGAGCCACAGCAAGACGCTGAGCAACATTACCGGCGCGAATATCTATCTGAAGTTCGAAAACCACCAGTTCACCGCCAGCTTCAAGGAGCGCGGCGCGCTGAATGCGCTTCTGCTGCTGAGCGAAGAGCGGCGTTCCAAGGGTGTTATCGCGGCGTCCGCCGGCAACCACGCTCAGGGCCTTAGCTATCACGCCACGCGCCTTGGCATTCCTGCAACCATCGTGATGCCGGTGACCACCCCGGTGGTCAAAGTGATGCAGACCGAAAGCGTGGGCGGCAAGGTGGTGCTGTTCGGCGAAAAGTTCGACGATGCCTACGCCCATGCGCGTGAGCTGGAGCAGGAACAGGGCCTCACCTTCGTCCATCCCTTCGACGATCCCGACGTTGCTGCGGGGCAGGGGACCATCGGCATCGAAATGCTGGAGGCCCAGCCTGATCTGGACACCCTGGTCGTGCCCATCGGTGGCGGCGGCTTGATGTCCGGTATCGCCACCGCGGCGCGCGCGCTGAAGCCCGATATCGAGCTTATCGGTGTGGAAGCCGAACTGTACCCGTCTATGTACGGCGCGGTGAAGGGTGGATCGGGTGAATGCGCTGGCGACACGCTGGCAGAGGGCATTGCCGTCAAGGAGCCGGGCGCGCTCACGCGGCAGTGGATATCCGAGCTGGTCGACGACATCCTGCTCGTCAGCGAGGCGGATCTCGAGCGCGCCGTCAGCCTGCTGCTGCAGATCGAGAAGACAGTCGTCGAGGGCGCGGGCGCTGCCGGCCTCGCCGCCGTGCTGGCCAACCCGGAGAAGTTTTCCGGCAAGAATGTCGGCCTCGTCCTATGTGGCGGCAATATCGACACACGCCTTCTGGCGAACGTTCTTATTCGCGATCTTGCTCGGTCCGGCCGCTTATCGCGCCTGCGCATCACGCTGCAGGACCGGCCCGGTGCGCTGTTCAAGGTGATGCGCACCTTCGACAAGCACCGCGTCAACATAATCGAAATTTATCATCAGCGGATTTTCACCAATCTGCCCGCCAAGGGACTGATCACCGACATCGAGTGTGAGGCGCGCGATAAGGAACAGCTCGATGCCCTGATCGAGGATCTGCGGAGCCAGGGTTATTCGCTCCACCGAGTCGAAATGGACTAAGCGTTACCGGTGAACGTCGAAATGTGGTAAATCGGCTTTCCTTGATGGGCCGCGCTGCATAGGTTGAGCGCTCCTCATTCATTCGGCAGGACAGTCCCCACCCGTGAGCGCACCGGTACGCTTTCCCCGCTTTTTCCTCACCAATCCGGCGCCTTGCCCCTATTTGCCGGGGCGCACGGAGCGGAAGGTCTTTACCGAGCTCAACGGCGAGCATGCCGATGAGCTGAACGATGCGCTTGGCCGCATCGGTTTTCGTCGCAGCCAGAATGTCGCGTACCGGCCGAGCTGCGCGGACTGCCGCGCCTGCGTTTCGGTGCGGGTAATCGCGAACGAATTCGAGCCGGGTGCGACGCAGCGCAAGCTTTTGCGCCGCAACGAAGATTTGCAGGTTTCGGCCTGCCGCCCCTGGTCCACGTCCGAGCAATATGATCTGCTGCGCAGGTATCTGAACGCCCGCCATCCCGATGGCGGCATGAACGATATGGACGACATGGACTATGCGGACATGGTCGAGCAGACGCCGGTCAACAGCTATGTCATCGAATATCGCGAGCCGGGCGCGGACGGTTTGCCCGGTAAGCTTGTGGGCGCCTGCCTTACCGATCAGCAATCGGACGGGCTGTCGATGATCTACAGCTTCTTCGATCCCGATCTGGAGGACCGCAAGGGGCTTGGCAATTACATTATCCTTGATCACATCATGCGCGCGCGCAAGGCTGGGCTGCCTTATGTGTATCTCGGCTATTGGGTCGAGGGATCGGCGCGGATGCAGTACAAGGTCCGCTATCGCCCGCTCGAACGGCTCGGGCCGGAGGGCTGGGAAAAGTTCGAGCCCGGCGGCGCGTAATCCTGGCGTTAGATCGAGATTTGAGACAGTAAAAAACCCCGCCGATCCGACGGGGTTTTTTTAGATGTTAAGCTTGTAATCGACGCGTGCTTTAGCGGCGCAGACGCTTGTCCTTGCGGATCACGCGCTTGTCATGCCCGGTGCTGACATATTCCTCGGTCACGGTCGTCGTCGTCGTGGTGGTCGTCTGGCCGGGAACGACGACGACTGTTGTGGTGCCGCCATTGTAAGCCTGCGGCTGGGCATAGCCGCGATACCAATAGCGGTGGCCCTGCCAGCCATAGCCGGTCGGCATCGCATATCCGCGCGCGCCTTGCGCATACGCGCCGCCATAGGCCGGGGCGGGGCCGCGATAGACGGGA
The DNA here is from genome assembly GCF_016093175.1 of Novosphingopyxis sp. YJ-S2-01. Taxonomy (NCBI): domain Bacteria; kingdom Pseudomonadati; phylum Pseudomonadota; class Alphaproteobacteria; order Sphingomonadales; family Sphingorhabdaceae; genus Novosphingopyxis; species Novosphingopyxis sp. YJ-S2-01. Next base: position 164,506 of record NZ_JAEDAI010000001.1, on the reverse strand, counting down.
GCGGAGCCTCTATATACGCGGCGATCGTCGCGATAATAGCGGCGCTGGCCGCGGTCTTCCGCTTTGTCGATTGCATAACCGGCCGCGGCGCCAAGGCCTCCGCCGATCAACGTGCCGGCCAGGCGGTTGCCGCGCCCGGCGATCAGATTGCCGGCAACACCGCCTGCAACGCCGCCGATAACCGCACCGCCGACGCCATTGTCCTGACGCTGTTCATAGCCATAACCGGGTGCTTGCGCCACATAGCTGCCTTGATAGGCGGGTGTGCCCTGATAAGCAGGCGCGCCTTGATAGGGTGTTCCAGCCTGATATTCGGCGCCGGCATAAGGAGCCGTCGCTACCCCATTGGTCTCATAACCGTAGCGTGGCGCGCCGATGGAGGTGCCGCGATAGCTGCCCTGAAAAGCCTGGCCGTTTTCGTCGACATAGGTGCCCTGCCATTCGCCCTGATAGACGCGGCCCTGATCATCGACATAATTGCCGGACCAGGTGCCGTCATAGGTACCGCTCTGCTGATCTTCCTGCGAATAGACGCGGTCATCCCAGTTATACGCGCCGTCGTCATAGGTAGCGGTGGGGCCGTATTCAGCGCCGTAAGGCACGCTATCGGGTGAGTCGTGTCCGGCGATCGCAGGCGTAGCCGCCAGCAATGCGGGGGCTGCAACCGTCCACAAACAAAGATTTTTATTCATCAAGTCACTCCTCGGCCTTACCACGCTCGAGGATGCGAACGTGCGGTTTTGGTTAAGAGTTCCTTAACATTTCTAGAGGCTTGCCGCTACTGACCGTGGCAAATCGCCCGTTTGATGTCCCGTTTTGGCGCGGTTCCCGATCAGCCTGCCAAAGCGGGCGCGATCAGTGCTGCCAGCTTCTCGCAACCCGCGGCATCATCCGCCGTAAAGCGCGCGGGCGTAGGGCTGTCGAGATCGATCACGCCCAGAAGCTGTCCATCGTGCAGGATCGGCACGACCAGTTCGGATCGGCTGTCCGCATCGCAGGCGATATGCCCTTCGAACGCATGGACGTCTTCCACGAGCTGCGTTGCCCGCGTCGCGGCGGCCGCGCCACAAACGCCTTGGCCGAGTGGGATACGGATGCAGGCGGCTTTCCCCTGAAACGGACCGAGCACGAGCTCATCGCCGACCATCCGATAGAAGCCGGTCCAGTTCACGTCGGGCAAAAATTGCCACAGCACCGCGGCGACATTGGCCATGTTGGCTATTCCATCGGGTTCACCGTCCACCATGGCTTTCGCGGCGCGGCCGATCTCCTCCCAGCGCTCTGCGGCGGGCGTGTCGGCAGGAATGTCGAATGCGAACATGGAATTTCCTTCAGTCGAACCGGACGCGGCCGCGCTTTTCCTTCACGGCGCTGCGTTTCTTTTTCGTATCGACCCGGCGGGCCTTCGCGGCGCGGCTGGGTTTGGTCTTGCGGCGCTTGGCATCGCGCTGATGTGCCTTGGTCAAAAGCGTGTCCAGCCGCCGGCGTGCCTCTTCGCGGTTGGCTTCGCGCGTCCGATGGGTGCGCGCGGTGATCACGAGCACGCCGTCCTTGGTCAGCTTGCTGCCCGCCAGGTCCTTGAGCTGGCGATAGGCATAAGGCTGCAGGCCGAGGGCGAAGATGTTCACGCGCAGCTGGGCTGCCGTTTCCACCTTATTGACATTCTGTCCGCCCGGCCCCGACCCGGCGAGGAAGCTTTCCTCGATATGCTCTTCAGGAACGCGCATCGTCTTCGGCGGGCTCGGCGGCGAACGCGATCTCGGGTTCCGTGAAGCCGCGCTCGGTGAAGGCGCGGGGCAGGGGGGATAAAGCTTCCACCGCGGGTTTGCCCTCGCGCGGCATGCGGATGGCGGCGGCGTGCAGCAGGGTCTGCTCGCCCCGGCCATAGATCGGATCGCCCGCGAGCGGGATGCCAAGGCCGTAGAGCGCATGGGCGCGCAGTTGGTGAGTGCGGCCGGTTTCGGGCCGGAATTCGACGAGCGCCTTGCCGTCTTTGTGATCGATCAGGCGCCAATGGGTGACGGCCGCCTTGCCCTTCTTCGCCGCAATCATGCGCCAGCCCTTCTCGCGCGAGCTTTGCTTGGACAGCGACAACGAGATGGTACCTTCGCTCTCCTCCGGCACGCCGTCCAGAATGCCGAGATAGACCTTTTCGACGATGCCTTCCTCGAAGGCCTTGGCGAAGCGCGCATGCGCCTTCGGGTTGCGCGCAAGGAGCAGGCAGCCGCTGGTATCGCGGTCCAGCCGGTGCACCGCGCTCGGCTCCCGACGGAAACCGAAGCGCAATGCGCCGAGCATGGAAACGAGGCTGAAGCCGCCGCGCTTGGGCGTTTCGACATCGAGCCCGGCGGGCTTGTCGATGACGAGGGCTTCGCCATCGATGAACAGGGTTTCGGGAACTTCGATCACGCTTGGCGAGGTGGCAGCACCGCCGCCACCTTTCAAGCGTGATCGATCATTCGCGTCGTCTAGCCGTGCAGCTTCGCCGTGGTTTCGGCCACGCGCTTGCCGAGATAACGGGCACCAGCGAGGTCCTTGTCGCTCGGCTGGCGGCTGCCGTCGCCGCCCGCAATGGTGCTGGCGCCATAAGGCGAATTGCCATGCACGGCGCTCAGGTCGAGCTGACCGTCAAAGCCGTAATCCAGGCCAACAATGGTCATGCCCATGTGGATGAGGTTCGTCAGGATGGAGAACTGCGTGGTTTCCTGCCCGCCATGCTGGCTGGCTGTGGAGGTGAAGGCTGCACCGACCTTACCCACGAGCGTACCTTCCTGCCACAGCGCGCCCGTCTGATCCCAGAAGCTGGCCATCTGGCTGGTCATGCGGCCGTAGCGGGTGGGCGAGCCGACGATGATCGCGTCATAATCGCGCAGGTGATCGACTTCGGCCACGCCGTGACTTTCATCATGCTGGAAGCCGGCCTGCTTCACGACCTCATCCGGTGCTGTTTCGGGCACGCGCTTGATATCGACATCGCCGCCGGCAGCGCGCGCGCCTTCGGCAATGGCCTCTGCCATCGTCGCGGTGTGACCATAAGAGGAATAATAAAGGACGAGAATCTTGCTCATGAGGGTCAACCTTCTGTTCGTGGATGAAAAAAGGCCGCGCGCCATGGGGCCGCGGCGGTAACCGGCCCGTCATTCAGGGGGAGGGGTGGGGAGGGGGAATGACGGGCCGGAGCTCTAGATGCTGTCGATCATGACGATCTCGCACCCACTCAACGCGCAAATTTCCAGATCGGTGCCGCCGCGGATCGCCGCTCCGTCGCGTGGATCGAACGTTTCACCGTTGATCGTAATGCCGCCCTTTACCGGCACCAGATAAGCATGGCGGCCGTCGTCGATCCGGTGCTGGATGGTCTGACCCTCTTCCAGCGTAGCGCAGAGCAGCTTGGCATCGGCATTGATGTAAAGCGCGTCGGTGTCGGCGTCATCGCCGCTAGCCAGCGTGACGAAGGCACCTGAGCGATTCGCCTTGGGAAATGGCTTCGCATCCCAGCGCGGCGCGATGTTCCGTTCGCGCGGCATGATCCAGATCTGGAACAGGCGCGTCGTCTCATCGTCGACATTGGCCTCGCTGTGTTGAACGCCGGTGCCTGCGCTCATCACCTGGATGTCGCCAGCTTCGGTGCGGCCTTCATTGCCCATGGAATCGCGATGCGTGATCGCGCCTTCGCGGACATAGGTGATGATTTCCATATTATCATGCGGATGCGGCGGGAAGCCGGAGCGCGGCGCGATCTCGTCATCGTTCCAGACGCGGATCGCACCCCAGTTCATCCGCTGCGGATCATAATAAGAGGCGAAGCTGAAATGGTGGTTCGCGTTCAGCCAGCCATGATCGGCCTTGCCCAGAGAGGCGAAGGGGCGGCGCTCGATGGCCGGAGCACCGGACTGGGTGGCAGGGCGAAATGCAGTAACGGTGGGCATAATCGGTCTCCTTGCTTGCCACTGAATATAGTTGCGGCTTATCGTTTCCGAAATAAGCACTCATGAAACAGATCGTTTCCGATTATGGCATTACCGGATTTCGAAGGCTGGGCGATTTTCGCGGCCGTGGCGCGGGCGGGAAGCTTTACCGAGGCGGCGCGAGACCTCGGCATCGGCAAGGCGACGGTCTCCAAGGCAGTGTCTAGGCTGGAGACGGCGCAGGGTATCAGCTTGTTCCATCGCACGTCGCGCCGGCTTTCGCTCACCGAGGCCGGACGACGGCTCGCCAGCCCGGCGCGTCTGCTGACGGAGCAGGCGCAGGCGCTGGAAGAGATGGCGCGCGAGGATGCGGGGCAGGCAGGCGGCACGATCCGGCTCAGCGCTCCGATGAGTTTCGGTATCGCTTTCCTGGGGCCCCTGATCGCACGGTTCATGGAAGAGCATCCGTCCATTGCCATCGATCTGGAGCTGGATGACCGGCGCGTCGATATCGTGGCGCAAGGGTTCGATCTGGCGGTGCGCATCGCCAATCTGCCTGACAGCAGCCTGCGCACCCGCCGCGTCGGGCCGATCCGCGTGGTGCTGGCGGCCTCGCCCGGCTGGATTGAGCGGCATGGAGTGCCCGCGCATCCATCGGACATTCCGGGCGATCGATGCTTTGCCTATACCAGCGCGCCGGGCCGACAGAGCTGGGTGCTGGAGAAGGGCGGGCAGCGGGTCTCGGTTTATCCCGATGGGCGCCTCCATGTGAATAACGGCGCGATGATGGTGGAGGCACTGGAGGCGGGGCTCGGTATCGCCTTCTTGCCGGAATTCATCGTCCGCGATTCGCTGGCCGAGGGACGATTGGTTCCGCTGCTGACGGACTGGTCTGCGCCAAGGCTGGATCTGCAAATCGTCTTGCCGCCATCACCGTTGCGGCCCAAGCGTGTCGATCTGCTGGTAGACTTTCTCGCCGCAAATCTCGCCGAACGGTGCAGGGTGGAGCAGTCATCGGATTGAACGCGGTCAAAAGAAAAGGGCGCCCCTTACGGGACGCCCTTCGCTGTTTCGATCGCGCCGACGATCAGGCGCTGTAGTACATGTCGAATTCGACTGGGCTCGGCGTCATTTCCCAACGCTCGACCTCGGGCCATTTCAGTTCGATATAGGCCTCGATCTGATCCTTGGTGAACACATCGCCTTCCAGCAGGAAGTCGTGGTCCGCCTGGAGCGACTCGAGGGCTTCGCGCAAGGAAGCGCAGACGGTGGGGACATTCTCAAGCTCCGCCGGCGGCAGATCATAGAGGTTCTTGTCCATCGCATCGCCCGGGTGGATCTTGTTCCGGATGCCGTCGAGGCCCGCCATCAGCAGCGCTGCATAAGCGAGATAGGGGTTCGCCAGCGGATCGGGGAAGCGGAATTCCACGCGCTTCGCCTTCTCACCCGCACCATAGGGGATGCGGCAGGATGCGGAGCGGTTGCGGCTGGAATAGGCCAGCAGCACCGGTGCTTCGTAACCCGGCACCAGGCGCTTGTAGCTGTTGGTGGTTGGGTTGGTGAACGCGTTCAGCGCCTTGGCGTGCTTGATGACGCCGCCGATATAATGGAGGCACATTTCGCTGAGGCCGGCATATTGGTCGCCCGCAAAGAGCGGCTTGCTCTCGTTCCAGATCGACATGTGGGTGTGCATGCCGGAGCCGTTATCCTTGGCGATGGGCTTGGGCATGAAGGTGGCCGACTTGCCATAGGCATGGGCAACCTGGTGCACGACGTACTTGTAGACCTGCATCTGGTCCGCGCAGGTGACGAGCGTGGAGAAGGTAAGGCCGAGCTCATGCTGCGCCGCGCCGACTTCATGATGGTGCTTGTCCATCTTGAGGCCCATCTCGAGCATCGTGGCGACCATTTCGCCGCGGATGTCGACGGCGCTATCGACCGGCGCGACCGGGAAGTAGCCGCCCTTGGCGCGCGGGCGGTGGCCCATATTGCCGACATCATATTCGCGGCCTGAATTGGTGGGCAGCTCGATATCGTCGATCTTGTAGTAGCTGCGATCGTAACCGTCCTCGAAACGGACGTCGTCGAACATGAAGAACTCGGCTTCGGGGCCGACATAGATCGTATCGCCGATACCGGTCTGCTTCAGATACGCCTCGGCGCGCTTGGCGGTCGAGCGCGGATCGCGGGCATACAGTTCCCCGGTCGACGGCTCGACGATGTCGCAGAACACCACCAGCATGGGGGTGGCCGAGAAGGGATCGGCATAGATCGCATCCAGATCCGGGCGCAGGATCATGTCGCTTTCGTTGATCGTCTTCCAGCCCTCGATCGAGCTGCCGTCGAACATGAGGCCGTCTTCAAGCTCTTCCTCGCCGAGCACACCGGCGCACATGGTGAGGTGCTGCCACTTGCCCTTGGGATCGGTGAAGCGAAGATCGACCCACTCGATCTCTTCATCCTTGATGCGCTTCAAAATGTCCTTCGCGGAGGTCGCCATGTTCGATTGCCTTTCAGTCTAAGGTATTTCGCGCAACTTCCCTACAGGGAGTCAGCATCGGCTGCAAATTTGTTTTGCGGCGCAGCAAAATTGGTCTTCGCACGGGATTCCGTTATCGGAATCGATTGCCCGCAGGCGTTAGAGCGCGTTCGAGTCGCGTTCTCCGGTGCGGATGCGAAGCGCGGTTTCGACGGGCATGACGAAAATCTTGCCGTCGCCGATGCGGCCCGTCTGCGCGGCGTTGGCAATGGCCTCCACCACGCGGTCTGCCAGCGCATCTTCCACCACGATTTCCATTTTCACCTTGGGCAGAAAATCCACGACATATTCGGCGCCGCGGTACAGTTCGGTATGCCCTTTCTGGCGCCCGAAGCCTTTTGCCTCGGTCACGGTGATGCCAGACACGCCTACTTCGTGGAGCGCCTCCTTCACCTCGTCCAGCTTGAACGGCTTGATGATCGCTTCGATCTTTTTCATCGCTTCCCCTGTCCCGGCCGCATCGGGTCCGTTTCGGTCCGGCGTGGCAGCAGCTTATCATAGTGCCGACGCCTCAACTGCACAGGAATGAAGCGCATCATCGGCGGCGCGGTTCCGTGGTCCCGGCGCCGGGCGCGCTCGTCGGCGTCGCTGCGACGTCTGGAGTGGGCTGCGGCGTGGGCGAGGGCGCGGGGCCTGGGACCGCCGCGACCTGTCCGTTGGCACCAAGCTTCAGGAGCACAAGCCGCGGCTTTGAGGGAACGCGCAGCAGCCAGCCGGGCGTGTAGCCTGTCGGCTCGCCCTCCAGCATGGCGACGGGCTGGCTTTCCGGCGCCGCCCAGTCATATTCGCCGCCCAGGCCGGTCAGCACCGCGAAATATTGCTCGCCATCGATCAGGAAGGTGCTGGGCGCAGCCACAATGCCCGATCCAAGATCGCGATTGTAGAGCGTCTCACCGGTCATCGCATCGAGCGCGACGAAGCGGCCGATGCCTGTGCCGATGACCACAAGTCCGCCCGCAGTCGACAACGGCCCGCCGTTGCGCGGCGCTGCTAGATCGCGCGACCAGCGAATCTCGCCTGCCACGGGATCGAACGCGACGATCTTCGCGCCTTCCGGCGTCCAGCGCGGGCCGATAGGGGCGGGGGTGGCCTGTTCCCCTTCGTCGTCCTGCGCGGGATCGGCGTATCGCGGCAAGGTGAAATAGACGAGGCCCGTCATGGGATTGAAGCTCATCCAGCGCGGTGCCCGCTGCGGGTCGACCGGCGGGAAATTCGGGCGCGGGGTCTCGGCGGATGCCAGGCTGCGCGCTGCGGAGGATTTCTCCGCGCCGCCCACGGAAGGGGCGCGCTTCAACGGGCGGCCGGTGGAAAGGTCATATCCTTCGGTCCAGCCCTGCCGGTCGAACAGCGGGGTAGCCGAAAGCAGTTTGCCGTTCTGACGGTCTAGCACGAAGAAGAAGCCGTTATCCGACGCCTGCATCAGCACCTTGCGCGCGGGTTGTGGCGAAGGCTGCGTTGTCGGGCTGGGCGACGGGCTTGCCTGCGGACTGGCCGGAGGACTGGCTTGTCCGGTCGGCGTTGGCGCGGGCGTCGGAACCGGAAGATCGGCCAGAACGAAGGGCTGGCTTGCACCAAAGGATGGCCGCGCGCCGGGCGTTTCCTGGAACTGCCAGAGAAACTCGCCGTCCGACGGATCGAGCGCGATGATCGAGGACAGGAACAGCCGGTCGCCGCCATTGCCATCCGAACCGGGGCCGGCGCCGACGCCGACATAGAGCCGGTCCAGATCCGGATCATAGGTGATGGCGTCGGTCACGAAACCGCCCGCTGCGCCTGCCAGCGATGTGGGTGCCCATGTCTGGGCGGCAGTACCCAGTACGGCGTCGCTCGATGCCTTGTCCGGGGTGCCGCCGGGTGACGGCACGGTATAGAAGCGCCAGCGCAGGGTGCCATCGGTTGTGTCGTAAGCCGACACATAGCCGCGTCCGCCCGAACCTGCGCGTCCGCTGCCAATGATCACCATGTTCTTCACGATGCGCGGCGTGGAGGTGATGCGATAGGTGCCCGCCTCACCGCCTGTCTGCACGCGCCAGAGCTGCGCGCCCGTGATGGCATCGAGCGCGATCAGCTGCCCGTCCAGCGTGGCGAGGTAAAGTCGGCCTTTCCAGATTGCGAGGCCCTGATTCCCAACATCGGACGTGTCTGCGCCCGCTTTGGGTTGGGCCAGTCCGGGATTGAAGCTCCACAGCTGTTTTCCGGAAGCCCCATCGAACGCGAACACGCGCGAGCGCGGCGTAGTGATGTAGATCTTGCCATCGGCTGCGATAGGCGTGGAGTGGGGCACCTCGCCTTCCGGCAGATCGGCGGTCCAGGCGATGCCGAAATTGGAGACATTGGCGCGGTTTACGGCATCGAGCGGCGAATAACGCTGCTCATAATAATTGAAGCCGATCGCAGCCCAATTGGTGCCATCACCGCCGGTGGCGAGATAATCGCCATCGATCTGGGTCGCCGCGACAGCCTGCGGCGTCGGCGCGGAAGCGCCGCTCTTGTCTTCATTCGAATTGCAGCCGGCCAGCAGTGCCAGCGGAGCAAGCAGACCCCAGAATCTCAATCGCATTGTCGCACGTACCTCACGCCTTAACGCTAACGGGCACAATGGCTTGCGACAAGGATGGATCGCGTAAAATCAGTAAGGCGGCTTGTGCAGGCCCTTGGGGCTCTCGGTGAATATCTCGCAGCCGTCCGCCGTGATGCCGATCGAATGTTCGAACTGGGCGGAAAGCTTGCGATCGCGCGTCACGGCGGTCCATCCGTCGTCCAGGATCTTCACGCCCGCTTTGCCCAGATTGATCATCGGCTCGATCGTGAAGAACATGCCTTCGCGCAGCTCCGTGCCGGTGCCGGGCTTGCCCGCATGGACCACTTCCGGCGCGTCGTGGAACAGACGACCGAGACCATGGCCGCAAAATTCGCGGACCACGCCAAAACGGTGGCTTTCCGCATGACGCTGGATCGCCGCGCCGATATCGCCGAGGCGAACGCCAGGCTTTGCCATGTCGACGCCGATCATCAGGCATTCATAGGTGACATCGACCAGGCGCTTGGCTTTGAGCGGCACATCGCCGACCAGGAACATGCGGCTCGTATCGCCGTGCCAGCCGTCGATGATGATGGTGACATCGATATTGATGATGTCCCCGTCCTTCAAAGGCTTATCGTTGGGGATGCCGTGACACACCACATGGTTGATCGAGGTGCAGCAGCTGTGCGTGAAACCGCGATAGCCGAGCGTGGCGGGCACGCCGCCCAGGCTCAGCATATGTTTGCGCACGATATCGTCCAGCTCCGCGGTCGTAACGCCGGGCACCACATGAGGTACGAGCGCGTCCAGCACTTCGGCGGCGGCGCGGCCTGCGCGGCGCATGCCGGCAAAGCCTTCTTCTCCATGCAGCTTGATCGTGCCGTCGCGCGGGACGGCGGCCTGTTCGGGGTCGACGGTAATATATTGGTCCATGCCCATCCATATAGCGTCCAAAGCACCGCTTTGCGAGACGCGATGGTACGGCTAGGGTGCGCGCCATGACCGCTTCCCGCATATGGACCGCCGCGCTGATCGTGATCGGCGATGAAATTCTCTCCGGCCGCACGCAGGACAAGAACATTGCGCAGATCGCCACCTGGCTGCAGGTGCAGGGCATCCGGCTGGCCGAAGTGCGCGTGATTGCCGACGATATGGACGCGATTGCAGAGGCGGTGAACATCCTGCGCACGCGCAACGATTATCTGTTCACCACCGGTGGTATCGGCCCGACGCATGATGACATCACGGTGGACGCGATCGCCGCTGCATTGGGCGTGGAGGTGGTAATCCATCCCGAAGCACGCGCGACGCTAGAGCGTTATTATGAGACGAAGGGCGGCATCAACGAAGGCCGCCTGCGTATGGCGCGCGTGCCGGACGGCGGCGAACTGATCCCGAACAAGATGAGCGGCGCGCCCGGTATCAAGCTGGGCAATATCTTCATCATGGCCGGTGTGCCGCATATCACCGCAGGCATGCTCGATGCGTTGACAGGCACGCTGGAAGGCGGCGCGCCGCTGATTGCCGAGCAGATCGGGTGCTGGACGGCTGAAAGCGAGGTCGCAGAACTTCTGCGCGAGACCGAAAAGGCGCATGAAGACTGCCAGATCGGCAGCTATCCGTTCTTTCGCGAAGGACGCACCGGTGCCAATTTCGTCGTTCGCTCCACCGAGCAGGCTTCGCTTGATGCCTGTATGGAAGCGCTGAAGAAGGGTCTGCGCGAACTTGGCTTCGCTCCCGTGGACGGCGGGATCTGATTTCTTCGTAAGAGCGGGAAGTCGCTATTCTCGCAACGCCCTCAGGGCCGCTCCCGCCGCGAACGGGGCCAGCACGGTCAGCCCCAAACTCACCGCCGCCAGCAGCGGCAAGGCTCCGGCTGCGGTGGGATCGAGGCTTCCAGCTCCGAAGATGAGAACGGGGATGGCGAGCGGCAGCAGCATCAGCCCCGCCGCGCCGCCGCCTGCGCGCGCCGTGAGCGCGGCGATCGTGACCGACAAGGCGGCGAGCGCAGGCGTGGCGACGGCAAGACCGGCCAGCAGCGTGCCGAGAGTAATTCCGTCAAGATCGAACAGGGCCCCGCCGATCACGGTGGCCACCAGCAGCGGCGGGCCGAAGCCCAGCCAGTGCGCGGCGATCTTGAGCGCGGCGATGGTCTCGTCCGCCCAGCCGCGCAGCGCCAGTTGATCGAGATGACCGCTTTCCAGGTCCGGGCGCACCAGCCGTTCGATCGGCAGCAGCGCGGCGAGCAAGGCCGCGATCCACAGCATCGCCCCTCCGGTAGCGCGCAGCAGCTTCAGATCCGGCCCGACGGCGAAGGGGTAAAGAATGGCGACACCCAGGAAGAACAGCACCGGCAGCCACAAGCCGCCCCCGCGCCAGGCGAGGCGCAGATCGCGCGCGATCAGGCGCACGGCGTTCATGCGGGCGGGCCCATGTTCAGGATCGTCGCCGGCTCGAGGCCAATCGGAATATGCGAGGCGACGATGATCGTCTGGCCCCCCGCGATCCGCCGTGCGAGCGCGGTGGCCATCCGTTCGGCGCTCGGTTGATCGAGCCCGTTCATCGGTTCGTCCATCAACAATATGTCCGCGCCCGATTGCAGGGCGCGCGCGGCGACCGCGCGTTTGGTCTGGCCGGTGGAGAGCATCCGCACCGGCACCTCTGCCAGGGTGTCCAGACCCAGCTCTGTCAGAACCTCGGCTGTATCAGCGGCGCTGCATCCGTCGATCGCGCCCCAGAAACGCAATGCCTTTTCGACGCTTGATTCCGGGTCGAAGGCGCGGCGCTCATCCGCCAGCGCGACGCTGCCTGCGATGTCGGCCCGGCCCCCGGCGGGTTTCAACAGCCCGGCAAGAATGCGCAGCAGGCTGGATTTTCCGGCACCGTTCGGTCCGGTCAGCAAGCCCAAGGTGCCGCGTTCCACCCGCCAGTCCAGGCCGGAAAAGACCAGCCGCTGGCCGCGCAGGCAGGCAAGCTTCTCGATGCTGATCGCAGGCCCTGCTTGACGCTCCTCCATCGCGCGACTTACGCATGGACGCACCCCCATGCCAAGCCGGAGAGATGACCGATGGTCCAGAAATTGAGCGACAGCCAGCGCGAAACAGCCCTTTCCGAGCTATCGGACTGGACGCACAATGCCGAGCGCGATGCGATCACGAAGTCCTTTCAGTTCGACGATTTCGTCGGTTCCTTCGGTTTCATGAGCCGCGTGGCGCTGCATGCCGAAAAGATGGACCACCATCCCGAATGGTCGAACGTTTACGACAAGGTGGAGATCACGCTGACGACGCATGATTGCGATGGTCTCAGCGAGAAGGACGTGAGGCTGGCCAAGACGATCGACGCCCTCGCCGAGGGCTGATCGGATCAGCCGTCGGCGGGCGCGGGCGGCCCCTCGCGGTCCTGCGCCTGCGCCTTTGCCAGCCGTTCGATAATCTCCGCCGGTGGATTGCGCAGATTGATGTCGCGCTGCGGGAACGGGATTTCGATGCCGTTGTCCTTGAACAGGAACCAGAGGCGCCTCAGCACGTCCGAACGCACATTGCCGACGCCCTCTTCGGGGTCCCTGATCCACACCAGAATCTCGAAATCGACGCTGCTGTCACCATAGCCGATCCACCAGATATTGGGCTTGGGCAGATCGAGCACCCGCGGGCTTTCCTCAGCAGCCTGGCCCATCAGCTTGACGACGAGCTCCATGTCCGAATTGTAGGACACGCCAACCGGAATGCGGACGCGGACATTCTTGCTGGAATAGCTCCAGTTCTCCACCTCTTCCGTCATCAGGATCTCGTTCGGGATCAGATGCTCCTTGCCGTCCCGCGTGACGATCGAAACCGCGCGTACGCCGATCTTGTTCACCCAGCCGAAGCTGTCGCCCACCGCGATGACGTCGCCCGGTTTGATCGAGCGGTCCATCAGGAGGATGATGCCCGAGATCAGGTTACCGAAGGTCTTCTGGAAGCCGAAACCGATGGCGAGGCCGAAAGCGCCGGAGAAGACCGCGAGCGCGGTAAGATCGATCCCCAGAAAGTCGATGCCTGCAAAGAAGGCGACGATGATGACGGCGATGCCGGCAAGCTTTTCAATCAGCAGTTTCTGCGCAGGATCGAAGCGGTTGGCGCCTTCGATAAAGTGGCGCGTCAGACGGTTGACGAAGCGCACCATGGCAAACAGCAGGATACCGGTGATGGCCCATTGCAGCACCGTGAGCACGGACACGCGCGTCTTGCCGGCATCGAAGCCGATCCGGTCAAGCTCGTGACTGAGCGGCTCAATCCCCTGTAACCCCTCGATCAGGCCGTTGACGACGAACAGGAAGACCGCGCCGGACAAGAGCAGCGCGGCCCATTGCGGCATGTGGAGAAAGCGGATCGCGCGGTTGATGACCAGGGTGGACGCAGCGGCAAGGTTGAGGCCGATCAGCGCGATCGACAGCTGGCCCCAATTGCGAGACTGGAACAGAATGAACAAGAGGATCGCGGCAATGAGGAAACGGGCCACCCGCTCGATCCGCTTGCAGCGCTGCGGATGTTCATCCTGCTTCAGCCGATTTTGGACGAAGTTTTCAATGCGCGGCGCCAAAGCGGCGCCCGCGACCCAACCGATGATCCAGGCCGCGATAATGAACCCCAGGGCGATCAGCGCGGTGCTGACATCCAGATTGACGCTGATGCCGAGATCAGCCAGCCATTGTTCGAAGTCCTTCATGCCCCGCGATCATGCAACGCGGCGAAACCCCGTTCAAGATCGGCGATCAGGTCTTCGGGATCTTCCAGACCGATATTGAGCCGGATCAGCGGTCCGCCAGCGGACCAGCGCGTCGCCGTCCGGTCGGGCGCGGGATCGACCGGCAAGGCAAGGCTCTCAAACCCGCCCCAGCTATAGCCGATGCCGAAAAGATGCAGCGCGTCGATAAAGGCGTCGGCGGTTTCGGTCGGTACATCGTGCAGTACGAAGGAGAATAGCCCCGACGATCCGGTGAAATCGCGTTTCCAGGTCTCATGGCCCGGGCAGCCGGGCAGGGCCGGATGGAAAACGGCATCGACTTCCGGACGATCGGCGAGCCAGCGCGCCACGGCGAGCGCGTTCGCTTCATGCCGCCGCAGGCGCACATCCAGCGTGTGTAGTCCGCGATGGGCCAGATAGGCGTCATCCGGGCTGATGACCTGGCCGAACTGGAACGCGGAGCGGCGCAGGGCAGGCCACCAGCGTTTCGTTGCGGAGACGGTGCCCAGCATGACATCGCTGTGCCCGCCGATATATTTGGTGCCGGCGAGAATCGTGAGATCGACGCCTTTTTCCATCGCCGGGAAAAACAGCGGCGTCGCCCAGGTGTTGTCGAGCAGCGTCACCACGCCGCGTTTCTTCGCGGCGGCGCAGATGGCGGGCACGTCCTGCACTTCGAAGGTCAGGCTGCCGGGGCTTTCAAGCAGGATCGCCGCGGCCGTGCCTTCATCGCCCTCGCCGTCCATCAGCGCTGCGATCTCCTCCACGCTGGCGAGCGGATCGAACCAGCGCGTCGTGACGCCCCAGGGCTTCAGGAATTGGGCTGCGAAACTCCGCGACGGATCATAGGCATTGTCCGTCATCAGCAGCGTGTCGCCGGGTTTCAGAACGGCAAGAAGCGCGCAGGAAATGGCGGCCACGCCGGAGGGGAACAGATAAGTTCCCGCCGCGCCCGGCTCCAGCTCGGTCAGCGCTTCGGCGAGCGCCCAGTGCGTCGGGCCGCCGCGGCGGCCATAGAAGAACTTGTGTTCCTGCACCGGGCCTTTGGCGGCGCGCAGATCCGCTGTGCTGTCATACAGATGCGTGCTGCCGCGCCAGACCGGCGGATTAACCACCGCCCCGCCCGTCCACTCGCGCCGACGACCGCCGGTTACAAGCTGCGTGGCCGGTTTTTTCGACGAGCCGCTATCTGCCAATTTTTTGAACTCCGTTCGCCCTGAGCCTGTCGAGCAGCTGCCCTGCTCCCTCTTGGCCTTGGCTTAGAGGGAAGGGCAACGATTCGACAAGCTCAGCCCGAACGGATTTCGTATTCCCGATGCGCTTATGCGGTCGCCTTGGGAGCGTCCTTGTCCGCGCCATATTCAGACCATGCGCCATCATAGAGGCGCACATCCTGTTTGCCGAGCAGATGCGCGGCGAACAGCGGGACGGCGGCCGTCATGCCGCTGCCGCAACTGGTGATCATCGGCTTGTCGAGATCGACGCCGGCGTCTTTGAACACCGCCTTCAGCTCGTCACCGGTCTTCCAGGTTCCGTCTTCGTGGAAGAACTGGCCATGCGGCGTGCTGTGCGAGCCGGGGATGTGGCCGCTCGGCAGGTCTTCGCGTGGTTCCGGCTCCGTGCCGTCGAAGCGACCCTTGGGGCGGGCATCGACCACTTCGGCGCCCTTGTCGTGCAGGTTTGCCAGCACGTCGGACTTCTTGGCGACCTGCTTTTCATCCTTCCAGACGGTGAAATGACGATGGCGAAGATCGGGCTTGCCGGTTTCCAGCGGGCGATCTTCCGCCTTCCATTTGGCAAGGCCGCCATCGAGAATGGCGACGGAGTGCGCGCCGAACATGTTCAGCATCCACCAAGCACGGGCCGAGCTCTTGAGCGGCGAATCATCGTACAGCACGATGCGGCTGCCGTCGCCGAGCCCCAGCGACTGCATGCGGCTGGCGAACTTTTCCGCGCTCGGCAGCATATTGGGAAGATCGCCCGACGGATCGGCCAGTTCGGCGAGGTCCATGAACACCGCGCCGGGGATGTGGCCGCCCTCATATTCAGCGCGCGGATTGCGTCCGGCATCGGGCAGGAAATAGGTTGCGTCGACCACGCGCAGATCGCTCGCGCCCATTTCGCCTGCCAGCCATTCGGTCGAAACTAATTGGTCCATCGATTCGCGTTCCTGCTTTGAAGTGGGCCGGCAGGACTAGCGCCATACCGGAGCGGTGAAAACCCTTGGCTTGCCTCAGAGTTCATTGAGCGAGTCCAGCACTGCGCGGGCTTTTGCGCGCAGTGAGATTTTCTCGCGGGTCTCCTTGTTGTCCCAGTTGCGATAGGCGAGCGCCATCCGGCTGTTGCCGCTCAGCTTGTCCTCGTTCCGCGCCAGGAAATCCCAGTAAAGCGAATTGAACGGGCAGCTGTCGTCTTCGGTCTTGGTTTTCACATTGTAACAGCAGGCCCCGCAATAATCGGACATCTTGTCGATATAATTGCCCGATGAGGCATAGGGCTTGGACGCGAGAAGCCCGCCATCGCCGAACTGGCTCATGCCCAGAACATTGGGCAGTTCCACCCATTCATAGGCGTCCGCGTAGACCTCCAAATACCAGGCGTGGACCTGTTTAGGGTCGATCCCCGCCAGCATCGCGAAATTGCCGGTAATCATCAGCCGCTGGATATGATGGGCATAGGCATGATCCAGCGTCTGTCCGATGGCCTGGGACAGGCACTCCATGTCGGTTTCGCCGTCATAGTAAAAACCCGGCAGATCACGCTCCGCCTCAAAGAAATTGCGCTCTACATAGTCTGGGCCTTCGCGCCAGTAGATGCCGCGCATATATTCGCGCCACCCGATGATCTGGCGGATGAAGCCTTCGGCGCTGTTCAGCGGCACCTTGCCATCGCGGTACAGCGAATCGACGTCGCGGCAAAGTTCGACCGGATCGAGCAGGCCGGAGTTGATGTAGGGGCTCAGCATCGAATGCCACAGGAACGGCTCTCCGCGCAGCATTGCGTCCTGATAATCGCCGAAGCAGGGGAGCGCTTCGTCCAGAAACTGGCGGCGTGCGCGCATCGCCTCTTCATGCGTGACGGCGAAATGAAAATTCTCGTTGGTGCCCGGATGATCCCCGAACCGCTCGTTCACCATCGCGATCACGTCCTGCGTGACGTTATCGGGCCGGAACCGGATAGGCCGGGGCATCAGCAGATCGCCGCCGGGTGCGGGCTTCCTGTTCTCCTGATCGTAATTCCACTGGCCGCCCGCAGGCTCTCCATCTTCCTCCATCAGGATGCCGGTCTTGCGGCGCATCTCCCGATAGAAGAATTCCATGCGTAATTGTTTCTTGCCCTCCGCCCATTCTTCGAACTCCTGATGGGTGGCGAGGAAGCGGGTGTCGGGGCAGATCGTAACCGGCAGGCCGAACTGGTCTTCCCAATTTTCCAGCATCTCGCGCACGCGCCATTCGCCCGCTTCGGTGACGCGGATGCACTCGGGCCCGTGCCGCTCGATCGCCCGGGCGAGTTCGCCGGAAAAGCTGCCATTGTTGTCGGGATCATCGAACTTGATGTAATCGACCGTCCAGCCCTTATCCTCCAGCCGCGCGGCATGATGGCGCATGGCCGAGAGGATGTAGGCGATTTTGGCCTTGTGATGGCGGACATATTCGGTCTCGTCCTGCACCTCCATCATCAGGAGGACGCAATCCTTCGGCTCCATGCCATCCAGCGAGGACAGGTTGAGCGAAAGCTGATCGCCCAGGACGGGAATGAGTGTTTTGATGGCCATGCCGATCAAAAGCGCGGCAGGCGCATGCAGGTTCCCCGCGCAACCGTGCCGTCAAACGGGCTTGGCGGCGACTTCCTGGATGATGCGAGGGCCGGGATCGATCGGGATGGGGCCGAGCCTGTCCTGACCGGCAGCCCCGGCGCGGCCGATCACGAAACTGTTTTGCAGACCATCCTGGCCGTCATGCCAGCGATAATCGCAATCGATGGCGACGAGTGGGATGATCACGGTGCGATCGTTCATGCGGAAGGCGGACGAGCTGTCCAGCGGCACGCGCATTTCGCCCTCCACCGGCATGCGGCTTCCCGCGCCGATGGGTGGGATGGTGACGCTTTGCCCGGTAAATGCCTCGCGCAAGAAGAAGCGATCGACCTGTCCTTGCGTATCCTGTCCGCCGGGCAGTGCGTCGAGCCGCAGGACCGCGCCATCGACCGGCGCAGGCCCGGTGTTGGCCAGCCAGAGCCGGTAGTGAAGCTCGAAATGCGTTGCCGTCTGTTCGGCCCGCAGGATTTCCAGCCGCGCTTGCAGCGTCGGGCGGGGGGCGGCCGGTTGCGACAAACGCGTCGTGACGAGGCCGGCCGGTGCAGCCGCAGGGGCCGCAGGTGGCGGCGCTCCGGTAAGGCCAGAGAAGGCGCGGACCGTCCCGCCCGCTGATCTGGCCGCGGCGCCTGCGCTGGATGTGACCGTTCCGCTGGGCGGTGAAGCGCGTTCCGGTGCCGGCGCTGCCGGCGGCGGGGGCGGGGCGGGGGCCGGTTCTGGAGGTGTGGGGAGACGCGCGGGCGGCCCGGCCTGGCTGGGCGGGGCAGGGGGCGGCGCAGCAGCAGGAGCGGTAGCGGCTTCTGACGCGGCCCCCGGCTTCGCCCTTCGCCTGGCGAAAATCCATATCAGGCCGATGCCCAGAATCAGCAGCAGCGGCACCAGCCAAGGCAGCATGTTCAAAATGTCGGTGCTGCCCTGTTCTTCCTGCACCGGCACGGCATCGGCAGGTGTATCCGGGGCGATCTGCGGCGGTGTGATGACGGGCGCGGGCGGGCCTGCCGCGGGCATCGTTTCCGGCGTCGCCTGGGCCGTCGGTTCAGCCTGCGGTGCGGTTTCTATCTGAGCAGGCTGCGCGGGCTGTGCGGCAGGGGCAGGCGCGGGACGTACGACCGGGCTCGGTGCAGGGCGCGGCGGAGGTGGAGGCGCAGGTCGGGGTGCAGGCGTGGGGGCCGGACGCACACGCGCAGGAGACGGCGCGGGAGCAGGGCGCGCCGGTGTCGGTGTTGCGCGCGGCGCCTTGTCCAGAATGGGAACGTTCAGTGGGGCGGGACGGGGCGAAGGGCTGGGCAGAGGTGCAATGATCGGCGCCGGTGTGGGTGCAGGCGTCGGATCGAGCCGGAAGCCGCCGCTGGCATCGTTGGTCTGCCCGCTATTCTGCTGCGCGGCGGCTGGCGCCAGCGGATACACGATTAGCGCCAGCGGGAGCATAACCGCCGGTGCGCGTGATTTTCGAGAATGACAGATGGGCCTGCCCGCCTTTATGGATGCCGCCATGGCCGAAAATTCAAAACCCCGTTTCCTGGGACAGGATAGCCCGCTTCCCTCGTCGCCTGACGAGGCGGAGCTGGATTATGTCCCCAATCCGCGCGCCGGACAACTCTACTGCGTCCGATTTACCGCGCCTGAATTTACCTCGCTCTGCCCGGTTACCGGCCAGCCCGACTTCGCGCATCTGGTCATCGATTACGCGCCTGGCAAGACGATTGTCGAATCGAAGTCGCTGAAACTGTTCCTGGGCAGCTTCCGCAACCATTGTGCCTTCCACGAAGACTGTACCGTCGGCATCGGCGTGCGCCTGTTCGAGGAAATGCAGCCCGAATGGCTGCGAATCGGCGGATACTGGTATCCGCGCGGCGGCATACCCATCGATGTGTTCTGGCAGAGCGGAGAGGCCCCGCGCGGCTTGTGGGTGCCGGACACCGGCGTTGCCTCTTACCGAGGGCGCGGATAAGTTTTTTCGCAGATTTCTTGCGTCCTTCATCTATCTTTCATGTGCGACTGACATTATTGTCAGTATCATGACCGCAAGCCACAGCCACGCCATCGACATCACACCTGAAGATATCGACTTCATGGGGCACGTGAACAACGCCAACTACCTGTCCTGGGTGCAGGACGCGGTGGTTGCGCATTGGCAGAAGATTGCGCCTTCCCAGGCGGTTGCCGAGCATCTCTGGGTCGCGCTGAAGCATGAAATCACCTATCGCAAGCCCGCCTTCCTGAATGACGAGGTGTTTGCCGAGGTGATCTTGCAAAAGGTGCACGGCGCGCGCGCTTTCTATGATACGGTGATCAAGCGCGGCGAAGAGGTGCTGGCCGAGGTGAAGTCGAGCTGGTGCTGCCTGGATGCCGAGACGCTGCGCCCCACCCGGATCGCGCAGGATATTTCGGAATATTTCTTCCCGAAGACGGACGACTGACGGGCTTCGACGAACGACCAAGTCAGGCTGCACTGCCTGCTTGTGATGGATAAGGTGCAGGCATAGGGTTCGCCGCAATTGCCTGCCCACCCCGGAGCCGTTTCCCATGTCCATGATCCGCCCCGCCGGCCGCCTACTGGCCGCCGCTTCCCTGCTGTCGCTGGCCGTTCCCGCCGCGGCCCAAATGGCGCAAGGTTCCGCCGCGGACGCGCGGCCCGCGCCCCAGGCGGATAGCGTCGATCCCAGCCTGCCCACGCAGCTGCCGCGCACCGCCGTGCCGCACCGTTACAGCATCCAGGTGGTGCCCAATGCCGAGGCGCTGACTTTCGGCGGTGCGGTGCGCATCGCACTCGATATCGTGAAGCCCACCGATACATTGGTACTGAACGCGGCCGATCTTTCGATCGACGGCGCGACGCTCTACGGCCCCGACGGTAAGCCGCACCGGGCGAAGGCTGTGCTGGACGCCGGCGCACAGACCGCTAGCTTCGATTTCGGGGAGACACTGCCCACGGGCGCCTATTATCTCGACATTCCCTACACCGGTAAGATCAACACCCAGGCGAACGGACTGTTTGCGCTGGACTACAAGGATCCGGACGGCACCCAGCGCCGCGGCCTTTTCACGCAGTTCGAAGCGCCCGATGCGCGGCGTTTCGTGCCCAGTTGGGACGAACCCGATTACAAGGCGGTGTTCGATCTGACGGCGACTGTGCCAAGCGACCAGATGCCGCTTAGCAATATGCCGATCAAGGCCAGCGAGGATGTCGGCAACGGCATGTCGAAGGTTAGCTTCGGCACCACGCCGCCCATGTCCAGCTATCTGCTGTTCTTCGGTCTTGGCGATTTCGAGCGCATCCACCGCGAGGCGGGCGGCACCGATGTCGGCATCGTAATGAGCAAGGGCAAGGCGGACCAGGGTCAATACGCGCTGGACGCGGCCTCTGCGATCCTGCCCTTCTACAATGACTATTTCGGCACGCCCTATCCGCTGCCCAAGCTGGATAACATTGCCGGGCCGGGCCAGTCGCAGTTCTTCGGTGCGATGGAGAATTGGGGCGCGATTTTCACCTTCGAGCGCATCCTGCTGAACGATCCGACGATCACGTCCGAGGGCAACCGCCAGTCGATCTTCTCGGTCGCGGCGCATGAAATGGCGCATCAGTGGTTCGGCGATCTCGTCACCATGGCGTGGTGGGACGATCTCTGGCTGAACGAAGGCTTCGCCAGCTGGATGGAGAACAAGACCACCGCCACCCTGCACCCCGAATGGAATGCGGATATCGACCGGGTCAGCGCGCGAGAGGCGGCAATGGGGCTGGACAGCTATGCCGCCACGCATCCGATCGTGCAGAAAATCCGCACTGTGGAGCAGACCAACCAGGCATTCGACACCATCACCTATTCCAAGGGTGAGGCGGTGATCGCGATGCTGGAGGGCTATGCCGGGGCCGATGTCTGGCGAAAGGGCGTGCAGGATTACATCAAGGCGCACCAATATCAGAACACCCGCACCGACGATTTATGGAACGCGGTGGAAGCTGCCGGGGCGACGGACCTCACGCGCATCGCGCATCAGTTCACGCTGCAGCCGGGCGTGCCGCTTATTCAGGTTACGGACGCGCAGTGCACGGGCGGCAACACCTTGGTCACACTGCGCCAGAGCGAATTTTCATCGGATCGGCGCGCAGAAGTGACCGCCAATCCGCAGAGCTGGAATGTGCCGGTCAACGCGGCGACGGCGGGCGGTTCCCTGGTTCGCGCCGTGACCGAGGGGCCGTCCACGCAGATGACGGTGCCCGGCTGCGGGCCGCTGCTGCTGAATGCCGGGCAGACGGGCTATTATCGCTCGCTCTATCAAGCACCACAGCTCGCCACGCTGGCGCAGAACTTCGCCAGTCTGGAACCGATCGACCAATTTGGCCTGCTGAACGATAATATCGCGCTGGCCTATACCGGTTATCAGCCGCTTGCCCCCGCGCTGGATCTTACGGCGGCCATCCCTTCCGATGCCAATCCCAAGGTGCTTGGAGAGGGGCTGGGCACCTGGTCGGGCCTCTATGGCATGTTCGATGACGAGCCGACGGTGCAGGCGCAGATCGGCAAGCTGATCCAGACGCAATATGCGCCGGAACTCGATCGCATCGGCTTTGCGGTGCGCGATGGCGAGGCGGCAGGCGAGACCTTGCTACGGCCCGCGCTGATCTCGGTGCTCGGCTCCACCGGGCTGGAGTCGGTGAAGGCGGAGCGAGTGCGTCTGCTTGGCGAATTGTCGAAGACTTCCACCGCGCTGGACGGGCCGCTGAAGACCACCTGGCTCAGCCTGATCGCCCGCGATGCCGATGCGGCGGATTGGGACACTCTGCATCAGCTTGCGCAGAATGCAGGCGGTTATACCGAACGCTCGGCACTTTACGGCGCCCTGGGCGGGGTGAAGGATCCGGCTTTAGCGCAAAAGGCGCTGAACCTTGCCATCACCGACGAACCCGGCGCGACCATCGGCGCGTCGATCATCTCGGCTGTGGCGGCGAACAATCCGGAGCTGGCGCTCGACTTCGCGCTGGCGCACCCGGTCGAGATCGATCGCATCGTCGATAACAGCGCTCAGTCCCGCTTCGTCGCGCGCATCGCCCAGGGCTCGGACGACCCGGCGACGATCGACAAGCTGGACGCCTATGCAAAGGCCAATCTGGGCGAGGAAGCCCGCAAGCCTGTCGACCAGACGATCTCGATCATCAAGGCGCGGCTCGATCGTCGCCAGCGCATTATGGATCAGACGCGTCAATGGCTTGCCACCAACGCTAGCTAAGGCTGGCAGTTTTATCTAAAGGGCGGGGCTTCGGTGCAAACCGGGGCCCCGTTTCTTTTCTAAGCGCTAGCGCATCAGGCCACCGAGCAGACCGCGCGCAAACCGGCCAAGGCCGGGAAAGCCGATCGCCTTGCCCAGCTCGGTACCAATCGTCCCTGCTGCTGCGCCGGCGGCGCTTTTCGTGGGCGAGGCGCGGCTAGTACGGCCGGACAGCTTCCGCCCAATCATTCCGCCAGCGGAAGCCGCCGCCGCATCGACTGCGGCCTTGCCCGCTTTTTCCCAGATGGACGACGTTCGGCGTGGCTCCTTCCGTACCGCCTCCACGCCCTCGCGATCCACCGCCTCGGCGGTCTGCGCTGCGTCGGCGGCCTTGGCGGCAAGCACCTCGGACGCGCTTTCCCGGTCTACCTCATGATCATATTTGTCGGCAAAGGGTGAGATTGACCGGATGATCGCGCGCTCCTTCGCCGTGAGCGGCCCCGCGCGCGAGCGCGGCGGTTTCACCAGGGTGCGCTGCACGACGGACGGCGCGCCATCTTCCATCAGCGTGGAAACCAACGCCTCGCCCGTCCTCAGTTCGGTGATTGCGGTCTCGACATCCAGCGCCGGATTTTCACGGAATGTCTCGGCTGCGGCGCGGATCGCTTTCTTGTCGCGCGGCGTAAAGGCACGCAGCGCATGCTGCACCCGGTTGCCGAGCTGGCCTGCGACTTCTTCGGGAATATCGACCGGGTTCTGCGTGACGAAATAGACGCCCACGCCCTTGGAGCGGATGAGGCGCACCACCTGCTCCACCTTGTCTAGCAATACCTTGGGCGCATCGTCGAACAGCAGATGGGCCTCATCGAAGAAGAAGACGAGTTTGGGTTTGTCGGGGTCCCCAACCTCGGGAAGCGCTTCGAACAGTTCGGACAGCAGCCAGAGCAGGAAGGTGGAATAAAGCCGCGGGCTCTGCATCAGCTTGTCCGCCGCGAGGATATTAACCTGCCCGCGCCCGTCTTCCTCCACGCGCATCAGGTCCGCGATTTCCATGGCAGGCTCGCCAAAGAAGCGCGCCCCGCCCTGCGAATCGAGCTGCAACAGCGCGCGTTGGATCGCGCCGACGCTGGCGGAGGAGACCTGGCCGTATTTCTTGGAAAGGTCCGCGCGGTTTTCCGCCGTCCAGAGCAGCAGCGATTGCAGATCGGCCAGATTAAGCAGCAGCAGGCCCTCATCATCGGCGGCGCGGAACGCGATCTCCAGCACGCCTGCCTGCGTATCGTTCAGTTGCAGCAGCCGCCCGAGCAGCAGCGGACCCATTTCGGAAATGGTTGTGCGAACCGGATGGCCCTGCTCGCCGAACAGATCCCAGAAAACCACCGGATTGTCGGCATAGGCATAACCGTCATAGCCGATCTCGGCGGCGCGCTTTGTGAACGGTTCGTGCAGCTTGCTATCCGGTGAGCCTGCCATCGCCATACCGGCCAGATCGCCCTTCACATCGGCAAGAAAGACCGGAACGCCCTGCTGCGAAAAGCTTTCGGCAAGGCCCTGTAGCGTGATGGTCTTGCCAGTACCGGTCGCGCCCGCGATCAGCCCGTGGCGATTGGCGCGCTTCAGATTCAGGAACTGCGGATGCCCGCAATCCGGTTCTTCGCTATGGCCAATGAAGATCGCTTCGTTGCTATCGCTTGCCATGCGCCGGGCCTTTCATCGCCGATGATGGCCGGGAATTGGCAGATGGCGCACCATAAGAAAAGGCCCCGGCGGATCGCTATCCGTCGGGGCCTTGCTGTCACTGTTTCGTCTGCGGGCTCAGTCGCCCTGAATGCGCACCGGAATGAACACCGGCTGTTGTCCGCCCGGCGCTTGCACGCGAAGCAGCACGGCTGCCTTGCCCGAACGCTGTGCCGCATTCACCGCATTGGAGAACGCCTCGGCCGATGTCACCGGGCGTCCGTCAACCGACAGGATGACGATGCCGCGCTGGATACCCTTGCGGGCCGCATCGCTGCTGGGATCAACCCCGTTTACAACCACGCCCTGCGTGTCCGCACCAAGCCGCAGCTGGCGGCGCAGGTTCGGCGTCAGATCGAGCACAGCGATGCCCATATCGGCCTCGGCAGCCTGCTCGTTCACCGACTCGTCGGGCTCGGAGAAGTCCTGCTCATCACCGCCGGCCAGCTTCGCGAGCTCCTCGTCGGACGGACGCTGGCTGATCTTGACGTTGAGGCGCTTGCGCTGCCCGTTACGGATCACGTCCACGGGCACCGTCTGGCCGACCGGGATGTTCGCCACGATATAGGCCAGCGTGTTGTCGCGCGTGACCTGCTGGCCGTTGATCGCGGTGATGACATCGCCCGCTTCGACACCGCCCTTGTCGGCAGACGCGCCGGGCACGACGCTCTGAACGAATGCACCTTCGTTCTTGTTGTCGATACCGCGAAGGGAAGCGGCAAAGTCTTCGGACAAAGGCTGGAACTGGATGCCCAGATAGCCGTGCTCGACTTCCTTGCCTTCCTTGAGCTGTGCAATAATCGGCGCGGCCACTTCGGACGGCGTCGCGAAGCCAAGGCCAACGCTGCCGCCGGTGGGCGACAGGATCGCGCGGTTGATCCCGATAACCTCGCCATTGAGGTTGAACATCGGGCCGCCGGAATTGCCCTGGTTGATCGCCGCATCTGTCTGGATGAACCGATCATAGGCGCCGCCCGTGTCCACGCCGCCCTGACCGACATTGCGGTAGAGCGCGGACACGATGCCGCTCGTGACGGTGCCGCCGAGGCCCAGCGGATTGCCGATGGCCATTACCCAGTCGCCCACACGCGTTTTGGTGCTGTCGCCCAGCTTCACGAAGGGAAGCGTCTTGCCCGCATCGATCTTGAGGACGGCAATGTCCGATGCCTCGTCACGGCCTACAAGCGTCGCAGGATATTCGGTGCGATCGGGCATGATGACGGTGATCGAATCTACCGTCGCATTCTCATTGCCCGGCGCCACCACATGGTTGTTGGTGACAATATAGCCATCCGAGGACACGATGAAGCCGGAGCCGAGCGACTGCGCTTCCTGCGTGCTGGGCTGCTGCGGCTGCTGTCCGCGTCGGCCGAAGAACTGGCCGAACAGGCCTGCCATCGGGTTCTGTTCCACCTTGACGGTTTGCTTGGTGGAAATGTTGACGACGGCGGGCGAAACCTGCGCGGCGAGATCGGCGAAGCTGACGGGAGCGCCAGCGGGCGCCAGGGCGCGCATCACATGATCCTCGTTCTGCGCGGTCTGCGCGGTTACGGGCGTGCCGTTCACCAGCGCGATCGTGCTTCCGCCGAGTAGAAGTGCTGCGGTGAAGGCATAAGCGTAGCGCACTTTGGAATGTCCTCTCAAAATTGGGTCCTCATGAAAAGCTGCGGTCGACTGCCCCCAACGGGAGACGAATGGATGCACGCACAACGCTGAACATCGATTGAATATCCCTCGCAGCCGTGCCGATTTTCAGGCTTTCGGGCGCGACAGTTCGATGAACGACATCAGCGGCCGCCACCATTTTCAAAGTTGCGCAGATACTCGTTCTTGGGGGACATCACGATGTTGGTGTTGCCTTTGCCCTGTTCGAACGTGCGGGCGTAGGATTCCATCGAGCGATAGAAATCGTAGAATTCCGGGTCCTTGCCGAAGCTTTCTGCATAAGTGCGCGCGGCCTGGGCTTCGGCATCGGCGCGGATGATCTGCGCCTGCTTCTCGCCTTCGGCCCGGATCGCGACCGCTTCCTGCTGACGCGCGGTGCGCATCCGCTCATAGGCCGATTGCAGGGGCGTGCCCTCGGGCAGGTCGGCGCGCTTAATCCGCACATCGATTACCTGCGCACCATATTTATTGGCCTCGATATTCAGCGCGTCCTGGATGTTTTCCATCACCTGCCCGCGCTCCGGGCTAAGCAGCGTCGCAAAGGCGCGCTTACCGAGCTCATTACGTAAGGATGAGCCGAGGATGGTGCGCAGCTGCTCGCCCAAGGCGTCCTCGGTGCGGATGGTGGTGTACATGCGCAGTGGATCGGTGATGCGATAACGCGCATAGGCGTCCACCTGCAGGCGCAGCTGATCGGTCGAAAGCACTTCCTGCCGCGCCATTTCCACGCGGCGGATCCGCTTGTCGATGAACTGGATCTGCTCGATGAACGGAATGCGCGCGACCAGATTGCCCGGCGTTTCACCGAATTCCTCGTTCGTGCGATAGGGATTCACGATCCGGTCCGGCTTGCCGTAGGCGGTGATGATCGCCTGCTTGGTTTCCGGTACGATCGAGACCGTCATCACCAAAAGGATGATCGCGGCCAGAACGAACAGGGCGATCGCCAGCGGACTTGTCAGATTGTTGCGGTTCATGGGTTGCTCGCCTCCGCACCAGCCGCGGGCTGTTCGGCGCGTTTCCTGATTTCGGGAAGGGGCAGATAGGGCGTCACCGATCCATCGGTATCGACGATCGTCTTGTCGACGTCGCCCAGCACGCCTTCCATGGTTTCATAATAGATGCGGCGGCGGGTCACCTCGGGCGCGAGCCGATATTCGGCATAAACCTTGTCGAACCGTGCGGTGTCGCCGAGCGCGCGCTCGATCACCCGTTGCGCAAAGGCGCGGCTGTTGTTGATCGCCGATTCGCGTTCCTGCTTGGCCGCGTTCACTTCCTTGAAGGCCTCGTTCACTTCGGCCGGCGGATCGGACTGCAGGATCGAGATCGCCTCGATCGTTATGCCCGCGCCGTAGCTGTCCAGAATCTGCTGCATGCGCTCGCGCACCTGCGCTTCGATCTCACCGCGACCGGGGCCGATAGCGGAGATGAGGTCGAAGTTTGCAACGGCGGCGCGCATGGCGCTTTCGCCCACTTCGGCAACGGTCTGCGCAGGATCTTCCAACTGGAAGAGATAGCGAGCGGGATTGCGGACCGACCAGCGGACCTCATAGGCCATGTCGATGATGTTCTGGTCGCTCGTCAGGATCAGATTTTCCTGGGATGCGCCGGTGGAGCCGATCTGCGTGGTACGGATGGCCTGCGTGTCCACCTTCTGCAGCTTTTCGATCGGGGCGGGCAGGGTGAACTGAACGCCGGGGCCTACCGTGCGATCATATGCGCCGAGGCGGGTGATCACGCCTTCTTCTTCGGCGCCGAGCACATGGATGCTCGAAAAGGCGAGCCAAAGCGCCACCAGCGCCACAACCGCCAGCAGCCAGATCGATTTGTTCGCCGGGCCGCCGGGTACGTTGAACCTGCCGCGATTTTTCAGCAGATCTTCCAGCGAAGGGCCGCGGCCCTTGCGCGGACCGCCGCCGCCAGGTCCCTGCGGCGGGGGGCTCCACGGATTGCGCGGACCGTCGCCGCCGCCATCGCCGCTGCCGTTACCTCCGTCGCTGCCGCCTTTGCGCGGACCGCCCCACGGGCCTTGATCGTTCATATTGCTGCCTGTTCCGGCCCCAACCGAGCCGGACGTGCTGGAAATTTCCCTCATGCCCCATGCTATAGGAAGCGTGCGGCCAGAAAAACAGTGCCAAGCACGAAATTGGTCCCTATGCCACGCGCCCATGGCGACCTCTGAAGCAATTGAGACCGTGCTGCGCGATGCGGCCGCCGAACGGGCGCGGCTCGTGCGGCTGGATGACGACGCGATTACGGTGACCGTCGATGTCGCCGGGCTGAAGGCCTCAGATCATGAAGCAATCGAACAGGCCGTGCGCGGCGCGGTCGAGCCGCTGCGGGGCGAGCGAAAGCTGCGCATCGCGCTGACGGCTGAGCGCTCCAAACCGCGGCTGATCGCGGTCGGCAGCGGCAAGGGCGGCGTCGGCAAATCTACGCTCTCGGCCAATCTGGCGGTGGCCATGGCGCGGCGCGGCCGTTCCACAGGGCTGGTGGATGCCGACATTTACGGCCCCTCCGTGCCGACATTGCTGGGCCGTGAGGGTGTGAAGCCCGAAGCGGAAAATCAGAAACTCCATCCGGTCGATAGCGATTACGGCGTGCCGTTTCTCTCGATGGGACAATTGGTGGATGCAGGGCAGGCGGTGGCCTGGCGCGGGCCGATGGCGGGCAAGGCGCTCACCCAGCTGATCGATGCGCACTGGCAGGCGAAGGAGCTGGTAGTCGATCTCCCGCCCGGTACCGGCGATATCCAGCTGTCGATGGTGCAGAGCCATAAACCCGCCGCCGCGGTGATCGTCTCCACTCCGCAAGATCTCGCTCTCATCGATGCGACCCGCGCGATCACCTTTTTTGACAAAGCGGGCGTGCCGGTAATTGGGCTGGTCGAGAATATGGCGGGCTATGTCTGCCCGCATTGCGGCGAGCTGAGCGATCCCTTCGGTTCGGGCGGAGCGGAAGCCGCGGCAAAGGCGCTGGACTTACCCTTCCTTGGCCGCGTGCCGCTGGACATCGCGATACGGACGGCTAGCGACGCCGGTATTCCACCCGCTGCGGGAGACAGCGTGCAGGGACGTGCGTTCCTGTCCATTGCCGATAAGGTGATCGACTGGATGGAAGGACATGGACATGCCGCTTGAGAGCGCAGACGAAATCAAGAGCCTGCTCGAACGTACGAACCGGATCGCGATGGTGGGCGCATCGCCCAAGGCGGACCGCGCCAGCAACGGCGTGCTCAAGTTCCTGCTAGATCAGGGGTATGAGGTAATACCGGTCAATCCCGGTCACGCCGGGTCAGCAATCCACGGAGCCGAGGTGGTGGCATCGCTTGCCGACATCGAGGGAAAGGTCGATCTGGTCGACATCTTTCGCAACAGCGAGGATGCGGGCAATGCGGTGGATCAGGCGATATCGATCGGCGCCGGCGCGGTCTGGATGCAGCTGGGCGTGATCAATGAGGACGCGGCGGCCCGCGCAGAGGAAGCCGGACTGGACGTCGTGATGGACCGTTGTCCCAAGATCGAGATTCCGCGCCTCGGTGTCCGCAAAGCCTGACCGCACGAAAGAGGGCCTCAGCCGCCGCTCGCTGCTGATCGGCGGGCTCGCTGCGGGCGGGCTCGTCGTCGGCTGGTCGCTATGGCCACGGCAGTATCGGCCGGGGCTCGCCGCGACGGAAGATGAGCGAGTGTTCGATGCCTGGCTCAAGATCGCGCGCGATGGGCAGGTGACGGTTGCGGTTCCGCAGGCCGAGCTGGGGCAGGGCGTCTATACGCAGCTCGCACAGATCGTAGCGGGAGAACTGGGTGCGGACTGGCGCACGGTGGCGGTGCAGCCGGCGGCGATCAATCCGCTGTTTGCGAACGATCTGCTGGCCCGGCAATGGGCGCCTGCGGTGCTGCCGGAAGGCGCAGACCGGGCGGGCGAGGAACCGGTGATCGCCGATGCCATCGACAAGCTGGCGACGCGCAGCACATTCATGGTTACGGCAGGATCGACCTCGATCCGCATGTTCGAGGAGCCGGCGCGTAAGGCCGGTGCCGTGGCGCGCGCGATGCTGTGTCAGGCCGCCGCCGCGCGCTGGGATGTGGCTTGGGAGAGCTGCCAGGCGCAGGACGGATTCGTCGTCTATCAACAGAAGCGCCTGCGGTTCGGAGAGCTGGTGGACGAAGCCGCCGCGCTGGACCCGCCCGATCCGGTGCCCTTGCTGCCCAGTCCGCGCAACATTTTGTCGGGGACGGACCAGCTGCGTCTCGACGTACCGGCCAAGCTGGACGGCAGCGCCACATTCGCGGGCGATGTCCGCCTGCCGGAGATGCTGTACGCCTCGATCCGGCACGGCCCGATCGGTGACAGCCGCCTGAAAGCGCTGCGCAGCGCCGGTGCGAAAGGTATCATCGGGCTGGTCGATGTGGTGACAAATGATCGCTGGGTTGCGGCGGTGGCAACCAACTGGTGGGCGGCGAACAAGGCACTCGATCGGCTGGCGCCCGTGTTCGTGACAAGCGGTAGCCTGCCATCCGACGAATCCATCGAGACCGCGCTTGCCGAGGCGCTGAGAACCGGCAAGGGCTGGCAGATCGACAGTCGCGGTTCCTTGCTGAAATCGCTGGAAAAGAGCGCGGGCACGCGCGTTTTCGAGGCGCAGTATAATGTCGCGCCCGCGCTCCACGCCGGTATCGAGACGCGCTGCGCTACCGCATCGGTTCGCGGCGGCAAGGTGGAAATTTGGGTTGCGACGCAGGCGCCCGCCGCGGCGCGCGAGGTGGTGGCGAGCGCGCTGGGCTTTTCGGCCAGCGACGTGATCCTTTATCCGATGATGGCGGGCGGAGCGTTCGGGCGCGCGCTCGATCCCGCGGTT
This sequence comes from Novosphingopyxis sp. YJ-S2-01, assembly GCF_016093175.1. Classification (NCBI taxonomy): domain Bacteria; kingdom Pseudomonadati; phylum Pseudomonadota; class Alphaproteobacteria; order Sphingomonadales; family Sphingorhabdaceae; genus Novosphingopyxis; species Novosphingopyxis sp. YJ-S2-01. Next base: position 133,525 of record NZ_JAEDAI010000001.1, on the reverse strand, counting down.
GCGGTGGAGGCGGCGCTGATCAGCCGTCAGATGGGCAGGCCGGTGCAACTTACATGGTCGCGCGCCGAAGAGTGCCTCCAGGACCATTATCGCGCGCCCGCCAAGGCGCGCATGATCGGCGCGATCGACGACACAGGACAGCTTACAGGTTTCGCCGCCAAAATCGCCGCGCCGGCAACGATGCGCGAACAGCTGCGCCGGATGATACGCGGCGATCTGCCCTATCAGGCATGGCAGCAGGCTGCCGATGAGCGTGATCCCTTGGCCGTTGAAGGGGCCATGCCGCCTTACGCGATCCCGAACATCGCGATCGATCACTATCCTGCAAATGTCGGCATCCCCACCGGGCGCTGGCGCGGCAACGCGGATAGCTACACGGCTTTCTTCGTGGAATCCTTTCTGGATGAGCTGGCGCGCGCCGCGGGGATCGAGCCACTGTCCTTCCGCATGCAGATGCTTACCGGGCAGCCGCGCCTTGCCGCCTGTATCAACGGCGTCGCGGCGATGGCGAACTGGACCGGTGGCGCTGGCGGAGAGGGGCAGGGCATCGCCAGTCACGTAGCGCGGGGCTCCTACATCGCGGTGATCGCCAGCGCCCGCACCGGAGACCGCGGCGTCCGTGTCAGCCGCATCTCGGCGATGGTGGATGCCGGGCGCCTCATCAATCCGGACATCGCGCGCCAGCAGATCGAGGGCGGCATCGTCTGGGGACTTGCGCAGGCGCTGGGCGTTGCAACAGGGTTCGAGGGCGGACTGGCGAATGTGCGGCGGCTGCGCGATGCCAATCTCCCGACGCTTGCCGATATGCCGGAAGTGCAGGTGGAGTTTGTGCGCAGCGACGCGGACCCTGGCGGTATCGGGGAAATTGGCGTGCCGGCGGTGGCCCCTGCGGTCGCCAATGCGCTGTTCTCCGCAGCCGGCGTGCGCATGCGCAATCTGCCGCTGCTTTCTGATGGACTGTAGGCGGCGCTCGGTGCCGCTCACGGCTTTCGCTTTCGCCCCCGATGTGCCAACGGGTGAGCCGTGAAACCTGCCGACCATCCTCAGATCCCGCCGCCGCGTATCGGCGTGCTGCTCGTTAATCTCGGAACGCCCGAGGCTGCGGAGCCGAAGGCGGTGAAGCGTTATCTGGGGGAGTTTCTATCCGATCGCCGCGTTGTCGAAATTCCGCCACTGCTCTGGCAGCCGATCCTGCGCGGAATCATCCTGCAAACCCGCCCGAAGAAATCTTCCGAAGCCTATGAGCAGGTGTGGATGGAGGAAGGCAGCCCGCTGGCGCATTATACCATGCGGCAGGCCGAGGAGCTGACCGCGCGCTTCGGCGCGGATGTCGATGTTCGCTGGGCCATGCGTTACGGCGAGCCTGCGGTGGGCGAGGTTCTGACGCAGATGAAGGCGGACGGGTGCGAACGCATTTTGGTGGCGCCGCTTTATCCGCAATATTGCGCGGCGACCACGGCGACGGTGATGGACGAGTGCTACCGCGCGCTTGCCGCCATGCGTTGGCAACCGGCGCTGCGCAGCCTGCCGCCCTATCATGACGATCCGGCCTATATCGATGCGCTGAAGACCTCGATCGGCGGAGCGCTGGGGGCGCTGGACTTCAGCCCGGACGCGCTGCTGCTCAGCTTCCACGGCATGCCGCAGCGCACGCTGGAATTGGGCGATCCCTATCACTGCCACTGTCGCAAAACCGCGCGGCTTCTGGGCGAGGCGATGGGGCGCGATGTGCGCGTGGCTTTCCAGTCGCGTTTCGGCCGCGCCAAATGGCTGGAGCCCGCCACCGACGCGGTGCTGGAAGCCATGCCGGGCGAGGGGATCAAACGCGTGGCCATCGCCGCGCCGGGCTTCGCTTCGGACTGCCTCGAGACGCTGGAAGAGCTCGCCATTCGCGGGCAGGAGCAGTTCGTCGAAGCGGGCGGGAAGCGTTTTGCGTATCTTCCGTGCCTCAACGACAGCGCACCCGGTATCGCCATGCTGGAGACGCTGCTCCGGCGCGAGCTGATGGGCTGGACGCGCTGAAAAAGCGCTGCTTGTCGGCAACCCCGGCGCGCTTTAAGCCTTTCCCTAGAGGAAGCCGGTCGATTCCACGGGCGGCCCAGGAAGAGGAGCTTGAAGCATATGGCACGTATCGCAGTGGTCACCGGGGGAAGTCGCGGCATAGGCGAGGCGATCAGCTGCGCGCTGAAGGACAAGGGCATGACGGTCGTCGCGATCTATGCGGGCAACGACCAGGCGGCGCAGGAATTTACCGAGCGCACCGGCATCGAAACGCGCAAATGGGACGTGGGCGACCACCAGGCATGCATGGACGGCTGCGCCGAGATCGAGCAGTCCGTCGGCCCGATCGACGTGCTGGTGAACAATGCCGGCATCACCCGCGACGGCACGATGCACAAGATGAGCTTCGAGGACTGGAACGAGGTGATGCGCGTGAACCTCGGCGGCTGCTTCAACATGGCCAAGGCGGTTTACCCCGGCATGCGCGAGCGCAAATGGGGCCGCATCGTCAACATCGGTTCGATCAACGGGCAGGCCGGGCAATATGGCCAGGTGAACTACGCCGCCGCCAAGTCCGGCATCCACGGCTTCACCAAGGCGCTCGCTCAGGAAGGCGCGCGCACCGGCGTCACCGTCAACGCCATCGCGCCGGGCTATATCGATACGGACATGGTCGCCGCGGTGCCCGAAGAGGTGCTGGAGAAGATCGTCGCCAAGATCCCGGTCGGCCGCCTCGGCCAGGCCGACGAGATCGCGCGCGGCGTGTGCTTCTTGACCTCCGAGGATGCGGGCTTCGTGACCGGCTCCACCATGAGCATCAACGGCGGCCAGCACATGTATTGAGCCTTCGCCGGCGGATGGAGGTAGGATGAATCCGGAGCGCTACCATCCGCCGGTCAAACGATCGGTAACGATCGCGGGGCATCCCACCTCGATCAGCCTCGAACCGCTCTTCTGGCAGCTCCTGAAAAAGGCGGCGGAAGAGCGGGACGAACCGTTCAGCGCGCTTATCGCCCGGATCGATGTCGAACGGCTGGAATCGGACACGCCGCCCGGCCTTGCCGGAGCCATCCGGCTATGGCTCGCGGATCGCTGGCTCGGCGGCGATGCCGAGGACGCATCCCCCCAGCCCTGATCAAACCCTCCGGGCCGATCCGGCTCAGCTGGTCACGGGGGAGAGATGCTCATGGCCGTGATGTTCGTGATCGCCCGGATGCTCGTGATCGTCGCCCGGCCGCACGGCAATCAGGTTCAGCTGTGCGAGCCGCACCCCGCGCTGGGTGACGATCTGGTCCACCAGCTTTCGCAGCGCCTCGGTGCGCCCCTTCAGCATTACCGATACCAGACTGTCCTGATGGTCGAGCCGCATCGCCGTGGACGAAACCACCAGATCGTGATGCGCATGCTCCAGTTCGGACAGGCGTTCGGGCAGAGCGCGCACGCGCCGATCATAGACGTAGGACAGATTGCCGACCGAAAAGGCGGCGCTGCTGTCTTCCTGCCGCCAGCGCTCGGTCTGCGCGCGCAGCATGTCGCGCAGCGCCTCGGACCGGCTGCCATAGCCGCGCGCCCGCGCCATGGCATCCATTTCCCCGGCCAGGCCGTCGTCGATCGATATGGTGATCCGCTGCATCGCGCGTGGCTCCCTTGCGGCCCACCTCATGCCACCGGGCAAAAAAAGCGTCAAACCGCTGCATCCGTCTCTTGGCGGCCGCGCGTATGCACAATGAGAAGAAAATGCATAAAGCGGGGGCAGGAATGGCAAAAGCGGCGCGCGCACGGACGATCCTGTTTCTAGCGGCTCCGGTGGCGCTCGGCTGGACGCCGCCGCTGTTTGCCCATGACGATCCTTCGCCGGACGAGCAGCAAACAGCGGGCCCCCGCACACCCGCCGGTGCCGATCCGGCTGCCGAACGCGATCCCATCATCGTGTACGGCCGCGCGATCGAACAGATCGGCATCGCCGTTTCGGGATCGCAGGGCACCGTCGGCTATGCCGATTTCGACAATGTGCCGATCAGCCGGACGGGTGAGCTGGTGGAGAATGTGCCCGGCGTCATCGCCACGCAGCATTCGGGATCAGGCAAGGCGAACCAGTATTTCCTGCGCGGCTTCAACCTCGATCACGGCACGGATTTCGCCGGTTTCGTCGACGGGGTGCCGATCAACATGCGCACGCATGGCCATGGCCAGGGTTATCTCGATTTCAACTTCGTGATTCCCGAAACGCTGGAGCGGATCGATTACCGCAAGGGGCCCTATTTCGCCGATGTCGGCGATTTTTCGGCCGCGGGCACGGTCTCCTTCGTAACGCGCGACACCATAGAGCCCTTCGTTCAGGGCGAGGTGGGCGCCTTCGGCTATGTCCGCGGCGTGGCCGCGGGCAGCACCCCTCTCGGCGGTGGCAACCTCCTCGCCGCCGCCGAGATCCAAGGCTATGACGGGCCCTGGGATCTGCACGAAGACCTTCACCGCATCGCAGGCCTCGTAAAATATAGCGGCGGCGGCAGCGCTGCGGCGGGCGGCACCGAATATTCCGTGCAGCTCAACGGCTATGACAGCCGCTGGACCTCCACCGATCAGGTGCCCGAACGCGCCGTAGAAAGCGGACGGATCGGGCGCTTCGGCTTCATCGATCCGGATCTGGGTGGCAGCACGACGCGCATCGGCGCGGTCGCCAATGCGGCGCTGGGCGAAACCCGGCTGAATGCCTTTGCGACCTATTACAACTTCCAGCTAACCTCCAACTTCACCTATTTCCTCGACGATCCGGTGAACGGGGATGAATTCATCCAGCGTGACCGGCGCATGACCTATGGTGGTGAGGTAAGCCACGGCATCGCGCTCGGCCGATGGGTCAGCGTCACTTTGGGCGGCGATCTGCGCTATGATGCGATCGACCGCGTCGGGCTTTACGAAAGCGTGGGCGGCGTGGCGACGGACACCATCCGTCAGGATCAGGTCGATGAATTCGGCTTCGGTCTTTACGGCGAGGCGGAGGTGCGGCTTGCGCCGGGGCTGCGCGCGATCGGCGGGCTGCGCTACGACCGGATCGGTTACGATGTTTCCGCCGATCTCGCGGTCAATTCGGGCAGCGGCCATGGCGATCTGCTGGCCCCCAAGCTGGCGCTGGCCTGGCAGCCTGCCCGCGGGCTGGAACTATACGCGAATTACGGGCGCGGTTTTCATTCGAACGACGTGCGCGGCGCGGCGATCAGCATCGATCCGGCAAGCGGCGATCCGGCCGATCCGGTTGGCGTGATCGCCCCGGCGGACGGCGTGGAACTGGGCGCGCGCGTGGAACGCAGCGGCCTTACGGCATCGCTTGTCGGCTATTATCTTTCGCTGGCGAGCGAGCTCGTGTTCGTGGGCGATGCCGGCAATACGGAAGCGAACGACGGATCGCGCCGCTACGGCGTGGAGGCCAGCCTGTTCTGGCGGCCGCTACCGAACCTGACCGTCGATGCCGACTATGCCTATACCGATGCGCGCTTCGTCGATGTGCCGGACGGCGAATTCTACATCCCGAACGCGGTGCCCGAGGTGATTTCGGGCGGCGTGACCTGGAGCCCGCTACGCGCGCTCAGCCTGACCGCACGGCTGCGCCATTTCGGCTCCGCTCCGCTGATCGAGGACGATAGCGTGCGCAGCGATCCGACGACGCTCGTCAATCTGGGCGGCTATTACAATCTCGGGCGGCTGCGGCTGGGCGTCGACATCTTCAACATCTTCGATGCCGAAGATGCCGACATTACCTATTTCTACGAATCGCGGCTGCGCGATGAACCGGCCCCGATTGCGGACCGGCATTTCCATCCCGTCGAACCGCGCCAGCTGCGCGCGAGCCTTCGCTACACCTTCTGACGACGGCGGCGCGGCGGCGCTCAGGCCGCTTCGCGCTGTTCCTCCGGCGGGGCGAGGCGCATGAGATAGTCGAACGCGCCGAGCGCAGCCTTGGAGCCTTCGCCCATGGCGATGACGATCTGCTTGAACGGCGTGGTCGTCGCGTCGCCCCCGGCATAGACGCCGGGCACGCTGGTGCCGCCCTTGGCATCGACTTCGATCTCGCCATGCTGGGTCAGCGCCACGGTGCCCTGCAGCCATTCGGTGTTGGGCACGAGGCCGATCTGGACGAAGATGCCGTCCAGCGTCAGCTCATGGCTCTCGCCGCTGTCGCGGTCCTTATAGGTCAGGCCGGTCACCTTTTCGCCATTGCCATTGACCTCGGTCGTCATCGCGGAGGTGATGATGCGCACATTCTTCAGGCTGCGCAGCTTGCGCTGCAGCACCTCATCGGCGCGAAGGCTGCCGTCATATTCGATCAAGGTTACTTCCTTGACGATGCCGGCAAGGTCGATCGCCGCTTCGACGCCGCTATTGCCGCCGCCGATCACCGCGACCGGCTTACCCTTGAACAGCGGGCCGTCGCAATGCGGGCAATAGGCCACGCCCTTGTTACGATACTCTTCCTCGCCCGGCACGCCGAGCTGGCGCCAGCGCGCGCCGGTGGACAAGATGATCGCGCGGGCCTTCAGCGAAGCGCCGTTCTTCAGGCGCAGTTCGTGATAGCCGCCTTCCTCTGCCGCCGGGATCAGCTCCTCGGCGCGCTGCAGGTTCATCAGGTCCACCTCATTATGGCGGACATGCTCTTCCAGTTCGGCACCCAGCTTGGGGCCTTCGGTATATTTGATCGAGGTGAAGTTCTCGATGCCCATGGTGTCGAGCACCTGACCGCCGAAACGCTCGGCAACGATGCCGGTGCGGATGCCCTTGCGCGCTGCGTACACACCGGCCGCCGCGCCCGCGGGGCCGCCGCCGACGATCAGCACTTCATAGGGCTCCTTCGCGGACAGCTTCTCGGCAGCTTTGGCCTCCGATCCGGTGTCGAGCTTCGCCAGAATCTGCTCCAGCTCCATGCGGCCCTGACCGAAGGGTTCGCCGTTCAGATAAACGGACGGCACGGCCATGACCTTGCGGTCCTCCACCTCCTGCTTGAAGCTGCCGCCGTCGATCGCCGTATGGCGGATGCGCGGGTTGACCACGCTCATCAGGTTCAGCGCCTGCACCACGTCGGGGCAATTCTGGCAGCTGAGCGAGAAATAGGTTTCGAAATGATAGTCGCCGTCGAGCGCGCGGACCTGATCGAGTACGTCCTCGGGCGTCTTGGGCTTGTGCCCGCCGACATGGAGGAGCGCGAGCACCAGCGAGGTGAACTCATGGCCCATCGGCAGGCCGGCGAAGCGCACCGCGATGTCGGTGCCGGTGCGGCGGATCGCGAAGCTCGGGCTGCGCTCGTTCGCTTCCTCGGCGGCAACGCTGACCTTGTCGGACAGCGCGGCGATCTCGGACAGAAGCTCGGCCATCTCGCGCGATTTCGCGCTATCGTCCGAGGACGGCACGAGCTCGATCGGCTCGCGCACATTTTCGAGATAGGTTTTCAGCTGGTTCTGGAGAGCGGCATCGAGCATCGCTTGGGTTCCGGATCAAATTTGGGAGAGGGGGGGCGGAGCGGGGCCGGTGATCCGGTCTCTCGCTCCTTTGAGTGGGCCCGCCGCCGTGACGGCAGCAGGCCCTGATTATCAGCGCGAAGGCTTACAGCTTGCCGACGAGGTCGAGCGAGGGAGCGAGCGTGCTTTCGCCCTCTTCCCACTTGGCGGGGCAAACTTCGCCCGGATGCTCGCGGATATACTGCGCGGCCTTCACCTTGCGCAGCAGCTCTGCCGCGTTCCGGCCGACGCCTTCGCAGGTCATTTCCATCACCTGCACCACGCCGTCGGGATCGACGACGAAGGTGGCGCGGTCGGCAAGGCCCTGGGACTCGCGCAGGCATTCGAAGTTGCGCGCGATTTCGTGGTTCTGGTCGCCCAGCATGTAGAAGTCGATCTTGCCGATCTTCTCGGAACTGTCATGCCATGCCTTGTGGCTGAAATGCGTGTCGGTGGAGACGCTGTACACCTCGACGCCCATCTTCTGGAGCGTGGGGTAGATGTCGGCCAAGTCTTCCAGCTCGGTCGGGCACACGAAGGTGAAATCGGCCGGGTAGAAGAAGAAGACCGCCCATTTGCCCTTCGTGTCCTCGTCGGTGACGGTGACGAATTCGCCCTGCTTATAGGCCTGGGTGCTGAACGGTTTGATCGGTTTATCGATGACGGACATGGATATTTCCTCTGTCGGTTGGGGTGGGAGAAACGCTGTGTGCAATGCAGCATATGACCCCGCCCGACAGATTTATAAAGGCGTTTTGTCCAGATTTAATGATTGAGTTTGTCGATCAGCCCGTCCGATAAATATTCCGGAACCATGGCCGCGCGGACGCTTTGATCAGTCTCCGCCCACGCGCTCGATATCCGCCCCCACCGCCTCCAGCTTTTCCTCCAGCCGTTCATAGCCGCGATCGAGATGGTAGACGCGATTGAGCTGCGTCTCGCCTTCCGCGGCGAGGCCGGCGATCACGAGGCTCATCGAGGCGCGCAGATCGGTGGCCATCACCGGGGCGCCGGTCAGCCGTTCGACGCCGCGCACCACGGCGGTGTGCCCATCGACATCGATATTCGCGCCCATGCGGGTGAGCTCGGGCACGTGCATGTAGCGGTTTTCGAAGATCGTCTCGGTCAGCACGCTGTTGCCATCCGCCTTGCATAGGAGCGCCATCAGCTGCGCCTGCATGTCGGTGGCAAGGCCGGGATAGGGCGCGGTGGTGAGGCGCACGGGCTTCAGCGCGCCATTCGCGGCCACCTTCACGCCGCCTTTATAGGCGTCGACATGAAGGCCCATTTCGCGCAGCGCGTCGAGCGTGGTTTCCATCTCGTCCGCGCGCGCGCCGACCAGATCGACCTCACCGCCGGTGATCGCCGCGGCGCAGGCATAGCTGCCCGCCTCGATCCGGTCCGGCATCACTTCATACGTCGCGCCGTGGAGGCGCTTGACGCCGTGGATGGTAAGATCGGACGTGCCGATGCCCTCGATATCCGCGCCCATCGCGACGAGCAGTTTGCACAGATCCACGATCTCCGGCTCGCGTGCGGCATTGCGCAGGATCGTGGTGCCGCTGCCGAGCGATGCCGCCATCAGCGCATTCTCGGTCGCGCCGACGGAGACCACCGGGAAACTGAACGTGCCGCCCGGCAGGCCGCCGTCCGGCGCGCTCGCCCGGACATAGCCCGAGGCGATTTCGATCTCGGCACCCATCGCTTCGAGCGCCTTCAGGTGCAGGTCGATCGGCCGGTTGCCGATGGCGCAGCCGCCCGGCAGCGAGACGGTCGCCTCGCCCGAGCGCGCGAGCAGCGGGCCCAGGACCAGGATGGAGGCGCGCATCTTGCGCACGATGTCATAGGGCGCGACGGTAGAAGTGATCCGCGTGGCCTGCAGCGTCATCACCCGCCCGAAGTCCTCGGGCCGCGAACCGGCGATGGCGGTGGAAACGCCGAACTGGTTCATCAGATGCTGGAAGCTGTCGATATCCGCCAGCCGCGGCAAATTGCGCAGCGTCAGCGGCTCATCGGTCAGGAGCGCGCAGGGGATCAGCGTCAGCGCGCTGTTCTTGGCACCGGAGATGGGAATGCGGCCCGAAAGGCGGTTGCCGCCACGAATAAGAATTCTGTCCATCGAACGGGAATAGCGATTGCACGCGCCGAAACAAGGTGGGGGAACGCCTTCTCCCTTCCGCCAAAGGTTGAGACACGTCCGAAGCCCTGAGCTTGTCGAAGGACGTCTATCGGTCAGGGCCGTGGAGCGTCGGCGAAAAACGTCCTCCGACAGGCTCAGGACTTACGGGTTTTCAGTCCGGCGTTTCTACCGGGTTTTTAGTCGGGCGTGTTCACCGGGCTTTCAGTCGGGCATCCTCGCCTGACCCAGCGAGCTTTCACAATTGAACGCGACGGTTACGCCTTCTCCAGCGTGCACTGCAGCGGGTGCTGGTTCTGCCGGGCGAAGTCCATCACCTGGTTCACCTTGGTTTCCGCCACCTCATAACTGAAGATGCCGCACACGCCCACGCCGCGCTGGTGAACGTGAAGCATCACGCGCGTTGCCTCATCCGTGTCCATGGTGAAGAAGCGCTTCAGGCAGTGCACGACGAATTCCATCGGCGTGTAGTCGTCGTTCAGCATCAGCACCTTGTACTGGCTCGGCTGTTTGGTCTTGGGCCGCGTGCGCGTGGCGAGGCCGACCGAAGGGCCGCCGGGATCCTGCTCGTCATCCTTGGCCATATGGATCGGCGCCATGGAGATCGAAAAAGGGCGGATCGGGGAGGAAGCGTGCTGATTCATGATGCGACAAAATATGGCATCCCGGGGCGCGGGGGCAAGCCCCGAGGTTGGTGAACGATGCTTCCGGCGGCTTGGAAGCCGCAGACGGCCTCTTGGGCTGAGGGCGCTCTGCGAACGAGAACCGTGCTTCGACAGGCTCAGCACTTACGGAGTGGGGGGCGGCGGATCAGGGGACGCGGACCAGAGAGCGGCGGATCAGGGTATGGCGGCTTCCCGATGGCCGTTACCATGGAAAAGGCCGCCCCCGTTTCCGGGAGCGGCCCTTGTAAGATCGGTTGCTGTCCGATCGGTTGCCCGATCGGAAGCCGTCAAAGCCTTAGGCTTCGATCTTCATCTTCTCGCCGGCTTCGGCCATACGGCTCGAGATCGGCTGGAACATGTCGCCCCACAGCTTCACCATCTTCTCGGTGTTCTTGGAGCTCTGCTCGACCATCACGTCGAAGTTCTTGCGGGCATATTCGCCCTGCAGCTGGAACAGCTCGGTCGGCGACTTGACGGAGGTGAAGTCCTTCATCGCGCTCGAAGCGTCTTCGAAGTTCTTCTTGGCGAACTCCATATTGTCGCGGCCGATTTCCTGCATGCCTTCGGCGCCGATCTTGCCGGCCTGGACGAACGCTTCCATGTTGCCGCGGCCGAATTCGCCGGCCTGGCTCATCATCTGCGTGGTCTTTTCCGAAGCGGCCTTGGCGCGCTCGGACATGTTGTTGACCATGTCGGTGGTCTTGTCGGTCATCTTTTCGGTGGTGTTGGCCATGGTGTTCGATCCTTCTTGAATGGTCTTGGCGGCAGCGTCTTGCGTGGCCGCCTGAGTTTTTTTCACTTCGGTAACGGCCGTCTCGCCAGCCTTTGCGGCGGTCTGGACGGGCTTCTCGGCTTCCGCTGCCTTGGCGGGAGCCGCTTTGGTTGCAGGCTCCGCGGCCTTGGGCGCCGGCTTGGCCGGGCTGGTGGGTGCGCTAGCCTTCCCCTTCGCGGGAGCTTTCGATTTCGGCGCTGTCTTACGATCAGTCATCGTCAATCCGTTCCTTCTTTGCTGCAATGCACAATAGCCCTTCAGGCGACAATTGTCAAGGGATATTGTGCACTGCACAAAGATCGAAACGCCGCAGTTTGAGGGCGTTTCGACGGATCGATACCAAAATTATGCTGCAGCGGCGTTACCGGCTTTTCACATAGCGGCCGGGCGCGTCCTCGATGGCTTTCAGCTTGCCTTTGCCGGGTTTGCGGCCGCCCTTCGCGGGCACTTCCTCGGGCGCCTGGTCGCGCAGCCATTTGATCCAGTCCGGCCACCAGCTGCCCTTGGTCTCGCTGGCTCCGGCGATGAACTCTTCGAGCGTTTCCACGCCAGCGTCCTCGTTCGTCCAATGCTGGTATTTTTCGGCGGCGGGCGGATTGACGACGCCCGCGATATGGCCGGAGCCCGCCAGCACGAAGCGCTTCTCGCCCGATAGATGGTCCATCAGCTTCCACACGCTGGCGAGCGGGGCGATATGATCTTCCTTGCCGGCCTGGATATAGGCCGGGGTTTCGATCTTGCCGAGATCGATCGGCGTGCCGTCGATCCGGATCGCACCGGGCGACACCAGCTTGTTCCCGCGATAGAGATCGTCGAGATAGGAACGGTGCCATTTGCGCGGCAGATTAGTGGTGTCCCCGTTCCAGTGGAGCAGATCGAACGCCGGATAATCCTCGCCCAGCAGATAGTTGGTGACGACATAGTTCCAGATCAGGTCGCGCCCGCGCAGCATGTTGAACGTGGCGGCCATATAGCGCCCGTCGAGATAGCCCGGCTCGCTCAATTGCTCGACCAGCTGCATATGCTCGTCACCGGTGAAGAGCAGCAGGTCGCCTGCTTCTTCGAAATCCACCTGGGCGGTAAAGAAGGTGGCGCTGGCAACCTTGTCGGCCTCATCCCGCTCGGCCAGGAGGGCCAGGGTGGCGGCAAGCGTGGTGCCCGCGACGCAATAGCCGATGGTATGGACCTGCTCGACGCCCAACGCATCGCGAATGGTGTCGATAGCATCGATCTGGGCGGCGACATAATCGTCCCATTCCACATCCGCCATGGAGGCGTCGGCGGATTTCCAGCTGACCATGAACAGGCTCACGCCCTGATCGACCACCCATTTCACGAAGCTCTTCTTTTCGTTGAGATCGAGGATGTAGAAGCGGTTGATCCAGGGCGGAAACACCACCAGCGGCGTTTTGAGCACCTTGTCGGTGGTCGGCGTGTAATGAATCAGCTGATAAAGCGGTGTTTCGTGCACCACCTTGCCGGGCGTCGTCGCGATATTCTCGCCCAGTTCGAAAGCGTTCGGATCGGTATGGGTCAGCTGGCCCTTACGCAAATCGCTCAGCATATGCTCCAGACCCTTGAGCAGGCTTTCGCCGCGCGTTTCATAGGCGCGTTCGAGCACCTGCGGATTGGTCATCGCGAAATTGGTGGGCGAGACGGCATCGAGCGCGTTGGAAAGATTGAAGCGCAACTTGGCTTTCATGTCCGGATCGAGCCCGTCGATATCATCCGCCCAGGCCAGCATGCGTTCGACGGTGAACTGATAGGCCTGCGCGATCGCGGCGAAAACCGGATGGTTATCCCACCCTTCATGGCGGAACCGCTTGTCGCGCGTTTCGACGGGCTGGTTCCAGCCGTCCAGGCCGGACGTCATCAGCTTGCCCCAATATTCGAAGCTGGAGGTGATCATTTCGGATTGCCGGCGCATCACGTCCATCGGGTCCTGCGCGCTCAGGCGATAGCGGGCCGGGGCGTCCGCGCCCTCCATCCAGCGGCGCATCATCGTTTCCGATTGTTCGGCCAGCCGCCCGTCGGCAATCTGCTCGGCGGCGAATTCTCCCAATAGCTGCTGCGCGCGCAGCGTCACGAACCCCCATTGCTGCATCTGTTCCAGAAGGTTCTGCGTGCCTTCCATCAGATCCTGTCCGGCCTGCTCCAGACCCGGGCCAACTGCATCCTCGCCGCTTTTGTCCGCCATCGTCATCCTCCTCCTGTGCGCCTGCTTTGTTACAAGCTTTCGTGCCGTCATAACATGAAGTTCCACATGACGCGCGCGGTTCCGCCCGATATGACGGCCTGGCTATGAACGACGATTTTTACCGCATCCGCCGCCTGCCGCCCTATGTGTTCGCGGAGGTGAACGCGATGAAGGCCGCCGCGCGCGCCCGCGGCGAGGATATTATCGACCTCGGCATGGGCAATCCCGACGGCGCGCCCGCCCCGCATATTATCGAGAAGCTGTGTGAGGTCGCACGCGATCCCGGCGCCCATGGCTACAGCGCGTCCAAGGGCATCAAGGGGCTGCGCAAGGCGCAGGCGGCTTATTATCAGCGCCGCTTCGGCGTCGATCTCGATCCGGAGACCGAGGTGGTGGTCACCTTGGGCTCGAAGGAAGGGCTCGCCAATCTGGCGCAGGCGATCACCGCGCCGGGAGATGTCGTGCTGGCGCCCAATCCCAGCTATCCGATCCACACCTTCGGCTTTATCATCACCGGCGCCGCAATTCGATCGATCCCTGCCGCGCCGGGGCCGGATTTCTTCAAGCGCCTGGAATATTCCATGGCCTATTCGGTGCCCAAGCCCAAGGTGCTGGTGATCGGCTATCCGTCCAATCCCACCGCATACACCGCGGACCTCGCTTTCTACCGCGAGGTCGTAGCCTTTGCGAAAGAGCATGGGCTCTGGGTGATCTCGGACCTTGCCTATGCCGAAATTTATTATGGCGATGAGCCGACGCCATCGATCCTGCAGGTTCCGGGCGGCAAGGATGTGGCGGTGGAGTTCACCAGCATGTCCAAAACCTATTCGATGGCCGGTTGGCGGATCGGGTTCGCGGTGGGAAATCCCACGCTGATCGGGGCGCTTGCGCGGGTGAAGAGCTATCTCGATTACGGGGCGTTCACCCCGATCCAGGCCGCCGCGGTGGCCGCGCTCAACGGGCCGCAGGACGTGGTCGAGCAGAACCGCCAGCTCTACAAGGCGCGGCGCGACGTGATGGTGGAAAGCTTCGGCCGCGCGGGCTGGGACATCCCGCCGCCCGATGCCAGCATGTTCGCCTGGGCCCCGATTCCGCCCGCGCTGGCGCATCTCGGCTCGGTCGAATTTTCCAAGCGATTGCTTAGCGAGGCCAAGGTCGCCGTTGCGCCGGGCGCGGGCTTTGGTTCGGAAGGAGAGGGCTATGTGCGGCTCGCGCTCGTCGAGAACGAACAGCGCATCCGCCAGGCCGCGCGCGGCGTGAAAAAGTTGATGACCGCGCACGGCGTCAATGTGCCGAGCGGCCAGAAAGACTAAAAGTACAGGAGAGGAACGCCGCCATGAACGATCGCGTCAGCATCACCATTCAGGATCACGTCGCCGATGTGCGGCTGAACCGGCCCGACAAGATGAACGCGCTCGACCCCGCGATGTTCGAAGGCATCGTGGCGGCGGGCGAACGGCTCCGTGACGAGAAAGGCGTACGCGCCGTGGTGCTGTCGGGCGAGGGGCGGGCGTTCTGCGCGGGCCTCGACATGGCCAGCATGGCGAGCGGCGGCACCGGCGCGCCGCTGATCGAGCGCACGCACGGCATCTCGAACCTCTATCAGAAGGTGGCGATGGTCTGGCGCGAATTGCCGATGCCGGTGATCGCGGCGGTGCACGGCATCTGCTTCGGCGGCGGGCTGCAGATTGCGAGCGGGGCTGACATGCGCATCGTCTCGCCCGAAACGCGGCTCTCGATCATGGAGATGAAATGGGGGCTGGTGCCGGACATGGGCGGCTATGCCCTGTGGCGGCGCAATGTGCGCGAAGATGTGCTGCGGCGGCTCACCTACACCAACGCCGAATTCAACGGGCGCGAGGCGGTGGAATGGGGCTTCGCGACCGAGGTGCAGGACGCGCCGCTGGAACGCGCGAAAGCCATCGCCGCGACCATCGCGGACAGGAACCCTCAGGCGATGCGCGAGGCGAAGGCGCTGTTCAACGGTTCGGTCGATCTGGATGAAGCCGAAATCCTGCAAGCCGAAAGCGACGCGCAGGCCCGCGTGATCCGCCAGCCCAACCAGATCGAGGCGGTGATGAGCCAGATGGAAAAGCGCGCCGCGAACTGGAAGGATTAAACGCCATGACCGCGCAAGGACGATTCGACGTCGATCTGAAACCCGCCGCCGATGCCGGCGATTCGGTTTCGCGAATGACCATTGCCAAGACGTTCGAGGGCGATCTGACCGGCACCAGCCGCGGCGCAATGCTGGCGGTGCGGACCAATACCGAAGGCTCCGCCGGCTATGTCGCGATCGAGCGGTTCGAAGGCTCGCTGAACGGCAAGAGCGGCGGGTTCGCGCTCCAGCATCACGGCATCATGGATCGCGGCGCGCCGTCGCTGAGTGTGCAGGTGATCCCGGATTCCGGATCGGGCGAGCTGGAGGGGATTGCCGGGACCATGACGATCGACCAGTCTTCCGGCGATCATCGCTACAGCTTCGAATACCAGCTCCCCTGATCGCCCTTTAGCTGTCCGCCCAACCCTTCACGCGCGCGCGCTCCAGCACGCCGCGCATGGCATCGTCCATGGGCATCGAGCCGTTCTTGTCGGTCAGCACGAGGGTGGTGACGCTGGTCGCGACGCAGCCGGATTTCTGGAACGCGGCGCTCAGGATCTGCCAGCTCGAATTGCCGATCTGGCCGATGCCGCTGGCGATCTCCATCGCCTCCGGGAAAAATCCTTCGGCCACATAATCGATCTCGACCCGCGCGATCAGCCAGCGCGTGCCGCGGGGGTGCTCCAGGCCCAGCGAATGGTTGAACCGCACGCGGCCATTCTCGAACAATGCGGCATAAGCGACATTGTTGATATGGCCTAAAGGATCGAGATCCTGAAACCGGGTTTCGGTGTGCGTGGTGAAGGGATAGGCCGCGACGTCGCGGGGTGGTTTTTGCATTCAATTATCTCCGTAGGCCTGAGCCGGTGGCGCCATGCGCCGTCTACGACTCCGAAGGGCGCTTCTCGTTCGAGAGCCGTCCTTCGACAGGCTCAGGACTTCGGACTTCGAGGTCAGAGCGAACGCCCGATCAGCTCTTTCATGATCTCGTTGGTGCCGCCGAAGATGCGCGTCACGCGTGCGCTGCGCCACATGCGGGCAATGGGATATTCGTTCATATAGCCCGCGCCGCCATGCAGCTGCAGGCACTTATCCATCATCTCCCACTGCAGATCGGTATGCCACAGCTTGGCCGCCGCGCCTTCCTCGGGCGTCAGCGTGCGCTTGGCGTGCAGCGTCAGGCAATGGTCGAGATGGGCCCAGCCGACTTGCAGCTTGGCCTTCAGGTCCGCCAGCACGAAGCGCGTGTTCTGGAAATCGAACACCGGTTTGCCGAACGCCTTGCGCTCCTTCACGAACGCCACCGTATCGTCGAAAGCCTTCTGCGCGCTCGCCTGCGCGCTGACCGCGATCGACAGGCGTTCCTGGCCGAGCTGGCTCATCAGATAGATGAAGCCCTTGCCCTCTTCCCCTAAGCAATTGGTGATCGGCACGCGCACATCGTCGAAGAACAGTTCCGACGTATCGGCCGCGTCCTGCCCGATCTTGTCGAGATTGCGCCCGCGCTTGAAGCCATCCCGGTCCGCCTCGACCAAGATGATCGAGACGCCCTGCCACTTCTTCTCCGCATCCGGATTGGTGACCGCGCAGACGAGGACGAGATCGGCGTTCTGGCCGTTGGTGATGTACGTTTTGGAGCCGTTGACGACATAATGATTGCCGTCCTTCTTGGCGCTGGTCTGGATCGATTGCAGATCGCTGCCGACGCCCGGCTCGGTCATCGCGATGGCGGTGACGACCTCACCCGAGACCATCTTCGGCAGCCATTCCTTCTTCTGCTCTTCCGATCCGTAATTGACTATGTAATCGGCCACGATGTCGGATTGCAGCGAGAAGCCGAGCGTGGTGCCCGCGCCATAGGCCGCTTCCTCGTCGACGATGGCGTTGTACCGGAAATCGAGCCCCAGGCCGCCATATTCTTCCGGCACGGTGGGGCAGAGCATGCCGAGCTCGCCCGCTTCGCGCCAGATCGATTTGGGCACGATCTTGTCCGCATCCCACTGGTCCGCATTGGGCAGGACCCGGTCCCGCATGAAAGCGCGCACGGTATCGCGAAACGCCTCCATATCCTCGTCATAGGCGGTGCGGGTAGCGGTCTCGATCGGCATGGTCTCTCTCCTCGGTCTCTTTTCGCGCGATTGGACCGAAGGTTTACGCGAACGTCAAGTGTAACAGTTTCTATCTCGAACCCAAATCCGTTCGGGCTGAGCTTGTCGAAGCCCCGTCCTTGTTCTTATGCGTTCTCGCCAGAGAAGAGCGGTCCTTCGACAAGCTCAGGACGAACGGGAGTTGAGCTATGTCTGACCAATGGACCATCGGCATCATCGGGGGCTCCGGCCTCTACGCGATCGACGGGCTGGAGGATCAGGAATGGCGGCGCGTCGAATCGCCTTGGGGGCAGCCGTCGGACGAAATCCTGTTCGGCCGTATCGGCGATGTGCAGCTGCGCTTCCTGCCGCGTCATGGGCGGGGCCACCGGATCGCGCCGTCCGATCTGAACGCCCGCGCCAACATCGATGCGCTGAAGCGGGCAGGGTGCACCGATCTGCTGTCGATCAGCTCGATCGGGTCTTTACGCGAAGAACTTCCGCCCGGTGATTTCGTGGTGGTGGATCAATTCATCGACCGGACCAAGGGCCGTCCGTCCAGCTTCTTCGGCAGCGGCATGGTCGCCCATGTGTCGATGGCCGAGCCGGTGTGCGAGAGATTGTCCGCCTTCGCCGCTGAGGCGGTCGACAAAGCGGGCGGCAATGTGGCCAAGGGCGGCACCTATCTGGCGATGGAAGGGCCGCAATTTTCCACCCGCGCCGAGAGCCATCTCTACCGCCAATGGGGCGCCGACGTGATCGGAATGACCGCGATGCCCGAAGCCAAATTGGCGCGCGAGGCGGAGCTGCCCTACGCGCTCATCGGCATGGTCACCGATTATGATTGCTGGCGTGAGGAAACCGCGTTCGTGGAAGTGAGCGAGGTGATCGAGCAAATGACCGCCAACGGCGCCGTTGCGCGCAAGGCGGTGGAAGCCTTCGTTTCCGCCCTGCCGGCGCAGCGTGAGGCCAGCCCGCTCGACAGCGTACTCGATTTTGCGCTCATCACCGATCCCGCGCACCGCGATCCGGGGCTTCTGAAGAAGCTGGACGCGGTTGCGGGACGGGTGCTGGGCTGACAGCGTCGACCAAAGGCCGTCCGATTAACCTACATCGCTTGCCCATCGCTTTGCCGCGCGGTTAGGCTGCCCGCTTCGGCAGAAGGGACGGCGACATCGATGGACGTGACGCGTTTCATTCCGGACAAGCCCGCCTGGCTGCAGGAATATAAGCCGTCCTTCCTGGCCGACGATGCGATCGCCGGACTCGTCCTCTCGGTCCTGCTGATCCCGCAGGCGATGGCCTATGCGCTGCTCGCCGGGCTGCCGCCGCAGGCCGGGCTTTATGCCGCGCTGGCCCCGCCGCTCCTCTATCTGCTATTCGGCACCAGCCCCTATGTTTCGGTCGGCCCGGTGGCGCTGGTCTCTCTGATCGTGGGCGATGCCATTGCGGCAAGCGGTTTCGCGCCGATGACGGCGGCCATGGTGATCGCGCTGGAGGCGGGCGCGATGCTGGTGCTCGTCGGTCTGTTTCGGCTCGGCCGCCTCGTCAATTTCGTCAGCGAGCCGGTGATGCTGGGCTTTACCGCCGCCGCGGCGGTGCTGATCGCGGCGAGCCAGCTGCCGACCTTGCTGGGTCTGGACGTGCCCCGCAGCAGCGAGCTGATCGGGACGCTCGTGGGGCTGATCGAGGCGCTGCCGGATTTGCACGCGGATGTCGTCCTGATCGGTATCGGCGCCCTCCTGCTGCTCCTGCTGGGAGATCGCTATGCCGGGCCGATGCTCTGGAAGGCGGGCGTGCGGCCGCCCTGGCGCGGGCTGATCGTGAAGGCCATTCCCTTGCTCGTGCTGGTCGGCGCGGCGGCGATGGTCGGAGGATCGGATCTGCCGGTGCCGCGTGTCGGCGCGGTCGAAGGCGGCCTCGCCTCTCTGCGCATGCCGCCATATGGTCTGGACCCGTGGATCGCGCTGGCCCCCTCGGCGCTGATCGCGGCGTTGATCGTGTTCGTGATCGGCAGCGGCGTCGCCAAATCGCTGGCGGGCCGCAACCGGCGAAAGGTGCGCAGCGACCGCGAGGCGCTGGCGCTCGGCATGGCAAACATCGCCGCGGCGCTCACCGGCGGCTATGCGGTCGGCGTCAGCCTCAGCCGCTCGGCGCTGACCGCGGACAGCGGCAGCCGCTCGCCGATCAGTTCGGTGGTGGCGAGCCTGGTGACCCTGGCCGTGCTCCTTTTCCTCACCGGCGCGCTCGCTTTTCTGCCCAAGGCCGCGCTCGCCGCGCTGGTCATCAGCGCGGTGTTCGGCCTCGTAAAGCTGCGCGCGATCAAGGCGGTCATGCGCTACAGCAAGGTGGAGAGCGCCGTGCTGTTCGCCACTCTGGCGGTGACCTTGCTGCTCGGCGTTCAGTGGGGTCTTGCGGCGGGGACCCTGATGGGCCTGGCCGCGTTCCTGTGGTTTTCCAGCGTGCCGCGCGTAACGCGTGTGGACCGCATGGACGATCTGCACGTCTACCGCTCGATCGACCGGCATGACGGCGGCCCGCGCACGCTTCCCGTGCTGATCGTGCGGATCGACCGTTCGATCTATTTCGGCAATGCCGCCTATTGCGAAGATGCGGTGCTGAACTTCGTGTCGGCCCATAAGAACGTGCGTTGGCTGGTGCTCGACATGCGCTCGGTCAACAGCATCGATGCCAGCGGCATGGCGATGCTGGAGCGGCTGCTCGACAATTTGCAGGAAAAGAATGTGCGCGTCGCATTCGCCGCGATGCACGAACCCATCGCCGCAGCGCTGAATGCTAGCGATCGCCCGCGTCAGGCGCGCAGCTTCACCACGGTGGAGGAAGCGATGCACGATATCGAGGAGGACAAGGAAGCGGCCTATAACCGCAAGATGGCGGCGGGCTAGGGAGCCCTATCGGCGTCCGCAAATGAAGCTCAGCCGTTCACCAGCTGGAGGTGAACCGTCCCCGTGCCAGCGCGGAAGAGGCCGATCTGCTTTGCCGCGGCAGTCGATAGGTCGATCACGCGGTTGCCGTGGAAGGGGCCGCGATCGTTGATACGCACCACGACCGACTTGCCCTTGTGCGTCACCTTCACCTTGCTGCCCATCGGCAAGGTGCGGTGGGCGGCTGTCAATTCGGTGGGATCGAACACTTCGCCCGAAGCGGTGCGATTGCCCTTGAGGTTCGGCCCGTAATAGCTGGCACCGCCGGTGCCGAGATCTTCGAGTATGTCTTCGGCTTCATCGGCAATGCCGACCGCGTCCTGTTCCAAATGAAGATCGACACTCGCAGCAGCAGGCGATGTGATGTCGGCATCGATATCGGCGCTGATTTCGATCGGCGTGAAGCCGCTTGCCGGGGCAGGGGCGTCTGCGCGTGCGGCGCCGACCAGACCCATGGCGGGCACGAGTGCGGCCAGGCCATAGCTCATATAGCGGCGGCTGCTGAAGCCTTTGGCGCGTGCGCGAATACGGGCGCTGATCATCTGCGTCTTCATGTGCATCTGTTTCATGCCTTTGATTTTTAACAGAAAACCGAAATTTTCTCAACCAACCTCAGGCCGCCCTCCAGCGGTCGACTGTTCGCTAGAAGGCGTTCCGCGGCTTGTCCCGCTTGACGCGACAAGCGGTGCCGGTGATGAGGTCGGACGAATGGTTCAAAGGGAACTTTGCATGAACGAAGCGGAGTCTTCGCAGGGCGTTAACCACTATCCGCCGGAACGACTCGTCGGTGGACTGCGCAAATTGTTGCGAACGGAACGACTCGATACCGATCTCTACCGCGGTCTGAACCGCGAGGACGACCGCGGACGCGTTTTCGGCGGGCAGGTTATTGCGCAGGCGCTCGACGCTGCTTCGCAGAGCGTCGAGGAGGATCGGATTGTCCATTCTCTACATGCGTATTTCTTGCGCGCTGGCGAAGAAGGCGTGCCCATCATCTATCGCGTGGAGCGGGATTTCGACGGACGGAGTATTTCCAACCGCCGCGTCATCGCAATCCAGCACGGCCGACCGATCTTCAATTTCTCGGCCAGCTTCCAGCGTCCGGCCGAGGGGCTTACCCATCAGTTGCCGATGCCCGATGTGCCGGGGCCGGAAGATTTGCCCGGTGAGATCGAGCGCCTGGAAAATCAGGAAGGCGTGCCCGCCGATTATCTGGAGCGGCTGCGCGCACGCCCGCGCCCAATCGAGTTCCGCACGGTCGAGACGCGGTTCGTCGGCGGCGGCAACAAGCAGCCGCCGTTCCAGCACGCCTGGATGCGCGCGGTGGCCCCGGTCGATGGGCCGGCGGCCGAACATCGCACGCTCTTCGCCTTTGCCAGCGACATGCTTCTGCTGGGCACCTGTACGCTGCCGCACGGTGTCCATTGGGCCACCGAAAAGCTGATGATGACCAGTATCGATCATGCGCTGTGGTATCATGAGGACTTCCGCATGGACGAATGGCTGCTGTTTGCCCTCGACAGCCCCTGGTCGGGCCATGCCCGCGGCTTCAACCGCGGCAGCCTTTATACCCGCGACGGGCGGTTGGTGGCCAGCGCCACGCAGGAAGGAATGATGCGCCTGCGCGGATGAGACCGGACAATGGTTCGACCCCGCGCGATATTTCCTTGCCGCTCCCCCCTCTTTTCGGGCATACCGGAAGCACGAAAAGTCTCAGGAGAGCAAGATGGCGAGCGCCGCTGCGATAAACCCCGAATCCGATCTAGACGCATTCCGCACCCAGGTGCGCGAATGGCTGGATGCCCATTTCCCCAAATCGCTGAAGGGGCATGACAACACGATGTCCTCTGTCGAAGGGCCGACCGAGGAAAGCGCAGACGAAAAGGCCTGGCGCGAGGCGATGGGCGAAACCGGCTGGGGCACACCCACTTGGCCGAAGGAATATGGCGGCGGCGGCCTGACCCGCGAGCAGACCAAGGTGCTCCATCAGGAGATGAGCCGCGCACAGGCCTACAACCCGATCGGCGGCATGGGCGTGATGATGTTCGGCCCGACGCTGCTGGAATATGGCAGCGAGGCACAGAAAAAGGAGCATATCCCGCCGATCTGCCGCGGCGAAATCCGCTGGTGCCAGGGTTATTCCGAACCCAATGCGGGATCGGACCTCGCCAACATCCAGACCTTCGGCGAGGACAAGGGCGATCATTATGTCGTCAACGGCCAGAAGACCTGGACCAGCGGCGGCCAGTGGGCGGACAAATGCTTCGCGCTCGTGCGCACCGACAAATCGGACAAGCACAAGGGCATCTCCTTCATGCTGATCGACATGGACGCGCCCGGCGTGGACGTGAAGCCGATCCGCATGATCAGCGGCATGAGCCCCTTTTGCGAAACCTTCTTCGACAATGTGAAGGTGCCGAAAGAGAACCTCGTCGGCGAGGAAGGGCAGGGCTGGACCATCGGCAAGCGCCTGCTGCAGCATGAGCGGACCAACCTGTCCGGCGGCGGCAGCGCGATCCGTATGCCCGCGATGCCGCTGCACGCGATGGCCAAGACCTATGTCGGGGTGAACGACAATGGCGAGCTGGCCGACAGCGAGCTACGCACGCAGATTAGCGATTTCGAAATGCAATGGCGTAGCTTCCTCGCCACCGCGATGCGCGTGCAGGCCGAGGCGAAGGCGACGGGCGGCGTCTCCGAAGTCAGCTCGATCCTGAAGAAGGTCGGCACCAAGCTCGGCCAACGCCGCGCCGAATTGATGATCGAGATCATGGGTATGAACGGTCTCGGCTGGGAAGGCGAAGGCTTCTCCGAAGACGAGCTGCGCCAGACCCGCGCCTGGCTCTTCGGCAAGGCGACCACGATCTATGGCGGCTCGACCGAGGTGCAGAACAACATCATCGCCAAGCGCATCCTGGGCATGCTGGACCATCAGTAATCCCGCGGGCTCCGGTGAAAGCCGGAGCCTGAGGCGGCCCCGCGCTGCACAGGTTTAAAATTCCTGCACTGGCAGGCACCAAATATTCGGAGTTTTCATGGCAATCCTCAGCGAAGAACAGACCATGCTGCGCGATATGGCGCGCGAGTGGACCAAGAAGGAAAACCCCGTCGGCGCGTTCCGCAAGATGCGCGACGGCGATTTCGAGGGCGGCTTCGATCCCGCCGTCTACGGCCAGATGGCCGAAATGGGCTGGACCGGCGTCATCATTCCCGAAGATCAGGGCGGATCGGACTTCGGCTATATGAGCCTTGGCCTCGTGCTGGAGGAAACCGGCCGCAGCCTGACCGCCAGCCCGCTGCTCGCCTCCGCGCTGGGCGCGGCGAGCGCGCTGATCCTCGGCGGATCGGATGCGCAGAAAGAGGCCTGGCTGCCGAAGATCGCGAGCGGGGAGGCGATCGGTACCCTCGCCATCGACGAAGGTCCGCGCCACGATCCGTCGAAATGCGATGCAAGCGTTTCGGACGGCAAGCTTTCCGGCACCAAGATGTTCGTGCCCGAAGGCATGAGCGCGGGGCTGTTCGTGGTCTCCGCCAAGGACGGCGTCTATCTGGTCGACGGCTCGGCGGACAGCATCACCCGCTCGGACCGTTCGCTGGTGGATCAGCGCGGCTGGGCCGAAATTTCCTTCGACGGCGTACCGGCTGAAAAGCTGGAACAGGGCGGGGAGGATTTGCTCGATCAGGTACTCGATCGCGCGCGCATCGGCGCGGCGGCGGAAATGCTCGGCATGGCGTCCGAGGCGTTCGATGTCACCCTCGCTTATCTGAAGCAGCGCGTGCAGTTCAATCAGGTGCTCTCCAGCTTCCAGGCGCTGCAGCACCGGATGGCCGATCTTTTCGGCGAGATCGAACTCATGCGCTCGGCAGTCGAGACCGCGCTCGCCGCGCTCGATGACAAGCGGTCCGACATGGCCATGCTGGCCAGCCAGGCCAAAGCGGTGGCCAGCGACACCATCCACCATATGAGCAAGGAAGCGGTGCAGCTGCACGGCGGCATCGGCATGACCGACGAATATGCGATCGGCTTCTATCTGAAGCGCGCCCGCACGCTCGAGCAGCTGTGGGGCTCATCTACCTTCCACCGCGAACGCTTCGCGCGCCTCAACGATTACTGAGGCGGCGCCCGACCATGTTCCCGCTGCGGCCGCGCAGCGGGAAGAGGTAACCGCGCGCGAGGCCGCGTTCGATCGCGAGGTGGAGAGTAATCTCCGCCGCAATTTCATCGCCAATTTCGTTCACGGCATGCTGGGAATGACGGGCTTTCGGCTGATTTACGCCCCGACCTTCATTCCCGCCTATATCCAGCTGATGACCGGTTCGGCATTGTTCGTCGGTCTTGGGCAGACGCTGTTGATGCTGGGCGGTTTCGCGGTGCCGATTATCGGCGCATCGCAGCTGGAACATCGCCGACGCATCCTCGCCGTTTCGGTCCGCATCGGCACGGCCATGCGCGTCCAGGTGCTCGGCCTCGCATTGGCCGGCTTTTTTCTTTCGGGCACCTCGCTTCTGGTGGCGACAATGGTGCTGTTCCTGTTGCTCGGGCTGTTTCAGGGCTTCCAGCGCGTTGCCTTTCAGATGATAATCGCCAAGGTCATCCCGCTGGACAGGCGGGGGCGGCTTCAGGGCATGCGCAATCTGGCTGGCGGCGCGATCGCGGCGGCGCTCAGTTATACGGCAGGGCGCTGGCTGATCGAGGAACAGGTGCTCGGCAATGGCTATGCCACCACCTTCCTGCTGGCGTTCGTGCTGACATCGCTCGGCCTCGTGGTTCTGCAATTCGGGATGAAAGAACCGGACGCGCCATCGGTCCGGCTGCGGATGCCGGTGCGCGAGCGTCTGACCGAACTGCCGGCGCTTCTGGCCGAGCGCAATTATCGCTGGTTCCTGATCGGTCAGGCGCTCGCCGTAACCGGCCGGGTCTCGGCTCCCTTCTACATCCTCTATGCCGCACGGGTCATGGAGCTGGATGGCAATACCATCGGAATCTTGAGCCTTGCCTATCTGGGCGCGGACACGGCCTCCAACATTCTGTGGGGACAGTTGGGCGATCGGTTCGGATACCGATTGACCTTCCTCCTGACGATCGTCGCCTGGATCGGATCCATCCTACTCCTGGTCGTTGCGCAGACCGATCCCCTTGTGGTTCTTTCCTTCGTCGGGCTAGGCGCTGCCAATTCGGGCTATATGATGAGCGCGCAGACGATGGTGCTGGAACTGGGCGACCGGGAGAATATGCCGATGCGCCTGGCGCTTTCGACCACCGTGGAGGGCTTCATCGCCACCGCCGGGCCATTGTTGGCCGGAGCGGTCGTGCATCTGTTCGGTTATGTGGCGTTGCTCGGTGTCACGGCCGGCTTTCTGGTTGCCGCGCTTCTGGCCTTCTGGCTTCGTGTGAGCGAGCCGCGCCGCGCAGCTCAGGCCGTGGCGGGCGGCTGAAAGAAACCGTGGAGCAGCGGCCGGGCATAGAGCCGGGTCGCCAGCTCCATATCCCGCCTGCCGGCCCAGTTCTTAAGGTCCCAGGCCGCGTTCAGCATTACCATGACCAGCTGGCTCGCCACCAGCGGATCGACCGCGCGGACCGATCCTTCGGCGATGCCGTCGATCATCATCCCCGCAAAGCGCCGCGCCATCCAGTCGGAGCGTTCCAGCACCAACTGTTGCATGCGCGGCGGCAACACGCCCATGGCGGTGGTGCGCAACAGAGGCCGGTTGCCGTCGAACTGCGAATGCACCAGCGTTTCCACGCTAGCGGCGATCCGGTCCAGAAAACTGCCTTCTTCCGCCAGTGCCAGACGCTGGGTGGCCGAGACGCGGTCGTAACTCGCCGCGAAGCATTTCATCACGAGGTCGTCCTTCGCCTCGAGATGATGGTAGAAGCTGCCCTTGGTCACGTTGAGTTGCGACGCGATACGCTCCACCGAGGCGCCGCGATAGCCGCGCTCGTTGATCAGCCGCGTGGCAGCGCCCAGAAAATCGCTGAGGCCGCGTTCGGGCCCATCCGGCCCGTCGGCCTCTTCGGCCGGCAGATCGATCGCTGACGGTTCGCGGCCATCGGCGGCAATGCCGTGACAGATCAGCTCGAAACAGCGCTCGCGCAGCCGCCCGAAATCGGTGCGCGAATAATCGCTCAACATCACCGGCAGCCAGTAGGTGAACTCCAGAAAGATGTGCGCGCGCGCGGTCAGGTCCGCATGGCCGACGGGGTCTTCGCTCGTACCGAAAAAGCGGCGGGCCTTGCGAAACATGCCGACAAATTCGCCGAGGAGCCGTTCGCGCGTTTCGTCCGGCATCGCGCGGATGTCGGACAGCGCAGCCTCCGGCGGATGACTGCCCTGACGCTGCGCGGCGATGCGATCGAAGGTAAACTCCAGATAGCGATGTACCCGCGCCTCGGGCGTGGCTTCGGCGCCCGCCTCGTCCACCTCTCGCTCGATCCGCGAGAGCGTGCGGTGGAACACCGCTTCGGCCAGCTTCTCCTTGCGCTTGAAATAATAAGCGATGCTGGTGGTGTTGAGATCGACCATGCGGCCGACATCGACGAAGGTCATGCCCTTCACGCCGCGTTCGTTGATCAGTTCGGCGGCTGCGCTGATGATCCGTTCGCGCTTCGCCTCGAACCGGTCGGTGCGCTCTTCCATGTCGTTGCCGTTTTCGGCCTTGCTTTCGGCATTCATGCGCGCGGTATTCTCCCCTGGCAGATTTCGGCGCTAGCAAAGCTTCGCGATTGCGTCATCCGAAATACGGTTCGATGACGGCCTTTACGCTACGTTTCCGACCAAAGGTGAGGGCTTTGGGCAACAAGCGCGGCGGTTTGGCAAACTTGGAGGCAGCCGGGATCATCGAAGGCGGGGTACGGTGCGTTTTCGATTTCGCCTGTTGCTCAGCGCGTGTCCGGCGGCCTAATACCGGGCAAACAGCTTAGGAGAGCGAAGCATGAGCGTCACCATCGATCTTTCGGGCAAGGTGGCTATCGTCACGGGCGCGGCGTCGGGCATCGGCCGGGCCTCGGCGCGGTTGTTTGCGCAGGCCGGGGCCCAGGTGCTGATCGCGGACCGGGCCGATGCGGTGCAGGAGACGCTGAAGTTGATCGAGGAGGCCGGCGGTACCGCCGCGGCGCGTCAGATGGACGTCGGCGACGAAGCGGAGGTTCAAGCACTGGTGGAGGAGGCGGAGAGCCGCTTCGGCGGGCTCGATATCGTGTACGCCAATGCCGGTGTCACCGGCGGCAAGCCCGGCGGACTGTTCGACAGCGATGCGTCCGAATGGGCCGAGGTGTTGAGGGTGAACCTGATCGGGCCGTTCCTCGCCATCAAATATGCTGCGCCGAAGATTGAGGCGCGCGGCGGCGGCGCCATCGTCTGCACCGCTTCGGTGGCGGGGCTGCGCTCGGGCGCGGGGCCAGCCAGCTATTCGGCATCGAAGGCGGGGGTCATCAACCTCGTCAAGACCGCGGCCTATCAGCTGGACGGCACCGGTGTGCGCGTGAACTGCATCTGCCCCGGGCTGATCGAAACTGGCATGACGAAGCCGGTCTATGATTATGCGCGCGAGGCGGGGAAGCTCGACAAGATCGGGCAGCTCAACCCGATGAAGCGCGGCGGCGAACCGGAAGAGATTGCGCGCGCGGCCCTGTTCCTCGCCAGCGATCAGGCCAGCTATATCAACGGCCAGGCGCTTCCCGTCGATGGCGGGCTTTCGGCGAGCCATCCCATCGCTCCGCGCGGCAATCGCGGCGCCTGACCGCGGGCGCGGAAGGGGGCGTTGTTCAGGCGGCCGGCTCGAACAGCGCCTTCAGCTCGCCCTTCAAGATCTTGCCGTTGGCGTTGCGCGGCAGCGTGTCGTCCGAAAAAACGATCCGCACCGGCACCTTGAACGCGGCGAGATGCTGGCGAACCCAGTCCTGCAATTCCAGCTCGCTCGCCTCCTGACCGGGGGCGCAATGGACCACTGCGCCGGGCTCCTCGCCCAAAGTGCGGTGGGGCAGGGCAATCACCGCGGCATCGGTGACGGCAGGGTGATCGTAGAGGATGTTCTCCACCTCGGTGGAATAGATGTTCTCGCCGCCGCGGATCACGATGTCCTTGGCCCGGTCGACGATATAGCAGAAGCCTTCCGCATCAATCCGCGCAAGATCACCGGTGCGCACCCAGCCATTAACGAAGGTTTCAGCGGTAGCCTGCGGTTTGTTCCAATAGCCTTTGACGATCTGCGGGCCGCGCGCCCAGAGCTCACCGACCTGGCCGCTCGGCAGGGCCTCTCCCTCCGGCCCTGTCACCTTGATATCGGATACCGGCACCGGCGGTCCGCAGCTTTCCGGCCGGTTCAGATAATCCTCCGCGCTGTGGCTGGTGACCGTGGCCATCGTCTCGGTCATGCCCCAGCCATTGCCGGGCAGCGCGCCCATCACATCACGAATCTTGCGCACCAGATCGGGTGCGGACGGCGCGCCACCATAGCTGATGGTCTTCAGAGAACTGAGGTCATATTTCTCGCGCGCGGGATGTTCGATCAGCTGCCACGCGATGGTCGGCACGCCGCCTGCCAGCGTCACGCCTTCGCGCTCGATGATCATAAAGGCCTCTTCGGCATCCCATTTGTGCATGAAGATCAGCGTCGCGCCGCCCGCCATCGCGCCCGTCAGCGTCGCCGAGCAGGCGGTGACGTGGAACAGCGGGATGACGAGCAGGCCGACATTGCGCGGCGGCGGATCGGGTGGCATCTCGCCGCGCCGCAGAAAGCTGCGGGCGCTGGCATAGGCGCTGGAAAAGATGTTTGTGCAGATGTTGCGATGCGTGCCGAGTGCGCCCTTAGGCTCACCAGTCGTGCCGCTGGTGTAGAAGATCGTCGCTTCATCGTCGGGCACGAGATCGACGACGGGAAGATCGTCGTCGGCAAGTGAGGGGTAATCCGCGGTCTTGCCGATAATGTCCTCGAGCGCGCGCGCGTTGCCGCCCAAGGCGCCATTGCCACGCGAAACCAGCACTGCCTCTAGCCCCGGTAGCGCGCCGTAATGATCGTGGAGGCGCTCATGCCGCTCTGCATCGCACACCAGCAGCCGCGCGCCTGAATCCTTCAGCGCATATTCCAATTCTGCGCCGGTCCACCATGCGTTGAGCGGAACCACGATCGCACCGATCGCGGTCGCGGCGAAAAATATGACGGGCCATTCGGGCAGATTGCGCATGGCCAGCGCGATCCGGTCTCCCTTGGTGATCCCTTCCTGGATGAAGTGGCGCGCGAGCTTCGCGGTGGCACGGTGCCAGGCATCATAACTGACGCGCTCGCCTTCATAGACCGTGAAGTCGACATCTCCATGCTCGCGCGACAGCGCGGCAAGGGCTGCCAGCGTTGGCGGAGCGTTCTTCCAAGCGCGCGTGGTTACGCCGCGCACGTCCACTTCCTCCATTTCAAACCGCTGGCCGGGCGCGCAGAGCGCGGCCTCGATCTGCGGAAGGGTGGCGGCGGGCCAGGCGGGCGGCGAAGCGGGGGGATTTTCCATGCTCATATCTCGACAAGGGCTAGCCGTTGCACGGGCAGGCGGCAAGTTTCACCATACCGTTTCGTCGAAAATCCGGCGCCCAGCTGGATTTGAATCCGAAGGCAGCATATTCTTGCCGATCTGGCTCGTAGCGCGCTATTTGATATTAACGTGGGTTGATTGCCTCCCCGTAACAAAGCGTTAGGAAGAACAAGCTCGTGGATGGGAATACGATTTTGGGGGATGCGTAACCGTGACGTCTGACAGTTGCTTCGTGCAGCGTCTGCTGCATTATCTGAATCTGAGCGAAGCAGAGAAATCCGTTATTGCCGAGCTGGAGCAGGAGCCCATCACCATTCCTGCGGGCCAGAAGCTTTGGGAAGAAGGCGGCGACAGTGACAGCCTATGCATCGTGCAGGAAGGGTGGCTACTTTCGGAGACCTTCCTGGAAGCGGGCGAGCGTCAGATATTGCGCTTCTATTTTCCGGGCGAATTGATCGGTACCGCCGGCATCAGCTTCAACCAAGCCTCCAGCACAGTGCGCGCTGTAGAGGATGCAAGGTTGTGCATTGTGCCCCGACGAAGGATGGGGGAGCTGTTCGCGCGCCAGCCGCGCCTTGCGAGCCTGTTCTATTCACTCGGCATGCTGGAAGTGGCGGACCTGAACGATCGGCTGCGCGCACTGGGCCGGACGGACGGCAAGGCGCGTCTCGCGCAGTTGTTCCTCTCCATCGCAGAACGCCTGCGCGTGCTGGAGGGAAGGGACACCAAGGTCATGCATGTGCCGCTGACGCAGAGCGACCTGGCCGATGCGGTCGGTCTCACGGCTATTCACGTCAACCGGCTGTTGAAAGAGATGACGCGCGAAGGGCTTATCAAGCGCACGCGCCGCGAAATCGAACTGTGCGACGAAGATCAGCTGCGCCGCATTTCGCAATATCGTGACCGCCATTTCGATATGGACAATAGCTGGTTTCCGCCAGCGGAGAGCTGACCCCCGGCAGTCAGTAAGCGGCGACGGTGCCGTCCTTGCGCATCTCCGTGGCACCCACATAGACGCCGGTTTCCGGATCGCGCAGGATCGCCTGATAGCCGCCGAAGATGACGCCATTGTCGACCAGTTCGACATTGTGGCCCATCGCACCGAGCTGGGCGATCGTTTCCGTCGAAATTCCAGGTTCCAGCGCCAGGACGCCCAGCGGATCGATGCCTTCTCCGCCCACGAGCGGATCGGTCGGCTGGCGGCCGCCGTCATGGTTCAGCCGCGCGGCATCGCCGGCCTCCTGAATGTTCATGCCGTAATCGACCATGTTGATCAGGATCTGGACATGGCCCTGCGGCTGCATGCCGCCGCCCATCACCCCGAAGCTCATCAGAGGGGCGCCGCCGCGCATCAGGAAGGCGGGAATGATGGTCTGGAAGGGTCGCTTGCCCGGCGCATAAGCGTTGGGGTGGGCGGGATCGAGCGAGAATAGCTCGCCGCGGTCCTGGAACATAAAGCCGAGGCCATCGGCGACCAGGCCCGATCCCATGCCGCGATAGTTGGACTGGATGAGGCTCACCATCATGCCGTCCTTGTCCGCGACGGTGAGATAGGTGGTATCGCCTTCACCCTCGAGCAGATCCTCGCCGGGGCCGAATTCGGGTGTGGCGCGCTCCGGATCGATCAGTGCGAAGCGTTCGCGCCCATAGGCGTCGGACAGCAGGCGATCATAGTCGATCTTTGCGAAGTCCGGATCGGCGTAAAAGCGGGCGAGATCGGCAAAGGCGAGGCGCTTGGCCTCTGTGATATAATGCAGCACCTCGGCGCTGCCGCGCGGATAGCGGGACAGGTCGATATTCTTAAGGATGCTCGCCATCTCCAGCGCGGCGAAGCCCTGGCTGTTGGGCGGCAGTTCGCACAGGTCCGTGCCGCGATAATCGATACAGGCGGGCTCGACCCATTCGCTTTGGTGCGCGGCGAAATCTTCATAGGCCAGATCGCCGCCGATCCGCTTCATATAGGCGTCGACCGTGCGCGCGATCGGGCCTTTGTAAAAGGCATCGCGCCCACCTTTCGCAATCGTGCGCAGCGTGTTCGCGAGATCGGGGTTGCGAAACATCTCTCCCGCCTCGGGCGCGCCGTTCGCGAAATAGGTGGCGCGGGCGTTGTCGAACTCCTCGATCTGGTCCTGCACCTGATTGAAGCGCTTGAGATTGGCCTGCAGATAATAAGCGATGACCGGAGAGACCGGGAAACCCTCTTCCGCATAGCGGATCGCGGGGGCAAGATTGTCCGCCATGGGAAGCTTGCCGAAGCGATCGTGCAGATCGTACCAAGCCCCCACGGTGCCGGGCACCGTGACGGGAAGTGATCCGAAGGCGGGAATGTGATCACCGCCCGCCTTTTCGCGCATTTCGGCGAGCGAGCGGTTTTTGGCGGAGCGGCCCGAGCCGTTGATGCCGTAAAGCTTCTTCGTCTTCGGGTCCCAGACGATCGCGAACAGATCCCCGCCGATGCCGTTGCCGGTCGGCTCCATAAGCCCGAGCGCAGCATTGGCGGCGATCGCTGCGTCCACCGCGCTGCCGCCTTGCTTCAGGACGTCGATGGCCACCTGGCTCGCCAGCGGCTGCGCCGTCGCGGCCATGCCGTTCGCGCCGTAAACCGGACTGCGGGACCAGATCGCGCCCACAGGCCTGCCCCCCGCACCGATGCTTTCGGTGAAGGAGGGTTCGGGCGGAGGCGGGGCGGGCGCGGCCTGATCTGCGGCGGCATCTTGCGCCTGAGCGAAAACGGGGTGGGCCGTCAGCGCCGATGCGGCAGCCAGAGCAAGCGCGAACTTTATCGTCATGAAATTCCTCCGTCGCCCCAGCCTTCAACGGAGCGACG
Source organism: Novosphingopyxis sp. YJ-S2-01 (assembly GCF_016093175.1). Classification (NCBI taxonomy): domain Bacteria; kingdom Pseudomonadati; phylum Pseudomonadota; class Alphaproteobacteria; order Sphingomonadales; family Sphingorhabdaceae; genus Novosphingopyxis; species Novosphingopyxis sp. YJ-S2-01. The sequence continues at coordinate 100,787 of NZ_JAEDAI010000001.1, read as the reverse complement.
GGATTGTCAAACGGTGCCTCCGCTCACCGGTTTTTTCTGCCCTCGATCAGCCCGTCGACCACGTCCGGATCGGCCAGCGTGGAGGTGTCGCCCAGCGCGCTATAATCATTCTCGGCGATCTTGCGCAGGATGCGACGCATGATCTTGCCCGAGCGGGTCTTGGGCAGCGCCGGCGTGAAGTGCAGATGATCGGGCGTGGCGATCGGGCCGATCTCGCTACGGACATGGTTTTTCAGCTCCGCCTCCAGCTCCTCCGATGGCTCCACGCCGCTATTCAGCGTAACGTAGCAATAGATGCCCTGACCCTTGATGTCGTGCGGGAATCCCACCACCGCGGCCTCGGCAACCTTGGGGTGCAGCACCAGCGCGCTTTCCACCTCCGCGGTGCCCATGCGGTGGCCTGAAACGTTGATCACATCGTCCACGCGGCCGGTGATGGTGTAATAGCCATTGGCATCGCGGCGGCAGCCGTCGCCGGTGAAATATTTGCCTTTGTAAGTGCTGAAATAGGTCTGCACGAACCGCTCATGATCGCCGTAAACGGTCCGCATCTGGCCCGGCCAGCTGCGCGCGATGGCCAGATTGCCCTCGTTCGCGCCCTCCAGCAGATTGCCGTCCGCGTCGAGCAGCTGCGGCTCGATGCCGAAAAACGGTTTGCCCGCGCTGCCCGGCTTCATGTCATGCGCATGGGGCAGGGTGGTAATCATGACGCCGCCGGTTTCGGTCTGCCACCAGGTGTCGACGATCGGCGCATCGCCGCCGCCGACGATATCGTGGTACCAACGCCATGCCTCCGGATTGATCGGCTCGCCCACAGTGCCGAGCAGTTTCAGCGATGAGAGATCATGCCGGGTCACCGGCTCCTTGCCCTCGCGCATCAGCGCGCGGATCGCGGTGGGTGCGGTGTAGAAGATGTTCACTTTGTGCCGCTCGACCATGTCCCAGAAGCGGTCGACGTCCGGATAATTGGGCACGCCTTCGAACATCAGGCTGGTGGCGGCATTCTGGAGCGGGCCATAGACGATGTAGCTGTGCCCGGTCACCCAGCCGATATCGGCGGTGCACCAGTAGATATCGCCAGGCTGGTAATCGAACACATAATGGAAGGTCGTCGCGGTCCAGACGGCATAGCCGCCCGTCGTGTGCAGCACGCCCTTGGGCTTTCCGGTGGAGCCGGAAGTGTAGAGGATGAACAAAGGGTCTTCCGCGTCCATCTCCTCGCACGGGCAGTCGGCCGAGACGTTTTTCGCCGCCTCGTCATACCAGATGTCGCGGCCCTCCTTCATGGCCACATCCTCGCTGCGGTGGCGGATGACGAGCGTCTTTACCTCGAACGAAAGCTTATCGAGCGCCGCATCGGCGTTTTTCTTGAGCGGAACCGTCTTGGAGGCTCGCACGCCCGCATCGGCGGTGATCAGGAAGCGGCTGTCGCAATCCTCGATCCGTCCGGCAAGCGCGTCCGGGCTAAAGCCGCCGAACACCACCGAATGCACCGCGCCGATCCGCGCGCAGGCGAGCATGGCGATCGCGCCTTCCAGGATCATCGGCATGTATAGGGTCACGCGGTCGCCCTTCGCAACCCCCATGTCTTTCAGCACATTGGCGAATCGCTGCACCTCCTCGTGCAGTTCTTTGTAGCTGAGGCGGCGGACCTCGCCCGGCTCGTCGGCTTCCCAGATCAGCGCGGTGACATCGCCCTTGCCGTCTTCGACATGGCGATCGACGCAATTGTGGCAGAGGTTGAGCTTGCCGCCCTCATACCATTTGATGTCGACTGGATCGAAGCTGCTGTTGCAGACGGTGGACGGCTCCTCGATCCAGTCCACACGTTCGGCCTGTTTGCCCCAGAAGGTGTCGGGATCGGCCAGCGAGCGTTCGTACAGACGGTCATATTCCTCCGCGGTGCAATTCGTCTTGCCGCCGCGCGGTCGTGCCACCAGCGCCTCTTCCTGCTTGCCGTCCGCCATCGCTCTCTCCTTCATGATCCTGTCTGCGCTGGTTTTACGGGCTACCATAGCGCTCGGTTCCTCTGCTAGCATGCCCGTCCAAGGCCAGTAGCGGGGAATTTTGCCTGATGACCGTTCGTACCATTGCCGCCGTTGCGGCCGTTTCCATGCTGTTGGCGCTTCCTGCCTGCGGGAATAGCAATGACGGCGTCGATACCGAGGAGGATTTCTCGAACATTCCGGTTCCCCCGCCGCCGCCCGCTCCGAGCGGGGTTAGCTATTCGGTGCGCGACTGCCTGACGCAGCGGATTCCGGAAAGCGATACGGTCCCGGCGGGTCGCACCGTAGGGCAGACGATCTTCCCCGATACGCTGACGCTCGATTATTCGCGCGCCTCCGGCTTCCCCAACGGCCGCAAGCTTACCGATCAGGTGGGTGATATCTTCCTGGCTTACATCTTCCTCGATCTCTCGAAGGAAGGTGCGCGTCGGTTCGCCGATATCCCGTTGAACCCAGCTTCCAACGACGTCGCCTTCCCGTCCGGCTTCCCCTATCTGGCCCCCGCACAGGGCAATCCGCCGCGGGCAAGTTCCGCGGGCGGAAACTTCAATTTCGTCGATGAGGACGATGACAAATATGACCGGGTGGACCGCATGGGCATGCCGCTGGTGTCCACCGTGGTCGTGCCGTTCGAGAAGAAGCCCGACTATAATGACGCAGGCCCCGGCGATGATGTGGACGGCGACTTTGTCGGCAATATCGAAGACGAACTGGGCGCCCTGACCGACGCCTTTGCGGACGATCTTACGGCGGCGGGCTATGCGCTTTGCGCCAAGAAATAGGTGCCGTCGCAATTTGAACAGGTCGTCGTCGACGAGTTCATTTCGGATCCGTTCCTTTCCGGGTTCTGAACAAAATTTATAAGCGCTTAGAATATCGGGAAAATTTTTCGCGCTAAAAGCATCCATCCCGCGATCCGCCGCGTAGGCTTGTATTGGTAGCTCAAGGGGAAGTCCCCATCCGCGCCGCCTTTAGAGGAGGAAGCCACATGAATCGTTTTGCCAAGCTGGCGATCGCGGGGGGTGCCATGGCGCTCGCCGTGCCGCTGGCCATCATGCTGCCGGAGCAGTTCGCTCCTGCTGCGGATCACCGCGATCCGCCGCAGCGTACAGACCCCACCGTCGATAATACGCCCGATTACGCGGCCGATATCGCCGACGTCTTCGCTTTCCATACCGATGACAAGCTGGTGCTGATCCTGACCTTTGCCGGCCCGATGCCGACGACGGCGGGTGCAACCTATGACCGTGATGTTCTCTATAAGATCAACATTTCGAACCAGGCGCCGCGCACCGCGACCAACATTCCGATCCGCATTCGCTTCGGCCAGGATCCGAGCAATGCCAACGCTTATGGCATGCAGATCACCGGTATTCCGAACACCAATGGCGGCAACGCGCTGGTCGGACCGGTAGAAGCCGACAATACGATCGACGGAGTGCGCTTCCGCGCTGGGTTGTTCGACGATCCGTTCTTTTTCGATCTGCAGGGCTTCACCCAATCCAAGCAGACCGGCAACCTTTCAATCATGAGCACGCGTGATTTCTTCGCAAATTCGAATGACACCGCCATCGTGATCGAAATTCCGCGCAGCCGTATTCCGCAGAACAGCGCCAACGGACAGGCCGTTCCGATCGATGTCTGGGCCGAAACCCTGCGTCTGGGAGGACAGCTCTGATGACTATCACCAAGCGTGCACTCGCACTCGCCACCCCGCTCGCCATCGCTCTGACCCTGACGGCATGCGATGACAATAACGCCAACACTACGCCGCCGCCAACTGCGGCACCGGCACCGGCTCCGGCCCCTGCGCCCACACCCACGCCCACACCGACGCCCACGCCCACGAGCACGACCGGCACCGTCGATGTGTCGCAATGCCTCACGCAGGAAGTGGCACCGGGCACTACGGTGGCCGATCTCATCATCCCAGACACGCTGACGCTGAACTACGGCGCGGCAGCGGGCTTCCCGAACGGTCGCCGCGTGGGTGATCCGGTCGCGAACGTCACCGAAGCGGTGATCCTTCTGAAGCTGGGCGCGAAGACCCGCGGCGGCGCGACGCAGGGAGCGCTCACATTCCAGAACCTGCCGCTGGACGTTCCGCGCAACGATGTCGCCTATGCGCAGGGAGACCGCAGCATGGCTGGCGGTTATCCGTGGCTAGGCCAAGCCCAGGGTTCGCCGCCGCGTGCCAGCAGCGCTGGGGCGAACTTCAACTTCCGGAGCCAGCCTGATACGTCCTATGTCCGTGTCGACCGTATGGGCATGCCTGCGGTAGCGACGGCGCTAATCGGGACGAACCAGAAAATCCCGTATAACGACGCCGATCCTGCGGACGATGTCGCTGGCCAGTTCGTGAACGAGCTGACAAGTGAACTCACGAAAATTCACGCCGGTTTGCGGGACGATCTGATCACCGCCGGTTTTGTGCCCTGCTCCACCACCAAGTGAAGCGTGCACAATGATTGAATGGAAGGGGGCGGCGTGACGGACGTCACGGCGCCTCCACCTTCGACCGGGCCTGAACGCCCGCATGGCGGCTCGACCAGCCGGCTGTGGAAGTTCGTCATCCTTCTTCTCGCCGCTGCCACGCTGGTGGCGCTGGCTATCCGCCTGTTCGGGGGCAGCGAAGACGCGCCGCCGGTGCCGGAAGGGATCGGCATCGATCGGGTGGTCGGCCCGGACAGCTACGCCCTCGAACTTGCGCGCACCGAAACCACTGTAGCGAATACGCGCCAACGTCTCGAAAACGCCCCCGACCAATGGCTGCTGCGCGAGGCGTATACCGGTGCGCTTTCTCGACGTGCTTCGTTGACCGGCAATTACACCGATCTCGCAGCGATCGACCGCGAACTGGCGCGCGCCTTTCAGGACGCGCCGACGGGCGCCGGCCCGATTGTCTCCGCTGCCGCCCACGCCATAACCGTTCACCGGCTGGACGATGCCGAGCGCTATCTCGATCAGGCGGATCGGTTTGCGGTCCAGCCGAACGATGCCGGGCGCGCCGAATGGCTCGGCATGCGCGGGGACATCGCCTTCTACCGCGGCAATTATGACGAGGCGCTGCGTTATTACAGGGCATCGGCGCGGCTGAGCGAGGACATCGGCAGCCTGACGCGCCTGTCCACTTATGAGCTGAAGCATGGCCGTTTTGATGAGGCTGAGGCTGACATTCGCCGCGCCGGTGCCACCGCCAAAACGCCGAGCCCCTATCTCGCCGCCTTTTTCTTTCTGCGACTTGCCGATGTCGGTCTGGCGAGCGGAGACTGGGCGATGGCGGCGAGGAATATCGCCGCTGCCAATCGCGCTTTTGAAGGCTGGTGGCTGGCCGAGGCCTATCAGGCGCAGATGCTTGCCCTGCAAGGCGATGTGAACGGTGCGGTCGCTCTATACGCGAAAGCGGCCAACCAATCGAACGATCCGCTGGTGATGGACGCTCTGGCCGCGTTGCTGCGCGCCAATGGGCGGATCGCAGAGGCGAAGCCGTGGATCGCGAAAGCGCAAGGCATCTGGGACCGGCGGATGGCCGCCTTGCCCAGCGCGGCGCGCGGTCATGCCGTGGAACATGAACTGGCCCTCGGCGATCCCGCCAAGGCGCTGCGCATCGCGGCGGCCGATTTTGCCACCCGACCGCACGGCCAGACGGCGATCATGTTGGCATCGGCGGAATTGGCCAATGGGCAACCTGAAAAGGCGCTTGCCCTTCTAAAGCAGGTCGATCGCTCGGGCTGGGTCAGCGCGCGCGCCTGGGCCTTGCGCGCCGAAGCCGAAGCGCTGATGGGTGATGGCAAGGCAAGCGATGCGGCGCGCGCGGAAGCGGAAAAAATCGATCCCAAGATATTCGATCCGGCACAAAGCTATATCTGGTTCGGCCATGGCTGAGCGGCATGTGGCACGGATGATCGCGTTGCTTCTGACGCTGTTCGCGCTGATGCTTTCGGGCGCGGCGGCGGCGCATGTGACACCCAATAGCGAGGTGCAGATCGACTTCGGACCCAGCGAGGCGCGCGCCGATATCATCGTACCGCTGGGCGATTATGCCGCGGCGAGCGGCAATCCGGTTGCCTGGACGCCGCAAAATTATGCCAAGGCGCAGGACTGGCTGAAACAGCATATCGGCATCCGAAGTCCGGACGGGCGCGCCTGGACAATCGAATTTCTGGACACCGAGTTTGCGCAGATCGCCGGGCCGCCTGATTTGCACGCGGTTGCGCGGCTGGTGCCGCCGGCCGGCGCACCGGTGCGCCAGTTCACGGTAGATTGGCGTGCGGTGGTCGACGTGAACCCGGCGCATTTCGTGCTCTTCGTCGCCAAACGCGATCTCTATGGTCGGTATGGCGACGAGCGTGAGATCATTGGCGCGGTGCGTAGCGACCGGATGCGCCTTGCCGTCGATCGCGGCCACCCCAGTGCGATGACCGGCTTTGCCAATGCCGTGCGTCTTGGTGGGGAGCATATTGCGGAGGGGCACGATCACTTGCTCTTCCTCCTTGCGCTGTTCCTTCCGATGCCGCTGGTGCTGAGCGCCAATCGCAAGCGTTGGGGTGGCCCGCGTCCGCCAAAAGATGCCCTGTGGGGCATGACGAAGATCATCACCAGCTTCACCATCGGCCATAGTCTGACGCTGATCGCTGCGCCGCTGCTCGGATTGCACCTGCCCGCGCAGCCGGTGGAGGTGGCGATTGCCATCTCTATTCTGGTGTCCGCGATCCACGCCTGGCGACCGATCTTTCCGGGGCGGGAGCCGCTGGTTGCGGTGGTTTTCGGCCTTATCCACGGTCTTGCCTTTGCCACTCTGGTCGGAGACCTGGGGCTTGGCGTGAACCGGGAGATTATCTCCATCCTAGGGTTCAATATCGGTATCGAGATCGTGCAACTGGGCGTGGTGTTGGCGTTTCTGCCCGCGCTGATGATTTTTGCGCGCACCCGCCATTATGACTGGCTGCGGCTCGGCGGCGCGGCCTTTGCCGGCTTTGCCGCGATCTGCTGGATGATCGAGCGTATTTTCGCGACGGAAAATCCGCTGGCCGCCTTCATCGATGCGCTCTTGAACCATTCGCCCTTATTGGTCGCCCTCCTGACCGTCGCCGCGGTGGTGACCTGGCTTGCGGACCGGCGCAAGGACCGCGCGGCCGCTGTAGCTGCCTAAGAAACACTGCGCCCATACCAGTTGCGCGCGGTGCAAGTGGAAGCGGGAGCTTTTCCACCCCCGGGGGGTTGGATGATCGAACCGTTCCCCTTTAGACGGGCTGGGTCGGGAGGGCCGGACCCAATACCGGTCGCCAACGGGGACGAACCGAGATGTTCGACAATGCCGACGCGCTGATATTGGCGCGCATACAGTTCGCCTTCACGGTGAGCTTCCACTTCATCTTCCCGGCCTTTTCCATCGGCCTCGCCAGCTATTTGGCGGTGCTGGAAGGCCTGTGGCTGAAGACGGGCAAAAGTCTCTATAAAGACCTGTTCAAATATTGGCTGAAAATCTTCGCGGTGGCCTTTGCCATGGGCGTCGTCTCCGGCATTGTCATGAGTTATCAGTTCGGCACCAACTGGTCGGTGTTTTCGGACAGGACGGGGCCGATCCTGGGGCCTCTGATGGCCTATGAAGTGCTTACGGCTTTCTTTCTGGAGGCCGGTTTCCTGGGCGTCATGCTCTTCGGTATGAACCGTGTGGGCAAGACGCTGCACTTTACCGCCACTTTGATGGTGGCCGCAGGCACCGCGGTCTCCGCCTTCTGGATTCTTAGCGTCAACAGCTGGATGCAGACGCCCGTGGGCTATGAACTGAGCGGAAACGGCCAGTTCCTGCCGGGCGACAGCTGGTGGCCGATCATTTTCAATCCCAGCTTTCCCTATCGCCTGGTTCACACCGTGATCGCGGCTTATCTGACGACGGCGCTGGTGGTGGGCGGTGTCGGCGCCTGGCACCTTCTGAAGAACAAGACGGACGCCCACGCACGCAAAATGTTCTCGATGGCGATGTGGATGGCCGCACTGGTGGCACCCGTTCAGATTTTCGCAGGGGACGCGCACGGCATCAATACACTGGAGCATCAGCCGCAGAAGGTGATGGCGATGGAGGGGCATTATGAAAGCCATCCCGATGGCGCCCCGCTTTATCTGTTCGGTATTCCCAACGAGAAGGAACAACGGCTCGATTACGCGATCGGCATTCCCAAACTGAGTTCGCTGATCCTGAAGCACGATCTCGACGCGCCTTTACCGGGCCTCGACACCATTCCGGATCAGGATCAGCCGCCGGTCGGCGTCGTCTTCTGGAGCTTCCGTATCATGGTTGCCATCGGCTTTGCGATACTGGGCCTAGGCCTTTGGAGCCTCGTCGCGCGCGTGCGTAAAAAGCTATACGACTGGCCCTGGCTGCACCGGGCGGCGCTGGTGATGGGGCCAGCGGGCTTCGTCGCGGTGATTGCAGGCTGGGTGACGACCGAAGTCGGGCGGCAACCCTTCACGGTTTATGGGCTGCTGCGCACCGCGAATAGCGCCAGTCCGCTCGATGCGCCGGCGGTCGCGATATCGCTGGCCGCATTCGCCGCGGTCTATCTGGCGGTTTTCGGGGTGGGCACCTGGTACATCCTGCGCCTGATGAAGAGCCCGCCGCAGCCCGGTGAGCGCGGCGTCAAGCATGGCGAGAAGGGGCCGGTGAGGACGGCAGGCATCACGCCCGGACCGGTGCAGGGAGAAAATGCACGGCCCGGCGGCCCGAAAGGACGCGGCATGGCGGACCGGGAGATGGCGGAATGAGCGCGCTTTACAATTTCGATCTGGCCACTGCCTGGGCGTTCATCATCGCCTTTGCCGTATTCATGTATGTGGTGATGGACGGGTTTGATCTGGGCATCGGCATTCTGTTTCCAACCATCACCGTGGGCAAGGAACGGGACGCGGCGATGAACAGCATCGCGCCGGTCTGGGACGGGAACGAGACCTGGCTGGTGCTGGGCGGCGGCGGGCTATTTGCGGCCTTTCCGCTGGCTTATGCCGTGGTGCTGCCGGCTACCTATCCGCTGATCATCATCATGCTGCTCGGCCTGGTGTTTCGCGGCGTTGCCTTCGAATTTCGCTGGCGTGACGAACGGCACCAGACCTTCTGGGATTTCGCCTTTTTCGGCGGATCGCTGGCCGCGGCGATGGCGCAGGGCATGATCCTCGGCGCCTTGTTGCAGGGCGTGGAGGTTGATGGGCGTGCCTATGCAGGCAGTTGGTTCGACTGGCTGACGCCCTACACGCTGCTCACCGGCCTCGGCACGGTGGCGGGTTATGCGCTGCTCGGCAGCACCTGGCTGATCATCAAGGCGCAAGGGCGCGCGCTCGACCATGCCTACAGGATGGCAAAGCCTGCCTTCTTCGTCACGCTGGGCCTTATGGTGGCGGTCAGCCTCTATACGCCCTTTCTCGAGGCCAATTATTATTCGCGCTGGTTCACTCATCCGAATGTTCTCTTCGCAGCGCAGGTGCCGCTGCTGACGGGGATCATCGTCTTTGCCCTGCTGCGCGCTTTGGTGAAGCGGCGGACCCATCAGCCGTTCCTGCTTTCGCTGGCGCTGTTCCTGCTCGGCATGGCCGGGCTGGGGGTGAGCATGTGGCCGCATATCGTTCCGCCCGCGATCACGATCTGGGATGCCGCCGCACCCGAAAGCAGCCAGATCTTCATGCTGGTCGGCACCGCGATCATTATGCCGATCATCCTGATCTACACCGGTTTTGCCTATTGGGTGTTTCGCGGCAAGACCGGTGAGGAAGGCTATCACTCATGAAGCTGGATCCGCTGGCCGGCGCGGATGAGGCGGAGACGCTGCCCTTGTGGCGGCGGATCGGCTGGATGGCGGCGATCTGGGGGATCAGCGTGGCGACGCTCGGCGTCGTGGCATTCCTGATCCGCGCCTGGATCGCCTGAAGCAGTCTGCCTGCGCCGGCGCGCGGCGAGCCGCCAAGGTTAACGGCCTTTTCTGTCCCCGGATTGGACAGCGCGGCGTTAACGATGATTGATGGTGGATCAAAATCCTAACAAACCGTTAACGTGGGACCATGAAACGCGCCCTCGTTCTGACATCCGAAGCTGCCGGCCACCCATTCCGGCGCACCTTGAAACCGCATATCCTGCGGGTGCCGCAACCCGACCCGTTGCCGGACGCGTGGGCATCCGATCCGCGCAATCCGGACAAAGGGTGGTGGCGACAGGAAGACACGCATCTGTTCGCGATCAGTTTCGCGGCGTTCTTCACCGCGATTTACGGGTTTATCGCTTAAAAGCGGGTCTGCCTAAAGCATCGGCCCATCGGCCTCTCGCAAGATGATATTGCGGCTGGCCATGTGCAGCCGGTGCGCGAGCCAGGCGGAAACCAGGCACATTGCGGCGCTGAAAAGCAGTTGCTCGGTGATCGGAATGCCGGCCGCGCTCATGCCCAGCGTGATCACCGATCCCCCCACCATCGCGCCCGAATTCACCAGATTGTTGGCAGCGACCGCCCGTGCCGTCTGGCTCTTCGGCACGGTGGTGGTGAGAAACGCATAGAGCGGCACCACGAACATGCCGCCCGCGATCGCAACGCCCAGCAGCGCCACCACCACGCCCCAGCTGTCCGGATGTGCCAGGAAGGCGGGAATATCGTACAGCGTGCCGGACCGGCTGACCTGCCAGCCGTGGCAGATGAAATAGAACAGCGCGACGAAGCCGCCCATCACTAGGACGCAGATCGGCGCCCAGCGCGCCGACACCTGGCCTTTGAGAAGCCGGTTGATCGCCACCGAACCGATTGCAATGCCGACCGAAAAGACCGCCAGAAACAGGCTGGCCACCGTCTTGTCGCCGGTCAGCACATTCTTTACTAAAGGCGGGAACTGGATGAACAGCACGGTGCCGATCGTCCAGAAGAAGCTGATCGCCACTACGGCAAGCCACACGGCCGGCGTCTCGCGCACCAGCATCACCAGGTCGCGCGAGGCGGTCCATATGTTGAAATTGATCTGCTGGATGTCGCCAGCTTCGGGCGGGGCGGACGGGACCTGCCGACCGGTAAGATAGCCGATCACCGCAACGCCGATTACCGCCGCGGCGGCGACCTCCACCGGAATGATCCCGGCGACAATGGTGCCGATCAGGATCGCGATATAGGTGCCCGCCTCCACAAGGCCGGTTCCGCCCAGCACCTCCTCATGCTGCAGATGCTGCGGCAGGATGGCGTATTTGATCGGGCCGAAAAAGGTAGAGTGCACGCCCATGGCGAACAGCGCGATCAGCAGCAGCGGGATCGCCAGCAGATGCACCGCTATGTCGGCCCAGGCGAGCAGCAGTCCAGTGCCGCCCACCACCATGATCGCGATCTCGCACGCCTTGATGATGCGAATGAGCCGCGCCTTGTCACGCGTATCGGCAAACTGACCGGATATCGCGGAAAACAGGAAGAAAGGCAGCACGAACACGCCCGTCGCCACCGCGCTGAACAGCGTTTCGCTCTCCGGATCGCTGAACACGCCATAGACGACGAACAGCACCATCGCGGTCTTGTATAGATTGTCGTTAAATGCGCCGAGGCTCTGCGTAGCGAACAATGGCAGAAAACGTCGCTTGTTCAGCAGATGGAAGGAGGCCTGCATCGCTGCCGAGCCCTAGCGACAGCAATGCGGATGGGGAAGGCAAAAAGGTGAAGGGGCGCCCGGCAGCATGGTGGACAGCTCGCTGCCGCGAGTTGGCGCTGCGGGAGCGACGAGCGGAGCGAAAATGGCGGTAAAGTGGGCGCTGCGGTTGCATCGGCGCGCGCGGAATGCTCTTAGAAGCGCGCCGCCCAGCCGCGTCCGGTGATTTCCGCCGGTTCACGACGCTATAAAACAGCCGGAAGAACATCAATGAACGATCCTGTTTTGAAAGAACCGGCCGAATCTGGGCAGAATTTCCGGATCAAGATCAATGCGCCGGTGTTCCTCACCTCGGCTGTGTTGATCCTCGCCTTCGCGCTGTTCGGCGCGCTCTTTCCGGAGCGTTCGAAACAGATATTCGACGCGCTGCAGGCGGGAATCGTGGCCGATTTCGGCTGGTTCTACATCCTCACCGTCGCCGGCTTCCTGGTGTTCGTGCTGTTTCTGATGCTCAGCCGTTATGGCGATGTGAAGCTGGGGCCGGACGATAGCGAGCCGGAATATAGCTATCTGTCCTGGTTCGCGATGCTGTTCAGCGCAGGAATGGGCATCGGCCTCATCTTCTTCGGGGTGGCCGAGCCGATCCAACATTATGCCAATCCGCCGGTGGGTGAGGGCGGCACGATCCAGGCCGCGCGCGATGCGATGGTGCTGACATTCTTTCATTGGGGACTGCATGCCTGGGCGATCTACATCGTGGTCGGCCTGGCGCTCGCTTATTTCGCCTTCCGGCGGGGCCTGCCGCTCACGATCCGCAGCGCGCTCTATCCGCTGATCGGGGATCGCATCAACGGGCCGATCGGCCATGCGATCGATATCTTTGCGGTGCTGGGCACCATGTTCGGCGTCGCCACCTCGCTTGGCCTTGGCGTGCTGCAGGTGAATGCGGGCTTCAACTATCTCATCGGCCTGCCGGTATCCGTGCCGGTTCAGATCGGTCTGATCGCGGCGATCACCGGTATGGCGACGCTTTCGGTCGTGATGGGACTGGACAAAGGCGTGAAGCGCCTGTCCGAACTCAACATCATCCTTGCCGGCCTATTGTTGGCCTTCGTGCTGATCACCGGGCCGACGATCTTCCTGTTCCAAGCCTTCGTCCAGAATGTGGGCGCTTATCTCGGCCAGGTGGTTCCGCGCACCTTCCGTATGTACGCCTATGAACCGAACCCCTGGCTCGCCAACTGGACGCTGTTCTACTGGGGCTGGTGGATCGCCTGGTCGCCCTTCGTCGGCATGTTCATCGCGCGCATTTCGCGCGGCCGCACGATCCGCCAGTTCATCGCCGGGGTGCTGCTGGTGCCCGCATTGTTCACCTTCCTGTGGATGACGGTATTCGGCAACAGCGCCATCGCGATGGACCTTTCCGGCATCGCGCCGATCGCGGCCACGGTGAAGAACAACCTGCCGGTCGCGCTGTTCGAGGTGCTGGGGCAATTGCCGCTTGCCAGTCTGGCTTCGGGCCTCGCCACGCTGCTCGTCATCACGTTCTTCGTGACGTCTGCGGATTCGGGCGCGCTTGTGATCGACATGATCACTTCCGGCGCGGCCGAGAACCCGCCGGTCTGGCAGCGCGTCTTCTGGGCATGCTGCGCCGGGGCGGTGGCCGGGGTGCTGTTGGTTGCAGGCGGACTGCAGGCGTTGCAGACCGCAGCGATCACGAGCGCGCTGCCCTTCTCCGTGGTGATGGTGTTCATCTGTTACGGCCTGCTGCGTGCGTTGCAGACGGAGGCACGCGGCTCGGCAATGGATCTTGCCATTACCGGGGTGCCCGCCGGCGCGCGCAGTCCGGTCAGCTGGCAGTCGCGTTTGTCCGCTATCACTCGCCATCATGACAAGCCGGAGGTGTCCGCCTTCCTGCGCGATACGGCCAAGCCGGCATTGCAAGCCATAGCAGGCCAGTTCGACGGCAGCGGACTTTCGCCGGAAATCAGCGAAGATGAGGATGTGATCGATCTGAAGATCGAACATGGCGAACGCGGCACCTTCCGCTACGCCATCCGCGCCCGCGGTTTCCGTGCGCCAAGCTTCGCCTGGGCCGAAACGCGCAAGACCAAGGATGGTGAGCGCACGCATTATCGTGCGATGGCGCATTCTTCCGAAGGCGATCAACCGCATGACGTAACCGGGTTCAGCAGCGATCAATTGATCAACGATCTGCTCAATCGTTACGCTCACTTCCGCCAGAGCCGCCGCCTCGGTCCGTGAGCGATCAGACCAATTGCATGGTATTTCAGAGCTGCTCTAACTTCTGAGAACCCCGCTTTTGCGCGCTTCTCACGACGATTGGGGTAGATCGTGAAAAGGCTTGTTGGTAGGCCACGCCCACCTCAAGTCAGATTCACGGGAAATCCTTGATGAAGCGGTCGGAAGCGGGCGTTACTCAGTTTCTGCAATGGTTCGGTACGATTATCGGGCCCGATTCCCGCTATGTCTGGATGGCCGTTATCTACGGTGTGGGCATTTCCCTGCTGTGGCTGGCAACGCCGATCTCGGTGCAGCTGCTGATCAATTCCGTCGCCGCCATCGATGTCGCGACGCCGCTGATCACCTTGTCGCTGATGCTCCTTCTGATGCTGACGGTGCTGGCGCTGCTCAGCGCCTTCCGGCTGTATGTGATCGCCCTGCTGGAGCGGCGTATCTACACACGGATCGTTGCCGAGATCACGCTGCGCACCGTCCACGCCCGCGATCCGCATTTCTACGATTCGCGGCGCGGCGATCTGTTCAATCGCTATTTCGATATGATCATGGTGCAGAAGTCGCTGCCCAGCCTTCTGATCGGCCTGTTCGCGATCCTGTTGCAGGGCGGTGTCGGACTGGTCGTAACCAGTTTCTACCATCCTTATGTTTTCCTGTTCAACGTGATCCTGGTCCTCGTGCTGGCGATCATCTGGCGGGTATGGGTCAAGGACGCGATCTTCACGGCCGTTCAACAGAGCGAGGCGAAGCACCAGACCGCACACTGGATCCAGTCGCTGGCGGAATCGAGCGGCTTCTTCAAATCCAGCCGCCATCTGCACCACGCCATCAATCGCTCGGAAGCACTCAGCGCCAATTGGGTGGACAAGCATCGGCGGCACTTTCGGCAGTCGTTCGGGCAGAGCATTGCCTTTTTCGTCGCGTTCGCTCTCTCCAATGCGGGTTTCCTCGCGCTGGGCGGTGCGCTGATCATTGCCGGGCAGCTTTCGCTAGGGCAGCTGGTGGCGGCCGAGCTGATCCTGTCGAGCGTGTTTTACGGCATCGCGCAGGTGACGATCTATCTGCCCACTCTGTACGAGTTCGCCGCCAATCTGGAGGAAACGACCCGTTTCTGGGATGTCGAGCAGGAAAATCCAGGCGGTAAGAAGCGGCGTCCGGACAGCGGCGCGCTTGTGCTGCGCAATGTCAGCACCGGTGGCCATCGTTTCGACTTCGAGGTTGATGCGGGCGAGCAGCTGGCGGTGGTGGCAGGGGCGGACGAGCGCCGTGCCCTGACGCAGCTGCTGAAGCGACAGGAGCGCCCACAGCGCGGCATGCTATTGATCGGCGGTCACGATGTCGGCGATTTCGGGCTGTATGAGCTGCGCTCGGAAGTCATGATCTGCGACCGCGCGGAAATGGTCGAGATGTCGGTGCGCGACTATCTCGATCTCGCTGCGGAGGAGACCGATCGGCAAACCGAAGGCGCGGATCGCCGCGCCGTCATCTATGATAGCATCGACCGTGTCGGCCTGACGCAGCGCATCGAAACGCTGGAAGATGGGCTGGACACCATCCTGTCCAACAGCGGATGGCCATTCACCGTGGGCGAAGTCATGGCGCTGAAGCTGGCGGCGGCGCTGATCTCCAGGCCGCGCCTGCTCGTCATGTCTCCGCTCTACGATCTGCTGCCCCCAGCGCGCGTGACGGCGGCGCTGGCCGAGCTGAAGAAAGGGGGCACCACCGTGCTGCAATTCACCCGGCGGCCCACCGATCTGGACCGGGATGCCCTGCTCTGGCTGGGTGGGACCGAACAGCGGCGCTTTGCATCGATGGAGGGGTTCGAGCGCGATATGGGAACGGAGACCGGCTATGTCCTCTCTGCCTGAACACTCCGCAGGCCAGCCGGGTTTCGCGCCGAGCTTTTCGGAAAAGCAGCGGGCGGCGCGCAGTGATGCGAGCCTGCCGGGCCGCTACGATCATTTCCATACGCTCCAGACCATCAAGACACCGCGCATCGCGCGCTTCTTCGTGATCAGCACCATCATCGGCATCCTGCTTGTCACGGCGGTTCTGTTTTTTGCGCCATGGGTACAGACCGCCGCCGGCCCGGGTGAGATCGTCGCGTTGAACCCTGAGGACCGTCCGCAGGCGGTGACGGCACTGGTTCCGGGCCGCGTGGAAAAATGGTTCGTGCAGGACGGCGATCTCGTAAAGGCCGGCGATCCGGTTGCCCGGATCATGGACAACGACCCCAATCTGGTCGAGCGGCTGCGCGCCGAACGGCTGCAGGTGCTGGCGGAGATCGATGCCGCCCAGGCCGCGTTGGCGACGGCGAATTTGAACGTCGATCGTAATCAGCAGCTTTATTCCGAGGGGCTGCTTGCCCGGCGCGATTATGAAGCGTCCCAGATCACTGCCGCGGGGTATCGCAGCTCGCTTGCGGTGGCGCGGGCGAAGCTGAATCAAGTGGATATCTCGCTGGACCGACAATCCTCGCAGACGGTGTTCGCCCCCCGGTCGGGCCGCATCCAGGGGGTCAATTCGGCCACCGGATCAACCTATGTCGATGCCGGCGCACAGCTTGCTACGGTGGTGCCGCTGCGTCCTAAACGCGTGCTCGAAATGTATGCGGATGGCCGCGACATCGCTTTGATCCATCCCGGCCAGTCGGTGCGCATCGCTTTCGAAGGTTGGCCCGCAATCCAGTTCAGCGGATGGCCGACGCTGGGCGGCGGCCTGTTCGATGGGCGCGTGCGCTCGGTCGATCATTCGGCGCAGCCCAACGGCCTGTTCCGCGTGCTTGTCGAGCAGCAGCCCGGTGAACGCAGCTGGCCGAGCACCGAATATCTGCGCGTCGGCGCAAAGGCGCGCGGCTGGATTGAGATGGAAACGGTGTCGGTTGGTTACGAACTGTGGCGGCGGCTCAACGATTTCCCGCTGGAATATCCGCAAGGCCGGGTGACGCCCGCGGACAAATCCGGCCAGAACGAGCCCAGCGGCAAGGCGCTTTAGGAGCGGGCGATGCTGCTTTCGCGCTTTTCCCCGTGGCCCATGCTGACGCTACTGGCCTGCCAGGCGTTCGCATCGCCATCGGCTGCCCAGAATATCGAGCCTGTTGGCAATCCGCAGCCCGAGATTGAGGAGGCGACACAGCCGCCGGTCGGCGATGTGCTGACGCTGCGCGAGGTGCTGCGCTCATCAGCGCGCCATGCGCCGGAAATTCTGGCGGCGGCAGCTCAGGAACGGCAGGCGGCGGGGCGTCTCCTCTCCACGCGCGGCGAATTCGATCTGCTGTTCAAGGGCGACGGCTTTTCCCGCGTGCTCGGCTATTATGACGGGGCAAAGGCCGAGGCGAAGGCCTATCAGCCGCTCACCAATAATGGTGGGCAGGTTTACGCCGGATACCGTGTCTCGCGCGGCGATTTTCCAATTTATGAAGACCAGTATTTCACCAACAAGCTGGGGGAGGTCAGCGTTGGCGGGGTCTTTTCTCTGCTGCGGGATCGGCTGACCGACAGCCGCCGCACCAAATTGGCGCAGGCGGAAGCCGACGTATCGATTGCCTCGTTCGAGCGGCAGATGGTGGCCATCGGCGTGCAGCAGCGCGCGCTCGATGCCTATCTGCAATGGGTCGCCGCCGGGCAGCGCGTGCGCGTGTTCCGGCAACTTCTGAACCTCGCCGAATCGCGCCAGTCTGGCATAGAGCGCGGCATCCGCCTCGGCGCGCAGCCGGCGATCCTGTCCGTCGAAAATCGGCAGAACATCGTGCAGCGCCGCTCCAATCTGGTGCGGGCAGAGCGTACCCTGGATGCCGCCGCCAACGACCTGTCCTTCTTCTGGCGCGATGCGCTGGGCCGTCCGGTCTTCCCGACGTCCGACCTGCTGCCCGATGAGTTTCCCGATCTGAAAAGCCCTCTGCCGGTTTTCGGCGGGCTGGACCGGCTTGCCCGGCCCGATCTGTCGGCGATCCTGCTGCGGATGGATAAAGCGCGTGCCGAACGCTTGCTGGCGGAGAATGATCTGCGGCCGCGGCTCGATGTCGGCGTCGACGTTTCCAAGGATCTGGGCGCGGAAGGCCTTGGCGGGCCAAGCCGTACCCCGCTGGAAACCAAGGTCGGCGTTACCTTTTCCATGCCGCTGCAGCGCCGCGATGCACAGGGGCGCAGCATCGCCGCTTCGGCCAAGATCGACGAATTGCAGCGCAAGCACAGTCAGCTGGAAGACGAGATCGTGGTGCGGATCAATCGGCTCGCCATCCGCGCAGATGCCGCGGAGGACCAGATCAGCCTTGCCCGCCAGGACGCAAGCTTGGCGCAGCAGCTGGCCGAGGCGGAACGCCGCCGCCTGTTTTTAGGTGCCAGCGATCTGTTGACGGTGAATTTGCGCGAACAGGCGCTGCTGCAGGCACGGATCAACCTGCTCGATGCCCGCTATGAACTCGCCGCGCTGAAAGGCGAACTCATCGCCGCCACCGCAGACCGGGAGCAGCTGGAGCTGCCATAATCGGTGCGTGGCTCTCCATCGGTCACGGGACGAAATGACGTTCGTCGATCCTCAGCAGGTTTTTACCTTGAGGCGCTTTGAAGGACGCAATCGGTGTGGCAGTCTGTAAGCCGGACTACTTTTGACGAGTTTCGGTCGGTCGTCTGTCCGCGTGGAACAATTGCTATCAAACCTATATGTGCTGTTTGTGCAACTCATCTTTTTTATTTTGCTTATTGTTCGGCATCAAGACCTGGCCGGTTGATCCTTAGATTAGATTGTGCTTTTCGCGTTGTTCCAAATTCCAAGGAGCAACCATGTCTAAGCATTCTGGCCGACGCCCGTCATTTCAGCGCTCGTTTCTTTATACTTCGACAGCGCTTCTGTCGCTGATCGGGTCTGCTGCGGCGCATGCCCAAGATAGTGTCGCGCTTGATGCGGTTCCTGTTGCGGTCGATCATTCGGGCAAGAGGCCGCTTGTCGACATTACGACCCCATTGTCGGGCTCTGTACAGATCGACGCCTCCCTGTTGGGCGTGAGCGCCCCATCGTCGAGCCAAATTACGGACATGACGTCTTCAATCTCGGACGCTGCGGCCTCGATGCGCGCGCCCGAGTTCGGCGTGGACGTGCCGCATATTGTTGTTGAAGGGCCGGGTGAGGGGCACACGCTCAATCCCGGGCAGCCCGGCTCTATCTTTGACAACGCGGTGGATGTGACCGGCGTCGGCCAATTCTATCGTGCGGACGGTTCCGTCTGCACGGGCACCCTGATCAATCCGCGCACCGTTCTCTTCGCCGCCCATTGCGTCAACGATGCCGGCGAAGACGGGTTCGGCGCCGCGGCCGGCAATATTCCTGCTGCATTTTCTTTTCGTGCTGATGCGCGCGGCGGTTTGATTTCTTGGCTTCAGTCCGGTCGGACCGCGTCCGGCTTCAAGTCTTTCCCCGACCAATTTGTTTACAATATCGAGCAGATCCTGTTCGATCCGGCATCGCTGGAGAACCCTGCGGCGCGGGGTTTCCTTGAGGCTGATATCGCTTTGGCGGCGCTCGATACGCCGGCCACCAATGTGCCGACCTGGGCGATGTTGTTCTCGCCGCTCCCCGTCCCGGATCAGATCGATAGCGTGTCCGGCACCGGCTATGACGTTCAGGTCGTCGGCTACGGCCGCAGCGGATATGGGCAGTCCGGTTCGTTCCAAGGTATCGACTTCCGGCGCCGTGCGGCGGAAAATGTGATTGGTGCGCTGGCCTCGCTCAATGATCGCAACCAGTTCCTCTTCGGCCCGGGCAATTATGGGCTTCCGCAGAACCTCTACCAGCTCGATTTCGACGATCCGAACGAGCAGAACATTTTCGATTTCAACCTGTTCCGCGACAAGGCGCGAGACGTTGAGGGCAGCACCGCCGGCGGCGATTCCGGTGGCCCGCTGATCCTGCAGTCGCCGAGCGTCAGCGATCTCATCATCGGTGTTCTGTCCGGCGGTTCGCGTTTCTTTGCGGCCCAGCCTTCCGATTCTTATGGTTCGTCCAGCCTTTACCAGCCGCTGTACCTGCACTGGGACTGGATCGTGGCGAACAACCCCTATCGCTATGCGCAGAGCGTAGAGGGTGATGGCAACTGGACCGATCCCAATCACTGGCAGCTGGCGCTGGATCCAAATTACCGGATCATCGACCAGAACGGCGAATTCGTGAACGGCGTTCCCGATAGCCCGGGTGCCGGGCGTGACGGGACCGAGCCGAAATTCGGTCAGGTTTGCGACGGTGCCTTCTGCCTCGATCTCGCAACCGGCGACATCGTGGATTATGACGGCAACATCATCATCCCCGCCAATCCCGATACCGATCCCGAGGTCACGAACAACAGCATCGGCCATGTGGTGCCGGACGATCTGCTCGATCTGGCGCAGTCCATCGCCGCGAAGAAGGCAGCCGTGGCCGCCGATGGTGAGGCACAGGCACGCGAGCCGAGCTATGCCAATGGTCTGCCCGGCGGCACCGGCTTCATTCCCGACAATGTCGCCTATTCTCCGGAAACCGCGGACAGTGCGCGCGTCAATGCACGCTATTTCGACGTGACGCTTGCCAATGCCGGTACCACGACCCTGGACACTGCCGTCACCATCGACAAGTTCATGATCGCAGGCGCCAATGCGGCGCTGAACATCACCGCCGACGGGTCACTGACCAGCCTAGTCGATGTGACGCAGATGGCGGGCCGCATGAATGTTGACGGCACGCTGGCGACGAATGGCGATTATCTGCTGTTCACCGGCGCGCTGACCGGCAACGGCACCGTGGAAACGCCTTTCTTTACCAATATGATGGGTATCCTCGCGCCCGGCACGATGGGTACGATCGGCTCTCTGGATTTCAACGGCAATGTCATCCTGACTTCGGGAAGCGTCTACAGCGTCGATTTCAACGGGGCGGGCCAGTCCGACACCATCAACGTCAATGCTACGATGTTCGATGGCGATGACAATCCGCTGGACGGCATGGCCAGCATCGGCGGCACCGTGCTGCTCAATCCGGTCGGCGGCAGCATTCCGCGCTTCGGAGACAGCTTCACGATCTTCACTGCCGAAGGCGGATATGAAGGCACCTTCAATTCGCCCGATATCAGCGCGATCCTGCGTCCCGAATTCACTTATGGTACGCAGTCGGTCACGCTTTCGATCGAGGCGGGAGATTATCAGTCGGTCATCGATGGTAACTCTCCGGTCCAGTCCGCCTTTGCGGCGCTGCTCGATCGTAACCGGGCGCAATATGGTCGCTATGCCGATCTGTACGGTCCTCTGGATCTGCAGGATGCCGCCACGATCCGTAGCAATCTGGAAGGCTTTGCCCCGCGCGAGCAGTCCCTGCGCGGTGCGATGGGTCTGGCCGCCGTCAATATCGGCAATCGCCTGATCCGCGATCGCTTGGTGCAGCTGGGCGCCAGCAACGATATGGGCGGCAGCATTTCCGTGATCGGTCAGCCGAACCAGGTGGCGCGCGAAGCGTCCATGGGCGGCACCGTGACGACCGGTCCGGATCGTGCCGACGGTTATCAGCAGCAGAGCGGACTGCCCGACGATTACAGCGGTTTCCTCGCCGGCGGTTATATCGAGGGCAATGCCCCCGGAATGCCGACCGCAACGCCGCAGGGCGAAAGCAATTTCGACGGCTTCTATGTCGGGGCGGGCCTCGAAAAGGCTATCGAAAATGGTGCCATCGGTGTGGCGTTCACTTACACCGATATCGATGGCGACACGGCAGTCGCCACCCACAGCGCATCGTCTGAGCTCTATCAGGGATCGCTCTACGGCGTGACCACATTGGGCGGCGGGATCCGTCTCGATGCGCAGATCAATGCGGGTGCGTTCGAAACCCATACGCAGCGCAGTGTCACCGCGGGAACCAGCCAGTTCGATATCCGCGGCCGCGATACGGCGTTTGCCTTCTCGTCCGAAGCCGGCATCGGCAAGGTGTTCACGGCAGGTGCGTTCGATATCACGCCGCGGGTCGCCTTCCGCGCAGCGCGTATCGACTTCGGCCGCGTGGCCGAGCAAGGGGGCGGGCCCGCGCTGCAATATGAACTGCCCAGCTATGACAGCTATCAGGCGCGTGCCGGGCTTAATCTGGCCGGCAAGGCAGGGTTCCGTCCGTTCCTGAATGCCAGCTATGTGCATGACTTCGCTGATCGACCGGCCTATTTCGCCGCCAATTTCGTCGGCGGAATTGGTCCGAACGCAGGTTTCGCCCTGCCGTCTACGGACCAGAACTGGGCAGAAGTCAGTGGCGGGCTCGGTTACCAGGCCGGCAATATCGGCTTCTCGGTAGCCGCCGAAACCACGATCTGGCGGGACGACGTATCGTACCAGAGCTATTACGGCTCGGTCACGTTCCGCTTCTAAGATCAGTGAACAGGCGCGGCCCTTGATATCGGGCCGCGCCGATCCTGCTGCCCGCTGAATTTGCCTGAAGCCATCGGGCGGCAAATTGGCTTACTAGAAATACTAAAGGCAGCGCGTTTCCCGCCCCTCACGGTGCGAAGAAGTCGGCGCACATCTTTCGCAAGCTGAGACTGCATCCTCCTCAGCCATCCAAACAGTCGTCGACTTGCCAATCCAGACGATCGCGCTGGACTTCTATGCAACATATGTGCGCGTTGCTGCGTTACAGGATGTTCGCCGATGCGGTAGCCAGCTCTGTCTGCATATATTGGCGGTGAAATTGCCATCCAGCTTGGCTTGCGGCAAGACCTGGATCGCTGTTGCGGAAAGGCGCCATGATGCTGGGCACGGTCGATAACGCGCAAAATGCCCGGAAGGGCAATTCGGCCAGCCTGACGGCGCGGGAAGGCGAGGCAGCATGAGCGGCGATAGCGGGATGAACAGCGAGCGGCCCCTGTCGCCGCATCTGGCGCACTATCGCTGGGAAATCGGCCAGTCGACGTCGATCCTGCACCGCGCCACCGGTATCGCACTGGCGGCGGGCTTGCCGGTGCTGGCTTGGTGGATCGTCGCGATGGCGGCCGGTGGCGCAGCCGCAGACTGGACCGCGCGGATTTATGCCAGCTGGCCCGCCAAGCTGCTTTTGTTCGGCTGGACCGTGGCGATCTGCTTCCACTTGCTGAACGGAATACGGCATCTCGGATGGGATAGCGGCCATGGTTTCGGCATGGCGAACACGCGCTCGACCGGCTGGGCGGCGATGATCGGCGCGGTCGCGCTGGCGCTGCTGATCTGGGTGTTCGTACTGTTTGGAGGGGTGGGGGCATGACCGAACAGAAAGACACCGACAGCACCGACGACGCTGCCGATGATCAGCAAAAGGCTGACGGGGATGATGGGGGCCATGAAGAGATCAAGGTCGCCAAGACGGAGACCAATGCTGCACTCCTGACGCAGCTTTATCAGCGCGAGGCGTATCGCAAGTCCAAGGGTTATGGCGCATCGGGCACGGGCTCCCGAACCTGGCGCATGCAGCGCCTCACGGCCTTGGCGCTGATCCCGCTTGCGGTCTGGTTCGTCGTCTCTCTGCTGGTTCATATGACGGGGGCGGGGGCAGCGCCGGCGGCGTGGCTGGGCTCACCGATCAATGCCGTACTGATCGCCGCGCTGCTGCTGATAGCCTTGCGCCATGCCACGATCGGTTTGCGGGTGGTGCTGGAAGATTATGTCCATACGCGCTTCCTGCTGACGACATCCATCCTGGCACTTTACGCCGCCGCCTGGGCGACCGGGCTTGCCGCGATCGGCGGGCTCCTCGTGCTGCTTTTCAAACATATCGGAGGCGCCTGACATGGCCCGGGCCTATCAAGTGATAGAGCATGAATTCGACGTCGTGGTTCTGGGCGCGGGAGGCGCGGGATTGCGCGCCACACTGGGCATGGCATCGCAGGGGCTTTCCACCGCCTGCGTGACCAAGGTGTTTCCCACGCGCAGCCACACTGCGGCGGCGCAGGGCGGAATCGCCGCCGCGCTCGGCAATATCAAGGAGGATGACTGGCACTGGCACATGTATGATACCGTTGCCGGATCGGTCTGGCTCGGTGATCAGGACGCCATTGCCTATATGTGCCATGAGGCCATCCCGGCGGTGATCGAGCTGGAGCATATGGGCGTACCCTTCAGCCGCACCGATGACGGGCGCATCTACCAGCGCAAATTTGGCGGGCACACCACGCATTGTGCGGAGGGCGAAATGGCCGCGCGCAGCTGCGCCGCCGCTGACCGCACGGGCCATGCCATCCTGCACACGCTTTATCAGCAGTGCCTGAAGCACAAGGCCCTGTTCTTCGTCGAATATTTCGCCACCGATCTGCTGATGGACGAAGATGGCGCCTGTCACGGCTTCATGGCGTTCAGCCTGGTCGACGGCACCGTCCACCGGTTCCTCGCCAAGCAGACCGTGCTGGCCACCGGCGGTTATGGCCGGGTGTTCGAAAGCTGCACCAGCGCGCATACCTGCACCGGCGACGGGATCGCCATGGCGCTGCGTGCTGGCATTCCCATGCAGGATGGCGAGTTTGTGCAGTTTCACCCGACCGGACTGCAGGGGCCGGGCGTGCTCATCACCGAAGGCGCGCGGGGCGAGGGCGGCTATCTGCGCAATGGGGAGGGGGACCGGTTCATGCCGAAATACGCGCCCCATGAGAAGGACCTCGCCAGCCGCGATATCGTCAGTCATGCCGAAGGCGTGGAGATGCGCGAGGGGCGCGGCTGCGGCGAAAATGGTGACTATATCGAGCTGTGCCTGATGGATCTGCCGGACGAGACCTGGGAAACCAAGCTTCCCGGCATTCTGGAGACCATCAAGACCTTCCGCGGGATCGACGCGCGCACCGATCCCGTGCCCGTCGTGCCGACCGCGCATTATGCAATGGGCGGTATCCCCACCAACATCCACGGGCAGGTCATCAACCCGCGCCTTGGGGGCAAGGACGCGATCGTGCCCGGACTGATGGCGATCGGCGAGGCTGCCTGCGTGTCCGTTCACGGCGCGAACAGGCTCGGCACCAACAGCCTTCTCGATATCATCGTGTTCGGCCGCGCTGCTGCGATCAAGGCCGGTGAGATCGTGGACAAGGACGCCGATGCGCCGCCCGCGCCCAAGGCGGCGGTGGAGGCCTCGCTCGATCGGTTCGATGCGCTGCGTTACAATGAAGGCGGCGCGAATGCTGGCGAGGTGCGGGGTAAATCGCAGGCCATCATGCAGGAGCGCTTCGGCGTATTCCGCAAGGAAGACACGATGCAAAAGGGCATCGATGCGCTGGCCGATCTGGCGGGCGATGTGGACGATATCGGCTGTTCCGATCCGCACCTGGAATGGAACATGGAGCTGGTGACCGCGCATGAGGTGAAGAACCTCTACGAACAGTCGGTGGTGCTCGCCGCCAGTGCCCTCAACCGCAAGGAATCGCGCGGTGCCCATATCCGCGACGACTTTGAGGAGCGCGACGATGACGGCTGGCTCAAGCATACCGTTGCCTGGCTCGATCGGGAGGGCGGCAATGGCAAGCGGGGCGTCGATATCGATTACCGGCCCGTGACCCTCACGACAGGACGCGGCGATGCCGAACCCTTCCCGCCGACCGAGCGGAAGATCTAGGCCGTGATCATGCAGGATAAGGACCGGACCCATGGGTGAATTCCGTCTGCCGAAGAATTCGCAGGTTCTTGAGGGCAAAAGCCACCCAGCGCCGGACGATGCCAAGGATCCGCGCACGGTACGCATCTATCGCTGGAACCGCGCGCAGGGCGGCAATCCGCGCATGGACAGCTACACCATCGATCTGGCCGATACCGGCAAGATGGTTCTCGACGCGATCCTGAAGATCATTGACGAGGTGGATCCCTCCATTGCCCTTCGCCGCTCCTGCCGGGAGGGCGTGTGCGGTTCCTGCGCCATGAATATCAACGGCAAGAACGGTCTTGCCTGCCTGACCCCGATCGAGGAGCTGGGCGATGGCGACATCGAACTGACGCCGCTGCCGCACCTTCATGTCATCAAGGACCTGGTCGGCAGTCTTGAGCAGCTCTACGCGCAATATGAACTGATCGAGCCGTGGATGAAATCGGACACCGCCGCGCCGGAGCGCGAACGGCTGCAACCGCCCGACCAGCGCCGCAAGCTGGATGGGCAGATCGAGTGCATCCTGTGCTTCTGCTGTTCCACGGCTTGCCCCAGCTACTGGTGGAATTCGGACAAATATCTTGGCCCGGCCATCCTGCTGAACGCCCATCGCTGGATCGTTGATAGCCGCGACGATCATACCGGAGATCGGCTCGACCAGCTCGACGACCCGTTCCGTCTGTATCGTTGCCACACGATCATGAACTGCACCTCGGCCTGTCCCAAGGGCCTCGATCCCTCCAAGGCGATTGCGGACATCAAGCGGAAGCTGGCCGAGCGTGACTGACCATATGGGCTACGGCGCGGACGGCACGCCCCATCGCGTGGTCGTGGTGGGTGCGGGCTTCGGCGGCCTGAACTTCGTCGCCTCCGCCAAAATGGCCGGTCTGGAGATCACCCTGATCGACCGGCAGAATCATCATCTGTTCCAGCCGCTGCTCTATCAGGCCGCGATCACCGTGCTGCCCGTGACCGATATCGCGTGGCCGATCCGCACGCTGATGCGCGACCGGCCCGATGTGCGCGTGGTGCAGGCGGAAGTCTGCGACGTTGACTTGGAAGCGCGCGAGGTGCGCACCCACCCGGAGGGGAGCTATCCCTATGATACGCTGATTCTCTCGCCCGGCAGCGTGACGAGCTACTTCGGGAATGATGAATGGGCTGCCATGGCGCCCGGCCTGAAAACGGCCAGCGACGCCATGGCGATCCGCACGCGCATTCTGGCCGCGTTCGAACAATGCGAGCGGGAGGCTTCAGGCCGCGCGCCCTGCATCTCCATCATCGGCGGCGGCCCCACCGGTGTGGAACTGGCGGGCATGATCGCGACCTTGTGCCAGAAAGAATTGAAAGACGAATTTCGCAGCTTCAATCCGTCCGACAGCACGATCGTGCTGATCGACGCCGCCGATCGGCTTCTGCCCAATCTGCCGGACGACCTTTCCGCTTATGGTGCCGCGCGCCTTCGGAAGATGGGTATCGAGCTTCGCCTGGGTGAAAAGGTGACCGGTTGTCACGACGGAGGGGTGAGCCTGGAATCGGGCGATCTGGCCTGCGATACGGTGATCTGGGCGGCGGGCACACGCGCGGTGCCGGTGGCAAAGTGGCTCGGCGTGGAAGCGGAACGCGGCGGGCGCGTGCCTGTCTCCCGCGATCTCAGCTTGCCGGGCCATGGCGATGTCTTCGTGATCGGGGACTGTGCCGAAGTGGAATGGAAGGATGGCAAGAGCGTTCCCGGCATTGCGCCCGCCGCCAAACAGCAGGGCGCCTACCTCGCCGGCTTGCTGCGCCACCGTTTGGGCAAGGGGCGCGATCCCGGCCCGTTCGTCTATCGCCATCAGGGCGATCTTGCGACCATCGGCCCCAATCAGGCGGCGGTCGATTTCGGCTGGATCAAGCTGACCGGCAGGCTGGCATGGTGGCTTTGGGGGCTGGCGCATATCTATTTCTTGATCGGCGTGCGCAGCCGCATCGCAGTGCTGTTGCACTGGTTCTGGCTGCGGCTGCTGGATCGCTCCGACGCGCGCCTGGCGCTGGCTGCACATGATGATGCGGGCGCGGTGCCCGGTGAGGACGAGGATGAGAATGACGGGCAAGACCGGAGCTGAACCGACGCGCAAAGAGGGCACTGCCCTGTTGCAGGACCCGCTGTCCAACAAGGGCACCGCCTTCAACAAGCAGGAACGCGACGCGCTGCGGCTGCGCGGACTGGTGCCGCCCCATGTGGAATCACTCGGCGAACAGCTCGAACGGGCACGGGCGATGGTGATGGAGGTGGACCCGCCGATCGAGCGCTATCTGAGGCTGCGCGATCTGCAGGACGATAATGAGGTGCTGTTCTATGCGCTGCTGACCGGCGATCTGCCGACCATCCTTCCGCTCATCTACACGCCTACAGTGGGTGAGGGCTGCATCGAATTTAGCCGTCATTATCAACATCCGCGCGGCCTGTTCCTGACCATTCCCGAACAGGACAAGATCACCGGGATACTGGACGATCCGCGTTTCGACGATGTCGAAGTGATCGTGGTGAGCGATGGCGAGCGTATCCTGGGTCTGGGCGATCAGGGCGCCAACGGCATGGGCATCCCGATCGGGAAACTGTCGCTCTATACCGCGTGCGGCGGGTTCGATCCGGCCAAGACGCTGCCAATCCTGCTCGATACGGGGACCGACAATGATGATCGGCGGAACGATCCGCAATATGTCGGCTGGCGGCATGACCGCGTTCGGGGCGAGGATTATGACGCATTCCTCGATGCCTTTGTCGATGCGGTAAAGAAACGCTGGGACCATGTCCTGCTGCAGTTCGAGGATTTTGCGCAGGCGAATGCCTTGCGCCTATTGGAACGCTACCGAGAGGATTTGTGCACCTTTAACGATGATGTGCAGGGCACGGCCGCGGTGGTTGCGGGCATGCTACTCGCAGCCTCGAAGGCGGCGGACAGGCGATTGAGCGATCAGATCTTCGTCATCTACGGCGCCGGTTCCGCCGGGTGCGGGATCGGGCGCATGCTCGTCAAGCTGATGATCGACGAGGGATCAAGCGAGGATGATGCCTATAAACGGTTCTACGCCATCGATGCCGATGGACTGTTGACCGATGACAGCAATCTCAAGGCTTTCCAGAAGCCATTCGCAAGAAAGGCGGATGAGCTGGATGATTGGAGCGTCCCGGGAGACCGGATCGACCTTGAGGCCGTGGTGGAAAATGCCAAGGCGACGGTGCTGATCGGCACATCGGGGCAAAAGGGGGCGTTCACCCGCAAGGCAGTCGAGACGATGGCGGGGCACACGGACCGCCCGATCATCATGCCGCTTTCCAACCCGACGGCGAAGAGCGAGGCCACCCCGCAGGATCTTGTGGACTGGACCGGCGGCAAGGCCCTCGTGGCAACCGGCAGTCCGTTCGACCCGGTCAGTTTTGAAGGGGGCACCTACCCGGTCGATCAGGCGAACAATGCCTATATCTTTCCGGGCGTCGGCCTGGGCGCGGTCGCTGCAAAAGCCAGCCGCGTGACAGATGCCATGTTCGTTGCGGCGGCGCGCAAGCTAAGCGAGATCGAGACGACCAGCCGGGACGGGCCATTTCATCCCCCGTCAGGAAAAGCTGCGCGACGTCGCCCGAGAAATTGCGCTGGCCGTCGCCCAGCAAGCCTTTGCCGACGGCGTCGCACAGATCGAACAGCCGGATGACGCGGCGCTGGCCAAGGCCATCACCAGCCGCATGTGGGAACCGCGTTACCCGGATTAGCGTGGGGACGAAGCGTTCATCACCATTGCAGGGTGGAACTTAACTCCCGCCGGTAGATCAACGTTTGACGATGAAATTGTAAGTGAGGGCGATGCCGGCTGAATATTGGTCGCGGCTGCCATAAGCGCGCGTGATGGGGGAGCGGGCGGCGTCGCCGGCCAGGCGATCATAGCCGGCATAGCCGTAGCCCGCCCATCGCGGCGAGAAACGGTACAGCAGACCGGCTGTCGCACCCACGGCGTAAATTCCGGCGCTGGTATCGAAGGCGGGGAGCCCGGTGGCAGCCGCGCGGTCGGGCGAGACACCGAAATAGCGGCGATTGTACCGCGCATCGGCCAGCCGCACGCGGGGCCCGATAGTGGCGACGAAGCGGTCATCCGCGCCGCGCAGCACGTAATCGGCGGCGACGTCACCGACAAAGGCGTTGTGCCCACCGATCCCCCGGCGGACCTCGGCGCGGAGGCGTAAATTATCGCTCAGGAAGCCTTGCGCGAAAACGCCTGGCTCAAAAGTAAAGCCGACATTGCCGACCGGTGCGCCGACGTCCTTTTCCTTTCGCGCCGACTGGAAATTGAAGGTGCCGCCAAAGCTCACGCCGTCGCGTTCGCCCAGCAGGCGAAAGGCCGTGTTCTGATCGGGCGAGCGGATTGGCAGCGGTTCGCCTCCCCGGCGCACCCGAATGACGGGCAGTGGCCCCAGATCATAGCTGTCCGCGCCCGGAAAAGACGGCCGGACCTGCAGGCCGAGGCCGACGAAAAACTGCAGATCGGGCTTGTCGTCCTCGCGCACTACATCCTGTGCCGAGGCAGGCAGAGCCGTCACGGCTGCGCTGATTGCCAGCATCGAAAGAGCGAGGAACCTGACAACTGAACTCCTCGCTGCAATCATCGTGACATCTCCATCGTACGCGCGCGCAGGACGTTCCCTTTCGCAATACGGCCTTTTCCAGCACCATATTCGAAAAGAGAAGCTGTCTCCGCTAAGGAGAAAGTCACGCGCCGGGCGGGGAGCCCTGGTCCTGATCCTTTGGCAATTCCAGCGGCGTGGCACCGCAGATGGTGCGCAGCGCGGTTTTCAGGCCTTCTTCTATCGTGGGGTGATAGAATGGCATCTCCAGTAGCTGCGTGGCCGTTTGTCCCTGTTGCACCGCCCAGGCCAGCATGTGCGCAAGATGCTCTCCAGCCGGGCAGCAGAGATCAGCGCCGATCAGCCGGCCATCCGGTGCCGCCGCGTAAAGCGTCAGCGAACCCTGGTTGACGCCTTCGACACGGGCCCGGCCCTGATCGTCGAAGTCCGCCGTACCGGTGATCACGCCGTCTTCCTCAGATTCGCCGATCTGCGCGGTCGGCGGGCTGGTGAAGATGAGGCTGAACGGAACGAAGCGATTGGCGCTGTTGACCGCGGGAAAGGCAACGGCGTTGCGCCCGGCAATGGCGCCGTCCTGTGACGCTTCGTGCAGGATCGGCAAATTGTCAGCCACATCGCCGGCAAGGAAGATGCTGCTTTCTCCGCACTGCATGGTGCCGCGGTCATGTTCGGGCACGCCATCATCATCCAGCGCAATCCCGGCATTGGTGAGATCGAGGCTGTCCAGATTGGGGCGGCGTCCGGTGGCCACCAGCACATAATCGAACACGTCCTCGCCAGTGGATGCGCCGCTCCATGACAGCGATACGCCATCATCCGTCCGGCGGGGTTCTATGTCGACACCGAGTTTCAGCTCCACGTCCTTCGCGATAATGGCTTGCAAGGCGTCGTGCACCTTTGCGCAACGCACGTTCCCGAGCGTGTCTTTTCTGTCGAACAGAGTGACTGCGACGCCCAGACGGGCCATCGCCTGCGCCAATTCCAGCCCGATCGGCCCTGAACCGATGACCGCGAGGCTCTTGGGCAAATCCTCCAGATCGAAAATGCTTTCATTGGTCAGCATCCGATCATCCAATGCCTCGAACGGCGGAGGGACGAAGGGCGCAGAGCCGGTGGCGATCACGATGCTGCGGGCCTCGACCATGCGGCCATCGTCAAGCATCAGCGTGTTCGCACCCGTGAATGCCGCACGCGCTTTCACCCGGACCTTGTCCGGCAGCTTTGCGATGCTTTCGCGGGTCAGGCGGGCAAAGCGATCCCGCTCATCGCGTACCCGCTGAAGGACAGCCTGTCCGTCTATCTGGACGGTCGGCACATGAATGCCGAACTGATCGGTAGTCTGGGCCGCATGCGCGGCGTGCGACGCGGCGATCAGCAGCTTGGACGGCATGCAGCCAACGGTGGCGCAGGTCGTTCCCGCAAAATAGGGATCGATCAGCAAGGTGCTGGCCCCCGCCGAGTGGGCCGCGCTTTGCGCGGCCAGCCCGGCGGTGCCAGCACCGATTATCGCTACATCACATTGCAACTTCTGCTCTGGATTAGCCGGCAACCGAAATCGCCTTTACGTTCACGAATTCCTTCAGGCCCACCTCGCCATGCTCCCGGCCGTAGCCGGAATCCTTGACGCCGCCAAAGGGCATATTCGGCTGTGCGATGGCAAAGGTGTTGATGTTGACCATGCCGGTATCAAAATATTTGGAGGCCATTTCGATAGCGCGGTCCACATTCTTACTGAAGATACCGCCGCCGAGGCCATAGCGGCTGTCATTGGCGATGCGCATGGCATCTTCATCATCCTTCGCCTTGATGATCGAGGCGACCGGGCCGAAAATCTCATCATCATAAGCGGGCTGTCCCGGTGCAACGTCAACCAGCGCGGTGGCGGGATAGAACCAGCCCTTGCGATCCGGCACGCTGCCTCCCGCGACGATACGGGCACCGCCCTCGACGCTGTCCTGAACCTGCTTGTGCACCTGATCGCGCTGCCGCTTGGACACCATCGGCCCCAGCTTCGTGCTGTCTTCGTTGGGATCGCCCATCTCGATGGCGTTGAACTTCTCGGCATAACCCTTCACGAACGCGTCGTAATTCGCCTCGGTCACGATGAAGCGCTTCGCATTCACACAGGTCTGGCCGTTGTTGAACAGGCGGCCCTGCACGCAGGTTTTGATTGCCAGATCCAGATCTGCGTCGTCGAACACCAGATAGGCGTCGTTGGAACCCAGCTCGAGCACGGTCTTCTTGGAGACGGATGCAGCCTTCTGCGCCACCGTGCGCCCGGCCTTGTCGCTGCCAGTCAACGTCACGCCGCGCACCAGATCATGCTCGATGATCTTGTCCGACTGGTCGTGCGTAATCAGCAGCACGCCGAACAGGCCCTTGGGCAGTCCTGCACGCTCGTAAATATCGCGCAGCATCAGCCCGCTGCCCGTGCAATCCTCAGAATGCTTCAGCAGCACGCCGTTGCCGACCATCAGGCTGGAGATCGAATAACGCACCGCCTGATAGCAGGGGAAGTTCCAGGGCTGGATGCCGTAGATTACACCCATGGACGAATAGGTCACGATCCCGCGACCCTGCTGCAGATCGCGCTCTTCATCGGCCAACAGGTCGGGGCCGTGTTTCGCCGTCCAGTCGCAGATGCCCGCGCAAAGCTCGATCTCGTTCTTACCATCGCTGAGCAGCTTGCCCATCTCGTCGGTCATCAGCTGCGCATATTCATCCTTCGAGGCGCGCAGTTCTTTGGCGATCGTCGCGATAACCGATGCGCGTTCCTCACGGCTCTTCAGGCGCCATTCCAGGAAGGCGTCATGGCTTTTCTGCACCACGTCCATTGCCTCGTCATCGGACATGATGGGGTAGGTTTTAAGGACCTCTTCGGTGAGAGGGTTGATCGTCTGGATGGTCTTATCGGTCATCATGTTGTCCTTTTCGAATGGGGAGAGATGCGAGTTGGCAAAGCCGGGTCAGCCGAATTGCTGGCGATGTTTGTCCAGCGTCGTCTGGGAGTCAGCCAGCGCCGCATCGATTGCGGCGGCGAAATCCTGATTATTGAGATGTAGGACGCTGTTATGGGCGGCGCAGACAATGGGCGTTTCGCGCCAGGCGGCACCCAGCGCTTTGGCCCAGGCGATATAATCATCTGCGGCTCCGGAGCGCTTCTCCAGGCCGTCCGCCAGCTTGGGATGGAAACGCAGATCAGGGCCGGACATGATCTTTTCGACCAGCGACGGCAGATCCAACGCGTTCAGCGTATCATCGACATGCACGATCCCGCTTGCGCGGTGCCGTGCGATGACCGATCCCACGTGGACGGACTGGTCATCGGGGATCAATTCGATGCCTGCGGGAATGGAAAACTCAAGCGTATCGGAAAATTCGTCCTGCGTCGCGGCGTCCTCGATCAGCGCGGGATCCCAGTTCAGCTCTGGCGACCGAAGATGGTGCCGCCGCGTTCCGATCAACCGGGCATGGGGCACGAAATTCTGCGCGAATTCGCAATGCACGGTGTGGAAAGGATGGACATTCAGCACCGCATCAATGCGTTTTCCATCATCCGTAAGCGCGCGGATGGCACGCAGCGTGTCATTATCGGCGGCATAAGAATCCAGGAGCAGAAAGCGCCCGTTCGGACGGCGTACAAGCGACATCTGCGTGCCGACGTTCAATAGTTTCGCTATCCGGAAATCCCCACGGATATTCCAGAAGCCGTCTGCCAAATGCAGCATCGTGCCGTCCCGATGGTTGAATGGAAATGACGTTCCATCAAGCAACGGCAATGGCTTTCGTTCCACAGGGCAGCTGCCGAAGGCTGTGCCAGCATCGGAATATGCTCACCGTTCGCCGTATCAAAGCGGAGGCGTTTCCGGCCCTGTGGCAACCAACGCATCGCGGTGCCGCGAATGCCGATGGCCGGTCTATCGATCCAACGCCCATTGCGTGCGTCAGCGAATGGCAATCTACAGGGATATAGGTGCAGGGAAGAGTGGTGCCGCTTAGGTGACTCGAACACCTGACCCCATCATTACGAATGATGTGCTCTACCAGCTGAGCTAAAGCGGCTTACCGAGGGGCGCGCATAGCGGGGGTGGGGGCGGCTGGCAAGATGTTGTGCGCAGAATTGCTGACCTGCGCTTGTCCTCGCCAGAACTCTCTTCAGACAGGGGAGGGCCGCCGGGCGCAGCCTTTCAAGGGTTTACACCTTCTTTACCAAAAGCGGTGCACAATCATGCCACCTGTCCTGTCCGGGGCGGGCGGAGTGCAAGGCGGGGTAAGATGGACGATCTGCGCGGTTTCGGTTCGCATGACGGCTTTCAGGGCGATGATGCGGACTATGTGAGTTACGAAGACGTCGGGCTGGATGAAGACGATGTCGGCCTGGACGCGCCGCCGCTGGTTTCCGGCGATGAGCGGCGGATGCAGGTGCGTGCGTACAATTTCTGGACCTCGTTGCTCGGCGATCGCAACTTTCCGGATATCGAGGACCTGGAACCCGCCAGCGTCCCGGAATTCGCCGATAACGGCGTCCTCCTGGACTTCACATCGGGCATCGAAAATCCGTCGATCCAGTTCCTGGGCTCCGCGATTCGCGATGAGTGCCAGATCGAAGGCAATATCTTCTATCTCGATCAGGTGCCGCCGCGTTCGCTGCTGACGCGGATCACCGATCATTATCTTCAGATCATCGCCAACCGGGCGCCGATCGGCTTTGAGGCCGAGTTCGTGAACCAGCGCGGGCTGACGATCATGTACCGCGGTATTCTGCTGCCGTTTTCCTCCGACGATGACAGCATCGATTTCATCTACGGCGTCATCAACTGGAAGGAAGCGGCAGGCGACGACATCTCCGGAGAGCTCCAGCTCGAAGTGGAGGATGCGCTGCGCGCCGTGCGGCCGCGGCCCAAGCCGGTGCCGGTCTGGGCCGATTCGCCGAGCCGCATGGATGTGGACGAGAGCGAAGAAGAGTTCGCGCTGAACGAGGCGGCGATTGTCGTGCCAGATGCGGATGCGCCCCTGGCTGACTGGCTTGCCGCCGCGCGCGAGCAGGCGGAAATCGCGCAAGGCATCGACATGCGCAGCCGCAGCGCGCTGTATGCCGCGATCGGGCTTGCCTGGGATCTCGCTTTGGCTGCCGAAGAAAAGCCGGAGGATTATGCCGCGCTGCTCGCGGACACCGGGCTGAAGCGCCAGGCGCGCGCGCCGATGACGCCGATCGTGAAGCTCGTCTTCGGGGCGGATTACGACAAGACGCGGATCGCCGAATATGCCGCCGCACTGGGGTTCGCGGAGCGCACCGGGATCGCGCGCGGGGAACTCGGGGCCGCCATCGAGGGCTATGATGGCGGGCTGAAGGCGCTGGTGCGTGATGAACGCAAGGCGCGCCGCGAGGCGAAGGCCGGGCTGGCACGCACCGTGAAGCGTGACCCGCGGGAGAAGCTTCGCAGCGCCGCGCCCAAGTCGCTCGATCAGTTTGCCGGGACCGAGGAGGAGTTTGTGCTCCTCGTCGCGCGGAAACAGGGGGATGGCAGCATGGCGATCATCGGCAATGTCGATGGCGGTGATGCGCTGACCGAAAAGGCTCTGCGCAAGACCGTGATCTGACCGGGCCGGGGCGCCCGGTTACGCCAGCCAGTCGATCGCCAGACAGGTGGCGATGCCGACACCAATGGTGAGCGGTATGCCCGCCTTGAAGAAGTCGGTGAATTTGTAGCCGCCCGCGGCATAGACCAGCGTGTTGGTCTGATAGCCGATCGGCGTTGCGAAGCTGGCGGACGCGGCGAACATGACCGCGATGACCAGTGGGCGTGGCTCCACGCCCAGATCGCTTGCCAGCTTGATGACGATTGGCGTGACGATGATGGCCACCGCATTGTTGGTCACCACCTCCGTCAGCACCACAGAAATGCCGTAGACGGCGAAGATGAGCGCCCAGGGCGGCACGTCGCGCAGGATCGGCGTCAGCGCGCCCACAATCAGCGATACGCTGCCGGCATTCTCCAGCGCCAGACCCACTGCAAGCATGGCGAAGATGAGGACGAGCACATTGCCATCGAGAGAGCTCCAGGCCTCTTCGGCGTCGATGCAGCGGGTCAAAAGGATCACGCCCACCGCGATGATCGCCGCAATGCCGATCGACAGGATGCCGAAGGCCGACAAGAGCACCACGGCGGCGAGAGCGCCGATGGCGATTGGTGCGCGGTCCCGGCGGAACTCGCGCTCCTTGGTCTCGCCCACGCCGTAGAGATTGGGATTGCTGTACATTGCCCGGATCGCCTCGTCCTCGCCGGTGACGAGGATGCGGTCGACCGCATGGACGCGCGCGCCAGGCAGATCGGGGCCGGGAACTTTGCGGAAGCGCGAGATGCCAAGGATGCGCACGCGCAGGTCAGACAGGAAAGGGATGTCGATCAAGCGCTGGCCGATCGAGGGATGCGTCGGTGCGATCGTGGCTTCCACCAGCCCGCGCGAACTGGCCGATACGTTCGAATCGCCGGCGGTCAGCCCCACCTCGAACTCGCTTGATGACCGCAGCGATAGCAGCTCCGCGATGGCGCAGCGCAGGACGAGGTGGTCGTTCGCGCGCAGCACCTCGTTCTCAATGCCGGTGCGTTGGAAGCGGCCTGCGCGTTTCAGCGCGATCACCTTCACCTTGTCGCGCCGCGTCATCGGCAGATCAGACAGCAGTTTACCGACATATTCGCTGTCGTGACGGATCCGCACCTCGGTCAGGAAGCCGCTTGCCTCCTGGCCGATCGTCGGGCTGTCCTCGTCCTTGTCCGGCAGGAACCAGCGGCTGATGAAGACGAGCATCAGCGCGCCGACCACGCCGGCGATCAGGCCGTAGGGCGTGATCGAGAAGATGCCGAAGCCGGGCAGGCCTGCATCCTGCGCGACCGAATCCACCAAGAGGTTGGTCGAGGTGCCGATCAGCGTGGTCGTGCCGCCCAGGATGCAGATGTAGCTGAGCGGGATCAGCAGGCGCTTGGCGCTGGTGCCCAGCGCCTGGGCCAGGCGCATGATGATGGGGATCATCACGACGACGACAGGCGTGTTGTTCATGAAGGCGGACGCGAAGAACACGCCGATCATCATCTCGAAGATGGCAAGTTGCGGGCGCTTCTTGGCGCGGGCGATGATCGCGCTGGCGATGGCGTCCATCGTGCCGGTGCGCAGCAGCGCGCCCGACAGGATGAACATCGCAGCGATGGTGATCGGCGCCTGGTTGGAGAAGACGGAGAACAGCCCCTTGTCGTCCAGAATGCCGAGGAACAGGAACAGGCAGGCCCCCAGGATCGCGACCACGGTGGCCGGGAAGCGCTCCATGACGAAGCCGACGAACATTGCCGCGAGGATGACGAGGCCGATAATGGCCTGATACTCGGCAACGAATGCGCGGAAGGCTTCGATCAGGATCATCGTTTAACCGTTAGAGCGGTTTGCGGGCGCGCACTAGGCGGATTGCGCGGGGAAGGGGCGAGACAAGCGGGAGCCGCATAGGCTTTGACGGTGAGCGGTGGGCCGGACGCCGCTATCTTGTCGAACTTGTCGCCGATCGCGGCTTTGGCGCGAATGTCTTCGCAGCAAGCGCGGCCGAGACCGGCTGGCAGACCGCGGGAAGGTTCAAAGATTGCAGCCCTCATAACCGATATGGTTATCACTGGCTTGCCCTGTAGGACAGGCCTTTCGTGCCCACGCCGCCTCAGCTGCCGCATTGGGCGCGGTGGAGCAGATATTGATCCGCCAACACCAGCGCCATCATCGCTTCCACCACCGGCACGCCGCGAATGCCGACGCATGGATCGTGGCGCCCCTTGGTGGCGATCTGCGTTGCCTCCCCGTCCGGGGTGATGGTGTCCACGGGCGTCAAAATGGAGCTGGTGGGCTTGAACGCGATGCGCGCCGTCACCGGCTGTCCGGTGGCGATTCCGCCCGCTACTCCGCCGGCATGGTTGGCGGCAAATTGCGGACCGTCCGCTCCCGGGCGCATCGGATCGGCATTCGCTTCGCCCGAAAGCCGCGCGGCCTCGAATCCGTCGCCGATCTCCACGCCCTTCACCGCATTGATGCTCATCATTGCGGCGGCCAGCGATGCGTCGAGCTTGGCGTAGAGCGGTGCGCCCCAGCCGGCGGGTACGCCCGTTGCTTCGCAGGCGACGATGGAGCCCAGCGAACTGCCGGACTTGCGCGCGCCGTCCACCAGCTGTTCCCAGCGCGTAGCGGCCTCTGCATCGGCGGCAAAGAAGGGATTTGCGGCGATCTGGTCGGCATCGAAACTTTCCGCCGGATCCCCGCCCAGTTCCGCTGTCCAGGCGGTGATGGAAACCTGCGGGATGATCTTTCGCGCCACCGCGCCCGCCGCCACGCGCATCGCCGTTTCGCGCGCGGAGGAGCGCCCGCCGCCGCGATAGTCGCGAAAGCCGTATTTCGCGTCATAGGCATAATCGGCATGGCCGGGGCGATAGGCCTTGGCGACGTCCGAATAATCCTTGGAGCGCTGGTCCACATTATCGATCATCAGGCTGATCGGCGTACCGGTGGTACGCCCCTCGAACACGCCGGAGAGAATGCGCACTTCATCCGGCTCGCGCCGCTGCGTGGTGAAGCGCGAGGTGCCCGGCCGCCGCTTGTCGAGGAAAGGCTGGATGTCGGCTTCGCTCAGGTCGATGCCCGGAGGGCACCCGTCGACCACGCAGCCGATGGCCGGCCCATGGCTTTCGCCCCAGGTGGTGACACGCAGCAGATGCCCGAAGCTGTTGTGGCTCATAATTTCCTTTTCCCCTTCCTCTCCCGGGAGGGGAGAGTGGCTCTCTTCAGCCCTCCATTTCCCCGAACGGGGCGGCATATTCTGCGCTACCTTCGAAGGGGCGGGGCGGGGCGTCGAGTTCCAGCGCCATGAAGTTCTCGCCCGAATAGGCGCTGCGATAGGGTTTCGCGGCGGGTGCGTCGAAGCCGAAGCGGCCGTAATAGGCCGGATCACCGAGCACGAAGATCATCTGGAATCCGATGCCGCGCGCCTGTTCTATCAGATCGCGGATCAGCCGCGTGCCGATCCCTTCGCTCTGGCACTCGGGCAGCACCGATACCGGGCCGAGCGCGGCGGCGGCGACCGGGCGGCCGTCGGCGAAGACGTTCATCCGGCTGAGCACCGCATGGCCGACGATGAAGCCGTCCGCCTCGCACACCAGAGAGGCGGCGATGTCTCCCTTTTCGCGCAGGGCATCGACCAGCCGCATTTCGGCGTCGGTCGGGAAGGCGGCGCGCACGGCCTCGCGGATCGCGGGGAGGTCGCCGCGCGCTTCGGGGCGAATAGTGCTCATCCGTGGTCGAGCGCGATGTCGGGTGCGTCTTCGGCCTTCATGCCGATGGCGTGATAGCCGGCATCGACATGGTGGACCTCGCCGGTCACGCCGCTGGAAAGATCGCTCAGCATATAGACGCCTGCGCCGCCGACATCCTCGATCGTGACGTTGCGGCGCAGCGGGCTATTCAGCTCGTTCCATTTCAGGATGTAGCGGAAATCGCCGATGCCGCTGGCGGCCAGCGTCTTGATCGGTCCGGCGCTGATCGCGTTCACGCGAATATTTTCCGGGCCGAGATCGACCGCGAGATATTTGACGCTGGATTCCAGCGCGGCCTTGGCGACGCCCATGACGTTGTAATGCGGGATCACCTTTTCCGCGCCGTAATAGGTCAGCGTCAGGATGGAGCCGCCGTCCTTCATCATCGGGCGCGCGGCGCGGGTGACGGCGACCAACGAATAAGCGCTGACGTTCATCGTCATGAGGAAATTGTCGAGGCTGGTGTCGACATATTTGCCGCGCAGCTCGTTCTTGTCCGAAAAGCCGATGGCGTGGACAAGGAAGTCGATCGAATCCCAATGTTCGCCAAGCGCGGCGAAGCATTGGTCGATCGATTCCTGATCGGACGCATCGCACGGGATGCAGATGTCAGAGCCGAGCTGCTCGGCCAGCGGGCGCACGCGCTTTTCCAGCGCTTCGCCCAGATAACTGAAGGCGAGCTCCGCGCCTTGCTCCGCCAATTGCTTCGAAATACCCCAGGCGAGCGATTTTTCATTGGCGAGGCCCATGATGAGCCCGCGCTTGCCCTGCATCAATCCGGTCATGCGTCTTGTTCTCCTTGCCCGCCCTCTACATCGCAGCCGCCCTCATTGGCCAGAGCCGCGTTGAGATGCGCGCCCGTAACCATGCCAAGCCCGATAAGATAGAAGAAGATGAGCGCGATGATCACGCCGGCCAGGCTGCCATAGGTCAGATCGTAATTGGTCGCGTTTGCCAGAAACAGTGGCAGAAGCATGGTAGAGGCGAGCCACCAGGCGCTCACCAGCACCGCGCCCGGCCATTTCGGGCAATCGGGTCCGCGATAATCGCGCGGCGTGATGGCGCGGAACAGGATGTAGAGCGCCCCGAACAGCACGAAAAAGGGAAGGAACCGCCCGATCGAAAGAATACGTGAAATATTCTGCGCCCAGGGCAGGTAGGTATAGACGAATTGCTCCGCGCCGGTGACGATGACCTGGGTGGAAAAGGCGATCATGGCCAGGAACACCGCGCCGATGATGATCGCGATCGAACGCAGGCGATATTGCCAGAAAGGGCGCTGGGCGGTGGTGCCATAGGCATCGTGCAGGGCTGCGCGGATGGTCTCGATCAGGCTGCCCGTGGTCCATAGCCCGACGACGGCGGAGAGCCAGAGGACGGGGCCGGAGCGCGCCGTCATCGCGCTTTCGACGGGCGTGCGCAGCGCATCGCTGACGCTGCGCGGCACCGTCTGGAAAAAGCTCTGGATCAGGTCGAAACCAAGCTGCGTTCGGCCGAACACGCCGGCGACCGCCGCGGCGACAATGAAGAAGGCAAAGACCGCCAGTAGCGACAGATAGGCGAAATTGCCGGCCTGCGTGAAGCCGTCGGTGTAAACGCCGACGGCGGTGCGCTTCACCACCTCGATCGTCTTTTGGCCGGGCTTGAGCCGCTGAAACCAGCTCGCCTCCGTTTCCTTGCTGCGCTCGCTCTTGCGGCGGCGCAGCACCGTTCTGCGCCGGGCCTCCGGCGAGAGCGGGCTGTGTTCAGACACCCAGCTCGTCCCGGACGCCGCCCGGCGCCTCCCAGCCTTCCACGAATTGCTTCAATGCGGCGTCGTCTTCCGGAAGCTCCACCATCAGCCGGACCAGCTGATCGCCGCGCCCGCCGCTTTTGGTGCTGAAACCGCGGCCCTTGAGGCGCAGCGTCTTGCCGGAGCTGGAGCCTGCCGGAACGGTCAGCATGACGGGGCCGTCCACGGTGGGCACGCGCACCTTGCCGCCCAGCACCGCCTCCTTCAGCGTGATCGGCAGATCGAGCCGGATGGTATCGCCGTCCCGCTCGTAAAAGGGATGGCCGCCGATCTGCACGGTGACGATGCCGTCGCCGGTGCCGCCGGGACCCTGCTGGCCTTTGCCTGCGAGGCGGATCTGCTGCCCGTCGACAAGCCCTGCGGGCAGTTTCAGGTCGATCGTCTTCCCGTCGGCCAGCGTGATGCGCTGCGGCTCGCGCGTGGCAGCATCGGTGAAACTCACCTGCATGCGATAGGCGATGTTCGCGCCCTTGGGCGGGGCCGCGCGTCCACCGCGGCCGAAGGGATTGGAGCGTTGCTGGCGCCCGCCGCCGCCGCCGAATAGATCGCTGAACAGATCGCCCAGGTCCACTTCCTCGCCGCCGCCCTGATAGGGGCCGCCGGAAAAACCGCCGAAGCCGCCCTGCGGTCCGCCCTGGCCGCGGAAACCGCCGCCGCCCCCACCGCCATAGCCGAAGGGGCCGCGCGGATTGCCTTCCTCGTCGATCTCCCCCCGGTCGAACGCGGCGCGCTTGTCCTTGTCCATCAACAGGTCATAGGCCTGCGTCACCTTGCCGAAGCGATCCGCCGCGGCCGGATTGTCCTTGTTGCGATCCGGGTGGAGCTCCTTCGCCAGCGTGCGATAGGCGCTCTTGATCGTCTTCTCGTCGGCGTCGCGCGAAACG
This sequence comes from Novosphingopyxis sp. YJ-S2-01, assembly GCF_016093175.1. Lineage (NCBI taxonomy): Bacteria > Pseudomonadati > Pseudomonadota > Alphaproteobacteria > Sphingomonadales > Sphingorhabdaceae > Novosphingopyxis > Novosphingopyxis sp. YJ-S2-01. The sequence goes on along the minus strand of NZ_JAEDAI010000001.1, from coordinate 58,701 downwards.
CCCAATGTTGCATAAGGGTCTGCCATGGCGTGAGAGTTAGGATGCGCTTGGCCCGAGGGCAACAAATGCTTGGGCCTTGGCACATCCCGCTGCCGTCTCGACCGGCGCGCGGCGCGGCGCTACAGCATGGGCCATGGCCAAAGATCCCTTCACTCTTTTCGACCGCTGGCTTTCCGAAGCGGAAGCATCCGAACCCAATGATCCCAACGCGATGGCGCTCGCCACCGCGGACGCGGACGGGCGCCCGTCGGTGCGCATGGTGCTGCTGAAAGGACATGGCGAAGACGGCTTCGTCTTCTACACCAATTTCGAAAGCCGCAAGGGCGCGGAGCTGGCGGCGAACCCGCAGGCATCTTTGCTGTTCCACTGGAAATCGCTGCGCCGCCAGATCCGGATATACGGGCCGGTGACGCGCGTGTCCGATGATGAGGCCGATGCCTATTTCGCCAGCCGCGCGCGCGATTCGCAGATCGGTGCCTGGGCGTCCGATCAGTCGCGCCCGCTGGACGAGCGCGAGACGTTTCTGGACCGGTTCGAGAGCTATGAGCGCAAGTTCGAAGGCGGCGACGTGCCCCGCCCGCCGCACTGGTCCGGCTATCGCCTGAGCCCCGAGCGCATCGAATTCTGGCAGGACCGCGAATATCGCCTGCACGAACGCCGCCAGTTCGTGCGCGATGGCGACGGCTGGTCAGAAGGGCTGCTTTACCCGTGAGCGCTGCAGACACAGGCGGCGGTCTGCCCCTCAATGTGCGCGCGGCGCTTGCCAGCGTGGGGACCGCGCTGTTCCTGCTCGTGCTCAAGACCTGGGCGTCGATCGCCACCGGATCGGTCGCGATGCTCGGCTCGCTTGCCGATACGGGCTTGGATTTAGCGGCTTCTCTCGTCCTGCTGTTCAGCGTGCGATACGCCGCGATGCCGCCGGACGAGGACCATCGCTTCGGCCATGGTAAGGCCGAATCGCTGGCCGCGCTGTTCCAGGTCGCGCTGATCGCGGTCTCGGCCGCGCTGATTGCCTGGCGCGCGGTCGAGCGATTGCTGAAGGGCGCACCGGTCGAGCAGGCGGAATCCGGCATCATCGTCTCCGTCATCGCGATCATCGCCACCTTCGGGCTGGTGGCCTATCAGAAGAGCATCATCCGCCGCACCGGATCGGTCGCGATCGAGGCGGACAATCTGCACTATCAGAGCGATCTGCTGCTGAACCTTTCGGTCATCGCCGCGCTTGTGCTGGACCAGTATCTGGGCCTGGGCTGGACCGATCCGCTGTTCGGCGTCGCCATCGCCCTGTGGCTCGGCTGGAACGCCTTTCGCGGGGCGAGCCGCGCGATCGATCAGCTGATGGACAAGGAATGGCCGGAGGAAAAACGCCTCGCCTTCATCGAAGTGGCGCACCGGCACGAGGAGCTGAAAAACCTGCACGATTTGCGCACCCGCACCAGCGGAAACCGCGACTTCGCGCAGTTTCACGTCGATATGCCCGCGAAGATGACGGTGGCGGAAAGCCACGATATCATTCACCGCGTGGAAGATGATCTGCGCACGCATTTTCCCGATGTGGAAGTGCTGATCCATATCGACCCGGAAGGCCATGTGGACGAGCCGGACAATCCGCTGGTGGAAGAGGACCAGTTCAAGAAGCTCGAGGGGAGCGAATAGCGTCCTGACTTAACCCCCTAGATCCGTTCGCCCGAAAGAAGAACGAGGCTTCGACAAGCTCAGCCCGAACGGCGCTTTTAAACCAAAGGTAGCTCTCTATGCCCACCGTCCCTTACTTCCATGTCGATGCCTTTGCGGACAAACCGTTCGCGGGCAATCAAGCCGCCGTCATGCTGCTGGAAAGCTGGCCGGACGATAGCGTGCTGCAGGCGATCGGCGGCGAGAACAATTTTGCCGAAACGGCGTTTCTGGTGCCCTGCGCGGATGACGAGGCGGATTACGAGCTTACCTGGTTCACACCCACCAGCACGGTGGACCTGTGCGGCCATGCCACGCTGGCGAGCGGCCATATTGCGCTGACCGAGTGGATGAAGGACGCGGACGAGGTCCGCTTTCGCACCCATAAGGCGGGCGTGCTGACGGTATCGCGGGACGGCGAGGGCTATGCGCTCTCGCTGCCCGCTTATGCGCCGGAGCCGAAGGAAAGCTTCAACGAAGCAGTGCGCGGGCTCGGCGCCCGGCCGCAGGAAATCGCGAGCCATGCGGGCGGCTATCACATCTTTCGTTATGCGAATGCGGACGAGGTGATGGCGCTCGATCCCGATTTTCGCGCGCTGGCCCCGCTAGGCGATCTGCAATTTATCTGCACTGCGCCCGGCACCGATACCGACGTGCTGAGCCGCGTGTTCGTGCCCGGCGCCGGAGTGGACGAAGACAGCGTGACCGGCTCCGCCCATGCCGCGTTGACGCCTTATTGGTGCGACCGGCTGGGCCGCGAAAGCTTCACCGCGCTGCAGGCGAGCGAACGCAAGGGCTATCTCACCTGCCGCCGTGAAGGCGATCGCGCCGTGCTCGGCGGCCCGTGCGTCACGGTGGTGGAGGGGCGGTTCACGTTCTAACGGATCGGCGCCAGCGACTTTAGCTCATCGTCATTGCGAGGCCGCAGGCCGAAGCAATCCAGTGCGTGCGCAGCGCTGAATCGGCCCTGGATTGCTTCGTTGCCTTCGGCTCCTCGCAATGACGGTGTAGTCAGTCACGCGCTCTACCTTACCGGAAACAGGTTCACGATGCGGCCCAGCTGATCGCGCGCCGCCTGACGCCCCTCATCGGGCGTCTTGCCCAGGCGCACCACCGTCAGCCCCTGTTCGGGCGAAACGATGACATATTGGCCGAGATGGCCGAGCGCGGCGAAGGCGGTGGCGGGCGCTTCATCCGGAAACAGGATCGGCAAACCGTCAGCCCCGGCGCGTGCGTTCAGCCAAATATGGCCGCCGTAAACCGCGTTTGTGGGCGAGGGGGTGCGCATGAACTCGATCCATTTGCGCGGGATCAGCTGCGCCCCGCCGATCGAGCCGCCATTGCGCAGAAATTCGCCGAACTTCGCCCAGTCGCGCGCCGTGGCGTGCATGATCGATCCGCCGATCATCGTGCCCGCACGGTCGAATTCGATTTTCGCGCTGTTCATGCGCAGCGGCTCGAACAACCGGCCATAGGCAAAGCGTCGCACCGCCTCCATCCGCACGCGCGGGTTCTTGCTGTCGGTCAGCTCGCGCGCGATGATATCGGCAAGGATCACCGTGGTGGCCGAGCTATATTCGAACTTCTCGCCCGCGCGCGCCTCCATCGGGCGACTTTCGGCATAACGGGCCATATCGTCCGCGCCGTCGAGGAACAGCATGCGCACGGTGTCGCCGTCGTAAATCTCGCCGGGATCGGCAGGGTCGAGCCCCTCGGTATGATCGAGGCCGCTTGCCATGTGCAACAGATGGCGCAGCGTGATGTTGCGGCGCGGATCGCCCGGACTCTGCCATTCGGCAATGGGCGCGGGATCGTCCAGCTTCAGCCGCCCGTCGGCCACCAGCATGCCGATGAGGACGGCGGTCACGCTCTTTTCCATCGACCAGCTGATGAGCGGCGTGTCGGCGGAATATCCCGGCGCGTAACGCTCGGCCACCGGCTTGCCGTAGCGCATGATCACGAGGGCGCGCGTTTCGGCCTGCGCGGGATCGCTGAACAGCGGCTCGATCCGTGCATCGAGCGCAGCGCGGTCCACCGGGCTGTCCATGGCGATATAGTCGCAGCGCGCGTCGCACGGATCGGGCGGCGGCGGGGCGACAGGCGTGTCCGATCCGCAGCCCGCGAGCAGCAGAAGGGCCGCGAAAGCGGTTGCGGGATAAAGCGATTTGTTCCTAGGCATGCGCGCGATGACCTGCACCAGTGAGCCCTTTGATGACAAGTGTTGATCCCCGCGCGCGCCGCTGGTGGTATTGGCCGGTGCGCATCGCTGCGCTGCTGGTGCTGATCGTCGGTGCGTTGCTGATCTGGCAATGGCCCTCGCTGAGCATGCAGGCAGAACTTGGCGCGCGCTACACGGCCCGCGTTGCCTGTTCCTGCCGCTATGTCGAAGGACGCAGCCTGCAAAGCTGTGAGACGGATAACGAACCGGGCACTGAAATCGTGTCGATGCGCGATGATCCTGCGAACAAACGCATGTTCGCGTCTGTGCCGCTGCTGGCCGAGGCGGCTGCGGAAAAGCGGGGGGATTTCGGCTGCGTGCTGCTGACGCCGGAGGAACTGGACGCGGTAGACTGAGGCTGCCCGCCCGCTTTCGCGCGTCAGATCTCGAACGGTTTTATCTGCACCGGATTGGTCATCGGTAGACGGATGCGTGAGCGCCAGTAATTCTCTTCGAGCTTGCGTTCAAAGCTCGCGTGCACTGCGGCCAATACGGTGCGGATGATCTGCGTGCCCGATCCTTCATGCACATTGTCGACGGTACCGGGATTGTCGAAGCGCTCTTCCCACAGGAAGTCGAGCATGCCGCTCTCGTCCCTGCTCAGCTCCCAGCGAATAGTCAGTTCCTGCGCGCGGTTGCCGAGGAAACCGTGTTTGGCACTATTGGTCGCCAGTTCGTGCAGCACCAGGCCCATCGGCGTAATCGCGTCGCGTGGTAACTCGATCGGCTTGCCCTCGATATGCGCGTCGGACGCTGTCGCGCGGTGATACGGGCTCAAGACTTCGGCCACCATATCGCGCAGTTGAATGCCGCTGTCGTCCATGCTCATACCGATGGTGGCTTCATGGGCGCGGCCCAGCGCCACGATCCGGTCGCGCGCGATATCGGCGGCGTCCTGCGCGCTATCCATCCCGCGCGAGGACATGGTTACAATCGAGGCGATCACCGCAAACACATTCTTCATGCGGTGGTTGAGCTCTCGGTTGATCATCCGGAATTGCTGATCGGCCACCCGCGCGGCGACCACATTGCTGACATCCCACTGCGTCCCGTAGAAATAGACGAGCCGCCCCTCCCGGTCATAAATCGGGCCGATATGCACCGCGTTCCAGAAGCTGGTGCCGTCCTTGCGATAATTGAGCAGCTCGACGACGCCCGTCTTCTCGTTTCGGATCAGATCGCGCATCTTTGCGATGTGCGAAGGATCGGTGCCTTCGCCCTGAAGCATGCGGCAGTTGTTACCGACCACATCGCTCTCGTCATAGCGCGTCATCTCGTAAAAGCTGGGATTGGCGAAGATGATCGGGTTGTCGCCTTGGCGAGGATCGGTGACGCACATGGCCATGCGCGTCTGGCCGAGCGCCTGAAGGATCAGGTTCGCACCGTCATCGCTGTGATCCAGAATTTGCTGAAGATTTGCCCGTCCGGTGTCGGACATTTCGGCGGTGGGAAGATCATTTTCAGTCATGGCATGCCTCTTTCGGGGTCAACCATGCCCGCTGTTCCGGCATCGTTTCCGCGTGAATTGTTCAGGCGGCCAGTTGATCCTGTGCCGCAAGGGTTGTCTCGATCCAACCGCCGCCGAGCACTTGCGTTCCCCGGTAGAGCACGGCGGCTTGCCCCGGAGCGACGCCAAATTCGGGTTCATCAAACAGAATGCGGCTTCCTTCCAGCCGCGCAGGCACGGGCTTGGCGAGCGAGCGCACCTTGGCGGTGAGTGGCCCATCGCGCTCTCCGCCGATCCAGTTGATATCGCTCAGCTCGGCGCCTGCCACGGCCAGCGCGGCCTTGGGGCCGACCACCACCTGCCGCTGCGCCGCATCGATGCGCACGACGTAAAGCGGCTCGGCCTGTCCGCCGATATCCAGCCCGCGGCGTTGGCCGACGGTATAGTGGATGATGCCCTTGTGCCGGCCGAGCTCGCGCCCGGACAGATCGACGATCGCGCCTTCTTCGCCCGCTTCCGGACGCAGCTTGCGCACGATGCGCGCATAATCGCCATCGGGCACGAAGCAGATGTCCTGGCTGTCTGGCTTGGCCGCGACGGGCAGGGCAACCTCGCGCGCAAGATCGCGCACTTCGGCCTTGGGCATGGCGCCCAGCGGAAAGCGCAGATAATCGAGCTGATCGCGCGTGGTGGCGAACAGGAAATAGCTCTGATCGCGCGCCGGATCGGCGGCGCGGTGCAACTCGGCCCCGTCAGCGCCCATTTCCCGGCGCACATAGTGGCCGGTGGCCAGGCAATCGGCGCCAAGATCCCGCGCGAGCGAAAGCAGATCGGTGAACTTCACGCCCATATTGCACTGCACGCAGGGAATCGGCGTGCGGCCGTTCGCATAATCGTCCGCAAACTGGTCGATTACGGAGTCGCGGAAGCGGCTTTCATGATCGAACACATAATGCGCGATGCCCAGCTTGTCGGCGACGGCGCGCGCATCGCGGATGTCCTGCCCCGCACAGCAGGAGCCGGCACGCTGCACCGCAGCGCCGTGATCGTAGAGCTGCAGCGTAACGCCGATGGTTTCCGCGCCCGATCGCGCGGCGAGCGCGGCCACGACGGAGCTGTCGACGCCGCCGGACATGGCGACGACGATACGCTTGCCGGTAAGATCGTCACCAAGCTGGAAATCTGCAATCTGCGTCATGGCCGCGCACATAGTCCTGCCGGGGCAAAATTGCCAGCGGCGGGCGCGATGCAACGCGGCGGGGCGCACGGCTCCGTCGTGCCGAATCGACAAGGCTGCGTTAACCAAAGCTAATGGCGGCTGAACCGCATTTTTACGGAAGCTTATCCTCTCGCAGCTAATGAGGGGGTATGGACATACCCTCACATCAGCAGTTCGACCGCGCTGGGAGCCCGCTCTCTGCCATCGACTATGGGACCTTGCGCGCCGTACTGGCCGCGCCGGGGCTGCGCGAGCGGACGTCCGCACGGCGCGATCGTCGGGGCTTCCTTCTGGTGGGTACGATGGACGATCGAATCGACTTTTTTGCAGGGCGCTGCGGCGCTTCGCCTCGCTTCGCCGGTCCGTTCGCTCCGTTCGCCGGACGGACGGCGGCTCGTAAAGACCCTGTTTACCTTGGCGCTTCAACATCTGGCAGGAACATGACGGGTAAGGAACCTCCAACACCAGGGGCCGCTATGGCCGCTCATTCTGGGGGAATGAAATGATCGAGAACCAGAAAATCAAACCGGCCCAGGTAATCGGTCCGCTCGGCGAGCCGCTGACGATCGCCGATCTTCCGCCGGTCACCACGCGCCGCTGGGTCGTGCGCCGCAAGGCCGAGGTCGTTGCCGCGGTTAATGGCGGGCTCCTCACTGTGGATGAAGCGTGCGAGCGCTATGATCTGACGCTGGAGGAATTTGCCGGCTGGCAGCGAGCCGTCGACCGATCGGGCATGCCGGGTCTGCGCGTCACGCGCATCCAGCACTATCGCGATCTTTACGAGCGCCAGCAGAAATATTGACGCTCTCGGGCACCTGCCCGGCACCCCGTCAGGCGTCCGCCCAGAACCATATCCGTTCGGAGCGCCCGTCAGCATTTTCTGACGGGCGCTTTTCGTTATGCTTGCGGAACCTTTATCCTGACGGTCGATTGAAACCTGCAGAAAGACGGGCAAGCGTAACCGGCCCATCTGTGAAGCAGGAGGAAGTGTAATGGGCTGGATTATAGCCATTATCGTAGGCGGAATCATCGGCTGGCTTGCCAGCATGGTCATGGGTCGTGATGCATCCATGGGCATCTTCTGGAACATCGTCGTTGGCCTGATCGGCGCGTTGATCGGCGGCTGGGTTGGAACCGCGTTGTTCGGTATCGGCTCGACCCTCACGAGCTTCAGCATCCCCGGCCTGCTGATGTCGTTCGTCGGCGCGGTAATCCTGCTGGCGATCGCCAACCTTATTCAGCGCAAGCGTATTCGCTAAGCGCAACTCAATACCGGCCGCAGATGCGGTCAGGTGACGGAAAAGGGCTGCTTCGGCAGCCCTTTTTTTTTAATGTGCGAGCAAGTTCCTTGCCCGCTGCGGCCCATGCGGTTCCCGCCCTTCACGTCGTTTGTCGAACCTCGGACAGCGCCTGACCAATTCCTTTTTCCAAAAGGTCTGCTGACGTTAAGGCGCACCATGCGATGACCTTGCGCAAATGCGCGGCGTTTGCGAGGCGCTTGCGGTGACTGAGTTATTCGGATAATACAGCTCCGCTTGCAGGCCGGAACGGGCCGCAAAGGGGCGAACGGGCAGATGGCAATGAACTACGAATCGACGATCACGAACGAGATGGAATCCCCCGGTGTGGAAGCTGCCCGTGAAGAGCGGCTGGACCGTAGGCGCAAGCGCACGGTCATTATCGCCATCATCGCGATCGTGCTGGTGCTCGGCATTGCCGGTTATTTCTTCACGCGCGGCGAAGAGCCTGCAGCCGATGCGGCCGCGGCGGGCGGAGAGGCCGGCGGACAGGAGGCGCCCGTGGTGACGGTGGTCGCGCCTGGCAGCAACACCGTGGTGAACGCCATCAATGCCACTGGCACCATTGGTGCGCGGTTCGACACGCCTGTCGGTATTGTTGGAGAAGGCGGCCGGGTGACACAGGTTTATGTCAATGCCGGCGACTGGGTGAAGCAGGGACAGGTACTCGCCGCCGTAGACCGGTCGGTGCAGAACCAGCAGGTCGAGGGGCTGCGCGCGCAGATCAGCGTGGCCGAATCCAGCCTCAACCTTGCGCAGGCGCAGCTCAACCGCGCGCTGCAGCTCGTCGATCGCGGCTTCATCAGCCAGGCCGATGTCGATCGCCTCACCGCCGAGAAGGAGCGCGCGCAGGCGCAGCTTCGCGTGGCGCGCGCCTCGCTGAACGAAGCGCAGGCGCGCAACGCCCGGCTCAATGTGGTGGCCCCCACAAGCGGCATCATTCTGGAACGCAATGTGCAGCCTGGCCAAATCGTCACCCAGGGCTCCGGTACGCTGTTCCGCATGGCCGCGGGTGGTCAGATGGAGATGCAGGCACAGCTGAGCGAGGATGATCTGGCACAGATATCCGTCGGTGTGCCGGCGCAGGTGATGCCGGTCGGCACCACGGAAACATTGAACGGGCAGATCTGGCAGGTCTCCCCCACCATTGACCCCCAGTCGCGCCAGGGCATCGCGCGCATTGCCTTGTCCTATGACAAGTCCTTGCGCCCCGGTGGTTTCGCCAATGCGCTGATCCGTGCCGGTGCAGTCTCCGCGCCGGTTCTTCCCGAAAGCGCGGTGCAGAGCGATGAGAAGGGCAATTTCGTCTACATCGTCGGGTCCGGCAACAAGATCGAGCGGCGCGGCGTGACCATCGGCACCGTAACCGATGCGGGCCTGACCATTGCCAGCGGCCTTTCCGGTAACGAGCAGGTGGTGCTCTACGCCGCCGGGTTCCTCAATCCGGGCGAGACGGTGCAGCCGCGCCGACAGAAGGGCATCGCCCGTCAGACGGCGCGCGATGACGAACCGGCTGATCTAGAAGCGCCGGCGGGGCAGTAAGCACTCATGAATTTCCGCAACATCTCCGCCTGGTCGATCCGCAACCCGGTCGTTTCGATCGTGCTGTTTATCGGCCTGACCCTGGCCGGTATCCTCAGCTTCGCGCGGATGGACATCGTCAACAATCCGGACGTCGAGTTTCCGGCGGTGACGGTCAATATCTCGCAGCCCGGCGCTGCGCCGACCGAGATCGAGAACCAGGTGACGCAGATCGTCGAATCGGCGGTGCGCAACATCAACGGGGTGAAGAACCTCAACTCCACGGCGTCCGAGGGCAATAGCAACACCTTCATCGAGTTTGAGATCGGCATCGATCCCAATGATGCGGTGAACGAGGTGAAGAACGCGGTCGATCAGGTTCGCGGCGCGCTGCCCGACGGGATCATTGAGCCGCGCGTGTCCAAGGTGGACGTCACCGGCGGCGGCCCGCTGGGTATTTTCGCGGTCGAAGCGAACGACATGACGCTGGAGCAGCTGAGCTGGTTCATCGACGATACCGTCGCCAAGCGCCTCCTTTCCGTGGAAGGCATGGCGGAGGTCGATCGCTTCGGCGGTGTGGACCGCGAAATTCGGGTGGTGCTTGATCTGCCGCGCATGCAGGCGCTCGGCGTCACCGCCAGCCAGATCAACGCAGCGCTGCGCCAGACCAATATCGATGCCGCGGGCGGCCGTGCGCAGATTGCCGGATCGCGCCAATCGGTCCGCATCCTCGGCAATGCCGACGATGCCTACGCCCTGTCGCAGACGCGCATCCCGCTGGGCAATGGCCGCACCATCCGGCTCAGCGATGTCGCCAAGGTTTCGGACAGCTATTCCGAACGCACCTCGATCAGCAAGGTGCGCGACAAGGAGGTGGTGAACTTCGCCATCTCGCGCGCACGCGGCGCATCCGACGTAACCGTTTACGACAATGCGATGGAGCAGATCAAAGCGCTGGAAAAGGAAAATCCGGGCGTCAAGTTCATCCAGCTTTTCTCCACCGTCAAATACACCAAGGATCAGTATCACAGCTCCATCGACGCGATGATCGAGGGCGCGGTGCTGGCGGTGATCGTGGTGCTGCTGTTCCTGCGGGATTGGCGCGCGACGCTGATTTCCGCGCTCGCCATTCCGCTGTCCGCGATCCCGACCTTCTGGTTCATGGATCTGCTCGGTTTCAACCTGAACTCGCTCTCGCTGCTCGCGCTCGGTCTGGTGGCCGGTGTCCTTGTCGATGACGCGATCGTGGAGATCGAGAATATCGTGCGGCACATGCGCATGGGCAAATCCGCCTATCAGGCTTCGATCGATGCGGCGGACGAGATTGGCCTTGCCGTGGTCGCCACCACCTTCTCGATCGTGGCGGTGTTCCTGCCCGTCGGTTTGATGCCCGGTATCTCCGGTGAGTTCTTCAAGAATTTCGGCATCACGGTCGTCGTGGCCGTGCTCATCAGCCTTGCGGTCGCGCGTCTCATTACGCCAATGGTCGCTGCCTATTTCCTGAAGGCCAAGGGCCATGCCTCGCACGGCGAGGGACGGCTTATGGACATGTATATGGGCGTGCTGCGCTGGTCGCTTGACGAGAGCAAGGCCAAGCGCTTCCGCGAAGGCGGCGGCCCGCTGCGCAAGGTCTTCAGCATGGTCCTCGATCACCGCGTCTGGATGACGATGGTGGCCGGAGCCGCGCTGGTACTCACCGTCGTGCTGTTGATGACCATTCCGCAGCAGTTCCAGCCGAATGTCGATAGCGACGATAGCCGTGTCGAGATCGAGATGGTGCCGGGCACCACACTGGAACAGACCGAAGCGGTGGCGGACCGCGTGGCGACGATCCTTTATAAGCAGCCCGAGGTGGAGCTGGCGCTGGAGCGCGTGCGCGAAGGCAATGCGACGCTCTATGTCGATCTGAAAGCGGATCGCGAGCGGACCTCGACCGAGTTCGAGCGGCAGACCGCGCCGCTGTTGCAGAATATTCCGGACGCGCGCGTGTCCTTCGGCGCGCAGAATGGCGGCGGCGGGACGGGCCGCGAAATTTCGATTATGCTGACCGGCAGCAATCCGGAACTGCTGAACCGCACGGCGAGCACGCTGGTGCAGCAGATGCAGGGCCTGAAAACGGTTCAGGCGCCGCGCATCGCCGCGGACCTGAAGCGGCCCGAACTGATCATCGAGCCGCATATGCAGCTGGCCGCATCGCTCGGTGTCACCACCGCGCAGCTCAGCCAGGCGATCCGCATTGCGACCCTGGGCGAAATCGATCAGAACGCGGCCAAATTCTCGCTGTCGGACCGGCAAATCCCGATCCGCGTGATGCTACCCAAAACATCGCGCGAGAGCCTGTCGACCATCGAGAACCTGCCGGTCCCCACCGCCACGGGCGGATCGGTACCGTTGTCGCGTGTCGCGGATATTCGCTTCGGCTCCGGCCCGACGACGATTCAGCGCTACAACCAGCAGCGCCGCGTGTTCGTTGGCGCGGACCTGGCACCCGGCGTGGTGACGGGCACCGCCTATGAGCAGATCAACGCGCTGCCGATCATGAAGAACCTGCCGCAGGGTGTATCGAACGAAGCCTTCGGCCAGCAGGAATGGCAGGCCGAGCTGATCACCAACGTGATAATCGCGGTGATCGCCGGCATCCTTCTGGTCTTCGCGGTGCTGGTGCTGCTCTACAAGCGCTTCATGTCGCCGCTGGTGAACATGGGATCGTTGCTGCTGGCCCCGCTCGGCGGGTTGCTGGCGCTGCTGATCGTCGGACAGCCCATCTCCATGCCGGTCTATATCGGCCTGCTCATGCTGCTGGGCATCGTCGGCAAGAACTCGATCCTGCTGATCGACTTTGCGCTGGAGGAAATGGCGACGGGTAAGGAGAAGTTCGCGGCGATCATGGAGGCCGGGCACAAGCGCGCGCAACCGATCGTGATGACCACCGTGGCGATGACGGCGGGCATGGTGCCGACCGCGCTCTCGCTGTCCGGCGACGGCGCATGGCGCGCGCCGATGGGTACGGTGGTGATCGGCGGTCTGGTCCTCAGCACCCTGCTTACCCTCCTGATCGTGCCGGCCAGCTTCAGCCTGGCGGACAGCATCGAGAAGCGCATGGGGCTGTGGTTCGGCAAGATCCTGACCTATCAGCCGGGCGACAAGGAACGCTCGCTGGAGCTCGACCGGGCCCGCGCACGGGGTGAGGGCGGGGGCGCGTTGCCTGCCGAATAACGGCGCGGTGCTTGGCAAGCGCCGCCACGTTGGGCTAGGCCTTTGAATATGAAGCCCATCGGCCGATCAGCGGCGATAGCCGGACCCATGGCCGAGGCGCAGCGCCTCGCCGCCTTCCGGCGTATGCGCCGCATCGCCACCGCGCTGCTCATCCTGATGGCGGGCATTTTCTTCGCCGCGCGCGCGCTGGAGCCGATGCACCCCGCCTGGGGCTATGTGCGTGCCTTTGCCGAGGCCGGGATGGTCGGCGGGCTGGCGGACTGGTTCGCGGTTACCGCCTTGTTCCGCCATCCGCTGGGCCTGCCGATCCCGCACACCGCGATCATACCGCGCAACAAGGACCGGATCGGCGATACGCTGGCCGCCTTCCTGCGCGACAATTTTCTCACCCCTCGCGTGGTGGCGCGGCGGCTGCGGCGGATCGACGTTGCGGGCGCGGCGGGGCGTTTTCTACGCCATCCCAGTTCGGGCGAGGGGCGCATCCGCCGCGGCGCGTCCCGCCTGATCGCGGACGTGGTCGGCGCGCTCGATCAGGAACGGCTCGGTGGCATGGCGAAGGGCGCGGTGCGCGGGCAGCTGGAAAAGATGAACGTCGCGCCGCTGCTGGGCCAGATGCTTGGCGCGATGATCGCGCGCAAGCGCCATCTGCCGGTAATCAGCGCCGGCATCCGCTGGGCGGCGCTGACGCTGGACGACAACGAACATCTCATCCGCAATATGGTGCATGAAAAGGCGAACAGCATCATGCGCTGGACTGGGCTGGACGAAACGCTGGCCAACGCCATCATCAGTGGGCTGCAGAAGCTTCTGATCGATATGGACGCCGATCCCGAGCATCCCTTGCGCGGGCGGGTGGAAGAGGGGCTCGCGCGGCTGGCGGACGATCTGACTCACGATCCGGAAATGGCCGCCAAGGTGGCGCGGATGAAGGCGGAATTGCTCGCCAATCCGGCGATGGCGAACTGGATCAACGGGCTGTGGGAACAGGCCCGCCGGGCGCTCCTGTCGGCGGCGCGCGATCCCGATGCGGCGATGGCGGGCAAGCTGGGCGAGATGCTATCCCAGTTCGGCCAGACCTTGCAGGAAGACCCTGTCCTCAAACGGCAGATCAACCGCTTCGCCCGCCGCGCGATCACCGGCGTCACCTCCGCTTACGGAGACAATATCGTGCGGCTGGTATCGGACACAGTGCGCGGTTGGGAGGCCCGCACGATCACCGACCGGGTGGAGACGGCGGTGGGCCGCGATCTGCAATATATCCGCATCAACGGCACGCTGGTCGGCGGCTTGGTGGGCGTGACCATCCATCTGGTGGACGTGCTGGTTTAACGCCCGGAGTTTCCAAAAAACCGTTCGCCCTGAGCTTGTCGAAGGGCCGTTCTTCTGCGCTGAGGTGGCGAAAAAGAACGGTGCTTCGACAGGCTCAGCACGAACGATGTGGGGAGAGTTTTACCGTCCCAGAAGCACCCTCGCTTGCCCTGCGATCTGCGCCAGCATCGGTACGCTGGCTACCGGCGCCTTCTGCGCGCGCTCGATCAGGCCGGTAAACTGCGCGATGCGCTCTTCGCGTCCCTGCGCCCAATTGTCGACGAACTGCGCGAGATCCTTGGAGCGCGCACGGCGCAGGAAATCGAGCCGCATCTGCTGGAAATCGCGGGCGAGGCCAGCGGCGAGCAGGCGCTCCCACGGATCGGCGGGGCTCATCGTATTGGCGGTGGTCTGCGCCCATCCCAGGCCCAGCATATCGCCCACCTTGATAAACGCCGCGCCGACTTCCCGCGCAGGGATTTCGCGCTGGCGGGCAAGGTCGGCGATGCCGATCGCACCGTCCGCCTTGTAGAGATGCGTGACTTTCTCGGCCAGCTCCCGCGGGGCACCTTCGGCCACCATCGCTTCAGTCTGGTGGCTGGCGATCTCACAGGCGCGATCCGACAGAAGCTCGTCCACATCGACGGTCAGCTTGCCGACGCCTTCCTCGAGCTGCGCGACGATCTCGCCGATCGGCTTGGCCGCATGGTCGGTCCGCATCAGGTCGGCGATGTGGGAGCGCGCCGCCATGGCCAGCATGTCGAACAGATCCAGCCGGGCCTGTTCGTCCATCGCGGTCCGGTCCAGCTCGTCCCACAGCTGTTGCAGCCCGAACAGACGCTCGACCACGATGAACGCGTTTGCGACATCGCCGGGGGAGGCGCCTTCCTCCTCGGCCAGCTCGAACGGGTAGATGATGTTGAGGCGGTTCACCATGCGGTTGGCAATTCGCGTGGCGATGATTTCACCGCGCAGGCGATGGTTCAGGATCGCGTCGCGGTGCGCCTTGCGCATCGCTTCCGGGAAGGCGGAAAGCAGCTCGTCGTCGAGTGAGCCGTCGTCCAGCTTCACCGTGCCTTCGATCGAATCCTGCAGCGCCAGTTTGCCGGTGGCCAGAAGCACGGCGAGCTCGGGGCGCGTCATGCCCTCCTGATCCTGGCCGCGGCGCAGCAGCTCCTCATTTCCAGGCAGGCCCTCGACCGCGCGGTCCAGCCGCCCTTCGCCCTCGAACGTCTCGATCAAGCGCACATAGCTTGCCAAGCCCTCGGTGCCGTCATTTTCGGCGATGGAGATGCCGAGCGCCTGGTGCCGGTTATCCTCCAGCACGATCTCGGAGACCGCATCGGTCATGGACTTCAGGAGGGCGTTGCGCTTGTCCTCCTTCAGATTGCCGTCGCGCAGCTCGGTATTGAGCGCGATCTTGATGTTCACTTCCTTGTCCGAACAGTCGACGCCCGCGCTATTGTCGATGAAGTCGGCATTGATACGGCCGCCCTTCAGATCGAACGCGATGCGCGCACCCTGCGTGACCGCCAGATTCGCGCCCTCGCCGATCACCCGCACGTTCAGATCCTCGGCATTGACGCGGATCGGATCATTGGCGGGATCGCCCACGTCGATATGGCCTTCGGCCTTGGCCTTCACATAGGTGCCGATGCCGCCGAACCAGAGCAAATCTGCCTGCATTTTGAGAATTGCGGACATCAGGCGGGCGGGATCGACCGTCTCCTCCTCGATGGCCAACATCTCGCGGACCTGCTTGGAAAGCTTGATGCTCTTTTCGGAGCGGGCGAACACGCCGCCGCCCTTGGAGATCAGCTTCTTGTCATAATCTTCCCAGCTGGAGCGGGGCAGATCGAACAGGCGCTTGCGCTCATCCCAGCTCTTGGCCGGATCGGGATCGGGATCGAGGAAGATGTGGCGATGGTCGAACGCGGCGACCAGCTTGATAGCCTTCGACAGCAGCATGCCGTTGCCGAAAACGTCGCCGGACATGTCGCCCACGCCGCATACGCGCACGCTTTCTTCCTGCACGTCCACGCCCATTTCGGCGAAGTGGCGCTGGACGGAAATCCACGCGCCCTTGGCGGTGATGCCCATCGCCTTGTGATCGTATCCATTGCTGCCGCCGCTGGCGAAGGCATCGCCCAGCCAGAAGCCGCGCTCGATCGCGATGGCGTTGGCGGTGTCGCTGAAGGTTGCCGTGCCCTTGTCGGCGGCGACCACGAAATAGGGGTCTTCGCCGTCGTGGATGACCACCTGATCGGGGTGCACTACCTTATCCTCGACGATATTGTCGGTGATCGACAGCAGCGTGCGGATGAAGATTTTGTAGCACTCGGTGCCCTCGGCGATCCACGCATCGCGGTCCTCGGCCGGATTGGGCAGGCGCTTGGGGAAGAAGCCGCCCTTGGCGCCCGTCGGCACGATCACGGCATTCTTCACGCGCTGTGCCTTCATCAGCCCTAGAATCTCGGTGCGGAAATCGTCGCGCCGGTCGGACCAGCGCAGGCCGCCGCGGGCCACAGGGCCAGCGCGCAGATGGATGCCCTCGACGCGCGGGGAATAGACGAAGATTTCGCGCCACGGCACGGGTGCGGGCAGACCGGGGATCGCCGCGCTCTCGATCTTGAAACCCAGCGCTTCTTCCGCGCTGTCCGCAAAGGCGTTTGTGCGCAGGACGGCGAGTGCCACCGCGCGCAGGCTGCGCAAGATGCGGTCCTCGTCGATCGCCGCGACGTTCAGCAGCAGCTCGTCGATCCGGGCGTTGGCGGCCTGGCTCTCGCCCTCGCGGTCGCCATCGAAAGCGGGATCGTGGCGCACGCGGAACATGTGAATGAGCTGCCGTGTGATCTCCGGCGCGCGCGCTAGGCTGTCGATCACCGTCTGCATGGAGAAGCTCATGCCCGTCTGGCGCAGATAGCGGAACCAAGCGCGCAGCCACACCACGGCTTCGGGCTCCAAGGCGGCGGAGATGATCAGGCTGTTGAACGGATCGTTCTCGACGCTGCCGTCGATCTCCGCCGTGATCGCACGTTCGATCGTTTCGGCGCGCTCCACCAGCGCCTCGGCCTTGCCGGCATCACGCACGCCGAGGAGGAAATCGTGGATATAGGCGAAGGTGCCGTCGCCGAGCGGGGAGGGGATCTCGCCCAGCACTTCGAAGCCGAAATCTTCCAGCACGGGCACCGCATCGCTGAGCGGCAGGGCGCCGCCCAGATGGTAGATCTTCAGGCGCAACTGATGCTCCTGATCGCCCTCCAGGCGATAGAGCCGGGCACCGCGGCGGTGGCCTTCGTCCAGCGCATGCAGGCGCAAGATATCGGCGGCCGCCTCGTGCGGATTATAGGCACCGCGATAAGAGGTGCCGAAATTCTCGGCATAACGCAGGGAGAGTGCGGCCGCGCGCTTCTCGTCGATCGTTTCGGCGAGAGCGGATTCCACCGCGGGCTGCCAGCCGCGCACCATGCGCTTCAGCTTCGCATCGAGCGCCTCTTCATCGATTACCGCATTGCGATCGTCCAGATTGAGCGTGAAGCGCAGGAGCGCGACCTGCCCGTCTTCCAGCGAGATCGACCAGCTCAAAATTTCGCCGTCCGCGCTGCGCTTCAGCATGTCCTCGATGGACTTGCGCATCGAGGTGGAGACATCGTCGCGCGGCAACCAGACGAACACGAACAGGTGCCGTCCGAGTGGAGAGCGTGTGGTCAGCAGCTTCGGCCGCGGACGGTCCGACAGCGACATGTTGGTGAGGACGATCCGTTCCAGATCGGCCAAAAGGAAGGTGATCAGCAGGTCATGCGGCAGGCTGGTGAGCGCATGGCTCAGCGATTTGCCGGCATGGCCGGACGGATCGAAGCCGAACTTGTCCATCAGGCTGGCAAGATGCGCGCGCAGCACGGGGATGCGGCTGGGCGGCGTGGCCAGCGCGGCGCTGGTCCAGAGGCCCGCGTGGAGCGATATCGCGACGATCTTGTCGCCATCGCGTACCGGGCAAAGCACCAGGTCCATCAGCACCGCGCGATGCACGGTGGACACGCGGTTCGCTTTCATCAGCAGCGGCACGCCCTGGCCCTCGTCGAACCACTGAAAAGCGCGCTCGCGGGCCTCGTCCGACAGGATCTGCTCGTCGTCGACGCGGGCGACGCCCAGGCAATTGGTGCGGCCGCCGTCACGTGCGATCTGCTCATGCGCCACCAGCGTCAGATTGCGGTCGAGGAACCAGCGCAGGAGCGCGCTGCCGTCGCCATCGGGCAGCGCCTCGGCATCTTCGCCCATCGCCACCTGCATTTTCAGCCAATCGTCCACCGCGGCGCGCACATCGCGCAGCACATCGCGCAATATCTCTTCCAGCGCGCGGCGCTGTTTGGCGTCTACGCGCTCGATCTCGATATAGATGAAGCTTTCGGCGCGGTCCGGCCCGCCGCGTTCGTTGCGGATGGTTTCGAGCACGCCATTCGAGCCGCGCTCCACGGTCACCACCGGGTGGATCAGCCGATAGATGTCGATGCCTTGGCCGGCGATCGCGTTCGCCACCGAATCGACCAGAAACGGCATGTCGTCGTTCGCGATGGCGAGTCGCATCAGGCGACGACCGTTGATGCCGGTCAGGCTTTCCATTCCCAGCGCGGGTTCGCCGGCGGTGCGGGTCTCGGCGGTCTTGAGGACGAAGGCAGCGGCGGCGCTGCAGGCCTCGTCGTCGAAATGCTCGTCCTCCCCGGGGAGCGCACTGGCGCGAAACGCCGTACCCAGAGCGTCGAGGAGCGCCGGATCGACACCCTCCTTAGCGGATTGCGTCTTGTCACCGTCTGCCATGCTGTCCTCGCCGTCCTCGTTCCTGTCGAAGCGCTTCGTTAGCCGCGCTATGCGCCTTGTAATTTTATTACTCAACCCCCCGCGGAAGTTCCATCGGCGGCGCCATTTTCTTGCTCCGCGTCCTGCCGCTCGCTAGCGTCCGGGGGAGAAAAGGGAGTGGGAAATGAAGACCTGGTTCAGGATACCGCTGTGGCAGCGCGTGATCGCGGCTTTGGTGCTCGGCGTCGTCACCGGCCTTCTATGGGGCCCGGGATCGGAGAGCATCAAGATCATCGGCGATGTGTTCATCGCCTCGATCAAGATGCTGGTGGTCCCCCTCATCTTCTTCTCGCTGGTTTCCGGCGTCGCCGCGATTGGCGATTTGCGCAAGCTGGGCGCGGTCGGCGGGCGCGCGATGCTGCTGTTCGTGGTCACCGGTCAGATCGCGGTGTGGCTGGGCCTGCTGCTCGGCACCGTGATCCAGCCGGGTATCGGCGTCGATGCCAGCAATATCGAAATGGGGCCGGTGCCCGAGCCGTCCGGCGAGGGCTGGCGCCAGATGGTGCTGTCGATCATCCCGCAAAGCCCGGTGCAGGTGATGGCGGACGTGAACGTGCTGCCGCTCATCGTGTTTGCGCTCCTGATCGGCATCGGCATCCTGATGGCGAAGGAAGAGGGTGAGCCGGTCGGCCGCATCTTCGACTCCGGCTCGGTGGTGATGCAGAAGGTTACCATCATCGTGATGGAGCTGACGCCGTTCGGCGTGTTCGCGCTGATGGCCTGGGTGGCCGGCAATCTGGGTTATGACGCGCTGATCGCGCTCGCGAAGCTCGTCGGCCTCAACTATCTCGGCTGCCTCCTGATCATCTTCGTGATGTACTCGGCAATGATCAAGCTGTTGGCGCGCCTGCCGGTGCGCGATTTCTTCCGCGGCATCATCGATGCGATGGCGGTCAGCTATTCCACCGCTTCATCCAACGCCACGCTGCCCGTCACCATGCGCTGCGCCGAGCGTAATCTCGGCGTCTCGCCCAGCGTCTCCAGCTTCGTGCTCTCGCTGGGCGCGACGATCAACATGAACGGCACGGCGATGTATCTGGGCCTGGCCACATTGTTCGGCGCGCAGGTGTTCGGGGTCGATCTCAGCTGGACCGATTATTTCATGATCTCGATCACCGCCACGCTCGGCGCGGTCGGCGCGGCGGGCATTCCGGGTGCCGGCCTCATCATGATGGCGCTGGTGTTCGGCACGGTCGGCGTGCCGCTGGAGACGATCGCCTTCGTGGCGGGCGTCGACCGGATCATGGACATGATGCGCACCGTCACCAATGTCAGCGGCGATGCCACGGTCGCCACCGTGGTCGCCCACATGACCGGAGAACTGGACCGCGCCGAACTGATCAGCGCGGACGACGTTTAGGAGCGGAGCCGTGCACCGTGGTCCTGCGCATGATGCAGGACGCGGATGACCACGATGTCAGCACCGTCACGCTGGTAATAGATGCGGTGGCTGCGGAAGGTAATCGAACGCACGTCATGTTCAACGAGATCGGTGACCATGCCGATTTCCGGATTGTCTTCGATCAGGCCGAAAGCACGATCCAGGCCTTCGCGATATTCGAACGCGATGTCGGCACCGAAACGCGAGAAGCTGAAGTCCAGGATCGCGTCGAGATCGTCGATCGCGGCCTCGCGGAAAAGAAGGGCCATCAGCCTTGGTGCCTGGCCCGCACCCTTTCGAACACGTCATCCAGAGTCAGGTCCGAAACCGGAGACGCCAGCCCCTTTTCGATCTCGGCGCGCAAAAGCTGGAGCCTCTCGGCTTCCTCCTGATCGCGACGCACAAGATCGCGCATATAATCGCTGGTGCTGCTGTAGCGGCCCTCGGCGACGCGGGATTCGGCCCAACTCTTGAGCTGGTCGGTGATCGAGATGTTCATCTGTGCCATGCGCAACTTATAGAGAATTGCGCAAGGCTTGACAATCCGGGCCCACCTCAGTCCGCGAAGGGATCGCGCACCAGGATGGTGTCGTCGCGTTCGGGGCTGGTGGAGACCAGCGCCACGGGCGTTTCGATCAGCTCCTGCACGCGGCTGATATATTTGATCGCCTGGGCGGGCAGATCGGCCCAGCTGCGCGCGCCTGCGGTGGTCGCCTGCCAGCCTTCCATCTCTTCGTAGATCGGCTCGACCGCTTCCTGATCGGCGGCGTGGGCGGGCAGATAATCCAGGATCTTTCCGCGAAGCCGGTATCCGGTGCAGATGCGGATGGTTTCGAACCCGTCGAGCACGTCCAGCTTGGTGAGCGCGATGCCGGTGACGCCGGAGACCGCGCAGGACTGGCGCACCAGCACCGCATCGAACCAGCCGCAGCGGCGCTTGCGGCCGGTGACGGTGCCGAATTCATGCCCCTGTTCGCCGAGGCGCTGACCGGTTTCGTCCTCCAGCTCGGTGGGGAAGGGGCCGGAGCCGACGCGCGTGGTGTAGGCCTTTACGATGCCCAGCACAAATCCGGTGGCCGAAGGGCCGAGGCCCGATCCGCCCGCGGCGGTGCCGGACACGGTGTTGGAGCTGGTGACGAAAGGATAGGTGCCGTGGTCGACATCGAGCAGCACGCCCTGCGCGCCTTCGAACAGGATCTTCGCGCCGGCCTTGCGCACCTTCTTCAGGCGCTTCCACACAGGCTGCGCATATTGCAGCACGAACGGCGCGATTTCGCGCAGATCGGCGAGCAGCGCCTCGCGGTCCACCGGCGGCTGGTCGAAGCCGGCACGCAGCGCGTCGTGATGCGCGCAGAGGCGATCGAGCTGCGGCTCCAGCGCGTCGAGATGGGCGAGGTCGCACACGCGGATCGCGCGGCGGCCGACCTTGTCCTCATAAGCCGGACCGATGCCGCGGCCGGTGGTGCCGATCTTGCCGGAGCCTGCCGCATTTTCGCGCAGACCGTCGAGATCGCGGTGCAGCGGCAGGATGAGCGCGCAATTGTCCGCGACCGCGAAATTGTCGTCGGTGATGGTGACGCCCTGGCCGCTCAGCTTCTCCACCTCGGCCTTCAGCGCCCAGGGGTCGAGCACCACGCCGTTGCCGATGATGGACAAGGTGCCGGTGACGATGCCGGAGGGCAGCAGGGAGAGTTTGTAGACTTCTCCGTCCACGACGAGCGTGTGCCCCGCATTGTGGCCGCCCTGAAAGCGCACCACGGCGTCCGCGCGGCTGGAGAGCCAGTCCACGATCTTGCCCTTGCCCTCGTCGCCCCATTGCGCGCCGATCACCGTGACGTTGGCCAATGCTCTGCCCCTTGCTGTCGATCCGTTTCGAAGCGCCGCCCTAAAAGCGGGGCGGCGTCAGGTCCAGCGATAAGGGCGGACCTCATGAGGGGGTTCGTTCGTTGAGGGGGCAAAGAGAAAGGATTTTTATGAGCACCGACACCATGTCCCAGACGCCGATGATCGAACTGAACGACGGCCGTTCGATCCCGCAGCTCGGCTTCGGAACCTACAAGATCGACGAAGAGAACGCGGCCGAGGCCGTGCGCAATGCCGTGGATATCGGCTATCGCCTCGTCGATACCGCCGCGATTTATCAGAATGAAAAGGGCGTCGGCGAAGGGCTGAAAGGCCATGACGATATCTGGCTGACGACCAAGGTCTGGAACGAGAGCCAGGGTTATGATCGCACGCTAAAGGCGTTCGACAAATGCCTCGATCGGCTGGGCCGCGAATCGGTGGATTGCGTTCTGATCCACTGGCCGTGCCCGGACAACGATCTGTACGTCGATACCTGGAAGGCCTTCGTGGAAATCCAGAAGGCAGGCAAGGCGAAGTCGATCGGCGTGTCCAACTTCCTGGAGCCGCATCTGAAGCGCATTGTGGATGAAACCGGCGTCGTGCCGGTGCTCAACCAGATCGAACTGCATCCCAGCTTCCAGCAGAAGGAAGCGCGCAAGGTGCATGAAGAGATGGGCATCGCCACGCAAAGCTGGAGCCCGCTGGGCCAGGGCGATGCGATGGGCAATGACGTTGTGAAGAAAATCGCCGAGAAGCTCGATCGCACGCCCGCACAGGTGGTGCTGCGCTGGCACATCGACAACGGCCTGCTCGTGATCCCCAAGGCCTCGTCCGAGGATCACATGCGCGATAATTTCGGCGTGCTCGACTTCGAATTGAGCGAAGACGACCTTGCGGCGTTCGACCAGCTCGACAGCAAGGACGGCCGCCTTGGGCCGGACCCCGCCACGATGAACAGCTGATCGCTTCGATCGAGGAAACACGAAAGGGCTCCCGCCGATGCGGGGCTCCTTTTTTACGTCCCGCTCTCTTTAGAGCGGCTTGGCTGCGCCGTTTTCCATGCGGTGCGTACAGCCCAATGCGTTTGCATCGTCCGCATCGGACAGGGCGGCCACGGTGCGCCAGCCCTCGGTGCGCAGCCTCGCCGCAGCCGCGCTGTCATGGCCTATCGGCAGGAACAGGCGCCTTTCGCTCTCGCCATTTCCGGCTTCGGCCAGCGCGTCGGGATAGAGCGAAAAGCCGGTCGCCGGTTCGCTGCCGCCGTCGGCCTGTCCCAGCGCATAGGTGCCGCCGCGCCCCAGACTGGCGACATGGCCGTCGGCATAGAGCGTGAAGCCGAACCAGCTCTGATATTCGAAGCCATGCCGCTCGGTCGGGTCCAGCGTCAAACGGATATCGTCGGCGATGGGGAGGGCGATGGCCCGCAGCCCCTCGATCCGGGATGCCAGCGCACCGCCCGCATCCAGCGCTTCCAGTTTCGCGAGTGCATCATGATAAGGGCCGGCCGCGGCGATCAGCGGCAGATAGTCCTGCGCGCCCAGCGCGGCGAGACCGCCTGCATCCTTGCTGTCCAGCTCCGCCTTCACCGCTTCCAGCTTCGCGCCGTCCAGCGGGTAACGCGTCTCGGCCAGGCGGTCGACCAGATCGGGCAAGGTGAAGTCCACGGTGATGCCCGTGACGCCCGCGGCCTGCAGCGCCTCGATGGCGAGCGAGACGACCTCGCGCGCGGCGGCGACCTCGTCCGATCCGATGATCTCCGCGCCGATCTGCGTCATCTGCCGTTCCGGGCGAAGCTGGCCGGAGCGCAGACGCAGCACCTGACCCGCGTAACAGAGGCGTAAGGGACGCGGCGCATCGGCGAGACGGCTGGCGGCGATGCGCCCGATCTGCGTCGTCATGTCGGTGCGAAGGGCTAAAGTGCGCTGTGAGATCGGATCGGTGAAGCGCAGATGATCGGTGCGGTTGCCGCCGCGCTGGCTCAGCGCGCGCTCGGTTTCGGCCAGCGGCGGATCGACCCGGTCATAACCATGGCTCGCCAGCACGCCGAGCACCGCGCGCTCGATCGCCGCGCCGCGCTCGGCAACGGGCGCCAGACGATCGCGGAAGCCGACCGGCAACAATTCGGGGGTGTCGCTCATCGCTGGGGTCTTTGATAGGATAAGACGCTTTGCGCAAGGGGGCGCCGTCATTGTGAGGAGCGCAGCGACGAAGCAATCCAGGGCAATTGCAGGGCTGCATCCGCTCTGGATTGCCGCGTCGCCTACGGCTCCTCGCAATGACGTATTTTCGGTGGGGTAGGCCTTATTTGAAGCCCAGCCCCTTCACCTTCTTCACGCCGTCGAGGTTGCAGATCTTCCACATCACCGGCTCGTCCACCGGCTGGTCGACCGAGAGCAGCAGCACTGCCTCGTCGCCCCGCACGCCGGTGCGGCGGCCGAGGTGGAAGGTGCCGATATTGACGCCCGCCTCGCCCAGCGCGGTGCCGACCTTGCCGATGAAGCCGGGAATATCCTCGTTCACGATATAGAGCATGTCGCCGCCAAGATCCGCCTCGATCTTGATGCCGAACAGCTCGACGAGGCGCGGCTGCGCGTCGCCGAACAAGGTGCCGGCAACGGAGCGCTCGCCCTCATCGGTGGTGACGGTGACGCGCAGCAGGGTGTGATAATCCTGCGTGCGATCATGGCGCAC
This sequence comes from Novosphingopyxis sp. YJ-S2-01, assembly GCF_016093175.1. Lineage (NCBI taxonomy): Bacteria > Pseudomonadati > Pseudomonadota > Alphaproteobacteria > Sphingomonadales > Sphingorhabdaceae > Novosphingopyxis > Novosphingopyxis sp. YJ-S2-01. The sequence continues at coordinate 34,029 of NZ_JAEDAI010000001.1, read as the reverse complement.
CTCGCGCACGTCCAGCCCGCGCTCGCGCGCCAGATAGGGCGCGTTCACCATGTTCACGGTGTCCGAATAGACGCGCATCAGGCCCGCCAGCACGGCGCCGCTGATCGGCTTGATGTTGAGCTGCGCGGCGGCGCCCTCCACCTCGATCTCCACCCCGCGGATATCCTTGCCGAGCAGCTGCCCGACCAGGCTGCCGAGCTTTTCGGCGAGCGCCATATAGGGGCGCACGCGCGGTGCTTCCTCGGCGGAAAGGCTGGGCATGTTGAGCGCGTTGGTGACGCCGCCGGACAGCAGATAATCGCTCAGCTGCTCGGCCACTTGGATCGCGACATTGACCTGCGCCTCGTCGGTCGAGGCACCCAGATGCGGGGTGCAGACGAGGCCCGGCGTGCCGAACAGCGGATTGTCCTTGGCCGGTTCCTCTGCGAAAACGTCGAGCGCGGCGCCCGCGACCTGGCCCGATTCCAGCGCCTCTTTCAGCGCCGCTTCGTCGATCAGCCCGCCGCGCGCGCAGTTGATGATGCGCACGCCCTTCTTGGTCTTGGCGAGCGCCTCCTTGGACAGGATGCCGCGCGTCTGGTCGGTCAGCGGCGTGTGCAACGTGATGAAGTCGGCGCGGTCCAGCAACTGGTCCAGCTCCACCTTCTCCACGCCCATTTCCAGCGCGCGGTCCGGCGTCAGGAACGGATCGAACGCCACCACCTTCATCTTGAGGCCGAGCGCGCGGTCCGCGACGATCGAACCGATATTGCCCGCGCCGATCAGGCCGAGCGTCTTGGACGTCAGCTCGACGCCCATGAACTTGGATTTTTCCCACTTCCCGGCCTGTGTGGAAGCATCGGCTTCGGGCAGCTGGCGGGCGAGGGCGAACATCATCGCGATGGCATGCTCTGCCGTGGTGATGGAATTGCCGAACGGCGTGTTCATCACGACGACGCCCTTGGACGAGGCGGCGGGGATATCGACATTGTCGACGCCGATGCCGGCGCGGCCGATCACCTTCAGATTGTCGGCGGCTTCGAGAATTTCGGGCGTGACCTTGGTAGAACTGCGGATGGCGAGGCCGTCATAATCGCCGATGATGGCTTTCAGCTCTTCCGGCGTCTTGCCGGTAATTTCGTCCACCTCGATCCCGCGCGTCCGGAAAATCTCGGCGGCCTTGGGGGACATTTTGTCGGAAATCAGGACTTTGGGCATGGGTTTGCCTTCCAGAAATATCTGATGCCGGTCGCACTGGGCCTGTCGAAGGGCCGCCTCCATCACGGACTGTGTTCCGGGGGAGATCGGGGCTTCGACAAGCTCAGCCCGAACGGGATTTAACGATCAGTTATGCTTGGCCTTAACCTCGGCATAGGCCCATTCGATCCACGGCAGGAGACGCTTCAGGTCTTCCTGCTCCACCGTGCCGCCGCACCAGATGCGAAGGGACGGGGGCGCGTCGCGATAGCCGTTGAAGTCATAGGCGACGTCCAGTTCCTCGAGCATCGAGGCGATGGTCTTTGGCACCGATGCCTTGGCGTCCTCATCCAGCCCATCATACCAGTCGCCCTGGAACACCATGCACACGCCGGTATTGGTGCGCAGCGCCGGCTCGTCGACCATGTTGCGCAGCCACGGTGTCGCCTCGATCCAGTCGGTCACGATCTTGGCATTGGCATCCGCGCGCTCGTGCATCGCCTGCAGCCCGCCTATGCTCTTCGCCCATTCCAGCGCCGCGATATAATCCTCGGTCGCCATCATGGACGGGGTGTTGATCGTCGCGCCTTCGAAGATGGCGGTGTTGAGCTTGCCACCCTTTTTCAGGCGGAAGAGCTTGGGCAGCGGCCATTCCGGATCGTAGCTTTCGATCCGCTCCACCGCGCGCGGGGACAGGATCAGCATGCCGTGCGCGGCCTCCGATCCCATCACCTTCTGCCAGCTGTAGGTCGTGGCATCCAGCTTGGCCCAGTCCATCGGCTGCGCAAAGATGGCGCTGGTCGCATCGTTGATGGTGATGCCGGTGCGGTCTTCGGCAATGAAGTCCGCATTCGGCACGCGCACGCCGGAGGTGGTGCCGTTCCAGGTGAACACGATGTCGTTGTCGGCCGGAATGGCGGACAGATCGGGCAGTTTGCCGTAATCGGCATCGAGGACGGTAAGGTCCTGCAATTTCAGCTGCTTGACGGCGTCCTGTATCCAGACATTGCCGAAGCTTTCCCACGCGGCGATGGTAGCCGGGCCCTTGCCGAGCATGGACCACATCGCGCATTCCAGCGCGCCGGTGTCCGATCCGGGCATGATGCCGATCAGATAATCGTCGGGCACGCCCAGCAGTTCGCGGCTGAGGTCGATCGCATATTTCAGGCGCGCCTTGCCGATCTTGGACCGGTGCGAGCGGCCGAGCGATTCGGTCTTCAACTTGTCGAAGGACCAGCCGGGCGGTTTTGCGGTGGGTCCGGAGGAGAAAAAGGGGCGCTCCGGGCGCAATTCGGGCTGCGTATTCTTGTATTCGGTCATGCTATGCTTCTCCTTACAGAGAGCGCGCGCCGCGTTGGGACGGCGTGGCCCGTGGGGCGGCCTACAGGCCTGCCGTCCCAAGTCAAGCATTGCCGCCGCCCGGTCGCCGATCCGTGGCCTTCATCGGACCGATGGTTACTTCTCGGAAAGGTTGTTCGTTTAACGCGAAAATGATGACGACGCCGCTGCGCCCACAGACGATTCTCGCTTACGGCGTGCCGAGTCTGATTCCGCTCGCCGTCTCCATGAGTCTGAGCCTTCAGGTGCTGATCGAGACCGTGCTGATCGCGCTGGCGACCCTCTCCATCGTGATGATCCAGCGAAAGCTGGATCGGCGTGTGTTCGAGAAGGACAAACGGTCGGATGAAGTGCTGCGCGCCGCGGCGCTACTCGCGGACTATGAGAATGACGGGCGCGGCTGGTTCTGGGAAACGGATCGGCACGGCATCCTTCGCTACATTACGCCGATGGTGGCCGAGCGCACTGGCCTCCATGTCGAGGATATTGTCGGCAAGCAGTTCACCAGCCTGATCGCGCAGATCGGCAAACGGGATGATGAGCGAGAAGAACGCACGCTAGGCTTTCACCTTTCCTCGCGTACTCCCTTCAGCGAGCTTTCGATCAAGATTAATGTGGATGAGGAGCGCTGGTGGTCCGTATCGGGCAATCCGGTGCTCGACGATCTGGGCAATTTTCAGGGGTTTCGCGGCAGCGGCACCGATCTCACCGACATGCGCGAAACGCAGAACGCGTTTCAGCAGCTCGCCCGCTACGACACGCTGACGGGCCTTGCGAATCGCTTGGAAATCAACCGGCTGCTCGAACAATCGCTCAAGGGCCATATGGGCAAGAGCGAGCCTTGCACGCTGTTCCTGCTCGATCTCGACCGGTTCAAGCAGGTCAACGATACGCTGGGCCACCCTGCAGGCGATGCCCTGCTGGTTCAGGTGGCGGACCGGCTTCAGCGCGTGGTGGATGACCGCGGCACGGTGGGGCGCCTTGGCGGAGACGAATTTCAGATCGTACTGCCCAAGCTGATTGCGACTGCCGACCTAGAAAAGCTGGCCAAGCGCATCATCGAATCGCTGTCGCTGCCTTATATTGTCGAGGGGTCTCAAGTCCGTATTGGTGCCTCGATCGGCATCGCAGTGCATGAAAGCGGCGAAGTGAAGCCGGCATCGCTCGTGCGCAATGCCGATCTTTCTCTTTACAGCGCCAAGGATGCGGGCCGCGGCACATACCGTTTCTACGAAGAATCGATGCATCTCGAAGCTTCGGAGCGGCGCACCCTGGAAGAAGATCTGCGTGACGCGCTCGGCCGCGGCGAGCTTTCGCTCGTCTATCAGCCGGTGATCGATGTTGCGACGGAGAAGATCGTCGGCTTCGAGGTGCTGACCCGCTGGGATCATCCTACGCGCGGCCGGATCAGCCCCGATGTGTTCATTCCCATCGCCGAGGAAGCCAATCTGATCGGCCGGATGGGCGAATGGATTCTGCGCAGCGCCTGCGCGCAGATTGCCGTCTGGCCAGGGAAGCTGCGCATCGCCGTCAACGTTTCGCCCACGCAGTTCGCAGCGGGCGACATTACCGCAGTGGCGTTGAATGCCATTGCCCAGACGGGGATCGAGCCATCGCAGCTGGAGCTGGAGATCACCGAAAGCGTGTTCCTGGACGGGGGCGATGACAATATCGAGACGTTCAACCGGCTGAAGGCCAGCGGCGTGCGGCTGGCGCTGGACGATTTTGGAACGGGCTACTCCGCGCTCGGCTATCTGAAGAAAGTGCCGTTCGACAAGATCAAGATCGATCAGAGCTTTGTGCGCGGCGCGGCCCAGAAGGGCAGCATGAACAGCGCGATCATCGCCTCGATCGTCAGCCTGGCCGATGCGCTAGGGATGGATACCACGGCCGAGGGCGCGGAGACCCATGACGAACTGGCCCTCGTGCGCCAGCTCGGTTGCAGCCATGTTCAGGGCTATATCTACGGTAAACCCATGGACCCCAGTAGCGCCACCGTGCTGCTGAGTGAGCGGGATGGCTATGCCTATGCGGAAGGATTCAAGTCCAACCGCGTGGCACGCAAGCGCATCTTCCGCCGGATCGGCGTGCATCATGACGGCTTCTGCTATGAAGGGCTGGTGCGCAATATTTCGCCCGGCGGCGCGATGATCGATGGCTTGTGGGATGTGCCCGCCGGCACGCAGTTCAAGTTGGAGCTGGACAATAACCGCTTCGTCGGGGCCACCACGCGCTGGTCGCACGAGAACCGGATGGGCGTGGAATTCGATGCGGAGATCGCGCTGTCCACATTGGGCGAGGCCAGCAAGTTCAAGGTGCAGACCGGCTGGCGCGACGGGCGGGAGGGCGAAGGCGCGCTCTCGACAGAGCCGCCCATGGAGAAGCGCAGTGCCGCCTGAGCGTTGAGACATCGTTAACCATGGCGCGCTTAGATTTCCATCGATGCGCTCGCTGACCCGTCCGTTGCTTTTCTCGACGCTACTGCTGGCAGGATGCGGTATCCTGCCGCACGGCAAGGCGGACCGTAACCCGCGTCCCGAACCCGCGGCAGCCACCTCTGCGTTTTCTTCGACGTCCGCGCGGCAATGCCTTGCCGATCTCGGCAATGCCGGCGTGCGCTATCAGGCTTTGCCCAACCGTGAATTTGGCGGCGGATGCCGGACGGTCGATACGGTCCAACTGCTCGATATCGGTGTGCCGACGACAAATCTCGGCGCGCTGACCTGCCCGCTGGCAGCCGGTTTCTCCGCATGGGCGCGCTACGCCGTGCAGCCGGCGGCTCGCCAGATGCTTGGCAGCGACGTCGTGAAGATCGAGACGATGGGGACCTATGCCTGCCGCAACATCAACGGCGCAGGTTCCGGCAAGCTCTCGCAGCATGCGCTGGCCAATGCGGTGGACGTTTCCGCATTCGTCTTGCGCGATGGGCGGCGCGTCAGCGTGGAGCGCGGCTGGAATGGCGATCCGCGTGAACAGGCGTTCCTGCGCACACTGCATGCTTCTGCGTGCCGCCGCTTCGGCACCGTGCTCGGGCCGGACTATAATAGCGCGCATTATAATCATCTGCACTTCGACATGTCCGGCAATGGCTATTGCCGCTGAGCGCGGGCTGGCTTAGGCCGCGCCCCGTATGACGAAAAAGAACATCAAGGAACGGCGCTTCTACCGCGCCAAACAGGAAGCCCGCTTCGCCGAAGAAGAAGCGGTCGAAACGCCGCAGACCCAGGACCCGGCCTACCGGCTGGCCTTCCAGGATAAGGAATTCCTCCTGCGCGAGGAACTGCGTCCGGTGCGCTTCCAGCTGGAACTGCTGAAGCCGGAAATGCTGCTGGAAGAGCAGGGCATCGGCTCTACGCTGGTAATCTACGGCTCGGCCCGCATTCCTTCGCCCGAAAAGGCGCAAGGCGTGATCGATGCCGCCGTGGACGAGCGTTCGCAGGAAATCGCGCGTCGCCTGGCGGCCAAGGCGAAATATTATGAGGAAGCGCGCAAGCTCGCTTATCTCGCCAGCAAGAGCGAGTTTCGCGAAGTCGACGGCAAGCGGCATTTCGTGGTCTGCTCGGGCGGCGGCCCGTCGATCATGGAAGCCGCCAATCGCGGCGCGCAGGATGCGGGTAAGGAATCCATCGGCCTCAACATCGTGCTGCCGCACGAACAGGCGCCCAATGACTATGTGACGCCCTCCTTATCCTTCCGCTTCCACTATTTCGCGCTTCGGAAGATGCACTTCCTGCTGCGCGCGCGCGCCGTTGCAGCCTTCCCCGGCGGCTTCGGCACCTTCGACGAATTTTTCGAGCTGCTGACGCTGGTGCAGACCGGCAAGGTCGAGAAAATGCCGATCCTGCTTTACGGCCGCGATTTCTGGACGCGCGTGATCAACTTCGACGAGCTGCTGCTGGAAGGCACGATCAGCCCGGCCGATCTCGATCTGTTCAAGATCGTCGAAACGGCCGAGGAAGGCTGGCAGATGATCTGCGACTTCTACGAGCTGGAGACGAACTGAAAACGCCGCCCGTATGGGGCGGCGTTTTTACAATTCATGCCATGTCGAAAGAGCGGATGCCTGCCGCTTATGGCAGCGCTTCGGCGGGGGGTGCGACTTCGCCGGTGCCCTTCGTCGCGGGTTCCTTGTCGGTCACTGCGTCGCCTACGGGCTCTTCTTCCGCCTTCACAGCGCCGTCGCCTTCGCCACCTTCTGCCGCGCCCTCGGCGGGCGGCGGCGGGTAGGGCAGGTTGGAACCCTGCTCGTTCAGATAGGCAATAATGTCAGCGCGGTCCTGCGGGTCGCCAAGGCCGGCGAAGGTCATCTTGGTGCCGGGTGCAAACTTGCGCGGGCTTTCCAGCCATTTGTTCAGTTGATCGAACGTCCAGGTTCCGCCGACCGAGGAAAGCGCTTCGGAAAAGGCGAAGCCGCCCACGCCCTTGCCGATGGGTTCGCCGACCACACCGTACAGGTTCGGACCGATACCGTTTGCGCCGCCCTGATTGATCGTGTGGCAGGCGGCGCACTTCTTGAACACGGTTTCGCCATGCGCAACGTCCGCCTTGGCGAGCAGCGTGGCAAGCGGCGGGCCGCTTGATTCGCCGCCTTCTGCCGCGGTGTCCTCGATGAAGTAGCCCATCTGTTCGCCTTCGGGGTTCTCCGTGTGGAACACGCTGCCGAAGCCGATCGAGAGACCCAAAGCGACCACGCCGCCCCCTAGAATCCAACCGATCAAAGTGTTGTTGCGATCTTGCATGTCGTGGCCCTGAAAGCGTTGGCGGCACCGCGCTTGCCCGCGCGCCGATAAGGAAAGGTTTCGGGCGATTTAGAGGCGGACTGCTCCGGAGGCAAGGCCAAGTGAAGCGAAACCGCGCTCCGGTGCGTTGGACGGGCCAGAGCTAATGCGGAGTTGAGACGGATGCAGCGGTTTTGAATATCTCCCTATCGCCGGGGCAAGCGCAAAGGCGCCCGTTGGAACTGCCAGCGCCCTTTCTTCATCGCCTCCGTGTCAGGCTCTGCTATGGCTGGCGGCACCGGCGGCTTCTTCATCTGGCCCATCCGGTCACCTTCACCGAACGCGTTCAGCACCGCAAACTTTTCGACCATGACCCGCGTTTCGCAAGACTGACGGACAAGATCGCTGCCAAAGCTTATGCGGCGGACCGGCTGGGAAGCGACTGGGTGATACCCACTTTGTGGCAAGGGAATGCGTTGCCGCCGGAACCGGTGTGGCCCACGCCGTTCGTGCTAAAGGCCCGCCACGGCTGCAATCAAAGCGCGTTCTGCCGCGATGCGCAGATGGATTGGCAGCAGCTTCGCGCCGCGTCCGCGCGCTGGATGGCCAAAAGCTACGGCAGCTGGCTCAACGAATGGGCCTATCGCGATGTGCCGCGCGGACTGCTCGTCGAACCCTTTATCGGATCGGACGGCGCGCTGCCGGTGGACTACAAGATTTACGTTTTCGGGGGCCGCGCGGGATATGTGCAGGTGCATCTGGACCGGGAGACCGCGCACCGCTGGCTGTTGTTCGACCGGGACCTTGCGCCAGTATCGAACGATCCGCGCGGCGACCATCCGGCGTTTCCTGCCAGCATCGGCGCGATGATCGCAGCGGCGGAAACGTTAGCCGCGGACTTCGACTTTCTGCGCTGCGACTTTTACGACACCGACGCCGGCCCGCGCTTCGGCGAATTCGCGGTTTATCCCGGCTCGGGCCTGGACCCATTCGATCCGGTGGAGCTGGATTACGCGATCGGCGCGAAATGGGGCGAAGTGCTTGGAGGGCGGCCTATTATTTAAGAGCCGCCCGCCCGAAAACCGGCGCAAAGTACCACTTTGCGACAAAGCTTTTAGTGTGCCGCATCCCAGCTTTTGCCGCTGCCGATCTCGACGCCGAGCGGCACGCTTAGTTCCACCGCGGGGGCGGCGGCTTCGGCCATGACGCGTTCGATCACCGCGCTCGCCGCCTCCACATCGCCTTCGGGCAGTTCGAACACCAGTTCGTCATGCACCTGCAGCAGCATCTTCACATGGCCGAGCCCCGCCTCTTCCAGTGCAGGCTCCATGCGGATCATGGCGCGCTTGATGATGTCCGCGCTGGTACCCTGAATGGGCGCGTTGATCGCGGCGCGTTCGGAGCCCTGCCGTTCGGCCTGATTCTTGGACTGGATGCGCGGAAAATGCGTCTTGCGGCCGAACAGCGTCTCGGTGAAGCCCCTGGAGCGGACCTGTTCCAGCGTGCGCGTCATGTAGCGCGCGATGCCGGGGAAGCGCTCGAAATAGCGGTCGATCATCTCCTGCGCTTCGTCCGGCTCCACCTCCAGCCGCTTGGCGAGGCCCCAGCGCGAAATGCCGTAAAGAATCGCGAAGTTGATCGTCTTTGCGCGCCCGCGCGTGTCGCGGTTCACTTCGCCGAACAGCTCCTGCGCGGTGCGGTTGTGGATGTCCTCACCCGCCTCGAACGCCTCGCGCAATTCGGGCACGTCGGCGATATGCGCGGCGAGGCGCAGCTCGATCTGGCTGTAGTCCGCGGCGAGCAGGACATTGCCCGGCTCGGCCACGAAAGCCTCGCGAATCTGGCGGCCGATGGCGGTGCGGATGGGGATGTTCTGCAAGTTCGGATCGGTCGAGGAAAGCCGCCCGGTCTGCGCACCGACCAGGCTGTAGCTGGTGTGGACGCGGCCCGTGGTTTCGTTGATCTGGGCCTGCAACGCATCAGTGTAAGTGGATTTCAGTTTGGAGAGCTGGCGCCATTCCAGCACCTTGCTCGCCATCTCCACGCCCTGACCGGCAAGCTTTTCCAGCACGCTCTGGTCGGTGGAAAAGGCGCCGGACTTGCCCTTCTTGCCGCCCTTCAGGCCCATCTTGTCGAACAGGATGTCGCCCAGCTGCTTGGGGCTGCCGAGCGCGAATTCCTCGCCGGCCAGCTCATGAACCTGACCTTCCAGCGCCTCCATCTCCTTGGCGAATTCGGTCGACAGGCGGGCCAGCGCGTCGCGGTCCACCTTGATGCCGCGGCATTCCATGCGCGCCACCACCGGCACCAGCGGCCGGTCCACGCGCTCATAGACCTGCGCCACCCCTTCCGGTGCCATGCGCAACTTCAGATGCTTCCACAGCCGGAGCGCGACATCGGCATCTTCGGCGGCGTAAGCGGTGGCGTCCTTCAGCGAAACTTCGTGAAAACCGATCGCCTTCTTGCCGGTGCCGGTGAGCGATTTGTAGCTGATCGGCTCGTGATCCAGATGCGTTTTGGCAAGCGCGTCCATGCCGTGGCCGCCGCCCACTTCCTGCCCTGCATCCAGGCAGAAGCTCATCACCATGCCATCCTCATAGGGGCGGATTTCGATGCCGTGCTGCGCCAGCACGGACATGTCGTATTTAAGGTTCTGACCCACCTTCAGTACCGAATCGTCCTCGAGCAGGGGCTTTAGCTTCGCGAGCACTTCCTTCGTATCGCATTGCACCGGACGCTCATCGAACATGTCGCTGCCGCCATGCGCGAGCGGAATGTAGCACGCCTCGTTCGGCGCGACGGCCAGGCTGATGCCGACCAGCTTCGCGGTCACCGCCTCCAGGCTGTCGGTCTCGGTATCGAAGCCGATCACGCCCTCTTCGCGCGCCCGCGCGATCCAGTGGTCAAGATTGTCGATATCGGTCACGCAGACATAGCCGGACGTATCGATCTTCGGCATTTCGGGAAGCTTCGCCATCGGCGCCTTGGCAGGCGTCTCCGCCGCTTCGCCGAGCGTCGGCTTGGGCCCGTTGGTGCCGGTCACTTGTCCCAGACGCTTCAGCAGCGATCCGAAGCCGTGATGCTCCAGAAATTCGCGCAAGGGTTCTTCCGGAATGCCTTTGAGCGCGAAATCTTCCAGCGGTTCGGGGATCGCGCAATCGTCCTTCAGCGTCACCAGCACGCGGCTGAGGCGCGCATCGTCGATGTGCTCGAGCAGATTTTCCTTCATCTTGCTCTTCTTCATGTCCGGCGCGGCGGCGAGCACGGATTCCAGATCGCCATGTTCCGTCAAGAGCTTGGCCGCGGTCTTCGGCCCGATGCCGGGCACGCCGGGAACATTGTCCACGCTGTCCCCCATCAGTGCCAGGACATCGCCCAGCTTCTCGGGCGGCACGCCGAATTTCTCCTGCACATAATCCGCGCCGAGGCGCCGGTCGTTCATGGTGTCGTAGAGGTCCAGACCCGGCTCGATCAGCTGCATCAGATCCTTGTCCGAACTGACGATCGTCACCTTGAACCCTTCCGCCAGCGCCAGCTTGGCGTAGGTGGCGATGATGTCGTCCGCCTCCACGCCGTCCTCTTCGATGCAGGGCAGGGAGAAAGCGCGCGTGGCATAGCGGATCATGGGGAATTGCGGCTTCAGGTCCTCCGGTGGCTCGGGCCGGTGCGCCTTATATTCGGCATACAGATCGTTGCGGAAGGTGTGCGAGCTATAATCGAAGATCACCGCCATATGCGTGGGCCCGTCGGCGGCGTTCAGATCATCCACCAGTTTCCACAGCATGGTGGTGTAGCCGTAAACCGCGCCCACCGGCTCGCCATGCTTGTTGGTCAGCGGCGGCAGCCGGTGATAGGCGCGGAAGATATAGGCCGATCCGTCGACCAGGAAGAGATGCGGCTGCGCGGGCTTTTCGGAAGTCATGGACGCACAGATAGCGGCTCGGCCCCCGCCATGCCATCGGCAGTTTCGACGGGCGTGGCGGGACAGATTATGACACGCGCCAACGGCTCGTCGCCTTTCATCGTCGATCCAGAACGGTTCGCCTTGAAATAAATGCCGGCTGTCTGTATTGGCCCACTTCCCCATTGGGGGTCGGATACATTACCGAAGGAATCATTGAATGCGTAAGATCATTATCTCCGGTCTGATTGCGACCGCCGCGCTTGGTCTCTCGGCTTGCTCGCAGGAAACTCAGGACAAGACCGGCGAAGCCGTCGACTCCATGGGCAACGACGTTGAAGCCAATGCCGACGCCGCTGGCAATGCCGTGGAAGCGGGCGTGAACGAAGCCGGCGATCAGCTGGATCAGGCCGGCAACGCTGTCGAAAACAGCGCCGACCACGCCGCTGCCGAAACGGATCAGGCTGCGCACGAAGCCGAAGCCGATGTGCAGAATGAGTCGACCGCCGAAGCCAAGGCCGACTGATTCATCCCCGACCGGCCGTCACTCGGCCGCTTGGACATTGGAGGGCGCGCCGGCATTGGCCGAGCGCGCCCTTTCCTTTTCCGCGCCGCCGCGCAGGACGCGGTAAGCGATCCAGAAGGCGATCGATCCGCCGATGAGGTTCGCGGCCAGCTCCGCCCCGAACACACCGCCCTGGCCGAAGGCCGCGCCCAGCGCCCAGGCGGCCGGCACCATCACCAGCAATACCCGGCCGACCGAAACCATCAGCGCACTGGACGCCTTGTCGATCGCGTTGAGCGCGCCGTTGGACACGATCAGCGCGCCGTAGAGGCCATATCCCCAGGCGGCGATAACGAGATAATGCGCCGCGGCATCCACCACCGGTGCGCTGTCCGAGAACAACCCGGCAAAGGTCCGCGCGAAGATCACCAGGATCGCGGCGATCGCAGTGCCATAGGCCACTGCGAAGCCCACCGCATAAAGCAGCGCCTTGCGCGCGCGGCCTTCCTGCTCTGCGCCCCAGTTCTGCCCGACGATCGCGCCGATCGAACCGGACAGCGCCAGCAAGGGCACCACGGCAAAGCTCTGCAGCCGCCCGGCCGCGCCATAGCCTGCCACCGCATCTTTGCCGTAGGTGGCGAGGAAGCCGGTGAGCACGGCAAGGCCGATGGGGTTGATGCTGTTCGATATTGCAGCGGGGCCGCCCACGCGCACCAGCGCGCGCACGCCCTCGCTCCAGCCTTCGGAAGAGAAACGCGACAGGCGCAGCTTCAGATCGCTGGTCTGCAGCAGGATGAAAGCGGTGATGCCCGCCAGGCCGAAGGCGATCACGCTGGCATAGGCCGCGCCCGCAATGCCATATCCGGGCAGCGGACCCCATCCGGCGATCAGCATGGGATCGAGCACCCAGTTGGCCGCGGCATTGACGAGCAGGATCGCCGAACTGCGCAGCGCCGCACCCTGGCCACGCAGCATGCCGTTCAGGCTCATCATCGCCATCACGAAGGGGAAGCCCAGCGCATAGGGCGTCATGTAAGCGCGGATCAGCGGGGCGAGATCCTCACCTGCATTCATCGCGCGGAACAGCGCCCCCTGGAAGAGATAGAGCAAGGCGGCAATTCCTAGCCCTGCGATGGCGGCGATGACGAAGCCCTGCAGCCCGCGCGTTTCGGCCAGATCATGCTCGCCCCGGCCCAGCGCGCGGCTCACCACCGAATTGATGCCCACGATCACGCCGACGCCGAGGCTCGATAGCGCGGTGATGATGGGAAAGATGAAGCTGATTGCGGCGAGCTGGTCTGCCCCTTCCTGTCCCACGAAATAGGCATCGATAATGCCGATCGACATCAGGGCGGCGACGCCGAAGACATTGGGCCAGGTCTGGTGAAACAGATGATAGCGGATCGATCCGCTCGTGAGTTTGCCCGTGCTCGCCATGCGAATGGCCATATGGGCGAGGGAGCGAGGCGGGGGAAGGGGGCCGCTCGATTATCCTTCCCCGCCAGCTCCGGACTTGCCGCCAAGGGGAGCTATAGGCGAAAAATCATTCCCAGCCCGCGGCGCGTGCGTCGTCGCTGGCTTTGGCTTCCACCCATTTGGCGCTGCCGTCGGCGAAATGCTGTTTCTTCCAGAAGGGGGCGTCCGTTTTCAGGCGGTCGATCAGGAAGGCGCAGGCGTCCAGCGCGGCGGCGCGGTGGTGGGCAGCCGCAGCGGCGAGGACGATGGGCGCGCCAGCCTCCAGCTTGCCGATGCGGTGTATCACGACGGCGCCGGTCAGATCGAACCGCTCGGACGCGGTTTCGGCGAGGCTGCGCAGCGCCTCCTCGGTCATGCCGGGATATTGTTCCAGCTCCAGCGCCACGACGCGGCGGTCCGGATAGGCGATGTCGCCGTCTGCGCGCACGACGCCGAGGAAGCTCGCCACCGCGCCTGCGCCGGTTTCCGCCAGCGCATCGAGTTCCGCGCCCTGATCGAAGCGCTCGGTTTGGACGGAGATGCGGATCATCCGCCGGTCACCGGAGGAAAGATGGCGAGTTCGGATGCGCCGTCCAGCGCCGCATCGGCCTTCACCATCTGCTGATCGAGCGCGAAACGCAGGCGGCTTTCATCGGCCAGCGCCGCGGCATGGCCGCCGCCTTTGCTGCGCAGCAATTCGACGAGTTCGGCGACCGTGGTGGCGCCTTCCGGTGCGGGTTCTTCGTCGCAGCCGATTTGCTCCCGCACCCAGGCGAAATAGACGAGCTTCATGCGCGCATCAGTCCATATGCTTGAGGCCGAGGCGCAGATAGTCCCAGCCGGTGACGAGGGTCAGGATCGCCGCAATCCAGAGGAGGATGAGGCCGGCAACGCCGATGAAGGTCCACATTGGCAGACCGCCCGCCAGGATGATCGCGCCGAAGGCGACGAGCTGCGCCGTCGTCTTCCATTTGGCGAGGCGCGAGACGGGCATGGACACCTGAATGCCTGACAGGAATTCGCGCAGTCCCGACACGATGATCTCGCGCAGCAAAATGATCAGCGCGGCGGCGACGTTGTACCCCTGAATATCGCGGGTGAAGACCAGCATCAGGATCACGGCGGCGATCATGATCTTGTCCGCGATCGGATCGAGAAACTGGCCGAGCCGCGACACCGCGCCGCTGGCGCGCGCCAGATAGCCGTCGAAATAATCGGTGATGCCCATCAGGCAGTAGAGCGCAAAAGCGATCAGATAATCGAGGCGGCGCGGCTCCAGCCCCAGCGGCTCGAAATCCGGCCACAACAGAAAGGCCAGGATCGGCACCGCCAATATGCGGGATAGCGTCAGAATATTGGGCAGCGATAACATGTTGCCGCCTCTGATAGCCGAGCCGTGCCCGCCCGTCACTTGCTTGTTGGCGCCGGGCATAGCGGGTCAGCCGATCCGGTCCTTGCCCATCCAGGCGCGTAAGGGCTCGGGGATGGCGATGCTGCCGTCCGCCTGTTGGTGCTGCTCCAGGATCGCCGGAAAAAGCCGGCTGGTGGCCAGGCCCGAACCGTTCAGCGTGTGGACGAAGCGCGTCTGCTTTTCGTCCTTGCCCCGCGTGCGGATACGTGCACGGCGGGCCTGATAATCCTTCGCCCAGCTGACCGAGCTGATTTCCTTGTAATCGTTGATCGAGGGGATCCACACCTCGACATCATAGGTGACGGCCATCGATGCGCTGACGTCTCCGGCCGCCAGCAGCACGGTGCGATAATGCAGGCCGAGTTGCTGCAGCAGGCTTTCCGCGCGGCCAAGCAGTTCGTCCAGGGCGGCATCGCCCTGGTCTTCATCGACGAACTGGAACATCTCCACCTTGTTGAACTGGTGCCCGCGCACCGTGCCGCGCTCGTCCGCGCGCGCACCGCCGCCTTCGCGCCGATAGCAGGGGGTGTAGGCGAATGCCTTGATGGGCAGCTTTTCGGCGGGAAGAATCTCGTCGCGGTAAATGTTAAGAAGCGCGGTCTCCGCGGTGGGCAGCAGGAAGCGTTCCTGCCCGCCTTCCTTTACCTGGATGTGGAAGACATCGTCCTTGAACTTGGGGAACTGCCCCGCGCCATAGCCGCTTTCGGGTAGCAGCAGATGCGGCGGCAGGAAGAAGGTGTAGCCGTCCTGGTGGTGGCTGCGGTTGAACCAGTCGAGCAGCGCCCATTCCATCGCCGCGCCGTCGCCGGTGTAGAGCCAGAAATTGCTGCCCGCCATCTTCACGCCGCGCTCGAAATCGACGAGGCCGTGCTTTTCGATCAGCTCCAGATGGCTGAGCGGCTTGTCACCCAGATCCGGCTTTTCCCCCCAGCTGCGGATGACGCGATTGGCTTCCTTGCCGCCCTCGGGCACGCGCGCATCGGGCAGATTGGGGAGGCCCGCCATCGCCTCCTCGAACCGCCCGCGCATTAGGCCCTGTTCGGTGGCAAGATCCGCCGCTTCCGCCTTCAGCGCGCTCGCCTTGGCGATACTTTCGGGATCCGGCTTGCCCTTTGTCTGGCCCATCGCCTTGGCGATCGCGTTGCGCTCCGCCTGCACGGCGTCGATGCGGCCGGTGAGCGCGCGCACTTCCTCGTCCAGCTTCAGGATCGGGGCAAGGTCGATGTCCGCCCCGCGCTTGGCCAGTGCGGCGCGCACGCCCTCGGGATCGTTGCGGAGCTGTTTGATGTCGAGCATGGCGGTTCGTCTTCTTGATCGATGTTGGGCGGATCGTGGTTTCGCCCGCCCGCATAAAGTGCGCTTGTGCGCCCGTCCAGCGCTTGCCAAGCGCAGGCCGCGTCGCCAAGGTCCGGCGCGATGGCGGCACAGCAGGTGATCGCGGCGGGGGGCGCCGAGGACAGGCAGCTGGAGGCAGCGCATGCAGCGCTGCTCCGGGACAATGCGATCCAGTTCGATCTGCCGCCCTATGTCCCGCCCGAGCCGCCCAGCTGGCTGGAGCCGCTGATCAAATTTCTGCAATGGATGGCACCGGCGGTGCCATATCTGTTCTACATCGGGCTGGCGCTGGTCGCGGCGCTCGTGATCTGGTGGATCGCCCGCGATCTGCTGGGCGTCGCAATTCGCTGGCCATGGCAGAAGAGCAAGGTGCCGGAAGAGGCAGGGGAGGCTTGGCGGCCCGAGGAGGCGACTGCGCGCCACCTTCTGAAAGAGGCCGAAGCGCTGGCCGCGGACGGACGCTATGAGGAGGCGGTCCATCTGCTCCTGCGCCGGTCTGTCGAGGATATCGCCGGCCGCCTGCCCGATTTTCTGATGCCGTCCTTTACCGCGCGCGACATCGCCGGGGCGCCGGGCCTGCCCGAACAGGCGCGCGAGCCGTTCGGCGCGATGGCCGGGATCACGGAGCGCGCGCTGTTCGCGCGGCGTCCGGTGGGCGCGGAAGGCTGGAAAGAGGCGCGCGACGCTTATGAACGCTTCGCCTTCTCCGGAAGCTGGAGATCGGCGTGAGCGAAAAAGCCGCCAACCCATTCGCGCGCAATATGGTGATTGCCGGCATCGCGATCAGCTTGATCGCGGGGCTGCTGGCGTTCGTGCTGAACAGCTACGCGCCGCAAAAGATGAGCGAGCAGGGCGTCACCGCCTCGCCCACATCGAATATGGCGGTGGGCTATTCGGGTTTCGTGCGGCTGCTGCGCGAGGCGGGTCCGGAAACGCGCGTCCTGACACGCAAGATGGATTTGCGGCAGAAGGGGCTGCTGATCGTCTTCGTCGATGCCAAGGATAATCCGGAAGCATTGCAAGAGATCGCTGAAATCCGCGCCGATGCGGAGGAGCCGGTGCTGTTCGTGCTGCCCAAATGGGCGGTGGCGCCGATGGGCCTGAGCCAGAAGAGGGTAGGTGCGGTGGGCACCTTCCCGCCGGACGCGCTGGACAGCCTGTTGGAGCCGATCGCGCCCGGTAAGATCACGGAGATGCAGGGCGGCGCGCGGACCGATCTGTTTGGTGTCACGGTGACACTGCCGGACAAACTGCATGTAGCGCGCGGCGATGCCGACACGGAAGACGGGCTACCGAAAGGCGCTGCGCGGGGCCTGATCGTACCGGGCAAGCATGAGCGCGATTATATGCTGACCGATCCGGACATGATGAACAATGCCGGGATCGACGATCTGGCGAATGCGCGCGCGATGTTCGCGCTGGTGGATCACCTGCGTTACACCGGCGATCCGGTGCTGATCGCGACGCCGCGCCTGTCTACCGCGGGTGCGCGCAATTTGGGCAAGCTTCTGTTTGATCCGCCATTCCTGCCGCTGACGCTGATCCTGCTGTTCGCCGGGGTGCTCGCGCTGATTCATGGGTTCAACCGCTTCGGCCCCGTCGCCCAGCGCGCCCGCGTGTTCGCGCTGGGCAAGCGCGCGCTGGTGGAAACGAGCGCGGACCTGCTGCGCCGCGCCGGGCGGATTGGCGGGCTCGGCCCGCGCTACGCCGCGATGATGCGCGCGCGTGCGGGCGAACGGCTCGGCGCGCCGCCCTCGCTCAGCTGCGATCGGCTGGCCGAATGGATCGACGCACGCACCGGCCGACGAGGCGAGGAACGCGCCTTCTCCACCCGCGCCGATGCGGTGGCGAATGCGCAGAACGAAGAGGAATTGCATGCGCGCGCAAGAGCGCTCGCCCACTGGATCGAAGGACAGAGATGATGGAAATTTCCGACGTAAAGGCGCTCGCCGAGAATATCCGCGCGGAGACCGCCAAGGCGATCACGGGCCAGAGCGACATGATCGATCTGATGCTGACGGCGCTGTTCGCGCGGGGGCACATCCTGCTCGAAGGGCCGCCGGGCACCGCCAAGACGCTCACCGCGCGCTGTTTCGCCGCCGCGCTAGGCTTGGATTATGGCCGTATCCAGTTCACGCCGGACCTGATGCCGGGGGATATCATCGGCTCCAACATCTACAATCTGCAGACCGGCACGTTCACGCAGACCAAGGGGCCGGTGTTCTGCGATCTGCTGCTGGCGGATGAGATCAACCGCACGCCGCCCAAGACGCAGGCCGCGTTGCTGGAGGCGATGCAGGAACGCTCGGTCACCTTCGACGGCGAGACGCACAGGCTGTCGGACCGCTTCACCGTGGTCGCGACGCAGAACCCGATCGAACACCAAGGGGTCTATCCGCTGCCCGAAGCGCAGCTCGACCGGTTCCTATTCAAGCATGTGCTGGCCTATCCGGATGCGGCGGAGGAGCGCGCGATCGTGCTCGCCCATGGCGGCGGGGCGACGTCCCAGGGGCCACAGGATTATGGCATCACCGCGCAGGCCGATGCCGCGAAGCTGGCCGAGGCGATGGAGACGGTGGAGCGGGTGACGCTGGTGGACGAAGTCGCCGATTATATCGTGCGGCTGGTGCGCGCGACGCGGGAAAGCCCGGACATCGGCATCGGCGCGTCCCCGCGTTCGGGCGCGATGCTGGCGCGCGGCGCGCGGGCGCGGGCGGTGCTGGAGGGGCGCGATTATGTGATCCCGGACGATGTGAAACGGCTCGCCGTTCCCGCGCTGCGCCACCGCGTCACGCTGTCGCCTACCGCGCAGATCGACGCGCGCGATATCGAGACGATCGTTGCCGATCTGGTCGAGGAAACCGAGGCGCCGCGATGATCTATCCCAGCGGCCGGGCGGTGGTCCTGGCCGGGGCGGGCGCGCTGCCGGCGTTGCTCGCCGCCTTTTTGGTGCCCGCCTGGTGGACGCTGGCCATCGTCTGGATCGGCGCGGTGATCGTGCTGATGCTGATCGATGCGCTGGCGGGCGCTGCCCTGCGCAGCGTGGAGGCAAGCGTCGGGGCGCCGCAGGCGGTGGGCGTGGGCGGCGAGGTGCCGGTGCGCATCGCGGTGAGCGGGCTTTCGGGGCCTGCCGAAGCGCGGCTCGGCCATGACGATCTGCTCGCCGAAATCGCCGGTTTCGCGCCGAAACTGCGGCTCGCCGGAACCGAGCAGGAGGGCGGCGTGATACATCGCCTCGTCGCCGCGCGGCGCGGGCTTTCCGCGCTCGGCCCCCTGTGGCTGCGCTGGCGCGGGCCGCTCGGCCTCGTATGGAAGCAGCGCGTGATCGATCCCGAGGTGAACGTCGCAATCCAGCCCGATCTGGCCCGCGTGCGCGAGGATGCGATGCAGCTCCTTCGCCGCGACGCCATGATCGGTGAGCGGATGGAGCCGCTGATCGGCCAGGGCCGCGAGTTCGAGGCGCTGACCGACTATCAGCGCGGCATGGAGCGGCGCATGATCGACTGGAAGCGCAGCGCGCGCCATTCGCGCCTGCTCGCCAAGGAATATCGCGCGGAAACCGCCAACAGCCTGGTCCTTGCCATCGACAGCGGGCGGCTGATGGGCGAGCCGGTGGCCGGTCTGCCGCGCATCGACCGCGCCGTGGCCGCCGCGCTGCTCACCGCCTTCGTCGCGCTGAAGGCCGGGGACGGTGTGCGCCTTTTTTCTTTCGATTCGCACCCGCATATCGCCAGCGGCGCGGTGCGCGGCACGCAAAGCTTCGCGCAGCTGCAGCGGCTGGCGGCGGACATCGACTATTCGACGCAAGAGACCAATTTCACGCTGGGCCTCACCAGTCTCGACGCGCGGCTGGACCGGCGGTCTCTGGTCGTGATCTTCACCGATTTCGTCGATCCGGCGAGCGCGGAGCTGATGCTGCGCACCGTAGGGCGGCTCACCGCCAAGCATGTCGTCCTCTTCCTCATCATGCGCGACGAGGAGCTGGAAAGCGTGGTCGATGCGGTGCCTCAGGAGAGCGAGGATGTGGCGCGCGCCGTCGTCGCGGGCACGCTGCTGCGCGAGCGCAAGCTGGTGATCGAACGCCTGCGGCTCACGGGCGCGGACGTTCTGGAAGCCGATTGGCGCGACATGGGCCCGCAGCTCGTGGGCCGCTATCTCGATATCGTGAAGGCGCAGCGGCTGTGAACATTTGTCTTAGAGCCCCCCGTCATTGCGAGGAGCCCGCAGGGCGACGCGGCAATCCAGGGCCGGATGGCGCTGCTGCCTCATCGACTGGTGCCGCAACGGCCCTGGATTGCTTCGTCGCTGCGCTCCTCGCAATGACGTCGTTGGCGGACGGGAGGGCCACTTTATGACCGCCACCATCCAGAGCGCCGCCGCCTTCCGCGCCGAGCGGGAGGCCGATTGGGAAGCGTTCGAGGAACTGCTGAACCGCGTCGAAAAGCGCGGCCCCCGCCGCCTGACCGAAGACGAGCTGTTGCAGCTGCCGCGCCTGTACCGCGCCACGCTCAGCTCTCTTTCGCTGGCGCGCGCCATCTCGCTCGATCAGGCGCTGATCGCGCATCTGGAGGCGCTGTCCCTGCGCGGTTACTACCGGCTCTACGGCAACCGTGCCGGGCTCGGCGGGCGCGTGGCGCGTTTCTTCCTCACCGACTGGCCCGCCGCGGTGCGCGCATTGTGGCGTGAGACTCTGGCGATGGCGCTGCTGATGCTCGTCGGCGCGATCATCGGCTGGGGCCTCGTCGCGAGCGATCCCAGCTGGTTCGCCGCCTTTGTGCCGCCCGATCTGGCAAGCGGACGCGGGCCGGAAATGCCGGCAGAGGAAATGCGCCGCATGCTGTTCGATGGCGGCGGCGGACAGATGCTCACCGGATTTGCCGTCATGCTGTTCGTCCACAACAGCCAGGTGGCGGTGCTGTGCTTTGCGCTGGGCTTCGCCTTCTGCCTGCCAACCTTGCTGCTGACGCTCTACCATGGCTGCATGATCGGCGCGTTCCTGCAGGTCTATGCCGCCAAGGGTCTGGGCGTGGAGATGGGCGGCTGGCTGTTTATCCACGGCACGACCGAGCTGTTCGCGATCGTCATCGCCGCGGCCGCGGGTGTGCGTATCGGCACCGCCGTCGCCTTTCCCGGCGATCGATCGCGGATCGATGCCGCCGCGCAGGCCGGGCGCAGCGCCGCCGCCGCGATGCTGGGCGTCGTCGTGATGTTGCTGTTCGCAGGGCTGCTCGAAGGGATCGGGCGGCAGACGATCACCATCACGCCCGTTCGCTATGCCATCGGCGGCTTCATGCTCGCCGGCTGGTGCAGCTACTTCTACCTCCTGCGCGTGCGAAGCCACCATCATGAAGGACAGGGCCATGAGGGACGGGGCGATGGCGCGTAAGCGGCGGCGCTCTTCCTCGGTCCGCAGGCGGCGCGATCTGGTGACGCCGGAGGGCGTGCCGCTTGGTGTCGTTATCGCGCCCGCCAGCGCGCGCCTGATCGCGCTGATCCTCGATTTCGCAATCATCGGGCTGGTGCTCGCGGCGCTTTTTGCGCTTCTGGCCCTGGCGGTTGGCACCTTCGGGGCCGGCGCAATGGAACCGGTGGTGATTGCCGTGGCGCTGGGGGGTTTTGCCTTCCGCATGGTCTATTTCATTGCGATGGAGGCGCGGCCGAAGGCTGCGACATGGGGCAAGCGCATCATGGGCATGCGCGTCGTCTCACGCGATGGTGGGCCGCTGTCGATCGATCAGGTGATCGCGCGGAACCTGATGCGCGAGGTGGAGGTGTTCCTGCCCTTCATGATCATCGCCAGCATGGCCGCCACGGGCGATGCAAATGGCTGGGCGGTGCTTGCCGCATTGCTCTGGGCGCTCGGCTTCTCCTTCTTCCTGAAACTCAACCGGGACAGGATGCGGATCGGCGATCTGCTGGCAGGCACCTGGGTGGTCGAACGGCCGAGGAAGAAGCGTGAGGCGGATTTGGCCGAAGAACGCGCGGTTCAATACGAATTCACCGAGGCCGCGCTTGATTCCTACGGCATCCACGAACTGCACAAGCTGGAAGACGTGCTGCGCATCGGCGATGAGCGCGCGGAACGGACGGTGGCGGACGCCATCGCGCGGCGCATCGGCTATGACGGACCCATGCCGGACGATCGGCAGTTCCTGACCGATTATTATCGCGGGCTTCGCGCGCATCTGGAGCGCGAGGTGCTGCTCGGCACGCGGCGGCAGGACAAGCATGACGTGTAAGCGCCGCAGAATGGGAAACGCGCACCGCGTTCGCCCGTTGGCAGCCCATAGAGTTTCACGAACGGAGAGTATCATATGACCGCCATCGCATTCATCGGCCTCGGCAATATGGGCGGAGGGATGGCCGCGAACCTCGCCAAGGCGGGGCATGAGGTGAAAGCCTTTGACCTGTCCGAAGAGGCGCTGACCAAGGCCAAGGCGGCGGGTTGTACGATCGCGGACAGCGCCGCGGAGGCGGTGGAAGGCGTCGCTGCGGTGGTCACCATGCTGCCCGCCGGCAAACATGTGCAGGCGGTCTATCAGGAAAGCGTATTCGCGCATGCCAAGGAAGGCACGCTGCTGATCGATTGTTCCACCATCGACGTGGAGACCGCGCGCGCGGTGGCGGAAGCGGCGGAGGGCAAGGGGCTGGTCGCCGTCGACGCGCCCGTATCCGGCGGCATCGCGGCGGCCGAGGGCGGCACGCTCACCTTCATGGTCGGCGGGTCGGACGAGGGCTTCGAACGCGCCGAAGCGATCCTGAAGGACATGGGCAAGGCGGTGATCCATGCCGGCACCAACGGTACCGGGCAGGCTGCCAAAATGTGCAACAACATGATCCTGGGCGCGACGATGGCCGCCACCTGCGAAGCCTTTGCGCTGGCTGAAAAGCTGAAGCTCGATCCGGCGAAATTCTACGACATCGCCTCGGTCAGCTCAGGGCAGAGCTGGTCGATGACCAGCTATTGCCCGGTCCCCGGCGTCGGCCCCAAAAGCCCGGCGGATAATGATTATGATGGCGGGTTTGCCGCAGGTCTCATGCTGAAGGATCTCCGCCTCGCCATGGAAGCGGCCGAGACGGCGAACGCCAAGGTGCCGATGGGCAGCAAGGCGCGAGAGCTTTACGAAGCGTTCGTGGACGATGGTCACGAACGGAAGGACTTTTCGGGCATCATCCGCACGCTGTAAGCAGAGCGCATAAGCAGCTTGGTTGCGCCGGGCGGGGTCAGCTCGCCTGGCGCAGTGGCACCGGCTGCGGTTCCATCCACTGGAGTTCGGGCAGCATCTCGAAGCCCGGCTTGGCCAGCAGATAGCCCTGGATCAGATCGATCCCCATGTCCCGCACGAAGCGATATTCGGCCTCGGTCTCGATCCCTTCCGCGATCACGGCGATCCCCATGCGCTTGCACAGCGCGACCATGCTTTCCACGATCATCTGGCGAGGCATGCTACGGTCGATGTTGCGGACCAGCTCCATATCCAGTTTGATCACATCGGTCTGGAACTCGCCGAGCAGGTTCAGTCCGGAATAGCCCGCGCCGAAATCGTCCATAGCGATGGTGAAGCCCATTTCCTTGTAGCTGTCGATGATCGATCGGACATGCGCGGTATCGCCCATCTTCTCGTTCTCGGTGAACTCGAACATCAGGCGGCTCGTCGGGAAGCTCCAGATTTCCGCGGTGCGGAGCGTCAGCTGAATGCAGGCCTTGGGCGAGTAGACGGCATTAGGCAGGAAGTTGATGGACAGCCGCGCATCGGTATCCAGGATGCCGGCTTTCACGGCGCGTTCGATTGCCACCACACGGCAGCGCTGATCGAAGCTGTAGCGATTTTCGGCCGAAACCTTTTCCAAAATGGACCAGGCCGATTGCGCCTGCGGCCCGCGCACTAGCGCCTCGAAAGCCCACGGGCGCCCCGTTTGCACATCGAAGATCGGCTGGAACGCCATGGAAATGTCGAAGTCCAGCGCAGCGCCGTCGCGGCAGCCTTGGCAGGCGGCGGGAGATTTTTGAATGCCCATGAGAGTGATCATAGAAAAAGAGGATCACCAAGCTCTTAACGCGCGTTCGGACTGGTCGTACGGTATTGTTCCGGGAACGAAAAAGGGCGGCACTTCGCGGCGCCGCCCTCTCTTTGTCAGTGTGACGAAATCAATCAGAAGCCGACGCGCACACCAGCCTTGAAGAAGCGGCCGAGAATGCCCGTGCCACCCTGAACCGGGTTGTACAGGTGGGCGCCGTAGGTGACGACGTCGATCGGCGGCAGGTTGTCGAACAGGTTCAGCACGTTCGCGGTGAACGTGAACTCGTCGGTCGCCTTGATGCGCAGGCCGAGGTCAACCGTCACATATTCCGGAACATTGTCGCCGGTGGGCGAATAACCGGGGTTCAGGCCGCCGTCTTTATATCCAGTGCCCTGGTCTACAGCCGACAGGTTGTAACCATCGAAATAGTTCACCGTCGCGTTCAGCTGAACATTGTCCACTTCAATGCTGTTCAGCCAGGTGCCGCGGAACTTGGGCGTGCCCGATCCGGCGGTCAGGTTGAAGTTACCCAGCGTGCCATCATAACGTTCCACCGTGCCATCCGGGAACTCGGTTTCGAGCCGCAGGATGTAGGTGGCGTCCAGATAGCTGCCGAAGCGGACGTTGCCGAACTCCCGGTTGAAGCTGATCGTGCCGTCGATACCCGAAGTGCGGATGGTGTTGGCGTTGATCAGCTGCGACTGCACGAAGGCTACGCGCGGCGTGGCATTCGGGAAGTTTACATCAGGCGCGTCGGGAATGACGTTGTAGCCTGCCGGGATTGCCTGGCCGTTGTAGTAAGCCAGAAGCGCCGGAGAGTTGCTCGGCTGCGTGATCGCTCCGGTTTTCTTGATATTGTAGTAATCGACCGTGAATGACAGATTGCGGATCGGTTCGAACACTACGCCGCCGGTGAACGAGCGCGACTTTTCCGGGTCCAGGTTCGGGCTGGCCAAGGTGGTCTGGCCGTAGGAACCGGAACGGATGTAGGTCGGGCAGTTCGCAAAGGTTGCGACCGAGCAGCCATATTGCGCCAGATACGCGTCGTTGAACAACGAAGCGTTGTTGGTCACGTAACCCGTCGTGGGCAGCGCGTTTGCTTCACCAAACGACGGAATGCGGAAGCCTTTGGAATAGGTTCCGCGGATCGCGAGCTGGCGGATCGGCGTGAACTTGAAGCCTGCCTTGGGCGAGAAATAATCCTGGCCCGAGGAATAGCTGTCGTAGCGACCCGCAAGTTGAACTTCCAGGATGTCCAGTACCGGTGCCTGAAGTTCGGCAAATGCCGCCTTGACGGTACGATCACCGGTTGTGCCGAATGCGTTGAGCGAGAAGTAACGCTGGGTAGGCCCAAAATTATCGGGGTTGCCGCTGGGCGCGTCTACCGCTTCGTAATAGATCGTTCCGCCAACACCCAGCTGAAGCGGGCCGCCAGGCAGTTCCGCCAAGCGGCTCGTGACAACCGCTTGCAGCTGATAGAGATCGGAGCTGGCATTCGTGATGTTGGTAGGACGCACGAAGTCGTTCTGCGCCTGCGTGTTTTGCGAAGGATTGACGAAATTGAACGTTCCCTGCGCGATCGCGGTAAGCAAATTGGCGATGTAAACATAGCCTTCTTGCCGACGCTGAAGATCGGTGTGCATGGCCGTCGCGCCGATATTGTACTGAATATCGGGCGTGATGTCGCCGCGCACCCCGATCGCAGCACGATAGACCCGGCTACGGGTCTGGTTGAACGTCGGCGAATCCAGATCGCGTCCGATCAGGCGAGCTACCTGACCCTGCGCAGCGAACGGGTTGTTCGGATTCAGGCGGCCATTGGTCGCATTACACCCAGTATTCCGACCACTGGCATCTCCAACGCCGCTGGCGCAGACATAGACCGGCAAGGTGAGCGCGAAGGAACCGGGCGCACGGATAGCGGAACTGTTCGCGGTGGAGAACTGCGGGAAATTGATGCCCGTAGGTGCGTTGCCGAAGAACACACCGGGGAAACCGGTGTAGCTGGACGTGCTTTGCTGAAAGTTCACCTCGCCATACGCTTCGCCCGTGTCACCGAATTTGAAGGTGGCACGGCCGGATCCGCCGAAGCGCTCGATTTCCGGCGTGATGATGCCGTATTGCTGCGTATAATCGACATTGCATACCTGCCGCGGCGCCGTGGCAGAGCTATTGAACTGCGCGTCGGTGAGCGTCGTGAACGTGCCGGCCGAACATGGGCCGAGATTGACATAACGCCCTTGGGCGGTGGTGTTCGTGGCATCGTAAGGACGAACCAGGAAGTTCGCTGCGGTCGACAGGCCAGAAAAAGTTCCATCCGTGTCGATGCCGTTCAGCGTGTTGTTCGGGCCGCCAAGCGCGCGCAGGTCGTCCGAATTGAAGGGGTAGGGACGGTCCGCATTGCGCAGGCTTTCGCTGCGATAGTAGAAACCGGACAGGTAGGCATTGAAGCCGTCATTGGCGAGATCGCCGTGACCGACCGTCACGCCGAGGCGGTAGACGCCGGCATCGCCGCGCTCCGAAATGCCGGCTTCTGCACGGCCGGCCAGGCCCTTGAATTCGCGCTTCGTGATAATGTTGACCACGCCAGCGATTGCGTCGGCACCATATGCCGCCGAAGCACCGTCGCGCAGCACTTCCACCCGATCAACGATATCATCAGGAATGGTGTTCAGATCGACAAAGTTGCGCGATCCGTCATCGGCCAACGGATAGTAGGCAGCGCGCAGGCCGTCGAACAGAACGAGCGTGCTGTTTGTCGATAGGCCGCGAAGCGAAACAGCAGAAGCGCCGCCTGCAAACGCGCCATTGGCGGTGAAGCTGTTGGTGAGCGCCGGGCCGTTGTTGGAGGCCAGCATCTGCAGGCCTTCCTGCACCGTGCTGATGCCGCGCTGATCCAGGTTCTCAACCGTGACCGTGGTGACGGGCGAGGGCGTTACAACATCGGTCTGACGCAAAATCGAGCCGGTCACGACGATCGTGTTCTGGTCGTCATTGGCGTCGGCTTCATCGTCCGCGCTGGTCGCAGTCGACTGGTTGTTGGAAGGCAACGTGGTTGCCTGGTTAGACTGAGCCAGCGCAGGGCTGGAAAGCAGTGCGAACGGCGCCGAGCCGAGCAGCAGTGCCGAGAGATAGCTATTTTTCACTTGGGTGGTCCTTTTCAAAAGGAGACGGGCAATCTCTATCGTTCCCCGTTTCCTTAACGCTTGCCCCCGCTCTTGCCCGAGCGTGTGCAACTTGCAGGTCTTGGAACCGAACCTTTTTGCCAGCAAAGCAATTTAGAAGAGTTTTTACGTTTCCAAGTGATCTGTGCTGTTTTTGTTACAGTTCACTGCGTGGAACTTAAGTGGTCTCGAAATAGTAACTGATATCTATTTAGAAAAAACTTGCCAATAAACAGACAAAGCCCAAAACCCTTAAATCGTTCGCTTTAGTAAAAAGGCAAATTGGAAAGTGAATCCCGCATTCCGCCCGGTCCAATATCAGGCCGCAAATGCTGCGAGTTTCTTGCGCGATGCTCGGGTCGCTCACATCCAGACGTCCGAATGGACCTGGTAAAATTGGCATAACCGTTTTTATATCGAGCCAGGAGGGGCGCTCGGATCGATTGAAGGGAAATCGGTTCTTTCGCAGCTACCGATCGAATTATTGAAAATGCAGCGCGGACAAATCGTCGATCGGCGCGGTTCGATCCCCTGGCGCGGAATTATTACTCCGGCACATTGTCCCGCAGTTCGCTCAGCCAAACACTGGCGCTGGCGTCGCTGGGGGCGCGCCAGTCTCCGCGGGGGCTTAGCGCGCCGCCGGCGCTGACTTTCGGGCCGTTGGGAAGGGCGGAGCGCTTATATTGGCTGAAGCCGTAGAAGCGCTTGCAGAACACCTCCAGCCAGCGGCGGATCGTGGCCAGATCATAGGCCATGCGCTTATCTGCCGGAAAGCCCATCGGCCAATATCCGTGTTCGGCGTCGTGCCAGGCGTGCCAGGCCAGGAAGGCGACCTTGCTCGGCTTCTGCCCGTAGCGCGCGATGTGATGGACGAAGAAATCGTGCAGGGCGTAGGGGCCGATCTGGTCCTCCGTGCTCTGGACCTTGCCGTCCTCGCCCGCAGGCACCAGCTCGGGGCTGATTTCGGCATTCAGAATCGCTTCGAGCACCTCTTCGGTCGCCTCGTCGAACTGGTCCGTGCGCGTGGTCCAGCGGATGAGATACTGGATCAGCGTCTTGGGCACGCCGGTGTTCACGGCATAATGGCTCATCTGATCGCCCACGCCATAGGTGCACCAGCCCAGCGCCATCTCGCTAAGGTCCCCGGTGCCGATCACGAAGCCCTGCCGCTGCCCGGCCAGGCGGAAGAGATAATCGGTGCGAAGGCCCGCCTGCACATTTTCGAAGGTGACGTCGTAAACCGGCTCGCCCTCGCTGAAGGGGTGGCCCATATCTTCGAGCATCCGCGTTGCGGCAGGGCGGATGTCGATTTCCTCCGCCTTCACACCCAGCGCGTCCATCAGCTTCCAGGCATTGCCCTTGCTCTCCTCCCCGGTGGCGAAGCCGGGCATGGTGAAGGCAAGGATGGTGCTGCGCGGCAGCTTCAGTTTGTCGCACATCTTGGCCGCAACAATCAGCGCATGGGTGCTGTCGAGCCCGCCGGACACGCCGATGATGAGGTGCTTGGCGCCCGTTGCCTCGAACCGGCGGCGCAGGCCCTCCACCTGAATGCTGAACGCTTCATAGCAGTCCTGATCGAGATGCTCGGGCCGGTTCGGCACGAAGGGGAAGCGGCGGATGGGGCGGATGAGGCCGCGATCGACGAAATGCGGCTCATGGGCGAAGCGCACGCGGCGGAAGCGCTGGACGGCGGCGGCGTTATGATCGGCGGCATCGCCGTATGTTTGCATGCGCGCACGCTCGTTCAGGATGCGCTGCGTATCGACATCGGTGACGCACAGTTCCGGCTCCAGATCGAAGCGGGTGGACTGGGTGAGCAGATCGCCCAGTTCATAGACCATGCCCTGGCCGTCCCAGGCGAGATCGGTGGTGCTCTCGCCCGGCCCGGATGCGCTGTAGGCATAAGCGGCGACGGCGCGGGCGCTCTGTGCGCGGGCGAGAAGATGCCGCTCGTCCGCCTTGCCGATGGTGATATTGCTGGCGGAAAGGTTGGTAAGGATGGTTGCGCCCGCCAGCGCGGCATGGCTGCTTGGCGGGATGGGCGCCCAGTAATCCTCGCAGATCTCGATGTGGAAGGAGAAGCCGGTCAGATCCTCCGCCTCGAAGATCAGATCGCTGCCGAAGGGAACGGTCTGGCCCGCCAGCAGCATCGCCTCGTTCGCGACATCCCGGCCGGCGGAAAACCAGCGCTTTTCGTAATATTCGCGGTAATTGGGTAGGAAGCTCTTGGGGATGACGCCGAGAATGCGGCCCCGCGCAATCGCGATCGCGCAATTATAGACGCGGCCACGAAAGCGCAGCGGCGCGCCGATGAGAAGGACCGGGCAGAGGCTTGCGCTCGCGTCGGCCAGATCGGCCACCGCGTCCTCCACCGCATCGAGCAGCGCGCCCTGCAGATGCAGATCGTCGATCGCATAGCTGGAGAGGCAAAGCTCCGGATAGACCACCAGATCGCAGGCGGCGGCATCGGCGCGCTTCGCTTCGGACAGGATCGCATCGCGGTTGAACGCCACATCGGCGGGGCGAACCGCGGGGGTGGCGGTGGCCACGCGCACGAAGCCGTGCGTGTGGAGCGAATAGAAACGGTCCGCGGTCATGGCAAGACTTTAGGCGAGGGCGGGGGTAAAAGGCCAGCGCTGCGTTCCGCGTGATCGCCGGCCTTTCAGTTGCATGAGACCTTAGCGATGGTGCCGGTGATCGTCCGCCGCGCAGGCGTTGCAAGCGCAGGAGCAATCATGCGCAGCTCCGACATAATCATAGCCATAATAGCCATCGCTTATACGGCCAACATAACGCTGATCGTCATAGCGCTGTTCATAACGCCGACTGTCGTAACGCGCATCATAGCCGCGATCGTAATAGCCCTGATTATAGTAGCCGCCATCATATCCGTTTTGGCCATAGCCGTAGGAATAACCATAGCCGCCCGGCGCGGTGCCATAACTGTACGCGCCCGGCGCATAACCATAGGCGTAGCCGGGCTGGCCGTAATAGCCGCCATAGGCCGCGCCCTGCGGGTAATAGTAATAATAGCTGCCCCGGCGCTGACCCTGATAGCCGAAATAGCTGTTGCAGGCTTCCAGCGGATAATAGGCGCCGTTGTACCAGCAGAGATAGGTCAGGTTCTGGCTGGTCGTATAACCGGGGCCGCCGAACCAGCCGACGAAGCCGCCCCCGAACCCGCCGCCAAAACCGCCACCCCAACCGCCGCCGCGATAGATGGTGCGTCCGCCGCGAACATGCCCGCCGCCGCGATAACCGCCGCGGAAATGACCGCCGCCCTTGTAACCGCCACGATATCCACCGCGGAAGCCGCCGCGCGATCCGCCACGATAATGTCCGCCGCCCTTGCCGCCATGCGCGGTCGGCGCGAGCGTTTCGCCAAGTTTGGGCGCATCGGGGGCAACGGGGGGAGCCAGATCGGCCGCCAGCGCGGGCGTCGCAATTACCGCGGACGCCGCGACGACGCCGGTAACCGCCATGAATTTCAAGAAAATGCGCATGCCCCTTCTCCGTCGCGACCCGCGCGGCAGGACCCGTCCCCGCCGTTAGCGACTCCGCTTCGGGGTATGGCTTAGCACAGAATTAACCATTTGGCGCATGCGCGAATGGGCCCCGCGCTGGCTGTCCCGCGCCTGGACTGTGTGCGGGTGTGGGTGTCCATCGCAATGAAATGCGCGATCGGGCGAGCTGGGTTGCTGTTGCGGGCATTGTGATCGCTGCGCACCGCCGCACCTCTGGCTGAACGGTACCGGATGCCCGCAATGCATTGTCAGGCTTGGCAAAACGGATTGTTCTTAATTCCGATTTAACCCTGATCCGCGACTGTGACCCTCGCCCCGTTTGCGGGCACGATTTTTTTTTGGGGGCGCTGCATTGAGCCAATCGAGCATCTGGGACCGGGCCCTTGCCCATATCAGTAACGGCGTGGTCGTGCTCGATGAGGAACAAGTGGTGCTCCTGATCAGCCCACAGACGCTGGCCATGTTCCACTGCGAGCCGGGAACCATTGTGCCCGGTGACGGTCTGCACAAGCTTTTGACCTGTATCGGCAAGAATGTGGGATGGTCGCCCGAGCGAATAGAGAATATTTTCCAGAACCATAAGGCCTGGAAAGCGTCGGGCGAAGAAAAGGAAATCTTCCATCATTATGATGATGGGACTGTCTTGAAAATCTGCTTCTTTCCGAAAGAGGGCGAAGGGGCTGTCCTGACCTATGACGATGTCACGATGGAGCATCGCCTGGCTGCGCTGGCGGAGCAGCGTGCGGCCGAGGCGGATATCTTCCACCGCGAAGTCCAGTCTACCATCTCCTCTGTTGCCGGTGCGACGGAAGAGACAGGCCGCCGACATGCCGATGGTCTGAAGGCGGCGCGCGAGGCGTCCGCGCGTATGACCGAGTTTTCCGCCGCCACGGAACAGTCCGCGCTTGCAATGGCGGATGCGGCAGAGACCAACGGTCAGATCGGACTCGTCTTCGAAAAGTTGCTGGACGATCTGGACGGCGTGACGGCGCAGGTGGGCGTGGCGGTCGACAGTGCCGAGAGCGGTAAGCATATTTCCCAGCAACTGGTCACCCATGTCGGCAGCGCGAGCGATGTGCTTGGCCGGATCCGGTCGCTTGCTGCGCAAAGCCGCCTCCTGTCGCTTAACGCCCGGATCGAGGCAGCGCGGGCCGGAGATGCCGGCAGGGGCTTTGCCGTGGTCGCCGAAGAAGTGAAATCCCTGGCCGAGCAGATTGCCGGCGCGGCAGTGCAGACGGAAAGCGATCTTGCGGGGATCCGTAAGCTCGCCGCTCAGTCCTCCAGCGCGAACAGCCAGATCGAATCCTCGATCGTCGGCATCAATGATCTCTCGCAAGCGGTGCGGGCCAAGACCGGGCAGCAGCAGCGGAAAGTCACCGCCGTAGCCTGCACGATCGACGAAACTGCGATGGCGGCGGCATCCATGCGCGATAGCATCACTGCGGTGAGCGAGGATATCAACACCCTCCTCACCACCTTGGACGAGACCGAGCAGCGTTTCCGCAACATGGATGAGGGGATGGCGGTTCTGGTGGATGGCGCGGATCGTTTCCGGTCCGCCCATCTGTATGAGGATCAGCGCACCGCCTGACTTGCCCTGCCTCCTCCCTGGGAGGGGGGGGAAGCGTGTCATCCGACTGGGCCGGTGTGTTGCAATCGGTGCATGATTTTCTGGAAAAGAGAGGGCAATGGCGAACGGCGGCGCCCATCCGACCAAGGGAGACGGGGACGCCGCAAGTCCTGAACAATCATCTATGATCGCGATCGTTCAGGCAGCGACGACGTGCCGGCCGGAGATGAATTTTGGGCATTGCCGCATCCACTATCTGGCTGGGTCTGGCCGCACCTGCCATCGCCGCGCAGGCCACGGAAGGCGCCGCCCCCTCGCTGCTGCCCATCACGGCCACCGCTACGGCGCCGGACCTTCGCGATGCCGCGCCGCGCGCCGGGCAGGATTTGCCGCAGCTGGCCGGAGAACCGGAGGTAAGCGAGGATATCGCGCCCTCGGCCCCCGTCACGGCGCCTGAATCAGCTGCCGCTGAAACATCGGCTGCCGAACCGGCGCGCCTGAAGCTGACAGTCGGCATTCGCGCGCGGCTCGACGTGCGGTTCGACGATGCCCGGCCAGCGGGCGATCCCTACACCTCCACGCACCTTTCGTTCGATACGCTGATCCTGACGCTGAACTATGATTCGCCGACTTTATTCGGCGCTGCCGAATATCGCTTTTACGGCGGTAATTTCATCTACAGCCGCGCCAACGGCTATGACGGATATCTGGGCGAGGTGAGCTTTCCCTCCTTTGCCTATGCCGGGGTAAAGCTGACGCCGCAGGACAAGGTGACCGTAGGCTTCCAGTCCGTGCCGTTCGACGAGCGTTATTGGGGCTCCTCATGGTACAACACCCTGGGCTTCGTTTACGGGCTGGAGGAAGTCTACAATGTCGGCATCAGCGCCAGCCATTCCGACGGGCCGCTCGATCTGACGGCGGGATATTTCCCGACCACGGGGCCAGCAGGTTTCGGCATCAGCCGGGATTCGGCGCGCTACAGCGTTAATATCGTGCGTGCGGACCCGTATGTGCCCGATGCAACCGACAATACCGAGCGGGATATGTTCGTGGGCCGCATCCGCTATCGCCTCGCCACTTCGTCGGAAGGCGCGCTGACGCTAGCGGGCTCCGCCTGGGCCTCGCGCGTGCGCAATTACGATACGGATTGCGAGGGATCGCGCCGCGCCTATGCGATCAGCCTGCGCGATACGCGCCGCCCGCTCCAGTTGCGGCTGCTGGCCGCACGGCAGGCGATCAACCCGCGCAACCCCGGCCGCGACGATCTGATCGCGGTGGGTGATTATGATTCCTCCTACAACATTGCCGCGCGCGGCACGATGCTGTTAGGGGAAGTCGGCCGCAACGTCGACACCGGGGCTTTCCCGTTCACCGTCAATCTGTACGGCAGCTACACCCACATGCTGAAAGACGACGCCGGGTTCGCCGATACCCAGCGGATCAACCTGGGCGCCTATTGGAACGACAAGGCCAGCCAGCGGATCAAAATCTGGTCCGAATTCCTGATCGGCCGCAACGATCCCTATGTCGGCGCCGGCCAATTCGTCTCCGGCGCCGCGCAAGGCGGCGACGACCGCTGGAAGACGTCGTTCCTGATCATGGCTGGCTATTTCTTCTAAGGGGGGGGGGGGGGGGGGGGATTGTTGTGGATCAGCCCCTAATAACGCGCTTGGCAAATTCCGCTCTCGCGTGATCGAAGAGAACGAGGTGCCGGTATGGCATCAATGTCAAAGAGCGTTTCACGAGTGCGAAAATGTCCCACAAGCCACCGATCATCGCCCCGCCGGGCGAAATATTGCCCCCCAGCCCTTCATAGCAGAAGCCGTCATGATGCACGCCGATCCGGCGGAAGATGCGCTTGCGTGCCACGCGGTTGGACTTGAATCCTTCCGCATAGGCATAGCCATCCC
>NZ_JAEDAI010000019.1:0-453 GCF_016093175.1 Novosphingopyxis sp. YJ-S2-01 | reverse complement strand
GGCTGTACGCCAGGGCCTCAAGACGGCGCACCGGCTTGGTCAGCATCCAGGCCAACCATATTGACGCCCCCAGTGCGATCGCAAGGAAGAACCAGCGCTGCCATCCTCCGGCGCCTGCCAGAAAGCTAAAAGCGGCGCCCGGGTTCAGAACATGGACCAGATTGAAAAACGGTGTCACTTCAAGTGACCAGCCCAGCGGCGTGGTCAGATCGATGAGACTCTTAGTGGCTTGGTCGATTGCAAGCACGATGAACGCCACGGAATACCAATAGGTTTTGCGATTCGGATACGTCATTACTACTTTTCAATTTTGAAGATATCGATGCCTAGCACCACATGTGGCGGCGTGCATTGCAGCTTGAAGGGGCATACGGCTGCGCGAATAGCCAGGTGTCAAAAGCGCGTAACCAGATCTCCAGCACACCCACATGGCAACTAGCATGTTGGTCCAGT
>NZ_JAEDAI010000018.1:0-467 GCF_016093175.1 Novosphingopyxis sp. YJ-S2-01 | reverse complement strand
CAAGAGCAGCACCAGCAGGGGCACGGCCAGTACGCCACCTCCTGCCCCCGTCAGCGCCAGCACACCACCCACCGCGACACCCATGGCACCGGCGGCCAGAGGCTCAGCCAAGAGCAGGGCCACCTGTCAGCCAGGACGTTTGCAGGTGGACAATCCGAAGGGGAGATAGGCGGGACACCAGCGAAAGGTTCCGGTCAGGATGGGCACGATGCCCACCCAGCCCCATACACCGATCTGCCCGGACACGGCCAGGGCCACCAGCAACACGCCCACCACGATGCGGGCCACACGGTCAACACCACCAACATTGGCTTGCATGGTCTTCTCTCCTTTGCTTAGGTCAAACGGAACAGCCCACGTCACCACCGCAGGCCTGGAACAAGGCACTGGCCCGGCCGCCGGAACGGCAGAAGGTCGCAATGGGATGCACCAGGGGCACGCTGAATCTCATTTCTTCGTCCTCGACT
>NZ_JAEDAI010000017.1:0-474 GCF_016093175.1 Novosphingopyxis sp. YJ-S2-01 | reverse complement strand
GCACGATGTGGCGCGAAGGCGGGAAGGTCATTCTCGATTTTGACGGCACTGACCCGCAGTCAGCCGCGTCGATCAACTTCCTGCTCAATGAGAACATGTTCAAGATGTTCTTCGGCATCTACATGATCATGGTCTTCGACCCGCAGATCCTGTTCAATGACGGCTTCTACGATCTCATCGAGGTCCGCATTCCTGAAGGTTCGCTGCTCAAGCCAAAATTCCCGGCAGCCCTGTCGGGTCGTACGCACGCGCTGGGTCGTATCGTCGACATCCTGGGCGGCTTGCTCGGTCAGGGTACACCTGAGTTCCTCAATGCAGCAGGCTTCAGCTCAAGCCCGCACCTGTTCTATTCAGGGTGGGACAACCGCGAGGTCAGCAAGGGCGAATGGTTCCAGCTGTTCCAGATCGGCTTTGGCGGCATTCCGGGTCGTCCCTTGGGTGACGGTCCGGACGGTCACTCGCTGTGGCCGGGCT
>NZ_JAEDAI010000016.1:0-474 GCF_016093175.1 Novosphingopyxis sp. YJ-S2-01 | reverse complement strand
GATTTTGTCAGCCGATTCCCCCGCGCCTGCAACAGAAACAAATTTATTTGCTTTTTTCGCCGCAACCATCCCAATCAGGGAACCCTCACTATGCCCGACAACAATAACAGAAGAAAAGCGCTTGTCGTTTCTCAATAATGCGATCCACCCCGCAGCATCATTAATATAATCTTCAAACCGCAGGCCTGCTTCATTAGACGCCCCTGCTTTCCAACTGGCGGCTATTCCTCTTTTATCAAACCGCAGGCAAGCGATGTGATGCTCTGCCAGTGCATGTGCCAGCTGCTTGTAAGCATCTGTCTTTACCCCCAATGGATTGTTGCCATTTCTGTCCGTCGGACCCGAGCCGGCAAGCAATAAAGCCACGGGAACCTTATCCGCTTCATGAGGAGTAGTCAGCGTGCCAAAGATCTGCCCGGTAGGCGTTCGCAATACTATCTCTGTTTCTGTAAAAGAACTGTCGCTGTCAACAGC
>NZ_JAEDAI010000015.1:0-478 GCF_016093175.1 Novosphingopyxis sp. YJ-S2-01 | reverse complement strand
GGATTGATGGAGTTGATGCAAACATTGATGGGGATACCTTCGGGCGCCGGTTCATTGGAATATTGAGAGCTGCCCGGGAAAAGGAAATTGGGGTATTGCAAAGAAAAAGTATAGATAGTGGTATCGAATCCCTGGTGAATGAATTCGAGCGCCAGTCGTTCATTAAAAGTGGACATGCCTCCGCCGCGCAAAGGCCAGGTCGGACCTATAATGATCAGCTTCTTCTTCATGCATCCAATATCAGCAGAAACACCCGTTAACCCAATTTCTTTTCAACCAGGTAGGTGTTCCTTTCACTGGAATTGCGGGTTACCAGTTCGGCCACAAAACCGGTAAGGAACAGCTGCATACCAATGATCATGGTGGTGAGTGCAATGTAAAAACTGGGTCTGTTGGTGAGTGCAAAATCGGTCACCACAAACTTGGCAATGATCAGATAGATACTTGCAATAAATCCGATGAGGAAAGAAATCGTTCC
>NZ_JAEDAI010000014.1:0-483 GCF_016093175.1 Novosphingopyxis sp. YJ-S2-01 | reverse complement strand
GCGATCATCGATCACATGGCTGCGGTCTTCCTTGACCACGGATCTGACATGCGCGGTGGGGTGCCAAAGCGCATAGCGCTCGGTGAAGGGCAGATGCCAGCCAAACCACCAATCGATCATGGCTGGTGTCACGCCCGGCATGTCGGTGACGCAGGTGATTCGCACGCGCCCCTGCGGATCCCGACACACGCCATTGGCCGGGGCTTGCGCCCCGCCCAGGACTTTCTGCGCATCCTGTACAGGCTCAAAGCTGGCAGACCTGACGCCTTGGTTCACGGCCAGCAAGACAGGCTCGGGCGCAGGCTGCAGGGGCAGCTTGTATCGGGCAAGTGTGGACATGGCGGTTTTGAGCCCATGGTTATTTGACGATTTCGTCAATTTCTCATATTTTGACGAAATCGTCAAATTTGCTTATGCTGTGCCTTCGTCAGCTGTACCCGTTGCCCTCACAAGCCCCATGCCCGCACCCGCACCCGCGTCCAC
>NZ_JAEDAI010000013.1:0-483 GCF_016093175.1 Novosphingopyxis sp. YJ-S2-01 | reverse complement strand
CGAGAAGCGGAAGCCCAGCGGCAGGTCAACCATGCCGGAGACCACGATCCGGTGCCGCTCGTCGCCGGCCTTGGGACGCCAGCCATAGCGGTCCGGCGTCACGCCATCGAGGCTGAACAGGTCGCCGCCATTCTGCTCCGCCTTGGACAGCGTGTAGGCGATGTTCAGGCCCCAGCCCGAGGACTTGGTGTAGTTCTTGTCGAGCGTGAAATAGAGCGCCTTGTAGCGGGTATCGAGCCCGTCATAGCCGATCAGGACATTGGCATAGCCGAACGGAATCACCGGCGCGGTGTTGCAGCAATTGCCCAGGCCGTTGTTCTGCCGGGTGGCGAACAGGTTGGTATAGCCGTGGCGGCCGCGCTGGTACGAGCCGGTGACCGAGGCCTCGAACACGCCGATACGCTGGCGCACGCCGAGGCTGAACTGGTCGTTCACCGGCGGCTTCGCATTGTTCTTCACCGCGAACAATTCGGGCAGGCCGGC
>NZ_JAEDAI010000012.1:0-490 GCF_016093175.1 Novosphingopyxis sp. YJ-S2-01 | reverse complement strand
GCGACGCTGGCGCTAGCGCTAGAGCGCGAAGACATGGGCGCAGAAGTGCGCGCAATTGCGCGGCGCCTTCTAGGATAAGTGAAACAGCAAACGGGCTGATGATAGCCTCACTTCTAGTGAGTCCAAGTCCCTGCCTTGATAATAATAAGACCTCCCGAACACCTGAGTGCTCGGGAGGCCTTTTTGTTTCATGAAAGCAGTCCGCTATTCGGCGGCTTGCTCCAGCTCATCACCTGAGCCATCACTGCCTGAAGCGCGCGGTTTCTCTGGCAGCTCGATTGGGGCGGCAGGGGGAGATGCGTCTTCGGTTTCCTTCGCTGCACCTTGCACAAGCGCGCCTAGCGAAGATCCATCAAGACCGAGCTCGTTCATCAGCCCGTCAAGCACCGGTGCCTGTGCACGGTAAGCCAGCGCTGCCGACACTGCGTCGGTCGCCAGATTTCCTGAGCCATTACCCGCGCCTTTGCCAGCGGGCGCTCCGGAATCTGCC
>NZ_JAEDAI010000011.1:0-495 GCF_016093175.1 Novosphingopyxis sp. YJ-S2-01 | reverse complement strand
AGACAATCGCGCCATTGATCAGCTCTGAAGGAAACTGGCCGAAGTTTACATCGCGGCCGTCACTGCCTGACGAGATTTCGCGGCCGTTGAGGTAGCTCGCACCCAGGAATGCGCCGAGCCCGCGAATGGATAGTTCTGATGCACCGCCTTTAAAGCGGTCGGACGTAACGCCGACAATTCTCTCGAGCGTTTCAGCAACTGACAAATCCGGAAGATCGCCAATGTCCTCGCCCACAATCGCATAGCCGATAACATCAAGCTGACGCTTTGTTTCCAGCGAGTTCTCAATCGTACGCGCGATTTCGCCAGTAACAATAATTTCGTCCTGGACTTCCTCTTCCTGAGCAGCTTCGTCTTGCGCGAATGCAGCGCTCGGCACAGCGAGTGTTACGACAGATGCGAGCAGAGCTGCGCGCAAATGAGAACGCGAGACAGTCGCCCGCGGCGTGGCCAATTTGATCATAGTTCTCCTCCCAATAGCCTTGACGGCTTCGG
>NZ_JAEDAI010000010.1:0-506 GCF_016093175.1 Novosphingopyxis sp. YJ-S2-01 | reverse complement strand
ATTACCCACAGTAATGCCGAGTTTGTAATAGATTTTGTGAATGTGATGCCCGGCACCCCGAAAAGCAGGGTGAAATCGAGGATCATTTTTACGCCCATGCATGCCAAGCGGTTTATGAAAGCGCTGGAGGAAAATATTGAAAGGTTCGAAGCGGCCAATGGCCCGATACAGGACCTGGAACATATTGAGATTCCCATGAACTTTGGCGGTCCTACAGCGCAGGCTTAATACAGCAGACCTTCATCTGCCAGGCTGCAATGCCCTTCACTACTAACAATGATATGATCGAGCAGCCGGATATCCAGGCAACCGGCTGCTTCTTTTATTTTCTGTGTCAGCAGGATATCCGACTTACTGGGCTGAAGACTGCCACTGGGGTGGTTATGACAAAGGATGATATTCGTAGCATCGTATTCCAAAGCCTTTTTTAAAATGATCCTGGGATCGGCTACGGTTCCGGTAACGCCTCCTTCACTGATGATTTCAAAACGCAATATCTTGTTGCT